>CAWEDP010000002.1:0-3313751 GCA_963807925.1 uncultured Acidobacteriota bacterium | reverse complement strand
CCAATGGTTCTCCCGAGCGCCAGTGATCTCCGCGCTGAAGAGGTCCCCTCCCATGGCTGAGAGCGGGTCGAGAGAGAGCGCATTCCCCCTAACCACAGGCTTCAAAATTCCTTTGCGCGCTCGGTATCGAGTGACCGCAAAGTCAGGGTCCACGACAACGATATCGACTGCGGAAGGAAGCAGACCTTCCCACCCATTCAAGCCTCTGGTGATCGCGGGCGAGCGCTGCCATGAATCCTGAAACGCGACACTTGCAGGTTCAAATCGTGTCCGTGAGATCGGAGCGTCGCAACTGTTGTAGCGATTGAGCTTCTATTGAAGGGATTTGCGGGGGCACGCAACCACCATTATCTGCAGCTCTGGCACTTTGTCGCTTAACGAAACAACGGCCTGAAGTTCTAATCTCGTGAGCATGGCTCGCTCATCGATGGGATGATGTCCACCCGATCGGAGCGCGCTCACAGCTGCGGTGCGTTGAACGACCGAGGATTGGTGTTCATGCGCGTGTCATGGTCGAACGGCTAGACTCATCGATACCTCGTTTCCGTCTTCAGGAGATCAACACATGGGCACGCTGATCAGTTGGCTCGCGATGAGTTCAGTCGTGATTATGGCGTTCGGCGGATCCGCCTCCGCGCAGGACAAGAAAGCCAAGAGCCTGCAACTTAAAGACTTGCCCGCCGCCGTGCAGAAAACCGTGCAGGACAATCTCAAAGGCGGTGAGCTCAAGCGCATCAGCAAAGACAACGAAGACGGCATTCAGCAGTACCAGGTGGAAAGCGTGCTGAACGGGCAAACGCGAGACTATAACGTGGACACCAAGGGCAAACTGCTGTTGGTGGAAGAGGCCACAACCATCGATGCCATTCCCGCCCCGGCCAAAGCGACGATCCTAAAGAAGGTGGGGGGCGGCACGCTCCGGGTGGTCGAAACGTACGTGAAGACCGGACAACCGATGATGTACGAGGCCGGCTATACAGACAAGGCGGGCAAGAGGCACGAGGTTCTGGTCAAGGCGGATGGCGCCGAAACAAAGGAATAGCG
The DNA here is from genome assembly GCA_963807925.1 of uncultured Acidobacteriota bacterium. Lineage (GTDB taxonomy): Bacteria > Acidobacteriota > Vicinamibacteria > Vicinamibacterales > CAVVIG01 > CAWEDP01. Next base: position 3,312,707 of record CAWEDP010000002.1, on the reverse strand, counting down.
ATGCGGCGGCGTGAGACCCGAAATACAGGAGGCAAGCGATGACGAGTGCCACGTTCTTCAAGCCCTCGATCGTGTTCGTGATGTCCGCCTCGGTGATCGTCATCGGCGCGATGACGATGTCAGCAAACGCGCAGGACGGCCGCGCCGCGAGTAGTTACACCGTCCGTACGCTGCCGCTGCCGGACAACGGGACCGGCGATGTGTCCATGGACTATATTGCGTTTGATCCGGCGACCAATAGCCTGTGGGTGCCCGGTGGAAATACTGGCGCGGTAGACGTCGTCGACGTGGCGACCGGCCACGTTCGCCAGATTCCCAACTTGCCCACCTCGCAGGTGCAGGCGCGGGGCGGCACGCGCGTGCTGGGACCCTCTGGGGTGAGCATTGGCGATGGCGTCGTGTACATCGGGAACCGCGGCGGTTCGGAGGTGTGTGCCTTCAACTCCCGCACGCTCGCACGTGTGGCGTGTCAGCATCTGGACTCCCGACCAGATGGCGTCGCCTATGTCGCACCGACCAAGGAGGTGTGGGTGACCACCCCCGGCGAACAGGGCATTCGGATCCTCGACGCGACCACGTTGGCGCAGAAGACGAAGCTCACATTTCCGGGCAACCCGGAAGGCTACGCCGTGGACGCCAACGTGGTCGGTTCTATACGAACCTGGAAGACAAAGATCGCACCGTCGCCATCGATCTCAAGACACATGACACCGTCGCGACGTGGAATCCGGCGTGTGGCGGCGGTGGTCCGCACGGCATGGGCCTCGACGTCGCCGCGGGCCATTTGTTCATCGGGTGCGATGCGCTCGCCGAGGTGATGAACGTGGGCGGCGACGGCGCGGTGCTGTCGAAAGTCGACACGGGCGACGGCGTCGACGACATCCATTATGAGTCCGCCACACACCTGTTGTATGTCGGTGCGGCTCAGGCGGCCACGCTCACGATCGCCCGTGCTGATAACGCGGGCAAGTTGACCACGGTTGCGCAAGTTGCAACGCAAAATGGTGCTCGAAATGGCGTCGTCACGAAAGACGGGACCGTCTACTTGGCCCACGGCGGCGGCGTCAGGCTGCCGGCGCTCGTGATTGTCTCGCCAGCCAAGTAACATCCCCGGTGGGCACGCTTTACGTCGAAGAACTGAAAGCCACGATGCGCGGCCGCTTCGCGTGGCTGGGCGCAGCCGTCATGCTGTTGGCGGTCGGCGGGCTCGCCACGGTCGCGACGCAAGACACCTGGCTCGACGGCTACGGCATCATCGCGTACTGTCTTGTGCCGCTCGCGTTCATTCCCTTCGCGGCCGGCGCGATCGCCAGTCCGCGCGCGAATCGCTTCGTCGAGAGCGTCTTCACCGCCCCCGTTGAACGGCGCACGTGGCTCGTCGCGAAAGTCTTGGTCCTCGTCACGCTCGCGGGCGCTTACTATCTCGCGCTCATGCCGATGCTGCTGATATACATGCACCACGTGGGGCTGCCCTTCCTCCTGGGCAGATTCCTGATCTGGGCGCCAGGCATTCTGGTCGTGAGCGTGGCCGTGGGCACGCTGATCGGCGTGCTCTTTATCGGCCGGAGCATCGCCGCACCTGCCGCGACCGGCATGGGCGTCCTCCTCGCCTACGCGGGTCTGGTGCCGCTCCAGGAACTGCTCGTGGCACAAGGCAACGGCGCGACGCGCACCGGGCACCTCACGCTCCTGAGTCCCGCCGTCCTCCTCAAGAACGCGCTGGGATTCACGCTGGCGGCGAACAGTATTCCGACACACACGACCTTCACCTGGATCGCGCTGGCGATCGTCGGGTTCGCAGCGTTCGCGCTCGCGGTGTGGGTGTTCCTTCGCGCGCAAGGCGTCGAGACCTGGGAAATGACTGCCGCCCAGCGATCGACGATCACGATCGCCATCGTCGCCATCGCGCTCGTCCCGACGTTCCTCGCGGATGTCGACTACGACACTCCCGCGCCTCGCGCGAACAACGCACCGGCCGTCCGCGCGCTCTTCGCGCGCGCGGGCAACAGTCTGGCATTGACGCAACCGGGCGGCCATCTCCCGGAGCGCTGCCGCAGCACGATCCTCAATCGTGACGAGTGGCCGCCGATCGGCACCGACCAGCGCACGCAGCGGGACCTGATGATTCTCCTGCCAGTCGACGCAAGCCAGCACATTACCGACCTGCAGATCCAGATCGCCGGCGAGAGTGGGTTGGACGCGACCGGCGATCCGGGCGCGCTCGCCACCGGGGTGCAGCACTTGGAGACGCGGACGTATGCGAACGATCTCGGTCCGGCCGCGGCTGACGGCCACCACATCGTCACCGGATGGGTCGCGCGCGTCCCCGTGACGCTGAATCCGACAAAGCCGTGGGACATCAGCGGCGATCGGTATCCTCTCAATGTCACGGCGTCGTACCACGTGGAGGGCGACGACCAGACGCGCACGCTCAGCGCACGGGCCGCCATCGACGCGCAAGTCGCGAGCGCCATCTACGAGATGGGCGCCGCTTCTGCCCTGCTTCCGTTCCTGTGCCTGATCGCTGCGGTCACACGATGGTGGCGGACGCGATGAGCGCCGGCGCCGACTGGGCCATCGAGACGCACGGTCTCACGCGTCGATTCGGACACTTCGTCGCGGTGGACGACGTGACGCTGAAGATTCCGAAAGGACAGCTCTATGGCTTCCTCGGCCTGAACGGCGCGGGTAAGACCACGACGATTCGCGTCCTCACGACCTTGCTTCCCCCGAGCGGCGGCATGGCGAGGCTCTGGGGGCACGACGTCGTCCGGGAGCCGCTCGCGGTGCGCAGGCTCGTCGGCCTCGTGAGTGACGAGACGAGCGAGAGCCAATCGACGTGGACCGCGCGCGAATATCTCGCGTACTTCGCTCGCATCCGCCACATGCCGGATCCCGCCGACCGCGTCGAGCGCCTCCTCGATGACGTTGGCCTCGAGGCGAAGTTCCGAGGCAAGCTGATCGGGACGTACAGCACGGGAATGAAACGACGCGTCGAGATTGCGCGCGCGCTGATGGGCCATCCGAAAGTGCTCTTTCTCGACGAGCCGACGCGCGGGCTCGATCTGCCGGCGAAGCGTGAGACGTGGAAGCTGCTGCGCGATCTCGCCGCGCAGGAGCAGGTCACGACATTCCTGAGCAGTCACGACGCGCAGGAGATCCGGAGTTTGTGCAGCGAGATCAGCGTCATCGCCAGGGGCAGGGTTGTCTACACGGGTGCCACGGGCGACCTTGGGGCCGATCTTGACGCCTTCGAGGAACGACTGATCGAACTCCTCACGCATCAAGGTTGAGCGTCGAGCCAGCCCTTCAGGGTACACGCCGTCGACGCGGTCGCGCTGACCAAAAAAAGGCTCTTCGTCGATTTGAGTACAGCGATTTGAGGTAATACCCGGCCGCCTGCGCGGACCGCTGTTGGGTGGGCGGTCTGCTCGGCGGCCTGGTCGATCAAGGCGATCCCACGTGCACCGGACCATCCGGTGTCATCTTCTCTTGATGTGCAAACAACAAGGGAGGACCGGTGGGATCGCGGCGCGATTGTACGTGGATTCTGGGCTTGCCGGGGTTTCGGGTGGTGGCGACGGAGAGTGATAGCGACGCGGTCGACAGCCGGTTGAGGATTCGAATCGAGCGCCGCGGGGTCCGGCGCTACGGATGCAGTGGCTGTGGGCGCCGCACGAGTCGCGTACGATCGGCGCGCGAGCGCACGTGGGACGATGTCCCGTGGGCGTCGCATCCCGTCACCCTCGTGTATGTGCAGCGACGCGTCCGGTGTCGCCACTGCGGCATTCGCACCGAAGCCATCGAGTTCGCCGATTCGAAGGCGCGGGTCACGCGGCGCTTGCGGCAACAGATCGGGGTGGACTGTCAGTCGATGCCGACGTCGCATGCCGCGATCCGCCACGGCGTCAGTTGGGGAAAAGCCCGTCGAGCGGAGCACGCGTTCCTGCGCGACTGGGACGGGCAGCGTCCGCGACGCCGTCCTCGATATCTCGGCGCCGACGAAATTCACCGCGGCAAGGCGCAGAAGTTCTACACGGTGCTCTCGGACTTGGTGCACGGCGAGGTGATCGGCGTGGCGAAAGATCGGACGGAGGCGAGCTTGGCCGGCCTGCTGACCACGTGTCTCGATGCCCGGCAGCGCGCCGCGGTCGACGCCGTCTGTACGGACATGCATCGGCCGTACGCCAACGCCGTGGCCCAGCAGCTGCCGACCGCGGCGATCGTGTACGACAAGTTTCATGTGCTGCAGCACGCCTCGGCCGCGCTCGACGACGTGCGACGCCAGGAGTTCTTTCGCGCGGGTGCCGTGATGCGGGCATTCGGTCGCGGCAAGCGGTGGCTGTTGCTCAGACGGTGGAAGACGGTCCGCGGCTCGAAGCGCCAAGAACTGCGTGCGCTCTTTGCCGTCAATCGGCGCCTGTTCAAAGCCTATGTGTTGCGCGAAGAGCTCGATCACCTGTGGACCTATAAGACCCGCGATGGCGTCGCCAACTTTCTGTGGGGATGGCTCGAGGCCTTGCGCTGGCAGCGGCTCCCGGAGATGGAGAAACTGGGTGACACGTTAGTCGCGCACATCGATGGCATCGCCGCGTACTGCGACCATCCCGTTCGGTTCGGAGTCGTCGAGTCGTTGAACACCACGATCAAGGCCGTCCTCCGACGCGCGCGAGGCATGCGCGATGACGCGATGCTCCTCTTGAAATTGAAGTGGGCCACCGCTCACCCGATCCGGTCCGCTCGCGATCTGGCTCGTTTTCTCAGCCCCCAGAGGCTGTACCTCAAATCGGTGAAGACCGAAAAAAAACGGCGCCGGAATCTTGGAAGACCCCGGCGCCCGCCATCCGACGGATCGGCCGGCTTACTTGATGCCGACCATGATGATCGTGAAGGAACCCGGAATCGGGGGAACGCGGCCGCCGCCGCGGCCGCCTGCCGGTGGCGTGGTCCCCGCGGGATGACCCACGCGACACTCGATGGCCAGCTCCTCCATCAGCCGCAGAAACTACCTCATCGAGCCGGTCGCCTCGATCCCCACTACGACGGGCCGCGGAATCGAAGCATAGCAGGATGCTGAAAAAGTGACTCCCATGGGATCGACATCGTGATCTCGTCGTACTACGATGCTCCCATTCACGGAGGGAGCCAGCCGATGCGTGGAGACGACCAGCAAACGGGGCATCTGTTTAGTTACCTGTCGCCGGAGGATCGGATCCCTGCCGACCATCCGCTGCGTCCGATTCGGCAGATGACCGACGCAGTGCTCGGGCGGTTGTCGCCTCGTTTTGACCGGCTGTACTCGGACATCGGTCGGCCGTCGATCCCGCCCGAGCAGTTGCTGCGGGCGTTGTTGCTGCAGACGTTGTACACCGTGCGCAGCGAACGGCTGCTGATGGAGCAACTGCAGTACAACCTGTTGTTTCGGTGGTTCATCGGCCTGAGTATGGATGACCCGGTCTGGGTGCCGACCGTCTTCAGCAAGAATCGAGACCGGCTCTTGGAGGGCGACATCGCGCAGGCGTTTTTCCTTGAAGTGCGGGCGGCTGCGGGGGCGGCGGGCTTGCTCTCGGATGACCACTTCACCGTGGATGGCACGTTGCTGAGGCGTGGGCGAGTCAGAAAAGTTTTCGCCCCAAGGACCGCCCGGATCCACCAGCGGATGATCCGACGGGCCGCAATCCGACCGTGAACTTCCGCGGCGAGGAGCGGGCGAACGACACGCATGCGTCGACCACCGATCCGGACGCGCGCCTGTACAAGAAAGCCTCGGGGCAGGAAGCCAAGTTGGCGTATCTCGGGCATGTGCTCACGGAGAATCGTCACGGCTTGATCATCGACGCGCTGGTCACGCATGCCACGGGGACGGCGGAGCGCGATGCAGCCGGGGCGATGATTGCCGATCTGCCCGACACCCATCGCGTGACGGTCGGCGGCGACAAGAACTACGACACCAAAGGTTTCGTGCACCAACTCCGCACGCTGGGCGTCACCCCGCATGTGGCCCAGTATCCCGAGACGGCGACTCGCGGCAGCGCGATCGATGCGCGCACGACCCGACATCCGGGCTACGCGGTCAGTCAACAGAAACGAAAGCTGGTCGAGCAATGTTTCGGCTGGATGAAGACGGTCGGTCTGATGCGCAAGCTGCGACACCGCGGCGGCGCGCGCGTCAACTGGAACTTCATCTTCACCGCCGCGGCGTTTAACCTGGTCCGGATGCGCACACTGCTGGCCCAGCCAGCCTGACGGAACCAAGGCATGAGGACCACGAGCCACGAGCGATGTCGCCATCATGATTGGGCGAACGATAACCGAGCGCTGAACGTCACTTTTTCAGCATCCTGATAGAACTCGCGGACGGCCCCGCCTTCGTGCGTCAATGTCCTCTCGACGATCTCACCGGTGTCGCGATCCAACATCGCTATCGATTGCTGGCTCATATGTAAGTCGCAGCCGATCAGTCTCATCTCGGCCTCCTTCAACCCGAGCGCGGCGAGCGTGGACGCCGCACAGTCTACGCGGATCGGTTTGAGGTCGACGTCGGTATGACATCAATGTTTATAGGGGTGAACTCGAGGTGCGCCCACCAGGTGCGCCCACCACTAGCAGGATGCTGAAAAAGTGACTCCCATGGGATCGACATCGTGATCTCGTCGTACTACGATGCTCCCATTCACGGAGGGAGCCAGCCGATGCGTGGAGACGACCAGCAAACGGGGCATCTGTTTAGTTACCTGTCGCCGGAGGATCGGATCCCTGCCGACCATCCGCTGCGTCCGATTCGGCAGATGACCGACGCAGTGCTCGGGCGGTTGTCGCCTCGTTTTGACCGGCTGTACTCGGACATCGGTCGGCCGTCGATCCCGCCCGAGCAGTTGCTGCGGGCGTTGTTGCTGCAGACGTTGTACACCGTGCGCAGCGAACGGCTGCTGATGGAGCAACTGCAGTACAACCTGTTGTTTCGGTGGTTCATCGGCCTGAGTATGGATGACCCGGTCTGGGTGCCGACCGTCTTCAGCAAGAATCGAGACCGGCTCTTGGAGGGCGACATCGCGCAGGCGTTTTTCCTTGAAGTGCGGGCGGCTGCGGGGGCGGCGGGCTTGCTCTCGGATGACCACTTCACCGTGGATGGCACGTTGCTCGAGGCGTGGGCGAGTCAGAAAAGTTTTCGCCCCAAGGACCGCCCGGATCCACCAGCGGATGATCCGACGGGCCGCAATCCGACCGTGAACTTCCGCGGCGAGGAGCGGGCGAACGACACGCATGCGTCGACCACCGATCCGGACGCGCGCCTGTACAAGAAAGCCTCGGGGCAGGAAGCCAAGTTGGCGTATCTCGGGCATGTGCTCACGGAGAATCGTCACGGCTTGATCATCGACGCGCTGGTCACGCATGCCACGGGGACGGCGGAGCGCGATGCAGCCGGGGCGATGATTGCCGATCTGCCCGACACCCATCGCGTGACGGTCGGCGGCGACAAGAACTACGACACCAAAGGTTTCGTGCACCAACTCCGCACGCTGGGCGTCACCCCGCATGTGGCCCAGTATCCCGAGACGGCGACTCGCGGCAGCGCGATCGATGCGCGCACGACCCGACATCCGGGCTACGCGGTCAGTCAACAGAAACGAAAGCTGGTCGAGCAATGTTTCGGCTGGATGAAGACGGTCGGTCTGATGCGCAAGCTGCGACACCGCGGCGGCGCGCGCGTCAACTGGAACTTCATCTTCACCGCCGCGGCGTTTAACCTGGTCCGGATGCGCACACTGCTGGCCCAGCCAGCCTGACGGAACCAAGGCATGAGGACCACGAGCCACGAGCGATGTCGCCATCATGATTGGGCGAACGATAACCGAGCGCTGAACGTCACTTTTTCAGCATCCTGCTAGTGGACGTTCCGACTTCAGTCATGAGCAGTGGCAGCGCTGTCGACTGAGCTGATGCCGCCGCGGGCCAGAAGCTTCCCGTTGCCCGTCAACGTCCGAATGTAAGTGCGTGCCGTCGCGATGACCAACGGCACCACGCCGCACGCGATAAAGACCAGATCCCCAGGCATCCGGAGCCATTCGAGCGTCCGGACGAGCGGGGCGTCGAGGAACTCCCGGCTGCGGGCGTGCCAATACCCGTGTCTCAGAACGTCCATCAGTTGCAGGACGCCGCCGGGAAACAGATTCGTGACGACCATGAGCGCGAGGCCGATGTTCAAGCCCCAAAACGACACGCGAATGTACGGCTCGACCCGCGACCACTCGTCGTCGGTCGACACTTGCCGGATGGCCAGGACGACCAAGGCCACGGCCAGCATCCCAAAGACGCCCATCATGGCGGCGTGCCCGTGATTGGGCGTGAGCAGCGTACCGACTTCGAAGTAGCTGACGACCGGCAGATTGATGAGGAATCCGAACACGCCGGCCCCGACGAAGTTCCACACGCCCACGGCGATCATGAAGTAGAACGTCCACTTGTGCGGCACGGCGATCGCCTGGCCGCACACGTCGCACGTGCCGTCCGTGAGCCTGATGAAATCCCATGCGTCGAGGGTGAGCAAGGTGAGCGGCACGACCTCCATCGCTGAGAACATGGCGCCGAAGGCCAGCGTCGTGACCGACTGGCCCGTCCAATACCAGTGGTGCGCCGTGCCCACCATGCCGGCCCCGAGATACAGAATGGCGTCGAGATAGACGACTCTCGCGGCGGTCTGCTGCGAGATGACGCCCAGCTTGAAGAAGACGATGGCCACCATGACGGTGACGAAGACCTCGAAGAAGCCTTCCACCCAGAGATGGATGATCCAGAAGCGCCACGTATCGACGACCGAGAAACTGCTCGTGCTCGAAAAGAAGAGTGCCGGCAGATAGAAGAGCGGGATCGCGACCGCGGTGTACAAGAAGAGCGACGCGATCTCCAGCGACGCCGGATCGTGGCGGGCCGGACCGATCGCTCGAAAGAGCAGCACGAGCCACCCGACGAGGCCCACCGCGAGCAAGATTTGCCAGAACCGACCGAGATCGAGATATTCCCATCCCTGGTGGCCCAGCCAGAACCAGAGCGTGCCGAGGCGCTGATTGATGCCGAGCAGTTCCCCCAGGAGGCTGCCCGTCACAACCACCAGGAGGGCGCCGAAGAGGAGGTGGATGCCGCGGGTCTGACCTCGCGGATCCCGGCCAGACAATGCGGGCGCGAGCAAGAGACCTCCGGCGATGTACGCTGTGGCGACCCAGAAGATCGCAAGCTGCAGATGCCACGTGCGGACGATGTTGCTGGGCAGCAGGCGACTGAGATCGATGCCGTAGAAACTCGTGGGATCCGCACGGTAGTGCGCTGTGGCTCCTCCGACGAACACTTGCGCAAGAAACAAGACGGTGACGAGCACGAAGTACTTCAGGGTCGCGCGCTGGCTCGGGGTCGTGACGCCTGGCAGAAGTTGCGGATGGACGTGCCCGGTCCGGCCTTTCCAGCCGAGGTAGTCGAACTTCCCGAAGGCCAGGAGCGCGAGGCCGGTCCCGGCGAGCAGCGTGATCAGGCTGAGCGCGCTCCACACGATCGCCTCGCTGGTCACCGTATTGCCCGCGTCCGGATCGTAGGGAAAGTTGTTGGTGTAGGAATAGTTGGTTCCCGGACGCACGGCCACCGACGCCCAGGCGGTCCAGGCGAAGAACGCCGTCAGCTGACGGAGCGCGCCGGCATCCGTGATGTAGTGCGGGGGCAATCCACTGCTCTCGTGAGACTGTGCAAAATACGTCTGCCACCGCGCAATCTGGCGACGGTACGACGCGGCCTCGACGTCTGACAGCGTGAGGGTGCGCGTGCGGTCGTCGTACCCGTTGTGTTTCAGTAGCGCGCGAACGCTCGCGTCGACGGCCGCCCGCCCGGTCGGCGTGAGCGTTGCCCACGAACGGCCCTGCTGCGCGGCGAGCTGCTCTCGAGCGTCGTCCACGACCGCATGCACATACGCGGCAGAAAAGTCCGGGCCTAAGGTACGCACCGTGCCCCCAGACGGTGCCGTTCTCCATGAGACCGTATTTCAGGAAGACCTGTTGACCGGCCATGATGTCGGTGCCGGTGAAGAGCGCCGTGCCGGTTGAACTCACGACGCGATCCGGAATCGGCGGACTGCCGCGGTACGTGCGTGCGGCCAGCCAGATCAACACGGTCAAGCCGAACACGAGCAGCAGAATCGTGGTGTGTCGCCACCAGGGCGAGAGCGCATCAAGCGGACGTCGGTCGTCAGGCATGTGACCTGGCCTCATCACGAGCAACGCGGGCAGGGCTGCCGTCGGTACGCGCCGCTCTGGTCCCGGCGGAGGAATCCGCACGCCATGAGTTCCGACAGCACACGCTGCGACTCGTGCGCATTCACCACAAACAGGCGGGCCGCTTGCGGCAGTGTGAGCGTCAGACCGGGCATCTCCGTGTATTCGGCCTGGATCCGCTCGACGACGTCAGACGTCATCGGCCCGGCCGAGTCGAGACACACGGGATCGCCGCCGATGATGGTTGGCGAAGTGAATGTCGTCATGCGTTGTCCTCGCTTTCTTCGTCGGCCTCAGGACCCCGTTCACGAAGCTCGTCGAGCAGGCGCTCCACAGGGATGCCATACACCGCGCACGCTTCCGCCAGCGTTTCGAATCGCGCGATCGCGCAGCCGACGCAGTGCATGCCGTGATTCACCAAGACCCGCGCAGCCCGCGGATGTCTGGTCAGGAGAGCCGACACCATTTCGCCGGTGTTGACCATTTCAGGCCTGTTGCCCATGAGTTCACTGATGCTCAAGGGCCATCGTGGATCGGCTGACGAGCCGCGTCTTTGCGCCCGCGCAACGAGGCTGACAACCCGGCGCGTTTCAGCGGTCGGGCAGGTCTTCCGCGAGCACCACCAGTGCGTGCGGCTTCGTCAAAATAATGTGCTGGCGACCGCTCTGGACGATGCCGCGATCCTCCCAGGCACTCAGAAGGCGACTCACTGTGTACAGCGTCGTGCCGGTCATCTCCGCGATGTCCTGGCGCGAGACGGGGAAGTCGATTTCCACCCCGCCGTCCACACGGCGGCCAGCCTCGCGCACGAGTCGCAGCAACGCCCGTGCGACGCGCCGCTCCACGCGTTCCGTCATGAGCTGCCGGTGGCGACGCTGCAGATCGTGCAGCCGGCCGGCGACGAATTGCACGGCATTGAAGGCCACTCGAGGCTCGGTCTCCAGCAACTGCCGGATCGCCTGGGATGTCCACACCAGGGCCACGGCCGGCTCGACGGCTTCGGCGCCAATCGGATATGTGACATCGCCGAAGGCACCCGCGCCGCCGAAGGCGTCGCCCACGCCAATGATACGAAGGACCACCTGATGTCCCTCCGGCGTGAGCTGTGTCAGCTTCACGCGGCCACTCGTGAGGACGAAGAACGCGTCGGCTTCGTCTCCCTCGTGGAAGAAGGCCTCACCCGTCGCGATCGCTCGTGAGCGCGCCTGACCTCTGATGCGCGCCATGACATCGGCGGCCAGGCCCTGAAACAGCGGCACGTGACCGAGCTGGTCGCCGAGTGCCGACGTGTCGCGGGGAACAGTCATTGGGATCTGCGCCTCATCGTGCCATATCGCCCGGCCGAGCGCATGTTTTGCCGGGGTCGTCTCTGGCAGGCTGATCGCATGATTGCGCCACCGCAAAGACGCCCCGAGGTGCCCGGGGGCAGGATGGGAACCGCATGGAGGTTTCGCACGAGGGTGCGAGGAGGAGGGCGGACATGCCGACACCGGCATTCAGGCTTCGGGCGATCATGAAGCAGGGGACGGCGGCGGGTCTTCCCGAAACGTGGACGCACTACCTATCCGTCGAGGATGCGCGAGCCGGCGCGAAGCTCATGTATCACAACGATCGCGTTCTGCGCGTGATGCTCGTCACCGACAGCGTGGGATCGTTCGTAGAATGGATCGAACGATAATCGTTGCACGGTCCGCGAGCACTCATGGAGGTTCTGATGTCTGATAGCCCACCGCAAGAGCCCGCGCACAGGCGACCGCATTCCCCGCTGATGGCGAGTCCGTTTCTCGAATTCGACCTGACGGCAGAAGTCGATCGGCTTCACCGTGAGACGACCTGGAGCACCGGTCAGAACGCGAGAACGCTCCTGAAGTACGACGACTTCCGAGTGGTCCTCACGGCGCTCCAGGCCAATACCCACATCCCCGAACACCAAACCGAAGGGCGAATTTCCGTCCACGTCCTCTCAGGCCACATCCGGCTGAATGCGTCAGGACGCACGTTCGACCTCCGTCCGGGGAGTCTGCTCGCGCTGGATCACGGAACGCCTCATGCCCTCGACGCCCTTCAAGAAAGCGCGTTCCTGCTCACGATCGCGTGGCCCGGCAGGACGGCTGAGTCGATCACGGAAGCGGAACCGTAGGGCGGAGTGACGTGACACGGCCGATCATCTTTACGATCGGGCACTCCACGCGCCCGATCGATGTCTTCATCCGACTTCTCAAGGCGCATGGCGTGCAACGCGTCGTCGACGTGCGCACGATTCCGCGATCACGCCACAATCCACAGTTCAATCGCGTCCAGCTGTCTCCGGCCCTGCACTGCGCGAGGATGCACTACACACACATGCCTGGGCTGGGCGGCTTGCGCCATGCGCGGGCCGACTCCGCGAATACGGCGTGGCGGAACGCCAGCTTCCGTGGCTATGCCGATTACATGCAGACGCCGGAGTTCGCAGACAGCCTGGCGCGGTGTATTGACTTCGCGAAACGAGAGCGCGTCGCGCTGATGTGTGCAGAGTCAGTGCCGTGGCGTTGTCACCGGTCGCTGATTGCGGACGCGCTGCTGGCGCGAGGCGTCGAGTCGGGCGAGATCACCAGCGGGGTTCGCGCGCGGCCTCACGAACTGACGCCGTGGGCACGAGTCCAGGGAACGCAGGTCACATATCCCGCCTCGCACGCGAGCAGGGCTGTCCCACGGAAACATCGCCGCCGACGGGATGTTCAGGCCGGCGCCGATGCCGGCGTCAAAAACGCGTAACGCAGAATTCTGGTCACGTTGGCAGCATCGATCAGGGTCGCCGCGAGCAGGCACCATGCGGCAGCGCTGACGAACGGAATCGCGTCGAAGGCGAGGCCGCCTGCCAAGGCAGGCACACCGAACAGCCACAGCACGAAGACAAGCTGCTGACCGGGGCGCCAGGACATCGCGTGCTGTGAAGGCACCGGCCCCTTGTATCCGGTGTTGGCGTACGCCCAATACCACGCAAAGATCGGCAGCAATCGCCCTTCCATGCCGACGACGAGTTGCGCTAGAAACCCGACGAGGCCGAAGACGCCGTAGGCCATCGCGATGCGCAGCGCCGCCGAAGACGGCTCGGCGATCGAGAGCCACACCCCGAGCACCGACGCGACGCCCAGCGAGGCGAACGACGCACCCGCGTGTAGTACCGCCGGATCAGGACGACGCGACCCTTGCGGGCGGGGACGCGGACGCCGCAGCATCCACACAACCTGCGAGATGAATCCCACAAACCCGGCGACGACGATCAGCGCGAAGATCCAGGCCAGCGGACTGCGGAGTAACAGGGTCACGAAGAGCCCCGACACACCGGCTTGGAGGAGTACCGCGCTGATCCACAGACGCGGCCCGCTGGGCATTGCCGCCGGCAGGACCATCGGCAACAGCCGGTACGCCACACCGACCACCATCATCGACGCCAAGCCGATTGCTGCCAGGTGGGCGTGGGCGAACACGTTGGCGAGCACGAACCCCGGCAGAAAGTGATAGACCTTGTCGAACGCAATGAGCACGCCCATCGTCGCGGCACCCAAGACGTTCACGAAGGCCAGCAGGATATGTGCGCTGACGGCCCGCGGAAGCGCGGCAGGACCGAGGCACCGAATGACGTGAACGCCGACCGCCATGATGCCGACGCCGACGGTACCGGCCGACCACGCCATGCCGGCGTAGTCTTGAATCCAGAAGTGCGCCACCATGCCGACGATACCGATGAGGACCAGGGCGAACGCGGTGTAGTCACGCCACGTGGCAGGGATCCACACGCGCAGCGCGATCGGCCCGACGATATAGAGTGAGCCGAGGATGGATGCGGTGATCCAGCCCAGGGTGATCAGGTGGACGATCCCCAGCATGCGAGGGTGATAGAAGAATCCGGAGACGCCACGCGGATCCAAGGCGACGGCACCAAATGCGAGCGCGAGCGCCACGTGCGCGGCGCCGAAATACAGGATCGGCAACAGCCGCGGCGGCAGTTGGGTGCGCGGTGTCGAGGTCATGTGCGACGGAACGCCGCTTCGTAGATCACCGGCAGCGTCCCTGTGATGAGGGCCCCCGGCAGCGGCCGGTTGTACTCGCGAAAGGGAACGCCGGGATCCGGCGTGAAGCCGACACGACCTAACTCGGCGCGGAGCTGCGCCTCGGTGAGGAAGCACTGCGGCTCGCCGGAGAACTGCGTGAACACGAAGGGTTCGCCGGCCACGGGCTCTGCCTCGGGTGGAAAGGTGTTCCGCGAGAAGGTGAACACGAACAGGCCCGCCCCTGGCTTGGCCACACGGGCTGCCTCGCTGAGTGCCCGGCGGAACTGCGCGGCGGAACGCGCAAGATTCCAGATGCCGTGCGCGATCACGAGATCGAAGCTGCGGTCCCGCGCGGGAATACGCTCCATCGGCGCGAGGACCACGTGCAGACAGTCGTCGAGTCGATCATCACGCGCGCGGGTGGCAGCGGCGCACAGCATGGGCCACGACAGGTCGGTGCAGACGACCGTCCAGCCGAGGCGCGCGAGCGGGACGGCGTTGCGCCCCGCGCCGCAACCGAGGTCGAGCACACGCCCGTTCCCAGCGCGCCGCAGTTCCTCTTTCGCGAACGCCATCAGAACGGCGTTTGGAGCCGACTGCGCGAACCCTGCCACGGTGCCGGGGGCGCTCCATTGCGAGCCCGCGAGAGGGTCCATGATCGAAACATAGCACCCACGGAGGAGACGCAAGGGATGATGGGGAATTATGACGACGTCATCTGAAATGCCCCCCGCCACGCTTCTCGAGCCCTTGGCGCTGGCCGCCTACCAGGATGGCGCGGTGGTCAGCCGCACGCTGCTCAAGCGCGCAGGTGGAACCCTCACGCTGTTCGCGTTTGACGAAGGGCAGTCGTTGAGCGAGCACACCGCGCCGTTCGATGCGGTGGCGCATGTTCTGGAAGGACACGCTGACATCACCATTTCGGGCACACCGCTCAGGGTGTCGGCGGGAGAGATGGTGTTGATGCCTGCCAATCAGCCGCACGCGGTCCATGCGCCCACGCGGTTCAAGATGCTGTTGGCGATGATTCGATCGATCTGATGGATGTAGGTTCGGGCGCCCGTCGCGTTCGAGCGGCATGCTGACGAGGCACAGTATTCCCTGCGCGGTCGCGTGCCGCTGGTCCTGATCTTCAGCGTAACCTGGGCGACAGGTGAGTTGCTCTCCACCTTGCCGTGGAAGAGGGCCGTTCCAACACAAGTGCAGAGCCGGATCGCTTGACCGCTCTCGATCCATGCGGAAAGGGAAGACAGCCCGTGTGCTCCGCTACGACGAGTCGCGGGCTCCTCGTATGGACCCTGCGGAGGTGAGATGTCCGAGCTCGCGATTCCAAGCCCTTACGGCGATCTTCCGATCTCACTGTGCCGCGCCCACGGAGGATGGCCGGTTCCCCGGCGTCGTGGTGGTTCTCGACGCGGGCGGAATGAGTAACGATCTTCGTCGTCAGGCCGATTGGCTCGCAAGCGAAGGCTTTCTCGCCGCGGCGCCAAACCTGTACCACTGGGGCACGATGCTGACGTGCATTCGTCAGATCATGCGCGATGTGCGAGAGCGACGGGGGCGATCGTTCGACGAGATTGACGCGGCCCGCACATGGCTTGTGCACGAGCCGAGGTGTACTCAGCCACGTCGGCATCATCGGCTTTTGCATGGGCGGCGGGTTCGCGTTGCTGCTCGCGCCGGGTCACGGCTATGCGGCGTCAAGCGTGAACTACGGTACCGTGCCGAAAGATGTCTACACCGAGGGCTACCTTGGGCGCTCTTGTCCCATCGTCGCGAGCTATGGGGCCAAGGATTGGGGGAACCGCGGTAACGCTGCGCGGCTCGAGCAGGTGCTCACCGCGGCGGGTGTCCCGCACGACGTCAAAGAGTATCCGGACGCCGGCCACGCATTCATGAACGACCACGAGGGCGCCGGCGATCGCGTCCCCGTCGTCTTCAAGGTTCTCGGCGCGTTGACTAGGAGTGCCTATCACGAACCTTCGGCCCGCGATGCGCGCCGGCGCATCGTGGCGTTCTTCAAAACCCACCTGGTGTGAAAGGCCCGTCCTTCGATCCAGAGAGACGAGCCATGAGAGCTTGCCGGAGGCGGGATTCGCATAACGGTTGGGATCTTCGGGACCGTCGACACGCCCTATTAGGGGCACAATCCTGGTAGTGAACAGCGACTGCCTCGGGCCAGAGCGCGGATGCGACATCTCACGGCAGAAGAGGTGGGTAGGCGCTCGCCGATGGCATCGAGCTCGACGTCATGGAGATCGTTCGACCTTGCGACTTCCAACCGCGTTTTCTCCTCAACGCGTCCGCGCCGTGCGCCACGGCAAGAGTCATGAGCCGAGGCTTGAGACATCCATGACAGCCGCCTCCGAACGTGGACTCGTGTGACATGAATCGCATCCTGCCACCTACATACCTTCTCATGGCCATTCTACTAATGATTGTTCTTCACATCGTTTTGCCCTTGACCACCGTTGTCTCGTTCCCTTGGTCGCTGGCAGGCCTCGCGCCACTACTAACTGGACTCGCCCTGAATATCCTCGCCGACCGATCGTTCAAGCGGCACCGAACCACAGTCAAGCCATTCGAGATCTCGACAGAACTCATGACGCGGGGCGTGTTCGGTATCAGCAGGAATCCGATGTACCTGGGAATGACGTTGGCTCTTGGCGGGATAGCCATGTTGCTGCGATCGGCATCACCATGGCTGGCTGTCTTCGTGTTTCCTCTCCTACTGCAGAAGTCTTCATCACGCGCGAGGAAGAGATGCTCCAGGAGAGATTCGGCGACCAGTTCCGGGAGTACTGCCAGAGAGTGAGGCCGTGGATCTGAATCCACCCCTGATGATCACCCTTGCCACCGGCTGAAGAGCGCCGCGGCCGGAACGGTGAGGGCCAGCGCGGCCACCGAGACGGGACCCGGCGGCAAGTCCAGCTGGAAGGCCGCCACGAGCCCCCCACACACCGCCGTCATGCCGATCGCGGCTGATACCGCAAACGTCGTGGCGATGCGTCGCGTGATCAGGAGCGACGCCGTGGGGGCCAGTGTCAGCAGCGAAAACGTGAGTAGGGCGCCGATTTCGTGGACGGCGGCGGCAGCGGCCACGCCGATGGAGAGATTCAGGCCGAGCGCCCAGAGGCGCGTGTGCACGCCGGCCACCTGCGCGGCTTCAGCGTCGAAGGTGACGAGCAGGAATCGCCGCCCGAAGATCGCATGCACGATCCCGATGGCGAGCGCGACGAGGATAAGCGCCGTGTCATGGCTCGGGCTGACTGCGAGCACGTTGCCGTACAGCAAGTGCAGCGTGTCCGCATCGGCCGCCGCCGTGCCCGCCAAGATCAGCACCGTGGCTGATGAGGCCGCCGCGTAGGCCCACCCGATAATGGCTTCGGACGAGGCGCGACGCGGTGTGGACATGAGACCTAACCCCAATGCGGCCGCAACGGCCGCCGCGACCGAAGCGATTTCTGGGGGCCATCCAACAGTCTGCGCAACAGCGGCTCCAACCGTGGCCGCGTTGGCCAGGACCAATCCCAGAAAGACGACGCGCCGGATAATCAGATAGACGCCAATTACGCTGAGCGGCGCGCTCGTCGCGATGGATGCGACGAGCGCGACGCGCATGAACGAGCTCTCAAACATCAAGGGTGCCTGGGTTGACGACCACGAGCGTTCGCTGGCCGCCCAGACGACCTAGATGGATCGGGACGCCGTACAGCTCGCTCAGCCGATCTTCCTGGAGCACATCGTCCACGGCGCCATGCAGGATCGCGCCATTGCCCATCAACATCATTGACGTGGCGAAGTTGAGAACAAGGGAGAGGAGATGCGTGACGATCAAGATTGTCACGCCGTGTGCGCGATTCAGGCCGCGCAGAAACTCGATGACGGCCGCCTCGCCCGCGACGTCCATGCCAGCCGTCGGTTCGTCCAGGACGAGCACGTCGGGCTCGGCCGCGAGCGCCCTGGCGAGAAGCACACGCTGTTGTTGGCGACCGGACAGGGTGCGAAACAGGTGCGGACTGAGCGCTTCGACGCCGACGCGAGCCAGCGCGTGCCTGGTCGCGTCGCGATCCGTCCCGCGTGGGCGTTGGAGCGCACCGGATCGCGCCGCGCGTCCCATCAGCGCCACTTCGAAGGCGGTGATCGGGAGCATCGTGTCGAGTCGGTCGCGTTGCGGGACGTAGCTGACGACCAGTGCGGGGTCGCGTTCGATGCGGCCGTGAATGGGCTTCATCAGCCCCAGAATCGTCCGCAGCAAGGTCGTCTTGCCGCAGCCATTCGGCCCGACGATGCCGAGAATCTCTCCGGAGCGGATCTCAAACGATAGATCCTGCACGAGCGTGCGGTGGCGATAGCCGAGCGTCAGGCCTTCCGTTCGCACGACCGATCGAGTCGCTGGCGCGGTCTCAGTGATCGGCACACTCACGTCCAACCTACACGCTGAGCACGGGGCACGGCGAGCGCTGGATGATCCCGAACGTGTGGGTGCGGAGACGGCCGAATGGCTCAGACACGGACCCACGCCCGATGATCAGCAGGTCGGCGTTCCCTTGCCGTGCTTCTTCCGTCGCCGTGGGCACGATTTCACCGACGACGACACGCAGGGGCGCTTCGACACCGGCGGACTTCAGCGTCGACAATATCGTGTCGCGCGCCTCCTCGCGCACGTGGTCTTGCAGACGCCGCTCCCTCTCGAGCGACGGCCAGTCGCTGATCGGGCCAACGATGTGCAGCAGGCTGAATCGCGCGCCTATGTGCGCGCTGAATTCGGCGCCCCACTACGCCAAGTCTGTCGTCTGCGGCGTTTGGTCGACCGCGCACAGGATGGTTCGCGGGAGCTCCGGTGCCCTCTGGGTCTCGGCGTGAGCGGCCGTCCATACCGGGCACTTCGCATCGTGCAACACCTTCGACGTTTCTGAAGCGACCAACAAACTGCGGAACAAACCGAGCCCATGCGTCGGCATCATGATTAGGTCCACACTGTGGCTGTGCGCGAAGTCTGTGATCCGCAATGCGGGATCGCCGCCGTCGGCGACGCGCTCAACGCGGAGGCCTGTGAATTCTTCGATCAAGGCCTGATCCAGCCGGGACTGGAGAGCCCGCCTCCATTCAGCCGCGTCGTCGCCGATTCGGAGCCGCGGGCCCATACCCGCTGGCACCGACTCGAAGATGGGCGGAACCACGCTGATTACAGTCACGCTGGCGTCGAAGGACTTCGCGAGCGCTCGGACAAATGGCACAGTCTGGCGACCTTGGCTGGAGAAGTCGTAAGGAAACAGAATGGGTTGGAGCTTGGGCATACACGTATCTAGCTTGCAGCGCCTGCGGTCTGGTTCGCCAAGTAGTTCTGCAGGCCCATCTGCTCAATCTGAGCTCGCTGCATCTCGGCCCAATCTGCATGGCCTTCCTCCATCTTCAGAATCTGAAGTAGCAGGTCTGCCGTGGCTTGGTCGGCGGTTTCGCGCGCGAGGCCGATGGCCTGATTGTAGGCGCGGACTGCTGCGAGCTCGGCCTCCTGGTCGTTGCCCACGATATCCAAGACGGTCTGGCCGATCTTGATGGGATTCAGTGTGGAAATGACCGGCGTTCCCTCTAGAAAAATGGCTCTTCGTCGATTTGAGTACAGCGATTTGAGGTAATACCCGGCCGCCTGCGCGGACCGCTGTTGGGTGGGCGGTCTGCTCGGCGGCCTGGTCGATCAAGGCGATCCCACGTGCACCGGACCATCCGGTGTCATCTTCTCTTGATGTGCAAACAACAAGGGAGGACCGGTGGGATCGCGGCGCGATTGTACGTGGATTCTGGGCTTGCCGGGGTTTCGGGTGGTGGCGACGGAGAGTGATAGCGACGCGGTCGACAGCCGGTTGAGGATTCGAATCGAGCGCCGCGGGGTCCGGCGCTACGGATGCAGTGGCTGTGGGCGCCGCACGAGTCGCGTACGATCGGCGCGCGAGCGCACGTGGGACGATGTCCCGTGGGCGTCGCATCCCGTCACCCTCGTGTATGTGCAGCGACGCGTCCGGTGTCGCCACTGCGGCATTCGCACCGAAGCCATCGAGTTCGCCGATTCGAAGGCGCGGGTCACGCGGCGCTTGCGGCAACAGATCGGGGTGGACTGTCAGTCGATGCCGACGTCGCATGCCGCGATCCGCCACGGCGTCAGTTGGGGAAAAGCCCGTCGAGCGGAGCACGCGTTCCTGCGCGACTGGGACGGGCAGCGTCCGCGACGCCGTCCTCGATATCTCGGCGCCGACGAAATTCACCGCGGCAAGGCGCAGAAGTTCTACACGGTGCTCTCGGACTTGGTGCACGGCGAGGTGATCGGCGTGGCGAAAGATCGGACGGAGGCGAGCTTGGCCGGCCTGCTGACCACGTGTCTCGATGCCCGGCAGCGCGCCGCGGTCGACGCCGTCTGTACGGACATGCATCGGCCGTACGCCAACGCCGTGGCCCAGCAGCTGCCGACCGCGGCGATCGTGTACGACAAGTTTCATGTGCTGCAGCACGCCTCGGCCGCGCTCGACGACGTGCGACGCCAGGAGTTCTTTCGCGCGGGTGCCGTGATGCGGGCATTCGGTCGCGGCAAGCGGTGGCTGTTGCTCAGACGGTGGAAGACGGTCCGCGGCTCGAAGCGCCAAGAACTGCGTGCGCTCTTTGCCGTCAATCGGCGCCTGTTCAAAGCCTATGTGTTGCGCGAAGAGCTCGATCACCTGTGGACCTATAAGACCCGCGATGGCGTCGCCAACTTTCTGTGGGGATGGCTCGAGGCCTTGCGCTGGCAGCGGCTCCCGGAGATGGAGAAACTGGGTGACACGTTAGTCGCGCACATCGATGGCATCGCCGCGTACTGCGACCATCCCGTTCGGTTCGGAGTCGTCGAGTCGTTGAACACCACGATCAAGGCCGTCCTCCGACGCGCGCGAGGCATGCGCGATGACGCGATGCTCCTCTTGAAATTGAAGTGGGCCACCGCTCACCCGATCCGGTCCGCTCGCGATCTGGCTCGTTTTCTCAGCCCCCAGAGGCTGTACTCAAATCGGTGAAGACCGAGAAAAATGATGCGGCGGATCAGCCACTCGGCATGATGCATCTCGTCCTTCGCCTGGCTCTCGATGGCCTTATGCAGCTTGTCATAGCCCCAGCTGTCGCACATCTCGGAGTGCACCATGTACTGACTAATAGCCGTGAGTTCGTCGGCCAGGAGTTGATTGAGTACGGCCAGCAGTTTCTCGTTGCCCTTCATGTTCCTTCTCCCATTGTGGTCTTCACGATTGACGCGACCGCAGTGCCCTGGTCGTGAGTGGCGCAGGTCTTCAGAACTGCGGGATGGGACGCGATCGTGCGTGGCGCAGGCTTGAGGCTTGCGAACGGCGCCAAGCGGAGCGCGAAGCTTCAGCCGGGAGTTACTTGGACGCCGGGTGCCGGCATTCGCACGGCAGCTCGGTCTGCCGGCGTTTTCCTTGCCGTGCTCGTTACAGCACTTGCCGTATTCCCCGCCTTCGTCACCGTGCAGTTGCACGACGGATGCGCGCATTTCTGAGCGTCTGCCACGACGTGCCCCTGGCGAGAGTCTATGCTCGGCCACACCGACCAGCAAGCGCCTTCGGTCGCAACTACTTAGGATGGCACGTGCTATCGCACGGTAGGGTGTGGAGACGGGACCGACGTTGAGCGAACCAGCGGCTCGACCCTTTCTGATTCCAAGCCGAGGGACCTGCTGGAGTGTCATCTCGGGGCCGGTGCCCGGTTCACACCCTCGACGTGTGGATCGTCTCCGGAGGCATCCGGGGTGGTGGCACTGATCGTCCGCTTCGTCGTCGCGATCGATCGGCGCGCGCGACTTTCACCAACACTTTGGACGCGGCACGCGTGCCGATGGTGATGTGCCGCTCATCTTGGCCGCGGACCCGCACGCTGTCGGCGGCGGCGTCGCGCTCCTCCACCTCGATCAATTCACCCGGCTTCAGGTTGTTGCACGCGATGAACCTCAGAAACATCTTGTCCTGATCGATCACGCGAGTGATGGTGACCTGCTCGTGAAGCGGGCACGTCAGCAGCGTCCGTGCATCCTGCGGCTTGATCACCCCGTCGGCAGTGGGAATGGGATCGCCGTGTGGGTCTGCCTCCGGTCGGCCCAGCATTTCGTCCATGCGATCGATGAGTCGGTCGGAAACGACGTGCTCAAGGAGTTCCGCCTCGTCATGGACTTCGTCCCAATGTAGTCCCATGACCTGCACGAGGAAGAGCTCCACCAAGCGATGACGCCGGAGAACCAGCGCAGCCAGTTTTTCGCCCGCGCGCGTCAGCGCGACGCCCGAGTACGGCTCGTATTTGACGAGACCCGATTCCGCGAGGGCCTTGACCATCGTTGTCGCGGTGCCGGGAGTCACGGCGACGCCTGCGGCAAGCCGCCCCATCGGCAGCAGACCGCGACTCGAGCCGGGTGCCGTGGACCCCAAGTAAATCGTTTTCAGATAGTTCTCGACCGTGCTTGACGGAAGCATCTCGTGCTGCAGTGTAGCAGAGTTTGATTTATCAGCAATCTTATATTCGATTAGCATATACTACGTCTTTGAGTAATCAAAATACGCTCCGGCCGTGGACGTTGGCTTCCACGCGAGTCAGCTCCCTTACGATCTGTGCCGCTATCCTGGGATGGTCGATCGTCAACGCACCCTGTGTTGCCGCGGCTCAAGGGCGCGCATCGAGCGTGTCGGTGACGGGAACCGTGCGCGACACCACCGGCCTCGTGCTCCCAGGAGCGACGGTGGAACTGTCACCTGCGGGTGAGTCGACGTCTACGCGTCCGACGGTGTCTGCCGCCGATGGGACATTCGTCTTTCCGAACGTCAGCGTCGGTCTCTATCGGCTCCGGGTGATGTTCCCAGGCTTCGCATCGTTTGATCAGACGCTGACGGTCGACGCGGCCTTGTCTCGGCCGCTGATTGTGATCCTCGGGGTGTCCGGTTTGCAGGAGGAGGTCTCTGTTCAAGCGACCGGCATCGACCTGCCGGCCACGGCGACCATGCAGACGGACGTCAACCGCCGCTTGATAGAGACGCTCCCCAGCGAGAGCGTGAGCGCTGGGCTGAGCTCCCTCGTCACGCTGACGACGCCTGGCGTCGCGGCCGACTCCAATGGCGGCTTTCACCCGCTCGGCGAACATGCCGAGACGTCCTTTAGCGTGGACAACCAGCCGATCACCGACCAGCAAAGCCGCACGTTTTCGAATCAGCTGTCGCAGAACGCGATTCAGTCGCTCGACGTGATGACCGGTGTGCCTCCAGCGGAATTCGGGGACAAGACGAGCCTGATCGTCAAAGCGACGACGCGCTCAGGATTGGGCGTTCACCGGCCAACCGGGTCCGTGTCCTTTGGGTATGGATCGTTCACGACGCCGACCGCCTCGCTCGCGCTTGGTGCCGGCTCGCAGCGCGTCGGGAATTTCGTCGCCATCGACGGATTGACGAGCCGCCGATTCCTGGACACGCCGGAGGTCGCGCCGCTTCACGCGCACGGGAACCTGTTCAACCTCTTTGACCGGTTCGACGCTCGTCTGTCCGCGACGACGAGCCTTCAACTGAATGTGTCTGTGGCCCGTTCCGTCTTCCAAGCGCCGAACACGTTCGACCAGCAGGACGCGGGGCAAGACCAACAGCAGCACCAGCACAGTTTTAACCTAGCGCCTTCGCTCACGCGAACGCTCGGATCGCGCGCCGTCGTGGAGTTCAACGGGTGGTTCCGCCGCGACGCCGTCCAATATGACGGCAGCGCGAACCCCTTCGACGATCAACCGGCTGTGCTCTCGCAACGCAGGACGCTCACCAACGCCGGCGCGAAGGCGACGCTGTCATATGCCGCGGGCGCCCAGACGTTCAAGGCCGGTCTTCAAGAAACGACGACATGGCTCGCGGAGCAATTTCAGACCGGTCTGACCGATCCCGCGTTCAACACGCCCTGTTTCACGGCGGGAGGCGATCCGTCTGGCGACACATCGCTTCGCGATCCGTCGCAGTGCGGCGGACGCGGGCTGGTCGTCAATGACGGGTTTCTTCCTAGTCTGCTCCCGTACGATCTGACGCGCGGTGGAGCCCTCTTCAACTTCGACGGGACCGGGCGCATCACGCAATGGGCGACGTATCTGCAGGACTCCTGGAAGATTAACCACTGGGATCTGACCGGAGGCCTCCGGCTCGACATCTATGACGGGTTGAGTCGAGCGACGGGCGTGCAGCCTCGACTCGGAGCGGCCTACCGACTCGATCGAAGTGACACGATTCTGCGCGTATCGTACGGCCGCATCTTTCTGACGCCGTATAACGAGAACCTGGTGCTCGCGAGTTCGACCGGAAGCGGGGGATTTGGCGGGGGGTTACTTGGAAGTGTGGGCGGGGCGCCACTCACGCCCGGCCGCCGCAATCAGTACCGATGTCGGCCTCCAGCAAAACATGTGGCGGGGCATTCGGATCGACGCGGAGTACTTCTGGAAATTCACCCAGGGCGCGTACGATTTCGACATCATTCTGAACACGCCGTTGGCGTTTCCCGTACAGTTCCGTCAGTCCAAGCAGGATGGCGGACTCGTGCGGATTGCGCTACCGGAGTCCCACGGCTGGCAGCTGTACACGACGTTGTCGCACACGCGCTCACGGCTGTTCGGGCCTGAACT
This sequence comes from uncultured Acidobacteriota bacterium, assembly GCA_963807925.1. Lineage (GTDB taxonomy): Bacteria > Acidobacteriota > Vicinamibacteria > Vicinamibacterales > CAVVIG01 > CAWEDP01. The sequence continues at coordinate 3,287,748 of CAWEDP010000002.1, read as the reverse complement.
TGGCGGGCTCAGGTTCAGCGCGGACTACGCGCCGGTCGCGCGGCCTGATCACGACGAACCCTTCCAACAGAACACGCACCTTGAATATCGATCCGTCGGAAAGCTCGGGTTCTGGGCCGGCCTGACGTGGCGGTACGACAGCGGGCTGGTCGCCGTCGCCGTCCCGACGTATGCCACGGCCTTGCATCTGACGGGCGATGAGCAAGCCCAGATGGGGTTGTACTGTGGCGACCTGGTCGCCACACGAAGCCAGCCGCTGCGAAGCTGTGCGTCGGAGAATTTCGGTGCCACCCGCATCAACATTCCCGCGCCAGGCACGGAAAACGACGACACGAATCCGCCGCGCATCGTTCCGCATCATCTGTTCGACGTAGCGGTTGGACTGGACAAACTAACGATCGGACGCGTGCCCCTCCGCCTTCGCCTGACGATTATCAATCTCCTCGACACCGTTGCCCTCTACAACTTCCTGTCGACCTTCTCGGGTACGCACTTCGTCACCCCAAGAGCCGTTCAACTCCAAGTGTCCGTTCCGTTCTAGCGCGCTTTTCTGACCGGCAGTGCAGGCTCCATCCCGAGCCATCACCCCATCACTCGCGATATATAGCCTACCTGGGTATACTACACGCATGTCGCATACCATTCGGCAGAAGAGGAAACTCGCGCACCGGGTGGCGCGCATTCGTGGGCAAGTCGAGGCCCTCGCACGGGCGCTCGACGGTGAGGCGGAATGCGGCGATGTCCTGCGTCTGATCGCGTCAGCGCGGGGTGCCATGGATAGTCTCATGGCCGAGGTACTCGAGGGGCACATCCGGGACCACGCGTTTCGTGGGGCGAGGGCCAAGTCCGATGAGGGGCAGGCAGCTGAGGACTTGGTCGATATCATCCGTTCGTACTTGAAATAGGACCGCTTCCATGGAGGACGGGCGCGACAATCACGAGCACGCCGAGAAGGTCGACTGGACTGAACTCGTACGGATCGCGTTCGTCGCGGTCGCGGCGGCGGCTCTGTGGTTTCGTATCTGGGAGCCGTTCGCTCGCGTCAGCGTGATTGGCTTGGTCGGGACGATCCTCGGTGGCTGGCCGATCTTCCATGAAGCATGGGAGAACGTTCGCGCGCGCCGCATGACCATGGAACTGTCGATGACGATCGCCCTCGTGGCCGCGCTCGTCATCGGCGAGTTCTTCACTGCACTGGTGATCACGGCCTTCGTGCTTGCGGCTGAGGTCTTGGAAGGGCTCGCCGTCGACCGTGGCCGGCGCGCCATTCAAGACCTGCTCGACTTTCTGCCGGCGACGGCGACCGTCCGACGGGGGAGCGGTGCCCTCCGCATCGCACTCAGCCAGATACGCGTCGGAGACGCCGTGCTCGTCGCGCCCGGCGAATGCATCGCCGTCGACGGCAGCGTGCGTAGCGGTCATTCGTACGTGGACCAAGCCACGATCACGGGTGAGTCAACGCCGGTCGAGAAGAGTCCCGACGCCATCGTCTACGCGGGCACCATCAACCAAACTGGCACGCTGGAAATCGTGGTGGATCGCGTCGGACGGGATACGAGTTTTGGCAAGATCGTCGAAGCCGTCGAACAAGCGGAACGGTCGCGGGCGCCGATTCAGAAAACGGCGGATCGCTATGCCGGCTATCTGGTCTACTTCGCTCTCGCGTGCGCGGCGCTGACGTTTGTGTACCGCCGCACGAAAATTGGACAGCGCGGTGAGTGTAATCACGCCGCGGATGTGAGCGCAAACGATCGACGGGCGGCCGCCGGCGACCGATACCCGAGTCGCGCGATCAGCCACTCCTGGTTATAGCGCTCCTTGAACGCGATGAGCGCCTGGCGCAGCTCCTCGATCGTCGAGAAATGCCGGACCCAGAGTAGCTGCTCCTTCAGGGTGCGAAAGAAGCGTTCGATGCAGCCGTTGCCTTCCGGCTGGCGGACGAACGCCGGCGACGACGTCATGCCGAGAAACGTGATCTCCGTCTGAAAGTCGCCACTGAGATAGACGCTGCCGTGGTCGTGTCGAATCGCGAGCCCGTGAGCGATCGCGGGGGCGAGGCCGCCGAAGTGATCGCGGACGCCTTGCCGGAGTGGCTCCAAGGCTTCGAACCGATCGCCGTGACGCGTGGCGTGAATGCCCACGCATTCCGCGGTGCAGTGATCGATCGCCGCGAAGATCGTGGCGGGGCCGTCGAGGATCGTCACCGCGGCGGTCGCGTCGGTGCCCCACATCACGTTGGGCTGCTCCGTGACGATGGTGCCCTCATGCGGGTGTTCGACCACCGGCTCCAGTTGCCGCGCGGGCGCCAGGAGCTCGGCGTCGCGCATAACGCGCAGCACGCGGCGCATCGACGTGCGCACGTGCTTCAGCGTGCGGAGCCGCGCCCAAATCTTCCGATGCCCTTCGCCGTGAAACGGACTGTCAGCGATGACCACCCGAATCTGTGCGAGCAGCGCCGCATCATCGAGGGTCGGTGTTCGACCCCGTCGCCCCGTCGCCGGCTCCGCGCGCTGTACGCGCTGCGCGTAGAAGGTCGACCGCGGCAGCTCCCACACGCGGAGGACCCGTGTAATGCCGTATCGGTAGTGCGTGGAGGGCGAAGTCTGACCGCTCATCGCTTCGACCTCCACCAGCCCAAAGGGCGGCTGGCCTCCAAGTGGCGAATCTTCTCTTTGAGTAGAATCCTTCTCGGTCGCCAGGTCCGCGACGACGTTTTTCAAGCGCCGCGTCTCCTCGTCCTCCACCGCAACCTCGTGGTACTTCAGACGCGCCTCGCCGCCGCCGAGGAACTTGTCACGCCACTCGGAGATCGTGGCCGCGGTCACACCATGGCGACGACTGAGCGTCTCGAGATCGGCGCCTCGCAGCAGCTCCAAGACCACTGACATCTTGCGCCGCGCCGACCACCGGCCCGTGGCGCGCGTCGGCGAGGCTGAGGCCTCTCCGGTCGCCCTCCGGGCTCCCTCCGAGGCCCCAGCCTCGCCTGGTTTCTGTCTGGACATAGCCCATTCTCCTCTCTCCAATGGGCTGTCCAATCAATTCGTGCGGCGGGGGACGGCGCTGACGTTTGTGATCACGCGCGACGCCCGCTCTACGATCTCGGTCATTATTGTCGCGGGCGCCTGCGGCATCGCCGCCGGAACGCCGCTCGCGGTATTGGGCGCGATTGGTCGTGCGGCGCGCGCCGGCGCCATCATCAAAGGCGGACGGTACCTTGAGGCCCTCTGGCAGGTTAAAACCGTCGCGTTTGACAAGACCGGAACGGTGACCATCGGAAGACCGGAGATTCTCGAGATCCGTCCGGCCACCGGCGTCACCGAGCGGGCCGTTCTCGAAGCGGCAGCCATCGCAGAGCGTCGCTCCGAGCATCCGCTCGCGACAGCGATCGTGCGGGCGGCTGACGCTGCCCGCTTGCCGCGAGTGGAGCCGGATACCTTCGAGTACACACCAGGACGTGGCATTGTCGCTCGCGCGAGTGGTGAGGACATCCTGGTCGGCAATCGCACGTTCGTGGCCGGCCACGGTTTCTCGCCTGACGTGCTCTCGATAGAAGCTCCGGAAGCGACGTCCGAGGTGTTGGTCGTCCGTGGCGGCAGACTACTCGGTGCGATCCTGATCGCTGATGGCGTTCGCGCCGAGGCGCCTGACGCAATGCGAGCGCTTCGGCGTCTGGGCATCAGAACGGTCTTACTGACGGGCGATACGCTGGCGGTCGCCCAAGCGGTCGGGCGCACGTTGGAAGTGGACGACGTCCAGGCGGAGTTGTTGCCCGACGACAAGGTCGTCGCGGTGCGCCGCCTCGCGGCCGGCCGGCATACGGTCGCGATGGTCGGGGATGGCATGAACGACGCGCCCGCTCTGGTGCAAGCCACGGTTGGCGTAGCAATGGGTTCCGGAACCGACGTGGCGCGAGAAAGCGCCGACGTAGTGCTCCTCGGGAACGACCTGTCCAAGTTCGTCGAGACCGTGCGCATTGCCAGACGCGCGCAGAGGATTATCCGCTTCAACTTCGTAGGCACGCTCGCGGTCGATGCGGTCGGCGTCGGACTGGCCGCCGTCGGTCTTCTCAATCCACTCCTTGCGGCGTTCATTCACGTTGCGTCGGAGCTCACCTTTATCCTGAATTCAGCTCGACTGCTACCCGGAAGGTCCACAACTCCGTCACCGGCTGACACCCGCACTGCCGCTAAAACGGTGGCACCGGCGGCCTAGACATGAAGGAACGAATCCCGGTTCCCAACAAGGAGAAGAACGATGCAAGATAGCCGGACAGGACTCGGCGCAAATGCGGCTCGCCGAGTACCACCACGTGGTTCAGGCAGTCGCGCCTGATGGATCCAAGTAGCCTCTCCCCCGCATACGGGTTCTGTCAGGGACGGGACAGAGGCACCGTCAGTGTCCTGGGCTGATGCGTCAGGCGACGACTGAGACGTTGCCCTTTTCTTGCCCTTTCGGTGCAACAAGGAGCCGCAAACGGCAGCAAGCCGGGGCACAAAGCGAAGGTCGAAAATCGGCGGATTCTACGAGGGATGACGCGCGATCCGGCAACGTTCGGCAAACCGCCGCAAAGGGCGGCTAACGCTTCTTTTTCCGTCTCTCCAGAAACCAGTTCAAAATAGCAAGCCGGCGGGCGATCAGACCACCACGAGTCCGAGTGTCGCGGCTCGCTTTTTAAGGTGCCGAATCTGCTGCTCGCGGTGTCGTTCCTCGTAGTACTGCATCCCCTTGTCGACGTATTCGTGGCCCCACCGCAGCATGCGGTACACGAGGACGGCGAGCTTGTGGGCCATCGCCGTGATCGCCTTGGGGGCACCGAGCTTGCCGCGTAGCCGGCGGTACTGAGCGCCGAGGTAACTCTGGCTACGGAGGAGGGTGGTGGCCCCCAACCGCAGGGCGGTCGCGGCACGATTGATGACGTGTCGCGTGCCTCGACGGATGACTTTCCCGCCCGTGATGCGATTATCGGGACAGAGTCCCAGCCAGGAGGCGAAGTGATGCTCGTCCTCCCAGCGCGACATCTCGAGGCCGACTTCGCTGATCACGGTCTGCGCCACGCCGACATCGATGCCATCGATCCGCGTGAGGTCGACGCCGCTGATGCGGTGCAGTTCGCGTCCCAAGTCAAACTGCGGGGCATGGCTGCCCGCCTTTCGGCGCCGCTTGGGACCGGAGCGCCGTCGATCGCCAGCCGGCGCGGATGGCTCCTCGGCCGCGGCGGACGCGTCGGCCATTCGGTCGGCGAAGCCTTTCAGATGGTCTTGGAGGGCCTGATCGCATTCCGCGATGCGTTGTTGGTACGCGTCGTACATCACGACCTCTTGTTGGAGCACAAACAGGAGGTCCGGTTGCCACGTGCCTTCGAGGCTTTTGGCGATCGCGTCGCGAGTCGCGCGAACTCCGGGATGACTCAACGTGGCGAGCGCCTGCGGATCCCGTTCGCCGGCGAGGATCGCGCGGACGATCCGCATCCCGGTCCAGCCGCTGAGGTCGCTGATGACATTCGCGAGCTGAATGTTCATCTGCGTCAACGCCTTCTGCATGCGCTGGATGCAGCTGCTGATCGCGCGCACGTGGTCGCCGCGCTGGCGCCAGTAGGTCCGGATGACGCGAATGTCGGCGGTGGGATGAAACGAATTGCGCAGCAACCCGTAGGTGTGGAGCTTCAAGAGCCATTGGCTCTCTTGCACGTCGGTCTTGCGTCCGGGCAGATTCTTCGTGTGCCGGGCGTTGACCAGGTACACCTCCAGACCGCGGGCATCGAGGATCTCGTAGAGCGGGATCCAATAGACGCCGGTGGATTGCATGGCGACGGTGGTGACGCCACACTGCTGGAGCCAGTCCGCGAGTCGATGGAGATCGGCCGTAAAACAGTCAAACCGGCGGACCGGATTCGGATCGCGATCGGGCCGGACCGCGACGTAGTGCGTGCTGTTGCCGACGTCGATGCCCGCCGCGTTCGGATGCATGACGTCGAGTCCGGGATCGGCGGACTGCAAACGGCGCGCGAGGTCTTTGCGCTGCTTGCGGGTGAACCGTGAGGTGACTGCGGCTGCCATGCTGGTGCTCCTCTCCTTGGTGAGACCAGGGGCGGCCCGGTTGCGATGGGTGTCTGAGTCTCTCCAACGGGGTCACGATCTTCGTCGACGACGAAGTCGGCCACCATGTCAGCGATCGCCAGGACCGGAGCCATGCTGTTAATCGGGCAGGAACGCGCCAATGCGCCGAAGTCGGCCGTAGCTGCCGCCCGTGGTCTGGGCGAGCATGGCATCAGTGGGGACGCGTCACCAAGTTTCTGGGTTCAGCAACGCCGACAATCCGGCGTGCTTCGCTGTTAACCGGAGGGTTGCTGGTTCGAATCCAGCCTGAGGAGCCATTCTTTTCAATCACTTAGCGAAGGCCATTCCTATTCATTGGCTCGACTGTACCCAAAACTGTACCCCCTCTCGCCAGATTTGAAGGACGGTTCCCGAAGCCGCGTTGAGTTCGCCTTGAACTTGTGCGCTCGCAGGTTATGTGTGACAGCGGCTGGGCTCGGACAACGCGACGTCCGCGCAAAGTCTGCCGCGCGGTGACGCGATAACCACCGGCGCCAGCCGCCGAGTAAGCCACCATTTGAGGGGAACGCATTCAGCCCGCTGAAGTACTCGGTTCGGGACCGAGGGGTCGGAGGTTCAAATCCTCTCGCCCCGACCAAACTTCTCTGATTTTCCCAAGAAACCGCACAATTCAGTCTGGCTGGTCACTCGGTTCTTGCGCAGAATTCGAGCCTCCAGAACCGAGTGACCGGAGCTTCAAACGCTCGGCTTCTGCGGAATTGTTCGAGATTTCTCGCGGCGACCGCCAGCGTCCGCCTTATCCTTCGCACTTGTCGCCGCAAAGTACTACCCTGCACGCTACCCCAGCGCGCCTGATCCGATGCTGAATGACGAGTTAGTTGATCCTCCTGTCGCGACGATGCCATCATCGCCTCGGCGAGCGACGCCCGATGGATTCACTACACCAGAATCAGGCTCTCGTTCATCAGCTCTCGTCACCTGAGGCGAAAATCGCGCTCTTCCGGTCCCTCTTCCGCGGACGCGACGACGTGTACCCGCGACGGTTCGAGAGCCGCAAGACGGGCAAGTCCGGCTACGCACCGGTATGCGCGAACGAGTGGGTGCGCGGCATCTGCGAGAAGCCGCGCATCAAGTGCGCGGAGTGTCCGCACCGGCGATTCCTACCGGTCACCAGCAACGTCATCCGGTGGCATCTCTCGGGGCACGACGACGCCGGCGAGCGGTTTGTCGCGGGCGTCTATCCCATGTTGCTCGATGAGACGTGCTTCTTCCTCGCCGTCGACTTCGACAAGAGCGATTGGCTCGCGGATTCCACGGCGTTCATGGCGACGTCCCAGCGGATGGATCTGCCAGCGGCCCTGGAGCGGTCACGCTCTGGCCGTGGCGCACATGTGTGGCTGTTTTTTGAGGAAGCGGTGCCGGCTGGGCTCGCGCGGAAGCTGGGCTCGTACATTCTGACCGAGACGATGGACGCCCGGCCGGACCTCGGGCTCGACTCGTACGATCGATTCTTTCCCAATCAAGACACGTTGCCACACGGCGGATTCGGCAATCTGATCGCGTTGCCCTTGCAGAAGCATCGACGCGGAGATGGAAACAGCGTCTTCCTTGATGAGCGCGGCGTCCCCCACGAAGATCAATGGGCTTTTCTCTCGAGCCTTCGGCGAATTCCACGCGGACAGGTCGAGGGCGTCGTACGCGAAGCCGAGCAACGAGGGCGCATCCTCGGCGTGAGGCTGCCGCCAGACGAGGAGGACGAGCGAACGCCGTGGACAGCGCCGCCGTCACGGCGTCGAAGGGCCCCGCCAATCGCTGGCGACCTGCCTCGATCTCTCGAGTTGGTCCTCGGTAACGAGATCTACGTTGCCAAGGACGCGTTGCTGCCGGCGCTTCGAAATCGGCTGCTGCGGGTTGCGGCGTTCCAGAACCCCGAGTTCTACAAAACGCAAGCCATGCGGCTATCGACGTACGACAAGCCGCGCATTATCGCCTGCGCCGAGGATCACGCTCACCACATCGGCCTTCCGCGCGGGTGCCTCGAGGACGTTCGTCAGGTACTGACCGACGTGAACGTCCAGCCGATCGTTCGCGACGAACGCTTCGCCGGTCACCGCCTGGAGGTCGCGTTTCAGGGGGAACTAAGAGCGGACCAGCGCCTCGCCGCGGACACGATGCTGAACCACGACACCGGCGTCCTCGCCGCCACGACGGCCTTCGGCAAGACGGTCATTGCTGCCTGGCTGATCGCGCAGCGCGGCGTCAACACGCTCGTGCTGGTGCACCGCCGCCAGCTGCTCGACCAATGGGTCCAGCGGCTCTCGACATTTCTGGACGTGCCTGCGAAATCGATTGGCCGAATCGGCGGCGGACGACACAAGCCGACAGGCCTCATCGACGTGGCCGTGATTCAAAGCCTCGTTCGCAAAGGCGTCGTGGATGACTGCGTCGCCAACTACGGGCACGTAATCGTCGACGAATGTCACCATCTGTCGGCGCACAGCTTCGAGCAGGTCGTCCGTCGTGCGAAAGCGCGGTTCGTCCTCGGGTTGTCGGCGACAGTGACGCGGAAGGATGGGCACCATCCAATCATCTTCATGCAATGCGGTCCGGTTCGGCATCGCGTCGACGCGAGGGCGCAGGCTGGGGCGAGGCCGTTCGAGCACACGGTCCTCGTTCGCCCGACGGCATTTCGATCGGGGAAGGAAGCAGGCCCGGACAAACGTGTCGAATTCCAGGCGCTCTACCAGGAGCTGGTGGATAACGAGCAGCGCAATCGACGCATCTGCGACGAGGTCGTGCACGCGGTCGACGCGGGGCGATCGCCGCTCGTACTGACAGAGCGCAATGAGCACCTCGACCGATTCGAGAGCGAGCTATCCGGGAAGGTGGCTCACGTTGTGACGCTGCGCGGCGGAATGGGCAAGAAGCAGCGGCAGGCGGCGGCCGACCGATTGACGGCGATTCCCCCGGATGAGGGCCGCGTCATCCTCGCAACCGGCAAGTACATCGGAGAGGGATTCGACGACCCCCGCTTGGACACGCTCTTCCTGACGCTGCCCGTATCGTGGCGCGGGACGATCGCGCAGTACGTCGGACGGCTCCATCGTCTGTACGACGGCAAACGTGAAGTCCGCGTGCACGACTACGCGGACCTGAACGTGCCCATGCTGGCGCGCATGTTCGATCGGCGCTGCCGCGGCTACGAAGCCGTCGGCTACACAATTGTCGTGCCTGCCAGCGCAATTCCGGGCTGGCCCGCCGACGTGACGTTGCCGGCCGATCCCAGCTGGAAACGCGACTATGCAACCAGCGTGCGGCGTCTCGTGCGCGACGGCGTTGACACACCGCTGGCAAACCTGTTTGTCACAGCTGCGCGTCCGATCCCTCCTGATAGCGAAGGGGCACATCGCGCGCGAAGCGCGTCCGAAGCCTTCCTCTACAGACGTCTGGAAACGCTGCCTGAAACGCGTGGACGATTTCAGCTTAATGCCGATCTGCCAATCGCGTTCGACGGTCGCGGACAGATGGAAATCGACCGATTCTGCGTCGATTCGCGCCTGGTGATTGAGGTGGACGGCGCGCAGCATCTCGCGGATCCAGTCGCGTACCGGCGTGATCGAAAGAAAGATCAACTCCTGCAAGAAAATAGCTATCTCGTCCTGCGTTTTCTCGCCGAGGACTTTGCGAAGGAACTGGACGCGGTGCTCGATGCGATCCTCCGCTCGTTGAGCTCGCGCCGAAGCGCCGCCATGCATCCGCTTACCATCGTGCGAGGAAGTCGTTACTGACGACCAGCGCGAGGATGGACCGCGCTTGGGATCGACTCCGATCAGTGTTCAGTTGGTCGCGCGGGTCGTCTGACGCGGACTTTGCGGTCCGTCACGACCACCAGGCAGCCGGCCCAGCCTTCGACATCCTCAGTTTCAAACACGCTGGAGACGCGCTCGAACAGAGCGTTGCGGCCGGGATGCGCCAGCCGTACAAGGAGGAGACCAGCGTGAGTGCCCGGCGTGTACCGGCGGATGTCCGAGAAATCCAGGTCTTGAGTGATGAAGAATCGCTGCGCCGCTTGTGTCGCCGTCCAGACATTCGGATCAGCCTGGCCGTTCAGCCGCTCCACATAAACCGTGTCCATGTCGTGGCCAAGGGCCGTGAGCGCGGGGATGAGACGCTCAGGGAGGTTCTCGTCGAGTTTGATCTTCACCGTTTGACGGGCGTCTCGACGAGCGGAAGATCCTCCTGAGCGGAGGCAGCAGCGAACGCGATGGCGGCCCGGACATCCTCGTCAGCCAGCGTAGGGAAGTCGGCGAGAATTTCAGCAGTCGTGGCGCCCTCGGCGAGACTCGCGAGGACAGTCTTCAACGTCACCCGCGTCCCCTTCAGGACCGGCTCGCCTCCAACGATCTGAGGGTCTCGGACGATGCGGTCTTGATAGTTCATCGCTGGGATCATTTTACGCCAGACGTCGCCGATCATCGATACCGGCGATCGTCGGCGAAGCCCGGTCATTGAGCTGGCCTAATCGCTACCCGGTTACTACCCGGTCCCGAAAAGCCACCAAATCATTCGAGAATCCGCGTCGGGCCACTCGGTTCGGGACCGAGGGGTCGGAGGTTCAAATCCTCTCGCCCCGACCAACTTTTCCCGAAAACATTGGCGTTTCTTGATCGAGATGGTCGGTGATGGTCGGTCAAGATCGGGCGTGATCGGACCCAAATCGTTAGGCTGTTGTTAGGCTTGCGCATTCGCGCGCCTTTTTCGCGTGGTGGGAGTGCGGAGAAATCTCGAATGAGCCGGCCGAGCCGGCTATTTTTTTGTACCCTGTTGCCGCTGTTCCCGAGTTGGGCCAGTTGCACTTTAGCGGGCGTCAGGTCTTCAGATGACTGGCGGAGCAAGCTCGAACCGCACTTGGGCTGCCTCGAGAATCCTCTGGCAACGCGGCGCATAAGCTGAAGGCACGGCCAGAACGACAAGACGACGCGCCCTGGTCACGGCTACGTAGACGACGCGCTTTGCCTCAAGCTCAGTCCTTTGCTCCCAAGCCGTAAATAATTCTTCTGTTCGACGGGCCGGCGCCCGGTCCGGCGGGATTACGACGACAACGGCGTCGAACTGTTTCCCTTTGGCTTCGTGGACGGTGCTACATGGCATGTCGACTTCGTCGCGAATGCGCAGTCCACGTGCCCACGCCCCGTTGGGGGGATTGCGAAAGAACCGAGCAGCTGTCTGACCAGGAGGCATCGGAAGCCTCAGCCGCTCACAGCAACGCCTCGCTGCTCCGATCCAGGCTTCACGCGAGACATCGTCGTTTGGACAATGCTTGGGAAGGCCAGTGAGAAACTCAAGTGCCTGACGTCGCATCAATCTGACGTTCATGCCGTGGCGTGCCAGCGCCTGGACGGATGTCTCGTGGTCCTGCAGCCGATCCATGAACTCCAGCAACAGCAATTCAACAGCATGCAGTGCTCTTTCACGCGAACGGAGACTTACCGACTCGGAATGGAAGGCGGCTACTGCGCGGGCCAGAGCAGCGATTCGCGAGGTGCCACCGTCTGGCGAATCACGCCCGACAGCTCTTTGTGCCGAGTTGCGGTTGTGCGCCAGCAGAACGGAAATCGCGATGGGATCTATCGCTCGTAAAATGCACTGGCCGGACCATGTTCCTATGTCAGACGAGACTTCACCATCGTACGGACAAAGGAGTATCGGTTGAGCCGATTCGGCGGTTGCACCTATGGATCTATCTGGAATCCCCTCCGAGCGGAGGGTGGCGGCGAGTGCGCAAATGGCAGGACTGTTACGGAAGTTGCCGGTAAGCCGCAGTCGGTTCTCCGGAGCGTACGTCTCTCGAAAAGCTGACAGCTCCGCCGGCACACTCCTGCGAAATTCGTAAATCGCCTGGTCCGGATCAGCCACAACAGTGACTGGTACGCCGTGGCCTCGAAGCCAAGTCAGGATCGCAAGATCGTGCGGATTGCAGTCCTGGCCCTCATCGACGAGAACTTCGTGGAACCGTCCTCTCAGGGCAGCGCCCAACGCCGCTTGGGGGGATGTCCCGCCCGCTGTTGAAATTCGGCGGCGGCTCAGTTGAGATTCTACGCGACGTTCTCCTCTCCTGACACGCCGAGACCGAGACGTTGATCGCGTGCACGAAGCGCGGCGACGAGTCGGGGCATGTCGGCATGGCCCTTTAAACGCCGGAAGCCCTTCACGGCTTCGAGCACGCCCGCGGCGACCCAGCGCAGCATCATCTGGCCGCCACGCCACCGCTTCACATTCCGCTTCACGTGCCGGGTGCGACTCAGCAGACTCTCGGCGGCGTTGGTCGTCGTCAGCGACCGCTGTAGGCGCGCCGAGAGGTGCAGGGTGAGGACCGTCAGCGTCTCCTCGAGCCCTTCGCGGACGCTGCCGGCGGCACTCGGATACTCGTCGTCGAGGCGCTTCGCGAGATCGGTGAGCAAGCGCGTGGCGATCTTGAGGTCGGTCGCCTGATACGCGCGTCGAACGACAGCCTGCACCCAGGGCCATTGCCGCTCCGGCAGGTGGTCGAGGATGTTCCGAAGCTTGTGAATTTGACAGCGCTGGATGAGGGCGGCCTCGCCGAACACGGCGCGCGTAGCCGTGTGGAGCGCCAGGGCGCCATCGAGGATCACGAGCAGGCTGCGGTCGGTGCGCAGGCCCCGGCTCTGGAGATTCGCCAGCAAGCTCTGACAGACGGCCGCGTTCTCAGTGGCCCCTTCCCACACGCCCAATGCGTGTTTCTGCCCATCGGCGGCGATGCCCGAGCGCGACCACCAGGCAGTGCTCGCCGATGTGCACGCCGTCGACCAGCAGCGCGACCAGGTCGAGCCCGTCCAGCGGCGCCGACTGCCACGCCCGCAGCTGCGCCGTCGTCTTCGCCACGAAGCGGCGGCTGACACTGCTCTTGCTCGTGCCGCGGCTCACCACGCCCGCCGGGACCGGCTCCAGGCTCCGCGCATACTGGCGTGTGGCCACCCCCACGAGCATCTGCTCGACGACGCGCCGATTCAACGGGTCCTCCTGCGCCAGCGTCTGGAAGGTCGGCAGCGGCACCTCGCGCCCCGCGGCGCGCACACGCGGCCGCGCGACGGTGATCTTCCGCCCCCCAAGGACGACCTCGCTCGGGACCGTACCGCGCGCGCGGCGGTGCGGGTGGCCTGATGCGCATACCGGGGGCCACAGAGGGCGGTCCGGTCCTCCTCGAGCATTGCCTCCAGGACGCGCAGGCCGGATCGGACCATCAGCTCCATGAGTTCGGTCTTGGTGTCGACCAGCAACTCGACGAGCGGCAGTGTCCGGACGGTGGGAGATTCAACAGCAGCGATCGGGCGGGCTATGCGAGACTTCGTCATGGCGGCTCCTTGTTGGCGGGCTTGCGCCCGCGGCTAGTCACCACTCGTGTACCACGAGCAGTGAGGAGCCGCCGCTCTCAAATTTCAACAGTCAGTGGGACATCCCCCTGTGGACCGTTGTGGGCGGCGCGTTCTGTGCGCCGTCCAACGAGCTTGTGGGAAACGCGTCCTGTGCGTTTTCCACAGCTCGGGCACGGTCCACAGGCTCCTTTCGGCGATCCACGACCGCCCAGGATGCCGCAGGCGCGACGATCGCGAGCCCGGCCGACCGATAGCATGCCCCACAGGCGCGGCGGACAGTGCTCATGATGTTCCCTTTGGACTGCGCCGTGTCCCCGGGTCGCGCATGGTCGGCCCCTTCAGCGTCAGCCGATGCGCGTGATGAATCAGCCGATCACAAATCGCATCGGCGACGGACGGCTCGCCAATGGCCGCGTGCCACGCGGTCGGCGGCAGCTGGCTGGCGATCAGCGTCGAGGCCCGTTCGCTCCGATCTTCAATCACCTCGAGCAGGTCCCGGCGTTCGGCGTCGGTGAGCGACGCGAGCAGCCAATCATCGATCGCGACGAGATCGAGCTTCGCGAGTTTCGCCAGGAGCCGCGCATACGATCCGTCGCCGCGACTGACGGCGAGTTCGTGCAGGAGCCGCGGCGCCCGGACGTAGGTGGCCGTGAAGCCATGGCGACAGGCGCTCTGCACAAACGCCGACGCCAACCACGATTTCCCGATCCCGGTCGGGCCCGTGAGTAGGAGATTGGCGTGATCGCGAATCCACCCGCCGGTGCCGAGGCTCAGGACCACCTCGCGGTGCAGTCCCCGCGGCGTACTGAAATCGACGTCTTCGAGTGATGCGGGATACCGCAGCTTCGCATTTCGCAAGCGCTGGGCGAGTTTCCGTTGCTCGCGCGCGGTCCATTCGGTGTCGACGAGCAAGCCGAAGCGGTCGTCAAACGCCAGCTCGGCGTACTGACTGGCGCTCCGTTGTTGATCAAATGCGGTGGCCATCGCCGTCAGGTGCAAGGCGTGGAGCTTCTCCATCGTGGGGTGCGTCAGCATAGGTCTCCTGTTCTGCGTAGTAGGCCGCCCCCCGCACATTCTCGTGCGTGATCGCGAGGCGGGCAGGCGCGGGCTCCTCGAGCGGGAGCCGATCCTGCTGGTGGATCAGAATGTGTTCGACGGTGCGATAACGATAGGAGCGCAGCCGCTCGGCGCGCAGACACGCCGCTTCGAGGCGCGCGGCGCCATGCACGCGTCCGAGTCGCATGAGCCCGAGACAGGCGCGGTAGCCCTGCTCCGGATGCGGGCGCCCGGCGAGAATGCCCGCCGCCACCCGGCCCGTGGCCGGACCCGTCTGCTCGGCCCAGGCGATCAGCCGGGATGGGGTCCATTCCGCATGCGCGCGGTGCGACCGCGGCATGTGCGCGATCTGCGTGGACGCCCGCCCGCGGCCCGTGAGTCGCTGGTGGGACGCGACGCGTCGGGTGTTCACGATCACCTCCACGGTGGTGCTCGTGAAGCGCGCCTCGACGTGCTGGTGCACCAGGGTGTAGGGCACGCTGTAGTAGTTGTGATCCACCTCCACGTGATAATCGATGTTGACGACACAGGGTTTCCATTCCGCTAGCTCATAGCGCGTCGGGGGCAACGGGCGGAGCGCCGGCCGATCGAGTTGCTCGAACAGCGCGCGCCGACTGATGCCGAGGACCTTCATCAGGCGGCCATTGATCACGGCGACCCGCTCGCCAATCGCGGCATTGAGCGCGGCGAGATCGAAAAAAGTCCGATGCCGCAGGGCGGCGAGGACCCAGCGTTCGGCGATCTGGACACTGACCTCGACTTTGGCTTTGTCTTTGGGCGCCTGGCTGCGCGCCGGAATCACCACGGCGCCGTAGTGCTGCGCGAGTTCGGCGTACGTCCGGTTGACCTCGGGCTCGTAGCGATTCGGCGTGGTAATGCCGCTCTTCAAATTGTCGGGGACCCAAATCGCGGTACTGCCCCCGAAGGCGTCGAGCATCCGCCGATGCGCGTCGACCCACGCGGCCAGCTCCTGCGTCCGCGTGGCCTCGGCATAAATCAACCCACTCGCACCGAGGACGCCGACGAAGAGTTCGACGACCACCACCTCGCCCGTCGTGCCGTCGACCAGCTGCGGCTTCTGCCCCGCGAAATCGACGAAGAGCTTTTCGCCGGCGAGATGGACCTGGCGCATGGACGGTTTCAGGGTCCGCGCCCAGCACCGATACCGCTCGCAAAATTGGCTGTAGCCGTAGCCGCTCGGATGCGCCGCGCGATACTCGAGCCAGAGCAGGGCGAGCGTGACCCCGGGTTTCTTCCGTTCTTGGTGCAGCTGGCTCCAGTCGGGGACCACCCGATCCCGGGCCGACGGGACCGCTGGCCGCGCAAACAGGCATGCTTCCAGCCCGGCGTCATCGAGATCGGCGGGCAGGGGCCACGACAGGCCCGCGGCCGTCGCGCGCTGCAAATACCCGGTGACCGTCCCCAGCCCCATCGCACACGCCTGCGCGACCGCGCGGTGGCTGAGCCCGACGTCGTATTTCAGGCGGAGTAGTTCACGGAGTCGTCTCATCAGTAGCCTCGTGGCTGCCATCCAGGACCTTCCTTCGGGGGAAAAGATCCCAGGATCGCGCCGCTACCGACGAGCGTTCAGCTTGGCCGGAACCGGTGTGCACGATCACCGGAATCCGTGTTCACCATGGCCGGAATCGGCGTTCATGATGACCGGAATCGGTGTTCAGCATCGGTCGGAATCGGTGTTCACGGTCGACTGGAATGGGTGTTCACGATGGTCCGGAATACGCACCGGAACGTAGAGCGACACTCTGTCATTGGACCCTTCGTGTGCTCGACGAACCTAAACCGACAGAGGCCACCTCAACATCAACGCCGTAATCGCGTCAGTGTGCGTGTGGAGGCCCTAACGGATTCTGTGTCGCTGGCGGCCAAGAGCGTGCGACGAATCGGCCATCGAACCCAATATGGGCATGGTCATGCCCATATTGGACATGAAGGTGAAGGCGATGTCTGGTCGGGCTGGGTGCCCTCCGTAATCATGGACGCGGCTTTCGATCGTTGCTGCCTCAGGCAGTCTTCGTCCGAACGACTAGGTCGACGTCACAGTTGAGTACCTGCAGCAGTGCAAGCACTTGATCGACCGACTTGCGGTAATTCGTCTGATCGAGCAGGCGATAGAGTTGCGCCGCAGATGTTCCGAGCCGACGGACGATCTCGCGCTTCGATAGCGGACTCTCGGCTACTCGCTTCTGGGCTTCGAGTGTCAGCTGATAAAGTAGAAGGTCCCTAAGGTATTTCGGATCACGGTTGTATTCGAGCACCCTCTCCACGTGGACGGTGCCTGTGCGGCCGGAGTGCAGGACGTAGGTAAACGCCTCCCGACCCGCTTCCTCGTCAGCGAACACCTCTGCGATCGGGTCCTGGATCGTTGGCGTGGGCTCCGTCTTCGAGAACGGGAAGGCGAGGGTCTTCGTGGCGGTGCGAACCTCGAAGATCTTCTTCCGATTATTGTGCCTGACAGAGCGGATTTTCACAGCAGTCCTTCCGATTCAAGCTCCGCGATCAAGCCCAAGATACGGCGCGTGGCGGCGCCCATCATGGCCTTCTGATTGTCCAGATCCCATTTCACAACCAATTTGCCGTCTCGATACACGTGGACATGACGCGGTGGGTGGTCGCCTTTCCAAGTGATGAAAACGTACCCGCCACGCCGGTGCTTGCCCACTTCGCAAGATGTTACCATACAAGGTAACGGTTGCAGAATCGGTCCTGGCACTGCGCACGTTCAGTGAGCAATCGGCATCTTCTGATGGCCGGCGGCAAATGCTTGCATCGGTCCTGCGCGCAGGCGACGTCAAGGCCGTAGCCAGAGGTCCGAGCGAAGCGAGGAGCCTTCACGCCAGTCACATTCCGCCCACCACACTGAGCAGGTCACGGTTCACTATCGCTGGCATCCACTGCACGGCCAGACCCTGGATGTGCGACGCACGGTCCGCGCGCGTCGCGAGCTCTGGCTGTGCGATCAAAACCAGCACACGGCCGCGATTCCCATCTGGATGACGGATCGCATGGCGTGTGCCGTGCTGTCCGTCGGTCCAGGTCTCGTCTCGGTGAATGCCCTCGGCGAGCTGGCGTCTGTGATTGCAGCGGCCCGCGCGACGCGTGATCGTGGGTCCCATCAGGAGGCCCTCGATGGGACGTCGATCACCGAAACAACTGCAGATGCCGTTCGACCGCGGCCTGCCGGCCGCGTACCTGCCGGCGGAGCAAGCGCACCAAGTGGTGGAGGCGCTGGCGGATCTGTTGCTGGCCGCCGTGCGAGACGCCGACCCGCTGGACACCAGCCGCGATGACGAGGCCCACGATGCATCCGAAAATCACCGCTAAGCACCTGGAGCGCACCGCGCTCGTCTATGTGCGGCAGTCGACGGCCGGCCAAGTGCAGGATCACCCGGAGAGCCGGCGACGCCAGTACGCGCTCGTGGAGGTCGCGCGCGCGTTGGGTTTTCGTCGCGTGGAAACGATCGACGAGGATCTGGGCGTCTCGGGTAGTGGCTTCTCCGAGCGACCGGGCTTTCAACGCTTGCTGACGACGGTGGGCTCGGGTGCGGCCGGTGCCGTGCTGGCGCTCGAGGCCTCGCGCCTCGCGCGCAACGATCGGGACTGGTCGCACTTGGTCGAACTCGGCGCGATCACGAAGGTCGTGCTGATCGATCACGACGGCATCTACGACCCGTGCCTCGTCAATGACCGCTTGCTGCTCGGGCTCAAGGGGATCATGAGCGAATTCGAAATGGCCACGCTGCGGCAGCGCGCGCATGAAGCCAAGCGCGTGAAGGCGCAACGCGGCGAGCTGCCGCTGCCCTTGCCCGTCGGCTTCGTGTACGGGCCGCGTGGGGTCATCGAGATCGATCCGGATGTCCGCGTGCAACAGGCGATTCGGCTGGTGTTGCGCCAGTTTGAGGAACTGGGCAGCACACGCCAAGTGATGCTGGCGCTGCGCCGCGAGCAGGTCGCGCTGCCCGTCACGCGGTACGTCAAGGGCGGGCGCGATACGGAATGGACGTCGCCGAACTACGCGCGCGTGCACGCCATCATCACCAACCCGTTGTACGCGGGCGCGTACGTCTTCGGCCGCACCGAAAGTCGCACGACGATTGTGGACGGCCGCATCCGACGGACGTCCGGCCACGCGCGTGCACTCGACCAATGGGAAGTCGTGATCCCGGACCACCATCCGGGGTACCTTGACTGGCCCACGTTTGTGCGGCATTTGTCGATGATCGAGGCCAATGCGTATATGAAGCCCGGCCCTCGGAAGTCCGGACGCGGCGGGCGCAGCCTGCTTGCGGGGTTGCTGCGGTGTCGCCGCTGTGGGCACACGCTGCAAATTAGTTATGGCGGCCGCGACAGCACGGCGCCCGCGTTTCGCTGCACGCGCCGCCATCTCCAGACCGGCAGCGCGCGTTGCGTGCAATTTGCCGGGACGGCCGTCGAAGACGCGGTCAGCGCACAGATTCTGCAGGCGATCGCGCCGACGGCCATCGACGCCGCGATCGAAGCGTCGCGTCGGGCCGAAGCCGGCCATCGCGAGCAGCGCGAGGCGCTCCGGTTGGAGGGCGAACAGGCGCGCTATGACGCCCGGCTCGCTGCGCGCCGCTACGAGCAGGTCGATCCCGAGATGCGCTTGGTCGCGGCGGAACTGGAAGCGCGCTGGAACGGCGCGCTTGAGCGCGTGCGCGAACTCGAGGCGCGCCTGGCGGACTTCGATGCGCGTACCGGTCAGCAGCCCGCCGTCGATGCGCGCGCATTGCAGGCCCTGGCCCAGGATGTGCCGGCCCTCTGGCATGATCCCGCGATCGATCCGCGTCTCAAGCAGCGCATTGTCCGGATCCTCATCCACGAGATCATCGCGGATGTCGATGACGAGGCCCATGCGGTCGTGCTCGTGATCCATTGGCAGGGCGGTCGTCACACCGACGTGCGCGTGCCACGCCCCGAGGGCGGTCGCACGATGCGGTGTACCGATGCCGAGGCAATCGCGCTGGTGCGCCGCATGGCCGGTCGCTGGCACGATGACGCCATCGCCGCGCAACTCAATCTGCTCGGCTGGCGCACCGGCGCGGGCAACCACTGGACTCGCCTGCGCATCCGCGAGCTGCGCAGCCGGCTCGATCTGCCGGCCTGCGATGCCACGCAGCCCGCCTGGCTCACGGCGAAGGCCGCGGCCGAGCACCTCGGCATCTGCCCGTCCTACGCCGGGCTGCTCCTCAAGCGGGGCATCATTCCGGGCACGCAGGTCGTCCCCGGCAGCATGTGGTGGGTCGCTCCCGAGGTCCTCGATTCGCCGGCCTTGCGGGACACGCTGCGTGCGTTGCGCGAACGGCGCCTGGTACAACGGCATCCGGATCATGAAACCCTCAGAATTCCAGGGGTGTAGCCTGAGGAGGCACAATGTCGCGTACACCTTGACGTCGGCGAGCACAGGGCAATGCTTGATTGCCGCCGGCATCGCTCTGTCGCCGCAGGTGGAAAACTATCAACGAGAACGTGCGCGTTGTTGTCGGCGTGTGTGAGTCGACGTGCTTGCTCGCTCGCCAGTCGAGCGCTATAACGGTGATCGGCGGATTCTTCGCTTCAAACCTGCACAC
The DNA here is from genome assembly GCA_963807925.1 of uncultured Acidobacteriota bacterium. GTDB lineage: Bacteria > Acidobacteriota > Vicinamibacteria > Vicinamibacterales > CAVVIG01 > CAWEDP01. Next base: position 3,267,636 of record CAWEDP010000002.1, on the reverse strand, counting down.
CCGCCAGGCGGCTCGTCGTCGCTACAGAGCCCGACGAGCGCGCCAACCTCGGTAAGCGTCCGGCATTGACTCAGGTCGCTGCCTGACGCCCACAGTCATATTGCTTCGGCCTTAGGCCGTGGCTCACGGCTGGCGCTATTCGCTGACGGAGGTGCATTGTGGATTTCGATCTTGACCCGCGAGATCTGGAGCGCGACGAAAAACGTGACGTAGACATGCCCTGGATCGAATTGGGGCGCGGTCCCAGTTCTGATCGCGAAGCGGACGACCCTCGTGACCGTGACGACGACACTCGCGATCGAGATCGCGATTCACGCGACCGCGAGATCGATCCACGAGATGTCTTCCTCGGTGGGCTTGAACTGCCGCGCGGTCTCGAACGGGAGGTCGTGATGGACGGCGATCACCGGTACGAACTGAACGGCGACGACAGCCGCTCGCTCGCAACCGTCGGCGCGTTTCGGGTCGTGGCGGAGCGCGATCTCAGGGATCCCCGGGACGAGTCCGGCGAGGCGCGAGAACCTGACCTGCGGCACCTCCGCGACGAAGGCCTCATGCGGTTCGTCGCACTGGATGGTCGTGATCGTGCTGTCACACTGACTGAACGCGGGCGCCACCTCCTGGATGCCAATCGTCGCGAGCACGACGACGGACGCGGGCAAACGTTCTATGCCGGCGTGAACCGAGCCCGTGAACTGTCGCACGACGTCCAACTCTATCGGGCGTACTTGCGTGAAGAGGAGCGACTTCGGAAGCAGGGCGCGGACATCCGCGGCGTCGTCCTCGAGCACGAGCTCAAGCGCGAGTATCAGGAGTGGTTGCAGGACTCGAATCGCGGTCGGCCGGACAGCGACGGGCGACCGGATCGCGACGCTCGCGAGATCGAGGAATGGGCGCGCGACCATGACCTCCCGCACTTCGATGAGTCGGTCCACTTCCCGGACTTCCGCATTGAGTACGAACTCGACGGACGCGACCGCCACGAGGACGTGGAAGTCGTCACCGAGCACTACCGAGGGGCGCACGCTCGGGGCGTGGCGAGATTGGGATTCCGCTGCTACGGAGGCGGCGGCCGGAGTGGCGGGCGCGGCTTCGATCCGCGCGTGGCCGAGGACTTCGTATGATGCGCTTGGTCCCGTGTTACATGGACGAGAGCGTCCGCCCGGGTCGGATCCAGGCGCTCATGGATCTGGGCTTTCCGATCCGCCAAGCACGGTTTCTCGTCCACGTCCTCGTCTTCTCCGGCGTATTCCTCGAACGGCAGTACCGCGCGTTCACGGGCCTGGCGCATGGGCAGAAGACGCACGACTTTCTGACCAAGCTCGTGAGGGAGGGATACGCTACCCTCATCACGCCTGGCGCGCTGCACCGCGGGCGGCTGTATCACGTCCAGTACAAGCCGCTCTACGAGGCGATCGGCGAACCAAATAATCGCCACCGAAAGCCAGCCTCTCTGGGACGGTTCGTCGAACGCCTGATGCTCCTGGACGCCGTGCTCGCGGACCGGCGGCACAGCTGGCTGGGCACCGAGCACGACAAGCGCGCGTACTTTCGCGAAGCCCTCGACAGGGAGCTGTCGGACGACTGGTACCCGCATCTCACTTACGGCACCGAGACTGAGAAGACGACGCGATTCTTTCCCGAGAAGTTGCCAATCGGCGTGCCGCTCAAAGGCCACCGGCGACACGTGTTTTTCGTACCTTGCGACGCGCGAAGTGCCGACCGAGTTTCGGGTATTCCTGCTGCGCCACGCGGACCTGTTGAGGTGGGTCGATGAATGGACGGTTCGCGTGCTGCTGCCGCGCCGTTTCCGCAAGGCGGTCGCGCTCTATCGCTATGCCGTGCGCGACGCGTTCCTGATACCGTTGACCCCGCGTGAGGTCGACGAACTGGACTGGTACTTCCGCGCGCGTCGGGGCGAGGTTGTGTGCCCCTCGGCTGACCGTGATCTCGACGTCACGACGACCGCTCGTAAGTTCGGTGCCGCTCGCTTCGATGCGCTCTATCGCGTGTGGCAGCAACGCGGTGTGCAGGCGCTCCGGGCGATGCAGACGCCGGCCCTTCGAGACCAGCTCCAGCGGGGAGAGGGGCGCGTCGAATTCGCCGAACTTCCGCATCAGTACTTGCAGCTCGCACCGCTCATCGGTACAGCCGACGGGGTCGAGAAAGGGCTCCACGGGGGGGACAACCTAGCGACCGCGTAGGTTGTCCTGAACCATTTCGACCGTGCTCCGCTTCCAGCCAGCAGACAGCAATCCATCGCGCGCACGAAGTTTGCGAATCGCACGCCCTCGCAAGCGTTTCGCGGCAGCATCGCCGCGATCGGGCGGCGTAGTCTGCCGCCCGTCAGCGCGCACACCGCGTCTGATTGATGAGGAAGCCGTGGTGTGAACGACCCCGGTGCGGGCGACGCAGGGTGGCTGCGCATTCCACCCATCGTGATCAGTCCGTCCACGCCATCGTGATCACGCGGACCACGGCATCGTGATCGGAGCGACGCGACGCTGAGCTGCGGGATAGGTTATCCGGTGTTCGCCTCCAGTGATAGTGGCTCGGTTTTCGGTTTCTCTCGTCGTTCTGTTCTTGTTCCTTTCACGATTCGATGATGGCGGTGGGCGCTCGTGGAAAACCGCGGCGGTTTTCCAAGGACCGGTGGGCGCGGTCTGTGCGTCCACGGGTCCGGCAGCGTCCACGGCCCGTCGCTCCACTCAGGCTTTCTCCTTGCGTCGCGACGGGCCTTTCAGCGTGATCGGATACGCGTTGTGGACGAGGCGATCGAGGACGGCGTCGGCGATCGTCGGGTCACCCAGATACGCGTGCCACTGATCGCGCGGCAGCTGACTCGTGATGATCGTCGAGCGCGTGGCGTCGCGATCCTCCATCACCTCGAGGAGATCCTGGCGCTGCACATCGGTCACGGCGGCGAGGCCCCAGTCATCGAGAATCAGGACGTCCACGCGCGCCAGCCGCGCGAGCACGGTCGTGTAGGAGCCATCGGCGCGTGCGAGCGCCAGCTCCTGAAAGAAGCGCGGGAATCGCCGGTAGATCGCCCGGTAGCCCTGCCGACACGCGTGCTGCCCCAGTGCGCACGCCACGTAGGTCTTGCCGACGCCGGTTGCGCCGGTGATGAGGACGTTGCGGTGTTCGGCGATCCAGCGGCCGGTCGCGAGCTGGCGCATCAGCGCCCGATCGAGCTCGCGGCGCGGCGCGTACTCGAGATCCTCGAGACAGGCCTGGGCCATGCGCAGCTTGGCCTCCTTGAGCCGGCGGGCGAGCTTGCGATTGTCGCGCGAGAGATGCTCGGCGTCGACGAGCAGGCCGACGCGTTCGTCGAAGCTGAGGGCCCCGATCGCCGGGTCCTGCAGCTGCGTCCGGTACGCGTCGGCCATCGCGCCGAGACGGAGGGCGCGGAGGCGATCGAGGGTCGGTTCAGTCAGCATGGCGGTCTCCTTCGGCATCAGGCGGTTCGTAGTACGCAGGGCCGCGGACGTTGGCATGCACGGGCCGCGCGCTCGGCGCGGGCTCGCCGTCCAGGGGCAGACGGTCCAGGCCGTGTTTGAGGATCGACTCGACGTGACGATAGGAGCGCGCGCCGGCGGCGAGCGCGCGGGCGCACGCGGCATCGAGCCGGTCCGAGCCATGCTGCTTCGCCAACCGCAGAATGCCCAGGCACGAGCGATACCCCTGCTCGGGATGGGGCCGGCTCTCGAGCAGCGCCTGGACCAGCGCCTCGGTGTGGCGCCCGATCGTGGCGCCCCAGCCGATCAAGCGGGAAGGGCTCCACTCCAGATGCGCGCGGTGCGCCTTCGGCATGTGCTCCGGGATGGTCGTGTGGCGACCGGGCAGATAGCTGCGCACGTGGAGCCACACGCGCACGCCGCGCAGCAGCACGTCGACCGTCGTCGCCGTCAGGCAGATCTCGACGGCGGCGTGAATCAACGCATGAGGAACGGAGTAATAGTGCCGATCGACCTCGACGTGGTAATCGATGTTGACGCGCGCGTGGCGCCAATCGGCGTGGACGTAGCGATCCCGCGGGAGCGGCTGCAGCGCCGGCCGATCAAAGCGCTCGAAGAGCGCGCGGCGCGAGGCGCCGCCGTACCCTTTCATCGGACGGTCATTGAGATCGATGAGGAGTTCGGCGATCCGGGCGTTCAACGCGACCAGGGCGAAGAAGGTCTCGTTCCGCAGCCGGGCGAGGATCCAGCGTTCGGCGACTTGGACCGCGACTTCGACCTTCGCTTTATCGCGCGGCTTGGCCGGCCGGGCGGGGACAATCGCCGTGCCGTAGTGCCGCGCCCAGTCCGCATACGTCCGCTGGATGGTCGGCTCGTACCGGCAGGGATCGGTGACGCCGGTCCGCAGCTGATCCGGCACGACCACCGCAGAGACACCGCCGAAATACTCCACGGTCCGCGTGTGACTCTGGATGAAGTCGACGCTGCGCTGGGTGAGCGTGGCCTCGGCGTAGGTGTAGTTGGAGGCCCCGAGCACGGCGACAAAGAGTTCGACGGGGACCATCTCGCCGGTCGTGGGGTCCACCAACGACGGCTGCTGCCCTGCGTAATCGACAAACGTTTTCTCGCCCGCCGTGTGGACCTGGCGCATCGAGGTGCGCTGCTGCGCCAGCCAGCGCCGGTAGTGCCCGCAGAACGCCGAATACCGGTAGCCGTCGGGATGCGTCGCCAGATACTCGAGATGCAGGAGCTCCAGCGTCACGCCCGGCCGCCGTAACTCGGTGTGCATCCACACCAGATCGGGCCCCGGCCGGGCGACGGTCAACGCGAGCTTCGGCCCATACAGGGTGCGCTCCAACGCGTCGTCGCTGAGGGTGCCGACGGCGTCCCAGGTGAGCGCCATCGCCTTGGCCCGGGTCATCACCGAGGCGACGGCGCCCGCACTGATCCCCAGCCTCCGGGCCGTGTCCCGGTGACTCCGGCGTAATGTCCATTTCAACCGCAGAATCTCTCGAATGTGTCGCATGAGCAGTCGTTCCGTGGCCATCGCACTCCTTGGGACGGGATGTCGCCCAAGCCACGATGGCAGAACCCTTGGCTCAGCGTCGCCGACCGGTGATCACGAGGCGTGGAATCGGTGATCACGACCCGTGGAACGGGTGATCACGATGCCGTGGAATGAGTGATCACGATGGCGTGGAACAGGTGATCACGATGGCGTGGCGCGCGCAGGGTGGCCCTGCGCCTGAACGGATGGGGTCGTTCACACCACGGCTTGCGTGTCGCTGAAGCCTGCACGTGGCGCGGGAAGCGTGAGCGGATCTGCGCCCTCAGAACGGCAATCAGAGCGGCGTTCTGCGTTTGATCTGTGGCGTCTCGGTGACCGCGTTCTGGGCCTCGTACTGACCCAGGATCTGCGGCGAGTTGTGACCTGCGATGTGCACCGCGGCCATCACGTCTTTCAGCATCCCGCTGTGCTCGGCGCCGTCAAGGTCTCGTCGCTATGCTCCGCCGCCACGTTCCGCGGCGCTTCGGACCTTGACCGCGCCTCCGCGCAGCTCAAGACGTCGGCCCTTACGTGATGGCCGACTTGCTGCGAGCCTTGCCGATTGTCGACCGGGAGATTGACGCGCCAGCCCAGGCGATTTCGATTAGCATAGATGCTGAGTTTGAATAGTCAAAATCTATGCACATCCTGCGGCACCAGACGGTCCGATACTGCGCGTTCTTCGCGGCGACCTTGATGAGCGTGGCGTTCCCGGTCATCGCTTCCGCACAGAGCGAGACCACGGGCGGACTCGGTGGGCAGGTCGTCGATCCGAGCGGGGGCGCCATCGGCGGTGCCACGATCACCGTCATCTACCTGGACACGGGCTTTCGCCGTACGGTTTCGTCAGACATCGAGGGTCGTTTTTCGTTTCCACATGTGCAGCCCGGTCGCTACCGGGTGGAAGCCGAAGCCCCAGCATTTGAGCGAGTGGAGCAGCCGGTTACCGTCCCCCTTGGCCGCACGGAAACCATCACGTTGACGCTGCCCATTGCGGGACTCACGGCCTCCGTCAGCGTGTCCGCGGAACCACCCGTGCTGAACACGCGCAATCCCAACACAACGACCACCTTCGCGGTAGCGGCCATCGAGAGCCTGCCCAACCCCGGTGGCGATATCACGTTCCCGGCGCAACTCGCGGCCGGCGCGCTGATGAATACGGCAGGCTCCGGCAATGATTTCGTCGGCGGTCCCAGCGGGTTTGGCAACTTCCAGGTCAATGGCTTGCCCGGCACGTCCAACGGCTTCATCGTCGACGGCCTTGAGACGAACGATCCGTTGACGAATCTGAACAGCGGTTTGGCAACGAACCTGGTACTCGGGATGAATTCGATGGAGGAAGTAACCGTCAACACGACGTCGTACCGAGTCGACCAGGGGCGGTACGCGGCGTCGCAAGTCAACTACGTCACGAAGTCCGGGACGAACGCGTTCCACGGCAACGCCTACGGCCTGTGGAATGGATCGGCGCTGAACGCCGCCAACTACTTCACGACTCTGGTTGGGGGACAGAAGCCGGACACGCAGGTCGTGCATTACGGCGGCAGTCTCGGCGGACCTGTCCGCGAAAACAAGGTGTTCTTCTTCGCGGACTTCGAGCAGGTCCGCATCCGCGTGCCGATCGCCACAACGGTTACGGTACCGACGATGGCATTCCAGCAGTACATCCTCGGCCAACTACCGCGCGGCGGCGTGGACGCCATTTCAGGCACGACCTATCCGGCCGCGCCGCAGCTTGTGCCCTTCTATCAACGAATGTTCTCGCTGTACCGCAGCACGGCAGGGCAGCCGCTGCCTGTCCTGGGCTGTCCCTTAATCGCGGCGGGCGGCGTCGCGACTGGCGCGGTGCCTAATGGCGACGGCTGCGCGAATCGACAGAACGTCACACTTAGCAGTCCGGACCATGAGCAGGTGTTCACGCTGCGGATCGATCAGAACGTCAACCCGAACAACCTCGTCTGGTATCGGCTTCAGGCCGACACGGGCCTCCAGGCCGCATACACCGATCCCATCAGTCCGCTGTTTCACGCGATCTCGCCACAGCCGCTGTACTCGTTCGTGTCGGGCTACACCCACATTTTCAGCGATCACCTCGTGAACCATTTCAATCCGTCGTTCTCGTGGTATTCGAGCGTGTTCGCGCCGTCGGATCTCGGGGCGACCTTATCGGCCTTCCCAATCGTGCTGCAAGGGCAGGGACCGAACGTCCCCTTCGCCACGCTGGGCGGGCTCGACTACTTGTGGCCGCAGGGTCGCAAAGCCACACGGTTCCACGTGAACGATGATGTGACCTGGACGGCCGGGCGGCACGAGTGGCGATTCGGCGAAAGTATCCGATGGCTTCGGTTCGACGATTATGATTTCGGCGCAGGCACCACGCCGGTCGTCACCTACACGACGCTGCCGCAATTCATCTATGGCGTCGCCTCGACGGCGACGCGCGCCTTCCCAGCCGCTCCGATCACGGCGTTCCGCGTCAACAATATCGACGTGTTCGCGCAGGATGCCATCAAGCTGTCTGACCGCGCCACGTGGACGATCGGGTTGCGAACCGCCTGGATCTCGAATCCGTCTAGCCCGTCGTCCGCGCTGACGCGCTTGAACACCTCGTTCGATCAGATGGCGCATGACATCAATCAACCGATCGATTCCGTCATGGCGACGAATCAGTCTCGGGTGCTCAACGCGCGGCCGGGCGCGATCTGGCAGCCGCGCACCAGTCTCGCGTGGCAAGTGACACCGCGCACGCTGCTGCGCAGCGGGTTCGGGGTGTTCGGCGATCTGTTGCCGGCGGGCAGCCTGATCGACGCGCTCGCTCCCAACCCGCCGTTCGTGAACAGCTTTCAAGGCGGGTTGCTAGGATCAGCCGGCGGGTTGGCGATCGCGCCCGGTGTGCCGAACAGCGCCGTCGATGCGACGGCCGCGGCCAACCAAGCCTTCCTCTCTGGGTTTCGAAACGGCGAGCGCTCATGTGCCTCGGCGCTCGCGAATCCGAGCGCGTGCCTCCCACCCGTGAACGTGACCGCGCTGCCGCCCGGCGGCCTCGCCGTGCCCTTCTACTTGCAGTGGAGCGCCGGTTTCGAACGGGAGCTGCCGGCGCGCATGATGCTTCGCGCGCAGTATGTCGGCACGCGCGGCTACGACCTCACGTACCAAATGCATGTGAACGGCTATCAGACGGTGTGCGACGGCTGCTTCGCACCGTATCCGTACGGGAAGCCGCCCGATCCCCGCTTTGGCGACGTGACGCAGTTCATGTCGAATGCGACGAGCCGGTATAACGGCCTGCAACTCACGCTGCAGCGCCGCCCGAGCGCCGGGTTGTCGTGGATCGCCAACTACACGTGGAGTCACTCGCAGGACGCGGTTTCGAACGGCGGATTCCTGCCGTTCTCGGCGGGGGCGCTGCTCTCGCCGCTGCCCGGCGAGCTCGCCCGGCAGTTCGGCGACGCCGATTACGACATTCGCCACAACCTCACGGCGTCGTACACGTACGAGCTGCCCGCGCACGCGTCACGTCCGTGGCTGGCTGCGCTGATCAACGGCTGGCAAATCTCGGAGACCTTCTTCTGGCACACTGGTGTGCCCTTCACCGTGCAGAGCGCGCCGTATTCCGCAAACGGCCACGGCATCATCAACGGCGGCGGCCCGCAGTTCGCGAGCGTCGTACCGGGCGTGCCGCTGTACACCACGATGCCGATTACGGGTGTCACACCGCCAGGCACGCTCCAGTGGTTGAATCCGGATGCCTTTGTCTCGAGCGTCGATCCGAGTACCGGCGCCTGTCGCGGCGGAGACTCGCTGGCGACGTGTCAGTTTGGGGATCTCGGTCGCAATCCGTACGCGGCCCGCAGTTCGTCTGGAGCGATCTGTACGTGAGCAAACGGATCGCCCGCTCGAAACGGACGACGGTGCGAGCGGAACTGCAAGTGTTCAACCTGTTCAACCGCGCGAACTTTGCGCTTCCGACGTCGACTGCGGGCATTCCCGGTGAGCCGAGTACGCAAACCGGGTTCGGTGCGCTCACGTACACGACCTCACCGCCGACGGGTTTGCTCGGTGTCGGACTGGGCGGCGATAATTCACCGCGAATGATCGCCGTGCAACTAAAATTCGAATTCTAGACGGCGATCACCAACGGAGAATCGCTCGGCCGCCGACGTGATATCACGGATCACAATGGCTGAGATTGACGAGATGATCGATGGGGCGCTATCCTGCGATCATCTCGCCGGTGCTCTTAGAGCACCCCCTCCGCTCGCTACATCGCATGCGGAGCGCGTTACGACTGACGACCCAGGTCCTCCGTCGAACGCAAGGCCGTTTAGCACTCACTGCGCTGAGCGCAACGACGTCGCGCACGGCAACGACAAGACCGGTGGCACTCAGCGACGCCGTCCTCAAGGCGAGCGTCAGCCAGCCGGCAGCGGCGAATGGTTCTCGGCCTTTCGGCCGTGAGTACTCGCCGGACTTCGGGTGGGACAGTGAGCGATTGCTGAAATCGCTGCCCACACCGCGTCGACTAAGCGTCCACGTGGCCCGGCGCTCGCATCATGCCAGCGCCCGCGCCTGAATCCAGCACCGCGCCGGCCACATCGCCGGCGCGCCTTGGCGCAAATCCCCGCAAAGCATTGTTCGTTCTTGCGCAACGTGGCGCGCTGGGAGATCGCTTATGAGGACCTCGCGGAACATCGCTGACACCAACGAGAAATTCCGATCCGGAAACGCACTCACTGAGACGCACGCCGCGGACCATCTCGGATTGTCCGTTGCGACGCTGCGAGCGTGGCGTCATCGAGGCAAAGGACCGCGGTTCGTCCGGTTCGGGCGAGCCGTTCGGTACCTGCGGGCGGACCTCGATGAATTCATTCGCGCGTGTGTAGTTGACACGGGATCGGTTTCCGCGTCAGATGGAGAGTCGAAGGCCGGGGAGTTGCGGGTATGAGTCTTTGGAAGCGCGGCCGTCAGTACTGGACAGACTTCACCGTCGCCGGGCAGCGATACCGGAAGCGACTCGGCACGACGAATCTGCAGAAAGCGAAGAAGCGCGAGCGCGACCTGATTGACAACGCCGGCCGCGGACTGCTGGCCACCAGCGAGCAGGGACCCAAGCGGTTGTCGGAGGGAATCGAATCGTACCTTGCCGCTAAGCAGATGCGTTGTTCGCCTCGGACGATCGAGCTTGAAGAGGAGCGTCTCAGCCTCGTCAAGAAACACTTCGGCGACGTGCCCCTCTCGGCGATTACGGCGGCAGCGATTGCCGACTTTCAGCGGGCACGCCACGACGCGGGGATCGCGAACCGCACCATCAACATGGACGTCGGCGTGCTATCGCGCGTGCTGAAGTCCTGCGGTCGTTGGCGAGCCATGGCGGAGCATGTGCGCAATCTACCAGAGCGCCAGCATCCGATCGGCCGTGCGTTGACGGCCGACGAGCAGAGGCGGCTCTTCGCCGCCGCTGCATCAAATCAGGAATGGGAGCACGTGTATTGCGCCGCGATTGTCGCCGCGAACACATCGATGCGACCGGTCGAGGTCAAGCACCTGCGGCGGTGCGATGTGGACCTCGTCAAGAAGCTCTTGCACGTGCGACGGAGCAAGAACGAGTCAAGTCATCGCGTGATCCCGTTGAACGGGTCTGCGCTCAATGCACTCGCGCGGATGTTCGAGCGCGCCGACATGCTCGGCCACGCCGAACCGGAGCATTACCTTTGGCCGGCCTGCCAGTGGGGACAGTTCGATCCGACGAAGCCGATGCTGAAATGGGACACGGCCTGGCGTGCGCTTCGTGACGCCGCCGGCTTGCACGGCCTGCGCTTCCACGACCTGCGGCACACGGTCATCACCGAGCCGGCCGAAATGGGTGTCGCCGATCATGTGCTCGAGTCGATCACCGGCCACCTGTCGCGCCGGATGCTGGAGCACTACTCGCACATTCGGATCGACGCGAAGCGCCAGGCGCTCGACGCGCTGGATGCGCAGCGCGGTCGCGTGCTACCGTCGAACGGCAATGGCGACGAGAAGGGAAACCAAGCACAGGACGCGGAGATCAAAGCGATCGTCGACGTGCCTGAAAGCGTCACGTCACAGTCACGTCACAGTTTGCTTTTGCAGGGCTCGCCGCCGTCCGGTAAACTGTTGATTCCACTCAATCGGAGAGATGTCCGAGTGGTTGAAGGAGCACGCTTGGAAAGTGCTTCGGCGGATCGCGGCAAAGTGCTGCCGATCACGTTGAACGTCTACTGACCAAACGGTTTAGTTTCGGTCCCGTCGATCTAGCTCACACGCCGTAAACCGCAGTAAAACACCAGCGTTCGGATTGGCACGGTCACAATCGAGGTCACAGTCGGCGTTGTGTCTTCCACGGTCGCCGCCGATCCGTGAGTGTCAGTCCGTAACGCCAATGAAACGGTCGGCTTCAATCGCATCGGATGTCCCAGTAGCTTCGTTCCCAGTGCGCAACGTCCCTCGAAACGAATCTAGTTCCGCGAGCAAGGCATTGACGTATGCCGTTCCGTCGTCTGACTTCAGAAACTCCATCTGCGCTCGCCAACCCACCGCGTGCTTGCCTGTCCAAATCACGGCTGACACGGCATCCATCATCAACTGATACCGCGCCTGCGTCATCCAACGATATAGAGTCGGACGGAACTCGGTGGACCATTTTCGAGCGAACCGAGACATCACCTGAAGTCTGACAGGCTGCGGCGGGTGAGTTCGGCGGTATGCCTTGTCCCTGTCAAGCAGTTCCGGCTCACGAAGGAACGTAAACGCCGCCTGCGCGACGAGGAAGCAACTAAACGAAATCGCGTCGTGAGATTCCGGTGGAAGATCCTGAATGCCCAACAGATGCGAGATTGCATTCCGACCGTCCGGGCTGTCGAGCCAAAACGCGAGCGTGAAATACGCGGCGTAGCCATCAGCGTCGAGTTCACGTGCTTGCTGCGCCAGCGTGCCCTTTAATGAACCGGCGCTGATTTCCTCAAGCGGCTCGAACCGTCCATCAAGATGCCCGTGAACGTGATGCGTGTATTCGTGCGTGATCACATATCCGAGCAGTAGCCATGACAACACACCCTTGAGGACTTCGCGGTCGGTTGTCATCGGAAGCCCGATCCGTGTTACCACGGCGTCGGATGCGCTCACCGATGTTGACATCGCCGCCACACCACGAACAAGTGGTAGCGTCACGCCGATGAACGAGTGGTTCTCGTCCCTGAACGCACGTGCATTTGAACGATGAGAGTCAAGGTAATCGAAATAGAACGGCGAGTGCGGCGCGTGATCAGTGATGTGTTGTCCTTCGACGGAGAGCGCCGCGTTGAACGCCTGCCGAAGTTCCACTAATTGATCAACCCACGCACTGAGCGACGGATTCTGCGTGCGCAGTTCCTCAAGATCCGCGATGCCCGGATAATCGAAGTCGCACCAACTCTTCACGGCTGCGTCGAACGCGGCTTGTTGCGGCGAGAGAACTGACGGCATGGACGCTTGCCTCACCCAATGAGCGTCTTGACGCGATGACGTTTCAGCACTTCGGTCGGCGACACCGCCACACCGTCACACCAGCGCCGGATCTGGTCGAGCGTCACGCGGTGCGTCGTTTCAGGATTCTTCACGGTCACGTGCAGTTCGGTGCCGGGTCCGATCTGGTCCGCCCATTCGGATGTGCGGAAGATCGACAGTGCCAGTGCCGCCGCTTCGTAGAGTGATTCAGCCGTCACTTCGACCGCATGCCGGACGCCGCGCTCACCGGAAAAAGTCACGATGCACGCCCGGACGCCCACGGCGGACGCCAGCATAGCAGGCGGGCGAACAAAAAGCAAAAGACCTACCTACCGCACGGCAACAATGTCGCCGAACGGCACGGACTCGCCACGCTTGTTCGTGCCGGAGCCGTCATCGGAGTTGAAGTGCAGCACCAAGCCGTCCGGCTTTACGTCGATACAGGCGGGCGCGAGGTTTTCATCATCGCAGAAGTTAACCGCAAGCGGCACGCGACCGAATTTCCGTCCGTCGCGGCATTCGAGGTAGGCGAATGTCCTGCCGTTCAACGCATCAAAGATTTCGCTGAGGTTCATCGACGACATTGTAGCGGTGCAGCCGGTTCTCCGACTTTCGAGCCGCGCACAAAGCTGCTAAAGTGCCGTCGCAAGAAGCGACAACATGCCGCAACGAGTTCGTGGACGCAAATCCGCCCGCCCGCAGTCGGCTCGCTCGAAGCCGGCGCGAAAGACGTCGGTCGTGAAACGTCGAGAGGTTGGAATGGCGCGAAAGCCGAAATCTGAGAAAAAGCCCATCGAGCAATACGCACATCCCGACAAAAAGCGCGTCAACAACCCGCCCGTTGGACTCGTAACCGCCGACACCGACCGAGACGGCGGCAAGAAAACCTACGCCTACGACCCGCATCTTGATCCAACACTGCAATGGGCAGGTAAAGCGGAACACACGTCGTTCGACGTGCCGACCGTCTCGCTGCACGTTCACGAACGCATCGATTCTCGAAGCGTCCTCGAAGCCGTTCGGAAGCGGAACGGCACGCAGCACCAACCGTCACTGTTCGAGCAACCGAGCGAAAATCCGCCGCTTCGGGAAGCCATCGAGTTCTACAAGCACCGCCACAATTGGTCGAATCGCTTGATTGCCGGCGACAGCCTGCTCGTCATGAACTCGCTGGTTGAAAAAGAAGGCATGGGCGGCAAGGTGCAGATGGTCTACCTCGACCCGCCCTACGGCATCAAATACGGTTCGAATTTTCAGCCGTTCGTAAACAAGCGGAAGGTGGACGACCGCAAAGACGACGACTTAACCACGGAACCGGAAATGATCAAGGCATTCCGCGATACGTGGGAACTCGGCGTCCATTCGTATTTGACCTATTTGCGGGACCGGCTGTTGCTCAGCCGCGAATCTGCTAACCAACAGCGGCTCCGTGTTCGTGCAGATTGGTGACGAGAATCTTCACAGAGTCCGGTGTCTTCTCGATGAAGTGTTCGGACCGGAGAATTTCGTTGCAGTCATCAACTTCAAGACGATGATGCCCCTTGAGTCCGGGCATATCGAATCCGTGTTCGACTATCTCTGCTGGTATGCGAGAGACAAGAAGGCGTTGAAATATCGAAACCTCTTTGTCGAGAAGAATGTTGGCGGAGACTCAGAGTTCGTATTTGCCGATACCGCTGACGGTGGATATCGACGACTCACGGCTGAAGAAATAGAACACTTCGATAGGACAGCGGCGACCGAAAGGATATTCAAGCGGTCTGACCTCGCTTCGTCTGGCTACACGCCGTCCTGCACCTTCACCATCGAGTTCGAAGGCGAGCCATTCCAAACAAGCGGCGGTAAAAGTTGGCGGACAACTCCAGCCGGAGTTGAACGTTTGCGGAACGCCAACCGGCTCTTCGTGCTCGGCGAGAAACTCTACTTCAAGATGTATCTCAGCGACTTCGGATTCGGATCGCTCGTCAATTCTTGGCAGGACACGATTGAGTTCAAGCGGCGCATCTACGTGGTTCAGACCACGCAAACTGTCATCGAGCGGGCGATGCTAATGACAACTGACCCCGGCGACCTTGTTTTCGATCCGACTTGCGGTTCGGGGACCACTGCATTCGTCGCTGAAGAATGGGGCAGGCGTTGGATTACGTGCGATACGTCTCGCGTTGCCATCACGCTTGCGAAGCAACGGCTAATGACCTCTCTGTTCGAGTATTACCAACTCGCTCGACCAGAAGAAGGCGTCGGTAGTGGTTTCGTCTACAAGACCGTGCCACACGTGACGTTGGAAACGATTGCGAATAACCAGGAGATTCGCGCCGGAATGCCGAGAGAGCAGGTCGATCATGCGATTGCTCGTTATGCCAAGCCCGAAACTCTTTTCGACCAACCGACTCCCGACAACAACAAAGTGCGCGTGACGGGTCCATTCACGGTCGAAGCGGTGCCTGCGCCCGCAGTGGAATCCCTACACGATATCGAAGCGGAGAACGCCGCGCCCGCTGATGAATCCATCTCACGTTCCGGTGAAACGCTCCGGCAGGCTGAATGGCGCGACGAACTCCACAAGACTGGCATTCGCGGGAAGGGCGGACAGAAAATTGAGTTCGTGCGCGTCGAGCCGTCACCGGGCACGCGCTGGTTACACGCCATTGCGGAGACGAGAGATGCACAGCGGGTTGCCATCAGCTTTGGACCGGCGCACGCACCGCTCGAACAGCGGCAGGTCGAGACAGCGGTTGAGGAAGCAGCACGGCTCGTTCCGAAGCCCAAGATGATCGTGTTTGCGGCATTCCAGTTCGATCCCGAAGCTGCGAAGGACATTGACGAGACGAACTTTCCCGGCGTGACGCTTCTGAAGGCACAGATGAGCGCCGATCTGCTGACCGACGACCTCAAGAAAAAACGCGCCAGCAATGAGAGTTTTTGGCTGATTGGCCAGCCCGACGTCGCCTTCGCCGAAGAGGATCACGTCGGGCGATCACAAAGGCAAATACACGGTCGAAGTGCGCGGCTTCGATTACTACGATACGAAATCCGGCACGATTGTGTCTGGCAGCACCGACAAGATCGCCATGTGGATGCTGGACACGGATTACGATGGGCGCAGCGTCTACCCGCATCAAGTGTTCTTCCCAATGGCGGGAGAGAAGGACGGTTGGGCGCGGCTGGCGAAAAGCCTGCACGCCGAAATCGATCCCGACCTCATCGCGGCATTTCGTGGCCACGTTTCCCTACCGTTTGAAGCCGGCAAGCACAAGCGCGTTGCGGTCAAGATCATCGATGACCGTGGCATCGAGTCATTGAAAATCGTCGCCGTCGAGTAGTCGGACATGGCGACGACCACAATCGACAAGCTCATCGTCAACTCGCCGTATCAGGAGCCGACGCGCTATTGGCAATACGACCGTGATTCTCGGACGTTCTCGCTCGATTGAAGGCAAGCGGCGTCCTGCCGGATACGTCATCGCGTCGGAGCATTCCCGTTCGTTCGATGATCCGGGCATTTTCAAAGAAATCCCACTCGTCAATCTGATTCGTCCACGGGTGAAGGCATGGCGAGAAGCCGGCTATCCGGGCGTCACCGCCATCACGAAGCGCCTGCTCGACCATTGGTATGACCCGGATGAACGAACAGATCGCCGATTCTTCTTCTGTCAGTTGGAAGCCATCGAGACACTGATTTGGCTGACGGAAGCGCCGGACGCCGACAAGGTAGGGATCGATGTGCCACAGGAAGGCGGCGCGTTCCCACGGGTGTGCGCGAAAATGGCGACCGGCTCCGGCAAGACCATCGTCATGGCGATGATGATCGCGTGGCACATCCTCAACAAGGTCAGCAATCCGCAAGACGCTCGGTTTTCCAAGCATGTGTTTGTCGTTGCACCGGGATTAACGGTGCGGAGCCGGCTTGCGGTGTTGGAGCCGTCCGGCTCCGACAACTACTACCAAGAGTTCAACATCGTTCCGACCGCGCTCATGGACAAGTTGCGGCAAGGCAAGGTGAAGATCCGCAACTGGCACGCACTCAATTGGGAGTCAGCCGAACGGATCGCCAAGAAAAAGGGTGTCGATAAGCGTGGGGCAAAAAGCGACGAAGCCTACGTCCGGCAGGTTCTTGGGGCAGACATGGCGAGTGCCCGGAACATCCTCGTCATCAACGACGAAGCGCACCATGCGTGGCGTGTGCCAGCCGGCTCGAAGATCGAGGGTGTGTCAAAGGACGACATTGAGGAAGCGACCAAGTGGATCGGCGGATTGGACCGCATCAACACGCACACGCAACATTCTCGGCTGCTACGATTTCTCCGCCACTCCATTTGTTCCATCGGGCAAGAAGAGCAGCGAAGAAGCCCTGTTCGGATGGATTGTCTAGGACTTTGGTCTGAACGACGCCATCGAATCCGGGCTGGTGAAAACGCCACGTGTGGTCGTCCGTGACGATGGACTTCCTGATGTCAAAACCTACAAGTCCAAGCTCTACCACATCTACGATTCCGTGTAAGGACGACTTGAACCGAAAGGCGCAGGAGCACGAGACCGCTCCCCGACCTTGTCATCAATGGCTACTACCTGCTCGGACGTGATTGGTTGGAGACGGCGAAGGCGTGGGAACATGTCGGGTTCAAGACGCCGCCCGTGATGATTTCCGTCGTCAACCGGACGGAAACCGCCGCCCGCGTGAAATACGCCTTCGATCACAAGAAAGTCCGCATCGATGAACTCTGCGATCCCGAGCTCACCTTGCACATCGATTCGAAGGTGTTGGACATGGCGGAGTCGCAGGATGAGGCTCCGGTGACGGCGGTTACGAACGGCGATGACAGCGCGGATGAGAACGGTGATGAGGAAGACAACGACGGCGCGGAATCTGGTCGGCGGAAACTCACGAAAAAAGAAGCAGCCGAAGTGCTCCGGGAAACGGTCGATACCGTGGGGCGCGTGGGGCAGCCTGGCGAACAGATTCGGAGCGTGATTTCAGTCGGCATGCTATCCGAAGGTTGGGACGCGAAAACTGTCACGCACATCATGGGTTTACGCGCCTTCACGTCGCAATCGCTCTGTGAGCAGGTCGTCGGGCGCGGATTACGGCGCACGTCGTATGAGGTCAACCCGGCAGACCGGGCTGTTCGACCCCGAATACGTGAACATCTTCGGTGTGCCGTTCACGTTCCTGCCGCACGAAGGCGGCGAAGGTCCACCGCCGCCGCCGCCCGCCCCAAAACCTGCGTCGAGCCGGTGCGAGAAAAGGCGCAGTTCGAAATCCGATTCCCGAATGTCGTGCGGATCGACCACGTCTACAAACCGACGTTGCGGTTGGACATGGATGCCGTGAAGCCGCTCGACCTGAATGCGGCAGACACGGCGACCATCGCACAGTTGTCGCCCGTGCTCGCCGGCAAGCCCGTCGAGAAAATCATCGCGGAAATCGGTTTGGACAAATTGGCGGACGAATTTCGAATGCAGAAAATCGTCTTCGAAACCGCCCGTGACATCTACGACCAGATGCAGCCGACGTGGACCGGGAGCCGGGAGTTCCTGTTAGCCCAATTGATCCGGCTGGTCGAACAGTTCATTTCTTCCGGGCACATCCACATCACGCCGCCTTTGTTCAATCAGGACGATGCACGTCGGCGGATTCTCATCACGCTGAACATGAATAAGGTCGTGCAGCATATATGGGAAGCGATTCGGTTTGCCAACGCCGAACGCACCGTGCCCGTGTTCGACACTGACAATCCGATCCGCTCAACAGCGGATATGCGCCAGTGGTATTCCGGCAAGCCGTGCATCTACACGGAGAAGTCGCACATCAACTTCTGCGTGGCGGACAGCACGTGGGAATCGACCGAATCCTTCGCGCTCGATCATCACCCAAACGTTGATGCATGGGTGAAGAATGACCATCTCGGCTTCGAAGTCCTCTACCTGTTTCAGGGTATGGTGCACAAGTTCCGACCCGATTTCATCGTTCGGCTGCGCTCCGGTGAGATGGTCGTCGTTGAAGTCAAGGGACGCGACACGCAGCAGGATCAAACGAAGCGGGAGTTCTTGGGCGAGTGGGTGAAGGCGGTCAACCACCACGGCGGGTTCGGCACGTGGCGAGCGGCAGCGGTGTTCAACGCACAAGAGATTGCCGGAGCGTTGGGCGCAGGATGAACCATTCGGAAGCCGTCGCTAAAACGGTCGTTGAAGCGTTGATCGGCGGCTCGCAAATGGTGTTCCGCTCGGACCAAAGTCAGAGCGTTCCCGATTTCGATTTGCACTACGCCAACGGCAAGATCGTCGCAGCCGAAGTGACAGCATGCGTCGATCAACAGGGTGAGGAAACGTTCGCCGCCATCAAGAGTCCAAAGAAGGGCGGCACTGCCATCAAGACAACCCTCTGCAAGAAGGACTGGCGCATCCATCCGGCTCAAAACGCGAGAATCAACCTGATTCGGACGAAGACGGATGCGTATCTTGCGGCAGTCGAAGCAGAAGGCGTCGAACGGTTCTTCAGTTCCCGCGATTGGTCCCGGTTTCAGAGTGTCGAACGCATCTACAAGGACTTGCGAGTTCTCGGCGGCTCCGTGATCGAATGGCAACAGCCCGGATACATCTACATCGCCCTGCCCGTCGTTGGCGGTGCTATCGGTGCCTCATTGGTGCTCGATGCCGTGAAGGTCGAATCGTTCAAGAAGGACAATCGGACGAAACTTGGGAACGCCGGAACGGAAGAACGGCACCTGTTCGTCTACATGGATCATGGAAGCTACCTTGCTCGTTCTGCGTTTCAGGATTTTGAGCCGCCTGCCGTGCTGCCTGATTTGCCCGCCGAGATTACAGACCTATGGGTGTTCAGCGAGAACCTTGCGAATGACGGCTACGTGATTTGGCGGGCAAGCACAACGTCGCCGTGGCAGCGGTTGTCCGATCTGCCGAGTTGAACGCCGAAGATTTCGGTTTCGTAATCTTCGGCGAGCACGCGAACCCGGTCGCGGACGATCCGACGATGGGCGTCAGCGCCGGCACATCAGCCATCCCGTAAACGCGCCAGACTGCCCGTTGGTCGCGTCTTCTTGCCTGCTCTGCGGCTCACCTACCTCTGGCGCGTCGCCGCAGCGTAAAAGGCAAGACAAACCCGTTGGCGAGCCGGTCGCCAATTCGGCACTGTTTCTTGCGACCGATGCGGGTTTGAGCTTGACGACCTGCTCCGTCGAGGTTCTCGGCGGTTCGGAGGGATCGGGCAAGACTTGACAACCTGCGACGTGGTTGTTCTCAGAGAAACGAAACCGCCACGATCCAACCCTACGCGCTATGGTTGCTTGCTGCTCTGCTCGCCAGTCAGATCAACGCCTTCCATCACTTCCGCGAATGTCAGGAACAGCGCGATCTTCTTGAAATCGGTGGGATCGATATCGAAATCGGTAAACCGAGCGACCTGCGTGACGTTCTCGAACAACTCCGGATGCATCGAGACGAACCACGAACAGAACACTTTCGCAGGCATCGGTGCGTCATTGCCGTGCAACGATATCAGCATGAAAGAAGCATCCATCAGGAACTCGGCGTTCAAGTCGTCCAACGGCTGAATGTTCAACCGCTTGTCTGGATCACGGTCAGCATGTTTAAAAAAGTTGGCGGCGACGTTAGCGCTCCGAATGTGTTCGGGCGCACCGTCCTTTCGACGCAGGAGCGTGTGTTTGCTCTCCGCATGACACAAATCGGTCAATATCTGGTGCCCGCCTGAAATCACGCTGTGGGCAACAACCGGGTCAGCACGCTCAAAGAACATCCGCACGGCGGCGCAAATCTGGCGTGTCGCCACATCGCGTTTTGTAACCCATTCCGGCACGTATGGCTTCGGCGTGTTCTCAGACATCTACGGGTTGCAGAGGAATCCTCACGGCGTTGTTTGGAATGACAGGCAGCATGGCACGATAGTCGATGGCTTCACCAACCGCGCTGACGGTCGATGTGCCGTGAGCGTGCGCCACGGCGCTGACGGTGCGTCTGGTTGAGCCGCAAGACGGGCACGGTGAACGTGGAACGGCACAGTCATCATTAACCAGCAAACAACCACAATCGGTGCAGGTCGCGTTGCTCATGGCTGAGGCATGAAGCGGCTGATGTGTTGGACAAACGCACTACACGCTTTGAGCGAATCGACGGCTTCTTGTTCGGTCGCCTGCTTGCCAGAATGGGAATAGTTGTTGCGACGGTCAGCGGATTTCGTGAAATCTGTCCAAAACGCCTGCTTGGGAAGGTCGTCACCACTCAATGCTTCGTAGATGGCGCGGATGCGATTATTAGCGAAGTTGAAGCCGGTGAACATCTTTCGAACCGGCTTTTCCAACTCGGTGACTCGACGGTGGGCAAAGGCGCGAGTCATGGCTTGCTGAGCCGTGATTTCACAGGCGACGTGGGCTACGACAATCGCCACGCTGAAGTCTCGGTGCGCGATGTGCTGGGCGGCATCCTGAAGAAGAATACGTTGATAGTCAACGATGGTGACGCCCACGACGCCACCGGAGATTTTTATTTCTTCGCCGCGAAACGCCACGCTGATGTTCTGACCGATGTGCCCGCACGATGGGCATGCTGCGTCCTGCGCGGGCGGTGTGATGCCATCAGCCGCTAACACCGTGCCGCACGTGAGGCACGTGATCGTTGCCATACGGCTCAGCTTACTATAGGGTTCATCACCATGAGTCTGTGCATCACCATCGTTACGACAGAAGGCGTGGTCGCGGCTGGCGACAGTCGTCAAACGCAAACGATTGGCGGATTGAACCGCGTTGGTTCAGACAGCGGCGTAAAGGTGTTCGAACTGACGAGCACAGTGGTTGCCACGACAACAGGTTGGGCGTTTCTCAAAGGGCAGAACACACCCAACATGCGCAACATCGCCAGTTTGGTGGAAGACTTCAAACCGACGATACCAGCGGGATCTACGGTAGCAGCGATTGCCGCGTTGTTGTGGACGCGCTTCAACACGTTGTATCAAGATCACATCATCGCTTATCCAACCGCCGCTGTGCCGCAAGACCAAAATGCGGTCAGCTTTACCGTAGGCGGCTTCAACCCGGATTCCCGCGTGGCGGAGATGTATACGTTCTTCGTGCCGTCTGCGGACGCACCAGCCGCGCCGATGCGCACGACCGACAATCCGGGGTCGTGGTGGATGGGCACGCATGACGTGGTCGCTCGCATTTACAACGGCTTTGACTACCGCATCTTTGATTTGCCGTTTGTGGTCGCGGCGAACGTGCCGGATGCACAGGGACAGAACCCCGCGCAGGCGCAGTTGAGCGGGTTGACGTATGTCGTGAACTGGCATCTCATGACGCTGCAAGACGCTATCGACTTCGCGGTTGGAATGATCCAAATCACCATCATGGTGCAGCGGTTCACGGCGGGCACCATGAACAACATGGGCAGCGCGGCAACGGTCGGTGGACCGATTGATGTGGTTGTGGTGCGTCCGGGCGACACCGTGAAGTGGGTGCAGCGGAAGGAACTACACGCTTAGGAACCTACCGTTGGGCTGTAACCGGGCAGCGCTCGAACCGTGATCCGTCAGTGTGCGAGTGCCAAAGTCCGACAAACGGCAGTGCCCGCAACGTCGGCATCACGTTGACGACGGCGCGATTGATTCGGTTCGCGTGCCAACGCGCTCAACCGCGCTCGCGTAAGCCCAACGGCAGTCGCATCAATGTCGCAGCCGACAAAATGTCGCCTTGTTTTGAGACACGCAACCGCAGTCGTTCCCGATCCGAGGAATGGATCGCACACCAGTTCGCCCGGTTCCGTCAGCATCTCCACCAACTGCACAAATCCGTGCTCGGACTGCTCATACCGATGCCGCACACGCCCGCTATCCTCTGACGATGTAATCGCGTCGTAAATCCAACCACGTGGTGTGCCCTTCGTAAAAATTGCGATTGGCTTCCACCGACTGTAGAGCTTGCGCGAGTGCAACCGGCAATGTCCGGCAGCGGGCGTCAACATGGCGACCACGGTTCGGAACGTGAGATGCGGTGTCATGAGACCGAGGATGTCGGGAAGAAAATACATGCCGCACATGACGGCGAGTGTGCCGCCCGGACGCAGCGCTTTCGCGGACAGGCGAGCCAGTTCGCCGTAGATTTGAATCGACGCCCGGTCATACATCGGATCGCAAATGATTGCCCGAAGCTTGCCGTCGAACGAGCCGAGCAGCGTTTGCATCGAACAGTGCCGGATATCGATGTCATTCGGCAACGCAACGAGTCGAGTTCTTGCCGCCTGTGCCTGCCATTCGAGCCGACGAAGCGCGGCGAACGCTCTGCTCACCTTGCCCGTCTTGTCCATCTCAGTGACAAGGGCACCATAGCGGCGCGGCTCACGCTCTGCGGCTTCTACCACTGCCCGCGCCTTGTCGAGCGTGCGCCCGGAGACGCCGACGACCGCTGCCAACTTGTCACGGGTTTTGCCGGTCGAATGGTGTGGTAATTTGCCACACCTTTTCTGTCCGTGCTTCGGGCGTCCGCCGTTCTTCAACCGCACCTTGGCGTCGGCGCGTTCGAGCGGTTCGAGTGCTCGCGTGATGCTCACTGACTCGGATGGCAGAAAGGCTTTCCGCTCCACGTTCTCGTCACGCTCGGCGCGGAGCGCGGCAGCGGCATCGGAGAGGTTGTGGACAACTCGCGTCGGGACATCGCGCCAGCCGAGCAACCGAACAGCCGCAAGCCGACGTGCACCAGCGACAAGTCGTCCGTTGCCATCAACAACGACGGGATGCAACAGTCCCACGGTGCTAATGCTGGCGGCAAGGGATCGCACGTCGCCAACGTTCTGCCTGTGCCGTTTGCCGACGCGGATGCCGGAGAGCTTCATCGCGTTTCCGATCTTGATTGTGCAGCGCTCCGGTTCACGGACGGCTTCGGCGCTTCGTAGATCACTTCGATATGGTCGTTCGCAGGCTCACGATTGACGGTTCGGGCGTTCGAGTTCTTCCGACGCAACGAGAAGAACCCGTCCTGTGCGTCCCACAGAATCCAAATCGATTTCACCAGCGAGTTCGCCCGGTAGTTGACGACGATGTAGTTCTCGCCGTTGATGACCTTTGACTGGTTGATCGTCAGCCCCGAGTCCTTGCAGATTTTGACTTCCCAATCGGTCCCGAACCGGCACAGGTCGCAGTGCCCAACTCCGCGCTCGAACGTGGCGCAGTGGCGAACGATTTCGGCTTCGATCTTCTCGGAGAGATCGCGGGCGACGACGCCGGCAGACGGCGGGCGGAACCCGTAATTGTCGAAGATCGGCAGGATCTTGTCGTAGAGGTTCTTCAGCTTGCGGAAGGCGGAGTTGACGGCGAGCACGATGCCATCGCGCTCATCTGCCGTCAGTGGTGTTCTGCCGCCCTTCGGTCGCTGGCGTTGGCCCATGCTCTTCGGTTATCGGCAGGAAGTGGCACGATCTGCACGGCTGCATCACGTAGAATTGCGGCGGAAGTCCCATCGGTGAATAGGCGGATCGAGCGTGGGCTGGACAGGGATCAATGGCTGACGATACGTCGGTGAGTCGAAGGCGGTATCTCGCTGTGGTCAAGTGGTGCCGGCGAATCAGCGCCGTAGTCGTGTGGCTCGTATTCGTCAGATGGATTCGCGGCGCACCGACGCCGGTCGGTCAGATTGAACGGCTGTTCACGCCCATCTTGCACTACCTTGAACCTCTCCCCGTGCACCGCTCTGCAATCGCAATGCTCACGTGTTGGTATGCCTTCTTGACGCAGTTGAAGATTCGTTGGGCGCTGTGGTTGCCGTTTTACTTTGTGATCTATCCCGTGTGGTGGATGTCCAAAATCGGGCTGAAGCTGTTCGGTTTCGCTCTCAAGATTGTGGGCAGAACAGCCGCGTTCGCAGCAACGCCCCTCATCAAGCAACTGGAAACCATTGGCCAGACTCCCATTAGCTCCGACGACGCAGCGCTCTCGGCACCAAGCAGGAAAGCGAAGTCGCTGCCGAAGAAGCGAGTGTGGCTGCTTCTGTTCTTCCTGTGGCTTGTCGCGTTTCGCGGGCTTGACATCTGGTGGGCAGCTTGGATCGCTCCTGCGCTCGCCCTACCTGTTTGGTTCTTCTTCCTCAGAACTGCCTACCAGTTCGCAATCACGCCCAAGACGTTCGTGACTTACATCGCTACGACTTGCGGCAAGGTGCTCGACAACCAGATCAAGATGTTTACCGACGCGCAAACGAAAAAGTCGAAGGTAGCGCCGGCAACGCTCGTCTACAACATCATCAACGGTGCACTGCGACGATACTCGGAAGATCGGATGCATACGGTCGTCCAACGGGAAGCGATGGCGTTGTTCTCAATCGCACTCGCTCTGGCGCTCATTGCCTCAAGCTGGTTTTGGGGTTTGATCGGAGTGGCGATCATTCATACGAATCGACAGAGCCTTGACGCCTACGCCTTTTTCAACAGCGGTAGTCTCACTGAAGCGGTCATGTGGGCGTGGGGCTGCATGACGACCGCAATCAGCTTTCCGGGTCGCTTGGCTCCCACATGGCTGAAGCTCGTTCACGGCTGCATTCTGGCAACCGGCGTGTTCCAGTTGACGTTCCTTTTGGTGTGTTTTTCGATCATGATCAACGCGGAGACGACGCGAACCGTTGCCGAAGCCACGAAGCTGCTCAAGGGGTGATCCGATTCGGTGGACAGTTGATCTGAGTGGTTTTGTTCTTCGTTCTTCCTCTTCGTCAGAGAAAACAATGATCGATGTGGAGGCTGTGGGAATCTCGCGTTCTTGGCGAGATTTCCAAACCCCTGTGGGCGCGTTCTGTGCGTCCACAGGGGTGGCAGCGTCCACATCGTCTTCGACGTCGCGAAAAGTTTCAATGGCGTGACGACCTCCGGGACCATGCGCACAGCGAAATTGAGGATACCGGAGTGGCGACCCTCCTCGAGAAGGTTGCTCCTGGGGCATCCTGGACGGTTTGTGGATCCCGCTGATCCTCGCGATCGCGCGGATCACGCACAGTGCTCCTTCCCGCGGCCAGAGCGGAACTGGCGCTCGAACTCGGCGGGACTGACGTAGTCGAGGGTCGAGTGCCGCCGTCGGGTGTTGTAGAACGCCTCGATGTAGTCGAACAGCTCGCGCTTGGCCTGGCCGTGGCTCGCGAACTTGTCGGCGAGCTCGGTCTTCAGCGTCGAGAAGAACGCTTCCATCACGGCGTTGTCGTAGCAATCGCCGGTCCGGCTCATACTGCACGTGATGCCGTGTGCCGTCAGGCGATCCTGGTAGTCCTCACTCGCGTAGGTCGATCCGCGATCCGAGTGATGCAGCAGCCCCGTCTCGGGACACCGGCGGTTGAGCGCCATCGTGAGCGCGGCGAGTGCCAGGTGCCGATCATTCACCGCACTGATCGCCCAGCCCACGACGAACCGCGAGAAGAGATCGAGGATGGCGGCCAGGTAGAGTTTGCCGCTCTCGCCGATCTTGAACTCCGTCGTGTCGCCGACCCAGCGCCGATTGGGGGCCTCGGCCGTGAACTCCCGATTGAGGAGATTGGCCGCGACCGGCAGATCGTGAGCGCTGTTGGTCGTACAGACGAACCGCTTCGACTGCCGCGCTTTCAAGCCCTCCTCTTGCATCAATCGGATCACACGCTTCCGGCTCACGTGTTCGGCGTGCTCCTCGCGGAGATCGCGGTGTATCCGTGGACTGCCATAGCTTTGTTTGCTGGCGTCGAAGGACGTCCGGATGAGCACCTTCAGCCGGCGATCCTGCTGCCGCCGCGGCGATTCCGGTCGCCGGCGCCACGCGTGGAACCCGCTACGCGTCACGCGCAGACACCGGCACAACAGACTGAGCGAGTGGTGCGCCTTTTCCGCTGCGATGAACTGGAACCTCACCGCCGCTCGTTCGCGAAGAAGGCCGCCGCCTTTTTTAAGATCTCCCGCTCTTCCCGCAGAATCCGGTTCTCTTTCCGGAGGCGAGCGAGCTCCTCGCGTTCAGCTGTCGTCAACCCCGTCCGCCCGTTCGAGCGGTCCGCCTGGGCGCGCTTCACCCACTCCCGCAGCGCCGTCTCGGTCAAATCGAGATCGCGGGCGGCGGCGCCTACGGTCTTGCCCTCGTCCAGCACCAGCCGCACCGCCTGGGCCTTGAAGTCGTCGTCAAACCGCCGGCGCGGTCGCCGGCTTTTCGTCTCTTTGGCCATTCGGGACATCGTATCCACCTTTCGGAAGATGTCCACGAAACCGGATCAAGCGCAGAGCGCGAGAGAAGTTGGATCACACACGCGCTCTTGAGACGACCATCATTGAAACGCAGGCGATGATCGTTCGGGATGCGAGCGTCAACGTGGTGGATGCGCAAATTGTATCGGTGGAACCGGCGAAGTCCTCTGACGTTCCAGAATCAACGCCAACGAACTCGGACGACAAACCTACCGCCTAGCGCCGTGCTATTCGCTCACCGGAAAACCAAAGAACGCAGGAATCGATGGCGTGAGGGGATTCATCCCTCACGCCATCAGGTCGGTAGGACTACCTTTACGCCTTCTTTGGGAAGGCGACCATTTAGTGCACGGCGGTTGACGGTGCGATTGCCGCTGCCTGTGGCTCCGGTGCCTTTGGTGCTGCGACAGGCTCCGACGTTGCCGTAGACGCGGCTGCACTCGTTTCGGGCTGTGGGCGCGGGTTCGGAAGACCTTGAAGCGTCCGGGCTAGCATTTCTGCCACGTTGCTGACAACCGCGCTCGTTGGCTGGTTCATGCTCGGTAGCTTCTTCTGCGCCGCCGTCAGTTGTGCTTGAACAATGGACTTCTCAATCTCAAGTTGTCGTATCGCCAGTTGATGTTCTTTTTTGATAAAACGTGGATGTTCTAGTCCATCCAAAAAGATTTGGGTGTGGAACTCCTGAATGTTATTGGCTTCCCATTTCTTTTGCGGTGCTAGTTTCTTCACTCTCTCGTAGACATCGATTGGAATACTAATTGTGACGTGTTTGATGTTCATCTGAAATCTCCTCATATAAAGGCGGAGATTTCCCACGGCACTTTCAAAATATATTTGAATGTTTTGAATTATTAGAACTTCTAAAATTCGGTGGGCAGGTCGAGCGCAGCGGAAGGGTTGACGCGGAGTCGCGCCAACAGAAAAAAGTGTAGCACGACGCGCTCGAAAGTCAAGGGCAGACTGCCTACCGGCGACCCACTGAGCGCCCGTGACAACAACCGGAGCGGATAGACTGACGCGGTGGATCGATTCGAGGATTTGCAACGCCGCACTGAGGCTCTGCTTCCTGCAACCAGTCCTGCCCGAGCAGCTATGAGTCAGCGGTTGGCTGAGGAAGCATAGGGCGATGAATACTGCTGTTCATGAAGCAGGACATGCCGTCGCCAAACTGGTTCTCGGATTGACTGTGCACAGCGCGACGGTGCTGGCGGACGGCGACGTTCTCGGTTCCGTGGCGACTCCGAATGCGGTCTTCGGATATGAAGGAACCAGCCGGCGCGAACGCGAAAGCCGACTGCGCAGCGCGATTGTGTCGCTCTATGCCGGACGTGCCGCTGAACATGTCCTGTGTGGTGAACCGTTCACGTTCGACTCTAACAGTGGCGCAAGCAGCGACCATGATCAAGCGTGGGACTTGCTGTGCGAATGCAATGTCCGTGGATGCTCCTCTGTCGGCGACGACGTATTCTGCGCCGGACTCGACCGTCTCCAACGCCGAGCGATCCGTCTCGTTCGGCAGCACAGGCAAGCGATTCACCGAGTAGCCACGGCGCTGAGCGAGCGGAAGACCCTCACTGGTGACGAGATTCGGACAATCGTGTTCCGAGAGGCAAGTCGGTAGACTTCACTCCACACGGACGAGCAATTGGCGCTCGCTTCGGAAGCATGAGGTTCGTCATACGCACGCGGGTTCGTCCAGCTCGCAACCTGCCGTGAAAATAATTCAAATCCCGCAAGCTCCGCACGCCAAGGATCAGGCGTTCCACGTCGGTCGATGCCGCTCCGCTCCCTTCCCGCCCGCGCACAACCCACTTTCCCGACGTGGGATTGTGCAAAAGCGGTAGAGTTGCCGCTGGTAGAATCTCCACGCCGGAAGCATGGTCAAACGCATCTTCCTGAGCCACGCCGATACCGATTCCGAACTGGCACAACTGCTGCACGACGAATTGCGCCGCGCCAGACCGGACGTAGAAGTGTTCGTCTCGTCGTTGCCGGGAGCCATTCCCACTGGCACCGAATGGCTCGGTGAAATCAAGCGGCAACTCAAAGCAGCAGACGCCTACTTCGCGCTGTTGACGCCGGCAAGTGTTCAGCGGTTATGGGTGTGGTTCGAGTCTGGCGCGGCGTTCATGAGCGACAGGCAGCTTGTCGGCGTGTGCGCTCCCGGCATGCGGCTGAGCGCCGTTCCGTCGCCGTTGAACGCTCATCAACTGTTATCGCTCGATTCGCCAGCGGAGTGCGAACAGGTGTTCAAGGAATTTGGCGCGACGGTGAGCGATCCCGACGCGCTGTGTCGGGCGATCCATGCTGCTGCGCAGGCAGGCGCGGACATGCTGTCGAAGGCGGAAGGTTGGATCGGCATGCAGGTGGGGAATCGATATTTCGCATGGGATGGCCCACTGGATGCGTTGGAAGACCGCGACCCGCTCGTCTGCCCACCTGGTGTGACGGAAACGCTAAAGGCGACGGGCATGGTGCCGACGTTCGGTAATGCCGATCGGCTGCAAACGCACTTTTCCGATGGTCGGCTTCAGGTATTCCTAACGGATCGACAGGCGTGGAAGCGCCCGGTGGTGAATGACGGCAAACAGGTGCTTCTCGTTCACGGTTCACACGATACGGCACCGACCGCGTTCGATGTAGCTCGACAAGTTCAGCAACGGAACGAGCAACGACAACGCAAAGTGGCGATGCTCCACGGCGATACTGGCGTTAGAGCAGCGGTCGATGAGTTCTACCGATTAGCGGATGAGATAGATGCGGTAGTGAAGCAACTGCCGGATCTGCCGTTGAGTGTCGAGCGGTTCACAGCAGATGCATCGCTATTGCTCCGCTATGCTCGCATCTGTCGAGTGACCGTCGAATGGATCGGGAGATACGCCAATACCCTTGACGAATCCCGGTTGGTTGTTGCTGAGTGGCAAGGTTACGGAAATCGAGACGTCCAGTTGACCAGTGACCCACCGCTGGCGGAGACGACCTTCTATTTCGATGTGTCGACCGTAGGCGAATACGCATGGCGGAAGGGCACGAACGAGCCAATGTTCTTCAGCAGCGTTGGGCTGGCGGATTGGTGCGTCACCAGACTGTTGGAGCGTGCGAAATCCTGAGCGACGAGGATGATGCCATAACGTGCGTGACGCCGCCTACGCCGCCTTTAACGCTCGCTCCAAAAGCTGTCGAATCGCGGCGCTGATATTGGTCGAGCCATGCCGCGCTGCATACGCTGCTAACTCTTCCGACAGCGTGCTCGGACATCTGAAAACGAGCAGCGTGTGGAAGATGCGGGCTTGCGGGTCTGGCGTGATCGTGAGCGCCGTGTCTGGAACTGATGTTGGCATTCGTGAGTGCTCCTGTGGTGAGGATTGACGGCTGGACGGGGTTAACGGACGGGCGCGGGCATCGCCGTCCTGCGACGGCGGCGCTGGCAGCGCAAATCGACTCAAGCACGTGTCGGACTGATTTCTACCGAAGCGTGTCGGGTGAAAGTTCTACTCGCTCAATGCCATCTCAAAGAATGCTCGAATCTCGTCATCAGTGGTTGGAATCTTTACCGTTGTCGTGTCGGGAGTATCTTCCACACTTTCCGCTGTCGGATGAGCGAGACGGTGCGCAGCACCGGCGAGCGGGCGCGAAGTGCCCACGGCATCAGTCATTAGATCCTGAATAGGTTCTTTCTTAGGTTCTGGAATCAGTTCAAGATTAGTTCTGTGTGGCAGGGTGACACTGGTTCGCGGCTTCGTGACGCTGGTTGGGCGTCCCTCTGACACTGGTGCCGCGTCACCCTGAAGCAGGTCCGGTGTCACGGTGACGAGTTCTCGTGTGAGCACTGGTGTCCCTCTGACACTGGTTCGCGTCACGGCGACACTGGCAGCAGCGCCGTCCGGCTGCGTCTTCGCCGCTGCGATCATCAACTCTCGAACCATGCGCTTCTCGGCAAGGTGATCCCGTAGCCTACTGCCGCTCGGCTTCAACAGGGCATCACCAAATCGGTAGGACACGACTACGCCACGTGATCGCTGTGCGCCGTCCAATTTCAACAGAGCGCCCTTGAGCAGGCGCGACAGCGACCGAAGCACCGAACTGCGGCTCAGGTTCGTCATCAGAGCAAGCGTCTCGGTTGATGGGCGCATGCCCGTGCCGTCCTGCTTGGAGTAGTAGTTCAGTGCCAAGAGCACGGCGGTGTCGACCGACGTGAGTGCAGGATATTCGCGGGAGCCGATGAGTCCGTAGATCCGTTCGGCGCGAAGGCGTTGGGCGTAGGAGTATGAGGAATCTTTGCTTTTGGCGGAAGCGGGCGAAGGATAACTAGGTGCAGACATGACACTTCTCCGTCGAGTGGAATGTTCAGAGCGCCGTCGAAGTGGTGATTCACTTCCGGCGCTCGTTGCTTTTCTGGAGTGCGACTCCGCTAGTGCCGCTCGGCGACACGCAGGGCACGCCCAAGACGTATGTATAAAAACGCGAGTGCTTGCCGTGAGTCTCCACTGCCCGGTGCATCGGCACGTGGGCCATTACCTGAAGCTGGCTCGGTTTCTACAGGAAATCAACATTCTGTGTAGTTCTGCGTATTCCCTGAGCAAAGTCGTGCAAATCGCCCGACCAAGCCATTGACAACTACACAAAAAAGAGCAATGGTCGTGTTTCCTGTAGAGAAATGCCCGGAAAGGTGATGACTGCCCGATGGCGCTGACACGACAAGCAAAAGTTTTGGGTGACCAGCAGGTTCGAACGTTGCTCCGACACGTTGAAGGCGAGACGCGCCACGTCGCACGCAACCGCGTCATCGTGATGCTCTCGTTCATGTGCGGACTCCGGGCGCTGGAAATCGTCAGCGCCAAATGGCGCATGGTGACCGGCGCGGACGGCAGGGTCGACGGCATGTTGTCGCTGCCCAATTCGGCGAGCAAGGGCAAAAACGGCGGGCGAGCCGTGCCGCTACCAGTGCCGGTGCAGCGAGCGTTGCGTGTTCTGCACGAACAGGAACAGAAAGCCGGACGCGGCAGGGCTGAGGACTACATCGTCACGTTTCAACAGCATGCAACCGACCCGGCAGCGCGAAGCAACTCGGTGCGTTGGCTGTTCAAGTATTGGTTTGGAGAACTCGGTCTAAAAGGCGCGAGTTCGCACAGCGGTCGGCGGTCCTTCGCCACGAAAGCCGCACGCGAAATCGGACGGTTCGGCGGCTCACTGCGAGACGTGCAGCAGCTACTTGGGCACGCCAGTCTGTCCACCACGCAGAAATACTTGGACGCGGACCCACGGGCGCAAGCGAAGCTCGTCAACGCCCTGTGGAAATCGGTGGAATGATGAACGGCTCTCCATGAGCCGATTCCCGGCACGGCGGTGATCATCGCAGGCGTCAATCGAGATGCCCTGCGCACGAAAGGTGTATCGCCGATGCCGCTGACTCCCGAGTTCAAGGAAGCCGTTTCCGATGCTGCCAACGCCGCGCAAGCCCTGAGTCCCATCAGCACGCACGTTCGGCAAGAACTTGGCAAGCTGCTTGACGACGCCATCAAGTTGGAAGCCGAAGCCGACCGTATCGTCCGCGCCCTGAAGCGCATCCAGCCCGAACACGACGCCAGTTGAACGGGCGGGACTCGCCGGTCCCGCTCTCGCTGTCCCATCGGCACGATCATTCGCAGGCATCATGCCGATGCTGTGCCTTCAGGGAGAACATGGATGTCCGATGACGCTTTTGACAACGCGATTCAGCAACTCGGGAAGGCGTTGAACGTAGGGCATGCGCTCGCCGTCAAGTTACGCAAGGACGCGGCGGACTCGCAGCAGCATGCGTTGTTGCTCGAACAATCGATGTGGACCGCCGTAGCAGCCGTGAAGCGGTTGCAGAAAAATGGCGAGTGAGCATCTTGGGACGCGAAATCTCATTCGAGGAATGGCGTGACGCCCTTGAAATCTGGCAACAGAAGGATGACTTGGCACGCCGCATGGTGTGTTGCGTCATCTGTTGGAGAGCGATGCCAGACGCTCGCAACTCAAAGTCGCCATCGACCTACGGTTCTTGCGGCTTTGATATCTGTGAGATGTGCGTGACGGAGCGGCTGAAGCGCTAAACGGAGTGGGCATCGGCACGAACGTCAACGGCGGCACCGGGCGAGCTATCCCGGTGCCGAAGATCCACAGCAATTGGTGCGTTCAGCCGGATCATCACCGTCGCTTGAGCCGTTTCGCATATGGGTTCCGCTCCGCCTTCGTGAAGTCGTATTCCTTTTTCATCGTGCCGACCTTCGCCGACATTCGTCGCGGTCCCTTACGTCGATTACTGGATTGTTTCCGAGTCGGTGTGCGCTTCATTGTCGCGGCGTTTCTGCTCGCGCAATTCTTCAACCGCTTCAAATGCCTTCCGCTTCGCAGCAAGCCGGATGTGTGAGTAGCGGTCCAACATCTTCTTCGTCACATGTCCGGCGATTGACTGAATCACCATGTCGGGTGTCGAGGTTTCCGCCAGTTCGGTGATGATGGTGTGGCGCAGATCGTGAAACCGAAGTCCCGGCAGGTTCGCCTTCTCACGGAGCGCATGCCACGCCGTATCCCACCGGGCCATCGGCGTCGTGGGGTCCAGCCGGTTCCACTGGCAGGCGAACCATAGGTAATGATCGGGTGACGTGAAGCCGAGTTGATCGAGCCGTTCAATCATCCGCCCAAACGCTTTTAGGGCGGGCGGCAGCAAGGGAAGAACACGGAGACGATACTTGTTCTTGCCGTAGGGGATGGACACGATCTTATTGAACAAATCCACGTCACGGCGTCTCAGGCGTCGGACCTCAACCGAACACATTGATGTGTATGCCGCCACAATTGCGGCGCAGTAGACGTGTTCCCATTCGGGATTGGCTTGAGCGATCTTGAAGAGTTGATCCTGTTCTTCGACCGTCAGCGCTCGCCCGACAAGACCTTCTGATTCTGGCAAGAAATGAACATGGTCCTTCAACGCTCGCCAACGTTCGCAGAACTGCAAAACACGTGACAGAACACCGACATCCATGTTGATCGTTCGGTTCGAGATGTTGCCGTCGTGCCGAACCTGTTGGAATGTCGTAATCGCGTCGGGCGTGATCGCGGCGAGCCGAACGTCTCCGAAGTGCGCCTTGACGATGCTCAGGCGCTCCTTTTCCAATTCCAGCGTTCTTGGCGCACAGCGCATCTTCTTATCGGCGTGGTAAGCATCGATGGCGGCGAAGAGTCGTTTTGGTTTGCGCTGCCGGACGAGTAGGCTATTTTCACGGGCGGCTTGGATCAGATCCCGCTCGATCCGTTTGGCTCTGTTCTTGTTGCTCGTGCCGGTCGGCTTGCGGTAGCGTTCGTCGCCTTCGCGGAAGTCCGCCCACCATTGTCCGCCGCGTCGATACAGCGCCATCGGCTACACGTGCTGGTTGCTTAACTCAGGCGTGACCGTGCTCTTGCGGACGAACTCGTCTAGATCGGACGGCAGATAGCGCACCGCTCGCCCGAACCGCATGAAGTTCGGTCCCTTCCCGCGAAACCGCCACTGTCGCAGCGTGGCGACGGATAACCCCAAGAATTCTGCCGCTTGGATTTCGGTAACGGCTCGCTCACCTTGATTCATCGCTGCTACACTCCTCATGGGGTCCAAGACCCTCGCTCTTCTGTTGTTGTTTGTCAATGAAGCCGCGTCGATCCGCATGGTTACGGCTTCTCTCAGTCTCAAGCAACTTCTTCGTCGTCGTCCGTCCTGCCTTCCGCCGCCAGCTTGAGCCAGTGCGCGATCCGTGCCTTCGCAATCTCCACGTATTCCGGCTCACGTTCGATCCCGACGAATTGAAATCCTTCCAGCACCGCCGCGCAGCCGGTGGAACCGGACCCACAGAACGGATCAAGCACGACGCCGTTCGGCGGCGTGACGAGCCGGCACAGATGCCGCATGAGCGCGATGGGCTTGACTGTCGGATGGTGGTTGCGGCGCTCGGTCGTTCGCAGGTGCGGCACATGGTGTTCACTGCTGCGACCGTCCGTGCGACGAACACCCGGCAGGTGCTCGCAGCCGGCTTCGCGTTCATTGCGTGAGGCTTTCGCCACGTAGAAGAACCGAGAGGCTCCGCCTTGATCGCCGTAGCCAAATGCGTTGCCTCGATTGGGCAGGAACAGACCGGGCGCGGTCGCCGCACGGTTCACGTTTCCGCCCGCTCGACCGAACCCGCCGCCCACGTTGCCGGTCTGTTCATCCAACAGCGCTGCCGCTTCTTCATCCAGTAGCACGTTCGCGGGCCAACGTCCTTCGTGTAGCGATCCCTCACACGTGCCATACGTCCCGTAGATGCCATGACCTTTGAATTTGTCGCCTGGTTGTGTGGCGACCAAATCGTTGCCGATGCGACAGCCGTCGATGTTCAGTGCGCCGGTCCCGTAGTTGAGGACGTTGGTCGCCACGGTGCCGTCGAGCGGCTTTCGAGCGAGCACAACTGGCTCATAGGCTGGCTTCAACCCTGTGCCCCAACCGTTCCAGCGCTGCCCGTGTTCGGTCTTGGCTTCGTAATCACGCACCGGATTGGACGTGAGAGACGCGGTTGTGCCGTTCTGATAGCGGCTCGCAGTCGGAATGGCACGACCACGATTGGGATGTCCTGCCTGTTTATCAATACTCAACGCCACATTCTTGCTTTTCGGAAATCCCGACCCATACAACCATATGAAGGAATCACGAATCGCAAAGCCGGCGTCCTCAATCGCCGTCACCATTCTGTGCGACGTGCGCGGACTACCGAATGACAGCAGATATCCACCGGGCTTCAACACGCGCAAGACGTGACCCCAAAAGGCGCTGTCGAACGTGATGCCGGTGCCGTCCCATGCTTGGCCCATGAAGCCCGTCGCCAACCGTGAAAATGGCGAAGGCGCGTCCGCGATGTCCTGTGGGGATGCCTTGCCCCACCGCTCGACGATGCTCAGGTTATAGGGCGGATCGCACACGCAACTATCGATGCTGTTGTCCGGCAACCTCTTGAGCAGATCGACGGAATCGCCGACTTTGATTAGGAAGCGGCTTGGACATGGTGTTGTTGGTTGTTCTGGCGAGTCTTTCAACGCCGCCATTATCGCCGCCCAATTCGCGTCTGTATCTGTGTGATACGCGGTGATGGTGCTCGGCACGTGTAGCGCCCATCCTTCGGCACCTTGGGGTTCGGCATCGGCTAATGCCCACGCATCCGGCTCAGACGCGGCGTAGAAGGTTTTGCATTCTCTACAGCCGGCGTCTGCGCCTGATGCCGCTCGGGTGAGCTTGAAGTAAGGCATGACCTTGCTTAGAGTCCCGCGTCGGCGAGCGCCTTGACGAGCGTTGCAGGCAGGAACGTGGGCCATGCGCCGTTGCGTTTCTGGATGTTCTTGATCGTGAACCGACCTGTGATCGTGTTGCCCTTGACCACGATGTCACTGAACATCATGGCGTCCGGGTTGAGCGGCGATGGGGCGTCTGCCGCGATCCGCGAAGACGGCGTGACATCGATCACGGCTGGCGCGGGCGCAGCTCGACGTTCCTTCCGCGTGATGCGGGCGGCGGTTCGTTCGGCTGGATTCATGACGGCAATGTCGTTCCGCAGATCGCGGATGTCGGCGAGTGAGGATTGCGGAGTCAGTGTCCCGTTCTTGACGGCAGCAAGGACACGCTGCTTCTCGGCGTCTTTGCCCGGTGCGAACGCCCTAGCCACTTCCGTGATGCATTCGCGGGTTGGCGGCAGGGCGTGTTGGACTTCTTTGAGCGATGTCGCCACGGCAGCAATAGCCCGATAGCGCTTGGCCACATCCTTGGTGATGGTGGGAAAGGCGTGGGCGAAGTCCTGCCGTGCCTTGGCATTCTTGGCGAATGCTGTCTCGTCTTCAAAGGCGACGAAACTGACGCTGAACTGGATGATGACCGCGCCGGTCGCCCGAGCGCTCACCGTCCATTCCTGCCAGAGGTCTTTGAGGGTTGTGAGTTGGTGGGCCAGTTGCTCCGGGGTTGCTGCAACATGACTCGCCGTCCGTTTCTCGTCCGGCGTGGCCACGCCGTTTTTCACCGAACTTTCGCTAATGACTTCCATGCTGTTCTCCCTTGCGTGCGCATCGAACGTTCATCGTGTCGAGTGCGCTGTTTACTGAGACGGTCAAGCAAGGAGAGTGTCGCGCATCTAATACGTGTTGCGCAATAACAATCAACGTCGAAGGCGTAAGTTCCGATTCGGTGCGCGAGTGGTCTTAGATGCGCGATTACATCTCAGTGTAATGGCGCACATCGTGTAGAATGCGCGGATGGCGCACCAGACATGGCTTGAGAATATTGTGTTCAGCGTCGGCAACGTAGAACTGGACACATTTCGACCGTGGATCGATTTCATCCTTCGCGTTGCGAACGAAGGTGCTGATAGCGAGACGCGGACTCGCCTGTTGGATGCACTCACGGCTGCGACGGAGAAGCGTGGTGTCAAGATTCGGTCGGCGGTTAGAACTGGACCGGGCGCATCGCTTCAGTTCCAGCAATTGGTTCGAGCGAAGGTCGACCGTGAATTCGCACACCTTGTTGGCGAAGCCCGAGACATGGCACTCAGTGATGAAGTGCTGCGTGCTTTCGTGGAGTCTTTACCCCACGTTTCAATGGGCGCAGACGAACGGGGTCGTGCGTGCCTGTGCGTCGAGCCAACTCCGGTGGATCGTTCGGAACCGCCGACGCGCACGCAAGCGTTCACATCACCATCAGAGATTGCCCGTGCGAATGCGGAATGGCTGAGCCGGTTGGCAAAGGAGAACGAAACGAAGTGTCTCGCCGTGATCGCGGCGCTCGGCGTAGACACCGAAGCGCGTCGGCTGTTGCGGTGCGATCACTGCGAGCGGTTCTTCTTCGCACGGGCGGCGCATCGACGGGCGCACAATTTTTGTTGTGACGATCACCGACGCGCCTACGACGTGGCGCATCGCGATCCCAAGCGGATCGCTGCCTACATGCGGGAATACCGAAAGAATCCGATGCGGAAGAAGAAGCGGAGCCGTCGCCGGTTGCGGTCATCGTCACGTTGAGAGCGGAAGTTTGGGCGTGTGGTCACAATATGGTCACAATGGGGCTGGACGCGGTTTTCGAGCCGCTGTAAAGTGTTGATTCCACTCAACGGAGAGATGTCCGAGTGGTTGAAGGAGCACGCTTGGAAAGCGTGTGTAGGGGAAACTCTACCGTGGGTTCGAATCCCACTCTCTCCGCCAGTCAAGAGGCGGGAACTGCCCTCGGCGCCCGCCAAGACTGTCACGGTCAATCGCGACGTCAAGCCACGTTCGCCGTCCGGCGATCGCGTGGATCGGGCACTCCACGCGCCCGATCGACGAATTCCTCCGCCTCCTCAAGGCCCGCGGCGTGCAGCGCGTCGCCTATGTGCGTACGGTTCCGCGTGATGTGCGCAGAGGGCGTGGCCTTATCACCGATCGTTGATTGCGGACACGTTGCTGGCGCGAGGTATCAATGCGCGTGAGATTACCAATCGCATTCGCACGCGCCTCATTCACTGACGCCGTTCGCGCGGGTCAAAGGAACGCACGTCACATATCCTGCACAGTGACGCAGTCGTCCGCAAGCGCGTGACCGACGAGACGCGCGCGACATGCAGATCCAAGGCCGCGATGGTGCAACTCGGTGAGCAGCACGGCGTGGAGTGGGCGCCGCACCCCCGCGCGTTGCCAGCGCACCAGGCGCCGTCAGCACGTGCTGCCCGATCCACACCTTATTTCCATCCGGAGCATCTGCGATGGGAGCCCACCGCGCAATACGAACAAGATGGCGGTCAACGCGGCGCGGTCCGGAACCCGGGGCCGACCCACGTGTTTCCCTCGTCGGCGCGGCCGCTTCGGTAACAGCGGCTCGATCCGCGCCCACAAGGTATCGTCGATCAAACGCTGGGACATGCGTGACCGCCTCGCCATAGGTCACGCGACCGTACCAATTCAGCCGGAAGAGTACAACAGGCACGTCAGCTACTGTTGAAGCGCACTCCAAATCTTCGATTGTCGAGCCTCCTCGCCTGCGCGCCCTCGTTGACAGGTGTCTCGGTGCGGGTGTTACGCGGGGGAAACAACCGGACCGAACCCCACCGATGGCCGTAAGGCAGGGCCGAAGCACCGCATTCTCGTGGAATCGCCTCGCGATCGCGCTGCGGGCGCTACCGGGCACCGTGTCGACGACGGACGCGGCAAGTAACGACCATACGGCGGTCTGACCAACAGGCAAGGCGCCAGTTGCGTGCGCGGGTCGCAGGCATGTGAGGCTGACTCAGCGCGCGGCCGGCTGATGAGCGGTCCAGGTGACGATGGCCTGCAACACCAGCCCCGCACCACTGACGATGAGGCCGGCATGCACATAGACGAAAAACCGGCGGGCGCCGACACGCCGGTTGATCATGCGGCCCAAGACAATCGCCAAGAGCGCGGTGGGGAGCGACAGCAGATAGTAACGGCTGACGCTCGGTGTCCACAGACCCGCCGCCCAATAGCCGATCATCCCGATCACACTCGCCGGGAGAAAGTATCCCTGCAGAGTCGCGCGGAAGTGTTCAGGCGACCAGCGGCGCAGCGCGCCGTACACCACCAGCGGCGGACCGTTCATCCCGTAGGCGCCGCCGAGTACGCCAGCGCTCACACCGAAGAGCCATGCCAGGCGATCGTCGGTCAGCTCGTACCGAGCCTCGACTGCGAAGCGCGGACACGGCAAATCCAGCGACCAGCACGCCCAGAACGCCTTTGACCATGGGCTCGGACACGCTGCGAAGCAGGAGCAGTCCAAGCGGGATCCCGATGAGGGTGAAGAGCACGAGGCGGACGGCACTTCGCAGGTGCACGTGCCGCCAGTCCTGCGCCACGACAACGGCAGCCACGGTGATCGAGACGAGCACCGCGATCGGTGCGGCGACCTTGACCGGTAGCACGAACGCCAGCAGCGGGACTGCGATGAGCGCTTCGCCGAATCCAAGGGCGGACCGAAGGAGCGTGGCTCCAAAGAACACGACCACCACGAGGAGAGTCAGCGAGTCCAGGTGCACCATGGTTCGATCGGTGCGAGCGGGCTACGATCCGCCAGCGACCGACTCGGTGGTCACTGGGCGATTCCGAAGCGCCCAGAGCGGGTAGTCAATGCCGGCAAGCCAGTTGATGACGATTGCCTGCAGCGTCAGGATGGCCACCGCGATCTCGATGACGAGCAGGTGGAACGGTCGTGTCACGATCCCGAGCGAGATGATGAGGGTCGTGGCGCCGGCTGGCGGGTGCGCCGCTTTCGCCAGAATCATGAGCGCGCCCGTCGACGCCAGCGACAGCGCCGCGGCGCCAACGCGCGCGGCCGAGACGCCGGTGACCATCGCCGGCGGCGCGTGCTGCAGGCCGAACAGCCAGAGGGCGCCGTACCCGCACAGGATGCCGATCGCGTGCCCGTAGATCGTATGGTGCGGACTCGCGGCCGGGGTCCGCGGCGTGAAGAAGAACAGAAACGCGGTCGGGCCCAGCGAGGGAAACACGAACGGCGTACGGGACACCATTGCGACCGCCGCCAAGAGCGCGATCGTGATGAAGCCGTTCAGAAACATGAACAGGGCCCAGATGGGGCGCTCCGAATGACGCGTCAGCAGGTGGGTGACCTGGAGTCGTGCGGCAAGGCCCCGCGTCACATCGGGGGAGTGGACGAGGAGCGGCGGTCGGGGCGAGTGGTCAGCCACGCGGCCCCCATTGGCGGAGGCGCGCGTCGAACGACACCACGTACCAGAGCAATCCGCCGCTCAACACAAACAGCGTGCCTGACGCGATGGCGGTCGGCATGAGGACGACGAACTGTCGCGCGAACAGTGCGTCGAGCGCCGCGGCGACGAGCCACAACTGGATCACCACGAGCACGGCGATGAGGACAAGCACGGCGGAGAAGAGAATCGAGCCCTGCGGCCGGGTTTCCACCCTATACCTCGACGCCCGTCGCCATGAGATCGGCGCCGCGCTGCTCGATCACGATGCGCGGCAGGCGCCGCGTCGGCGGCCCCGCCAGTGGGAGCCCTTCGCGCGCGGAGAACGATCCCTTGTGGCAGGGGCAGGCTAGCACGTCGTCGCCAGGCCGGTGGATGACGGTGCACGACAGGTGGGTGCATACCTGCGAGAACGCGTCGAGACGTCCGGCCGCGTCGCGCACCAGGATGCACGGGTCATCGTCGGTCGGGTAGCGGAACAACAACGAGCCTCCTGGCGCAATCTCGTCGGCGGCAGCGATTCGCCTCAGGGGTGAAGCGAGCGCGCGGCCCGTCAGGCCGATGAACGCGATCAGGACGTTGACGCTCGCCAGCAGGCCCGAACCGAGCGTGAGAAACTTCGCCAGTTCCCGCCGCGTCATGTAGTTGTCTTCGTCCCACCGGACGGGGAAGTCTTCGCGCCAGCGCGGAGGTGCATCAGCCATCAATGCGCCTCCAACAGCGCCGCGACATCGTACGGATCGGCCGGCGGCTGTGATCGCCTGAGAGAACCGGGGGGAATCACCGCCACATTCACGCGCGTCACCTCCGCGGGCACCAGGACGAAGACCTTCGTGCGCACGCGCTGGTCGCCGAATTGCCAGTCGTTGATCGGCCGTCCCTGTCGCGTCCGCATGATCTCCTCGATCGTCGTGAACGCCAGAGCGCCCGAGGGACACACCGTGGCGCACATCGGACGCCGGCCCGTGCTGGTGCGGTCGTAGCACATGTCGCACTTCATCATCTGATCGGCGTCGCCGTCGTACTTGGGCACGCCGAACGGGCATGCGAGCACGCAGTTCGAGCAGCCGATGCAGCGCGGCTTGAGCGAGCTCTGGACGACGCCTTCAGCGGTCTGCTTGATGGCGTCAGCGGGACAGACCTGCGCGCAGATCGGGTCTTCGCAGTGCATGCACACCTGCGGCGCCGTCTGCACGCTGTCGCGCCGTTCGATCGTCTCGAGGTGGATGAGCGATCGGCCGCGGTGGGTGTCGCATTCCTCGCACGCCTGCACACAGGCCTGGCATCCGATGCAGCGCGAGTAGTCGACGAAGAACGCGAGCTCGCTCACCGAATGCCTCCGGCCGCCGGCTCGAGCGCGGCGATGTCACCGACCGGGTCCGCTGCTTTCGAGACACGGACGGCGCAGATCTTGAACTCGGGAATCTCTGACATCGGATCGATTGCACGGATCGTGCACGTGTTCGCCGATCGGTCGAGCGGCCAGTGGTACGGGACGAACACCGTGTCGGGCCGAATGGTCTTCACGACCTGCGCGCGGACGACGATGGCGCCGCGGCGGCTCTCGACGCGGACGAAATCGCCATCCACGATCCCGAGCGATCCGGCCAGGCGCGGATGGATCTCGCACCGTGGCTGCGGGTACTGGTCGACGAGCGCGCCGATGCGACGCGTCTGTGTGCCCGACAGATACTGCGACACCACGCGTCCCGTTGTCAGCACAATCGGGTAGTCGGCGTCTGGCTCTTCGGCGGCGGGCCGCCAGTCGGCCGGCTGAAAATGCGCCTTGCCGTCGGGATGGCCGAACTGCCCGCCTTCGTACAGACGCGGGGTGCCGGGATGATCGAGCGACGGGCAGGGCCAAAACACGCCCCTCTCCCGGTCGATGCGCTCCCACGTGATACCGGCGTAGTCGGCGACGCCGCCTTTCGAGGCGATGCGCAGCTCTTCGAAGATTTCGTGCGTTGACTCGTAGCCGAACTTGTCACCCGCGCCGAGGCGTTTCGCGAGGTCGCAGATGATCCGCCAGTCCTGCCGCGCGCCGTCCGGTGGCTGGACGACCTGGCGGTGATGGATCACGCGCCCCTCGACGTTGGTCGTGGTCCCTTCATCCTCCTCCATCAGCGAGCCGGGGAGCACGAGATCGGCGTAGCGTGCCGTCTCTGACATGAAGAAATCGATCACCGTGAAGAACTCGAGGCGGCTGAGGGCTTCCCGGATGAACTCACCGTCGGGCAGCGACACTGCCGGGTTGAAGCAAAGGAGCAACAGGCCCTTGATGCGGCCGTCGTGAATCGCTTCGAGCAGCGGCACGGCCGACAACCCGGTATGCGGGATGGTGGATTCCTCGACCCTCCACACGCCGGCAATATATTCCCGGTGTGCCGGGTTCTCGAGGTCGCGCGCACCCGGCAGCTGATCGCATTTCTGTCCCTGTTCGCGCGCGCCCTGGCCGTTCCCCTGGCCGGTGATCATGGCGTAGCCGCAGCCTTCGCGCCCGATGCGGCCGGTGGCCACCACCAGATTGATGGCGGCCATGCAGTTCTCGACGCCCTTTGAGTGGTGCTCGATGCCGCGGGCGTGCAGGAGGAAGCTGGTCTCGGCTGGCCCCCACAGTTCGGCGGCGCGCACGATCATCGAGGCGGGCACGCTCGCGACGGTCGCTGCGTATTCCGGGGTGTAGCGCTCGACAATGGCCTCGACGGCGCCCCAGCCGGTGGTATGCGCCGCGATGAACTCACGGTTGATCCAGCCGCGCTGAACCATGACGTGGAGCATGCCGTAGAAGACGCCGACGTCCCCGCCTGAGCGCACGGGGATGAAGAGGTCGGCGGTGCGTGCGATCGGCGTCAGACGCGGATCGAGCACGATGATCTTCGCGCCGTTCTCGCGGGCCTGCCAGAGATAGTCGGTGGTGATCGGGGCGCACTCGGCGATGTTCGCGCCCGCGACAAGAATCACCTTCGCCTTCGGAATGTCGCTCCACGGATTGGCGCTGCGATCGATGCCGAGAATCTTCTTCGACGCGGCCGCCGCCGACACCATACAGAGCCGACCGTTGTAGTCGATATTGGCGGTGCGCACGGCCACTCGAGCGAACTTGCCCATCAGGTACGCCTTCTCGTTGGTCAGCGAGGCTCCCGTCAAGACGGCGAAGGCGTCCCGTCCATGGGCGGACTGAATGCGCTGGATCTCGCGTGCGGTACGCTCGAGCGCCGTGTCCCAGTCGATCGGCGTGAAGCCTCGCGCCTCGTCGCGAACAAGC
Source organism: uncultured Acidobacteriota bacterium (assembly GCA_963807925.1). Taxonomy (GTDB): domain Bacteria; phylum Acidobacteriota; class Vicinamibacteria; order Vicinamibacterales; family CAVVIG01; genus CAWEDP01. The sequence continues at coordinate 3,223,938 of CAWEDP010000002.1, read as the reverse complement.
GGCGTCAGCAGCCGATCCGGATGCTCGTCCTGCATGTAACGCTTCACGCCCTTGGGGCAGAGCCTCCCTTTGTTGAACGGGAACTCCTCCCAGGGTTCGAAGCCGACGATCTTCTCGTCCTTCACCTTGAGCTGGATGCCGCACTGCTGGCCGCAGAAGCAACAGTGTGTCGGCACAATCCGGTCGGGCTCACCGCGCGTGGTCCAGCCTCCAGCCGGTTCGCGGTTGAGATGCGGGCCGAATGTCGCCACGAGATCCGGGAGCGAGGTGGGCAGCCGGGCCACTACGCGCCGCGCCTCCAGAACGCGTCTTGCGTCAACGCCAGGTTCTTGCGGCGGCAGGCCGGACAGATGTCCTGATAGTGGGAGGCCATATCGTCCGCTGCGCTCGGCTTCAGGCGGACCGCCTCATATCTGATTCCCAGCTCGCGCTCGACCTGCTTGAGATCGTCGATGTGCATCCGCGACGCGAACGGTTCGCCGCATCGCGCGCAGCGAGCCGCTTCGCCTCTTGCGCCGGTTTCGCGATAGAACGCGACGCCGAGCTGCGCGGGCCGTTGGAAGATGTGAAAGAACTTCCCAAAGGGCAGGTAGAGAAGCGTGAAGATGACGGCGACGGCGTGCAGCTGCGACAGGAAGACGTAATGCAGCCCCCGCATCAGGTGCGTCGAGACGGTCAGGAAGATCCCCGTGATCGACACCGCGAACAGCATGACGAGCGGGAGCAGATCGTTGCCGAGCTGCTGAACCGCCAGCGCGCCGCGATCGCGCCCGCGTCGCCACAACGCCAACGACACGCCCGCCATCACCAGCACCGCCGAGACATCCAGAACGTTGAACACGAGCGGTGCGAGCGGGCTGGCGAGGTCGAACGTGAACACCCGCAGGCCGAACACGAACGCCCGGTAGCGCTCCTGCGCGGCCCCGGCCGTCTCGAAATGAATCCACCCAAAGGACAGCGGGAACGTGACCGCTGCGGCGAGCATGCAGCCCCAGAAGATGCAGAAGTGTGCCGCCCACCGCAACGGCGATCGTTTCTCGATGAACCGCTGCGCGACGATGTTCACGGCGAAGAGTGCGGCAAGGCGCGAGAGGTTCTGCGCCATGCGCGACGGCGCGAAGAACAACCGCCAGCCGCGTCGCCAGAAGAGACGCGTCGGCGGTTTCGTCAGCCACATCGAGTAGCGGTAACCGAGTCCGAAGGCCGAAAACACACTGGCGCCCGCGTAGGGGACAAGCGCCGCATCGAAATCCCTGAGGCGTCGGCTGCCGAAATAGATGCCGGCGAGGACGAGCGACGCAACGAACAAGCCCCATCCCGTAGCGCGAGTGACGTCGGCGCGAGGCGATCGAGTCAGGGACAAAGTATAGCCCTCGCGCCAGCGGAGCGCGTTGCTCCATCGCGAACGTGCGAGAGGGTCCATGCACGAAACATCACGCCGCGGGAGGGCCTGTGAGCGATGATGGATGATGATATCGAGAGGACTTCATGGCGACTCCCTCTGAAATGCCGGTTGCGGCGACGGTGCCACTGCTGGGCCTGGTCGGCTATCAGCAGGACGCGACAGTCAGCCGCATTCTCCTGAAGCGCGCCGGTGGAACCATCACCTTGTTCGCGTTCGACGCAGGCCAGTCCTTGAGCGAGCATACGACGCCGTTCGACGCCGTGGCGCACGTCCTGGAAGGACACGCGGAAATCACCATTGCCGGTACGCCGATCGGCGTGTCGCCGGGAGAGATCGTGCTGATGCCCGCCAATCAGCCGCACGCGGTCCAGGCGCGCTCGCCGTTCAAGATGATGCTGACAATGATCCGGTCGGTCTGACGGTGCGGGTTCGAGCGCCGACTCGCGTTCCGACGGCCAGGCGGATGCTGGCGCACGACCTTGCCCTGCATGGATTCGACCGCGTCGCCTTTGATCGCCACGTGCTGGTCACGCATGTGGTGCTCCCGTCCGGCGTTGCTCCCCAAAGGGCAGTTGAATGTGTGCGCCGAGTACGCGCTCTCGTCGTTGTTCCGCATCGAGGTTCAGCGCCCGCGCTTTCAGCAGATCCGTCAACGCGATCATCCCGATCAGGCGTCGGTGCTGTCGGTCGACCACCGGAAACCGGGTCAGCCCGGTCTCGGCCATCCGATACACGATCATGCGGAGCGATTCGTCCGGATACGCGACGATGGGTGTGGTGTTGAGGATCGCTGCCAGCGGTGCGCCGGCGCCTCTGGGCGCCGCATCGGTCACCGCCTGCAGGTCGCCACGCGTGACCACGCCGACCAGCTCCCGGGCGTCGCCGATCACCGGATACAAGCGTTGGCGGCCGCGCGACGGATCGACGTGCAGCGAGTGGCGCAGCGTGTCGTACGGGGCGTCAGCCGGCAGCGCGGCGACACTCGTGCGCATCACTTCCGGGACGAACAGAATCTCCAGCGGGTCGACCGCGTATTCACGGCTCAGGTGATACCCACGCCTGGCAATCTTCTCGGTCAGGATGGACCGGCGCAGCACGAGCACGGTGAAGCCGTGCGCGATGGTCACGGCCACGAGCAGGGGCAGGACCATGTTGACGTCGTGCGTGAGCTCGAGGGCGAAGACCACGCCGGTCAGCGGCGATCGCATCGTTCCACCGAGAATCGCCCCCATGCTGACCAGCGGCCAGAAGCCCAGGCCTTCGGCGGGCAAGAACCAGGCTTCGACGCCGCCCATCGCCCCACCCATCATCAGCAGCGGCGCGAGCACGCCTCCGGACGTGCCCGATCCCAGCGAGACTGACCAGACGACCGACTTGACGATGAGGACGCCGAGGATCACGCGACCACCGACGGCGCCCCGCAGCAGATCTCCGATCACGTCATAGCCGACGCCGAGCGCCTGCGGAAACGTCCAGCCGCCCACCCCGATCACCAGGCCGCCGATCGCTGGCCACCACATCCAGTGGATGGGGAGATGCTGAAAGGCGTCTTCTGCGGCGTACACCGCTTGCGTGAGCACCGCGGATAGCGCGCCGGCGAGCACGCCGGCGAGCACGCAGCCGAGCAGGCCCTGCGGCCCGATAGACGAGGGATGCGCCGGCACCGGGAAGAGGGGTCCCAGTCCGATGATGTGGCGACGCATCGCCGCCGCGGTGGCGCTGGCGAGCGCGACCGGGATCAGGCTGCGCGGCTTCCACTCGAAGAGGAGGAGCTCGACTGCCAGGAGCACCGCCGCGAGCGGCGTCGCGAATGTCGCCGACATGCCGGCTGCTGCGCCGGCGACCAGGAGCGTCTTGCGCTCGGCGCTGGTCAGGTGGAAGAACTGCGCGATCAGCGACCCAACCGCGCCGCCCGTCATGATGATCGGTCCTTCCGCGCCGAACGGACCACCTGACCCGATCGAGATGGCTGACGAGAGCGGTTTGAGGAGTGCCACCTTCGGATCGATGCGGCTGCCGTTGATGAGGATCGCCTCGATCGCTTCCGGAATACCGTGTCCCCTGATACGCTCCGAGCCGTATCGCGCCATGACGCCGATGACGAGTGCGCCGACGACCGGCACGAGCATCACCCACGGTCCGAGCGTATGTCCTTCAGGCGTGACCAGCGCCGTACTGAGCCGCTGAAAGAAGAACAGATTGGTGAAGAAGCCAATGAGCTTGAGAAGGACCAGTGCGACATAAGCGCTCACGCTGCCGATGACGATTGCAAAGGCCGCGATCATCAACAGCCGGGGTGTTGCCGTGAAGTCCGCGAGATCCTCGGCAATGTCGCGCGAGTGAGTGGCCGTGGTCACGATATATTGAATCCCATATAATCAACGATGTCAACATGCCTGACAAAATGCCGACCGCACCGTCTTCACATCCGCGCGCACGACGGTCTGCGCAGAGTGTGGACTCCCGTGCGCCAGCGAGCCGCCGTCGAGCCGTGAAACAGCCCGGGCACCCTCGTCGTGTGGCCCACCCGCCCGACGTGCGTGTCGCGCTCGACGCCTTCCGGCACATCGTTCGAGCACTCCGGGTCGGTCGCGCCGGCGAAGGCCATGGAGGGCTCGGCAGCGCGCAGCTGTTCGCGCTTCAGCAGATCGCCGAGCATCCCGATGCGTCAATCAATGACGTCGCGGCGCTCACCTGTACGCATCAGAGCTCCGTGTCGGTCGTGATTCAGCGGCTTGTCCGACAGCGGCTCGTCGCGAAAGTCGCGTCGAGCCAGGACCGGCGTCGTCAGCGGCTCGCGGTGACGGCGAAGGGCCGGCGTCTGCTGGGTCGAGCCCCGGTCGCCGTCCAGGAGCACCTGATTGCGGCGATTGCCTCGCTACCGGAGGCCGATCGTCGCGCCCTCGCCAGGTCCCTCGGCGCGGTCGCTCGGCTGGTGGCTCCAGTCGGGGCAGCACCGCATCCGCCGATGTTTTTTGAAGACGATCTCAGTGGTGAGCGGCGAAGGCGCCAGTATGAAAATGGGGTGAGGAACACGCCGCGCCGCAAACGATGAGAAGTCGAGAAGCCGTGCCGAAGATCGGCTTCGCTGTTCACCGACTCCTTGTGCCCGCGGGTCCGCACGTCCTGGCTGCCCAACCCCCGGACCGTGCCCTGGCGGAGTCAGTCATGTCAAGGCAGACTCAGCAGTAGGGCAGGTGCCGGTAAGCGCGGCGCCAAACGGTTTGCCACGTCCGACATGGTTGGTTCACGCGCGCTCCACCCTGGCGTCCAGGGCGCGCGTCGTTGATGCGTCACGGTCGCACCTTCCCGCAGGCATACCGCCGTCAGCGAAAGTATGGCTTGGCGAACGCAAACCCTTGAGTCCTGAAGAGTCGAACACACATGTCCACGACATCGGCATCGTACCGACTGCCTCGGCCGTCAAGAACTTCCGCCAAGGCCGCGTCGATGCCTTTTCCTTCCCGGTACGGGCGGTCGGAGGAAATCGCCTCGACGACGTCGGCGACGGTCAGGATCCGGCTTTCGAGATGGAGGGCGCCGCCGCTAACCTTGTTGGGATAGCCGGTGCCGTCAAGGTGTTCGTGGTGCTGGAGGACAAACTCGGCGATCGGCCACGGAAACGCCACGGTCCTGAGAATGTCGTATCCCACCTGGACGTGTGTTTCCACGAGTTGTCGTTCCAGGTCTGTCAGGGTTCCCGGCCGGGTCAGCAGCTCCGACGGTATCCTGATTTTGCCAACGTCGTGCACCAGAGCGGCGAACCGAAGGACACGCACGCGCGATTCGTCAAGAGTCAGCTCGCGCGCGATGGCGACAGCCAGGTCCGCCACGTGTTGCTGATGCCCGGCCGTGTACGGGTCCCGCATCTCGGCTGCGGCGGCCAGCACCGCGACGGTCTCCTCAAGGCTTCGATGCACCCGGGCCGCAGCGGCGTCCCGCTCCGCGCGATCCCTCAGGGCCATGATGCCGTAGGCCAGATCGTCAGCGAGTTCAGCGAGCGTGGTCAGCTCATCGGCCTGAAAGGCGTCGCGGTCTGCCGCGTAGACGCCAAGGCTTCCAAAGGTCACGCGATCTTTCGTCAGTGGCAGATAAACAGCCGCCTTCACGCCGGCGGAAACGGCGGCGTCTGCACACGGATGCGTGTCGGGCTCCGGCGTCCAGTTCTGGTGGAGCTGAACGTGGGCGGCCCGAATCGCCGAGAGATGACCACCCTCGGCACCCTGCGCGATCCGATGTGTTTCCATGGCGCGGAGGGCCTCGACCTGTTCGCCTGCGAACGCCTCGATGCCGATGCCGCCATTCGAAGAGACCAAGGCGATGGATGCCGCGCGGAAGTGACCGACCTCCACCAGCGCGCCGCAACTGCGAGTCATGAGCTCGGGCTCCGCGTGCGATCGCACGAGCGCCTCGTTCGCGGTTCGGATCACGCGCAGGAGATTGTTGGCCCGAGCGAGGGCCGACTCGGCCCGCTGCCGGCCGGTGACATCGATGGCGACACCGATCACCGCGCCATGTCCGTCGATCTGGGCAGGCGCGCCCTGCGTCAGGACCGTCAGGAGGTCGCCCGTCGCGGTTCTCAAGCGCACTTCAAACGGGCTTTGCCGTGCGTGGAGGGCGGCCTGGAAATTCCGGATGACCAACTCGTGGTCGGTGTCCGCGACAAATTCGAGGAATCCGTGTCCGATGACGTCAGTAGGCGTTCGCCCGCTCAGCTGGGCGAACCCGGCATTGACGTAGCGCACCTCACCGGCCTCGGAGAGCAGGTAGATCCCCGCAATGCTCTGGTCCAATACCGCCCCGAACTGGCGGCCCCACTCCAACTGGCTCGCCACCTTCATCGGATTCGTGTGACTCATGGCATTCCCACACAGGGCCCGTAGCGTGCGGGGCAGATCGGTCCCGACAATGGCGGCTTCTCCGGGGGACGCGCGCAGATGTTGGTCCCTAACCCTTATCGGTTCCACGTCGCCCGGCCTACAGGAACGTAAGACGAATTCTGACAAGGGCTTAACGTGTGGGCCGCAGGCCGGCGACTGAGGCTTCGCGGCTCGCAGCGGTCCGCGCGCCTGTGTCGTTGCGCACGGCTCTGTCGAACCGCCGAAGAGTGGTTGGTGGCGACGATCATCCAATCGCCTTAGGGTCCGCTGGTCATGACCTGCGGGCTACCCAATCACCCAACGGTCACGCCCGCTTTCCTTGGCGAGGTAGAGGGCCGCATCGGCCGCGCGAACCAACTCTTCGGGTCCAGTGATCGCCGAGTTCGGCAGCCCCGACGCTCCGATACTGACCGTTACAGAGATGTTCTGACTGCCCTCAGGAACGGAGGAATCGGCGACGACGCGCCGGAACCGCTCCGCCATCTGTTCGAGATCGGACCGTCCGGCGCCGGGGAGAATAACAACGAACTCTTCACCGCCGTATCGCACGAGAATGTCACCTTCGCGCAGCACTCGCCGGGCGCTGCGGGAGACGGACTGCAGCACGCGGTCACCCGCCATGTGCCCGTACGTGTCATTGATGGCCTTGAAATGGTCGGGTCGAACATCATGACGCCAAGAGGATCACCCGTACGCACGGTGCGGCTGAACTCTTCGCTCAGCCGTTGCAGACCAAATCGACGGTTGTAGACTCCGGTCAGCGGGTCGACGGCGGCGACTCGTTGTAGATCCGCGTGGTTCAGCGCGTTATTGAGAGCAACCGCGAGACTGGGCAGTGAGGCGGCGAGCACCGGGCTGGCTTCCGGAAGACTCGCCTCCGGAAATCCGACCACGAGTACACCTACGCTCACCGTGCCGTAGCGAATCGGTAGAATCCGGACTTCTTTGGGCACGAAGTCAACAAGCGCCCCAGAGATCACCACGTCGGCGGGAAGAGCGAGAATGATGGCTTCGCCGGTGCGAAGCACGGAGGCGACCGGTTCGGACGCCGCGAGAGCCTCGACGTCGAGAATCCCACGAGCTCCAGCGACCTCCAAACGTCCGTGGTTGGCGACCAGCAAGCACACGGCGTGACAGTGCGTCTGATCGACCAGTTCATTCAATGTGGAATCGGCCAGCGCCGACAGCTCGAGGTGCGCCGCCAGGGCCTCCGATACTGCCTTGACCCCTCCGGACACTTGATGGGAAAAGGCCAGACTCTCGACGAGACGGTTGAAGGAGGCGGCAACCTCTCCCAATTCGTCGGTCGAGTCGATGGGCACTTTGCACGACTCGGGGGCGCACCCCGACCAATTTCCGCGAGACACGGCGTCGATGAGCGTTGCCTCCACGCGGCGCATTCCTCCGGCGAGCGAGCGCACACGGACGCCGACGACGCCTCGAGCAAGTAAGTAGTTGACTTCGGCCACGATGAGCCCAGCGGTGATCGTGGCGACGAAGAACGCCGGTCGGATCGCCGTGAAGCGGGGCACGCCCAGCAGGACCACGACCGGCGGGAAGATGACTCCGATGAGGAGGCCGAAGCCGATCATCCAGAGTCGAAGATCGCGCATTGCCGAGCGAGTGAGGCGAGGCAGCCAGGACTTGTAGGTACGAGATTGCGTCACAGTCAGCGGTTTGTTGTCCACGATCTCAGCCTATTCTACAGGCGTCCGTTGGCATCCAAGGCAAACGAACCGCTGCCGCTGCCGCCTTCATGCCCCGCATCCGTCGCACCCGTGGCAAACCCGAGCGCCGCCGCCTGATTCACGCCGGCAGGACCGTCCCCGACGAACCCTTCGTCTCCGGTGCCGAGAAACGTCCGTTCCAACTCGACGTCGGAATCGCGATCCAGATCCGCACCGTACCGCCGGCCGGCGGATGGGATGCGGTCGCGACCACGCGACAAGTCCCCCGATTGTCGGTATCGATAGCGGCCGATTCGATGTTCGCGTTCCGAAGCGCCACGGCCGCCAGGCTCTCGCACGATCGGGCCACCGCGCCACCAAGCGTGGATTCTTTCGCAGTGGACCGCGAAATACTTGGCTGCCGTGTCGTCCCAGGGCCGAACCGGCGACGCCCCTTGGTCTCTTCCTGCGACATGAGTCTCGGCACGTCGCTTGCTCGATGGATCTCGCGGGGGGCGATTTATGATGGTCAACAGCATCCTGATCCCGACCGATTTCAGTGAGCCGTCCGATGCGGCGCTCCAGTACGCGACCGAGATGGCCCGAGCGGTCGGCGCGCGACTCTATCTCCTTCACGTGCCGGGGAAGACGGGCGAAAACCTGGAAATGAACTTTCCCGTCGGGCGATTCGAGACCAGTGCGCGACAGCGGCTGGACACGCTCCTCAGCCCGTCAGACATCGAGCGGCTCCGCCCCGAATACGCCGTGCGCATCGGGACACCCGCCGAGGAGATCGTGCGCTACGCCGACGCCCGGGACATCGATTTGATCATCATGGGCACACATGGCCGAAGCGGCGTGGCGCACCTGCTGCTGGGGAGTGTCGCTGAACAGGTGGTGCGCGTGGCGCCCTGTCCGGTGCTGCTCGTCCGCCAGCGCAAGACCGCTGTCGTCAAGGCCGAGGCCACCATGCCGATAGCCGGCGCGGCGGTTCCGCTCGGGACGGAGGCGCCGGTCCGCGGGAGGTAAGGCATTCGTCGTAAGACCCGCGCTCTGGCGGCGATCGGATTGTGTACGGCGCTGCTGGCGACCCGCCCACGCTTCGGTCGGACGAAAGCGATTGCAGAGCGATGATCAGAGAGATTCTCTTTCCGTTCGATTTCTCGCCACAAGGCTCCCAGGTCGTGCCTTTCCTGCGGGCGCTCGCAAGCCGCTTCAGCGCCAGAATCACCTTGTTGAGCGTCGTCCCACCGATCTTCGACGTGATGCCGGCCGGCATGGGCGTGAGGGACGGCGAGGACCTGGATGACTGGAAGCGTGCGCTTCAATCGCGGCTCGATCACGCGCTGGTCCCTGAGTTGACCAGCCTTCGGGTCGAGCGAACCACTGAAGCGGGAGACCCGGGGTTCCGCATCGCGGACTTCGCGCACAGTCACGGCATCGACCTCATCATGATGCCCACGCACGGCCTGGGACTGTTCCGGAGTGTGCTGCTCGGGTCTGCCACGGCGAAGGTGCTGCACGATGCCCGGTGTCCGGTATGGACGGCGGCGCACCTCGAACGTCAGCAGAGCCGCGATCTTCCCAAGACGATTCTGTGTGCTGTGGACGCGACGCCGGAGGCCGCCGGACTGCTTCGATGGGCCTCCGACTTCAGCGCGGGCGTCGGTGCGACCCTCAAAGTGCTGCACGTCGTCGGTTCGATTACTGACTGGCCATCGCTGGCACGGGAGCAGGCACTTCAGGAGCGCGTGCGTGAGGAGGCGCAGGCGAAGGTCGCATCGATGCAGGCATCCGCGCACGTCGATGCGCCGCTTCGGGTGGCTGTTGGTGAAACGGTGGCGATGGTGATCGAGGAAGCCCGACAGGAGGACGCCGATCTCATCGTGATCGGACGCGGCGCGCTCCAGTCACGGCTCGGGCGCCTGCGCACGCACGCGTACGGGATCATTCAACGATCCTCGTGTCCGGTTCTGAGCGTGTAGTCGGTTACCACAGCGGGCGGACGAAGACGCCCACTTCAACCCGCCACGAGCTGCCAGACTCTTCGTCCGTTTCCCGCAGCCGGCGCCTCGCTCTGTCTCGCGGTTCTGCCCGCGGTTGGGCTCTCGGGGATGCGAGGGGCGATCGCGCGAAGGGCGACGCCGTACGACTACAATACCGAGACTTCTTGGTACCTGAACATGCACAGATCTGTCTCTGTTGTTCGGGCGGCGTTCTCGCAATCGCTGTGAGCTCGGCCAGCGGCTCGCCCTCAATACCGAGCTCGTGGATGAGACTTGCCTGGAGAACGAAGAGTCGGCGCAGCGCATGAAGTGAGGCACGCCCGGTCCAGAGACATTTCGACGAGCTCATACGTCCTCCACAGTTGAACGCCTCCAGAGGGCATGGACACCGAGACCGGTTTCGTTCTGCTCTTCGTCGTGGCGACCGCGGTGGCGATCGCCGCGCGGCGGTTCCGGCTGCCGTACACCGTGGCCCTGGTGCTGGCCGGGCTGACGCTCGGCATCGTGCACCTGTTCGAGCCGCCGCACCTGACCAAAGAGTTGCTCTACGCGGTGTTCCTGCCGGGGCTCCTGTTCGAAGCGGCCTTCCATCTCGAATTCCGGGACTTCTGGCGGGACCGCGTGGCAATCGCGATTCTCGCCGTGCCGGGCGTCGCGGCGGCCATCGCGCTGACCGCCGTATTCCTCGAGCCGATCATCAAGACGTTCGGGCTGGGGGTGTCATTCGGCTGGCCGCATGCCGTCGTGTTCGGCGCGCTCATCGCGGCCACCGATCCGATCGCCGTCGTCGGCATGTTCAAGACCCTCGGCGCGCCGCGCCGGCTCGGCATCCTGATGGAGGGGGAGAGCCTGCTGAACGACGGCACGGCGATCGTGCTCTTCGCGCTCGCGCTCGACGTCGTGTCGGGACGCCGGATGTCGGCCGCGGGGCTGGGGCTGGAGTTCGGGCGGATCGCGGGCGGCGGGCTCGCCACGGGCCTCCTCATCGGACTCGGGATCTCGCAGATCATCCGGCGGATCGACGATCCGATGATCGAGATTACGCTGACCACGATCGCGGCCTACGGGTCGTTCCTCGCCGCCGAGCAGTTCGGATTGTCGGGGGTCATCGCGACGGTCACGGCCGGCATGCTGTGCGGCAACTACGCGGCGCGCACCGGCATGTCGGCTTCCACGCGCATCGCCGCCGAGACCTTCTGGGAATACCTCGCCTTCGCGCTCAACTCGTTTGTCTTCCTGCTCGTCGGGCTGCAGGTGCACATCGGCGCGCTGGCACAGTCGTGGGCGCTGATCCTCGCCGCGTACGCCGCGGTGACGCTCGCGCGCGTGGCGGTGGTGTTCGGAGTGTCGGCGCTCAACCGGGCGCACGGCAGCGACCCGTGGCCGGCATCCTGGAGCGCCGTGCTCACCTGGGGCGGCCTCCGAGGCAGTCTCTCGATGGTGCTCGCGCTGGCGCTGCCGCCCGCGCTCGCCCAGCGCGATCTGATCATCACGGTGACCTTCGGCGTGGTGCTGCTCTCCATCCTCCTGCAGGGACTGACCATGGGGCCGTTGCTGCGCCACGTCGGGGTGATACGCGACCACGAGGCCCGGCAGCAGTACCAACTGAAGCGCGGGGAACTCCGCATGACGCAGGCGGCCCTGGGCGAGATCGGGCGGATGGAGCAGCTGCACGTGGCGGGGTCGGCGATCCTGCGCGACCTGCGCGAACAGTATGAGAGACGCGCGCGTGACGTGACGGCGACGATGGAGGCGCTCCGCCTCGAGCAGGACGATCTGCGGGCCGAGGAGGAGGTGCTCGCCAGGCGCCGCGTGCTGCTGGCGGAGAAGGAGGAACTGCTCGCCGACTTTCACCGGGGTACGCTGTCGGCCGAGGCGTACGAGGCGCTGCTCGGCAGCGTGGACCTGCGACTGTCGTCCCTCGATGCGGGCGAGCCGGCCTCCGGTGATCGCACCGACGACGCGCCCTCGGATGAATAGGGCGAGCGGTCCGGCTCGAGGCGACGACCGGTTGCCGACTGCCGGAAATCCGGCAGTCGCGCGCGTCATCGGGCGAGCTGACCGTCTTGGTCGCCGGCACGCATCGTGAATCTTCCCGTCGACACCCGCACCGTGCGGGCTCAGGACACCCTATTGGCCAAGTTCCCTACGACCCGTGCCGCCGAATTTCGCGATCGCCTCGCCAGCCGGATCATCGTTGCCGACGGCGCGATGGCCACCATGCTCTACTCGCGGGGCATCTTCGTCAACCGCTGCTTCGACGAGCTGAACGTCTCGGCGCCCCATCTCGTGCGCCAGGTCCACAGCGAATATGCCGCGGCGGGCGCGGAGATTCTCGAGTCGAACACCTTCGGGGCGAATCGCGCCCGGCTGGGAGCGTTCGGCCTGGCCGACAAGCTGGTCGCGATCAACGAGGCCGGCGTCCGCGTGGCGCGGGAGGCGGCCGAGGGCCGCCAGTTCGTGGCGGGGGCCATCGGCCCCCTTGGCGTCCCGATCGAGCCGCTGGGCCCCACCTCGTTCGCCGAGGCGCGCGCCATGTTCCGCGAGCAGGCCGAGACGCTGCTTGCCGCGGGTGCCGACCTGCTCATGCTGGAGACGTTCGGCGATCTGAACGAGCTGCGCGAGGCGGTGACGGGCGCGCGAGAGGCGGCCGGAGCGGTGCCGGTGATCGTCGCGCAGGTGACCATCGACGACTTCGGTCAGCTGCCGAGCGGCGTGTCCGGCGAGACCTTCGCGCGCGAGATGGACGCGTGGCCCGCCGACGTCATCGGCGTGAACTGTTCGGTCGGTCCGAAGACCACCTTCGAAGTCATCGAGGTCATGGCGCGGCTGACCGCGAAGCCGCTGAGCGCGATGCCGAACGCGGGACTGCCCACGCGCGTCGAAGGCCGCAACCTGTATCTCTGCTCGCCGGAGTACATCGCGCAGTACGCGCGGCGGCTGCTCGGCGTCGGCGTCAGGATTATCGGCGGGTGCTGCGGCACCACTCCCGAGCACATCAAGCTGATTGCATCCGAGGCGCGGTCGCTGCAGCCGCAGCACACCCAGGTCCGTGCCGCGGTGGAGTCGCCCGCGGCGAAGCCATCGGCGATGGCGCCCATCCCGGCGGAGGACAAGTCCGCCCTCGGCGCCCGGTTGCGCGCGTCGAAATTCGTGGCGATGGTCGAGATCCTCCCGCCTCGAGGCGTGGACGCGTCGCGTGAAATCGCCGGCGCACGGCTGTGTGCGGAGCACGGCATCGACGCCATCAACGTGCCGGACGGCCCGCGCGCGAGCGCGCGTCTGAGCAGTCAGGTGACCTGTCAGCTGATTCAACAGCACGCCGGCATCGAGGCGGTCAACCATTTCTGCTGCCGCGATCGCAACATCCTGGGCATTCAGTCGGAGCTGCTTGGCGCCCACAGCGCCGGCATCCGCAACCTGATCTGCATCACCGGCGATCCCCCGCGCATGGGCGTCTATCCGTCGGCCACGGCGGTGTTCGACGTCGACTCCATCGGGCTGGTGAACATCGTCCGCAACCTGAACTCAGGCCTCGACATCGGCGGGAACGCGATGGGGTCGCAGACGGCGCTGCTCATCGGGGTCGGCGCAAACCCCGGCGCCGTGAACCTGGACGAGGAAATCAATCGGTTCGAGTGGAAGGTCGAGGCGGGCGCCGAATACGTCGTGACGCAGCCGGTATTCGACATCGGTCTGCTGGAGCGGTTCCTCAGCCGGATCGAGCACGTGAAGATTCCCGTCATCTGCGGCATCTGGCCGCTCACCAGCTTCCGGAACGCCGAGTTCATGGCGTTCGAGCTGAGAGTTCCGGTCCCGGAGGAGTACATGCAGCGGATGCGGCTGGCCGACAGCGGCGACAAGGCGCGGCAGGAGGGCGTGGCGATTGCGCGCGAGATGGTTGCGCGGGTCCGTCCGATGGTGCAGGGCGTCCAGCTCAGCGCGCCGTTCGGACGCTACGATCTGGCGGTGACGGTGGCCGAGGCCATCGGTCCGCGCTGAGAAGGGGGCTTCGGTCGATGACGCTGCCCGATGCCCACCTGCAGGCGCTCGAAGAAGCGCTCGACGAACGGATCCTCGTCCTCGACGGCGCGCTGGGCACGATGCTCCAGCAGATGCGCCTGACGGCCGAGGAGTACGGCGGTCCGGCGTACGACGGCTGCCACGAACACCTGGTCCTCACCCGCCCCGACATCGGTACTCGACGTCCATCGCGCGTACCTGCGAGCGGGCGCGGACATCGTCGAGACGAATTCGTTCGGCGGAGCGGGGCTGGTGCTGGCCGAGTTCGGACTGGGTGACCGGGCCTACGCGCTGAACGTCGCGGCCGCACGGCTCGCCCGCCAGGCCGCCGACGAGTTCTCCACGCTGGCCAAGCCGCGGTTCGTCGCCGGCGCCATCGGACCCACGACCAAGGCGATCAGCGTCACCGGCGGCGTGATGTTTCAGCAGCTCGTGGACCAGTTCTTCGCGCAGGCGGAGGCGCTCGTCGAGGGCGGCGCCACCCTGCTGCTGTTCGAAACGTGCCACGACACGCGCAACGTGAAAGCCGGTCTCATGGCGGTGGATCGGCTGCAACGCGCGACCGGCCGGCGGATTCCGGTGATCGTGTCGGCGACCATCGACGCGAGAGGATCGATGCTGGGAGGGCAGGCGGTCGATGCGTTCTGCGCCTCGATCGCTCACGCCGAGCTCGTGGCCGTCGGCCTGAACTGCTCGACCGGTCCCGAGCTGATGGCCGATCACCTGCGCACCATCAGCACGATGTTGCCCGTCCGGGTGTCGTGTCATCCCAACGCCGGCCTGCCGACCGAGGACGGCACCTACCTCCAGACCCCGGACGCGTTCGCGTCGCAGCTCGAGCCGCTCGTCGACGGGGGCTGGCTGAACATCGTCGGCGGGTGCTGCGGGACGACCGACCGCCACATTTCCGCGCTGGCACAGATGGTCGCGGGGAAGCGCCCGCGACCGCCGCGCGCGCCCTCGCACCGGACCTACTACTCCGGGATCGAGCTGCTCGAGGCCGACGACTGCATGCGTCCGATCGTCATCGGAGAGCGGGCCAACGTCATCGGCTCGCGTCAGTTCAAGCGGCTGCTTGCGAGCGAACAGTGGGACGAAGCGGTTGACGTCGCCTGCGCACAGGTGAAGCACGGCGCGCAGGTCCTCGACGTCTGTCTTCAGACATCCGATCGCGACGAGCTGGGCGACATCCCGGCGTTCTACGACCGGCTGACGCGACGGACCCGGGCCCCGATCATGATCGATACGACGGATCCCGCCGCCGTCGAGCTGGCGCTCACCTACTGCCAGGGAAAGGCGATTGTCAATTCGATCAACCTGGAGGACGGCGAGGAGAAGTTCGAGCGCGTCTGCCCGATTCTGAAGCGGTACGGCGCGGCCGTCGTCGTCGGCTGCATCGACGACCATCCGGCCCAGGCCCAGGCGTTCACCCGGGAGCGCAAGCTCGAGGTCGCCGAACGCGCGTACCGGCTGCTCACCGGCAAGTACGGTCTCGCGGCCGAAGACATCATCATCGATCCGCTGGTGTTCCCCTGCGCGACGGGCGACGCGGCCTACATCGGCGCGGCGGTCGAGACGATCGAAGCCATTCCGCTCGTCAAGGCCAGGCTGCCGCACGTCAAGACGGTCCTCGGGATCTCGAACGGCTCGTTCGGTCTTCCGGCCAATGCGCGCCAGGTGGTCAATGCCGTCTTCCTGCACCACTGCACGGCAGCCGGCCTCGATCTCGCCATCGTCAACCCGGCGATGCTTCAGCGCTTCGCCTCGATTCCCGATACGGAACGTCGGCTGGCGGAGAACCTTCTCTTCAATCGACCGCCGTCGGCCGGCGACGCGGAGCCTTCGAGGGCCTCCGACGACTGGCGAACGCAGTCCCCCGAGCAGAAGGCCGCCATCAACCAGCATCACATCGCCGCCATCACGGAATACTTTCGCGATGCGGGCACGCGCCACACGGCGGCCGGCCAGGATGTGCCGCTGGAAGAGCGGCTTACGAGATCGGTCGTCGACGGCACGCGGACCGGGCTCACCGAGATGCTGGATCTGAAGCTCGCGGAGGGGACGGCGCCTCTGGACATCATCAACGGACCGCTGATGTCGGGGATGACGGAAGTCGGCCGGCTGTTCAACGCGAACGAGCTGATCGTGGCGGAGGTGCTGCAGTCGGCCGAGGTCATGAAGAGCGCGGTCAGCCATCTTCAGCGCTTCATGGACAAGGCGGACACCGCCTCGCGCGGCACCATGATCCTGGCGACCGTCAAGGGCGATGTGCACGACATCGGCAAGGATCTCGTCGCCATCATTCTGGCCAACAACGGGTACCGCGTGATCGACCTGGGCACGAAGGTGGCGCCCGACGTGTTGATCAGCAGGTGCCGGGAGGACCGGCCGGACGCGATTGGCCTTTCCGGGCTGCTGGTGAAGAGCGCGCACCAGATGGCGGCGACCGCCGCCGCGCTGACAACCGCCGGCATCGACGTGCCGTTGCTCGTGGGCGGTGCGGCGCTGTCCGAGAATTTTGCGCGAAACAAGATCGCTTCGGCCTACGGCGGGCTCGTGTGTTATGCAAGGGACGCGATGAGCGGCCTCGCCTTGATGAACCGCATCGTCAACCCGGCCGAACGCCAACAACTGCTCGCGGCCAATCGGGTCGCTGCCTTGCCGGCTCGGCCCGTGAGCGAGGAGCCGGCGTCCCGGTCACCATCGGGCTTCCGGTCGAGCCAGGTGCGGACGGACCTAGTCATCCCGACCGCACCGTACCTGGATCGCAGGGTTCGCGACGTCACGCAGTTGTTCGACCTGTGGCGCTATGTCAACCCCTACATGCTCTACGGCCGTCATCTTGGATACCGTGGCCAGGTGGATGCAGCACTCGAGGCCCTCGAGCCGAAGTTGCTGGATCTCGTGCATCGGATCGAACGGCTGCAGGCCGACGCATCGCAGTTCATGAACGTGAAAGCGATGTGGCAGTTCTTCGAGGCCGAGCGCGACGGCAACCGGATTCGCCTGTTCGGGCCCGGCGACGCCATGCCGCTCCACACGTTCACGTTCGAGCGTCAGCCTGGGGCGAACCTCTTGTGCCTGAGCGATTACGTCCTCGATCCACACGGCGCGCGTCGCGATCACGTGGCGCTGTTCGTCGTCACGGCCGGCGCCGGCATCAGGGAACGGGCGGCCGCATGGCGCGCGGCCGGCGAATTCTTCAACGCGCACGCGCTGCAGGCGCTTGCCGTGGAAACCGCCGAAGCGTGCGCCGAGTGGCTGCACAGCGGGCTGCGGGAAGAGTGGGGATTTCCGGATTCTCCGGCGATGACGATGCGCGACCGGTTCACGTCGAAGTACCGGGGAAAGCGGTACAGCTTCGGGTACCCGGCCTGTCCGAACCTCGACGATCAGCAGGGGATCTGGAAGCTGCTGCGGCCAGAGGACATCGGGGTGCAGTTGACCGAGACGATGATGATGGATCCCGAGGCGAGCGTCAGCGGAATCGTGTTCCATCATCCAAGCTGCCAGTACTTTGCCGTGACGGAGAGCCTGGATCGGGGATCCCTGCACCGCGGCGCCCCGGCCCAGCCAGGCAACCCATGCTGAGACCGTGTCGCGTGTATTACAGTACGCCGCGAGCGGAGGCGTCATGGCCATCGATCGATTTGTCCTGCCAGGGAGCGAACGCGCGCCGCGGCCCGACGCGCGGCTGACCGGCACCCCGAACCTCGCCGACATCATCGAAGTCTCCCTGATGCTGCGGCGCCGCGCCGCGCTGGATCTGAGTCGTCCTGACACTCCGGTGCCGCGCGACGCGTTCGCCGCCCGGTACGGAGCAGATCCCGAGGATCTCCACCGCGTCGAGGCGTTCGCACAACAGTTCGACTTGACGATCGTCGGCGCCGATCTGGCGCGACGGACGGTCGTGGTGGCCGGGACGATTGCCGCGATGAACGAGGCGTTCGGCACCACGCTCCAGCTCTACCAGAGCGACCACGGGCTGTATCGCGGCCGGTCCGGTGCGCTGTACCTGCCGGCCGACCTGCAGGACGTGGTGGAAGGGGTGTTCGGCCTCGACAATCGTCCGCAGGCGGCGGTGCGCTGTCGCCGGCATCGACGGGTGGTCGGCGACCTGGCCGCGACCGCCACCTCGTACACGCCGCCACAGATCGCCCGGCTCTATCAGTTTCCGACCGCCCTCACCGGCGCGGGCCAGACCGTCGCCATCATCGAGCTCGGCGGCGGCTACCGGACGGCCGATCTCCAGGCGTACTTCGCCGCGCTCGGTCTGAGGACGCCGTCGGTCACCTCCGTTTCGGTCGATGGCGGGAGGAACGCGCCCTCCGGCGATCCGAACAGCGCGGACGGCGAAGTGCTCCTCGACCTCGAGATTGTCGGCGCGATCGCGAATGGCGCGCGTCTCGCCGTGTACTTCGCGCCCAATACCGATCGCGGGTTTCTCGACGCGATCACGACCTCCGTGCACGACCCCGTCCGGACGCCCGCCATCGTGTCGATCAGTTGGGGCGGGCCCGAATCCTCGTGGACCGCGCAGGCGCTGCGCGGGTACGACCAGGCCTTCCAGGATGCGGCGGCGCTCGGCGTGACCGTCTGCTGCGCGTCAGGCGACAGCGGATCGAGCGACGGGGTGAACGACGGCCATGCGCACGTCGACTTTCCGGCCTCGAGCCCGCACGTGCTCGCCTGCGGCGGCACGCATGTCGAGAGCACGGCCGGCTCGCTCACGCGCGAAGTCGTGTGGAACGGGGGCGCGAGCGGCGGCGCGACCGGCGGCGGCGTCAGCGCCGTCTTCGCGCTGCCGGCGTATCAGGCCGCGGCCAGGGTGCCTCCATCCGTCAATCCCCCGCACGCCAGCGGCCGCGGGGTGCCCGACGTCGCCGGCGACGCCGATCCGGCCACCGGGTACCACGTGCGGGTCGACGGCCACGACGTGGTGTACGGGGGCACCAGCGCCGTCGCGCCGCTCTGGTCGGCCCTCGTGGCGCTGATCAATGAAGGTCGCGGCACGCCGCTGGGCTATCTCAATCCCGTTCTCTACGCCGCCGGCGCAAAGGGGTTCCGGGACATCACGTCGGGCACCAACGGCGCCTATCAGGCGGGGCCCGGGTGGGATACCTGCACCGGCCTGGGTTCGCCCAATGGCCAGGCCCTGCTGAAGGCGCTCGCCACGACGACGACGTGAATCACCGGTTACGCTTTCCTCGCGTGCAGGCCGAATGCGGCGCCTTGCGGGTCCATCGCGTTGACGACCCAATCACCGCCGGGAACTTCCATCGGACCGTTCAGGATTCTGCCGCCGTTCGCCTTGATGCGTTCGGCGGCCGCGTGCACGTCGGGAACGCGGAAGTAAATCTGCCAGTTCGGCGGGACGTTGGCCATCTCCGGCGGCTTGTTCATCATGCCGCCGATCATCCCGTATGGGCGGTTGAACATCCGGTACGTCCCCATCGGTCCCATGTCCAGCGCTTCACTCGGTTGCCACCCGAACACCTGCGCGTAGAACCTCATCGCTGCTTGGGCGTCGGTCGTCATCAGCTCGTGCCACGACGCCTCTCCGATCTCCGGAGCGGCCTCCGGCCGCTGCTCGGCGCTCGCCGGTTCGAAGATGTAGAACGCCGCGCCCTGCGGGTCCATCATCATCTGCATGCGGCCGACGGTCGGGATCTCGATCACTTCGGTGTGAGCGGTGCCGCCGAGCTGCTTGATATGCGCCGCCGCCTCTTCGAGAGCCGGCACGCCGACATACATCGCCCAGAACGGCGGCGCCTTGACTTCGCCTGGCTTGGCCATGACGCCGGCGACAGGCATGTCCGGGTTGCGATTGAACATCGTGTAGGGCTGACTCGAGCCGTCGAACGGCGACGTGCTCCAGCCCACCACCGCGCGGTAGAACGCTTCGGCCGCCCCCATGTCGGTGGTCATCAACTCGTACCAGAGCGGCCGCCCGAGCAAACTCGACGTGGTCACACTCATCGAACACCTCCGGATCATCGCGAGACGCGCCCTGGCTTCGGGCACATCGCTCGAGGTTCAGCGATCGATTAGTCTGCCAGACACGATGACATCGGCGCAACGTCATGGACAGGTGGGCGGAATTTCGCCGGGACGGATGGCGTGAAGGCTTAACCTCGGGCCGCCACGGCTTTGCGGCATCGGGCGCGACCGGCGCCAAGGTCGAGAGGAGCCGGCTGAGGCTCTCGTCGCTGGCATCACGGACAGGTATACTCGACCGCCCCTGGCCGGACAGAAGGAGAGAGCGATGATCAGAGAGACCGCAGCCATCGCTGCTGCGATCGCCGTGATGTCCTTGTCGTCGGGAGCCGCCTCGACATCAGGCCGACAAGCGGGCGCCGGGCCGCCCGCAGCGGCGCGGGCCGCCGTCCGGCCTCCTCCACTGCCGGGACTGCTGTTCAGCATGACGATGCGAAACGAGACGCGGCTGCCTCTGACCCAGAATTCGATCACGACGCCAAACGTCGACCTCCAACTCTATGGAGACGGCGGCGACATCGTCGTCGCCGTCGGCCGGGGCGCAAATTTTCCCCGGACGTTCTTCGGATTGTGCGAGAAACCTTGTGGCTTCACCCTGCGCGACCGGAGCAACTACTTCGATCTGACAGGAAGAGCGAACATCAAGATCACGACCATCGTGTCCGGCTTTCACCGCGTGCGGCCCATCATCAAGTTGGCGGACGGCACATTGCTGATTGGCGATCAGGCGGAAGGTTCGGTCGCGGACTACCATCAGTACCAGATCTCGTTCAGCGAGTGTCGGTGGCTCAAGCTCGATCCGGTGAGAGGCGTGACATTGGGAGCCTGGGTTGAACATCCGGATCTGAGCAGGGTTGACGAAGTCGGCTACTTCGATGTGATTCCCGGCAGCGGCGCCCACACTGAAGGGCTCCCGGTGGAAAAGCAACCCGCTCCTCCGGTTGGCGGGTGGATTGCCGCGTCCAGTTTCGAGTTGTGGGGGCAACCTCTGAGCCGGAAGTGAAACGATCGGCGCATTCTCGGCACCCGGTATGATGAGAAAACGTGTTGTCACCGGAGCCGATCGTCGCGCACGAGTCGGACCTGGCGTCCCTCGCGATGGTGCACCGCTATCACGATGGGACGAAACATCATTTCCAGGCGTTCGCCAGGTCGCTTGGATTCCTCGACTGGGCCTCGCAGCCGCGGCCCTTTCGTGCGTTTGCCGACTCGTCGGTCTTCCCCCTGTATCCGACCCCCGGCGTAACAGACCACGGGTACGTCCCCCGCCGTGCAACCTTCGATCAGGCGTGCGGGCTCGAGCTGCCGCCCGCGCCGGTAAGCGCCGCAGCACTCGGCGACGTCCTGAGGCATGCCCTGGGGCTCTCGGCGTGGAAGCGCTTCGACGGTTCGCGGTGGTCGCTGCGGGTGAATCCGTCCAGCGGAAACCTCCATCCCACGGAGGCGTATGTCATCTGCGGAGCTCTGGCGGGGATCGCGGATCGGCCGGCGGTGTACCACTATGCGGCGGATCGTCATGCCCTCGAATTGCGCTGTGTCTTCGACGAAGGCGACTGGCACCGCGCGTTCGGCGGCCGGCAGGATGTCCTGCTCGTCGCGCTGACGTCCATTCATTGGCGCGAAGCGTGGAAATACGGCGAGCGGGCGTTCCGCTACTGCCAGCACGACCTCGGTCACGCCATAGCGGCGGTGTCGGTCGCGTCCGCGCTCGTCGGGTGGCATGCCAGGCTCCTGCCGGCGTGGTCCCACCGCGCGATCGCGTCGGTGACCGGTATCGATCGCGAGGACGACTTCACGGAAGCCGAACGCGAAGAGCCCGGCTGTCTCATCGCGATGACCGCTGGAGGGGCGCTCGAGAGTCCCCGGGAGGGCGCGCGAGAGCTCGTCGACGCCATCTCACGCGGCCGATGGTCGGGCCACGCGAGCCAGCTGAGCGAGGAGCATATCGTGTGGTCGTTTATCGACGACGTGGCGCGGGCGACGGAGGACCCGGGGCGGTCGCCCGTGCCGGCGACGCCGCAGGCTGCCCATCATCAACCGGCCCGCCGCCAGCCCCGGATCGACGCGCGGATCCTTCTGCTGCAGCGGCGGAGCGCCGTCGCCTTCGACGGGCGGTCGACGATTGACCGTGCGACATTCGTCGACATGCTCACGCGCGTCATGCCAGGCGCGAACGCACCGTTGACCAGTCTGTGGTGGTCGCCGCGCGTGCACCTCGCCATCTTCGTCCATCGCGTCGAGGGGGTCGCGCCGGGGTTGTACGTGCTGCTGCGGGACCCGCACGTGTTCGATCGGATGCGAGCCGGGTGTCGTCCCGAGTTCCTCTGGGAACGGGCCGACGAAGGACTGCCGCTCTGGCGCCTGGTACGCGACGACGTCCGCTCGCTCTCGGCTCGCCTCAGCTGCGACCAGAACATCGCGGCCGACGGGTTCTTCAGCCTCGGAATGCTCGGCGACTTCGACGCGAGCCTCCGGACGTTCGGTCCGTCGTTCTATCGCCACCTGTTCTGGGAGACGGGCGTGGTCGGTCAGGCGCTGTATCTGGAAGCCGAAGCCGCCGGTGCGCGAGCGACCGGGATTGGCTGCTTCTATGACGACCCGACGCACGAGGTGCTCGGGCTTCGCGGGCACCAGTTTCAGAGCCTGTACCACTTCACGGTGGGCCGGCCGGTCGATGACGCCCGCCTGACAACCGAGCCGGGCTATCGATGGGAGGAGTCGGGGCGATGAGTCACCCGTCGCACCTGCCGATCCTTCGGAACGGGCCGGCCGGCAGGTTCGTCGTTCTTTCAGACGGCGTCGTGATTGACACGTCAGCCAGCGCGGGCGGATAGTGTGGGCTCGGCGCGAAACCCGCGAGCGTCCCTCAAGGAAGGCGATCCCATGAGCAGAGCCTGCGCGACCGTCGTGTTGGTGACGGTGCTGTCGGCGACCGGCCAGGCTGCTGCCCGGGTGCAGGCGCAGGCCCCGCTGCACGAGAGCCCGTATCCGGACGCGGATATCGCCTACGGGGCCACGCTGTACGCGGCGAAATGCGTCACCTGCCACGGCCCGCAGGGCGACGGGGTGGGCGGGACCAACCTGCGAAGCGGCACGTTTCGAAACGCAGTCATCGATCGCGATCTCGAGCGCTTCATCAGAGCCGGTTCGCCGGCCGGGATGCCCCCGTTCGCGCTGGACAGCGCCGAGATGGCCGGCATCATCGCCTATCTTCGGAACATGAACGCGTTCGACGCGGCCGTCGTGAAGACAGGAGACGCCGCCCGCGGGCGCGCCCTCTTCGACGGCAAGGGCGGCTGCACCGTGTGTCATCGCGTCGGCGCCGTCGGGTCGCGCGTCGCCCCGGACCTGAGCGACGTCGGCGCGTCGCGCAGCGCCGGATCCCTGCAGCGCTCGCTCGTCGACCCGAGCCGCCAGATGATGCCCATCAACCGACCGGTCCGCATCGTCACGAAGGACGGCACGATCTTCAACGGGCGGCGGCTCAACGAGGATACCTACACCGTTCAAATCATCGACGACCGCGAGCGCCTCCAGTCGCTGCCGAAGGCCGACCTTCGCGAGTACTCGATCTCCACGACGTCGCCGATGCCGTCCTACAAGGGCACGCTCTCGGACGATGAGATTGCCGATGTCCTCGCCTACCTGCTTTCGCTGAAAGGACAGTAGCCATGACGGGGAGACGACGGCCCTTCGTGTGGTGCTCGGTGTCGCTCATCGCTCTCCTGTCCCTGCGCGTGCACGGGCAGGTATCACCGCAGCGTCTGGTCAACGCGGCGAACGAGCCGCAGAACTGGCTCACCTACTCCGGCAACTACGCCAGCACGCGCTACAGCCCGCTGAATCAGATTACCCCGGCCAACGTCAGGAACCTGAAGCTCCAGTGGGTCTACCAGGCGCCGGTCGCCGGCAACTGGCAGACGACGCCGCTGGTCGTTGACGGCATCATGTACATCACCCAGCGTCTGAACGACATCGTCGCGCTCGACGCGGCGACGGGCCGTGCGTTCTGGATCTATCGCCACACGCCCGCCGCGGAGCGCATCGTCTGTTGTGGAGCCAACAACCGTGGCGTCGCGATTCTGGGCGATACGCTGTTCATGGGGACGCTCGACGCGCAGTTGATCGCCGTGGACGCGAAGACCGGACGCGCCATCTGGAAGACGGAGGTCGCGAGCACCAAATCCGGGTACTCGATCACGCACGCGCCGCTGGTCGTCAAGGACAAGGTGATCGTCGGCGTCGGCGGCGGCGAGTACGGAATCCGGGGATTCATTGCGGCGTACAACGTGGCGACGGGACGGGAGATGTGGCGCTTCTACACCATCCCGGCGCCCGGCGAGCCCGGCTCCGAGACGTGGCAGCCGTGTGCCAACGCCACGGCCTTCTGCGATCCCGAAGCCTGGAAACATGGCGGCGGGTCCATCTGGCTGACCGGATCCTACGATCCGCAGCTGAACCTGACGTACTGGGGCGTCGGAAACGTCGGGCCCGATTACAACGGAGCGCAGCGGCCCGGCGACAACCTCTATACCGACTCGGTCGTCGCGCTCGACGTCGACACCGGCAAGCTGAAGTGGCACTACCAGTTCACGCCGCACGATGTCTACGACTACGACTCGGTGCAAATCCCCGTGCTCGTCGATAACTGGGCGGGCAGCCGTGTCAACGTGATTGCCTGGGCGAATCGCAACGGCAACTTCTACGCGCTCGACCGGGAGACGGGACGCTTCCTGCTCGGGCGCCCGTTCGTGAAGGTCAACTGGATGAGCGAGTTCGACGAGCGCGGCCGGCCCGAGCAGACGCCGCAACCGGACGGACAGCCGACCTATCCGGGCAATCAGGGCGGCACCAATTGGTACTCGCCTTCGTTCAGCCAGCGCACAGGGCTCTTCTACGTCTCCGCCTGGGAAGACTACGCCAGCATCTATGCGCCGGCGCCGGCGCAGTACAAGGAAGGCACCAACTTCGGGGGCGGCGGTCCGCGGAACCTGTCGGCGGTGCCCGGCGCGCCCGGTCTGGGCCGGTCGCCCATCAATACGTGGACCGAGGCCGCCGGTCACGGCGCGGTCATCGCGCTCGATCCGGCGACGGGACGGGAGAAGTGGAACTTCAAGATGACCGACGTGACCGACAGCGGGATCCTGACGACCGGTTCGGACCTGCTGTTCACGGGCGGACGCGAAGGCTACTTCCAGGCGCTGGATGCGCGCACCGGCTCTCTGCTGTGGAAGACCAATCTCGGAGCGGCCATCAACAGCGGCCCGATCACCTACCGCGTCGGTAATCGGCAGTACGTGTCGGTCGTGTCCGGCCTCTCGTTGTTCGTGTTCGCCCTCGATCAATAGCGATAAGGACGTCAGGTGAACCCGACGCGCCTGCCGCGTCAGGCACGGGGAGCGGACAAGTATTCCTCTTAGGAGACAACAATGCCGACTCTTCGTCCGGACCCCACGTTCTACCCCTCCCCTGGAATGGCCATGCAGGCGCCCGCGGAACGCCTCGCGTACGTCACGATGCTCAATGTGGAGAAGAACGGGAAACGCGACGCCATGGGGGTCGTTGACCTCGATCCCGCGTCGAGGACGTACGGCCAGCTGGTCGGCCAGATCGATTTTCCCAACGGCGACAACGAGCTCCACCACTTCGGCTGGAACGCGTGCAGCGCGTGTCTCTGCCCGCAGGCTGCGCATCCGCACATGGAGCGCCGCTACCTGGTCGTTCCCGGCATCGCATCGTCGCGGATTCACATCCTCGATACGAGACCGGACCCCCGGCAGCCGAGACTCGTGAAGGTGATCGAGGCGGAGGAGTTCATACGGAAGACCGGCTACGTCGCGCCTCACACGGTGCATTGCGGCCCCGACGGCGTCTACGGGAGCGCGCTCGGCTCGGCCAGCGGCGATGGCCCGGGCGGGATCTTTCTCATGGATGCCGACACGTTCGAGCTGAAGGGCCAGTGGGAACAGGACCGCGGACCGCAGCAGCTCGCGTACGACTTCTGGTGGCACCTGGGGCACGACACGATGATCACCTCCGAATGGGGCACGCCCAACATGGTGAAAGACGGAGTCAACCCGGAGTTGCTGCTGGGCGGCAAGTACGGCCACAAGCTGCACATCTGGGATCTGGACAAGGGGCGCCACCTGCAGGAGCTCGATCTCGGCGCCGAGCAGCAGATGGTGCTCGAACTGCGGCCCTCCCACGATCCGACCAAGACCTACGGGTTCGTGGGTGTGGTCGTTTCGCTCAAGGATCTCTCTGCGTCGATCTGGATGTGGCACCGCGAAGAAGGCGGCAAGGGCCAGAACGGCAAGTGGGCTGTTCGCAAGGTGATTGAAATCCCGGCCGAGCCGGCCGACGCGGCGGATCTTCCGCCGCTGCTGCAGGGCTTCAAGGCGGTGCCGCCGCTGGTGACGGACATCAACCTGTCGCTCGACGACCGCTTCCTCTATGTGTCGTGCTGGGGAACCGGTGAGTTCATCCAATACGACGTCTCCGATCCTGCCGCTCCGAGGAAGACCGGCTCGGTCCACCTCGGCGGCATCGTCCGCCGTTCGGCGCACCCGAAAAAGCCGGAGCAGCCGCTCAACGGCGGCCCGCAGATGGTCGAAATCAGTCGCGACGGCAAGCGTGTCTATTTCACGAATTCCCTCTATTCCCCGTGGGATGCGCAGTTCTATCCCGACGGCATCAAGAGCTGGATGGTGAAAGTCGATGCAGACTCGAACGGCGGGATGAAGCTCGACGAACGGATCCTGCTCGAATTCGACGGGCTGCGCGCGCATCAGTTGCATCTGGAAGGCGGCGACGCCTCGTCGGATTCCTACTGCTATCCGGACAGGTGATGAGCTCCTGGGGCATCGGCTGGACGACATTCTGGCTGATGCTGCTCCTGGGCGCCTACCACGGAATCAATCCTGGCATGGGGTGGCTGTTCGCAGTCGCCCTTGGCATGCAGGAGAAGGATGGCAGGGCGGTGGCGAAATCGCTCGTGCCGATTGCGATCGGCCACATGTTCGCCATCGGGGTCGTCGTGCTGGCGGCGGCGCTGCTCGGGACGGCGCTCCCGTCGGCGGCCGCCCTGCGTTATCCGGTGGCCGCGATCCTGGTCGGTCTTGGCATCTACCGCCTCGCACGCCACCGCCACCCACGGTGGGTCCGTATGCAGGTGGGCTTTCGCGACCTCGTCGCCTGGTCGTTTCTGGTGGCTTCGGCGCACGGAGCGGGCCTGATGGTGTTGCCGGTGCTGCTGGGCAGCCGTCGCAGCCTCGAAGCGGCAGCCGACGCGTCGGGCCACGCTCATTTTTCGACTGGGGTCCGCCCGCTCGCCGGACTGCTTGCCACCGGCGTCCACACGGCTGCGTATCTCGCGGTCACGGGGGCCGTGGCCTGGGTCGTCTATCGGAAACTCGGCCTCGCCCTTCTACGCAGCGCCTGGCTCAATCTCGACGTCGTCTGGGCCGCTGCGCTTGTGATCGCCGGCGTGGCCACACTGGTGGCGTAGCTCTGCAGAGTCGCATCACAGCCATGGCTGGCCGGCTCCCGTTGTCGTCGCTGCTCTCGCAGGTGCTGGTGGCGTTCACCATCGAGTTCGACAATGAGTTCGAACGGCGGATGCCCCATCGGACGACGAGGGGCGGTTCCACAACCTCGCGCCACGCTCCGTGGCTGGTGTCGCTCGTGATGTGGGCGAACTGCATGCAGTTCATCTGCAAGGAGGGAGTGTCGGTCCGCAGGCTCGAGGAGCTCGCCCGCACGCCGACGAACTTGAAGGGGATGGAAAGATGGGGCTACATCATCGTCGAACCGGATCCGGCAGACGGTCGGCCGAAGCCGCCTCGATCTGACTGGATCGTTCGCGCGACTCCCGCAGGGCAGAAGGCTCAGGAGACATGGCGGCCGCTCTCCACCGTCATCGAGAGGCGCTGGAAGGCGCGCTTCGGCAAGGACGAGATCGGCCAGCTCCGGGAGTCGCTGTTGGGGCTGGTCCGCCGGATGGACGCCGGCCTGCCCGATTGTCTCCCCATCCTGAGATACGGTCTGTTCAGCAAGGGACCGGAGCGCCAACGCCTGCCAACGGATGGATTCGACGATCGCAGCAGTTCCCATCTGCCACTGCCGGCGCTGCTCTCGCGGGTGCTCCTGTCGTTCGCCATCGAGTTCGAGCGCACGTCGAAGGTGTCGCTCGCGATCGGCGCCAACCTCGTGCGGGTCCTCGACGAAAGGGGCGTCCGCGTCCGAGATCTTCCCCTCCTGACAGGTGTCTCGAAGGAGGCGATCAGCATGGCGCTGGGCGTTCTGCAGAAGATGCACGCCGCTGTCGTAGGGCCGGACCCGACCGTCAGCGGGGCGCAGGTGGCTCGCCTGACTTCGAGGGGCCGTGAGCTTCAGCTCGCGCACCGCGAGCTGCTCGGCGACATCGAAGCGCGCTGGCGAGTGCGCTTTGGTGAGGACGCTCTCGTCGCTCTTCGAGGATCGCTCGAGGCATTGGTCGGTGAACCCACCGCGCGCCCCTCCCCGCTCGTTCGCGGATTGAAGCCGTACCCCGATGGTTGGCGAGCGTCGGTCTGCGCGCCCCACACGCTGCCGCACTACCCCATGGTTCTGCACCGGGGCGGTTTCCCTGATGGCAGTTGACAGACGCTGGTACGATCCGGTGCCGACCCACACAACGTCAGGCTGCTGAATCGAAGGAGGAAGCGTGGCGATACTCGCGATGTTCGAGGTCAAGGGCGCGAATGCGTCGAAATACGATGAGGTGATTCGCCGACTCACCCAAATCGGTCTCAGAGTACCCGATGGGCAGCTGTACCACATCTGCTACGGCGACAGGGAGCGGCTACAGGTGATAGACGTCTTCGAGAGTCAGGTCAAGCTCGACGCTTTCGGCGCCAAGCTCATGCCGATCCTCCAGGAGATGGGCATCGAGGCCAGGCCGACAATCTCCGAGATCTACAACATCATCGACGGACAATAGCGCGCGTCGACCGCGACGCCGGCCGTGTCGGGTATTGGTCTAGTTTCGATTTAGCCTTTGTACTTGCTCGTGCAGGATGGCCCGGCGTATGCTGACGCCGAAGCCGTCGCGTCCGCATTTCCCACCAAAGCCAAGGCGGCTTCCTGAGAGGAAGCGTATGACGCTCATTGCCGCCTTCAAGTGCTCGGACGGATTCGTTCTGTGCGCGGACTCGCAGGAGACCGCTGGCCCCTACCGCGTCGCGCGGCAAAAGATTGATGCAGAAACATGGGGCAATTTCCAAGTGTCCATCGCTGGAACGGGTCACGGAGATGTCATAGATGCGTGCGTCGATAAGCTCTCGGTAGCCGTTCGCGCCTCGAACGCTTCAACATTGAGCGAATTGCAGCGACTGCTTCATTTAGAGCTGCTGGAATTCAGCCGAAAAGAAGCGACGGTCTATCCGAGGAAAGACCGCGCACCACGATTCATCGTTGCAGCGAGGCCGATCCAGTCTCGGGCTGTTGAGGTCTGGCGTACGGCGGCATCGCGGTTGATCCCGATTACCACATACGCGCTCATCGGCTGGGAGGAGCCCATATATGAGCACGCCGTGCAACGTCTGTATCGTTCATCGTTGACGGTTGGGCAAGCGCGCATCGTCGGAATGTACGTCTTCGTATTGGCTGGAAACACATCAAACTACGTTGGCGGCCCAACATCGGTTGTTCTAGCGCTGCCACATGCGATCGTGCTCGACCGCAATGAAGCCGTGCGCGAACTCCAAGAACGTGTAAAAAGATTTAGTCAGACCATTGATGCACTGCTGTTGTCGTGTGCGGATATAGGTCTACCAGCCTCGCAGTTCGATGAGCAATTGAACGCATTTCTCTCG
Organism: uncultured Acidobacteriota bacterium; assembly: GCA_963807925.1. GTDB lineage: Bacteria > Acidobacteriota > Vicinamibacteria > Vicinamibacterales > CAVVIG01 > CAWEDP01. Next base: position 3,194,106 of record CAWEDP010000002.1, on the reverse strand, counting down.
ACCGCCCGTCAGTTACGTGTGAGCGATTTTGAGCACGGCGTGCGAGATGTACTAACGCGAGGATTGAACGCGATCAACGATCCATATCCTGGCGTGCCACCTGGATCATCAATCATGATTGAGCCGGATGGAAGGGTCTACGCCTCGGATACGTTTGAGGGACTTTCGGATCTTCTCAAAACAGCGAGAGATAAGCCGAAGGATTCAAGCGGCTGATTCCTTATTCGTGACGAGTAGGCCAATGAGTTCTTCGAGTGACCACACATGATCGCTGATGCCCGCTTCCATCGCCGGAGTGACTCGCAGGGTCTGATGGATCTTGCAGAAGTTGTAGTAGGCGAAGTGCAACGCGATGTTGTGCGCGTGCATCTCGATTTTCTTACTGAACCCGTTGGTCAAACGAGTAAACCGACGCATGTGCATTCGCATTGTGAGATTCTGACGTTCGACGTAACTGGTCGAGATGTGGCGTGGGTTCGGATCGCCGCTCACGATGGCGCGCTTAGCACCGATGAACTTTGCGGGGCTATAGCGAACGGCTGCGCTATCGCCGCTCGCCGACATCCCGTAGTGTTTTTCCAACATCGCGTAGTCAATGTCGGTACCGAAGGCGTAATCAACGGCGTTGAGGTAAACGCGCAAGCCATCGGTTGTGAGTTGCACTCGGTTCGCGAGGCGCGACGCGACATCCGCCATGAAGTCGTACGCCGTCGCTGGCGTGCGCGGTCCAATCATGTAGGAGATGATCAATTTGCTGTCGGCATCCATGCCGGTCCACGTCCAGCAATCGCCCCATTCCTTCCGCTTCGCATACGGAACGTTCTTCTGTTTCGCGCCGACGAAGGACCAGATATCATCGCACTGAACGCGCTGCGATTTCAGGCTTCGCACTGTCGCGTTGTGATAACGAGCACAGGCGGTGCCCAGGTCGCGCAGCAGTTTTTCAACCGTCATTCGAGCAACGCCGGTAATCCGCGCTGTCGCCCGCAGGCTGTTGCCTTCTACCAGCACCGAAACGACCTTGGCCCGCTCCGACGTGCTCAGTTGATTCATAATAGACAATATACTTGCTCGACTATGTATTGTCAAGCAAGACAATACAGCCGAAAGTCAGCACGCCGGGTTAGCCTCTCGGCATGTCCATTGAGCCGCCGTCAATACAGCTCGGCGAGATCATGCGCGCGATAGAGGATCGGTTGCCCTTCGGGCGCCAGATTGTCGCCGTCGCGCTGTTCGTTGGCGTCGCAGCGTTCATCGCCGCTTGCTTGACGACCGTAGCGCATTTTCTTGATGCCGCCAGCAGAGCAGTGATTCGGCGCCCGACCCGATGGCCAGTTATCACCCTTGGCGAAATGTTGGTCATGAGCATCATCGTCTTGGGCTACTGGGTTGCGAGTCGCAATGTCAGCCGAATCGTTAAACGGCTTGCTGATATTCACCAAACGGCTGTGAAGGGAATCGAACGCTCAATGGAAGTCGTGAAGAGTTCCACAGAAGCCCTTGAACGGGCCGAGACTGAAATAATTCGGCTGAAGGCCGAACTAGAGATCAGGAATCGATCTGTAAAACCATGACGTGGCTGACCATCTTGCTTGTGTTCACCATCCTTGCGGTTGGCGCCGTGCTTGCGAATGCGCTAGACAAGCTCGAAAATGGACAGAAGGAACAGACGGAACTACTGCGGCAGCTACTTCGGAAAGATGAACAGGAAGACGAAGAAGACTCGGAGGACTTAACGTGATTTACGCCAACGCGCAAGCACGGCCTTGCGGGCGATGGCCGACCGTTTCGCGGCCGACAGCTTCGCGGCTCGGGCCTTCCCGCCTTTTGAGGCACCGAGCTTCGACAGGGCGACGGCGGCAGGGTTGCGGGTATCTGGCGCTGTCGGAGGCTCCGGCGGCGCTTGGCCAGTGGCTTCCTGAACAATTTGGTAGGCGAGCTGGTTCATATCGCGAGGACGGCGTTTAGGTGCTCGGGAAGGCATGAACGAAGTATCGCACGGCTGGAAAAATGCAGAAAATCGAAACTAGACCACTACCCCGTGTCGCTCGCGATGGTTTACAAACGGCACGCCGTGCTAGGGTGGGTCTACGGGTCATGCCACGGTCATTCGTGCTCGCATGTGTCGTCACGGCGGCTGCCTCAACCATCCTGCTCCCCGCTCCGGGGCACGCGCAGGATGCCTCATCGCTCGCCGGCCTCTGGTCGCTCGACCGTTCGCTGAGCGAGTTCCCCCGTGAAATGGGATTCAACGTGGACTGGATTCCCAGGTCGGGCGGAGACGGTCAGGACGCGGCGCCGGGCGCCGGGGGCCGCAGGCGCCGCGGATCGACCGGCGGCGGCAGCCGAGGGGCGGGCGGTTCCTTTCCCGTGCGCCGCGAAAGCTACGAGGACGCCCGGCGTGTCCAACTGCTGACCGCGGAAGTGCGCAATCCTCCAGTCCGTTTGGCTATCGTGGACACCCCTTCCGCCGTCACGATCACGAACGAGCCCGGACAATCGCGAACGCTTCATCCCAACGGCAGGGAAGAGTCGCTCGAGATCGACGGCGTTCCGCTCACCGCAACGACCACACGCGACGGTGATCGGCTCGTGGTCGTCTACCACGCCGAGCAGGACCGTGACGTCCGCTACACGTATTCACGCTCGTCGAACCCCTCGCAGCTCGTCGTCGAGATGCAGTTCCTCCAGCACGGTGCGGGCGACAAGGCGCGACGCGTCTACGATCCCGCCGTCGCGTCCGAGACGCTCGCTCCGGCGAGCGCGGCGGCGCCCCCCGGACCGTCCAGCCAGCATGCGGCCGAGACCTTCGACCAGCGGCCGGGCGCCGAACTGCGGGGACTCAACAGCCTCGGGATTCTCGTCGAGGATTCTGAGCGCCCAGGCCGTCGCGTGCGGACTGAATCGCGACAGCATCGAACGCGTGCTGTCCAAGCGACTTACCGACGGCGGCTTCGCCGTCCGCAGGAATTCCGACGACGACACGTATGTGTACGTCAACGTCATGACGACGAGCCTGTCGGACGGCGCGTGCGTGTCCCGGTACGACGCGTTCCTCTACACGCACGCGACGGCCAGGCTCTCCTACCACGACCGGCCGGTTCTGGTACAGGTTTCACTGGTGCACCGGGGCGGCATCGGCAGCAGCGCGCCGGCGGCACATGCCGCAGCGGTTCAGCACGGTCTGGAGAGTTTCGTCGACCTCTTCATGACGGAAATTCACGACGCGAACAAGTGAAGCGCTCTTCCGGAGCGACGGCCGGTACGGCTGATGCACTCGCCATGGTGATCCAACAAGGAGGGAACCATGGCTACTGCATTGAGCAAGAAGGATCTGTTCCGTGAAATGGCCGAGGCCTTCGGCCAGGTGCCGAACTGGCTCCGGGAAATTCCGGAACCTGGGTTGAGCGGGTTCTGGGGCCTGATGCGCGATTTCTATCTCGCCGAGACGGTGATTCCCAACAAGTACAAGGAACTGATGGGCCTCGCTGTTTCAGGAGCCACGCGGTGCCGATACTGTGCCCTGTTCCACACGGAATCGGCGAGGCTCTACGGCGCAACCGATGCTGAGATTGCGGAGGCGAGCCTGATGGGCGGCGTGACGATGTGCGCCTCCACGTTCATCAATGCCCAGCAGACCGACTACGACACGTTCCGAAGGGAGACGCTCGAGATCGTCGAGTACGTACGGCAGCATCACGGCTCGGCGAAGTCTTCGCCGAAGCAGCCGGTTCATGCCTGACGCGCAGTGGTGGTTGGCACGCTTCGAAGCCGACGGGTTGCTCTGCCGCGTTGGTGAGAGGGTTCGCACGACGAAGCGGTGGCAAGCCGCGATGGCCCGCGCAGCCCTCTCTCTGTATGGCAGCAACCGCGACGACATCCGCGCGCCGATGGCGACCGCGTTGATCGACCTCTTCGGCGAGACGCTCGACAACCGAGTCGGTCGCCGAGGCAATCGGCGTGTTGCTGCCGATCGAGCTGGCCGAGCTCGGCCTCCCGGTGCGTGAAGGCCGAGGTGCGATCGTCCGCGCCTGAGGGCCGTCATGCTCCGTCAGACGGCCGCCTGAGAATCGCAACCAGACAGGTGGACCATGAAACAGCTCGTCTTGAACCTGCCGATCTTCGGCCTGGCGGTGGCAACACGCGCGGCGCTCGGGGCCGGAATCGGATTGTTGCTGGCGGCCCGGATGCCGGCGGAACGCCGTCAGATGCTCGGCTTGGCACTGGTCGCCGTCGGCGCGGCAACCACGATTCCGGTGGTGAGAGCGGTGCTACGCGGAACCCGCGAAGGGCGGACCGGCGGCGGCGCCTAGAACGGACGCCATCAGCGCGTGCGCGTGGCGGCAAGATCCGTCGTCAGTTCCGCGCCCGCGTGCGCCATCTCGGCCAGGGCGCGATCCGCGTCTCCCGGATGGGCGTCGATGCCTGCGATAGCGTCGGTGAGAAGGTGGACGCCCAGTCCGGACCGTAGCGCATCGAGCGTGGTCTGCTTCACGCAGTACTCGGTCGCGAGGCCGGCGACATACAACGTGTCGACCCGTCGCCGGCGCAGATCGGACAGCAACGACTGACCGTCCGTCGTGTGCCCGTCGAACGCGGAATACCCGGATCGCTCGGCGTCCTCACCCTTGCTGATGATCGTCGCGTCTGGGGGAAGCCTGAGATCCGGATGAAATGCGGCTCCCGGTGAGCCCTGCACGCAGTGCGGCGGCCACTCGCCTCCGTACGGCTTGAAGTGCGTGGTCACGGCCGGATGCCAGTCACGCGAGGCGTAGATCGGCAGGCCCCTTTCGCGGGCGCCCGCAAGATACGCATTGATAGCGGGGATGACGTGTTCGCAGCCGGGCGCCGGAAGGGCTCCCCCCGGGCAGAAGTCGCGCTGCACATCGACCACCAGCAGGGCCCTGCGTTCGGCAGGAGGGGTTGCTTCGTCGATCCGGACCGGACGCTCGAGCGCCATCGTCAGGTCCCCGATGACACGCTCGATGGCACGGTCGAGTTGCTGCAGCTTGTGCTTGAACGCCAGACTGTCGGTACGATTGATCTCCCTGTCCAGCTCCACGACTCTCTGACGCAGCAGGTCGCGGAGCATCTCCACATCGTCGCGACGAAGGTCGATCTGCATGGCGCGCCTCGGTTTCGTCCAGACCTGCAATCGGCGGACCCCGGCGACGGGAGGAGCCGATCGCGGATCGTTGTTTGCTTCGGGCAGACCGCGCGACGGGGCTACCGTATAATCTCTTCGCCTCGCCTGAGCCGTTCTACATCCGAGCCTCCTCTGGCCGCAAGTGCCGAAGCGCGCATCGATGCCGCCTTTCAGTCCCGCGCTCCTGACTGATTTGTACGAGCTCACGATGGCGCAGGCCTATCTCGAGGAGGGGATGGTCGACCAGGCGGTCTTCAGCCTGTTCGTGCGTCGCCTGCCGGACCGGCGGAACTACCTGCTCGCCTGCGGCGTGCACGATGTGCTGACGTTTCTGGAGACGCTGCGGTTCGACGAGGCGGCCCTGACCTACCTGGAGTCGATCGGGCGCTTCTCGGGACGGTTCCTGCAGTGCCTGGAACAGCTGCGCTTCACGGGCGACGTATATGCGGTGCCCGAGGGAACGCCCGTCTTTGCGAACGAGCCTCTTCTCGAGGTGGTCGCGCCGATCGCCGAAGGGCAGCTCGTCGAGACGTTCGTGATGAACCAGATGCACCTCCAGACGGTGTTGGCGTCGAAAGCGTCGCGCATCGTGGAGGCGGCCAGGGGACGGCAGGTGGTGGACTTCGGCCTGCGGCGCATGCACGGCGCCGATGCCGGATTGAAAGCCGCGCGCGCGTTCCACATCGCCGGCGTTGAGGCCACGTCGAACGTGGCGGCCGGGCAGGCGTATGGCCTGCGCGTCAGTGGCACAATGGCGCACAGCTACATCCAGGCGCACGACGATGAATCCGAGGCGTTCCGCGCGTTCGCGCGGCAGTACCCCGACACCGTGCTGCTCGTGGACACGTACGACACCCTCGCGGGAGTCCAGAAGGTCATCGATCTCGCCCGGGCACTCGGCCCCGATTTCCGTGTTGGCGCCGTTCGTCTCGATTCTGGCGATCTGCTCGACCTCTCCATCCGCACGCGGCGCATGCTGGACGAGGCGGCTCTGGCATCCGTAGGCATCTTCGCCAGCGGCAGCCTCGACGAGGACGCCATCGCCCGCCTCGTGTCCGCCGGCGCACCCATCGACGGCTTTGGCGTCGGGACGGAGATGGGGGTCTCGCCCGACGCCCCGACGCTGGATATCGCCTACAAGCTCGTGGAGTACGCTGGTCGCGGGCGCATCAAGCTCTCGACCGGAAAATCCATCCTGCCCGGACGCAAGCAGATCTTTCGCGTGGAGCGCGACGGCATCGCTCAGTACGACGTGGTCGCGCGCCATGACGAACCGGCACGCGGCCGCCCGCTCCTGGAGCCGGTGATGACGAACGGAGTACGCCAGCCCGCAGGCCGGGTGAGGTTGGATGACGCGCGGGCTCGGCGAGAGGCGGCGCTGAACCGTCTCTCTCCCTCGTTGCGCGCCCTGTCGCCGGCAGACCCGCCCTATGCCGTCACGGTCAGCGAACGGCTGGCCGCGGATGCCAGGAACCTGCGGCGGCATCACGAGCGGCCCGACACCTGAGAGCCGACTCGCGATCCACGTTACTGGCGCTCTCGGTCAGCGGCGCGCGCCGCGCTCAGGATATTCCGGAGGCCGTAGTTGCCTTCGTGGCACGCGTACTCGAACGGTTGCTGGCTTTCGTCCTTCTTCGTCAGATTCATCGCGAAGGTCCACGGACGCGTCCAGGTCGACGGATCGTCGACGGTGACAGACCACTCCGTGGTGCTTGGTCCGACCGGCTTGAACCGCTCGATCAGACGAAGCGTGCCGCCGTCGGCGCCGCGATACGCGCTCTGATCCTTGAAGTTGACGGTCTCGACCACCAGCGTGTCGCCGTCCCAGTGGCCTTTGGCGTCGCCCATATAGGCGCGGATGATCTTGGCGGGGTGGGGGCGTCCGCCGAGCGCGATGATGCGCGTCTCGTGGATCATCTCGTAGATGATCCCGACGTAGCCCGGCCCTTGAACGATGCGATACGAGCTGCCGTAGATCGCCGGCATCATCGAGCCTGGCAGGCCGCGCGTGATGCACTGATCGTAGAGGCTGCGGTCCTCGTAGGAGTCGGCCTGGCCCCGCAACCGTCCGGCCGCGATGCGCGCCTCTCTCGTGGCCGCCGCCCGGCGAGCGGCTTCGGGCGTCGTCGGAGGAATCCGGCCATCGGGCGGATCGAGCACGAGCCACGCGCGGCTGTTGGTGGCGTTCAACGTCTCCCACCAGAACAGCTGCGGGTTGGGCTGCTGCGTCTGGCGGGCGGCGTTCTCGATCGTCGCCTCCCGTCGCTTCTGCTGAATGGCCGCGAGCTCCTCGCCGGAAATGTCCTGCAGCCGGCGGCCCTCGAACTCCGCCGGGCGTTCGAACGGGATGCCGGCTTCGTCGCTATTGGTGTAGACGCCCGAAACGTCCGGATCGCCCCACGGCGTCCGCGCCGCCTTCCATCCCCTGGCGGGGACCGAGGCGGATGTGCCCGCGTCCTTCTTCTTCTTCAGCGCTTCGGCGACTTCGCGGATCAGTTTCCGCTGCGCGTCGATGTCTCCGCTGGCCGGCGGATTGTTCTGGGCGCGAACCGGCAGCGCCGGCGACGCCGCCAGCGCCGTGAAGGTGATGATCCCGGCAAGTCGAAGTCCTCGCATATGGCCCCTCCGGAGGGTCCATGATGCCACGAGTCCGCCTGCGGCCCGCCGGAATCGTCAGTCAGGCGGCGGTCACTTGCCCACCAGGTGCTCGACGTCCTTGTTGTTCTCCTGGCAGATGTACTCGATCAATTCGCCGCGCAACAGCGAGGGATGCGTCGTGAACGACCACGGCCTGGAGAAGGTCTTCGGGTCGTCGATGATGTGCTCGATTTCGAGGTGCCCGTAATCGGGGCGCCGGATGCGTTCGGTCACCTTCATGCCGGCGGAATGCGGGATGCCGGACTGGTCGAGCCAGGTGATGTCGTTCTGGCCGACGGTCTCCACCACGAGCGTGTCGCCGTCCCAATGGCCGATCGAGTCCCCCAGCCACGTCTCCTGCACGTTCGGGTCGTGGCCGCGGCCGTCCATGAAGATCTTCCGCCAGATGTGGGCCCCGCCCTCGTACACGATGACCATCAGCTTCGGCGTCTGCACGATCGTCCACGGGTACGGGGTCGTGCTCATGCGGGGCACGCCGGGAGGCAGACACCGGGCTTCGGGATCGTCCCTGCTGATGTTGTCCTTGTGCCGTTTGTAGACCGCGGCCGCTTCGGGCAGGAGCGGGACCTCCACGCCCGACCCGATCAGATCCACGTTCTGCCGAATCGCGTTCGGTTGCCAGTTGCCCGACAGATCGGGCTTGCCGTCGGCTGTCCGCGGCGTGGGGCCCTCTGGCGGCCAGTCCGATCGCGCGGCCGCGCCGGCCTGGCGTTGTGGCGCCCCTCCGAGCGCCGGATGCGACGCCGACAGAATCGCCGCGACAGCACTCGCGGCGAGGATCGCAGGGTGAACTCGGACTCTCATATGTGACTCTCTCACGTCAGGATCGGCCAATCCCGTCCGATTGATCGACATCGTATCGACGCGCACGGCAAAAGTCGAATCTCTACCGCTGATCCGACACGATCACGCCGCCCTTGACGACCAGCTTCGTGTTCAGCAGATTCCAATAGCCATCGAGAGGGTTGCCCGCCACCAGCACGATGTCGGCGAGCTTGCCGGGTTCGAGCGTGCCGAGCTCGTCGCTCATCTCGATGTAGGACGCCGTGTTCGGTCCCATCAGCTTGACGATGTCCCGCATCGAGAACATCAGGTTGAGCGACTTCAGCTCGTGTTCGAGCCCGGCCTTGGGTGCGTATCCCGTATCGGTGCCGTAGCCGTAGATCACGCCGGCGTCCCAGGAGGTTCTCGCATTCACCGCCTTGTAGCCGGCCTCCTGCCCGCGGCCCTCGCCGTCGAGGATTGACGCCGGCCAGGGCCGGCCGTCCCGGAAGCGCGGCGTGTTGTCATCGGCGAACACGCCGAAGACTGGCACGCCGAAGCCGATGGTCGACAGCTGCTTCACGCCGGCGGCGGCCACCCGTTTGGCGTCCTCGAAGCTCAGCCAGCCGAAATGCGGCGTATGAACGAGCTTCGGCACGCCGGCGTCCACGGCCGCCATCATCGCCTGCGGGCTCACCGCGTGAATCTGGACCCAGACGCCGACCTTCTTCGATTCGTCGACAATCGCCCTGAGGTTGTCCAGCTCCTTCGCCGTCGGTCCGGGCTTGGGCGTGAGCGCCTGTTCCCCGACAAACTTGATGCCCAGCGCCGCGAGCCGTCGCACTTCGGCGCGAGCCGCCTCGGGGGTGGTGTCGGCCAGATTCACGCGGCCGGACGGGATGATCCGCGGTCCCCTGATCACGCCCTTCTCGATGTGGTCCCGGAGCGTCAGGTTGCCTTCCGCAGGGCCGCCGCCCGACAGGATCGTCGTGTAGCCCGCATCGAGCAGTTGCTGCATCTGCTCCTTCTCATTGGGCCCGGTATTGACGTGCCGGTGTCCGTCGATGAAGCCGGGCAGGGCCGAAAGGCCCCGAGCATCGATCGTCGGGACTCCGGCAACACTCGACGGACCGGCCGCCACCGACACGAGCCGGCCTCCCCGCACGACGATCGACCCCTGATCGATGACCGTGCCGTTGCCCACGACGATGCGCGCGTTGGTGATGACCAGGTCCTGGGCCGGCAGATTCCTGGCGCTGATCGGCAGCAAGAGCAGAACGAGCGGAAGGAGCGAAATGCGTCGTTTGATCACAGCGGGTCCTCTGATGGTCGGTTTGGAGCGCGACTGGAGCGATGCTATCGCAAACGAGCGTGGGGCGGGAGGAGCGGGTCGGCGGCGTCGGTGGCGCCAATCCAGGCGCGGTCGGCTCACGTAAGGCCTTCGAGGAAGCACACGGGAGGGGACATCGTGGCTGCTGCAGCGTGGACTCCGCGGACGCACCCGGTCTTCGTGACCGGCGCGACCGGGTACATCGGCCGCGAGTTGACTCGTGCGCTGGCTGGCCGTGGATATCGCGTGGTCGGTCTCGTCCGCCGGGGCTCGGAGGCGAGGCTCCCGCCCGACGTGTTGCCGGCGACCGGCGACGCGCTGGACGCCTCGACGTTTGCCGACGCGGTTCCGGGCGGGGCCACCCTCGTGCACCTGGTCGGAACGCCCCACCCGAATCCGGCGAAAGCCGCCGAATTCGAGCGCGTCGATCTGGCCTCGATCCGGGCCAGCACCGTGGCTGCGCAGCACGCCGGCGTCCGTCACCTGATCTACGTGAGCGTGGCCCATCCGGCACCGGTGATGCGCGCCTACATCGCTGTGCGCGAGCAGGGCGAGGCGCTCGTCGCGGCGACCGGCATTCCCGCCACCATTCTCAGACCGTGGTACGTCCTGGGACCGGGTCACCGCTGGCCGTATCTCTTGATGCCGGTGTACGCGGTGCTCAGGCACATCCCCGCGACCCGCCAGAGCGCCGAGCGACTGGGACTCGTGACCCGCCCGGCGATCGTTGGCGCGCTGGCGCGGGCCGTCGATGCGCCGCCGGCCAACGGCGTCCGGATCGTGGAAGTCCCCGCCATCCGCTTGATGGCGATGTAAGCTTGGCGCGTGCACGATGAGGAGCGGCAGCCGGTCCTGGCCCCGGACCGGCCGCCGCACGTTCGCGAGCTCACCGCGCGCTCGGTGACGGTCGGCCTTCTCGTCGCCCTCCTCATCGGCGCGTCCTACCCGTACGTGGTCCTCAAGTTCGGCTTCGGACCCAACATCTCGGTGGTCTCCGCCTTCTTCGGCTTCCTCGCCCTCGGCCTCTTCTCGAAGAGCTACAACCGCTGGGAGAACAACATCGTGCAGACCGCCGGCACCACGGCGGGACAGATCGCGTTCCTGTGCTGGCTGCTGGCGGCGTTCGACATCCTGGCCGCGGATCCCGGCAGCGGCTTCGACGTCCGCCTGTCGAGGACGCAGACCTTCGTCTGGCTCTCCGCCTCGGGTCTGCTGGGCGTGTTTCTCGCCGTGCCGTTGCGCAAGCACTTCATCGACGACGAGAACCTGCCGTTTCCCGACGGCATCGCCGCGGGCGAGACGCTCATCATGCTCGACTCGCGCGGCGAGCAGGCGCGGAAATCGGCGTTCGTGATGGTCGGCGCGCTCGTGCTGTCCGGGTTGACGTTCGTGGCGACGCAGCTCAAGTGGATCGTCGAGAGCATGGCCGTCAACGTGAATCGCTTCTCGGCGGCGGTGGGCGTCGGGTTCGGCGTCTCACTGCTCAACGTCGGCTCGGGCATCATCATCGGGCTGCGCATCAGCGCGAGCATGCTCATCGGCGGCCTCGTCGGATGGGTGCTTGCGCCGCCCTGGCTGCTCGCGCGCGGGCTGATTCCGGCCGACGCGCGGCGCGTGGACATCCTGCTGACCGTCATGTGGCCGGCCGTGGGGATGCTCGTGGCCGGCGGCATGTCGGCGCTGCTGTTTCGCTGGAACGTGCTCGTCAGGACCTTCCGCAGCCTCGCCGCCTCGTCCGGCGCCTCGCAGGATCTTTCGCTGCGGTGGGTGGGAGCTGGCAGCGCCGTCTCGGCGCTGTTGCTGATTGCAGTGCAGCGCTCGTTCTTCGGTACGCCTGTCTGGCACTCGGTGCTGGCCATCGTGCTCGCGATGCCGCTCGGGCTCGTCGCCCTGCGGGTGCTGGGCGAGACGAACTGGGGACCGATCAGCGCCATGACGAATCTCATGCAAGCCATGTTCGGCGTGATCGCCCCGGGCGATCTGAGAGCCAGCATGGTGTCGAGCGGCATCACGGCGGCCGTCGCCGCCGAGTCCGAAGGGCTGATGCAGGACTTCCGGACCGGCCAGATGATTGACTCGACGCCACGCATCCTCACCTACATGCAGCTGCTGGCGGTGCCGGTCGGCGCGCTGGCGCTCGCGGTGATGTACCCACTGCTTCGGGACACCTACGGGATCGTCGGCGAGCACGCGCAGCTGCTGAGCCCGACCTCGCAGCGGTGGGTCGGTTTCGCCAGGCTGGTCACGCGCGAGTGGACCGGTCCGGCAGCCGCGAGCGCCGAGGCGGTGGCGCGCCTCTCGTGGATCAAATGGTCGTTCCTGACGGGGGCGCTGGTTGGCGTGGCGCTCACCCTGCTCGAGCAGAAGGACGGATGGCGGCCGTTCGTGCCGTCGCCCACCGGTATGGGGATCGCGATGCTCATCCCGATCAATGCCGTGACGATGATCTTCCTCGGCGCGGCCGCCGATGAGGTCTGGGCCAGGATCGCCCCCACGAGTCATCATCGCTACTCGATTCCGCTGGCGTCCGGATTGATCGCGGGAGAAGCGCTCGTCGCGGTTGCGATTCCCCTGCTGGTGACGCTCGGGCTGATGCGGCTGCCCTGAGTCGCATCCAGCCCAGGAACTGCCGACACCAGCTGCCCGGCTTCAAGCCGGACACTACCGGGAGCGTCGTGATGCGGAGCCGCGAGCTCGTCCGCACCCGAACGATGTTTCTCGCGTGACGCGCGTCGGCGCCGCGAACACTCACGGTTCACGGGTAACGGTTGTCTCCTGTTCGGGCAGCTGAAGCGTTCCGTCCTCGAGTGCGACCGCCACGCGCTCGAATCGACTGCGGGATGGCCTGCCCGCGACTGCGAGCGCACGAGCGCCGCCCCGCGGTGTCCTGCGCGTCGACGTGGCGTCCTGATTGCACACCGCGGTGAACGCCACGATGTCAAATCAGGAGGTCACGATGCATCAGAGAGTCTGGACCGGAACGTGTGCAGCGATTGCGCTTGCCGCCGCCACCACGCTTGCCGCGCAGACGCCGGGCGCGACGCAGGCCCCCGGAGCGTCAACGCCCCGATCGACCACGCCGCCGACCTCGCTGACTCCGCGTGCCGACGCGGCCAAGGTCACCTTCACCGGATGCGTGGAACGCGGAACCCCATCGGCGGTCGGCACGTCGGGGACGGCGAACAGTTCGAGCGCCGGCTCGAGCTTCATCCTGACCAACGCCATGCGCGACACCGGGTCATCGTCGTCTGCAGCGGCGAAACCGCCGTCGTCCTCCTCGTCGGCGAGAACGGCGGGACGCGAATCGGGGTCGACCTATCGGCTGGATGCCGAGGCCGGCAAAGTGGCGTCGCACGTGGGTCACAAGGTGATGATCGTCGGGATGCTCGAGCCGAGCTCGGGTAGCCCCGGCGCCATTTCGCCCGGCGCGCCCCCGACGGCGGCTCCCAACGCGGCCGGCGGGGCCCCGGCGGCCTCGAGCGCCAGTGCGCCGGTGCTGAAGGTGGACACCGTCACGATGATTGCGTCGAGCTGCCCGTAGCGACGCGCGACTGATTCACGGCGACCCGCCGATACCGGCATCTTCGGGACTACGGTTGGCGAGGCAACCGGCGCAAGAGGCGACGCCCGGATCGACGGCGATCCGGGCGTCGGCCGTTTTTCGTCGGCGCGCTCTCGCGTCAGTCGCCGTCCAGGGTCCCCTCGTCGGTGAATATGCAACAATGCCCCGAATGCAGGCGCCCGCCGGTCGCTCCCGTGCGGGCGCCCTCTCTTGTCGAACGAGGGACGCGATGAGCTTCTGCGACCACTGTGAGGGGCAGCGATTCGATCGGGCACAGGTTCTCAGGGTCCTGCGGGCGGCGCTGAAAGACGTGCGGAAGCAGCGCGATGGATGCCGCGCCGACGACGCGCTGGCGGCCGCGATCCATGCGGTGCGCACGCTCGAGATTCCCCATCTCGAGGCGGTTGACGGGTCGTTCGACGACCAGATCGTGCACTGAGATCGGCGAACGTCGCCGGCGCGCCGCCGCTCGAGCTGACGCGCCTGAAGAGCTCCGATCTTTCTTGCTCCACCTGCTCTGTTGGCGTATCGTGAACGCCTCTCCCGCTTCTGCTTCAACTCACGCCGGGCTTCGCTGACTCGTGTCTTCGTCCGCGCATCGAAGCCATCGGGCGGCTGCGATCGGCGCGACACGACGACCACGAGGAGCTCGACCCGTGCTGACGCGAATGGTTGCCACGATGCTCGTGATGCTGGCGGCAACCGCCGCCGGCGCGCAGTCCTTCGGGCGCAACAAGGTCCACTACGACGACTTCGACTTCCAGATCCTGCAAACCCCGCATTTCGACATTTACTACTATCCCGCCGAGCGGGAGGCTTCGGTGCAGGCCGGCCGTCTGGCCGAGCGGTGGTACGCGCGGCTCTCGCGAGTGTTCGATCACGCGTTCACCGAGCGACAACCCGTCGTGCTGTATGCCAGCCACGCGCAGTTCACCGAGACCAACGTCGTGCCGGGACTGCTGGGCGACGGCGTCGGCGGCATCACCGAACACGAGAAGGGGCGAGTGGTGCTGCCCTTCGCCGCCGGCCTCGGCGAAACGGATCACGTGCTCGGCCACGAGCTCGTTCACGCGTTTCAACGGGACATCCTGCGCGAGACCGGTCGCTCGATCTCGCTCCTGCCGTCGTGGTTCCTGGAAGGCATGGCGGAGTACCTCTCGGTCGGCCGTCTCGACGCCAACACGTCGATGTGGCTGCGCGACGCCGTCCACCAGAACGCGTTGCCGCGCATCGAGCAGCTCGACGATCCTCGGTGGTTCCCGTACCGCTACGGTCAGGCCCTGTGGGCCTATCTCGACCTTCGGTACGGCCACGATGTCGTGGCCCGGGCTCTCACGTCGAAGGCGCCGGGCGGCGCCATCAGCAGGCTGGTCGCGGTGACCGGCGCCGAGGTCGGCGCGCTGACCACCGGATGGCACGACTGGATTCGCGAAGTCGCCGCGCGGGCCGCGGCCCCGTCGGGCGATGAATCGCCGGCCATCGTCACGGCGCGCAAGGGCGGCGGCCGCCTGAATGTCGGTCCCGCGTTGAGCCCGGACGGTCGTTCGCTGGTGTTTCTGTCCGAGCGCGATCGGTACTCGGTGGACGTCTTCCTCGCAGATGCGGCGACCGGCGCCGTCCGCCGCAAGATCGTGCAGACGGCGGGCGATCCCCATTTCGACAGCCTGCAGTTCATCGACTCGGCTGGCGCCTGGGAGTGGGACGGCGGCCGCTTCGCCCTGGCCGCACTCGCCGGCGGCCAGCCGGTGCTCACGATCCTGAACATGCGCACCGGCGGCATCGAGCGCGAGATCCGACTCCGCCAGGTCGATCAGGTGTTCAGCCCCACCTGGTCGCCCGATGGGCGGCAGATCGCCTTCTCGGCTCTCAAAGGCGGCTTCACCGATCTGTACGCCGTCGATCTGGCCACCGGCGTCGTGCGCGCGCTGACGAGCGATCCGTTTGCCGACCTGCAGCCCGCCTGGTCTCCGGATGGCCGCAGCATCGCGTTCGCGACGGATTGGTTTTCCTCGTCGACCGAGACGTTGACGTTCGGAAACTACCGCCTCGGCCGCCTCGACGTCGAATCGGGCGCCATCACGGAAATCCCCGGGCTGGCCGGGTCGAAGAACATCGATCCGCACTGGTCCGCGGACGGCGCGAGCCTCTATTTCGTCGCCGACGTGGACGATGTCAGCAACGTCTATCGCGTGTCGCTCGCCTCCGGCGACCTGTTCCGGATCACGAACGAAGCGACCGGTGTGAGCGGCGTGACCTCGCTCAGCCCCGCACTCTCCGCGGCGGCGCGGGCCGACCGGCTGACCTTCACCGTGTACCGCGCCGGCTCGTACGAGATCCACGCGCTCGATGCGCCACAGGGGACGCCCGTGCCGTCGTCGAATCACGCACCGGACGCCTCGTCGCCGGATCCATCGGCGCGGGCCGTTCCGGAGGTGTCGAGTGCGACGAGGATGCCGACCGTCGGCCTGATCGAGGCCAAGGAATTCACGGTGAAACCGTATCGGCGCGGGCTGTCACTCGATCGGCTGGTGCAGCCGTACTTGAGCGCCGGCGGCGGCAGCACCGGAGGATTTCTGCGCGCCGGCATCGCGCTGTCGTTCGGCGACATGCTCGGCGACCAGCGGCTGCAGACTGCGGTGCAGGCAGGCAGGAGCGCCGACGATTTCGCGGCGCAGGCCGCCTATCTCAACATGCGCTCGCGGTGGAACTGGGGGATCGTCGGCGGCCAGGTGCCGTGGCTGCTCGGACGCGTGCAGACCCGGACGTCCGGGGCGACGGGCGACACGCTGGGCACCATCGGCCGCCAGACCGACACCTTCCGCCAGCTTCACCGACAGCTGTCCGGGATGGCCTTGTACCCGCTGAGCGGCGCGAAGCGCATCGAGCTGACCGGCGGCGCCCACGCGATCACATTCGACCGGGAGACGACGATTGGCACCTACTCCGGCGTCACCGGCCAGATGCTGACGGAATCCACCACGGTGAGCGGCGCGGCCGCGCCGGCTCTTCTCATCGAGGGCGGCGCCGCGCTGGTCTCCGACACGGCGCTGTTCGGTCCGACGGCCCCCATCCTCGGCGAGCGCTACCGATTTGGTGTCGCGCCGACGTTCGGCGGTCTCACGTTCACGACCGTGACCGCGGACTACCGCCGGTACGTGATGCCGGTCCGGCCGTTCACGATCGCACTCCGCGCGATACACGTCGGGCGCTACGGCGCCGGCGCGGGCGACCCGCGGCTCACGCCCATCGCGTGGACGCTGCGAGACATCGTGCGCGGATACGGCGATATCGGTCCGGACGGCAGCTCGCTCGATTTCCTGACGGCCACCGGGCTGGTGGCCGGCAACGTGGAGCTCCGCTTTCCGATTCCCGGGGCGTTCACCCGCTCGGCCGCGTCAGGGCCGCTGCCAATCGAGGGGCTGGCCTTCTCGGACGTGAGCGCGTTTCGGCTGCCTCGTCTCGATCGGCCCGTGTGGAAGGGGCTGCGCAGCCTGGGCGCGGGCGTTCGCGTGAGCGCCGCCGGATTCATCTTCGAGCTGGACGGCGTGCGTCCGCTCGATCAGCTCTCGAAGGGCTGGACGCTGGCGTTCAACGTCCAACCGGGGTTCTGAGCGGCTCGTCCGGCGTCCGGGCTGAGCCGTTAACTCTCCTGTTAACAGTATTTTGCGGAATATCGTTTGCACGATCGCGTGGATTGTTCCTTGTGGAGGAGGTGCCATGCGAGCAAGTCACTGGATGGTCGTCGCGGCCCTGGCCGTCGGTTGCCCCTCGATTGCCCGGGCGCAGGAGCCGGGCAATCCGGGCTCCCGCACATCGCCGCCCGCGACCCAGACGTCACCAGCGCCCAGACCGGCACTGACGCCGGAATCCACGGTTCCACCCACGCCAACGGCGTCCGGGCCGTCGGGCTTTGTCGCGACGGTTCCGAGCCACTGGATCGCGTCGGGGTTCGTGGGATCCAACTTCGGCGCGAGCGCGGACAGCGCCAGCGTCGACTTCGGCGGACAGGTCGGCTACCTGTGGCAGGGTATCGCCGGCGCGGAGCTGCTCGGCGATTTCGGGCCGAAGTTCAAGGTGAATAACGCGCTGCTTGCCGACAATCCCACGGTCAACGCCTACATGGTGAACGGCGTCGGCGCGCTGCCGCTCGGGGCGGACCGACAGATTCAGCCGTACGTCTCGGCGGGAGTCGGCGGCATTCAGCTGCGATCGGATGTGTTGGGCATTTCGGCGACCACGAGCGCCAACGCCGTGAGGGCCGGCGCCGACGTCGGGTTCGGGGTCATGGGCTACGCGGGCAACGTGGGGGTGCGCGGCGACGTCCGCTACTTCCGCGCGTTCACGAACGACAACATCGATCTGGCGGCCGGCGACGCGCTGGCGCAGACCGTGTTGTCCGGGCTCAACTTCTGGCGCGCCAACATCGGGGTTGCCGTCCGCTGGTAGGCCGCAGGAGTACCTGGGCGGTTTGGAAGGATCGCCGGTCCGACCGGTCTCAGACGTCGGGCCGGCGGGCCTTTTTGAAACCGCGTCCACGCCTCTCGCCACTCACATGCCGCTGCGCCGTCGTGCTAGACGCGGTGACTGTCGCACACCGTGTCAGTAGGTGTCCGCCCGGCTCCTGCTCGAGGCGGAGTTTCGCGTCTCATCCTCTTCCCGATGGCGATCAGCACGTCCCTGTCCGGCTAAGATGCAGGAGCGGAGGAGTCAGCGCATGCTTCGAAGCACGACGGCCGCGATGGTCGGGGCCCTCGTCGCGGCGCTCGCGTCGCCGCACGCGGCCGGCAAGCGATTGGTCACCGAAACAGATCTGCTCCAGTTCACCTGGATTGCCGATCCGCAGATATCGCCGGACGCGTCGCGGGTGGTCTTCGTCCAGGTCAGGGTTGACGGGAAGCAGAACCGGTATGACGCCTCGCTGTTCGTGGTGTCCACCGCGGGGACGGCGCCGCCGCGTCGGCTGACCTCGGGTCTGCACGACCTCTCGCCGCGCTGGTCGCCGGACGGGAAGGCGATTGCCTTCGTGCGCGCCGTGGAGAAGGACGGGCACTACGAGCCCGGCCAGTTGTATCTGCTGCGCACGGAGGGCGGCGAAGCCAGGCCGCTCACCAGTCTGGCGAACGGCGCGAGCGACCCCGCGTGGTCGCCCGATGGCCGACGCATCGCCTTCAGCAGCGCCACCCGTACCGGCGCGCCGGCGGCGGGCGGCCCGGAGCCTGAACGAAACGGGCGCACGGGCGCTTCCGCCACGAGCGACGTCAAGGTCATCACGCGTGCCGAGTACCGGGCCAACGGCGCGACGGATTATCTCGACCCCGCGCAGCACACGCATTTGTTCGCCATCGACGTGCCGGACGCCGGCGGGGATCCCGGCCCCCTTCGACAGCTGACCGACGGCGACTTCGACGAGCGCGGTGCGGTCTGGGCGGCCGACAGCGCGAGCGTCTACTTCTCGTCGGATCGCGTGGCCGAGCCGTACTACCTGCCGGAGGATTCGGATCTGTACAGCGTGCCGGCCTCCGGTGGCGCGATGAGCAGGGTTGCCAGCATCGACGGCACGATCACGAACATCTCGCCGTCGCCCGACGGCCGGCGCCTGGCGTTCATCGGCACTCTCCACGGCGATCCGGTGCGTTCCTACAGCCAGCCCGACCTCTTTGTGATGGACGTGCGGCCCGGTGCGAGGCCGGTCAACCTCACGGCCGACTACGACTACGACATCGGGGGCGGGATCGGGGGCGATCAGCCGGCGCCGCGCGGGCAGAATCCGAAGCCGATCATCTGGTCGCGCGACGGCTCCGCGCTCGTCGTCGTCGCGGCCGAGCACGGCAGCGCCAACCTGAAGCGGGTCGACATCGCGACGCGGAGGGTGGAAGCCGTCACCGAGGGACCGCAGACGGTCGAGGCGTACAGCGCCGACCCTCAGGCGTCGAGCATTGCCGCGGCGATTTCGACGCAGACCTCCGTCGGCGACGTCTTCATCGTGACGCCGGGGGCCGCGGCGAGGGCGAAACCGATCACCCGCGTGAACGACGCGCTCTTCGCCGACATCCGGCAGAGCGAGCCGGAGGAGTTCTGGTACCGGTCGTTCGACGGCCGGCCCATCCAGGCGTGGATTCTCAAGCCGCCGGATTTCGACGCGGGCCGCACCTATCCGATGATTCTCGAGATTCACGGCGGCCCGCACGCCGCGTTCGGGAACACCTACACGCACGAGTTCATGTGGCTGGCGGCGAAGGGGTACGTCGTGCTGTTCACGAATCCACGCGGCAGCACGTCGTACGGGCAGGAGTTCGGCAACGTCATCCAGTTCCGCTACCCCGGCGACGACTACAAGGATCTGATGGCTGGCGTCGACGAGGTGCTGAAGCGCGGCTGGGTCGATTCCGCGCGGCTGGGCGTGACCGGTGGCAGCGGCGGCGGGCTGCTGACGAACTGGACCATCACGCAGACCGAGCGGTTCAGGGCGGCGGTGTCGCAGCGTGACATTGCAGACTGGTACGGCTTCTGGTTCACCGCCGACTTCTCGCAGTTTCAGCCCGCGTGGTTTCACAAGGCGCCGTGGGAGGATCCGCAGGATTTCGCCGCGCGCTCGCCGATCACCTACGTCGGCCGCGTCAAGACGCCGCTCATGCTGCTTCTGGGGGACGCCGATTATCGGACGCCGCCCGCCGACGGCGGCGAGATGATGTTCCGCGCGCTGAAGTACCTGAAGGTCCCGACGGTGATGGTGCGGTTCCCGCGCGAGAACCACGAGCTCTCGCGTTCCGGGGAGCCGCAGCATCGCATCGAGCGCCTGCGTCAGATCGCCGCCTGGATGGACCGATGGCTGAGGGCCGCCTGAGGGCGGCCCCGGCCGGCTATTTCCCGTTCAACTCGTCGTAGATCGCCTGCACGGCCGCCTTGAGCCGCATCGACTCGAACCCGGCGTACTTCTTCAGGTTCATGCCCGCGACGGCATCGTCGACGGTCTTGCCGGCCTTCAGCGCCGCCTGAGACTGGGCGAAGAGGTCGGCCGTGTACTGCTGGTAGGTCTGCAGATCCTTCCACGTCGCGGTCGGCTGGTGGCCGCCGATGACGGTGTCGACGTCCTTCACGGTCTTCAACGCCTTGTCGAGCGACTTCGGCCACTCGACGCCGCTGCCGCCGTTGGCGCGGTCGATGAACGGCGCGTCCTTCCACGGGAACATGTCGCCGGCGTGCATGGTTCGCAGCGATCGGAAGACGACGAAGGTGTCGCCGTTGGTGTGCCCCGGGCCGAAATAGTACAGGTCGATGGCGTCCTTGCCGGCGAGCACCGTCATCCTGTCCTTGTAGGTCTTCTTCGGCAGGAACTTCGCCTTGTCGCCCTTGAAGGCGTCCATCTTCTCCATGTTCGCCAAGGTGTTCTCCTGCACGATCGATTCGACGTTCGCGCCGAAGAACTCGTTGCTGCCGGTGTGATCGCCGTGGGTGTGCGTGTTGATGAGGGTGACGACCGGCTTGTTCGTCACGGTCTTGATCCGGTCCAGAATCACCTGTCCCCAGCCGGCCAGCTTGGTGTCGACGACCACCACACCCGTGTCGGTGACCAAGACGGCGGTGTTGCCGCCGCTGAAGGCGTCGCGCGGCGCCGGCGCCGATCCGGTGATGATGTACAGGTTGTCCTTGACCTTCTCTATCTTGGTGGCGGCCAGCGCGGCCGGCGTCGGCCCGGTCGGCGGCGGCGCCTGGACGGCGGCCGCCACCGCGAGCGAGAGCCCGCCGGCGAGCATCAGCGTTCCGAGAACAAGCCCTCTGCGCATCGAAGCCTCGCTACTTCTTGCCTGCGTCCAGTTCTTTGTAGGCGGTCTGGATGTTGCCCTTGTAGCCGCCGAACAGCGCCGCTCCGGTCGTGTAGCCTTTGGCGCTCCACTTCTCTGGCAGTTTGTACTCGTCGCCGGCCTGCTCGGCCGTCTTGCCGGCCTTCTTCTCGGCCGCCACCCACGCCGCGAACTCGTTGTTGAACTCGGCGTAGTCCTTCAGATCCGCGAACGTTGTCGTGTCGTTGGTGTGGCCGTTGATGACGGTGTCGACGTTCTTGATCGTGGAGGCCGCCTTCGCCAGCGTCTTGCCGTAGTCGACGACGCTGCCGCCGTTGTTCGTGTCGACGATCGGCACGTTCTTGCCCGCGAACGCGTCTCCGGCGTGCATGGCCCGAAGCGCCTTGAACACGACGAACGAGTCGCCGCTCGTGTGCGCCGGCCCGAAATAGTACAGGTCGATCTCGTCGTTGCCCTTGCCGATCGTCAGCCTGTCCTTGTAGGTCTTCTTCGGCAGGAAGACGGACTTGTCGCCCTTGAAGTTGTCCATCTTCTCCATGTTGGCCTTGGTGTTCTCCTGCGCGACGATCTCGACCGTGGTGCCGAAGAACTCGTTGCTCCCGGTGTGGTCGGCGTGCGTGTGGGTGTTGATGATGGTCGTGATCGGCTTGTCGGTCACCGTCCTGATCTTGTCGAGAATCGCCTGCCCGGTTCCGGGATTCTTCGTGTCGATGACGACGAGCCCAGTGGCCGTCTGGAACACCGCCGTGTTGCCGCCGGCGCCGGTGATCATCCAGAGATTGTCCTTGACCTTCTTGATGTCGAGCATCGGCGGTCCCGCGGGTCCCCGCCCGCGGCCCCGGCCCTCGCCGCGGCCCTGGCCGGGGGCGCCGGCCGGCGGATTCTGGAATCCCGCGACGCCCATCGACAGCGCCCCGACCGCAATGAGCGCGCCGAGCAGCATGCTTCGCTTCATGAGTCCTCCCTCCTCGAAAGCCGGCGGATACGGTAGCAGAAAACCGTGAACACGGTTCGTGGTCCGGGTCACGCGGGGAAGAACACGCGCTGGACGAACCAGAACGTGCCCGCCGCGATCACGACCAGCGACCCGGCGAACGCCACGCGGCGGCCGACGAGCTCGCTGCGCGACCGGAGCATCGCCAGCAGCGACGCCACCCCGACGACGACAATCAGCTGTCCGATCTCGACGCCGGCGTTGAACGAGAAGAGCGACCAGCCGAGCGCCCGCCGCGGCAGATCCATCTCGCGCAGCACGTTGGCGAACCCGAACCCGTGGATGAAGCCGAAGGTGAACGCGATCCACGCGCGCACGTCGCGCCCGCCTTGCGCCAGCAGGTTGTCGGCCCCGACATAGACGATGCTGAGCGCGATGGCCGGCTCGATGACCCGCGCCGGCGGGCTGACCAGGTTGAGCGCGGCGAGCGACAAGGTGATGCTGTGCGCGACGGTGAACGACGTCACGACCAGCAGCAGCTGACGAAGCGTGCCGCCGAGGAGCAGCAGGCCGACGAGAAACAGCAGGTGGTCGGGGCCGATCAGGATGTGGTGCACCCCGGCCGGGACGAACTTGCGAATCACCGCCCAGACGCCCTGGCGCGTGCCGGCGTAGTAGTCGAACGACGGACGGCCCCGATCGAGGATGGCCTGCGTCAGCGCCTCGCCCTCGTAGACGTTGAGAAACGTCTGGTGCATCGGATCGTAGGGGAACATCTCGGCGGTCACACGGACGGTTCCCGGCGCACGGTCCAGCCGGTAGCGGATGGAGAAGCGCAGCGACTGGCGCTCGGTGAGGATGTCGGGCGTACTCGACCAGACCGGCGTCAGCCGGCGGCCGTCGGCCCAGATCGAGAATCGCGGCGTCAGCATCGTCGTGATGGCCGCGGCGCGCGGATTGACCACTTCGGGCTTGAGCAGGTCGTCGGCGGGCGAGATCTTCAGATCGTTGGCGAGGTCGGCGATGTGTGCCACCAGGGTGACGTCGAGCGCGCCCTCGACGAAGCGGACGTCCAGGTAGCTGAACGGCACCGGATGGGCCGCGGCCGGCGACGGCAGGAGCGCCAGCACTACCAGCGCGGCGCTCGCCAGGCGATTCACAACGCCAGATGGTATCGTACGACCGTGGTCGAAATCGGGCCCGGCGCGTTCCATCTTCCGCGCTACCTCACGCTCGATCGACAGCGTGCCCTGGCGTGCCGGTGTCGGGCGCTGGTGGACGGCGACGCGCCGGCGTACGTGCCGGTCGTGCGCGGCGGCGGCAAGATGCACGTGCGCATGCTGTGTCTGGGGCGTCACTGGAACGGCCGGACCTACGCGTACGAGCCGACGCGAGCCGACTTCGACGGCAAGCCGGCGCCGCCGTTGCCGGACGACCTGCGCCGGCTGGCCGCCGACGTCGCGGCGGCGGTCGGCATGAGGCTCGACGCGGATCTCTGCATCCTGAACTACTACGATGCCGACGCCCGGATGGGACTGCACCAGGACAGGGACGAGAGCGCCGAGTCACTGGCGGCCGGTCTTCCGATCGTCTCGCTGTCGGTGGGCGACGCGGCACTGTTCCACTTCGGGGGGACGCGGCGCCGCGATCCGGTCTCGCGCATCCGCCTCGAGTCGGGCGACGGGTTCGTGTTCGGCGGCCCCGCGCGGCTCCGGTATCACGGCGTCTCGTGCATTCTGCCCGGGACCGCGCCGCCCGCGCTCGGGATGTCCGGCCGCTTCAACCTGACGTTTCGATCGTATTAGCCGGCGCCCCCGCCGCAATCGGCCTACGGCCGCTCGCCGCGGTTGCCGCCGGTGCCGTACATCTTGCGGCCGTCGGCGGTCGTGATCGTCGCTTGTCCGACGTTCATCGACGTGTCGCTCTTGGCCCTGATTCCGGTGACGGTGACGACTTCGCCGACCTTGAGGCTGTCTTTGCGCCAGCCCTGCCGGAACAGCGAGTTGGGCGGCCCGCCTTCCACGCGGTACACGACCGTGCGGCCGTCGGCTTGCTTCACCTCGACCTGCGTGTAGATGTGGGGGTTCATCCACTCGACCACCTTGATGGTGCCCGTGAACGTGATCGGCTTGTTCTGATCGAACTCCGCCGTCACCGCGTGGTGTGCGGCCAGCGGCAGCGTCGCCGCCAGCACCACGGCGGCGGCCAACCCTGCGATTGACCTAGTGCGTGCCATTCGGTCCTCCTCCTGCCGCGACGACATCGGCGCGACGCGGCAGATTGCGATGCCGTTCAGTCCTCGTTCTCCGGAACCTTCCACGGCTTGATCGCGCCGCTGAACAGGTTCTGGAGGTTGTTCTCTTCGCACGAGTATTCCATGATGACGTCTGGATAGTCCTTGATTCTCCAGGTGCGGACGTTCATCCAGTCCTGCGTATAGGCCTTCGGATCGTGAATGGTGACCGTATGCTGGATGGTCCGCGAGTCGGTCCGCAGGAAGGTGTTGATCATCTTCAACTCCTTGCTGTGCGGATGCCCCGTCGTGTCCAGCCGTGTGTAGCCGTTGAACCCGGAGGTCTCGACGACCAGCGTGTCGCCTTCCCAGCGTCCGGTCGACACGCCGTTCCAGCTGGGCGGGAGATCCTCGGGCCATTTCATCCCGTTGGTCGGCACCCAGTGGAACCAGGTGTTCTGCTCCCACAGGAGCGCGACGGCGTCGTTGTTCTGGATGATCTGCACGCCGTGCGGTGAATTGATGCTCCGCGACATCCCGAAAGGCAGGCAGCTGCCCGCATAGTCGCCGTTCTTGACCGGGTCGTACTCTTTCCACTTCTTCAGACCCCACTCGGTGTACGGCAGATCGAACGTCCGCGTGGCCGTGCCGGTGGCGTTGGGCGCCGCGTCGGGCAGCGGTTCGCCCTGGCGCGCGAAGGCGAGCGGCTGCCGCGTCTTGGGATCGACCAGGCCGCGGCCCGCCATGTTCGGCGTGTAGGGATTGGCCCAGTGGCCGCTGAGGTCGGGCTTCCCGTTGGGCAGCCGCGGTGTCGGACCGGCGGCCGGCGGCGCCGCCGCCTGTCCCCGCTGTCCCCGCTGGGCCGACGTGGGGGCGGCCGCCAGGGCCAACGCCGCCAGGACGATGGCCGCCATCGCGATCGAGGTGAACCGGGTGCTCACGGCGAGTCTCCTTGAATTCCGCGGCTAGTCTACGAGGCGCCGCCCTCACGGGCAATAGCAAACTCGCTATAATCCCGGTCAGCAGACTTGGTCGTTCCTCCAGGAGGAGGTGCCCTATGACTCGCTGTTCGTTCCGCCTCGTCGCGACGGCGGTCGGCTTGCTCGCGTCGGCGATTCCGGCACTCGCGCATCATTCCTTCGCCGCGGCGTTCGATGCCAGTCAGCCGATTACTGTCAAGGGCATCGTCGCGGAAGTGCGGCTCGAAAATCCCCATTCCTGGTTCTTCCTCGACGTGAAGGACGCCAGCGGCAAGGTCGAGCGCTGGGCGTTCGAGGCGAGCACGCCGACTTCGCTCATCCGGAGCGGCGTCAAACCAGGGTTCGTCAAGGCTGGCGACGAGGTGACGATCAAGGGATTCCGCGCCCGGGACCTGTCGCAGAACGCCGGCGCCGCGCGGGAGCTCGTGCTCGCGGACGGACGCGCGTTCGCGGTCGGTCCGGCAGTCGGGCCCGGGGGACGCTGAATCGCGACGCGCCAGGCTCCACCTCGGGGGCGTTCGGACAGCGATCCGCGTCGAGCAGGGTGCAGAGGCCGGCAGGCTCCGGCCGGAATTCACGCCTCTTTCAGGAGATCGCACATGAAACGCGCAGTGTTCGGGTCGGTCGCGCCGGCGGCGATCCTCGGCGTCCTGGTTGCGTTGACGATCCATGTCGCGGCCCAGCGTGGCGGAGCACCGGCACAGCCCGCCGGCCCGGCCCCGCGCACCGCGGACGGACATCCGGATCTCTCCGGCGTCTGGTGGCCCGGCACCGACGTCCCGCTGCGTCCGCTCGCCGACACGCCTCCGGCGTCTCCGCCGGCGGCGGCCCCGGCGGTACCACGGCGCACCAACGGCGGGATCCGCGCAGCGTTCGCAAACCTGTACAACGATGCGGCGAAAGCCAAGGCCCGGACGCTCGGCGACAAGGACGATCCGGCGCTGCGCTGCGTCCCTGTCGCGTTCGGTACGCTGAACGTGAGCTTGTACGGGCAGGGCTTCGTCGGCCAGATCGTCCAGACGCCGAAGTTCGTGGTGATGCTGACCGAGACGTATCACGGCTTCAAGATCGTCCCGACCGACGGTCGCGGGCATCGCGACGATGTCGCGCCGTCGTGGCGCGGGGATTCGGTCGGGCGCTGGGAGGGCGACACGCTGGTCGTCGACACCACGAACTTCGCCGACTCCAACTGGATGCACGCCGAAGGCGTCGTGTCGTTTCACTCCGATGCGCTCCACATCGTCGAGCGCTATCGGCGCCTCGATGCGAACACCCTCGAAGTCGAGGCGACGATCGAGGATCCGAAGGTGCTGACGGGTCCGTGGCTGGTGCCGAAGCAGACACTGCGGCTCGCGCCCTTCGATCAGATCATGGAAGTCGGCTGCTCGGGCGTCGAGACGGCGACGCTGATGCAAGGGGCGGCGAAGGTCAACTACGGGAAGAAGTAGACGCGAGATCCCCATGCGATTGAGGCTTCTCGCGGCGGCGGCCATCGTGACGGGCGCCGGGGCGGTGGCCGGTCTGCTGGCGGCGCAGGCGCCGGCGCCGGCCACTGGCGGCGCGGGGCCTTCCGGGGCACCCTCCTCGTCGCCGACGATCGAGGAGATGCGCCGCGCGGTGGCGGGACTCGGCGGCGGACGTCTCGCGCGTCCGGCCACGTACGACGAGTTGACCGACGAGCAGAAGGCGTTTGTCCGGAGCGTCCTCGGGGGCCCGAGACGAGGCATCGACGGATCGCTCGGCGTGATGATCTCGAGCCCGACCTTCGCCGATTTGATGCAGAAGACGATCGCGTACGCGCGCTTTGCCGGTCGGACCGGGTATTCCAGTGTCCCGCCGCGGCTGTCCGAGCTCGCCATCATCATGGGGGCGCGCGCCTGGACCGCGCAGTACGCCTGGTACGTGCATCGTCGCGCGGCCGTCAGCGCGGGACTCCATCCGGGCGTGGTCGAAGCCATTCGCGACGGCCGCCGGCCGATCGCCATGAGGACCGACGAAGAGGCCGTCTACAATTTCTGCAGCGAGCTCCTCGCCACCAGGCAGGTCTCTGACACCACTTTCCAGGCGGCACGGACCGTCCTTGGCGGCGACCGCGGCATCGTCGACCTCGTCGGCACGCTGGGCGCGTATCAAGTGGTGGCGATGATGATGGTCGTCGATCGATTCCCACTCCCCGCCGGCGTGGAGCCCGAGCTCAAGCCGCTCAATTAGGACACGGACACCCGGTCCCGGGCGGCTGGGCGACCGGCTCGAGGCGGTTCCGGGCGGTATAATCGGCCGCATGCGGACGCGACGCGATTTCCTGAAGACGATGGCGGCCGGCGCCGCGGCGCTGACGGCCCCGCAATCGGCCGGTGCGGCGAGGTTCGACGTGCTGATCGCCGGGGGGCGGGTGATCGATCCGTCGCGCCGGCTCGATCGCGTGATGGACGTCGGGCTGGCGGGCGGGAGGATTGCCGCCGTTCGACCGGGGCTCGCCGCGTCCGACGCCGCAGACGTCATCGACGCCGCCGGCAGGATCGTCGTGCCCGGGCTGATCGACATCCATCTTCACGCGCGCAGCGCCGACATCCCCTCGACCTGCCTCGCGACCGGCGTGACCTCGTTTGTCGATGCCGGATCGGCGGGCGCCGACGCCATCGACGACGTCGCGCGGATCGCGGCAGCCGCGCGCGGGCGCATGCGCATCCTCCTGAACATCGCGCGCCCCGGCGTCCTCGGCGACGGGGAATTGCTGGACATCGACCACGCCGATGTCGACGCGGCGCGCGCCGCGATTGCCCGTCATCGCGACGTGATCGTCGGCATCAAGGCGAGGCTGTCGCGGACGGTTGCCGGCGACCACGATCTCGAAGCGCTCCGCCGGGCGCAGGCGGTCGCGCGCGCGTTCGGCCTGCCCGTGATGGTGCACATCGGCGACACCGTGTCGCCGCTGCCCGCGATCCTCGCCCTGCTCAAGCCGGGCGACATCGTCACGCACGTCTACTCGCCGCCGCCGCACGGGATCTGGGACGATCGCGGCGCGCTGCTGCCGGAGGTCCTCGAGGCCAGGCGGCGCGGCGTCTGGTTCGACATCGGCAACGGCCGCCTCGGCCACATTACGTGGGACAGCGCCGGTCGGGCGATGCGACAGGGCTTTCTGCCCGACACGATCTCGTCGGATCTCACCGACGCCGGCCGCACCGACCGGGTGTTCGATTTTCCGACGGTGCTGTCCAAGTTCCTGCTGCTCGGGATGCCCCTCGACCAGGTGATTGCCCGGGCCACGGTCAACGCCGCGAGGATCTTCGCGGCGTTCAAGGGTCTCGGCACGCTCGGCGTGGGCGCGCCGGGCGACGTGGCCGTGTTCAGCCTGCAGGAGGGCACGTTCGAGTTCGTGGACAACGAGAACGCGAAGCGCACCGGGCGCCAGAAGCTGGTCGAGACCGCCACCCTGGTCGCCGGCAGACGCGTCGATCGGGGTCAGGCGGGCGTCCGCTGAAGGGCAACCTCATCGACACGATTTGGAGGTATGCTTCGGTTGGACCTCATGTTACGGAACGCGATACCACGTGATTTGCCAACCGCGGTCGATCCGACCAGCGTTCCCCTGGTTTCGATTGGCCAGTTGATCGCGCGGGACGTTCGGTTCGAGTGGTACGAAGCGCTCGCAATCGTGCAGAGCCTGTGCGGCGTCGTGCTCGAGACGCCGGATGAGACGACGCCGGTCACGCTGGAGGCTGGTAACGTCTATCTCGCCGTCGGCGGCGACGTCATGACCATCGCGGGCCCGCAACCCACGGTGGGCGTCACCGCGCAGGTCGCGCAGCTGTTTGCGCAGCTCCTGCCGGACTTCCACCGCCGCGCCACGTTCCACGAGGTGATCGCGACCGCGACGGGCGATCCGCCGGGATTCAGCTCGCTGTACGACTTGTCCCGCGCCCTGGAGCCGTTCGAGCGACCGCATCGGCAGGAGATCGTTCAAGCGGTGTATCAGCGGGTCCGCGGCGTCGCGCGTGGTGCCGCCGACACAGCTGTCCGGCCCGCGCTCGCCGCCCCTTCAGAGCCGGCTCGTGTCGCACCACCGACGGTCGGGCGCGCCCCGGCTCGCGTCTCGCCATCGGTGGACGACGTGAGTGGAGCGCCGAGCCGCCGATTCACGGCGGTCGCGCTCCTCCTGGGCGCGGCGATTGTCGTCGGCGGGTTCAGC
This sequence comes from uncultured Acidobacteriota bacterium, assembly GCA_963807925.1. Lineage (GTDB taxonomy): Bacteria > Acidobacteriota > Vicinamibacteria > Vicinamibacterales > CAVVIG01 > CAWEDP01. Next base: position 3,164,510 of record CAWEDP010000002.1, on the reverse strand, counting down.
GCCTGGCTGGTGCTGAGACGGCCGGACCATGCTGCCCCCGTCCCGGTGGAGGCCACGGTTGATGAGCCCGCGACCCAGCCAGGGCCTTCCAGTGTCCCGCCCCCAGGCGACCCGACCGCCGCGGCGGTCCGGCCGGCGGTTGCGCCGTCTCCGTCGCCGGTTCGGCCGATACTGGTGGTGCGGGGCCACCCGGCGACCCCCACGGAGACCGCCGGTCTGGCGCCTCCCCCGGAGCCGGCGCGGCAGACGACCGCGCTCGTTGCAGCCGTCGACGCAGCCGAACCGCCGGAGCCCGCCAGCCCGGCCGCCGATGCGCCGGTGCAGTATCGGTTCGCCGAACCGCCGACCTACACTGTCAACGACAGTGAGGTGACGCCGCCGAAGCTCGAATACCAGCAGCAGGTGTGGCACATGCCGGCGACCAGGCGAGGGGACGATCTGGCGGCGATCGAAATCGTCGTGAACGAGCGTGGCGAAGTGGAGTCGGCGAAGGCGGTGAGCATGCCGGCGACCATCGGCGACGCCCTCGCCGTCACCGAGAGCATCAGCGCCGCGAAAACGTGGCGGTTTCGGCCGGCGCTCAAGGATGGGACGGCGGTCAGATACCGGCAGGTGATTGCCATCACCGTGCGCTGAGATCCCGCGCCCGCCTAGCGAGGCCTGGCCTCGTACCGCTTCGTCCAGCCCGTCCGACCGTTCGTCACGCTGAATCCACCGTCGTCGGTCGCGCTCAATTTGATCCACGCGGCGCCATCGGCGGCGTCTCCCCGCAGGTTCGCGATGAAGGCGTCCGGGAAATTCTCGGCGCCGTCGCTCCCGGATCGGTGCAGTTGCCACACGCCGTCTTCGAGGCCCGGTGTGCGGCGCAGGGTGGCCAGCGCCGACGCGACCCCTCCCTTGTACTCGCCGTTGTCCACGATCGCGACGCGCGGCCGCAGCGCCGCCAGGACGGCCGGCACGTTCGAGTCGCCGTTGCCGTGGTGCGCGACCAGGTACGCGTCGACCTCGCCGATGAGATTGTCGGGGCAGACCAGAGCGCCCAGCTTGTTCCACACGAGATCGCCCAGGTCCAGAAACCGGAACGTGCCGAACCGGACGAGCACCCCGAGCGATCGCGGATTCTCGGTGGTGTTGTCGGCGCGCGGGCGATAGGCCGCGCAGGCCGCGTTGCTCTGACCGCCCCCGTCGAGCGGCCGTGACAGCGTCGATCCGCCGGCGCTCACGACGTCCGCCTCGACGCCACCGAGCGTCAGGCGGTCGCCCGGCGCCGGGACGAGATGCCTGCCGTTCCGGCGCGCGCGCTCGTAGGCCGTGAACGCCGCGACCACCTCGGGCTCGGTCTGCACGGGCGATCCGTAGTCGACGAAGGTGTCGATGGGGATTCGGCGCGCGAGCTCGGCGGCGCCGCCGTCGTGATCCTCGTGGAAGTGCGTGATGACGAGATAGTCGATCCGCGACACACCGGCATCACGGACGGCTGCCATGATCCGATCGGGGTCGCGGCCGTTCTGGTCCGGGTATCCGGTGTCGATCAGCATCGACTGGCCGCCGGGCGTCACGATCAGTGTCGACTGCCCGCCTTCCACGTCGATGAAGTAGATGTCGAGCGTCCTGGGGGCCGATGCGGCGGCCGCGAGGCCCAGCACCGCTGCGATTGCAACGGGCAGGCGTTTCACGCTGGAGTGTCTGGACACGCATCCGCCTCGCGACGGGTTGGATTGTACCACGCCGGTTCACGGCGACTCTCGCAGGCGGAGGTTCGCGCGCGAGCGCGCGAGCGGGTGATAACGTGTGATCGCCGTGTTCGATCAGCCGGTGTCGCAGCTCGTGCTGTTGGCGGTGGCCGCGTTCGTCTCGATTGCGCTCGCTGCCGCGTTCGTGGACCTGCTGATCGGCAGCCGGCGCCTGCGGTGGGTGGGGGAGTTCGCGCCTGCCGCGACGGTGCCGGCGGTGTCGATTGTGGTTGCGGCGCGCAACGAGGCCCGCGGGCTAGAGGCTGCGGTGACCTCCCTTCTGCAGCTCGACTGTCCGCGCCTCGAGATCATCGTCGTCGACGACCGATCGACCGACGACACGGCCGCCATCCTGGATCGTCTGGCGCGTGGGCGTCAGGCGCTTCGCGTCCTGCACGTCACCGACCTGCCCGAGGGATGGCTCGGGAAGAATCATGCGCAGCGTGCCGGAGCGGCCGAGGCCCACGGCGACTTTCTCCTCTTCACGGATGCCGACGTCGTCTTCGAGCCGTCCACGCTTCGGCGCGCCATGACGTTCGTGCAGCAGGCCGGCATCGATCACCTCGCGGCGCTGCCGGAGGCAAGGGTGCCCGGCGTCGCGCTCAAAGCGTTCGTCGCCGCGTTCGGCGTCTTCTTCTCCGTCTACGCCCGGCCCTGGAAGGCCCGCGATCCGGGAAGCTCCTGTCATGTGGGCATCGGCGCGTTCAACCTGATTCGCGCCACCGTGTACCACGCCATCGGCACGCACGCGGCAATCGCGCTGAGGCCGGACGACGACATGAAGCTGGGGAAGCTGGTGAAGAAGCATGGGTTTCGCCAGGACGTGGTCGACGGCCGTGGCTTCGTCGTCGTGGAGTGGTACTCGTCGCTGAGGGAAGCGATTGACGGCCTGATGAAGAACGCCTTTGCGGCGTTCGACTACCGGCTGTCGGCCGTCGCCGTCTCGACCGCCGTCCTGCTGCTCGTGACCGTGTGGCCGTGTGTCGGCGTGTGGGTGGCGCGCGGCATGGCGCGCGGGCTGTACGGTGTCAGCGTGCTGCTCATGGCCGGGATGTTCGGGGCGGCGACCCGCCGCGTGGGGCTGCCGCTCGCCGCGGTCGTCGCATTTCCGGCCGCGGCCGTGCTCTTCGCCTACGTCATCTGGCGTTCGGCGTGCATTGCCGTCGTGCGCGGCAGCGTCACCTGGCGCGGCACGGCGTATCCGCTGTCACGCCTGCGGGCGAACCGTGTGTGACGGGGAGCGCGCCGCTATTCGAGCGGCGCAGGCAGGTCCGAGCTGCCCATCAGGTACTGATCGACGCCACGCGCGCAGCTGCGTCCTTCCGCGATCGCCCACACGATCAGCGACTGGCCGCGCTGCATGTCGCCGGCGGTGAAGACGCCGTCCACGCTGGTCATCCAGTTCGCGCCGCGCCACACGTTGCCGCGGTCGGTCATCCTGACGCCGAGCGCGTCGAGCATCCCGCCGCGCTCGGGTCCGAGAAATCCCATGGCGAGCAGCACGAGGTCGGCGTCGAGCGCGAACTCGCTGCCGGGGATCGGCGCGGTGCGCAGACGCCCGTCCTCGGTCGTGACATCGACCTGGACGGCGTGCAGCGCCTTCACGCGGCCCTGATCGTCGCCGGAGAACTTCTCCGTCGAGACGGCGTACAGGCGTTCGCCGCCCTCCTCGTGCGCCGACGACACGCGGAAGATGTTCGGCCACAATGGCCAGGGATTGCTCCCGAGCCGCGCGTCGGGCGGCCGCGACAGCAGCTCGAGCTGGTGCACCGAGCGGGCGCGCTGGCGGTGGACCGTGCCGAGGCAGTCGGCGCCGGTGTCGCCGCCGCCGATGATGATCACGTGCTTCCCCTCGGCCGAGATGAACCGATCGTCGGGAATGCGATCGCCTTCGTTGCGCCGGTTCTGCAGCGGCAGGTACTCCATCGCGAAGTGGATGCCCTTCAGCTCCCGCCCGGGCACCTTCAGGTCGCGGGCGGCCGTCGCGCCGCCGGCCAGGACGACGGCGTCGAAGTCGTTCCGCAGCCGGTCGACCGGCAGATCGACGCCGACGTTGGCCTTGGTGCGGAACATCACGCCTTCCTCGCGCATCAGCGCGACGCGCCGATCGAGGAACCGCTTTTCCATCTTGAACTCGGGAATGCCGTACCTGAGCAGACCGCCGACGCGGTCCGCGCGCTCGAACACGGTCACCCAGTGGCCGGCGCGATTCAACTGATCGGCGGAGGCGAGACCGGCCGGCCCGGAGCCGACGACGGCCACGCGCTTGCCGGTGCGAAGGTCGGGCGGCCGCGCCGTCACCCACCCCTCCTCGAACGCGCGCTCGATGATCGAGACCTCGATCGACTTGATGGTCACCGGGTCGTCGTTGATGCCGAGCACGCACGCGCCCTCGCACGGCGCGGGGCACAACCGGCCGGTGAACTCCGGAAAATTGTTGGTGGCATGCAGGCGGTCGATCGCCGCGCGCCACCGATCGCGGTACACGAGGTCGTTCCAGTCGGGAATCAGATTGCCGAGCGGACAGCCCTTGTGGCAGAAGGGGATGCCGCAGTCCATGCACCGCGCCGCCTGACCCTCGAGCGCCGCCTGCGGATACGGCAGGTACACCTCGCGCCAGTCGTGGATGCGCTCCTCGACCGGACGGGAGGGGTGCTTCTTCCGATGCACCTCCAGGAACCCGGTGACTTTGCCCATACGGTGTCTGTCAACCCCTGAGCCCGCCGGGGCGTCCCGGCGGGCTCGATGGATCGCACTTCATGCGCCGACCAGCTCGGCGAACTCCGGCGCCCGCCCCTCGGCGGCGGCGCGCTTCTGCGCCATGAGCACCCGCTTGTAGTCGCGCGGCATCACCTTCACGAACAGCGGCACCGCGTTCGACCAGTCGTCGAGGATGCGCGAGCCGAGCCGGCTCCCGGTGTAACGAACGTGGCGCGTCACGAGCGACCTGAGCAGCTCGAGATCGTCGGGCTCCGCCAGCGGTTCGAGGTCCACCATGTCGCCGTTGCAGTGCAGCGGAAAATGACCGTTCGGATCGAACACGAACGCCCGGCCGCCGCTCATGCCGGCGGCAAAGTTCCGCCCCGGCTCGCCGAGGACCACGACGGCGCCGCCCGTCATGTACTCGCAGCCGTGATCGCCGACGCCCTCGACCACTGCAAGCGCCCCGCTGTTGCGGACCGCGAAGCGCTCGCCGGCCCGGCCGGAGAAGTACGCTTCGCCGCTGGTGGCACCGTACAGCGCCACGTTGCCGATGATGATGTTGTCTTCCGCCGCGAACGTCGATCGCGGCGACGGATGCACGATCAGCCGGCCGCCCGACAGCCCCTTGCCGATGTAGTCGTTGGCGTCGCCGACCAGCGTCAACGTGATCCCCTTCGGCACGAACGCCCCGAAGCTCTGTCCGGCCGATCCGGTGAGCCGGAGCCGGATCGTGTCGTCGGGCAGCCCCTCGCCGCCGTAGCGGCGCGTGACCTCGTACCCCAGCATCGTGCCGACCGTGCGGTGCACGTTGCGGATGGGCAGATCGATGGCCACCGGCGTGCCGCGTTCAAGCGCCGGCTGCGACCGCGCGATGAGCGTGTTGTCGAGCGCGTCGCCGAGGCCGTGATCCTGCGCGCGCACGCACCGCGGCAGGGTGCCGAAGGCCGCCTCCGGCTGATGGAGAATCGCCGAGTAGTCGAGCCCCCGCGCTTTCCAGTGATCCACCGCCGGCGCGTAATTCAGGCGATCCACCCGTCCGATCATCTCGTCCATCGTCCGGAAGCCGAGCTGCGCCATGTACTCGCGCACTTCCTCGGCGACGAACCGGAAGAAGGTCTCGACGAACTCGGGCTTGCCGGTGAAGTTCTTCCGCAGCTCGGGATCCTGGGTCGCGATGCCGACCGGACACGTGTTGAGGTGGCACACCCGCATCATGATGCAGCCCGACACCACGAGGGGCGCCGTGGCGAACCCGAATTCCTCGGCCCCCATCAGGGCCGCAATCACCACGTCGCGGCCGGTCTTCAGCTGCCCGTCCACCTGCACGACGATGCGGTCGCGCAGGCCGTTCATCATGAGGACCTGCTGCGTCTCGGACAGGCCGAGCTCCCACGGGACGCCGCCGTGCTTGATCGAGGTGAGCGGGGAGGCGCCGGTGCCGCCGTCGTGGCCGGAGATCAACACGACGTCGGCGTGTGCCTTGGCCACGCCCGCTGCAACGGTGCCGACGCCGGACAGCGCGACGAGCTTCACGTGGATGCGGGCCGTGGGATTGGCGTTCTTCAGGTCGTAGATGAGCTGCGCCAGATCCTCGATGGAATAGATGTCGTGGTGCGGAGGCGGCGAAATGAGGCCGACGCCGGGCGTGGCGTGCCGCACCTTGGCGATCCAGGGGTACACCTTGCCTCCGGGCAGCTGTCCGCCTTCGCCCGGCTTCGCGCCCTGCGCCATCTTGATCTGCAGGTCCGTGCAGTTCACCAGGTACTGGCTCGTCACGCCGAAGCGCGCCGAGGCCACCTGGCGAATCGCGCTGCGGCGCCAGTCGCCGTTCGCGTCGGGAAGGTCGCGCTTGGGATCCTCGCCGCCCTCGCCCGTATTCGACTTGCCGCCCAGCCGGTTCATGGCGATCGCCAGCGTCTCGTGGGCCTCGGCGCTGATGGACCCGTAGGACATCGCCCCGGTGGCAAACCGCTTCACGATGCTCTCGACCGCCTCGACCTCGTCGATCGGAACGGGACGTGGAGCGGGCTTCAGTTGGAGGAGCCCGCGCAGGGTGGCGCGGTCGCGGTTCTGGGTGTCGACGAGCGTCGAGTACTCCTTGAAGACTGCGTACTGGCCGCTGCGCGTCGAGTGCTGCAGCTTGAACACCGTGTCGGGATTGAACAGGTGGTACTCCCCGTCGCGTCGCCACTGGTACTCGCCGCCCCACTCGAGATCGGGCGACGCGCCGGATCGCACCGGGTAGGCGCGCGCGTGCCTCTTGAGCACCTCGTCGGCGACCACCTCGAGGCCGATGCCGCCGATGCGCGACGCGGTCCAGGTGAAGTAGCGGTCGACGAACGCCTTGTCCAGGCCGACCGCTTCGAAGATCTGCGCGCCGCAGTAGCTCTGGAGCGTCGAGATGCCCATCTTGGACATCACCTTGAGGATGCCCTTGTTGAGCGCCTTGATGTAGTGCTTCACCGCCTTCTCGTGCGTGATGCCGACGAGGATCCGCTGGCGGATCATGTCGTCGAGCGTCTCGAACGCGAGGTAGGGATTCACGACGCCGGCGCCGTAGCCGAGCAGGAGCGCGCAGTGGTGCACCTCGCGCGCGTCGCCCGACTCGAGGACCAGCGCGCAGCGCGTGCGCGTGCCCTCGCGCACGAGATGATGGTGCACGCCCGCCGTCGCGAGCAGGCTCGGAATCGGCGCACGGTCGCGATCCGCGCCCCGGTCCGACAGGATGATGATCGTGTAGCCGGACGCCACCGCGGCGCTCGCGCGCACCTTCAGCTCCTCGACCGCCCGCTCGAGCCCCGGACCGCCCTTGCGCGGATCGAAGAGCATCGGGAGGGTAATCGACTTGAACTCGGGCGCGTAGATGTGCCGGAGCTTCGCGAGCTGGTCGTTGTCGATGATCGGATAGTCGATCCGGATCTGCCGCGCCGACTCCGGGCGCGGATCGAGCAGGTTCCCCTCGGGGCCGATCGTCGATCCCATCGCCGTGACGAGCTCCTCGCGGATGGCGTCGAGCGGCGGATTGGTCACCTGCGCGAAGAGCTGCTTGAAGTAGTCGTACAGCAGCCGCGGCCGGTTCGACAGCACGGCGAGCGAGGTGTCGGTGCCCATCGACCCGATCGGCTCCTCGCCGTTGGTCGCCATCGGCGCGAGCAGCAGTCGCAGGTCCTCGTGCGTGTACCCGAACATCGCCTGCCGCCGTTCGACGGTCTCGTGCGACGCCGAGGGCAGGTAGGGGGCGTCGGGCAGATCCTCGATGTCGACGATGTTCTGGGCGAGCCACCGGTCGTAGGGATGCGCCGCCGCCAGCTCCCGCTTGATGTCATCGTCGGAGACGATGCGTCCCTGCACCGTGTCGATCAGGAAGATGCGGCCCGGATGCAGCCGCTCCTTGATGAGGACGTTCTCCGGCTCGATGTCGAGGACGCCGACCTCCGACGCCATGACGACCAGGTCGTCCTTGGTGACGTAGTAGCGCGAGGGCCGCAGGCCGTTGCGGTCGAGGACCGCGCCGATCACGAACCCGTCGGTGAAGGCGATCGAGGCGGGGCCGTCCCAGGGCTCCATGAGCGACGAGTGGTACTCGTAGAACGCCCTCAGCTCGGGCCGCATGCTCTCGTGGCCCGCCCACGGCTCCGGAATCATCATCAGGATCGCGTGGGGCAGCGAACGCCCGCCCATCACGAGGAACTCGAGCACGTTGTCGAACGTCGCCGTATCGCTGCCGCCCTCGCGGATGCTCGGCAGGATCTTCTTCAGGTCGTCGCCGAAGAGGGGCGAGGCCAGCAGTCCTTCGCGCGCGCGCATCCAGTTGATGTTGCCGCGCAGCGTGTTGATCTCGCCGTTGTGCGCGATGTAGCGGTACGGATGCGCGAGCGGCCACGAGGGGAAGGTGTTCGTGCTGAAGCGCTGGTGAACCAGCGCGAGCGCCGATTCGACGTCCGGGTCGGCCAGATCGGGATAGGTGCCCCGAATCTGATCGGCGATCAGCATGCCCTTGTAGATCAGCGTCTGCGACGACAGGCTCGGCAGGTAGAACGCGTGCCGCTCGGTCAGGCCGAGACCGTCGGCTTCGTGCTCGACGCGCTTGCGGATCACGTACAGCCGGCGCTCGAACGGCGTCACGCGGCTGGCCAGGATCGGCGACGCCGGGGCGGCCGCCGGCGAGGCCACGGTCGTGTCGGGTGCCGGCCGCCGGGTGCCGCCGGCGCCGATGAAGACCTGCTCGATCACCGGCTTGGTCGCGAGCGCCGAGTCGCCGATGCCGGCGTCGGCGGTCGGCACCATCCGCCACCCGAGGACGCGCTGCCCCTCCTCGACCGCGATGCGCTCGAGCAGCGCCTTGGCCTGCTCGCGTTCCGCGACCAGCCGCGGCAGGAAGACCAGGCCGGTGCCGTAGTCGCTGGCCGGGGGCAGGGCGATCCCGATCGCGGCCGCGATCTTCCGCAGGAACCGGTCCGGCATCTGGATGAGGATGCCGGCGCCGTCTCCCGTGTTGGCCTCGCAGCCGCACGCCCCGCGGTGCAGCAGGTTGATCAGGACCTCGAGCCCTTTCCGGACCACCTCGTGCGAGCGGCGTCCCTTGATGTCGACCACGAAGCCGACGCCGCACGCGTCGCGCTCGTCGGTCGGCTCGTACAGACCGGCCGCCGCCGGCGGGTGGAAGGTGACGGGAGGGTTGGTCATGGCGCGATCTCGATCCAAGAGGTGAACCGCAGTTATGCCCGAGGCTGACTCAGAAGTAAAATACAATGATCACATACCACGCATAAGCTCCACAGATGGATCGATCCGGTGCAACCAGGGGTCGATGGCGGGCGAGTCGTATACTCTACCACCCGCGAGGCGCCGACGGGGCCCGATTGCGGCGCCGCCGTCGAGCTCGGTTGGAAACGGAGCAGGCTGGCGGCCGGTTCACGCGCCACCCTTCGAGACGCGCTACACTGCGGGCTGCACCACGCCGGACCTGCGAGGAAGGGAGCCATGAAGAAGAGATTCGCGCTGCTGGTCGTCCTGCTCGGCGTCTCCGCCGCCCCGCGGCTTGCCGCCCATCATTCCTTCGCCGCCGAGTTCGACGGCAGCAAGCCGGTTCGGATTGCTGGCGCGCTGGCGAAGATCGAGTGGACCAACCCGCACTCCTACTTCTACGTCGACGTGAAGGACGACGCCGGCCACGTCGTGAGCTGGACGTGCGAAGCGGGATTGCCCGGCGCGCTGTCGCGGCGCGGGTTCAAGCGCGGCGACCTCAAGCTGGGAGACACCGTCATCGTGGACGGGTATCTCGCCAAGGACGGCTCGCACATGGTCGATGCGCGCCGCGTGACGCTCCCCGACGGCCGCATCGTCTCCGGGGCGTCGGCCGGTGACGGGGGACCCGGCGACCCGGCGCAGCCGCGCTGACAAGGAGAGAGACCGTGCGATCGCATCTCTTCGGCACGCTCATCCTCGCCGCTTCCCTTCTCGCTCCGGCGCGCGCCGCGTCCGCTCAAGACGAGCTCACCGCGCCCGATCTGAAATCGGCCCGGCCGACGCCGCGCACCGCCGACGGTCATCCGGACCTGAGCGGCTACTGGAAGGGGACCCGCGACACGCGCCCGGTCGGCAACATCGGCAAGGATCAGCCCGGCTTCAAGCTGCCGCTGACCCCGGCCGGCGAAGCGGCGCTGCAGTACAACCTGACGAAGACCATCGATCCCGAAAGCCTGTGCATCATCGGCGGCATTCCGCGGCACGACGCGAGCGGCCTGCCCTTCGAGGTGGTCCAGGGCGCGAAGAAGATCGTGTTCCTGTACTGGTACAGCTACTACCGGCTCATTCCGATCGACGCCGCACGGAAGCACTCCGACGACCCCGATCCGTCGTTCTTCGGAGAAGAGATCGGCCGCTGGGAGGGCGACACGCTGGTCGTCGATTCGATCGGGTTCAAGGACGAGAAGGTCTGGATCGACGAGAACGCCAACCCGCACAGCGACGCCCTGCATGTCGTCGAGCGCTGGTCCCGCCCCGACGCGGACCACATTCACGTCGACACGCTCATCGAGGATTCGAAGTACTACACCAGGCCGTTCACGTATCAGCGCACCTGGGTGCTGGGCAAACCCGACGAAGAAATCCACGAGGTACTCGTGCAGCGAGAACAACGTCGATCGCGAGCATCTGCAGCCGGGCCCGGGTCCGATTCGGCCGGACGGGACGCGCGGCTTCGTCGAGCTCGCGCCGCTGCCGCCGCCGCTTCCACGCGTGCCGGCGTCGCCGAAGTAGTCACGGGACGGCCGACGGGGGTCCGGGCCGGGCGGCCGGATCGGTCGCCTGAGATCAGGCGGTCCTGATGCCGCCGTCGCGGGTCACTTCGAAATCGCCGGCGATGAGCTTGTTCACCCACTCCGCCGTCCGCTTCAGCCCGCCGAACGGGAAGAAGTGGATGCCGCGAATGCGCGTCGCGGGATGGCGCGCGCGGTACTCCGCCAGGCCCACCAGCAGCTCGTCGGGCGTCTGGACCGTCAGGAGCTTCGTGAGGTTCGCCGCATGTTTCGAGATCGCGTGCAGCGACGGCCCCACGCCGCAGTCCAGGGCGTACTTGAGGAGCGTCTTGATCGTGGCCAGCCCCGGCAGACCCACCACGACCGGCAGATGATTGACGTCGGCATGAGCCGACTCCCAGGCGACGACCGGCTCGGGCGCGAAGGTGAACTGCGTGACCACGTAGAGGTTCGCGCCGGTCCGCGCGGCGTACTCGTTCTTTCTCACCAGGGCATCGCGCAGGACGTCGTTCGGCACGGCGCGGTGGCCTTCGGGATGCCCCGCCACCCCGATGGTGCGAATGGCGTGCTTCTCGAGGAGGCCCGAATCCAGAATCTGCAGGGCGCTCTCCAGCTCGCCTGTCGGCTGCTCGATGTCGCCGGCCACCACGAGCACCTGGGTGACGCCCGCTTCGCCCACCAGGCGCCCCAGCAGGTCGTCGAGCGCCGCGAGGCTCTCGATCCGCCGTGCGACGATGTGCGGGACCGGCTCCATGCCTTCGTGTCGCAGCCTCCCGGCCAGGGCGACCGTATCGGCGAGGCTCGTGCCGGGCACGTGGGCGATGTACAGCCGCGTGGCGGGCCGAACGAGGTCGCCGTAGCGCTCGATCCGCTGCGACTCGCGGACCGTCGTTTCGATCGAAAAGCTCCGGGCCAGCTCCTGAACGGATTGTTTCAGCACGTGCGTTGCGCTCCAGTCGATCACGCCACCGCGAAATCGAGGTTCTCGGTAATCCGCGTGCCGTCCTTCCGGAACGAGTCGGTCAGCAGCCGGATCCGCTTTTTCGCTTCCGTCAGGTCGTGGTTGTTCAGATTGATGTTCAGGAGATCGATGTACCACGGGAGCTTGGTCGGTTCCGTGACGTAGGTCTCCACGATCTCCCGCGCGATCGGCAGCGTCGTCGTCTTGGAGTTGTCGTGGACGTCGCGGCTGCCGGCGCGCACGAGCTTGTCGTACTCCTCGGTCAGCAGCCGCTCGAAGAGGTCTCTGGTGAACGTGTCGCCGCTCTTCACGCCGATCTCGTCGCCGGCGGTCAGCCTCGCGCGCTTGTGCAGCCATTCCCATACGATGCTCAGGCGGATCTCCCCGGTCGCCATGTCCTCCATGAGATAGAGCACATCGTCGTTGCCGAAGAAGTCGGCCGGCTTGAGCGCGGCCGCCTGAAGTCCCTGGCCGAACGCGTTGCCGTACTGGAGGGCGACGCTGATGAGATCGCGCGCCCCGCGGATGGTCCGCGCGCCCGGCTCGAGCAGCGTCAGATCGCCGGCGTCGGCGCTCGTGTAGGTGAGCGGCGGGAACGTGCGCCCGCTCTCGTTCGCCACGCCCACACGCTCCCACACCGGCCGGACGATGTGGACCATCTTCCAGTGCGCCACCCACTTGCCGCTGGCGCCTTCACGCTGCTCGCGCTCGGCGCCCGCCACCGCCCGCTTCATGCTCGCGGCGACGCCCTTCTCCGATCCGACGGGAATGTTCGGCTCCATGCCGCCCTGCCACAGCGCATGGCGGCCGAGGCGGTCCGGCGTGTTCACGGACCGGCGCACGCGGTCCTCGTAGATCCGCATGTAGCCGTAGGTCATCGTGATGACGTCGATGTTCGGGTTGACGAAGTCCACAGACCAGGCCATCGCGTCCGACACGCTGTTGATGTAGTCCCAGCGGCCGGTGTTGAAGCCGACGAAGTGCGCGCCGAGCGCCGCCCGAATCTCCATCAGCTGGAAGGCCGCCTCGAGCTGCTCGACCAGGACGTAGACCTTGATCGCGCCGACCGTCAGCCCGAGATGCTGTTCGAGCGCGGACAGGATGTCGTTCCACAATGCTGCCTCTTCCGCGGTCTGGATCTTCGGCAGGTACAGCACGAGCGACGAGCCGGCGCTCCCCAGCCTCCGGTGGTTGTTGACGATGTAGAGCACGAGGTCGACGATGGAGGCGGAAAAGCCGCCGCCGCCGGCGGGGCGCACGTGGCGATCGTCGAGGTGCAGCCCCCGCGGACGGAAGATCTTGGTCGTGAAGTCGAGCTGCCTTCGCCAATCGTCGATGATCGTCCGGTTGAGGAAGCCGCGCGCCCAGTCGTTCATTTCGGCGGCCACCCGTTCGGCAGCCGTCAGGAAGACACCGTCGCGGGCGATGGCCAGCTTCAGATTGCGCTGGTTGTCGAGGGACATGGTCGAGACCTGGCCCAGCGCGTCTTCGCCGTCGAACATCCAGCCGTCGGCGCCCGAGAGCAGCGCGTACGCGACGTTGCGGATGCTCTGGTCGGTCGGCGTGTCGGGTCGCGCTGCAGGACCGGTGCCCTGGATCCATTGCCGCTGCAGGTCGTGCGGGATCTCGCTGCCGTCGAACCCTCCGTCGCGCGCCTCCTGCACGCGGATGGAAGTCCGTCCGATCGTGCCGGCCGGATCGAGGAACGCGAGCCGCTCGCGGGCCTGCGCCCGGCGGCGGCGCCGATCGATGCGCGCCGCCATCAGCGCCTTCCGGTCCTCGTCGAGCGGCGCCAGCGCGTCGAGGGCCGCGAGCGCCTCGGGTGTGTACACGTCGGCGTACGCGGATCGCAGATTGCCCCGGATCTCCAGTCTGCGCGAATCCATCAGTCACCTCAGTCAGACCGACACCAGCCATCCACGCGTCGGCGCCCGGGTCGTCCCGCGCGTCTCGAGGGACGGTCCACCGGGCGTACGGAGCAGCCGGTCTCCGACACGTGCGATGCCCTCAGCGGTGAAGTAATAGTATTTCCGCGAACCATGCATCTTGTCACCGGGCGTTCCCGGATCGCGACGACCGACGGCATCGTAGCGGCCAGCCAGCCGCTCGCCGCGCGCGCGGGCGTGCAGATGCTCGAGCGCGGCGGCCACGCCGTGGACGCCGCCATAGCGGCCAACGCCGTGCTCGGCCTCGTCGAGCCGCACATGAACGGCATCGGCGGCGATCTGTTCGCGATCGTCTACGACGCGGCGGCTGACGCGCTGCACGGGTTGAACGCCGCCGGATGGGCGCCCGCGGCGCTGACGCCCGACGTGGTCGCGAAGGCGACCGGCACGACCGGGATGCCGGCGGGCGGCATCCATACGGTCACCGTGCCCGGCGCCGTCGCCGGCTGGAGCGCGTTACGCGATCGGTTCGGCCGCCTCCCGTGGCGCGACCTGCTGGCGCCCGCGATCCACTACGCGACGCGCGGCTTTGCCGTGTCCGATGTCATTGCGGAGACATGGGCCGGGCTCGCCCCGAAGCTGCGCGACGAGCCGGACGCCGCGAGGACATATCTTCCGCACGGCGGCGCCCCGAGCGCAGGCGAACTGTTCACGAACCCGGATCTGGCGCGGTCGCTCGATTCGATTGCGCGCGGCGGGGCGTCCGCCGTCTATCGAGGCGGGATCGGGCACGCCATCCTGACGGCGTCGCGGGAGCGGGGCGGCGTCATGGCGGCCGCCGATCTGGCGGACTTCGCGCCGGAGTGGGTCGAACCGGTCTCGACGACGTATCGCGGCTGGACGATCTACGAGCTGCCGCCGCAGACGCAGGGGATGGCGGCGCTCATGATGCTGAACCTCATGGAGGAATATCCGCTGGGAGCGCTCGGGTTCCACAGCCCCGGGGCGCTGCACGTCATGATCGAGGCCAAGAAGCTCGCGTACGCCGACATGCTGCGATACGTCGGCGATCCGCGCTTTGCGCGGGTGCCCATCGCGGCGATGCTCGACAAAGGCCGCGCGCGCGAGCGCGCGCGGCTCGTCGATCCGGAGGAGGCAGCGGCGGACGTCCGGCCGTCGGCGCTCGAAGGCCTCACGACCGGGTCGGGCGGCGACACCGTCTATCTGTCGGCGGTCGACCGCGCAGGCAACATCGTGTCGCTCATTCAGAGCATCTACGAGGGGTTCGGAAGCGGCATCGTTCCCCGCGGCGCCGGATTCGCGCTGCACAATCGCGGCGCCCTGTTCACGCTGACGCCCGGGCACCCGAACGTCCTGGCGCCGCGCAAGCGCCCGCTGCACACGATCATCCCTGCCTTCATGCGCCGCGGCGAGGTCAGGATCGGATTCGGCATCATGGGCGGATTCAACCAGGCGCAGGGGCACGCGCAGTTTGTCGCCAATGTCGCCGACTACGGGCTGGACATCCAGGAAGCGCTCGAAGCCGGACGCTTCACCAAGCCGACCTTCGCGGGCAGGGACGTATTGATCGAGACGCTGGTGCCCGAGGCGACCCGGCATGCCCTGATCGGGCTCGGCCACGACGTCATCGCCGTGCCGCCGCGTACGGGCACCTTCGGGTACGGTCAGGCCGTCATGAGCACAGGCTCGGGCGTCCACTTCGGCGCATCCGAGCCGAGGCACGACGGGGCCGCGATTCCCGAGGGGGCGCCGGTCTTCGATGCCGACGGATCGCCAGGGCCACGAAAGTAGCGTTCCGCGGATTTCCCCGGCCGGCCGGACTACGCGCGGACCTCCACCGTCAGTTCCGGCAGATCGATCCCCTCGACCCGTGCGCTCCACCTTTCGCCGGCCGCGATGGGGCGCGCCTCGGTCAGCGTGCCGGAGCTGACCAGATTGCCGGCCGCGAGCGGGTGCGCCGACCGGTCTCGCGTCATCGCCGCCGCCAGCTCCGCGAGACACAGCGCCGGGCTCCTCAGCGTGTTCCGGCCCGAGCCTTCCTCGACCACGGCGCCATCCCTCAGCAGTTCCACGGTGAAGCGGGGAAGGATCTCGACGAGCCGTGGGATCGACGAAGCCTCGACCCTCTGGGGGCGGCCGATCACGAGGCCCGCGTGAAAGCCGAAGGCCGCGACGAAATCCGCCGGCTGAAACGTCCAGTCCGCGAACGGACAGTCGATGATTTCGAATCCGAGCGCCAGCCATTCCACCGCCTCGAGCGCGCCGGGGGCGTCGAGCCCGGCGCCGGGCGGCGTTCTCAGCTTGAACACGATCTCCGGCTCGATCCGCGGGGAGCACATGGCCGCCATCGACACCGATGCCCGGCCGTCCGCCGCGTCGCGCACCGTGTCGTCGTACATCGGCGCCCACACCAGCGAGCTCAGCTTGAAGACGCGCCAGACCGCCTTGTTCGCGAACCCGACTTTCTGACCGACGGTCGTCCGGCCTTCGGCGAGGCGCCGTCGAACGATTGCGGCTGCGACGGCGTAGGCCGCCGTCAGGTCGAAACCGGGGAGCCGCCGGGTGTAGGGTGCGGAAAGGATCGAGCGGCTCGAGCGTGCGCGCAGAAGCTCGCCCGCGATGGCTTCGGGATCGATCGCCCCGGTCATTTCGCCGGCTGCGGGATGGCCGCCGGCGCGCCTGCCGGCACGGCCATCGACCGCAGGCCGAGGGCCAGCGCCGTTGCAATCGCGGCCATCGTCGCGCTCACGTAGAACACGGCGGACCAGTCGCCGAAGCGCTCGTAGAGCAGAGCCGCCGGGCCGCCGGCGAGGAGGGCCGCCGAGACGCCCTTGGCGGTGTAGAGCACGCTGTTGTTCGACGTCGCGTGCCGCGTGCCGAAGTAGTCGCCGACCGCCGACGGGAAGAGCGAGAACATCTCGCCGTAGGTGAAATAGGTGAGGACGAAGGTCACGACGAACCACGCGCCGCTCAGACGACCGAGCACCAGCACGAGCAGCAGGCAAACGGCCTGCAGCCCGAAAGCGACGACCATCGTCAGCTCGCGGCCCGCCCGATCGGAAATCCATCCCCAGAACACGCGGCTCGCGCCGTTGGCGAGCGATCCGAACGAGGTCGCGAGGAGGAGGATGCCGGGCGCGAAGCCCCAGGCCCGGGCGATGGGCCCGGCCTGCGCCGTGACCAGCAGGCCGCCGGTGCACACCATCACGAATGCGAGGTACAGGACGTAGAACCGCGGCGTTCGCAGCATTTCGACGGTGGTGTAGTGGTGCGTCGGCTTCCGGACCACGACCGGCGACGGGCCCGCGGCGGCCGTCGATTCGTCGGGATGCCGCAAGAGCGGCGCGACGGCCAGGATCACGACGCCCTGAAGGATGCCGGTGGAGAGGAACGCCGCCTGATAGCCGCGCGTGCGGATCAGGAAGTCGATGAGCGGGATGAACAGCGACGTGCCGGCCGCGAATCCGGCGGCCATGATGCCCGCCGCGAGACCACGCCGATTCTTGAACCACTTGAGCGCCGATCCGATCGACGCGCTGTACACGAACGCGGCACCGATGCCCGCCGTCGCGTACAGGACATAGAAGACCGTCGGCGTATCCGCGAATCCGAGCCCGGCCCACCCGACCCCGCACAACAGGCCGGCCGCGGCGATGAAGGTGCGCGGCCCGATGTGGTCGATCAGCCACCCGTCCAGCGGCTGCACCCACGTCTGACAGAAGATGAACAGGCTGAACGCCCATTGAATCTCCGACAGTTTCCATCCGGTGCCGCGACGAATCGGCTCGACGAACAGCGTCCAGGTGTACTGGAGGTTGCCGATCATCACCATCGCGATGAGCGAGGCGACGAGCTGAAACCACCGGTTGTTGAGTCTCATCGAACCGCCTCCCCGGCGTGCGCCGCCCGTTCGACGCGATGTCGCTCGGCGAGCAGCTTCGTGCAGGCGTAGATCGCCCGGGTGGACGGCATCGTCACCCCAAGCCGATCGCCCAGCTCGACGACCGCGCCGACGACCGCTTCGAGCTCCATCGGCCGGCCCGCCTCGAGATCCTGCAGCATGGACGTCTTGTGAGCGCCGACCTTCAGCGCGCCGGCGATGCGCTGGTCGATCGTAATCGGGATTTCGACCCCGAGCCGTGCCGCGACCTCGCTGGTCTCGACCATCACGTCGCGCACGAGCTGGACGACCTGCGGATGCCTGGCGATCTCCTCGAGCGTGCCGCCCGTGAGGGCGCTGATCGGGTTGAACACGACATTCCCGAGCAGCTTCACCCAGATCTCGGATCGAATCCGCGTCGTGACCGGACACCGGAATCCGGCGGCCGCGAGCACGTCGGCCAGCCTCTTGACCCGCTCCGATTTGGTCCCGTCCGGTTCGCCAATCGCCAGACGGTTGCCTTCGACGTGCCGAATGACGCCCGGCTCGACGATGTCGCTTGCGAAGTAGGCGAGCGATCCGACCACGCGGCGGGGCGCGATGGAGGCGGCGATGGTGCCGCCGGGGTCGACGCTCTCGAGGCGAAGTCCGTCCAGCTCTCCACCGTGGCTCTGGAAGTACCACCACGGAATGCCGTTCTGGGTGCTGACGACGATGGTGTCGGGGCCGAAGAGGGCGGGCAGCCGGGGAGCGAGCGCCGTCAGCCCGTGGGCCTTGACGCCAAGCACCACGACGTCGGCACAGCCGATCGTCTGCAGATCGCCGGTCACCGGCGGCGCGACCTCGAACGACTCGTCGGCGCCCACGACCCGGAGCCCGCGCTGCTCCATGGCGCGCAGATGCGGACCGCGCGCGAACAGCACGACATCCGCGCCGGCTCTCGCCAGGCGCGCCCCGATGTAGCCGCCGATCGCGCCCGCGCCCGCGACGACGATTCTCACGAGGCCTTCTGCGCGAAGGCGTCCGCCACGACGCGCCGCTGGATCTTGCCGGTGGCGGTCCGGGGAATCGCGTGCGTGATGTGAATCTGCTTGGGGCGCTTGTAGTCCGCCAGCCGCTCCTTGCAGTACGCGACGAGATCCGCCTCGGTCGCCGTCGCGTCCTCCTTCAGCACCACGGCCGCGGCGACCTCCTCGCCCCAGGTGGAATGCGGCACGCCGAAGCACACCGCTTCCGCCACCGACGCGTGCGACAGCAGGACCTCGTCGATCTCGCGCGGCGCGATCTTCTCGCCCCCGCGGTTGATCAGTTCCTTGATCCGGCCGGTGAGCGTCAGGTAGCCGTCGGCGTCGAGAAATCCCTGATCGCCGGTCCGGAACCACCCGTCGGTGAACGATGACGCGTTGGCCTCCGGGTTGTTCTCGTATCCGGTGATGACGTTCGGTCCCTTGATGACGACCTCGCCGCGCTCGCCCGCCGCCAGCTGACGGCCCTTCGCGTCCATGATGCCGATCTGGACGTCGGTGCCGCGGCCGACCGAGCCGGGCTTGCGGGACGCCGGCGGCAGCGGATTCGAGGCCATCTGGTGCGCCGCCTCGGTCATGCCGTAGGCCTCGAGCACCGGCGCGCCGAACGCGGACTCCAGATCGTGCATCACCTGCGGCGGCAGCGACGCGCTGCACGAGCGGATGAAGCGCAGTCGTTCGGCTCCGGCCGGCAGTCCGGCCGCCGGATCGGCGCGCGCCAGCAGGAGCTGGTGCAGCGTCGGAACCGCGGAGTACCACGTGGCGCCGTATTCCTTCGCCACCCGCCAGAACGACAGCGGGTTGAACTTCGACGGAACGACGACCGTTCCGCCGGTCGCGAGCGTGGCGAGCGTGGACGCCACCAGGCCGTGTACGTGAAACAGGGGCATCACGCACAACGACACGTCGTCTTCAGTCAGCCCGTAGCTGCGCGCGACGTTCTGGGCCGAGATCGACAGGTTGGCGTGCGCGAGCGGCACGCGTTTGGGCCGGCCGGTGCTGCCGCTCGTGTGCAGGATCAGCGCGACGTCGTCGATCGACGGCGGCTCGAACCGCCGCCGGTCCGCGATCCCCGAGAGGCTCACCCTGCCCACCGTGTCGACCTCGACGTTGACGACGCGGACGCGGTCGCCGGCGGCTCGCCGCGCGGCGTCGGCGCCGTCGGCCGGCAGGAGCAGCACTTTCGCGTTGGTGTCGTCGAGATAGAAGCGGAACTCTTCTTCCTTGTACGCCGGATTGAGCGGCGCGGCCGTTCCGGCCAGCGAGGCGGCGAGAAACGACACGATGACCGGCAGGCCGTTGGCGATCGCCATGCCCACGCGATCGCCGCGGCCGATGCCGGCGGCGGCGAGCGACTCGGCGACCGCCTGGATCTGTTCGCGCAGGGCCCCGTAGGAAACGCGGAGGTTCTGTTCCGGGAGCACGATGGCCGTGCGCTCGGCGGCAATCGGCTCCAGCAGGCCAGCGAGCGTCTTCGGGACGGATTGGGCTGCGACCATAGGCGCTACAATTTGTCCTACCGCGCCGTAATCGTCAACCGCCCGCACCCGGAGCCGCTTCAGCGTTTCGGTAGGTCACTTAGTCACGTAGTGTCCGGCTTCAGCCGGACGGTTCAGTAGTGTCCGGCTTCAGCCGGACGGTTCAGCCGGACGGTTCAGCCGGACTCCCGCTCCGCTCCGCGCTGCCCGTTCCCAGCCCGAGAGGCGAGGACCTCAACAGGGCCTCACCGAGCGAACGCCGACAGCACGACCGCCATGCGCGAGAACACCGTGCAGGACGAGGCGGTGGCGATCGCGTCGAAGACCGCTTCGTCGTCGGCGAGACCGGCAGCGCGCAACGGCGCGAAGGCGGCGGGACCGAGCCGCCACGGAGCCAGCGTCACGATGGTGGCGAGATCGGCCAGCGCCTGCTCGAGCGGACCGGCGGCTGCAACGGCGCCGACCGTGGCGTCGCCGAGGGCCGCCGCGACCGTCGCGGCGACCACCGTGCGGTGGCGTCGCGTGAGGGGCGCGTCGCGATCCAGAGCGTGGGCGCGCCATGCCGACAGCAAGGATGGCGCGCTCGGATGAGCGGCGAGATCGATGGGCCGCGAGGTCCCGGGATCGGGAACCGACCCGGCCGGAAGATACGGTGGCGTCGCCGGTTCGGCGTGCGGTGCGCCGAACGAGTCCGGATAGTCGGCCGCGACGCCGACCGCGTCGGCCATTCGATTGAGATGACCGAACAGCGATGACTGGAGCACCGTGTGGAGAACGGCGGCGTCGGTGAGGCCGGCGCCGCGGGCGCGGGCGAGATCGGCGGCTGTCAGCGCCCACGGCCGCTCCGTGACGTCGATGGCGAGCCGTGCCAGCGCGCGGATTCTGGCGATGGGATGACGGTCGGCCACCGCGCGGGGATCGATCACGACCGCCCCCGGCAGCGCATCGTCGGCCGCCGCGACACGCAGAAACTCTGCGTGAGCGGCCGTTCAATAGAAACACTGATTGAGTCGCGACGTCACGGCCGCGACGAGCTCGCGGTCGGACCACGGGAGCGGGCCCGCCTGATTGACGCCGGCCGAGAACCCGAAGACCCGCGCCATCAGCGCCGCGTCCAGGCTGTGGGCCCGGATGATCCCGGCCAGGCCGCCGTGCGCCGGGCGGTACACGGGTGGTGCGGGCCGTTCGCGCATCCGCGCGTAGACCTCGGCGAGGGGCCCCGTGGCGTCGGCCGGCTCGACGATGGGCAGATGTGACACCAGAGACGAGCATACCCCCGCCATCGGTGCTTGACACCGTCCCCGCCCCGTGGTCTACGCTTGTGACCTCGATGTCGTGTTCTCACCTCGTCGGCTGTCGCCGCTGCCCCGCATCGACTGCGCGTCGATGCATGTGTACGGGGCCGTCGATGGCCAGGTGAGAGCTCGACTCCTTCGTCCCGTTCGTCATTCCTAGCTTCTCCCATCGCGCATCGATCGGCTGATTCCGACCTTTCCGGTTCAAGTCCATTGATGTCGTTTCCGCGTGTCCGGCGCGCGAGGAGGGGAGACGTAATGATGCTCAGACGGTCACCGACAGTCGCCCTCACCGGCCTCGACGCTCCGCCCGGGCGGCCCCGGTTGCTGACCCACCATGACTAGCGCCCTCCTCGCGGTCGGCGCGATTACGCTGCTGGCGGCGACCATCAACGGTGCGCTGGGGTACGGGTTTTCCTCGATTACCGTACCGCTGGCGCTGCTGTTCCTGTCCAATCGCGTGCTCAATCCGGCGCTGGTGCTGATCGAGGTACCGCTCAACGCCTACGTGTTGTGGGTGAATCGTGACGCGGTGCCGGCCATCTGGCGACGGGTTCTGCCGATGATGTTCGGGCTGGTGCCTGGCATCGTGGCGGGGACGCTGGCGGTCTCACAGGTGAGCCCGGACTGGCTCAAGCTCGTGACCTTCGGGCTGCTGCTGCCGCTGATCTTCATGCAGGCGGTTGGATTGCGGCGGCCGTTCAGCCGCGAGCGCTCGGCGGGGCTCATCTTCGGCGGCAGCGTCGGCGCGCTCTACTCGTTGACGACGATCTCCGGGCCGCCGCTCGCGCTGATGCTGAACAATCAGGGATTCGTCAAGCGCGAGTTTCGCGCGGGGCTCGGGCTGGTGCGCCTCGCCGAATCGTCGATGACGGCGCTGGCCTACCTGGTGGCCGGGTTGTACACGCGCCCCAGTCTGGGGTTGATCCCCTGGATCGTGCCGAGCGTCGCGATCGGCGTGCCGTTCGGCGCGCGGCTGATCCGCCGGCTTCGCGCCGATGTGTTCCGCCGGATCTGCATGAGCTTCGACGCGTGGATTGTCGCGTTCGGGTTGTCGCGGGTGATTCGCGATCTCCATTTCGTCCGATCGAATGCCGCCTACCTCGTGTTCGTCGTCGTCTGGGTCGTCGATGCGTGGCTGCTCTACAGGTTCTTCGCCAACCTCGGCGCCCCCGAGGGCGCGCCAGTCGCCTACCGATCGGTCCGGGCGGTGCAGGGCGAATAAGGAACGCCGACCGGCGGTTCCGATGTACGTTCTTCGATCATGGTCGTCGAGCGCATCCGCGCCGGTGACGCTCGGCTCGCCCGCTATCACCACATTTCCGATCCGAGCCTCCTGAAGATCGACGGTCTCTTCGTCGCGGAAGGCCGCTTCGTCGTCCGCCGCGTGATCGAGCGGGAGCCGGCCGCCGTCCGATCGGTGCTGGTCAACGACGCCGCGTACGCCGGTCTGGAGTCCGCGCTTGCCACGCTGCCGGCCGGGACGCCCGTCTTCGTCTGCGTGGCGACCGATTTCCCAGCCATCACCGGGTTCAACTTCCATCGCGGGTGTCTCGCGCTCGTCGAGCGCCCGCGCCCTCTGTCGATGGACGAGGTGGTCTCGGCGGCGGTCGGAGCCGCTTCGCCGGCATCGGCATCTCGGCGCGCCGGAGCCGACGGCGGGCGCGCCACGCTGATCGTGCTCGAGGGAGTCGCCAACGCCGACAACGTCGGCGGCGTGTTTCGGAACGCGTCGGCGTTCAGGGCCGGCGGCGTCCTGCTGGATTCCGCGACCTGCGATCCGCTGTACCGCAAAGCCATCCGGACGTCGATGGCGGCCGTGCTGCGCGTGCCGTTCGCGCGCGTCGACCCCTGGCCGATCTCGCTCGAGAGGCTGCGAGCGCGCGGGTTCGAGCTGGCCGCGCTGACGCCACGAGAGCCGGCCGTCGCGATAGAAGCGTTCGCGTCGCGGCGCCCCCGCCGCGTGGCCGTGCTGGTCGGGGCGGAAGGTCAGGGCCTGACGCGCGAGGCCGAGTCGATGGCCGACTGGCGCGTGCGTATTTCGATCGCGGAGGACGTCGACTCGTTGAATCTCGCCGTCGCCGTCGGAATCGCCCTGCACCGCCTCGGGTGATTTTGGTGGTCCGGTTGGCCGCGTGATCAGTCGGCAGCGCCGCGCGCGCGCAGATAGTCTGCAATCGAGGAAGGGTGGGTGGTGGTGCCGGACCAGCGTCATGATGCCGCGTCCCCCTGGCGCCACCCCTCGAGCAACCGGTCGGCCTGCTGCTCGTAGGCGGCGAGGTGGGCGCGAAACGGCAACCGCTTCAGCTCCATCGACGACCTCCAGCGCGGCTCGACGGGGGCGCTCGACGCGTCCTCCCGACAGCTTCTCGCGCGTCAGCAGCCGTCGGGAGGGCTTCGTGGCAGCGACCGCGCGGGTGCATTGTGGCGTGGCGCGGCCGGTCCGGCAAGTTCAATGGGACGCGCGTGCCAGGAACCATCGGCCGCCGCCACTCGTCTTAGGTATTGCTCGGAGGTGCCGTCGTGTCCCAGTTGCTGCAGGATCTCCGGTACGCCGCGCGGACGCTCGCCAACAGCCGCGGTTTCGCGGCCGTCGCGATACTGACGGTCGCGCTGGGCATCGGCGCCAACACGGCGATCTTCAGTTTTGTCGACGGCATTCTGCTCAAGCCGCTCCCTTACGATCATCCCGATCGCATCGTGCGGGTGCTCGAGAAGCCGCCGCTCGGCCCGCGCAACGGCATCTCGACGCTGAACTTCCTCGATTGGCAGCGCGACAACGACGTCTTCGACTTCATGGCCGGCCAGGCCGGCGGCAGCGCGACGCTCACCGGCGTCGGCGAGCCGGTGCAGTTGCGCGGCGGCCGGGTGTCGGCGCACTTCTTCGATATCTTTGGCATCCGGCCGGCGCTCGGCCGCACCTTTGCGGCCGACGAGGATCAACCGGGGAAGGACCACGTCGTCATCCTCGCCAATCCTCTGTGGGTGACACAGTTCGGCGCGGACCCGACGATCGTCGGACGCACCGTCCTGCTCGACAATCAGCCGCACACGGTCATTGGCGTGCTGCCGGCGGGAAGCGCCTTCGATAGCGCCCCCAACCAGTTGTGGCGGCCGCTGGCGTTCGAGCCCTCGAACATGACCCGCAACTTCCATTGGCTGACGTCGTTCGCGCGGCTGAAGCCTGGCGTGTCGCTCCAGCAGGCGCAGGCCAACATGGACGCCATCGGCAAACGCATCGAGAAGGAGACTATCCCGATTCCAACAAGGGCTGGGGCGTCATCGTCGAGCGGTATGCCGACATCCTGGTCGGACCCGACCTGCGGACGGCGCTGCTCGTGCTGATGACCGCGACGGCCATGGTGCTGCTCATCGGATGTGCGAACCTGGCGAATCTGGCGATGGCGCGCGGCGTCTCGCGCGAGCGCGAGATCGCGGTGCGCGCGTCGCTCGGCGCCGGCCGGTGGCGTCTGGTGCGCCAGTTTCTGACCGAAAATGTCCTCGTTTCGGTCTGCGGGGGCGTTCTCGGCATCGCCCTCGGGTACGGCACCATGCGCTGGCTGCAGTCGCAGATCCCTCCCTACTCGCTGGCCCGCGAAATGATCGTCCAGATGGATCTTCGCGTGCTCTTCTTCGCGCTGGCCGTCGCCGTCTTCACGGGGCTGCTGTTCGGGATGGCGCCGGCCCTGCAGGCCACCTCGCCCGACCTGGCGGGCTCGCTGAAGGACGGCGGCCGCGGCGCGAGCGGCGGCGCGTCCCGCAGGCGGCTCCGCGACGTCCTCATCGTCGCCGAGGTGGCGCTGGCGTTCGTCCTGCTGGTCGGGTCCGGGCTGATGATGCGCAGCTTCTTTCGGCTGCTGTACGTCGACACCGGTTTCGACGCCACGAACGTGCTGACGCTCGGACTGCCAATCGCCACCGAGCGGTTTCCCGATCCCACGCGTTTGAATCTGTACCTGCGCGAGGTGCGGACCGCGGTCGACGTCGTGCCGGGGGTCACCGAAACCGCGTACAGCTGCGCGCCGCCGATGCAGGGTTCCTGTTACGGGATGCCGATGCTGGTGGCCAACCGGCCGGTGGTCGACCGCGCCAACCGGCAGGGGGGCTTCTTCAAGATCGTCAGTCCCTCCTATTTCTCCACGCTGCGGCTCCGGATGGCGCGCGGCCGGGCTCTGTCGGATCGTGATGTCAAGGGGGCGCCGCCGGTGCTCGTGATCAACGAGCGGCTCGCCCAGCGCGACTTTCCGAACCAGGATCCGGTCGGCCAGCGCCTGCTCATTCAGGAGATCGTTCCGGGCAAGACCGAGCTCGGATCCGAGATCGGGTGGGAGATCGTCGGCGTGGTGCACGACGAGAAGGTCAACGGCATGGCCGACGATCGCAGCGCCGGTGTGTACGTGTCGAACGAACAGAGTCCCGCCTACTTCATGACGCTCAGCGTGCGGGCGAGCCTCGAGCCGCTCACGCTGCAGAAGTCGATTGCCGACGCCATCCACAGCATCGACAGGAATCAGGCCATCACCGACGTCCGCACTGTCGAGCAGATCAAGGATCAGGCGCTCGTGGCCAATCGCCTGCAGTCGATCCTGCTCGGCGTCTTCGGCGCGGTCGCGCTGCTGCTCGCCGGCATCGGCATCTACGGCGTCATCTGGTACTCGGTGGCGCAGCGGACGCATGAAATCGGAATCCGCGCGGCGCTCGGCGCATCCGCCGGCAGCCTGCAGCGGCTGGTGCTCGCGCGCGGCCTGATTCTGACGTCCACCGGGCTCGCGCTCGGCATCGCCGGCGCGTTCGCGCTGACCCGCCTGATGGCGAACATCCTGTACGGGGTCGGCGCACGCGACCCGGCGACCCTGGCGGCCGTCGGCGGCGTCCTGGCTGCGGTGGCGGCGGCCGCCTGCTACGTGCCGGCGCGCCGGGCGACCAAGGTGGATCCGATCATCGCCCTGCGGTACGACTAGCGGAACGTCCCCACCTGCTCTGGCGCGGCGTTTGCCGCAGCACATTCGCGATCCCCGTAACTCCTTCCATGGGAGGTCGCGCGATGCCGTTTCTGCCAGTGCCTGTTCTGGTGGCGGTTGCAGCCACTCACGCCGTTGTCGGCCCGACACGATCCGAGCCGCTCGTGGTCCGCGCCGTCGTGGACGGCGACACCATCGACGTGGTGACCGTGGGGCGGGTGCGCCTGCTCGGCATCGACGCGCCGGAAATCGGAAGAGGGTTCGATACCCCCGCCCCCTTCGCGCGCGAGGCGCGCGAACGCCTGCGCGCGCTCGGTACTGCATCGGTACGTGCGGCTCGAGCAGGATCGGGAGGATCGCGACGCGTACAACCGGCGTCTCGCCTACGTGCTCCGCGACGACGGCGTCTTCGTGAACGCGGTGCTGGTGCGCGAGGGGCTGGCGCGAATCAGTGCCAGGCTGCCGCTGGCACGGCTCGCCGAGCTGCAACAGGCCGAGCGGGAGGCGCGGGGGTTCCGGCGCGGCATGTGGGGCGCGATGCCCGCGGTTCCCTTCGACACCGACACGCGCGGACGATCGGCGGTGGCGCGCAAGCCGGGCGGCCGCTATACTGCCAACTCCACGCCGCCGAAGCGGCAGAAGGCTTCGGGCGGCAAACGCCGCCGGCGCCAAACGTCCTGAGGACCAGTCTCTTCGTGGCAGCGATTCCTGTCGAGTACGCATCGCAGCGGAAGATTCGCGACCGGAACAAGCTGTACTACCGGTTCAGTCACTGGCCGATCTGGATCTTCGTGTTCTTCATCGCGCCGGGTCCGCTCACCTTCGATCTGTTCGAGCGCGGGTTCGACCGATCGATGGCGTGGTGGTTGGGCGTGGTGCTCGTCGGCACCGGGATCGCCGGCCTGAGGGGACGGCTGCCGGGCGTCGAGCCGACGCCCTACATCATCCGCTTCACCGAGGATCGTCCGAACCCGCTCTATCGGCGCGTCTGCTACACCTTCGCGTGGAGCGAGGTGATCACGTTCGCCGTGCTGAATGTCACCGGCCTCGTCGTGGCGATCGTGACGGGGCAGTGGCACCTGAAGCAGATCTACGGCACCGCGTACTTCTGGATGGCCGGAGCCGTCTGGATCCTCGGGTTTGCCGGCCAGTTGCCGCGTGTGAAAGCGTCGACCAAGGGGGAAGGGCACGAACGGCGCTACTTCTACGGATCCGTGTGGGCGGTCTGCTGGGCTCAGCCGGCGCTCTGGCTGCTGTGGAAGGTCCTGCCGCAGACGCGTCTGGCCGACTCGATCAAGCTTGTCGTGTTCCTGGCCATCCTCGCGTTCGTCGGCAACCTGGCCCGTCTCGGCCGGCTGCCCCGAACTCGTCGGATCGTGCCGGGTGAGCTCGCGGTGTCGGACTAGCCCCTGCGTCACGACCCTCTGGAGTTGTTCTTGCACCGGCGCGGGCGCGATGCGTCGAATCGCGACGCTCAAGGTCGTGCTGATCGCGTGCGCCACCTTGACGGTCGCCTCGAGCGTCGGGGCCGCCGACACGGTCTCGTCAGAGCTGCGTGTGGCGCTTCTCAGACGCGCGCACGTCTGGATGCCGATCGACACCGCATCGCTGGATC
Organism: uncultured Acidobacteriota bacterium; assembly: GCA_963807925.1. Lineage (GTDB taxonomy): Bacteria > Acidobacteriota > Vicinamibacteria > Vicinamibacterales > CAVVIG01 > CAWEDP01. The sequence goes on along the minus strand of CAWEDP010000002.1, from coordinate 3,136,692 downwards.
TCAGGGCCGGTCCGCAGGGTGCCGGCTCGTTCGCGCCCGATGCCACCGTGACCTGCGACTACGTGGACAGGTCGATGTCGGGGCACTCGCCGAAATTCCTCTGCCGGGCCAACGGCGAGAAACTCAAGGTGAGATACGGCGTCGCCAACGGCGAGGCGTACGCGAGCGTCGCCGCCACGCGCCTGCTCTGGGCGCTCGGGTTCGGCGCCGATCGGGTCTACCCGGTTCAGGTGATCTGCCGCCATTGCCCCGGCGACATGCGCGGCGGTACGCCGGTGGGCCGGGACGCGATCCGGTTCGAGATCGCCGCGATCGAGCGCCGGGCGCCCGGGCGCGAAATCCAGACCGCCGACACCGAAGGCTGGGCGTGGCCCGAACTGGACGCGATCGACGCGGCAGCCGGCGGCGCGCCGGGCGCGCATCTCGACGCGCTGCTGCTGCTCGCCGCGTTTCTGCAGCACACCGACAACAAGCCGGAGCAGCAGCGCCTCGTCTGTCTCGATGATCACCAGCGGGCCGTGAAGCGGACCGACGACTGCCGGCAGCCGTTCATGTTCATCCACGACGTCGGCTTGACGTTCGGCGAAGCGCACTGGCTCAACGACGACGACGTCGGGAGCGTCAATTTCGTCCGGTGGGCGACGACGCCGATCTGGCTCGAGGGCGAAGGCTGCGTCGCCAACCTGCACCCGTCGCTGACCGGGACGCTCGAGAACCCGGTCATCTCGGAGGCGGGCCGCCGGTTTCTCGCCGGCCTGCTCGCGCGACTCTCCGATCGGCAGTTGCGGGATCTGTTCACCGTGGCGCGCTTCTCCCGCCGCGGCGTGGCGGACAACGGCCGCGTCTCGAACGGGAGCGTCGAGGACTGGGTGGCGGCGTTCAGGAAGAAACGGGACGAAATCGCTGGCCGCCGATGCGGCGATTCCGCGCCCTGAGGCGGCACCTGAGACCGCCTCATGTCACCAGCGAGGTGCGCGGTCCCCGCTCGTAGCGCCCCGTCCGCACGATTTCGTCAATCTCCGCCATGATGCGATCCACTTCGTCCGTCGTGTTGTAGAAGTGCGGCGAGATGCGAATGCCGACCGGCGGGCGGTAGTCCACGATGAAGCCGCGCGCCTTGAGCGTCCGCGAGACGGCCAGGGCGTCGGGGACGTCGACGGCGACCGTGCCGGCCAGCCGCTCCGGCGGCCTCGGCGACATCGACGAGAAGCCGTACGCATCGACGAGCGCGAGCAGGCGGGCGGTCAGCATCGCTGAGCGGCCCCGAATCGCGGGCACGCCGACCTGGCTGATGATCTCGAGTCCCGCCAGCGCCGCGTAGTACGCCGGAATGCAGGGCGTGCCGTTCATCATGCGCATCGCATCGTGTCGCGGCTCCAGCGGATCGGTCGAGAACTCGAAGGGCGCACGGTGCGCGAGCCAGCCGGTCAGCGACGGTCGCACGGTGTCCAGCAGATCCGGGCGCGTGTACAGAAAGGCATTCCCCGGGCCGCCGCAGAGCCATTTGAGGCAGCCGCCCGCGGCGAAATCGACCCCAAGCGCCCCGACCTCGAGCGGCACCACGCCGGCCGACTGGTAGACGTCGAGGACGACCGTCGCGCCGACCCGGTGGGCGCGTTCGACGATCGCCGCCACGTCCATGATGGTCGACGTGCGAAACAGCACGTGGGAGAAGGCGACGACGGCGGTCGAGTCGTCGATCGCGGCGATCAGTCGTTCGGTGGCGACCGACAGCGTGTCGTCGGCCGGCGTGATGGTCAGCTCGAACCCGCGCGCCTGCTGGCCGCGAAAGAGGTGAAGCATCGACGGAAAGTCCATGGCGGTGCACACCAGCCGCCGCTTCGATGCGGTCGGCTCGACGGTGGACAGCGCAATCATGTGCGCGGTCGTGACGTTCTCGTGCATGCTCACCGAATCGGCAGGCGCGCCGATCACGGCCGCGACGCGGTTGCCGATCTCGAGCGGCATCTCCCACCACCCCTCCTCCCACGCGCGGACGCCGCGCGTGGCCCACGTGCGCGCATATTCGGCGAGGTGATCGGCCGTCCGGCGCGGCATCGCGCCGAGCGAGTTGTTGATCAGGTAGACCGTCGACGCGAGGATCGGAAATTCCTCGCGCCATCGTGCGACGTCGTCCACGCGGTGATTCTAGCGGGGGCCCGGGTGCTGGGCATGGGGAATCGAGAACGCGGGGTCGAGCATTCCGGATTATTCTGCAGCGTGTCTCGACGGCGTGTCGCGTCGTCCTCGAATCGACGCTCCCGGGGCCGCCATCCCCAGGGCTGGGAAGGCTGGGACCAGTACGCGCCGTTCTACGATTGGGAGAACGCGCGCACCGTCGGCCGCCGCGACGTGGCGTTCTGGCGGCGGGTCGCCCTCCGCGCCGCGGGTCCGGTGCTCGAGCTGGGCTGTGGAACGGGACGCGTGTCGCTGCCGCTCGCGAAGGCTGGCGTGGATCTCGTCGGCATCGATCGATCCGCCGCCATGCTGCAGCGCGCGGTGCGCCGGCGCCGCAGCGCCGCTCGCGGCGCGCGTCCGGTGGTCTTCGTGCGCGGCGACATCCGGGCGCTCCCCTTCGCCAGCCGCCAGTTCTCGCTCGTGCTCGCCCCGTACGGGGTCCTGCAGTCGCTGCTCGCCGATCGGGATCTGCGCTCGACGCTCGCGTCGGTCCGCCGCGTCCTGACGCCGGGCGGCACCTTCGGGATCGATCTGGTGCCCGACGTGCCCAACTGGCGCGAGTACGACAACCGCGTGCAGCTGCGCGGCCGCGCCGCCGCCGGCTCGCACCTGACGCTGATTGAATCGGTGCGGCAGGATCCGCGGCGGCATCTGACGACCTTCGTCCAACGGTATGTCGAGCGGCGCGCCGGAGCCCGGCGCGAGCACCGGTTCCAACTGCGCTTCCGCACCCTGTCGGTGCGCCAGATGACGCAGCGGCTGGAGCGCGCGGGCTTCGCGCTGCATGCCGTCCTCGGCGACTACCGGGGCCGCGCGTGGGACCAACGATCGGACGTCTGGATCATCCTGGCGCGCGCCGTGTGATAACATTTCTCGCCGAATTAGTTGATTTTCCTGGAGTTCTGCCATGTCCGGCCATTCAAAGTGGCATTCCATCAAGCACAAGAAAGGGGCGGCCGACGCCAAGCGCGGCAAGATCTTCACGCGTCTCATCAAGGAGCTCACCGTCGCGGCGCGCGCCGGCGGCGGCGACCCCGACATGAACCCGCGGCTGCGCACGATCATCGCGGAGGCGAAGCAGAGCAACATGCCCGCCGAGAACATCAAGCGGGCCATCCGCCGCGGGACAGGGGAAGAGCCGGGTGTTTCCTACGAGGAAGCGCAGTACCAGGGCTACGGTCCCGGAGGCGCCGCGCTGATCGTCGACGTCCTGACCGACAACAAGAATCGAACGGTCGGCGAGCTGCGGCACCTGCTCGAGAAGCACGGCGGGAATCTGGCCGCCGCCAACGCAGTCGCCTGGATGTTCAGCAAGAAGGGCTACATCGTCGTCGAGAAGGCGAAGGCCGATGAAGAGCAGCTGATGAGCGCGGTGCTCGACGCCGGCGCCGACGATCTCACCGACGACGAGGACAACTGGGAAGTCTTCAGCGCGCCCGAGGCGTTCTCCGCGGTGCACGAGGCGGTGAAACAGCTCGGCGTCGATCCGGCGACGGCGCAGGTCTCCATGATTCCGCAGAATTACGTCAAGCTCGAAGGCAAGCCGGCGCAGCAGATGTTGAAGCTGATGGAAGCCCTCGAGGACCACGACGACGTGCAGCACGTCTGGTCGAACTTCAACATCGCCGAGAAGGAGATCGAGGCGTCGCTCGCGTGAGGATCTTCGGGATCGATCCCGGCTCGGAGCGCACCGGGTACGGCTGCGTCGAGAGTGACGGCTTCCGCCACCAGATGCTCGTCTGCGGCGCGATTTCGAGCCCCGTCTCCACCACGTTTCCCAACCGCCTGCTCGCAATCCATCGGCGCCTGACGGCGCTCATCGCCGACTGCCAGCCCGACTGCGTCGCCATCGAGAGCCTGTTTTTCGCAGCCAACGTGCGCAGCGCGCTCAAGCTGGGACACGCGCGCGGCGTCGCCATGCTCGCGGCGGTCGAGGCCGGTCTGCCGGTCGCCGAGTACACGCCGGCCGAAGTCAAGCGGGCGGTGGTCGGGTACGGCCGCGCCGAGAAGCCGCAGGTGCAGCAGATGATCAAGCTCATCCTGGACCTGCCGGCGGTGCCCTCGCCGCATGACGCCGCCGATGCGCTGGCCGTTGCGATCTGTCACCTGCACTCGCAGCGCCCGGCGCGTCTCGGGGTCCCGCCCCGGCGCCACGTCACGATCACGAGCTGGCGCCAGTACCGGCCGGCGCCGAGAGGGTAGCGGCGTGATGCAGGGCGGCGGAGGTCGGGGACCGCACCGGTGATCGCCCGGCTCTGCGGCACGATCTTCGAAAAGCACCCGAATCGCCTGATCGTGGACGTCGGGGGTGTCGGCTACGACGTCTCGGTGCCGCTCTCGACCTTCTACGGCCTCGGCGATCCGGGGAGCCGGATTGCGCTGCGGATTCACACGCACGTACGCGAAGACGCGCTGCTGCTGTACGGCTTTGCGACGGCGCTCGAGCAGGATGTCTTCGAGCGCCTCATCGGCGTGAGCGGCATCGGACCCAAGGTGGCGCTCGCGGTGTTGTCGGGCATCGAGCCGCCGGACCTGGTGCGGGCCATCCAGCGCGGCGACCTGGCGCGGCTCACGGCCATCCCCGGCGTCGGGAAGAAGACCGCCGAGCGCATCGTGGTCGATTTGAGAGACCGCCTGCCGCGCGTGGAAGCCTCCGCCACCGAACCGGCCGCGCCGGCGCCGGCGATGCGGGACGATCTGCTCTCGGCCCTGATGAACCTGGGATATCATCGGCCGCTCGCCGAAAAAGCCGTCGATGCCGCGCTGAGAGCGACCGCAGGCGGCAGCTTCGAGCTCACGTTGAAACAGGCGCTGCGCGAGCTGGCGAAATGAGACGGCCGCGACCTCTGACGACCGGTGACCGACGACTGATTGATGGATGACCGCCTAGTCACTGCGACGCGGGTCGACGAGGACGAGCATTACGAGGCCGGCCTGCGGCCGCGTCTGCTCGACGAGTACATCGGTCAGGACCGCGTCCGCGAGAACCTGCAGGTCTCCGTCGCGGCGGCCCGCCAGCGGGGCGAGCCGCTGGATCACGTGCTGTTGCACGGGCCACCCGGCCTCGGCAAGACCACCCTGGCGTACGTGATTGCCAACGAGATGGGCGTTGCCGTCCGCGCCACGTCCGGGCCGGCGATCGAGAAGACGGGGGACCTGGTCGGCATCCTCACCAACCTCGAGCCGCGCGACGTCCTGTTCATCGACGAGATCCACCGCATGGCTCCGGCCGTGGAGGAGATTCTGTATCCGGCGCTCGAGGACTACGAGGTCGACATCGTGATTGGCCAGGGCCCGAGCGCGCGGACCGTCAAGATGCGGCTGGAGCGCTTCACCCTGATTGGCGCGACGACGCGCACGGGACTCCTGAGCTCGCCGCTGCGCTCGCGGTTCGGCATCCAGCACCGGCTGGAGTTCTACGCGCCGGCGGATCTCGACGAGATCGTCCGGCGATCCGCGAAGATCCTGCACGTCTCGATCGAGGCCGACGCGGCCGGCGAGATTGCGCGCCGGTCGCGCGGCACGCCGCGCATCGCGAACCGGCTGCTGCGCCGCGTGCGCGACTACGCGCAGGTGCGGGCGACCGGCTCGATCACGCTGCCGGTCGCGCACGCGGCGCTCCGGCTCCTCGAGGTCGACGAGCACGGGTTCGACGAGATCGATCGCAAGCTGTTGCGGACGATCATCGACAAGTTCGGCGGCGGTCCGGTCGGCCTCAGCACCATCGCGGCGGCGATCAGCGAGGAGAAGGACGCGATCGAGGACATCTACGAGCCGTTCCTGATTCAGATCGGCTTTCTGGATCGCACGCCGCGCGGACGCATGGTGACCCCGCGCGCGTACGGCTACTTCGGGCTTCCCGAGCCTGGAAGGGACTCACGACTGTGGTGACGACAAACGCGGATCCCTCCACGGCGCGCGCCCGGACGACGTCGCGCGCCGGCGGCCGGCCGACGGCGGTCGCGTCGCTCGCCACCTATGTGCCCCCGAAAGTACTGACCAACGCCGATCTCGAGAAGATGCTGGACACGACCGACGAATGGATCATGCAGCGCGTCGGGATCCGGGAGCGGCACATCGCGGATCCCGCCGTCGCGACGTCCGATCTCGGTACCGAGGCGGCTTTGGCAGCCATCTCGCGGGCCGGCCTCACGCCCGACGACATCGGCGTCATCATCGTCGGCACGGTGACGCCCGACATGATGTTTCCGAGCACGGCGTGCCTGATCCAGGACAAGATCGGCGCGCGGAACGCGTGGGGATTCGACCTCAGCGCCGCGTGCTCCGCGTTCACCTACTCGCTGACCACCGCCAGTCAGTTCATCGCCACCGGCGCACACGACCACGCGCTCGTCGTCGGGGCCGACGTGATGTCGCGTCTCATGGACTACACGGATCGTTCGACCTGCGTGCTGTTCGGCGACGGCGCCGGCGCGGTGGTGGTGTCGGCCGCCGCCGACGGCCAGGGGCAGATCCTCGACTTCGAGCACGAGATCGACGGAAGCGGCGGTCCCGCGCTGTGCATGCCGGCCGGCGGCAGCCGGCTTCCGCCGTCGCACGACACGGTGGACCGGCGCCTGCACTACGTGAAGCAGGACGGCCGGACCGTGTTCAAGTTCGCCGTGCGGAAGACCGAGGAGATCGCGCGGCGGGTGCTCGCCCGGAACGGCCTCAAGCCGTCCGACCTCGATCTGTTCGTCTCGCACCAGGCCAACAAGCGGATCATCGAGGCGGCGGCCGAGAACCTCGAGCTCGACCCGGCCCGGGTGGTGATCAACATCGAGCGGTTCGGCAACACCACGGCGGCCACCATTCCGCTGGCGCTGAACGACGCAGTGTGTGCCGGTCACCTGAAGAAAGGCGACCTCGTCCTGCTGGCGTCGGTCGGCGCCGGATTCACCGTCGGCGCGGTGCTGCTCCGGTGGGGGTTCTAGTCTATAGTCAGTCCAGGCGGCGTCATGTCGCGGATCTTTCTTCTCTCGCCGGCCCATTGCGGCGGGCGGCGGGCGCACCAGGTGCTCTCGCCGACCGCGTCGTTCGCGCTGGCGGCCCAGCTGCGCTCGAGACGCGGCGCGCCGCTCGGCGACGTGTTCACGTTCGTCAGCGGCCTGTATTTCCGCGGCAAGCTGACCTACGCGCGGCGGTTCGCCGCGGCGCCTGAAACCGGGCATCCGGTCGTCGGCGCCGGCGTGCACATCATCACGACCAACGCCGGCCTTCGCAGCCCGGACACGCGCGTGACCGCTGCGGCGCTCCGGGCGTTCTCGGGCGCCGACCTCCACCCGGACAATGCGTCGTATCGACGGCCGCTCGAGCGCAGCGCCGGCGCGCTGGCGGACGCGATCGGTCCGGAGGCCGATGTCGTGCTGCTCGGGAGCATCGCATCGCCGAAGTACACCGGAGTGCTGGCGGCGATCTTCGGCACGCGCCTGCGCTTCCCGATCGATTTCGTCGGCCGCGGCGACATGAGTCGCGGCGGCCTGTTGCTGCGCCGTGCGGCCGAAGGCCGCGAGCTCCCGTACGTGCCGGTCGCCGGCGCGGTCGTCCACGGCGCGCGCCCGCCGAAGCTTCCCCGGCCGGGGGCAGGATTGTAGGCCGGTCCCCCCTTCCGCGATCCTGCGAGCCGGCCGGTCGGCCATGCCCCTGATCATTCCGGGCGATTGCGACAACGCCGTTCTGGCGGTGGACGGCAAGGACGTGCGGCTCACGAACCTGCGGAAGATCTTCTGGCCGGATCTCGGCTTCACCAAGGGCGATCTGCTCCGCTACTACGCCGAGGTGGCGCGCGCGCTGCTCCCCCACCTGCGCGACCGCGCCATGGTGATGAAGCGGTATCCGCACGGGGCGGCGGGCGCGTTCTTCTTCATGAAGCGCGCGCCGATGCCGCGCCCCGCCTGGATCCGCACCTGCGCGATCGATCACGGGTCGGACAACATCATCGACTTTCCGATGATCCAGGATCGCGCCTCCCTGCTGTGGGTAATCAATCTGGGCTGCATCGACCTGAACCAGTGGTACGCGCGCTGCGACGAGGTCGATCGGCCCGACTACGTGCATTTCGATCTCGATCCGGCCCCGGGCGCCGCGTTCGATCGCGTCCTCGAAGCCTCGCTGGTTGTGCGCGATGCGCTGCACGCGCTGAAGATGAGCTCCTTCGTCAAGACGACCGGATCGAGGGGGCTGCACGTCTACGTGCCGATCGTGCGCGGCCCGGTGCAGAAAGAGGTGTGGACCTTCGCGAAGGCGCTTGCGATCGAGCTGGCGGCACGCCGTCCGGCGCTCCTGACCGCCGAGTACCGGGTCGCCAGGCGACCACGGGGCCGCGTGCTCGTCGACTACAACCAGAATGCGTGGGGCCGCACCCTCGCCTCGATTTATTCCGTCCGGCCGCGACCGGAGGCCAGCGTGTCCACGCCGGTCACCTGGAAGGAAGTCGAGAGAGGCTTGCGGATCGAGGATTTCACGATGAGGAACGTGCCTGCCCGGATTGCCGCGCTGGGCGACCTGTGGGCGGGATTGAATGGCAGGCGCGGCCGTTTCAAGCTGGAGACCTACCTCTGACGCCCGCCGCTCCCAGCTTTCGCCGTTCCGCGCGTCCGCTTCCTCCGCGAAGCTCCGTTCGGCCATCCGGTAGAATCGGCCCACTCCCGCGGTTGCGATGCTGGTCAGTGACTTTGATTTCGACCTTCCCCCGGAGCTGATCGCGCAGGAGCCGCCGCCCCAACGCGGCGCGTCGCGCCTGCTGTCCCTCGACCGATCCAGCGGCCGTATCGATCATCGGCTGATGCCGGATCTGCCGCTGTTGCTCCGTGCCGGCGATCTGGTCGTCGTCAACAACACGCGCGTGTTTCCGGCACGCCTGATCGGCCGGCGGCTGCCCGGGGGAGGCGCGGTGGAATGTCTGCTGATCGGCCGGATATCCGACCCGACGGGGTCGCGCGACGTCGTGGCCGGGGGCGAACTGTGGGAGGCGCTCGTCCATCCGGGACAGCGACTCGGTCCCGGCCGGCAGGTCCGATTCGACGGCGCGACGCCGCTCGATGCGGAAATCGTGGAGCGCCGGTTCCACGGCCGTCGCGTCGTCCGGCTCTGGACCGAGGACGGATCGCCCGTCGACCGGGCGGTGGACGCCATCGGACACGTGCCGCTTCCGCCGTACATCAGGAGGGCCGATCGGCCCCTCGATCGCGAGCGCTATCAGACTCTGTTCGCGCGAGAACGCGGATCCATCGCCGCGCCGACGGCCGGTCTCCATGTGAGCGACGCGCTCGTCGCGGCGCTTGGCGCGCGCGACGTCTCCATTGTCGAGATCACGCTGCACGTGGGCTACGGGACGTTTCAGCCGGTGCGCGTCGCCCGCGTCGAGGAGCACCGGGTCGAGGCCGAGCGCTACCAGATCTCCGCCGCGGCCGCCGCTGCCGTCAACGCTGCGATCGACACGGGGCGGCGGGTCGTCGCCGTCGGAACGACGACCACGAGGGCGCTCGAAGGGGCGGCGGAATCCTACGGCGGGCGGCTGGCGGCCACCTCGGGGACGACCGATCTCTTCATCTACCCCGGCTATCGATTCCGCATCGTCGGCGGACTGCTGACGAACTTTCACCTGCCGCGATCCTCGCTGTTGATGCTCGTGGCGGCGTTTGCGGGACTCGACTCTGTGCGGCGCGCGTATGCGGCCGCCATCGAGGAGCGATACCGGTTCTACAGCTACGGCGACGCGATGGTGATTCTCTGAGGAGACCGGGGGCCGCCGGTTGTCACCGCCGAATCGGAGAATGTAAGATCGCAGTTTCCGCCGGAGTAGCTCAGATGGTGAGAGCACGCGTCTCATAAGCGCGGGGTCGACGGTTCGAGTCCGTCCTCCGGCACCACTGTTTGGCGACGGGAGGGGCTGACGCGCCGCCCCGCCCGTTCCAGGCTTTCGCGCCGGTTTCGAGCAGCGCCCTTCCGGCCGGCGCGGGAGACGCCGGGATTTTGAGACCGCATGGATCTGATCACCCGCGTGCGTCGGTTCGTCGCGCGGCACGAGCTCTTCGATCGCGGGACGCGCGTCGTGGCGGCCGTGTCCGGAGGATCGGATTCGGTGGCGCTCGCGCATCTTGTTCGCGAGTTGAGCGACGCGGGGCACTGCGGCGTGGCCGGGGTCGTGCACTTCAATCATCAGCTGAGGGCGAGTGCGGATCGGGACGAGGAGCTCGTCTCCTCGCTCGCCGGCCGATTCGGCTGGCCGATCGTGATCGATCGCGAGGACGTCGCCGCGAGGGCCAGGCGGGAGCGCCGATCGATCGAGCACGCGGCGCGCACGGCGCGTCACGAGTTCTTCGAACGCGCGCGGGCGGCGCTCGGCGGCGATGTCGTGGCCCTCGGCCACACGCGCGACGATCAGGCCGAAACCTTTCTGCTGCGCCTCCTGCGCGGCGCCGGACCGAAAGGGCTGGCGGCGATGCACCCGCGGCGCGGCATCGTCGTGCGTCCGTTGCTGTCGTGCCGGCGTGGCCAGCTTCGGGCGTATCTGGCCGAACGCGATGGCACCTACGTCGACGACGAATCCAACGGCGACGTCGCCATTCCGAGAAACCGCGTCCGGCTCGAGCTGCTGCCGATGCTCGAGAAACGGTTCAATCCGTCCGTGGTCGACGTCCTGGCCGGCGAATCCGAGCTGATTCGCGAGATCTGGCGCTGGATGGAGGGGCTCGCCGACGGGGCGACGGCGGCGGTTGACTGCGGCGGCCCGGGAGGGCCGGCCTTCGACGTCGAGGCGATGCTCGCGCTGCCGCCACCGCTCCGGCGACTGGTCCTGTGGCGTGCGCTGTCGGCGGGCGCACGAGGCGGGCACGTCACGTTCGAGCATGTCGACGCCTCCCTCGAACTGCTGAGGCCTGACGGCCCCCGATCGGCCGACATACCCGGGCACCGCCTGGAACGTGTCGGCCCGGCGATCGTCTTAAGAACAGGGGGCCGGTCGAATCGCCGATCGCGCGTCGAGCCAGCGAACTTTTTCGAGTATCCGCTGTCTATCCCTGGGGAGGTGTCGCTGCCGGAGGCCGGCTGCGTTCTTGCGGCGGAGAGCAGTCCCCAGGGGTTCGACCTCCGGCGACTCGCCGGCGAACCGAACACGGCCGCCGTGCGGCGCGATCGGTGCGCCGGCCCGCTGCGGGTCAGGAGCCGGCGGCCCGGCGATCGCTTCCGCCCGCTCGGGCTGGGTGGACAAAAGAAGCTGCAGGACTACTTCGTGGACCGGAAAATCGACCGGCACCGGCGCGACCAGGTCCCGCTCGTCGTGGACGACAGGGACCGCATCGTCTGGGTGGCCGGCCTCGGCATCGACGAGGCGTTTCGCGTGACGGACCCCGCGCAAGCCGTGGTAATCTTGAGACTTAAGCATTTGGGAGGCCCTGCGTGAACTCGACGCTGAAGAGTCTGCTGTTCTGGATGATCCTCGTCGTGATCGGCGTGGTCATCTGGAACTACTCGACCAAGTTCCAGACGCACGATCGCCTCGTCACCTTCAGCGAGTTCATCGGGTGGACCGAGTCGGGATCGGTGGCCAAGGTCGACCTCACGGGCCAGGAAATCACCGGAAACACCAAGAGCGGCGAGCCGTTCCACAGCTACGTTCCGACGCAGTACGACGTCACCTCCCTGGTCAACAAGCTCACCAAGGACGGGGTGATTCTCCGGGCGAAGGAGCCGACGGCCAGCCCGTGGGCGTCGCTCCTGTACTCGTGGGGGCCGGTCATGCTGATGATCGGCTTCTGGATCTTCTTCATGCGGCAGATGCAGAGCGGCGGCAACAAGGCGCTCTCTTTCGGGAAGAGCAAGGCCAAGCTGTCGTCGAGCTCGCAGAAGAAGGTGACGTTCAAGGATGTCGCCGGCGTCGACGAAGCCAAGGAAGAGCTGCAGGAAATCATCGAGTTCCTCAAGGAGCCTCAGAAGTTCCAGAAGCTCGGCGGCCGCATTCCCAAGGGCGTGCTGCTGATGGGACCGCCCGGAACGGGCAAGACGCTGCTGGCACGGGCTGTCGCCGGCGAGGCCAACGTGCCGTTCTTCTCGATCAGCGGCTCCGATTTCGTCGAGATGTTCGTGGGGGTCGGCGCGAGCCGTGTCCGCGACCTGTTCGAGCAGGGCAAGAAGAACGCGCCCTGCATCGTCTTCATCGACGAGATCGACGCCGTCGGCCGCCACCGCGGCGCGGGCCTCGGCGGCGGCCACGACGAGCGCGAGCAGACGTTGAATCAGCTGCTGGTGGAGATGGACGGCTTCGAGTCCAACGAGGGCGTCATTCTCGTGGCGGCGACGAACCGGCCCGACGTGCTCGATCCGGCGCTCCTGCGGCCCGGCCGCTTCGATCGGCGCATCGTGGTCAACCGTCCGGACGTCAAGGGCCGCGAGGGCATTCTCTCGGTGCACACGCGCAAGATCCCGATGTCCGACGACGTCGAGCTCCCGACGCTGGCGCGGGGGACGGCCGGCTTTTCGGGCGCCGATCTCGCGAACCTGGTGAACGAGGCGGCGCTCAACGCCGCGCGTTACAACCAGAAGGTCGTGAGGATGCACGATTTCGAGTTCGCCAAGGACAAAGTGTTGATGGGATCCGAGCGGCGCTCGATGATCATCAGCGACGCCGAAAAGCGCGTCACGGCGATTCACGAGGCGGGCCACGCGCTCCTGACCGTGCTGCTGCCCCACGCCGATCCGATTCACAAGGTGACCATCATCCCGCGCGGGATGGCGCTCGGCCTCACGCAGCAGCTGCCGGCCGACGAGAAGCACAACTACTCGCGTGAATACCTGAACGATCAGATCGCGATCCTGCTCGGCGGCCGCATTGCCGAGGAGATCACGATGGACAGCCTGACGACGGGCGCCGGCAACGATCTCGAGCGCGCCACCGAGCTGGCGCGGCGCATGGTGTGCGAGTGGGGCATGAGCGACGCCATGGGTCCGCTGACGTTCGGCAAGAAGGAGGAGCAGATCTTCCTGGGCCGCGAGATCGCGCAGCACCAGGACTACAGCGAGGACACCGCCCTCAAGATCGACCACGAGGTGAAGCGCTTCGTGACCGACAATTACCACCGGTCGCACGCGATGCTCTCCGACAACAAGGACACGCTGGTGAAGGTTGCCGAGGCACTGCTCGCGCGCGAAGTGCTCGATGCGGAGCAGGTCAAGCGGCTGGCGAGCGGGCTGCCGCTCGACGAGCCGCAGCCGGTGGCGGTCCGCCCCGCGATCGCCGACGAAGACGAGGCGCGTCCGAGGCTGAAGGAACGGGCGCCGCTCGTCCCTGCACTGAACAAGCCGATACCGCAGGAGTAGGGGGCTTCGCGCCGTTCGCTGTCCGCCTTCGCTTCACTGTTCCCCTTGCAACGGGACGCCTGGTGCTGGGTGCTCGTCCGCTCGTCATGGGCATCCTGAACGTCACGCCGGATTCGTTCGCCGAATCTACCGTGCGCGACGCGGCGGCCGCGATCGATGCCGCCCTGAAGATGGAAGCGGATGGCGCCGACCTCATCGACGTCGGCGGAGAATCGACGCGTCCGGGCGCCGCGCCGCTCCCTGCCGCCGAGGAACTGGCGCGCGTCCTCCCGGTCGTCGCCGGACTGGCGGGCCGCGTCCGGATTCCGATCTCGATCGACACATACAAGGCCGAGGTGGCTCGCATGGCGCTCGACGCGGGCGCGTCCATCGTCAACGACGTCAGCGGCCTGCGACGGGATCCGGCCCTGTCCGCGGTGGTCGCCGGACGCCGCGCCGGCCTCGTGCTGATGCACAGCCGCGGCACGCCCGAAACGATGGCCGGAGAAGCCCGGTACGGCGACCTCGCCGCGGAGATCGTCGCCGAACTGAAAGCCGGCATCCGCGCGGCTGACCGGGCGGGGATCTCCCCGGACCGGATCATCGTCGATCCGGGACTCGGGTTTGCCAAAGCGGCGTCGCACAGCTATGGTGTGCTGGCGCGGCTGCCGGCGATCGGCGCGGCGATCGGCCGCCCCGTGCTCGTCGGCCCATCCCGCAAGTCGTTCATGGGCGCCGCCCTCGACGAACGGCCGGCCGTGGAACGCGACTGGGGCACGGCGGCCGCGGTGACGGCTGCCGTTCTGGCCGGCGCGCACATCGTCCGCGTACACGCCGTCGCCGAGATGGTTCAGGTGGTCAAGGTCGCCGAGGAGATTCGGAGACACGCAGGCGACATATGACATGGTTGACCGCGATGCTCAGGCGTCCTCCCGTCGGCTGGTGGGATATCGCCGACATCCTCGTCGTGGCGTTTCTCCTCTACGAAGCGCTGCTGCTGATTCGCGGCACACGAGCCGTGCAGATGGCCATCGGGGGCACGGTGCTGATGGCGCTGTTCTATGGGTCGAGGTGGGGCCACCTCGAGACCGTCAACTGGCTCATTCGAAACTTCTTCGCGTACGTGGTCTTCGCGGTGATTGTCCTGTTCCAGAGCGACATCCGCCGCGCCCTCGCCCATCTCGGCCGAGCGCCCTTCTTCCGCTACTTCGCCAAGGCGGAGTCGGCCGAGGAATCGATCGAAGAACTGATCGTCGCCGCCACGATGCTGTCGAGCCAGCGGATCGGGGCGATCATCGCGCTCGAGCGCCAGATCGGCCTGCGCAACTACATCGAGGGCGGCATTCCGCTGGAGGCGGTGCTCACCTACGATCTGCTGGTCAGCATCTTCCAGCCGACCGCGCCGCTGCACGACGGCGCGGTCATCGTTCAGGACGACAAGATCGCCGCCGCCGCCTGCTTTCTGCCGCTCACCATCAATCCAAAGCTCAGTAAGGAACTGGGATCCCGTCATCGGGCCGCCATCGGCCTGACCGAGGAGAACGACGCCATCGCCATCGTCGTGTCGGAGGAGACCGGGAGCATCTCGCTGGTGGTCGAGGGGCAGATCGATCGGGGGCTCACGCCGAACGACCTGCGCGAGCAGCTGCGCTCGCTCGTGCTGCAGCGCAAGACGCCTCAGCGACGGCCGGAGGCCGAGTACACGTGACGGCGATCCGGCCGTTCCGGCACTTCGGATTGAAGGTCCTGGCTCTCGGCCTCGCCGCGCTCCTGTGGATGGTCGTCTCCGGCGAAGCGACGGTGGAGCGCGGCCTCCCGGTTCCGCTCGAGCTGCAACAGTTTCCGCCGACTCTCGAGCTGTCGACGCCGCCGCCGTCGACGGTCGACGTCCGGGTGCGCGGCGGATCCAGCGCGCTCGGTCGCCTGCAGCCGTCCGACATCGTCGCCTTCCTCGATCTGCACGGCACCCAGGCCGGCCAGCGGCTGTTTCCCATCACGCCGGACCAGGTGCGCGTGCCGTTCGGCATCGAGATCGTCCAGATCACGCCGCCGACGATTGCGTTGACGTTCGAGCGTTCCGCGACCAAGCTGGTGCCCGTGGTACCGGCGATCGAAGGCAGGCCGGCGCCGGGATTCATCATCGCGAAGGTGACCAGCGATCCCGCGAACGTCGAGATCGTCGGCCCTGAAAGCTCCGTGAATCGGGCGGCTGCGGCGCTGACCGAGCAGGTGTCGGTCGCCGGCGCGCGTGCGCGCGTGCGCGCGGCCGCCACCGTCGGCATGCTGGATTCCACGCTTCGGCTCACGACGACACGGATGGCGACCGTCGACGTGCAGATCCTCCCGGCCCCGCTCGAGCGCGTCGTTCGCGGTCTGCCCGTCCACTGGCGCCAGCTGTCGCCCAACCTCGTCGCGCAGTTCGTGCCGGCCACGGTGGACGTGACGATCCGCGGCACCTACGAGGCGCTCGATCGCCTCGGCCCCGACGACGTGCGCGCGTACGTCGATCTGACGCGCGTCGGCATCGGTGAATACTCGATGCCGGTCCACGGCGATGCGCGCGACGCCGGCGTCACCGGCATCGATCCTGCGCACGTGCAGGTGCGGATCACCCGTGGGAGCTGAATCGGCCATTCCGCGGCTCTTCGGGACAGACGGCGTGCGTGGCACGGCGGGCGTGTATCCGCTCGATCGATCGACTGTCAGGCGGCTGGGCGCCGCGCTGGTCCGCGCGCTGCCGCGTGGCGCCGAGCGGCCGCGTCTGCTGCTCGGCCGCGATACCCGCGAATCCGGCCGATGGATCGAGGAGGAGCTGGCGGCGGGCGCCCGTGGCGCAGGCGCGGTCGCGGCGACGGCCGGCATCGTGCCGACACCGGCCGTCGCCTACCTGACGCGGACGGCCGGCTACGACGCCGGCGTCGTCATCTCGGCCTCGCACAATCCGTACGAGGACAACGGCATCAAGGTCTTCTCGGGTCGCGGCGAGAAATTCACCGAGCGGATCGAGCGGGAAGTGGAGGCGATCGTTGCCGACGGGTCGTGGGCCGTCGCCGACCAGCCGTGCGAGCCGGTGCCGCAAGCCGACCTGGTCGGCATGTATCTCGAGCATCTCCGCGCGATCCTGCCGCGGCAGTCGTCGTGGCGGCGCCTGAGGGTGGCGGTCGACTGCGCCAACGGCGCGACCATCACGGTGGCGCCGGCGCTGTTCGACAGCCTCGCCATTCAGACCGTCATCGTGGGCAACGCGCCGGACGGCCGCAACATCAACCTCGACAGCGGGTCCACGCACCCGGAACGGCTCGCCGAGACCGTCCAGCGCGCCGGGTACGACCTGGGCGTGGCATTCGACGGCGACGGCGATCGGGCCATCTTCGTGGACCACCGGGGATGTGTGGTGAACGGCGACGCCGTGCTGCTGATGTGCAGCCGCCAGCTCCAGCGCGAAGGCCGGCTGAAGGGCGCCGCCGTCGTCGCCACCGTGATGAGCAACATCGGGCTGGAGATCGCACTCCGCGCCACCGGCATCGCGCTGGTGCGCTGTCCGGTCGGCGACAAATACGTGATGGAGGAGATGCTCGCGCGGCAGCTGTCGATCGGCGGCGAGCAGTCCGGTCACATCATTTTTTCCGACTACCTCTACACCGGCGACGGGCTCTGCACCGCGCTGAACGTCCTCAGGACGATGGCGCTGACCGGGCGATCGCTGGCGGATCTCGCGTCCGATCTCACGAGCTATCCGCAGGTGCTCCTGAACGTGCGAGTCCGCGAGAAGGTGGATCTCGCCAACGTCCCGGCGGTCGCCGGGGTGATGGCGGCCGTCGAACGCCGCCTCGACGGCACCGGACGGCTGCTGGTGCGCTACTCGGGAACCGAGCCGTTGCTGCGGGTGATGCTCGAAGGCCGCGACGAGCGGGAGATCCGTGCATGGGCGCAGGAGATCATCGACACCGTCAAGCAGCACGTCGAATGACGAAGGAAGCGGTCCCTGCGGCGTGCACTCGTGAGTGGGCTGTATGGTTCGGCTGTCGGTGAACGTCAACAAGATCGCGACCCTCAGGAACTCGCGCGGCGGGCGCGTCCCTGACGTCCTCGAGGCCGTCGAGGTCTCGGTCGTGGCCGGGGCGGCCGGCATCACCGTGCATCCGCGCGCGGATCGTCGTCACATCACGCCCCAGGACGTCCGCGACGTGGCGCAGGCGCTCGCCGGGCGCGCGCCGCGGGTGGAGTTCAACATCGAAGGGGATCCGCGGCCCGGTTTGATCGATCTCGTCCTCGAGGTGAGACCGGACCAGTGCACGCTGGTCCCCGTCGTGCCGGGCGAGGTCACGAGCCAGGCCGGCTGGCATCCGTCGACCGCGACCAGCGAGGTGGCCGAGGCCGTCAGGACGCTGCGCGCGTCCGGCGTCCGCGTCAGCTTGTTCGTCGACCCGATGGAGGAACCGATCCGGTGGGCGGCGGCGGTAGGCGCCCATCGAATCGAGCTCTACACCGAGCCGTACGCACGGGCGTTCGAAGCGGGGGACGCCCGGGCGCGCGAATCGTTTCGGACCTATGCGGACGCCGCGCGGCTGGCTCACTCGGTCGGGCTGGGCGTGAACGCCGGGCATGATCTGGATTTCGAGAACCTCGTCCTGTTTCGGACGCTGCCGCACCTCGACGAGGTGTCCATCGGCCACGCGATCGTCTCGCGCGCCGTGTTCGTCGGCCTGCCGACCGTGGTCCGCGAGTACCGGGACGTCCTTGCCGGCGCCTGATGGACGGGCTTCGACGCGGCACGCTATGATCGACCGCGACGAGTGGCCCGTCAGAGGACTGCCGCTCCGAGGGCGGGACCGACAGGAGAAGGCGCACGAGTGAAAACTGAATCGATCGTGTTCGCCATCGCCGGGGTCGTGTTCGGGCTCATCGCCGGCTGGGTAATCGGCAGTCAGCAGGCCGCGATTCGCGCACCCGTCGCCGCGCCCGCGGCGCAGGCCAGCGCCGCGCCGGCGGGGGCGGCCGACACCGGGACCCGCGCCGCGCTTCTCGACGAAAACCAGGTGAATGCGTTGAAGTCGATCGCGGGCCGCGAGTCCTCGAACGCGCAGCCCCGCGTCCAGCTCGGCAACCTCTACTTCGATGCCGAGCGCTACGACGACGCCATCAAGTGGTACGGCGAGGCGCTGGCGATTGCGCCGGACGACGTCAACGTCAGCACCGATCTCGGCGTCTGCTACTACTACACGAACCAGCCGGACAAGGCGCTGCAGCAGTTCGACCACTCGCTGAAGCTGAATCCGAATCACGCCAAGACGCTGCTCAACGTGGGCATCGTCCGCGCGTTCGGGAAACAGGATCTCGCCGGCGCGACCGAGGCGTGGCAGAAGGTGCTGAAGCTCGCCCCCGACAGCCCGGAAGGGCAGGCGGCCAAGCGCGCGCTCGACACGTTGCAGTCCGCGCATCCGGGCCTGGCCGGCGCGCCCCAGAAGCAGGGGAACTGATGTTTCGGGCGCTGCTCGAATTCGTGCTGATGCTGGTCGTCGCCCGCTCGTTCTGGCGGGTCGTCGGCGGCGTCGTCGAAGGACTCGGCGGCGCTCCGCGGTCCCGCGTGCCCTCGGCCGGCCCGCCGCCTCAGGGGGTGCCGATGGCCCGCGATCCGGTGTGCGGGACCTTCGTGCTGCCCGATCGCGCAATCAGCCTCGGAAACGGCCAGCGGCGCGTGTACTTCTGTTCGTCGACCTGCCGCGACGCCTATCAGCGGGACCTCGCCGCGAGGCGTGCCGAAGGGCGCACCGCGTGACACCCGAAAGCGGACTGCGCGCCGACATCGTCGAGGTCGGCCGCCGCCTGTACGCGCGGGCGTACACTGCCTCGAACGACGGCAATATCAGCGTGCGGCTCGGCGCCGACCGGCTGCTGATGACGCCGAAGAGCGTCTGCAAAGGGTTCATGACGCCCGACATGATGTGCATCACGGACCTCGACGGGCGCAAGCTGCAGGGCGATCGCGATCCCTCGTCCGAGATGCTGATGCACCTCGAGGTGTACCGGCAGCGGCCCGACGTGCGGGCGGTCGTCCATGCGCATCCGCCGATTGCCACAGGCTTCGCCGTCGCCGGCATCCCGCTGACCCGCGCCGTGCTCGCCGAGGTGCTGACGACGCTCGGCAGCATCCCGATTGCCGAATACGCGACGCCGTCCACGAGCGAGCTGCCGGACGCGGTCCGCAAGTACATCAAAGCGCACGACGGCATGCTGCTGGCCAACCACGGCGCGCTCACGGTCGGGGTGGACCTGTTGTCGGCGTACTACAAGATGGAGACCATCGAGCACTTCGCAAAAATCAGCCTCGTCGCGAGGCTTCTCGGCCGCGAGCACCTGATCGCACGCGAAGAGGTCGAGCGGCTCCAGGAGCTGCGCGGCACGTACGGCATCAAGGCGCCAGCGCCGATCTGCGCCGATCCGGCCACGATTCCAGCGGCCGTCCCTGGCGGTCCGCCCGACGATGCGACCTGTCAGGTCGTGGAGGCGCCGCGAGGCGCCGGCCAGCGCCTGGTCGCCGACCTGGGGAGCGAGCGCACGCCGTCGGCCACGACCGGCGCCGACGGGGAAATTCGGTTAACATACCGCGAGCTCTCCACGCTGATCGAAGAAGCAATCCGTAGCCTGCGCTGAAGGAGACACGATGGGTGAGGCACTCGGGATGGTGGAAACCAAGGGGCTGGTCGCGATGATCGAAGCGGCCGACGCCATGGTGAAGGCGGCGAAGGTCACGCTGGTCGGCTGGGAGAAGATCGGCGCCGGTTACGTGACTGCCATCGTGCGCGGCGATGTCGCGGCCGTCAAGGCGGCGACCGACGCCGGCGCCGCGGCGGCGCGGCGCGTCGGCGAGCTGGTATCGGTGCACGTCATCCCGCGTCCGCACTCGAACCTCGAGGACGCGCTGCCGATCGGCAAAGCCACGACCGTCAAAGGCTGATCGGTGCTCCTCGCGAAAATCCTGGGGACGGTCGTCGCCACACGGAAGGATCCCCGGCTCGTGAGCAGCAAGCTCCTCATTGCGCGATCGATCGATCCCAAGGGCAAACCAGAAGGCAACTATCTCGTCGCCGTGGACACGGTCGACGCCGGTGTCGGCGAGACCGTGCTGATCGTCAGCGGCAGCTCGGCGCGCATGGCGTCCGGCATGAAAGACTGTCCCGTCGACGCGGCCATCGTGGGCATCATCGACATGATCGAGATCGGAGACTAGATTCAGATGGCGAGAGGTGGACCCTCTCCCTCCTCCTGACATGCAGCTCGCGCGGGTGATCGGTGACGTCGTCGTCACGCGGAAGGACGAGGCGCTGGTGGGCCTGAAGCTGCTGATCCTCCAGCCGCTCACCGCCACGCGCGAGGCGGCCGGCCGTCCGCTCGTCGCCGTCGACGCCGTCGGCGCCGGCGTCGGCGAAGAGGTGTTCTTCGTGCGCGGGAAGGAAGCCAGCTTTCCGTTCCATCCGGCGGCGCCGCCCGTCGACGCCGGGATCGTCGGGATTGTGGACGATTGGAACGTGGAGACATGAAGATCCCGGATCCTCACCTCCGCACCTCCTGAGGCTCGAGATGCAGATCGCCCGGGTGATTGGCAACGTCGTCTCGACGCAGAAGATGAAGAAGTTCGACGGCGCGAAGCTCCTGATCGTGCAGCCGCTCAATCAGGACGATACGCCGCGCGGAACGGCGCTCCTTGCCGTCGACGCCGTCGGTGCCGGCGTCAGCGAAAAGGTGCTGGTCGTCCTCGAAGGGCGGGCGGCCGGCGAGGCGCTCGGACGGCCCGGCGCGCCCGTGGACGCCGCCGTGATCGGCATCATCGATCGGATCGACTTCGAATGACCGATGAGGAGCTGCGGCAGATGGTTCGCGAGGCCATCGCGCGTCGCGCCGGGAGCGGGTACGACGCGCCCGCTCGGGACGCGCCCGCCCGGGACGCTGCCCGCGTTCACGCCAGCCACGCGACGTTCCAGTTCCTGCCGTCGGGCGATCCGGATGGGGCGTGCGTGATCGAGCCGGCCGTCCGGTGCAACCATTGCGGGTACTGTCTGTCCTTCGGGCACTAGCCGGCCGTCGAGGTCTGCCCCTCCAGCCCCTCCAGCCACGCACGCTGCCGGCCGAGACGCTCCGCGCGCTCGTCGGCAAAGCGCCGCACGCCGGCGAACACGGACTCCCGATCGAGGTGCGCTTCCGCGATCACGTCCGCTTCGAGCCCGCCCGTCCGCCACTGATTGTCCCAGTCCGCGGTGAGCGAGTACTCGTCGGCCAGCGGTCCGACGTCGCGTAGCGGCCAGACGCGCCGGGTGCCGCCGGTGACGAACATGAGGTCCAGGCGGGCGCCGGGCGGCAGCACGGCGTGCCGGTACGCCGCCGGCTGCCGATCGAACAGCTCCTCGCTCACGGCGGCGATCACCTTGACGTTGACGCCGGCCTCCTCGAGCCTCCCCAGCACGCTGGCCAGGTTGAACGTGGCGCTGGCGCCCTGCGCCACGACATACCCGTGCCGGGGCCGGTCGGGGGCGAACTCGCGAATCACGTAGAGGCCCCTCGCGGCCGCTCTCAGATCCGAATCGGCGAAGGTGGCGCGGTCGGCGACCGGCGAGTCCGGGCGGGCGACTTCGATCGTGACGATGCCCACGTTCCGGTCCCGGGCTGCCACGGCGGCAGCCGCGAAGTAGCCGGGCGCGACGTCGTTGTAGTCCCAGAAGCTGAGATTGATGATGTGGCCTCTCGGGAACAGCTTCCACACCTGCGGCGAAAAGATGCCGAAGTGCGTGCGCGCATCGGCGGCGGTCTCGGGGCCGGAGTGAGCCGCGAGGATGTGGAGCACGCCGGTGCGGAACCGGCTGTCCTGGTTCTGCTGGCTCCAGACGCGCGCCGGCAGGTACATGAGCGGCGTGAACGCCCCGTAGGTGCCGCTGAACGCCCAGAGGCCCGCGAACGCCTCGGGATCGAGCGACGCATTCTGGCTGACCAGGCCGATGGCGGTGGACGCGTTGCCGGCTTCCTGAATCGCCGCCTTCAGCCGCGTGCCGAGCGGATTGGTCTCCGGGTCGTAGTGCCCCCAGAAGCTGCCGTGCTCCAGGTTGACCGACTCTGACAGGTCGGCGGCGATCGTCAGGGCTCGATTGCCGGTGACGTAGTTCAGCCACTTGACGACCTCCGAGATGCCCCGCCGCGCGCCAGCCATCTCCCCTGGCTTCCGGAACAGCGCAACCTTGATCTCCTTCTCCGCGCCCGACACCTGGTTCCTGACCGTCAGTGTCTGCGGCTCGTTCGGCAGGTTCGCGACCGCGAGACGGTCGTCGAGAAACGGGTTGCGCGAGACGTCGATGCGCAGCGGGAAGTCGTCGCGGACCGAGTCGCCGATCGCGACGAGCCGATCGGCCAGCCAGCTACCGAGTCCGTCCCGCTCGAGGACCGACATCACGACATCGATGTTCGTCTTGAACTGGAGCAGCCGCTCTCGAGGATCGGCGACCGGTCCCTGGTCCATCCCGGAAAACCGGACGCCGTACCGCGTCTCGAACGTCCTGGCCAGCGCGACGACGTAGTCGGAGTTCATCTTGAAGCCGAAGGGATGGCTCTGATAGCCGACGATCTGCCGGCCGTAGCCCGGAATCGCCCCGTCGGCCGCCGTGGGCCAGTACCCCTTCGTCGTCCTGCCGAAGACGATCATCGGGCGTCGATCGGCAGGGTCCGCGTCGTCCATCGTCTTCAGGATGTCGAGGATCTGCCCGTAGTCGTGGCCGTCGGGAATCGAGAGGACATGCCAGCCGTACGAGCTCCACTGGTCGCGCAACTGGTATCCGTGGAACTGTTCGGGCACGACACCGCCGACGAGCGCGTCGTCGATCCCCGCGTTGTTGTCGGAGAAGACGATGCGCAGCCGCTTGCCGGTCTGAAGCGCGACGGCCTGCGTCTTGAGCTCCTGCGCGTGCCCGGCGCACATCGCGAACTCGCCTTCGAACGCGATGATCTTCGGCGCCCCCGTCGGCGCGCCGACCACGTCCCAGAAGGCGGCCTTTCCGGCCGCGGTCGCCACGCCGACGCCCGACGGCCCGCCATTGACGTCGTTGGTGACGTCGGTGGACTCGATGTGGCCCGAGAGCGCTCGAATGCCGCGCGACTTCGCCTGCGCGAACGCAGGATGATCGGCGAGGCCGTGGTCCGCGAGCAGGTGCGCGAGGGCCCCGGCGCCGCGGCGGAACCCCAGGGCGTCGATCGGCAGCATGGCGACGCCGGGGCTCACGTAATAGCGGCGATCCCCGCTCGCTTCGTAGCGGCGCGCCAGCGCCTCGCCCATGATCATCCAGAGCGCATAGCAGGTTGGCGCGCAGTGGCCCGCCGCGAGCATGAACTTGTCGCTGTAGGGATGCTTGGGCCGCCGATAGTCGTAGCGCAGGCCTCCGCGTGCGGGGCCGGCAAGGTGGGTGACCACGTTGAACGGCGTGTACGCGAGCGGACCGCCGAAGTGCCCGGTCTGCGCGTAATTGCCGAGCAGCACGATGGTCATGCACGTCATGAATCCGACGTCTTCGAGCTGTTGCCGGTCGTGTGACAGCGTCGAGGCTGTCTCGCTCAGCGCGCTTCGCACACTCATCGTGGAATCCGCGTCCTTTGCATCTGGTCCGGGGTTCGTCCTGATTCTATGCGCCCGCCGCGCCCGCGATCAACGAACCATCCGCCGGCATGGCGCCCGTCCGCCTGGCAACCGTCGGGTAAGATGTTCCGGGGCCGGGTGCTGATATCGGCCGCGCCGTGCAGGACATGAAGATTCTGGTCACAGGCAAGCTGCCGTCATCGGCGATGACGAGACTGCGCGAGGCCGGCGAGGTCGACCTGCGTGCTGACCCAACGCCGTCTCCCGACTCCCTCAGGCAGCAGGTGGCGGACAAGGCCGCGCTCGTCTGCCTGATGAAGGATCGAATCGACCGCGCGGTGATCGATGCGGCCGCGGCCCTGAAGATCGTCGCAAACGTCGCCGTGGGGTACGACAACATCGACGTCGGGTACGCGCGATCGCGCGGCGTCGTGGTCACCAACACGCCGGACGTGCTCACCGAATCGGTCGCCGGGTTCACGTGGGCCATGATCCTGGCGATCACCAGGCGTCTGGCGGAAGGCGACCGGCTGGTGCGGCGCCACCTCTGGAAGGAATGGGGCCTCGATTTCATGCTCGGCACCGAGCTCGACGGCAAGCAGCTCGGCCTCGTCGGCTTCGGCCGAATCGCGCGTGCGGTTGCCGCGCGCGCGCCGGCGTTTGGCGTGCGCGTCGCGTACGCCGACCTCGTCGATGTGCCGGGGCCGTTCGAGAGGATGTCGCTCGATCGGCTTCTGAACACGTCCGACGTCGTGTCGCTGCACGTGCCGCTGACGGCCGGGACGCGGCACCTCATCGACAGGAAGGCGCTCGCCCGGATGAAGCGATCCGCCTATCTTGTCAACACCGCGCGCGGCCCCGTGGTGGACGAGGCGGCGCTCGCCTGGGCCCTGCGGGAGCGGCTGATTGCCGGCGCGGCCCTCGACGTGTACGAGCGGGAGCCGGTCGTTCATCCGGATCTGCTGCCGCTCGAGAACGTGCTGTTGGTGCCGCATCTGGGCAGCGCGACGACGGAGACGCGAACGGCGATGGCCAATCTGGCCGCTGACAACGTCATCGCGGTGCTCGCCGGCGGCCCGCCCCTGACCCCGGTCCTGCCATGAAGACTGGCGTCGCCCGGCGCTCCACGCGGGCGCGTGACGTGGTCGAGCCGGTGATGCGTGCGCTCGCGCGCGCCATCGACGGCCTCGACCTTCCCGCCGTGGAGAAGATCTCACAGAGCCAGGAGGAGGATCCGTTTCACGTGCTGATTGCGACCCTTCTGTCGGCACGCACCCAGGATGCAACCACGCTGGCGGCGTCGACGCGGCTGTTCAGAGCGGCGCGGACGCCGAGCACGATGGCGCGGCTGACGGTTCTTCAGATCGAGCGCCTCATCTATCCGGTCAGCTTCTACCGCCACAAGGCGCGCCATGTGAAGGCCACGTGCCGCATTCTCGCCGAGCGCTTCGCCGGCCGCGTGCCGGCGACGATGGAAGAGTTGCTGACGCTGCCGGGAGTCGGGCGGAAGACGGCCAACCTGGTGCTGATCCTGGCGTTCAAGAGCGCGAACAACATCTGCGTCGACACGCACGTGCATCGCATCGCGAACCGGCTCGGCTGGGTGAAGACCCGCACGCCTGACGAGACCGAGGAGTCGCTCTACGCCGCCATCGATCCGCGATGGTGGCCGCACGTGAACCTGTACCTCGTGACGTGGGGACAGAACGTGTGCCGTCCCATCTCGCCACGATGTGGAGAGTGCGTCGTCGGCCACCTGTGCCCTCGGACGGGCGTGGCGAAGGCGAGGCCGCGATGACCCGACGCGCCTTGCTGGCCGCGGCGTGTGCGATCGCCTCGTGGTCTCCGCCGAGCCCGCTCGCGCAGGAGGCCGGGGCGCCGGTCATCGTCGTCGAGACGTCGAAGGGAAGCTTCGCGTTCGAGACGTATCCCGAGGAGGCGCCGAAGACAGTCGGGCACATCGTCGATCTCGTGAAGAGCGGGTTCTACGACGGCCAGCGGTTTCATCGCGCCGTGCCCGGCTTCGTCGTGCAGTGGGGCGACCCGCAGACCCGCGATCTGTCGAAGGAAAGCGTCTGGGGGCGCGGACCGGCGGCGGCGAGCGGCACGCCGATCGGCGCCGCAGAAATCTCCAGGAAGCGGACGCACGTCATCGGGGCGGTGGGCGTCGCGCACGCCGGCCTTCCGGCAGAGGCGGACAGTCAGTTGTATGTCACGCTCGCCCCGCGCCCCGATCTGGACGGCCGCTACACGGTGTTCGGTCGCGTCATCGCCGGCGTGGACGTTCCTCAGCGGATTCAAAGAGGCGATCTGGTGCGCCGGATGTACGTGAAGGAATAGCCGCTCTCTCGCGTCGAACGACGCCGGCCAGCTCGGGATATCTCCCCAGGAATTCCTCGGAATACTCGCCCTCGATCGGCTCTCCCATCTGCTGCTTGAGCATCACGGCGTTGGCGACCGACTTCGCCGAGAAGTGATTGTTCGTGTAGAGATAGACCTTCCTGACCAGCGCACGCGCGGCGTCCGCAGTCTCGGCGAACTCCTTCAGTTCCCCGGCGGAGTACAGGTAGTTGTACCGATCGTCCGATGAGTCGTGCCGCCACCACTGCGGCGCATTGCGACCGTGCAGTCGCATGTAGTAGAAGCCGGTCAGGTTGGGCAGGTAGTTCTGGCGGATGGAGAACCTGAACTTCGGCTCGTCAATCTGGACCCAGGCGGCCTGGAGCTCGTTCAGGAGCGACAGCGTCGCACCGACCTCGTCGCTCCAGCTCCGGTGGCGGAGCTCGACCGCGACCGGATATCCGGCGAGCGCCCGCAGCAGGTTCGCCAGGTAGTCGCACGCCGCCGGCGAGTCCTTGAAGCTCGGCGGAAACTGCGCGAGCACCGCGCCCAGCCGGCCGCGTGCCGCCAGCGGCTCGATGCCCGCGCGAAACGCGTCCAGGTCGGCCTGATTGGGCCGGACGAGCGCGTCGACGAACGGATCGCCCGGGGACACGGCGCGATCGGCCGGAACGTGCCCGGCCGGACCGACGCTGCGCGCTAGACGCTGCCGCGCCATGCCGGGATGCGTGAACTTCTGGTACAGCTTGACCGAGAACTCGAACCGCTCGGGGGTTCGATCGGCCCAGCCGCGGGTCAGCTCCGCCTGCGGCTGGCCGTAGAACGTGGAATTCACTTCGACCGTGTCGAAATGCTGGGCGTAGAACGACAGCTCATCGAAGCCGCGCGCACGCCGGCGGGAGGGCGGGTAGAAGATGCCGTTCCAGGTTCCAGGGCCGCCCGGATAGCTCCAGCCGCTCGTGCCGATTCGAAGATCGCCCACCGCCCCAGCGTAATCGATTCGGTGGACGGTCCGATAGCGGGCGTTGTCGAACCTGACGCAACCTCCGAACCCGGGATCGGGATTGGTGGATTCGAGATCGAGGATTTAAGATCGGGATTTGGGGACTTGAGGCTTTCGGAGTCAGGTTGGGTGCCGGCAAGGCGACGCCTTCACGCTCCGGTGGACATGCTGACGATCAACGAGATCTTCTATTCGATTCAGGGGGAGTCGACGCGCGCGGGCCGGCCGTGCGTGTTCGTGCGCCTGACCGCGTGCGACCTCCGGTGCTCGTGGTGCGACACGGCGTATGCGTTCACCGAGGGCGCGAAACGGACGGTCGACGAGGTGGTTGCCGCCGTCGACAGGTTCGGGTGCCCGCTCGTGGAAATCACAGGCGGCGAACCGCTGCTGCAGGAGGACGTGTACGAGCTGATGACGCGACTGCTGGAGCGGCGGCGCACCGTCCTGCTCGAGACCGGCGGCCATCGCCCGATCGACCGGGTTCCCGCCGGCGTGATCAGGATCGTGGACGTCAAATGCCCCGGCAGCGGTGAAGCGGCGCGGAACGACTGGGCGAACCTCGACCGGCTGGCTCCCCACGACGAGGTGAAGTTCGTCCTGAAGGATCGAGCCGACTACGAGTTCGCGCGCGACGTGATCGAACGGCACCGCCTCGACTCGCGGTGCGCTGCCATCCTGATGTCGCCGGTGCACGGCGTGCTCGAACCGAGAGCGCTGTCCGAGTGGATGCTGGCGGATCGACTGCCGGCGCGGCTCCAACTGCAGCTCCACAAGCTGGTCTGGCCGCCCGACGCCCGCGGCGTGTGAGCCGGAAGCCGCCCATGGACGCGATCGTGCTGCTCAGCGGCGGACTCGACTCCTACACGGCGGCGGCCATTGCCCGGGCGGAAGGGTTCGCGATTCAGGCGCTGACGATCGACTACGGGCAGCGGCACGTGCGCGAGATCGAATCGGCGCGCGCGGTCGCGCGGTCGCTCGGCGCTGCCCGGCACCTCGAGCTGTCCGTCGATCTGCGTCGCATCGGCGGATCCTCGCTCACCTCCGATGCGGACGTGCCGCGCGATCGTGACGTATCGATCGCCGCCGGCATTCCGTCCACCTATGTGCCGGCGCGCAACACCATCTTCCTGTCGCTGGCCCTTGGCTGGGCGGAGGTGCTCGACGCGCGCGACATCGTCGTCGGCGTGAACGCGCTCGATTACTCGGGGTATCCCGATTGCCGGCCGGAGTTCATCGCTGCCTTCGAGCGCCTGGCCGTTCTCGGCACCCGCGCCGGCGTGGAGGGGGCCCGCTTCCGCGTGCACGCGCCGCTCCTGGCGATGACCAAGGCGGAGATCGTCCGGCGAGGCGTCTCGCTCGGCCTCGACTACGGCCTCACGACGAGCTGCTACGATCCGGATCCGACCGGGCGCCCGTGCCGCCGCTGCGACAGCTGTCTCCTGCGGGCGAAAGGATTCGAAGAAGCCGGCGTCGTCGATCCGGTGCTGTAAGATCGGCGGATCCTCGTGAAGTCTTTTCGCGCGCAGTCGATCGGCCGCCAGGTGGCCCTCGGAACGGCCCTGCTGCTGCCGCTCGCGCTGGGCGTCTCGTGGTCGGTCAACCGGGCGCTCGGCGAGCGCTCGAGGGAGGTCGGCCAGGAAGCGGCGTTGGTGGCCGAGACGGCGTCGGCCTACTTCGACCAGTCGCTCCGCGGCTTCGATTCGACGGCGTCGGCCCTCGCGCACGATCCGTCGCTCATGCGCATGTCGCGCGCGACCTGCGACCGGCTGCTGGCCGAGATCCTGCGCGATCAGCCGCTCCTTCTCAACGCCGTGCTCCAGGATCCGGACGGGCAAGTCAGGGGCTCTGGTCTGCCGTCCGCCGCGGGTCGTCTGCCGGCGTTGTTGCCGTACGTGACGCGCGTGATCGAGACGCGCCGTCCCGCCATCAGCGATCTCACCGTGGGTCCGCTCACGCAAAAGCCGTCGATCGTGTTCGGCTATCCGGTTGTCGCCGCCGATTCGTCGATGCTGGGCGTGCTGTCGTTGGAGCTCGACCTCCTCACCATGGAATCGGTGCTGAAGGACGTTCCGCTGCCGCAGGGCTCGGTGGTGACGCTGACCGCTCACGAGGGCCTCGTCCTCGCCCGCAGCCGCGAGGCCGATCGCTACATCGGCACGACGGTGACCGTGCCGAAGGCGAGCGAGCGGGGCGAATCGCCGCAGACCGAGCGCATCACCGATGCCGACGGCAGGGAGCGGATCGTCGCGTCCGCTCTGGTGAGGCGGGGCCCGTGGACGATGAGCGTCGGGATTCCCGCCAACGAAGCCGCCGCGCGCCTCCGGCCCATGTGGCGCCGCGACCTCGTCATCGTGGCGGGATCCCTCATCGTCGCCTTGCTGTGGTCGATGTGGATGGGCGGTCACCTGTCCCACGAGCTGAACAGCATGCGTGCCGCCGCGGGCCGCATCGCGGACGGCGACCTGTCGCCGATCCACGCGTCGCGGCCTCTCAACCGGGAGCTGTCCGAGCTCGAGGCGCAGTTTCAGACGATGGCCGAGAAGCTGCACCAGGCCCGGCAGACGCTCGCCGAGCAGATCGAGCAGGAGCGGCGCACGCGCGCCGCGCTCGAGACGCTCCAACGCCATCTGGTGCGCCAGGAGCGCCTCGCGACCGTCGGTCTGCTCGTTTCCGGGGTGGCCCACGAGCTGAACAACCCGCTGCAGGCGATCATGGGCGCCTCCGAGCTGCTCGAGCGGCGCCGCGGTCTGACGGCCGACGCCCTGACGGAGGTCGCGCTCGTGAAGACGCAGAGTCAACGCGCCAGCGAGATCATTCGCCGCCTCTCGCGGTTCAGCACACAGCAGCCGGCCGAACCGGAGGTTGTCGACGTCCGGGACGTGGTGCGCGAGGTGGTGCAGCTTCGGCGCGCCGAGCTCGCGTCCGCGAACATCCGCGTGGAATCGGACACCCGGTCCACCGGCAGCGTCCACGCCAATTTCACCGAGCTCGAACAGGTCGTGCTGAACTTCGTGATCAACGCGCAGCAGGCGGTTCAATCGACACGCGCATCCCACGGGCGCGTGGTCATCCGCTCGCTCGACGTCGACGGGCGGGTGCGGGTCGAGGTCGTCGACAATGGCCCGGGCGTCGGGCCGGATGACGAGGCCAAGCTGTTCCAGCCTTTCTTCACCACGAAGCCTGTCGGGCGGGGCACCGGCCTTGGCCTCTCGGTGAGCCACGGCATCGTCGATTCCTACGGCGGATCGATCGGCTACAGCCGCAGCGAAACGGGCGAGTCGGTCTTCTATTTCGAGCTGCCGCGCGTCGATCCGACTAACGGGTGAACTCCGCCAGCCGGGCGACGATCGCGTCGATCGCCGCGGTGACGGAGGGTCCCGGCACGGCGAAATTGTTGGCGAGAATCGCGAACGCCAGCGGCTCGCCGTCGCCGCTCTCGACGAGCCCGCACAGCGCCCGAACGCCGGCCATCGATCCGTCCTTGACGCGCGCCCGTCCGGCGGCTCGCGTGTTCTTCAGGCGGGCTGCCGTCGTGCCATTCTCGGCGGCGATGTTCAGCGCGGCGAAGAACGGTCCGCGGTGATCGGGATCGGCGTACATGCGCGACAGCACGTCCACGATCGCGGAGGGCGTGATCGCGTCGTACCGCGACAGCCCCGAGCCGTCGCGCAGGAGGGCCGCGTCGGGCGGAATGTTCCATCCGGCGAGCACCGCCTCTTCCGCCTTCAGGCCGCCTGCAAACGTCGGATCTCCGGCCTGCGCGCCCATCGTCTTGAGCAGCGTCTCGGCGTACTGGTTCTGGCTGACTTCGATCAGGCGCCGCGCCAGTCCGCCGAGCGGAGCCGAACGATAGGTGACCAGCAGCCGCGCCGCCGACCAATCGCGCGCGCGATCCACGTTGACCTCGGGTGGCGGCGGACCGCCGACGCGGACGCCGCCGCTCTCGAGCGCGTCGGTGAACGCCGCGGCCAGGAACCGGACGGGATCGGGGACCGACAGCGCGTGCATCGCCGGCTTGCTGCCGGCCGGCACGACGCCCTCGAGCGCGACGACGGGCGAGTTGGCAGCCCGGCGCGCCACGAACGCCGGCGCCGCCGTGGAGGCGCCGGTCTGCATGCGATTGACGATTTCGAGACCGCCGATGTCTGGTGGGGCGACCTCGTAGGTCGGCGGAGCGCCCGGTGAGGCGCCCGGCCTCACCGTCACGTCGACGGCGTTCTCCCGGGTACTGCACGGCCGCGATCGGCGCCGCATAGTAGTACGCCAGATCGTCCCAGGACCAGCCGAAGCCGAGGCCCTCGCCTGCGAACGCGCGCGCGTCGGCGAGCACGCGCCCGGTCACTTTCGTGATGCCGTTCGCTTTCACCTGGACGACCCAGGCATCGAGCGTCTGCCGATCCACGCTCGGATCCCCCGCGCCGACGACGACGAGATTGCCGTCGAGCGTGTCGCCTTCGATGACGCCGTCGGCGACGACGCGGGTCTCGTAGGCGAAGTCCCACCCGAGTCGATCGGCCGCGGCGGCGAGCGTCACCACTTTGAGCGTCGACGCCGGCATCAGCAGCTTGCCGGCGTTCACGGAGTACAGCTGGTCGTTGGCGGAAAGCGACTGGACCGAGATGCCCCAGACGGCGCGATCGAACTCGGGGGCGCCGATGATGCGATCGATGTCGCGCTGAAGGTCGAGAACCGGCGCCGACAGCGACTCGACCCGGGCCGTCTGTGCGGAACCGGGCGCCGGCGGGCCGAGCGCTCCGAGCGCCACCGCGACCGCGACGACCCAGTTCCTGCTGCTCCTGGCGGCGCCGAAGGCCACTGTGACGCGAATTATAACAGCCGGTCCGGGTGCCGGCCGCCTCCCGCGGCGTCCGGACGGCCGGCGCTATTTGGAGAGCTCGTCGAGCGACTTGGTCGTGTCGGTGAAGTCCATGGCGTCGATCCTGGCGGCGCCGGGCTCACCGGGATGGGCGACGAACACGTCGTTGTCGACCTTGCCGAACGCGGCGCGCTCCTCCTTCTTGCCGTCGTCGAACTTCACCAGCACGCTCATCGCGGGCATGTTGACGCCGGTCTTGGCCGACGAGTCGACGAACGACATCGCGCGGATGTTCGACAGGCGGTTCAGCATCATCTCCATCTTGTCGGTGTCGACGTCGCCGGAGGTCGGGCTGACGCGTCGCCATTTGTCGGCCGCGTCCTTGCCCTCGCCCTTGACCTTGTCGAAGGCGACGGTCTGGCCGCCCCGCGTGAACTCGAGGTGGGTGGCGTTGTACGAGCGGAACTCGAAGACGTCCTTGCGGCGGTAGTCGTCGGCGCCCTTCTTCAAGTCGTCCGCGAGCATGCTGTCGACGGTGACCACCATCGGCTTGGAGACGTCGCGGGCGTAGACCGTGTTGTCGTCCGCCTTCCCGCCGATCGCGAACGTGGCGTGTGCGCTGCCCATCGTGAGCTCGACGGTTGCCGCCGGCTTGTCGAGCCCGTACTTCTTCAGCTCTGCCGGCGTGGCGGCGTCGCTGGCGATCGATTTCATCGCCGCCGTCTGCAGCCGGCCGATCAGCCCCTCGACGGCGGCGAAATCGGCGCGCGCCTGCACCGGGCGCGTGATCTTCCAGTCGGCGTTCTCCTTGACCATGTCGATCGTCCGGCCGCCGGCGTCGATGACCAGGCCGTCCACCTTGTCCCGATCGAGCTTCAGCACGACCTTGTCGCGCAGATCGAATGTCGACTTGTTGAACGTGTTCTCCTGGTAGCTGGGCACGAGAAAGACCCTCTTCTCGTCGTTCCGCTTCGCGAACAGATCGGAGCCGGTCGGCGACTTGTCGCCCAGGAGCAGCCGTCGAAAGTCCTTGTCCCCGGCCGCTTTGAAATCGACCTCGATGCGCGGCGACGCCAGGCCGTATTCCTTCGAGATCGGACGGGTTCTGGTCGACGACGCGGACGACTTCGAGCGAGCCGAGGGCGCTGGCGATCGCGCCGGCCTCGGAGCTGTCGGCGGCCACCCCCAGCGGGGCCGTCACCTTCCAATTTCCGTTCTCCTTCTTCAGCGTCGTGGTGTCGCCCTTGTCGGAGGTCACCTTCACCTCCTCGACCTTGTCCGGCTCGACGGCGGTGAATACCTTCTCCTGCTTCGAGGCGCTGCTCTCGGGCGTCTGCTTCCAGGTGACGAAATAGATGTAGGCGCCCAGCCCGACCAGAATGACGGCGAGCGCGATCGTTGATCTCAGGCCGCGCATGTCAGGTCTCCGTTAACGTCTCCGCAGCCAGGTATAGACGCCCGATGCGAAGATGAAGCCGGGAATGACGAGCAGCGACAGCAGCGTGATGTTGTTCTGCTGCGTCGATGTGAGCGTGATCCGGCGATCGTCGGCTTCCTTCGGACGGATGGAGATCAGATTCTCCTGCTGCGTCAGCCAGCCGACGGTGTTCATGAACAGGTCGCGGTTGCCCTGGATGCCGAGCGCGGCGTTGGCGGCGAAGTCGGAGTCGCCGAACACGACGATCCGCGTTTCGGGCTTCTTCTCGGGTTCCGCGCCGGGCTTGGGCGGTTCACTCGCGCCGACGGTCGCAGACACGGCCGTGGCAATGGCAATCGGTCCCGGCTTGTCGCCCTTCGCCTCGTCCAGCGAGACCTCGCCATTCCCCGACAGCAGGCTCTTGACGTCCTTCTCGGCCCAGCTTCGCGCGCTGGTTTCGGCGACGGCCTGCGCCGTGTGCCCGTTGACCCCGCCGGAGATCGGCGCGACCGACCGCGCCAGCGGAAAGGCCGTCAGCAGCTGGAAGCGATCGGTGATCGGGTGGGTCGGGTAGCTGGAGACCAGCGGCACCTCGGGGCCGGTGCCGATCAGCCGTCCCATGCCGCTCGCGTCGACCACGATGTCGTTGCCGACGTCCGAGCCCCAGTCGTGGGCGAGCCCGATCAGGTTCGTCAGCGGCTGGCCGTCCGCCTTGTCCGGCGGGTCGAGCTCGAGGAGCAGCTTGCCGGCCTTGTCGAGGTACTTCTTCAACGCATCGACTTCCGGCGCGAAGAAGTCCGTCTTCGGACCCGCGACGACGACGAGCGCCGCATCGTCGGGGACGGCGCCCTGCTGCGCGATCACGAGCTTGTCGATGGTGTAGTTCTCCTGTCCGAGCGCCATGGCGATCGCGCCGTACCCGTCGCGGTCCTGCGATCCGGTGTCGCGCTCGCCATGGCCCTGCGTGAAGTAGACCTTCTTCTGCTGGCCGGATACGACCTTGATGATGCCGTTGGTGAGATCCTGCTCGTTGTCGGTCGTCACGCGCTCGACACGACCCTTGTAGTCCAGCACGATCGTGCCGTAGTTCTGAATCTGGGCCTGGCGGGCGAGCGCCGGCTTCTTGTCGGGATCGATGTAGTCGGTCGACACCTTGCTCGACGCGTACTGGTACTCTTTCAGCCGGTCGCGATACTGCTGGAAGTCCGGCTCGCGGGCGAACACCTGAATCTTGAGCGGGGCGTCCAGCTTGGCCAGCACGTTCCGGCTCTGATCCGACAGGCTGAACTCCTTGTTCGCCGTCAGGTCCCAGCGCTTGTTCTGCCGCGATCCGATGTAATTGATCGCGACGAGGATGCCGAGCACCACGAGGACGCTGGCGCCGGTGAGCGTGCCGTAGCGAGCCTGGCGTCCGCTGAAGACCGCCGCGATCTCGCGCCACTGACTCAGGGTGTACCCGAGGACACAGATGAGCCCGGCGATCGCCAGCGGCCGGGAGTACCCGCCGTACCGGTTCATGGCAGGCACGATGGTCACGGCCACGGCGGCGAGGACCAGCGCCATGCCGATCCAGCCGACGATGTTGAGGATCTTCTTCACCATGTTAGCAACCTGCCAGTCGTGAGCCCGGAGCGCCGGGCCGGCTCAGCCCCTCCACCGCTCGCTGTCGACCGACTTCGCCGTCAGGAACAGCCCGAACGTGATGAAGCTCACGTAATAGATGAGATGCGTCGTGTCGATGACGCCTTTGCCGAAGTCGTCGAAATGGTCGACGATGGACAGATACTGCGTCAGGCTGTCGATGGTCGGTCCGGCGAAGCTGCCGATCCAGGTGATCACCCACAGGAACAGGAAGACGCCGAAGGTGAGCATGAAGGACACGACCTGGTTCTTCGTCAGCGTCGAGATGAACAGGCCGACCGACAGGAAGCAGCCGCCGAACAGCAGGAGGCCCAGATACGCGGTGAGGAGCGGCTTCCACTCCGGCGATCCGTACACGAACAGGAGCAGGAGGTGAATCATCGACACGGCCAGCATGATCGCGAACAGCGTCAGCGCGCCGAGGAACTTGCCGAGCACGATCTGAAAGTCGGTCACCGGGGAGGTGAGGAGCAGCTCGATGGTGCCGGACCGCTTCTCCTCCGAATAGGTGCGCATCGTGATGGCGGGCATCATGAAGAGCAGCAGGATCAGCAGGTCCTGGAACAGCGGCCGAATCATCTGCTGGTTGACGTTCATCGATTGCGGGCCGCCGCCGAGCTGTCCCATCTGCATGCTCTGGCGGACGAAGTACGCGAGGATGGCGATGAAGAAGTAGCCGTAGAGCAACGCGAACACGCCGAGCACGATGTACGCGATCGGCGACGCGAAGTACGACTTCAGCTCTTTCTGCGCGATGGCGATGACGTTACGCATGGACCGGCTCTCCTCCGGCGGCGGGCGCCGCAGTCTCTTCGGTCGTGAGCGACAGGAAGATTTCCTCGAGGCTCATCCGCATCGGGCGCAGCTCGAGCAGCCCCCATCCCGCGCCGACGATCGTGTGCGCCAGATCGCGGCGGACGTCATGGCCGCGCTCGCTCTCCACCTCGTAGCCGACGACGCCGTCGTGCCGACCCGCCTCGACGACGCGCGTGACGCCGGTGATGCGGGCCAGCGCCGCGGCCGCGTCGGCGCCCGCGGCCTCCACCTGCACGTACAGCGTCTCGGAGCCCCGCAGCCGCGCCGTCAGGTTGTCCGGAGTATCGACGGCGACCACCCGGCCGCGGTTGATGATGACGACGCGCTGACAGGTCTGCGAGACCTCCGGCAGAATGTGCGTGCTCAGGATGATGGTGTGATCGCCGGCGAGCCCCTTGATGAGCTCGCGGGTTTCGATGATCTGCTTCGGATCCAGCCCCGCGGTCGGCTCGTCCAGGATCAGGACCTCGGGATTGTGGATGATCGATTGCGCCAGGCCGACGCGCTGTCTGTACCCTTTCGAGAGCTTGGAGCAGAGCCGGCCAGCCATGTCGCCGATGCGCGTGCGATCCATGACGGCGGTCACGCGCTGGCGCCGATCCGCGGCCAGCACGCCCTTCACCTTCGCGACGAAATCGAGGTACTCGCGCACCGTCATGTCCGGGTAGAGCGGTGGCGTTTCCGGCAGATACCCGGTACGGCGCTTGGCCTCGATCGGCTGATCGAACACGTCGAAGCCGGCGACGATGGCCCGTCCCTCGGTGGCCGGCATATAGCCGGTCAGGATGCGCATCGTCGTCGTCTTGCCGGCGCCGTTGGGGCCGAGGAAGCCGAGAATTTCGCCCCGCTCGACCTTGAAGCTGAGGTCGTCGACGGCGGTGACGCGGCCGTAACGTTTGGTGAGGTGCTGAACCTCGATCACGCGACACTCCTCATGAATGCATCGGTGGCCGGACCGCTCGCGAGTCTGGTGGATCCGGCCGTGCGGCAATCGGCGGAACGACCAGTCTGCCTGCTCACCGATCCCGTTACCGTGCCAACCCAAAATCCTAACAAATGCGCGAGAAGGGCGGCAAGCCTGTAACGGATCCCTAAAGGCGCGCGCCGCGCCCGTCCGCAGGTTTCAATCTACAATCGGGGCTCTTCGCTCGGCGACGCGGCCGGGCCACGCGAGGACCACACCATGTCTGTAGATGTTGGATCGAAAGCGCCTGATTTCACGCTGATGAATCAGGAACGGCAGCCGGTGACGCTCGGCGGGTTGAGGGGACGCCCGGTCGTGCTGGCGTTCTTCCCCGCGGCGTTCAGTTCGGTCTGCGAAAAGGAGCTGTGCACGTTCCGGGATGCGATCGGGGAGCTCGGCAGGGCCCACGCACAGGTGCTGGGCATCAGCACCGACACTTTCTTCGCGCTGAAGGCGTTCCAGGATCAGCAACGGCTCAACTTCCCGCTGCTCAGCGACTACAACAAGCAGGTGATCCGCGAGTACGGCGTGTTCAACGAGGACATGATCGGCCTGAAGGGCATTGCGAAGCGCGCGGTGTTCGTCATCGACAGGGAGGGCGTCGTGCGGCACCGCGAGGTGCTCGAGGACGCGAGAAACGAGCCCGACTACCAGAAGGTCTACCAGGCGCTCGCGGCGCTGGAGCCGTAGGCCGGAGCCTGAGCCTTCGAATCCGGTGCCGCGCGCGCCCGTCCACCGGTATACTGAACATATGAACAGTTGTTCATATGTTCATCTGGACCCCAACCGCGTCGCCTCCCTCACCGCGCGGCTGCTGGCGCCGGACTCGGCCGACGCGCTGGCCGGGACGTTCAAGGCGCTCGGAGACGTCACCCGGGTGCGGATCCTCGACGCGCTGTCGCGCGCCGAGCTCTGCGTCTGCGACATCGCGCGGCTGCTCGGCCTGAGCGACTCGGCGGTGTCCCACCAGCTGCGCGTGCTGCGGGGCATGCGCCTCGTGCGACCGCGGCGCGACGGCCGCATGATCTTCTACGCGCTCGACGATCAGCACATCGTGCGGCTGTTCGCGCAAGGGCTCGAGCACGTCGAGGAGCGGACGCGCGCGCGCGGCCCGGCCCGCCTCGCGCGCCTGAAGCCGGGCGCGGTGGCCGGGCGGCGGCGGGAGTGAGGATGGCAGCGGCTGCCTGCACCGCCTGCGAGATTCACGCGGAATCGACCTTCAAGGTCGAAGGGCTGGACTGCCGCGAAGAAGTGGCGCTCATCGAGCGCCGCTTCAAGCATCTCGCCGGGGTCGAGGAGTTCACGGCCGACGTCATCGGCCAGCGACTGCTCGTGAAGTACGACGCCGCGAAGCTGTCGGCCTCCGCCATCGCGGCGGCCGTCGCCGACGCCGGCATGCACGCCTGGCTGGAGCACGAGCAGCCGATCGTCGTCGCGCCCACGGCGGCCCGGCGGCGCCATGCGCTGCTCGGCGCCTCCGGCGTCGCCTTCGCGGCCGGCCTCCTGCTCGTCTGGCAGGGAGCCCCTGAGTGGCTCGGTCGCCTGGCATACGGCGGCGCGCTCGTCGCCGGCGTGCCGCTCACGCTGCCCCGGGCGTGGCGGGCGGCGCGGTCGCGGTCACTCGATATCAACGTCCTCATGCTCATCGCGGCCGCCGGCGCCGTGGCGCTCGGCCAGTGGTCGGAGGCCGCGGCCGTCATGCTCCTGTTCGCGATCGCGCAGACCCTCGAAGCGCGGACCATCGAGCGCGCGCGCAATGCCGTGCGCGCGCTGATGGAGCTGACGCCGGCCGACGCGCTGGTCCGCGACGGCGCGATCGAGCGGCGCGTGAGCGTCGACGAGGCCGTGCCGGGCACCATCATCATCGTCAAGCCGGGCGAGAAGATTCCGCTCGACGGCGAGGTGGTGACGGGCGAGAGCGCCGTCAACCAGGCGCCGGTCACCGGCGAATCGCTGCCGGTCGACAAGACGCCCGGCGACGAGGTCTTTGCCGGCACCATCAACGGCCGCGGCGCGCTGACGGTCCGCGTGACGAAGCTCCGCCGCGAGACGACGCTGGCGCGGATCATCCATCTCGTGGAGCGGGCGCAGGCGCAGCGGGCGCCCTCGCAGAGGCTCGTCGAGCGATTCGCGCGCGTGTACACGCCCGCGGTCATCGCCCTGGCCGTCGCGCTCGCGATTGTGCCGCCGCTGGCGTTCGGTGCCCCCTGGTCCTCGTGGATCTATCGCGCCCTCGTCCTGCTGGTCGTGTCGTGCCCGTGCGCGCTCGTCATCTCCACACCCGTCTCGATCGTGTCGGCGCTGGCGGGCGCCGCGCGTCAGGGGGTCCTGATCAAGGGCGGCGCGCACCTCGAACGGACCGCACGCGTCCGGTGCGTGGCGTTCGACAAGACCGGCACGCTCACGCGCGGGACGCCCGTCGTCGTCGACGTGGTGCCGCTCGGGGCGGTTCCCGCCCGGACGATCGTGGCGCTGGCCGCGTCGGTCGAGACGCGATCCGAGCATCCGATCGGGCGTGCCATCCTCGAGTACGCCGCCGCTGCCGGCATTCCGGTCTCCGCCGGCGCCGCCGTTCGCGCGCTGGCCGGCCGGGGCGCCGAGGGCGAGGTGGACGGCACGCAGGTGGTGATCGGGAACCACCGCCTGTTCGACGAGCGGCACTTGTGCTCGCCCGCGGTGCACGCGCGGGTCGCCCGACTGACGTCGACGGCCCGCACGCCCGTACTGGTGGCGCAGAACGGTCAGACCATCGGCGTGATCGCCGTCGCCGATCGGCCGCGGGACGCCGGTCGCGACGCCGTCGATCTGCTGCGCCGGCAGGGCGTCGAATCGGTGGTGCTGCTGACCGGCGACAGCGAAGCGCCCGCGCGCGCCATTGCCGATGAGCTCGGCGTCGACGAGGTCCGCGCGGGGCTCCTGCCGGACGACAAAGTGACAGCGGTCGCGGATCTGCGGCGGCGGTACGGCGCGGTGGCGATGGTCGGCGACGGCGTCAACGACGCGCCGGCGCTGGCGTCAGCCGACGTCGGGATCGCGATGGGCGTCGCCGGCACCGGCGTGGCCCTCGAAACCGCCGACGTCGCGCTGATGAGCGACGAGCTGATGAAGATCCCCTACGCGCTGCGACTGAGCCGCGCGACGGTCCGCAACATCAAGATCAATCTGGGAATCTCGCTCGTGATGAAGGCCGCCTTCGTTGTCCTGGCGGCGGTCGGGCTGGCGACGCTCTGGATGGCCATCCTCGCCGACACGGGCGCGTCCATCATTGTCATCGCGAACGCACTGAGACTGCTGCGGGCCGACTGAGGCGGCGGGCGCGCCCGCCCGCTCCTCGGGGTCGATTCACTCCTCGCCCGGCGCTGCCGGCGTGTTCTCCCCGCGCGATTCCGGCGGCCTCGACAGCCGCACCTTCGCCACCCTGATCCCGTCGAGCGCTTCCACCCCCATCCGCCGATCGTCGATGTCGATGGCGTCGCCGACCTTTGGGCGCCTTCCGAGCACGCCCAGCACGAACCCGCCCACCGTCGTGTAGGTCGTCTCGTCGATGTGGAGCCCGAACTGCTCGTTCACGTCCCGGATGAGCACCAGCCCGTCGATCACCGCGGACCCGTCGGCCAGCTGTTGGACACGCGCGCCGCCGGCGATGCCCGGCCCGATGTCGCCGACGATCCGCGTCATGAGCCGCTCGAAGGTCACCAGCCCCGCCGTGCCGCCGTACTCGTCGATGACGAGCGCTTCGCGCGTCGACCGGCGGCGCATCTCGGAGAGCAGATCGCCGGCGCCGAGCGTTTCGGGCACCGTCAGCACCTCTCGGGCCAGCGCGGCGAGGTTCAGCGGGCCGTCGTTGTGCGCGGCGAGGACTCTGACCAGGTCGGTCGCATGGAGGATGCCGACGACGTGATCGAGATCGCCGCGATAGACCGGCAGGCGCGGATGCTCGTGCCGGGCGACGAGCGCGATCACGTCGTCGCGCGGGGCGTCGACGTCGATGGCGATGATTTCGGTGCGCGGCACCATCACCTGGCCGGCCGTCAGATCCGCGAAGCCGAAGACGCGGTGGAGCATCTGCTCCTCCTGCTCCTCGAGGACACCGGCCTCCTGGCTGGCGGTGACCAGCATCTTCAGCTCTTCCTCCGAGTGGACCATCGCGAGCTTGCCGGCCCTTCGCAGCCCGAGCAGCCTGACGACGGCCTGACCGGTGCCGTTCAGCAGCCAGATGAACGGCGAGAAGACCTTCATGAAGAGCTCGGTCGGCTTCACGACCAGGAGCGCGGTGGCTTCGGCGCGTTCGAGCGCGATGCTCTTCGGCGCCAGCTCGCCGAGCACGATGTGCAGGGCCGTCACGAGCGCGAACGCCACGGCGACCGCAATGCTGTGAGAGGTGGCCTCCGCGATGGTCACCGGCAGAAACGACAGCGACGGCTGCAGCATCGACGCCACGGCGGGCTCCCCGACCCAGCCGAGCCCGAGGCTGGCCATCGTGATTCCGAGCTGCGTGGCGGCGATGTAGCTCTCGGGAGCGCTGATCGCTCGCCGGACCGCCCGGGCGCCGCGATGGCCTTCGGCGATCAGTTGATCGATTCGCGTCTTGCGAACGGTGACGATGGAGAACTCCGCGGCGACGAAGAACCCGTTCGCGAGGACAAGCGCGAAGACGCCGCCAAGACGCCACAGCACGCCCGCGGTCGACTGGTCCATAGCAGGACACCTTACTTGATTCCCGCCGGGGTTTTCACGACGGCCGCGTGCGGCTACGCTTTGCGGTTGGAGAAGAAGTGCGCGTCGACGAAGTTGTCGATGAGCGCCTGGCTCGCCGCGTCCGCCGTCTCGAACTGGACGCCCATGCCGAGCCGCCGGTCGCTCCACGCGACGCGTCCCTCGGCCTCGAGATCCCGCTTCGATCCGGGGAGCCGGAAGCGGACCTTGATCTTCGTGCCGGCTTCGAGCGGGCTGGTCGTCCGGATGGCGAGCCCGCCGTGACTGAGGTTCAGCGCGAGCGCGGCGGCGATGGTGTTTCCGAACCGGTACTGCACCGGCATCCCGACGATTACGCGGGGGCTGCTGCGCCGGTTGAAGCTGTCGGGGAACAGGTGCGGCGCGAGCGATGGCAGGATCTTCTGGGGGGCGCTGTACTCGTTGACGTAGCCGGCCACGCCGAGCAACGCGAGGTCGCGCACTTCGTCGGCGCTCGCGATCGTGCCGCTGAAGACCAGAATCGGCACGCGCCCCTGCGCGAGTCGCTGGATCGACCGCACCAGCGCGACGCCCGAGGCGCCCGGCAGCCGCAGGTCGATCACCAGCAGATCGAGCGGCGGCGCATCCGGCTGCAGCCGCGCGAGCAGGTCGGACGCGTGCTCCACGGTGACCGCGGTGAGGCCCGACGACTCGAGCGCCGCTCGAAAGCGGTCGCGCACGAAGGCCGTGTCGTCGGCGACGAGCACCGTTTTCGCGCCGATGGGAGAGTCCGGCATGTCACACTCGTATCGGCGTGCCCCCCGCCTGCGCGTCGGCCCTGCAATTGCAGGCGCACGCGCGACGGCCTATAATCCGTCCCCTTATCGGGGGCGCATCAGCGCCGGATTCTGGCACGACAGCGGCCCCGTTGCCAAAGCCGTCACGCGAGGTACGATTCGCCCAGGAGTGTTATGGCCAGCTGCCCGGAATGCGACGCCGACATCGAAGTCGACGAATTCGATGTCGACAAGGGCGATCAATTGAGCTGCCCCGAATGTGGCACGAACCTCGAGGTGACCAGCCTCTCGCCGATCGAGCTCGACATCGCCCCCGAAGACGACGAGGATGACGAGGACGACGTCGACGAAGACGACGAGCTCGACGACGACGCAGAAGAGGACGAGGAAGACGACGAGGAGGACGAGGACTGGGAGGAATGACCGAGACCGCCCTCGCTGCTGAGATCGACGCCGCGACCGGACCGGCTCTCGCGAAGGAACGGGCGCTCGAACGGACACTGTCGTCGCTCGGCGCGGTGGTGGTGGCGTACAGCGGCGGTGTCGACAGCGCGTATCTCGCGTGGCTGGCGCACCGCACGCTCGGATCGCGCGCGTGGGCGATCACCGCCGACAGCCCCAGCTATGCGGAGCGTCATCGCGCGCTCGCCATTCGCATCGCCGACACGTTCGGGTTCGCGCACGAAATCATCCGGACGCACGAGCTCGATCGCGCCGAGTACCGGGCCAACCCGGTCGACCGCTGCTATTTCTGCAAGCGCGAGCTGTACACGCACCTGAGCCGCATCGCCGCCGGGCGCGGTGCGGTCGTCGTCGACGGCAACAACGCCGACGATCGCGGCGACTACCGGCCCGGCCGCGCGGCCGCCCGCGAGTTCGGCGTCCGCAGTCCGCTCGACGAGGTCGATCTCGCGAAAGCCGAGATTCGCGCGTTGTCCCGGCGCGCAGGGCTGCCCGGCTGGGACGAGCCCGCGTCGGCCTGTCTGTCGTCGCGCATTCCCTACCACCACGAGGTGACCGACGACAAGCTGCGGACCATCGAGCGCGGCGAGCAGGCGCTGCGCCGTCTTGGGTTTCGAATGTGTCGCGTGCGTCATCACGACGATCTGGCGCGCGTGGAGATCGGCCGCGACGAGATGGCGCGTGCGCTCGAGCCCGAGGTGAGCGCCGCCATCGTCCGCGAGCTGAAGGCGGCTGGCTATCGGTACGTGACACTCGATCTGCAGGGATACCGGACCGGCAGCCTGAACGAAGGCGTACTGTTGCGGCCGGCGTGACCGGGCGCCCTTCCCCTGCGCCCGGACGAGGCGGCACGCCGCCACAGGGTGCCGGGCTCACCGTTTCGTATCCTCGAGTGATCGCAGCCGCGCTCGCGGCCCTCTTTCTCGCGGGACATCTGGCCTTCCTGCCCGTCTCCCTCGAAGATCTCGATTCGATCAACTTCGCGTTGGGCCTCAGCAGATTCGACGTCGCGCAGCATCAGCCGCACCCGCCGGGCTACCCCGTCTACATCGTGGCGGCGCGCGCCGTCCGCGCAGCGCTCCACGACGATGTCCGGGCGCTGGCGCTGCTGAGCGCCGCGGCCGGGGCGATGGGGGTCACCGCGCTAATCGCGCTGTTCGGGCGGATCGATCGGCGAATGCCTCGCCGGTGGGCGGTTGTCGCGGCGGCGGTCACCGCGACCTCGCCGTTGTACTGGTTCACCGC
This sequence comes from uncultured Acidobacteriota bacterium, assembly GCA_963807925.1. GTDB lineage: Bacteria > Acidobacteriota > Vicinamibacteria > Vicinamibacterales > CAVVIG01 > CAWEDP01. The sequence continues at coordinate 3,092,432 of CAWEDP010000002.1, read as the reverse complement.
GGCGCGCCCGCTGAGCGATGCGGCCGGGTTGGCGGCGGCCGTCGCCGTCCAGGCGGTCACCATGGGGGCCTCGACACCGAGGGCTCTCGTCCTCCCGAGCTTCATCGCGGGCCTCGCGATCGGCATCCGGTCGCAGGTCGCGTTGCTGACGGTGCCGCTGCTGATGTTCGCCGTCGCGAGACAGGCGAAGGCTGCCAGGCTTGCTGGTGCTCTTCGTGCCCTGTGGGGCGCCGAAACGGTCGCCTTCGTGCTCGGCGTCGCGTTGTGGGCCGTTCCGCTCGTCGCGCTGACCGGCGGACCTGCCGGATACTGGCACGCGGTGGCAGGCCAGGGGGCCGAAGACCTGAGCGGGATTCAGATGCTGTGGACCACGCCGACGCCTCGCCAGATCGTCGCGGCCCTGTACTACGGGTTCGTGGCGCCCTGGGCCGTCTGGCCGCTGGCGACCGGCGTCCTGCTGGTGGCGGTCGCCGGACTGGCGTGGACCGCTCGACATGCGCAGCCGGCTCTGTGCCTGATCGCCGTCGCATTCGGACCCTATCTGGTCTTCGATCTCCTGTTCCAGGAGACCTTCACTACCCGCTACGCGCTGCCGCTCGTGCCGCCCGTCGTCTACCTGGCGGTGCGCGCGGCGGCCGCGCTTCCGCGCAGCACGGGCGTGTGGTTCGCGACTGTCGGCGCCGGTACAGGCGCCATCGTCGGCAGCGTGTCGGTGGCGGGTTATGCGTCGCTGCCTGCGCCGGCCTTCCGGCTGATTGCCGACATGCGCGCCGCGGCCGCCCTCGTGAGCGGGCCGCCCCGGCGTGTGTTGGCGATGCACCGCCGCGAGGACCTCGACCTGCGGCGGCCGATCCGGTGGACGGGCGCCGACATGCCGGCCTTCACGCGCCGCCTCGCCGCGCCGCCGAAGCGGGAATGGCTCGAAGCGGTGAAGTACTGGAACGGCGGCGGCGAGGCGCCCGTGTGGTTCGTCGCCGACCCGCTGCGCACCGACCTCGCGCTGATCGACCGCGCGGCCGTGCGGCGGACGCAGTACCGATGGCCGCTCGCCTATCCGGTGCTGCTTGGCGGTGTCCGCCCCAGCGAGATGGATTGGTACATGTTCGACGCGCCCGGATGGTATCTGGGGCAGGGGTGGGCGCTGACGCCGGAGACGGCCGGCGTCTCCGACCAAGACCATCGCGGGCCTGGCATCGCGCCGGTCGACGGCTGGATTCGCAGACGGTCGGAGCCGCTGGCGCTGATGATCGGCGGACGGAATCTGGTGGCCGGCTCGCCCCCCTCGCGCGTCACGGTGAGGCTCGACGGGCGGGAAGTCGGCGACATCGCGGCGCCGCCGGGGTTCTTCCTGAAGTTCTTCACCGTGGCCGCCGGCGATCTCCAGGGGATCGGCCGCTACGCCCGGATTTCGGTCGCGGCCGACCGGCCACGCGTCGCCCTCGAGCAGTTCGATGCGCAGTCGCTGGGCCGGGTCGTGTTCGGGTTTGGCGACGGGTGGCACGAGATGGAGGCCAACCCGGCGACGGGAAGACTGTGGCGGTGGATGAGCGAGCGTGGTGTGCTGGGCGTCCGTGCGAAGGGCCGTCGACTGCGCTTCTCGATGGCCGGCCAGACGGAACGGTTCTCCCGCGACAGCCAGGTCACGCTTCGGATCCAGGACCGCGCCGTCGCCCACTGGACCGTCGGCCGGCAGTTCCGCGTCGACGCGGATCTCGCGCCGGATCTGCTGGCGGACGAGGAAACCGCAATCACGATTGAAGCCGATCAGTTCTTCGTGCCGGCGGAGCGAAGCTGGCGCCCATCGAACGATCGCCGTCACCTCGCGCTGCGCGTCGACGAGGTCCAGCTCAAGCCGGCTTCCTAGCGAGACACAGGAGCGAACTGCCGACGGGGCAGTCGTAGCGGCGAATCCAGACGCTCTCCAGAAGGAGGAGCGTTGTCAGCAGCGCGTTGGCGGGCGCCCACGGTACGGTGATCTCGTGGGTGGCCCTTGCCTCGGATCTCAGGCCCCGCATGCGCTGCACGAGGCGCGCGGTGGCCACGAGCGGAAAGAGCGTGAAATTCGTGTAGGTGAGCCGGACAACCGAGAAACCCGCCCGGGCAACGAGCCGTTGGAGCTCTGAGCGGCCGTATCGCCGGCGCTCGCGGCTGAGGACGGAATGATCGCCGCGGAGCGCGTTGATGGCGGCCACATTGATCAGCGCGAATCCGCCCGGTCGGGCGACCCGGAACATCTCGGCGACTGCGGCGCGTTCGTCGGCAGGTTCGAGGGAGTACAGGACGTCGAACGACGTGACCAGGTCGAACGCGTTGTCGGGGAACGGCACGGCGGCCACGCTCGCCCGCGCGAGCCCCGTCAGGCCAGCCGCGCGGCCCAGCGCGAGGCCGACCGGCGACAGGTCCAGACCGAACGATCGGCCGAACTGCGACAGCAGCTGCAGGTTCGCGCCGGTGCCACAGCCGCAATCGAGAATCCGGGGCGCCGGCCGGTCGGCCAGTGCCTGTCGAATGAGCGGGACGACGAAGGCGCGGAATCCGCGGAACCAGAAGTGGCGGCGTTCTGCTTTCGCGGTGGCGCGCAGCAGCTCTTCCACAGCCGCATTGTATCGTTGGCGCAACGAACGCCCGGCGAAGGCGCGCTCCGTTTGACACTGCGGAATCAACTTTGTAAGCTGCGGGCGTCAGGAGCGACCTCGCCAAATGATGCGCCGACTCGTGCTGGTCCTCGGGCTGATTGCTGTCGTTACCGCTGCGGCATGTCACAAGAAGCCGCCGGCCACCGCGGCCGCGCCGCCGCCGCCGCCGCCCCCGCCCACCGCGCCGTCGCCGCCGCCCCCTCCGCCGCCCCGTCCTGCGCCGCCGCCTCCGCCCGCGCCCGCGCCCGCGTTGACCGAGGAAGAAATCTTCAACCGCAAGACGCTGGAACAACTGAACGCGGAGAAGCCGCTCGGGGACGTGTTCTTCGATCTCGACAAGTCGGATCTGACGTCAGAAGGGCGGTCGGCGCTTCAGAAGGACGCCGACTTCATGAAGAAGTGGACCACGACGGCGGTGACCGTCGAGGGCCACTGCGACTCGCGAGGCAGCTCCGAGTACAACCTGGCGCTGGGCGATCGGCGCGCGAACGCGGTCCGCGACTACCTCCTCAGCCTTGGCATCCCGGGCAGCCGCCTGATCGCGGTCAGCAAGGGCAAGGAGCAGCCGTTCTGCTTCGAGGAGAACGAATCGTGCTGGCAGCAGAACCGGCGCGGTCACTTCGTGATCACGGCCAAGTAGCCCGCGCCTTCACCGGCGGCCCCGTCAGTCTCCAGCGCTCGTCCGGCTGCCGAGCGACCGCCTGAGATCGGCTTCCTCGATTCGGTACTTGGCCGTCTTCCTGCCGTCAACCAGCAGCACCGGGATCTCCACGCCGTAACGCGCTTCGAGGTCGGCATTCCCCGAGATGTCCACCACCCGCAGCGTGAGCGGGATCGTCCGCGCGACGCGGTCGATCGTGGCCTTCATCTGGTCGCAGAGATGGCAACCCGGACGGGAGTACAGCGTGAGCTCGATCACGACGCGCGGGCGATGCGGCACTCCGCGACCATCCGCTCGGCCGCGAGGCGGGGATCGGCGGCCGCGATGATTGGCCGTCCGACCACCAGGTAGCTTGCGCCCGCGTCCAGCGCTTCGGCTGCGGTGAGCGTCCGCTGTTGATCGGTCGGCGGATCGGTCGCTCCCCGGATGCCCGGCGTGACGACGAGGAATTCAGATCCACAGCGGCGTCGAACGATGGCGATCTCGCGCCCGGACGCGACCACGCCATCGAGCCCCGACGCGTGTGTGAGGGCGGCCAGGCGGTCCACGTGAGCCGCTGCCGAGTCCGGGACACCGATCTCCGGAAGGCCGGCATCCCCAAGGCTGGTGAGAACGGTCACGGCAAGCACGAGCGGAGCAGGCCGCGACCACCTGGCCGCCTCCTCGGCGGCCGCGTCGCGTGCCGCGCGCATCATGACGCTGCCGCCCGACGCGTGCACGTTCAGCATCCAGACGCCCAGCCGCGTCGCCGCTGCCGCCGCTCCTGCCACCGTGCTCGGGATGTCGTGAAACTTGAGGTCCAGGAAAATGCGATGGCCCTTTCCGGCGAGATCCTCGACCAGCGACGGTCCCTGGGCGGTGAACAGCCGCGAGCCGATCTTGAATCCGCCGGCGACGCCGCGAAGCTGGTCGACCAGGGCGCGCGCCCGGTCGGCGCGATCGACGTCCAGCGCCACCAGCAGCTGCGGGAGCGGAGACGTCACGAGCTGATCCATTCCTTGTCCCTCTCGCGGGTATCCACGGTGCCGACCAGGTCGCCGATGCGATCGATGTGGTGGCGCTCCATGTACTCGCGCAGGCCGTCCGCGATCTTCGGCCAGATGAACGGATCGACGAAGGCAGCCGTCCCCACCTGAACGGCGGCGGCGCCGGCGACGATGAACTCGATCGCGTCACGCGCGTCGGCAATGCCCCCCATGCCGATGACCGGAATCCGCACCGCCTGGCGGCACTCGTACACCATGCGTACGGCGATCGGTCGGATGGCGGGGCCGCTCAGCCCGCCCACGATGTTCGAGAGCTTCGGCCGCCGAGTCTCGACGTCGATCGCCATCGCGAGAAACGTGTTCACCAGCGAGACCCCATCGGCGCCGGCGTCCTCGGCCGCCCGCGCGAACGAGGCCACGTCGGTGACGTTCGGGGTGAGCTTCGGGATGACAGGCAGCGTCGTGACCTTCCGGACGGCGTGGACGACGCCGTAGGTCCCGGTCAGGCTGCATCCGAACTGGATCCCGCCTTCCTTGATGTTGGGACAGGAGATGTTCAGCTCGAGGGCGGCGACGCCCTGCGCGTCGGAGAGGAGTCGAGCGACCTCGACGTATTCGTCGAGCGTGGTGCCGCAGACATTGACGATCACCGTGACGTTGCGGTCGCGCAGCTCGGGCAGCAACTCGTCCACGAACCGGCGGACGCCGATGCCCTGGAGGCCGATCGCGTTCAGCATGCCTGCCGGCGTCTCGACGATGCGCGGCGGCGGGTGCCCTTCGCGCTCGACGAGGAACAGGCCCTTGGTGGCGACCGCGCCGAGGGTCGAGATGTCGAACGTGCCGGCGTACTCCACGCCGTACCCGAAGCACCCGCTCGCGGCGATGAGCGGGTTCTTGAGCGTCAGCGAGCCGATGCGAACCGACAGATCCATCAGTCCCACAGGATCTGATCTCCCGGAAGCACCGGTCCGGCGATGCACGAGCGGACGTGGTGGAAGGTGCCGGTGCCGGTGCGCATCGGCACCACACAGCTGTAACACCCTCCCAGGCCGCATCCCATGATGCGCTCGACCGACACCTGGCAGCGGCATCCATGCCGTGCCGCCAGTTTCGCCGTGGCGGCCAGCATGCCTTCGGGGCCGCACGCGTAGATCATCACGGCCGCTGGCGGCGTCCGCCCCAGCCGCCGTTCGACCGGAGCGATGATGCGGCCGCGCTCGCCGCAGCTGCCGTCTTCGGTGGTGAGCACCAGCTCGACGCCGAGATCGCGGAAGAGATCGAGGAAGAACAGCTCGGCGCCGCGGCGGGCGCCATAGAAGAGGGTCGTCTCCACGCCGCGGGCGCGCAGCGCAGCGGCGAGGCCGGCGAACGGCGCCAGGCCGACGCCGCCGGCCACCATCCACGCCCGCGTCGGCCGATCGACGATGCTGAACGGGCGGCCGAGGGGACCCAGGCAATCGACGATCTCACCGGGCCGCGCTCGGTAGAGAAGGTTCGTCGACACACCGATCCGCTTGTTGAGGATCGACAGCCCGATGCACGCTCCGCCCGGATCCTGCAGCGCTTCGAAGATCGAGAACGGGCGGCGCAGCAGCGGGTCGCGTCCGCGCGCCGCCTTGATCATGACGAACTGGCCCGGCTGCGCCTGCGACGCGATCGACGGCGCAGCGAGCGCCAGCACGTTGTACTCGGCCGAGAGCGGGCGGTTCGACGTGACTTCCGCCGCGACATCGATCGGCATGCTCCGGCAGTATACGATGATATAATCGTCGGGCTCGGCTCTTTAAGGCGATCCTGCGAGATCGCGAAGAGGTGTCCATGTCGTTCCCTCGCGGCGGCGCTCCACCTCGCCCCACCATTTCGTTTCAGCCCATTGCTGCGGCACGTCGTCTCCAGAGGCCTCCATGCCGGTCGTGATGGACGCGGACCGCGTCTCGCGGTCCCTGGCGCGCATCGCCCACGAAATCATCGAGCGCAATCGGGTGATGGGCGAGCTGGCGCTGGTCGGGATCCGCACGCGCGGCGTGCCGATCGCGCGCCGCATCGCCGGCCTGGTCCGGGAGATCAGCGGATGCGAGATCCCGACCGGATCGCTCGACATCACGCTGTACCGGGACGACCTCATGCGTCACGCCGTCGGGCCGCAGCCGCTCGTGCGTCGCACGGAGATTCCCTTCTCGATCGACGACAAGCGCCTTCTGCTGGTGGACGACGTGCTGTACACCGGGCGGACGGTACGCGCGGCGCTCGACGCGCTCATCGATTTCGGGCGGCCGCAGTCAATCCAGCTGGTGGTGCTGGTCGATCGCGGGCATCGCGAGCTGCCGATCAAGGCGGACTACGTCGGCAAGAACCTGCCGACCTCGCTGTCGCAGAGCGTCCAGGTGCGGCTCGCCGAAGTGGACGGACGCGACGAAGTGGAGATCCAGGAGCCATGAAGAAGGACCTGCTCGGGATCGCGGACCTGTCGCGCGAGGAAATCTACCTGGTGCTCGACACCGCCGAGGCGATGCGCGAGATCGCGCAGCGCCCCATCAAGAAGGTGCCGACGCTGCGCGGCAAGACCGTCGTCAATCTGTTCTACGAGCCGAGCACGAGAACCCGCACCTCGTTCGAGATCGCCGAGAAGCGGCTGAGCGCGGACACTCTCAACATCGCGGTGTCGGCGTCCAGCGTCCTCAAGGGCGAAACCCTCGTCGACACGGCGATGAACATCGAGGCGATGGCGCCCGACATGATCGTCCTGCGCCACGCCTCGTCGGGCGCCTGTCACCTGCTGGCGGGTGTCTGTCGATCGCGGATCATCAACGCGGGCGACGGCATGCACGAGCACCCCACCCAGGCGCTGCTCGACGCCTTCACCATCCGCGAGCACAAGAAGCGCATCGACGGGCTCCGGATCGCGATCGTCGGCGACCTGCTGCACAGCCGGGTGCTGCGATCCAACGTGCTGCTGTTGACGAAGCTCGGCGCGGAGGTGTGGCTGAGCGGGCCGCCGACGATGGTGCCGACCGCCATCGAGCAGCTCGGCGTGCGCGTCACGACGTCGGTGGACGAAGCGGTCGCCGGCGCCGACGTGATCATGATGCTCCGCATCCAGCAGGAGCGGATGCAGGGCGCGTTCTTCCCGTCGACACGCGAGTACTTCAACGTCTTCGGCCTGACCCTCGACCGGGTGAGGCGCGCCAGGCCCGACGTGATCATCATGCACCCGGGCCCGATGAACCGCGGCGTGGAGATCGCGTCCGAGGTCGCCGACGGCCCCTATTCCGTCATCCTCGAGCAGGTCGCCAACGGCGTCGCCGTGCGCATGGCGGTTCTGTACCTGCTGGCCGGCGGCCAGGACGAAGGAGACTGATGAAGCGCCTGCTGAAGGGCGGACGCGTCGTCGACCCGGCGAACGGTCGCGACGGCCGGTTCGATGTGCTGATCGACGGCGATCGGATTGCGCGCGTCGGCGTCGATCTGCCGGCCGGCGGCGGTACCGCCGTGGTCGAGATGCCGACGGGCCTCGTGATCTGTCCGGGGCTGATCGACATGCACGTCCATCTGCGCGAGCCCGGCCAGGAACACAAGGAGACGATCGCGACCGGTACCGCCGCCGCGGTCGCCGGCGGATTCACGGCGGTCGCGTGCATGCCCAACACCGTCCCGGTCAACGACAACGCGGAAGTCACCGAGTACGTGCTGAAGAAGGCCGCCCTTGCCGGCCTCGCGCGCGTGTATCCGATCGGCGCGGTGTCGCGGGGCCAGAACGGCGAGCAGTTGGCCGACATCGCCGAGCTCCACCATGCCGGCTGCGTCGCCGTTTCCGACGATGGGCGTCCGGTGGCGACGGCGCTGCTGATGCGCCGGGCGCTGGAGTACGCCGGCATGTTCCGCATGGCGGTCATCGATCACTGCGAGGATCAGACGCTCAAGGGCGACGGGGTGGCGCACGAAGGGTTCGCCGCCTCGACGCTGGGCCTGCGCGGCATCCCCGGCGAAGCCGAGTCGATCATGGTTCAACGCGACGTCGCGCTGGCGGAGCTCACGGGCGGAGCGGTGCACATCGCGCACGTGAGCGCCCGGCAGTCGCTCGACGCGGTGCGCTACGGCAAGACCCGTGGCGCCCGCGTCACCTGCGAGGTGACGCCGCATCATTTCGTGCTGAGCGACCGGAGGCTCTCGGTACCGCGGCCCTACGACGCGAACGTGAAGATGAACCCGCCGCTTCGCGACGAGAAGGACCGCGAGGCCATGATCGCGGGTATCGTCGACGGCACCGTCGACGTGATTGCCTCCGACCATGCGCCGCATCACTACGACGAGAAGCACGTCGAATTCGACCGCGCGCCCTTCGGGATTACCGGCCTGGAAACGGCGGTGCCGCTGGTCCTCGATCGCCTGGTCCACGCCGGCGCGATTTCGCTCTCGCGGATGGTGGAACTGATGTCGCTCAATCCCGCGCGGGTGCTCAATGTGGCCGGCGGGTCGTTGTCCGACGGCGCTCCTGCCGACATCAGCATTCTGGCGCCCGATCTGGCGGTGACGGTGGCGGTCGACCGCATGCGGTCCCGATCGAGGAACACGCCGTTCGACGGCTGGTCGCTGCGCGGCGGCGTCGCAGCCACCATCGTGGGCGGTCGGGCCGTGTTCGTGAACGAGGCCGTGAATCTGAGGATGTGATGACCAGGACCTGGGTGCTGTGCGCCGTCATCGCCGCCGCGGCGGCCGTTCACGTCCGGGCCGACTCGGCGGCCGGACTCGAGTGGACGCCACCTGCAGGCTGGAAGAGCCAGGGCTCCCAGCCCCTGCGCGCGGCGACCTATCTGGTCGGGCCCGCCGCCGGCGACACCTCCGCCGCCGAGTGCGGCGTGTATTTCTTCGGGGCCGGACAGGGCGGAAGCGTGGAGGCGAACCTCGATCGCTGGAAGGGTCAGTTCCGGACGCCCGATGGAAAGCCCGCGAACGGTCGCGTGGCCAGGCGATCCGCTGCCGGCCTGACGATCACGACGCTCGATATCGCCGGCACCTATTCAGGGCTCGGCGGTCCGCTGGCGTCCTCCGCCCGGGCGGCACCCGGCTACCGGCTGCTCGGCGCGATCGTCCAGGGGCCCGGCGGCAACATCTTCGTCAAGTTCACCGGTCCGGCCAGGACAATCGCGGCCAATCAGCAGAAGTTCGAACAGCTCCTGACGTCGTTTCGCGCGGTGAAGTAAGGCCGATCGCGCGCCTACTGCGGCCAGGTGGCGGCCGGATCGAAGTTGAGGATCGGCATCGTGTGCGCCTGCGGGATCATCGGCCGGATGTACGGGCGGCCGGCGCTCTTGTGGCACGCATAGCAGCTCTCGAGCATCGTCTTGTACGCGGCGGCGAACTGCACGCCGTCCTGCTTCTCGATCGCCGTCTTGACGGCGGCGAGGCTGCTCGTGTCGATCCCGTCGAAGATCCCCTGCAGGTCGACGTCCTTGCCGTCAGGACCGCGAACCGTCGGCGACTTCCGGATCAGCCACTGCATGTGGCCGCGCGTTTCGTTGAACAGGTACTGCGCGAGCGGCCAGTTCCTTCGCCGCCCTGCGAACCAGAGGTCCGTCCAGTGAAACTGCACGTCCATCATGATGTGCGAGTTGGACGGCACCAGTGCCTTGAGCTGCGCGACTTCGGCCGGCAGGCTCTCCATGGTCGGCAGCGCGTTGCGGCGCCCCTGCGCGTGGAGCGCCGGGAACGTGCGCCGACGCCAGCCGCGGTCGGCGCACACACCGATCAGAATGCCACACGCGACGAGCGCGAGGCTTCGGACCCACGTCTTCTTCGTTCATCTCGACACCTCTCGAAAACAGTTCCCGTGACGCCCTGAAAGGGGGCCTCGTTGTAACCTCGACCGTGATTCCGGAAGTCACCGCACTCCGGTGGCCTGCGGAATCAGTCGCAGGTGTCCGATCGCGCCCCGTTCGATGGCGGCGCGATCCCTTCTCATGGGCCGGTGCCTGACCGCCCGCCAGTCGGACAGGAAATCGTCGTAGTGGGGTGAGAGCGGGTGCCCTGACTCGCCAAGCGCGTCGAGGTACCGGCTGTCATCGCGCCGCGAGAGGTCGATGATCTCCCGATAGCTCGCGATCGCATGCTGCTCGTACGGCTGGTCCGCGGCGACGGCGCCGACGTCCACCGTGCTCCAGTCGCCGGATCCGGCCGCCCTTCGGCTGACGAGCGGCCGCAGCCATCGAAGGCTGTCGAGGCCCTGATGCGGAAAGACGACCGGGTGCAGCGCGTCCCATCGCCAGCCTGGCGGACCGCCGCCGAGCCGCCGTCTCACATCGCCGACCGCCGCATGCAGCGCGTTTCCGACCTCCTCGGCGCACGTCTCGGGCTGCGGGGTCCGGACATCGTCGCACCAGTTGCGCCCCGAAGGGTGCGCCTGCAGGAGGTGAACGATGAATCGGGTGACGTACGAGTACCGTCCCTGATAGGCGTCGAGGACGAGCGGCCCGAGTTCGTCGCCGGCGAGCGCCGGCGCGAGGTGGAGAAACCACGCTTCGAAGAGCGCGGCGGCGGCGCTGTCGCCGCGGGCGTCGTAGCCCCACCGGCGCAGCAGCCGGACCGCTTCCCGATCGTCGGCGTCCTGCGGCACCGCGATGGCGAGCAGCAGCGGCAGCACGGCCTTGGCGTGCAGCGACATCGTGTCGCGCTGCGCGGCGGCAAAGTCGTCGGGCGTCAGCTTCGGCTTGCGCACCAGGTCGGTGATCCGCTCGGCGCGGTACGGCTCGGCCCACTCGAGACCGAGAAGATAGGGATACGCGGGCGGAGCCGGTCGGTCGTTCGCTGTGACGATCCGATGTTCGGGCGGATCGTAGGCGCGTGGAAGATCGTCGAACGGCACCCATCCAATCCACTCCGATTCGCCGGTCCAGCCCGGCGCCGGCAGCGAGCCATCGCCGGCGGCGCGAATCGGGATGCGTCCGGGCGCCAGATACCCGATGTGTCCATCGACGTCGGCGTACACGAAGTTCTGCGACGGGACGACGAAATCGCGGAGCGCGGCGGTGAAGTCGCCCCAGTTGCGGGCGTCGCCGAGCCTCAGGAGGGCGGCGATGGTCGTGTCGGTCGCGTCGAGCGCCGTCCACCGCAGCGCGAGCGGCTCGACGGCCGGCAGCGCCCGCCGCACGGGCGACGGCGATGCCGCGTTGACGGCGTTGATGGCGTCGGAGACGAGCGGACCGTGGCGCGAGACGCGGACCTCGATGCGCACCGGCGCCTGCCCCTTGACGCCGATGGTTTCGGGGACGATCGTGAGCGGCTCCCACCGGTTCCCGAACCGGGCGAACCGTCCCGTGCCGTCGAGTCGTTCGCGATAGAGATCTTCGACGTCGGCGCCGACGTTGGTGGCGCCCCAGGCGATGCGCCGGTTGCGCCCGAGCACGACCCCCGGCGCGCCCGGCAGCGTCGCGCCGATGGCGTCGTACTCGCCGGCGGCGATGTGCGCGAGGTACCAGATGGAGGGCGCGCGTGCGCTCAGATGCGGGTCGTTCGCCAGCAGCGGCATGCCCGATGCGGTCATCGCGCCGTCAACCACCCAGTTGTTCGATCCGAGGGCCTCGGTGCGCGATCCGGCGAGCAGGAAATCGGCCACGGTGCGAGGTCCGCTGCCGAGCGCCCCCGTAAAGGCCGCCGACAGCGATCCGGTCGCGGCATCGGTCTGGGGCCGCGGCCACGCCGCCGTCGTCCGGCGGGTTGCCGGACCGGCGGGAGAGGTCGACCACGCGTCCGCACCGATGATGCTGAGGCCACGTTCCGGGTAGGGAGGCATGAGAGCGGCGAGACCGTCGGCCCCAACGCGTGCGAGCAGGTCGCGCCGCAGCAACTCGAACGAGTAGTTGCCGCTCAGGTCCCACGCCATCATCTTCTGCCAGACAATGACGTCGGCACCCGTCCAGGGTTCGGGTGCGAACCGAAGAAGGGTGAACTCCGGCGGCAGCGCGCTCCCGTGGTGACCGGCGAGAAACGCGTTGATCCCGGCGACGTACGCGCTGAGGTCGTTCCTTGTGTCCGGCGGCAGCGCGCTCCATGCCGAGCGCGCGGCGCGGCCGAAGCCAACCGTCCGCAGGAAGCGATCCTGTGGGAGCGCCGCCGGCCCGAGAATCTCCGACAGGCGGCCGAAGCCGATGCGCCGCTGGAATTCCATCTGCCAGAGCCGATCCTGTGCATGAACGTAGCCGAGACCGAAGAGGCCGTCCGCACGGCGGGTCGCGAAGATGTGCGGAATCGCGTCCGCGTCCCGCACGATGTCGACCGGCGCCGACAACCCGCTCACCTGGACGGTGCCGTCCACGATCGGGAGCGATCGGCGCAGGTAGGACATCGCGCCGGTGACCGCCACGACGGACACCACGAGGACGACGAGCAGAATCCGCCCGAAGAGCCGCACCGCGACTATGATTGCAGATTGCCGCTCTGCCCGCGTGACATCGTGGCCGATCCGTTCAAGAGCACGCTGGACCGACTGTACGGGGAGTTCAACTACCCGGACTCGGCGGCCGATCCGATTCAGATCGTGCGGCGGTTCCATCGCGCCGACGACCGCGAAGTGGTCGCGCTCTTTGCCGCAGCGCTTGCGTTCGGCCGGGTCGCCAGCGTGCTCCGGTCCATCGAGCGCCTGCTGGCGGTGATCGGCGATCGTCCGGCCGAGTACGTGCGCCGATTCGAGCCGCGGCGGGAGCGCCGCGCCTTCTCGGGGCTGGTCCACCGCTGGATCGACGGCCGCGATCTGCGGGCGCTCGTGTGGATCGCACGGCAGATGCTCGAGCGGGCGGGATCGATCGAGGGGTTTTTCGTCGCGGGACACGATCGGTCCGCACCAGACGTGATGGCCGCGCTCGACAGCTTCTCGACCCGCGCGCTCGAGATCGACGTCGGCGCGGCCTATGGCCCGGCTGAGGGCCGCCCTGCCGTTGGCGGCGTCCGCTACTTCTTTCCGCGCCCGTCCGCGGGCAGCGCGTGCAAGAGGCTCAACCTGTTTCTGCGCTGGATGGTGCGGCGCGACGCGCTGGACCTGGGCGTGTGGACGCGTGTCGCGCCGGCTCAGCTCGTCATCCCGCTGGATACGCACGTCATTCGGGTCGGCCGGTGCCTTCGCCTGACGCGCTACACGAGCGCCGGCTGGCCGATGGCCCGGGAGATCACCGAGTCGCTGCGCCGCCTCGATCCCGAGGATCCGGTCAAGTACGACTTCGCGCTCTGTCACCTCGGGATGATGGACGCCTGCGGGTTCAATCGGCGCCGGGCCGACGCCCAGTGTCCGCTGCGCGGACTCTGCCGACCACGCCTTGGTACACGGCCGCGGTCTCGGCGACCATCCGATCGACGGTGAACCGCCCGACGACGCGCACCCGCCCGGCCTCGCCCATCCGGCGTCGCAGCGGCTCGTCTCGCAGCAGCCGCACGATGGCGCTCGCCAGCGCGTGATGATCGCGAGGTGCGACGAGGAGGCCGGTGACGCCGTCCTCGACGATCTCGGGAATCCCGCCCGCGCGCGTCGCCACGACGGCGCGGGCGCAGGCCATCGCATCGAGAATCGAGGTACCGAGCCCTTCGGTCACCGAGCTCATGGCGAACAGATCGAATCCCTTGAGGCAGCCGAGCACGTCGGTGCGGAACCCGGGGAGCAGCACGTGCTTCTCGAGGTGGAACTCGCGCACCTGCCGTTCCAGGTGCGCGCGCAGCTCGCCCTCGCCGAGGATCACGAAGCGGGCGTCGGGAATCGCCTGGACGACGAGACGGGCGGCGTCGACGAGGTGCCGCTGGCCCTTGTGCGGCACCAGCGCGGCGACATGGCCCACGAGCGGCGCGCCGTGCGGCAGGAAGAACGCCTCGCGGACGTTGACCCTCGGCGCGGCATCGACGTGGTCGACGTCGATCCCCTCGTGCACCATCACCGTGCGATCGGCCGGCACCCCGTCAGCCAGCAGCATCTGGCGGATGGCCTCGGAGGCGGCGATGAAGCAGTCCACCTGCCGGTGCTTCCAGCGGGAGAACGAGTTGCTGCGAAGGTGGAAGTCCACGCGCCGCGAGACCACGACGGCGGGCGGCTGCTTCAGGGTGCCGGCGAGCGGCAGGGCCAGCGTCGCCATCGCCGTCGCGTGGGCGTCGTGTGCGTGCAGGAGGTCGGGGGCGAGGCGCCTGACGACCCGCGCGAGCCGCCAGGCGGCCGTCAGATCGAGCTCCGATCGCGCCGCGATGGGAATGAGCTCGAGGCCTTCCGCCGCCCGCCGCCGCAGCTCGCCGTGGGGGTGCGCCACCAGGGCGGCTCGATGACCCAGACCGCGAAGGCCGTTCACCGTCAGCAGCACCTGGTTCTGGCCGCCGCGCCAGGTCTCCGCTGTGTCAACGTGAATCGAGAACATCCGGATCGGCGGACCGCGTCCGCTGAAGCTCCCACAGCTTCGCGAACTTCAGGAACACGTAGTACGCGTTCATCGCGGAGACGATGAAGCCGACGGCGCCGTCGCGCAGACCGCCGCGGACGATGTAGTTGCGCAGGAACGCGAGTGGAGGATGGCCCGCCAGGCGCAGCAGGCCGGCGCGCGCGCCCGCCTCGTGCATCTGCCGCGCCGCGTAGGTGCTGTACCGATCGATGGTCTCGAGATGGTCGGCGACGTCCCGATACGCGTAGTGCTGGAGCTCGCCGCGAAGCGACCCGACGGTGCCGCGGACCGTGACGCCTTCGTGCACGTAGCGTCCGGTCCACTCGGCCGCCCGCCGATCGTACAGCCGCAGCTGGTAGTCGGGATACCAGTCGGTGCTTCGAATCCAGCGACCCAGGTGAAACGTCACGCGTGGGATGCGAAAGCCGCGCGCGGCCGGCTCTGTGGCGACTGCGGCCCTGATTTCGTCGGCCAGGGCGGGCGTGACTCGCTCGTCGGCGTCGAGCGACAGGATCCAGTCGTGGCTCGCGGCGGAGGCCGCGTAGTTCTTCTGCGAGACGTACCCGGGCCACTCGCGCACGATCACCGCGATCGGTGTACCGCCGGGCGATGGCGGCCGTCTGGTCGTGGCTCAAGGAGTCGACGACCACGATCTCGTCGGCCCATGTCACCGATTGCAGCGCGTCTTCGATGTGCCCCGCTTCGTCTTTGGTGATGATTGTGACCGAGACCTTCGGCACCGGGCGGAGTGTACTCGAAACTCAGCGGGGCGGGGCCAGGGGCGCCTCCTGAACCGCCTCGAAGTCGACGAGCGACTTGTTGTAGTCGGAGATCGCCTGGATTTCGAGCGTCCGCGCCTGCGCGAGATCCCGCTGCGCCTGGAAGACGAAGAAGCTGGTGGACATCCCGGCCGCCTGTTTCTTCTCCTCGGCCTCGAGCTTCTTCTCCTGCAGCTCACGCGAGGCGCGCGCCGACTTCACCCGCTGCTGGTTGGTCGAGACCTGCCGGGCGGCCTCGCGAACCTGCGTGGCGACCTGCAGCTGCAGGTACTTCATCTGCGTCTCGGTTTGCTCGCGCTGCAATTTCGCCCGCGCCAGGTTCGCCTGGGCCGTGCTGGCGCCGATCGGGTAGCCGATCGACACGCCCAGGGTCCAGTTCGGAAAGGCGCCCTGCACGACGTCGCCGAGCACCGATCCGAATCCGCGATCGGCCACCGTGGAGCGGACCGGCACGCCGCCGCTCGCCACGAGCGACGGATCCACCGAGCTGAGCTGCACGCCGCCGATGCCGGTCGTCGTGTAGTTGAACGACGCGCTCACGTCGGGCAGGAGCTGATTGTGCAGGTACTTGATCGAGA
Organism: uncultured Acidobacteriota bacterium; assembly: GCA_963807925.1. Lineage (GTDB taxonomy): Bacteria > Acidobacteriota > Vicinamibacteria > Vicinamibacterales > CAVVIG01 > CAWEDP01. The sequence continues at coordinate 3,076,392 of CAWEDP010000002.1, read as the reverse complement.
CGTCGTTCTGCTGCACCACGTTTCGCGCCTGGGCCAGGTCGCCGCGCTTGTCGAGCGCGTTTCGGACGGCGGCGTCGACGTCGATGGTCTGTTCCGCGAACGGCGGCTCGTCGGTCGGCTCGATGCTCATGGTCCAGAAATCGGCGCCGTCGGGATCGAACACGAGCGCGCGCAGCCGGTCTTCGGCCGACGTGATCAGCGCCTGAGCCACGATGACGTTCTGCTCGTTCAGCGCCACCTCCGCCTGCGCCTGGATGATGTCGATCGGCGCCATCGTGCCGACGTCGACCCGCCGCTGGTTGTCCCGCAGCGACTGTTCGGCCAGCGCGAGCGACTGGCGCTGCGCGGTCAGGTTGTTCCGGGCCGTCGCGAGATCCCAGTAGGCGTTCCGGACGTTCCGAGCGGTCTGGACGACCAGCGTGCGCAGCTGCAGGTCCGAGAGATCGCGCAGCCTCTGGCTGAGCGCGACCTGCTCGCGCACCTGATCGATGCGGAAGTTGCGCAGCAGCGGCTGGGTCACGGTCAGCGCGACGGCCGACTGCAGCTGCGGGCTGAAGTTGGTGAACAGGTTCGTCGTCGTGAACCTGGAGCTGTTCCACGAGGCCGAGTAGGTCGTGCCGGTCGGCAGGAGCTGATTGAGGCCGATCGCGCTGGCGAAGGTGCCGTTGTCGATGCTGGTCGCGCCACCTGACAGCGCGCTGGTCGATCGCTGGGTCTGACCGTTGCGCGAGAAGCTCGACGCCAGGGTCGGCGCCCAGAAGGATCGCGCCTGCCAGACGCCGACGTCCTGGATCTGCGGGTCGATCCGCTGCAGGCGAAGACCCAGATTCTGCTCCAGGGCCAGGCGGACCGCCTCTTCGATCGACAGCTGCCGGACGACCGCCGGCGTGACGGCGGGCGCGGCCTGACGGGCGGCGTCGGCGAGCGAAGGTCGATCTGTCTGGGCCGAGAGCCCGATGGCGCACAGCATGGCCGACAGAGGCAGACAGACGGCGCGGCGGTACAGAGGTACAGGCATGGAGTAGTAGACGGCGGTGGCGTGGATCCGGTTCGCCGAAAAAAAGGCGACAGGTATACTTTCGGCATGACTCGCGACGAGCTCCTCAACGTCTTCCGGCAGTCGGGAGCGCTGCTCGAAGGCCACTTCCGGTTGACCTCGGGGCTCCACAGCCCTGCCTACATGCAAAGCGCCCTGGTCCTGCAGTATCCGCGTATCGCGGAAGCGCTCGGTCGCGCGATCGCCGAACAGACGCGCGAGGTGAAGCCGACCGTCGTGGTGTCGCCCGCGCTCGGCGGCATAGTCATCGGCCAGGAGGTCGGGCGGGCGCTCGGCGTACGCGCGATCTTTGCGGAGCGTCACGAGGGGGCGCTCACGCTCCGGCGGGGGTTCGCGCTCGCCCCGGACGACCGCGTGCTGGTGGTCGAGGACGTGCTCACGACGGGCGGGTCGACCAGAGAGACGATGGAGGTGGCACGGCGGTCGGGCGGCACGGTCGTGGGCGCCGCCTCGATCGTGGATCGGAGCGGCGGCACGCTGCAGCTGGACGTGCCGTACTGGTCCCTGCTGGAGTATGGCCTGCCGGCGTTCGACCCCTCCGATTGCCCGCTCTGCGCGCAAGCCCAGCCGGTGATCAAGCCGGGATCGCGGCCGTAGGCTGCGTGAATGCAGGCCTTCAAGATCACCCTCGCCTATGACGGCACCGGGCTGGTCGGGTGGCAGCGGCAGTCGTCCGGCACCTCCGTCCAGGGGCTGCTCGAGGACGCGCTGCGGCAGCTCGACAGTCGTGACGTGATCGTGACCGGCGCCGGGCGCACCGATGCGGGCGTGCACGCCCTCGGGCAGGTTGCCGGCTTCACGCTCGCGCGGTCGATCGCGCCGGCGGCCCTCGTACGGGCGCTGAACGCGCAGCTTCCTCCTGCCGTACGGATCGGTGCCGCCGAGGCGGTGGACGCGGCGTTTCACGCGCGATTCGACGCGACGCGGAAGTCGTATCGCTATCGCGTCTGGAACCGGGGAATCCTCAGTCCGTTCGAACGCGCGTACGCGTGGCACGTCCCCGATGCGCTCGACGTGGATGCGATGGCGGCGGCCGCCGCCCTCGTCGTGGGCTCCCGCGATTTCGCCGCGTTTCAGGCCGCCGGCGGCGCCACCACCTCCACGCGGCGCGAGGTGTACTCGTCGGCGATCGCGCGAGGGCCTTGCGGCGGCGACGTCGCACCGGGCGGAGGCGACGGATCGGGCAGTGAGCTCCTCAGGTACGAGATCACCGGCAGCGGCTTCCTGCGCCACATGGTCCGCACCATCGTCGGCTCGCTGGTGGAGATCGGGCGCGGACGACGGCCCGTGCAGTGGATGGCGGAGATCCTGGAGCGAGGCGATCGCGCGCTCGCGGGCCCCACTGCCCCGGCGTCGGGCCTCGTACTCGTGGCGGTGGAGTACGGGTTACAATCTCGATCTGCGAACAATGTCGCGGCAACCGACGCCTGAGCGGTCGTGTGCACGTGCGGGCGCGACGGATGAGCTGTCGCGCGCGGGCCGCCGACGAGGACGCGTGCATGTCGCTTGACCAGCTCCTCGCCGGGATTCCCCCGGGCTCGTCCGACGAACTGCTGGCGCGTCAGATCAACTTCGATCGGCTGCCCGCCCACGTCGCGATCATCATGGACGGCAACGGCCGCTGGGCGGCGCAAAGGCACCTCCCGCGGGTGGAAGGGCACCGCGCCGGCATCGACTCGGTGCGCGACGTGGTCGAAACCTCGGCGCGGCTCGGAATCGGCGTCTTGACGCTGTACGCCTTCTCGGTCGAGAACTGGAAGCGGCCGCGCGCCGAAGTCAACACGCTGATGGTGCTGCTGAAGCGGTATCTGCGGCTCGAGCTCTCGACGCTCCTCAGGAACAACATCCGATTCCAGGTGATCGGGCGGCCGGACGAACTCTCGCCGGACGTGCGGCACGAGCTCGAGCTGGGTATCCGGCAGACGGAAGGCAACAGCGGGATGCTGTTCAACATCGCGCTGAACTACGGCGGCCGCGCCGAGATCGTCGACGCCGCGCGGCGCGCCATCGCCGCCGGGCTGTCGCCGGACGATCTGGACGAGCAGCGGTTCGCCGATTTCCTCTATACGGCCGGCCAGCCCGATCCGGATCTGCTGATTCGGACGAGCGGCGAGATGCGGGTGAGCAACTTCCTGCTCTGGCAGATTGCGTATGCGGAAATCTGGGTCACCGAGACGCGGTGGCCCGATTTCCGGCGGCGGCACCTTCTCGAAGCGATCCTCGCGTATCAGAAGCGGGAGCGCCGGTACGGGGGCATCCAGCCGTCGTCAATCGCTGCGATTTCCAAGTGATGGCCGATGCTCGCCGTCGTGCGGCGTTACGCCGACGGCCCTTCGCACTTCCGGCGCGCGGGGCCGGGCGAGCCCGCTCGGTAGGTCCCGGGCCGGCCGCACACCGTCAATCGCGCGGTTCGTCGGGCTGATGACCCGCGTCCTGAGCGGTGCCGTCCTCATCGCGCTGGCGGTGGCCATCGTCTGGCTCGCGCCGAATCCGATCTTCGAGGCGGTCGCCGTGGCGGCCCTCTTCACGGCGACTGAGGAGCTGATCGCGCTGTTTCGGGCCGGCGGCATTCAGGTGCCGCACTGGCCGACGGTGGTCGCGGCGCTGGTGACGCTGACGGCGTTCTCCGAGGTGCTCGGCGACCGGGGCCTGCCGCTCGAAGCCATCCTGATGGTCGTGCTGCTCGCGCTCGCCCTGATCGCGCTTGCATCGTGGCGGGGAGGCGTCGACGCGCTGACGACGATTTCGGCGTCGATCCTCCCTCTGTTGTACCTCGCGCTGCCGATCGGCGCGATCGTCTCGATTCGCGAGAGCGCCGGACCCGAGCCGCTGTTCCTGCTGATGGTCACGGTGATCGTGAGCGACACGGCGCAGTACTACTGCGGTCGCCTGGTCGGCCGGCACCCTCTGGCGCCGGCCATCAGTCCGAGCAAGACGATGGAGGGCGCCGTCGGCGGGCTGCTCTTCGGCACGGCCGCCTTTGTCGTGATTGGCGCCTGGTGGCTGCCGATCGTGCCGCTGGTGATGCGCGTGCCGCTCGGACTCGGCATCGTGGCGGTCGGGATCGCGGGCGATTTGTTCGAGTCGATGCTGAAGCGCGGCGTCGGCGTCAAAGACAGCTCGCAGTTGATTCCCGGACACGGCGGGCTGCTCGATCGCATCGACGCCCTGCTGTTCGCGGCGCCCTTCTTCTATGTGGTGGGACGATTCATCACGGCTTGAGCCGCGGGACACGCCGAGCGCCCGAGAATCCGTCGTGGCGAGCCTGGGGCCCCGGTGGCTGACGTGACTCCATGACGCGGATCGCCATACTCGGCTCCACGGGGTCGATCGGGCGCAGCGCGCTCGCCGTCGTCGACGCGCACCCCGAGCGCCTCCGGGTCGTGGGCCTGGCCGCCGGCGAGAATGCGGCGCTGATGGCGGAGCAGATGGCGAAGTACCGGCCGCTGGCGGTCGCGCTCGGATCGGGCGCCGCGGTCGACAGGCTGCGGGACATGGTCGCGAACGCGCCGGTGACCGGCGTGGGTCGCGACGGTCTGGTGGAGGTGGCCTCGCACCCCGATGTCGACATCGTCCTGTGCGCCTCGTCGGGCACCGACGGCCTCGAGGCGGTCCTGGCCGCCATCGAGCGTCGCAAACGGGTCGCGCTGGCGAACAAGGAAATCCTCGTCATGGCCGGCGGCATCGTCATGGACGCGGCCCGCCGCTGCGGCGTCGAGATCCTGCCGGTCGACAGCGAGCACAATGCCATCCACCAGTGCCTGCACGCGCGGCCTCCGGGCGAGATCCGTCGTCTCATCCTGACGGCTTCGGGCGGACCGTTTCGCGGGCAATCCGCGTCGGATCTGCGGGAGGTGACCGCCGACGCGGCGCTCCGTCATCCCACGTGGCGCATGGGGCGGAAGATCACGATCGATTCGGCCACGCTGATGAACAAGGGGCTCGAGGTCATCGAGGCGCACTGGCTGTTCGGCGTCGAGGCCGGCCGGATTGACGTGCTCGTGCACCCGCAGTCGGTCGTGCATTCGATGGTGGAACTGGCCGACGGGTCGGTGATCGCGCAGCTCGGCGTGACCGACATGCGCCTCCCGATTCAGTACGCGTTCTCCTATCCGGAGCGCTGGGATGCCTCGCTGCCCGCGCTCGATCTCGTCCGGGCGGGGCGCCTCGAGTTCGCCGAGCCGGATATGGTCGCGTTCCCGTGCCTGCGGCTCGCGTATCGGGCTCTCACGTCGGCGCGCAGCCTTCCGGTCGTGCTGAACGCGGCCAACGAGATCGCGGTCGCGCGCTTTCTCGAAGGGCGCATCGCGTTCACGGCCATTCCGGACGTCATCGAACGGACGCTCGATGCTCATCGCCCCGCGGAGGTGCGCACGCTGGCCGCGGTCCGCGCCGTGGATCGATGGGCGCGCGACTGTGCGGCGGAGACGGCCCGCGCGGTAGAATTGAAGGTCTGAGGTTCTGGCGTGGGCATACTACAGACTCTGTTGGCGTTTGCGTTCGTGCTCGGCGTGCTGGTATTCGTCCACGAGCTGGGCCACTTCCTCGCCGCCAAACGCGTCGGCATTCGCGTGCTGAAGTTCCAGCTCGGGTTCAACCCGACGATCTTCAGCTTCCGGCGCGGCGACACCGAGTACGGCATCGGCGCCCTGCCGCTCGGCGGCTTCGTGAAGATGGCGGGCGAGAATCCCGAGGAAGAGCGCACCGGACACGACGACGAGTTCCTGTCCAAGAGCAAGTGGGAGCGGTTCCAGGTGTTGATCATGGGACCGGTCATGAACCTGCTGCTCGCGCTGGTGCTGACCACGGTCGTCCTGTACCGGCACGCCGAAGTGCCGGCGTACGACGACGAGCCGCCGGTGGTCGGGGTCGTCGCCGCCGGTTCGGTGGCCGAACAGGCCGGCATTCGGCCTGGCGATCGCATCATCGCCGTCGCCGATCACAGCGTGAGCACGTGGGAGGATTTCTTCCTCGCGGTCGGCACCCGGGCGAACCGGGAGATTTCCATCGATCTCGTGCGGAACGGTCAGCCGATGACGCGGCGGGTGAGGGCGGCGGCCGCCCCGAACGACGAGCGTATCGAGGTCGGCGACATCGGGGTGCTGCCCGACGTGCACCCGCATCTGCAGTCGCTCAACGCCACCGATCCCGGCGCCCGCGCCGGGTTGACGGCGGGCGACGTCATCGTCGCCGTCAACGGGGAGCCGATGACCTTCGCCGGACAGTTCCGCGACGTCATCGCCAAGCACCCGGAGGAATCGATCGCCGTCGACATTCTTCGCGACGGACAGCCGCGGACCCTCGCGGTGATGACGGGCCGGAACGGCACCCGGGGCTGGCTTGGCGTGGTGCCCGCCGACGCGAGCAAGCGCCTCGACCTGAGCCTCGTGAAGGCCGTCGAGCTGAGCGTCCAGAAGAACGTTCAGTACGCCGGCCTGATCTTCCAGACCATCGGCGGCCTGATCACGCGTCAGACCTCGCCGAAGCAGTTGATGGGTCCGCTCGCCATCGCGCAGCTCTCGGGCGAGTCGGCGCAGCTCGGGTGGCTGGCGCTCTTCAGCCTGATGGCGTCCATCAGCCTGAATCTCGGACTGCTCAACCTGATGCCGATCCCGATTCTGGATGGCGGCCACATCTTCATCCTCGGCATCGAAGGGCTGGTCCGCCGCGATTTCAGCATGCGGGTCAAGGAGAAGATGCTTCTAGCGGGTTTCGTCGTGCTGATGATGCTGATGGTCACGGTCATCTACAACGACCTCACCCGAATCAGCTGGATCGAGCGTCTCATGCCGTGGCGCTGAGCTGAGCCGCCCCTCCGCACGGCGCGAAATGGGTTACTCTATCGCGCGTTGAACCTCAGCAGTAGTCTCGCGGCGAACGACCGCGCCCGTTGGGATCGACTGGCGGACCAATATCTGCCGCCGCGGGCGCTGTGGCCCACGCTGACCCCCCTGCCGGACGGCCGTCGCTATCCGGCCTGGCTGAACCTCGCACAGGAACTCCTCGCCGTCGCCGACCTCGCGCCGCGCGCGACCGCCATCCTGGCAGCGGCGGAGCGTGTTTCCTACGGGCGCCTCCGCGACGAGGTGCTCGACGCCGCTGGCGCGCTGGCCGCGCTCGGCGTTCAGCCGGCCGACCGCGTGGCGCTGCGGTTCCACAACACGCGGGCATTCGTGGTCACCTGGCTGGCGGTCCAATGGGTCGGGGCCATCGGCGTGCCGATCCCGGCCATGTATCGCCGACGCGAGATCGCGCACATCGTGAACCACTCGGGCGCACGGATCGTGATCGCATCGTCGGATCTCGCCGCGGACGTCGCCGCCGCGGCGCCGCGATTCTCGAACGGCACGGTCGCGATCGTCACGGCGCTCCACGACCGGCTCGTGCCGCCGCCGGCGTACCCGACGCCGCACGATGCCCCGGCGCTCATCACCTACATCACCGGGGCGGGCGGCACGTTGAAGGGCATCGTGCACTCGCCGGCCGAGCTGCTGGCCACGGCGGACACCTATGCCCGTCATGTGCTCGATTTGTCCCCGCGCGACGTCTGCATCGGGCTGCCGCCGATGACGTGGTCCTTCGGACTCGGCGGGCTTCTCGTGTTTCCGCTCCGGGCCGGCGCGTCGACTGTTCTCGTCGATCCCGCCGGCTCGCCGCTGCCCGCCGTCCTCGCGGACACGCGCGCGACAGTGCTCTTCGCGACGCCCACCATGTACCGGCTCTTGTTGCGGCAGCCGGACGTCGATCGGTTCGACTTCTCCTCGCTGCGATGCTGCGTCAGCGCCGCCGAGCCTCTGCCGGCGGCCGCGTTCCGTGACTGGCAGCGGCGGACGGGTGTCGATATCCTGGACGGCCTCGGCACGACCGAGCTCGGGCACATCGTCATCTCGTCGCGACCCGGACAGGTGCACGCGGGCTCGATGGGCCGCGTGGTTCCCGGTTACCGCGCGCGCATCGTCGACGCGTGCGGTCAGGAGGCGCCGCCCGGCGTCGCCGGCCTGCTCGCGATTCAGGGGCCGACCGGCGCCCGGTACTGGCGCGACCACGAGGCGCAGCGCCAGACGGTCCGCGAGGGGTGGACCCTGACCGGCGACGTCTGCACGCAGGACGACGGCGGCTGGTTCACGCACGTCCGGCGGGCGGACGACCTGATTGTGTCGGGTGGGTGCAAGATCTCGCCGCGCGAGGTCGAGCGCGCGCTGCAGGATCATCCCGACGTCGCGTCTGCGCGCGTGTTCGCCGTGGATGATGCGCTTCGCGGCTCGCTGCCGCACGCGGAGGTCCGGCTGCGGCACGGCGCCGATCCCGCTGGAGCCGCGGAACGGCTGCAGCAGTATTTGAAGGAGGAGCTCGCGCCCTACAAGTGCCCGCGTGCCATCAACGTGAGCGGGTGACAGCGGCCGCGCGCCGCGCCGCCGCGCGCTACTGCGCCACGATGACCGGTTCCTCGAGCGGCCACTCGCCGGGCGGCGGCCGTCGATCCTTGGAGGTGCCGACCGGCACCAGGATGCCGTCCTTCGGAATCATCAGCGAGACCGGCTGCCCGAGCGGGGCGAGCGGCACCGCCTTGCGCGGGTTCGCGTACACCGGGTGCTTCCCGTGTTTCGTGTACCACTCCGCGACGGTGGCGTTCTGATACATCTTCTCGACGATGTGGCGCCAGCCGATGCCGGTGTTGTAGGCGCAGAACGAGATCTCGCCCATCTGGGTGCCGTACGGGATGATGCACATCTCCGTGCGCCGGAAGTCGTAGTTCCACAGATCCTGGAACCACATCCCGGCGATGAACAGCACGAGCCATTCGTCCGACTTGCGGTTGCCGTCGACCGGCGTGCCGACGCCGCCGAGCGATCCACCGCTCTGCTTGTCGAACTTCTTGACGAGATCGATCAGTCTGAATCCGTTCGGCGCGCCGGCCGGCCGGTAGTTGCGGAGCACGCTGAGCGCTGTCTGCAGCTTGGTGACGGCGGGGCCTCGGGCCGAGTCGGCGATGGCGCGTGCGTCCTCGAAGAACCGCTCGACATCGAAGACGTCGGCGATTGGCGCCCACTCCTTGGTCTTCTTGCTGACGAGGAGGGCGGTGCCGGTGCCGCAGTTGGGATGGCAGCCGCATTTCATGGTGCCCCAGTCCTGGCCGGGGCCGTTCATCAGATCGGTCACGTCCGATACGGCGCCGGCCGCAGAGAGCGGGAACCAGTCGCGCAGCGGATCGGTGACGCCGGTCTGCCGCTTCACGTCCTCCGCCAGGTGCGACAGCGTGTAGCGGTGCCGCGCCCGCGTCTGGTCGTCGATCTCCTCGTCGCGGCCGGTGAACGACACCGGCTGGAACGAGACGAAGCTGATCTTGTCGCAGTTCTGGACGGCGAACTTGATGATGCGTCCCACCTGATCGTCGTTGACCGTGTTGACGATCGTGACGACGAGGCAGACGTCGATGCCGGCGGCATAGAGATGCTCGATCGCCCGCAGCTTCACGTCGAACAGGTTGCCGACCTTGCGGTGGGCGTTGGCCTCCTCGCTGACGCCGTCGAACTGCAGGTAGGCGATCCGCAGGCCCGCGTCGGCCGTCGCCTTGGCGAAGCCGGCATCCTGGGCGAAGGCGATGCCGTTGGTCGCCGCCTGCGCGCTGTAGTAGCCGACCTGGCGCGCGTAGGCCACCGCGTCCAGGAAGATGGGCGAGATCGTCGGCTCGCCGCCGGAGAACTGCACCGACATCTGCCGCCGCGGCTTGATCGTGATCGCGTCGTCGAGAATCTGTTTGACCTCGTCGAGCGAGAGCTCGTGAACGTAGCCGACCTGATTCGCGTCCATGAAGCAGGGATCGCACATCATGTTGCAGCGGTTGGTCAGGTCGATGGTCAGGACCGAGCCGCGGCCGTACTTGATCGACGAGGTGCCGTGATTGTGCAGATGATCGGTGACGGCGAAGTAGTCGCGCCCGGGGAACAGCCGCTCGATCCGGCGGAGAAACGCAGGGTTGATCGCCAGGACGTCGGTAAAGGTGCCGTGCTCGGGGCACGTCTTCTCCATGACGACCTTGCCGTCACGCTCGACGATCTGCGCCTTGATCTCACCGAGGTGGCTCGAGGTGAGCTCGTGCAGGTCGACGGGGCCGGAGAGAATGCGCCGGCGCGCCTCGCGCACACAGGTCGGACAGAGCGAATCGGTCGTCCGCGGCCAGCCGAGCGGCGGCGCCGTCCGCTCGGAGCTCTTGAGCAGCGGCTGGGGCGCCCATGCGGGCTGGAACGAACGGGACGGCACGCACCGGTTGATCGCCTGAAGACCCGTCCATCCCAGATTCGCGAGACTCGAGACGGCGGTCTCGATTGCTCGTGACACGCGCATTAGGTCAGTTCGCTCCTTCTTGAGCCGACGGCATTATAGCCCGAGTCTTCGGGCGGGCCGGCCGTCATGCCGGGGTGTCGGCTGCCATCGCCTCGAGCGCGCGGCGATCCATCTTGCCGCGCGCGTCGAGCGGGAACCGGTCGAGGAAGATGAACTGTCGGGGAATCTTGTGCGGCGACAGCGTGCGCGCGCAGCCTTGTCGCAGATCGACCTGCGTCATCGCGCGATTGGAGACGACGAAGGCGACCAGTTGCTGGCCGCGCCGATCGCACGATGCGCCCATGACGCGCACGTCGGCGACGCCTGGAAGCTCCAGCAGCACGCGCTCGACCTCCGCGGGATCCACCTTGAGGCCCGCGACGTTGACCAGCGTCGAGACGCGGCCCGTCAGCACGAGACCTCCCCCATCGTCGAAGTGGCCGAGGTCGCCGGTCAGAAAGCCGCCGTCCACGAATGCCGAGGGCGCCCCCCAACGATCGGTGGCGTACCCGGCGGCCACCGCCGATCCCGCCACGAACACCCGACCGGCGCCGACCGAATCGGGATCGCGAATGGCGATCGACGTCTCCGGCATCGGGTGCCCGACGTGGAGCGGATCGGAGAGCGTGAGGCTGTCGTCGTACGCGATGCCGCCGGTCTCGCTGCTGCCGTAGAAAGAGTGCACCTTGCGTCCGAGCGACCGGTGAAACCAGGCCACCGTCGCGGGATCGATCTTCGCACCGGCGGTGATGAGCAGCCGCAGACCTCCGGGCAGCCGCTCGACGGGGGCGGCGCGCAGCCGATCGAACATGAACGGCACGCCGGGGAACACCGTTGCGCCGCTCGACGCGATGTCGCCGAGGCACTGCGTCGGCTGAAAGGACTGGCGCAGCGCCACGGCGGTGCCCTGGATCATGAGCGGCATCACCACGCTACCGAGCCCGTAGGAATGCGACAGCGGGATGCAGGCGAAGTTGACGTCCGCCGGGCGAATCCCCATCGCTTCGATGACGTGGTCGCCGTCGTTGGTCAGATGCTCCACCCGCGCCACAGCGGCCTTCGGCACGTCGGTGGACCCCGAGGTCAGCTTCAGCACCACCGCCTCGCCGTAGCCCGGCGCCGTCGCCCGGCGGGCCAGTGCCGCCAGCTGCACGCCATCGCCCAACGCGATCGTGCCGGCTGTCGCCAGCGGGAGCGCGCGATCGGTGACGACCGCCCGGGCGCCCGACGAGGCAATGACCGCGCTCGCTTCCTCGTCGGTCGTCTCGCCGAGCGGAAGGAGCGCCGTCCGCGCCGACAGGCACGCGGCCAGGACTGGAAAGAAGATCGGGCGGTTGCCGACGAGGGCCACGACGGTGGCCCCGGGTCCGATCCCGAGCGCGCCAATCGCCTGCCCGATGGAGAGCGACCAGGCGTACAGCTGCCCGAAGGTCAGCGTTCGTCCATCGGCGAGGTCGTGCACTGCCGGCGCCGATCCGCGATCGCGGCAGACCCGGCGGAAGCGTTCGTCGAGGACGTGAGGCATCGTTGGTAGAATGCGCGGAATCCGAAGGGCGAATTTAACATGAGTCGGAGCGGTTCTCCCGTCGAGCTGCTGCCGCATCGGCCGCCGATGCGCCTGGTCGAGGACGTGGTCGAGGTCAGACCGGGGGAGATGGCGCGCGGCCGGCGTGTCGCGAATCGCGACGACTGGTATTTCCAGGGACACTTCCCAGGCGATCCGGTCGTTCCGGCCATCATCCTCGTCGAGCTCCTCGCCCAGACGGGCGGCATTGCCGCGTACAGCGGCGGAGACGCCGCCCGCGCCCTGCGCGTCGCGGCCTTGACCGGGTTCAAGTTTCCCGGCGCGGCGCGGCCCGGGGCTGTCCTCGAAGCGGTCGCCCGCGTCGCCGGACAGGTGGGCGGCTTGATCAAGATCGAGGGCGAGGTGACGGCCGACGGCGTCCAGGTCGCGATTGGCGGCGTCGTGCTCGCCGAGATTGCCGCGCCACACCCTCCTGCGCAGTGAATCGATCGGAGCCTTTCGCGTCTCACGCGTGAGAACGTCACCAGGGAGGCGACGTGCACGGGGAGTCAGAGCGGGCGGATCTCCTGGAACTCGCCGAGACGGATCACCTGAAACTGCGGCGACCCGTCGGGCGCGAACACGCCGCCGAACGACACGTCGCATCGCTCGGGGCTGCACATGCGGGCGTCGGACCACAGCACCACCTCGTGTGCGCCCTGGCGCTCGATCCGCGCGAGGGGAATCCTCGTGAGCGCAAGGAGGTCGCGCACCATCGGCAGCGCCCGCGAGGCGGCGACCAGCGGGCCCGTGGCGTTCCGATGCTCCAGCACGAGCTCGCGTCTGCCGGAGCGGACGTCGATGCGCCAGGCGCGCACCGTGCCGTCGACCTGATCGAACACGTCCCACGTGAACAGCCGATTGCGCAGCGGAACCAGCTCGATCTCCCGTTGCGGAAGGGGCACCGATCGTCGATAGCGGACGGCGGCGGCGCGCTGGGTGGCGATTTTCGCGCCCAGGAAGAGCGCGAGCGCCGCGAAACAGGCAGCGGCCGCCTGGCGGCCGCGCGCCGGCCATTGCCACGCCACGAGGCAGGGGACCGCCAACGCCAGCATGACGGCGGGCTCGGCCATCGGGAACAGATGCGTGCCGTACTGCACGCGCGACAGCGGCGCGAACACCGCCACGTCGCTGCCGTCGATGAGGTCCGAGGCGATGTGACCCAGGATCCCGATCCAGCCGGCGGCCAGGAGCACCCAGAATCGGGATGGGCGAACGAGCCAGCGGAGCAGCGCCGCAAAGGCGAACGCCTCGACAAACGACCAGGCGACCGAGTGGGTGACGGACGGGTGGACGTGCAGGAAGTACACGTCGAACCAGCGCGGAAAGAGCACGATGTCGGCGTCGGGGACGATCGATCCGATGACCAGGGCCGCCGTGACGCCCCGCGCCCGGCGAGGCGCCGCCGCCGCCATCGCGCCGCCGAGCATCAGGTGCGAAACTGGATCCACGTCAGCGGACCGATCGGTTCGGCCGAGGCTCCGCGGCGCTCCAGTAAGGGTAGAACTGGTACCAGAGATGCGGATGGGCGCGAATGCGGGATTCCAGCTCCACCGCGAAGGCCTGCGTCATGCGTCCGATGCTCTCCTCGGGCGGAAGCGACGTGTCCGGCCAGATGGGCGTCCCGCAGATGGCCGCGAAGCGGTCGTCCGGCTGGCGGATCACGAATGACGGCAGCAGCGGCGCCCCCGCCAGGTACGCGATCATGGCCGGCGACTTGACGAACGGCGTCGGCCGTCCGAAAAACGACACCTCCACCTGATCCCGGCCCAGGTGCCGATCGAGCAGCATGGCGACGACGACGTTGTTCGACAGCGCGCGCCGGATCTGCAGCGCGGTCTCCAGCATGCGGCCGATCTCGATGGTTTCGATGCCGAGCGATTCGCGCATGCGCCGCCGCAGCGCGCTGACGGCCGGACTCGGCTCCGGCCGTCCGACGACCGTCAGCGGATAGCCGCGCAGCAGGCGAATCACGATCCCGCCGAGCTCCCAGTTTCCGAAGTGACCGCCGACCAGCACGATGCCGCGGTGTTCGGCCAGCAGCTCGTCGAATCGGTGGCCGTCGAAGCCCGAGATGATCGGTTCGAACTGCTGTCGCGTCAACGGAACCGACCGCACGAAATCGACGAAATCGCGCGCGTAGCTGCGATAGGTGAGAAGCGCCAGCCGCCGGAGCTCCGCGTCCGACGCGGCGGGTCGGACCACGCGCAGGTTCTCGATCAGGGCGCTGGTGCCGTCGTGCATCAGACGGTAGGCGAGCCAGGTGAACGGATGCGCCAGGGCGTAGCACGCCCGTCGCGGCAGGTGCGCGGTGAGCTGGTACATCGCCTGGAAGAACAGGCCGTTGTTCAGGATGCCCGCGTGCCACTGGACGTCGAGCTCCGATACGTTGCGCGTCACGGCCGCCCCAGGTACCGGTACGCGAGCGCGAGCATGCACGTCCGGAACGTATCACGCACCGGCCTCATGTGGCTGCGCGCGTTCCGGTACGTCAACCGGCGGACCGTGACCCCGTCGATCCGGGCGCCGGCTCGTACGAGCTTGATGATCATCTCGGTCTCGATCTCATAACCGGTCGACGTCAGCCGCACCGCCCGGAGCAGATCCGACCGAATCAGCCTGAAGCCGGACTGAGAATCGCCGACGGTTGCGCCAACGAACCGCGACAGGATCCGGCTGCCGATGACGTTCGAGTAGTAGCGTGCCGCCGGCATGTCGGCCTTCGAGAACTCCCGCTCGCCCACGACGAAGTCGCCGGCGCCCTCCTCGGCCGCCCGGATCAGCTTCGGGATCTCGGCGGGATCATGCTGAAGATCGGCGTCGAGCAGCAGCACGTGCGAGCCCGGCTCCCGCAGCACGGTGGCCAGGCCTGTGCGGATCGCGGATCCCTTGCCCTGATTGCGCTGGTGCCGGATGACCGCTGCGCCCGCCGCCGCCGCGACCTCCGCCGTCCGGTCCGTCGAGCCATCGTCGACGACGACGACGCCGGGGACATGACGAAGGGTGCCCGCGATGACCTCCGCGATGTGCCGCTCCTCGTTGTAGGCGGCGATGAGCGCGGACACCGTGATCATCGCCGCATCTGCACGAGGACCGCCGGCAGCACGACGAGCGACGCGATCACCGTGCAGACGAGCGTCACCGCCGAGACGATCCCGAAGGCGCGAAGCGGCCCGTAGCTCGAGTCCACGAGCGTGCCGAAGCCGACGAGCGCCGTCGAGCACGCGATCAGGATGGCAGCGCCGGTCCGGCTCAGCACTTCGCGGACGTCGCGCAACCCTTCGCCTGCGTACCGCTGCACCACGTAGATGCCGTAGTTGACCGCAATGCCGATGCAGGTGACGGCGGCGAACATCGAGAAGAGATCGAGCCGGACGCGCAGCGTCGCCAGCACCCCCCCGCTCCAGACGAACCCGACCGCCGTCGGGAGCAGCGTCAGCAGGGTGTGCCGCACCGACCGGAAGACCGCGAAGATGAGGAGCGCGACGGCGGCCGTGCCGAGGATGACGCCTTTCAGGAACTCCCGCGGGAACCGGCGGCCGAGCTCCCGGTTGATCGCCGGCAATCCGCTCAGCTGAAGGTCGGGATCGACCTCGCGCAGGGTCGTCTCGATGGCGGCGACGTCGATCGACGGCGGCGGGTACAGATACGTGACAGCCGAATACCGGCCGTTCCGCCGCGTGATGAACCGCGACACGATCGGACCGAGGCCGTGCTCCACCAGGCCGTCGTAGGTGATCCGCGCGTCGGGATCCAGCACGCGCGGCAGCCGCTCGATGAACGGCTGGAAGGCGTCGGGTCGGAATCCGGCCCGCTTGGCGCCCGCCCGGATTCCGGCGACGAGGTCGTCGATCGAGGCGCGCGCCGGACGAATCCGACTCGCGACCTCCAGTTGGCTGTCGGCGGCCGGCAGCAGCAGCGTCGGGCCGCTGACGGCAACCTCCGGCCGGCGTGCTGCGAAATGGTCGGCCATCCGCCGATCCAGGTCGAGCAGCCGGTCGACGCTCTGGTGCTCGGTCACGACCATGAGCACGTCGGTCGGCAGCGAAAATCGGTCCGAGATCTCGCGCTCCAGGTCGGCTCCCGTCGTGGTCGCCTGCAGCCGTTCGAGGCTCATGTCGACGCGCAGGCGGGTGGCCGCGGCGCCCAGCGCGAGGGTGACAACGATGGCCGCGGCGACAATGGCCCGCGCATGGCCGCCGACGAACTGGCCGAGCCAGGGCGCCCTCAGTGCGCGGCCGTGGGTTGGCGCCGTGCGGCCGAGCAGCGCCGGCAGGAGCGTCAGCGTGAACACGCACGAGAAGAGGATCCCGATGCCGACAAGCGCGCCGAGATCGTTCAGCGTGGGGAAGTCGATGAAGAGCAGCGCGAAGAAGGTGGCCGCCGTGGTGACCTGCGCCAGCACGACGCCGAACGCCGCCGGCGTCATCCGCCGCCAGATCTCCGCCGCCCCCGGGTCACGCGCTGGCCGATCGCGCCCGTCGTCCGGTCGCCCGTCGTCTGGTCGCCCGTCGTCTGGTCGCCCGTAGTGTCCGGCTTTAGCCGGACCAGTCGTGCGCTCGCGTTCTTCCAGGTACCGCATGTAGAGCAGCACGATGGCGTCAATGCCGAGGCCGAAGAGCATCGCCGCCGATCCGCTCGTGGCCGGCGACAGGCGGCCGCGCGTGAGGCCGCCCAGTCCGAGCGCGAGCGCCGCCGCGAGGGTCAGCGGCACGGCGCCGTAGACGAGCATCCACGGCGTGCGGAACAGCGCGATGACGATCACGATCAGCAGCGCCATCGAGACGATCGAGTTGACGATCGTCTCTCGCCGGATGAGCGCTTCGGCCTCGAGCGACACGCGGTAGGCGCCCGCGGCCTGGATGGTGACCGCCGGCGCGCCGGCGTCTTCGTCCGCGGAGGAGCGGACGGTTCGCTCGACCTCGGCCAGCCGTCGAAACAGCGCCTTGCAGAAGTCGGTGTCGAACGGCGCACCGCGAGGCTTGACGATCACCAGGCGACTGCGTCCGTCGGGGCTGACGTAGCCGGCTTGCGTCGGATCGAACGCCACGAAGCCTTTCTGTTTCGCGAAGCGGTTGCGGAGGAGCGTCAGCATCCCGAGCGGATCCTGCTGCACCATCGCCTTGACGTCGGAGGATGGCATCTGCAGGAGGTCGCGGGCGTGCGCGAGCTCGCGATCCAGCGCGGGCGGCCGGAGCCTGGCGAGCGCGTCGGCCGCGCCTTCCGGGCCGAGCAGGAACAGCTCGCGGTCGTACAGGTAGCTCCAGTCCTTCCCCTCGTCGAACAGCGCGGCGTCGATCGACTCGATCTCCGGCGCGCGCTTCAGCCGGTCGACGTAGGCGTCCACGAGATCGGCGTGGCCGCCGATCGGATCCGCCGATTCGAACACGACATAGAGGTGGTCGAGGCTGCCGAAGTCGAGGAGGAACCGCTCGAACGATCGCACGGTGGGCGCGTCGCGCGGCAGCAGGCGCAGGACGTCCGGATCGAACGACAGTCGCGCGATCAACAGACCGGCGGCGACGGCAGCCGCGGCCGTCACCGCGAAGACGACCGACGGGACGCGCGCGGCGCCGACGAGCAGCCGTTCCAGCCACGCGTCCACCCGCTTGATCGGCATGAATCGCGATGATAGCCTCGCTCGACTGCCCCATGCACGTTCTGCTGCTGCGCCCCGTGCCCGGCAACGAGCGGTTCGGCCTCGGACCATTCTTCCGCATCGAGCCGCTCGGCATGCAGTACATCGCCGCGGCTCTCCACGCCCGCGGTCACCAGGCGACCGTCGTCGATCTGCGGTTCGGCCGTCCGCTCGCGCACTGGCTGCGCGCGACGCGTCCGGGCCTCGTCGGCATCGCATGCATGCACGCGCTCGAGACCGACGAGGCGCTGGCGGTGGCCGAGGAGGTCCGCCGGCTGAGCCCGCAGTCCTTCGTGCTGGTGGGCGGACATTCCGCGGCGGCGTATCCGGCGCCGTTCTTCGCGCGGGCCGTGGACGCGATTGCCGCAGCCGAGGGGGAGGTGGTCGTCCCCGCGCTGGCCGACGCGCTCGAGCGCGGCCGGCCGGTGGAGCGGGTGGCCGGCCTGATCGTCCGCCGCGCCGACGGCTCGTTCCAGCCGACGCCGGGCGACCCGCCCGACTTCGCGCTCGACGATGTGCCGCTGCCGGCCCGGCGGGACGTGGACGCGTGGCGGAAGCAGTACGCGTGTCTGCTGTTCCGGCCGGTCTGGCTGATTGAAACCTCGCGCGGCTGTCCGTTCCGCTGCTCGTTCTGCTCGGTGTGGCCGATGTACGACCGAGGGATCCGGCTGCGGTCGATCGAGAGCGTCTGCCGCGACTTCGAGGCCGCCGGACCGCACGTGTTCGTGGCGGACGATCTGTTCTGGTATCACCCGGCGCGCAGCCTGGAGCTGGCGGCCGCGCTCAAGCGGCGCCGCATCCGGAAGCGGTGGATGCTGGTGCAGAGCCGCACCGATCTGGTGGCGAATCATCCCGAGCTCCTCGAGGCGTGGCGTCCGCTGGCCCAGGACTTCGACATCTTCTTCGGGCTCGAGGCCGCCACCAACGAGGGCCTGAGCGATCTGGTCAAGGACACGACCGTCGATCGCACGGTCGAAGCCGTCGGCGCCGCCCGGGAGTATCGGTACGGCGTGACGGGAAACTTCGTCGTCGATCTCGACGCGGAACAAGGGGACTTCGAGCGGCTGTGGGCGTTCGTCGAGAAGCATCAGCTCGGGCGCGCCGGGTTCACGCTGCTGACGCCGCTGCCTGGAACGCCGTTCTTCGAGGAAATGCGTCCCCGCATCCGCGCCACGTCGTGGGCGCAGTACCGACATGCACCACTGCCTGTGGGAGCCGAGACTGGGAGCCGAGCGGTTCTTCGAGCTGTACTGCGAAACCTGGCGCCGGTCGATCCTGAATCTGGGCGGCGAGAAGTCGTGGTGGCAGTGGGCGCGGCAGGTCCATCCCCGGCAGGTGCCGTTTCTCACGCGCATGCTGTGGCGGACCCAGCGCATGATGCGCCCGGAGGAGTACCTCGCCGAGCATCGGCTGACGCCCGTGCGGGAGGCCTCGGCCGCCAGAATCGATCAGCGTCTGATCAATTCCGAATCGATCATTTGAGCGTTCAGCAGTCGGCGCCGGCCGGCAGGAAGTTCGGCCGATGGTACGCGCCCCTTGCGCCGCGCCGGCGGGCCGCCGGCAGCGTGCTGGCTGCCGCTTCGGTGGTCTCGACGAGGTCCGCGAGCTGGCGGTCCGGCGCCGCCGCCACGTCCCCCGGTCTCGGGGGCGCGCCGTGACGATCGGAGGATGGCGTCACGGCCGGAACGTGTCGTCTCCTATCGGCACGTTCAGCGTGAGGTCGTCGAGCACAATCGTCTTCTGGTCGCCGCCGGCCAGCGTCATCTTCATCTGCGCCAGCAGCGCGCTCTCGCGATCGATCCAGAGCTCCAGTTTTTCGAGTCCCTGCCTGATCTGCTTTCGTTTCGGCACCATCTCGACGCGATCGGCCCGTCGTATCGACGGATCGGGCTCCGCCGTGATGTCGAACGACTTCCGCAGATCGTCCAGGCTCGCGTTGGTGAAGTACCGATCGATGCGCTTCTCTGTCTCGCGGATGTCGATCTGCTCGCGCTCATTTCGCTTCGGCCAGAGGACCGTCAGCATCCTGCCGTCCATGACGATGATCTTCGGTTCGGGATCGGTGTAGGTCATGCGGACCCGCGCCGGCGGCGCCGCGACGATCGTCCCCCGGCTGACGATCGGCTTCACCAGCAGCGACGACGTCGTCGTCTCGGTGAAGGACGCGCGGATCGATGTCAACGTCTTCTGCCGGGCCACGCTCTTCTGAAAGATACGCGCGAACAGATCGCCACCGCGCGTCGGCGAAGCCCCTTGCGGTACCGCGAGCGATACGAGCAGGGCGAGATGCGCGACGGCGGGCAGTAGCGACATTGAAGACCCTCGATGGTCATGGTAGCGTACCGCGCCCATGCGACAGCGCGTCGTGGTCACCGGGATCGCCGGCATCTCGAGCTTCGGCATCGGACATCGGGCGCTCGTCGACGGCGTGATGGCCGGGCGAACGGGCGTGCGACCGATCACGGCGTTCGACACCGCCATGTCCCGATCGCACTGCGGGGCGACGCTCGACGGGTTCGACCCGGCCGCGTTCATTCCGCCGCTGAAGCTGCGGCGCATCGATCTGGTCGGCCGTCTCGCGCTCGGCTGCGCGCGGCTGCTCGTCGACGATGCGGCTCTGAGGATTGGATTCCGGCGGCAGCGACGAAGTCGGCGTCGCGCTGGGCACCTTCACCGCCGGCATGGACAGCACGGTCGAGTACCTGCAGGGCCTCCTGGAGCACGGGCCCGCCGGGGCGCCGGCGCTGCTCTTCAGCAACACCGTGTCCAACGCCCCGGCAAGCCTGTGCGCGATCGAGCACGGGCTGCGTGGTCCCAACGTGACGTTCAACCAGCGCGAGGCGTCGAGCCTGGCGGCCATCGCTTATGCCGCGGGCCTGATCCGCGACGAGCGCATCGCCTCGATGATGAGCGGCGGTACCGACCGGCTGGAGCAGACCTTCTACACGGTGCAGGAGCGGTTCGGCCCGCTGGCGCGGCCGCGCGAGGGGCGGGAGGTCGCGCGGCCGTTCGATCGTCGCCGGAACGGGTTCGTGCTCGGCGAGGCGGGCGTGCTGCTGCTGCTCGAGTCGGCGGCCGCGGCCGCGGTCCGAGGCGCCCGCGCGTACGGCGAGATTCTCGGGATTGGCATGACCGCCTCTCGCGCCGAGCTGAACGGCTGGCCGCTGGATTCCGTCCGGGCCCGCGCGTGCGATGCAGCTGGCGGTCGAGGACGCCGGGGTCGCCCCGGGCGACATCGCCGCGGTCTTCGCCGCCGCAAACGGCGCCAGGCGGCTCGACCCGCTCGAAGCCGCGGCCATTCGTGCCGTGTTTCCCGCGGACGTGCCGGTCGTGTCCATCAAGGGCGCGGTCGGCGAGTCGGGGGCCGCGGGCGCCGCCGCGCTGGCCGTCGGCCTGGTCACGGCGGGGAGCGGCGAGCTGCCGCCGACCTACGGGTTCCAAGAGCCCGATCCGTCGTGCCCCGTGCGTGTCAGCGACGCGCCGCAGCGCGCCGCGGGCCCACTCTTCATCGCGAACGCCATCGCCAGCGGCGGAACCAACTATTCCATCGTCGCCCGCGCGGCCGATAATGGGTCGCGGTCCGGCTGAAGCGGGCCGCTACCCGACGACCGGACGTTCCGACACGGGCACGCGACCGACGACCGACGACTCACGATCGCCGACCAACGACCAATGACGAAGGATCTGGAGGGCCGCGCAGCGGTGGTGACGGGCGGATCGCGCGGGATCGGCCGCGCCATCTCGCTCGCGCTGGCGCGCCGCGGGGCGGCGCTCGCCATCTGCTACCGCGAGCGTCAGGACGCGGCGATTGAAGCCGAAGCGCTCGTGGCCGCCGAAGGCGCCAGGGTGTTCGTCGATCGGTGCGACGTGCGGGATGAAGAGTCCGTCCGGACGTTCTTCACGCGTGCGTCGGCGGAGGTCGGACCGATCTCGATTCTCGTCAACAACGCCGGGGTGACGCGCGACAGCGTGCTGATGTTCATGGATCGGGCGAAGTGGGACGAGGTGATCGACACCAACCTCACCGGCGCGTTCCTCTGCATTCGCGCGGCCGTGCGGGACATGCTCGTACAGCGCTGGGGGCGCATCATCAACATCGTGTCGGCCAGCGGCGACGTGGGCCTCATCGGCCAGGCGAACTACTCGGCGTCGAAGGCCGGGCTCATCGGACTGACGCGCACCCTCGCACGGGAGTTCGCGCGGCAGAACGTGCTGGTCAACGCCGTGTCCCCCGGCTTGATCGAAACCGAGCTGGTCTCGTCGCTCACCGAGGAGAAGCGCCGCGAGCTCCTGCTCGACGTCGCCCTCGGGCGGGTGGGGCGCCCCGAGGAAGTGTCGGAGTTTGTGGCCTTCCTCGCCTCGCCGCTCGCCAGCTACATCACCGGCCAGGTGATCGGCGTCGATGGCGGGATGTTATAGGCTGTAGAGATGGACCGACAGGGGACCCTCGAAGACCAGGTGAAGGCGGCGATCGTCAGATGCCTGCGGATGCCGATCAAGCCTGACGAGATCCAGCCCGACATGCCGCTGTTCGGCGAGGGCCTCGGACTCGACTCCATCGACGCGCTCGAGATCGTGCTCGAGCTCCAGCGCAGCTTCGGCGTGGTGGTCAGCGACGAGCAGATGGGCCAGCGTGTGCTGCGGAGCGTGCGGACGATCGTCGACTTCATCGACACCAGCCGGATGGAATCGACAGGCGGCTGACGTGATCCGGAACTGCCTGACCGTCGACGTGGAAGAGTGGTTTCACATCTGCGGCGTCGGCGGCCCCCTCGGCCGCGAGCACTGGCACGCGCTGCCGAGCCGCGTCGTCGACAACACCCGGCACCTGCTCGACCTCCTCGACACCCACGGCGCGCGCGCCACGTTCTTCGTCCTCGGCTGGGTCGCCGACCGCCATCCGCAGCTCGTGACGCACATCGCCGAGGCCGGTCACGAGATCGGGTCGCACGGCCAGTATCACACGCCGGTCTACGAGCTCCTGCCGGAGGCGTTCGCCGAGGACCTCGACTGCAGCCTGCGGGCGCTCCGCCACGCCGGCGCCGCCAGCGTGAAAGGCTTTCGCGCGCCGCAGTGGTCGATCAACGATCGATCGCTGTGGGCGCTCGAGATCCTCGCGCAGAAGGGGTTCCGCTTCGACTCCAGCCTCGCGCCGCTCAAGATCATCGGCAACCCCTCGTATCCCTGGGAGCCGCACGCCCGTCCGACGCCGCAGGGCGATCTGGTGGAGTTCCCCCCGATGGTCGAGCGGCGCCTCGGTCAGAACTTCCCGATCGGCGGCGGGTGGGGGCTGCGCATGACGTCGCCGGCGCACGTGCTGCGGCGGATCGAGGAACGCAACCGCGCGGGCACGCCGGTCGCGCTGTTCGTGCATCCCTGGGAAATCGATCCCGATCCGCCGCGCGTCCGCCTGCCGTGGACCAAGACGTTCGTGCACTACTTTCGCCTCGACGGGTTCAAGTCGCGGCTGGCGGCGGTGCTGGCCGGCACGCGGTTCGCTCCCATGGGCGAGGTGCTCGGGCTCGCGGCGCCTGCATGACGGGGTGGCTGCGGATCGCGGCGCTGGCAATCGGTATCGCCGTGGCCTGGCCACACCGGGCGGCCGAGGCGATGCAGGATGCGTCGGACGCCGGCGCCGCGCTGGCCGGCGTGGCCTTCGACGAGCGCCTGGACCGCGATCCGCTCCTGCTGGCCGCCCTTCCCCGGTCGTCGGCGGATCTCCCCCCGCTCATCGTCCGCATCGCCGTTGATATCGCGGGGACGCCGCCCGATCGCATTCCCGCGCTCGCGGCCGGCCTCGAGCGGCGCGTGTCGGACTACGCCGCGCGGGGCGTGAAGATCGTGATCGATCTCGGGGCGCTTCCCGCGACCGACGGCGAGGTGGAGGGCTGGCAGCAGGCGCTGCGATCGATCGCTGAAAATGGACGCGGCAGGGTGGCCGGCTATCAGACCGGCCGGGCATCGAAGGTCCCCCCATCGTCGACCGAGCGCTACGTGTTCCTCCTCAAGCTGGCGTCGGTGCAACTGCGCTCGATCGACCGCGACGCGCTGGTCATCCAGGGCGGCGTGTCGTCGGAGCTTGAGCCCTGGGAGGCGACCGTCCTGGCGGCAGGCATCGCGCCGTACATCGACGCGCTGGCGGTGGACGGCCCCGCCGGAGCCGACGATGGGGCGTTTCGAGCGCGCGTGGACGGGATGACGGCGCTCGTCGCCCGCGAGGACGCGTCCGCGGCCGTGCTGCTCGGCCCGATCCCGCTCACGGGCGCGGCCGCCGCCGCGGCGGCGGGGTTTTTCGAGGCCGAGGCGCGGTCGCTCGGAACTGCCGTGGCGGCTACCAGCTACGCGGGCACGGTCGCGGAGATTCGCGCGGCGCTCGCCGTGGCGGGCCGCGCGGCCGATCTCCTCTCCGGGACGCTCGTCGCGATCGAAGACCGCACCGCCTCGCTGCGTCTGTCGCGCGGCGGCGTCGAGGTGACCCCAGAGGTGCCGCACCGGCTGCTGTTCAGCACGACGCGGTTCTCGACCTACCTGGTCTACGGCGGCGTCGAGAACACCACGCCGCTCGATGTCGAGGTCGTGGTGAGCGATGCGACCGCGCCGCAGGTGCGGGATGCCGTGTCCGGATCGACTGTGAAGCCGCTGCGCGTGCAGACAGGTCAGGCCGGCCGGCTGGCCGTGACGGTGCCCGTCTCGCGCCACGCCCTGATTCTCGACTTCCATGCGGGTGCCGAGGATCGCGTGGTGGAGCGCGTGGAGGTGCAGAAGGAGAGGCTGCCGTCGGTCGCGGAGATCATCGCGCGGCACCAGCAGGCGCAGGCCGCGCAGGACGCCGCGGCGGTCCGCTACATCGCGCACATGCGCATCGAGCAGCACTTTCACCCGAACGCGGCCGATCCGGCCTACAACATCATCACCGAGAACCGCGTCTTCTTCGACCGCGGCGCCGTGGAATGGGAGGAGCTGAGCTTCGAGTTCAACGGCGCGAAGTGGACCGCGAACCGTCCGTCGTTTCCGCTGGTGCAGCCCGAGAAGGTGCTGTCGCTGCCGCTCGACCTCAGGCTGACGGAGGATTACCGGTATCGCCTAGACGGGGTCGACACCGTGATGGGCCGTCCGGCCTTCGTGGTTCGGTTCGAGCCGGTTGCCGCCGTCTCCGGGCGGGCGCTGTATCGAGGCACGGTGTGGATCGACCGCGAGCGGTACCTCCGGCTGAAAGTGCAGGCGCTCGAGGCGCACCTCACCGGCGTCGTCGTGTCCAACGAGGAGACGAGCACGTTCGCGGCAGTCGGCGAGGCGGCGGGCCGATCGATCTGGCTGCTCGATCGATTGAGCAGCAAGCAGACGTTCCTCATTGCCGGCCGCACCGTGCTGGTGGAGCGCGAGGCGCGGATGAGCGACGTGTCGCTCAATCCGGACCGGTTCGAGGCCGAGCGGACCGAGGCCCGGGCGAGCAACCGGATCATGTACCGCGACACGGATCAGGGACTCCGCTATCTCGTGAAGAAGGGCGGCAGCCGGGTCGTGAGCGATCAGCTGACGACGTCCACGCGCGCCTTCGCGCTGGGCGCGCAGGTGGATCCGTCCTTCGACTACCCGCTGCCGATCGGCGGCCTCGACGTGCTGGACTTCAACTTCCTGCATCGCGACATGCAGTTCGCGCTGCTGTTTGCCGGCGTGTTCGCGGCCGGCAACGTGCAGAAGGCGAATCTGCTGGGCGGCAAGGTCGACGCGAGCGTCGATTTTTTCGGCCTGGCGGTCGGCTCGAACGACGCCGTCTTCGACGCGCAGGGCGAGCGGAAGGGCGAGCGCGTCCGCCGGGTGCCCGCGTCGACGGGGGTGAACGTCGGGTTTCAGGCGACGCCGTTTCAGAAGATCCTGGGTCATTACGA
The DNA here is from genome assembly GCA_963807925.1 of uncultured Acidobacteriota bacterium. Lineage (GTDB taxonomy): Bacteria > Acidobacteriota > Vicinamibacteria > Vicinamibacterales > CAVVIG01 > CAWEDP01. Next base: position 3,050,920 of record CAWEDP010000002.1, on the reverse strand, counting down.
GTTCAGGTTCGACGGCTACTTCCGCGACCCGAACACGGCGGCCGACTTCACGCTGCCGGCGAGCGCGGGCACGCACGGGGTCGGCGTGGGATACGAATACCGGCGGCAGGGATACTCGATCGTCGCCAACCTCACGAAGCACCGGAGGACCACCGCGGCGCCGTGGGGCAACGCGGGAGCGCTCGAGGACGCGCCGGCGACCTTCACGCAGTACGACGCGGGCGTGTCGAAGGACTTCATCTTCGCGACCTTCCACACGATTCACCTGAACGGCACGTATCTCGGGGGCAGCGGTCTCGATCGGTTCAGCATGTACGAGTTCGGGCTGTTCGACGCGGCGCGGATGCACGGTGTGCCGTCGGCCGTGAGGTTTGGAGAGCTGGCCCTGCTCCGCGGATCGTACTCGTTCAACCTGTTCAACCAGTACCGACTGGATCTGTTCCTCGATCACGCGCGGGGCCGCGATCCCGCGATGGCCGAAGGGTGGCTGCCGGTGACCGGCCTGGGCCTGGGGCTCAACCTGCGCACGCCGGGGAATACGATTCTGCGGGCGGATCTGGGAAAATCGTTCCTCCCCGACGTCTACCGCGGCGCCGGGTCGGTGGTTCTACAATTGATGCTGCTCAAGCCGCTGTAGACGAGGCCCGGCGACCCGTGAAGGCTGATCTCCACGTCCATTCGTACCATTCCGGCTACGCCGCGCACCTGAGGTTTCTGCGGGTGCGCGACTGCTACTCGGCGCCGGACGCGGTCTACCGCGCCGCGAAGGCTCGCGGCATGGACGTCGTCACGATCACGGATCACGACAGCATCGACGGCTGCCTCGAATTCCTCGAGAGCCATCCCGACGCCGACGATTTCTTCATCAGCGAGGAAGTCGAGTGCCGCGTCCCCGGGCTGCCGCTCAGGGTGCACATCGGGGCGTACGACATCGACGAGCGCATTCATCGCGAGCTCCAGCCGCTCCGGGAGAACGTGTACGAGACGGCGGCCTACCTGCGCGAGCAGGGTGTGTTCTTCGCCCTCAACCATCTGTTCTTCTTCCTGTCCCGGCAGATGGCGGTCGCCCCGTACCTGGAGGCGCTGCTCCCGTTGTTCACGGCCTTGGAAGTCCGCAACGGCACGCTGGTCGCCGCGCACAACCTGCTCATCGAGCGGATTGCCGCGGCCCGCCGCCGCGGCGGGCACTCGGCCGTCGAGCTCGGCGGGAGCGACGCCCATACGCTCGCCGGCGTCGCGACGACCTACACCGAGGCGCCCGGTCGCACGCTCGCCGACTTCCTGGCCAACGTACGGGCCGGACACACGCGCGTCGGGGGCCGCCACGGCGGCACGCTGCGCGTGATGCGCGAGATCTACGGCGTCATCGGCCGCTACTGGCTGTCGCTGGCCGGCATCGGCCGACAGGACCTGTCGTGGCGGCGCCGGGCCTTGGGCCTCGGGTTTTCGGCCGCAGCGCTGACGCTGCCGGCCGAGATCGTGCCCGCGCTCGTCGCGATCATCGACAAGTCGATCGAACGCCGCAGGATCGATCGGTTCGCACGCGATTGGGCGAGCGGGTCCCTATCGGTGTCGGCCGCGACTCCGGGGCCCTCGGCTGCGGTGAAATCGGGACTCGCCGTCGAGGACGCCGCCCGATGAGCCGGCGACGCGTTGCGGTCACCGGCATCGGCCTGATGAGCGCCCTCGGCGCCACGCGTGACGCGGTCTGGCGCGCGATGCTCGAAGGCCGCTGCGGCATCGCGCAGGTGTCGCTGTTCGATGCGGCCGGCTACCGGAGCGCGATGGCGGCGGAAATCCAACCGTATCCGCGCGATCCGACCGTTTCGCCGAGAACGTGGGGGCGGCTGTCGCGGTCCGACCAGACCGCCATCATCGCCGCGCGGGAGGCGCTCGCCGATTCCGGGCTGCTCGACACCGGCCTCGATCGAACGCGCGCCGGCGTCATGCTCGGCTCGGGCACCGCCGACCTGATGCGCAACGAGGAATGGTTCGCCGAGTCGCGCCGCCTCGGCATGCGGCGCGCGCCGGTCCGCAAGATCTTCAACCATTTTCCGAGCACGCCGAGCGACGTGCTCGCGACGCACGTCGGGTTCGAGGGCGCCAAGGCGTCGGTGCTGTCGGCGTGCTCGTCGAGCACGGTGGCGATCGGCTACGCCGCCGACGCGGTCGCCTCGGGTCGCCTCGACGCGGCGGTGGCGGGTGCCAGCGACGTGCTGTGCCGCCTGACCTTCAGCGGATTCAACGCGCTGCGGCTGGTCGACACCGAGCCGTGCCGGCCGTTCTGCCGCACGCGCAAGGGCATGAACATCGGCGAGGCGGCCGCCATCCTCGTGCTCGAGGACTTCGATCGGGCGCGACGCCGCGGCGCGAAGATCTACGCCGAGATCCTGGGGTACGGCGTCCGGTGCGAGGCGTACCATCCGACGTCGCCCGAGCCGGAGGGCCGCGCCGTCCGGGCCCTGGTGGCCGACGCGCTCGGCGCCGCGCGGATCCGGGCCGACGAGGTCGATCACGTCAACGCCCACGGGACGGCCACGCCGCAGAACGATCAGGCCGAAGCCCGCGGTCTGCGGCAGCTGTTCGGCGATCGCGCGCGCACCATCCCGGTGACCTCCATCAAGTCGATGGTCGGCCACTGTCTGTCGGCCGCCGGCGCGATCGAGGCGGCGGCGCTCGCCCTGTCGCTGGCGGAGGGCCGCATTCCGCCGACGGTGCACTACCGCGAGCGCGACCCGGAATGCGACGTCGATGTGGTGGCCAACGAGACGCGGGAGCAGGCGATCGAATGCGGCCTGTCCATCTCGCTCGCCTTCGGGGGCAACAACGCGGCGCTCGTGATGCGCCGGGTCAACTGACGCATGACGTGAAGCAGGTGGAGCCGATCAAGACGACCTTCTGCGAGGTGAAGCGGCAGGTCGTCGAGCCGAAGGCCGCCCGGATCGCGCTCGCGACCGACGGGCAGGCCCGATCTGTTTCATCGCCGCTGCCGCGGCGGCGACGGTCCGTTCGACGTCGGCGGCGCTGTGCGCGTCGGACAGAAACCACGCCTCGAACTGGGAGGGCGGCGCGTACACGCCGCGCGCGAGCATCTCCCGGAAGAACACCGCGTAGCGCGCCGTATCCGCGCTCGTGGCCGACGCGAAGTCTCGAACCGGCCGATCGGCGAAGAACGGCGTGAGGAGCGATCCGGCGGCGTTCACCTGCAGCGGAACGCCGGCCGTGCGCGCGGCGTCGGCGAGTCCCGCCGCCAGAGCGGCGCCGAGCCGCGTCAGCCGGTTGTACAGCGCCGGCGTGAGGCGGGCGAGGCTCCACTCGCCGGCCGCCATCGCGAGCGGATTGCCCGACAGCGTGCCGGCCTGATAGACCGGCCCAGCCGGCGCCACCAGCTCCATCAGCTCGGCGCGGCCGCCGTAGGCGCCAACCGGCAGGCCGCCGCCGATGATCTTGCCGAGGCAGGTCAGGTCCGGCCGGACGTTGTAGATCCCCTGGGCGCCGCCCGCCCCGGCTCTGAAACCCGAGATCACCTCGTCGAAGATCAGCAGCGCGCCGTGCGCGGAGCATACCTCGCGCAGCGCACGCAGGAACCCGTCGGCCGGAGCGACGACGCCCATGTTGCCGGCAATCGGCTCGACGATCAGGGCGGCGACGGCGTCCCGGTTGTCGTCGAACAGGCGGTGGACCGAGTCGAGATCGTTGTAGGTGGCGACCAGCGTGTCGGCGACCGCCGCCCGGGTCACGCCCGGACTCGTCGGGACGCCAAAGGTCAGCGCGCCGGATCCGGCCTTCACGAGGAACGGATCGGCGTGCCCGTGATAGCACCCCTCGAACTTGATGATCCGTTCGCGCCCGGTGGCCGCGCGGGCCACGCGGATGGCGCTCATCGCCGCTTCGGTCCCCGAGTTGACGAACCGGATGCGCTCCACCGACGGCATGAGCCGGCGCACCCGTTCGCCGAGCTGGACCTCGAGCGGGCTCGGCGCGCCGTAGCTGGTGCCGCGCGACGCGGTCTCTTTGAGCGTGCGCACCAGGCCGGCCGGCGCGTGTCCGTGGACGAGCGGCCCCCAGGACATCACGTAGTCGATATAGCGGTTGCCGTCCACGTCCTCGAGATGGGCGCCGCGGCCGCGCGCGATGAACAGCGGCATCGCCCCCACCGCCTTGAAGGCGCGGACCGGGCTGTCGACGCCGCCCGGCAGGATCCGCAGCGCCCGGGCGAAGAGCCGCCGTGATCGTGACGTGCGCATCATCGTGCGGTCCCTTTTTCGATCGGCTGCCGATCAGGCGAGCGCGCGGGCCGCTTCGCGGGCGTAATAGGTGATGACGATGTCGGCGCCGGCGCGGCGGATGCCGGTCAGCGTCTCGAGCATCGCACGCGGCTCGTCGATCCAGCCGTTTCGCGCCGCCGCTTTGAGCATGGCGTACTCGCCGCTCACGTGGTACGCGGCCGTCGGGTAGCCGAAGGCGTCCTTCACCCGCGCGAGCACGTCGAGGTACGGGAGGGCGGGCTTGACCATGACGATGTCGGCACCCTCTTCGATGTCCTGCTCGACCTCGCGGAGCGCCTCCCGCACGTTGGCCGGATCCATCTGGTGCGTCTTCCGGTCGCCGAACTGGGGCGCCGATCCGGCGGCATCGCGGAACGGGCCGTAGAAGGCGGAGCAGTACTTGGCCGAGTACGCCATGATGGCGGCGTTCTCGAATCCGCGCTCGTCGAGCGCGCTGCGGATCGCGCCGACGCGGCCGTCCATCATGTCCGACGGCGCCACGATGTCGGCGCCGGCGGCCGCGTGCGAAATGGCCTGCCGCACGAGCTGTTCCACGCTGGGATCGTTGGCAATCTCGCCGTCGATCACCAGACCGCAGTGGCCGTGATCGGTGTACTCGCACAGGCAGACGTCGGTCGCCACCAGCACGTCCCGGTGGGCGCGCTTGAGGGCGCGCACCGCGTTCTGCACCGGTCCCTCGGAATCGGTACGCGCTCGATCCGATGTCGTCCTTGTGATCGGGCAGCCCGAACAGCAGCACGCTCGCAAGGCCTTCGCGCCGCGCGTCTTCGACTTCGCGGACCGCCTCGTCGACCGACAGGTTGAACACGCCTGGCATCGAGGCGACCGCGCGGCGCACGCCTTCGCCCTCGCAGATGAACAGCGGCAGCATCAGCGCGTCCGGCGTCAGGCGTGTCTCGCGGACGAGCGCGCGCATGGAGGGCGACGTGCGGAGGCGGCGCAACCGCTTCGTGAGCTTCAGGGTCGTGTGACGGTGGACCTGGGTCATGTCCCGCCTCTCCGGAAATCACTATGCCACAAGCCGCGCGGCGCCGGGAAAACGGTGGAGATCACGTCGGCTGCTGCTGGAAATGCCTGACGATGGCCGCCACGAGCGAGGGGACCGTCGCCTGCGACGGCATGATCGTCGTCTCGATCTGGTACTGGCGAGCGGCCTCGGAGGTGACCGGTCCGATGGACGCGACCGACGTCGTCCGCAGCAGATCGGCCGCCGGTTCGGCGCCGAGCGCCTGCACGAAGTGACGCACGGCCGACGGACTGGCGAACGTCACGACGTCGAGCCGTCGTTCCAGCAGCATCCGATAGACGTCCGGGTCGCCGTTGCGATCGGCTTCGGCGAGGGTCCGGTACGCCACGACCTCCGTCACCTCGGCGCCCTGTTTCCGCAGCTCCTCCGCAATCACCTCTCGCCCGATGTCGGCCCGCGGCAGCAGGAACCGTCGTCCGGGGACGCCGACGCCCTCGACGATCGCGCGGGCGAGCGATTCCGCGCGGAACTCGTGCGGCGTCACGTCCACCTTCAGACCGTAATGCGCCAGCCGCTCGGCTGTCGCGGCGCCCACCGCGCAGAGCGCGATGCTCTTGAGCGCGCGGAGGTCGAGCGGCGAGGCGAGGAGGCGCTCGACGAACGCGTCGACGGCGTGCCGGCTGGCGAACACGATGGCGTCGAACGCCTCGACCCCGCGACACGCAGCGTCGAGCGGCGCGTAGTCCTCCGGCGGCGCGATGCGGATCATCGGCGCCTCGACGGCCTCGGCGCCCGCGGCCTCGAGCTGTTCGGTGAGCTCGGCAGACTGCTCCCGCGGCCGCGTCACCAGCACGCGCTTACCGAACAGCGGCCGCGCGTCGTACCACTGGAGATGCTCGCGCAGGGCGGTCACGCGGCCGACGATCAGCACCGCGGGGCGCCGCTCGTCGGATCCCTTCGTCCGCTTCTCGAGCTCCTCCAGCGTGCCGACGATGGTCTCCTGTGACGGCAGCGTCCCCGCATAGACCAGCGCTGCGGGCTCGTCCCGCGGCCGGCCGTGCGACAGCAGGGCGTGGAGGATGTGCGGCAGCTGCGCCGGGCCGGCGTAGCACACAATCGTCCCATCGAGGCGCGCGAGACTCGTCCAGTCGATCGACGTCCTGGCTTTGCCGTCGTTCTCGTGGCCGCGCACGAAGGTCAGCGTGTCGGCACCGCCCGGATAGGTGATCGGAATCCCGGCGTACGCCGGTCCGGCGATGCCGGCCATGACACCCGGCACGACCTCGAACCGGACGCGCTGCTCGTGAAGGAAGAGCGCCTCGGCGCCGCCGCTGTCGAACGCGAACGGATCGCCCCACTTGAGGCGCGCGACCGTCTTTCCCTCGCGCGCTTTTTCGGCCAGCAGATAACAGATTGCTTCCTGCTCGAGCCTCTGCGGGGCGGCCCGCCCGACGTCGATGGTCTCGGCCCCGTCGCGAGCGTGACGGATCAGCCGCGTGTGCACCAGATGGTCGTACAGCACCACGTCGGCCGCCTTGAGCCGATCGAGCCCGCGAACGGTGATGAGCCCCGGATCGCCGGGGCCCGCGCCGATCAGGTAGACGATCCCCTCAGTCATCAGCCGGCCCGGGGGACCGAGAGTCGTCGACCGCAGAGCGTCGCATCTCCACCTGTTGTCGTCGCACGTCGTCGAGAATCAGGCCGGCGCCGGCGTCGAGAAGCCGGGCCGCCACCTGCGCGCCGAGCGCGGCCGGATCGTCCGGGTGTCCCTGACCGCCGCGCCGCACCGCCTGGCTCCCGTCCAGCGACACCACGATGGCCACCAGCTCGAGGCGGTCGCCGTCGAGCCCGGCCAGCGCACCGATGGGCGTTTGACATCCGCCGCCGAGCGCCTCCACCAGCGCGCGCTCGGCCTGCAGCGCGGCGGACGCCGGCGCATCGTCGATCCGCGCGACAATCCGCCGCACGCGGTCGTCTTCCGCCCGGATCTCGATCGCGATGACACCCTGGCCCGGCGCCGGGAGGCAGGCCGACGAGGGGAGCGTCATCGCGATCCGCGACGCGAACCCGAGCCGGCGCAATCCGGCGGCCGCGAGCACGAGCGCATCGTACTCGCCCCGGTCGAGTTTTCGCAGCCGCGTATCCAGGTTGCCCCGGATCGGGCCGAACCGGGCCGCCGGAAGCAGCCGCTTCAATTGCGCCACTCGCCGGACGCTGCCGGTTCCGATGAGCGGCGACGGTCCCAGGGCCGCTGCAAGCGCCTCGATCGTGTCGAAGCGGACCGCCTCAGCCAGGACGATCGCGTCGAGCGGGTCGGCGCGATCCAGCACGGCCCCGATAGCCAGCCCCTCGGGCAGAACCGCCGGCATGTCCTTGCTGCTGTGAACGGCGAGGTCCACCTCGCCGCGAAGCAGCGCGTCTTCGATTTCCCTGACGAACAGCCGCTTGCCGCCGACCTCGGCGAGCGTCGCCTCCTGGAGGCGATCGCCCGACGTCCGGATCGTGACGATGCGCGTCGGCGGGCCGTCCGCCTCGGCGATCCTCGCGGCGACGGTGTGTGCCTGCCACAATGCCAGCTGGCTGCCGCGCGTACCGATGCGGAGCTCGGTCAGTGCACGATTCACGATTTGCAATCTACAAGGGTGGCCATCCGGTCGCATCGCCAACTGTGAACGTCGGTTGCGGCGCGCCGGGGGCGCGCAATCAGCGCGCTCCGCGGTTCTTCAGACGATCGAACCGGGCGATACGGCGGTCGCCCGCCTGCCGGCGATCGGACTCGGCGTCCTCGCCGAGGCCGAACAGCCGGGTCAGCGCTTCGGAGTACGCGCCCACCGACTCGGCGTCGCCGAGTGCTTTCAGCTGCGCGGTCGGGGCGAGCAGCAGCTTCTCGATCATGAGACGCGTGATTTCCTCGACCCGTGCGCGGGCCTCGTCCGGCTGCGCGAGCGTCGCGAGCTTGTAGTCGAGCCGTTCGAGCTCGGCGCGGCGGATGTTCTCGCAGTGCTGCCGCAGCGCCACGATGGTCGGGACCGCTCCGCGCGCGCGCAGCCACGCCGCGAACTTGTCCAGCTCCTCGTCGACGATCGTCTCCGCGCGCTCGACTTCGCTGGCCCGGCGCGCCAGGTTCTCGCGTACGGTCGCCTGCAGGTCGTCGATGTTGTAGAGGAAGACCTGCTCGATCTCGCCGGCTGCCGCTTCGACGTCCCGCGGCAGCGCGATGTCGATGACGAACAGCGGCCGGTTGCGGCGCGTCCGCATGATCGTCTCGATGCGCGCCTTCGTCAGGATCGGCGCCGAGGCGCCGGTGGCGGTGATCACGATGTCGGCCGCGGCGAGCACGGCGTCCATGTCGTCCCAGCGGGCCGCCACCGCCCCGCCGATCGCCTCCGCCGTCCGCGCGGCGTGCGCCATCGTGCGGCTGACGATCGTCACGTTGTGGACCCCCTGCGACTTCATGTGGCGGGCCGTGAGCTTGCCCATGTCGCCGGCGCCGATGACCGCGACGGCGCGTCCGCCGAGCTCGCCGAAGATCTTCCGGGCCAGCGAGACGGCGGCATACCCAATCGACACGGCGCCCGATCCGAGGCTGGTCTCGGTCCGGACGCGCTTGCCGACCGCGAACGACGCCTGGAAGAGACGATTGAGCACCGGGCCGGCGGTGTGCGCCTCGCCGGCAATCGTGTGCGCCTCCTTCACCTGTCCCAGGATCTGCGGCTCGCCCACCACGAGCGAGTCGAGACCGCCTGCGACGCGAAAAAGGTGGCGCGCGGCGTCGAGGTCGGCGACGTCGTAGACGTGCGGCGCAACGGCGGGCGCGTCGAGCCCGTTGAAGTCGCTGACGAACTCCACCAGATCCGCTCGGGCGACCGACACGTCCTCGCACGCCACGTAGAGCTCGGCGCGGTTGCACGTGGACAGCACGACCGCCTCGCTCGTGGAACCACGGGAGGCGAGCGCTTCGAGCGCCTGGGAGACGCCGTTCGCCTGGAAGTCCACGCGCTCGCGCAGTTCCACCGGCGCGGTCTTGTGACTGATGCCGACGACCAGCAGATGCACGCTTCTGGTTCCCACTAGAAGAACTTGTGGCTGTTCGGCACGAAGTAGCTGATCGGCACCAAGTTCAGCAGGACGATGGCGAAGGCGAGGGCCGAGAGGTACGCCGTCCGTCGGCCGCCCCAGCCGATGCGGCGGGCCGCGAACACCTCGAACGAGTACACCGTCCAGCAGATGAGCGCGACGAAGATCTTGGGATCCTCGAGCGACATGGCCGGCAGCTGCGGCGTGCGGGGCGCATAGCCGCCCTGGGCGGCCCAGACGGCGCCGACGATCAGGCCGACGGTCAGGAAGATCCAGCCGATCATGATGGCGCCGTGGTTCATGCGGTCCAGCACCTGCAGGGAGGGCAGCCGCGCGTAGAAGATGCCCAGGTGCTTCGCCTTGATCTCCTTGAAGAGCAGCATGTAGGTGATGCCGATGACGCAGGCGAGCGCGAAGCTCGCGTACGCGAACAGCAGCGAGAACACGTGGACCCCGAACAACGGCCCCGCCAGGACGGCCGACCGGCTCTCGATGCCCGGCTTGAACGCAGGAATCGCCTGGAGCGCGACGATCAGCGGCAGGATGAACACGCCCATCGCCCGCTCGTCGGTCGTCATTTCCGTATAGAGGTACGCGACCGCCAGCAGCCACACGAACGTCGAAATGGCGGACGTCGGACCGGCAATCGGCAGGTGCCCGTACTCGACCGTCTGCATCCCGATCACGAAGGTGTGGCTCAGGACGGCGAAGACCAGCGCGGTGGTGGCCGCGCGCCCGACCGGCACGGATCGTTGCGAGAAGTGCCACACGTAGGCGACAAGCGCGACCGCGTACAGCGCGAGGGGAAGAAGGTTCATCTAATGTGCGGTCGGCGCGAAATAGCCCTGTTTGGTCCGGGCGGTCACCTGCCGGCCGTTGATCCGCACGACGACGCGCCGCCACGCCCCGTCGCGACGGGGATTCTTCGAGACGTAGCCAACGGTGAACTGGCTCGACAGCTCGTCGGAGATCTCGCCGTAGATGGCGGCGAGATCGGCGGCCTGCATCGGGAAGAACGAGCGCCCGCCGGTCTCCTGGGCGAGCTGGCGCAGCTCGAACTCCGCTTCCTTGAAGCCGCGGTTCTCGATCGGATCGCTGCTGCGCAGGCCGATGGAGTAGATCGCGGTCTCGGACCGTTTGGCGAGGTCCAGCACTTCCTCGTACGGCAGCAGGCTCGAGGTGTCCTCGCCGTCCGAGAGGACGACGATGGCGCGGCGGCGAATCTCCTCGATGTTCCTGGCGACGAGCTTCTTCAAATCCTTCAGCGCGATGTACACCGCGTTGTAGAGCGACGTGGAGCCACCCGCGGAGGTCTTGCGGATGGCCTGCTCGAGCGCGGTTCCGTCGCCGGTGAACGGCGCCAGGATGCTGACGCGGCTGTCGAAATCGATCACCTCGGCGAGATCCTGCGAGCGGAGCCGTCGCACGAACCCGATCGCCGCCTCCTGGGCGGTCTTCAGCTTGGCGTCCATGCTCGCGCTGGTGTCGAGCATGAGCGCGAGCGCAATCGGCAGATTGGACTTGTTGAAGAAGGTGACGTCCTGCTTCACGCCGTCTTCGAAGACGCTGAAGTCGTTGGTGTCCAGGTCGGTGACGTAGCGTCCGGATCCATCCGTGACGGTGACGTTCAGCGACACCAGATCGATCCCGGCGCGGAAGGCCGGCGCCTGGCCGCCGGCCGGCGCGGCGCCGGAGGGTTCGCCCGGCGTCTGACTCTGAGCGGCGACAACCACGACGCCTGCCGCGACCGCGCAGACCAGCAGGAGTGCCCGGGCCGTGCGCGGGGCCGGGACTCTCACGGTCGGCCCTTGTCCCTCTTCTCGGGGACGAGGGTGCCGCGAACGGTCAGGCCGGGACGCACCGCGCTGACGGTGACCTTCTCGGGCGGGATGAGGCGCGGCGGCCGCGCGTAGGTCACAAGGTACTGCTGCTTGAGCTCGCGGGAGAGCTTCGTCAGCGCGGCGGGCAGCGCCGAGGTCGCCAGCAGGCTCTCGCGGCGGCCGCCCGTGAGGCGCGGGGCCTGATCGATGACGGCCGCGCGATTCCTCGCGTCCTCATCGATGCCGATGGACGGGCGGCCGAGGACCAGGACGTGGAACGCCGTCCCGGTGTCCTGCAGCGGCCGGACGACGTCCTCCCAGCGGCGCGAACTGAACTCGGGCCCTTCGGTGGTCAGCGCCACGATGACGGGTCGCGCGGTCTCCCGCTTCGCGAACCCGCGGCAGACCTCGATGATGCCGTCGAGCAGGTAGTTGCCGCTGTTCCGAATCTCGAAGAGGCGATACACCCCCTTCATGATCCGATCGCGATCGGACGAGGCTTCGGCAAGAATCGTCGGCCGTTCGGCGAGCGAGACGATTGACAGCTCGTCCTTGGTCCCGCTGGTCATCTCGGTCACGAACCCCTCGAGGCCGGTGCGGATGTCGCGGATGAAATCGGTCGCCGCCTGGCTGTTGTCGACGAGCACGGCAATCTGCATCGGCTCGTTGGCGGGGGCGATGCGCAGCACCTCTCGGGGCTGATTGTCCTCGCGGACGAGGATGTCCCCCGGCATGAGGTCGCGGATCGGCACGTCGTTCGCATCGAGCGCGCTGACATACAGCGAGCGCTCGATGGCCTGCGCCTGCGGTGTCTGGGGACGCAGAAGGACGGTGGCCGTCAACGCCAGCGCTGTGCACGCGAGCTGGTTGTTCACTGGATCAGTATAGGTCCCGGTTTTCGGGAGCGTCAAGGAAATCGGCGACGGGAAATGGTTTGAAATCTGCCAGTTGCAGAGATGACGCGGCGCGCAGGGCGGTCGCGCGGTTTCTTGACACTCCAGGGATCGCGTGCTATAAACCCAGCCGCTTTCGCACTTTACAATTTACAATTCACAACCTGCGGACGCGTCACGGTCGAGTCGAGGTGCGGGCGTGAGGGCTTGAGGCGCGACCGGCTTGTCAATTGTGAATCGTAAATTGCAAATTGCAGGCGCGTCTGCCATGCTGTCAGCCTACATCCCGATCGCCATCTTCGTGGTGGTCGCGACCGGATTCGCGCTCTTCACGCTCGTGTTTTCGAGCCTGTTGCACGCGGAAAAATACAACAAGGTCAAGCTCGAGCCGTACGAATGCGGGATCGAGCCGGCGACCGACGCGCGCGATCGCTACAGCATCCGGTACTACCTGGTGGCGATGCTGTTCGTGATCTTCGATGTGGAGACAGTCTTCATGTTTCCCTGGGCGGTCATCTTCGACAGGCTGCGCCTGTTCGGTCTCATCGAGATGATCGTGTTCATCTTCATTCTGGTCGTGGGGTACTACTACGCGTGGCAGAAGGGCGCGCTCGAATGGGTCTAAATGACTGACGAGCCGCAGAACCCCCCTGAGACGCCGCCGACGGCGGCCGCGGACAAACCAGCCAGCGCAACGCCGGCCGAGCCGCTCAAGGGCGAAGTGTCGAGGACCGACGCGCCCGGTGCTGGTGTATCGGCCGCGCCGGTGGGACCGCCACGCCAGGAGCCGCCGGCGCCCAGACCGGCCAATCCTGAAGGCGCGGTGACCGCCGTCACGAGCGAGACGAGCTCGGCGACCGGCCGGCCGACCCCGCCGGCCGCAAGCGCGAGGGCGGCCGCGGCATCCGGCGGCCCGGTCGCGGCGGCGCCCAAGCCGGCGGCCGCGAAACCGGCCCCGGCCGCCAAACCGGCGGCCGCTGCTCCCAAGCCGGCCGCGTCGCACGAGCCGCCGAAGCCCGCACCGCCGTCAGGCCCTCCAGACCCGCCGCCGCCCGCCGACCTCGCGGTGCCCGCGTTCATCACGGCGCTGCAGACGGCGCTGCCCTCCGCCGTCGCGCACGTCAGCTACTACCTCGGCGACTGGACGATCGTGGTGACGCCGGCGCAGATCCTGGAAGCGATGCAGTTCCTGCGTGACGCCCCCGAGGCCCGGTTCGATTACTGCTCGGACGTGACCGCCACCGACTGGCCGCCGCGGGCCGAACGGTTCGACGTCGTGTACATCCTCTATTCGGTCCGGCTGCGCCACCGCGTGCGCGTCAAGGTGAAGGTCGCCGACGCCGAGCCGCTCCCGTCGGTCAGCGGGATCTGGCCGGCCGCCAACTGGCTGGAGCGCGAGGTGTACGACATGTTCGGCGTGAACTTCACCGGCCATCCGGATCGCCGGCGCATCCTGATGCCGCAGGACTGGCAGGGCTTTCCCGAGCGCAAGGACTACCCGCTCGAGGGGCCGGGCGAGCTGCTGATGGAGAACCCGCTCGACTGGCTCAAGCTGAGGCAGGCGCGGGACGAGGCCGACATCGAATGAACGCCCCCTCGGTGCATCACGGCGCGATGTTCGACACCAACGAGCTGGTGCTCAACATGGGGCCGCAGCACCCGAGCACGCACGGCGTGCTGCGGGTCGTGCTGCGGCTCGACGGCGAGAAGGTGGTCGATGCCGACGTCGTGATCGGCTATCTGCACCGCGGGATCGAGAAGCTCAGCGAGAACCGCAACTGGACGCAGATCATCCTGCTGACCGATCGCATGGACTACGTGGCGGCCGCCACGAGCAACGTCGGCTATTGCGAGACGGTGGAAAAGCTGCTGCAGCTCGAGGTGCCGCGGCGCGCCCGCTACATGCGGACCGTCCTGTGCGAGCTGCAGCGCATTGCGAGCCACTGCCTGTGGGTCGGCACCCACGCGATGGACATCGGCGCGATGACGGTGTTCCTGTACGCGTTCCGTGAGCGCGAGCTGATCCTCGATCTGTTCGAGGAATTCTGCGGCGCGCGCCTCACCTACAACTCGATGCGAATCGGCGGGCTGCCGCTCGACATCCCGCCAGGCTGGGACAAGAAGGTCCTCGAGTTCTGCCGGATCATGGACTCGAAGCTCGACGAGTACGAAGAGCTGCTGACGCACAACCGCATCTGGCTCGAGCGCACCAAGGGCATCGGCGTCATCTCCGGCGCGGATGCGGTCGCGCTCGGTCTGTGCGGGCCGCCGCTGCGCGGCTCGGGCATCCCGCGCGACGTGCGCAAGGACGAGCCCTACGCGGCGTACGACGAGATGCAGTTCGACATCCCGGTCGGCACCTCCGGCGACACCTACGACCGATACCTGGTCCGCATGGAGGAGTTCCGCCAGTCGCTGCGGATCATCCGGCAGGCGACCGAGGGGATGCCCGAGGGGCCGATCGTCGGCAAGGTGCCCCGGCTGATCAAGCCGCCCGCGGGGGAGACCTACCACGCCATCGAGTCCCCGAAGGGGGAGCTCGGGTACTTCATCGTGAGCGACGGGAAGTCGACCAACCCGTACCGGTTCCGCGTGCGGCCGCCGTCGTTCTGCAACCTGCAGGGACTGCGGACGCTCGTCAAGGGACACCTGGTGGCGGACGTCGTGGCGCTCATCGGATCGCTCGACGTCGTGCTCGGCGAGGTCGATCGGTGATGGTCGATCAGTTCATCATTCCGCTCCTGAAGATCGTCATCGTGCTGAACGCGACCCTCGTGGGGGTCACCTACATGGTGCTGCTCGAGCGGAAGGTGATTGCGTGGGCGCAGTCGCGGCTCGGGCCGATGCGGGTCGGGCCGTACGGCATCCTGCAGCCGGTGGCCGACGCCGTGAAGCTGATGATTAAGGAGGACATCACGCCGGCGCGCGCCGACAAGTGGGTCTTCACCGCGGCGCCGATCATCTCGATGGTGCCGGCGCTGATCGTCTTCGCCGTCATTCCCTTCGGGCCGGAGGTGAACCTGTTCGGCCGCCGCGTCGCGCTCTACATCACCGACATCAACGTCGGGCTGCTGTACATCGTGTCGGTGGCCTCGGTCGGCGTCTACGGCATCATCCTGGCCGGCTACGCGTCCAACAGCAAGTACCCGCTCCTTGCGAGCCTCCGCGCGTCGGCGCAGCTCATTTCCTACGAGGTGGCCGTCACGCTGACGCTCGTCAGCGTGATCCTGATGGCCGGCACGCTCAGCATGGTGGGCATCGTCAACGCGCAGTACAACGCGCACGTGTGGTTCGTCGTCGCGCAGCCGGTCGCGTTCGTCATCGTGCTGATCGGCGGGCTGGCGGAGACCAACCGGGCGCCGTTCGATCTGCCCGAAGCCGAGCAGGAGCTGACGGGCGGCTTCCATACCGAGTACAGCGGGATGCGCTTCGCGCTGTTCTTCCTCGCCGAGTACGCCAACATGATCGTCGTCTCCTCGGTGGTGACGACGCTGTTTCTGGGCGGGTGGCTCCGGCCGTTCCCCAACCTCGCGGCCCTCCGCTTCCTGGACCTCGTCCCGAGCTGGGCGTGGTTCCTGGGCAAGTCGTTCGTCTTCTTGTACGTCTTCATCTGGATCCGGGCGACGCTGCCACGCTACCGCTACGACCAGCTCATGCGCCTCGGGTGGAAGGTGCTCATCCCGCTCGCGATCGCGAATCTGATCGTCACCGGGATTGTCAAGGTCCTGGTGGCGTGAGGGCGATGGCGGCCATGGCGACAGGTGCTGACGCGGTGATGTGGTGATGGGACAGGCGATCGCCTTCTACGTCATCGCGGCGTGCATTCTCGGGTTCGCCGTGCTGGTGATCAGCACGAGGGACACCGTCCACAGCGTGCTGTTTCTGGTGCTGGACTTCCTGTTCGTGGCGGCGCTGTACGTCCTGCTTGGCGCGCCGTTCCTCGCGGTCATCCAGGTGCTCGTCTACGCGGGCGGCATCGTCGTGCTCTATTTGTTCGTCGTGATGCTCGTGAACCTGAAGCGGCCGCCGGAGGCCCATCAGGATCCAAACCGGCGCGCGAAGCTCGGGCTGGGCCTGTCGGTCGCGGTGCTGGCCGAGTTGATCGCAATCGGTGTCTATCAGACGGTTCGTCCGGTGGCGGCCGCCCCGGCAACCGGCATTCCGGTGAGCGGCAACACCGAGCAGGTCGGGTGGCTGTTGTACACGAATTACCTGATTCCCTTCGAGATCGCGTCGATGCTGCTGCTGGTCGCGATGATCGGCGCCATCGTGCTGGCGAAACGGGAGCTCTGACGGGCACGGGTGGCACCGTATGATTACTCCGACCCACTACATGTTGCTGTCGGCCGCGCTGTTCATCATCGGCGTCGTCGGCGTGATGATCCGGCGCAACATCATCGTCATCTTCATGTCGATCGAGCTGATTCTGAATGCCGTGAACATCAACCTCGTGGCGTTCTCGGCGCAGCTGCAGAACGTCGTCGGCCAGGTGTTCGCCGTCTTCGTGATTGCCGTCGCGGCGGCCGAGGCCGCCGTCGGGCTCGGCATCATCCTGGCGTTCTACAGGAACAAAGAGACGGTCAACATCGACGAAATGAACCTGATGCGATGGTGAACGGGTTAGGTTGATGCAGTTCATCTGGCTGATTCCCCTGCTGCCCGGCATCGGGGCCGCCGTCAACGGCCTGATCGGCGTTCGCTCGTTCTCGCGCAGGACGGCGGGCGCCGTGGCGTGCAGCACGATGGTCGCGGCGCTGGGGCTCGCGCTCGTGGCGTTCTGGCAGCTGCTCGGTCTTCCGCCGGCGGAGCGGGCGGTCGACGTGGTCGTGGCGCAGTGGATTCCGACCATTCCGCTCCAGACCGCGACCGGCGCCCTCGGCGGCCTCCAGGCGCCCTGGGGCTTCAGGCTCGATCCGCTGTCGGCGATGATGCTGCTGGTGGTCACCGGCGTCGGCACCCTCATCCACGTGTACTCGACGGCCTACATGGCGGACGAGCCGCGCGGCGGCGTCGCGCGGTTCTTCTGCTATCTGAACCTGTTCTGCTTCTTCATGCTCGTGCTCGTCCTGGGCGACAACTTCCTGGTCATGTTCGTGGGCTGGGAGGGCGTGGGCCTCTGCTCGTACCTGTTGATTGGGTACTGGTACGAGAAGAAGAGCGCGTCGGACGCGGGCAAGAAGGCGTTCATCACCAACCGGGTCGGCGACTGGGGATTCATCCTCGGCGTGTTCCTCGTCTACTGGACGTTCGGCACGTTCGACTTCCGCGCCGTCCAGAACGCCGCCGCCACGATGCCGATCGAGACGGCCAACTTCGGTACGCTCTCGATCATCTGCCTGCTGCTGTTCGTGGGCGCCACCGGGAAGAGCGCACAGATCCCGCTCTACGTCTGGCTCCCGGACGCGATGGAAGGGCCGACGCCGGTCTCCGCCCTCATCCATGCGGCGACGATGGTGACGGCGGGCGTGTACATGGTGGGACGCAATGCCGTCCTCTTCACGCACGCGCCGCAGGTGATGTCGATCGTGGCCATTGTCGGCGTGCTCACGGCCCTGATGGCTGCATCGATCGGGCTCGTGCAGAACGACATCAAGCGCGTGCTCGCGTACTCCACCGTCTCGCAGCTCGGCTACATGTTCACGGCGATGGGGGTCGGCGCCTTCTCAGCCGGCGCGTTTCACCTGATGACGCACGCGTTCTTCAAGGCGCTGTTGTTCCTCGGGAGCGGATCGGTGATTCATGCGATGGCCGGCGAGCAGGACATGCGCCGCATGGGCGGGCTCAAGAAGTTCCTGCCCATCACCTACGCCACGATGTTGATTGGGACGCTGGCGATCGCGGGGATTCCGCCGTTTGCCGGGTTCTTCAGCAAGGACGAGATCCTGTTCCGCGCCTTCCTCGCCAACAAGGCGGTGTGGGTGCTGGCCGTCGCGACGGCGCTGATGACCGCCTTCTACATGTGGCGGCTCGTGGCGATGACGTTCTACGGCGCGTACCGCGGCCCCGCGTGGGAGGCGGCCGCTCCGGTGGCGGTCGCGACCGCCGCGGGGCACGGGACCTCGCATCCTGCCGACGCGTTCGCGCACGGCCAGGCGAATCGAGCCGATCACGAGGTGTCGCACGGGCCGGCCGAGCCGCACGGCGACGGCGGCCAGGCGGCGCCCGCGGTCCACGCCGACGGCGGCCATGGCCACGGTGCGTGGCACGGGCCGCACGAATCGCCGCGGCCGATGACCGTCCCGCTGATGGCGCTGGCGCTCGGCGCGATCGTCGCGGGCTTCGTGGGCGTGCCGGCGGCGCTCGGCGGACCGGATACGATCGAGCACTTCCTCGAGCCGAGCTTCACGGCATCGGGGGTCCGGCTGAAGCCGGACACTACCGGCGCTGCCGCGACCGGCGCTGCCGCGACCGGCGCCCGCGACCGGCGCTGCCGCGACCGGCGCTGCCGCGACCGGCGCTGCCGCGACCGGCGCTGCCGCGACCGGCGTTGAGGCGACCGGCGCTGCTGGAAGCGTTTCTGTTCAGCCGGACCGCCCCGCAGGAGAACCGGAGTCGGAACCGGTGTCGCGCGGCGTCGAGCTGGGGCTGATGGCGCTGTCGGTCCTGATGGCCGCCGCCGGCATTCTGATCGCGCAGCGGTTCTACGTCGCCACTCCCGAGGTCTCCGAGCGGCTCGCGACGCGGTTCGCCGGCGCGCACAAGCTGCTCTCGAACAAGTACGACGTGGACGAGCTGTACGGCGCCACGGTCGTCGACGGCACGTTCGCGTCCGGCCGCGGTCTCTGGGTGTTCGACCGCCGCGTTGTCGACGGAGTCGTCAACGGCACCGGCTGGGCTACCGTGATCAGCGCGTGGTTCTCGGGCCTGAGCGACCGGACGATCGTCGACGGGGCGGTGAATCTCATCGGACGGACGTGCGAGGAAGGCAGCTTCTGGTTGCGGAAACTGCAGACCGGCCTCGTGCAGAACTACGCGCTGCTGATGCTCTTCGGCGTGTTCGCATTCGTGAGCTTGCTGCTGTTCATGAGGTGACTTCTCCAGGGACTGGCGACGCGAGACCGGGAATGGCTCCTCCGTGATTCCCGGCCGTGATCGGCGCTCGGACTACCATGAACCACTATCTCTCGCTCATTCTCTTCACACCGCTGGCCGGCGCGCTCGCCCTGCTGCTCGTCGACAAGCGCAGCGAGGACACCATCCGGTGGATTGCCAACGTCGTGGCGTTCGTCGGATTCGCGATCTCGGTGCCGCTCTGGTTCTGGTACAACCCCGCGAACGCCGACTTCCAGTTCGTCGAGCGCGCGACGTGGATTCCTTCGGTGGGCGCGGAGTACTTCCTCGGCGTCGACGGCTTCAGCACGCTCCTCATCCTGCTGACCACGATGATGGGGTCCATCGCGGTGCTGTCGTCATGGACCGCCATCACCGAGCGCGTCAAGGAGTACTACATCTTCCTGCTGGTTCTGCAGACCGGGATGCTCGGGGCGTTCATGGCGCTCGACTTCCTGCTGTTCTTCCTCTTCTGGGAAGTGATGCTGGTGCCGATGTACTTCCTCATCGGCATCTGGGGCAGCGCCAACCGCCTCTACTCGGCCATCAAGTTCTTCCTGTACACCCTCGTCGGCAGCGTGGTCATGCTGCTCGGCATCCTGGCGGTCTACTTCTACAACCACACGGCCACCGGCGTGTACACGTTCGACGTCACGCAGTACCACAAGCTGAACCTGCCGTACGACCTGCAGTGGTGGGTGTTCCTGGCGTTCTTCCTCGGGTTCGCGATCAAGGTGCCGATGTTCCCGTTCCACACCTGGCTGCCCGACGCGCACACCGACGCCCCGACGGCCGGCTCGGTCATCCTGGCGGCCGTCCTCCTGAAGATGGGCACCTACGGCTTCCTGCGCTTCAGCCTGCCGATCCTGCCGGACGCCTCGCGTCACTTCGTGCCGATGGTCGTGCTGCTCTGCATCGTCGGGATCGTCTACGGCGCGCTCGTCGCGCTGGCGCAGCGCGACTGGAAGCGGCTGGTCGCCTATTCGTCGGTCAGTCACATGGCGATGGTGATGCTCGGCATGTTCGCGTTGAACCCGGTCGGCATCACCGGCAGCATCGTCCAGCAGCTGAACCACGGCATCTCGACCGGCGCGCTCTTCCTCATCGTGGGCATCGTCTACGAGCGCCGGCACACGCGGGAGATCTCCGAGTACGGCGGGTTGTCGAAGGTGATGCCGGTCTTCGCCGCGATCTTCCTCGTGATGACGATGTCGTCGATCGGGCTGCCGACCCTGAACGGGTTCATCGGCGAGTTCCTGATCCTGCAGGGCGTGTTCGTCGCGAGCAAGCTGTGGGCGGCGTTCGCGGCGAGCGGAGTGGTGCTCGGCGCCGCGTACATGCTGTATCTCTACCAGCGCACCATGTTCGGCAAGGTCGAGAACCCGAAGAACGAAGGGCTGCTCGATCTGACCCATCGCGAGTTCGCGACCTTCGCGCCGCTGCTCGTGCTGGCGGTGTGGATTGGCCTGTATCCGGCGCCGTTCCTCCGGCGGCTCGAGACGTCGGTCCAGCACGTCGTGGCGCGTGTGAATCCGCAGTACGCCGGCAAGACGGCAGCCGACTGCGTGACGCCGGGGTCGCCGGCCGCGGTCGCGGCCGCCTCGACCAACCCGGCGGCGCGATTCCTCGAGTCGCTCCCCTGCGGACCTGACGGGCGTCCGCTGAGGTCGCCGGCCGCGTCGGCGCCCGCGTCGGGAGTGCCGCAATAATGCCCGCGGGCATTTCAGCCAGCGATTTCTACTACATCCTGCCCGAGCTCGTGCTCACGGCCGGAGCGCTCCTGGTGCTCGTCGTCGACGTCCTGGTGCCGCGGGCGGGCAAGACGCTGGCGGCGGTGGCTCTGGCGGCGCTCGCCGCGACCTTGGTCGCCCTGGTGCCGTTCTCCTCAACGCACGTCGAGGTGGCGCACGGGCTCATCGCCGTGGATCGCTTCGCGCTGTTCTTCAAAGTGGTCTTCCTGGCCGCGGCGGCGCTGACGGTGCTCATGTCGGTCAGCTACCTGGAGATCGAGGGAGCGAGCCCCGGGGAGTACTACTTCCTCATCCTGTGCGCGACGCTCGGGATGATGATCATGGCGGGCGGCATCGACCTGATCACCATCTTCATCGGCCTCGAGACGATGGCCGTGTCGTTCTACGTCCTCGTGGGGTTCATCAAGCCGAACCAGCGCTCCAACGAAGCGGCGGTCAAGTACTTCCTGCTCGGCGCGTTTTCGCTCGGCATCCTGCTGTACGGGATGTCGCTGATGTACGGGCTCTCGGGAACGACGAACCTCCGCGTGATGGCGACCACCTTCGTGGGACAGGAGCGGGACCCACGGCTGGTCCTGGCGGTGATCCTCGTGGTCGCCGGCGTCGGCTTCAAGATTGCGGCGGTGCCGTTCCACATGTGGGCGCCGGACGTGTACGAGGGCGCGCCGACGCCCATCACGGCATTCCTCTCGGTGGGATCGAAAGCCGCGTCCTTCGCCATGCTGCTGCGGATCTTCCTCGAGGGGCTGCCGTCGATGGGCGCCGACTGGCGCATGCTGTTCGAGGTGCTGGCGGTCGTCACGATGACGGTCGGCAATCTCGCCGCGCTGACGCAGACCAACATCAAGCGGATGCTGGCGTACTCGTCCATCGCCCACGCCGGCTATCTCCTCATCGGGGTCGTGTCGGGGACGCCGCGCGGCGTGACCGCGATGCTCATCTACCTGGTGGTCTACGCCTTCATGCAGCTCGGCGCGTTCGCGATCGTCGTGCTGATGCGGCGTCGCGACGTGATCGGCGACGAACTGAAGGACTTCAGCGGCCTCAACGCGCGCCACCCGCTCGCGGCGTTCGCGATGCTGCTGTTCATGCTCTCGCTGGGCGGCATTCCGCCGACCGCGGGCTTCATGGGCAAATTCTGGCTCTTCGGCGCGGCGATCGACGCCGGCTACGTGTGGCTGGCCGTCATCGGTGTGCTGAACAGCGCCGTCTCCCTGTATTACTACGTGCGGATCGTGGTGTTCATGTATCTCAAGCCGCAGGCGGCCGGTTCGGAGCCGAAGGAGAGTCCCGCCCTGTCGCTGGCCCTTGCGGTGACTGTCGTCGC
Organism: uncultured Acidobacteriota bacterium; assembly: GCA_963807925.1. Classification (GTDB taxonomy): domain Bacteria; phylum Acidobacteriota; class Vicinamibacteria; order Vicinamibacterales; family CAVVIG01; genus CAWEDP01. Next base: position 3,028,746 of record CAWEDP010000002.1, on the reverse strand, counting down.
GACGCTCTATTTCGGCATGTATCCGCGCCTGCTGTTCGAGGTGGCCGAGTCGTCGGCGCGCACGCTGGGCGTCGCGTCGATTGCGGCGGCGGTCCGCTGACGCGCGTTTCGCCCGGGTGATCCGTCAGGCTCGGAGACCCTCCAGGCGGGTGGACGGGCGCCGGGGGGCGCGTCGGCCGGCTGGTGAAGTTTTTCACAAGGTACGCTATACTCCCCAGTCGGGCCGCGCGCCTGTCGGGCGATAATGGCGCGCTCGCATGCCCAACGACGAACGCGGACCGGACCTGCAGCGCTCGCTGGAACAGTTTCAAAGGAATGTCGCACGGGCGGGACCGGCGGCAGCGGCCAGCTATACGTTGATTGGCGCCATCATCCTGCTGGGCGCCGTCGGGTACGCCGTTGACGCCTGGCGCGGCACGTCGCCGTGGTGCCTGCTCACCGGGCTCCTGCTGGGTCTGGTCGTCGGGTTCGTCGATCTGGCCCGGGCCGTCTGGAAGAAATGAAGTTCGTGGCGGCGATCGTCGCGGCCAGCCTGGCCTCCTGCGCGGCGGCCACGCTGCTGTCGGGCGACGCCGGGCGCGAGATCGTGCTCGGCATGATCGCCCCGCTCGCGGAGACCGCGGGCACCTGGGTGATCGTCGAGCGGGGGTTCCGCCGGAATCCGGCCGGCGTGACGTCGATTCTGATGGCGGCATTCGCCGCCAAGATGATCGGGTTCGGCGTCTACGTCGCCGCGGTGCTTGGCGTGCTCGGGTTGCGGCCGCTGCCGTTCGTGGTCAGCTTTACCGGTTTCTTCATCGGCCTGCATCTGGCCGAGGCGCTGATGCTGCGGCGTCTCGTGGCGAGTGCGGGCCAGCGACAACCACAGTGATGCTGTTCGCGCTTCAAGAGCACCTGCAGGACCAGGTCGAACACGCGGCGGGCGCGGCTGCCGAAAAGTTCAATCCCGGCGAGACGATCATCGAGCACGTCTCGAACAACCTGCAGCACCCGCTGATTCGCCTGCCCAAGGTGTTCGGGATCGATTTCTCCGTCACCAAGCACGTGTTCATGCTCTGGCTCGTGGCGGCGCTCATCCTGCTGGTCGTCACCTGGACGGTCCGCCGGTACCTCGCGCAGGCCGAGCGAATCCCTTCCGGCTTCATGAACGCGCTCGAGACGGTCGTCGAGTTCGTCCGCGATCAGATCGTGCTGCCCAACGTCGGCCGCCAGTGGGTCAACACCTGGACGCCGCTGATTCTGACCTTCTTCGTGTTCATCCTCTGCGCGAACGCGATCGGGCTGGTGCCGATCTTCGACCTGCTCGCCCTCGTCGATCACTTCGTGCTGCACACCGGTGACGACTCGTTCTTGAAGCACATGATCCACGGCGGCACGACCGCGACCGCCAACTTCAACGTCACCGCAGCGCTGGCCACCGTCACCTTCGGCGCCATCATCGTCGCCGGCTCGAAGGCGCACGGGTTCGTGAAGCACTGGAAGAACCTCGTTCCGCACGGCCTGTCTCCCTTGATCTACGTGATCCTGATTCCCATCGAGGTGATCGGCCTCTTCGTCCGGCCCTTCGCCCTGACGATGCGACTCGCGGCGAACATGACGGGCGGGCACATCGCGATTCTGGCGATCCTGTCGTTCGTGTTCCTCTTCGCCGAGCTCTTCGGACACGCCGTGGCCGGCATCGGCGTCGGCCTGGCCGTCTCGGTGCCGCTCGCATCGCTGGTGTCGGCGCTCGAGATCCTGGTCGTCCTCATCCAGGCGTACGTCTTCACGTTGCTGACCGCGGTCTTCATCGGCATGGCTATTCACGTCCATCACTGACACACGGAGGCTTTGCATGACAGGGCTTGTTCAGTTCTTCGCGATTCCTTTCGGGCTGGGCATGATCGTGATCGGCGCCGGCCTCGGCATCGGCCGGCTCGCGGCCGCCGCGGCCGAGGGCATCGCCCGGCAGCCGGGCGCGGCCGACAAGATCACCGGCGCGGTGAACCTTCCGCTCTTCCTCCTCGAAGGCGTCGCGATTCTGGCCGAAGTCTTCGCGCTCCTGGTGCTGTTTCTCGGACGGTAGCGATGGACAATCCCCTCGTACAGCCGGATCCCGGGCTATTCATCTGGACGATCCTGACGTTCCTCGTCCTGCTGGCGCTGCTGGCGAAGTTTGCCTGGCGGCCGCTGCTGCAGGCGCTCCAGGAGCGGCAGGACTCGATCAGACGGGCGCTCGAGGACGCGCAGCAGGCGCGGCGCGAGCTCGAACGGCTGAACCAGGAGTCGGGGCAGATCCTGCGGGAGGCGCGCGTACAGGCCGAAGCGATCATCGCCGAGAGCCGGGGCGACGCCGAACGGCTGCGGATCGAGCTGAGACAGAAGGCCAAGGCCGAAGCCGAGACCGTCGTGCGGAATGCGGAGCGCCAGATTCAGCTCGAGACCGGCCGCGCCCTGCAGCAGATCCGCCACGAGGCAGCCGACCTGTCGGTGATGATCGCGTCGAAGCTGCTTCAGCGCAATCTCACGAAGGAAGACAACGAACGGCTGATCGAGGAGGCGCTCAGGCAGGTCGAGTTGGGAGGGCACTAGGCTGTGCCGAGTGCACAGTGCCGAGTGCAAGGTCCCGAGTCCCGAGTGCGGAGTCCCGAGTGCACGGGCCGGGCGTCAACCGCGGGTGTCGGGCTTCGGCCAGCTGCGGGGCGCTTCCGTCGTCGTCAGGCACTTCAGCAACCCCGTCGTTGCGCGTTTGGCGTCCTCGGCCAGGCGCTGGAGCGGCATCACTTGCGCCGGAAGCCAGAATCCGCGGTCGACGCGTCGCCAAGATGCTGGTGGTCTCGGTGAGCTCGGATCGTGCGATTCGGACATGGCGCCCGAACTCAGTATGACGGTAATAGGCGAATCCCTCCGCAATGTTGGTTGGCGCTGACGCAGCCGACCGCCTGATCTGATCGCAGAATTTCCAGTCGCTCTTCGCCGCCGACCCTTCAACGAGCACGTACACCGTGCGCTTCAGTTCATCTGCGAGCTGCCAGGCAATGAGATCCTGATGGCGCCGCACACCCATGCTCTAAGGCCGGGCAAGGCACATGCCGCTCACTGTGCACGGTGCACGAATGTCGTGTCGTGTCGTGCCGTGCCCGCTACCTGACCGCCCGCCCGAGGACGCGCGCGCCCGGAATCCTGATTCCGAGCTGGACGTCGCTTCCGCTCGACGACCCGACCGGCACCACATATTCCAGCATCAGTTCCGGCGCCAGCCGGTCCGCCAGCCGATCGAGGGCGACCTGATAGGACGCCGACGAGAAGATGGTCGTGAACTGTCCATGGGTGCGGTCCGCCGCGTCGCGAAGGATCGCGGCCGCCGGCCCGCCTCCCGTCGCCGCCACATTGACCACGGCGTCGAGGGAGGTTCCGCTGTCGAGAAGCGGGGTCAGGATCTCCGCGGGCGCCGCGCCGGCGACGTGGGCCGACAGGACCACGATCGCCGAGAACGCCGAGCCGCTCTCCTGTACCGCGCGTGCGGCCGACACGACGGCATCGAGGAGGCTTGCGCCCGAGCCGCCCGGTCGCATCCGCTCGATGCCCGTCAGCACCGTCGCGCGATCGGCGTCGAAGCCTGCTGCCAGCCCCGGCGGATCTGCCATCGCGACGGCGAGGGGCCGTGCGCCGACCCGGCGGGCGAACCGTGCCGCGGCGGCGCGGATGGCGTCGAAGTCGCCGCTGCTCGCCGGTCCGTTGTCGAGCACCAGCGCCACCGGGTAGTCAGCCACGCGCACCGAGAGCACGTCCCGCGCCTGCCCCGTTTCCCGCACCACGAAGTCGTCGGAGTCCACGTCCACGATCGACCGTCCCCGGGGATCGACCACGGTCACGAGCGCCGTCCGGCTGGCTCCAACTCGCGGCGGGGCTGCTTGCGCCAGATGGGCAGCGGTTGCGGAATATCGGCACAGGAATGTGGGGAAATTCCCCGCCAGCCGCAAAACCGTCTGCGAGGACAGCCACAGCACGGTGAACAGGTTGAAGGCCTTCATCCGGCGAACTCCGCATTATACGGCCGCTAAAGGTGGAGAAAATTTGGCGAATCCAAATTTCCGGTGTGACGGACGCGCGCGGATCGGTGACGGAACGACAGTTGCTGTGGCCGAACGACCATTGGGCGTTATCATGGCCTTTACGTTGACGTTCCATGGTCGTTCCAGGGGAGTCACCGGCGCATCTTCGAGCGTTCATCCCTCCCCCTGTCTCTGCGACTACACGGCTGGCCCACCGTTCGCAACTCGCGCCCATCAACGCATCCGCGAAGGAGGAGCGGTGAGCCACACGCGGCGAATCCGCTCGCGTCACGGCGGCGTGTCGCTGACAGCACTCACTCATCGAGGGAGCCCGCGCCTTTCGACTGGTACCGGTACGGCTCCGAGGAACGGTCTCTGACCTGGTCGGACTCGGCATTCGTGGACCGACATTCTTGAAGGGAGACGTCATGCGGAGGAGAAGCGCCGCCATTTTGACCGTACTGCTCGCGTTTGCGCTCTCGACATCGAGCGCCGCGGCACAAGAGCGATTCGGCAGCCTGACAGGGACGGTGACCGACACGCAGAGCGCTGCGGTCCCTGGCGCGACGGTCACGGCGACCAGCAAGCAGACCGGCGCGGTTCGAACGGTCGTGTCCGCGATGGATGGATTGTACCGCGTGCCGGACCTGACGCCCGGACGGTACAAGGTGACCGTGGAGCTCCCCGGCTTCCAGAAGGCGACGTTCGACGACGTCCTGGTGCTGGTCGGCCGCGAGTTCACGGTCAACGCACAACTGCGGCCGGGTGCCGTGACCGAGACCGTCGAAGTCACCGGCACCACTCCTCAGATCGATCTCAGGAGCGTGACGTTGTCGCATAACGTCACCGCCGAGGAATTGGATCGGCTGCCCAAGAGCCGCAGCTTTCAGGGAATCGCCCTGACCGCTCCCGGTGTGAACTCCGGCGACATCGAGGCCGGGTACCAGGTCCATGGCGCCAGCGGGGCCGAGAACGCGTTCCTGGTGGACGGCATCCTCACCAACAGCCTGATTGACGGCCGCACTCGTCAGAACACGGTGTTCGAGTACCTGGACGAAGTGCAGGTGAAGACGAGCGGCATCAACGCGGAGTACGGCGGCGCGCTCGGGGGCGTCATCAGCGCGGTCACCAAGTCAGGCGGCAACACGTATAGCGGCGAGGGGCATTACTACTACATCGGCAACGGCCTGAGCGCCGGTCCCGTGCCGCGCATTCAGCTGAGCCCGGTTGACAACCAGACCGTGTTCAATCTGCAGGACGCGAAGCAGGGCGACAATCGGCACGAGCCCGGGGGGTCGCTCGGCGGTCCGATCGTGCAGGACAAGCTGTTCTTCTTCGTCTCTGGCTCGCCTCGCGTCGTGCGGCGATCGAACGACTACATGTTCTCGAACGGCACGGAGCCGGGCACGCTCACCCAGAACCAGACGCTCACGCAGGCGTTCGGGAAGCTCACCTACTCGTCGAACCGTGTCATCGTGAACGGCAGCCTGCTCGCGACGCCTCAACGGTCCAGCGGTTCCCTCGGAGCCTACAACGGCCTGGGCACCGACTTCCGCACGAGCTCGAAGGCCTCGAACGATCCGTTCAAGACGCAGGGGTTCGCCGACGACCAGTACAACGCGAGCGGCGAGGTGAACGTCTTCCTGACGTCGAGCTCCTTCCTGTCCGTCAAGGGGGGCTTGTTCTACGACAAGTACCAGGACACCGGCATCTCGCAGGTCACCAGCTACACCTACCAGCTGCCCGGGTTCGACCCCAGGATCCCCGCGAATCTGCAGGGGCCGACCGGCACGACGAACACGCCGCGGACGATCATCAGCAATTTCGACACGACCAAGATCGGCTTCTTCAATGTCACCTACAACCATGTGTTCACGGCTGCGGGTTCGCATCAGCTGAAAGGGGGAGTGGAGCTTCGCCGATCGACCAACGACGTCGACGTCTCCTATCCGGGTGGCTACGTCTACATCTATTGGAACAGCATCTTCAACAGCCCGTTCCTTGGACCGAGCACCGGCACCTACGGCTATTACCGCGTGGACGATTTCGGCACGCGCGGCGCGGTGGGCGCCAACATCGTTCCGCTCTTCGTGCAGGACACCTGGTCGATGACGCCGCGCGTCACGTTGAACCTCGGGATCCGCACCGAGCACGAGGTCGTGCCGTCGTTCAGGCCCGACATCAAGGCCGATGCGTTCGACTTCGGGTTCGGCGAGAAGCTGGCGCCGAGGCTCGGCGTTTCCTACGACGTCCGCGGCGACGGAAAGGTGAAGGTGTCGGCGAGCTGGGGCAAGTACTTCGACTGGACGAAGTACTCGATCGCCCGCGGGTCGTACGGCGGCGATCTGTGGCACATCTACTACCGGAAGCTCGACACGCTCGATCTGGGCAGTCTCAACGTGACCAATCTGCCGGGCCAGGATATCTGGGGGAGCTCGACCGGGTTCCGCGATCTGCGGTCAACGAACTTCGAGAACACCGACCCGAACACGAAGCCGATGTACCAGACGAGCACCACCGCCAGCCTGGAGTACCAGCTGACGCCAACGACCGTGCTGACCGCCAGCTACATCCACAACAACCTGAGCCGGACGATCGAGGACTTCAGCGCGCTGATCAACGGTGACAACGTCTACGAGATCGGCAACCCGGGCGAAGGATTGGCGGCGACCTATCCCGCGGCGTACCCGGCCACCGCCGACTTCCCGATGCCGCGGCCGAAGCGGCAATACGACGCGCTCGAGCTCGGTCTGAGCCGCCGGTTCTCGAAGAACTGGTTCGGCAGCATCAACTACACGCTCAGCCGCCTGTACGGCAATTACACGGGCCTCGCCGATGCCGACGAGATCCTCACGCCGACCACCGGCGTCAGCGGCGGCACGACGCAGCAGTCCGGCGGCAGCATCGCGCGCGTCGGCAGCAATTCCCACTCGGCCTTTGACACCGATTCGCTGTTGTGGGATTCGCACGGCAACCTGGACGTCCTCGGGCGTCTGCCGACCGATCGGCCGCACGTGGTCAAGCTGTATGGCGCGTACAGCTTCCCGTTCGGCAGCCAGATCGGCCTCTTCCAGTACGTGGGCAGCGGCACCCCGATTTCGACGGTCGTCATCGACGGCCAGCTGGAACCGGTGCTCGTGAACGGACGCGGCGACATGGGCCGCACGCCGGTGCTGAGTCGCACCGATCTCCTCCTGTCGCACGAACTCTCGCTGCAGGGCAGGAAGAAGCTCCGTCTCGAGTTGAATGTCATCAACCTGTTCAATCAGAAGACCGCGACGCACATCTTCAACTTCCTGAACAAGGGTGCTCCGGGCGGCGGCTCCGCCATCTCGCAGTACGAAATGGATCTGTCGCAGGTCAACCTCGCAGCAGGCTACGACTACAACGCACTCCTTCTCGCCACTCCCGGGGGCGCGTCGTCCTACGATCCCAGGTACGGTCAGGCGGATCTGTGGCAGTCCGGCCTGCAGGGTCAGTTCAGCGTGAAATTCGAGTTCTGAACGGGCGCGTCGGTTGACGGAAAAAGGGGAAGGCCCTCCTGGCGTTCCCCTTTTTTTGTACGGCGCACGCCGGCGCGTGCGCTCCAGCGGATTCCCGGTCCGATCCGACAGCAGCGCCGCAGCCGCCGTCACGATCAGACGTCGATCACGGTCCCGGAGGAGGGTGGCGGCGGGTCGATCTGCTGTCGCTTCCGGATGGCGATCACCAGGGCCACGCAGCCGGTCCAGGTGGGCAGCAGATCCGCGACCGGAAACAGCTCGAGGACGAGCGTCGGCAGCAGCAGCGGGTGAAAGCCGACGAGCCACGACGTCGCAATCATTGCCGCGACGTCGAGCGTCTCGTCCGGCAGCATCCATCCGACAGGCCCGAGGACGAGCTGCAGCACGTCGGTCGCGACGGCGACCGCGTATGCCGCGATGATGCGCTTTCGGGTCAGGACGACCATGACATCCATTGTGGCGCGCCCGCCGCGCGACGGTCACTCGGTTTCGGTGAGCATCAGGATGTGCGCAGCCGAGCCCGGCAATTGCAGGATGTCGATACCGTCGGCCATGATGTCGGATCCGATCGCGGTGGCGTTGAGATTGGATACGCTTACCGGCGTGGTCAGGCGCTCCAGCGTCGACCACGTTTCGAACGTGGGCGATCCATCGGCCACGGCAAAGTGCCGGACCACACGCAGGCCCGCGGCGGGCAGCGCGAAGATCGCGTCCAGCCGGAGCACGTGGCCGTCGTCCGACGTCGAAACGCTTTCGTATCGAAAGCCCGCCGCCCGGCTGCCGAACTTCAGCGTTGTACCATTCACCGTCATCGAGGTGCCGGGTACGGCGCCGACGGTCCACACATGGCTCGTCGGGCTGACGAGTGACAGGATCTCGAAATCACGTGACGGATCGAGCGCGAGCGTGAGCGCGGCGCCGCCGGCTCCGAGCGTCCATGTGCCGACCTGGACGTCGTGCCGGATCGATGCATCGCCGCGAACGAGAGGGCCCGCGGCTCCGTGGCCGACCGATGTGGCGGCCAGGAGCATGATGCCGGCGATCGATACCGGCGCCTTGCACCGTTGGCCGCCCTTTCGTGCGGCCCTCCGAGACGGCCTCAAGATGGAGGCGACCGCCGAGGTGGCAGCCGACGATGAGCCGGTGTCCGATCGAGGATGCGAATCCATACGCCGGGACGTCACGGCCGGGGAGCGAGCACGGCGCTTGCCATGTCGGCGTCGTCGATATCAGCAGTTGCGCTCGTCGCGGTGTTCTACATTGGATACGGGCGTCCTCTGCATCTGACACATCGAGCCGACGAGCGATGACAGAGCGGTGACACGCGCGTGGAAGAGGCGTGACATCAAAGACAGCGAGGTGCACGGTGGGGAAGAATCGATGGACGCGGCGACTGGCAGCCGTTCTCGTCTTTGGAGCGACCGTTCACGCCCAACAGACCGCAACGGTTCGCGAGCTCGGCATCAAGTACCACGCGCGACAGCGAGGAGTACGCGGCACTGGCGCGTCAGACGTACCGCGTGGCCGGTGAGGCCGTGGCTCGCGCGTCATCCGACCTCCACGAGAGGCCGTGGGCCGTCGTGCTGGACGTCGATGAAACGGCGCTGGACAACTCCACCTACAGCCTCGAACGCGCCTCGTACGGATTGCCCTGGGATGCCGATTCGTGGGCCGCGTGGGTGGACCGGCGTCAGGCGCCGCCGCTGCCCGGAGTCCGGGAATTCGTCGCTCGCGTGCATCGCGCCGGCGGCCACGTGGCGTGGATCACGAATCGCAGCGCCACTCTCACCGAGCCGACGCGCGACAACCTGAAGACTGCCGCGCTGTGGAGCGACGACGATCGCTTGTGTCCGCAGAAGGATGCGCAGGATCCCAAGGCGAACCGCCGCCGCGAGGTCGTCACCGGGGCCGGCGACTGCGCGTGGAGCGGCCGGCCGATGGTGATTGTCGCGTTGGTCGGCGATCAGATGGGAGACTTTCCCGACGCGTCCGAGGCGATTCCCGGCACCGGCAGCGACGACGCGTTCGGCCTCAGCTGCTTTCTGCTGCCGAATGCCATGTACGGCGACTGGACGATGAAGGTGACGAGGCGTCGGTAGGCGATGGCGGCGGTTTCGACCCCCGGCCCGGTGACGGCTCCGGGCCATCGAGCGCGCGGTGCGCCGGGCGATCTTCGTGTCTTGACAGCGTCGGTCCGGCCCGGCAGCATGTCATCTCATGACCACCAAATATCTGTTTGCAGCAGCGCTCGTGGCCGCACTCGCGGCGGTGCCCGCGGCGGCCCAGGTGCCGGTCACCGGCTCGCCGGATCCGGAATCGCTCTTCACGAGCCCCGATCCGAAGTTGAACGCCAACAAGCAGGTCGTGATGCATATCATGCGCGATCTCCTCGAGGCCGGGCACTGGGATGAGGCGCCGAAGTACCTCACCGAGGAGTACATCCAGCACAACCCGAGCTTCGCGTCGGGCCGCGAGACCGTGATGAAGGCGTTCGGCGCGCGCGGGAATCCGCGGCCGATTCCCGACAAGAACAACTGGCGGACCAAGGTGGTGGCGGTCACCGCCGAAGCCGACCGCGTCGTGGTGGCCGTCGTCCGCGAGCTGCAGAACCCGCGCGAGCCGGGCAAGACCTACACCACGACGTGGTTCGACATGTGGCGGATCAAAGACGGCAAGGCTGACGAGCACTGGGACTACGGCACGATCGCGCCGCCCGCAGCGCCGGGCGCAGGACGGGGGCGCTAGCGCCCGGCCCGGCTTCCGCTAGGGCAGCGAGAACACGAACACGTTCGGGGCGTTGCCCTGCACGAGATCGGGCGCAACGCGGGCGTCTGAATTCGCCACGAGCGACGGCCCGGTGATCACGGCCATGTACTGCTTGCCGTCTGCGGCGAACGCGATGGGGTAGCCGCTGACCGCCGAGCCGAGGTTCACTTCCCACAGCACCTTGCCGGTGCGATCGTCGAACGCCTTGAACTTCCCATTGGCGTCGCCGCCGAAGACCAGTCCGCCGCCCGTCGCGACGAGCGACAGCATGCCGGCCGGCTGCTCGTGCTTCCAGGTCGTCAGGCCCGTTTCTGCTGAAATCGCCCACACCGTGCCGACCATCGTCATGCCCGGCGCGAGCTGCGGCCGCATCGTGAGGCCGTAGACCTTCGACGGGTCGCGCGTGTCCACCGTGGTGGTTGCCGTCATGCACATGTTCTGCATCGGCATGTACATCGTGTTCGTCAGCGGACTGTAGGCGCCCGCCGGCCAGTTCTTGCCGCCGTTGCTCCCGGGGCAGATCACCTTCTCCTCGTTGATCTTCGTGAACTGCGCTTCCTTGTTGACGATCACGTTGCCGTCGCCCTCGATCGTGCTGATCACGTTCTGAGCCACGGTCGGTCGCGCCCAGAGGAACTCGCCGGTCGTCCGGTCGAGCGTATAGACGACGCCGGTCTTGCCGGGGATGCCGGTGACGACCTTGCGCCGCTCGCCGGCGCGCACCTTCGGGCTGATCCACATCACATCGCGCGGGTTGGGGGCCACCACCGTGTCCACGAGGATGCGCTCGAAGGGATGATCCAGGTCCCAGTGATCGACGATGTGCTGGTAGTACCACACCATCTTGCCGGTGTCGGCGTTGATGGCCAGGGTGCAGTTGTGGAACAGGTGCTTCATGTCGTTGCCAGCGAGGGTGAACTTCGGCGCCGGGATGGTCACCGACGTGCCGAGAATGATCAGGTTCGTCTCGGGATCGTAGCTGGGCACCATCCATGTGCCGACGTGCCAGCGTTCGTTCATCGGCACGTTCCCCCACGTTTCGTCGCCCGGCTCTCCCGGTCCAGGTATCGTGTGGAAGCGCCACAATTCCTTGCCGGTCCGCGCGTCGTGCGCCGTGACGACGCAGGAATCGCGGCCGGCGTCAGGCTGACACTGCCGCCCGGTGATGACCTTGCCGTTGGCGACGATGGGACCGCCGCTCGTGGGCGCCCGCTTTCTGGGATCGAGAACCGGCGTCTCCCACACCAGGCGGCCGGTCCGCGCATCGAGCGCGTAGATGAAGTTGTCGGAGCTCGAGTTGATGATCGTGTTGCCCCAGATCGCGATCGCGCGGTCGGTCTTCGGCCGCACGCCTTCGGGCAGCTTCCGGCGGTACTCCCACAGCACGTCGCCGCTCTTCACGTCGATGGCGAGGATGTGATCGCCGGGATCCGGCACGTACATGACGCCGTCGTGCACCAGCGGCGTGCCCTCCTGATTGCCCGGTCCCAGGCCGTGCGCCCACGCCATGCGGAGCTGCGCGACGTTGGTCCTGTTGATCTGATTCAGCGGGCTGTAGCCCCACCCGTCGAGCGTCCGCCGCCACGACAGCCAGTCGGCCGCATCCGGCTTCTGGAGCATGGCGTCGGTGACCGGCACGTAGCGTCGTGCGCGTTGCTGGGCGCGCGGCGCCACGCCGAAGGCGACCGCCAGGGCAATCAGCGGCAGGCAGAACCATCGCTTCATACGCGCTCCTTACGCTGTCAGGTCCGGCTGAAGCCGGACACTACAGGGGAAGCCGGACACTACAGGGGAAGCCGGACACGACCGGGCCCTGTCACTAGCGTTTGACCGGCTTGCCGTAGACCTCCACGGCTGCCACGTCCACCCACCCGCCGGGACCGTGGCCGCTGCCGGGCAGCAAATCGGCGAAGCCGATCTCGTCCACCTTCGACAGATCCGGCTTGTCGACGAAATTGCCTTTCGTGACGACGCTGTTGATGTCGAGGCGCAGCCACCGGACGTCGGCGAGGGAGAACTCGCTGGTCAGCCAGTCGGTCGTCGAGCCGTCGGCGTGATCGCCCACGAGCCACGTGCCGTCGGCCAGTTTCACGGCCGGCCGCACCTGGTGAAAGCCGGACACCTTCGTCACCCACTTGATGCGCGAGAGGCCGGAGAGATCGGCAAAGGCGCTCCGGTCGCGGAAGGCGACCGCGCACGGCGTCGTGCAGAGTCCGGTCCACACGTGAATGGGATTGTTCTCGTCGGTGGCGCTGCCGGTCAGCTGCACCTCTTTGCTGGTGGTGCCGTACAGCTTCAACTCGAGCGTGGAGTTCGCGATCGATTCAGGGGTGACGGGGTGCTCGCCGCCGGCTGGCGTCTGCTTCCACTCCTCGCGGAACAGCAGCGGCGCGCGGCCCCGCGCGGCGGCACCGCGTCCTGCGCCGGAGCCTGGCGGCGGCGACTGCTGCGCGGCCAGGCTCAGGGTTCCGCAGACCACCGACGCGGCAAGCAAGACAATCCGGCTTCTGTTCATGGACACTGCCTCCTGTGCGGCGGCAGTATACCCAGAAAGGCGGCCGACCCGCGACCGCTCAGGCCCAGATTTCCGCGTCGGTCGGCACCTTCCTGTTCGCGATCACCTTGCCGATCCGCGACACGTTCATCAGGTGCTTGTAGTCGAGGTTCTCGGAAATCGAGTTGCCGCCCCACGATCCGCATCCCAGCGTGGTGGTCGGCGCGAAGCCGTTGGTCAGCGATCCGCCGGCGGTCAGCGCGCACGGCTGGTTGACCACCAGACGGCTCACCGGCAGCCCGACGCCCGCGGCGCGGATGTGCGCGTCGTCGTTCGAGTGGAGCGCGGCGGAGTGGCCGGCGCCTTCCACGAGCAGGTTCGCCTTCGCCTTCTCCACGGCTTCCTCGAACGCCCGATACGGCAGGATGGCGACGACCGGACAGAGCTTTTCCTTCGCGAGCACATCGTCGAGGCCGGCGCCCCGGGCCGGCAGCAGGATGACGCGAGTCGACGGCGGCACGTTGAGGCCGGCCATCTGCGCGATCTCGCTGGCCGATCGGCCGACGACGTCCTTGTTGAGACGGCCGCCCGGAAACACGATGTCGCGCAGCGCCTGGACGTCGGCCTCGTTCGAGGTGAACCAGACCTTTCCGGTCGCCTCAAACGCCTGCAGCGTGTCCTGGTAGCGCTCTTCCGGTGTGAGCACGAACTGCTCGTGTGAGCAGATGATGCCGTTGTCGAACGCCGCGCCGGCGACGATCTTCTCGGCCGCGTCCTTGAGGTTGACATCGCGGTCGATGATCACCGGCACGTTCCCCGCCCCGACCCCGAACGAGGGTCGGCCGGAGGAGTAGGCGGATTTCACCATTGCGCCGCCACCGGTGGCAACGACCACGTCCACCACCTTCATCAGCTCCTGCGTCGTCTCGATGGAGCCGTTGCGGATCGTCTGCACCAGATGGGCGGGACCGCCGCAGCGCTTCACCACGTCCATGAACGCGTCGGTCAGGTGGACCGTGCACTGCTCGGCTTTCGGATGCGGGGCGAAGATGACAGCGTTGCCGGTCTTGAGTGCGAACATGGCGTTGCACATCGGGGTCACGATCGGGTTGGTCACGGGCGTCACCGCGCCGACGACGCCCATCGGCTTGGCGACGTACACGAGATTGGCCTCTTCGTCGTCGCCGATGATGCCGCGCGACTTCTTGTCCTTCAGGCTGTTCCAGATGACGCGGGCCTTGCCCTTGTTCTTGAGGATCTTGTCCTCGTACACGCCGATGCCGGTTTCGTCGACGGCCATGCGGGCCAGCATCTCGGCGTGCTCGTAGACGTACTTGCCGATGCCCTTGACAATGGCATCCACCTGCTCCTGGGAATACGACTCGAAAGCGGCCTGCGCGACGCGCGCCCGGGAGACGAGCTCCTGGACCTGCGTGTTCGACGTGGTGGCGGGCTCCTGGGCGCAGACGCTGGCGCTGGTCACGGCGGTCATGGTGCTCATGGTTGGTTCCTTACAAGAAGGGCGGAACGGACCTACTATTATACCTGCCCAGCTCGGAGGCGCGCCACATGAAACAGACGCTGACCGTTCAGATTGCACAAATCGGCCCGGCGACCGCGACCGCGACGGCGCGCACCCACCAGGTGGTCGTGGATCGCCCGATTGCGAAGGGGGGCAGCGACCGCGGGCCGCTCGGGGGCGAATACCTGCTGATGGGCCTGGGCGGCTGTTTTGTGAGCAACCTGCTGGCGGCGGTTCGCGCGCGAGAGGCCGCGGTGTCGAACGTCCTCGTCGAGGTCAGCGGCGACCTCGAGGGGGCGCCCGATCGGTTCACCGCGTTCACGATGAACGTGTCCGCGGTCCATCAGGACGCCGAGGCCGTGGAAAAGGTCATTGCCATTGCCGCACGGGCGTGCGCCGTGACGAACACGCTGCGACGGTCGGCGCCCGTGTCGATTTCGTTCGAGGGGAGGCCCGTGGACCTGTCGGCCGCTACTTGAACTGCGCGGCGAGGTCGCGGATCCACATCGAGAACTCCTGCATGAGGTTCCGGAACGCGACCGGCAGGTTCTGCATGAACTCGCGCAGATCGTGCGTCGGCGGCATGTGGGTGTAGAGCAGCCAGATGAACAGCATCGTCATCCCGGTCGCGACGAGGCCGTCCCACGCCGCGAACCAGGCGGACGGGTATCCCCAGGCGTAGTAGGACGCGTGGCGCGCCGCCCGAAGCGGGGCGGTGACGAGCTGGAAGAAGACGATCAGGATGAGGATGCCGGCCCAGAGGGGGACGCCCGTCGGGAGCGGCCACCCCCAGAGAGCGCCGGTGTTCACGAGCGACGTGATGGCGAGGATCAGCGCCACGAAGAACGCCAGGCTCGCCAGACTGAAGATCGGCATCAGATAGCCGGCCCATGGCGGCACGGCGTAGCCGGGCGGCGGCACGGTCCATGGGCGCCACGCCCGCGCATCGACGACCCGCTCGCGCCACTGCTGCTGCCACGCGCGATGCTGGGCCCTCCACTGCCGCCGTTGTTCGCGCCACTGCCGCTTCCATTCGCGCTGGGTGAAGCCGGCGGTCGCCTTGAAATCGGCCGCCGTCTTCCTGGCCTGATCGATCAGCTCCTGGGCGTTGAAAGGCCGCTGGCCGTGCGCGGCCGCGCGCTCGTCGGAGGTCTGGGCCTCCGGCACGATGAACACCAGCGCCCAATAGGCCAGCAGTGCCCACCCGAACGTGAAGATGGTCAGGAGCAGGAACAGAATGCGGACAATCGTCACGTCGATTCCAAAATAGGCCGCCAGGCCGGTGCAGACGCCGGCGATCACCTGCCCCTCGCGGATGCGGTACAGGCGCCGCTGCCATTTCATGTGGACGTCCGCGTCGTCGTGATCGGTGTCGGTTCGGTCGGCGCCCGTACCAGGCGGCTCCGGGCCTTCGACCGGCCCCATTTCCGCCAGCACCTGGTCCATCTCGGCTGCCGTGATCACCGTCTTGTGCGCCCCGAGGAACTTGCCGCACCTTTCGCCGATGGCCTGCTCGAAATCGGCCAGGATCTCGGCGCGATCGGGGTTGTCCTTGAGCTTTGTCTCGGCGAGCGTGAGGTACGCGCGCAACGTCTCGAAGCCCGATTCGTCCAGCTGATATGCGCGCCCATTCAGATTGATGGTGATGACCTTCTGCATGGTCCGTCCTATCGTCCCAACTGGTTGACCGTCGCGTTGATCGATTTCCAGTAGTCGGCCAGGTCGGCGAGCTGCGACTGGCCCTTGGCCGTGAGCTGGTAGTACCTTCCGCGGCGGACCGGCCTCCGACTCGTGCCATTCGTAGTCCACGAGGCCTTCGCGCCGGAGTTTGCTGAGCAGCGGGTAGAGCGTGCCTTCCTGTGTCGCGAATTCGGTGCCGCTCAGTCGCGCCAGCATGTCGGCGGCGTACACTTTGTCTGCTGCGATGATCTTCAGGATGAGGAACTCGAGCAGCCCTTTTCGAATTGCCGCGAACCTGTCGTTCCCGCTGCTCATTGGGGGCACCGTGTCACGTCCAGTTACCTTGTTATAGCAAGGTAGCATGACTCAAAACGGCTGTCAACGCGTCAAGCCCGCCGGACGCAGACTTGGTGGTGCGCAGAGTCTATGACCGTGTGCAGATCTACTGGATGGATGGAAAGGAGGCCGCGCGATGGTTTCTCGACGACAGTTCCTCTCGGCTTCGGCAATCGGCGCCACCTCGATTGCCGGCGGTCCGCTCGACACGCGATCGGTGACTGCTGCTCCTGAGAGTGGGATTCGCGGGTTCGATCACGTGGCGCTGCCGATGCAGAACACCGACGCCATGCTGGCGTTCTATCGACGCCTCGGGTTGGACGTCGTGGAGAACGCGCAGGCGTGCTCGGTTTACGTCGGCGACCAGATGATCAACTTCCATCGCCCGGCGGTGTGGCAGCGCGCATCGTTCACGCTGCGCGCGCCCGCAGCGAAGCCGCCGTGCGGCGATCTCTGCTTCGTGTGGGACGGGACGCCGGCGGCGCTGCGTGCGATGCTGGACCGCGCCGGCGCAACCATCGAAGAAGGGCCGGTCGCCAGACAGGGCGGCCGCCGGCGGCCCTCGACCAGCGTCTACGTCCGCGATCCGGACGGAAACCTGCTGGAGTTCATGATCTACTAGCGCGTCCGCCTCGTTGATCGCTCAGCGGGGATGCGCCGTGCGCCCGCCGCCGTCGCTCGTGGCGCCGACCGACCCGCCGCCGCTCGATCCGGCCGAGGCACCGGCGTTGCCTCCGGCGCTGGCGGGCGGGGAAGCCGCCGAGCCGCCATCACCGGACGAGTATCCGTGGCCGTTGACGACCCGGCCGTGCGCGTTGGTGTCCGCCGGTCGAGGTCCGATCACCGCCGGCCCGCCCGCGTACCAGCCGCCGTATGCCCCCGGATAGAACCCGTACGGTGAGTAGTTGTAGCGCGAGTACACGTACGGCAGGTACCCGAAGGGCAGGAACCCCAATGGCGAATAGCCGAACGGCGAGCAGCCCCACCCGTACAACGAGAAGGCCACACCGCAGCCCGAATCCACTCCGGCGAAGTCACCGGCGTCCGCGCCGCCGAAGCCGGGTCCTGGCTCGCCGCCCGTCAAGGCGCCGATTCGCGTCGGCGATGGCGGGACCGAAAACGCGTCCGGATAGGCAAGGCCGACCATCATGTCGACAACGCGGTCGGGAACGCCGGCGGCCGCGAGCTCGCGAAGCGACGCCGCATTGACGTTCAACCGCTGCCGCACGTCGTTCAGCCATGCTGCCACCACCGAGTCGCTCACCTGGCGCGACGCCTCGACGATATCCGACAGACCGATCGGCGCACCGGCCAGCGTTCGGCGTTCGTCGACCGCCGGGCGCGAAACCTTCTGCAGCGACTGTGCGACCGACGAGGGCAGCCCCGACGGTTCGGCCATCGGGCGATGGCGGAGCACGCGGACGCCGGTGTCCTCGCCGCTCGTCACGCTGACGATGTCGAGCCATTCGCCTTCCGGCGTCATGGCCATGAGCCCGCTCGAGCTCCGGGTCGCGCCGCCGGAGCACTGGTGCGTCGACGTCAGGTACACCCGTCGCCGGTCCGCCGACCAGCGCGCCGTCTGGCTGCCGGTGCATCCCTCGCGGTCGGCCTTCTGCGGGAGGCCGCTCGCGTCCACGTGTTCGCGCGAGACCTCCCGGCCGTCGCGCACGGCGACGATGTCGACCCCCGAGGGCCCCGCCGGCACCACGCACACCGGCCGCGAGAGCGACACGGCGACCGCGTCCATCGGTCCGGACGCCCAGCACCCGATCCAGGCGTTCCAGTTCGGATCGGTACCCTGGCCGCGTGCGGCGAGCGGCGTGAGCGCGATCACTGCTGCGGCCGCGACCGACAGCGTTCGAGTCATGACGTGCTCCTCAGTAGCGAACGAGGATGCCGGTGGTGACGCTGAAGCCCGACAGATCGATGCGATCGAAGCCCGAGAAATCGGCGCCGAGCGGTGCGTGCGCCCATTGGTAACGCCCCTCGGTCGTCACGGCGAGGCGCGGCGTCAGCGACACCTCGACACCCGCGAACGCGTGCACCGTCGCCGTCCAGCCGTCTGACGTGAACTCGTCGCCGAACACGTTGAGCGTGTCGAAGTCGATGAAGTCGCCGCCCTGGCCGAAGCGGTACCACATCGCCCCGCCGCCGGCCCCCACATAGGGCGCGTAGCGCTTCGGGATCCACGCATAGTGTCCGACCGATTGCCCGGGCGGCGCCAGATATTGTTTGACCGACGCGGTGAGCGGAACGCGCTGGAACACCGTGGTCTGCTGGATGGGCTGATTGTTGTTGTCGAGCCATCCCCGGAATTCCGAGGGCGTGGTCGAGCGCGCCGTCCCCGCTGAGAACACGAGTTCGGTGCGCGCCCCCAGCGAGTACGCGACGTCGAGCACCACCGACGCCGAGCTGAAGTCGCGACGGGTGAGCGTCAGTTCGTTGGTGACGAACCTGAACAGCTGGCTGTCGGCCGATGCGCGATCGAAGCCGCCGCGCACGGCGACCGTGCCTCGGGGTGCCCGAAACAGGAAGCCGTCGCCCGAGTCCTGAGCCCGAACCGGCGTGGCGGCGAGCAGGCATCCGCCCGCCGCGAGGAGGCGCGCAGTCAGACCGAATCGACGCGGCATCTCCGGCCTCCGACGCGATGATAGCACCGCGGGGGCCCGTTCAAGGAAGCATGTCCTTCTCGCCGCTCAGCCGCTTCAGGGTCACGATCGTCCGGACCGTCTGCCCCTGGTTCGTCGTCGGCGGGAACTTCAGGTTGATCTCGGTTCCCGTGATCTCGAAGTACCGCTTGAACGACGTCGGAACGTTGAACAGGCTTCCGAGCTGATGGTGGTAGACGATGCCGGGGTACACGAGGTAGGTCCCGTAGTAGCCCACGTACCCGGTGAAGACGGCCCGGGCTTCATCGTCGGTCGGAAGATCGCCCGCGAACGGCTTGCGATTGAGCGGCGGAAAATGCACGCCGACCAGCCCCGACGGGGTGTAGACGATGATGCTGGGAGCGCGGTACGTTTCGGAGATCACCGCGCCGGTGTCCGCGTTGACCCGGCGCTCGACGACGTGCCGCCAGAAGCCCACCAGCTGGCGCTCGGCCGGCGTCAGCGTCTCGAGCGTCGGCACGCGCTCCCACGTCCACCGCATGTTCTTCTCGACGCCGGGCGCGTCGGCCGGCGCGGTGACGATCAGGCGATCGTTCGCGAGCTCGTACGTGCGCGTCATCTCGCGTCCCATGACCGTGGGATTGACGGCGCCCTCGGGCTGAAGCGTCAGCATCCGGTGGGCTTGGTCGGCGCGGTAGCTGCCCCAGAACCCCCCGTTGTTCCTGAACGCGGCCTGAACGTCGGCCGGTGAGAGCTGGGCGATCGGTCCCTGCGGCCGGCCGGCCGTGGTCGTGAACTCGAGCACGTGACCCGCGCGATCGAAGACGAGCATGCCGCGCGGGTTGGCAATGGCCGCGGGCGCCTGTCCGTTTGAGGGACGCTGCAGCCCGACGAGCATGTAGGTGCCCACCAGGTCGGGCGCCTTCGCTCGTTCCTGTGCGGCCGGCGATCGCAGGGCGACGCCCGCCAGCGCGAGGGCCACGACAATGCGTGTGATCATGCGGCGACTATACCAGAACGATCCGACGCTCGACGTGCACCGTGACCGGCACGGCAAGGCGTTTCATGGCACTATCCTCCAGCTTGAGCGGCTCGGGGACCGAGCCAGGGACGCGCCATGGCCGACCGGTCAGCACGCACTCGACGCCTTGCGGTTGTCTGCGCCGCGCTGTTGTGCCGCGGCTCCGCAGTGGCAGCCCAGCTGCCGTCTGGCGAGGCCGATCGGCTGTACGCCGATCGCACCAACCTGTCGAACGCGAGGCGCGCCGCCCAGTTGTGGACCGGCGCGCTCGCGCGCGATCCGAAAGACTTCGAGGCCGCGTGGAAGCTGGCGCGAGCCGACTATTGGCTCGGCGACCATCTCCCGGAGAACGAGCGCGACGGCGCGCTCGAAGACGGCGCCGCGCGCGCGCGCGTCGCGATCCTGCTCCAACCGGATCGCCCCGAAGGCCACTTCTGGCTCGCCGCCGACCTGGGTGCGCTCGGCGAGCGGTCCAAGACGGCAGGACTCAGGTACCGCCGCACGATCAAGGAGGAGCTCGAGACCGTGCTCCGGCTCGACGCCGCGTACCTCGATGGCTCCGCCGATCGGGCGCTGGGGCGCTGGTATGCCAGGGTGCCGCGTCTGTTCGGCGGCAACAGAACGCTCGCGGAGCAACACCTGCGCGCGTCGCTGAAGTACAACCCGGCCAGCACGGTCTCGCATTTCTTCCTCGGCGAGCTGCTGCTCGACGAAGGCCGCCGGATGGAGGCGCGAGGGGAGCTCCAGGCGGTGATCGACGCGCCGCGCGACCGGGACTGGGATCCGGAGGACCAGGAATTCAAGGCGAAGGCGCGTGCGCTGCTCGAGAGCGTGCGCTAGAGGGGCACGGCCGGCTCCGGCGATCTCACGGCATCGGCTCGCGAAGCGACCGCCAGGTCTCAATCGCCCGTATCGCCAACCCGCACGACGTCGAGCGTCAGACGGATCGAAGGACGCGTCAGGGAACCCTCGGCGCCGTCTCTTCGTCAAACGTCTCGTGAACGGCTGGACCGACGACTACGCCATGACCACGACCCGTCGCATCGCCTTTCTTGGGGCCCTCGCCGTCGGCCTCTCGACGGCGGCGTGCGGCCTCGACGCCGAGGGCTTCGGCGCCACCGGATCGTTCGATCGGACGCTGTCGGTCACCGGTCCCGTGGACCTGACGGTGGCCACCGGATCGGGCCGCATCCAGATCCGCGCCGGCTCGCAGAACCGGGTGCGCGTCGTCGCCGAGATTCGTGCGCATGGCGATTTCCTGAGCGGCGAGACGGGCGACCAGCAGGTCAAGGAGATCGAGGCGCGCCCGCCCGTCGACCAGAGCGGCAACACGATCACGATCGGCGAGGGCCTGGGCTGGGCGCTGCGGAACAACGTCAGCATCAGCTACGACGTCCTGGTGCCGTCCGATTCGCGGGTTCGATCGCGGTCCGGCTCCGGCAGCCAGGCGATCGAGGGTGTCGGCGGATCGGTCGACGTGCGCGCCGGCAGCGGACGGGTCGAGGTGACGGAGGTCGGATCGGGCGACCTGGACGTCAGAACCGGATCGGGCGCGATCGTGATTGCCGGCGCCCGGGGCGCCGTGCGGGTTCGTGCCGGGAGCGGCCGCATCAGCGTGGAAGGCGAGCCCCGCCGCGACTGGAGCGTGCGCACCGGATCGGGCCGCATCGACCTGCGGGTTCCGGCCGGCGCGCACTTCGATCTCGAGGCCAGCACCGGATCGGGGTCCATTCGCACCGCTCACGCGCTCGAGGTCACGGGCGAGGTGTCCAGACATCGCCTCGCCGGCAAGGTCGGCGGCGGCGGCGCGCGGATCGAGACGTCGACCGGATCCGGGTCCACCGACATCGAATGAGCGAGGGCCCGGCTCACGCCGGACCCTGGTCGCTCACCGCTGCGGCGGCGCGGGCGCTTGTGCAGGCGGCGCGCCGCCGCCGTTCACCCCGTTGCCTTGCCACGCCGATGACGGGGGCGGCGGCAACCCCTTCTTCACGGCCTCCTCGACGGCGCGGTCTTCCGAGCGCGCGGCGCTCAGGATATTGGCGATCGCCAGGTTGCCTTCGTGACATTCGTACGGCAGCAGCTGGTAGCCCGGCTGGGTCGTGAACGGCAGCAGGATCTTCCACGGCCGCGCGTACGTCTTGGGATCCTCGATCGTCACCTCGTAATCGATCCGATCGTCCGCGACGCGCGTGAAGCGCTCGACGAGCCGCAACGCGTCGCTCGCCGGCGTGCCGCCGCCGTTGGGACCGGCCCCGGTCGTGTTCCCCCGGAAGTTCGTCGTCTCGACGACGAGGGTGTTGCCTTCCCAATGCCCGCGGCCGTCGCCCAGGTACTCGTGCAGCTTGGGCGAGAGATGCGGCCGGCCGTCGAGCGGGATGATGCGCGTGTCGTGCACCATCTCGTAGGTGATCGCGAAGTACCCCGCCGTCTGGACGATCCGGTTGCCGTTGCCGTAGATGACCGGCAGCGCGGAGCCGAGGACGCCGCGCGTGATGCACCGATCGTAGAAGCTCCGGTCCTCCCATGACGCGGGCGCCGTCGCGCGCTGCCGCTGCACGTCGGCCGTGCGCCGCTGCGCCTCGGGCGTCAGCGGCGGAATGCGTCCGTCGGCCGGCTCCACGACGATGGAGGTTTGACGGAAGGCCCGGAACCCGACGTCGAAGCCGAAGGCGGTGGCCGTGGATCGATTGGCTTCCTGCTCCTTCGCCTTCGCCTGCGCTGCGGCCCGCTCGGCGAACTCCTCGTCGCTCAGCTCGGCGCGGCCGGCGAACTGTTGCGGCCGCTGCATCGGGACGCTGCGCATATCGTCGGTGCTCCACGTTCCCTGCAGATCCGGATCGCCCCACGGCGTGCGCGGCGCGCTCCAGCGCTTCGACGCGCCCTCGGTCTTCGCCGTCCGCGCGGGCGTCTGACCGGAGACGACGCCCGCTGCGAGCGTCACGGCCACCGCGATCGCGGACATCAGTCGCCTGCTCATCGCATCCTCCTTGAATCGAATGCTGCAGCCTCGGGTGACCGCTTCTCAGTATAGGGCGAGGGCCCTGAGGACTGTGACCTTGAAGAAGCGACGGCGGGGGGCCATAATCGCCGCGGCAGAGGGCGTATGACGAAAACGGCGTGGTCCGGTCGCGGAATGCGGTTTCCGCTGTGCCTGCTGGCGGTGCTGGCGACGGTCCCGTTGCTCGCCCAGCCGCCGCGCCCGCAGAATCCGCCGGACATTTCCGGCGAATGGCGGCTCGAGAACCACGAAGAGGACACGACGGCCCAGCCGCCGCTCGGCGACTACCTCGGGATCCCCTTCAACGACGCCGGCCGGATGCGCGCGGACACGAGCGCCGAGTCCATCTGGGGCACGCCGGAATATCAGTGCCGGCCCCATTCGGCGCCCCACCAGTGGCGCGGGCTCGGCGGCGCCCGCATTCTCAAGGAACAGGATCCGCTCACGCGCGAGGTCCGCGCGTATCACGTGCAGTTCATGCGGTCGCTCGACTGGCCGATCTTCATGGACGGCCGCCCGCATCCGCCGGCCTGGGCGCCGCACTCGTGGACCGGGTTCTCCACCGGCCGGTGGGTCGGGAATACGCTCGAGGTCACCACCACGCACCTCAAGGACGGGTATCTGAAGCGCGGTGGTCCTCAGACGAGCGACATGTACACGCTCACCGACTACCTCACCCGTCACGGCGACATTCTCACCATCGTCACCGTTGTCGACGATCCGATTTACATGGACGAGCCCTACGTCCACTCGACGACCTACATGATCGACCTGACGTCGAACGTGGCGATGGAAACCTGCAACGGATCGTCGTTCGCCGAGAACGGGGGGACCGACCGGCACTGGGTGCCGCACTTCCTCCCGGGGCAGAACACCGCGCTCGGCGAGTGGCTGAAGAAGGAAACGTGGGTGCCCCCTGAGGCCGCCCGCGGCGGCGTCAAGACGTTGTACCCGGAGTATCGAAAGGTCCTGAGCGGCGCAACGGCGGCGAACGCCCTGACAGTTCCGGCGTCGCGATCGGCGGTGCCCGTCGACCGGCGCATCGCGGAGCAGAGCCCCAGAGACGGCGACGTGCATGTTCTGCCGGTGCAGGGCAACGCCTACCTGATGATTGCCGACGGCACCAACATCACGGTGTCGGTCGGCGCCGACGGCCTGCTGCTGGTGAACACCGGGTCGGCGCAGATGACGGACAAGGTGCTCGGGGCGGTCAGGCAACTGGCGAGCGCGGTCGTCGGTCCGCCCGTCGCGAACGGCTGCATCGGCGCGAACTGCCCCGGGGCCTGGGGCTGGGCGAGCCCGTACATGAACGCGGTGATCAGCTCGCCGGCGCCGCCCAGGCCGGTGCGCTACATCATCGACACCAGCGCGGCGCCGGAGCATGTCGGCGGCAACGAGAAGATCGCCGCGTCCGGCTTCTTCCCGCGCGGCGGCGGCTTCGGCAGCGCCGTCGCCAACGTCGGGCGCGTTGCGTCTATCGTCGCGCACGAGAACGTCCTCAACCGCATGAACGATCCCGGCGGCACCCAGACGCCGGCGCCCGCCGCGGCGCAACCGACCGACACCTACTTCGACGAGTTTCAGAAGCTTCCGGAGTATTTCAACGGGGAGGCGGTCATCGTGTACCACGCGCCGGCCGCCAACACCGACGGCGACAGCTTCGTGTACTTCCGCCACTCCGAGGTCATCAGCGCCGGGGACCTGTTCTCGACGGTGAGCTATCCGATAATCGACGTCCCGAAGGGCGGGACTATCCAGGGCGTCATCGACGGCCTCAACCACATCCTCGATCTGGCGGTCGCCGAGTACCGGAGCCAGGGAGGCACATGGGTGATTCCGGGCCGCGGGCGCGTGTCCGACACCGCCGACGTCGCGTCGTACCGCAACATGCTGGTGATGATTCGCGACAGAGTCCGCGACCTGAAGCACAAGGGGATGACGCTCCGGCAGGTCCAGGCGGCGCAGCCGACGATGGACTTCGACCGGCGGTACGGGTCCACCAGCGGACCGTGGACGACCGACATGTTCATCGAAGCGGTGTACCGAACCATCCAGGAGAAGAAGTGATGCGTCGAACCCTGCTCGGCATCGTGGCGCTGGCCATCGCGGCCGGCCCAACCGCCTCCGCTCACCATTCGTACGCCGCGACCTACGACGTGAGCCGTGAGGTGAAGCTCGAAGGAAAGCTGGTTCAGTTCGTCTACCGCAACCCGCATTCGTTCGTGCACATCCAGGCGCCGGATCAGGACGGCGTGCCGCAGCGCTGGGCGGTCGAATGGGCCGGGACAACGCAGCTCGACAACCAGGGTGTCACGCGCGCGTCGCTCAAGGTCGGTGACGAGGTCGTCATCCTCGGCAGGCCATCGCGGGTGGCCGGCGAGTACCCGCGCTCCACCGCAGAACACCACCGCAGAACAGGCGCCGCCTGCCGCGGGCGACGACATCCGCGTCCACGCGCGCCTGTGGTGGTGGACGGGCGCTCCCCGTCGCCATCATCTAGAAGTCGATCTGGGCGCTGATCTTCATGAATCGCGACTGCAGCACCGAGGTCGGCGTCAGCCAGCTCCCGTTCGGGTTGCTCGCCGTCGGCAGCACGAACGTCTGGTTGTAGGTGAGCACCGCCGCGCTGTTGATCACGTTGTAGATGTCGATGCCGACGTTGGTCCGCGTGCGGCCGAACTTCAGGATCTTCGCGAACCGGAGGTCGAATTCGTTGACGCGATCCCCGTAGAGCGCGCCGGGCGCGATCAGGTTCACGGTCGCCGTGGGCGCGTTGCTCGACAGGTTGCGGCCGAGCGACGGCGCGATCACCGCATTGGGTGCGGCCCAGTTCGCCGCCAGCGAAGCGCCCTGGTCGCTCCTCATCGTGGCCGCGACGACGACGTCCACCTTCGGGAGCGTGTACGAGCCGAGCGCCGTGAAGCGCTTGACCCACCCGGTGTTCGTGTCGCAGTAGGGATTGGTCACGTTCGTCTCCGGAACCAGCGTGCGAACGGCGCAGCTGTTGGCGAGAGTCTGCGCGGCATTGAAGCCGCCCTGGAAGACCAGACCGTTTCGCGGCCGGGCCCGCAGATCCAGGGAGACCGAGTTCGACGCCTGCGACTGGTCGCCGTAGTTGTTGGCCAGCGTGACGAAGTTGTTCGCCGCGACCGACGCGACGCTCGGGTTGATGTTGTAGAGCGGCCCTGGAATCGCGTAGCCCCCGCCGCCCGGCAGCCGCTGGTCGAGCGGCGCCGAGATCGTGAAGGAGTCGTAGTTGGCCGCCGACACCGCCAGATTGTCGGTGACGAGGAAGTTCTTGAGCCAGCGGCGATAGTAGCCGACTTCTACCGACATCCGCGTCAGGAGCTGTTGTTGGACCGATGCGCCGATCTGCCAGTCGCCGGAGCGCACGCCCCAGCCGTTGAAGAGCGCCGGATCCTGGGTGGTGCTGAACACCGACTGGCCGAAGCTCGTGTTCGCCACCGAGCCGCAGAAGTCGCCACCGCTCGAGCGCAGGTCCTGGGAGGCGTTGTTCAGGAGATTGCAGTCGGTGACGAAGTTGCCGTTCGCGTCGGTCCACGTCCGCGTGGCGCTGGTCGACACGCGAGAGGTGGGACGGCTGGCCGTGAAGAGCCCCGCGTTCTGCGCCGCTTCCAGGTACCGCCCGAAGCTCAGCTTCGCCGACGTCTTCCCGTTGCCGAAGACGTCGTACGCGGCGCCGCCGCGCGGCGTCAGATCCTTGTAGCTGTCGACACCCTGCGTCTCCGGGAAGGAGACGACGTTGGGCAGGAACCGGACGCCGCCCATCTGCGCCGCCGGAAAGAAGCTTCGCGCGCGGTCGAAGCGCAGCGCGCCCTGCAGCGTCAGGCGACCGAGCGTCCACTGCTCCTGTCCGTAGAACGCGTCGTACCGCACGCGCTGCTGGGCGGGGAACTGGTTGATCGTCTCGGTAATCTGGTCCGGGATGCCGTTGTTCGTGCGGTAGGCGAGGAACGTCGGGTTGGTGATGCCCTTCTGGTTGTCGACGAGGTAACCGCCCTGATAGCCGAACTTCATGCTCTGCGCGCCGGAGACGTAGGAGGCCGACGCGCGCCAGGTGAAGACGCCTTGAAAATCCAACGCGTAGTTCGGCGAGCGATACGTCAGACCGGCGATGCCGCCGTTGTTGGCGCACCCGCTCGCGCACTGCTCGGTGACGCGGATGAGATCCCCCGCCGTGGTCCCCGGCATCAACACGCCGCCCCAATGGCTCATGTAGGTGCCCAGACCCGCGTCGAGCAGCAGCCGGCTCGTCGTCGGTGACTGCCAGGTCACCTGCTGCACGCGGTTGCCGACGTGTCGATACGCTCCGGTTTCCGGCGCGGAGGTCGCGCTCACCGACGGCGTCGGAGACGCGCCGCCCGCGATGATCTCGTTGGACCCGGAACGCCGGCAGGCGCTCACCGAGTCGGGCGCACCCTGGAAGGCGGCACCCTCGCACGGGATCTGCTCGTCCCAGGTACAGACTGAACTTGTTGCGCGAGTTGGGCTGGGCCGTCAGCCGCAGCGAGAGAGGCCGGAACGACGCCGCGGCGACTGCCGGCCTCGACGGATCCGCCACGTAGGTCCACTTGGTCGGATCGCCGGCGTTCACGTTGGCGAACATGCCAGGGACGGTCCGGTGGCTGCCTTCGTCCCGGACCTGCCCGAAGAACCACAGCTTGTCCTTCATGATGGGGCCGCCGACGCCCAGGTTGAAGTCCCACACCTTCTGGTAGCTCCCCGGCGTCGTCAGCCCTTGATCGTGGAGCGCCTGAGAGTAGTTGCTGCCGATCATCCCTTGCGTCACGCCGGAGGCGAAAAAGCCGCCCTTGACCGTGTTGCCGCCGGTCTTCGGCACGATGTTGAGGGCCGGCCCTCCCACTTCGGCTTCGCCCAGGCCGCCCGAGGTCGTCATCGTGACCTCCTGCGCGTTCCCGACGTCGGGGATGTACGACGACACGCCGGCCCCGTTGAAGGCCGAGCCGACGCTCAGGCCGTCCAGGTTGAGGCGCCCTTCGTTCCCGCGGCCACCGGCGCTGCCGAAGACCACCATCCCCGGCACCACCTGAACGTCCATCGCCGCGCCGTTGGCCACCACCGTGTTGGGCATCAGCGTCATCAGCCCTGCGTACGCGCGCACGGAGGGAATCGACGCGATCAGATCGCTGCTGATGACCGACTGGCGCCTGACGCTCTGCGTATCGACGATCGGCGTTTCTGCCGTCACCGTGATCGTCTCGCTGACGGCCCCGACCTTCATCTCGACGTTGACGACCGCGGTGAAGGAGCCTTCGAGCACGACATCCTCGCGCCGGACCGTGTTGAATCCCGCCAGCGTGAAGGTGACCGAATAGGTACCGGCACGCAGGTCGACGATCCGGAACTGGCCGGTCCCGTCGGTGACGGCCGATCGCGTCTTTTCGATGAGCACGGGACTGGACGCTTCCACCGAGACGCCGGGCAACACGGCGCCCGACGCGTCTTTCACCACGCCGGCGATGGAGGCCTGCACGGAGCTCTGCGAGAACGCCGCCGCCGGTACGACCATCAGCCATGAGAGCGCGATCACGACACGGTTCAAGGCGCGCATGGAGTAGCTCCTTTTGTGGCCTGGGGAGTTCGCCCGGTCATCCTCGGCGTGGCTGCCGATCCGCGGTTGTCAAAATTTCGTCAAAATTGACCCGCCCGCGATGCGGATCCAAGCGCTGACCGGTTGCCCGCCTCCGGCAGAACCGGATATTCCAGGACGACCCACACTTCGACGGCCGTCAGAACATCGCGAGCGGATTGACCGGCGATCCCGTGCTGCCGGGCACGCGCAGGGGGGCGACCACGAGCAGGAATTCCCAGCGATTCAGGCGACGGGCGGTGACGGCGAGATCGTCGAGCACGACCCCGTCGAGCAGATGCACTCCCATGGCGACAATCGGAATGCGGTGATCGGCGTGCCGATCGTCGGGAATCGGGCGGATGCCGTTGACGACGGCGACCCCACGATCTTTGAAGAGGGGCAGCACCGCCAGATCGAAGCCGCCGCCCGGACCTGCGGGTGCGCCTGCCCGAGCGGCGGCGGGATTGTACGCAAAGACGGCGTCGCCGCTGGCGATCCTCAGGCCGGTGGCTTTCTCCCACGCTTCGACGTCGTCGGGTCCCACCGGCGCGCCGGGCCGACGGCCCGCGATGCGCGTCATGTCGACGAGGACGCCGCGAGTGACGATGCCTTCCTTCAGGTTGTCGACGCCCAGCTTCGTGCAGCCGACGTCTTCACGGACCGTTTCGGCGAGCCCGTACCCGTTGTAGAGCCGCGTGCCGTCGCTTTCATGGCACAGCCCATCGAGGTGAGTCATCGGACCGTGCACGTGGAATGCCTGCACGTCGCTGCTGAATCCCGGGTTCCCCTGCGGGTCGTCGGCCGGAAACGTCTTGAACCGGATCTCGTAGAAGTAGATGCCGTGCGGCTTGCCGTCGGCTTTCGTCTCCGCCGGCATCGGCGTGAGCACCACCGGCCGCTCGAGCGAGACGACGGTGCCCGTGCGCGCGAGGGCCATCGCGTCGCGGCGCTTCTGCGGGGTGATGAGGTTGAGCGACCCGAGCTGATCGTCCTTGCCCCAGCGGCCCCAGTTCGAGAGCTCGGTCATCCAGCGATCCGCCTGCGCCTTCGTCACCGGCGCGCGCGTCGCGGGCGGGCGGGGCGTCTGCCCGCGGCCGAGCGCGCCCGCGTACACCAGAACCGCCGCTGCTGCTGCGAGTGTGGCCGACTGTCGCGTGGTCATCCTGGGCCTCCGTTGAGCACGCCCGATTGTGCACCTTTTTTCGGCGCGGGCAATCCGGCGTTCGCCTACAATGCGCGGCGGCGCGATTGGGCGCCGCAAGGGAGCGAGCGATGAGGCGCAATCTGACCATCGGCACAGCCATCTTTGGTCTGCTGGCGGCGCTCGGGTTCGGGCAGGCCGCGCTCGATCGGGTGGCAGCGAAGAACAACGAGGCGCCGCGCTTCGAGGTGGATCCGTTCTGGCCGAAGCCGCTGCCGAACCACTGGCGCCTCGGCAGCACGATTGGCGTGAGCGTCGACGCACAGGATCACGTGTGGATCATCCACCGCGGCGCCGGCACGCTCGACCCCAAGGAGCGCTACGCGTCGGCGACGCCGCCGGCGGCCGACTGCTGCGTGGCGGCGCCGCCGGTGATCGAGTTCGATCAGCAGGGGAACGTCGTCCATGCGTGGGGTGGTCCGGGACCGGGATTCGAGTGGCCGGAGTCGAACCACGGGATCATCGTGGACACGAAGGGCATCGTGTGGATTGGCGGCAACGGCGCGAGCGACGGGCAGATCCTGAAGTTCACGCGCGACGGCAAGTTCGTGAAGCAGTTCGGGTTTGCCTACGCCAGCGCGGGCAGCAACGATCTGTGGGCGTTCAACCGGGTGGCGAAGATCTTCCTCGACGAGCCGTCGAACGAGGCGTACGTGGCCGACGGCTACGGCAACAAGCGCGTCGCCGTCATCGACATGGACCGCGGCACGATCAAGCGCTACTGGGGCGCGTACGGCAACAAACCGAGCGATGCGCCGCTCGGACCCTACAACCCGGCCGCGCCACCCGCGCAGCAGTTCCGGAATCCGGTGCACTGCGCGGAGCTGTCACGAGACGGGCTCGTGTACGTCTGCGATCGCGTGAACGATCGCATCCAGGTGTTCCGCAAGGACGGCACGTTCGTCAAAGAGGTGTTCGTCGAGAAGAACACGCGCGGCGACGGGTCGGTGTGGGACATCGCCTTCTCGAAGGATTCGCAGCAGAAGTACTTCTATCTGGCGGACGGCGCCAACGAGAAGATCCACGTCTTCGATCGGCAGTCGATGGCGGAACTGACGGCGTTCGGCGACGGCGGGCGGCAGCCGGGCGAGTTCTACGCCGTCCACAGCATCGCGACCGACTCGAAGGGCAACATCTACACGACCGAGACCTACGAGGGAAAGCGCGTCCAGCGCTTCGTCTACAAGGGCGTCGGATCCGTGCCGGACAATCAGGGGGTGGTCTGGCCGCGATCGCGCGGGAACTGATGTCGACCTCATGCGGCGCGGCCGCCGTGCCCCGGCGATGACAGCGCCTTCGGACAGGATGTGACGATCCGCAGCCGGACGCACGCGTCGGTTCTCGTTGCGATGCTGGCCTCTGTCAGCGCCGTCGCCTCGGCGCACGACATCCCGGTCGACGTCCCGGTGCAGGCCTTCGTGAGGCCGGATGGGCGGGTGCTGCGGCTCGTGGTGCGTGTGCCGCTCGAGGCGATGCGCGACCTCGATTACCCGAGGCGCGGCGCCGGGTACGTGGATCTCGGCCGCGCCGATCGGGCGCTCGACGAGGCGGCGCAGGTCTGGATTGCGGACGGCATCGACCTCTACGAGGACGACGCCCGGCTCACGACCCGCCGTATCGTGGCGGCCAGGATCTCCTGGCTCGGCGATCCGTCGTTCACCTCGTACGAGGGCGCCATCGCGCACGTCAGGGGCGCTCGCCTTTCACCCGCGGAGAACCTGTACTGGAATCAGGGCCTGCTCGACGTCCTGATCGAGTACGACATTCGATCGGCGGCGTCGCGGTTCTCGGTCGACCCGCGATGGGCCCGGCTCGGGACGCACGTCACCACCGTGCTGCGCTTCGTTCCCGAAGCCGGCGTGGTTCGCGCTTTCGAATATGAGGGCGATCCGGGGCTCGTGCGGCTGGATCCGCGCTGGCATCAGGCCGCCTGGCGATTCGTGCAGCTCGGGTTCCGGCACATCCTCACAGGCGCCGATCATCTCCTGTTTCTCGTCTGCCTGGTCGTCCCCTTACGCCGCATCCGGCCGCTGTTGGCCGTCGTCACCGCGTTTACGGCGGCGCACTCGCTGACGCTCGCGCTGGCGGCCTACGGCGTCGCGCCGGACGCGCTCTGGTTTCCACCCCTCGTCGAGACGCTGATTGCGGCCTCCATCGTCTACATGGGCCTCGAGAACATCGTCGCCGGCGTCAACGGGCGGCGCCGGTGGCTGGTCGCGTTCGCCTTCGGCCTGGTCCACGGGTTCGGCTTCTCGTTCGCCCTGCGGCAGACGCTGCAGTTCGCCGGGTCGCATCTGCTGACCTCGCTGCTGTCGTTCAACCTGGGCGTCGAGCTCGGACAGATCGTCGTTCTTCTGGTGCTGGTGCCGGCGATCGCTGCCCTCTTCCGACACGTGATGGACGAGCGCGTGGGGACGATCGTGCTGTCTGCGCTGCTGACGCACACGGCGTGGCACTGGATGATCGATCGCGCCGGACGGCTGTCCCAGTTCGGCTGGCCGCAAGTGGGACCCGCGGCGCTCGCAAGTCTCCTCCGCGGCCTGATGCTGCTGACGGCGCTGGCCGGCGCGGCGTGGCTGACGCGGCTCGTCAGCCGCTCGGTCTGGAAGCCGGCGAAACAGCCGCCGGCGCGCGAATCAGCCGACGGTGTCCACGCGTAGCGCGGCGTCGCCGGGACGAGCGTCCCGGTCGCCGATCGGCTCGCAGCCGAGCGCCTGCCGCAGGGCGCCGTAGCGCGGATCCGCACGGAGGCCGTCGGCTTTCGGGTCGACACCCATCGCGAACAGGCCGGCCGAATTCTCGGCGACGGCCCGCGCGAGCTCGGCCACCGCCGCGTCGGGTTCGCCGAGCGCCTGACGCAGGATCGCGAGGCCGTAGGCATCGACGTACTCGACCTGTCTGCGCCGCTCGAGCTCCTCGCCGATTGCGCGCGCCTCGCCGATGCGCCCGCGCCGGGCCAGGCACGCACCCTCGAGCGCGCGCAGCCACTGGAGCCCGGGCGCCATCACCGCGGCGATCCGGTACTGGTCGAGCGCCTCGTCGAGGCGTCCGGAGAATTCCAGCGCCTGCGCGTAGAACGCCCGTCCGAGCTGCAGGAACGGATGCAGTTCGAGCGCGCGCCCGCCGGCCGCGACCGCTTCGTCGAACTCGCGCCGCCAGAACCGCACGCACACTTCGGTCGCCGACACGAGGGGCAGCAGCGGCGCGACCTCGGCGCCGCGCAGCGCGCAGTCCAGCGCGTCGTCGAGGCGTCCGAGCGTGGCGTACAGCATCGCGAGCCGCACGTAGGCGGAGCCCATGGCGGGATCCTCGCGCAGCACCGCCTCGAACTCCGCCTCGGCCTCGCGCAGCCTGTGCTCGAACATGTGCAGGCCGTGGGCGCGGTTGCACCGCATCTCCAGCGTGAGCCCGGCGAGCGCCGCCGCCCGGGAGTGCGCGGTGAGGAACCTCGGATACATCTCGCGCGGCGCGCGCATGCCCTGTGAGGCGAGCATGAGATAGCAGATCGACTGGCCCTCGAAGGCGCGGAAATCGCCCGGATCCTCCGCCGCCGCTTCGTCGAAGCAGGCGAGCGCCTTCTCGAAGCCCTCGCGCGTGCGCAGATTCCAGAAGAGATGGCCCCGCCGGATCCGCGGATCGGATCGCGGCACGGCCAGACAGTAGCCAACCTTCGGCCTGTGCGCGATCCACGCACCGTATTCCTGGAGCGCCCGCCGGACCTCGCCGACCGTCACGTCCACGGTGTGGCGCGACACGATGACACCCTGCCACGCCTCGGCGATCATGCGCTCGTAGCCGACGAATCGCCCGCGATGGTAGGCGAGCACCGCCAACGCCTTGAACGCCTGCGGTCTGAGCCGGATGTCGCGCTCGTCGCGCAGCAGCTGGCCGGCAGCCAGGTCGAGCGCGAAGGGTCCGAAGCTGAGCTGTTGCATGTTCCGTCCGACCGGTCGGTCGGGAGGAATTTGACGCCTTTTTGACGCCCAGGTCAAGCGGTTGCGGTCATGCCGCATCAGCAGGCCGGCGGCGATCCGGCGGATCGGCAGGCGGAGTCGGCCGCAGCACACCGGCCAGGGCGATATCGGCGACCTCGCGGGCGATCGCGTCCTCGGTCAGGCGACCGCCCTGCCGGAACCAGCGTGGAATCCAGAGCACCATGCCGAGGACGCTGAAGGCGGCGACCGTCGTGTCGATGTCCCGCAGGCGGCCCGACTCGCGCAATTCCTCGAGCGTGTTTCGCATGAGGTCGAAGTACACGCGCATCCGTTCTTCGATCCGGCGCCGCGACGGCGCCGGCAGCGCGCGCGCCTCGTCGACCAGGCTCGCGACGGCTCCGTTGGCGCGCGTGACGATGCGCGCGTGCCGGATGACGAGCTCGCGCAGCCGGGCTTCGGGATCGCGCATGGCACGCGCCGGCTCGGTCACCTCGTCGCGGACCTGATCCAGGCCGTACGACAGGATCTCGAACAGCAGGGCCTCTTTGCCCGTGAAATAGTGATACAGCCCGGCCTTGGTCATCTTCAGCGCGCGCGCGACCTCGTTGACCGAGGTGCCGTCGTAGCCGCGGTCGCGAAACACCCGCGCGGCGGTGCGGCAGATCTCGGCGCGTTTTCCGGAAGGTTCGGGGCGCGGTCCAGGTTTGATGGGCATCAACCGAACGATAATCGCTGGACAGCCGGCCATGGCCAAAAACCGTCAAATCTGGGCACGGGCGACGCGCGAGGCCGCGGGGCCCCTGATAATATTGACTGTTCCAGGAGCGGCTCCTGGTACGCATGGCTCCCGGTACGTGGAGAGGACAGTGCCCTCATGAGCTTGCCTCTGGTCCGCCTGCGGTGGTTCGCTGCGCTGTCGATCGGCGCGGTCCTCGCCTTTGGCGTCCATGTCTCGGCGCAGACCGACACGCGGCTGGCGCAGGCCGCGATGACGCGCGACGTCGCGACCCTACGCGCGCTCGTGGCGCAGCACGCGGATGTGAACGCCCCCGGCTCCGATGGCACCCCCGCGCTGCATTGGATGGTGCGCGTGGACGACCTCGACACGGTGCGGCTGCTGCTTGGCGCGGGCGCGGACGCCACGCGCGCCGACCGGTACGGCGTGACGCCGCTCGCGCTCGCCTGCGCGAACGGCAACGTCGCGATGATTGGGCTGCTGCTCGACGCCGGCGCGGACGCCAACGCCGCCGACCCGACGGGCGAGACGGCGCTGATGACCGCCACCCGCTCGGGTCAGCTCGACGCGGTCCGGCTCCTGGTCGATCGCGGCGCCACGGTCGACGCCAGGGATCCGGAGTTCCAGCAGACGGCGCTCATGGTTGCGGTCCGCGAGGACCATCCCGACATCGTTGGTCTGCTCGTCGAGCGGAAGGCCGATGTGAACGCGAAGACGCGGGTCGGCGCCACGCCCTCGTGGGTGCTGCCGAACTCGGTGCCCGGGTTCGGGCACGGTGTCGGCATCGTGCGCGGCGGGCTGCCGGATCGCGGATCGCGCTACCTGATTCCCGGCGGGCTGTCGCCGCTCCTGTACGCGGCGCGCGACGGCCGGCTCGCGTCGGCGCGGATCCTTCTCGAGGCGGGCGCCGACGTGAATCAGCTCGACCCGAACGGGATCACGCCGCTGCTCATGGCGATCGCGAACAATCACATCGAGGTCGCGCGGTTGTTCATCGACAGGGGCGCGGCCATCAACGTGTCCGACTGGTACGGGCGGACGCCGCTCTGGGCCGCCGTCGAGACGCGGAACATGGATGTGGACAACTCCGAGCCCTTCGAGAACGGCGTCGACCGCGGTCCGGTGCTCGAGCTGATAGGCCTCCTGCTCGACAAGGGCGCCGACCCGAACACGCGCACGACGGAAACGCCGCCCATCCGCCGCCAGATGCTGCGCGTGACGGGATCGCTCTCGTGGGTGGACTTCACAGGGCAGACGCCGTTCCTCACAGCGTCGCTGGCGGGAGACGTGACGGTGATGCAGCTGCTGCTCGACTACGGCGCGGACCCCTACATCCCGACGGTCTCGGGCACGACGGCCTTGATGGCGGCGGCCGGCGTCAACTGGGTCGTCGATCAGACCTACGATCAGGGGCCGAAGGCGCTGCTCGAAGCCGTGAAGATGTGCTACGAGCTCGGCATGGACGTGAACGCCGTCAACTCGATGGGCCTGACGGCGGTGATGGGAGCCGCCAATCGCGGGAGCGACGACATCATCCAGTTCCTCGCCGACCACGGCGCGCGTCTGGACGTGAAGGACAAGGAAGATCGTTCGACGCTCACGTGGGCTGAAGGCGTGTTCCTGGCGACGCATCCCGCGAAGTCGAAGCCCGGTTCGATCGCGCTGATCAAGAAGCTGATGGGGGCGCCTGCCACGGCGGGCCATTGATGATGGAACTCGCGAAGCGCCTGGCGCCCCTTGCCGCCGTGTGGGCGGTCATCGCCGCGATGGCCTCGGTCGACGCCGCCACCGCACCGCGGCCCGCCGCGCCGCGGCAGGCCGCCTCCCCGGCGTCGGGTGCGGCCCCTGCGGCCTCGGCTCCGGTTCTCCGCCAGTACCTGCATCGGCTGCCACAACGGCCGGGCGAAGGTCGGCGGACTGGCGCTCGACGCGAAGGACTTCGATCACGTGGCGGTCGATGCGGCCACGTGGGAGAAGGTCGTCCGCAAGATCCGGACCGGCATGATGCCGCCGAGCGGCGCACGGCGTCCGGAACGGAGCGTGCTCGACGCGTTCGCGTCGGAGCTCGAGTCCCGCCTCGACCGGGCGGCGCCTCCCACCGCAGGCCTCGACGCGCCGGCGATGCACCGGCTCAACCGGACCGAGTACGGCAACGCGGTCCGGGATCTGCTGGCGCTCGACGTCGACGTCTCCGCGCTCCTGCCCTCGGACGCGTCGAGCGAGGGATTCGACAACCTGGCGGACGCGCTCGCCGTGTCGCCGTCGCTCGTGCAGGGCTACGTCTCGGCGGCGATGAAGATCAGCCGCCGGGCGGTCGGCGATCGGACCGCGACGCCGTCGCAGACCACCTACACCGTGCCCGCCGGGCTCGTGCAGGATCGCCACATCGAGGGGCTCCCGCTCGGGACGCGCGGCGGCATGCTCGTCACGCACACGTTTCCGCTCGATGCCGAGTACGAGATCGCCGTGACCGGCGGCGGGCGCGGCGGCGGCGGCGCGGCGATCGACGTGACGCTCGACGGGCAGAAGCTGGCCGTGGCGAATCCGCGCAGCTTCCGGATCAAGGTGCCGGCGGGACCGCACGTGCTCGGCGCTGCGCTGGTGGACCGCGCGCGCGGCGCCGGCGTGGACGAGCAGTACTCGGACTTTCGCATCAACTCGGCCTTCACCGCGCCGGGCGGCGTGCAGACGGTCGTCATCACCGGCCCCTACAGTGCGACCGGACCCGGCGATACGCCGAGCCGCCGCCGCATTTTCGTGTGCCGGCCGGGCGGCGCGAACCTTCCTGCGTCTCCGCCCCAGGGTCGTTCCGGCCCGGCAGCCTCACGGCCGGCCCGCGCGGCGTCGGGCGAGGAATCCGCCTGCGCGCGCCAGATCCTGACGACCCTCGCCCGGCGCGCGTACCGGCGCGCTCCGCTCGACGACGAAGTCGAGACGCTGATGGGGTTCTATCAGAATGCGCGCAGCGAGGGCGATTTCGAGGTGGGCATCCAGCAGGCGGTGGCGCGTATCCTCGTGGCCCCCGCGTTCCTGTTCCGCGTCGAGGAGGAGCCGCGCGGGCTGCGGCCCGGCGCGACCTATCGCCTGAGCAGCGTCGATCTCGCGTCGCGCCTGTCGTTCTTCCTCTGGAGCAGCATCCCCGACGACGAGCTGCTGGATCTGGCGATCAAGGGGCGCCTGCGGGAGCCGGCCGTCCTGGCCCAGCAGGTGAAGCGGATGCTCGCCGATCCGAAAGCGGACGCGCTGACCAGCAACTTCGCCGGGCAGTGGCTGTACCTGCGCGATCTGTCCACCGTGCAGACGTCGGCCCCGAACTTCGACGACAACCTGCGGCACTCGTTCCGCCGCGAGACCGAGCTGCTGTTCAGCGCGATTGCGCGCCAGGACCGCTCGATCCTCGATCTGCTGAACGCCGACTACACGTTCGTCGACGAGCGGCTGGCGCGCCACTACGGGATTCCGGGCATTCACGGCAGCTACTTCCGCCGCGTGCAGCTCGATCCCGACAGCCCACGCCGGGGCCTGCTCGGGCAGGGCAGCATGCTGACGGTGACGTCGGTGGCCACGCGCACCTCACCGGTGTCGCGCGGCAAGTGGATTCTCGAGACGCTGCTCGGCGCGCCGCCGCCGTCGCCGCCGCCGGGCGTCGAGGTGAATCTCGAAAAGGACGCGGCGCAGGTGAAGGCGACCACGCTCCGGGAGCGGATGGAAGCGCACCGCACCAACCCGGTCTGCGCGTCGTGCCACAGGATCATGGATCCCATCGGCTTCGCGCTGGAGAATTTCGACCTGGTCGGCACGTGGCGCGACCACGAAGCCGGCAAGCCGATCGATGCCTCGGGCGTGCTGGTCGATGGGACGCCGGTCAACGGGCCGGTGGCGCTTCGCGAGGCGC
The DNA here is from genome assembly GCA_963807925.1 of uncultured Acidobacteriota bacterium. Classification (GTDB taxonomy): domain Bacteria; phylum Acidobacteriota; class Vicinamibacteria; order Vicinamibacterales; family CAVVIG01; genus CAWEDP01. Next base: position 2,990,399 of record CAWEDP010000002.1, on the reverse strand, counting down.
TGCTGTCGCGGTCGGACGCCTTCGTCACCACCGCCACCGGACGCCTGCTCACCTACGCGCTGGGTCGTCCGGTCGAGTACTTCGACATGCCGACGGTGCGCGCGATTGTGCGGCGCGCGGCGCAGAACGACTATCGCTTCTCGTCGCTCGTCCTCGGGATTGTGGACAGCGCGCCGTTTCAGATGAAAATGAAGAAGGCGGCGACGGCGGGTACGAGTTCGGCCAATTGAGAGAAGGCTGAGCCAGCGGATCGATACAGAGGGGAGAACGATGGCTTTCATCACCAAGAAGCATCTGTCGCGCCGTACGTTCCTTCGGGGGGTCGGTGTCAGCGTGGCGCTGCCCGTGCTCGATTCGATGCTGCCGGCCGCCACGGCGCTGGCCCAGACCGCGGCGAAGCCGCGCACGCGGTTCGGCGCCATCTACATCCCGCACGGCGCCACGATGGACAAGTGGACGCCGGCCACAGACGGCGCCGGATTCGACCTCTCGGAAATCCTCCAGCCGCTCAAGCCGTTCTACGACCGCGTCACCATCGTCAGCGATCTGAGCCACCCGCAGGCCTACGGCGGCGGATCGGCGACGTCGAACCACAATCGCTCGGCGGCGACGTTCCTGAGCGGCGCGCATGCCGAATCGGGGCCGCGCGCGCGGCTCGGCGTCACCGTGGACCAGTACGCGGCGCAGCACGTGGGACAGGAGACGCCGCTGCCCTCCATCGAGCTGATGATCGAGGACGCGAGCCTGAGCTGCGGCGATCTGAGTTGCGCCTACCGTGACACCATCTCGTGGCAGGGACCGACCTCGCCGCTGCCGATGCAGAACAACCCGCAGGTCGTCTTCGAGCGGCTGTTCGGCGACGGCAGCACCGACGCCGAGCGGAAGGCGCGGCGCGATCAGTCGGTCAGCCTGCTCGACTCGGTCCTCGGCGAGGCGGCCGCCCTGCAGCGCAAGCTGCCGGCCGTCGACCGCACGCGCGTGGATCAGTACCTGAGCGACGTGCGCGAGATCGAGCGGCGCATCGAAAAGGCGGCCCAACAGGCCTCGGCCGATCTGACGCTGCCCGATGCGCCGGTGGGCGCGCCGAAGGACGTCGAAGCGCACGTCAAGCTGATGTTCGATCTGCAGGTTCTCGCCTGGCAGGCCGACATCACGCGCATCACGACGATGCTGCTCGCGAAGGAGCTGAGCAACGCCGTGTACCCGAAGAGCGGCGTCCGCGATGCGTTCCACATCCTCTCGCACCACTCGAACCTGCGCGCGAACATGGATCGGTTCGCCGTCCTGAACCGCTACCACGTGACGCTGCTGACCTACCTCCTCGACAAGCTTCGGTCCACGCCGGACGGCGACGGCACGCTGCTCGACCACTCCATCGTGCTGTACGGCAGCGCCATGAGCGACGGCAACCAGCACAATCACGGTCCGCTGCCGATCATTCTCGCCGGCGGCGCGTCAGGCCGGCTGAAGGGCGGACGTCACCTCCGCAACACGAAGGACACCACGATGTCGAACCTGTTGCTGGCCCTGCTCGACAAGCTCGAGATCCCGACCGAGAAGTTCGGGGACAGCACGGGCATGCTGTCGATCTGACGAAGATCGCGCCTGCGCGCGACGCGGCAACGTCACGTCGATTGAGACCCGGGCAACTCGTTCGCCGGAGACGAGAGCTTCGAGCCGAAGGAGCACAGATGAGCAGCCGGTACGTGACGCTGACGGCATCGATCGCCGCCGTGCTGTTCGGTGCCCCGCTGGCGGGCGCGCAGACGCCCGCCGCGGCGCAGTCCCAGACCTCGTCCGCTCGTTCCCGGTACACACCGCCGAAGACGCCGTGGGGGCACCCGGACCTTCAGGGTGAATGGACCAGCGACAGCGCCCGCGGCATTCCGCGCGAGCGGCCCGACCAGTTCGCCGGTCGCGCCGAGCTGACCGACCAGGAGCTCGCCGAACGCGAAGCCCGCGACGCCGACACCATCAAGAACGCGCTCGCGGTGTCGGGCGCCCAGACCGGTGGCCGCGACGCCGCCTGGCGGGGGTCGAAGACCTTCCGTCAGACGTCGCTCGTGGTCGAGCCGTCCGATGGACGGATTCCTCCGCTCACGCCAGAGGCTCAGAAACGCGCCGCGCCGCGCGATCAGGGCAGCTTCGGCAACGGACCGTTCGACGGCCCCGAGAGCTTTACGCTGTACGACCGCTGCATTACGCGCGGCATCGTCGGAGGTGTGCTGCCGGTGCCGTACGGCAACGGCAATCGGATCCTCCAGACGCCGAACGCCTTCGTGATCACCTACGAGATGATTCACGACACGCGGGTCATCCCGCTCGACGGGCGGCCGCACATCTCGCCGAAGATCCACCAGTATCTCGGCGATTCGCGCGGCCACTGGGAAGGCAACACGCTCGTGGTCGAGACGTCGAACTTCACGAACCTGACCGGCCTGGGCGGCAACGGCAACGGCCTTCCGACCAGCGAGGCGCTGCGCATGACCGAGCGGTTCACGCGCACCGCGCCCGACGTGCTGGAATACTCGATCCGGATCGACGACCCGCGGACGTTCACGAGGCCGTGGACGCTGCAGCTGCCCCTGGTATCGCCTCCGGGGTTCCACACGCTGCCCTACGAGTGTCACGAGGGGAACGGCGCGATCAGGTACATCCTGGGAGGCGAGCGGGCAGAGGACAAAGCCCTCGCGGAGGATTTGCAGAAGGGGATCGTGCGGCCGCGGAAGGAGCCGCAGAACCAGATCAACCGCGCGCCCGGCGAATAGCCGAGGGGCCCGCCCCGGCCGCCGTCAATCGGCGAGGCCCACGCCAGGGCGGCGCGGGCCTCGCCATTCACGCCTTGAGCAGCGTTGTCACCTCGGCGATCACCTGATCGGGCACGTCTTCCTGCAGGTAGTGGCCGCCCGCCAGCCCCTTGCCGGTCACCGTGGATGCTCGATCGGTCCAGATCTTCATCAGATCGAACAGGCGTCCGATGGGCCCGCGCTGACTCCACAACACGAGCACCGGACAGCCGATCTTCGTGTTGAAGTCCGCTTCGTCGTGCTTGAGGTCGATCGAGGCCCCGGCGCGATAGTCCTCGCACATCCCGTGAATGTTCTCCGGCCTGCCGGACGTGCGGAGGTACTCACGCTGGATCTCGGACGTCGCACGGGCGAGCCGCGCTTCGGCCTGCGCCTTCAGTTCGTTCTCCGGGCCGGGCGCGGCCCGCAGATAGTTGAACCAGTGGAAGTACGCCTGCACGAACTCGAGCGTGACGTGCGTGTAGTGGTAGTGGGTGGGCACGATGTCGAGCACGGCCAGGCGGGTGACCTTGTCCGGGTGATCGAGCGCCAGCCGGTGCCCGACGCGGCCGCCTCGATCCTGGCCGACGACGGGGAAGCGATCGAAGCCGAAGTGCTTCATCACCTCGACCTGGTCGAGAGCCATGGCACGCTTCGAGTAGTTGGCGTGGTTCTCGCCGTCGGGCGGCATGCTGCTGTCGCCGTAGCCGCGCAGATCGGGGGCGACTATCGTGTACTCCTGCATCAGCTTCGGCGCGACCAGGCGCCAGGTCACGTGCGTTTGCGGCGCTCCGTGCAGGAGCAGGAGGGGCGGCCCCTGCCCGCCGATGACGCCGTTGATCGAGGCGCCCGTCGTTTCGACCTTGAACGGCTTGAAACCGGCGGGGAAGAAGCGGGTCGTGTCGGGGGCCGCGGGTTCCTGCGGGGCGGCGGCCGCCGCGGACAGCTTCGACATCGCCGCACCGCCCGCCATCGCGGTGACTCCCTTGAGCAGGTCTCGTCGATCCATCTCGTACACCTCGAAGAGGAAGTCTATCGAAAAACGGACGCGCCCGACTGGCAAGGTTTCGTCAAGCCCGCGCGCGCTCCCGGGCGCTGGCCTCTCCGGCGCTCCAGAGAGTCAGTCGTAGTACGCCGGCGCTTTCTTCAGCGCCGCGGTCGCGACGAAATCGTGTTGAATCCAGAGCTGAGCGTGGGCGCCGGCGAGAAACGCCTCGAGCGCCCTGCGCGACGCCGCGGTCCGCTGCTGGTCGTCGTCGAAGGTCGGGAGGCGGCCGAGCGCCCGTTCTTCCGGATAGTGATAGAGGTCGCCCGACAGCACGACCGGACCGGTGGCGCGCAGCCTCACCAGGAGCACCTGGTGACCGGGGGTATGGCCGGGTGCGAACTTGATCACGACGCTCCCGTCGCCGAACACGTCGTAGTCGTCGCTGGCGATGATGACGGTTTTGCTGGCGCGAAGCGCCGCGTACGAGCTCGGCTGCGTCAGGTCGGGCGGCTTCGCGGCGAACATGGCGTCCCGCTCCACCCGGCGCACCAGCCAGGTCGACCCGGCGAAATCGTTCGTGTTCGCCGAGTGGTCGTAGTGATAGTGCGACAGGGCGACGAAGCGGATGTCGCGCGGCGCGTACCCGGCGTCGGCGAGTTGCGCCTTCAGGGGCCGGGCGATCGTGACGAAGCGTTCCTGTCCGTTCGGCAGCGCCACGCGATAGCGAGTCGGCGTGGGGCTGGACCTGACGTCCGCGTCGGGAACGGCCCCGGTGTCCCAGACCAGCGTGCCCCGCGGGTGAACGACGAGATAGCAGCCGACCGACAGCTTGTCAGTCGCCACCTCTTCGCGTTTGAGCCTGAAGCGGCCGATATCGGCGACCTCGAGCGTGCCGCAGTCGAACACGTAGAGGCGCAATGCCGAAGCAGAAGACTGCTGGACGGGCGGCGGGGGATCGAGGCGCCCGGGAAACGCGGGTACGACGAACGCCGCGAGCGACAGCAGGCCGGCAGCGAACAGCGGCGATTTCACCGCGCCATTCTACCGCCAGGGCTGGTCCGGCTGAAGCCGGACACTACCGCGGGTCCCAGGGCTGGGTCCGGCTGAAGCCGGACACTACCGCGGGTCCCAGGGCTGGTCCGGCTGAAGCCGGACACTACTCCCAAATGTGAAATGAAGCCGGTCACTTCGCGAACCGCTGACCAGCGATCGGTCGCCAAGAAGCAACGGGCCGGGGAGCTGCCTCCCCGGCCCGTCTCGTCTTGCCGCTGCGGTCTTTCGTTGCGTCTTTGTCGCCTTGGCGTCCCGCGGGCGCCTCGGCCTCCTCCGCGGTTAGAAATCGATCTGCGCGCTGATCTTGACGAACCGCGGCGTCAGCACCGACTGCGGCGCCAGCCACGCGCCGGCACCCGTGGTGACGGTCGGACTGAACGTCTGGTTGTAGGTGAGCACCGCGTTCGAGTTGATCAGGTTGAAGATGTCGATGCCGATGTTGGTGCGCGTCCGTCCGAACTTCAGGATCTTCGCGAGGCGAAGGTCGATCTCGTTGACCCGATCGCCCCACACCTGGCCGGGCGCGACCATGTTGATGGACTGCGTGGTGCCGGCGAGACTGGCCGGACGGCCCAGCGCCGCCGTGATGACCGCCGCCGGGACGTTGTAGTTGGCCGCCAGCGAGGCGCCCTGGTCGCTCCGGAAAGTGCCGGCCACCAGCACGTCGATCTTCGGCAGCGTGTAGGACCCGATTGCGTTCAGCTTGGTGACGAATCCGGGATCCGAGTGGCAGTAGGGGTTGGTTGCGTTGGTTTCAGGCAGCGCCGCGCGCACGTCGCAGCTGTCGATCACGGTGACGCCGCTGTTGATGCCGCCCGTCAACGTGACCCCGTTGCGCATCCTCGCGCTGAGGTTGAGCAGCATGCCGTTGTAACTCTGGTACTGCGTGCCGAAGTTCTCCGCCCGGGTGATGTTGTTGCTGGTCACGCCGAACAGCGACGGCACGACGTTGTAGAGCGTGCCCACGGTGTAGCCCCCGCCGCCGGGGAGCCTGCCGTCGGAAGGCGCAGTGATGCTGTAGGGCGTGAAGTCGTTCGCCGTCACCGCCAGATTGTCGGTGGCCGTGAAGTTCTGCAGCCATCGCTTGAAGTAGCCGACTTCCATCGAGAAGCGCGGCGCGATCTGCTGCTGGACCGACGCGCCGAACTGCCAGTCGCGCGGCCGGACGCCCCACCCGTTCAGGAGCGCCGAGTCAATCGCAGCCGTCGTCCGCGTGGACGTTCCGAAGGTCTGCGCCGTCGCCGCACCGCACTCGCCGTTGAGGGCGTTGTTGGTCAGGTCGCACTCCGGAATGAAATCGCGGTACCCGCTCGTTCCCGCCCCTCCGGTTCCGTTGTCGGTCCATGTGCGCGTCGTCGACGTCGCGATGCGCGCGATCGGGTTGGAGATCGAGTAGTTGTTGTTCAGGTTGCTGGCCGGATCCATGTACTTCCCGACGTTGATCTTGACCGACGTCTTTCCGTTGCCGAACACGTCGTAGGCCACACCCCCGCGCGGGGAGATGTCCTTGTAGTTGACGCCGTCGGTACGGTCGAAGCTGAGCGGTGTCGGCAGGAACGTCTGGCCGTTGATGAGCGCCGGTCCGATCGTCTGCGCGGGCGAATAGCTCCACGCGTTGTCGAACCGCAGCGCGCCCTGCAGTGTCATGCGGCCCCGCGTCCACTGGTCCTGCCCGTAGAGCGACGTCGTCCTGACGCGGTCCGACTGCGTGTAGACGCGGAGACTCTCGGTGAGCGACGAGGGGACGCCGCCGTTGAGGGTGTAGGCGAGGTTGAGATCGTTGCCGTGGTTCTGGATGTCCTCGACCAGGTAGCTGCCCTCGTAGCCGAACTTCATGCTGTTGGCGCCGGTCACATACGAAGCCGACGCGCGCCACCGGTTCGGATTGTCGAAGTCCTGCGCCCAGTTCTGCGATCGGTAGTTGAAGTTCGCTACCGCGCCGTTGCGCCCCTGCAGCTCGGTCACGCGCACCAGTCCGCGCGTCGGATTGCCGGGGCTCTCGAACGGCCCCCACGCCGCACGGTAGGTGCCCACGCCGGCCTCAAGCAGAAGGCGGCTGGTCGTCGGCGACTGCCACGTGATCTGGTGGTTCTGCACGAGCGTCCGGAGGTAGCCGGCCGTCTCGGGCGACGAATTCGCGGTGAGCCCGCCGAGCCCCAGCGAACCGTAGAAGGCGTCGGACTGCGACTGCGCACGGCAGGCATCAGCGTTGGCGGTCACGGCCGAGCCATTGCACGGCCACTGCATGTCCCACTGGAAGTTGAGTTTGTTGCGGGGTGTGATCTGCGATGACAGGCGGACGCTCGACAGCTGGAAGCTCTCGGCTCCGCGCGCCTGCTTGCTCGTGTCCGGCTGGTAGTCCCACTTGGTCGGATCGCCGGCGTTCAGGTTCGGATAGACGTTCGGGATGGATCGGTGCTGCCCTTCGTCGCGGTACGTGCCGTAGTACCACAACCGATCCTTCTTGATCGGTCCGCCGACGCCGAACGTCTCGTCCCACTGCTTGATGAGCTGCCCCGGGACGCCCAGGCCCGCCGCCTGCAGCTCCGGCGTGTAGTTGCTGCCCACCCAGGACGACGGGACGTCCGACAGGTAGGCCTGACCTTTGACGGTATTGCCTCCGCTCTTCGGCACGATATTCATCGACGGCCCGCCGACTTCGGCCTCGCCGAGGCCGCCCGAGGTCGTCGTCACGACTTCCTGCGCGTTCGAGATGTCGGCCACGTAGGTCGACACGCCGCCGCCGTTCAACGCCGCGCCGGTGCCGAGGCCGTCGACCTGCATGCGGCCTTCGTTGGTCCGCCCGCCGGCGCCGCCGAACACCGTCATCTGCGGTGTCACCTGGATATCCGCACTCGTGCCGGCCTGAATCGTGATGCCGGGGATCAGGATGGCGGTCGCCGCCCACGACCGCGCCGTCGGCACGGTGGTCAGGACTTCATTGCTCAGCGTCGTCTGGCGCCGGACGCTCTGCACGTCGACGATGGGCGTTTCGCCCGTCACGGTGATGGTTTCCGTGACGCCGCCCACTTTCAGCTCGGCATTGATCGTCGCGACGAACGAACCGGTCAGCTCGACGCCTTCACGTTTGAAGGTGTTGAACCCCGGCAGGGTGAACGTGACCGAGTACTCCCCCGGCCGAAGGTCGATGATGCGGTACTGACCGGTGCCGTCGGTCGTGGCCGACCGAACCTTTTCGATCAGCGCCGGACTGGCCGCTTCAACCGTGACGCCGGGAAGCACGGCCCCGGACGCGTCCTTCACCACGCCGGTGATGGACGCTTGTGCGTACGCCGACGCCGGCAGCATCACCAGCGCAGCGAGCACTATCAACAAGCCTTTCACGCGCATGAACTCTCCTTTTGAAACCCGAGACGCTCGGTCGCTTTCCGCACAGGATCTGAAATCGTAGAAGGGTCCCTCGACCGCGTCAACGGCGAGTCGACGTGAGAGTGGACGAAATTCGGCTGCGAGGAGGAAAAAGCGTGCACGGATCCGGATTTTTGAATCGACGGCCCGCTCAGCCCCTGGGAACGGCGCCAGGGAACAGATAGGCGTAACACAGCGAGAGGATGGCCATGGCCACCATCAGCAGCACGCTGTGCTTGATCGTGAAGCGGAACAGCCGGCCCTCGTCGTCACGGGTCATACCGGTCGCGGCGACGGCGACGGCGATGCTCTGGACGGAGATCATCTTTCCCATCACCCCGGCGGCGGAATTCACCGATGCGGTGAGCACGGGGTTGAGGTGCAGCGCGTTCGCCGTGACGACCTGCAGGTTGCCGAAGAGCGCGTTGGCCGAGGTGTCGCTGCCGGTCAGGAACACGCCGAGCCAGCCGATGACGGCGCTGAAGAACGGAAACGCAACGCCCGTGCCGGCGAATGCCAGCCCCAAGGTCGACGTCATCCCCGAGTAGTTCATGAGATACGCGAGCGCGAGCATCGACGCGATCGTGACGAGCGCGAGCTTGAGCTGTTTGAACGTGTCCACGTATGCCTTGACCACGCGTCCCGGCCGGATACGCAGCACGGCGGCGGTCGCGAGGATGGCCAGGAAGCACGCCGTGCCCGAAGCGCTCAGCCAGTTGAACTCGAACACCGCCGCATAGGGCGTCGGCCGTGGCGTGACCGGCGGGAGCTGCGTGATCATGTTGTGGAGGCCCGGCACGCGGATGCGATTGAGCTGGCCTGCCGTCCTGGTAGCCGACGCGGCCAAAGTGGGCACGAATCCGGGGAGCAGGCTGTCGGTCCACTGGTTGATCTTCAGCTTGATGTCGGCGTCTCCGACCAGCAGCACCGCCACGACGAGCAGCAGGTACGGCATCCACGCCATCACGAGCTCGCCGGCCGAATGCCCGATGGCGACGTGCGATACCGGCGTGTCACTCTCGAGCCGCACGATGTTCTTCGGGCGCCACAATTTCAGCACCAGCACCATGACCACGATGCAGGTGAGCGAGCTCATGATGTCGGTGAGCTCGGGGCCGACGGAATTGGAGACGTAGAACTGCATGCCGGCAAACGACAGCCCGCACGCGACGATCGCGGGCAGCACTTCGAGCGCGCGCTTGGGCCCCGTCATGACGACGATCAGGTAGCCGGGGATCAGCACCGAGATCATCGCGCAGAGCCGGCCGACCATCGCGCTCACGGCCGCGACCGGCAGGCCGGTGACGTTGGCCAGCGTGATGACCGGAATGCCTATCGAGCCGAAGGCGACCGGCGCCGTGTTCGCCAGGAGGCAAATCCCGGCGGCGTAGAACGGCGAAAACCCGAGACCGGCCAGCATGGCGCCCGACACGGCGACGGGCGCACCGAATCCCGCGGCGCCTTCGATGAACGCGCCGAACGAGAAGGCGATGAACATCGCCTGGAGCCGCCGGTCGCTCGTCAGGCCGCCGACCGAATCCTTGATGATCTCGAATTTGCCGGTGTCGACGGCGAGCCGGTACAGCATGATCGACGTGAAGACAATCCAGGCGATCGGGAACATGCCGTACGCCGCGCCGTACACGCTCGAGACGAGCGCGAGGCGCACCGGCATGCCGTAGGCCGCCAGCGACACGAGCAGCGCCGACGCCAGCGCCGTCGTGGCGGCCATCCATGCCGGCTTCCGCATCGCGCCCAGCATGATGAACAGGACCGCGATGGGAATCGCGGCGATGGCCGCCGACAGACCAAGGCTGCCGCCGACCGGCGTGTAGTTGTGCTGCCACATGGGCGATCTCGCTTCGGGCCTCGAGCCTCGAGCCTCGGGACTCGAGCCGCGAGAGATCCGTCATTCCCCGCCGAGAGCATATACGATAAGAACGCGAGATGGATGCCCGCGTGGTGAGCGAACTGGTCGGCGTCTGCGGTCCCGCGGCGGTGCTGCAGGAGCCGCTGCAGCTTCTGACCTACGAGTGCGACGCGCTGCCGCACCTGCGGTGCCCGCCCGCCCTTGTCGTCCTGCCGGGATCGGCCGCCGAGGTCCAGGCCGTCGTGCGGATCTGCCATCGCGCGGGCGTTCCGTTCGTGGCGCGCGGTCATGGGACCGGGCTGTCGGGCGGCGCGCTGCCGGTCGCCGGCGGGATCGTCGTCGCGCTGTCGCGGCTCAATCGCCTGCTCGAGGTCGACATCGCCAACCGGCGGGTGACGGCGGAGCCCGGCGTGACGAACCTCGACATCACCCGGGCGGTGGCGCCGCGCGGGTACTACTACGCGCCCGATCCGTCGAGTCAGCAGGTGTGCTCGATCGGCGGCAACGTCGCCGAGAACTCCGGCGGCGCGCACTGCCTGAAGTACGGGTTCACCGTCCACCACGTGCTGGGGCTCGAGGTGGTGCTGCCGGATGGCGAGCTGGTGCACATCGGCAGTCCGACGGTCGACGCTCCCGGCCCGGACCTGCTCGGCCTGTTCGTGGGCTCGGAGGGGACCCTGGGGATCGCAACGAAGATCGTGCTGCGGATTCTCCGAAAGCCGGAAAGCGTGCAGACGCTGCTCGCGGCATTCGACAGCATCGCCGCCGGCGGGGCGGCCGTGTCGGCCATCATCGGCGAAGGGATCATTCCGGCGGCAGTGGAGATGATGGATGCGCTCGCGATCCGCGCCGCCGAAGCGGCCGTGCAGCCCCATTTTCCGGCGGCGGACACGATCCTGATCGTCGAGCTCGATGGGCCGGATGCGGAGGTGCGATCGCTCTTCGACATCGTCGAGGCCACGTGCCGCGCGCACGGCGCCACGCGCATCGAGATCGCCCCCGACGAATCGCAGCGCGCGCGCATCTGGCGTGGCCGGAAGGCGGCGTTCGCCGCCATGGGTCGCGTGTCGCCGAACTACTACGTCCAGGACGGCGTCGTGCCGCGGACGAAGCTCCCCGAGGTGCTCGGCCGCATTCGGGCGCTCGAGGCGCGATCGGGGCTGCGGATCGGCAACGTGTTCCATGCCGGCGACGGCAACCTGCATCCGCTCATCTGCTACGACGAGCGCGTCCCAGGCGAGGCGGACCGCGCCGTGGAGGTGGCCGGCGAGATCCTGACCTACTGCGTGGAGGCCGGCGGGTCGATCACCGGCGAACACGGCGTCGGCGCCGACAAGGCCGAGTACATGCCGAAGATGTTCTCGGCGGCGGACCTCGACGCCATGCAGCGCGTGCGCCTCGCGTTCGATCCGCGGAGCCTCTGCAATCCGGGCAAGGTCTTTCCGACGCCGCGTCTGTGCGGCGAGGTGCCGGGCCCGTACCGCGAGCATCCGATCGAGAAGGCCGGCCTGGCGGAGCGGTTCTGATCATCAATGCTGCCTTCGTTGCTGCAATCCTGCCATCCGTCCATCCTGCCCTGCAGCCGCCCGGCGGCAGAGACCGACGCGATCGACGACGTGATGCCGCAGGCGGTCGTCGAGCCGGCGTCGGTCGAGATGCTGGCGGAGGTCCTCGCGTGGGCGTCGAACGCGCGGGTCGGCGTCGTGTTGCGCGGCGGCGGCACGCGGATCGGCTGGGGGCGCCGGCCGCGCCCGTTCGATGTCGTCGTGAGCACACGGCGCTTGAACCGGGTGCTCGCGCACGAGCACGGGGATCTGACGGCCACGGTCGAAGCCGGCGCCCCGCTGCGCGCGGTGAACCGCGAGCTGCAGCGGCACCGGCAGTGGCTCCCCCTCGACGCCGTGGACGAGCGGGCGACAATTGGCGGCGCGATTGCCACCAACGACAGCGGTCCCCTTCGCCAGCGATACGGAACCCCCCGCGATCTCCTGATTGGGATTCAGCTGGCGCTGACCGACGGCCGGGTGGTGAAGGCGGGCGGCAACGTGGTGAAGAACGTCGCCGGCTACGACCTTGGGAAACTGGTCAGCGGATCGTTCGGCAGCCTGGCCGCCATTGCCACCGCCACCTTCAAGCTGGCGCCGCTGCCCGCCGCAACCTCCACGATCGTGGCGACGTTTTCCGACCGGGAATCGGCCGCCCGCGCCGCGGCGGCTGTCGCCGGCAGTCAGCTCGAGCCGTCCGCGTTCGACGCCGACATGACGGTCGGCGGCGTGCGCGCGTCGCCGCCTCGCTTGCTGCTCCAGTTCGCGTCCACCCGGGCCGCCGTCGACGCGCAAATCGACCGGGCGGTCCGTCTGCTCGTCGATGCGGCCGTCGACGTCAGGGTGGAGGAAGCCGAGCGCGAGTGCTGGCAGGATCAGAGCGATCGTTTCTGGTCGATCCCCGGCACGATTGTCCGGTGCAGCTGGCTGCCGGCGGATCTTGCGCGGGTGCTGACGATGGCCGACGAGATCGCCCGCGCCTGCAGCGTGCCGATTGCCCTGCGCGCGCGCGCGGGCGTGGGAGCCGGCCACATCCGTATCGAGGCCGACACCGCGACCGCCGCCGCCGCCGTCGACCGGCTGCGCACGTCCGACGTGGTGACCCACGTCGTCGTCGTGCGCGCGACGGCGGATGTGAAATCGGCGGTCGACGTCTGGGGATCACTCGGCGATCGGGGAGCGCTCGTGAGCGCGGTGAAACGCGCGTTCGATCCGGCCGACATTCTCAACGCCGCCCGGGGGCCGGTGTGAGCCCGCGACGGGCGAACACAGGGGTGACGACGTGGCGCGAGAGGTGACCTCGACCTTCGACGCCGTTGATGCGCCGCAGCAAGCGCTCATCGACAAGTGTGTCCACTGCGGATTCTGTCTGCCGAGCTGTCCGACCTATCTCCTGTGGGGCGAGGAGATGGATTCGCCTCGCGGCCGCATCTACCTGATGAAGGCGGCGCTCGAAGGGCGCACGCCGGTATCGGCCGCGTTCGTGCGCCATTTCGATGCCTGCCTCGGGTGCATGGCGTGTGTGACGGCCTGTCCGTCCGGGGTGCAATACGGTCCCCTCATCGAGCGCACCCGGGCGCAGATCGAGCGGCACCACGAGCGCTCGCTTGCCGATCGGGCGTTCCGGGCGACGATTTTCAGCCTGATTCCGTATCCGAACCGGCTGCGCGTGCTGCTCGCACCGCTGGCGCTTTTCGGGGGGCTCGTGCGCGCGACTGCGGGCTCACGCCTCGGCGCGGCGCTGCCCTCCCGCGTCCGCGCGATTCTCGCGCTCGCGCCGCCGGTCACGTGGGCGTCGCTGCGCGCCCGCACGCCCGAGCGCACCCCCGCGGTGGGCGAGGTCCGCCGGAAGGTGGGTGTGCTGACCGGGTGCGTGCAGCGGCTCGTGTTTCCGGCGGTGAATCGGGCAACCGTCAACGTGCTCGCCGCCGAAGGGTGCGAGGTGCTGGCCCCGGCTTCGCAGGGGTGTTGCGGCGCGCTCGCGCTGCACGCCGGGCGGCTCGACGAGGCGCGCGGGTTCGCTCGGCGGCTGATCGAGATTTTCGAACGCGCGGACGTGGACCGTATCGTCGTCAACGCGGCCGGCTGCGGGTCGTCGATGAAGGAATACGGCGAGCTGCTCGCGCACGATCCATCCTGGGCGGCCCGCGCGCGGGCGTTCGCGTCGCGGGTGCGGGACGTGTCGGAGATGGTCGCCGAGCTCGGGCCGCCGCGCGCCGCGCGGCATCCGGTCCCTCGTCGCGTCGTCTATCACGATGCCTGTCACCTGGCGCACGCTCAGGGCGTGCGGGCGGAGCCGCGCGAGTTGCTCCAGGCGATCCCGGGTCTCGAGCTCCTCAGCCCGGCAGAGCCGGAGGTCTGCTGTGGCAGCGCGGGCATCTACAATCTCGTGCAGCCAGAGGCTGCCGGCGCGCTGGGCGAGCGCAAGGTCGGCCACATCGCCGTCCTGGATCCGGAGGTCGTGGCGACGGGGAATCCAGGCTGTATGCTGCAAATCGCCGCCGCCGCGGCCCGCGCCGGCCATGCCTGGCGAGTGGTGCATCCGATCGAGCTCGTCGAGGCGTCGATCGCGGGCCGCGGTCTCGCCGTTGAGGACCGTTCGGGCGAGGCACGCGGAGGGATGTCAAATTGACACAGGGGCCAGACTTTAGTAAAAAGTTGCACCTTGGAGTCGGACTGTTCACCGCCTTTGGTGTCATTCCTGTAGATGTCGGCTTGTCGTGTGACGGCAGCCCAAGCGATCTCGGCGCGCAGCCCAGACTGCGTCGCACGGAGAGGAGATCTTCCCATGGGTAATCGGTCGAGAAGCGTGATCACTGCAGCCCTCGCGGCCCTCGCCGTCGGGACGGTCTTCTCGGTCGCCGCGATCCGCACGGCGGGGCAGGCGCCGGCGGGACGCGGGGCAGCGGGACGCGGGGCAGCCGGACGAGGCGCCGCCCAGCCGGCGGCGCGCGGCGCCGCGACCGGCCGCGTGCCGCGTAACGCGTGGGATGGCCATCCCAACATGAACGGGGTCTGGCAGACGCTCGATACCGCCAATTGGAACCTCGAAGATCACGGCGCGATGGCCGGCCCGATGTACCAGACGGGCGCGATTGGCGCGGTGCCGCCCGGACAGAGCGTCGTCGAGGGCGGGGACATCCCGTACCTGCCGGCCGCGCTCGAACAGCGGAAGAAGAACTTCATCAACAAGCTGACCGACGATCCCGAGGTGAAGTGCTACCTGCCGGGGATTCCGCGCGCCAACTACATGCCGTATCCGTTCCAGATCGTGCAGAGTCCGCAGAACATCCTGTTCGCCTACGAGTACGCGAGCGCCAACCGCGTGGTGAACATGGGGAAGCCGACCGAGGCGCCGGTGGACAGCTGGATGGGATGGTCGAACGGCCGCTGGGAAGGCGACAGCCTGGTCGTGACGGTCAACAGCATGAACGGGAAGGCGTGGCTCGATCGGGCCGGGAACTACACGACCGACAACGTCAAGGTGACCGAGCGGTTCACGATGACCGACGCCGATCACATCAACTACGAGGCGACGATCGACGACAACAAGGTGTTCTCGCGCCCCTGGAAGATCAGCATGCCGCTCTACCGCCGCGTGGAGAAGAACGCGCAGCTGCTCGAATTCAAGTGCGTGGAATTCGCCGAGGAAATGCTCTACGGTCATCTCCGGAAGCGCTACAACTGAGGCAGGGCCAGGCGGAGACGGGCGAAGAGCGATAGGCAGGAAGGCACAGCGGGGCGGACGCGGCGGAAGGTCGGCAGTTCATGGAGGCGAATTCGATGAGGGCGAAACTGACGTTTGCGGCGTTTGGGGCGGGTCTGCTGCTGGCGGCGGTGCCTGTCCTGGCGCACCATTCGTTCGCGGCCGAGTACGACGCGCAGAAGCCGGTGAAGATGACCGGCACCGTCACCCAGATGGAGTGGATCAACCCGCATGCGTGGATCCACATGGACGTGAAGAAGCCGGACGGCAAGGTCGAGAACTGGATGGTGGAAGCGGGCGCGCCGAACGCGCTGCTGCGCCGCGGCTTCAACAAGAGCTCGCTGCTGCCGGGCACGGTGATCACGGTCGAGGGCTATCAGGCCAAGGACGGGGCGATGCGCGCCAACGGCCGCGACATCACCTATCAGGACGGCCGCAAGCTGTTTGTCGGCTCGTCGGGCACCGGCGCTCCGGACGAACGCCCCGAGAAGTAGCGCCCGAGTCGGACCAGATGCGCACCTCAGTTGCAACGCTGGCGCTGGCACTGACGCTCTGCGGTGTGGTCTGGGCACAGACCAGACCGGATCTTTCCGGCACCTGGATGGTCGATGCGCAGAAGAGCGATCCCGGCGCCATTCCCACCGGCCGGGGCGGATTTGGCGGCCGCGGCGGCGGCACGCCCGGTCAACTCGTCATCGTGCTGATGGGCGACGATCTCGCGATCACCCAGAACGGGCAGCGCGTTCCCTACACGTTCGACGGAACGGAGACGCCGGGCCCGCCTGGCGGCGAGACCAAGTCCAAGGCCTCGTGGGACGGCGACAACCTCGTGATCACCTGGCGCCGCGAGGTACTTCGCCGGTCAGAAGGAAGGGTATGTGACGAGCCGCGGCAAGGATGTCTATTCAGTGGCCGGCAACGTGCTGACGATCGAGAAGACGACGACCACGCCGCAGGGACAGAGCACGACGCGGAAGCTCGTGTACAACAAGACGGCGTAACGGAGGCAGCGGGAAGCATCAGTAGAAGCCGATCCCCCGCCCGCCGAGGCCCACTCCCGACCAGAGCAGCACCGAAACAAGCGCGACGATCTTCGACGTGACGGGCGAGACTGCATCCCGCAGCGCCACGCGCCGGCGAATGGTGAAGGTGAAGATCATCGCGAACAGCAGCGACCACATTTTCAGCCAGAACGCCCCGTTGTAGTAGCAGCGCATGGCCTCGGAGGTCATCAGCATGAAGCCCGACACGAGCATCACCATGAGGCTCCAGATGAGCCAGGGCTCGGCATCGCGCGCAATCCGGGACGCGGGCGTATGGCGCAGGCCGAAGCCGGCCAGCCGCATATCGACGATGAGGACGGCGCCGCCAATCACGGCGAGGGCGAGCAGGTGAACGGCTTCCACCACGGGAAAGAGGAACACCGAGCCGCTGATGGTCTTGCCCATCCACGATGCTTCGCACCATTTGAAGAACGCGAGCAGCATTTCAACTCCTATCACCGTCGAGTGTCCGTGGCCGCGAGCGTCGGGTCCGGGCGTCCAACGTCGAGGTCCCGGCTCTCGGCCCCCCGCTCAGTGCTTGTCGAACCAGTTGTACGCGATCATCCGGCCCGCGACGACAATCGCGCCCCAGAGCACGAGCGACAGCGTGCCGGCGAACTTGGCGTACCGCGGCGTCGGGATTCTGATGATCCCACCGCGCCACCTTCCGGTAGATCCCCGAGTGGAACACCCAGACGTTCAGGACGGCCAGGAACAGCATGACGAACTTCACGCGCAGAAAGATGTTCGTGTAGTACCGGACCGGCGTGTTCAGGAACAGGAAGACGCCGCTGGCGACCATGATGACGGCGCCGACCGTCGTCCAGGGCAGCACCCGCTTGAAGACCTCGGAGACCGGCACGTCCCGGAGCGCGACGCCCAGCAGGCGGAGGTCGGTGAGCACGGCCATGCCGAGGAAGAGACAGAGGCTGAGCACGTGCACGCTCTCCACGATGGGAAACGACCAGATCGATTCGTGGAACGCGACGCTGGCGCGCGTCGTCTCGAGCCATTGCATGAAGTTGAGCATCCTCGACGCGACCTCCTGCCGTCGCGGTATGAAAAGGGAATCAGGCGTTAGTATCAGCCGAACCGTTCCGTTGTCAAGGGCTTGACAATGGATAATCCGCTCGCGCCGGCACGGTTGAATCGGCGCCAGGAGCCTACATGTCGTCGCAGCACCCCGAGAACTTCGACGCGCTGCTCGAAGAGCACCGCGTCATCGAGTCGTCGCCCGCGTTCAAGGCGGCCGCGACGATGGCCGATCCGTCCGTCTACGATCGCGCCGGCCGGGATCCGGACGCGTTCTGGGAGTCGTTCGCCCGCGAGCTCGAATGGTCGACGCCGTGGACGCGCGTCCTCGAGTGGACGCCGCCCTTCGCGCAGTGGTTCCTGGGCGGCCGCCTCAACGTCAGCGTGAACTGCCTGGATCGCCACGTGCGCACCGACCGGCGGACGAAGGCCGCGCTCGTGTGGGAGGGCGAGCCGGGGGACCGGCGCACGCTCACCTACTGGGATCTCCACCGCGAGGTGAACCGGTTCGCCAGCGTGCTGCGCGGCCTCGGCGTCGTCAAGGGCGATCGGGTCGCCATCTACATGCCGATGATTCCCGAGCTGCCGATCGCCATGCTTGCGTGCGCCCGCATCGGCGCCGTCCACAGCGTGGTGTTCGGCGGATTCAGCGCCGTGTCGCTGCGCGATCGCATCAACGATGCGGAGGCGAAGGTCCTGATCACCGCCGACGGCGGCTATCGCCGCGGGCAGGTCGTGCCGCTCAAGAAGATGGCCGACGAGGCGCTCGAAGACACCCCCACCATCCGGCACGTCGTGGTCGTCAACCGCGCGGCGGCCGACCTCGTGCCGGCGATGAAGGCCGGACGCGACCAGTGGTACCACGATTTGATGAGGGCGGACGTGCCGGCGTGGGCCGAGCCCGAAGCGATGGATGCCGAGGATCTGCTCTACATCCTCTACACGTCGGGCACCACCGGCAAGCCGAAGGGGATCGTCCACACGACCGGCGGCTATCTGGTCGGCACCTACGCCACGACCAAATGGATCTTCGACCTGAAGCCGGACGATGTGTTCTGGTGCACGGCCGATATCGGCTGGGTGACCGGCCACAGCTACGTGGTGTACGGCCCGCTGGCCAACGGCGCGACCGTGCTGATGTACGAAGGATCGCCCGACTGGCCGGAGAAGGATCGCTTCTGGGATCTGATCGAGCGGCACGGCGTCACGGTGTTCTACACGGCGCCGACCGCGATTCGCAGCTTCATGCGGTGGGGCACGGAATGGCCGAAGCGCCACGACCTCGGGACGCTCCGTCTGCTCGGGTCGGTCGGCGAGCCGATCAATCCCGAAGCGTGGATGTGGTACTACGAGCACATCGGCGCATCGCGCTGTCCGGTGGTCGACACCTGGTGGCAGACCGAAACGGGACAGATCCTGATTGCGCCGCTGCCCGCCATCACGGTCATGAAGCCCGGATCCGCGACGAAGCCGTTTCCCGGAATCGCGGCGGAAATCGTCAACGAGCGCGGCGAGAAGGTCGAAGGCGCCGGCGGCGGCTACCTCGTGCTGACGCGGCCGTGGCCGGCGATGCTCCGCACGATCTATCGCGACCCGGAACGCTACGTGCGCCAGTACTGGGGCCGGTGGGGCCCCGACGTGTACGTGACCGGCGACGGCGCGAAGCGCGACGCCGACGGCTACTTCTGGCTGCTCGGCCGCGTCGATGACGTGCTGAACGTCGCCGGCCACCGGGTCGGCACCATGGAGGTGGAGAGCGCGCTCGTGGACCATCCCAAGGTCGCCGAGGCGGCCGTCGTCGGGAAGCCGCACGAAATCAAGGGGCAGGCGATCGCAGCGTTCGTCACCGTCAAGGACGGCGTGAAGGCGTCGCTCGAGCTCGCACAGGAACTGAAGCAGCACGTGGTCACCATGATCGGCCCGATCGCGCGCCCCGACGAAATCCTGTTCGCGCCGGATCTGCCGAAGACGCGGTCCGGCAAGATCATGCGGCGCCTCCTGCGGGACATCGCGGAGGGCAAGGCGCTCGGCGACACCACCACGCTGGCGGACCCGGCGGCGGTCGCGCGCCTGAAGGCCACCTACGAAGAGGAATCGCCCTCCTGACCCGCGTCGGGAAGAAACCGTCGGCCGAGGCCACGGGGCAGGGCAGGCAGGACAGGATAGCCGGCCGGAAACCGTCGTGTCCGGCGTCAGGAAACAGTAGTGTCCGGTTTCAGCCGGACCGATGTCAGGAAGGGGTAGTGTCCGGCTTCAGCCGGACCGATGGACTCCGGCAAGGCCGGCGCCTCCACTCCTGGTACGGCTCGAGCCAGGTACAATCGGACGATATGCCATGTGCGGGGGCGCGCAGGGCCGAGCTGTGCACGGTCGGTCTGGCTGTCCTTCTGTCGGGCTGCGGTCGATCCTCGCCGGCGGTCGCCGAGAAGGCGGCGTCGCCGCCCGCGTCCGAATGGTTCGTCGATCGGGCCGCGGCCTCGGGTCTGAGCTTCACCCATTTCAACGGCATGTCCGGCGCGCAGTACTACGCCGAGCACATGGGACCCGGCGTCGCCCTGTTCGACTACGACAACGACGGCGATCTGGACGTGTTCATCGCCCAGGGGCAGATGCTCGGCGCCGGGCGAGCGATCGAGCGGGCGCTCTATCCGCCGACGGTGCCGCCGCGTGGACGGCTGTTTCGCAACGATCTTCGGGTGAACGCGGACGGCACCCGCACCCTGCGTTTCACCGACGTGACGGAGGCGAGCGGCATCGGGGCCTTCGCGTACGGCATGGGGGTCGCGACGGGCGACTTCAACAACGACGGCTGCGTCGATCTGTACATCACGACGCTCGGCCGCAACCAGCTGTTCAAGAACAACTGCAACGGCACGTTCACCGACGTGTCCAGGGCGAGCCACACCGACGATGTGGGATGGAGCTCGTCGGCGACGTTCGTCGATTACGACCGCGACGGCTGGCTCGACCTGTTCGTCGGGCACTACCTGAACTACAGCACCGAAGCGAACATCCAGTGCTACAGCGTCACCGGCAAGCCGGATTACTGTCCGCCGCACGTCTATTCGGCGCAACCGAGTCACCTGTATCACAACAACAAGGACGGGACGTTCACCGACGTCACGGCCGCCGCCGGCATGTCGCGTGAGTTCGGGCCGGCGCTGGGCGTCGCGACGGCCGACTTCAACGGCGACGGCTGGATGGACATCTACGTGGCCAACGACGGTCAGCCCAATCAGCTCTGGATCAACCAGCACGACGGCACCTTCAGGAACACCGGGTTGCTGTCGGGAACCGCGCTGAGCGCCGAAGGCGCCGCGAAGTCGAGCATGGGCGTCGACGCGGGCGACTACGACAACGACGGCGACGAGGACCTGTTCGTCGCCGAGCTCACCGGCCAGGGGGCGGACCTGTACGCGAACGACGGCACCGGCGTGTTCACCGACGAGAGCGCGAAGTCGCGCATCCGTTTCCTGACCCTGCCCAACACCGGGTTCGGGGCCGCCTGGTTCGACTACGACAACGACGGGTGGCTCGATATCCTGATGGCGAACGGCGCCGTGACCGGTATCGAAGAGCTGATGAAGGTGAACGATCCCTTTCCGCTGCGCCAGCGCAAGCAGCTGCTTCACAATCTCGGCACCGGCGTGTTCGACGACGTGTCGAGCCGCGCCGGCGCCGTGTTCCAGGCGGCGAGCGTCGGGCGTGGCGCGGCCTTCGGCGACGTCGACAACGACGGGGACACCGACGTGATCGTCGGCAACGACAACGGCCGGGTGGAGTTGCTCCTGAACGAGATCGGCGCGCGCAATCACTGGGTCGGCATCCGCGCGCTCGGCGCCGAGGCGCCGCGCGACATGGCCGGCGCGCGCGTGGGCGTCGTTCGCGGAGACGGCCGGACGGTGTGGAGGCGGGTGCGCGCCGACGGCAGTTACGCGTCGGCGAACGATCCCCGCGTCCTGGTCGGCCTGGCAGCGGAGACGAAGGTGTCGCGCGTGCGGGTCGTGTGGCCGGACGGCCGGAGTGAGGAGTGGACCGACGTGCCCGTCGATCGGTACACGACGCTGAAGGAGGGCACAGGCAAGTGAGGCGGACGGCCCGGCGAATCCTCCCGTGCGCCTTCCTCCTGATGGCCGCCTGCGGCTCCGGCACGCCCGCGCCTCCGGCCGCCTCGCCGCCGGCCCCGAGACTGGGGGCGCCCGCGGATCGGGCCACGCTTCGGGCCGTCGCGCTGCCGGATCTCTCGAAGGCCACGACGAGCGTGCAGAAGCAGCTGCGCGAAGCCTATGCGAAATTCACCGGCGTCAGGGACAGGGCTGCTTCCACCGACGTCGAGCTGGGATTCGCGTACGGCGAGGTCGGCGAGTTGTTGATGGCGGCCGAATATCGTGACGCCGCGGAGCCGGCGTTCCTCAACGCGGAAGCGCTGACGCCCGACGAGGCCCGGTGGCCGTACTACCTGGGTCACCTGTACAAGCTGAAGGGCGACTCCGAGCGCGCTTCCCGGGCGTGGGAGCGCTCGCTCAAACTGCAGCCGGAGGATGTGGCGAATCTCGTCTATCTCGGCGGCGAGTACCTGGATCAGGGGAGGCCGACCGACGCCGAGCCGCTCTTCGCGCGCGCGTTCGCCATCAATCCCAGGTCGCCGGCCGTCTTGTTCGGCGTGGGACGCGCGGCGCTCGCGAAGCAGGAGTACACAAGAGCCATCGATCACCTCGAGCAGGCGCTCGCCCTGGATCCCAGGGCGGCGGTGATTCACTACCCGCTCGCCCTGGCGTACCGCGGCATCGGCGACACCCAGACCGCCGAGGCGCATCTGCGCGCGCGCGGTCCGGGCGAGCTCAATCCGCCCGACCCGAAGATGCGGGAGATCGACACGCTCCTCGAAAGCGCGGTGTCGTACGAAGTGCGGGGCGCCGCGGCGCTCGACGACGGCAACTGGGACGCGGCCGCCGAGGACTTCCGCCGCGGCGTCGCGCTCGCCCCAGACGAACCGTCGCTGCGGCACAAGCTCGGAACGGCGCTCGCGATGAAAGGCGACCTGCAGGGTGCAGCGACCGAGTTCGAGGAGGTCACGCGCCGCTGGCCGAAATTCGCGAAGGCACATTACAGCCTCGGTCTGCTGCTCGCGTCCAGCGGGCACGGCCGCGAAGCGATCGGACAGTTCTCGGCGGCCGTGAACGCCGATCCCGCGTACTCCGAGGCACGGCTTCAGCTCGCGGAAGGACTGCGGCGTGCGGGACGACTCCAGGAATCGCTGCCGCAGTATCGGCAGACGATGACGCTCAATCCGACGCTCGCCGACGCGCGCCTCGGCTACGGCCTCGCCCTGGCGGGGCTGCGCCGCGTCGACGATGCGCGGACCGAGCTCGCCGAAGGCGCGAGAATCTTTCCGGATCGCCGCGAGTTCGCCGACGCCCTGGCGAGCCTGTCAGAGGGGCCGGGCCGGCGATGACCCTCGGGCGCGCTCGCGGTCTGCTCTGGGGTGCTGCCGGCCTCCTCGCGATCGCGGCGGTTGGGGCCTACCTGCTGCTCGGCCGCAGCGACCGGCTGCCCGCGGTCGCGTCGCCGACCTACGAAGCAGTCGTCCGGCGGTTCTATCGCGGCCTCGCGAACCTCGAGATCGGGCTTCTCGACGACGCGAAGACCTCGTTCGGCGAGGCGACGGCGCTGGTTCCCGAAGAGCCGGCATCGTGGGCGAACCTCGGGCTCGCGGACCTGCGGCTCGGCGACTTCGACCGCGCGGCGCCCGCGATCGAGAAGGCGGTCGCCCTCGCGCCGTCCAACAGCGACATCGCGTTTCTGAAGGCGCAGCTCGAGAAATCGCGCGGCCGCCTCGACGAGGCGATTGCCAGCCTCCGCCGTGCGACCGAAGTGAACCCGCGGGATCTGCGGGCGCGATACGCGCTGGCGCTCGAAGTCGAGAACGCCGGCGGACCGGGCGCGAACGACCAAGCGGATCGGCTCCTCGCCGACTTGCAGCGACTGCGCCCCGACAATCTCGCCGTCCTCCTGGAACGGGCGCGGCTGTCCGCCAAGCGCGCCGATCGCGCGCGCCTCGACGAGTCGGTACGTGCGCTGGCGGCCCACGCCTCGGCGTGGCCGCCGCCGGTCGGCGAACAGTTCGAGGCGCTGCGGTCGGCGGCCGCGACCGCGAATTTCGCCGACGCCGTGCGCGCCTCCGCGTTCATGCGCAACCTGCTCGTCCGCGTGCCCGTGTTTCGCGAAAACCTCGCCGAGATCAAGCCGGCCACCGAGTTGATCGCGGAGCCCTTCGACCGGTTCCTGAAGCTGCCCTCGCCGAGCGCCACGCCGTCGCCTCCCGACCGCTCGCTGACCTACGCGACCGAGCGCCTGCCGGCTGACGCCTCCAGGCCGGTCCAGGCGGTGGTCGCGACCTCGTTGACGGGAACAGGTCGGCCGGCCGTGTTCGCCGTCGAATCGCGCGAGCTGCGCCGGCTCGGCGAGACGCCGGCGACCGTGACGTTTCCCGGCGCTCCCGCGCGATCCCCGGCGGCTGTGGCCGCGCTCGACGCCAACCGCGACTTCCGGATCGATCTCGCGCTCGCCGGAAGCGGCGGCGTGCGCCTGGTTCCGCAGTCCGACGGCGACGCCTTCCCCGACCGTTCGGCGCCGTTGCTGTTCGACGGCGACGCGTCGGGCGTGTGGGCCGCCGATGTCGAGATGGACGGCGATCTCGATCTGATTGTCGGCGTCAACGGCGCCGCACCGCTCGTCCTGCGCAACAACGGCGACGGCACCTGGTCGCGCGTGCAGCCGTTCGCCGGCGTGGTCGGCCTTCGGGGATTCGCGTGGGGCGACCTCGATGGCGATGGCGACGCCGACGCCGCCCTGCTCGACGAGGCGGGCGGCCTGCACGTGTTCGAGAACCGGCAGGCGGGCCGGTTCACGCCGATGTCGGTGCCCGCCGGGACCGGCGCGGGCGCGGCCATTGCGATCGGCGACGTGAACGGCGACGGCGTGCTCGACCTCGTCGTGCTCGGCGCCGACCGATCCATTCGTCGCTTCTCGGATACCGATTCCGGATGGCAGCAGCAGGTGCTCGCCGCCTGGACCGATGGCCCGCAGCGCCTGTCATCGGGAACCTCGCGCCTGCTGCTCGCGGATCTCGACAACAACGGCGCGCTCGATCTGATAGCGTCGGCGGCCGGGTCGTCGCGCGTCTGGCTCGGCGGCGCGAACGGCGCGTTTCAGCCGCTCGGCGCCGCCGTGGACGGCGAGGTGACCGCCGTGGCCGACCTGAACGGCGACGGGTTGCTGGATCTGGCGGGCATCGCGCAAGGCGAGCCGGTCCGCCTGATCGCGCGCAGCACGGCCGGCTATCACTGGCAGGTGGTGCGTCCGCGCGCGCAGCCGACGGCCGGGGATCAGCGGATCAATTCGTTCGGGATTGGCGGCGACGTCGAGATCCGATCCGGCCTCCTCACCGAGCGGCAGATCGTCACCGACCCGGTCGTCCACTTCGGGCTCGGCACCCGTACCGCGGTCGAGGTCACCCGGATCGTCTGGCCGAACGGGATCATGCAGGCCGACTTCGATCGCCGGGCCGACGAGACGATTCTCACCGAGCAGCGCCTCAAGGGGTCGTGTCCCTGGGTCTTCGCAGACGACGGGACCGGCATGCGGTTCGTGACCGACTTCCTGTGGCGATCGCCACTCGGACTCCGCATCAACGCCCAGGACACCGCCGGCGTGTCCCAGACCGGGGACTGGGTGAAGATTCGCGGCGACCAGCTCAAGGCGAGAAACGGCGCGTACGACGTGCGCATCACCGGTGAGCTCTGGGAGACGCATTTCATCGATCACGTGTCGCTCATGACGGTCGATCATCCGCCGGATACCGAGGTTTACGTGGACGAGCGGTTTGCGAAACCCGCGCCGGCGCTGGCCGTGCACGTGGTCCGGCGGCCGACGCCCATCGCACGCGCCTGGGACGAGGCAGGGCGGGACGTCACCGACACGGTCGATCGGCTGGACGGTCGATACCTGTCGACCTTTGCCCTCGGCGACTACCAGGGCATTGCGCAGGAACACTTCGTGGAGATCGATCTCGGCCGCGAGCTCTCGAGCGCCGAACGCCTGTGGCTCGTGGCGGCGGGATGGATCTATCCGACCGACAGCAGCATCAATGTCGCGATTGCGCAGGGCGATCGCGTGCGTCCCCACGGGGTGTCGCTCGAGGCGCAGGACGGGTCGGGCCGCTGGACGGTTGTCGCGCCGGATCTCGGGTTCCCTGCGGGCAAGAACAAGACGATGCTGGTGGATCTGAGCCAGGTGCCGGCCGCGGGGGTGACGCGGGCGCGGCGGATCCGGCTCCGGACCAATCTCGAGGTGTACTGGGACTGGCTGGCCGTCGCGCCCGACGCGTCCGACGTCCGCACCGCCTCGGACCGGATCCACCCGGGGACCGCGGAGCTGCGGTATCGCGGATTTTCGAGGACGGATCGCGCGGATCGGCGCAAGCCGGAGATCCCGTTGTACGGGCAGTTGGCCAACGTGACGGAGCGCTGGCGCGACCTGGTCGGCTACTACACGCGGTTCGGCGACGTGCGCGAGCTCCTGGCGGAGGTTGACGATCGGTACGTGATCATGAACGCGGGAGACGAGCTGCGGCTCGCGTTTCCGGCGCCGGCGCCGTGTCCGCCGGGCTGGACGCGCGATTTCGTGCTGGTCGGCGACGGATGGGAGAAAGACGGCGACTACAACACGACGTTTTCGAAGACCGTCGGGCCGCTGCCGACGCACGCGCGCACCGACTACGATCGGTCGCCATCGGTTGAGCTTGAGCAGGATCCCGTCTACCAGCGCCACGCGTCGGACTGGCAGACGTTTCACACGCGGTTCGTGTCGCCGCGCGCGTTCGTGAACGGATTGAGATGAGCGAAGGGCGTCGGCGGCGCGTTCTCTGGGCCGTGTGGGCGGTCGTCTTCGTGGCGGCGCTTGCGGCCGTCAAGCTGCTGGATCGCCTGAGCGCCCGGAGCGCGACCGCCCGCGGCAGCGTGGCGGAGGCGCTGGTGAGATACGGCTTCCGCCTGGACGAGGTTGCCCGCGCGAGCGGCGTGACCTTCACGCACGCGGCGCCCATCTTCGACGCCAGGCTGGATCACATCATGCCGCAGATTGCGTCGACCGGCGCCTCGGTGGCGGTCGCCGACTTCGATCGCGACGGCTGGCAGGATTTCTATCTCACCAACAGCGCGGAGGGCAGCCTCAATCGTCTCTACCGGAACCAGGGCGACGGCACGTTCAGGGACGTCGCCCCCGACGTCGGCCTCGCGGCGGTCAACCGCATCGGCACCGGCGTGTCGATGGGGGCGATCTGGGGAGACTTCGACAACGACGGGTACGAAGATCTGTTCGTCTACAAGTACGGCCGTCCCGAGCTGTTTCACAACGATCAGGGGAGGGCGTTCACGCGCGTGTCCGATCGCGCGGGCCTGCCGTCGTGGGTGAACGCGAACAGCGCGGTGTGGCTCGACTACGACCGTGACGGCTGGCTCGATCTGTTCGTGGCCGGCTACTGGCCCGAGGACGTCGATCTCTGGCACCTCAAGACGACGCGCATCATGCCGGAGAGCTTCGAGTACGCGAACAACGGCGGGCGGAAGTACCTGTTCCACAACGAGCACGACGGCACGTTTCGCGAGGTGTCGGCGTCGCTCGGAATCGACTCCCGCCGCTGGACGCTCGCCGTGGGGGCGGCGGACCTGTTCGGCACCGGCTACCCGGATCTGTTTCTGGCGAACGACTACGGCGTCTCGCAGATCTACGCGAACCGCGGCGGCCGACGGTTCGTGGACGTCAGTGCCGAAACCAACGTCGGCCGGACTCCGAAGAGCGGCATGAGCGCCGCCTTCGGCGACGTGTTCAACGACGGGCGGCTCGCCATCTACAAGACGAACATCTCCGAGCCCGGAGTGCTGGTGCAGGCCAACGATCTCTGGGTGCCGAAGACGGCCGCGCCGGGCCCCGGGGGCGGGAAGGCCGCGGCGGACGCGTCGACGGTCGTCGAGTTCGAGGACCTGGCGTCGAGCCTCGGCGTCGATCTCGGCGGCTGGAGCTGGGGCGCGCAGTTCGGCGACCTGAACAACGATGGCGCGCTCGATCTGTATCTGGTGAACGGCTACGTGTCGGCCGGCGAGCGCTCGAGCTATTGGTATGACTTCGCGCAAATCGCCGTCGGTCACAGCGCGATCATCGGCGACGCGCAGAACTGGCCGGCGATGAAGGGCCGCAGCCTGTCCGGGTACCAGCGCAAGCGCGTGTGGATCAACGACGGCGCCGGCCGCTTCAGCGACGCCGCGCAGGCGGTCGGCGCCACCGATGTCTACGACGGCCGCTCCGTCGCGCTGGCCGATCTGTGGAACCGGGGCGTGCTCGACGTGCTCGTGGCGAACCAGCGCGGACCGCTCCTGATGTACCGGAACGAGGTGCAGCCGGGGCGGCATTGGATCGATTTCGAGCTCGAAGGAACCGCCAGCAACCGCAGCGCCATCGGCGCCCGCGTCGAGGTGTCGTGGAGCGGTCGGCGGCAGGTGCAGGAGGTCAGCGGCGGCAGCGGCTTCAGCGCGCAGAACCAGCGGCGGCTGCACTACGGCCTCGGCACCGCCACCGCCGTCGATCGCGTGGAGATCCGGTGGCCGTCGGGCGGGCGCGAGGCGATCGAGCGCCCGGCCATCGACCGGCTGCATCGCGTCAGGGAGCCGCAATGAGTCTGGGTGGCGCGACGCTCGCCTCGAGCGATGCGGTGACGCCCCGCCGCCGGGTGGCCTTCTCGCTCGAGAACCGGCTCCTGCCGCCGATCCTGATTACGTGCATCCTCGTCACGGCGCACCTGTCGTTCGGGATCCTGGAGAGCTACACGCGGACCGGTCTGGCCATCGCCGCCGCCATCGCCGCCGAGGCGCTCATGTCGCGGCTGACGTATCGCCGCTGGCCGAATCCGGCGAGCGCGTACATCACCGGGATCAGCGTCGGCATCCTGACGCGGTCGCCGTTTCTGTGGCCGTACGCGCTGGCGAGCGTGATCTCGATCGTCTCCAAGTACGTGCTGCGGCTGCACGGGCGCCACCTCTGGAACCCGTCGAATCTCGGCATGAGCGTGGTGCTCTTTCTGGCGCCGGCGACCGTCTCGGTCCTCAGCATCCAGTGGGGCAACAACATCTGGCCGATGGTCGTCATCTGGATTCTCGGGTCGTTCATCGTCTGGCGCGTCGGGCGGCTGAACATCAGCGCCACCTACGTGCTGTCGTTCGTCTTCTTCTCGTTCGTCCGCAGCGCGATCACGGGGCGGCCCTGGCTGGCCGAGCTCGCCCCGATTACCGGGCCGATGTATCAGCTGTTCATCTTCTTCATGGTGACCGATCCGAGGACCACGGTGCGCGCGAAATGGGCGCAGTCGCTCGTGGTGTTCCTCGTCGCTTTCGTCGAGATGCTGCTGCGGCTGAACGAGGTCGTCTACGCGCCGTTCTACGCGCTGTTTCTGGTCGGTCCGGCGGCGCTCCTGGTCGAGATGTACGTGGACTCTTGTCGAGTGTCCTGACGCCGGTAGTCCTGACCCCGGTAGTGTCCGGCTTCAGTCCTGACCCCGGTAGTGTCCGGCTTCAGTCCTGACCCCGGTAGTGTCCGGCTTCAGCCGGACCAAGAGTCTGCGCACTTGTCCATGCTCGCCGCCGGCGTGGGAGCTCTCACGCTCTTCGGCGTTGGTTGAGCACGGCCGAAGCTCGTGCCGGAACGGCTACTCGAGCGGCTCTAGCTCGTCCCGCGGCACGTCGGAGGTCCGACCAGATTCATCGGCGTTGGCCACCTCGCTGTCGTCGAGGTTCGCACCGACGCGCTCCTCGGCGATGGCCGTCGTCGCCCGCGGACGGCCGTCCTCATCGAGCGCCGGGGCATTGCGATTGCCGTGTTGCTCGTCGTCGATCCGATCGCCCTCTATCGCACCCTTGTGAGCATCCGGGTCGCGCTTGCGAATAACAATCGGGTCCATAAGGCGTGTCCCTCACGATAGCCAGGAGAACCGGCGAAAGGTGACGATCTATCGAACCGCCCGTCTGCGCAGCAGGTGGCGATACACCAGCGTATTGACTGCGAGCGCCGCGCACCCGAGCAGCAGTTGACCGCTGCGGGTCAGATGGACCGGGTAGAGCAGCGCCAGCACGTCGTGCTGGATGAAGTCTCCGCGGTAGGATGCCATGCCGCCGCGCTCCCGGAGCGAGTTTTCGAGCGGCGTGAGGGGACAGATCCACCCGGTGAACTCGATCGCAATACCCCATACGGCCGCGGGCACGTGCAGCCAGAGCAGGCGGCGCCACCGCAGGACGAGCAGGCCGCCCGCTACGACAAAGACGACGAACGCCGCATGCGCCGCAATCACGATGTCGATTGCGACCCGGATCCACGGAAGGTGAAAGGCGGTCATGGAACTTCGGCGCTACCCTGGGTACCGGATCATGCCGCTTCCAGCGCCGCGCGTCGCCTGTTTCGCGATCGGACCGGTCGCCGGTCAGACTCGGCGCGGCCCCGGCCACGCAATCGTCTGGAGAAGCGCGCTCTCGTCGAGCGCGTCGATCTCATGTACGGTCCCGCGATCCAATGCCACCAGGCTGCCGGCCGGAAGATCGAGCGTGCGACCCGACGCGTGCATCTGAACGTGCCCGCTGATCACATGGATGGCCAATCGGCCCTCTGTCTGATGGCTTGGAATGCGGGTGTCCGCCTTGAGCGCCGTCAGCACCACCCGCAGGTCGTCGTACTTGACCAGCGTCTTGGCGTTTCGGCCGCTTTGCCACTCTGGCTCCGCGTGCAGTTGAGCCAGTTCTCGGGCGAGATCGAGCTCGAGGAAAGCCGCCGCCATCGGATGTGGATGCGGCCGCCGCCGCTGAGTCTGCTGGAGCGCTTCTGCCATTGCTGACCTCCGTGTGGCCCTGGCGAGTTTCGGGCCCGAATGCTGAAGGCAAGTGCACCAGTCGTTCCGTCGGAGACAGGGCGTGCGACTGAGCCGCGCCGGCCGAGCCTCGAGCGAGGCTCGGATGAGGGCTTTGACGCGCGGGAGCGCCGGTAGCCGCGTGACGCTCCGGAGCTTCAGGATCCGGACCGAGATCTCGAACCGGCAAAGGCCCTTGCGATCTACGATGGTGTTGTCATGGCAGAGTCATCTTCGTTTCCGCCGCCCCCCTCGCGGCCGTTCGGCCTGCAGTGGGCCACGTGGACGGTGATTGTCGCTGTTCTGCTGCTCGTGATCGGGCTCTATCTTTATCTCTACGCGAGCTGAGCCGGCTCGGGCAGGGCGCATTCGCCGACGAGCGCCTCGGTCCGGCCCGCCGTGCGGCGCGCCTGAAGCCGGGGCGTAGGGGGACGTAGGGGTCCGGCTGAAGCCGGACACTACGGGTTTCCGTCTCCCGCTACGGGTTTCCGTCTCCCGCTGAAGCCGGACACTACGAGTGCGGACTACGGGGGGCGGACCTTCGAGCAGCCGGTGCCGCGAATCCGCACCGTTCGAGCAGACGATGCACGTCGGCGCTTCTCGCGTGCAGTTTCGGCGCTCCGCGGACCAGATCGTCCGCAACCACAGGGTACCAGTCGCGGCGCTGGGGATCGAGCAGTCCCGCGACATCGAACGGCTCGATGGCGCGGTTGATCCGCTCGAACAGCGCCGATCGCGCATCGTCGTCGCGCAGGGTCATTGCGGCCTCCGAGCACGCGCCCAGTTCGATGCCGAATCGCTCGTGCGCGTGAAGCAGGAATCCGGGCGCGAGCTCCGGCCGGCCCAGACGCCGCGCCGCCTCGGAATAGCTGGACGCCGCGAAGTAGAGCAGCGTCAAGCGCTTGAAGAGCGGCGGATCGTCCATGGCTGCATAGAGCGCAGCCACGAGCCGTTCGGTCGCGTCCAGCTCGGCCTGCGTCACCTGCGCGTACGCGCGCAGCGCATCCCGGCGCTCGACTCCGCCCGACGTCCGCTCGAGCACGCCCAGCAGCCGGCCGATGCCCAGCAGCGTGAGCGGAAACCCCGTGGACAGCAGCGGATCGATGACACCCGCGGCCGAAGGGAGCATCGCCCACCGTGGGCCGACCATCTGCCGGCTTCGAAAGGCCAACCGCGGCGCATGCACGAACGGATGCACCTGACGCGCCCCGACGAATTGATCGCGCACCGACGGCAGCGTCGCCAGCAGATGTCGCCATGCGCGTTCCAGCGCGTCCTGGTCCGGCTGAAGCCGGACACTACCGGATCCGGTCAGCGCGTCCTGGTCCGGCCCGAGCCGGGCGCGAGCGGCCCCGGTCAGCGCGGCCCCCGCGCTGGTGATGCCGTTGTTGAATCGCAGAATCCACATCCAGCCGCCGTCGAAGACGTGGTGGACGGCCGCGGCGTCGACCGGAAACGGCGGCGTTTCGTTGTCCGGGCTCGGAACGCCCCAGGGCGCCACCCCCGCAAAGTGCGTGTACAGCCCCTCGATTGCCGGCAGCCATCGGAGCGGGGCTTCGGCGAGTCCGAGCGTGCGGTGAAGAAACCCGCGCGGGCCGCTGGCGTCGATGAGGAACGTCGCCGCCAGATGCACCGGCTGTCCCCGCCGGTCGCCGTCCAGCACCACGCGCGACTCGTCGTCGTGCATCCCATCGAGGCGCGTCTCGTCGAGATAGAGAGCGCCCGCGGATTCGGCTTCGCGTGCCAGCCACGCGTCGAAATCGGGACGGTACCAGTGCGTGTCGCCGATCCCGTCGTGCGGGCTCGCGGCGACGAGCAGTTGCCGCTGGTGGGTGCGGTCGTCGGCGAAGGGACGTCCCGGCTGGTGAAAGTAGAACGTGAAGCCGCGCTTCAGCCCCGCGGCCACGTCGGGATGATCCTGCTGCCAGGTGCCCCACTTGGCGAACGTGCGGACGCACGGCAGGTCGTAGGCGTCGGCGAGCTCCTCGATGAGCAGGTTGGCGAGCGGTGTGGACGACTCGCCGATCGCAAACCGGGGATGCCGCGCGCGCTCGACGAGCGCCACGCGGAAGCCCCGGCGGCGGAGCGCCAGCGCCGTCAGCGATCCGGCAAACCCTGCACCGACGACGGCGACGTCGAGATCGCGATGAATGAGAGGCGCGTCAGGGCGCATGCTGGCACGGGACCGGAGAGAGGACGCGCTGCCGACGGTTCATCTCATCGAGGCGCTGGCGCCGGGCGCCAAAGCACCGGGTGCAGGTCGAGAGCCGCTCGAGATCCCAGAGATCCACAAAGAGCCTGCCGCGATCGCCGGATGCGGTGAGCACCGCGTCGAAGCCCCGCTCGATCTCGTCGAGCGTGGGCCGACGGAACGAGCCGGCCGACTCGAGCGCCTCCATGGCGCCGTTTCCCCCCCGCGTCGGAATCATCGACACGACGGAGGCGCCGGCATCGAACGCGACGTCCACCGAGGCGAGCAGCCATGGCAGCTGTTGGTCCGGCGCTACGAACGGCGGCGCCAGCAGCACGAATGCCCGAACGGCGATTCCGCGCCGCAGGAGCGCGCCCGCGGCCGCGGCGAACTGCCCGACGGTCATCCGTTTGTTGAGGCGCTCGAGCGCACCGGGGTGGGCCGTCTCGAGACCCATCGCGACTTCGAGGCCAGGCGGTGCGACGCTCGCCGACGCCGTCGCGTCGAGCCATCGATCGACGCACCGGCCGACGAGGGCCGGGTGCGATTCCACGATGACCAGGGAGAGCCCATCGAGCGCAGCGGCGATGGCGGGATAGTCCGCCTCGGGAACGGCGCGCGGATCGAAGAAACTGCTGGCGTTGTAGAGCTTGAGCTGCGTGGCGGACGGCTGATTCAGCCGCAGCCGGGCGTCGTTGATCTGCGCCGGAATGGCGCCGGGCGGCGTGTCGCCGGCGATCGTATGCCGCCACAAGTCGCACATGACGCAGCGCCACGGGCATTCCCGGCCGGTCAGGAAGATCGTGGCCGTTCGTGCGAGGCTGCCGTCCGCCGCCAGCTCGTCCTCGACCGGGGGGTCCGGAGAGGTCCAGGGATCGCGCGGCGACTTGGGTGGACGTCTGTCCAGCACGTAGGCGTCGCGGTCGGCGCGTGCGGTCGGGTAGGCCAGGGACACCGGCATAGTGCTTTTGTGTGATTGAGGCGCAAGCGCCCCGCCTCGGATACTAACCCACTCGAAATCGGGGAGGGCCATCTCGATGTACGCCACGCACGCTGAACCCTGCCGGCCGGTCGAAACGATGACAATGAGCGAGCGGTTGAACGGCCCGAGCCATGAGCTCGCGCTGCGGGCGTTCATGGTCATCGTGCTCGCGCACTGGGCCGAGCATCTGCTGCAGGCGTACCAGATCTACGTTCTCGGATGGCCGGTGCCCGAGGCCCGCGGCGCGCTTGGCCAGATCTTTCCATGGCTCATCCGGTCCGAATCGCTGCATTACGGCTACGCGCTCGTCATGCTCGTGGGCTTCTGGCTGCTGCGCAAGGGATTCACCGGCGTCAAGGATCACAAGTGGTGGACGATTGCGCTCGCCATCCAGTTCTTCCACCATTTCGAGCACCTGCTGCTGCAGATTCAGGCCCTGACGGGGCACCCCTTCTTCGGCCGGCCGGTGCCGACCAGCCTGGTGCAGCTGTGGGTGCCGCGCGTCGAGCTGCACCTCTTCTACAACACGATCGTGTTCATTCCAATGATGATTGCGATGTACTACCACATGTTCCCGGCGGCGCCGGACGCCGGGCGGCAGCAGTGCACGTGCGCCTGGCAGCAGGCCGCGCGCGCCGCTGCGTGAGCCGCGGATTGCTGCTGCTCTCGATGTGACATCGGACGTTCTCCGCTGGCCGGCGATTGGCGCGTTCCTTCGCTGGCGGCATGCCCGCACTGCGTTCCAGCTGCTTGTTCTGGCCGTCGCCGTCGTCGTGATTGCGGACGGGCTCTACGGTCCGCAATCGCCAACCACCAACCTGGCGCCCGTCCTGACCTGGGTCCACTACCGCGGTCTGCTGATCGTGTCGCTGCTGGCGGCCGGGAACCTGTTCTGCTTCGGGTGTCCCTTCGTGCTGGTGCGCGACGCCGGTCGCCGGCTCGTGCCGCCGCCGCTGCGCTGGCCGCGCCGGCTCCGCACGAAATGGTTCGGCGTCGCACTGCTCGTGGCCGTGCTCTTCGTCTACGAGCTGTTCGATCTGTGGGCGCTGCCGCGCGAGACGGCGTACCTCGTGATCGGCTACTTCGCCGCGGCGCTCGCCGTCGATCTCGTCTTCTCCGGCGCGACGTTCTGCAAGTACCTCTGTCCGATCGGGCAGTTCAACTTCACGGCGTCGACCATCTCGCCGCTGGAGCTGCGCGTGCGCGAGGAGTCCACCTGCCGCGCCTGTCGCACCGCGGACTGCATCAAGGGCTCGCGCGGCGCTCCCGCCCGGCGCGGATGCGAGCTCGGACTGTTCCTGCCGATGAAGGTGGGCAACCTCGATTGCACGTTCTGTCTGGACTGCGTCCACGCCTGTCCGCACGACAACATCGCGCTCGCCGGCCGTCTTCCGGGCGCCGAGCTCTCCGACGCGCGGCGGCGTTCCGGCATCGGGAGCCTGACGAAACGATGGGACGTGGCCGGGCTGGCCATCGTGTTCACGTTCGGCGCCCTGCTGAACGCGTTCGCGATGGTCTCGCCCGTGTACCGGCTGGAGACATGGCTCGCAGGGATCATCGGCGTGCGGTCGGAAGCGCCGGTGCTCGCCCTCGTATTCCTTGTCGCGCTGGTCGTCCTGCCGATAGTTCTGGTGGGCGGCGCCGCCTGGGCGACACACGCCGGCTCGGGCGGGGCGAGATCGGTCGTCCGGATTGCCGGCGGTTACGCGTACGCGCTCGTGCCGTTCGGGTTCGGCATGTGGCTGGCGCACTACAGCTTCCATCTGCTGACGGGCGCGTTCACCCCGGTGCCGATTGTGCAGAACGCCGTGGCCGACTGGCTGGGCTGGCCGGCGCTCGGCGGGCCCTGGTGGCGATCGGTCGGGATGCGACCGGGGTCGGTCTTCCCAATCGAGCTCGGATGCGTGCTGCTCGGCGCCATGGGATCGATGGTGGTTGCGTACCGCGTGTCGGAGCGTGAATTCCCCGATCGTCCGGGTCCTGCGGCGATCCCGTGGGCGCTCCTCACGCTCGTGCTCGCGACGACCGCGATCTGGATTCTCTATCAGCCGATGGAGATGCGTGGGGCAGGTTTCCTGGGGTGAAATCGTGCTGAGGACGCTGAAGCAGTTCGTGGCGGTCTGCCTGTGGACGGGGCTGGCGGGCGTCTCGCTCTCGGCGCACAGCGGACCGCCGTACCCGATCGTGTCCCACCGCGTGGTCGGCTCGTACGACATCTCGATCTGGACCGACCCCGATACGACCGACGATGGAACGGCGGCCGGGAAGTTCTGGGTGATGCTGAAGCCGCTCCACGCGAACCCGGCGATTGCCCCGGGTACTGGCGCGGAAGTCTCGGCGACCCCGTCGGATCGATCCGGTGAGACCCGGCGGGGTGCCACGGCGCCCGTCAATGACGACGTCACGAACCAGTTCGCCGCGATCGTGCTTGATCACGAGGGACCATTCGCCGTCCACGTGGCGGTCGACGGTCCGATGGGCAGGGCAGACCTCGACGCCGCCGTCGACGCGACCTACGACCTGCGTCCCGCGCGGTGGCTGCTCGCCCTCTACCTGATGCCGTTTCTGCTGGCCGGCTTGTTGTGGGGGAAGCTGCTGCTCCGCCGCAGCGCCAGCGCGCGCGCACCGGGTGCGGGGCCGCAGCCGAGCGTGAGGGCTACGAGTAGAGCGCGTTGAACATCCGCCGGAGCGCCGCCTCGTCGTTCGCGATATGGGCGCGCAAGCGCGAGGTGGGGATGGCGCCGTGCTGGAACCGGCGCTTCGGAAACACCGGCATGTCGAGCCCGGTGACCGCCTTCACGCCGCGCCGCACGATGTCTCCCTTCAGCGAGTACAGCGCGGGCACGTCGTACTTTGTCAAGGCCGCGAAGGGGATGCCTTCGGCAACCTCCACCACGTCCGGCCGCGTGCAGGGACTGAATCCGTCGAAGCCGTACCGCCGCGCGGGCGCGTAGGTCCGGACGTAGCTGCGGCTCAGGCCGCCGCTGTAGGTCAGCGAGTGCTTGATGCGGCCGACGCCCCAGCCTTCCTGATAGAGCATGAGGTTGTCGACGACACTCCGGATCGTCAGCTCCGGATTCTCCTCGATCGGGTAGTCCTTCAGGTTCTCGTCGCCGCCATCGCCGTCGATCAGGTACTGCCAGTCCGGATAGCGGTCTCGAATGCCCCGGCACAACCGCAGCGCCATCGCGGCGCACTCCACGTCGAGCACCTTGTAGTCCTCGAGGACGCGAAGGGTGTCGCAGAGGTCGAGATCCTCCGGGTTGACGTCGATCTCCTCCAGAAACAGCGACAGGCCCATCGAGGCGTGGAACGCGCGCGCCTGTTCGACGTCGGGTCCGCCGCCAAGATTCAGCACGAACGCTTTCAGCCGCGCCGGCGCCAGGCCGAGCTGCAGCATCGCGTGATACGTCAGGAGAAAGACCGAGCCGCTGTCGATGCCGCCCGAGAAGGCGACGCCAATCGGCTGGCGCGCGTCGATCGCCCGCAGCCACTTGACGATTTCCCGATAGAGCGCGCCGATGTAGCGACGGCCGATCTCGTCGCGGTCGGCCGCGAGCGCGTTGCGTTCCGGCGTGAAGAACCGCGTGTAGGTGGGATCGGGATCGGGGCACCCGACGAGCGCCAGCTCCACGACGTAGTGCGCCGGCACCATCCGCGTGTAGGTCGGATGGAACTGTCCGGCCAGGCCGTCGGCCCCGAGCGCCGCGTGCAGCGCGTCGATGCGATCGGCGACGTACAGCGCGGGCCCCTCGGCCCGCTTCGCGAGGAAGTAGCGCATCGGCCGGTCCATCGACCGCGCCAACCGGACCGTGATCCCGTCCACGGCGACGAGGGCGAACGACCCGTCGATGGCGCGGACCTCCGCGGGCGGCCCGGTGAGGACGCGCGCTCTGGCTTCCTCGATCGTCATGTTGGCAATCCGGTTCGACGCCGGATCCAGGAGGTCGACCACCCGGCTGACGGGCTGCTGCATCTGCCGATTCTACGTCGCCCGCCGGCCACGTCGTGCGGGAGCGGTCCGCGCGCGGCCCCGTCAGGGCCGGCGGCGACCAAGTTTTTGAGGCGCTGCTCCGCTTTTTGCCCGAATTCCCCGGAATTCCTGTGGGATACTGTGAGTTCCCCAGATCTTTCGGAGGAGGATCGATGCGCCGACTTGCCCTGATCTTGCCGGTGGCCGTGCTCATCGCGATCGTGTTCGCGTCGGGTCCCCTCCACGCCCAGGTGGCCGTGAAGAAAAGCTCCCAGAAGGGCTACGTGCCGCCGAAAACGCCGTGGGGCGATCCGGACATCTCCGGCGTCTACACCAACAAGGACGAGAACGGCATTCCGATGGAGCGCCCTTCGCAGTTCGAGGGGAAGACGCTCGAGGACATCGACGACTCGGAGTTCGCGGAGATCGTGAAGCAGCGCAACGAGGCCGGCGAGGCGCGGGCGGCCGGCATCGGCGGCGCGGAAACGGGCGCCGGCCCGATTCATTGGTACGAGTACTACGGCGCGAAGAACAGCCGCGCGTGGCTCGTCACCGACCCGGCGGACGGACGCATTCCGCCGACGACCCCCCAGGCGCAGCAGCGCGCGACTACGCGCGCCGCGGCGCGCGTGGCGGCGGGCCGCGGCCGCGGTCCGGCCGATTCCTACGAGGATCGCAGCCTCTACGATCAGTGCATCACGCGCGGGCTTCCCGGCTCGATGATGCCGGCGATCTACGGCAACTCGTACCAGATCCACCAGGGGCCGGGATTGGTGGCCATTCGCTACGAGATGATTCACGAGACACGCGTCATCCCGCTCGACAACCGGCCGCACGTCAGCCCGAAGATCAGCACCTACATGGGCGACGCCCGCGGTCACTTCGAGGGCAACGTCCTGGTCGTCGAGACGACGAACTTCCGCAATCCCGATCGCGGGGCGAGCGAGCGGCTGAAGCTCGTCGAGCGCTTCACGCCCAAGGCGGCCAACGCGGTCGAATGGTCGGTGACCCACGACGACCCGTCGACGTGGACGCGGCCCTGGACCTTCGCGATGATGCTGACGAAGGACCCGTCGCAGGAGCCGTTCGAGTACGCGTGCCACGAGGGCAACTACGGGCTGCGGAACATCCTCAGCGCCGCGCGGACCGAGGAGAACGCGTCGAAGTAGAACGGGCCGAGAGAGCGAAGCAGAACGGGTCGAAAGAGGAGGACAGTTTGAGCACGAGAGTTGGAGCGACGGGAGCCATCGTCACTTCGTTGGCCCTGACGGCGTGGTCCCCGGCGGCTGCCGGGCAGGCGACGGCGGCGAAGAAGGCGACATCGGCGAAGAAGACCTACGCGCCGGCCCGGACGCCGT
The DNA here is from genome assembly GCA_963807925.1 of uncultured Acidobacteriota bacterium. GTDB lineage: Bacteria > Acidobacteriota > Vicinamibacteria > Vicinamibacterales > CAVVIG01 > CAWEDP01. Next base: position 2,951,558 of record CAWEDP010000002.1, on the reverse strand, counting down.
GGGGCGATCCGGATTTGTCGGGCGTGTATACCAACAACGACGAAAGCGGGATTCCGCTCGAGCGGCCGAACGCGTTCGAGGGCAAGCGCCTCGAGGACGTGACCGAAGACGAGCTGACGGAGCTCAACAAGCAGCGCGAGGATCAGCGCGTCGCCTCGGCGCCGAACCTCGGTGTCCTCCCCGGATCGAACCCGGTGCACTGGTTCGAAAACTTCGGGGCGAAGAACAGCCGCGCGTGGCTGCTCACCGACCCGGCCGACGGCCGGATCCCGCCGCTCACCGAGCAGGCGCGTCAGCGTCCCTTCGTGCGCGGCGGCAGCAGCTTCGGGAACGGGCCCTTCAACAGCACGCTCGATTTCAGCCTGTACGACCGTTGCATCACCCGGGGCATCCCGGGGTCGATGATGCCGGCGATCTACGGCAACGCCTATCAGATCATCCAGGGCCGGGGCTGGGTGGCCATCCGCTACGAGATGATTCACGAAGCCCGGATCATTCCGCTCGACAGCCGCCAGCACGTCGGGAAGGACATGAAGATGGACATGGGCGACCCGCGCGGCCATTGGGAGGGCGACACGCTCGTCGTCGAGACGACGAACTTCAAGCAGCGCAGCGCCTACCGGAACGCCAACGCGGACACCTTCAAGCTGATCGAGCGCTTCAAGCCGATCGACAGGGACACCGTCGAGTGGTCCGTCACCATCGACGATCCGGCGACCTGGACGCGGCCGTGGACCTATGCGATGAACCTCACCAAGGGCGGCGAGGACAAGCAGCCGTTCGAGTACGCGTGCCACGAAGGCAACTACGGCATACGGAACATGCTGAGCGCGGCGCGCAAGGCCGAAGCCGACGCGGCGGCGCAGAAATGAGAGGCGCCGTCTGCGCGGCGGCGCTGGCGGCGACCGTGATGGCCGCGCCGGTGGGGGCGCAGTCCGGCCCGAAGGCGGCGACGGCGAAAAAGACCTTCGTCGCGCCGAAGACGCCGTGGGGCGATCCGGATCTGCAGGGCGTCTGGACGACTGACGACATGCTCACCGTCCCGATGGAGCGCCCCGAGCAGTTCGCGGGTCGCGCCGAGCTCACCGACGAGGAATTCGCCGAGCGGTCGAAGCGCGATCAAGCGGCGCTTGAGCGCAACAGGAAGGCGGTCGGCGCGTTCCGCGGCGACGTCGGCACCCGGACGTTCAGGCAGACCTCGCGGGTCATCGAGCCGGCGGACGGGCGTGTCCCGCCGACCACGCCGGAGGCCCAGCAGCGCGTGGCGCTCCGGCAGGCCCGCCGCAGCAACCCGCCATCCTCATGGGAGGACCGGAGCCTGTACGATTGCTGCATCACGCGCGGCGTCCTGGGATCGACGCTGCCTGTCATCTACGGCAACGGCAACCAGATCTTCCAGACCCCGGACTATGTCGTCATCAACTACGAGATGGTGCACGACACGCGCGTCATTCCACTGGACGGCCGGCCGCACGTCGGCGCGAAGCTCAAGACCTATCTCGGCGACGCACGGGGGCATTGGGAAGGCAACACGCTCGTGGTCGAGACGACGAACTTTCTCGACGACAGGACCGGGATTGGCGGAAACGGCAACGGCGCGCCGACCACCGATCGGTTGAAGCTGGTGGAGCGGTTCGCGCGGGTCGAGGACGGCATTCGGTACGAGGCCGCGATTGACGATCCCCGGACGTTCACGCGGCCCTGGAAGATCCGGCTGACGTTCACGACACAGCCGGGATACGTGATCCTGCCCTATGAGTGTCACGAAGGGAATCGCGGGCTGGAAGACATCCTCAGCGCCGCGCGCGCCTACGACCGCGCGGTCGAGGAGGCCATCCGGACCGGCGGCCCGATGCCGCCGTCGCTCTGGCTCGACCCGCCGGCCGGCGCGACGGGCAACGTGTACGGTCCGCAGCGGGGACAGCCGCCGCCAGCGCCGCCCGGAGGCGGGCAATAGTCACGGACTGACGGCCAACGGCCATTCGATTGGAGGGGGGCGCATGGCGAAGGACTCGTGCTCGCGGCTGGTCCGCTGGGGAGCGGCCATCGCGGTAGTGTTGCTGACGGTTCCGCTGGCGGGGCAGGCGCCCTCGATTCCCAAGCCGCCCAAGCCGGCGAAGGCCGGCTGGGTGCCGCCCAAGACGGCGTGGGGCGACCCCGACATCTCCGGCAACTTCACGAACAAGTACGAGCAGGGCACGCCGATGGAGCGGCCCGCCGGTCTCGAGGGCCGGCGCGTCGACGAGGTCCGCGGCGACGAACTGGCGGAGCTGGTGAAGAAGCGTCAGGAGCAGGCGGAGGCGCGCGCCCCGTTTCTCGCCGGCGATCCGACGGGCCGCATCCGGGGCAACGGGGCGTTCGGCGATCGCGGCGAGATGATCAAGGGGAGCCGCGCGTGGATGGTCATCGATCCGACCGACGGCAAGATCCCGCCCACGACGGCCGAGGCACAGGGGCGCCGCCCGTGGCGCGATCCGAGGCGTACCGGCCGCGCCGCGAGCAGCTTCTCCAATACCGGCTTCGAGAGCTATCTCGACTTCAGCCTGTACGATCGCTGTATCACGCGTGGCTATCCGGGCTCGATGCTGCCGGCCATCTACGGCGACTCGTACCAGATCGTGCAGGGGCCCGGCTGGGTCGGGATCCGGTACGAGATGGTGCACGAGACGCGGATCATTCCGCTCGACAAGCGGCCGCACGTCGGCAAGAACCTGCATCTCGACATGGGCGATCCGCGGGGCCACTGGGAAGGGAGCACGCTGGTCGTGGAGTCGACCAACTTCCGCGACCGCAGCGCGTACCGCAACGCGAATCCCAACACGCTGAAGGTGATCGAGCGCTTCACCCGCACCGCGCCCGACATCGTCGAGTGGACCGTGACCATCGAGGATCCCTCGACCTGGACGCGCCCCTGGACGTTCTCCCTGCCGCTGACGATGAACGATCAGGAGCCGGTGATGGAGTACGCGTGCCACGAAGGCAACTACGCGATCGGCAACATCCTGAGCGGCGAACGGGCCGAGGAGCAGGCGGCCGCGAAATCCGCGCAGCCATAGCCGCATAGTTGCCTCTCATTACGCCGGCCGTCGCCCGCTGGATCCAGGACGGGCTCCGCGATCCGGAGCGGTTCTGGGAGCGCGCGGCGGACGGCCTGCCGTGGTTTCGCCGGTGGGACCGGGTGTTCCAGTGGAGCTTCCCCACGTTCCGCTGGTTCGTCGGCGCCGAGACGAATCTCGCCTACAACGCGCTGGATCGTCACGTCGCGTCGGGCCGCGGCGGGCATGCCGCGCTCGTCTACTTCAACGAGCGCGGCGAGCGCGCGGTCCTGACCTACGCCCTGCTGCTGTACGAGGTCCGGCGTCTGGCAGCGGCGCTGCGCGGCCTCGGTGTCCGGAAAGGCGATCGCCTCACCATCTACATGCCGCCGTGCCCCGAATCGATCGCGCTGATGCTGGCCACCGTCCGCATCGGCGCCATCCACTCGGTCGTGTTCGCCGGGTTCGGCGCGAGCGCGCTCGGCGAGCGGATCGCGGCGAGCGGATCGCGTCTCGTGTTCACCTCCGACGCCACGTACCGGAAGGGCAAGGAGGTCCGGCTGAAGGAGATCGTCGACGACGCGCTCGAGCAGCAGGCCATCGAACACGTCATCGTCCTCCAGCGAACCGCCACGCCGGCGCCGATGCGCGGCGATCGCGACATGAGCTGGGACCAGTTCGTCGGGCACGCCGCGGGTCAGGATGACAGCGCGGTCGCCATGGAGGCGAACGAGCCGGCCTACATCCTCGCGACCTCCGGGACGACGGCCAGGCCGAAGCTGGCCGTGCATACCCACGGCGGCTATCAGGTGCACATCACGAGCATGGGGCGCTGGTGCTTCGGCCTGAAGCCGGAGGACGTCTGGTGGGCGACCTCCGACATCGGCTGGATCGTCGGCCACAGCTACATGGTGTATGCGCCGCTCATCATCGGCTGCACGAGCATCGCGTTCGAAGGGGCGCTGGATCACCCGTCGCCGGCTGCCAACTGGCGGACGGCGGTCGAGCAGTTCGGGGCGACCGGGATCTTCACCTCGCCGACGGCCATCCGGACGCTGATGAAGTACGGCGACAGCCCGCTCAAGTCGGTGGATCACTCGCGTCTCGAGCGAATCGTCTGCGCCGGCGAAGTGTTAAATCCCGCGGCGCTCGACTGGCTGCAGAACACCATTCTCGACGGACGGGTGCCGATCATCGACCACATGTGGCAGACCGAGACCGGCGGTCCCGTGTTCGGGAACCCGTACGGCATCGCGATGCTGCCGATCAAGCCCGGATCGGCGACCATTCCGCTGCCCGGGATCGAGGCGGCCGTCGTCACGCCCGACGGCGACCCGTGCCGCCCGGGCGAGAAGGGCATCATGGTCATCAGGCGGCCGTTTCCCGGCCTGACCGCCTCGTTGTGGGGCGAGCCGGAGCGGTACGGCCGCGACTACTGGCACAAGATTCCGCGCGTGTACTACACCGGCGACTCGGCGTATGTCGACGAGGACGGCTACGTGTGGTTCGCGGGCCGTGCCGACGAAATCATCAAGATCGCCGGTCACCGGATCGGCACGATCGAGGTGGAGAGCGCGTTCCTGAAGCACTCGGCGGTGGCCGAGTGCGGCGTCATCGGCCGGCCGGACGACACGCGCGGCGAGGTGATCTCGGCCTTCGTCCTGCTGAAGGTGGGCCACCGCCCGTCTGCGGCGTTGAAGCACGAGCTTCTGGCGACGGTCCGCCGCGAGATGGGGCCGGTAGCGGTGATTGGCGAGCTGAATTTCGTCTCGAGCCTTCCCAAGACGCGCAGCGGCAAGATCATGCGCCGCGTGCTGAAGGCGGTGACGCTCGATCGCGACCCGGGCGACATCACGACCATCGAGGACGAGGGCTCGGTCGACGAAGCGCGGCAGGCGTGGCTGCTGATGAAGACGGAGATCGCGTCGCGCGAGTGATGCGCCGGCCCGGAGTCCCCGTCGGGCGCCGGCGCGGCGCGAGCATCATCGACCCATGACCACATTCCAGGCGTTCCGTGTGTTCGAGGATGGCGGCACGATTCGCGGACGCATCGTGGACGCGACCATCGACGAGCTGTCCGCGGGCAGCGTGGTCGTCCGCGCGGCGTACTCGAGCGTCAACTACAAGGACGCGCTCGCCGCCACCGGCGCAGGACGGATCATCCGATCGTTTCCGCTCATTGCCGGCATCGACGTCTCGGGCACGGTGGAATCGAGCGCCGATCCGCGGTTCCGCCCCGGCCATCGCGTGCTCGCGACCGGGTTCGACCTCGGCGTCGCCCACGACGGCGGCTATTCCCAATACGTGCGCCTGCCGGCGGAGTGGGTCGTGCCGATTCCGCCCGGCCTCGACGCCTTCGATGCGATGGCGATCGGCACCGCCGGGTTCACCGCCGCGCTGTCGATCGTCGAGCTGGAGCGCAACGGCGTCCGGGCCGGCCGCGGCCCCGTGGTCGTGACCGGCGCCACCGGCGGCGTCGGCAGCATGGCCGTGCAATGTCTCGCGGCGCTCGGGTATCGGGTGACCGCCATCACCGGCAAGGACGGCGAGCACGGGTATCTGACGTCGATCGGTGCGGCGGAGGTGATGCCTCGCTCCATCGCCCAGGCGGGCTCCAAGCCGCTCGAAAAGGCGACCTGGGCGGGCGCGGTGGACTCGGTCGGCGGCGAGACGCTCGCCTGGCTCACGCGGACGATGGCCTATCGCGGCGCGATTGCGGCCTCGGGGCTGGTCGGCGGCGTCGATCTGAGGCTGACCGTGCTGCCCTTCATCCTGCGATCGGTGAGGCTCATCGGAGTCGACTCGGTGATGTGCCCGATGGACGAGCGGCTGGCCACGTGGGATCGTCTGGCGACCGACATGAAGCCGGCGAACCTGAAGGCGTCGGTGCGGGAAATCGGCCTGGCGGATCTTCCCGATGCGTTCGAAACGCTGAAGAGCGGATCGGCGCGCGGGCGGTTCGTCGTCCGCCTGTGAACGCGCGCAGGTCACGCGCCGTTACGGTTTGCCCGCGGGTCCCTGGATGTGGTGCGAGTCCTGCTCGTTTTCCTGACAGATGTACTCGAGCAGTTCCTCGCCGGGGCGCAGGCGCGCCGTGAAGCTGACGGTGAACGGCTTCGAGTACGCACCGGGATCGTCGATCGTGATCTCGCTGACGAGCGTTCCGAGATCCTTCCGGGTCCACCGCTCGATGGTGTGCAGTTTCTCGGTGTGAGGGTGGCCGCGGAAGTCGAACCAGAACTTGTCGTTGAACCCGACCGTGTCGATGACGAGCGTGTCGCCCTCGTACCAGCCGATCGAGTGGCCGTACCAGGTCGGATCCGGATCCGCCGGATGTTTGCGGCCGTCCATGAAGATCTGCCGGTAGCTGTGGATGTTGCCTTCGAACAGGAAGAAGATGTGAGTGGTCGGCCGGTCGGTCGGCATCTGCACGATGCGCCACGGGTAGGGGGCGAAGCGCGGAACGCCCGTCGGCAGGCAGTTGGCCTCGGGATCGTCCTTCGACTGCCGCGAGGCCATGATGCGCTGCCCTTCGGCGTTCAGCGGGATCGTCTCGCCTTTCGGCAGTCCTTCTTCCAGATCGCCGACGGGGCCGCCGCCCTGCCACACGCCTGACAGATCGACGATGCCGTTTGGGAAGTGAGGGGTCGGGCCCTTCGGCGCCGCGGCGCCGCGGCCGCGTCCCGTCGTCAAGCCGCCGGAGCCGGCCGGCGAGGTCGGCGCCGCCGGGTTGTTGCCACCAGTTGTCGTCTCCGGACCGCGCGGCTGCTGCTGCGCCGCGACGGTCAGGCTGACGGCGACCGCGAGGATCGAGGCACCGACCAGCAGCGTGCGCACTGTGTCTCTCCTGTTGCGGGGCTCAGCTGACGACCAGCGACGAACCCGCCTGCGCCTACCGTCCATCCCCGCCGGAGGATCCGGCGAACACGCGCTTGCCGTCGGCCAGCGTCACGACGCGCGCGTTGGCCATGTTCGACCCGTCCTTCGCTCTCGAGCCCTGAACGGTGATCACGTCGCCGACGTTGAGCGACTTGCGGGTCCAGCCCTGGCGCACCAGCACGTTCGGGCTGGCGAGCTCGAGGTTCCAGTTGGTCACGCTCCCGGTCTCGTCCTTGACGTCGACATAGAACCGGGCGTGCGGATTGGTCCACTCGACGCGCGTCACCGTCCCCTTCAGGGTGACCGGCTTGTTCGCGTCGTACTCTGCCGCAAACGAGTGATGGGCGACGAGCGGCGCCGTCGAAGCAACCAGCGCGACGCCTGCCAACCACACACCCCATCTGGCTGCCATGCCTCTCCTCCGATCAGAACCGCAATAGTACGACCGGACTGCCGGCAGTGTAAAGGTGCCCGGCGCCGGTTTTCGCGCTAGAATCGCGGTTCCCGCAAAGGAGAAGCACGTGCGCATCAAGTCTAGGATACTGGCAGTCACCTCGCCGGTCGCGGCCGCCCTGATGATCGTCGCGGCTCAGTCGTCTTTGCGCGCGCAGAGCACGCGCGGCGAACACTGGGTCGGCACCTGGGCCACCGCCGTGGTCGCCCGTCCGCAGGGTCCTCCGGCCGTCGGGCAGCCGTTCGGGGCCGGCCTGACGTCGCAGTGTTTCGGCCAGGCGCCGCCCGCGCGGGCCGCGGCGGAGCCCGCCGCCGCTGAGGCCGCTCCAGGGGGACCAGGTGGGCGCGGTGGCCCCGGTGGTGGACGCGGCCAGGGCGGCGGTCGCGGCGGCCCGGGGGGTCCGCCGATCAACTTCAACAACCAGACGCTGCGTCAGATCGTGCACACGAGCATCGGCGGCAGCCGCGTGCGCGTGGTGCTGTCGAACGCGTACGGCACGTCACCGCTCGCGGTCGGGGCCGCACACGTTGCGCTGCGTGACAAGGACGCTGCCATCGTGGCCGCCTCCGATCGCGCGTTGACCTTCGGCGGCAGTCCGTCGGTGAACATTCCGCCCGGCGCGTCGGTGCTGAGCGATCCGGCGGCGCTCGCCGTGCCGCCGTTGTCCGATCTCGCGATCGACGTCTACCTGCCGGGCGACACGTCGGCGGTGCCGCTGACGACGCACGCCGGCGCGCTGCAGACCAACTACGTCTCGGCGACGGGAAATCAGGCGGGAGCGCCTGATTTCCCTGGCGCGACGACCACGGCTGCGTGGTTCTTCTTGTCGCGGGTGGACGTGGCGGCGCCCGAACAGGCCGGCGCGGTCGTGACCTTCGGCGATTCGATCACCGACGGCACGCGGTCGACGCCGAACACGAACAGCCGCTGGCCCGATCAGCTCGCGAAGCGGCTGCAGGCGCAGAAGATCAATCTCGGCGTGCTCAATCTGGGCATCGCCGGCAATCGCGTGCTCGGCGACGGCGCGGGCGTGAGCGCCCTCGCGCGCTTCGACCGCGACGTCCTGAGCCAGGCGGGCGTCACGCACGTGATCGTTCTCGAGAGCATCAACGACATCGGCATCGGGCGCAGCAACCCGTGTCCGTCGGCGGCCGACCTGATCGCCGCGCAACGCCAGCTGATCGAGCGCGCGCACGCGCGGGGCATCAAGGTCTACGGCGCGACGCTGACGCCGTTCGAGGGCGCGGCGTACTGGACGGCCGAGGGCGAGGCGAAGCGGAAGGCATTCAACGAGTGGATTCGGACCGGCAAGGCGTACGACGGCGTGATCGACTTCGATGCCGCGGTCCAGGATCCGAGCGCGCCGACCAAGGTCCAGCCGCAGTTCAACCCCGGCGACAACCTTCACATGAACGACGCCGGCTACCAGGCGATGGCGAACGGGATCGATCTCGGGTTGTTCAAGGGCAAGGGGCGCTGAGACGGGCAACAGGGCCCGAAGGCGTCCGGTGTCGGTAGTGTCCGGCTTCAGCCGGACCGCCCAGGAGTGTCGGTAGGGTCCGGCTTCAGCCGGACCGCCCAGGAGCTCACGATGCGTGTCCAGATGTTCGTTGTCGGCGTCGGCGCGTGTCTCATCGGCGTGATGGTGACCCTTATGGCGCAGAATGCACGGCCGCCGCTCAATCTCGTCGGCGATCGGTTCAAGCCGCTCGCCTACGAGCAGATGACACCCGAACAGAAGCAGCTCACCGACCACATTCTCAGCAGCCAGCGTCGGTCGATGGGCGGACCGTTCAACGTGCTGCTGCGCAGTCCGGAAATGGGCGATCTGGCCCAGCAGCTCGGTGCGTACGTCCGGTTCCGCTCGTCGCTGCCGCGGCCGCTGAACGAGATGGCCATCCTGCTGACGGCTCGCGCGTGGACCGCGCAGTACCGAGTGGTACGCGCACAAGGCGGCCGCGCTCCAGGCCGGGCTCAACCCGGCCATCGTGGACGCGATCGCCGAAGGGAAGAAACCGGCCCCGATGTCGGCGAGCGAGGGAGCGGTCTACGCCTTCTGCACCGAGCTCCTGACCACCAAGCAGGTGTCCGATCCGACGTTTGCCGCCGCCGTGAAGGCGTTCGGCGAGCGCGGTGTCGTCGACCTCATCGGCGTCACCGGTTATTACCAGCTCGTGTCGGCGCTGCTGAATGTCGATCGGTATCCATTGCCGTCTGGCGCGAAGGCTGAGTTGAAGCCGCTGCGATGATGCGTCACCTCGCCGCCGTTGCGGTCGTTCTCGCCGCGTCGGCGCTGCCCGCGCGGGCCCAGGGGCGCTGTGCGGGCGCGCGCGATCTGCGCGTCGTGAACGGCAGGATCGTCACCATGGACGCGCGCAGCTCGGTCGTCCAGGAAGTGACCATCCAGGACGGCAGATTCCAGACGGTCGGGAAGGGCGGCGGCCGCCTGAGCCCCTGTACGCAGACGATCGATCTCGGCGGACGGACCGCCGTGCCCGGCCTCATCGACAATCACAATCACATCGTCCTGCTCGGCCTCCGGCCCGGATACGACACGCGCCTCGAGACGGCGGCATCGATCGCGGAGGTCGAGGCGGCCATTCGCGCGCGCGCGAAGGAGGTGCCCGCCGGCGGATTCATCACGGCGATGGGCGGCTGGAATCCGGCCCAGTTCGCGGAGAAGCGTCTGCCGACGCTCGCCGAGCTCGACGCCGCCGACGCGGACCACCCGGTCATGGTGTTCCAGGCGTTCACGGGGCCGGCGGCCGTCAACTCGCGCGCCAAGGCGTTTTTCACCGGCACGAACGTGGCAGTGAGCGAGACCGGCCTCATCGCGGCCAACGGGCCGTCGATTGCCGCGCTCGACGTTCTTCGCGCGCTGCAGACCTTCGACGATCAGAAACGCGGCACGCTCGACGCGATGGCGTACTCCGCGAGAGTCGGCGTCACGACCAACGTGGACATGGGCGCCTTCGTCATCCCCGGGCTCCCCGACATCCAGGATTCCTTCGCCGCCGACACGCTCGCCAGCGCCGATCCGTTCCGCATGTACGACGCGTTCGCCGCGCTCAACCGCGAAGGCCGGATGTCGGTCCGTCTGCGGATCTTCTTCCTCAGCATGGACACGAAGGCCGATGTGCCGATGCTGAAAGAGCGCCTGTTGAACAACCTCAAGGGACTCGGCGACGACATGCTCCGCGTGTCGGGGGTCGGCGAGTTCGCGACCAGCTGGCCGCTGTTCGGCCAGCCGGCCCCGACCCACTACACCGCCGCGCTGCAGCTCGTGGCGAGGCAGGGCTGGCCCTTTCAGCAGCACAGCCTCTCGCCCGCCGAGGACAAGCTCACGATCGACGCCTTCGAAGAGGTCGACAAGACGACGCCGATCGGGCCGCTGCACTGGTCGATTGCGCACGCCCCGCGCATTGACGCGTCCACCATCAACCGCTTCAAGGCGATCGGCGCAGGGATCGCCGTCCATCCGTTCACGTATCTCGCCGGCGCGCCCGGCGCCGGACCGCCGCTGCGCACCATCGTCGACAGCGGCATTCACGTGGGCGCGGGATCCGATTCGGCGCAGATCTCGACGCTCGATCCGTGGCTGATGATCTATTACATGGTCACCGGGAAGAACGCCGCTGGCGTGCTCGTCAACGACCGGCAGCAGTTGACCCGAATGGAGGCGCTTCGCCTGTACACCGCCGAAAACGGCTGGTTCTTCCAGGAGGAGGCGAAGCTCGGGAGCATCGAGCCCGGAAAGCTCGCCGATCTCGTGGTGCTGAGCGACGACTACTTCGATCCGAAGAAGGTTCCCGACGAAGCCATCAAGAAGCTGACCTCCGTGCTCACTGTCGTCGACGGCCGGGTCGTGCACGACGCGAGGAAAGCCAGCCGCTGACCCGATTGACGTGCCATCCACCAGACGTCAACGTCCGCCGGCCCGACACCGCGCGGCCGAGTCCGCGCCGCCGCCGCGCGTCCCCTGGTGGCCGATGGCCCTCCTCGTTGTCGCGGGCGCGCTTGCCTACGCCAACAGCCTGTCGGGCGCGTTCGTCCTCGACGATCAATCGACCATCGTCGACAACCAGACGATTCGCGAGTGGTGGCGGCCGTCCGTGGTGCTGGTGCCGGAGCGGAACACGGCGATTGCCGGCCGGCCGATCGTCAACCTCTCGTTCGCCGTCAACTACGCGGTCGGGGGGCTCGATGCCCGCGGCTACCATCTCGTCAATATCGCCCTTCACATCGTCTGCGGCCTGCTGGCGTTCGGCGTCATCAGACGAACGCTGGACCTTCCGCGGGTCCGCGAGCGCGTGGGCGGCGCATCGGTCCCGATCGCGTTCGCGGCCGCGCTGTTGTGGCTGGTGCACCCGCTCAACTCCGAGGTCGTCGACTACCTCACCGAGCGGACCGAATCGCTGATGGCGCTGGCGTACCTGCTCACGCTGTACGCGAGCGTCAGGGCGCTCGCGGCCGCAGGTGGGCTCCGCAGCCGGGCGGACCGCGGCTCGCGCCGACGCACCCGCTGGGCGACGGTGGCCGTCGTCTCCTGCGCGCTCGGCATGGCGTGCAAGGAATCGATGGTGACGGCGCCGGTGGCGGTCGTCCTCTACGATCGCATCTTCGTCTTCGGTTCGTTGGCGGCCGCGATGCGCGCGCGGCGGTGGCTGTACGGCGGTCTTGCGGCGTCTTGGGCGGTGCTGGCTGGACTCGCGCTCTCGGGCCCGAGATCGGGCGTAGGCGGATTCTCGACCGGTGTTCCGGTGTGGACGTGGCTGCTGAACCAGGCCGAGATGATCGCGCACTATCTAAGGCTTGCGTTCTGGCCGCGATCGCTCGTCGTGTTCTACGGATGGCCGCGGTCGCTCCTGCTCGCGGACGTGCTCCCGTACGCGATTCTCATCGCGCTCCTGCTCGGGGCGACCGTGGCTGCGCTGGTGCGGTGGCCGGAGGTCGGTTTCCTCGGCGCGTGGTTCTTCCTGACGCTCGCGCCGACGTCGAGCTTCGTCCCGATTGCCACCGAAGTGGGCGCCGAGCGGAGGATGTACCTGCCGCTGATCGCGCTCGCGGTCGGCGTCGTGGCCGGCGTGCACGCGGTGTGGTCGTGGGTGGCTCGGTCCGCCCACGGCCCCGGTATCCTCAGCGTCCTCCGCGTCCGCGGCGGGGCGGCCATCGGGGCCGTCGCCATCGTGCTGGCGGCCGCACCGCTGACGGCGGCGACCCTCGCCCGCAACCGCGAATACGAGTCGCCGGTGACGCTCGCCCGGACGGTCGTCGCTCGACGGCCGTCGGCGGTCACGCGTCATTATCTGGCGGAGCAGTTATCGGTCGCCGGACGTCATGAGGAAGCGATCGGTTATCTGCGGGACGCGGTCGCGGGCGGCGATTCGCGCGCCGGGTACCTGCTCGGCATCGAGCTGTTCAACGCCGGCAAGCTGGACGATGCCGTCCGGGCACTGACCGCGTTCGTGCGGACTTCGCAGCTGTCGTATCGGCTCGTTCCGCACTGGCTCGAGCCGCCGGTCCCCGAGGTCGTGAGCGCGCGGCTCATTCTGGCAAGGGCCGGACTGATGCAGCGGCGCTGGCCGGACACCGTCTCGCAGGCGCACGCGGTCCTCTCGATTGCGCCTGGCAACCGTGAAGCGCAGCTCGATCTCGCCGACGCCCTGTTCGCGCAGCAGCAGTACGCGGAGGCTGCCGCCGATTATCAGACCTATCTCGCGAAGCGGCCGGACGACGTTCACGCGCTCACCAATTTCGGCGTGGCGCTGGTCGCCGGCGGCAGGATGGACGAGGCCATTGCGGTGTTCCAGCGGGCGGTCGCCGTCGAGCCCGGGAATCCCGACTCGCGCCGAATTCTCGGCCTGGCGCTGATGGATCGCGGCGACTTCGAGGCCGCCGCGTCACAGGCGCGCCAGGGGCTCACGGCGAATCCGGGCAACGACGCGCTGCGCGAGCTGCTCGCACGGGCCGAGGCGGGAAGCCGGTCGCGCCGATAGACGCCGGCCTCCGGTTCAGGGCGTTGCGATCGTCCGGGCGAATGCGGTGGCGATGGCGAAATACCCGAGCACGTTGGGATGCACGTCGGGGCCTCTCGGCGGCTGGGCGCTCATCCACGTCCAGGCGAGGGCGATGATGACGTTGGCCGGGAAGGTCTGGATGCGGAAGGTGCCCGCGACATCGGCCACCGGAACCCGCAGCGCCTGATAGACCGCGTCCAGAGCGCTGTTGAAGGCGACGGTCGCCGGCAGCGAGGCGGCGGCGAGCGCCTGCCCGCTCGGGCCGAACACCCACGCGGCCAGGAACGGGTCGAAGTAGTTCATGCCCACGATCCGGGCCTCCGGCGCATACGCTTCGATCGCGCTCTTGAGCGCCCCGAGAATCACGGCCAGATCGTTCGCGGCCGTCCACGTCGCGGCCGCGACACAGGACGTGAACGGAACGCCCGGCTGGTAGCACTCGAGGAGGTTGTCGGCTCCGATGTCGAGGGTGATGAGGGCAACCTGCTGCGGATGCGACTGGAGAAAGGCGATCGCCTGAGACAACTGGCTTCCGGCGGGGTAGGTGCAGCCCGATCCCAGGCCGGAAATCATCGAGCTGGTTGTTTCACCGGAGCATCCGAGCTTGGCGAGCCGAAGCGACGGGATGCCGGGGCGATAGAACGCATAGAGGTCGTCCACGTAACCCTGGTTGGTGGGGACGTACTGACCGCTGGAGGCAGGCTGGATGCCGATGGCGAGCGAATCGCCGAGCGCGAGATAGTACCTGATCCGCGGCGGCGGCAGCCTGCGCCGTTGCCAGCAAGAGCGCGAGAGCCCACCAGGCCAGTCGAGCGCGCATGACCGTCCTCCGTGGAAGGTGCCGGAAGGCGCTGTCAGGCCGGATGTCGCGCGCCCTCGGGAAAGGATGAGCCTAATCGCCGGCCGCCGGGATGTCAACCAGCCCTTCTTGCCTCCAGGTCGAGGCCGTCTTCTTCATCGACGTTCCTGGACGAAGGTATCCCACTCCGAGGCCCAGTCCCGGCTCAGCAGGAGCTCCTCGATGCGGTACGCGTGCAGAAAATCGTGGAGCGCCACGTGGCGGAACATGATGAAGACCGAATAGTGGCTGTACTCGCCGTGTTCGGCCGTTCGCGCCCACTCGGACGTCGTCAGCCGTCGAAGCCGATCGACCAGCTTGCGTCGCGTGTTCACGTAGTCCCGAAGCGCTTCGTCCAGATCGACGCCGAGCAGCGCGCTGTCGGGATCGTCGCGGCCCGGGTCGTACGGCGTGATGATCGGCCTGGGCTCTTTGAGAAACAGATCGAGCCGGCCCGAATACAAGAGGTGGGCCCTGGCCAGGTGGCACGCGTGCTCGTGAGCGCTCCACCGGTGCGGCGCCGGGCGCCGTTTCAGGACGGCAGGCGGCACTTCGCGCACCAGCGGCACGACGATCTGTGGCGCGCGCGCGAGCGCATCGATCACGGCAGTCGTGTCCATAGGCGGTCCGGGCCGTGCAGCTCGAGGATGCTACAACGGAAGGACGAGGCGATCTACGCGCGCGCGGTCGCGGTACCGCGCAGTTGCTCGGCGCGAATCGGCAGCTTGTAGATCCGCTTGCCGGTCGCCGCCGCGATCGCGTTCACCAGCGCGCCGGCCGCCACGGCCGTGCTCGGCTCGCCGATGCCGCCGGGCGTCTCCGCGCTCGGCACGATGTGGGTCTCGACTTCCGGCGCCTCGTTGTGCCGGACCACCTTGTAGTCGTTGAAATGGTGCTGCGTCACGCGGCCGTTCTCAATGGTGATCTCGCCGCTCAACGCCGCGCTGACGCCGTAGAGCGTGCCGCCTTCCATCTGTGCCTTGATGGTGTCGGGATTGATCACCCACCCGGTATCGACCGCGCACCACATCTTGTGGATCTTGATATTGCCGTTGGTGACCGACACCTCCGCCACCTGCCCGACGATGGTGCCGAAGCACTCGAGCAGGGCGATGCCGCGGGCGCGGCCCTGCGGCATCGGTTTTCCCCAGCCCGATTTCTCGGCCACGAGCTCGAGCACCGCCTTGTGGCGCGGATGCCTGCTCAGGCGCGTCCGCCGGAACTCGAACGGATCCTCGCCGGCCGCCGCGGCCAGTTCGTCGATGAAGCCTTCGACGACGAAGCCGGTGACCGACGCCCCGACCGACCGCCAGAAGCCGTAGGGAATCCCCGGATCGGTCTCGGTGAACTCGACGCGGATGTTCGGGATGTCGTACGGCAGCGTCGCGGCGCCTTCGACCGAGATGAAATCGACGCCGTTGGGCGGCAGCGATCCCAGCCGTTTCATCAGCGACTGCTGCACCATCCGCATCTTGTACGCCAGCGGCTTGCCGGCAGCGTCGGTCGCCGCCCACATCCGGACGTAGGTGACGGGACGGTAGAAGTCGTGCTGCATGTCGTCTTCGCGCGACCAGACGACCTGCACCGGCCTGCCGACGGCCTTCGACGTCTCGACGGCGTCGGTGACGAAATCCGCCTCGCCGCGCCGGCCGAAGCCGCCGCCCAGATACGTCGTGTAGATGTTCACCTTGGGCGCCGGCAGGCCGCTCGCCGCCATCGCCGCCTGCTGGGAGGCGGTCTGCCCCTGCGTCGGCACCCAGACGTCACACCGATCAGGCCGCACGTCCGCCGTGCAGTTCATCGGCTCCATGGTCGCATGCGCGAGGAAGGGCGCCTCGTACACGCGCTCGAACGATTTCGCGGCGCCCTTGATGGCCGCGTCGGCGTCGCCGTCGTTCCGCGCGATTTTGCCGGGCTGCTGGGCGAGTTGGGCGTAATGCCGCGCGATGTCGGCGCTGTTGAGCGTCGCGAGCCGGCCCTCGTTCCACTTCACCTCGAGCGCCTGGGCGCCCTTTGACGCGGCCCAGTAGTTGTCCGCGACCACGGCGATGCCGCTGCTGATCTGCACGACGTTGCGGACGCCGGAGACCGCCTTCGCCTTGTCGGCGTTGAAGCTGGCGACCGTCCCGCCAAACACGGGACACCGCACGACGCGGGCAACCAGCATCCCCTGGCGCTTCACGTCGAGGCCGAACCCGGCCTTGCCGTTCACCTTGTCGGGGATGTCGAGGCGCGGCAGCGATTGACCGAGCACCTTGAAGTTCTTCGGGTCCTTCAGCGCGACGCTCTTCGGCACTGGCAGCGACGCCGCCTTGTCGACGAGCGCGCCGTACTTCAGGCGGCGCTTGCTCGGCGCGTGGATCACCTCGCCCTTGCTCGTGGTGATGGCGCTCTCGGGCACGTTCCAGGTCTGCGCCGCGGCGGTCACGATCATCGCCCGCCCCGTGGCGCCCGCCTCGCGCAGAATCTTCCACATGCCGCGGACGCTGTTGCTGCCCGCCGTCAGCTGCGCGCCACCGAAGTTCGGGTTCCCATACCTGGGATCGGCCGGCGCCCATCGAGTGGTGATCGCGTTCCAGTCGACGTCGAGCTCTTCGGCCACGAGCATCGGCATTGACGTCATGACGCCCTGCCCCATCTCGAGCTGGGTCAGGGTCATCGTCACGGTGTTGTCGGCGCCGATCTTCACCCAGACGTTCGGCTCGAATGCGCCGGCCGCCTCGAGCGTCGGCGCGAGGGTGTGCCCGAGCTCGGGGACGAAGCCGCTGAGGACCAGTCCGCCGCCCGCGGCGGCGGTCACCTTGAGGAACGCGCGTCGATCGAGAGTCGGTGCGGTTGTCATGATGGACCTCGGCCTCAGGCGTGCGCCGCGCGGTGAATCGCGCGACGGATGCGTTGATAGGTGCCGCACCGGCAGATGTTGCCCGACATGGCAGCGTCGATGTCGGCGTCGCTCGGCCTCGGGTTCTTCGCGAGAAGCGCGGCAGCGCTCATCAGCTGGCCGGACTGGCAATAGCCGCACTGCGGCACCTGCTCGGCAATCCACGCAATCTGCAGCGCGTGGCTGGCCGTCGGCGACAGCCCTTCGATCGTGGTGACCTTCTTCGCGCCGACGCTCGAGACGGCCGTCACGCACGAGCGCGTCGGCTGGCCGTCGAGATGAACGGTGCACGCGCCGCACTGCGACAGGCCGCAGCCGAACTTGGTGCCCGTGAGCCCGATCGCGTCGCGGATGACCCAGAGCAGCGGCATGTCGGCGCTGACGTCGACGTCGTACCGTTTGCCGTTTACGGTGAGCGCAATCATGGTGTCTCCTCCGCGCAGAACTGACAGCCGAGCTCGCCGGGCGGGCGGGGTGACGCAGGCTTCTCGATCCCGAGCCACCCGAAATTCTACCCGGTCGGGTTGACGTAAGCTAGCGGCGTGTTCGAGGGATTTCGCGCCGAACGCATCGTCACCGACGAGGCCGAGATCGCGGTGCTCGTCGGCGGCTCCGGACCGCCGCTGTTGCTGCTCCACGGATTCCCCGAGACCCACGCGATGTGGCACGCGGTCGCGCCGCGGCTGGCGCGCACCTTCTCGCTGGTCGTCCCGGATCTTCGCGGCTACGGCGACAGCAAAGGGCCCTCGCCGGACCGCGACCACCGGAACTACTCCAAGCGGATCATGGCCGGGGACATGATCACGGTGATGTTCGCGCTCGGGTATCCGCGCTTCTCGGTCGCGGGCCACGATCGCGGGGCGCGTGTCGCCTATCGGCTGGCGCTCGACCGTCCCGATCTCGTCGAGCGGCTGGCCGTGCTCGACATCGTGCCGACCTTCGAGGTGTGGACGCGCATGGACTGGCGGCGCGCGCTGTCCGGTTACCACTGGCTTCTGCTGGCACAGCCGGCGCCGCTGCCCGAGCGGCTGATCGCCCGCGATCCCGACCTCTTCATCTCGAGCCTGCTGCACCGCTGGGCCGGCAACGTCGACGCGCTCCATCCCGAAGCGGTTGCCGCCTATGTGCGACAGTTTCAGCAGCCGTCGGTGGTCGAAGCCGCCTGTGAGGATTACCGTGCCGGCGCGACGATCGACTTCGAGCACGATCGCACCGACCGCGAGGCCGGCCACCGCCTGACGCGGCCGGTGCTATTGATCTGGGGCCGGCAGTACCTGCGCGCGAAGGCCGACGCGACGCCGATGGACATCTGGACCGCGTGGGCGGAGGATGTCCACGAGGTCGCGCTCACGTGCGGACACTTCGTCGCGGAAGAGCAGCCCGACGCGTGCGCGGAGGCGCTGCGCGCGTTCTTTGGCGGATGAAAGCGCCGATCGATCGTCGGCCGGCTGAAGGGATCGAATCGATCGCGGACCGGATGAAGTGATGGATCGCGGGCCGGCTGAAGCCGGCCACTACGGGGGCCGGCCACTACGGGGGCCGGCCACTACGGGGCGTCAGGCGGCATGACCGGAACCGCGAGAGATCTGTAGTGTCCGGCTTCAGCGGGACCCGTCGACCGGCCGGGGTCCGCTCCGGACTGGTCGCCGGCTCGAGTCGGATGTTGACGGCAGAGGGACAGACGTGAACAGCAACCTGACGCGGAACCTGTCACTGGGCGTGTCGCTGGTCGCGGCGGCGGCGTGGACCGCTCTTGCGCAACCGCCGCGCCCGGCCGTCGTGCTCTTCGAGGGCGCGCGGCTCGTCGCCGGCGACGATTGGCCGGCCATCGAATCGTCCGCCTTTCTGGTCGACGGCGACCGGTTCACGCGCGTCGGACGGCTGGGCGAGATTCAGGCGCCGAGGGGCGCCGCTCGCGTCGATCTGACCGGCAAGACCGTGATGCCCGGCATCGTCGACGCGCACACGCACCCGGGCTATCGACGCGGGTCGATCTTCTCGGCCGACAACTACACGCGCGACACGCTCGCCGAGACCCTCAACCGCCTGGCCTTCGACGGCGTCGTGGCGACCGTCGAGATGGGCACGGGGCGAGGCGACCTGCCGTACCGGCTGCGCACGGAGGTGATTCCCGGCGCGGCGCTGTTCAGAACGGCAGGCCGTGGCTTCGCGATGCCGGATGCCGGTCCGGGTGGGCCGATGCGGGATGCCGCCTACGGCGTCACGACCGAGGCGGCGGCGCGCAGCGACGTGCGCGATCTCGCGGCGAAGCACGTCGACATCGTCAAGATCTGGGTCGACGATCGCGGCGGCACCGTGCCGAAGCTCACCCCGGCGTTGTACCGGGCCATCATCGACGAAGCGCACCGTCAGAAGCTGCGGGTGGTGGCGCACGTGTTCGCCCTCGCCGATGCGAAGGATCTGCTGCGCGCCGGCGTCGACGGGTTCGCGCATCTGCCGCGCGACCAGGCCGCCGACGACGAATTCATGTCGCTGGTCGGGCAGCGGCCGAACCTGTTCTTCACGGCGACGCTGTGGAGCGAGCGGCGCGGCATCTACGGCCGCTCGCCATCATGGCTGACCGATCCGCTGCTGCGTCAGACGTTTTCATCCGGCGACGTCAAGCAGCTGGCCGATTCGTTCGCGGCGACGTCGGCCGACGAGCTCGAGCGGTCGCGGCAGACCTACGCCATCGAGAGAAAGACGCTCGAGCGGCTCCGGGCTGCCGGCGCCCGCGTCGGCGTCGGCACTGACAGCGGCGGCGTCAGCGGAGGCCAGTTCTTCGGGTGGGCGGCGCAGGTCGAGATGGAAAGCCTGGTGATGGCCGGCTTCTCGCCGTCGGACGCCATCACTGCCGCCACGCGCACCTCGGCGCAGATTGCAGGCCTGGATCGGTCGGGGACCATCGCGCCCGGACAGTCCGCGGACTTCATCGTGCTCGACGCGAACCCGCTGGCGTCGATTCAAAACACACGGCGCATCCGCCAGGTCTACGTGCGGGGGCAGGCTCTCGACCGCGCCGCGCTCGCGCAGCGCCTCGTCCGATGACGAGGTCGATCCAGGATCGGACGCTGACCCTGCGCAGCCGGCGCATCGTCTGCGGCAACGCGGTCCGTCCGGGGACGATTCGCGTCGAGCGCGGCATCATCACCAGCGTGTCGGACGTCGACGACCTGCGGTCCGATGCGGTGGACGATGTCGGTGACGCCGTCGTCATGGCGGGCGTGGTGGACACGCACGTGCACGTCAACGAGCCCGGGCGGGCCGCATGGGAAGGCTTCGAAACGGCGACCCGCGCGGCGGCGGCTGGCGGCGTCACGACAATCGTCGACATGCCGCTCAACAGCATTCCGGCGACGACCTCGATCGAGGCGCTCGAGTACAAGCGTCGAGCCGCCGCCGGCAAGTGCGCCGTCGATGTCGCGTTCTGGGGTGGCGTCGTGCCCGGGAACGCCGGCCACCTGGCTGCTCTGTCGGGGGCGGGCGTCCTCGGATTCAAGTGCTTCCTCGTGCCGTCCGGCGTGGACGAGTTCCCGCCGGTTGGCGAATCGGATCTTCGGGCCGCGATGCCTATCCTGGCCCGGCTCGGCGTGCCGCTTCTCGCGCACGCGGAGGCGAGGGAGGCGATCGACGCGGCCGCTGACGCCGCGCGCGGGCGCGATCCGCGGGACTACCGAACCTACGTCGCGACGCGCCCCGCCCGCGCCGAACACGACGCCATCGCAAGGCTGATTGCCCTCAGCCGCGAGCACCGCACCCGCACGCACATCGTCCATCTGTCGTCGGCCGAGTCGGTGGCCCTCATCGACGGCGCGCGCGCCGAGGGTGTGCCGATCACGGCCGAAACGTGCCCGCACTACCTGACCTTCGCGGCCGAGGACATCGCGCCGGGCGCGACGGCGTTCAAGTGCGCGCCGCCGATCCGCGATCGCGAGAACCGCGAGCGGCTCTGGGACGCGCTGCTGCGCGGTTCGATTCAGCTCGTCGCCTCCGATCACTCGCCGGCGCCGCCGGCGGTGAAGTGCCTGGAATCCGGCGATTTTCTGCGGGCGTGGGGCGGCGTGTCGTCGCTCCAGATCGCGCTGGCTGCCACGTGGACGGAGGCGTCGAATCGGGGCGGTTCCCTGTCGCAGCTCGCCGAGTGGATGTGCCGCGGGCCGGCGCGGCTCGCCGGGCTGCCGGGCAAAGGCGCGATTGCCCCTGGGTACGACGCCGACCTCGTCGTCTGGGATCCGGAAGCCTCGTTCGTGGTCGACCCTCGTTCGCTCGAGCATCGGCACCCGCTCACGCCGTACGACGGCCGTCGCCTGCGGGGCGTGGTGTCGCGCACCTACCTTCGCGGCCGCGTGGCGTACGAGCGCGGGTCGGTCCGGCCGTCGCCTTCCGGGAAGCTGATCGCGCGTCACGCAGGGGATCGGCCCGGGCCGGCCCCCGGCGGCCCGTCCGCCTGACGCGCAGGCGCGCCTTGCCGCCATCCCGCAATTCTGCAATCCTGCCGGCGTGAAGCTCCGGGATCTGCCGCGCGCGCTGGGCCTCGCGTCGTCGCCGCGCGAGTATCGGTGGACCATCGAGACCTTCACGCTGAGGTCGGAAGGCGAGGTCCGCTTCGCGCAGTGGCAGCATCCCTCCGAGACGCGGAAGACGATCACGCAGGATCGCGTCGACGCCCTGCGGTCGTTCCTCCGCGAGGGCGACGTCGCCATCGACGTCGGCGCGCACACCGGCGACTCGGCGCTGCCGATCGGGCTGGCCGTCGGCCCGGGCGGCCGCGTCTTCGCGCTCGAGCCGAACCCGTACGTGTTCAAGGTGCTGGCCGTCAACGCGACACTCAATCCCCGCCGTGCGCGCATCGAGCCGTTGATGTTTGCGGCGATGCCGGCCGACCGGCAGGACCAGTTCGAGTACTCGGACGCGGGGTACTGCAACGGCGGCTTTCACGAAGGCATCCCTCGCTGGACGCACGGTCATTTCCATCGACTGCGCGTCGAGGGGCGCAACCTGGCGCGCTACCTGGCGGCGCACGCGCCGGAGGCGCTGCCGCGCGTGCGGTACGTCAAGATCGACACCGAGGGGTTCGACCGCGCGGTCGTCGCCTCGCTCGCGGAAGTGATCGCCGCCGGCCGGCCGTACATCAGGACCGAGATCTACAAGCACCTCCCGGGATCCGAGCGGGACGCGTACGACGCGGACCTGCGCCGGCTCGGCTACCGGCTGTTCAAGTGGGGTGAGCTCGAGTATCGCGGCGAGGAGCTCGCGCCTGGCGACCTGAGGCGGTGGACGCACTTCGACGTGTTCGCGATTCCGCGCGAGCGTCTCTCGGGCTGACGGCGGATCGGCGCCGCCTGCGAATGGTCTCGGACCCTCTGCGCTGCTACACTAGCGGAAGCTGGCTTGTCTCTCGAAGGACACGTTCCTCTGACCTCGGACGCGACCGCCGTGCGCGCTGGCACACGGCGGATCGTCCTCTGGGTGGCGCTCGCGGCGATCCTCGCCACGATCGGCATCGCCGCCCACCAGCACTACCGTGTCAGCGTCAAGCTCGCCGATCCGCTCGGCGGCCACATCAACGACTTCGACCGCTGGATGCTGATGACGCCGCGCTTCCTCCACGATCGGGCCGACTACGTGAACGATCTGCTCCCGACGGCGCCGCTGACGCTGCTCGTGCTGGCGCCGTTCACGGCGCTGTCGCGGCCGATGGCGATGTTCGTCTGGGTCTGCGTGAAGCTGCCTCTGGCCTGCCTCGTGCTGGCGCTGTCGATTGGCCTGGTTCGCCGGTCCGGCGCGCGTCTGACGCCCAGCGCGCTGGCCCTCATCGTCGCGTGCTGGTGGCTGCCGGTGGTCATCGACATGCAGGAGGGCCAGATGAACCTGCTCGCGTTATTGCCGCTCGTCGCCGGGCTGTACGCGGCGCAGCAGGAGACGCGTTGGGGAGACGCGGCCGCCGGCCTGCTCATCGGCCTTGCGATTTCCGTGAAGGTGACGCCGGTGATCTTCGCCGCGTACTTCCTGTGGAAGCGGCGCTGGGTGATATCGGTCGCCGCGGCCGCGAGCGTGGCGATCTGGCTGCTCCTCGTTCCGGCCATGGTGTTCGGATGGGATCAGAACATCCGCTGGCTCGGGCAGTGGGCGCACATCATGATCACGCCGTACGTGGCCGGCGGGAAGGTGGTGTACGCCACCAGCCAGTCGTTCGGCAGCTTTGCGCTGCGGCTCCTCAGCGCCAATCCGGCGTTCGAGACCAACGGAACCCTCGGCGTCGAGCCGCACTACATGAACGTGGTCGCGCTCAGCAATCACATGGTGTACCAGGTCGTGCGGGCGGTGATGATTGGCGTGGCCGCGGTCGGCCTCTTCTGGACGCGGCACCCGCTGCCGACCCTCCGGAGCCAGCGCTACCTGTTCGAGCTCGCGGCGGTGGCCGCGTTCATGCTGTGGTTCTCCGAGCGGACGTGGGTGCACCACTACGTGAGCTTCGTGCTCACGCTGGCGGCGGCCGGCGCCGTGCTGAGCGATGCGACGCACCCCGAGCGGACGCACCGTCGCGTGAAGGCGGCGCTGATCGCGTTCTCGATCGTGACCGTGTTTGCGTCCGAAGCGGGACGCGTCTTCGGACCCGACGGGGTCGACTGGGCGAAGGCCCTCGGCGTCTTTCTGTGGCCGTCGGTCGTCGTCACCCTGGCGACGATGTGGCCGGCGCTGGGCGCGCCGGCGCTGGCTAGAAGGGAATACGCAGCCCCAGATGGATCGTCCGCGGCGGCTGCACGGCCGTCGTGACCCTCGAGTTCGGCCCCGCCAGCGTCAGCTCTTCGGTCTCCAGGCCCATGTTCAGGAGGTTATAGGCGTCCAGAACGAAGACCACCCGCTGGTTGCCCGCCGTGACGCTCTTCTGCAGCCGCACGTCGAGTGTCGCGTTGTAGGTGAACCGCCATCCGCCGTTGCGGAAGGTCCTGATGGCTTCCGCGCCCTGATTGAGTCCCGGCACGACGACGAGCCGCGAGAACATCTGGCCGTCCTGGTACCGGGCGGCGTAGCCGACCTTGACGTCCCACGGCAGGCGGAGGACGCCTGCGGTCTTGATGGTGTACCCGCGCTCGGTGAACACCCTCCCCTGCGCGAACGTCCGTGAATTCGGATCGATGAAGACGTCGCCGAGCACGCCTGGATCGTTCTCGAGCGGCAGGTAGCCCACATTTGCGGCCAGGCCTTCCGAGCGGCCCGCCGTGGCGCCCGCCATCAGCCACAGCCGCTTGAGATCCGCCTGGAGCGTCAGGTCCACGCCGACGAAGGTCGACTCGTCGTCGGGCGGGTTGCTCAGGACGTAGCGGTCGAGGCCGAAGGTCGATGGCGGCCGGTTGTAGACGGGAAGCAGCTTGCTCTCGCCGCCGGCATCGCCCGTGTCGGTGATCGTGCCGGCAATGTACATCGACTCCGGCACGCCGACGTTGGTCACGCCCAGCAACTGCTTCTCGCGTCGTGCGACCGTCACGAGACGGATGATCGACGCATCGCCCGGACGCGATTCGAAGCCGGCGACGAACTCGTCCGTGTACGGACGCGCGAGGTTCGGGTCGATCGAGACGAACCCGCTGTTTCCGCCTGTCCCGGGGCCGACGCGCGCGACCAGCGGTCCCAGGTCGGACAGGCGCGGGTTGGCCGGAGCGGTGTCCCATCTGAACACCTGCGCCGAGGGCGACAGCGGATCGCCGTACGCAAGATCGTTCAGCGGGAGCCGCTCCCCGTAGCGCGCGAACCCGGCGATCGCCGCGATCCGCGCGAAGTCGATGATCTCGTAGCGCAGATTGCCGCGCGGCAACCAGTTGTTCCAGCTGACGCTGCTGGCGCTTCCGTCTGCCGACGCTCGCAGCGCCTCGAACCGGAGCCCCGCTTCGAGGCTCACGCGCGGGTGAGGCGTGATCGTGTCGGTCGCGTACAGGGCCAGCACCGTGTCCGCCCAGTGCGACGCGGTCGCGGGACTCGTGTAGTCCCAGACGCGCGCCGGCAGCCCGCCGACCAGCTCCCCGATCCGCCCCGTGAAGCCCGATCCGGCGGTGACGCCCGCGCCGCTCAACGAGACGCCGCCGCGAAGCAGGTTGGCGGTGCCGGACGCCCTCATCGGCGCCGACGACACGCGCGCGCCCAGGCCCCAGGTCGTATCCGAGCCGTCGCGCGGATTGAGGAGTTCCGGCACCGGTCCGTCGGTCAACCGGTCCACGACGATGCCCGCCGAGGGGGCGAGGTCGTTGCTGTGCCCGCGGCGGGCGCCGGAGCCGAACAGCGTCCACGTCGCGCCTCCGGGCGACTTGTGATCCCAGGCAATCTGGCCGTGCACGGCATCAGAGGTCTCGCTGGCCGCCGGCTGTGCGAACGCGACGCGGTTCGCGTACGGGGTGCCCGAATGCTCGAGCCAGCCGAGCAGCCGGACTTCGTCGCTCCGGTTCGGCGTGAAGACCAGGTGGGTGAACGCCGAGGCGACGTTCGAATCGATGGTGTTGGTGGTGTCGATGCGCTCGAACCGACTCGACGCCGTGAATCCGCCGGCGAAGACGATGCCGAGCCGGCCTGGCTGCAGCGGACCGCTCATTAGGACGTGCCCGTCCAGCCACGCGTGCTGCGTCGCCAGCGCCGGCGCGCCGACGACGGTCTGGCCGGCGAGCAGCGGGGCCGCCGCGCCCGTGGCCTCGACGGTGCGCGTCCAGACAGCGGACGGACGCCGCGGCACCAGGGTCACGGCCACACCGGCGGAGTTGACCTCGACCGGCAGCAGGCCGGTGGTGACCTCCACGCGCTCCCAGAGGTTCACCCCGGGCATCAGCAGCGGCGTGCCGCCGCGATCCGGGTTCGTGATGTCGGCGTCGCCCACGCGGAACAGCGTCTGGGTCCACGAGCTGCCGTGGCTGCCGACGCGCGCCGCTTCGCCGGCGTACAGGCCACCGGTGTCGGCGCGGTCGGCGATGACTTCGGCGATCGCGGCGTCGAGCATCGAGTACACGCTTGACCCGGACGGCAGATCGGCGAGAATCGGCGCCGTCAAGGTCGAACCGAGCACGGGGCGGTCCGGCGCCTCCTGTGCAGACGCCGACCCGGCGGCCAGCCCCAACGCGGCCGCGACGAACAGGAAGAGTCCACGCATCATGTCTACCGAACAGGAATGGTTCGAGGCAATCAAGGCCGGGGACTTCGAGCGCGTCAAGACGCTCGTCACGGCCCATCCAGCGCTCGTCGACGCGCGCGACGGCACCGGTCTCAGCGCGATCCTAACCGCTGTCTACAACGGCCGAAAGGAAATTGCGAATCTGCTCGTCGCCCGAGGCGCGTCGCTGACGCTCGCCGAGGCATGCGCCGCCGGCGAATTCGACCGCGTGGACCGTCTGGTGGCCGACGGCGAGGCCGTCAACGCGTACAGCGCGGACGGGTGGACGCCGCTGCACCTGGCGTCGTTCTTCGGCCACGCCACGGTGGCGGAACTGCTGCTCGCGCGCGGCGCGGAGGTCGCCGCCGTGTCGAGGAATCCGAACGCGAACACGCCGCTGCACGCCGCGCTCGCAGCCAACCAGCAGCTCGTTGCGGGTCTCCTCATCGGCCGCGGCGCCGGGGTGAATGCCGCGGCGGCCGGCGGGTGGCGTCCGCTGCATCTGGCCGCCGCCGCCAATAATCTCGACGGCATCAAGTCGCTGATCGCGCAAGGGGCCGATGTCCGCGCCGCGAATGACGAGGGCCAGACGCCGCTCGCCCTCGCGGAAAGCCGCGGCCACCGCGAGGCCGCGGCGCTGCTGCGGCGACACGGCGGGGACGCCGCCGCGCTACGCCCGTAGCCGCGTGTCGAGCTACGGTTTTCGCTCGATGGTCACCGACCGCACCGTGATCGGCGTGGACGGCCGGTCGCCCGGCTTGCTCGTCGGCGTCCGGCCGATCTTCTGCACGACATCCAGGCCCTCGACCACTTCGCCGAAGATTGTGTGCTTGTTGTCCAGCCACGGCGTCGGCACCAGCGTGATGAAGAACTGTCCGCCGTTGGTGTTCGGGCCGCGATTGGCCATCGACAGGAGTCCGGCCCGGTCGTGCCGCAGCCCCGGCGCGAACTCGTCGCCGAAGGTGTACCCCGGCCCACCGGTGCCCTGCCCGAGGGGGTCGCCCCCCTGAATCATGAACGCTTCGATCACGCGGTGGAAGATGGTGCCGTCGTAGTAGCGCGCGTGCGTCTTCAGGCCCGTGCGGGGATCGGTCCACTCCTTCGATCCTTCCGCCAGCCCGGTGAAGTTGGCGACGGTCTTCGGCGCCTGCTCGTCGTACAGACGCGCCGTGAAGTCGCCCTCGCTCGTCGTAAAATGCGCGTATAGCATGCGCCGATCATACCGGTATCTTCACATGGACGTCTTCACCGATCGCCTGTTCGGCGGCAATCAGCTCGCCGTCCTCCCCGATGCGCGCGGCCTGAGCGATCGGCAGATGCAGGCGATAGCCCAGGAGATGAATTTCGCGGAGACGACCTTCGTGCTGCCGCCCGAGCGGCCCGACACCGACGTGCGCATGCGCATCTTCACGCCCGGCCGCGAGATGCCGATGGCCGGACATCCAACCATCGGATCGACCTTCGCGCTCGCACGGGCGGGCGCGATTGCGCCCTCCAAGGAGCGCTTCGTCTTTGGGCTGAACGTCGGGCCGATCCCGGTCGCGCTCACGTGGAGCGGCGACGAGCTCGCGTTCGTCTGGATGACGCAGCTCAGGCCGGCCTTCGGCGGCGCCATCGACGATATCCCGGGCGCTGCCGCGATGCTGGGCGTGAGCGAGGAATCGGTGAGCGCGCAAACGCCGATCCAAATCGTCTCGTGCGGCATTCCCTGCCTGCTCGTGCCGATGGCCACCCGCCGCGATGTGGACGAGGCCGCGCTCGATCGACTGGCGTACGACGCATTCGTGGCGCCGCTCGACCACCGTCCGACGTGCCTGTTCTTCTTCTCGGTCGAGCCCGGCGCCGACGGCGCCACCGCGTACAGCCGCATGTTTGCGCCGGAGTTGGGAATCGGCGAAGATGCGGCGACCGGCGCGGCGAGTGGCCCCCTCGGCTGCTACCTCGTCGCCCACGGCCTGGTGGATGAACCGGCGGCCGCCGCCATGTGGAGTCTGCAGGGCGTCAAAATGGGACGGCCCAGCCACGTGCACATGTCGATTGCCGTGGAGCAGGGTGAGATCGTCCGCGTCCGCGTCGGCGGCGAGTCGGTGTCGGTTGGCGACGGCTTTCTGTACGTCTGATTGGGTCCTGGATCGTTCGTAGTGGGTCGGAAGGAGCGCAGGCCCGGGCCGACGCCTCCGCGCTCCGTGGAGGATGACGAGATGAGCCGTTCGATGGCGACGATGGTGACGGCGGTGACGGTGATGGCGATCACGGCGGGCGGAGCGGGTGCGCAGACCAAGGCGACCGGGGCCCGGAAGGCCGCGCCCGGTGGCGCCGCCCCGCCCGCCAGCGCCAGCCGGGCGAAGTTGCGGACGCCGGCGCAGCTGAACGAGAAGGCGCCCGACACCTACAAGGCGCGGTTCGACACGAGCAAGGGGATGTTCGTCATCGAGGTGCACCGCGACTGGGCGCCGATCGGCGCCGATCGCTTCTACAACCTGGTGAAGAACGGCTTCTATGACGACGGCCGGTTCTTCCGCGTCCTCGACGGGTTCATGGCGCAGTTCGGCATGAACGGCGATCCCAGTGTCCAGAAGGTCTGGTCGAACGCCAACATCAAGGACGATCCGCCCAAGCAGGGCAACAAGCGCGCCTACGTGACCTTCGCAAAAGCGGCGGCGCCCAATTCGCGCTCGACGCAGGTGTTCATCAACTTCGTCGACAACGACTTCCTCGATTCCCAGGGCTTCGCCCCCTTCGGCCAGGTCGTTCAGGGCATGGACGTCGTCGACAAGCTGTACGGAGGCTACGGCCGCCAGAACGTTCCCGATCAGGGGCGAATCACCAACGAAGGGAACGCCTACCTGGCGAAGGAATATCCCAAGCTGGACTACGTCAAGAAGGCGACTGTCGAGCCGTAGCGATCAGGAAGCCCCAATCCCTGAGAGCGCAGGGTGCATCGCCTGCCATCTGGTCGCGCGCTCGTAGGCCAGCGCGACGCGCAGCACCGTGGCTTCGTCGTACAGGCGTCCGGTAATCATCAGCGACTGCGGCATGCCGTCCACGAAGCCGTTCTTCAGACAGACGGCCGGATGGCCGGTGAGGTTGGTGATCGGAAGGCTCGCGCTGCCCGGCGCCGGCGCGAGGAAGACGTCGTAGTCGGCCATCAGCGCCTCCATTCTGCGCATGAGCAGCGTCCGGGCGCGCTGCGCCCGGATGTACTCGACCGCGGGAATGAAGCGTGCCGTGCGGAACGTGTTCGGCCACGCGGCCGGCCCCTGGTCGCTGAGCTGGTCGATCCCCCTGCTGCGCGTCAGATCGTCGAAGGCCGCGGCCGCCTCCGCCGTGAGGATGAAGGCAATCGCCTCGACGGGGAAGTTCGGCATCTCGATCGGCTCGACCTTCGCACCGGCGGCGCGGAAGACGTCGAGCGATTCGTTCAACAGTCGCGTCCGAGCCGCCGCCGCCGCGAGGCTGGGGGCGAACTCCGGTGCGACGTAGCCGATCCGCAGCGTCGCGATGGGCGCCTCGGGATTCCACACGAACGGCGCGTCCACAACCGTGTCGTCGCGGCCGTCGCTGCCGTAGATCGCGGTGAACGCGATCGCGCAGTCCTCCACGCTCCTTGCAATCGGTCCCACCTTGTCCATGGTCCAGCTGAGCGCCATCGCGCCGTACCGGCTGACACGGCCGTAGGTCGGACGCAGGCCAACGACGCCGCAGAGGCTGGACGGGGTCATGATGGAGCCGCGCGTCTCGGTGCCGAGCGCGAAGCCGACAAGCCCGGCGGCCGTGGCCGCGCAAGGACCCGCGGACGATCCGCTCGATCCGGTATCCGGTCTCCAGGGATTGCGTGTCGTCCCGCCGAACCAGACGCCACCGAGCGCCAGCGATCCCATCGACAGCTTGGCGACCAGCACGGCGCCCGCCTCGCGCAGCCGCTCGACGACCGTGGCGTCGAGGTCGAGGACCTGGTTCTCGTACGGCTTGGCGCCCCAGGTCGTGCGGATGCCCTTGGTCGCGAAGAGGTCCTTTGCGCCCCACGGGATGCCGTGGAGCGGACCACGGTAGCGGCCGCGCGCCAGATCGCGATCGGCCGCCGCGGCCTGCGCCAGCGCGAGCTCTTCGGTCAGCGTGACCACACAGTGCAGCGGCCGACCGTACTTCTTCAGCCGCGACAGATACATCTTCGTCAGGTCCAGCGAGGCGACCATCCGGTTGCGGATGAGCGCTGCCAGGGCGGTCACCGGCTCGAACGCGAGATCGTCGACACGCGGCGTGACGCGGACGGGGGCTCGACGCGCCTTCTGGATGAGGCGCGCCCGGGTCGACGGCCGTCGCGGCCGCTTCCCGGCGGCGTAGGGGCGAAACGCAATCGCGGGCTCGGTGTCGAGCGGGATGTCGAGCCGGCGGAGATCGTCGAAGCTGTCGCGGTTGCGTCCCACGCCGGCGAGCGCCATCCGGTCCTCGGCGTCGGTGAACCGCAGGCCCATTACCAGCTCAGCCGAGCGGAGCGCGTCCACGTCGAGCGATTTCGCCGCGCCGGTCTGCGCGGGTGGCTCCGGCGTCGCGGGCGTCAGCGGCGCTTGCTTCCGGCCGGTGGCGGCGGCCGGCAGCGCGAAGGCTCCAAGCCCGACCTTTCCCAGGAACCGGCGGCGTCCGATTTGCTGACGTCTTCTCATGGGTCGCCCGATGGCGACAGTCTACCCGTACAAAGCCGGTAGAATCAGCAGTCGAATGTCCATCGATCAGGCCAATACCACCGGCATGGCGATTGAGGCCCTGGTGACGGGCCGCAATCGCGACCCGTTCGCCATCCTCGGTCCGCACCCGGACGCCGGCGGGACGGTCATCCGCGCGTTCCAGCCGTCCGCACGCGCCGTGGACGTCCGTGTGCCGGCGCACGGCGCGCAGCCGATGCGGCGTCGGCATCCGGGCGGCGTCTACGAGACGGTCGTGCCGTCGACGGTTCACGACTACCGCCTGCGGGTGACCTTTGCGAACGGCGAGGTCCACGAGTTCGACGACCCGTATCGATACGGTCGCGTGCTCAGCGGGTACGACCTGCATCTGTTCGGCGAGGGCACGCACCATCGCGCGTTCGACAAGCTCGGCGCGAACCGGATCCACGTCGGATCGACGGTGGGCGTCCATTTCGCCGTGTGGGCCCCCAACGCCGATCGCGTGAGCGTGGTCGGCGATTTCAACGGGTGGGACGGGCGCGTGCACGCCATGCGGCTGCTCGTGCCGAATGGGATCTGGGAGATCTTCCTGCCCGATCTGCCCGATGGCGAGCGGTACAAGTTCGAGATTCGCACCAGGAGCGGTGCGCTGCTGACGAAGAGCGATCCGTTCGGTGTCGCGTTCGAACTGCCGCCCGCGTCGGCGTCCATCGTCCGCGACATTTCCGGATACCGGTGGCGCGATCAGGCATGGATCGCGTCGCGCGGCGACCGCGCGGGATGGATGACCGAGCCGATGGCCATTTACGAGGCGCATCTCGGTTCGTGGGCGCGCGTGCCGGAGGAGGGCGAGCGGTGCCTGACGTATCGTGAGCTGGCCGAGCGCCTTGTCCCGTACGTGAAGAGCGCCGGGTTCACGCACATCGAGTTGCTGCCGGTGATGGAGCACCCCTTCTCCGGATCGTGGGGGTATCAGGTGCTGGGGTTCTTCGCGCCGACGAGCCGCTTCGGGCCCCCGGAAGACTTCAAGCTGTTGGTCGATGCGTGCCATCAGGCGGGACTGGGAGTGATCCTCGACTGGGTGCCGGGGCATTTCCCGAAGGACGCGCACGGCCTCGCGCGGTTCGACGGCACTGCGCTCTACGAGCACGCCGATCCGCGGCAGGGCGAGCACCGCGACTGGGGGACGCTGGTCTTCAACTACGGTCGGAACGAGGTCCGCAATTTTCTGCTGTCGAACGCGCTCTTCTGGCTCGAGGAGTACCACATCGACGGCCTCCGCGTCGACGCGGTCGCGTCGATGCTCTACCTCGACTACTCGCGTCATCCGGGGGAGTGGATTCCGAACCGGTACGGCGGGCGGGAAAATCTCGAGGCGATCAGCTTTTTGCAGGAGCTCAACCGCGTGACGCTCGGACGGCATCCGGGCACGGTCACGGCTGCTGAGGAGTCGACGGCGTGGCCGGGCGTGACGCGTCCGGTGCACGTCGGCGGCCTCGGGTTCACCTACAAGTGGAACATGGGCTGGATGCACGACATGCTCGAGTACGCGCGCAAGGATCCGGTCCATCGGCGGTGGGAGCACAACCTGGTCACCTTCTCCGCCCTCTACATGCACAGCGAGACCTTCATCCTGCCCTTCTCGCACGACGAAGTGGTGCACGGCAAGGGCGCGATGCTCGACAAGATGCCGGGCGACGTGTGGCAGAAGCACGCGACCCTCCGCACGCTCTACGGGTACATGTACGCACACCCGGGCAAGAAGCTGCTCTTCATGGGCGGCGAGTTCGGGCAGTGGCGGGAGTGGAATCACGACGGCAGCCTGGACTGGCACCTGCTGGACGATCCGATGCACGCGGGGCTCTTCCGCTACGTGCAGGACCTCAACTGGCACTACAGCGCAGAGCCGGCGCTGCATGAAATGGACTTCGCGCCGGACGGCTTCCGCTGGATCGACTGCAACGACAACGAGAACAGCATCCTGTCGATGATCCGATACGCGCGGAGCCACGACGAGTTCCTGGTGATGGCCTTCAACTTCACGCCGGTGCCGCGCCTGCACTACCGCATCGGGGTGCCCGCAGAGGGGTTCTACGCGGAAATGCTCAACAGCGACGCCGCGCTGTACGGCGGCAGCAACCTGGGCAATGGAGGGGGCGCGGCGAGCGAGCCGGTCCCGGCTCACGGCTTCGAGCAGTCGCTTCGACTGGTCGTTCCGCCGCTCGGCTGCCTGTTCCTGAAGAAACGCTAGTCCGCTGGTTCGCAGACATCGACGGTGGTCGTGGCGTGACGCTGGTTTGTGTCCGCCGGGCGCGGTTAGAATCGCTGAAGGCGTCAATCGGTGCCGGTTCTGGAGGACACCATGAAACATTCCCGCATCGCACTCGGTCTGGCCGTCGTCGCGACGACGTTGGCTGCCTGTCCGGCCTTTGCCGACGTTCACGCCGACGAGAAGACCCGCGTCCAGCTCGGCGGTGTCCTCGGCGGCATCGTCAACCTGTTTGGCGGGAGGGCGGCGCGCGAGGGCGTCACGACCTCGGT
Organism: uncultured Acidobacteriota bacterium; assembly: GCA_963807925.1. Taxonomy (GTDB): domain Bacteria; phylum Acidobacteriota; class Vicinamibacteria; order Vicinamibacterales; family CAVVIG01; genus CAWEDP01. The sequence continues at coordinate 2,918,116 of CAWEDP010000002.1, read as the reverse complement.
GTCGGTGAAAGGCGACCGCAAGGCGACGATCGGCGAGAACACCGGCCAGATCGTCGATCTCGCCGAAGAGAAGGTGTACGAGCTCGACATGCGCCGCCGGAGCTACAAAGTCGTCACCTTCGCCGAACTGCGCCGGCAGATGGAGGAGGCCCAGCAGAAGGCGCGTGAGCAAGCCTCACGTCAGCAGGCGCGCAGCACCGAGAAGGCGCCGGAGAAAGACCCGAACGCGAAGGAGATGGAGGTCGAGTTCAGCGTGAAGAACACCGGCGAGAAGAAGACGGTGAACGGCTTCGACACACACGAGGTCCTCCTGACGATTACCGTGCACGAGAAGGGGAAGAAGCTCGAGGAGAGCGGCGGCATGGTCCTCACCTCGGACATGTGGACGGCCCCCAGCGTGGCCGCGATGAAGGAGATCGGACAGTTCGATCTGCGCTACGCGCAGAAGCTCCAGGGCCCGATGATGAACGGGGCGTCGATACAGGACATGGCCGCCGCGATGGCCGCCTATCCGCAGATGAAGGACGCGATGGCCAGGCTCGGGGCCGAGGGCTCCAAGCTCGAGGGCACGCCGATCCTGACCACGCTGACCTTCGATGCCGTCAAGTCCGCCGACCAGGTCGCGCAGGAGTCACGGCAAGAGACCAAGAGCGACGATCAGAACGCCGGCGGCGGCGATGCGGTGGGGGGCCTGCTGGGCGGGCTGGCGCGCCGCGTCCGGCGCAAGTCGGACTCGAACGACGCCAAGCCGGAGGACAAGACGCGGGCGACCTTCATGACCAGCACGACCGAGGTCCTCAAGATCACGACTGACGTGGCGGCCGGTGACGTCTCGATTCCCGCGGGGTTCAAGCAGAACAAGTGAGCGCTTGATCGGATCAGTCGGCCCCGGCTGCCTTCCGCTCGATTCGGCTCCACTCGGCGTCGGACACCGGCATCACCGACAGCCGCGCGATCCTGACGAGCGGGAAGGTCTTGAAGGCGGCGTCGGCCTTGATCTCGGCCAGCGTGACGGGCCGGCGGAGCTTCTTCACCGGCGCGATGTCGACGACCGCCAGCCGTCCGGTGCCGTCTCCAGGATCCGGATACGCGTCGCCCAGCGCCTTCGCGACGCCGACGATCGCCTTCTCGTCGCCGGTATGGTAGTAGAAGATGCGGTCGCCTTTCCGGATCGCGTGCAGGTGCTTCTGCGCGAGCGGGTTCTTGACGCCGCTCCAGACGGTCTTCCGATCCGCCGCGAAGTCGTCGAAGCTATAGTGGGTCGGTTCTTCCTTGAACAACCAGTTCATCGCGATTCACAATCGGCCATCCGCCATTCACAGCGCCGAAGGCAGAGCACACCCTGCGCATTGTAGATTGTGAATCGTCAATTGTGAATTGTGACCGGCCACCTGAAGCCTCTGCGCGATCGCGTTCGTCCGCCGGTGCGCGTCCTGTTCGTCGGCATCAATCCCGGCATCCGATCGGCGGCGATCGGTCACCATTTCGCCGGCTACTCGAACCGGTTCTGGAAGCTGCTGTACGAGTCGGGCCTTGTGCCCGAGGCGATTGGGACCGAAGACGACGACCGGCTGCCCGAGTGGGGGTACGGGGTCACCAATCTGGTGCCGCGGCCGACGCCGGGCATCGACTCGTTGAGACTCGAGGAGTACGAGGCCGGCCTTCGTGGCCTGCGACGCAAGATCCGCCGCTGGAAGCCTGAGGTCGTCGCGCTGGTCGGCGTCACCGTCTACAGGCAGATCCAGAAACGCCGGCGCCCGCGTCCCGCGGCGGCCGGCGCTCCGGTCGGTCCGCAGGCGGACCTGCTCGCCGGCGCGCGCGTCTTCGTGCTGCCCAATCCAAGCGGACGGAACGCCAACTATTCGCACGCGGCGATGCTGGACGCCTATCGCGCCCTCGCCGCCTTTGTCGCGCGTCCGCCGCGTCCGCCGCGCGGCTGATTGGCTGGCGTCCGAAGAGGAGGCGCGTCAACTCTTGAATCGCCGCCAGTCGATGCCGTACTTCTTCACCTTGTAGTTGAATACGCGCCCCGTCGTCGCCAGCAGCCGCGCCGCCTTTGCGCGATTGCCGCGCGCGCTCTTCAGCGCGTCCTGCAGGATGTCCTTCTCGAACGCCTCGGTCGCCGCCTCGAGCGACAGCTCCATCGTCGTGCCCGACGCCTCGGCCGTCTGCAGCGTCGGGGGGAGATGGTGCGCGTGGAGCACCTGCGTGTTGCAGACCACGACGCTGCGCTCGATGGCGTTTTCGAGCTCGCGGACGTTGCCCGGCCAGTGATAGCAGGTGAGCATGTCGATCGCGGGCGTTGCGATGCGCTTGATGTTCTTGCCGTGCTGATCCGAGAGCTTCTCGAGGAAGTGGTTGGCCAGCTGCAGCACGTCCGCCTTCCGATCGCGCAGCGGCGGCACGAAGATCGAGAAGACGTTGAGGCGGTAGTAGAGGTCCTCGCGGAAATCGCCGGCGGCAATCGCCTTCTCGAGGTCCTTGTTGGTGGCGGTGACCAGGCGGACGTTGGCCTGAATCGTCTGCGTGCCGCCCAGCCGCTCGAACTCGCGCTCCTGCAGCACGCGCAGCAGCTTCACCTGGATGGCGAGGCTGAGCTCGCCGATCTCGTCGAGGAAGAGCGTGCCGCCTTCGGCGAGCTCGAAGCGGCCCTTCTTCGATCCGTACGCGCCGGTGAACGCGCCCTTCTCGTATCCGAACAGCTCCGATTCGATCAGGTCCGGCGGGAGCGCGGCGCAGCTCACCTTGATGAACGGCTTCTTGGCGCGCGCCGAGTTGTAGTGTATGGCGTGCGCGATCAGCTCCTTGCCGGTGCCCGACTCGCCACGCAGGAGCACGGTCGTGTTGGTGGGCGCGACCTGCGTGATCTGCTCGTACACCTCCTGCATCGCGCGGCTCGTGCCGACGATGTTCGCGAACCCGTACCGCGCCTTCAGCTCCGACCGCAGGTGCCGGTTTTCGTCGACCAGGATCTGGCGGTCGGCTTCGATGAGCCGGTGGACCTTGATCGCCTGTGCGATCATCGAGCCGACGACGCCCAGGAACTTGGCCGTCCGCTCGTAGTCGCGTCCTGCCTTGTAGCGCAAGTCGATCCCGAGCGCGCCGATGGACTGCCCCTCGAGCGCGATCGGGACGCAAATGTAGGTGAGCTCCTGATGGACGAGCTCGGGGCGCCGCGCGGCGCGGTTGAGAAACCGCGGCTCGCGGCTCACCTGCGGCACCACCATCGGCTTCCCGCTCTGGACCACCTGGCCGGTGATTCCTTCGCCGAGGCGGTAGCGGACCGACCGGTCCGCCTCGGTGGCGCCCGCCGACGCTTCGACCGCGACTTCGCCGCTGCGGTCGTCGAGCAGCACGACCGTGCTGCGAATGGCGCCGTGATGGCGGCCGAGTATCGCCAGGACGTTGACCAGGCCGGAGCGCAGTTCGCGGGCGGCGAGCAGCGCCTGACTGACCTCGAGCAGCGTCGAAAGCTTGCGCACCTCCGCGGCGTGAGGGTTGGGCCAGTCAGTTGGTTGCGCTACAGCCGGCATATGGGCACCTCGTTCACTGCGGACATCGCGAGGCCGCTCAGAAACTACCCATGCAGGACGGCGATCTCGGCGGTCAGGTCGATCACGCGCCACTACTGCTGCTGCTGCTGCTGTTGCTGCTGTTGTTGTTCCTGGAGCGGCGCGGCCTCGACCGGATTCACCTCGTCGGGCATCGCCGCCGTCTCCTCCAGATGCTCGCGGCCGTCGTCGTCGAGGGCCGGACGCACGCCGACGTCCACGAACAGATTGAGCGCGAACATGCGTTGCGACAGGCCGCGTTCGAGGCGATCCCATTCATCGCGCCAAAGGACGGGCGGCAGCAGGTCGAAGGGAAAAAGCCGCTCGGTCCCGAGGCCGTCGCTGTAGACGGTGAAGGTGATGCCCTGCAGCGCGAGCTCCTCGAAGAACCTCACGCAGTGCGGCCGCGGACTGTTGTCGGGCGCACACATCTCGTCGTGGAACGATCCCGCTGCGTATCCGTCGATGAGCGTCGCGGCAGACACGTATGACATGGTCGCTGCGGAGGTGGCGCCTGGCGTTCGCGCGAGAGACGCGACGCCGACATCGGGATTCACGGGCGGGAGAGAGCGTCCGATGAAAGCGACTGCGATGTCAGCGCCGCGCACCGCCTGACGGAGCAAGAGGAGCGCCAACGCCGGCACCCCGCGATCGGCGACTTTGCTCAGGAATTCCGCGCACAGGCCGCGGCGGGCCGTTTGAGGCATCGACACAAATGTCCAAGACGCTCCGAGCGGTGCACCAAAATGTCTGGCCCTGGCCGCGCCGGCACCCGCCGGCCGGCGTCGGCGCCGGTCGGCCCGGCGGGGCGCGGGCCGTGGACGCGCTAAGGGCCAACACTTCTGTATGAATTGGCCATCGCGGCTACATTCGCGTCGCTTGTCCGGCGCCGGACTTCTTCTTGCTGGAGGAGCGCCGAGACGATGTCCACGCGCATCACGTTTGTCCATCTCGCGCTCGTGCTGCTGTGCGGCGCGTCGCGGGCGTCCGGCGCCGACGCCGTCGCGACGCGCCGTCTGCCGTCCACGATCCACGCCGCCGCCGGCATCCGCCGGTTCCTGGAGGCGATGCTCCAGGAGTCGTCCACCTTCCGGCGCCAGTGTCTCCGGCTGGAGGCGCCCGGCGTCGAGGTGCACATCCGCCGGGACCCGCAGATCCTCGACCGTCCCTACCGCGCGCGGACCGTGATCGGGCGCGCGGCCGGCGCCATCGTGGCGTGGGTGACGATCTCCGCGTACGGCGATCCGAGCGAGTGGCTCGCGCACGAGCTCGAGCACGTGATCGAGCAGATCGATGGCGTGAACCTGCCGGCGCTGGCGAGCGGTCGTCGCGGCGCGTGGCTGTCGGTTGGCGATTCGTTCGAGACCGAGCGCGCCATCCGCGTCGGCCGCGCGGTCCGGCAGGAAGTGCAGGCGGCCGTTCGCGCGTCGGCCCGCGCGGCGAAGCCGGGCGAGGCGAGCCGGGGGACGACTAGAACCGGCTCATGTCCGAGCTGGTGCCGCCTGCAGCCGGAATGTACGCCTTGCAGCACGTAGTCCATCACCATGCGGTCGGCGCTGAACCGCCAGCCGAGCGTGCGGATGGCGCGCTTCATGCGCGCGATCCAGTGGCGCGGCAGCCCGTCGTGATCGCGGTCGTAGTAGAGCGGGACGACCTCGATCGCGGAGCACGCGGACGAGCGCGCCGGCGTCGCGGCGATCGTGCAGCCTCGATCGAGGTGTGCGTCTCGCCGTCGCCGATCGGCGAAGCCGTTGAGCCCGTCGTACGCCTCGGCCCACCAGCCGTCGAGCACCGACAGGTTCAGGCCGCCGTTCAGCACGACCTTCTGGCCGCTGGTGCCGCACGCTTCGAGCGGCCGCCGCGGGTTGTTCAGCCAGACGTCGACGCCCTGCACCAGGTGGCGGCCGACGTTGATGTCGTAGTCCTCGATGAAAGACGATCTTGCCGGCAAAGCGCTCGTCGCGCATCAGGCGCGCGATCTGCTGCAGCATCTGCTTGCCGGGCACGTCGTGCGGGTGCGCCTTGCCCGCGAAGACGATCTGGAGCGGCGCGCTGCGGGTCGCTGACGAGCGACGCGATGGCCTCGAGGTCCTGCAGGATCAGGTTCGCGCGCTTGTAGGTGGCGAAGCGCCGGGCGAAGCCGATGGTCAGCGCGTCGACGTGCAGCGAGCGCCGGAGCTGGCCGACGAAGTCGGCCGACTCGCCGCGCCGTTCCGCATGGCCGGCGGCCCGCCGGCGCGCGAATCTCGATGAGCTGCACCTTCAGCGTCTGGTGCGTCTCCCACAGCTCGCCGTCGTCGACCTGGTCGATGGCCTCCCAGAACCCGGGATCGGCGCTGCGACGCGGCCAGTCGGGCCCGAGGTGGCGGTCGTAGAGCTGATGCATCTGCGGCGCCAGCCAGGTGTGCACGTGGACGCCGTTGGTGATGTGGCCGATCGGCACCTGGTCCTCTGCGACGCCTGGAAACAGCGGCCTCCACATGGCGCGTGACACTTCGGCCGTGCAGCGACGACACGGCGTTCGCGCGGCGCGACGCCTTGAGCGCGAGCACCGTCATGCAGAACTCCTCGTCGCCGTCGTCGGGATCGACGCGGCCCCAGCGCCATGAAGCGCGTGCGGATCCAGGCCGAGCGCTTCGCGCAGCGGCCCGAGGTGCTCCTCGAGGAGCGCGGCGAGAAAAGCGATCGTGGCCGGCGGGCACCGGCGTGTGCGTCGTGAAGACGATCTGCGTCGAGACGCGTCGCGCGGCTTCCGCCGGCATCGACGCCCTCGCGGTTCATGCGCTGGCGGATGAGCTCGAGCGCCGCGAACGCGCTGTGGCCCTCGTTCAGGTGCACGACGCCCGGGGCGATGCCGAGCGCGGCGAGGGCGCGCACGCCGCCGACGCCGAGCAGCAGTTCCTGCCGGATGCGACCCGCTGGTCGCCGCCGTAGAGGCGCGAGGTGAGCTCGCGGTCCTCCGGCTGATTGCCTTCGACGTTCGAATCGAGCAGCAGCAGCGTGTTGCGGCCGACCGACAGCTGCCACACGCGGGCGCGGATCGCGCCGGTTCGCGTCTCGATCACGACCGTGATCGGCCCCTGCGTGTTGGACGCCGGGCGGATCGGCAGGACGCGGGTGTCGACGTCGAGGTATTCCTCGTGCTGCCACCCCTCGCGATCGAGGCGCTGGCGGAAGTAGCCCTGGTCGTAGTACAGGCCGACGCCGACCAGCGGGATGCCGAGGTCCGACGCGCTCTTGATGTGGTCGCCCGCGAGGACGCCGAGGCCGCCCGAGTAGATCGGCAGCGACTCGTGCAGCCCGAACTCCGCCGAGAAATAGGCGACCGGGCGCGCCCACAGGACGCCCGCGTGGCGGTCGCCCCAGGTGTGCGTGGAGCTCAGGTACTCCTGCAGCCGACGATAGCGCGTAGTTGATGCGGCTGTGGAGGGACAGCTCGGAGACGCGCTCCTCGATGCGCTCGACGGTGAGGTTCTGCAGGAGCGCCACCGGATTGTGACCCGTCTCGCGCCACATCGCGGGGTCGAGCTGCGCGAAGAGATTGATCGCATCGTGATCCCAGCTCCACCACAGATTCTGCGCCAGAGCCCACAGCCGCTGGTGGACGGGAGCCACGAGCTGCCCCAGCGTGCGCGCCTCGGCCACGATCGGCGCGAGCTGCGCGCCGGCCGCGACGAGCATGTCGACGTCGGCGGAGGCAAACGCCCGCGGCTCGATCGTCTGCACGACGAGGACGCCCTGCAGCAGGCCGCGATCGACGACCGGCACGCCGAGGAACGAGTGATAGGGATCCTCGTCGGCCTCCGGAAAGTACTTGAACCGCGGATGCGTCGTCGCGTCGGCGACGACCTGCGGCTGCATCCGCTCGGCGACGAGGCCCGCGAGGCCTTCGTCGAGCCGCATCCGAATCCGGCCGACGCTTTCCGGCCGCAGCCCGATCGTGGCCGCGAGCACGAGGCTCGACCGATCGGGCTCGAGCAGGTACACCGAACAGACGTCGGTCTGAAAGCGGCGTCGTATGAGGTGGACGATGTTGCCGAGGGTGACCGCGGGGCTGCCGCTGGAGGAGACGAGGCGGCCGATCTCCTCGAGGGTCCAGAGCATCGATCCTTCGTGTGCCGTGGTCATGGTCATGGGGGAACGACTTCTTGTATCCGGGCGGGTCGCCGAGTGTCAATCGACAAAGACGTCGATCGATGCGCACACGGTCGACACGCTTGTCGCAACCGCCGATCGCCCGCGCGCTCGGGCGCCGATCCCGCTCTGTGCCAACGGCTTCGCGCACGCGGCGGCCTTCGCGGCGGCGCCCGAACGGCGGTTCGCGCGCGGCTCGATGAACACGATTGTTTGAAGTGCGCGCGCGGAGCCCTCGTCGATCGACGCCATCATGCGGGCCGGAGCGACGCTTCTGCCGCACTCACGCGGGTTTGCGGCGGAAGCGCCTCGAGTGGTCCCGCTCTTGCTCTCCGGCCTGGTCGGCGGGCCGCACCGACCGCGGCGACGCCCAACCGGCCAATCGGACTGCGAGGGCTTCTATGCGGAAGATCTGTGTGTGCGCGTGGGCGATCGTCTGTCTGCTGAGCGCGTCGATCGCGCTGGCGCAGTCGTTCCAGGGCGGTCTGCGCGGATCGGTCATGGACGGTGACGGCGTGATCCCCGGCGTCACCGTCACGCTCGTCAACCAGGCGACCAGCCTGGTGCGCGACACCGTCACGAACGATCTGGGCGAATACGCCTTCGCGGCGGTGACGCCTGGCGTGTACACGGTGCGGGCGTCGCTCCAGGGATTCAAGACGTTCGAACGATCGGGGCTGACGATCGGGACGCAGCAGTTCATCACGCTCGACCTGCCGATGGTGATCGGCACGATCGAGGAGCAGATCACGGTGAAAGGCGAAGCGCCGGTCATCGAAACCTCGAACGCGTCGATCGGCCACGTCCTCGACAACAAGACGCTCGAGTCGCTGCCGGCGCTGAACCGCAACGCCTACATGTCGGCGGTGACCACCGTGCCGACCGTGCAGGCGCAGGGCAACCCCTATTTCAGCCGGATGGAGGACCAGACCAACGGGTCGCTCGTGTCGCTCGGCGGCGGTCCGCTGCGCGCGAACAACTATCTGCTCGACGGCGTGTCGGTGACCGACCTCCAGAACCGCACATCCGTGTTCGTCACGCCGGAAGCGATCGAGGAGCTGAAGGTGCAGGTGCACACCTACGACGCCGAGATGGGCCGCAGCGGCGGCGGCGTGTTCAACACCACGGGGCGTTCCGGCACCAACACGTTCAAGGGGAGCGCGTTCGCGCAGGTCCGGCCGAACTGGGCGCTGAGCGTTCCCTACTTCGACGCCGCGGCCGGGAAGCCGAAGCTGACGACGCCCTACTACCGGTACTGGGGCGGGTCGGTGGGAGGGCCGATCAAGGAGAACAAGACGTTCTTCTGGTTCGCGCACGAAGGATACCTGACCAATTCGGCGCTCTCGAGCCAGCTGCTGCTGCCGACCTCGCGCGAGCTGGCGGGCGACTTCTCGCAGAGCTTCGACCGGCAGGGCCGGCTGATCGTCATCTACGACCCGCTCACGACGCGGCTGCTCCCCAACGGCAGCTACACCCGGGATCCGTTTCCCGGCAACGTCATCCCGAGCGGCCGCGTCAACCCGGTCGCCGCCAACATCGCGAGGTTTCTGCCGACGCCCGACAGCGAGGTGAGCGCCGCGAGCGGGCTGGCCAACAAGCAGGTCACGGTGCCGGTCGCCACCTGGGCCGACCAGGTACTACTCCAAGATCGAGCACAAGATCAGCGGACGGGACACCTTCACCGGGTTGTTCCTCGCGCAGCCGGACAACGAAGGCAACGCGCACTACTGGCAGGAGCTCAGCCCGTTCGCGGATCCGAACCAGGGCACCGAAATCCGCCGCGCCTACATCGTCGCGCTGAACAACACGTTCATCCCGAACAACACGACGGTCGTGAGCCTGCGCTACGGCTGGACGTCCTTCTCCGATCGCGAGGTGCCCTACAGCGGATACGACCTGACGAGCCTCGGCTTCCCGGCCTCGTTCGCCGACGCGGTCACGCTGCAGAAGTTTCCCAACGGGAACATCGAGGGCTACACGACGTTCGGCAACCGCGCCGTCTCGGACAACCTGTACAAGTCGTGGGCGGCCAACGGCAGCGTGTCGAAGCTGATGGGCCGTCAGACGATCAAGTACGGCGCCGACTTCCGCCAGATCGGCGTCGATGTCACCGGGCAGGACAATTCGAGCGGCAACTTCGCGTTCAACAAGGTGTGGACCCAGCAGGACCCCAATCGCACCAACGCCCTTCAGGGGAACGGCTTCGCGACGTTTCTGCTGGGGATCCCGAACGGCACGACGCCGGTGGTCACGCCGCTCCAGTTCTCCGTCCGCTACTACGGCGGCTACGTCCAGGACGATCTGCGGGCGTCCGGCAAGCTCACCGTCAACTTCGGCGTGCGCTACGAGTACGAGTCGGGCATGCGGGAGGCGCAGAACCGTGAGACGGTCGCCTTCGACCAGACCGTCGTCAACCCGCTGTCGGCGCTCACCGGGCTGGATCTGAAGGGGGGGCTGGTGTATGCGGGCCAGAACGGCGCGCCGACCTCGCAGGGCAGCCCGTCGAAAACGAAGTTCTCGCCACGCGCGGGATTCGCGTGGTCGCTCGGACCCGACACGGTTGTGCGGGGGGGCTACGGCCTCTACTGGTCGCCCTGGATCTACACGGCGCCGGGATCCTCCAACTACGGCCAGTTCGGCTACACGCAGACCAATCAGATCTTCCACAACAGCGACGTGTTTCCCACCGTCACGCTGGACGACCCGTATCCGAACGGGCTGCTGCAGCCGACCGGCAACTCGCTCGGTCTGCTCACCGGCGCCGGCGGACCGGTTCAGTACGTGGCGCAGAACCGCAAGTCGCCGTACGTCCAGCAGTACCTCGATCGAGGTGCAGCGCGAGCTGCCGGGACAGATGGCGGCGACCGTCGGCTACGTCGGTGCGCGCGGCGACAACCTGGGCTATGGCGGATCCGGCAACGCGTCGATCAACATCAACACGCTGACGCCCGAGCAGATCGCGCAGTACGGGACCGCGCTCCAGGCGCAGGTGCCGAACCCGTTCTACGGCATCGCGCAGGCGGGGATCTTCTCGAGGACGCCGACCATCGCCTTCGGCCAGCTGTTGCGGCCGTTCCCGGAGTTCGGCGACGTGCTCGAGCTCCAGACGAGCGGTGCGCGCACACGCTACAACGCCGCGGTCTTTCAGCTGAACAAGCGGATCACGCACGGCGTCGGCGGGCGGATCAGCTACACCTGGAGCCGGTTGTACGACAACCAGTTCGGCCAGGGCAGCTACTACTCGCCCTCGCGCCAGACGCAGCCGCTCGATCCCCGGAACCTCGATGCCGAGTATTCGGTCAGTCTCCTCGACGTGCCGCACCGAATCGTGGCCAGCCCGATCGTCGAGCTGCCGTTCGGCGCGGGGAGAGCGTGGCTCAAGAGCGGCGCCGGGAGCGCGATCGCCGGCGGCTGGACCGTGTCGATGGTGGCGACCTACGACGCCGGCTCGCCGATCAACATCGTGCAGTCAGACAACACGGGATCGTTCGGCGGCGTGCAGCGCCCCAACGTCGTGGCGGGCGTCGACCCGGCGACCTCGGGCGACGTGCTCGATCGGCTGAGCGCCTTCATCAACACGGCCGCCTACTCGGCCGCCGCGCCCTTCACCTTGGGGAACGCGCCGCGCACCGATCCGAATCTTCGCGCGCCCGGCCGCACCAACTACGACATCGTCGTCGCCAAGAGCGTGGCGCTCAAGGGCTCGGCGCGGGCGCAGTTCCGCGTCGAGGTGCTGAACGCCACCAACAATCCCAAGTTCGTCGGCCCCGCGTCCACGTTCGGCACATCGACCTTCGGCACCATCACGACGCAGGCGGGGTTCTCGCGGACGACGCAGTTCATGTTCCGTATCGATTTCTGAAAGTCATCGGAAGCGAGGGCATGATGAACAGACGTGTGTTGCTCAAGACCGGCGGGATGGCGCTCGCGAGCTTCGGCGCTTCGGCCTGCGGCCCGAAGAAGGCGGTGCAGACGGCTCCCGCCCTGCCGCCGGGCGTCTCGGCGCCGCGGACGCCGATCAACCTGGCGATCCCGCGCATCTCATGGGAGCGCGTCATTCGCACGACGATCGGGCTGCGCCCCCACCGCGATTCCGGGTTCGTCCTGAAGCCCGAGAAGTTCGACGCCAAGACGGTGGTGCACGACTACGGGTTCGGCGGCGCCGGCATGTCGCTCGCCTGGGGATGCGGGGCGATGGCCGCCGAGATGTGCCTGGAGCAGGAGGACCGTCGCGTCGCCGTGCTCGGGTGCGGCTCGCCCGGCCTGACGGCGGCGCGCCAGCTGCAGCGCCGCGGCTTCGAGGTGACCATCTACACGATGGCGGTGCCGCCGTACACGACCTCGAACATGTCGATGGCGGGCTTCACGCCGACCGCCGGTCTCGTGTCGCAGGACAAGCGAACGCCGGCGTGGGACGCGCAGTTCCGGCAGGCCGCGGAGCTCTCGTACCGGCAGCTGCAGCTGCTGGCCGGCACGCCCGGCTACGGCGTCTACTGGATCGACAGCTACAACGGCACGGACAATCCGAACCCGCAGAACGGGCGCGGCGGCAACAACAACGACGGCGATCTCGTGCCGGAGGCGGTGCGGACCGGCCGCGACCGCGAGATCTTCGGTCCGGGCGAGCACCCGTTCCCCACCAAGTACGCCGTCCGCACGTCCGCGCTGGCCATCGAGCCCTCGATCTACCTCGAGGCGCTGATGCGGGATTTCGCGCTGTTTGGCGGCAAGATCGTCATCCGGAAATTCGAGACGCCGCGCGATCTGATGTCGTTGAAGGAGCCGACGGTCATCAACTGCACGGGGCTCGGGTCCAAGACGCTCTTCAGCGACGACGAACTGGTGCCGATCCGCGGCCAGCTGACCGTCTGCATCCCGCAGCCCGAGGTGAACTACCGCGCCTCGGGCCGGCTGGCCGGCACCATGACCAACGCCAGCATGAACCCGCGCAGCGACGGGCTGGTGATCGGCAACATGCAGGATCGAGGCAACTACTCGCTCGAGCCGAACGAAGAGGTCCGGCAGGCGAACGTCACCGCCGCCATCGACTACTTCGGCGCGATGCGGGCGCCGGCCTCCGGGCGGCTGACGCGCTCGGACAGCCCGCGGGGCCTTCCGACGCTCGAAAGCTTCTACGGATTGGAGTCGTAGCCATGGACAGATCGTCCTCGCGCCGGCAGTTTCTCCGAACGGCGGGCACCGGCGCCGTCACCATGTGGGTGCCCAAACCGGTCGCCGGCTACACGGCCGCCGAGCTGCGCGCCGCCACGGTCGACGGCACGGTCCTCGGGGTCGGCGTCTCGAAGTGGGAGCTGGATACCCCGGCCCTCTGCGTCGACCTCGACAGGCTCGATCAGAACATTCAGACGATGAAGCGGAAGCTGACGGCGACCGGCATCACCAGCCGGCCGCATGCGAAGACGCACAAGACGCCGGCCATCGCGAAGCGGCAGCTCGCGGGCGGCTCGATCGGCGTCTGCAGGCCAAGGTGAGCGAGGCCGAGGCGCTCTTCGCGAATGGCGTCGACAGGATCCTCATGACGACGTGCAACGTCAGCCCGAACAAGATCCGGCGGGCGATGGCGCTGCGGAAGGCGAACCCGCAGTACATCCAGGCGGTGGACAACCCCGAGAACGCCCGCGATCTCTCCAGCGCGGCGAAGGAGGCCGGCCTCGTCGCCGACGTGGTCATCGACGTGGCCGTCGGCACGAGAACCGGCGTGCCGCCCGGCGATCAGGCGTTGTCGCTCGCGCAGCTCGCCGACAAGCTTCCGAATCTGAAGCAGCGCGGGATGATCAGCTACGACGGCGGCGCGCAGCACATCAAGGGGTTCAAGAAGCGGGCGGCCGACGCCCTCACGCGGTACGAACCGTCGCTGGCGACGTTCGAGGCACTGAAGAAGTCGGGTCTCGACACGGAGATCTTCAGCGGAGGGGGCAGCGGCACCTACAACGTCATGCACCGGATTCCGGGATTCACCGACGTCCAGGCCGGCAGCTACATCTTCATGGACTGCCAGTACCTCGAGATCGGCGGCGAGGAGAACGACGAGCTGTACACCGATTTCGCGCCGTCTCTCACGGTCATGACCACGGTGCTGAACACCTATTTCCCGAATCGACTGACGACCGACGCCGGCGCGAAGGCGCTGACGTTGAACAAGCCGGGGCCGATCGTCATCGGCGAGAAAGGATTCACCTACAACGCGGGATCCGACGAGTTCGGCGCGATTCGGTACGAGACGGCCAGTCGCGCGTACAAGGTCGGCGACAAGCTCGAACTGATCGTGCCGCACTGCGACCCGGCGGTGAACGAGTACGACCAGATCTACGGCACGCGGAGCGACCGCGTCGAGGTCATCTGGCCGGTCGCGGCGCGCGGCCGCTCGCAGTAGGGCCGCGTGATCACACGGCGGGACTTCCTGACGCGCGTCGGTCGGGCCGGCGGGTTCGGCGCCGCGTTCACGACGATGCATGCCCTCGGGTTGATGGCGGCGCCCGAAGCGGCGGCGCCCGATCTGGCTCCGAACGCCGGCGCCGGCATTCGTGTCGTCGTGCTCGGCGGCGGGATTGCCGGTCTCGTTTCCGCGTACCAGCTGCGGAAGGCGGGATTCCAGTGCACGGTGCTCGAGACCCGCTCGCGTCCGGGCGGCCGCAACTGGACCGTACGCGCGGGGACCACCATCGAGTTCACCGACGGCACGACCCAGTCGCCGGCCTGGGGGCCCGACAGCTACTTGTGCGCGCGTCGGGGCGTGGCAGGAAGGCGCGGCGCTGGCCGCACACCGCGTGGTGCAGATGATCGGGGACCGCGCCAGGATGAGCCGGTTGACCACCCGACGCGGCTGAAGGCTGTCTGAGAGGAGAAGGGACATGAGATCGACGACCCTGCTGAGCGCGCTGACTCTTGCGGCGGCGCTCTCGCCCACTGCGGCTGCCGAAGACGGCGGCCGTGCGCTCGTGAAGCACATCCAGACCGAGACGGGTGCGATTGCGGCGGCCGTGTGGGTGGGCGACACCCTGTACGTCAGCGGTCAGACGGCTTCCCCCGTCACGCCCGCCGATCCGTCGAGGGGCACACCCGCGGTCTACGGCGACACGAAGGCGCAGTCGATGAGCGTGTTCTCGAACATTGATGACCGGCTCAAGCAGGAGGGCCTGACGATGGGCGACGTCGTGATGATGCACGTGTTCCTCGTCGGCGACCCGTCGACGGGGAGCAGGCTCGACTTCGCGGGGATGAACGCCGCCTACCGCCAGTTCTTCGGCACCAAGGAGCAGCCGAACAAGCCGGCGCGGACGACCGTGCAGGTAGCCTCGCTCGCGTCGCCGACCGCGCTGGTCGAGATCGAGGTGATCGCCGCGCGGTCCAAGTGAGGAGGCGCCAGCCGAGGCGCGGGGCGGCACGGCTCGAGCGTTCGGAGAGGACCCGGGCGGTGTCGCCTAGACGCTGAGGTGTTCGCGCACGACCTCGTCGGTCAGGTCGCGAATCGCCCCGCCGGCGACGCAGCGGCCCTTTTCGAGAATCCGGAACTCGTTCGCCACGCGGCGGGCGAACGGAAGCTTCTGCTCGACCAGCAGGACGGTGACGCCGATCTCCTCGTTGAGTCGGAGCAGAATGTCGCCAATCTCGTGCACGATGTTCGGCTGGATGCCTTCGGTCGGCTCGTCGAGGATCAGCAGCTTCGGTTCGAGCACGAGCGCGCGGCCGATGGCCAGCTGCTGCTGCTGCCCCCCCGACAGATCGCCGCCGCGCCGGCGCAGCATCTGTTGCAGCGCCGGAAACAGATCGAAGATGTGCGAGGGAACCGACCGTGGGCCGTTGCGGCGAACGCCGAGTCCGACGCGCAGGTTCTCCTCGACGGTGAGATGCGAGAAGATCTCGCGCCCCTGCGGCACGTAGCCGATGCCGAGCCGTGCACGCCGCTCGGGCGCGAGCGCGCACAGGTCGACCCCGTCGAACTCCACGGTTCCCGACGAGGGGCGGAGCAGGCCCATGACGCATTTGAGCAGCGTCGTCTTGCCCATGCCGTTGCGGCCCATGAGGCACGTCCGCGAGCCCGCGGGAACCGACAGATCGACGTCCCACAACGTGTGGCTGCCGCCGTAGGACTGGTTCAGGCCGTGGATGGCGAGCAGGCTCATTCTCCGAGGTAGACCTCGACGACGCGCGGATCGTTCTGCACGTCGTCCATGTTGCCCTCGGCGATCACCCGCCCTTCGTGGAGCACCGTGACGCGCCGCGCAATCGAGCGGACGAAATCCATGTCGTGCTCGACGACGACCACCGAGTGCTTGCCTGCGAGCGACAGCAGCAGCTGGGCGGTGCGCGCGGTCTCGTGCGGGGTCATGCCGGCCACCGGCTCGTCGACCAGCAGCAGATCCGGCTGCTGCATCAGGAGCATGCCGATCTCGAGCCACTGCTTCTGTCCGTGGGCGAGCGTGCCGGCGATCGCCGCGCGCAGCGACGCCAGGCCGATGACCTCGAGGACCTCGTCGATGTGATCGCGCTCGGACGGCGTCAGGCGCGCGACCAGCATCCTCCAGAACGACTTGTCGCCGGCCAGCGCGAGCTCGAGGTTCTCGAATACGGTGAGGCGCTCGAAGACCGTCGGCCGCTGGAATTTCCGGCCGATGCCGGCGCGCACGATCTCGGGCTCGGTCAGCGCGAGCAGGTCGATGTGGCGCCCGAACCAGGCGGACCCGGCGTCCGGCCGCGTCTTGCCGGTGACGACATCCATCATGGTCGTCTTGCCGGCGCCGTTCGGGCCGATGATGCAGCGGAGCTCGCCGGGCTCGACGTTCAGTGTCAGCCCGTTCAGCGCCTTGAAGCCGTCGAAGCTGACCGTCAGGTTCTCGAGGTACAGAATCTTGCCGGTCAGGAGCGTGGGCGTGGGCGCGTCGACGCTGCCGCTCGCGACGTCGAGCTTGTGACGCCAGCGCTCCCAGGATTCCTGCGGCATGGCAGCGTCGTCGACGTGCGCGACGCGTCCGGTCATTTCGCCCTGGCCGTCGCCGGCACGAGGCCCACCAGCCCGCGCGGCAGGAAGAGCGTCACGCCGACGAACAACGCGCCGAGCGCGTACAGCCACAGCTCGGGCAGGGCGCCGGTGAAGTAGGTCTTCGCGTAGTTCACGAGCACGGCCCCCGCCACCGCGCCGTAGAGCGTCCCGCGGCCGCCCACGGCGACCCAGATGACGACCTCTATCGAATTGATGGGCGCGAACTCGCTCGGGTTGATGATCCCGATCTGCGGCACGTAGAGGGCGCCCGCGACGCCGGCGATGGCGGCGGAGAAGACGAAGACCCAGAGCTTGTAGGACTCCACCCGGTAGCCGAGGAATCGGGTGCGATTCTCCGCGTCGCGGACGGCGCGGACGACGCGGCCGGCGCGCGAGCCGACGAGCCGCTGGCAGGCCAGATAGCTGGCCGCGAGGGCCACGGCGGTGGCGGACACCAGAACCGCACGGGTGCTGTCGGCATGCAGGTCGAAGCCGAGCAGGTCCTTGAAGTCGGTGAAGCCGTTGTTGCCGCCGAACCCCATGTCGTTGCGGAAGAACGCGAGCATCAGCGCGTAGCTGAGCGCCTGCGTCATGATCGACAGGTACACGCCGGTCACGCGCGAGCGGAACGCGAGCCAACCGAAGACCAGCGCGAGACCCGCGGGCACCATCACCGTCATCGGCATCGCGAAC
Source organism: uncultured Acidobacteriota bacterium (assembly GCA_963807925.1). Lineage (GTDB taxonomy): Bacteria > Acidobacteriota > Vicinamibacteria > Vicinamibacterales > CAVVIG01 > CAWEDP01. The sequence continues at coordinate 2,900,737 of CAWEDP010000002.1, read as the reverse complement.
CAGAAGTGGTTGAACCCGCGCCAGAACCACGGGAGCTCCTTCCAGTTCAGGAAGACCATGAAGTCGGGCAGAACCGGGTTGCCGTAGACCCCGCGCGGCCCGATTTGCCGCATCAGGTACATGCCCATCGCGTAGCCGCCCAGCGCGAAGAAGGCGGCGTGCCCGAGGGTCAGGATGCCGCAGTAGCCCCAGATCAAATCGACGGCGAGCGCGAGCATCGCGTAGCAGAGGTACTTGCCGATGAGCGTCAGGGCGTAGGTGGAGAGGTGCAGCGCCGACGAGGGTCCGACGGCCTGGTTCAGAATCGGCACGAGAACCGCGGTCGCGACGGCCCCGATGAGGAACGCGGCCGTACCGCGGTGTTCGCCCATTGACACGGGGAGATGTCGGCCCATCATACGCTCTCGGCGGCGCGTCCGGTCTGCGGGAACAGTCCGCGCGGCCGGCGCTGGATGAACAGGATGAGGCCGACGAGCACGACGATCTTCGCCAGCACGGCGCCGGCATACGGCTCGAGCAGCTTGTTGATGACGCCCATCGAGGCGCCGCCGATGAGCGTACCCCACAGGTTGCCCACGCCGCCGAAGACGACGACCATGAAGGAATCGATGATGTAGGACTGCCCCAGGTTGGGGCCGACGTTGGTGAGCTGGCTGAGCGCCACGCCGGCGACGCCGGCGATGCCCGAGCCGAGGCCGAATGTCAGCGCATCGACCCACTGGCTGCGGATTCCCATCGCCTGGGCCATCGCGCGGTTCTGGGCCACGGCGCGGATGTCAGAGCCCCAGGCGGGTGTGCTTCAGCACGATCAGCAGGACGGTGAACACCAGCAGGGTGAAGAGCACGATGTAGAGGCGGTTGTAGGTGATCGCCAGCGCCTCGTTGATCTGCCAGGTGCCGCTCAGCCATGCCGGCGTTTCCACGGCGCGGTTGTTCGCCGAGAACACCGAGCGGACGAACTGCTGCAGGACGAGGCTGACGCCGAAGGTGGCCAGCAGGGTTTCGAGCGGACGGCCGTAGAGGAACCGGATGACGGTGCGCTCGAGCAGGACGCCGGCGCCACCGGCGACGAGGAACGCGACCGGAATCGCGACGAGAATCGACGCGCCGATGGCGTGCGGCATCAGGAGCTGCATGACGTAGGTGGTGTACGCGCCGAGCATCATGAGCTCGCCATGCGCCATGTTGATGACGCCCATGACCCCGAAGGTAATGGCGAGCCCGATGGCCACCAGGACGAGGACCGATCCCAGGCTGAGGCCGAAGAAGAGCGTCTCGATGGCCGAGTAGAAGCGTCGCGTCTGGTCGATCGCCTTGACCGCATCGCTCGCGGCCTGCCGCACCTCGCCGTCGGTTTCCACCGGCGTGCCGTCGCTGTTCTCTCGAGCAGCGCCGCGAGGCGATTCCGGACCTCCGGTCTCAGGCGTCGGCTGAGCGTCGCAATCGCCGCCAGCCGCGACGGGCGGTCGCTCCCGTCGAGCGCCGCGAGCGCGAGGCCGACGTCGATTTCCGCGTTCACGCGCGGGTCGGTTTCCTCGCCGGCGCGCTGGCGCAGCAAGGCCACGCTCGCCTCGTCCAGGGACCGCAGCAGCTCGCGCACGGCGTTCAGGCGGATCGACGCGTCGGGGCTGGCGAGATCGAACCGCGCGACAGCGGTTCTGAGGACGCGGCGCAGGCCGTTGTTCGTGCCGACCCTCGTCAGGTCGTCGCGCGCCGCGGTACCCGCACCGGCCAGCGACACAGGGTCGACCAGGTCGAGGGAGGCGAGGCTGTCGTCAGCGGACTTGACGATGAACAGGCGCTGGTCGGCGTTTCGAACGTACAGGCGGTCGTCGAGAAACGCCGCGAGGACCGGACGCGCGCTGGCGCCGCCGGTCTCGGCGAGGCGCGAGACAAGGGCTTCCTTCTGCTGGTAGGACGCGTCACGCAGTTCGCCCAGCGCGGCGAGGAAGCCGCCACCTGCCGGCTGGGCGCGCAGAGACGCGGTGGCCGCCAGCGATGCGGCCATCGCCAGGACGAGGTGCAGCCACCGCGCTCTGAGCCTTCCCACCCCCCGGTCGGCCCGCCAATACCGTGGACGGCGCCGGCCGCGGAGCGGAACCTGGATCACTTGTAGTTCTGTCCCGAGCACACCTTCGTCTTGGTATTGTAGTTGCCGCACTTCAGCGTCACCCAATCCGCCTGGATGTCCTTGCTGCCCGGCAGGTAGTCGGACCAGGCGTCACCAGGGACGGTCCCATTGGTCTTCCACACCACGTTGAACTGTCCGTCGGCGCGCACCTCGCCGATGTAGACCGGCTTGGTGATGTGGTGGTTCGGCAGCAGTTTGGCGATGCCGCCGGTCAGGTTGGGCGTTTCGAGGCCGGGGAGCGCCGCCAGCACCTTGTCCACGTCGGTGGTGCCGGCCTTCTGGACCGCCTTCACCCAGAGGTTGAAGCCGATGTAGTGTGCCTCCATCGGGTCGTTCGTCGTCCGCTTCGGGTTCTTGATGTAGGCGTGCCACTGGTCGATGAAGCTCTTGTTCGCCGGCGTGTTGATGCTCTCGAAGTAGTTCCACGCCGCCAGATGGCCGACGAGCGGCTTGGTATCGAGGCCGGACAGCTCTTCCTCCCCCACCGAGAAGGCGACGACCGGAATGTCCTCGGCCGAGATCTTCTGGTTGCCGAGCTCCTTGTAGAACGGCACGTTCGCGTCGCCGTTGATCGTGGAGACGACCGCCGTCTTCTTCCCGGCCGATCCGAACCGCTTGATGGCCGCGACGCGCGTCTGCCAGTCGGAGTAGCCGAAGGGGGTGTAGTTGATCGAGATGTCGGCGTCGGCGACGCCCTTGGCCTTCAGGTACGCCTCGAGGATCTTGTTCGTGGTTCGAGGATACACGTAGTCGGTGCCCTCGAGCACCCACCGCTTCACGCCGACCTCCTTCATCAGGTAGTCGACCGCCGGGATCGCCTGCTGGTTGGGCGCGGCGCCCGTGTAGATCACGTTCTTGGACGACTCCTCGCCCTGGTACTGCACGGGGTAGAAGAGCAGGCCGTTGTCCTTCTCGAACACCGGCAGCACCGACTTGCGCGACACCGAGGTCCAGCAGCCGAACACGACGGCGACCTTGTCCTTTTCGAGCAGGCTCGCGCGCCTTCTCGGCGAAGAGCGGCCAGTCCGACGCCGGATCGACGACCACCGCCTCCAGCTTCCTGCCGAGCAGGCCGCCCTTCTTGTTCTGCTGATCGATCAGCATCAGCACGGTGTCCTTGAGGGTGGTCTCGCTGATGGCCATCGTGCCCGACAGCGAGTGCAGCACTCCGACCTTGATGGTGCCCTGGGCGGACAGTCCGCCGGACATCGCCAGTCCGACGCCCAGCAGCGCGCTCGTCAGCACGGCGAACTTGTGTTTCATCGTGTCAGCTCCTTGTCAGAGGAAGACCTGCGTGACCGGCGCCGTCCCGCACGGCGCAGGGGGCAGGTCACATCTGCACCTGCAGGCCGACGCCGACCTGCTTGAAGTTGACCTGAACCGCGTTGAAGCGCGTGTCCTTGTAGAAGAGCATCACGCGCGCGTTGAATTCCTTGATCAGGTAGTTGAGATTGATTTCGCTCGTCTTCTGGTTGTAGTCGACGTCGAGCACCGAGAGGCCCTGGCTGAAGCTGGCCTTGGCGAACTTGCCGAGAATCTCGAACTTGCCGGGGCCCGCGGCCGCGGGGAAGAGGAAGCTGCCGAGGATGTACGCTCCCTGGTCGGTGCCGTAGCGGCCGTTGTAGCCGCCCAGCTTGTCGTACTTCGCGTACTCGCTCTCGATCGAGAACGCGCCGCCGCCGCTGACCTTCTTCTCCAGGAGAAAGTCGGCGTTCCACGCCTTGTTGTCGCTGCCCTGGACCTGGCCGGCGACGCCGACGGCGAGCAGGTTCTTCGCGCCGTAGTAGGTGCCGTTCAGGTAGTAGCCCGGTTCGGGATCCCAGAAGTCCACCTGCACGCGGCCGGCGCCGATGAGCGTGCTCCTGCCGGTGGCGGACGCGCCGTCAAACCCGCCTCCGGACACCTTGACCTTGTCGAACTGCCCCCAGTACACGACCCCGTTGTCACGGCCGGCGCCGATGAACGGATAGCCGTCCTCCACGCCGTCGGTGTAGACGGCCCAGTGATGCGCGTAGTACGGCCCGTACAGGTTGGCGCGGTCGCTCGGCGGCAGGAAGCGGCCCGCCCAGACGTTGAACTTGTCCGACATCTCGAACCGCGCGACCGCGTCGAGGACCGTCACGTGGTTGCCGGGGCCGTCGTACTCGGTGTTGAACATGAACTTGATGGTGTCGGTGACCGGCCCGTTCACGTAGAGGCGCACGCTATCGACGATGAAGTTCTGTGTGGAATCGCCGGCGTCCGGCGACGTATTGACGAACGCGGTCCGGAGGCCGGCGCCGACGGTGACCGGCGGCAGCGCCGCGCCCTGCGCCCAGAGCGGCGCGGCCGTCAGCACGGCGGCGGCGACCGCGAGCATCGTCTTCCCCCACCCGGCAATGGCTGTCGAGTCATTGCGAACACAGTCGATGAGCATGAGTCTCCCTTCGCGACGCAAGATGCGATCGTGTGAGTGCGCGTCGTTGTCTGACGACAACGGAATCGAGGCGTGTGCCTGGCGCGCGGGGCTGCAAACCCGATTCCAGCGCCAGCGCCGCGCCTCGCGCGAATTTGCCGGGGAATTTCGCGGGGCGCCGGACCGCGCACGACATGTTTGTCAACGAGTGGGCGCGATCACGACAGGATTGTCGGATCGTCCAGGCGCCGCGCGGCCGCCGCGGACCTCGGATCCGCGCGCGGGGGCGCCCGGAGGCGTTCAGGACTGTTCGGCGGGCGCCGGATCCGACGTTTGTGTAGGCATCGACATCTTTGTCGGTTTCGCGCGCCGCGCGAACGCGAGTATCATGCTGCGAGCCCGAGCCTCGCATGCATCTGACGCCGCGTGAAATCGACAAGCTGCTGGTGTTCTCGGCCGGCGAGCTGGCGCGCAAGCGGCGCGCGCGCGGACTCAAACTGAATCACCCCGAGGCGGTCGCCCTGATCACGTCGGAGATCCTGGAGATGATTCGCGACGGTCGCTCGGTCGCGGAGATCATGAGCCTCGGCCCGACGATCCTCTCCGCCGACGCGGTGATGGACGGCGTCGCGGCGATGGTGGCCGAGATCCAGATCGAGGGGACGTTCCCCGACGGCACCAAGCTGGTGACCGTGCACCATCCGATTCGATGACACCCGGCGAATACCTGCTCGTCGACGAGCCGGTCGAGATCAACCGCGGGCGTCCGACGCGGCGGATCGAGGTGACCAATCGCGGCGATCGGCCGATCCAGGTCGGGTCGCACTGTCACTTCTTCGAAGTGAACCGCGCGCTGCGGTTCGATCGCGCCGCCGCGTACGGAATGCGGCTCGATGTCGCCGCCGGCACCGCGATGCGGTTCGAGCCGGGCGACACGCGCGAGGTGGATCTGGTCGCGATCGGCGGCACGCGTGAGGTGTACGGCCTGCTCGGCCTCGTCAACGGCGCATTGGACGACGAAACCGTTCGCGCCCGCGCCCTCGAGGCGGTCAGAGCGCTCAGCCAGGATCCGTAGCCACCGAGCCTCGCCCGACTCCACCGGTGCCTTGGCGGTCCGGTGGTCCCGGCGCGCTCGGTGGTGAGCCGTTGATGACTTCTCCATGAAACTCGATCGCCGGACCTATGCCGATCACTACGGACCCACCACCGGCGATCGCGTCCGCCTGGCGGACACCGAGCTGATCGTCCGGATCGAGCGGGACTTCACCACCTATGGTGACGAGGCGAAGTTCGGGGGCGGCAAGGTGATCCGCGACGGCATGGGGCAGTCCCCGCGCGCGACCCGCGACAGCGGATCCCCGGATCTCGTCATCACCTCGGTCATCGTCATCGACAGCACCGGCATCTACAAGGCCGATGTCGGCATCCGCGACGGCCGGATTGTGGCGATCGGCAAATCGGGCAACCCCGGCATCATGGACGGCGTGACGGCCGGGCTGGCGATTGCCGCGTCGACGGAGATCCTCGCGGGCGAAGGGCACATTCTCACTGCCGGCGGCATCGACGCGCACGTCCACTTCATCTCGCCGAACCAGATTCCCGACGCCTTCCACGCCGGCATCACCACGCTGATAGGCGGCGGCACGGGACCGGCCACCGGGACGAAAGCGACGACGTGCACGCCGGGCGCCTGGAACATCCGCCGGATGTACGAGGCGGTGGAGGCGTTTCCGCTGAACTTCGGCTTCCTCGGCAAGGGGAACGGATCCGATCCGGTGGCGCTCAGGGAGCAGGTCCAGGCCGGCGCGCTCGGGTTGAAGCTGCACGAGGACTGGGGGTCGACGCCGGCCGCCATCGATTGCTGCCTGTCGGTCGCCGACGAATTCGACGTCCAGGTGGCCATCCACACCGACACGCTGAACGAAACCGGGTTCGTCGAGGACAGCATCCGCGCGATTGCGGGCCGCACGATCCACACCTACCACACCGAGGGCGCCGGCGGCGGGCACGCGCCCGACATCATCCGGCTGTGCGGCGAGCCGAATGTCCTCCCTTCGTCCACCAACCCGACCATGCCGTTCACCCGGAACACGCTGGACGAGCACCTGGACATGCTGATGGTGTGCCACCATCTGTCGCCCGCCGTGCCGGAGGACGTGGCGTTCGCGGACTCTCGGATCCGGCCGGAAACGATTGCGGCCGAAGACATCCTCCACGATCTGGGCGCGATCAGCATGATGTCGTCGGACTCGCAGGCCATGGGACGCATCGGCGAGGTGATCTGCCGCACGTGGCAGACGGCCGACAAGATGAAGCGCCAGCGCGGCGCGCTGCCCGGAGAGGCGGCGGGCAGCGACAACCTGCGCGTGAGGCGGTACATCGCCAAGTACACGATCAACCCGGCGATCACCCACGGCATCGCGGCGCACGTGGGGTCGATCCAGGTCGGGAAGATGGCGGATCTCGTGCTCTGGAAACCGGCGTTCTTCGGCGTCAAGCCCGAGGTCGTCATCAAGGGCGGCTTCATCGCGGGCGCCATGATGGGCGACGGCAACGCGTCGATCCCCACGCCGCAGCCGGTGATCGGCCGATCGATGTTCGGCGCGTTCGGCGCGGCGCTCGACCGCTGCAGCGTCCATTTCGTGAGTCAGGCGGGCATCGACAGTGGCGCCTTGTCGGGGCTCGCCCGTCCGCGGTCGGCGGTCGGCGGGTGCCGTCACCTCCGCAAGTCGGATCTCGTCTTCAACGGCGCCCTGCCGCGAATCGAGGTCGACCCGGAATCCTACGAGGTCCGCGCCGACGGCGAGCTCCTGACGTGCGAGCCGGCCGACGTGCTGCCGCTCGCGCAGCGGTACTTTCTCTTCTAGATGTTCAGGACACTCCCGGTCGTCGAGGCCGTCCACCGGATCGACCGGCTGCCGGACGCCGCGCGCGGGTTCGCGCGCGACACGATCACCCTGGGCTGGGAAGATCGGACCAGGCCCCGCGGTCGACGCCAATCGGACGCGGGCCTCGAGTTCGGCGTGTCGCTCCCGCGCGGCACGATCCTGCGCGGCGGCGATCAGCTGGTCATCGACCCCCTTCGGACCATCGTCGCGGTTGTCGAGCGGCTGGAGCCCGCGTTCGTCATCGAGCCGCAGACGGCGGGAGAGTGGGGACTGTTCGCCTACCACATCGGCAACGGCCATCAGCCGCTGATGCTCACCGAACACTCGCTGGTGTGCCCCGACGTGACCGGCGTCGAGCTGCTGCTCCAGCACCACCAGATACCGTACCGGCGCGCGGAGGTGGCGTTCACGCCGACCACGATGTACGGCCACACGGCGATATGACCGACGACACGGTCCGGACGCCTGCCGTCGTCCGTCTGCTGCAGATGTGCGATTCGCTGTTTCCGATCGGCGCCTTCGCGCACTCAGACGGCCTCGAATCGGCGGTGGCGGCGTCGCTCGTGACGACGGTGGAGGACATCGGCCGATGGCTGCAGGTCGGCGGCCTCGAGACGTTCCGCCGATGCGACGGCCCGGCGGTGGCCGGCGCCTGGCGGGCCGCCGACCAGAGCGACGAGCGTGCGCTGATCGTTCTCGACGAAGACGTCACGGCGCTGCGCGCGTCGGCAGCCGGCCGGCACGCCGGACGGGCGATGGGCCGGCGGCTGCTGCAGACCTGGCGGCGGCTTCACGGGGATGCGCGCCTGGAACGAATCGAGTGGCTGGCCCGCTCCGGCGCGCTCGGTCCGATGCTGCCGGTCGCGTTTGGAGCCGCCGCCGCGTGCGGCGGGATTGCGATCGACGATGCGCTGGCCGGCTACGCGTATACGCGGCTGGCCGGCATCGTCTCGGCCGCGATGCGGCTCGTCGCCATCGGGCAGTCCGACGCGCACACCCTGCTGGCCGACGCGCTGGAGCGGGTGCCGTCGATCGTCGACCGTCTCGTCGTGTCGAACGCGTCGCCGGCCTCGTTCGCGCCGGCGCTCGACATCGCGCAGATGACGCAGCAGTACGTGCACTCGCGGCTGTTTCGATCATGACCATCGCCGGCAAACCCGTGCGGATCGGCATCGGCGGCCCGGTGGGCTCCGGCAAGACCGCGCTCGTCGAGTCGCTGTGCCAGGCGCTTCGAGAGACCTATCGTCTCGGCGTGATCACCAACGACATCTTCACGCGCGAGGACATGGAGTTTCTGGTCGCGCGGCAGGCGCTCTCGCCCGATCGCATCATCGGCGTCCAGACCGGCGGCTGTCCGCACACGGCCATCCGCGAAGACGCCTCGATGAACCTCGAGGCGCTCGACGAGCTCGCGCGCAGGTTCCCGGACCTCGATCTCGTGTTCCTGGAGAGCGGCGGCGACAATCTCGCGGCGAGCTTCAGTCCCGAGCTGGTCGACGCGTCGATTTACGTCATCGACGTCTCGGGCGGCGACAAGATTCCCCGAAAGGGCGGACCCGGCGTCACCCGCTCCGACCTGCTGGTCGTCAACAAGATCGATCTCGCCGACCAGGTCGGCGCGAGCCTGGCGGTGATGGCGCGCGACGCGCGGCTGATGCGCGGCGACCGGCCGTTCGTGTTCACCAACCTGAAGGATCGGACCGGCCTGCCCGACGTCGTGTCATGGATTCGGCGCGAGCTCCTGTTCGAGTAGACGGCCGCGAGGCGGCCGCCATCGGCCGTCGCGCACGTCTGGACCTCACCTTCGCGTACCGTTCCGGCCGAACGGTCCTGACCTATGCGTATGCGGAGCCGCCGTTCCATATCGGCCGACTGTTCGACGCCGGCCCGTTCGCGCAGCTGATCCTCGTCTGCTCGGGGGCGGGGATCTTCGCAGGCGACCGGTTCGAGCAGCGCGTTCGCGTCGAGTCGGGGGCCCACGCCGCGATCGTGTCACAGGCGGCGCTGCAGGTGCATCCCGGGGCGGCAGCCGGTCCGGCGTCCCTCGCATCGCGGTACGAGGTGGAAGCGGACGGCGCGCTCGACTGCGTGTGGGATCCGCTGATCCCGTTCGCCCGATCCTCGCTGCGGCAGCACATCGAACTGTCGGTCTCCGGGTCCGGACGGCTGTTCTGGAGCGACGCGTTCGTCGCCGGGCGGACCGGTCGCGGCGAGGCGTGGAGGTTCGACGCGATCGATCACACACTGCGCCTCACGGCGGACGGGAAGCTCCAATACCTCGAGCGATACGGCCTCTCGCCTGGATCGACCGACGCCACGCACCCGTGGCTGGCGGACGGTGCCCATTGCCTCGGCACGACGATCCTGCGCGCCGACGAGGCGACCGAGGCGATGGCCGCCGAAGCGCAGCGACGCCTGCCGCAGACACCGTGCATGCGCGCCGGCGTCGACTGTCCGGCGCCCCGCCTGCTCGTCGGCCGTGTGCTCGCCGCGCGCGGTCCGGAGTTCGCGGCCGCACGGGCGGCGCTGCGCGACGCGTGCGGCCGTCCGAGGCTCCGCCGCACGGTGTAAGCTGCCCTCTTGTTGCGTATGCGGCAGCTTGCGAATGCTCCACCCGACGATCACGCGGCGTCCGCCCGTGCCGACGCCGCGCCCGCATCGCGCATCGGTCGGCGGACCGCCGTCGTCATTGGCGCAATCCTGCTCGGGTTCCAGTTCCTCCTGCAGCTGCATCTCTGCGCCGTCGACGCGCAGACGAGTGATGAAGGCGTCCACCTGAGCGCCGGGTACAGCTACTGGGAGTGGGGCAACTTCCAGCTGAATCCGGAACATCCACCGCTGGTCAAGCTGCTGGCGGGCGCGACGGCGCATCTGGTCCACCCGGTCTTTCCGACCGTCCAGCATCCCGATCGGGTTGCGACCTTCTTCTACGACAGCTGGCGCGAGAATCGGGCGCTGGGCGAGGCGTTCCTGTATCAGGTGGGAAACGATGCCGAGCGGCTGCTGTTCTACGGCCGGCTTCCCGTCGTGATGCTCACCTCGCTGCTGGGCATCTCGATCTTCGGCGTCTGGTACGGCTTCTCGGGCCCGCTCGGCGCCGTCCTGTCAACGACGATGTACGTGCTCGATCCGACGATCGCCGCGCACGGCCATCTGATCACGACCGACGTCGCGGTGTCGCTCGGCGGCGTGGCCGTGTTTGCGGCAGCCTGGCGCCTGGCCCACGCGCCGATCGCGCGCAATGTCGTGCTGCTCGGCGCCGCGCTGGGACTGGCATCGCTCGCGAAGTTCACATCGGTGATCTTCCTCGCGCTGCTGCCGACGGTGCTCGTGCCGCTCTGGGGACCGCGGACCTTGATACGGCGACTGCCGCTCCTGGCCGCTTCGATCCTCATCGGCTGGGCAGTGATTGTGATCGGCTACCGGGGATCGCTGGCCGTCCCGCCCCCGATGACCGCGCTCGTCGACACGCTGGCCCCCGACAATCAGCAGAGCGACACGTTCAAGCAGGATGTCGGGCGCCTGTACAGCGTCATCCGGCTCTTCGGCGCGCCACGCGACTACTTCAAGGGCCTCGCCCTGATGCTCGGGCACGTCGCCAACGGCCAGGAGTCGTATCTGCTCGGGCGGCGCAGCATGACCGGGTGGTGGTACTACTTCCCTGTCGTGTTCGCGGCGAAGACGCCGGTGCCGGCCCTCCTGCTCCTGGTCCTCACGCTCGCGACGACGGCGCATGGCCTCGGCCGGCCGTCACACTGGTACTGGCTGGCCCTCGGGGCCGGATACTTCGCCTGCGCGATGACGTCCCGATCCGATCTCGGCTTCCGGCACGTCATGCCGTCGGTGGTCTTCCTGGCCATCTGGATCGGCAGCCTGGCCGACCAACTGCGCCGGCGCCGGTGGCTCGCCGTGACGACGGCCGTGCTCGTGGCCTGGCTGGCCGCCGACTTCGCGCGAAGCTACGACGGGTATTTGACCTATTTCAACGAGATGGTCGGCGATCGCGGGTACCTGATCGCCACCGACTCGAATCTGGACTGGGGACAGGATCTGAAGCGAATCCGCGCCTACCTCGATCGGCATCCGGACATTCAGGAGCCGTACGTCGATTACCGCGCGGACGGCGAGCCGAGCCTCGACTACTACAGGATCCGCCGCCGGGCCCTCCCGCCGAATCCCGGGAGGATGTCAGGCGTGCTGATCGTCGGCGCATCGGCGCTGGCGAATCCCCGGTACGACTTCCTGCGCGCCCGGACGATCGACGAACGGATCACGCCGGGAGTGTTCGTCTTCCGGTTGGCGGGAGGGAGGCCGTGAAACGGCCGTCCCTCTGCCTGGTTCGTCCTTCGCCTACCTGGGGCCGCCTTCGCCGCCGGCCGTGCCGGGCCGGGCGATGGGGCGGGCGCCCGCATCGAGCCCCTGCTGGACGCCCTTGCGCGGACGGATGATGCCCTTCTTCGCATCCTCTTCGAGCGCTTTGTCCTCGGCGCGCTCGCCGCTCAGCACGTTCCTCAGCATGTAGTTGCCTTCATGACACTCGTACGGCAGCTGCTCGAATCCCTGCGGCGAAATCAGCGGGATCGAGATCTTGAACGGCCGGGTGTAGGTCTTCGGGTCGTCGACCGAGATGTCGTACTGGAGGACGTCGGCGTCGGTCCGCGTGAAGCGCTCGACGATCTTCATGTCTGCGCTGTGGCGCAGGCCGTTGCCGTTCGCACCGATGCTCGTCTGATCGGTCAGGTTCGTCGTTTCGACGACCAGCGTGTTGCCTTCCCAGTGGCCCCGTGAGTCGCCCATGTACTCCCGGATCTTCGAGCTCACGTGCGGGCGGTTGTCGAGCGGGATGACACGGGTGTCGTGCACCATCTCGTAGCTGATCACGACCTGGCCCGGCGTCTGCAGGATGCGGTTGCTGTTCCCGTACACGACCGGCAGCACGGATCCGACGATGCCGCGGGTGATGCAGCGGTCGTACAGCGTGAAGTCCGTGTAGCTCTCGAACGGCCCTTCGCCGAAGCTGCCGCGATCGCGCGATGCGGCGCGCTTCTGCGCCTCCGGCGTCAGCGGGGGCAGCCGGCCGTCCGCGGGTTCGACGATCAGCGATGTCTGGCGAAAGGACTTCTTCAGCCATGCCCCGTCGTTGCGGAACGAGCCCTGGGCGTCCTCGGCGTTCTTGCGTGTCTGCTCGTCGCGCTTCTGCTTGGCGGCGAATTCCTCGTCGGACAGTTCGGCCTTGCCCGCCAGGTTGGCCGGGCGCTGCAGCGGAATGCCGCGCACGCTGTCGCTCGTCCAGACGCCCTCGATATCCGGATCGCCCCACTGGGTCTTCGGCGGGACGTATTTCTTCGCCGTCGCCTTGGCCGCGGTCTGGCCCTGCCCGGCCACCGGGGCCGTCGTCAGCGCTGCGAGCACGATCGCGCCGGCGAAACCGCCCGACGTCATCAGCCATCGCCTGCTCATCTGATCTCTCCTTTGAGGTGACGCTGGGAATTATACCGGTCCCTGGCGTCCTCACATAGAATCGCTGGATGAGGCTGCCGCGCCCTCTGCTGGCCCTGGCCGTGGCCGCGCTCGCGCTGTCGTGGCGCCCGCTCGCATTTCAGGCGCCGCAGACTCCCGCGCTCGTCCTGCGGCTGATCGTCGTGCCGACGCGCGAGGAGGCCGAAGCGATCGAGGCGGAGCTGGCCCGCGGGGGCGATTTCGGCGAGCTGGCGAAAGCGCGGTCCATCGACCCGACGGCCGCCGACGGCGGCTCGCTGGGGAAGGTGGATCCCGCCACGCTCCGGCCGGAGCTGCGGGACGCGCTGCAGAATGTCGCCATCGGGCTGACCAGCGGCATCGTCCGCATTCCCACCGGTTTCGCCATCGTCGAGGTGCTCGGCGATGCCGACGCGCCGTCGTTTCAGGACGACAACAACCCGGCGCGCGTCCTGGCCGCCACCGCGAGCGGCGCCGTGCAGATCACGCTTCCGGTCGCCGGGTTGAACGAAGCCGACGCCGTGTTGCTCGGGCTGCCGAAGCCGGATGGCTGGAACCGGGACCTGCGCACCGTCTGCAAGCTGCGCACCGAGTCGCTCCCGGAGATTCTGCAGCGGCTGGATCAGACGCCGCTGACCGCCGCCGACGAATCGAAGCTGGACGCGATGCAGGGGCAGTACGCGTGGGCCCAGATCCTCGGCTACCAGGGCAGCATGGAGCAGGCGATCGGGCGATGGGCGGAGGCGCAGCGGATCGCCGAGGAGCATCTGCCCAACGCGGTGGGGATGATGGAGGAGACGCTCGGCGTCGCCTACCTGCAGAAAGCGGGCATGGACAACGGCGTGTTTCGGGCGCCCGGCGACCTGTGCCTGTTTCCGCCGCCGGGACCGTCGGCGTACCGCGACACGTCGAGCGTGGACAAGTCGATCGAGTACCTGAACCGGTTGCTCGCGCGCAAGCCGGCGGACCTCGAGGGGCGCTGGCTGCTGAACCTCGCCTACATGGCGAAGGGCCGCTATCCGGACGGCGTGCCCGAGACGTTCCGGATTCCGCTGTCGGCGTTCGCTTCCACCGAGTCGATCGGCCGCTTCGCCGACGTGGCCGGCAAAGCAGGTCTCAAGACGTTCTCGCTCGCAGGTGGCGCCATCGTCGACTCCTTCCAGAACGACGGGCGGCTGGATGTCGTCACGTCGAGCATGGATGTATGCGAGCCGATGCATTTCTTCAGGAGCAACGGCGACGGCACGTTCACCGATCGCGCCTCCGACGCGGGCCTGGCCGAAGAGCTGGGCGGTCTCAATCTGGTGCACGCCGACTACAACAACGACTCGTGCCCCGACATCCTGGTGTTGCGCGGAGGGTGGGAGTTCCCGATGCGCAAGTCGCTCCTGCGGAACAATTGCAACGGCACCTTCACCGACGTGACGGCTCCGAGCGGCCTGGCGGAAACGGTGACCGCGACGCAGACGGCGGTGTGGGCCGACATCGACAACGACGGATGGCTCGATCTGTTCGTCGGAAGCGAGAACGGCGCCAGCGAGCTCTTCCGCAACAGGCGGGACGGCACGTTCGAGAACATCTCGCATGCGGCCGGCGTCGATCGCTCCGCGTTCACCAAGGCTGTCGTGGCGGCCGATTACGACAACGACGGGTTCGTCGACTTCTATCTCTCCAACTACAACGGCAGCAATTTCCTGTACCACAACAACGGAAACCGGACGTTCACCGAGGTCGGCAGGCAGGCGGGCGTCCAGGCGCCGTTCCGCAGCTTCGCGGCGTGGTTCTTCGACTACGACAACGACGGCTGGCCCGACATCTTCGTCAACAGCTACTACATCAGCGACGACGAGGTCGTCAGGACGTACCTGGGGATGCCGCACAACGCCGAGACGTCGAAGCTGTACCGCAATCTCGGCGACGGCACGTTCCGCGACGTCAGCGCGGCGGTCGGCCTGGACAAGGTGTACATGCCGATGGCGGCCAACTTCGGCGACGTGAACAACGACGGGTTTCTCGACATGTACCTCGGGATGGGCAGCCCGTCGTTCGCATCCGTGTTCCCGCACGAGCTGCTGTTGAACAAGGGCGGCAGGACGTTCGTGAGCATCACGGCGTCGTCGGGCACGGGCGAGATCCACAAGGGCCACGGCATCGCCTTCGCGGACCTCGACCGGGACGGCGACGAGGACATCGTCGCGGAAGTCGGCGGAGCGGTGCCCGCGGACCGGCACGCGCTGCGGCTGTTCGAGAATCCGGGGCAGGGGAACGACTGGATCAACGTCCACCTGGTCGGCCAGAAGAGCAACCGGGGCGCGGTGGGCGCGCGGATCAAAATCGAGGTCGAGAGCACGGGAGACGACGGCCGCCGCACGTCGCGATCGATCTATCGAACCGTCGGGAACAGCGGATCGTTCGGGGAGAACCCGATGGAGCAGCACATCGGTCTCGGGAAGGCGGCCTCGATTCGGAGCCTGGAGGTCTGGTGGCCGGCCACGAACACGCGGCAGACCTTCACGAGCGTCGGCAGGAATCAGTTCATCGAGATCCGCGAATCGTCTCCCACGGTCACGACGCTGGATCGCAAGCGCGTGACGCTCGGAGGATCGAACCGATGAGACCAGGGATTGCCGCGCTGTCCGCCGTTGTCGCGCTCGCTGCCGCCGCCGTGACGCTCGTCGCCGAAGAGCGGCACGCGATGCGGGGCGTCGTCCTCAAAGTGGACGAGGCGGCCCGGACGATGGTCGTTTCCACGGAGAAGGCGCCGGGATTCATGGATGCGATGGCGATGCCGTTCACGGTCCGCTCGGCGGCGATGCTGAAGGGGCTGAAGCCAGGCGCCGCGATCGATTTCGTCTACGTCGTCGACGGCGCGGCGTCGCGCGCCGAGGAGATTCGCGTTCGCGCGTACGAAAACCTGGAGCAGGAGCCGCTGGAACTGCGGCGCCTCACGCTCCTGAACCGCCTGGCGGCGGGCGATCGAGCCGTCCGGCCTCTGGCCGTCGGCGAGGCGGTGCCGGATTTCCTGCTCACCGACCAGCATCAGAAGCCGGTGGTTCTTTCGTCGCTGGCGGGTGAAGTGGTTGCTGTTACCTTCGTCTATCTTCGGTGCCCGAACCCCGCCTACTGCTTCAGGCTCGCCAGCAACTTCGGTCAGCTCCAGAAGCGATTCGCCGATCGAATGGGGCGCGACCTGGTGCTGCTGACCATCGCCATCGATCCCGAGCACGACGTGAACGACGCCCTCGCCGACTACGCGAAGATCTGGACGAGCAATCCGAACTGGCACTTCCTCACCGGGCCGGTCGAGGAGGTTCGGCGTATCGCAGGACGCTTCGGGGTCGAGTTCTGGAAGGACGAGGGCCTGCTCGTGCACTCTTTCGGCACGGTCGTGATCGATCGGCGCGGGCGGCTGGCCGCGAACCTGGAAGGGAACCAGGTACTCGGCGAAGCAGCTGGCAGACCTCGTGCAGAACGTGATGGAGAGGCGTTGATTCCGGGTCGAGGGCCCGCCCAAGAAGAAATCGGGTGATGGGATCGACCAGCCGATCGATCCTGACCACCCGATTTCCCACTACTGCCCGGTCTCCGATCGGTGCCGACGACCGGAACCGCCCTGCCCTAGAAGTCCCACTGCAGCGTGATTTTCGTCGTCCGCGCCGTCAACACCGAGGTCGGCACCAGCCAGTTTCCGCCGGGAATGAAGCTCTGGTTGTAGGTGAGGATGGCGTCGGAGTTCAGCGCGTTGTAGAGGTCGACTGAGATCGTCGCCCGCTGCCGCCCGAACTTCAGCACCTTGCCGACGCGCCAGTCGAGCTGATTCACCCGTTCGCCCCTGGCTGCTCCGGGCGCCAGCAGGTTGATCGTCACGTTGGTCACGTTGCCGGACGGCGCGCGGCCGAGCGACTGGGCGACCGTCGCCGCCGGGACGGCGTAGTTGGCCGAGAGCGGAATGCCCGGACTGCTCTGGAACGCGCCGCTCAGCAGGACATCGAGCTTCGGAATGGTGTAGGAGCCGGCGGCGGTGGCCCGCGTCGCGACGCCCGGGTCGAAGTGGCAGTACGGGTTCACGGGACTGTAGGCCGGCACTTCGCTGCCGGTCGAGAAGCCGCCGCTCTGTTCCGGCAGCACCGCGCGGATCTCGCAGTAGTCGGTGACGCGCTTGCCGGTATTGCTGCCCGCCTGGAACTGCATGCCGTTTCGGAGCCGGGCGTTCACGTTGATGTCCAGGCCGTTGTAGATCTGGTACAGGTTGCCGTAGTTCGGCGCGTAGGTCCGGTATTGGTCGAACACGCCGTTCTTGGTCGGGACGACGTCGTAGAGGCCGGAGACGACGTATCCGCCGCCGCCGGGCAGCCGTGGATCGAGCGGCGCGGTGACGCTGTACGGCGTGTAATCGCTGACCGACGTCGCCAGGTTGTCGGTGACGGTGAAGTTCTGGAGCCACCGGCGCGTGTAGCCGATCTCAACCGACACGCGCGGAGCGATCTCGCGCTGAACGGTGACGCCGAACTGCCAGTCGCCTGGCCGAACGCCCCAGCCCTGCATGATCTCCGGGTCGTAGGAGAGCTGCGGCGTGCTCTGGCCGAAACTCAGGTTGCTGATCTGGCCGCAGAAGTCGCCGCCGCTGCTCCGGAGGTCCTGGGACCTGATGTTGGTCAGATCGCAGTCGGGCACGTAGTTGCCGTTCGCGTCGGTCCAGGTCCGCGTCACGGACCTGGGAATGCGCGAAGCGGCGGCGGGCAGGAGCTCCGAGTAGTTCCCGTTGCCGTTGACGGCGGCTTCGAGATACCGCCCGGCGTTGACCTTGAGCGCGGTCTTGCCGTCGCCGAACAGGTCGAACGCGGCGCCCATCCGGGGTGTGACGTCGTTGTAGCCGAGAACGCCCTTCGACTCGGGGAAGGTGGTCACCGCCGGCAGGAAGGTCACGCCGCCGATCGACTGCTCGGGATAGTAGCTCCACGAATGGTCGAACCGCACCGCGCCCTGCAGCGTCAGCCGGCCGCGGGTCCACTGGTCCTGGGCGTACAGCGCGTTGTAGCGGACGCGCGAATAGGTGCGGAAGTAGTTGATGTACTCGGTCAATTGGTTGGGCGCGCCGTTCTGGACGCGGAAGGACAGATCGTTGCCTCCGGGCGCCCGGTTATCGGTGTGGTAGGCGCCCTGGTAGCCGAACTTCATCGTGTTGGCGCCGGTGATGTAGGACGCCGCGGCGTTCCAGGTGTGCGCGCCGATCCAGTCCGCGCTCCAGCTGTTCTCTCCGCGATACACGAGGCCGGCGATGCCGCCGTTGTCCGCGCAGCCGGTGGACGCCGGGCACTGTTCGGTCACCGCAATGAAGCGGCGATCGTTGAACGGCGACTCGCGCGTGTTCCAGTTGGAGAGATACGTGCCGATGCCGGCTTCGAGGAGCAGCTTGTTGGTCGTGGTGGACGTCCATTTCGCCTGCTGCACGCGCTGGAACCCGTGGTTCCATCCGCCGGTCTCGGGTGCCGTCGTGGTGCTGCCCTGGCCGATGCTGTCACTGCTGGGCTGCTCGTCCCAGAACAGGTTGAGACGGTTGCGCTGGGTCGGCTGGAACGTGAGACGAGTGTTCGGCTGCAGCGGACCGTTGCTGTCGCTCTTGGATCCGATGAGCGGCCGGCCGTCCTGGCCGTCCGCCGCCAGGTAGGTCCACTTGCCCAGATCGCCCGCGTTGAGGTTGCGGAACATCGAGATGTCGTTGCCCTGACCGCGGTAGTACACCAGCGCGTAGTACCACAGACGGTCCTTGATGATCGGGCCGCCGCTCGACACGCTCGTGTCGTAGATGTAGTTGGTGTGGTTGGGTCGCCGCAGCCCGGCGTCGACGAGCCGCTGCGTGAAGTTGTCGCTCTGCATGCCGCCTTTGAGGCCGGTCCCGAAATAGTGCCCGGTGAACCGGTTGCCGCCGGTCTTGGGCACGACGTTCATCGTCGGCCCGCCGACCTCGGTCTCGCCCAGGCCGCCGGCGGTCGCCATCGCGATTTCCGCGGCGTTCTCGGTGTCCTGCCGGTAGCCGGAGACGCCGCCGCCGTTGAGCGACGCCCCGGTGTTGAGGCCGTCCACCTGCACGCGACCCTCGTTGCCGCGCCCGCCCTGGCCGCCGAACACGACCATGCCGGGCGTGAGCTGCACGTTCGGAATGCCCCCGCCGCTCTGCACCATCGAGGGAATCAGCAGCATGAGGCTGGCATAGCCCTTCGCGGCGGGAAGCGACTGGATCAGATCGTTGTCGAGCGTGCGCACGCGTTTGGCGCTCTGCACGTCGACGATCGGCGTCTCGCCGGCGACGGTGATGGTTTCCGACAGCGCTCCGACCTTCATCTCGGCGTTGACCGACGCGACGAAGTCGGACGACAGCACGATGCCTTCGCGCTTGACGGTGTTGAACCCGGCCAGCGAGAAGGTGACGGTGTAGGTGCCCGGCCGCAGGTCGATGATCCGGTACTGGCCCGTGCCGTCGGTGACGGCGGTTTTCACTTTCTCGATCAGGACGTCGCTGGCCGCTTCGACCGTCACGCCCGGCACCACGGCGCCGGACGAGTCCTTGGCGACGCCGGTGATCGACGAGGATTGTGCAAGAGCCGCCGCCGGCAGCAGACAGATGGCTGCGGCAAGCAGCACCCTCTTCAAGGACTCACGCATAACGTCACCTTCCTCTCCAAAAGGGTTCTCGCGTCGTGAGGCAGATTCCTAAGAACTCGGCGGTTGGACGATAAGCGCGCCGCGACTAATACATAAGAACTATGTAAGCAGGAGGGATCATCGACGCCTGAAGCCGGCCTGTCAAACGAAAAAGGGGCGCGCGCCCGCTTTTTGGGCGGACGCGCGCCCCTCGATCCAATTTGTCGGTAATGCGGCTAGACTCTGGCTGAAGCCCGAAAACGGCCCGCACAAGCGGGCCTCCAGCAGCCGGCCGGCTTCCCGATGCCTCCAGCCGCCGCTCTCAGAAGTCCCACTGTACCGTGATCTTGGCGATCCTCGCGGTCATCACGGAGGTCGGCGCCAGCCAGGCCGCCGATCCGGTCGTCACGGCCGGATTGAAGGTCTGGTTGTTGGTGATCGCACTGTTGCGGTTCAAAGCATTGTACAGATCCAGCGCGATCAGCCCCCGTCCGCGGCCCATCCGGACGTTCTTGCCGACGCGGAAATCGAGCTCGTTCAACCGGTCGCCCCAGACCTGCCCCGGCGACACGAGGTTGATCGTGACGACGGCCGGATTCCCCGCGGCGGGTCGTCCGAGAATCGACTGGATCTGAGAGCCGGTGAACGAGTAGTTCGCCGCCAGCGGGATGCCGGGACTGCTCGCGAACGTGCCGCTCAGCTGCACGTCGATCTTCGGCACGTTGTAGGAACCGAGCGCCGTCACCCGGTTGGTGAAGCCGGGCGCGGTGCGGCAGTACGGATTGAGCGGGCTGTACGCGATCCCGCCGGTGATCGGCGAATTGCTGGCGCTCTGCTCGGGCAGCTGCGACCGCACGGCGCACGAATCGATCACCTGCGAGCCGAGGCTGCTCCCGGCCTGCAGATTCAACCCACCCTTGATCCGCGCGCTCACGCTCAACTCGAGCCCGTTGTAGACCGACGAGATCGTGCCGTAGTCCGAGGCCAGCGTGATCAGGTTGTCGGTCTGTCCGAAGAGGGCCGGGCTCACGTCGTAGAGGCCGGGAATCGTGTAGCCGCCGCTGCCGGGCAGCCGCGGATCGGTCGGCGCGACCACGCTGAACTGCGTGAAATCGCCAGGGCTCACGAGACGGTTGTCGGTGACGTAGAAGTTCGTCAGCCAGCGGCGGACGTACCCCGCCTCGAACGACACCCGCGGCAGCACCTGCTGCTGCAGCGTCGCGCCGATCTGCCAGTCGCCGGGCCGGACGCCCCACCCCTGCAGCACGCGCGGATCGACGCTCGTCACGGCCGTCGGCCGGCCGAAGGTCGAGGCCGTGATCGCGCCGCAGAAGTCGCCGCCCGAGGGGCGGTTGTCCTGCTGCGCGACGCTCGACAGGTCGCAGTCGGGCGTGAAGTTGCCGTTGGCGTCGGTCCAGCTCCGGCTGGCGCTCGTGGCGATCCGGCTCGACGGGGCGAGCCGCGAGTACACGCCGTTGTCGTTCACCGCCGCTTCGAGATAGCGGCCGACGTTGAACTTCAGCGCCGTCTTCCCGGTCCCGAAGACGTCGTAGGCGACGCCGGCGCGCGGCGTGACGTCGTTGTAGCCGATCACGCCCTGGCTCTCGGGGAACACGATCGCGTCGGTGAGGAACCGGGTCGGCCCGATCGACTGCTCGGGGTAGTAGCTCCATGAATGATCGTACCGGATCGCGCCCTGCAGGGTCAGCCGGTTGCGGGTCCAGCTGTCCTGCGCGTAGAACGCGTTGTAGCGCACGCGCGACCGGTACTGGAACGGATCGAGGTTCTCGGTGATCTGGTTCGGGATGCCGTTGTTGAACCGGAACGTCATGTTCGCCGGCGTCGTGTTGAGCCGGTCGTCGACGTGGAAGGCGCCCTGATACCCGAACTTCATGTTGTGCGCGCCGGTCACATACGACGCCGACGCGCGCCACGTGTGCGCGCCGATCCAGTCGGTGAGCCAGGTCGCCTGGCCGTGGTAGCTCAGGTTCGGGATGTTGCCGTTGGTCGGGCAGCCGGCCGTGCACTGTTCGACGACGTTGATGAGGTCGCGCTTGTTGCCGTCGCGCTCCTTTCCGCCCCAGTCCGACAGGTAGGTCCCGACGCCGGCTTCGAGCAGCAGGCGGCTGGTCGCGGTCATCGTCCAGGTGGCCTGCTGCACGCGCTGGAACTCGCCCTTGCTGCAGGAGGAGGTCTCGGGCGAGGCTGTCGACGATCCGGCGCCGCAGTTGTTCCCGCTCTTCTGCTCGTCCCAGAACAGGTTCACCTTGTTGCGCTGCCCCGCCTGCAGGGTCAGTCGCGCCAGCGGCTGCACCGGCGTATGCGACTGGCTCACCGCCGGCTCCAGCGGCCGCCCGTTCTGGCCGTCGGCGGGCACGTAGGTCCATTTGGTGACGTCGCCGGCGTTCAGGTTGTAGTACATGCCGACGACGTCCTGGTAGTTGCCGCGCTGCCGCAGCGTGGTGTAGTACCAGACCCGATCCTTGACGATCGGGCCGCCGCTCGATCCGCTGACGTCCCAGAGCCGGTTCTGCGCGCCCGGCGCGCGCAGACCGGCCGCCTGCAGCTCCGAGGTGTAGTTGCTCCCCTGCAGCTTGTCGCCCGTGAACGATCCGTACGTGTAGAACTTGTAGCTGTTGCCGCCGGTGCGCGGCACGATGTTCATCGCCGGCCCGCCGACCTCGTTCTCGCCGAGGCCGCCCGACGGCGCCATCGTGACTTCCTGCGCGTTCTGGATGTCGGCGGTATAGCCCGACACCCCGCCGCCGTTGACCGAGGCGCCGGTGTTCAATCCATCGAGTTGCAGCCGCCCCTCGTTGCTGCGCCCGCCGCGGCCGCCGAACACGATCATGCCGGGCTGCAGCTGCACGTTGACGTTGTTGCCGCCGCTCTGCACCATCGACGGAATCAACGTCAGGATGGCGTTGCTCGCGCGCGCCGTCGGGATCGACGTCAGCATGTCGCTCGTGATCGTCTGCTGGCGCTTCGCGCTCTGGACGTCGACGACCGGCGTCTCGCCGGTGACCGTGATCGTCTCCTCGACCGCTCCCACCTTCATGTCGGCGCTGATCGTCGTCACGACGCCGCTGGTCAGCTGCACGCCTTCCTTCTTCACCGTGCTGAACCCGGTCAGCGTGAAGGTGACGGAGTAGAGTCCGGGGCGCAGGCTGACGATCCGGTACTGACCCGATCCGTCCGTGACGACGGATCGCACCTTCTCGATGAGCTCGGGGCTCGCGACTTCGACGGTGACGCCGGGCAGCACGGCGCCCGACGTGTCCTTCACGACGCCGGCGATTTCGGCGGAGCTTTCCTGGCTGTAGACAGGACCGGGCAGCAGCAGGATGGCCAGGCCGACTCCCGCCACCCACGGCAAGTAGTTGCGCATCAGGGCACCTTCCTCTCCAGTAGGGCGACCGACCGTCACAGTGACGGGTGCTTTGCGGTCAGCGGCCGATGGTGGAGGAGTGCCTGTTAAGGAATCAATAGCGATCGGGCAGGCAACGGCGCGGATCGACGGCGGGCGAACGCCGTCGATCCGGGGATTCGGAGATTGGGTAATGAAGCTGTTGCCGAAGCGTCACGAAATCGTGAGCGCGACCAGTTCGCCCGGATAGCTGCGGCCGCCGATCGCGACGACGAGGTACTGTTTGCCGTCGACCATGTAGGTCATCGGCGCGCCGCTGGTGCCGGCCGGCAGCTCGGTCTCCCACACGACCCTGCCCGTCTTCTTGTCGAAGGCGCGGAACATCCGGCCGCCGTAGCCCGGCGGGACGCCGACGCCGTTGTCGCTGCCCTCACCCATGAACACGAGGCTCCTGGTGACGAGCGCGGCCAGGCGACCCGGCGTGCCGAGCGGCGGCACGTTGAGGCCTTTGAACGCGGGATGATTCTTCAAGCCGTCGCCGTTGGCGACCGACCACAGGATGTCGCCCTTGTTCAAATCGATCGCGACGAGGCGCGCGTACGGCGGCTTGAACGGGTCCGGCAGTCCCTGCGGGCCGGTGATGCGCGGCACCTGCTGCTTGACGAACGGCAGCGTCGACTCGGGATTCTTCGACGTGCCGAGCGCGAGGATGTCCGGCAGATGCGCCGACGGGACGTAGAGAATGCCGGTCTCCTTGTCCAACGACGCACCGCCCCAGTCGGCGCCGCCGTTGGTGCCCGGCATGTAGATGGTGCCTTTCGGACCCGACGGATCGCCGAGCAGCACGGGCGGGGTGTACACCGGACCGTACTTGTAGCCGCCGACGATCTGCAGCGCTTCGGCCTTCAGCTCGGGCGTGAAGTCGACGAGATCCTTCTCCGAGACGCCCTGCTGATCGAACGCCGGCGGCTTGGTCGGAATCGGCTGTGTCGGCGAATACCATTCGCCGGGGACGTTCCCCTGCGGCACCGGCCGCTCCACGATCGGCCAGACGGGCTGGCCGTTGGTCCGGTCCAGCACGTACACGAAGGCCTGCTTCGAGACCTGAGCCAGCGCCTTGATCCGGCGGCCGTTCACCGTGATATCGGCCAGCACGGGCGCCGCCGGCAGATCGTAGTCCCAGATGCCGTGATGCACCGTCTGGAAGTGCCAGACGCGCCTTCCCGTCCGCGCGTCGAGGCACATGATGCTTTCGGCGAACAGGTTGTTGCCCGGCCGCGTCCCGCCGTAGTAGTCGCCGGTCGCCTCCTCGAACGGCAGGTAGACGTAGCCGAGCTCCTCGTCGCCGCTGACGAGCGACCAGGTGCCGCTGTTGCCCGAGTAGGTCCACGAGTCGTTCAGCCACGTCTCGTTGCCGAACTCGCCCTTCCGCGGCACCACGTGGAACGTCCACAGATGCTTTCCGGTCCGCACGTCGTACCCGCGCACGTCGTCGGGCGGCATCTCCTTCGGCGCCTTCGCGCGCTCGTTGAGGATGTCGGTCGCCGGCGCCGGGACGCCGCCGACGATGATCACGTCCTTGACGACCAGCGGTCCGCTGCTCCAGCGCCAGCCGGTGATGGGACGCTCGAAGCCTTTCAGGAGATCGACCTGGCCGTTCTCGCCGAAATCGGCGTACCGCTTGCCGGTCTTCGCGTTGATGGCCACCAGGTTGCTGCCGACGTTCGCGAGGATGCGGGCGTCGCGGCCGTCGGTCCAGTAGGCGAGGCCTCGGGTCGAGCCGCCGCGAGCGGGCCCCTGGCCGTCGGGCCGCGGCGGCAGCGTGTCGATCCACAACGTCCTGCCGGTCGCCGGATCGAGCGCGGCGACGGCCCCGACGGCGGTGCTCATGTACATGACGCCGTCGACGACGAGCGGCGTGTGCTCGTAGTTGGCGATCGGCTGCGCGTTGGGGAAGATCGCGCGCAACTCCTCGGGCAGCGACGACTTCCGCCACGCGATCTTCAGGTTGCGGACCGTGTCCTTGTTGATCTGATCGAGCGGCGAGTACTTGGTGCTCGCCTTGTCGCCGGCGTACGCCGGCCAATCCGCGCTCTTGCCCGCCGCGCGGCTGCCGACGGTCCACGCGATTGCGGCCGCCGCCATCAAGGCGGCGATGATCATCCGTCCACGCATTGCGCTCTCCTTGATTCGTCGCCCTTTCGGGTTCTTCGTTTCTTCGTGAGGCCGTGAGAAAAGCCGGGCGAACCGGAACCTTATCGCGCGCCGCGTTCCGCGAGGTACTCGTAGAGCCGCCGAATCCCGCGCACCTCGGCGCCCGGACCCCGGATCTCGGGAAAGTCGGCGCGATGCGACGTGAGGTCCACGCGCCGCGCGGCTTCGTCGGCAGCGACGCCCTGCGCGCGCAGCGCGGAGGTCTGCGCAAGGACGTCCTTCAGGTACTCCTGAAACCCGGTGATCTTCGCTTTGCCCCTGAACGGCACGCCGTGGCCCGGCAGGACGAGATCGAACTCGAGCCGCTTCAGCGCGTCGAGCGTCGTGATCCAGTCGTCGAACAGGCCGTCGCCCATGTAGGCCACCTGCGACTCCATCAGGTCGCCGGTGCAGACGATGCGCTCCTTCGGGAGGAAGACGACCGTATCGCCCGCCGTGTGGCCGCGGCCGAGGAACAGGAGCTGAATCTCGCGCGTGCCGCGGGTGAGGACCAGGCGGGACGAATAGGTGACGTTCGGCGGCGTCGGCCTGATTTCCTTCAGCTGTTCGAAGCCGGCCTGGGCGACGGCGAGCTGCCGCTCGAGCGTCGTCCGGCGCGCGGCGTCCTTCTCCTCGGCGATCTGCTTCTTCAGCATCTCGATCCGGTTCGGCACGTTCACGAGCTGCGACGTCTTGAAGGGCTCGCGCTCGAGCACGTTCAGGTGCAGGATGGCGTCGCGCACGTACTCGTGGCCGATGATGTCGGCGCTGCCGGCGAAGACCTGGTTGCCGTCGGTGTGGTCGTAGTGAAAATGCGTGTTGACGACGTATCGAATCGGATTGCTCGTGATCGCCTTGACGTCCTCCGCGAGCGCGCGCGCGGCGGCCGGGGAGTTGCCCGTGTCCACGATGAGCACGTCGCTGTCGTTGACGATGACCGGGATGTTGCTGCCGGTCACCATCGCCCCGGTGGACGTCGCGTAGTAGACGCCATCGGCGACCTTCTCGAACTTGAAGGCCTTGCCCGTGATGACGGCGTTGGCCTGGGCGATGACGGTCCGGTTGAAGGCGGACGCCACCCCCGCCGGAAGATCGGGACGGCAGAGGACGATCGCCGAGCACAGCACGGAGGCGAGGCCCAGGACGCCCGGGACGGTCGTGCGGCGCCGACGCGCTTCGTCGTATGACATGCTCGCAGCCCTCAACAGCGGGAACGGTAGTGTCCGCCCGTGACCGAACCCTGAGTCTAGCTCTAGCGCGTCGGCACTTCCGGCCGCCCCTGCACCTGCGCGAAGTAATTCGTGATGCCGTCGGGATCGGCAAGCCACACAGTGCGCAGGTTGGCGGAGAAGTTGCCGAGCGGCCGATCGATCTGGATGTGCTGCGCCTTCGCGCGCGCGTCCACATCCGCGACGTTGACGACGATGTACTGGATGCCGGCGCTCGTCCTGTTCGCCGGGACCGCCGTGCCCTTCGCCGCCCACAGGTTGATGGTTGTCGTGCCGAGGCGGTACCGATACTTTGTCACGCCGAGAACGGGATCCGGCGTCGGCGGCAGTTCCTCGAGGCCGACGAACTCGCGGTAGAACGCGCGGCTCCGCGCCAGATCCGAAACCGTGAGCCCGACGTCGAGACGCTCGGAAAGCGACGCGTCGCCGCCGGGCACGATCACGAGCTGCACCCACTGGCCGCTCGGGTCCTGCACCATCGACGCGAGCTGGTGCCCTCCCTCGTCGCGCGGCTCGGGCACGGGAAGCCCATGCGCCTTCAGGCGCCCCGCCACTGCCGCCTCGTCGGTGAAATAGAACGTGAGCACGCGAAGCCCGGTGACGTCGCCCACCGCACCCGACGGCGCGCCGGCCTCGCTTGCCGAGGGCTGAAGCTTGATTTCGGATCTCCCGACGTGGAACCGCGTCATCTGCCCGCCGCCCGGCATGCCGATGGGCGGCAGCGCCCCCAGGCCGACCACCTCGCCGTAGAACTCCTTCATCCTGGCAAGATCGACCGAGAAACGCCGGAACACGTTCGTCGAGGCCTGGCTGAAGCGCGGCCGCGTCGCCGGATCGGGAACGGGGCCCTGGGCCCCGACGCCCACGATCGTCGCGAGCGCAAGGGACGACGACACGACACACGCGCAGGTTTTCGTCGTCATCGCTGCAGCCTTTCTGCCGTTCATTTCCCTGGCAACGCGAACACCATGTACTGGCTCGAGCCGGGCGGTGTCTGACCCACCCGCGGGGGGAACAGGCCGTTGCCGCCGACGGCAATCGCCACGAACTGGCGGCCGTTGGCCTCGTAGACCGCCGGCACCCCCTCGGTCGCCGCCGGGAGCGATTTCTCCCACAGCACTTTGCCCGTGTCCTCGTCGTACGCGCGGAACCTGCGATCCGAGGAGGTGCCGACAAACAGCAGTCCTCCTCCGGTCACCACGGGGCCGCCGCGCGGCGCTTGACTCCCGGCCGCGAGCCCCGGAAAGTCGCCGTCGGGAATCTGCCAGAGGATCGTGCCCTTGTTCAGATCGAACGCGGTCAGCTGCGACCAGGGCGGATTGATGGCCGAGAGGCCGTTGCTCTGGAACAGGAAGTCGTAGGGCGACGCGTAGGGAACGAATCCAGCGGGAGCGCCGTCGGGAATCTGCGGCGGCGGCGGTGCGCCGCGCCCCCCGCGCCCGCCGCGGCCTCCCGCCTCGGCTCCGCCCCGCCCGCCGGCCGCCGGCTGCCCCGCGCCGGGATCGGCCGGCTGCGGCTGGCCGGGGGCGCCGCGCGCTGCCGGCGTGCCGGGCGCCACGATCTTGAGCAGCGTCGGCAGATTCTTGGCGACGACGTACATGTACCCCTTCACCGGATCGACGGCCCCGCTCCCCCAATTCGCGCCGCCGTTGTGGCCGGGCAGCTCGATCGTCCCCTGCATGCTCGGCGGCGTGAAGAGCCCTTCGTTGCGATACGTCCCGAAGGCCGCGCGGAGCTTCGCCTGATCCTCCGGCGGCACGTGCGGGTCGATGTCCTTTTCGGTGAACGACTGCCGTGCGAAGGGCGGCGGCGCGGTCGGGAACGGCTGCGTCGGCGACGACTGCTCGCCCGGGACGTCGCTCTGCGGCACCGGGCGCTCCTCGATCGGCCAGAGCGGCTGACCGCTTGTGCGATCGAAGACGAACAGAAACCCCTGCTTGGTCGCCTGCGCGACGACGTCGACGCTGCGGCCGCCGTGCCGCACGGTCAGCAGCTTGGGCGCCTGCGGCAGGTCGTAGTCCCAGAGATCGTGGTGGACGAGCTGGTAGTGCCACAACCGCCTGCCGGTGCGCGCGTCGAGCGCGACGAGGCTGTTGCCGAACAGATTGTTGCCGTGGCGGTTGCCGCCGTAGAAATCGAACCGCGCGGTGCCGAACGGGATGTAGACGATGCCGCGCTTCTCGTCGACGCTGAGCTCGCTCCAGTTGTGGACGCCGCCGCCGGAGGCCAGCGCGGTCTGGGGCCAGGTGTCGGCGCCGAACTCGCCGCGCTCGGGCACGCTGTGGAACACCCACTTGAGCTCGCCCGTCCGCACGTCGTACGCGTGGACGTCGCCGGGGTTCGACACGTACGCCGCGCCGCCGGCCGGCAGCGACATGATGATCAGGTTCTCGAAGATGCGGCCCGGGTTGCCCGTCTGCAGCGGGCGGAGGCTGGTGACGTCGCGGTGCAGGCCGACCCTGACGTCCACCTTGCCGTTGTCGCCGAACCCGGCGATCGCGTTGCCGGTCTTCGCGTCGATGGCCGTGAGGTACCCGCTGTTCATGTACAACAGGCGGCGATCCGCGCGATCCTTGCTCTCCCAGTAGTTCATGCCACGATCGCCGACCGCCCCCTCGTTCCGGTGCGTCCAGATTTCCCTGCCGGTCGCCGCGTCGAGAGCCACGATCGATCGATTCGCGCCGAGCACGTACATCACCCCGTCGACGACGATCGGGTTGAACCGCACCGTGCCTTCGCCGGCGGGGAAGGTCCACGCGACGCCGAGCTGTCGGACGTTCGACTTGTTGATCTGCTTCAAGGCGGAGTACTGGTTCGAGTCTCCGCCGCCCAGGTACTCGGCCCATGTCGTGTGGGCCCTGTCGTCGGCTGCCGACAGGGCGCCGTACCCGAGTCCTCCCACGACGGCCAGCGAGAGGATCGCGGCGACAAGGGGCGTGGCGCCCGCCGTCAGGGGGGATGCCAATCGATCGACTGCGCGCATCGTGAACATCCTTTTCAGGGCTTCGTGGCCACGATCTGAATCTGCTGGAGCGGCTCGATCGACGTGCCGATTTCGCCGCTGCCGGTCGGGAACTTGTTGACGGCGAGAATGTACGCCACCAGATCCGCGTACTCCTCCCGCGCCAGGGATCCCGGGTCGTCGTCGGGCATGGTGAGGCGGATCAGGTCGAACAGATCGCCGACCGTCCGTCCCTCCCACCGTGACACGAACGGCTCGCCCACGAGCTGCGGCGCCGATGCGCCTTCGAACCCGTCGCCGTGGCAGCCGGCGCACAGGCCGGATTTGAGCGCGCCGCGCTTGGCCTGGTCCAGCGTGTAGACGCCGTCCCAGACGGTCCGCGCCGCGGGCGCCTGGCTGGCGGCGTCGGCCGGGAACTGGAACGCGGCCGCGCACGCCGCGACGCCGGCGAGCAACAGGGTCCGGAAGGCAGCACTCCGATGCACGTGGGTACCTCGTGACCGGCCTGGCGCGCCGAGGCGGGAGGCCGGAGTCGTTACTATACCAGCGAGACGAGCGGCCCGGGTCCGAAGACGGTTCTTCTTACCGGCTCGTGCCGCCGCTTCGTAGCCCGCCGCCTGGAGCAACTCGCCGACGCGCGGCATCACCTCGGTGCCGTACAGGTTGATGCTGATCATCTGCGCTTCGTGCGGAAGCGTGCCGCTGCTGTACTTCATGTCGAAGCGCGAGAGTCACAGGCGGCCATCCCCGCTCGGCGCCGATCCGCGTCATCATCGCCCGGTAGTGCGGCCACAGATCGTCGCGCGCCTGTTCGTCGGTGGCCGCCACGTGCCCGGGCGGATGGGCGCCGACGGGCAGGGTGTCGTGGCCGAGCTCCGCCAGCGCGCGGTGGAACAGATCGACGGCGCGAACCGCCGAGGGCTCCCGCCGATGATGGCGTCGATAGCCGACCACCCAGACGGCCGTCGAGGGGGCGATTCAGGGAGCGAAGGACGTCGGCGTCGACGCCAAAAAGCCGTTCCGGTCGAACTCCGCAGGCCGCGATCACACCGCAGCCGGCTCCCGGCCGGCTGCGGTGACGTGAGGATGGGGGCCTCCGCCGATCGGCCATCGAAGGCCTAGTTGTCGTAGTAGAGATAGAACTCGTGCGGATGCGGCCGCAGGCGGATTGGATCGAGCTCCTTCTCGCGCTTGTAGGTGATCCAGGTCCGCACCAGATCCTCGGTGAACACGTCGCCCTGGAGCAGGAAGGCGTGATCCTGCTCGAGCGCGGCGATCGCCTCCTCGAGCGATCCCGGCGTGGTCCGGATCCCCATGTGCTTCATCTCTTCGCGGGTCATCTCGTAGATGTCGCGGTCCAGCGGTTCGCCAGGGCTGATCTTGTTCCGGATGCCATCGAGCATCGCCATGAGCATCGCCGACCAGGCCAGGTAGCCGTTGCAGCTCGGATCCGGACAGCGGAATTCGAGCCGTTTGGCCTTCGGGCTTTTCGAGTACATCGGAATCCGAATCGACGCCGAGCGGTTGCGCGCCGACAGCGCGAGGTTGACCGGCGCCTCGAATCCGGGCACTAGGCGGCGGTACGAGTTGGTCGTCGGCGCCGCGAAGGCGAGGATCGCCGGCGCATGTTTCAGGAGGCCGCCGGCGGCATGGAGCCCCATCTCGCTCAACCCGGCGTACCCGGTGCCGGCAAACAGCGGCTTTCCGGCCTTCCAGAGAGACGTGTGCGTGTGCATGCCGCTGCCGTTGTCTTCGAAGATCGGCTTCGGCATGAAGGTCACGGTCTTGCCGCGGCGTTTTGCGACGTTCTTGCAGATGTACTTGTACCACATGAACTGGTCCGCCATTTTGAGCAGCGGCTTGAACTGCATGTCGATCTCGCTCTGCCCGGCCGTCGCGACCTCGTGGTGGTGCGCCTCGACCACGATTCCGATCTTCCGCATCTCCTCGACCATCTCACCGCGAAGATCGTGGTACGTGTCGGTCGGGCTCACAGGGAAATAGCCGCCCTTGAAGCTCGGCTTGTACCCGAGGTTCGGCTCCTCGATCCGCGCCGTGTTCCACGCTCCCTCCGCCGAATCGATCTCGTAGTACCCCCGGTGCTGGTTCTGTTCGTAGCGGACTTCGTCGAAGATGAAGAACTCCGGCTCGGGACCGATGAAGCAGGTGTCGGCGATGCCCGACTCCTTCAAATAGGCTTCGGCCTTGCGGGCGATGTGTCGCGGGTCGCGCGAGAAGTCCTTTCCGGTGACCGGATCGACGACGTTGGCAATCACACTGATCGTCGGCTTCGCGAAGAACGGATCGATGCACGTGGTCTCGGGATCGGGCATGGCGAGCATGTCCGATTCGTGAATCCCCATCCAGCCGCGTATCGAGGAGCCGTCGAACCCGAGGCCTTCCTTGAACGTGTCGGCGTCCCAGAGATCGATGGGAAAGGAGCAGTGTTGCCAGCTGCCGAGCATGTCGACGAACTTCAGATCGACGATGTCGGCCTGATGCTTCTTCGCGAGGGTGAAAAAATCGTCGGACGTCATAGGGCGGCTCCTCTTTCTCCACCGATGGCCGTGCTCGGGACGGCCCGATGGTCACGTCGGAAAATGACCCGCGGGAATCAGTTTCGGAAGAATAGCGGATCTGGCGCCGGTACCCCAGCGATCGGTGCTGCCGGACATTTTTGTTGGCGTTTGTCGGGCGCGTTGCCCGCTACTTTCGGACCGGCTGCGTCTCGAGGCGGGCGATCAGCGGACGGGCGGCCCGGCGGCGCTCGACCCAGTCGTGCGCCTGTTCCATGTAGATATAGAAGACCGGCGTCACGTAGAGCGTCAGCGTCTGCGAGACGAGCAGGCCGCCGACCACCGCGAGACCGAGCGGCCGCCGCGCCTCCGCGCCGGCGCCCCACCCGAACGCGATAGGCAGCGTGCCGACGAGCGCCGCCATCGTCGTCATCATGATCGGCCGGAAGCGGACCATGCAGGCTTCGTGAATCGCGTCGGCCGCGCGCGTCTTTTCGCGGCGGCGCCGCTCGATGGCGAAGTCGATCATCATGATGCCGTTCTTCTTCACGAGACCGACCAGCATGATGATGCCGACAAAGGCGTACATGTCGAGGTCCTGATGGAACGCCAGGAGCGTGAGCAGCGCGCCGAAGCCTGCCGCTGGCAAGCCGGACAGAATCGTCACGGGATGGATGAAGCTCTCGTAGAGAATCCCCAGGACGACATAGATGACGAAGATCGCAAGCGCGAGAATCCATCCGAGGCCCCTCAGCGAGTCCTGAAACGCCTGGGCCGTGCCCTGAAAGCTTCCGATGACGCCGGGAGGAAGGGTCTGGCGGGCAACCTGATCGACGCGTGAGACCTCGTCGCCGAGGGCGACGCCCTGGCGCAGGTTGAACGACAGCGTGACCGACGGCAGCTGTCCGGTGTGGTTGACCGACTGCGGGCCGGCCGTCTGTCGCGTCGTGACGACGGCAGAGAGCGGGACGAGAGCCGCGTTGGGGCCCTGCACGTAGAGCATCGACAACGCCGCCGGATCCTGCTGGTACTGGGGCGCAACCTGCAGGATGACCTTGTACTCGTCATCCGGCGCGAAGATTTGCGAGATCTGCTGCGATCCGTACGCCGCCGTCAGCGCCGATTCCACCTGATCGGCCGACAATCCGAGCGCGGAAATCTGGTCGCGATCGAGATCCACGGTCACCTGCGGGTTCGTGACCTGCAGGTCGGAGTTGATGTCTTCGAGTCCCGGCACGTCGCGCAGCGCCGCCTCGAACTGCGGCGCGACCCGGTAGAGCTCCCGGGTATCCGTGCTCTGGAGCGTGTACTGGTACTGGCTGCGACTCCGGAACCCGCCAATCCGAATCGCCGGCGGGTTGGTGAGGTAGACGCGCACGCCCGGCACGCGGGCGAGCTTCGGCCGCAGCTCGTCGATGATCTGATCCGCCGAGAGCCGCCGCTCGTCGCGCGGCCTCAAATCCACGTTCAGCCGTCCGCCGTTCCCGCTGACGTTCGAGGTGAAGCCGGCGACGTTGGGGTCGTTCTCGAGGACGTCCATCACCTGTTTCTGATGCTGCATCATCGACTCGAAGCCGATGCCCTGAATCGCCTCCACCTGGCCGCTGAGCTGTCCGATATCGACGCTGGGAATGAACCCCTTCGGGACGACGGCGAACAGGTACGCCGTGCCGGCCAGCAGCGCCGCCAGCAGGCCCATCGTGAGTGGCCTGAAGCGGATGGCCTGGGTGAGCGACCGGGCGTACCAGTCGAGCGTCCGGTCGAAGCCGGATTCGATGAGGTTGTACAGCCTGCCATGGTGCCCCGTGTGGAGCGGCTTCAGGAAGCGGCTGCACAGCATCGGCGTGAGCGTCAGCGACACCACCCCGGACACGAGAATGGCCGCGGCGATCGTGATGGCGAACTCGTGCATCAGCCGCCCGACGATGCCGCCCATGAACAGGATGGGGATGAACACCGCGGCGAGCGACAGCGTCATCGACACGATGGTGAACGCAATCTCCCTGGAGCCGTCGAGCGCCGCCTGCAGGCCCGGCTTGCCCGTTTCGAGATGGCGCACGATGTTCTCCAGCATCACGATCGCGTCGTCGACCACGAAGCCGACCGAGAGCGTCAGCGCCATCAGCGAGAGGTTGTCGAGGCTGAAGTCGAGCGCCCACATCACGGCGAAGGTGCCGACAATGGAGAACGGCAGGGCCAGGCTGGGGATGACCGTCGCCGAGATGTTCCTGAGGAAGACGAAGATCACCAGCACGACGAGGAACACCGTCAGCAGCAGCGTGAACTTGACGTCGGTGACCGCCTCGCGGACCGGCACCGATCGATCGGACCGGATGGCGACGCGCAGGGCGGCCGGCAACTGCGACTGCAGGTCCGGCAGGATCGATTTGATCGCGTCGACCACCTCCACGGTGTTGGTGCCGGGCTGCCGCTGGATCGCCAGGTAGATCGTCCGGGTGTCGTTGAACCAGCTCGCGTTGCGCGGGTCCTCGACGCCGTCGTAGACGTTCGCCACGTCCTCGAGCCGGACCGGACTGCCGTTGCGATAGGCCACGACAATCGGGCGGTAGGCGGCCGCGTCCATCAACTGCCCGGTCGCCTGCACGACGAACGTGCGATCGGGGCCGTTCAACGTGCCGGTGGGCCGGTTCACGTTCGCCGACGCGATGGCGCTCGTCAGCTGATCGACGCCAATCTGCCGGGACGCGAGCTGGGCCGGGTCGACGTCGACGCGAACCGCGAATTTCTGCGCGCCGAAGACATTCACCTGCGCGACGCCGTTCACCGTCGAGAGACGCTCGGCCATCACCGTTTCCGCGTAGCGGTCCACCTCCCTCATCGGCAGCGTGGGCGAGCTGAGCGTCAGGATGAGAATCGACGAGGCCGCGGGGTTCACTTTCGAGTAGGAAGGCGGCGACGGCATGCCGGGCGGCAGCGAACGCGAGGCGCGCGCGATCATCGACTGCACGTCCTGGGCGGCGGCATCGATGTTCCGGCTCAGATCGAACTGGAGCGTGATGTTCGTGCCCCCCTGTGAGCTGGTCGAGCTGATCGACGTCACGCCGGCAATCGTCGAGAACTGCTTTTCGAGCGGCGTCGCCACCGCCGCGGCCATCGTCTCCGGGCTGGCGCCCGGCAGGCTGGCGCTGACCTGAATGGTGGGAAAGTCGACCGTCGGCAGATCGCTGACCGGCAGCAGGCGGTACCCGGCGATCCCGAAGACCAGGATCGTCACGACGAGCAGCGTGGTGGCGACCGGCCGGCGAATGAAGGTCTCGGCAAGGTTCACGATTGGCCTGTTGCTCTATTCCTCTCCCGGATCACCCGGGGCGCCGTGTGCGACGACAGGCGCGCCCGGCGTGAGCCGCAGCTGCCCGTCGGTGACCACCTCCTCGCCTCCGGAGAGTCCCCTGGCGATCACCATTTGGTCCTCCTGCTGCCGCTCCACGGTCACGGGCCGCAGCTCCGCGGTCTGATCGGGCTTGACGACATACACGTATTGGCCGTCCTGCGAGACCTGTACGGCAGCGGCGGGCACGACCACCGCATCCGGCTCGGTCCTCAGATTGAGCGTGGCCTGCACGAAGAGGCCGGGCCAGAACGCGCGATCGGCGTTGTCGAACGAGGCCCGCAGCCTGATCGTGCCGGTGGTGGTGTCGATGGCGTTGTCGATGAACGTGACATGCCCCCGTTCGAGCGTGCCGCCCGCCTGCGGCTGGATGTCGGGCGCGTCGATGGAGGGCGCTGGTGGCTGCGCGCCGGGCAGCGCCCCGGGCTGGGTCCGGCCGTCGACCGACAGCGGCTGCTCTGCCTGATGGCGCCGGATGTCGGCGAGGTACCGGCCCGGCACCGAAAAGGTGACGTAGATCGGCGACACCTGATTGATCACCACCATCGGCGTCGTGTCGCTCGGGCGTACGATGTCGCCGACATGAACCCCGAGCGAGCCGGCCCGGCCGGAAATCGGCGCGGTGATGCGGGCGTACTGCAGATTGAGCTCGGCGGCCTCCACCGCGGCCCTGTCGACGGCGAGCACCGCCTCGGACGAGCTTGCGGCGGCCCGTTGCGCCTCAAATTGATCGCGAGGGAGGAGTCCCTTGCCGAACAAATCGGCGTACCGCGTCTGCTGCGCCTGCTGATTGCTGTTGGTCGCCGTATCGCGCGCGAGCGCCGCCTGCGCCTGCGCGACCGCCGCCCGGAACGGCCGCGGATCGATGGTGAAGAGGAGCTGGCCCGTTCGAACTTCGCCCCCTTCGGTGAAGCCGATCGCCGTCAGCTGTCCTGTGACCTGTGATTGAATTCGGACAGTCGAGACCGCCTCGACCGTTCCGACCGCCGGGATCGTGACTGGCACGCTCCTCACGACGGCGTGAGTCGTCACCACCGGCACGGGCGCGTCGTCCCCTTCGCGGCCGGGTTCGACGGCGGAGGATGATTCGCCCACGGTTGCCGAAGCACGGGAAGACGAGGCGGCGGCGGGGGGTCTGTCGGCCGCGACGCACGAGTTCAGGACCAGAGCGCTGCCAAGCGCGAGAGCCGCGTGTTTGGCGTTCATGCGTGTCGACGACAGCTCGTGCAATGTACGCGCCGCTGTTCGCGTGAGGAGCGAAGGACCTCAGCGGCGCGAATGCTGGCTCGTCTGTCCGTCGAAACCGGTTCAGCTACGAGTGGAGCGCAGTCCTCACCCGTTGATCATCTTGTGGATGGGCATCACCTGCGGCGTCTCCGCCTCGATGCCGGCTTCGCTGAGCAGCGGCCGGAGCGTCTCAGCGAAACGGTCGAGCGATTGCTGCGAGTCCCAGACGTCGAATACGGCCAGCTTGTCGCCGGTCCCGAAGCAACTGTGAAACAGACGCCCGGCAGGCTTCGCCAAGCCGGCGGCTTCGAGCTTGCCTTGAACCGACTCGTATTGCTGCGCGGTCATCGATTTCGGAGCGACGTAGACACCGATCGCCATGTGCGCCTCCAGACTCGAGTGATGCGGCGAATGTAGCACGCTCCGGCGACGATCGAGCCGCCGGCCGGCGCCACCTACTCGCGAATCCAGAAAGTCGGAGAACGATCATGGTCCCAACTCGACAGCGTTAACGGCTGTCTAACAGCTGTTTAACGGGGCATTCGACACGTTGACTGGCGTTCGACCGAGCAAGTAGACTCCGGCAAACACCAGCCGACCGACGTGTCTCTTGGATGGAGAGCCAAGAAAGGACGTCCCCATGAAGCGGTTGATACGCAGGCTCGCGCTCGCCGGCGCGATCTGCATGGTGCCTGCGCTCGCTCACGCTCAAGCCTCGATCGTCGGCGTGGTGAAGGATGCGTCGGGCGCTGTTCTGCCCGGCGTCACGGTTGAGGCCGCGAGCCCGGCCCTGATTGAAAGGGTTCGTACGGTCGTGACCGACGGCACCGGTCAATATCAAATCATCGACCTGCGGCCGGGGGCCTACTCGGTGACCTTCACGCTCCCCGGATTCAGCAGCGTCAAGCGCGAGGGCGTCGAGCTGGCCGGGTCGTTCACGGCGACGATCAACGTCGAGCTGAAGGTGGGAACCGTCTCGGAGACGGTCACCGTCACCGGGGAGGCGCCCGTGGTCGACGTGCAGAGCGTCAAGCGCCAGGCGGTTGTCGGCCGGGACGTGCTCGCCGAGCTTCCGATTGCCCGTTCGTTCCACAGCGTCGCGTATCTCGTGCCGGGCATCACCTTGTCCACGACGACCGACGTTGGTGGACTCGCCGGCCCCTTCTCGCCCACCTTCGGGATCCATGGAGGTCCCAACACCGAAGGACGTCTCCAGGTGGATGGCGTCTCGGTCGGCGCCTCCCTCGGCGGCAGCGGCGTTTCCGGGTACGTGTCGGACGTGGGGAACAGCCAGGAATTGACGTTCAGCACGTCTGGCGGCCTGGGGGAGTCCGAGGTCGGCGGCCCGATCATCAACGTGGTGCCGCGGACCGGCGGCAACATGATGTCGGGACAGCTGTTCGCGACCGGCGCCAGCGGCGCGATGCAGGGCGACAACTTCACCCAGGCGCTGAAAGATGCCGGCCTGCGCGTTCCCGCCACGCTCGACAAGATCTGGGACGTCAACGGTGCGGTGGGCGGGCCGGTGCGGAAGGATCGACTGTGGTACTTCTTCACCGCGCGCCATCAGGGGAATCGCAAGACGGTCGCGGGGATGTACGAGAATCTCAACGCGGGCGACCCCGCGCTGTGGACTTATGCGCCGGACCTCAGTCAGCAGGCGCGCAACGACGGCACCTGGAAGAACGCCAGCCTCCGGATGACCTTCCAGGCGTCACCTCGCAACAAATTCAATCTGTTCTGGGATGAACAGTCGATCTGCCAGTTGTGCATCTGGGGCGGGAACGCGACGACCTCGCCCGAGGCCAACAGCACGCTGTATAACCATCCCTCGCGCGTCCAGCAAATCACGTGGACGTCGCCGACCACCAACCGCCTGCTCCTCGAGGCGGGCCTTGGCACCGTGCTCATCGGATGGGGCTCGCACGAGCGCGACAACTCGCGCGACCTCATTCGGGTGACGGAGCAATGTTCGGCTGGGTGCGCGGCGAACGGGAGCATTCCCGGACTCACATACCGGTCCCAGAACTGGTCGAACGACTGGATTGGCGCGCCGACCTGGCACGCGTCGGCGTCCTACGTCACAGGCGCGCACAACATGAAGTTCGGGTATCAGGGCGCCTACTACGTGGACGACCAGAAGAACTTCACCAACAACGCCAATCTCGCCTTCCGGGTCAACAACGGCGTCCCCAACCAGCTCACGATGACGGCGCTTCCGTACCCGATCCACAACCGCACGAGCTGGGCGGCGCTGTTCGCACAGGACCAGTGGAAGCTCGGACGGCTCACGCTGCAAGGAGCCGTGCGGTACGATCGCGCCTGGAGCGTCTTCCCGGCGCAGCAGATCGGGCCCACTAACTTCCTGCCGACGCCGCTCGCGTTTCCCGACACCGACGGTGTGAAGGGCTACAACGACATCACGCCGCGAGTGGGCGTCGCCTACGATCTCTCTGGCAACGGCCGGACCGCCCTGAAGCTCAACGTCGGCAAGTACCTGGCCGCCGCGAGCAACTACCAGAACTACACCGGGCCCAATCCGATCAGCCGCGTGGCCACCAGCGTGACGCGAACCTGGACGGACGCCAACGGCAACTTCACTCCAGACTGCAACCTCCTGAATCCCGGGTCTCAGGATCTGAGGTCAGCCGCCGGCGATTTCTGCGGGGCAATCTCCAACCAGAACTTCGGGCGACCGGTCTTCAGCAACACCTACGATCCTGGCATTCTCCAGGGATGGGGGGTTCGTCCGTCCGACTGGGGGCTTGGCGTGTCCGTCCAGCACGAGGTGCTGACCCGCGTGTCGGCGGAAGTCGGTTACTATCGCCGCTGGTTCCAGAACTTCACCGTGACCGACAACCTCGCGGTCGCCTCGTCAGACTTCACCGGGTTCAGCGTCACGGCGCCCGCCGACGCCCGCCTGCCCGGCGGCGGGGGGAACCTCATCACAGGCCTGTACGACGTGAACCCGACGCTGTTTGGAATGACGAACAACTACGTCACCTACGCCGGCAATTTTGGTAACCAGTACCAGGTACCTGGCAAGGCGTGGACGTCACCGTCAACGCACGACCCAGGCCGACGCTGACGGTTCAAGGCGGTGTGAGCACCGGACAGACGGTCACCGACAACTGCGAAGTCCGCGCACAGCTTCCCGAAGGCTCGGCACTCAACCCCTACTGTCACACCGCGACCGGATTCCTGCCCCAGTTCCGCGGTCTTGCCGCCTATACGCTGCCTCGAATCGACGTCCAGGTGGCCGCGACATTCCAGAGCAATCCCGGCGCGCAACTTGCTGCCAATTACGCCGTTTCGAATGCGGCAGTCGTGCCGTCGCTCGGCCGCAATCTCTCAGGGAACGCCCCGAACGTCACCGTCAATCTGATCGCGCCCGGCACCCTGTACGGCGATCGCATCAGTCAACTGGACATCCGTGTTGCCAAGGTGCTTCGATTCGGGAAGACGCGGACCAACGTCGCCATCGATCTCTACAACGCTTTGAACAGCGCCGCCGTGTTGACGTATAACCAGGCGTTCATCGCCGGCGGGGCGTGGCTGACGCCAACCTCCGTCCTGTCGGCGCGCTTCGCGAAACTCAGCGCGCAATGGAGTTTCTGAAAAGCCGCGGCGCTACTTTTCCTTTTCCGCCTCGGCCTCTTTTCGCTTGGCCCAATACGCCTTCATCCGCGACGACGCTGCTTTTCGAGCTGCCCTCGACATGCCCTTCCGCTGGCGGCCGCTGGCCTCGGTCTCGCCGCGGACCTTCCTGGCTTTGACTGCGGCCCACCGCGCTCGCTGCGCCGCCGCGATCCGTCGACGACCTGCTGCAGATATGGTCCGTCGCTTCCGTGCGGGCTTGTCGATGACCGCCGCCGGCTCCGACGACAGGTCTATCGCGGGGCTGACGGCGGACCCGTACCTCAAGTGGGGAAAGGCCCGTGTCAGCGCCACGAGCTCCGCTTTCAGCTCCTCGTACCGGTGCGTCGCACCCTTTTTCGCCAGTTCCAGAATATGCGATGAATGTTTGGCCATGGTGTTGGTCGCCGACGGAAGCGCCCGTGCGAGGCAGCGGAAACATCCACTGCCGGATGATCGGGCGCTCAGGATTCAGGTAGTTTACCGCGAGCGGCAAAAATAAGTCAGCCGCCGGCTCCGCTCGCTCAGGACCGTGTGACCACCAGGCGTTGCAGGCCGGTGCTACAATCGCACGTCTCGCGGAGGTCGGTATGGCGAGCGTGGCACTGCAGCGAATCGCATTCGGGGTCGTGTGGGCGATGGGTGCGGCGCCTCTTCATGCGCAAGTCGGCGTCGGGACCTGGGTGCAGCAGTCTGGTCCGCGCGCCGCGGCCCTGACCATGACGGTGGAGGCGTGCTGCAACGGCGGACGACGTCTGATCTACCGGATCACCGGACGAAGCGACGTGCTCCTGACTGTCGATTCGCCGATGGACGGAAGCGATGCCCAGGTAATGGCCGGGGGCAAGCCCACCGGTGAGACGATGGCGATCACCCGGGTCGACGATCGCCACGCGTTGACGGTGCTGAAGATGAATGGGCAGAGGTTCGGCACGTCGAGGGCCACGCTCTCGCCTGACGGGAGGACGCTGACCATCGAGAACGACATCACGTCGGCGGCGGCCGGCCAGTCGATCGGGAAGCGCACGGACATTTGGGTCCGCAAGTAGACAGGGCATACACTTACGCGGATGTCAACCTGGAGGTTTTGCATGAAACGACTTGTCTTGTGTATTCTCGGCGTCCTGGCGGTTTCGACTGGCGCATTCGCGCAGGGCCGCGGCGCGCCGGCGCCGCCGCCGCCGCTCGAGCCCGGCGCCTCGCAGGCCG
This sequence comes from uncultured Acidobacteriota bacterium, assembly GCA_963807925.1. Taxonomy (GTDB): domain Bacteria; phylum Acidobacteriota; class Vicinamibacteria; order Vicinamibacterales; family CAVVIG01; genus CAWEDP01. The sequence continues at coordinate 2,859,515 of CAWEDP010000002.1, read as the reverse complement.
ATGTCGACAAGGCGCTGCTCGCCGCCCCCGCCAATCTCAAGGACCAGGCGACGGTGGTCAAGTGGAAGCCCGACTTCACCTATCAGACGCTGAGGAAGGGCACGAACCGGATGGTCTGCTACGACCGCTCGGGCTTCCCCGAACAACAGCCCTTCTCGATCGAGTGCACCAGCACGGCCAATCTGGACCGGGTCGCCCAGAATCTGAAGTTCGAGGCGGCCGGCGACCGGGCCAAGACGCAGGCGATGCTCGACGCCGCCGAGAAGGACGGCACGCGGGTGAAGCCGGAGTACGGGTCCGTGTGGTATCACGTCATGGGCGCCGACAAGGATCGCGCGCGCAATCACATGACGGTTGCCGTGCCGGGTGCGACCTCGCAATCGACCGGACTCCCGGACAACCCACGCCAGGGCGGCGTGTGGATCATGAATGCGGGCACGACGACCGCGCACCTCATGGTCCCTGGAGAATAGCCCGCGAGCGGCCGAAACCGAATGAGCGCGGGCGGCGTCACACCCGCCCGCGTATCCGTCATGAAGCACTTCCTCATCGCGACGCTCCTCGCCCTGGCTGCGCTGGCTCCAGGGCCGGGCGCGCAGACCTTCACCGGCACGATCACCGATGACGTGTGCGGCAGCGCGGGCCACGCCCGGATGCGGATGGGGCCGACCGATGCCGAGTGCACGCTCGCCTGCATCAGCGCGCACGGCGCCGCGTTCGTGCTCTATGACGGCAAGAACGTCTACATGCTGAGCGACCAGCGGACGCCGGAACAGTTCGCCGGCCAGAAGGTCCGGATCACCGGTCGGCTCGACCCGAAGACCAAGACCATCCAGGTGGAGGCGGTCCGCGCCGCGAAGTAGGCCGACGGCCTACCGGATATAGTGCGTGGAGTCGCGCTCGTTCTCGTTGCACACGAACTCGATGAGCTGGTCGCCCGCAATGAGACGCCAGTTCACGCGGACGGTCCACCCTCGCGTGTACGCCTTGGGATCCTCGACCGTGACGTCGATTTCCAGGCGCCCGTAGTTCACCCGCCGGAATCGTTCCGTCAGATGTGTGCCGCTGGTGAACGGGGCGCCGTTCACGTCCAGCCAGCCATCGTCGCGAAAGCCGATGGTCTCGACGACGAGCGCGTCGCCGTCCCAGCGGCCGACCGAGTAGCCGTCCCACCACGGCTGCGGATCGGTGTCGGGCAGCGCACGGCCGTCGGTGTGGATCTGCCGGAGGCCGTAGTTGGCCTCGTACATGATGACCATGTCGTCCTTGGTCTGCACCACCTTGCGCGGCTGCGAGTGCGTGTGGAGTTGCATGAACCCGAGCGGCAGACAGTGCGCGTCGGGATTGTCCTGCGATTGCTTGGCCATGCGCTGCCTGCGCAGCTCAGCCGCCCACGGCGTGAACGGCAGGCCGCCCTGGATGTTGGCGCCGACATTCACGAAATTGGCCAGCGGCGGCGCCTCGCCGAGCGACGGCAGCATCGGTCCGCCGAGGCGGCCGCTCGGCGGGATACGGCTCTCCCAGACGCCCGAGAAATCGGGCCGGCCGTTGGACAGCCGTGGCGCAGGCGCGCCCAGGTCCGGCGTGCCATCGGCGGTGCGCGGCACGTCCGGCCGGACATACTGCGGCCACTGGGCCAGAAGGGTCGCCGACAGCAGGACCGAGAATGCGACGACAGCGGCAGGTTTCATCCCGTAGAATTTAGCGCAACAAGGGCCGGGTGACACCGGCCACCGACCCGAACCACGGTCCGGCGGAGCCGGCCATCACCGGAGCTCGCGATGAACCGAATTGCTGCACTGGCCCTGACCTTGTTCGTGCTGGCGCCCGCCTCTCGCGCCTCGGCGCAGCTCACCGCGGCCAAGGACGGCCCGATCGTCTACGGCCATCATCACCTGAACGTGACGAGCGTCGAGCAGCACCGGAAGTTCTGGGTCGACGCGCTCGGCGGCGTCGACACGAAGATCGGCACCAACAATACGGAGATCATCGAGTTTCCGAACGCGCTGATCCTCATGCGCGTGCAGAAGCCGACGGGGGGGACGAAGGGCACGACAGTCGATCACATCGCGTTCTCGGTGAAGGATCTGCGGCAGGTGGTCGACCGCCTGAAGGCCGGCGGCTTCCGCATGGTCACCGCGGCCGAGGCGCCGCCGAACATTCCGGTCAAAGACGACATCGGCGTTCCGGCGAGCGGACCGGTGACGGGCCTCGCCTACACGCTCGGCCCCGACGATGTGAAGGTGGAGCTGGTGGAGAACAGGAGGCAGTCAGCGCCGATCGTGTCGCACCATATCCACTTCTTCGGGCCGGCGCAGAAGGAGATGCAGGCCTGGTACATGAAGACATTCGGCGCGACCGAGATCCCGTCGGCCAATCCCGCGGCGTTCGTCAGCGCCGGGCTGCCCGGACTGACCATGAACTTCGCGCCGTCGCAGACGCCGGTCGTCGGGACCCAGGGGCGCGCGCTCGATCACATCGGGTTCGAGGTGAAGAATCTCGAAGCGTTCACCAAGAAGCTCGAGGCGGAGGGCATCAAGCTCGCGGTCGCCTACCGGCAGGTGCCGGCGCTCGGCATTGCCATCGCGTTCATCACCGACCCATGGGGCACCTACATCGAGTTGACGGAAGGGCTGGACAAGGTCCGGTGAGCGGAGCGCGAATCATGTCCACGAGGCTGCGAGTCGGGCCGGCGCTGACGCGGGCGGCGATGGCCATTCCGATCGGGGCGCTGCTGTTGGTGTCGGTCCGGGCCCAGCAGGCCAGGACACTGCGAGCGCCGACCTTCGAGGTCGATCCGACCTGGCCGGTCATTCCCGCCAACTGGGTGCTCGGCGAGGTGTCGTCGATCTCGGTGGACGCACGCGACCGCATCTGGGTGCTGCACCGGCCGATGTCGATTCCGGCGGAGAAGCGCGCCAACGCGGCGCCGCCGGTGCTCGAGTTCGACGCGGCGGGCAAGCTGCTCGGAAGCTGGGGCGGCCCCGGCGCCGGGTACGACTGGCCCGAGCGGGAGCACGGCATCTTCGCCGATACGAAGGGATTCGTGTGGATCAGCGGAAACGGGGGCTGGCCGCGGCCGACCTCGCCCGGCAGCGGCGACGACATGATTCTGAAGTTCACTGCGGCCGGGAAGCTGGTGATGCAGATCGGGCATCGCGGACAGAGCAAAGGCAACACCGACACGAGCAATGTCCACGAGCCGGCGGATGCCTTCGTCTACGCGCCCGCCAACGAGCTGTACGTGGCCGACGGGTACGGTAACCAGCGCGTGGTGGTGTTCGACGCGGAGACCGGGAAGTTCAAGCGCATGTGGAGCGCCTTCGGGAATCCTCCTCCGGAGGCGATGGCGCCCAATCCGCCGACACCTGCGCCGCCCGCGGAGCAGGCTGCCGCAGCGGACCGGCAGCAGTTCGGCCTCGTGCACGCGGTCAAGGTGTCCAACGACGGCATCGTGTATGTCGCCGATCGCACGAACAACCGGGTGCAGACGTTCACGACCGCCGGCAAATTCCTGCGACAGGTGCGTCTCGCCGCCGACGGCACCGTGACGCCGGTGCCGGCCGGCTTCGCCTTCTCACCCGACAGGAAGCAGCAGTTCCTCTACGTCGTCGACTCCGGCCCGATGCGGGTCGTCGTGTTCGATCGCGAGAGCCTCACGCAGATCGGCGCCATCGGCATGCGAGGACCCAAGCCGGGGGAGTTCGACATCGTGCATCACATGGCGGCGGACTCCAAGGGCAACCTGTACACCGCCGAAATCGTGACGAATCGGCGCGCCCAGAAGTTCGTGAGGCGCTGAGCGGATCGTCACGAGCGCGGGGGCCGGTTCGAGGCCTCGCGCCAGGGGGCGTACTCGGCGCACTATATGGCGGTGCTGAAGAAGCCCGCATGACGAGAGGCGACAGGGTCCGGCTGACGCGGCATTCGACCGACCACATCGTTCCGCTCGGGCCGGACCCGGCGTCCCGGTTCGAAACAGCCCGCACCGTGCTGGTGGCGAGCGCCGCATGCGGTGGTGCTGCGGTCGCGTGGTGGCTTCTGCCGGCGTCGGTCCACATCGTGGAGTGGCCGGCGTCCGGCCCGGCGCGCATCGCGCTGTTCGCGCCGCTGGCGAGGCTGTGGCTGGCGACCTGTGCGGCGGCCGCCGCCGCGGCCATCGTGCTGTTCGCAGGCGGGCGCGACCATGCGGCGCGCGCCGCGCGCCTGCGCATCGTCGCGCCGCTGGCGCTCCTGTGGCTGTGGACGGTGCCGTACTGGCCCTGGCTGCCCGATCGGGCGCCGGTGCTGCTGGCGCTCGCGGGACCGGCGCGCTGGCTGGTCGCCGCCGCCTCGGCCGCGGGCGTCGCCGCCGCGTGGGCGAGGACCCGCCGCCGGCCGAGTCGGCCGGCGAGCGCCGCTTCGCCGGGGCTCGCGCGAACCGCGATCTTCCTGGTGTCGCTCGCGACCTACGTGTGGCTCGGACAGCGATCGTTGGCGTCGATTGGACTGCTCGGCGACGAGCCGCACTATCTGATCATCGCGCACAGCCTGCTGGTCGATCGCGATTTGAGAATCGAGAACAACCACGCGCGCGAAGACTACCGCTCGTTCTTCCCCGGCACGCTGCGTCCGGACTACCTGCGGCGCGGCGTCGACGGCGAGATCTATTCCATCCATGCGCCCGGACTGCCGGCGCTGCTGCTCCCGGCCTACGCGATGGCCGGCGCCCGCGGTGCCGTGCTGGCGATGTGCCTGCTCGGCGCGCTCGCGGCGCTGGCCGTGTTCGACGTGGCATCGCTCGTCGGCGGCGTCCCGGTCGGTGTGCTGACGTGGGCCAGCGTGTGCCTGACCGTTCCGTGGATCCCGCACGCCTGGTCGATCTATCCGGAAATGGCCGGCGCCGCGATCGTCGCGTGGACGGTCGTGTGGCTGCTGGGACCCGTGCCGCCGCGGGCGTGGCCGTGGATCGGGCGCGGCGCGTGTCTCGCCGTCCTTCCGTGGTTGCACACGAAATTCGTCGTCTTCCTCGCGATCCTGGCGGCGTATCTCTTCCTCCGGATCGTCACCAGCGGGATCCGCCCGCCCGCGCGCCGCTATCGTTCGGCGGCGGCCTTCGCGGCGCCGATCGCCGTATCGGTCGCCGCGTGGCTCGCCTTCTTCTATGTGATTTACGGGACGCCGAATCCTGAAGCGCCCTACGGCACCTACACCGACTGGGCCGTGCAGATTCAGAACATCCCTCGCAGCATCCTCGGCGTGCTGCTCGATCAGAAATTCGGGCTGCTCGTGTACAGCCCGGTGTACCTGTTCACCGCGGTCGGTGGCTGGCAACTCGTGCGCGAACGGGCGACCAGGCGCTGGGCGTCCGCCTTGACGCTCGCTTCGGTGCTGTTCATCGCCAGCTCGGGCCGGATGTACATGTGGTGGGGCGGGGCGAGCGCGCCGGCGCGGTTTCTGGTGCCCGTGCTGCCGCTGTGGGCGCCGCTCGTGGCATCCGCGCTCGCGCGGACGCGCCACATCGCGATGCGCGCAGCGATGACCTCGTCGATCGCCTTCAGCCTGCTGGTCGCGGCGATCGGCGTCCTGGCGCCCGACCGGCTGCTGCTGTTCAGCGAGCCGCACGGCATCGCGCGAATCCTCGATGTCGTGCAGGGGAGCGCACCGCTCGCCGCGGCGTGGCCGACCTTCACCGACGAGAACTGGTGGCTGCCCGCGGCGCGTCTGGCGCCCTGGCTCGGCGCGGCCGTGGTGGCGCTGGCGGGGGCGATGGTCGCCGCGCGCGGCCGCCGGGCCCGCGTGTTCTGGATCGCGGCGCTCGAGGCCGGGGCGTTCCTGGCCGCCGGGGCCGTGCTCGTCGGTTCATTTCCGGCCGCGGTGCGGGCCGACAGCAGCCGGCGCGGCAGGATCGATCTGCTGGAGGCGTTCGATCCGGGACGCCTCCGCGCCTTCGACTATCCGTCGCGGACCAAGGTCGATGCCGCTCGCCTGCTCGCGTCGGCCGTCGTCACGATCCCGCTGCGCGCCGACGAACCCGTCGACGAGCTCGGCCGGCTCGCGGGTCCGTTGTCGCTGCCGCCCGGGCGGTATCAGGCGCGCGTGTGGTTCGAGGGCGAGCGACCGCGAGCGGGCGATCTGGTGATTTCGCTCGGCAACGACGTCGTCGTCGCACGCGCGACGGGGCCGCTGCCCAATCCGGCGACCGTCGCCTTCGACCTGCCGGTGCGCCTGCCGTCGTTCTGGGTGATGACGCCCAATCTGACGACCGCTCGTGCCGCCGCCCGCGTGGAACTTGCGCCGCTCGCCGTTGTGCCGGCGGGCGGCCGTGAGGATCGCAGGGCGCTCGCGTGGGAGCCGCTGGCGAATCCTGCCGGCGCCTACCTGGCCTACATGGACCGGCACAGCTATCCCGAGGGCGGCGTCTTCTGGACGCGAGGCACCGAGGCCGCCGATGTCGTCGCGGTCACCGCGGGCGCGTCGCGGCTCGATCTCGTGCTGCACGTCGGGCCGAACGAAGGCGTGATGGGATTGACCGTGGCGGGTCAGCCGCACGACACGCCGCTGAAGGCCAACGAGACGCTGCGCCTGTCGTTCGACGTTCCGGCAGGCGCGACGGAGGTTCCCATCCGCGTCCAGGCGCCCCGGTCGTTCCGCCCGATCGACGCCGAGCCGGGATCCACCGATACGCGCACGCTCGGGTGTCAGGTGCGCCCGGAGCTGCGATGAGGATCCGCCTTTCGACTCATTCCTGAGGCGCGGGCGCCGCCCCCGCGGCGTTGCCGCGGCCGCCGCCGTTGGCGTTCTGCACCGGCTTCCGCGGGCGGATGATGCCCTTCTTCGCGTCCTCCTCGAGCGCGCGATCCTCGACGCGCTCGGCGCTGAGCACGTTGCGCAGCATGTAGTTGCCCTCGTGGCACTCGTAGGGCAGGAGCTGATAGCCCGGCGGCGAGGTGAGCGGCAGGGAGAACTTGAACGGCCGCGTATAGGTGCGCGGATCGTCGACGGTCACTTCGTACTGCAGCGTATCCCCGTCGACCCGCCAGATTCGTTCGATCAGCTTCAACGCCGTGGTGTGGCGCAGACCGTTGCCGTTGCCCCCGATGCTCGTCTTGTCCGTGAAGTTCGTCGTTTCGACGACGAGCGTGTTGCCCTCCCAATGCCCGCGGGCGTCGCCGAGCAGGAGGCGCAGGTTGCTCCCCGGATGCGGACGGCCGTCGAGCGGAATGATCCGCGTGTCGTGAACCATCTCGTAGCTGATCGCGACGTAGCCCGGCGCCTGCACGATCCGGTTTCCGTTGCCGTAGATCACCGGAAGGATCGATCCGACGACGCCTCGCGTGATGCACCGATCGTACAGGGTGAAGTCCTCGGGGCCGTTGAACGGCCCTTCGCCGAACGTCCCGCGGTCGCGCGGCGCGCGCCGCGCCTTGGCTTCCGGCGTCAGCGGCGGAATCTTGCCGTCGGCCGGCTCGGTGACGAGCGACGTCTGGCGGAAGACCCGCGTGCCGACGTCGTTGCGGAACGCGCCGACGCGGTTCAGTTCCTGGGTACGCGACTTCTCGAGCGACTTCACGCGGTCGGCGTACTCCTGGTCGCTCAGTTCGGCGCGCCCGGCGAACGGTTCCGGGCGCTCGCGCGGGATCCCGCGCAGGTCGTCGGTGCTCCAGACGCCTTGCAGATCCGGATCGCCCCATGGTGTCCGCGCGAGCGGCGCGGCCTTGGCCGTCGGTTTCTTGGCCGCAGGCGCCTGGCCGGCGGGACGGGCGACGGCGGCGGCGAAGACGATCCCGGCGGCGAGCAGGCCTGAGACCGGCAGACGGTTCCGCATGTTCAATGCTCCTTGCTCCCTTTGGTCCGTGCGCTCGATGATCGGCGGAATTATAGGTCGTCAGGCAGGCAGCAGCGGCGGAATTCAAGGAAGTCCTGCAGCGACCCGGTTTGTCGGGCGGGATGTCGACGGTTCGGTCGTGTCACCCCGCGAGGGGTCGGCGCGCGGCGTGCGATGGGCGGCCACTGAAGTGGCCCGTGGAGGCGGCGGGCGTGAAGTCGCCCTGGGGCGGCCCGCTCAGGCCATCCTGCAGCTCGGCCCAGCGCGCGAGCGCCCTGTCCGACGACAGGAAGTACTCGACCAGATGAGTGGCGGGATGATCGACGGTCAACCGGAAGAGGGCATCCGGTTCGACCATGACGAGCTCCATCCGGGCCTGCGTGGTCGGCGTCAGCGGAATGAGAATCTCGGGCACGCTCCTGGCGTTGCACGACGCGTGCCCGGCCGGACTCGCGCGAAGACGAGCAAACGCGGTGAGTACCATGAAGTGCCTGCCACTGATCCGGTCGCTGAGCGTACAAATCTGGACGCCCGAGATACAGTCGGGGTTCGTGCCGTGCCACCACTCACGGTTCGCGCGGGGTCGGGAGCTGCGCCGCGCCGTCGAGGACGAACGTCAGGAGCTTCGGCGAAAACGGCGTCGCCGCGTTGCCCGGGCCGGCGTTGCCGCCTGGCGCCGCCGCTCCTACGCCGCCCAACAACGAGATGTACTGCTTGCCGTCGATCTGGTACGTAATCGGCGGGCCCATGCCGCTCCGAAGACCGGTCTGCAGTTCGAGCACCTTCTCGCCCCGATCCGCCTTGTAGGCGACGAGCCGTCCATCGTTGACGGTCTGGAAGACCAGGTTGCCTGCCGTTGTCAGCGTCCCGCCACCGATGCCGCCGCCTCCCGGCTGCCGCCATCGCATCTGCTGCGCGACCGGATCCCACGCGACGAGCGCGCCACGTCCGCCCGGGCCTTCGATCGGCTCGGGGCCGATCGCTGGCGGCGGCGGTCGCGTCGCTGCCGGCATCGGCCGCACCGTGCCGGTCGTCCGTCCCGGCTGTGGATTGAACGTCGGCTCGGCGGCGTAGGTGAAGCTGTTGGCGGTGGACGTCGGAATGTAGACGAGGCCGGCGACCGGATTGAAGGCCATCGGCGACCAGTTGTGGGCGCCGCCGCCGCCGGGCGAGATCTGAATCGGCTCGGTGCCGTAGTACGCCTCGGGATTGACGATCGGGCGGCCGGTCTTCGGGTCGATCCCTTTGGCCCACGTCACCTTCGAGAAGGGCCCCGCGGAGATGAACTGGCCGGTGAGCCGATCGATCACGTAGAAGAAGCCGTTCTTGTTCGCCTGCATGATCACCTTGCGCGAGCGGCCGTTGATCGTGAGGTCCGCGAGCATCAGGTGCTGAACGCTGTCGAAATCCCAGATGTCGCCCGGCACGACCTGATAGTGCCATTTCAACTCACCCGTCTCGCTGCGGATGGCGAGGATCGAGCAGACGTACAGGTTGTCCTTGCGTGTCGCCGTCCGCAGCTGCTGCGCCCAGGGCTCGGCGTTGCCGGTGCCGACGTAGACCAGATCGGCCTCGGGATCGTACGCGAGCCCGTCCCACACGGCGCCGCCGCCCCCGAGCTTCCACCACTCGCCGTCCCAGGTCTCGGCGGCGCGCTTGAGCGCGGGGTTCTCGAACGGCCTGGACGGATCGCCGGGGACCGTGTAGAAGCGCCATACGCGGCGCCCGGTCATCGCGTCGTACGCGTCGACGAACCCGCGCGTGGGCTTGTCACCGCCGCTCGCGCCGATGATCACCTTGCCGCGGGCGATGCGCGGCGCCATCGTGATCGTCTGATAATCCTGCGGGTATGCGACCCGCGCCTCCCAGACGACCTTGCCGGTGTCGGCGTCGAGCGCCTGCAGGCGGCCGTCGATCACCGGTGCGATGATCAGACCCTGATAGATCGCCAGACCGCGGTTAACGACCCCGCAGCAGATCTTCGGCCGCACGGCCGTCTGATTGACTTCAGGATCCCAGCGCCACCGCTCCCTGCCGGTGCGCGCGTCAACGGCGAAGACGATGCTCCAGTTCGTGATGCCGTACAGGGTGCCGTTCCAGACCAGCGGCGTCGCCTCCTGTCCGCCGCCGCCCGAGCCCACCTCGTAGGACCACGCGAGACCGAGACGACTCACGTTGGCGGCGGTGATCTGCGCGAGCGGGCTGTAGCGCGTCTCCGCCTGATTGAGACCGTAGGTCAGCCACTCCTCGCCGCTGTCGCTCGCGCGTCGCAGCAGCGCGTCGTCCACGCGGCGATCCGCCGGGGCCGCCCCGAGCCACGCCGAGAGCGCCGTGGCCGCGATCACGAGCCCGGCCGGAGCGAGCCGAGTGCGATCCAACATGTTGGTTCCTTTCACCTGACGTGCGGTTTATTTCCCGGCGCAGTCTACCGCACCCTTGACTCGACGGCGAGTCAAGCGTATACGACTGCTCTGCTTTTCGACGAAGGCCGCCGCGCCCCCGATGTGGCGCGTGCGGCGCAGATCAACCGGAGACTGCGAGGTGAGGGATGCGTGGACTGATGAGGGCGATGACGCTGGTCGTGTGCACAGTGGTCGTCCCGACAGCCGCCTGGGCGCAAGCGGTGATTGCCGGCACGGTGAAGGACTCCTCGGGCGCCGTCCTTCCCGGCGTCACGGTCGAAGCTGCCAGCCCCGCGCTCATCGAAAAAGTGCGAACGGGCGTCTCTGACAGCACCGGCCAGTACCGCATCGAGGATCTGCGCCCCGGCACCTATACCGTGACGTTCTCACTGCAAGGCTTCAGCACGTACAAGCGCGAAGGCATCGAGCTGACCGGATCGTTCACCGCCACGGTGAACGCCGACATGACGGTCGGCGCCCTGGCGGAAACCATCACGGTCACCGGCGAAACGCCGGTCGTGGACATTCAGAGCGCCCGGCGCGAAATGACGTTGAACAACGACGTCCTGAAGGCCATCCCGACCGTCCGCAGCTACAACGCGATGGTGTCGGTCGTCCCGGGCGTGACGACCAACCTGAACGACGTGGTGACGGCCACCGCGACGACGCAGTTCCCCATCCACGGCGGCCGCAACAACGAAGGGCGGCTGATGATCGACGGTTTGAACATCGGCAATCCGCCCGGTGGCAACCAGCCGACCTCCTACATCGCCGACGTGGGGAACGCGCAGGAGGTCACCTTCACGACGGCCGGCGGGCTCGGCGAGTCGGAGACGGCGGGCCTCGTGATGAGCGTCGTGCCGAAGACGGGCGGCAACAGCAGGTCGGGAGCGCTGTTCATGAGCTTCACCGGTGAGAAGTTGTCGGGCGACAACTTCACCGACCAGCTGCGGGCGGCCGGCCTGACGGCGCCGACGCCGCTCTCGAAGGTGTACGACGTCAACGGATCGTTCGGCGGCCCGATCAAGAAGGACAGAGTCTGGTACTTCGTGAACGCGCGCACGCAGGGCGGCACCCGCATCATCGCGAACGTGTACTACAACCAGAACGCCGGCGACCCGAACCAGTGGCTGTATGCGCCGGACCGCAGCCGGCCCGCCTTCAACGACAGGACCTCGGAGAACGTCAGCGGACGCGTGACGTGGCAGATCAGCGCGCGCAACAAGGTCGGCGTCTTCTGGGACGAGCAGGCGAACTGCCGGACGTGCACCGGACTGACCACCGGCATCACCGATCCGCCGCGCGTGTCCCCCGAGGCGCGCGGAACGGGCCAGACCAAGCCGCTGCGCGTGCCGCAGGTCACCTGGTCGTCGCCGTTCACCAACAAGCTGCTCCTCGATGCGGGCTGGGGCGGCATCTACTACGGCTGGGGCAATTTCGAACGCAATCCGAATCCCACGCACGACCTCATCAACGTGGTCGAGCAGTGCGCGGCAGGATGCGCGGCCAACGGCGGGATTCCCGGCCTCGTCTACCGCTCGCAGGACTGGGGACAGAATTACGCCGGCTCGTACGCGTGGCGGGCCTCGGCGTCGTACGTGACTGGACGGCAGAGCATCAAGGTTGGCTACCAGGGCAACTACATGAGCGATATCCGGACCTGGTACACGAACAGCCAGAACCTCGCCTATCGGTTCAACAACGGCGTGCCGAACCAGCTCACCGAAGCGGTGTCGCCGTGGGTGAACAACGGCCTGGGGGCGTGGCACGCGGTCTTCGTGCAGGACCAGTACACGGCCGGTCGCCTGACCCTCCAGGGCGCCCTTCGATTCGACCACTCGTCGAGCTGGTTCCCGGAGCAGCGGGAAGGACCGTCGCGATTCCTGCCGGTGGCGCTGGTGATTCCCGAGACGCCGGGCGTCACGGGATACAAGGACATCACGCCCCGATTCGGCCTGGCCTACGACCTCTTCGGCAGCGGCAAGACGGCCGTGAAGTTCAACGTCGGCAAGTACCTCGAAGGGATGGGCATCTCGAACAACTGGGCCAACTCGAACCCGACGCTCCGCATGCCGGGCACCGGCGGCGCCTTTGCGCCGCTGAGCGTCACGCGCACGTGGACCGACGCCAACAGCAATTTCCAGCCCGACTGCGATCTTCTGAACACCGGCGCCCAGGATCTCCGCGCCAGCGGCGGCGATTTCTGCGGAGCGATATCCAATTCGGCGTTCGGCACCACGACGCTGACCAACGCGTTCGACCCGGCGCTCCTCACGGGCTGGGGCGTGCGGTCGTCGGACTGGACGGTCGGCGCCTCCGTGCAGCAGCAGCTCATGGCGCGCGCCTCGCTCGAGGTCGCGTACACGCGCCGGTGGTTCAACGGGTTCACCGTCAACGACAACCTGCTCGCGTCCCCGTCCGACTACACGCCGTACAGCGTCACCGCGCCGTCGGACTCGCGGCTGCCGAGCGGAGGCGGATACGACGTCACGGGTCTGTACGACGTGGCGCCGGCGCTCTTCGGACGGGTCAGCAATCTCGCCACCGGTGCGCAGAATTTCGGCGCGTGGACCAACAACTTCAACGGCGTGGACGTCACGTTGAACGTGCGCACCAGCGCCGGATGGACGTTCCAGGGCGGCACCAGCACGGGCCAGAGCGCCGGCGACAACTGCGCCGTGCGGGCGAATCTCCCCGAGCTCAGCGGCAATCTCGTCCAGGGCCTTCCCGGGCTGACGACGTCCCCGGTCAACACGTTGAGCCCCTACTGCAAGGTCGATTACGGCTGGTTGACGCAGCTGCGCGCGCTGTCGTTGTACGTCATTCCGAAGATCGACGTCCAGTTCAGCGGCGTCTTTCAGAGCAAGCCCGGGGCGCTCCTTGCGGCGAACTACGCGGTGCCGAGCGCGGTCATCGCGCAGACGCTCGGCCGCGCACCCGCAGGAAATCCGGCCAACGTGACGATCAACATCCTCCAGCCGGGTTCGATGTACGGGGATCGCATCAACCAGCTCGACTTCCGCGCGGCGAAGATTCTCAGGTTCGGTCGCACGCGGACGATGGTCGGCATCGATTTGTACAATGCGTTGAACTCGAGCGCGGTGCTCACCTACAACAACACGTTCGTTCCGGGCGGCACGTGGCTGCAGCCGCAAACCGTGATCACGGCCCGGCTGATCAAGTTCTCGGCGGAGATTACTTTCTAGGGGGAGGATGTCGCGCGACGGGCGCTCGAGGCCTCTAGCGCCCGTCGCGCTCGCGCCCAACCGCGGCCATCGTCGCGGCCCGGCGCAGGATCTCGCGCGAGGTCTCGAACCCGAGTCGGCGCTCGGCCTCGGGCGCCGGACACCAGCAGATTTCGCGATCCTCCAGCGCGGGCCGGCTGGCCTGCGCGTGCATCAGGAAGTACCGCACCCGGAGTTCGCGATCGCGGTACGCGAAGGCGAGATCGCCGACGTGCGCCACGACGTCGGCCTCGACACCGGCTTCTTCGAGCACTTCACGTCTCGCGGTCTGCTCCGGCGTTTCGCCCGCCTCGATGTGACCCTTCGGCAGCACCCAGTCGTGCGGCGGCCGGCTCGCGCGCACGAGCAGGAACAACGATATCCCGTCGCGCAGCCTCCGGACCACGCCGCCGGCGTGCGTCAGCGTCGGCAATCGGTGGGGCATCGCGCCTGTTCGTGCGGTGAACGCCGTACGGGCCTGCGCCGCCCGAGGGTCACCGCACCTGACAGTCGTTGGCGGCGCAGAAATCGACGAGCGCCCGTCGAACCTCTTCCCTGGCAAGGTGCTCGGCGCGCTCGCGTCGCGCTTTGACGACCGCCGAGTTGATGGACTGCCCGACGCCCGACAGGCTCACGTTGAAGAGCGGCTGCGTCTTCTGTCCGAGAATCTGCTGTTGCTGATACCCGTACAGGCCGCCCGGCGCCACCGGTCCGCTGCCGAAGTCGATCAGGTCGAGGAGATCCTGGAAGTGCTGCCGCTCGTTGATTTCGACCTTGAACGTGGCTTCGGTGTGCGCGGTAATGATCAGGGGCGGGGGCCGTTTGAGCGCGTTCCGGATGCGGCCGAGCGACACCGGGAGATCGCGCGCTGCGACGCTGTCGGCCGGAGGGGCAGCCGACTGGCCCGGCGCCAGGACGGCCACTGCAAGAGCCACCGCTGCCAGGTTCACGGCCACGTTCCTTCCGACGCTCGCGCTATTCTGCCACGCTTTCGCGGTCGGGTGTGTGGCACGGCCGAGGGCGCATCAGGTGAGAGCGCGGCCCTTGGTCTGCGGGCCGAACAGCGTCACCAGGATCGCGACGAGCGCCCAGCAGCACGCGATATAGGCGAACACGCTGGAGTAGCCGTAGCGCCCGAAGAGCCAGGCCACCATCAGCGGTCCGAACGCGTTGCCCAGCCGGCCGATGCCGTAGGACAACCCGGTGGCCGTGTTGCGCGCCTCGGTCGGAAAGCACTCGGGCGTGTAGGCGTACAGCAGCGGCGCGAACACCTGCTGGCCCATCGCGACCAGGAAGCCGAAGATCACGATCGTCGTCGTCCGGAAGCTGAGGCCGTAGATCATGCCGCAGGCGGCGACCGACAGGGCGACGATCGCGATGAGCGACTTGCGCTGCCACCGATCCGAGATGCTGGCGGCAATCCAGGCGCCCGGCACGGCGCCAATCTGCATCGCGGACGCCTGATCGAGCGAGCGGACAATCGAAAAGCCGTGCTCGGTCAGCAGCGTCGGCACCCACGAGTTGAAGCCGTAGAAGCCGAGCGTCTGGCCAATCCAGATCGCCACGAAGAGCGCCGCGCGCGGCGCCGATTTCGAGGCCACGAGAGCCGCGAACCCGCCGCGCCCGGCAACGGGTGCCGCGGCCGCGGGGGGCGGGGCCGGGAGCGGGCCTGCCTCCGCGGCGACCTGCCGCTCGATGCGAGTGAGGACCGCATCCGCCTGCGCCGCCAAGCCGTGGCTTTCGTACCAGCGCGGCGACTCCTCGAGCGCGTGCGCGAAGGCGGGAAAGAAGACCGCGAGCGAGCCCCACACGAACACGGCGCGCCAGCCCCACGGCGCGAACGGGATGATGAACCGCGCCACGTAGGCGGTCGCGGGGATGCCGCACAGGCCGATGGTCATGATCCACGCCTGATAGGTGCCGCGGTGGCTCGGCGGAAACATCTCGCTGATGTAGGTCATCGCGACGACGGTCATCGCCGAGAGGCCCATGCCGGTGAGCAGCCGCGCCGCGGCGAGGCTCGCGACGTCCCATGCGAACGCGTTCGACAGCGAGCACGCCGAATACCAGATTGTCGTGATGAGCAGCGCCCGCTTGCGGCCGGCGCGGTCGGACAGCCACCCCGCGGCCGTGGCGCCGACGAACATGCCGACGAACGACGCCGACGTGATGCGGCCGATCGTGGCGATCGACAGGTGCCATGCTTCGCGCACGGCGGGCGCGGCGAAGCCGAAGCTGTTCAGGTCCCCGAGCTCGAAGAAGAAGATGTAGCCGAGCAGGAACACCATCCGCCGGTGAAATCCGCTGATGGGAAGCCGATCGAGACGGGCGGCCGCCGCCGACACGGGACCGGGGGAGACCTCCACGCTATCGCCGCCTCCGGCTCTCGCCGGCGAACTTGACGAGCGCCGTGAGGCGGTGCAGGCCGTGGACGAACTTCCCGTACGGCAGCGTCAGGAACAGCGCCAGCACGATCACCAGGTGGATCAGAAGCAGCAGCGGCATCGACGGTCCCTCGCGAAAGGCCAGCAGCGCGAGGCCGGAGAGGCTCGTCAGCAAGAGCATCGCCATCAAGGTCGTGTCGAGCGTCCGCTGCGCCGGATCGCTCAACGCCGCATCGCGGCGGCCACCGAGGATCCACAGTCCGGCCGGACCGGCGACGAGGCCGATGCCGCCTGCCGTGCCGAGGACGACGGGCAGGCTGAGATACGGGTACGGCGCTCGCCAGTCGAAAACCAGGTGATAGATCGCCGCGACGGTGGTGGAGGCGAGACAGAGGACGAACCCGTAGAAGGTCGCGTGATGGCACCAGCGGCGCCACCCTGTGCGCGACTCCTCGGCGCTCGTGCAGTCGGCGCCCGCGGGGTGGAGATGGCGCAGCGTGAGCGCGTCGCGGAGTCCTCGCACCGTGGCCGCGCCCGTCTCCGCGGCGTCGGGCGCGGCGTAAACGGCGACCCCGGCAGTCCTGGTGAAATCTCGCCGGCCGCGACCGACCGCGGCGCTCAAGGCGGCGACCACGCCGAGCCCTGCAACGCCGAAGATCGCCACCATGACGTGGTGCGGCACGACCCGATAGAAGTCGCCCGCTGCCGCCGCGCGGATCGGACCACGCGCGACTGGCACGATGACGGCGGCGGCGATGGCGATCGCGAGGAGCGCGAGCCACGCTGGCCGGACCAGCGCGGGACCGCCGAGCCGGTTCGGCCACGCGTACTCCTGGTACGACGCGAGCCTGATGCTGGCCAGCGTGCGCGGGACGTCGATCCCGAATTCGTGCGGCGGCGCGTACTGACAGGCGTACAGGCACTCGCCGCAGTTGTGGCACAGATTGGCGAGGTACGCGAGGTCGCCCTCGGCGAACGTCAGACGATCCTCCATCGCCTGGAACACGGGACAGTACGCCTCGCAGTAGCGGCACGCGTTGCACACGGTCATGGCGTGCCGTCCCTCGGCGACGAGCTCAGCGCGCCACATGCGATGCCGCCTCGCTGCCGGCGATTCGACCGAACACCGTGCCGATGGTCATGCCGACGCCCCCGACGTAGCCCTGGCCGAGAATGTTGCCCGCCATGATTTCGCCGGCCGCGAAGACGTTCGCCGCCGGCCGGCCGTCGTGCATGAGCACCCGCGCCCGCGCGTCCACCTTCAGGCCCAGATACGTGAAGGTGATGCCGGGCCGCAGCGGGTACCCCCAGAAGGGCGGCGTGTCGATCGGCTGCGCCCAGTGGGTCTTGTCCGGCGACAGACCCTCGGTCCGGCAGCCGTCCAGCACGCGGTGATCGAAGACGCCGGCGCGGACCGCACCGTTGAACGTTGCGACCGTCGCCTCCAGTCGCTCGGCCGGCACGCCGAGCTGAGCGGCCAGCGCGGGGATCGCATCGGCGACGAGCGGCGGAAACACCGACGGCATGAAGCGGCCGACCGCTTTCGCGTCCACGATCGAAAAGGCGATCTGATCCGGCTGCTGCGCGATCAGCCGGCCCCAGATCGCATAGCGCGTGGGCCAGAAGTCCTCGCCTTCGTCGTAAAACCGTTCGCCGCGGCAGTTGACGACGATCCCGAGCGGCACCGAGTCGAGACGGGTGACGATGCCGCCGTCGAACTTCGGCGCGCGGGCGTCGACGGCGACCGCGTGACATTGCGCCGGATCGCCGACCGGCGCGGCGCCGCACGCCAGCATCCGCTTCAGCACGGTGCCGGTGTTGTAAGGGGTGCCCCGGATGATGAAGTTGTTCGCCGCCTCGCCCCAGATCTCGTGCAGCCACTCGAGATTCGACTCGAAGCCGCCCGCGGCCAGCACGACCGTTTCGGCGCGCACCGTCGAGTCGCAGCCGCCGGTCCTCACCTCCGCCGAGCGGAACGTTCCGTCCTCGACGTCGAGCGCGACCACCTCGGCGTCGTAGCGGACGACCACGCCGCGCCGCTCGGCCGCGGCGTAATAGCTGTTCAGGAGCGCCTTGCCGCCGCCCAGAAAGAACGCGTTGGTGCGTCCCAGATGCAGCGTGCCGCGCAGCGAGGGCTGCAGGCGCGCCCCGAAGCGCCGTATCCAGGCAGGGCAGTCGGCCGACGCCCGCACGACCATGCGCGCGAGCGGCTCGTTGGTCTGCCCGCCGGTGACGCGGAGCAGGTCGCCGACGTACTCCTCCTCGGAATAGACGTCGGTGAGGACGTCGGTCGGCGCGTCGTGCATGCAGCGGAGGTTGCGCGTGTGCCGGCTGTTCCCGCCGCGGAACACCCGCGGCGCGCGTTCCAGCACGATCACCCGCGCCCCGGCCTCCGCGGCCGCCAGCGCCGCGCACAGGCCCGCGTTGCCGCCGCCGATGACGGCCACGTCAAACGTCGCGTCGCGTTGGGCAGCAGCGAACATGGGAGCTCGGGTTCCAGGCGGACGTCGCGTCGAACGGCCGTCGCACGCGAAAAGAGTCTGACATAAACCCACCGCGTCGTATGCGCCCGGGAGCCCGACGCGCGCGCCCGCCGGACCAGCGTCGCAGTCGATTCAGTGTGTGGCGCAGCCGCTCGCCCGCTCCTCGACTGTCGATCGAACGGACGAAGCGGACGCGATCAGGCCGGGGGATCGGGCTCGTCCAGGCGGGCGAGTTCACATTGCACGCGCCCGGCCAGCCGGCTCGCGAGACTCCTGAGAATCAGAATTGCGGCGAGCGTGGAGACCGCCTCGACGACGATGGGCCACGGCGTCACGTCTGGCCGGAGCTCTCGCGGGATGACGCCGAACAGCTTGACCGGCACCAGAAACGCCATGTACCACAGCCAGCTTCTCCGCAGAATCCTCCGTCGCCTCTCGAGCAGGCGACGGCGCCGGTCGAGCGGCAGCGCGTGATCCCATCCGCCCGGCAGGACGATCCGGCCGTAGCCCTCGTGCGTGAACACCTGATCCCAGGCGACGCGGAGAGGCAGGAGCATCAGAAAGCCGCCGAGGACACCGGTCGCCAGGTCGGGGCGAGGGAGCGCCAACGCGCCGAGACCGACCGACAGCATCGCCTCGCACGCGCACACCGCGATCATCGCCAGGGCGGACGCCGTGACCCCGCGCATCAGCGAGGCATCGAACGCGGCGCTCGACGATCGGGTCGGATTGCGATCGGCCCGCGGCTCCGGTGCGCGGTAGGCATCGAGCAGGGCGAAAACGGCCAGCGCTGTCGCGATCGGGCCGGCGATCCGCAGGCCGCCGGTCGCGTCGGGCTGGAACCGTTGCGGCCTGAAGACGAGAAAGAGCGTGTATGCCTCGGCGGCCACGAGCAGGCGGTCGGCGGTGCGGCGGATCCGGCCCCACAGGACCGCCGGTACGGCGCCGGACGCATCGCGCAGATACGCGGGGAGCGACGCGTAGCGTTCGCGGAGATCGCCGACGATCGCCTCGCGCGACGCCGAGGGGATCAGCCGTCCGACGATCGCTTCGATCAGTTTTGGCGGACCGGTTTCCATCGTGTTCCCCGTGCGTTCGCGATCACGTCGTACATGCGCCGGGCGGCGGCGAGCGAATCGTGGAGGGCGCGCCGGCCCGCCGCCTCGAGACGATAGTGCCGCCTCGCCCGTCCTCCACGCGCGGGCGTCGGCTCCGAGAGCCACGACCGGACGAGGCCTTTGTCTTCGAGCCGGTCGAGCGTCACGTACACCGCGCCCAGGCCGATCCTTCTCGGCGACGCGAGATCGTTCACCCTCTGATGGATCGTCACGCCGTACCCGTCGTCTTCGAGCGCGAGGACGGCGGTGAGGACCAGCTGCTCGAAGTGTCCCAGCGACTCGGCCGTCGGCATTTGTCCGACACGGTAGGTGAAATGGACGCGTCCGTCAATCGGGCGACGCGTCTGTGAACGGCCGGGGTCGTCTTGGTCTCAGCGAGACGGTCTGGCGACCGCGCCTTCGTCGGCGCTCGTGTTGATGAGCTCGTAGCCGAAGCCGTCTTCCTCGCGCGACAGCACCCGCACGGTGATGTTGGCGGAGAGCTCCCACTCGGCGGTCTGATACCGATCGCGCGGCAGGATCTCCCACCGCGACCCGTCTTCCAGCGTCACGACGCGTCCGGCGTCGGCGGTCGATCGCACCACGTGTCCGCCGCCGATGCCCGAGTAGGCCGCCGGGCGCGCCGGCTCGGCGCGCGGGCGCGCGGTTTGCCTGATCAGCCGCAGCTTGCGTTCGCTCGCATCCGCCATGCGGATGTAGACCGACTTCTTCTCGACGGCGAAGGTCACCCGGCCGCCGATTTCCAGATCGAAGGACGGGCGACCGACCGGCACCGTGTCTTCGACCTCGAACCGCATGGCGTCGGTGTCGATCACCAGTCGACGCACGTCGGCCATCGCCTGCAGCTGAGGCGTCGAGCCCGGACGGCCGAAGCCGCTGGCGCCGGGGCCGAAGTCGACCATGCGACGCTTCACCGACACGTCGGCGCACGTGCCGGTTTGCCACACGCGTTGGGCGGCAGCCGTCGAGGCCGCCGTTGAGGCGGCAATGCCGATGACCATGGCGATGCGCAGCATGTGGGCTCCTGGATGGTCCGGCTGAAGCCGGACACTACCGATTGGTGTTCGGCTCAAGCCGGACACTACCGATTGACGTTCGGCTCAGGCCGGAGGCGGCCGAATTGGTCGAGATCATCGCCTGCCGATGCTGGAGTTCCTGGCCTCGGCGACGGTCGCATCTGCATCCGCTTTGAGAATGTAGCCCCACTTCAGATTCTTCTCGGTGACTTCTTTCACCTTCGCGACGTAGGCGTCGTGGGTGGGATAGAGCATCGCAAGACGTGCCGCGTCGAACGGCTCGTGCGAACCGAGCAGACCGCAGAACATGCCGCCGTTGCCCGACGTCCCGCCGGACGGCTCTGCACCCGACAGGGCCGTATTGACGCCGGTGTTGACGGCTGTCGGAACGGCATGCTGCGACAGGCGGACGCCGCCAAGCGCGTTGCCCGCTTCGTCGCGAGCGATGACGCGAACAATCGGTGGCGGACCGCCGCGCCGTCCGCCTGCCGCGCCGCCGCGGCGTCCCCCAGCCGGCGGCGCTTCGGCGCCGTCCCCACCGCGGCGTCCGGGCGCCGTGGCGGCCGCCTCTGCCCTGCGTCCGGTCGGTGGCGCACCGCCAGGGCCGCGGCCGGGCGGACCGAATGAGGACACGACCACCTCGCCCGGTCGCGCGTCCCGCATCTCGATCGGCGGCGCGGTCGGCGGCGGCGTGCCGTCCTTGATCCACCGCGCCAGGTGATCGTACAGCGCGTTCTGCACGTAATAGGACGGCACGCGGCTGAAGATCGGCTTCGCGCAGCCATCGTTCGGCTGGTTCGAGATCCGCTGGAAACTGCCGACGCCCGCCGCCTGCCCCGAGCCCGGGGAGGAGCCGCCGCTGATCGTGGGACCCTTCGGCAACCCGTCGACCGGCGCGCCGCCCGCCGCCAGCAGGCCGACCGATCCGAGCCCGCGCGACAACTGGGCGTCCAGGTGCGAAGTGCCGGCAACCTCCCACGTGCGCAGACGGTCGGTGTCCGGCTGCCGCGTCTGGCCGCTGACATCGGTCTCGGACAGGAACTTCCACACTTTGACCTCGAGGTCGGGCCGCAGAATCCCGCCGCCGCCGTGCAGCACGACGCCGTCGAAGATCGGCGCGAGCGGGTGCACCGAGGTGAAGTAGGTGTACAAACGCCCCGCGGACTGGGAGTGTCCGGTCGCGATGAGCCGTTCGACTCTGAGTCCACCCATCACGCCAGGCGTGGTCGCGCCTTTGACGGCCCGGGCGGCCGCGGTGAAGATGTCGTACGACAGCGCATCGTTGGTGATCGCGCCGCCCTCGCTCACGTCGAGCGTGCCGTACCGCGACGGACTCCACTGCTTGAGCGCATCGACGCCGACGCGCTGCGCCGACACGCCGATCCACGCGTAGCCGGCGCGCACCAGATGCGCGCCCGACTGGAACCAGTCCACCTCGTTGTCGTGCCCTTGCGAGACGTTGGTCCACTCGATGATCGCGGTGCCGTTGAACTTCGATCGCGAGATGGGGCGTCTGACCACGAGCCGCGTCTTGAACGGATGATTGCCGTCGGTCACCGCCCCGGTCGCCAGGGCCGGGGTCGTGTAGCGGTTCGCCAGCCCCTGAATGAAGAACTCTTCTTCCACGTAGCCCTGTTTCGCGAGATCGGCCGGCGTCGCATTGAACGGATACCCGTGCGCCGGGTCGCGGAGCGCCGTGGTGCGACCGACCGGTCCGACGACCGACGCCGCCGTGGACGGGGGCTGCAGGGTGCCCGGCACGCCGTCTGCGCGGACGGCGTGCCCGACGAGAGAGGCCAGGAGCGCCGCGCCGGACGCAATCGCAACCGTGATGTTTTTCATGCGCCTATCCTTGGCGGACGGAGGCCCGGTGTCAACGCGCCGGAGCCTACCAGTTTTCAGGTATCGGTGGCGGAGGTAAATCTCGCGAATCCAATTGTTTGGGTTCGATCCTGCATCGCCATATTTTGCGCGTTTTTAGCTCGACATTCCCGTTGACTTGCCGTCATGGCGGAGTTAAAACGCCGGACGTCGGCCGGGCTTTGGCCTTCGAGACGCGCTCGGGCGGCAGCTTGCCGGGCGGACGAGGGCGGCCGTTCGAAAGCGCGAGCGGAGAGATTTCGGACAAGAGAAGGAGACGTACCTATGCGTGGGTTCACACGGTTCGTGCTGTTTGTCGCGACCGGCCTGCTGCTGGTCCCGGCGGCTGCGCGCGCCCAGAATGCGTCGATCGCCGGTGTCGTGAAAGACACCTCTGGCGCGGTGCTTCCAGGTGTCACGGTCGAGGTTGCCAGTCCCGTTCTCATCGAGAAGACGCGCGCGGCGGTCACCGATGGATCCGGGCAGTACAAAGTCATTCAGCTGCTCCCAGGCACGTACACCGTCACCTTCACCTTGCAGGGGTTCAGCACCTACAAGCGCGAGGGCGTGGAAGTCTCGGGCACGCAAACCGTGTCGATCAACGCGGATCTCAAGGTCGGTCAGCTGTCGGAAACGATCACCGTGACGGGCGAGACGCCGATCGTCGACGTGCAGAGCGCCTCGGTCCAGACGGTCGTGACCAAGGAAGTGATCGATAACATCCCGACCGGCCGCCTCGGGATCAACCTGGCGGCGCTCCAGCCCGGCATGATCCTCGGGGCGACGAGCGGCACCGGCACGCTGTCGGGCAACGCGAACTCGGCGAACCTGCAGGACGTGGGCGGCACGGCCGGCGACACGTTCACGGATCTTTCGATCCACGGCGGCAAGGCCAGCGAGCAGCGCCAGACGATTGCCGGCATCTCGGCCGCGACGGTCATCCGCTTCGGCGAGTCGCTGAGCTCCTCGCCCAGCTTCACCGCCATGCAGGAGATGTCGGTGGACAGCTCCGGTGCCGACGCGTCGCTCGCGACCGGCGGGGTGCGCCTGAATTACGTCCCGCGCGACGGCGGCAACACCTTCAAGGGGCTGCTCTTTTACAGCGGTGCGAACAACTCGATGCAGGGGTCGAACTTCTCGACCGGCTCGCCGGTCGGCTCGCCGAGCTGCTCGCCCATCGACAGCCTGCAGTGCCGGGGCCTCAAGACGCAGCCGGGCGCGCTCAAGAGCGTGTACGACTTCAACCCGGGCTACGGCGGCCCCATCATGAAGGACAAGCTGTGGTGGTTCGCCTCGGCGCGCTGGACGGCCGCCGAGAACTACGTCACCCAGAACTACCCGAACCAGCACTTCATCGTCGGGCAGACGCCGACCAACCTGTTCAACAACCAGACGCTCACCTACTCCCCCGACCTGACGAAGGATCTCAACACGTCGGTCGGCGGCGGCGGCCATTTCAAGGAGCAGACGCTGCGCCTGTCGTGGCAGGTGACGCCGAGGAACAAGATCAGCGCGTACTACAACAACAAGGTGCGGCGGTCCCGCAACTCGACGTCGACCACGTCGACCGAGTCGCTGAACGATTCGTACTTCTTCCCGTTCTCCGATCAGTTGCTGCAGTGGTCGTCGCCGGTGACCAACAAGATGCTCGTCGAGGCCGGCATCTGGCACCACCAGGAGACCTGGGGCGGGTCGATCTCGCCGACGAACCTGGCCGATCCGCTGGCCATCGGCGTGAGCGACAACAACCCGCAGTCGCTGGATCCGAGCTACATCCAGCTGATCACCACCTATCACGGCCGTGTCGGCGCCGCCTATACGCCGAGCCACAATCCGAACACCCGGACCAACGTGGCGTTCTCGTACGTGACGGGATCGCACGCGTTCAAGACCGGCCTGGACTTTTCGTGGGCCTCGCGCGGCGCGTGGACCGGCTCGGTGGTGCCGTACAGTTATTCGGTCAGCACGCTGGCGACCAATGGCCGTGGGCTGGGTCAGCCGGTGCCGACCACGCTCAGCCTGCGCAGCGACGGCTGTATGGACCCGCTTCCGCGAACGGTCAACGGCAGCGTCACCTCCCCGACTCTCGCCTACGATCCGAGCAAGCTGTGTCCGACTTTTGCCACCGGCAGCATCGACGGCGAAGGCGGCCTGTTCGCCCAGGACAAGTGGACGATGGATCGGCTGACCCTGAACGTGGGCGTGCGCTTCGACTGGTTCAACGCCAGCATCCCGGGCTTCCACCTGTCGCCCTCCATCGTCACGCCGCTCCGCAACTACGACATCCCGACGTTCCAATCGGTCCGTCAGAGGGACATCACGCCGAAGATCGCGGCATCGTGGGATCCATTTGGTGACGGCCGGACCGCCGTCAAGGTGAACGTCGCCAAGTACGTGCTCGGCGAGTCGCTCGTGGCCAGCAATCCGCTGGTCGCGCTCACGCCGTTCAACGTCGTCCTCACCGCGACGCGCAGCTGGGCCGATACCAACGGCAACTTCATCCCGGACTGCGATCTGACCAATCCTGCCGCCCAGAGTCCGACGGCGACCGGTGCCAACCAGCAGCTCGACAGCTGTGGCGCGGTGACCGGCGCCGGCGCCCTGATGTACCAGAACGCGCCGGGCACGCAGAACGCCGGCGACGATGCATCCCGCTACGGCTGGGGCGTGCGTCCCTTCAGCTGGGAGTTCTCGGTCAGCGGCCAGCGCGAGTTGACCAAGAGGGTCTCGCTCTACGGGGGATACTTCCGCCGCTGGTTCGGCAACTTCCTCGTGACCGACGACCTGACTCACACGGCGTCCGACTACGAGAGCTTCTCGATCGATCCGTCGAGCATCCCGGCCCCGCCTGCGTCGGCCGGCGGCGCCGTGCTGCCGAGCAGCATCTATACGAACCGCTTCTACGTGCTCAAGCCGACGGCTGCGGCAGGTTCCCAGCCCTACACGGGGCTGTCGGATCAGCTGTTTCCGGGCAGCAACGTGATCGACCACTGGAACGGGTTCGACATCAGCCTCAACGCCCGCCTGGGACGAGGGGTCATCCTCCAGGGCGGCACGAGCACCGGGAAGCAGGTGACCGACAACTGCGACATCGTCGATCCGGCCAACGCCGGAAACTTCGGCGGGCACAGCATTCTCGGGACGACGAGCGGCGTCGGAGGGCTGGGCGGCGTCGGCGTGACCTCTGTCAATGCGTGTCACGTCGAACAAGCCTGGCTGACGCAGTTGAAGTTCCTCGGTTCCTACACGGTCCCGAAGGTCGACGTGCTGCTGGGTGCGTCGTACCAGAACATCCCGGGCATCGAGCTGTCGGCGGCCTATGCCGTTCCCAACAGCCAGATCGCGGCGCAGCTCGGCCATCTGCCGCTCGGCGCCCTGGCCAACGGGACGACCACCGTCAACCTGATTGCGCCCGAGACCGCGTACTACGATCGGATCAACCAGCTCGATCTGCGAATCGGCAAGATTCTTCGGTTCAACCGGTATCGGGCGAACATCAGCCTCGACCTCTACAACGTCGCGAACAAGTCCACGGTCAGCGGGGCGAGCTTCGCGTATGCGACGTGGCTCGCGCCAAACGCGGTCATCGCGCCGCGGCTGGCCAAGGTGTCGCTGACCTTCGATTTCTAGAGGGCAGAGGACGAAGAAGGTTCACGAGGACGCCGGAAAAGAGAGTAGTCTCAGGAGAGAGCCACGGCGACCCGCCCTTCGCGTGGAGGGCGGGTCGTTGTGTGTTGGGACGGCCAGGGCCTGAAGACGCGCGATTCTCACAGGGAGATTGAGCAATGAGCATCATGACGCGGCCGCGGATCGCCGGTGTTGTGCTTCTGATGGCGGCGACGTGTGCGGGTCGTCCGGCCCTGGCGCAAGTGAGCCTGGTCGGCGACTGGAGCCCGCTCGTGCACGAAGACCAGCCGGAGCGCGGACCGGGGCCCGAGCTCGGGGACTACCTGGGACTGCCGATCAGCGACGGGGCCCGGCTGCATGCCGACAGCTGGGACGCGTCGCGGCTCACGCTGCGCGAGCATCAATGCAAGGTCCACACGGTCAACTACATCTACCGCGGCCCGCTGCAGGTGCGCATCTGGGAAGAGAAGGATCCGAACACGCAGCAGATCATCGCCTACAAGCACTACATCAGCACCTACGAACAGTCGCGGACCATCTGGATGGACGGCCGGCCGCACCCGCCGGAATACGCCGCGCACAGCTGGCAGGGCTTCTCGACCGGCAAGTGGGACGGCGACATTCTCACGGTGTACACGACGCACATCAAGTCGGAGTGGACGCGGCGGAACGGGATTCCCAACAGCGAGTTCACGACGATGATCGAGCACTGGGTCCGCCACGGCAACATCGCGACGATCGTGACCGTGGTGACCGATCCGGTGTACCTGACCGAGCCGCTCGTCAAGAGCACCGACTTCCGGCTGAACGAGCGGCCGGCGGGCAACTGGCTGTGGCCGTGCGAGTACGTGGACGAAGTCGCCGGCCAGACGCAGGGCTACGTGCCACACTATCTGCCCGGCAAGAACCCGTTCTACGGCGAGTTTGCCAAGAAGATGGGCATCCCGGTCGAAGCCACCCGCGGCGGCGCCGAAACCATGTATCCGGAGTACGCGCAGAAGATCCGCGCCGCGGCGACCGCTGCGACCAGGTGAGCCCGTCAATCCCGAGAGTGCCGGAAGGATTCTCCATGCAGGAATCTGACGCCATGAGACCGTTCAGGGGGATCAGCGTCGCGCTCGGCGCGCTGGCTGCGCTCTGCACGCCTTGCGCCCTCGCCGTCAGCGCGTCCGCGCAGGCCCGCTTCGGGCTCGAGCCGAGCCTGAAGTTCCGCCAGGCCCAGATGCCCGACGACGGAGAGGTGCACGTGCTGCCGGTGCAGGGCAACGTGTACATGCTGGTGGGGGCGGGCGGCAACATCGCGGTTCAGATTGGCGACGAAGGCGTGCTGCTGGTGGACACCGGCAACGGCAAGATGACCGACAAGGTGCTCGCCGCGGTCCGCAAGCTCTCGGACAAGCCGATCCGCTATATTGTCAACACGCATGCGCATCCGGATCACACCGGCGGCAACGGCGTCCTCGCGAAGGCGGGGAGCACGACGCGCGGCGGTCCGGCGGAGATCCTCGCGCACGAGAACGTGATGAACCGGATGAGCGCGCCGCTCGGAAGGGACCTCGCGGCTCCGCCCGACGCCTGGCCGACCGATACCTTCTTCCCCGAGGAGAAGGACTTCTTCTTCAACGAGGAGGCGGTGATGCTCTATCACGATCCCGCTGCGCACACCGACGGCGACACCATCGTCTTCTTCCGGCGATCCGACGTCGTGGTCGCCGGCGACATCTTCGTGACGACGAGCTATCCCGTCATCGATGCTCCGAACGGGGGGAGCGTGTTCGGCATCATCAGCGGGCTGAACCGGATCCTCGACCTCACCGTGCCGAAACACGAGCAGGAAGGCGGCACCTACGTGATTCCGGGACACGGGCACCTGTGCGACGAGTCCGAGGTGCTCGAGTTCCGTGACATGCTCGTGATCGTCAAAGAGCGCATCGAGGACATGGTGAAGCGCGGGATGACGCTCGACCAGGTCAAGGCGGCCAGGCCGACGCTCGACTACGACCTCCACTACGGCGCCGAGAGCGGCCCGTGGACCACCGCGATGTTCATCGAGGCCGTGTACCGCGATGTGAGCAAGGCCGCCGCAGGGCAGCCACCGGCGAGCGCCCAAGCCCGGGTCCAAAGGCAAGAAATGATGATCTGCGTCCCCATGTGGCTTCGTCATGACCGCCGCTGGATGGCAGCGTTGGCGGTCGCCGCTGTCGCGATCGGCTCGTTCGTCCCTGCGGCGGCACAGCAGACAGTCCAGCGAACCGCGAAAGCCGCTGCGCCGTTTGACCCGGCAGGTTACTGGGTGCCGCTCGTCACCGAAGACTGGCGGTTCCGCATGGTGACGCCGCCCAAGGGCGACTACGCGAGCGTGCCGCTCAACCCCGAGGGACGCCGCGTGGCCGACACGTGGGATCTCGCGAAGGACAACGCGTCGGGCACTCAGTGCAAGGCGTACGGCGTGGGCGGCATCATGCGGCAGCCGGGGCGTCTGCATGTTACCTGGCAGGACGACAACACGCTCAAGATGGAGTTCGACGCGGGCGGGCAGGTGCGTCTCCTGCACTTCTCGCCGGCCGGCCCGGCGGGCGAGCCGACGTGGCAGGGCAACTCGGTCGCCGAGTGGGATCTGCCGGTGGCCGCGGGACGTGGCGGCGGCGGCGGCCAGGGCCGGGGCGCGGCGGCCGGGCGCGGTGCGCCCGCCGGACCGCGCGGCGGCGCGCTGAAGGTGACGACGACCGGCATGAAGGCGGGATACCTGCGCAAGAACGGCGCCCCCTACAGCGAGATCGCCGTCGTCACCGAGTACATCGACCGCCTCGGCCCCGAGCCCGACGGCGCCGTGTATCTGCTCGTTCGCACCATGGTTGACGATCCGAAGTACCTTCAGCAGCCGTTCGTCACGAGCACGCATTTCCGGTTTGAATCCGACGGCGCAGCGAAATGGAACCCCACGCCGTGCCGGACCGACCCGCCGGGACTCGCCAAGTAAGGGCACAGCCCGCGGGGCCGCGGGAAAGGGCGCGGCGGCTCGCCCTCTGCTCGCTCTTGTTCTGTCTCGGCTGCCGGGCCAGCGGTCCGCTGCCTGCGTCGGGAGCCGGCTCGGGACCATCCGACGGCCCGTGGTTCGTCGACCGCGCCGGGGAAACCGGCCTCAACTTCACGCACGTCAACGGCATGTCGGGCGCGTTTCTGTACGCCGAGATCATCGGGTCGGGCGTGGCGCTCCTCGATTACGACAACGACGGCGATCTCGATGTGTTTCTCGTGCAGGGGGGCGCGCTCGCCGGCTCAGCCGTCCCGCCGGGCGCCCGCGTGGCCGGCGGAGGCGGCCGGTTGTTCCGCAACGATCTCGCCGTCGGCGCCGACGGCACGCGGTCGCTCAGGTTCTCCGACGTCACGCCGCAGAGCGGCATCAGGACGTCGGGGTACGGAATGGGCGTTGCCGCGGGCGACTTCGACAACGACGGATGCGTCGATCTCTATCTCACGGCCCTCGGTTCGAATCAGCTGTGGCGCAACAACTGTGACGGGACGTTCAGCGACGTCACGGCGAAGAGCGGCACGGGCGATACCGGGTGGAGCGTCTCGGCCGCCTTCGTCGACTACGATCGCGACGGCTGGCTCGATCTGTTCGTCGGCCACTATCTCGAGTACAGCGTTGGGACCAACACGCCGTGCTTCAGCCCGTCGGGGCGTCCCGACTACTGCTCGCCGAGCGTGTACCGGGCGCAGGCAAGCCGCCTCTATCACAACAACCGCAACGGCACCTTCACCGACGTGACCGCCGCCGCCGGGATGGCGCGCGACTTCGGCCCCGCGCTCGGCGTCGTCGCGGCGGACCTGAACGGCGACGGCTGGCCGGATCTGTACGTGGCGAACGACGGCCAGCCCAATCAGCTCTGGATCAATCAGCGCGACGGCACGTTCGCGAACAGGGGTTTGTTGTCGGGCGCGGCGATGAGCGCGCCCGGCAAGCCGAAGGCCGGCATGGGCGTCGACGCGGGCGATTTCGACAATGACGGCGACGAGGATCTGTTCGTGGCGAACCTGCGCGGCGAAGGCGGCGATCTGTACGTGAACGACGGCTCCGGGCTGTTCGAAGAGCAGAGCGGGCGGGCGGGATTGACCGCGAGCCGCCCGTTCACCGGCTTCGGCGCGGCGTGGCTGGACGTCGACAACGACGGCCTGCTCGATCTCCTGATCGTGAACGGCGCGGTCCAAACGCTCGAGGCGCTGCGCCAGGTCGGCGATCCGTTTCCGCTCCATCAGTCGAAGCTGCTGTTCCGCAACATCGGCGGCGGCCGCTTCGAGGATGCGACCTCCCGCGGCGGAGCCGCGCTCGGGACCTCCGACGTCAGTCGCGGCGCGGCGTTCGGTGATGTCGACAACGACGGCGATGTCGACGTCGTCGTCGCCAACAACAACGGTCCGGCGCGGCTGCTCGTCAATCAAGTCGGCCAGCGGAGCCACTGGGTCGGGGTCCGGCTGGTCGGCGAACACGGACGCGACATGACCGGGGCGCGAGTGGCGATCTCGCGCGAGGATGGGTCGGCCGTGTGGCGGCGTGCCCGATCCGACGGCAGCTACGCGTCGGCGAACGATCCGCGGGTCATCGCCGGGCTGGGAGCGTCCACGCGCCCGGTGTCGGTCCGCGTCATCTGGCCGGACGGAGCGACCGAGACATGGAGTAACGTCGCAATCGACGGGTACAGGGTCCTGAAGGAAGGCACCGGGAAGTGAAGCGACGCGTTGGCCCGGTTGCGTCCGGCACCGACCGTGCGAGCCAGGCTGTTCTCGCCCTCGCCGTCTGCCTGATGACCATGGTCGCGTGCTCCCGGCCGGCGCCGCGGCCCACCGGGTCCGCGGAACCACGACCGACCGTGCCACCGGTGTCGTTGCCAGACGTTTCCCCGATGGAGCCGCCGGTTCGGGAACAGATGCGCGAGGCTTTCGCCGCCCTCGAGCGAAAGCGGTCTGAAGCGGGCGCACCGGCTGCCGAGCTGGCCGCGTCGTACGGAAACATGGGCGGTCTGCTGCTGGCGGCCGAGGACCTGGACGCCGCCGAGGCGTGCTATCGGAACGCCGAGGCATTGGCGCCAGACGACCGTCGCTGGCCGTACTACCTGGGTCACATCCACCGCGCGCGGGGCGAGCCGGAGCAGGCCGCGGAGGCGTTTCGGCGCGCGCTGGCGCTGGCGCCGTCCGACGTGGCCACGCTCGTGTGGCTTGGCGGTGCGTATCTCGATCTCGGCGCGCCGGACCAGGCCGACCCGCTGTTCAGCCGTGCGCTGGCAGTGGAGCCGCGCTCGGTGGCGGCGCTCGTCGGCCGGGGCCGCGCGGCGCTGGCCCGGCACCGCTTCGCGGAGGCGGTCGGGTCGTTCGAGCTGGCGCTCTCGATCGACCCGCGGGCGTCGAGCGTGCACTATCCGCTGGCGCTCGCCTATCGCGGCCTCGGCGACGCGGCGAAGGCAGAAGCGCACCTGCGGCAGCGCGGCGAGGTCGAGGTCGGCCCGCCCGATCCGCTGATGCAGGAGGTTGCCGAAGCGCTGCACAGCGCGGTGGCGTCCGAGAGGCGCGGTATCCGGGCGCTCGGAGGCGGTGACTGGGCGGCGGCGGCGGCGGCGTTCCGCCAGGCGCTTCAAGTGAAGCCGAACGACGGCCTTCTGCATCACCGCCTGGGCACGGCGCTCACGCTGGGCGGCGACGATCGGGCCGCGGCCGCCGAGTTTGCGCAGGCGCTGCGGCTGCTGCCCGACTATGCGCCGGCGCACTTCAGCTTCGGCGCGCTGCTCGCCCGGGCCGGGCGCGACGAGGAGGCGGTCGATCAATTCTCGGCGGCCGTCCGCTCCGAGCCGGCCTACGCGGAGGCGCGGCTGCAGCTCGCCGCCGCATTGATTCGGCTGCGCCGCTACGATGCCGCGCACGCGCAGCTCGTCGCCGGCGCAGCCCGCAATCCCGAACGGCCGGAGTTCGCCCGGGCGTTGTCGCAGTTCGAGAAGCGATGACGCATGCGCCTCGGGCGGCGCGGGACCGCAACTTGACGTCGCGGCCCGGCGCAAGTACTAATCTGCAGTTTCCTGGTCGGTTTTGATCCTCCACTTCAACCACGTCTCGCGCGGGAAGGGCGCGAAGAGCCTCGCCGAGCTGACCTCGCTCATCTCCGGCTCGCTGACGAAGCTGGCCGAAGAGGGCGCCGTCGACGCGAAGCTGCTGGGCGCGCTGCGCGTCCACCTGGACTGGATCCATTACAGGACGAACTTCCGCGAGCCTGTCATGGTGCGTCTCGGCACGACCTCCACCGGTCAGCCGGGTCCGTTGTCGGAGATCGCCATCGATCTGCGACAGGCCGACCCGGAGACGCTGCCGGCGCAGCTCGCACAGGCGCTCCACGTGGTGCGGTCCGGCAGCGCGCGCGATTCCGACCTGCACCTCGACGCCTTCACCCCGTGGCGGACGAGCATCATCTGGAAGTTCAACAAGCTGTTCTGGCAGTGGCTGACGGCGTGGGAAGAGGCGTCGGGTCGCGGGTTCGAGGCGGCGCTTCCGAGCGGATTGTCCGATGCGAATCATCCCCAGGCGGTTGCGGATTCGGTGACCGAGTTCTGGCGCCTCCTGAAGGATCTCGAGTCGCGCCGCCAGCTGCCGTCCGAAGTCGTCGCCCTCGAGATCGGCGGCGGTTCGGGGATGCGCGCGAAGGCGTGGCTCGACGGCTTCCAGGCGCTCGATGAGCAGTCGGGCACCGGCTATTACGTGAAGCTGAAGTTCATCCTCGGCGATTACTCGCACGCGACGCTCGCGCGCGCGCTCAAGGCGTGCAGCGCCCACGCCGGGCGTGTGACCGGGGTGGAGATGGACGCGCTCAATCCGTTCAGGAGCCTGCCGTCGCTGCGGTTCAAGATCATGTACGTGCACCTCACCAACGTGTACGACAACCTGCCGTTCGACGAGTTCGTCCGCCGCGACGGCCGGCACTACATCGTCGAGACGCGCGGGTACCTGCCGCGAGCCGACGCCGACCGGCTGTCCGCGGAATTCGGGGTCGCGCGCGCCCAGGTGCTCCCGACCGTCCACGAGATGTTCGAGCGCGGACCCGCGGCGGCCGGCGATCGAGGCGTGGCGTTCTGGCGCTGTCTCTGGGGCGCGTTCAGGCTGGAAGAGCGGCTGCGCGAGCTCGATCCGGTCGAAGAGGATCACGTGCCGCCCGGCCTCACGAAGCTGCACGTCGACGATCTGCTGGCCGAGGCGCCCGACGACATACGGTTCCACGTCTCCCGCGGCGCCGCCGAGAGCTTCGCGAACACGCTGCCGTTGCTGCACCCGCGCGGCTACCTGCAGGTGCAGGACATCTTCGTCTCCTCGATGGACGAATACCGCCAGGCGTTCAAGGGGCCGGGCAAGCTCGACGGCTCGCTGGTCGTGTGGGTGAACGGCGCCCTGCTCAGGACCGTCGGCGCCCGCGCCGGGTACGATGTGCATTTCGCGCCGTTTCCCTACCGCCCGGGTTCCAAGACCAACATCCTGTACACGACCCAACGACCATGACGACGACGCTCCCCGTGATTCCGACGGCGGTGATCGGCAGCTACTCGATGCCCGCGTGGCTCGAGCGCGCCAAGAACGACTACCTCTCGCGCAAGGTGAGCCGGCACGATCTCGACGAGATGCACGATGCGGTGCGCAAGGCGGCCATCAAGGACCAGGAGGTCGCCGGCGTCGATATTGTCAGCGACGGCGAGCTGCAGCGCGACAACATCATCGACTACTTCATCGAGCGGCTGCCCGTTGTGCAGATCGACCTCGGGTCGAAGCGGTTCTACTACGACTTCTACGATAGCGTCGTCCGATCGAAGCTGGCGTCCGGGCCGCTCGGTCTGGCCGAGGAGGTGCGCTTTCTCGGCCGGAACACCACCCGTCGCGGCAAGGTGGCGGTGTCGGGGCCGCACACGCTCGTCAAGCGCATCCAGAACCGTTTCTATCCGTCAGAGGACGCCTTCGCGATGGATCTCGCGCGCGTGCTGAACACCGAGCTTCGCGAGCTGGTGCGTGCGGGCGCGACCGACATCCAGATCGACGAGCCGTACTACTCCGGCTTTCCGGAAGATCTTGCGTGGGCGATTCGGGCGGTCAACGCCATGGTCGATGCGGTCGACGCGCGGATCTACCTGCACATCTGCTACGGCAACCGATACGGCAAGCCGTCGTGGGAGGGCAGCTACCGGTACCTGTTCCCCGGCATCCTCGAGGCGAACGTGGACGTCGTTTCGCTCGAGTTCGCCCGCCGCGGCGACGACGATCTGCATCTGTTCAAGGAGTACAATCCGCGCTTCTCCCTGGGGCTCGGCGTCGTCGACGTGAAGACGCAGGACGTGGAGTCCGCCGGGTTCGTCGCCGATCGCATCCGCCGCGCGCTCGACGTGCTGCCGGCGGAGCGGCTGCTCGTGAATCCGGATTGCGGGTGCGTGCACCTGCCGCGCGACATCGCGTTCAGCAAGCTCTGCGCAATGGTCGAGGGCGCGACGATGGTGCGGAACGAGCTGACCAGGTAGGCGCGTCTGTCCCGTGGCGTCTTCGCCGGTTCTTCGTCGCGCCCTGCGGCCGCTTTGTTGTAACATCTAGTACTTCGTTCGTCGCCACCGGTCTGGCCTCCCGTCCGTGCGGAGCATTCATGAAACACGGGTTCTTGGTGATCGGGTGTAGCGCCTTAATGGCAGCTGCTCTTATCAGTTACGGGCAGGCGGCGGCCCCCCAGTCGCCCGGTGCGTCGTCCGCGCCTGCTCAGCCGCGACCTGCTCCTGCCACCCCTCAGGCGAATGCCCTCCCGCAGGTTGTCTCCTCTGCCGGCGACGAGCGGGCGCTGCTGAACCGGTACTGCGTCGGCTGCCACAACCAGCGTGCCAGGACCGGGACGGGACAGGCCGCGGATGCGTCCAAGAAGCTCACGCTCGACAACGTCGACACGGCGAAGGTCCACGATCAGGCCGCCACCTGGGAGACCGTCGTCCGGAAGCTGCGAGCCGGCATGATGCCGCCCGCCGGGGTTCGCCGCCCCGAGCCGGCCACCTACAAGTCGATGGTGTCGTGGCTCGAGGCCGAGCTCGATCGCACCTCGACGGTGTACGCGCCGCCGCCCGGCCTGCATCGTCTGAACAGAACCGAATACGCGAACGCCGTTCGCGATCTGCTGAACCTCGACATCGATCCCGCGAAGTACCTGCCGAATGACGATTCGACCCACGGATTCGACAACATTGCCGGCGCGCTGGGGATCTCGTCCACCCTGGTCGAAGCGTACGTGTCGGCGGCGGGCAAGATCAGTCGTCTCGCAATCGGCGAGGCGGCCCCGCCGACGCTCGTCGTGTATCGGACGCCGGAAGACACCTCGCAGGACTACCACATCGAAGGACTCCCCTTCGGCACGCGCGGGGGCATGCTGGTCAATCACGTATTCCCGTCCGACGGCGAGTATACGGTTACGGTGACGCCGATCTTTGGCGACAACATGTCGCCGACCGGGTTTGGATCGGTGCCGTGCGAGAAGCTCGAGGTGATGCTCGACGGGGAGCGGCTCGAGCTGCTGGACTGGCAGGGCGGCGGCCGATTCGGTCAGGCGCAGGCCAACTGCGGCGGCGCCAATGGCCGCGGCGGACGCGGGCGCGGCACAGGCGCTGGCCCGGCGGCGCAAGCCGCACCGGCGGGACGGGGCGCGGGCACGGGCGCGGGCGGCGCGGTGGCGGGCCCGAACGGTCGCGGCCGCGGGGCACCAGGCGCGGGCGCTCCGGCGGCCCCCGGGGGATTCGCGGCGCGTTTCCAGACCCCGAAGATGATCGTCCACGTCAAGACGACGGCGGGCCCGCACCAGGTCGGCGTGACGTTCCTGCAGACCAATCTGGCGCCGCTGCTCGACCTCGATCAGCATTTCCTGCGCGACACGCTGCAGACCGGCCCGACGCCCGGATTCACGTTCTTCCCGCACGTCGGCACGGTGCGCATCGAGGGGCCGTTCGACGCGGAAGCGGCCAAGGACTCGCCGAGCCGCCGGAAGATCTTCGTCTGCACGCCGTCGGCTCAGGCTGCCAAAGGCGCCGCACCGGTTGGCGAAACCGCCTGCGCCCGGAAGATTGTCGCGAACCTCGTGACGCACGCCTACCGGCGTCCCGCCTCGACCGCCGACGTCACCATGTTGATGGACTTCTACCAGGCCGGGCGTAAAGAGGGATCCTTCGACGACGGCATCGAGGCCGTGCTGGCGCGCATCCTGGCGTCGCCCAGATTCATCTATCGCATCGAAGCCGAGCCGGCGACGGCCGCATCGGCCCAGGCCTATCGGTTGAGCGACCTCGATCTCGCGTCGCGGCTCTCGTTCTTCCTCTGGAGCAGCATCCCCGACGACGAGCTGCTGACGGTGGCCAGTCAGGGGCGGTTGAAGGATCCGGCCGTTCTCGAGAAGCAGGTCCGGCGGATGCTGAAGGATCCGAAGGCGGAGGCGCTGGCCGTGAACTTCGCGGGCCAGTGGCTCGACCTCCGCGGCATGCAGGCTGCCGGCCCGCTGCCGATGATCTATCCGGACTTCGACGATCCGCTCCGTCAGGCGATGCGTCGGGAGGTCGAGCTTCTCTTCGACAGCATCGTGCGCGAGGATCGTAACGTCGTCGATCTGCTGACGGCCGACTACACGTTCGTCAACGAGCGGCTGGCGAAGCACTACGGCATTCCGCACGTGTACGGCAGCCAGTTCCGCCGCGTGCAGCTCGGGCCCGACATGGATCTGCGGCGCGGCCTTCTGGGCAAGGGCGCGTTTCTGACCGTCACCTCGAAGCCCGAGCGGACCTCGCCGGTGACGCGCGGCAAGTGGGTGATGGCGAACATTCTCGGCATGGGCCCGCCGTCGCCGCCGCCCGACGTGCCACCGCTTCCGCCGCGCCAGGTCGATGCCACCGGCAACGCCAAAGAGCCGACGATGCGGAAGAAGATGCTGGATCACCGGGTGCGCGCCGACTGCATCCAGTGTCACAGCATGATGGACCCGATCGGCTTCTCGCTCGAGAACTTCGACGGCATCGCGCTGTGGCGCACCACCGACGAGGACCAGCCGATCGATGCCAGCTCCCAGGTGTTCGACGGGACCAAGATCGACGGCCCTGCAGGGCTGCGGCAGTGGCTGCTCGGCTACTCCGATCAGTTCGTCCAGGTGGTGGCGGAGAAGCTGCTGACCTACGGTCTCGGCCGCGGCGTCGAGTATCAGGACATGCCGCTCGTGCGCTCGCTGGCTCGCGATGCCGCGAAGAACGGCAACCGGTTCTCGGCGCTCGTGCTCGGTGTCGTCAAGAGCAGGCCGTTCCAGATGAATATGAAGATCGAGGACGTTCCGTCGGCCGCTCCCGCCAGCAAGGTCCAGAACACCGTGCCGGTCGCCTCGGCCCAGGACAGCAAGAAAGGGGCGAATTAATCATGTCTTTCATCGCCAAGAAGCAGATCCCACGCCGCAGGTTTCTCCATGGTGCGGGAGTCACGCTGGCGCTGCCGCTGCTCGACGCCATGATCCCGGCCCGGACGCTGCTCGCCCAGACCGGCGCGGCCCCGAAGAGCCGGTTCGTCGGCATGTTCTATCCGCACGGGATGGCGCCCGGGTACTGGGTCCCCCAGGCTGAGGGGCCGCTCCCCGCGAAGCTTCCGTATATTCTGGAGTCGCTGGAGAGCGTGAAGGACCAGACGGTGGTGCTGAGCGGGCTCTGGTCGAAGTCGGCCGAACCGCCTGAAGGGACGACCGGCTCGGACCACTGGGTGGCGGCCGCCTATCTGACGGCCATCAAACCGCGCAAGACCGCCGGATCCGACGCGACAACCGGCAGCGCCACCGTCGATCAGCAGATCGCGATGAAGATCGGGCAGGAGACGCTGTTGCCGTCGCTCCAGCTCGCGGTCGAGGATCCCAATTCGAGCTCCAGCAACTGCGGCGAGGGCTACAGCTGCTCGTACACCAACTCGATTTCGTGGATCGAGCTGCCGACGCCCGCGAACGAGAAGACGCTGCGTACCAGTCCGCTCCCGATGGAGCTCAATCCCCAGGTCGTCTTCGAGCGGCTGTTCGGCAGCGGCAGCACGCCCGAGGTGCGCGCGACGCGGCTGCGCGAGAACCGCAGCATCCTCGATTCGGTGCTGGGCGAGCTTGGCAGCCTGCGCAAGACCCTCGGCGCCGGCGATCGCCGCACCGTCGCGCAGTACACCGACGAGATCCGCGAGATTGAGCGTCGTCTGCAGCTCGCCGCGAAGGCGTCCAACGACGTGCCGGTGATGGATCTGCCGCCCGGAATTCCCGAGCAGTTCGACGAGCACATCAAGCTCCACGTGGATCTCACGGCGCTGGCGTTTCGCGCCGACATCACCCGCGTGGCGACGCTGCTCGGGGCGCGCGATCTCACCGGGCGCAGCTATCCGTTTCCGAAGGGGCCGCTGTTCCCCCAGGGCGGCACGAGCGTCGGGTTTCACGGCGGATCGCATCACCAGGACGATCCGATCCAGATCCGGCGGTACGCCGATCTGAACCGCTACCACGTCTCGACGCTCGCGTACTTCGCCCAGAAGCTGCGATCGATTCCCGACGGCGACGGCACGCTGCTGGATCACTCGCTGATCATGTACGGCACGAACATGGGGAACTCGAACCAGCACCAGCACTACGACGTGCCGCACATCCTCATCGGAGGCGCCAACGGTCAGCTCAAAGGCAATCGCCACATTCCCTTCGAGCGCAAGACGGTGACGACGGGCAACCTGCTCCTCAACGTGCTGGAGATGTACGGCATCCACAAGGATCAGCAGGGCGACAGCACCGGGCGGCTGGAAAAGCTGTGAGCCGGAGGCGGTCCGGTCCTTCACAGCACGAGACATCATGAAGACGCGTCTGTTCGTGACGACCATAGCAGTGGCCGCGGTGGCGACGGCGGGCGTACGGGCCGCCGGCAGGAGCGATGTCGCCGACGCGGCGATGAAAGGCGACCGGGCAGTCCTCCGATCGCTGCTGCAGAAGAAGGCCGACGTGGACCTCCCGCAGGTCGACGGCGCGACGGCGATGCACTGGGCGGTCTATCGCGACGATCTCGACGCCGCCGACATGCTCATCAAGGCGGGCGCCAAGGTCGACGTGCCGAACCGCGAAGGGGTGACGCCGCTCGAAATGGCGTGTCTCTACGGTGACGTGTCGATGGTCGACAAGCTGATTCAGGCGGGCGCCGATCCGAAGCGTCTCGGCCCGAACGGCGAGACGATGCTGATGATCGCCGCACGCAACGGCCAGCCCGAAACCATCTACCGGCTCGTCAAGGCGGGCGTGGACGTCAACGCGAAGGAGCGGCTACGCGGGACGACGGCGCTCATGTGGGCCGCCGATCAGCGGCATCCCGAGGCGATCAAGGCGCTCGTCGAGAGCGGTGCCGACCTCAGCGCTCGGTCGGGCCCGGCCGGACTTCCGCGGGTGTACTTCGCGAACCGGGTCAACACGACCGCGGTGCAGGCGGCTGCCAAGCGGTACGCCGCGGCCGCGGCCGCGGGCCGCACCTACGAAGAGCAGCTCGCCTTCGAGGCGCAGCAGGGTCGCGCCCTCGGCGGCGTGCGTGGATTGGGGAACAACGCGGCCGGAGTGCCCGGCGGACCGCCCGCCGGCGGCGCCCCTCAGGCCGGCGCTCCCGCAGGACCTCGAGGCGCGGGCCCGGGCGCGGCGGCCGCGGGTGCGCCGCAGGGACGCGGCCGGGGACCGGGGCAGGGCGCAGGCCGCGGCGCCGCAGCCGCAGCCGCAGCGGCTTCAGCCGGTGAAGACGAAGACGACTCGGAGACCGTCGTCGCCGGTCTGGTTGGCAGCGAGAGCGGCGGGTTGACGGCGCTCGTCCTGGCGGCGAGAGAAGGCGACATCCGGTCGGCAGAGGAGCTGCTGGAGGCGGGCGCGGACGTCAATCAGCAGACGCTGTATGGATGGACGCCGCTCCTGACGGCCACCAACAACCGGCACTACAAGCTGGCATCGGTCCTCATCGACTGGGGCGCCGACGTCAACCGGGCCAACAGGGGCGGCTGGACGCCGCTGTACCTCGCGACCGACAACCGCAACATCGAAGGCGGCGACTACCCGGTGCCCAAGCCGGATCTGGATCACCTCGAGCTCATCAAGCTGTTGCTCGACCATGGCGCCAATCCGAACGCCCGCGCGAAAGACAACACGCTGACGCGCACGATCTTCACGATGCAGTGGTTCTTCGAGGACGGCGCCACGCCGTTCGTGCGGGCCGCCCAGTCGAGCGACACCGGTACTCATGAAGCTGCTCGTCGACTACGGGGCCGATCCCAAGGTGGCCACCGCCTACGGCGATACGGCGCTCACAGCCTGCGCCGGCGTCGGCTGGGTGGAGGGCGTGACCTACGAGCGGTCGGCGAAGGAGAATCTCGAGGCGGTCAGGATGCTGCTCGACCTCGGGCTGGATCCGAACGGGGCCAACAAGGACGGCCGCACACCGCTGATGGGCGCGGCGCTCAAGGGGCGGAGCGACGTCGTGCAGCTGCTTGTCGATCATGGCGCACGCCTCGATCAACGGGACAACGGCAGCCGCGACACCGACAAGATCGGTTCGCTGCTCGCCGGTCACACGTGGCAGGCGCTGGACTACGCCGACGGCCTGGTGCGGGTTGGCGTCCAGTCCGCGGTGAACCACCCCGACACCGCGGCGCTCATTCGGAAGCTGATGACCGAGCGCGGCATGGCCGTCCCGCCGCCCAACCGCGTGGTCGATTCGATCTGCGTCGTCGAGATCTGCAAGGAGCGGACCTGGCAGTAGGGCAGGGCAGCGCCCGCGCTACTTGAAGTTCCTCGCCAGGTACGCCAGGAGGACCGGGAAGTCCTGGTCCGACAGCATGGCGCCCTCGTTCAGCATCGCTCCGAGCGTGTCTTCCCATTCCTCAGGCGTGGCCGTCGTCCGCTTGACGCGCAGGAGGTCATGGCAGACCGTGCACGTGTTCAACAGGATCTTCTTGCCGGCGCCCTCGGGCAACGGGCCGAAATTGGTGGCGAGATAGGTCACCAGCACCGGCACATCCGCCTCCCCGATCTCTGCGCCCTTGTCCACCATCGTCGCGACGACGGACTTCCATCCGTCCGCGTCGAGGGCCTCGGTCTGAATGGGCCGCAGGTCGTGGCAGCTCGCGCAGCTGGCATTCATCAGCTGTTCGCCCTTGTCGGGCTCGGCCGGGGCCTGCGCCGCAGTCGACAGCGCGGCCGTGGTGGCGATCATGGCTGCGCCGATCCACACGCGGGGCGTTCCGAACCTCATGTCAACGATCTTAGCGCGGACGGCTTTCGTCGGGCGACATCCGCGGTGTGAGCCACCGGCGAAAGCCTGCGGCCGCCGCGGCTGGCCGTCGCTAGAATAGCGATCGCAGGGATGAACGCCCGTCGCCCGGCCGATTTCGGCGGATTGCGCGTCCTCGCGCTGGAGAGCCGGCGCGCGACGGAAGTCGCGGCGCTGATCGCGACCTACGGCGGCACGCCGCTCATGGCGCCCGCGCTGCGCGAAGTGCCGATCGAGTCGAACACCGAAGCGATCGAGTTCGCCGCCGCGCTCCAGCGCGGCCAGATCGACGTGACGATCTTCCTGACCGGCGTCGGCACGCGCGCGCTCCTCAACGTTGTCGAAGGCCTGCAGTCGCGCAGCGCGTTCGTCGAGGCGCTCGCGCGGACGCGCATCGTGGCCCGCGGGCCGAAGCCGCTGGCCGTCCTGCGGGAACTGCAGGTCCCCATCTGGATTGCCGTCCCCGAGCCGAATACGTGGAGAGAAACTCTGGCGGCGCTCGACGCGCGCGCCAGCGAGGCGCCGTTGCGGGGTGCGCGCGTGGCCGTTCAGGAGTACGGCGTGGCGAATCCCAAGCTGCTCGAGGGGCTGGCCGCGCGCGGTGCACACGTGATCCGCGTTCCGGTGTACCGCTGGTCGCTGCCTGAGGACCTCGCGCCGCTGCAGGAGGCGGTGCGCGCGCTGGCCGCGTCGCGGGTCGATGTCGTCGTCTTCACGACCGGCGTCCAGGTCGCGCACCTGTGGCAGATTGTGCGGCAGATGAACCTGGAAGACGCCGTGCGCGGCGGCCTGTCGCGCGCGGTCGTCGGATCGATCGGGCCGTCGACGTCCGAAGAGCTGCGGCGGCAGCAGATCCCGATCGATCTGCAGGCGTCGCATCCGAAGTTCGGGTTGCTGGTACGCGAGCTCGCGGAGCGATCGGCGGCGCTGCTCGAACGGAAGATTCGCCCCCCCGCACCAGGCTAACGAGCCGCCGCGGATTCGGTGCTGCGACACGGCGTGCCGGTGAGCACCGAGATCACCATCAGGGGATTCTTCCCTCG
This sequence comes from uncultured Acidobacteriota bacterium, assembly GCA_963807925.1. Lineage (GTDB taxonomy): Bacteria > Acidobacteriota > Vicinamibacteria > Vicinamibacterales > CAVVIG01 > CAWEDP01. Next base: position 2,817,228 of record CAWEDP010000002.1, on the reverse strand, counting down.
AGGCGTGATGGTGTGCGGCTGCCCGTGCGGAATGACGGCCAGCGTTCCCGGCCCGACCGGCGATGACTGCGTGCGCACGCGGATGGTGCCCTCGCCGGCGACGACGTACAGCACTTCGTCCATATCCGAATGCGTGTGTTCGGACAATGCGTCGCGCAGTTGCAGGAGGCGCGTGGTCGAATCACTGAGGCACCCCATCACCGATTCCTTGAGCGGCTCCCGGCCGATGTAGTTCTTGTCCAGGAAATCCGGGATGCCGACGAAGATCGGCGGCGCGGTCGGCGCGGCGGCGACCGTCTGTGGCGCGGGCGGGGGGGTGGGCGGCGGCGGAGGTGGCGGCGGCGCCGGCGGCGGTGGGGGAGGTGGTGCAAGGTTGAGCGCCACCTGAACGTCGAGCGGCCGGCGCGGCGCGACGGTCACTTCGCGCTCGAGCGTGATGAAGCCTTCGCGCTCGAACCGCAGGCGATACTCGCCCTCGCGCAGCGCATTGAGCACCGCCTTTCCATCCGCGGCCGTCGTGGTCTGCTGGCTCGATGGCCCCGACAGCGACACCTTCACGTCCGCGAGCGGCGTGCCGCTCTGGTCGCGCACGATGACGGTCGATGGCGCGGGCGCGACGGCGCGAGGCTGAACCCGGCGCGCGGGCGGCGCGGGCGCTGTCGGCTTCGGTGGGGCCGGTTGCTGGCCCGCGACAACGGCAACGGCTCCGACGATGACCGCGGCAGTGAGCGCTTTCATGGCAATATCCTTGGTGGGGTTCGCAGCCCGAGAGCGGGCCCGCCCGGTGTGCAATCGTAGCGCCACTTAAATGTGAACTCCACGTCTCACCGGCAGATCCTGATTCCGAGCGAAATGCCCCGCAGTATTACTCCAGGGTACCGATATTGCTGTGGTAGCGTTGGATAGCCGGAATGAACGCTGAAACCGTATCAAGTTTGTACAAACCTGGAAAACTTGGGTTCCTTGCGTTCTGAAGCGAGACATCGAGCCGCCCCGGACTCCACTTCTCGTGGCGTCGAGCAGAATCGAGGATTTTGAAGTGCTTCGCTCGAAAGCCGACAGCAAGAGCGCAACCGTCCTTCGCTTTCCGGAGCATCGTGCGAGATCGGCGGCCGACGCCATGCGCGGCAGCGAGGCCCCCAAGCCGTACTCACGGCGGGAGACACATTCCTCTCGACCGGACCGCGAGCTCATCGCTTCGTGCGAGTGTGGCCGTCAGCGGCAGCGCTGACCGCTCCTTCATCTTCTACGCCTTGGCCTGACTCTTGAAGTCGTCGGGTGCGTGCCGACAACTGTCGTGCGCGTGGCCGCGGTCGGCGATCTGCACTGCACCAGGACGTCCCAGGGTGCCTTTCAGCCGATGTTCGCGCGCATCGGCGACGCGGCCGATCTGTTGCTGCTGGCCGGCGATCTCACCGATTACGGCCTGCCGGAGGAAGCGCGCGTTCTTCAGAAAGAGCTTGCCCCGCTGCGCATTCCGGTTGTGGCCGTCCTCGGCAATCACGATGTCGAGTCGGGCCGGGAATCTGAAGTTCGCCAGATCCTGACCGACGCCGGCGTCGTCATCCTGGATGGCGATGCCCACGAGGCGCGCGGCATCGGCATCGCGGGCGTCAAGGGGTTTGGCGGGGGATTCGGGCAGCGGGCGCTCGGGCCGTGGGGCGAGACGATCATCAAGCAGTTCGTTCACGCCGCCGTGGACGAAGCCCTCAAGCTCGAAGCGGCGCTCGCGCGGCTGCGCACGCCCACCCTCGTCGCGCTCCTGCATTACACGCCCGTGCAGCACACGGCGGAGGGCGAGCCACTCGAGATCTTTCCCTTCATCGGCTCGAGCCGGCTCGAGGAGCCGATCAACCGCTATCCCGTGTCGCTCGTCGTCCATGGGCACGCGCACCGGGGCCGGCTCGAAGGAACGACCGGCGGCGGCGTGCCGGTCTACAACGTCTCGATGCCTCTGCTGGCGCGATCGTTTCCGGACCAGCCGGCGTTCCGGTTGTTTCGGCTGAGGGTCAGCGATTCCGCGGAGACGGCGGACCCGGCGCCGCAGCTCGCCGCCGGTGTTCCCACGGGAGGGCGCGCCTGATCGGCGCGTCGGTTCCATGGAATCCTGTGCACCGGTCGTCCGGCGGGAGGCGTCCACGTTCTACCTGGAGGCGATGGCCCGCCTCGAATCGGCCGGCATTCCATTTCTCGTCGGCGGTGCCTACGCCTTCTCGGCGTACTCGAAGGTCGTGCGCGAAACCAAGGACTTCGACCTGTTCCTGCTGCCGGGTGACGTGCCGCGCGCGCGGTCGGCGTTCGAGGCGGCCCGGTACGAGACGGAGCTGCCGTTTCCGCACTGGCTCGCCAAGGTTCACTGCGGCGACCTGTTCATCGACCTGATCTTCTCCTCCGGCAACGGTGTGGCCCGAGTGGACGCGCTCTGGTTCGAGCACGCCGTCAGAGCGGAAATCCTGGACCGCACGGCGTGGCTGTGCCCGGCCGAAGAGCTGATCTGGTCCAAGGCGTACGTGCAGGAGCGCGAGCGGTTCGACGGCGCCGACGTCGCCCATCTGCTTCGTGCGCTCGGCCCCACCCTCGACTGGGCCCGGATCCTCCTCCGCTTCGGCGATCACTGGCGCGTTCTGCTCGCCCACATTGTCCTGTTCGGGTTCGTGTATCCCGACGCCCGCGATCGCATTCCGTCCTGGGTGCTGTCGGAACTGCTCCTCCGGCTCGGCGCGGAGCGGCCGGAGCCGGCAAGCCGCGTCTGCTATGGAACCTTGCTGTCGCGCGAGCAGTATCTCGTCGACCTCGATCACGACGGGTACGAGGACGCGCGTGTGACGCCGCGCGGTCAGATGACCAGCGGGGAAACCGAGGTGTGGCGGGACGCGATCCAGAGAAGGTAGCGCTCGAGCCGCGCCGGTCTGCCTCAACCTCCATGCGACGTCAGCAGCGCCACCGGAAAGCGCGCGAGCAGGGCCGCGGCCGCGAGCGTCGGACCGGTCGCCTCGGCGTCCGGCTCGACGATCTCGCCGGTGAAGGCGTTGCGAAGCGTCCGCCCGCCGATCGCGCGTCCGACTGCCGTGAGATCGAGTCGGGTGTCCAGCCAGACTGCGCCGACCGGCGGCGCCGACGCATCAGGAATCACCGATGCGACGAGCCTCGGCACGACGGTAATCGCGACGGCGTCCGCCTGCACGCGCGCGAACGCGAAGAGGTGCTCGCGGCGGGTGCCCGAGGTCGGCAGCGGGACGTACTCGCCGCGCTCGAACACGTCGAGCCATTGCCGCCGCACCCCGAGCGCCCGACGCGTCACGAACAGCTTCACGCGGCCGTCGGCGCGACGCGACAGCAGGTCCTCGACGCACGGCTCGCCGACGATCTCGTCCAGGATGCGACGGCGCAGGACGTAGTCGACCGGGCGGCGGTTGTCGGGATCGACGAGGCTGAGATCCCACAGTTCGGTGCCCTGGTAGAAGTCCGGCACGCCGGGCGCCGTCACCTTGATCAGCAGTTGGGCGAGGCTGTTGTAGATGCCGAGCTCCGCGACGCGTTGCTGAAACGGCGCAAACGCCTGCAGGAAGGGGTTCGCCCGGCGGCGGTCCAGCACGCCGTCGACGAACCGGCCCACGGCGGCTTCGTACGCGTCGTTCGGGTTCAGCCAGCTCGTGTGCACCTTGGCCTCGCGCAGCGCCTTGAGCATGTACTCGCGCATGCGCTCCCGAAAGCGCGCGTGCGCGTCGCCGTCGGATTCGAAGGGCCACGCGCCGACCAGCGTCTGGTAGAGCAGATACTCCTCGTTCGCATCGGGCGCGGGCGCCCCGTTGACGTCGGCTTTCAGACGGCGGTTGAGGCCGCGCCATTTCGAGACGGCAGCCTTCCACGCGCCCGGGATCTCCGACAGGACGTTCAGGCGGGCGCGCACGTCCTCGCCGCGCTTGGTGTCGTGCGTGGACGAGGCCGAGAGCGCGTGCGGCCACCGGCGCGTTCGTTCGACGAGCCACTCGTGCGCCGCCGACGGCTCGATCCCGAATTGCATCGGATTGCTGCCGACCTCGTTCAGCGACAGCAGCCGGTTGTACACGTAGAGCGCGGTGTCCTCGATGCCCTTGGCCGTGACGGGGCTCGTGATCTGCTGGAACTTGCCGGCAAACCGCGCACGCTCGTCGCACTCGGCGGCGGAGCTGATGGCCGTCGTCTTGAGGAGCAGGCGCTCGATGAAATCGAAGATGAGGCTCGGGATCGTCGTCGCCCGTCGTTTCGCGTCCCTCACCGCCCGGGCGATGTACCGGAAGTCCTGGTCGCTCACCCCGTCCCCGTCGGTCACGTAGGTCCGGTAGACGGGAAAACAGGCGATCACTTCCTTGAGCGTCGAGATCAGACTGTAGAGCGTGAAGTCGCGGTAATGGCGGTTCCGCTCCGAAAATCGGTTCAACTGATGGCCGAGCGAGTTGATGTCGCCCGACATGGTCTCGTGCAGGACCAGTTTCTTGCACCGGTACGCCAGCTCGTCGAACGTCGTCTGCGGCCGGCGCTCGTGGATGAACCGGCCGTAGATGTCCGACAGCGCCCGCTCGCTCCGGCGATCGACGAACAGCCGGTTGACGAGCGCCCCGAACTCGTAGCCGGTGGTCCCGTGAATCGGCCAGTTCGCGGGCGGTTGCTCGTCGGCGGTCAGGATCTTCTCGACGACGATGAAGAAAGGCCGCTCGCCGGGTGCGGTCGCCTGGGACGTGGCGACGGCGGCCTGCCGCTGGAGTCGCCGCAGGTAGTCGGCCGGCGCGAACAGGCCGTCCACGTGATCGATGCGGAGGCCGGAAGCCGCGCCCCGGGCCACGAGCTCGAAGACGAACTGGTGGACGTGATCGAAGACGACCGGATCTTCCACCCGCAGCGCCGCCAGCTCGTTGACGTCGAAGAACCGCCGGTAATTGATCTCTTCGGACGCGACCCGCCAGTGGGCGAGCCTGTAGGACTGCGCGTTCAGCAGATCGTCGAGCGGGTCGAAGCTCCGGGCATCGCCGGCGGTCCCGTTCAGCCGGGAGACGGCAGCATTCACGTGCTGCTCGATGGCCGCGCTCGACACAGTCAGCGCCGCGAGCCGCCGCTTGACGATTTCCTTTTCGCGCGCCCGCGTTGCGATCCGTTCGGGGTCTCGGACGGTCCGCGGCGGAAGGTTCTGGCTGGCCGTGATGATGCTCCTGAGCTCGTCGAGCTGCTCGACGGGCACCTGGCCGTCGAGCGCGTCGATCCCCCGATCAACGATCGAGCCGTACGTGTCCGGCGCAATCGGCAGCGTCACATCGCCGTAGTGGACTGCGAACGCCCCCTCCGCGTACGCGAGGCGCAGTTCCTGGCGCTCGAGCGAAGCGCCGTACTGATCGCCGAGGATCGGAATCAGCAGCTTGTCGGCCAGCTCGTCCTTGACCGGGTGCCACTCGATGTCGAAGAAATGGGCGAATCGCGAGCTGGGGCCGTTCTCGAGCACGTCCTGCCACCAGGGATTCGACGACTTCGCGATGCCCATGTGGTTCGGCACCACATCGAGAAGATGCCCCATCCGTTTCGCGTGAAGCGCGTCGATCCAGCTCCAGTATTCGGCCTCGGTGCCGATCTCCGGGTTGAGGGCGGTCGGATCGGCCACGTCGTAACCGTGCGGGCTCCCGGGCACCGATTTCAGGTAGGACGACGCATAACAGTCCGACACGCCGAGGGCGTCGAGGTAGTCAACGACTGCGGCGGCGTCGCGGAAGGTGAACTGCGCGTTGAACTGGAGACGATAGGTCGCAAGCGGGATCCGGGCCGGCACGAAGCTCGACCGGGTGCAAGCCGAACGCCAGTCGCGACCGGCAGACCGTTTGCGTCCTGAACGGTATGCCGATCGGAAGCGAGTGGAAGGGGTGGGCGGGCACTCTGTTTGTGGTCGCGGCCATGTCAGGCGGGGCGATCGCTCAGGTGTTGCCCGCGACGGCGGCGCCGGACCGGGTGGCTTCAGGTGTCAACGCAACGCGACTGGCCGACGCGAGCACGGACACGCCGGAGTGGCCTACTCAGGTTCAGGAGCTGGCTCATGCGATACTGCGCCTGCCCACTGCGGCCGGGCTGGCATGCCTGCTCGCGCTTCGCCCCCGCCGCCGCGGCACGCCGGCGCGCCAACCCGCGGTCATCCAGACCCAGATCATTCTGGCGGTGGTCGGCGCGGTGGTCATGCTCGTCGTCGGCTCGAGCCTCGCGCGCGCGTTCGGGATCGTCGGCGCGGCCGGCCTGGTACGCTACCGTGCGAAGATCGCCGATCCGAAAGACGCGGGCGTGATGCTCTCGACGCTCGCGGTGGGCCTCGCCTCGGGGGTCGGGTTGTGGGTGCTCGCCACGTTCGGGACGCTCTTCATTCTGGCCCTGCTCTGGATCGTCGAATCATTCGAGCCGAAGGCGCGCGCCGTGTTCGTGCTCAAGGTGACGGCCAGGGATCCGGGCACGCTGAAGCCGCAACTCGAGCAGTTGCTGACGAGAGATCACGTGCCGTTCGATCTGCGGATGACGTCGCCTCAGGAGATCTGTACGAAGTGGCCGTGCCGATCGACCGCAGGACAGAACGGATGTCCGCGGTCATCCAGGCGCTCGCACCCGACAATGTCAGCGCGGTGGAGTGGGAGGAAAAGAAGCCCAAGGGGTAGCTACTTCCGGTGCCGCAGCAGCGCCGCCGCGTCGATCCCGAAAGTGGGATTGGTCCGGTGTCCCCGAATCTTGATCGGAAGGGCGGTGCCGGTGCCGCCCTTTCTGGCGAAGATCGGATCGGCTATCTTGAAGAGGAACCGCTTCCACCCGTGCTGCGTCTCTGAAATCGACGCATCCATCACCAGCATGCCCTTGAAATCGAGGATCTCCGGACGAAGCTCGTAGGCGCCGGCCAGTCGGACGGTCGTTCCCGGCGTGTTGAACGTCAACGACGGCAGCGACAGCGTGCCGTCGCCCAGCTTGAAGCGGCCGGAGAAGTTGGACACGACGCCCTTGTCGGCCGCAGGCGATGACCCGGCCCGGCTTGGCCGGCTCAACTCGTCGATCTTCTTCTGAACGTCGTAGCTCGCGAACCTGGCCGTCTCGATCTCGAACCGGCCGTCGAGCCGGAGCCGCTCGACGACGTCGCGATCGCCGGGCGGCAGGACGAATTTCATCCACAGCTTCATGGCGCCGGTCATCGGCGGCTTGGGGGCCTTGACCGCGAGCCGGAGCACGTCTTCGAGCCGTGCCTTTTCCATCGCAACGTCGAGCGTGACCGTTCGACCGTCCTGCCCGCGTTTGCCGACGACGCCGCCGTGGGCGACCAATGACGTGCCCAGGAACGACGCCTCGACGCGGTCGAGCAGCGTGTCGCCGTTGGTGCCGTCCACAGTTGTGTCGTAGTCCGCGTGGAGCGGCACCGGATGTCCGCTGATCGACACCGTGAATCGCGGCGTGTCCGTCTCGCCGTGCACGCGGATCCGGTCCAGCGACCCGCCGAATTCTCCCCGGGCTGACAGGATGCCGGAGATGCCCTTGAAGACGCCCAGGTCGGCGTCGGAGAACATGAAGGTGCCGTCCAAGGCGGTCGCGCCCGGAACGGCGGACTGCCACGGGCCAAAGCGCCCCCGCGTGTAAATCTCGCCCGGAGGGACGGCGTTGGTGAGCGTGGCCTCGAAGGACATCGGCCGCGCGAACGACACCGAACGCATGGCGAGTTGATGAATCTGCCATACCTTCGGTGACTTGTCGGCGCTTCGAGGAATGATGACGAGCCGAGCGTCGGCGGTCTCCAACCGGTCGATCACGAACTCCCGTGCGACGCCCTGTCCGGTCTTCGCATCCGCCGATCGCTGGTCGCCGCCAGGACTCTCATCGTCGCGGCCGCTCTCATCCGGCGGGATATTGATCTCCAGACCCTCGAGGCCGATCGCGGCCACGTGTCTGCGCAGCAGCAATATCGGAAGATCGGCATCCACCGTGAGCCTGTCGACTTTGATCAGCGGAGGGACGTCGGTGCGGCCGTGGTGGCGGATCCGGAGGCCGGACGCCTCGACGTGAAACCGCGGCAGCACCCGGAGCTCGAGGCCGGCGATCTCGACGTCGCTTTGCAGCCGATCCGACAGCGTGTCGATGAGTCGCTGGCGCAGAGCGTCGGAGGAAATCGGAATGTTGACGGCGATGAGCAGGATCGCCCCCGCTGCGGCCGACCCGGCGAGCGCGGCCAGCCAGACCCGTGCCCGCCGCCTGGATCGCCGACGGTCCGCTGGCACGCTGTCGTTCTCTTCCAGGGGCGCGTCCGGTCCAGATCGTGTCACGGCATCACGCACAGCACATATCGTACCAGCGCAGGTCGGCTCGGATCAGAAAATGGAATAGACCGCCCCGAAGGTGATCAGGACCGTGTCGGCGCGAACCGGCCGCGTATCTCGACCGAGCGAGCTCGTCACCGAGATCGACGGCCGCGACACGAGGTAGCCACCTGCCAACTTCAGCCCGACTCTGGGCGACAGGTCGTACCACACCTGCACCTCCGGTTCGACCGCGAACGTGTTGGTGGCTTCCGTGTCGATGTTGGTGGCGCCGCGGCGCTGGTACTCGGCCGTCGCGAGCTGATCGAGGTGCAACGAGTTGAAGGCGACCCCGCCCAGGAGGTCTGCCGTGATGGTGGAGCGACCCCTGACCCACGTGTACCCGTACCCAAGCAGAATCGGACGCACCCGGAGTCGTCCGAGGCTCTCAGCCGCAACGATCGGCTGACCTTGGAGGCCTGTGTCGAACCAGCTGAAGAACGAGTACGCCCATGCCCACTCCTGGCGCTCGTGGCCGAGACGCACCTCGAACCCGAAGTCGGAGCTGGCGTGGGCCGTCGAAGACCCCGCCGCTCGTGTCGTGACGCTGAGGCCGACGGCCAGCCGATTGTCGTCTTGCGCGATGGCGCCTGGGGGCCGGCCCAGGAGCACGAGGGCCATCACGGCCAGCGTCCGCCCGCGAGCTGACAAGGTACGAGTCATCATGGCTGTGCTTTGTGCGAGATTCCTGCCAGACTCCGACCGACAGGGAACCATACACGAGGAGTGCAATGGACAGTCGGGCGCCGACTCAGCGATAGTTGCCGAACTGCAGAGCCACGCCGAAGTCGCGCTCGCGCAGCTGCCGCATCGCTTCCTGGAGGTCGTCCTTCGACGGCGAGCTGACGCGCACCTGGTCCGCCTGAATCGCCGCCTGCACTTTCTTGAGCTTTTTCTCCTTGAGGAACTTGACGATTTCGCGGGCCGTCTCGATTGGAATGCCCTGCTGGATCTCGATCACGCGCCGCACGGTGCCGCCGGCAGACGGTGCGGATTCGGTGTCCTTGAAGTTCTTGATCGGCACGCCGCGCCGGACGAGCCGCGTCTGCACGATCTCCCACAACCCGCGCATCTTCATCTCGTCAGAGGCCGTCAGCGTCAGTTTCTTGTCGGCGGCACTGAGCTCGATGTCAGCGGTCGCGCCCTTGAAGTCGTACCGCTGCGCCACTTCCTTCCGCGCCTGATTCAGCGCGTTGTCCACTTCCTGGAAATCGATCGTGGAGGTGATGTCGAACGAAGCGGCGGCGGCCACCGGGACATTCTACAGGCCGGTTCAAGATCCGCGGGCAAAAGCGACGGAACGCCGGAGCTGCGGGAAAAAGACCGTACAATCGGAAACGTGCCGGATGCCTTTCGCGCGGTCGAAGTCGCCCGGGTACGCGACGGGGTCTGCCAGCTCGGCACCGACCGGGCCGCCGCAGAGGAGCCGCTCGAGATTCGACTCCACAACCGGCCATTCGCCGTCGTCATGCGGACGCCGGGCGCGGACCGCGAGCTTGCGGCCGGGTTCCTGTTGTCGGAAGGCGTGCTGAAGACGGCCGACGATCTGGGTGCGCTCGAGCACTGCACCGATCCCGGTGCCGAGCACCCCGAGAACATCGTCAACGTGACGTTGGCGAACGGATTCCGCCGAGTCGCTCTCGCGGCTGCTCGACCGACGGCGCCAGGTGACGACCAATTCGTCCTGCGGCATGTGCGGCCGGCTCACGATCGATTCGCTCCGCGTGGAGGCGCCGTTCATCCGGGTCGCGTGGCACGTCCCGGCGGCGACGCTGGTCCAGCTTCCGGATCGGCTGCGCGCGAGCCAGCGCGTGTTCGACGAGACCGGTGGCCTGCACGCGGCCGGACTGTTCACGGCCGACGGACGCCTGGAGGACATGGCCGAGGACGTCGGCCGCCACAATGCCGTGGACAAGGTGATCGGGCGCATGCTGATGCGGGAGCGGTTGCCGCTCGCGGACCACCTGCTGTTTGTGAGCGGCCGCACCTCGTTCGAGATCGTGCAGAAGGCGTTTCTGGCCGGCATCCCAATCGTGGCCGCCGTCTCGGCGCCGTCGAGCCTCGCCATCGAGCTCGCAGCGGACGGCGGGATTACGCTCGTCGGCTTCCTGCGCGGCACGTCGTTCAACGTCTACGCCCATGCCGAACGCATCGACTGACGACGGTCGGCTGACTTATAGTCTGACGTCATGAAGCGACTGCCTGTGTGTCTGGTGCTTGCCGGCACGGTGCTCGCGGCGCGGACGCCGGGGGCGGTGGCCCCCGGACCGGTCGACTCGGTGTTCCAGGCGTTCTGGGCGGCCCGGAGTCCCCAGGACGCGGCGAAGGCGATGCCCGGGATCGTCAAGAGCGGCATCACGGTCGACGAGGCGCTCCGGCAACTGAAACGAGGGCGGCCCTACTCCGCGGCCGTTCCGAAAGGGGTCGTGCGATCGAGCTACACGGCGCACGGCAAGGAGTTCTTCTATTCCGTCGACGTCCCCTCGTCGTACGATCCCGAGCGGCGGTACCAGGTCCGCTTCCAGCTGCACGGCGGCGTCAGCCGCGACAGCAACCGGCCACGCGGTGACGGCAGCATCGGCGCGCTGGCCGGCGCGGAGCAGATTTACATCCTGCCGACCGGCTGGGTCGACGCGATGTGGTGGTCGCCGATTCAGCTCGAGAACCTGAGGACCATTCTCGACCTCGTCAAGCGCGCGTACAACGTGGACGAGAACCGGGTCGCCGTGAGCGGCGTCTCGGACGGCGGCACCGGCGCGTACTACGTCGCGATGAAGGACTCGACCCCCTACGCGAGCTTCGAGCCGCTCAACGGCAACATCATGGTGCTGCGGAGCGAAGACCTGATGGTCGGCGACCTGTTTCCGAACAACCTTCGCAACAAACCGCTCTTCGTCGTCAATGGCGGACGCGATCCGCTGTACCCCACCAGCTATGTCGGCCCGTACGTCGAACACCTGAAGGCGAAGGGCGTCGAGGTGGTCTACAAGCCGCAGCCCAACGGCGTCCACAACACGGCGTGGTGGCCGGAGGTGAAGGACCCGTTCGAGGCGTTCGTCCGCGCGCATCCCCGCAACCCGCTGCCCGATCGGCTGACCTGGGAGAGCGAAGGATCGCCGATCGACAATCGCGCGCATTGGCTGGTCATCGACCGGGTCGCGCGCGATCGCCGCAACGAACCGGACCTCGACGACGTGAATCTCATCACCGATGTCGGACCCATGATGTTCGATCACAGCCGTCCGTCGGGCCGGGTGGATCTTGTGCGAACCGGCAACACGGTGACCGCCGCGACCAAAGGCGTCGCGGAGTTCACGCTCCTCATCTCACCCGACGCGTTCGATCTCGCGCAGCCCATCAAGGTCGTGGCGAACGGGCGCACCGTGTTCGACGGCCGGGTCGAGCCGAGCCTCGCGACACTGCTCAAGTGGGCCGCACGCGACAACGATCGCGCCATGCTGTTCGCGGCGGAGATCCAGGTCAGGCTCTAATCCCGCCGCCGGGACCGGACCGCCCGGAGGTAGGATCCCCCGTTCCCCAATGGATCTCTTCACCATCGTCCGCGAGATCCTCACGAGCCGTGTGTACGACGTCGCGCGGGAAACACCGCTCGATCCGGCGCGCCGACTGTCGGCGCGGCTCGACAACGCGGTGCTCCTCAAGCGCGAAGACCTGCAGCCGATCTTCAGCTTCAAGATTCGCGGCGCGTACAACCGGATCTGCCGCCTCTCAGCCGCCGAGCGCGCGCGGGGAGTCATCGCGGCGAGCGCCGGCAACCACGCGCAGGGCGTGGCGCTTTCGGCCCAGCGCCTCGGCATCCGTGCCCTCATCGTCATGCCGCGGACCACGCCGGAGATCAAGGTCACCGCCGTCGAGGCGCTCGAGGCCGACGTCGTGCTCTTCGGCGATCATTACGGCGACGCGCAGGCGCACGCCGAACGGGTGGCCGCCGAGCGCGGACTCACCTTCATCCATCCGTTCGACGATCTGCTCGTCATCGCCGGCCAGGGAACGGTGGCGTCCGAGCTGCTCCGGCAGAGTCCGGAGGATCTGACGGCCGTGTTCGTGCCGGTCGGCGGTGGCGGCCTGATTGCCGGCATGGGCGCTTACCTGAAGACGCTGAAACCCGAACTGCGCATCGTCGGCGTCGAGCCGGTCGACGCCGATGCCATGGCCGAGTCGCTGTCGGCCGGCCGGCCGGTGCGGCTCGAGGAGGTAGGCGTGTTCGCCGACGGCGTCGCCGTCCAGCAGGTGGGCACCCGCACGTTTCCAATCGTCCGCGAGACCGTCGCGGACATCGTCCGCGTCACCAACGACCAGATCTGCGCGGCCATCAAGGATATCTTCGACGACACGCGCGCGATCGCCGAGCCGGCAGGCGCGCTCGCGGTCGCCGGCCTCAAGTCGTACGTCGAGCGGCAGGGTCTCCGCGGCGAGCGCCTGGCGGCGGTCGTCAGCGGCGCGAACATGAACTTCGATCGACTGCGCTTCGTCGCCGAGCGGGCAGAGCTCGGCGAGGGCCGCGAAGCGCTGTTTGCGGTGTCGATTCCGGAGGTGCCCGGCGCCTTTCGTGCGTTCTGCGCCGCGCTCGGGCCGGTCGTCGTGACCGAGTTCAACTACCGGCTGAGCGGACGGGAGGCGGCGCAGATCTTCGTCGGCGTCTCGACGAGCTCGCGCCACGATGCGGCGCGGCTGGCGTCGCACCTGCGCAGCGCCGGCTACGAGACCGTCGATCTCTCGGACGACGAAATCGCCAAGCTGCACGTGCGGTACATGGTCGGAGGGCGCACGCCGCACGTGGCTGCCGAGCGCGTGTGCCGCTTCGAGTTTCCCGAACGGCCCGGGGCGCTGCTGCAGTTTCTGGATGCGCTCGGCGGGCGCTGGAACATCAGCCTCTTTCACTACCGCAACCACGGCGCCGATTTCGGCCGCGTGCTCGCCGGCTTCGAGGTGCCGGACGCCGAACGGGCCCAGTTCGAGACGTTCCTGTCCGAGCTGGGCTACCGCCATCAACTGGACGAGCAGAACGAGGCGTACCGGCGCTTTCTCGCGTGAAGTAAGTTCGATACAATGGCGCGCTGATGCGGGAGGCCCTCTCATGACCAGGTCGACAATGCCGGCGGTGGCCGCCGTGGCGGTTGCGGCGTGCGCGCTCATCTGCAGTGCCGGGCCGGCCGCCGCGCAGGGCGCTCGCGGCCAGCGGGCAGCCGCGCCGCCCGCCGAGCCGCCGGGCGCCCTCGCGCCCCAGAACCTGAAGAAGCCGCGGCCCAAGCCGCCCTTCAATCTCACCGGCACCTGGTTCGTCGATCTCAGTGCCGGCTTCGACACCTGGCGCTCCGGGCCGCCGTACCCGAAGTTCAAGGGCGAGGCGGCCAAGGCGTTCGAGGAGAGCGAGAAGGCCAAAAAGGAGGGCAAGTCGTATCGCGACTGGATCGGCCAGTGCTATCCGGCGGGGATGCCGGTGATCATGACGCGCGTCTGGCCGATCGCGATGATTCAGCTGCCGACGGCCATCTACATGGTGAGCGGCTTCGAGAACGAGTTGCGCATCATCTATCTCGACGGCCGCCAGCACACGCCTGCCGACGAAGTGGTCCGCACCTACGACGGCGAATCGATCGGCCAGTGGGAGGGCGACACGCTCGTGGTCGATACGCGGAGCATGGTGTCCGACAAGCACGTGATTGACGACGGCCTGCCGGTGAGCGACCAGTTCCGCATCGTCGAGCGGTTCCGGCTGACGAACAACGGGCAGACGCTCGAGGACACGTGGACGCTCATCGATCCCAACAACTGGGAAGGCGAGTGGACCAGCGTGCACAAATGGAAGCGGATGGACGATACCGATATCACCGAGGTGGAGTGTCTGCCGAACCTCAACGAGAAGCTGCCTGCGACCTCGTCGAGCGGGAACATCCTGAAGTAGCGGTTACCGGCTCACCGTTCCCTTCGACTCGATCTGCTCGGTCCACTTGTCGCCGAGCACGCGTCCGTCCGCCAGCTTGATGGAAACGAAGATGCCGCCGCGCTCGCCGCTTCTCAGCGGGTTCACGACCACTGTGACCTTGTCGCCGGCCTTCAGCAGCGTGGATTTCCAGCCGTCCTTCACGAGGTTGTTCGGGCTGTTCATCTCCACGCCCCACCGATCGACGCCCCCCGACCCGTTCGGGACGTCCAGCTGAATGGACGCATGCGGGTTCATCCAGGCGAATTCCGCAACGGTCCCCGCCAGCGTCACCTTCTTGGTGCGATCGAACAGGATGGGCGAGTGATGCGCCGCCGCAGAGCCGGCCACGAGCAGCAGCACGGCGCTGACGACGACGATCGACGAACGGTTCATGGACTCCCTCCCTCGGACATCATAGACGAATCCCTACGTGAATGTAAGGCTCGCGGACTCGGTTGGAAGCCCATCGCGCCCGCCACGAATCCGGCTTCCGTGAGGAACGGCGCCAGCGGATGCGCCGCCGGCGCGGCGCCGTCGATCTCCTCGATCAGCATGCCCCGCGCGGCTTGGTCGGGGCCGACCGGTTCGCGGGCCCGGTCGATCAGCGCTCGCGCGATTGCCCTGGCGGCCTTCGCGCGCTCCGGCTCGGCCTCGGGCAGCCACGCGGTCAACTGGCGGTCGCCGCGCGCCAGATACGCCGCGAGGGCGCCGTTGACGAGGATCGCGGTCGCTCCGACGGTCCGCGTCGGTCCTCGCGCGGCCGATGCCCGAGCCGTTGACGTGGCGCCGTCGCGGGCCGCCGGCCAGTTGAGGGTCGCGCCGTACGGATTTGCCGGGTCCACGGCCGGCAGGACGGCGAGTTCGACCTCCTCGTCGGGGACCTCGCGCAGCGACCGGAGCAGGTCGAGCGCACCCGGCAGCGCGAACTGCGTGGCCCCGAGACCGGCGACGAAGTAGCCGCGTCGCAGTCGGCCGCTCTCCTCCATCGCCTTGAGCGCCGGGTAGACGGTGGAGAACCCGCCGGGAATCTGCTCGACCGCCAGCGCCTCTCGCGTGATCACGCCGTGGCGCGCGAGCAATTGTTGCGCGGCGGCCGCCGTCCACCGCGTGAGGCTCGCGGCATCGTGCGCCGGCGCCGCAGGAACGGCCGCCCACCGCCCTTCGGCCGAGGGCGGGGCGAGCCGGCGGGACCGAAACGGGGCGGCCTCGGGACGCTTGCGCGGCCGCCCGACGGTGCGGGCGCGCGTGAACGCGCGCAACGCGTGGAATGTGTCGTTGGTCACCAGCCCCTTCCACGCGAGAGCCCAGAGCCCGTCGACGGTCTCTGCCGGATATCCGCCGCCGGCCGCGTCGTGAACCGATCCGAAGAACGACGCGCCATGGCGCCGCAGATACTCGACGATCGCCAGTTGGCGCTCGGTGAGATCCGACCCGTGCGCCGCCGCGCCCACCCGCGGCGGCAGCAAACGCGCGAGATGATCGGCGAGGTACAGCGCCACGCGGCCGTCGCGCTCGCCGAGCGGCTCGATCCCGATCCACACGACCTCGCCGGCCGCGGCGACGGCGTCGAGGTCCGCCGCGTCGTATGCGTCGATGCGCGACGGCAGAATCTCGGTCTCCAGAAGCGATGCCGGCAGCGGTGCGCCCTGCAGCTGCTCGATGACGTCGAGCAGCGCGTCCGGGCCGCGCCGCCGCCTGACGAGCCCGTGCCACGTGGTGGTGAGCCGCCCGAGCACGGCCTGATCCACCGGCTCGATCTCGTGCCGCAGCTTCGCGAGCGACCGTCGCCGCAGCTGCCGGAGGACCGACGGGTCGGTCCATTCCCGCGAGGTGTGTCCCGGCCGGAACTCGCCTTCGAGCAGACGGCCCTGCGCCGTGAGATCGAGCAGCACCGCCTCGATGGCGGGCGTCGCCAGCGCGTATCGCGACGCGACGTCCTCGGCGACGAAGGGCGCGTGCGTCCGCGCGTAGCGGAGGACCAGGTTCTCGAGTGCCCTGGCGGCCGGCGACAGGAGCGACGCCGGCAGCCCCGACGGCAGCGGCACTCCGAGCGCGTCCCGATACCTCGCCGCATCCTCGACCGCGATGTACCGCGGACCCCCGGCGATGCGCACCTCCAGCACTCGACGGCTCGCCACGAGGCCCTCGACCGCTTCGGCGGCTTCGACACTGAGGACGCGCTCCAGCAGTTCCTCGCGGGCGAGGTCGCCAATCGCCAGCAGCATGTCGTGAATCGTGTCGGCGCTTCGCGCGCGAAACCTGGGATCGAGCCGCTGCAACTGGCGCGCGAGCGCGTCCATCACGTCGGCGTCGAGGAGCTCCCGCAGCTCGGCGTCCCCGAGCAGCTCGCGCAGTTGACCCTGATCGACGGCGAGCGCCTGCGCCCGGCGCTCGGCCAGCGGCGCGTCGCCGTCGTAGAGAAAGCTGGCGACGTAGCTGTAGAGCAGCGAGGCGGCAAACGGCGACGGGCGCTCGGAATCGACCACCGCGACACGCACCGCCCGGCTGCGCACGTCGGTCAGGGTCGAGGTCAGGGCCGGCATGTCGAAGTAGTCGCGGAGGCACTCGCGGTACGTCTCGAGCAGAACCGGAAACGAGCCGTAGCGCGACGCGACGGCCATCAGGTCGGCCGCCCGCTTTCGCTGCTGCCAGAGGGGCGCGCGCATGCCGGGCCGGCGCTTCGGCAGCAGCAGCGAGCGCGCGGCGTTCTCGCGGAACTTCGCGGCGAAGAGCGCCGTGGCCCCGAGCTGACGGACCACCAGCGCCTGCACCTCGTCAGGATCCGGAAGCAGCAGGCCCGGATCCGGCGGCTGGTCGACATCCGGAAACCGCACCACGAAACCATCGTCGCCCCAGAGCGTCTCCACGTCGACGCCGGTTTCCTCGCGGATCTTCGCCGCCGCCGCCATCGCCCACGGCGCGTGAATGCGGCCGCCGCGCGGCGACAGGAGGCAGACGCGCCAGTCGCCCAGCTCGTCGCGCACGCGCTCGATCACGACGGTGGAGGCGTCGGGCAGGGTGCGCGCGGCCGCGAGCTGATCGCGCAGGTACTGCAGCAGATTCTCGGCCGCGCGTCGATCGAGGTCGTGGTGGCGGGTCAATCGATCGATCGCCGCGGCGGGCGCCACCCGCAGGAGGTCGCGCATCAGCCGGCCGATGGCGAGCCCGAGCTCCAGCGGACGACCGGCGCGATCGCCTTTCCAGAACGGCATCTTGCCCGGCTCACCGGGTGCGGGCGAGACCAGCACGCGATCGTGCGTGATCTCCTCGATGCGCCACGAGGACGCGCCGAGCACGAAGGTCTCGCCGACCCGGCTCTCGAAGACCATCTCCTCGTCGAGCTCGCCGACCCGCGCCGCGCCCGGCCCGGCGCCCACCAGAAACACTCCGAACAGCCCGCGATCGGGAATCGTGCCGCCGTTGGCGATGGCGACGCGCTTGGCGCCTTCGCGCGCCGCCACCCTGCGCCCGAGGCGATCCCAGGTGACCCGGGGCCGCAGCTCCGCGAACTCGTCCGACGGATACCGGCCCGACAGCATGTCGAGGACGCCTTCGAACGCGCCTCGGCTCAGCTCCGCGAACGGCGCCGCCGATCGGATGACGGCGAACAGCCGATCGACCGGCCACTCGTCCATCGCCGCCATGGCGACGATCTGCTGCGCGAGGACGTCGAGCGGGTTGCGCGGGTACCGGGTGGCTTCGACCGCCCCGTCGTGCATGGCGCGCGCGACCGCCGCGCATGCCACCAGATCGCCGCGGAACTTCGGAAAGATGACTCCCTCGCTGACCTCGTTCGCCCGGTGGCCGGCCCGGCCGATCCGCTGCAGTCCGCTCGCCACCGACGGGGGCGCCTCGATCTGGACCACGAGATCGATCGCGCCCATGTCGATCCCCAGCTCCAGCGACGAGGTGGCGACCAGCGCGCGCAGCGATCCCGCCTTCAACAGATCCTCCACTTCGACGCGCTGCAGCCGCGCGAGCGAGCCGTGATGCGAACGGACCAGCGTCTCGCCGGCGAGCTCGTTGAGCGCGCCCGCCAGACGTTCGGCCAGCCGCCGGCTGTTGACGAAGATCAGCGTCGAGCGGTGCGAGGCGATCAACTCGAGCAGCCGCGGGTGGATGGCCGACCAGATCGACGGCCGGGTGTCGCCGACCGACGCCGGCCCGCTCGGGATGTCATCGGCGGTCGTCATCCGCGCCATGTCTTCGACCGGCACTTCAATCCGCAGCGAGAGCGCCTTCTTCTCGCCCGCGTCGACGATGGTGACCGGGCGATAGCGGATGGCGCGGTGATGGCCGGCGAACTCCCCGGCGACCTCGGATTCGGCCGATTCGGCGACCGCCGCGCGATCCGGCGCCGGCGCCGCCGTCCGGGCGGCGACCGACCGACCTCTGACGACGGCCTCGGTGCCGCCGAGAAAGCGCGCGACCTCGTCGAGCGGCCGCTGCGTGGCCGACAACCCGATACGCTGCGGCGGCTTCGCACACCGCTTCACGAGCCGCTCGATCGACAGCGCAAGGTGCGCGCCGCGCTTGGTCGGCACGAGGGCGTGGATCTCGTCCACGATCACCGTGTCGATGGACCGCAACGCCTCGCGCGCGTTCGACGTCAGCAGCAGATACAGCGATTCCGGCGTGGTGATGAGGATGTCGGCCGGCTGGCGTTGAAAGCGGGCGCGTTCGCTGGACGGAGTGTCACCGCTCCTGATGGCGATGGCCGGCGCGTGAACGCGATCCCCGCGCGCCGCGGCGACCTCCGAGATGCCGGAGAGCGGCGCACGAAGGTTCCGCTCGACGTCCACCGCGAGCGCCTTGAGCGGCGACACGTACAGCACGCGGCAGCGTTCGAGCGCCGGCGGCGGTTCGGCGAACATCAGCCGGTCGAGACACCAGAGAAACGCCGCCAGTGTCTTCCCGCTGCCGGTCGGCGCGAGGATGAGCGTCGATTCGCCGCGCGCGATTGGCGGCCAGCCGAGCGCCTGCGGGCGGGTCGGCGCTTCGAAGACCGACGCGAACCACGCGCGGACCGCCGGATGGAAGGGCGCGTCGGAAATCGCCGGAACCGGCACACGGCGATCTTATAATGTGAATCGCGGCCGGCCGCGCGCCGCCATCAGATCGGAGACCAGACGAATGGGCGATGCAGGCGAGGGACTGATCGACGCGGAGTCGCGCATCCAGGAGCGGATCGATCAGCTGGAGCTCGAGCGGGCGCAGAAGCAGCGGCCGACCATTCGCGACCCCGAGAAGGCCCGGATGGTCGAATCGCTGAAGCTGGCGCGCATCGAGCTGCAGCAGCAGCTGTCGGTCACCGCGCACGAGCGCCGCCGCGGTCAGCTCCAGCAGGCCATCGACGAGCTCGATCGGCGAATCCTCGAGGCCGGCCCGCCCGAACTGGGGTGACGTGCCGGAGCACTTCCAGCTCCTCGAAACGCTGCGCTGGACACCTGACGAAGGATACTTCCTCCTCGAACGTCACCTGCAGAGACTCGACGCGGCCGCGCGGCGGTTCGGCTACCCGGTGGACCGCGAGGGCGTCCGGACCGCCCTCGCCCAGGCCGTCCCTACCACGCGCGATCCGGCGCGCGTCCGGTTGCTCGTGGACCACACCGGCCGGACGAGCACCGAGGTGGCGCCGCTCGATCCCGTGGCCCGTCCCGTTCGGGTCGGGCTCGCCAAGCGACCCATCGATCCCCGCAATCCGATGCTCTTTCACAAGACCACGGATCGACGGCATCTCGAGCGGGAGCGCGTGCCCGGGCAGGGCGACACCGTCCTCTGGAACCCGGCGGGCGAGATCACCGAGACGATCATCGCGAACATCGTGGTGCCTTTCGACGGCGGTCGCGTCACGCCGCCGGTGGCGTGCGGACTGCTGCCCGGCACCTTCCGCGCGGAGCTGCTGGCGAGACGCGAGATTGTCGAACGGCGCGTGTCGATCGACGAGCTCCGGCGCGCGCGGCGTTTCTGGCTCATCAACTCGGTGCGCGGCTGGTACGAGGCCGAGCTCGGCGAGGGCTAGACGTCCAGATCGACCGCGAACTGCCGCGCGATCCCATCGACGAGCCGTGAATGGTCGTCGGTGAAGTGCGCCGGCAGATCCACCGGCCGCGGCGCCGGCCTGCCGCGCGTCGATTCAATCACGCGTCGGTAGTCCGCGGCCATCGTCTCCAGCGTGTGGTGGCGGGACCAGTGCCGATGGCCCGCCGCCGCCAGCCTGTCGCGCGCCGCCGGATCCGCGGCCAGCCGCCGCATCGCCTCGACCAGGGAACGATCCTCGTCCAGCAGATCGATGGCGACCGCCACCGGCTCGTCGCGGGTGTGCGTCGCGCGCCAGCCCCGCGCGTCGAGAGCCGGCACGTCGACCAGATGCGCGAGGGTGCTGATGCACGTGGCCCGGCCTGCGGCGAGGGCCCGGAGCCAGGACGCCGAGGTCTCGAGCGCCGTCGGCCACCGCAGGCACAGGCAGACATCGGCGGCGGCCAGATGCCTGCCAATCTCCGACGCGTTCACGTGACCCGCCACGCGGACCCGGCCGCTGGCCGCGGCCTCGCGGCCGAGCGCCGCGTACGCGTCATCGTCGCCAACGAACAGCAGGTAGGCATCGAGCCCTTCGGCCACGAGCGTCGAGAACGCGCGCAGGATGGCGGCGACCCGCTTTTCAGCGGTGATCTTTCCGAATGCGAGGTAGACGACGGCGGCCGGGGGAATCCCGAGCGCCGCCCGCGCGTCGTCGCGCGCGCGCGCGTCGCCGGGCGGAGGCGATGACGCGGCGACACCCATGCGAATCGTCTCGACGGCGGTCTCCGGAAATGCAGCCCGTAGGTCTGACGCGACCCGTTCGTTGTGGACGGCCACGGCGCGCGCGGTGCGCATCACGACGCGCAGCATCGACCAGTAGTAGTAGATCGGTCCGCCGAGGCCCTCGACCGCATAGTCGGTGAACGCCTGCACGGCGTCGGGGTGATCGAAGGCGAACTCGGCGCGGTAGTCGGGCGCCCGGTTCTGGCCGAGGAGCTGACGCGCGCGGGCGTGATGGAGCCGCGCATCGTGCAGCACCACCAGTCCCGGGAACGCGGCGAGGTACCCCCACAGGTAGTCGTGATACGGCGCGTTGCCGAGCTGGTACACGACGAGGTCGTATGGCTGCCGGCGCTGGCGCCAGAGGAAGTCGTGCGCGCTGTAAGCGGCGGCGGTCGTCGGGCCGTCGACAAACGTGTCGATGGCGTCGTCGCCGAGGAGCGGCAGCAGCTCGGCGCTGTACGCGGCCACGCCGGACCGCACCGGGGGCAGCGGCGAGAACCAGGCGAGGCGCATCGGGCAGTGATGATAGCCGGTGAGCGGGTGATGTCGGCGAGCGGTGTGCCGTCGCGCTGGTGCCTGGAGGTGCGGCGGGTTCGTTGACTTGAGGGGGGGCGTCCGTTAGCATGAACGAGGCTTGCGAAATGATTCACAAGCCGCCCGCGTCGCCGATCGTCGACCCTGCACCGCGGTCGATGCTCGCCGCCGTCTGGAACCGACCGCATGCAGGGCTGGCTCTCGATCCTCCTCATGATCGCGCTCGGCGCCGGGTTTGCGGTGCTCTCGGTGGCGCTGTCCGACCGTGCTCGGCCCGCGCAAGCCGACGCCCGAGAAGCTGGCGCCCTACGAGTGCGGCATGCCTCCGGTCGGCGATGCCCGCGAGCGGCAGTCGGTGAAGTTCTATCTCGTCGCCATGATCTTCCTGCTCTTCGATATCGAGGTCGCGTTCCTGTACCCCTGGGCGATGGCGTTGCGCGATCTCGGCTGGGCCGGATTCGTGCAGGTGCTGCTCTTCATGGCGCTCCTGCTCGCCGGCTACGCGTACGTCTGGCGCAAGGGCGTCCTCGACTGGGGCGAGGAACCGATCGGTCGCGCCCGCCCGCGGCGCTCGAGTTGATGCATGGGCCTCGAAGCTGAGATCCCCGTTCTGACCACCACGGTCGAGAAGATGGTGCAGTGGGCGCGCCGGTCGTCCATCTGGCCCGTCACCTTCGGCCTCGCGTGCTGCGCCATCGAGATGATGGCGATGAGCTGTTCGCGGTACGACATCGCGCGCTTCGGCGCCGAAGTGTTCCGCGGCAGCCCCCGGCAGTCGGACCTGATGATCGTCGCCGGCCGCCTCTCGCGGAAGATGGCGCCGGCCCTCCGCCGCATCTACGACCAGATGCCCGAACCGAAGTGGGTGATCTCGATGGGCGCGTGCGCGTCGATTGGCGGCGTGTTCGACAACTACGCGCTCGTGCAGGGCGTCGATCAGGTGGTGCCGGTCGACGTCTACGTGCCCGGCTGTCCGCCCCGGCCCGAATCGCTGATTTACGGCATCGTCCAGCTGCAGCGCAAGATTTCGCAACAGAAGCTCGCGTAATGGACGTGACGACGCTCATCGCGGCGCTCCGGGAAGAGGTTCCCGGTGCGCAGATCGACGCCGCGCCCACTGTCGATCTGCACGCGGTCATCTACGTGCCGGCAGACGAGGTGCCCGCGCTCGCGGGCGCCCTTCGCGATCGGGGGGACCTGGCGTTCGACCTGCTCGCCGAGGTGACGGCCGTCGACTTCTGGCCGCGCGAGCCGCGCTTCGAGGTCGTGTACGTCCTGGTGTCCACCGCCAACCGCCTCAGGCTGCGCATGAAGGCGCGGCTGCCCGGCGAGGGCGCCCGGATCGCCACGGTCACCGGCGTGTGGCCGGCCGCGAACTGGCTCGAGCGCGAGGTGTGGGATCTCTTCGGCATCGTGTTCGACGGCCACCCGGACCTGCGGCGGCTGCTGATGCCGGAGGACTGGGAAGGACATCCGCTGCGGAAGGACTACCCGGTGCAGATTCACATGACGCCGCGTGTCGGAGAGCCGCTGCAGGTCACCGAAGAGCAGTTCCGGGCGAACCTCCAGAAGGACAGATTGGCGCGCCGATGATCGCCGCGCGCCGGACCCGAGTCGGACGTCCGAATGCCTGATATCCGCGTCGAGACGATGACCGTCAACATGGGGCCCCAGCACCCCAGCACGCACGGCGTGCTGCGGCTCGTGCTCGAGCTCGACGGCGAGACGATCGTCTCCATGTCTCCGACGATCGGGTACCTCCACACGGGCATCGAGAAGACGGCCGAGCAGAAGAAGTGGCAGCAGGTGATTCCGCTCGTCGAGCGGATGGACTATCTGAGCGCGCAGTCCAACAGCATGGCGTTCTGTCTGTCGGTCGAGCGCCTCCTCGGCATCGAGATCCCCGAGCGCGTCCGGTGGATCCGCGTGCTCATCGCCGAGCTGCAGCGCATCAACAGCCATCTGGTCTGGCTCGGCACGCACGGCATGGAAGTCGGCGCCGTGTCGGTGATGCTGTACTGCTTCCGCGAGCGGGAGCTCCTGTTGAACATCAACGAGCTGCTCGCGGGCTTCCGCATGTTTCCGAGCTACATGCGCGTCGGCGGCCTGCGCGAGGATCTGCCGCGAGGGTTCCACGAGGCGGTCACCTCGTTTCTCGACCAGTTCCCCGGCAAGCTCGCCGAATACGAGGACCTGCTGACCGACAACGAAATCTACCGCGAGCGGACGCGGAACGTCGGCCGGATTTCGAGGGCCGATGCGCTCGCCTACGGCCTCGTCGGTCCCATCGCGCGGGCGGCCGGCGTGGACTACGACGTGCGGAAGGCGTTCCCCTATCTCGGCTACGAGACGTTCGATTTCGGGGTTCCGCTGCGGGCCGAGGGCGACGTCTACTCGCGCTATCTGGTGCGTGTGGCGGAGATGCGCGAAAGTGTCACGATCTGCCGGCAGGCGCTGTCGCGGATCGCGCCCACCGGGCCGTATGCGATCGACGATCCGCGGATCACGCCGCCGCCCAAGGATCGCGTCTACACGGAGATGGAAGCGCTCATCCAGCACTTCCTCATCTACTCGCAGGGGTTCACCGTGCCGGCGGGCGAGGCGTACGTGCCGGTGGAGGGGCCGCGCGGCGAGCAGGGGTTCTACGTGGTCTCGGACGGCACCAATCGGCCGTGGCGCGTCAAGTCGCGCGCGCCGTCGCTGCTCGCGTGTCAGGCGCTCGAGCGCATGATCGTCGGCGGCCTGATTGCCGACGTCATCGCCGTAATCGGGTCGATCGACGTCGTGATGGGAGACGTGGACCGGTGACGTTCCATCCGCGCATGGACTATGCCGTCTTCCACCGCTCCGCGCGGACGGTCGTGGAGGCGGGAGAGCCCTTCGCCTACACCGCCGAGAACCGGGCGCGGTTCGACCGGATCCTCACGCGGTATCCGCCCGATCAGAAGCGATCGGCGGTGCTGCCGGCGCTCTACCTGGTGCAGGAGCAGCAGGGGTACATCACCGGCGCCGCGATGCGGCACGTGGCGGGGCTGCTCGAGATCACGCCGGCCGACGTCGAGGACGTCGTGTCGTTCTACACGATGTTCTACACGAAGAGGGTCGGCCGGTTCGTCCTGCAGGTCTGCCGGACGCTCTCGTGCGCCGTGAACGGCGCCGAGCGGGTGACCGAGGAGCTGTCGGCGGCGCTCGGCATCAAGCCGGGCGAAACGGATCCGAGCGGCGCGTTCACGCTGCTCGAGGTGGAGTGCCTTGGTGCCTGCGATCGCGCGCCGGTCGTGATGGTCAACGACGCCTGGCACGAGTGCCTGAAGCCGGAGGACGGCGCCAGGCTGATCGCGGATCTCCGCGCGCGCGGCGAGGCGGCGCTGACCGGGTGTCACCACGTGGTCGAGCGTCAGCGGCGATGATCCGCCACGGCGCGACGAGGCGGCGGCCGATCCCGCCGGGAGTTCGTGGTTGGGTGACTTCGTGATGAGCGACGCGAGCATGGAGCCGGTTCTCACCGCATTCGTCCGCGAGCCAGAGGCCTTCACGCTCGATTTCTACCTGCAGCACGAGGGCTACAGCGCGTTGAAGCTCGCGCTCGCGAAGACGCCCGACGAGATCGTCGGGATGGTCAAGGCGTCGGGTCTGCGCGGGAGGGGCGGCGCCGGGTTTCCCACCGGCATGAAGTGGCAGTTCGTCGACAGGAAGAACGAGCCGCGCTACATCGCGTGCAACGCCGACGAGAGCGAGCCGGGCACGTTCAAGGATCACCTGCTGATGGAGCGCAACCCCCACCTGCTCATCGAGGGGTGCGCGATCGGGTGTTTCGCCATCGGCGCGAAGGTCGCCTACATCTACATCCGTGGCGAGTTCCTCCACGTGCAGCGGGTCCTCGAGCGGGCGATCGACGAGGCGTACGCGCGCGGGTTCCTCGGCCGCAACATCCTCGGCACCGGGTTCGAGTGCGACGTCTTCGTGCACCGCGGCGCCGGCGCGTACGAGGCCGGCGAGGAGACGGCGCTCCTCGAGTCGCTCGAAGGCAAGCGGGCGCAGCCGCGCAACAAGCCGCCCTTCCCGGCGGTGGTCGGCCTGTACGGCAAGCCGACCGCGGTCAACAACGTCGAGACGCTCTGCAACGTGCCGCTCATCGTCTCGCGCGGCGTGGACTGGTACACGAGCCTGGGGCCCGACAGAAACGGCGGCCCCAAGCTGTATTGTGTGAGCGGCCACGTCCGGCGGCCGGGCGTGTACGAGGCGTCGATGAGCATCAGCCTCCGCGAGCTGATCGAGGATCGGGCGGGGGGCGTGCGGGAGGGTCGGACACTGAAGGCGGTCATTCCCGGCGGGTCGTCGGTCCCGATTCTGATGCCCGATCAGCTCGACACGCAGGCGAGCTTCGACGCGATCCAGAAGGCCGGCTCGCTGCTCGGATCGGCGGCCATCATCGTGCTGGACGACACCACCTGCATGGTGTGGCTCGCCGAGAACCTGCTGCACTTCTACCGCCACGAGTCGTGCGGCAAGTGCACGCCGTGCCGGGAGGGCACCGACTGGCTGCACAAGATTCTGCGGCGGATCGAACGCGGCGAGGGCTCGATGCGCGACCTGGATCTGCTGTCCAGCATCTCGGCCAACATCGCCGGCAAGACGTTGTGCGCCTTCGGCGACGCCGCCGTGACGCCGGTGGTCACCACGCTCAACTACTTCCGCCACGAGTACGAGGCCCACGTGCGCGAAGGCCGCTGCACGCTGCCGGCCGACTGGCGGGCCCGGACGCCGGTGGGGGCGCACTAGCCGCCATGGGCGCCACCGCCGTGCCTTCGTGATGAAGCCTCTATGACGCCGCTGCTCGCCGCCCAGATCGGGCTGACGCTCTTCGTCTTCGTGATGCTGCTCAACTCGGCGGCCGTGATGGTCTACGTCGAGCGCAAGGTCGCCGCCCTGCTGCAGCAGCGGGTCGGGCCGTATCTGGTCGGGCCCAAGGGCATGCTGCAGCCGCTCGCCGACATCGTCAAGCTGATGTTCAAGGAGGAGCTGCGGCCGCGCGCCGCCGATCCGCTGCTCTTCGCCCTGGCGCCGGTCATCTCCGCGACCTCGGCGTTCGCCGCGTTCGCCGTCGTGCCCTTCGGCGCCGAGACGACGCTGTTCGGCCTGCTGAGGGAGCCGATGCGGCTGCAGGTCGCCGACGTCAATGTGGCCGTTCTGGTGATCTTCGCCGTCGCGTCGATGGGCGTGTACGGCATCGTGCTGGCGGGCTGGAGCTCCAACAGCAAGTACTCGCTCATCGGCGGCCTGCGGTCGTCGGCGCAGATGATCAGCTACGAGCTGTCGTACGGCCTCGCGCTCGGCGGCGTGCTGCTCATCGCCAACTCGCTGTCGCTCCACGACATCGTCACGCGGCAGGCCGGGGCGTGGCTTGGCGTGCTGCCGCGATGGTTCGTGTTCCTCCAGCCGATCGGCTTCGTGATCTTCATGATTGCCGGCATCGCGGAGACCAACCGCGCGCCGTTCGATTTCCCGGAGGCGGAGCAGGAGCTCGTCGCCGGCTACCACACCGAGTACAGCAGCATGAGCTTCGCGATGTTCTTTCTCGCCGAGTACATCAACATGGTGACGGTGTCGGCCGTCGCCACCGACCTGTTTCTGGGCGGCTGGCAGGGGCCGCTGCTGCCCGCGTCGCTCGGCTGGATCTGGTTTCTCGTCAAGGTTGCCGCGATTCTGTTCTTCTACGTGTGGATGCGGTGGACGCTGCCGCGCTACCGCTACGACCAGTTGATGCACTTCGGCTGGAAGGTGCTGCTGCCGGTCGCGGTCGTCAATCTCCTGGTGACGGCGGCCGGCGTGCTGTACTTCGGGGCGTGAGGACGCGCGAAAGCCTTCGATGACGCTCTTCTATCTGTTCGGGGCGGTTGCCGTGCTGGCGTCGCTAATGGTCATCGCGCAGCACAACCCGATCTACAGCGTGCTGCTGCTGATCGCCTCCTTCGGGGCGTTGTCGGGGCTGTACGTGCTGCTCGACGCGCCGTTTGTCGCCGTCATCCAGATCATCGTGTACGCCGGCGCGATCATGGTGCTCTTCCTCTTCGTCGTCATGCTGCTGAACGCGCCGCGGGAGGAGACCGAGGAGGACGTCAAGCGCGGCCTGGTCGCGCCGCACCTGACCAGCGTCGGCGGCCTGCTTGCCGTGGTGCTGCTCGTGGAGCTGGCCTGGGCGCTGACCAAGAACGGCGGCGAGTCGGGCCGGTTCCCCGGCGCGTCGGTCACCTCGGTGGCCGCCATCGGCCGCCGGCTCTTCACCGAGTACGCGTTTCCCTTCGAGGTGACGTCCGTGTTGATCCTGGTGGCGATGGTCGGCGCGGTCGTTCTGGCGCGCCGCGAGACGCCGTGATGCCGACGCTGGGAGACTACCTCGTGCTGTCGGCCATCCTGTTCGCCATCGGCACGGCCGGCGTCTTCGTGCGGCGCAACCTCATCACGATCCTGCTGTCGATCGAGATCATGCTGAACGCCGTCAACCTGACCTTCGTGGCGTTCGGACGCGCCCTCGGGTCGGCCGACGGCCAGATCATCGTGTTCTTCGTGATGACGGTCGCCGCGGCGGAGGCCGCCGTCGGTCTCGCGATTGTGATCGGATTGTTCCGGCACCGCGAGTCGCTCAACCCGGATTCCTTCACGACGCTGAAATGGTGACGCTCCTGCGGAACCGGCCACGACGTCACCACGCCCCGGGGACGGGCGCCTCGCGACATCGCGTCCCGGCGAGGCGAGGCGCCCGGTGATGCTGGCGTTCATCCCGCTGCTGCCGTTTCTCGGCTTCCTTGTGAACGCCTCCTTCGGGGGGCGGATCCGCAAGAGTGCCGCCGGCTGGGTCGCGTGCGGCGCCATGCTCGGAGCGCTCGCGGTGGCGCTTGCCGCCGTCGCGCGGCTCGTGGCGATGCCGCCCGACGCGCGGTCGGTCGTCCAGCCGGTCTTCGACTGGATCGCCTCGGGCGACTTCGACGTCCCGTTCGCGCTGCGGCTGGATCCGCTGTCGGCGCTGATGATCCTGGTGGTCACCGGGATCGGTTCGCTGATCCACATCTACTCGACGGCGTACATGCACGGGGAGACCGATGCGGAGTTCGCCCGCTACTTCTCGTATCTGAACCTCTTCGCGGCGTTCATGCTGACGCTGGTGCTCGGGTCGAACTTCCTCGTCATGTTCATCGGGTGGGAAGGCGTCGGCCTCTGCTCGTACCTGCTGATCGGGTTCTGGTATCAGAAGAAGTCCGCGTCCGACGCCGGCAAGAAGGCCTTCATCGTCAATCGCATCGGCGATTTCGGGTTCGTGCTCGGCGTGCTGCTGGCGTTCGTGCGCTTCGGGACGCTCGACTTTCGCGAGATCGCGCGTTCGCTCGCCGGCCTCGCGCCGGAGGCCTCGTTCGGCACGCTCTCGCTCGTCACGCTCCTGCTGTTTGTCGGCGCGACCGGAAAGTCGGCCCAGATCCCGTTGTACATCTGGCTGCCCGACGCGATGGAGGGCCCGACCCCGGTCTCCGCGCTCATCCACGCGGCGACCATGGTGACGGCGGGGGTGTACATGATCGGGCGCAATGCGGTGCTCTTCGGGCACGCCCCGCTGACGCTCGACATCGTCGCGATCGTCGGCGTCGCCACGGCGCTGATGGCCGGGACGATCGGGCTGGTGCAGAACGACATCAAGCGGGTGCTCGCGTACTCGACCGTGTCCCAGCTTGGCTACATGTTCCTGGCGATGGGCGTCGGCGCCTATGCGGCGGGCATCTTCCACCTCTACACCCACGCGTTCTTCAAGGCGCTGCTGTTCCTCGGGTCGGGCGCCGTGATTCACGCGCTCGGCGGCGAGCAGGATCTTCGCCGGATGGGCGGCCTCCGGCGGGAGCTGCCGATCACCTACTGGACGTTTCTGACCGGCGCGATCGCGATTGCCGGCGTGCCGCTGCTCTCCGGGTTCTTCAGCAAGGACGAGATCCTCTACCGGACGTTCGCCAGCGGCCACACGGTCCTGTGGCTCCTCGGCATGATCACGTCGCTCCTGACGGCGGTCTACATGTTCCGTCTCGTGTTCCTCGCCTTCCACGGCAGCCGGGCCGATCGGCTCGACGACCCGCACGCCGCGCCGCACGGGCACCTTCATGATGCGCCGCCGGCCATGGCGCTCGCCCTCGTCGTCCTGGCGGTCGGGTCGGTCGTCGCCGGCTATGTCGGCGTTCCGCGCGCCGTCGGCGGCGGCGACCGCATCGGACGGTTTCTGGAGCCGAGCTTCACGGCCGGCCAGGGCGTCCCGGTCGAAGAGCCCGAGACCACGAGTCCCGGCGAGACCGTGGAGATCGAGCTGATGGTGGTGTCGAGCGCGACGGCGCTTGGCGGCATCGCCGTCGCCTGGTTCTTCTTCGCCCGAAACCGCGGGGCGGCCGACGCGATCGCGACCCGGTTCGCCGGGCTGCACCGCCTGCTCGTCAACAAGTACTACGTCGACGAGGTGTACGACGCGGCCGTCGTCACGCCGATCCGCATTGTCTCGGACGAAGGGCTGTGGAAGGCCGTCGATGTCCGGGTCATCGACGGCACGGTGAACGGAGTCGCCCGGACGGTCGGCGGTCTCAGCGGGCTGATGCGGCGCCTGCAGACCGGATCGGTCCGCGCCTACGCCACGTCGATCTTCCTCGGCACCGTGCTCATTCTCGGGTACTTCCTGTGGAGGTAGGCCGCGACGCCATGCCCAATTCGGGCCGGTCGGTATGACGTTTCCCATCCTGAGCTCGCTCGTCGCGCTGCCCGCGCTCGGGGCGATGCTGCTGCTGTTCTTCAAGGACGACGAGCGCGAGCCGGCGCTGGTGCGCAACGTGGCGCTCGTCGTGTCGGTGCTCGTGTTCGCCGAGACGCTGCTGCTGTGGAGCCGCTTCAACCCGGCGTCGGCGGAGTTCCAGTTCGTCGAGCGCCATGCATGGATTCCGGCGTTCGGCATCACCTACGCGGTCGGCGTGGACGGCATCAGTCTGCTGCTGCTCGTGCTCACCGGCTTTCTCACGCCGCTGGCGCTGCTCTGCTCCTGGGAGTCGGTGCACAGCAAGAGGCGGACCTTCTGCCTGTTCGTGCTCCTGCTCGAGAGCGCGATGATGGGCGTCTTCGTCTCGCTCGATCTGTTCCTGTTCTACGTGTTCTGGGACGCGATGCTGATCCCGATGTACTTCCTCATCGGCATCTGGGGCTACGATCGGCGGATTTATGCCGCCGTGAAGTTCATCCTGTACACCATGGCGGGCAGCGTGCTGATGCTGGTGGCGATCCTGGCGCTCGCCTACCTGCATTTCACGGCGACCGGCGCCTACAGCTTCGATCTGATGAAGCTGTACGCGCTGCAGATTCCGCCGCAGATCCAGTTCTGGGGCTTCCTGGCGTTCGCGCTGGCGTTCGCGATCAAGGTGCCGCTGTTCCCCTTTCACACGTGGCTGCCCGACGCGCACGTCGAGGCGCCCACGGCCGGATCCGTGATCCTGGCGGGCGTCCTGCTGAAGATGGGAACCTACGGGCTGATCCGGTTCGCCTTCCCGCTCTTCCCGGCCGCCGCCGTCGCGTTCGCACCGTACCTCGCGCTGCTCGCGGTCATCGGCATCGTCTACGGCGCGCTCGTGGCGATGGTCCAGCCCGATATGAAGAAGCTGGTCGCCTACTCGAGCGTCAGCCATCTTGGCTTCGTGGTGCTCGGCATCGCGGCGTTGAACACGCAGGGCGTCGAGGGCGCCGTCTACCAGATGCTGAACCACGGCGTCACCACCGGCGGCCTCTTCCTCATCGTCGGCATGCTGTCGGACCGGCGCCACACCCGCCTGATCGCTGAATACGGCGGGCTGAAGAAGGTGATGCCGCATCTGGTGGCGGTGTTCCTCATTGTCACCCTGGCTTCGATCGGGCTGCCGGGCCTCAACGGCTTCGTCGGCGAATTCCTGATCCTGCTCGGCGCCTTCCGGTGGAGCCCGCGGGTGGCCGCCGTCGCGGCGACCGGCGTGATTCTGTCGGCCACCTACATGCTGTGGATGTTCCAGCGGGTGAACTACGGGCCGGTCACCAACGAGAAGAACGAGACGCTGCCCGATCTGACGCGCCGCGAGTGGACCATCCTGGTCCCCATCGTGGCGATGACGGTCCTGATGGGCGTCCTGCCGAACCTCTTCCTCCGGCCGATCGCGCCCTCCGTCGAGCGGATGCTGAATCAGGTGCGCCAGGGCGCGCCGATCGAGTTCCGCGCCAGAACGACGCGCGACGGACCGCAGGTCGCCGGCGTCCAATCGGAGGCGTCGAGCGCCGATCGGGGGGCGCGATGAACCTGTCGGCGTACTTCGCCGGCGCGACGCCCTACTTCGCCGTCTTCCCGATGTGCTGCGTCGCCGCCAGCGCCATCGCGACGATGGTGTTCGAGGCGTGGCGCGAACCCGGCGAGCGGGTCCCCATCGGCCTCGGGCTCATCGGCCTGGCGGCCGCGGCCGTCGCGTCGGCTGGTTTGTGGAACAGCAACGCCACCAGTTTCGGCGTCGTCGCCGCCGACAATTTCGGGCTGTTCGCGACGTGGATCCTGATCCTCGTCGGCGTGCTCTCGCTGGCGATTTCCGCGCCGACCGTGGCCCGCGAGAAGCTGCCCCAGGGCGAGTACTACACGCTGATGCTGTTCGCGATCGCCGGCATGATGCTGATGGCGACGGCGTCCGATCTGCTCGTCATCTTTCTCGCGCTCGAGGTGCTGTCGCTCTCGGTGTACGTGCTCACCGGCATCCGGCGCGACCAGCCGATCGCCACCGAAGCGGCCTTCAAGTATTTCCTGCTGGGCGGCTTCTCGAGCGCGTTCTTCCTGTACGGCGTCGCGTTCACCTACGGCGTGACCGGCAGCACGCACCTGGATCGGATCGCGCGCATGATGGCCGCGCAGGGCGCGTCGCACACGCCCATGCAGCTCCTCGCGACGGGGCTGCTGCTGGTCGGTTTCGCCTTCAAGATATCCGCGGTGCCGTTCCAGATGTGGACGCCCGACGCCTACCAGGGCGCTCCGCCGTCGGTCACCGGGTTCATGTCGACCGGCGTCAAGGCAGCGGCGTTCGCGGCCTTCGTCCGCGTGTTTCTCGCCGCTTTCGATCCGCTTCGCGCCGATTGGAGCGTGGTCGTCTGGGCCGTCGCCGTCGCGACGATGGTGCTCGGGACCGTGGTGGGGGTGGTGCAGTCGAATGTCAAGCGCATGCTCGCCTACTCGAGCATCGCCCACGGCGGCTACCTGCTGGTGGCGCTCGTATCGGCCAACGACGTCGGCAAGGCCGCCGTCCTCTTCTATCTGCTGTCGTACGCGGTGACCAACCTCGGCGCCTTCGGCGTCATCGCGATCCTCGACAGTGCGGAACGGCCGAACGATCAGATCCGCGACTACGCCGGCCTGTGGAACGAGCACCCGGGGTTGGCGGCCCTCATGACGATCTTTCTCCTGTCGCTCGGCGGATTCCCGCCGCTCGCGGGCTTCATCGCGAAATGGTACGTGTTCAGCGCCGCGGTGAGCGCCGGCTACTACTGGCTGGCCATCATCGGCGTGCTGACGAGCGTCGTCTCGGTGTTCTTCTACCTGCGCGTCGTGGTGATGATGTACATGACGCCGGCCGAGTCTCAGGCGCGGGTCCCGGTGATTCCACGGCTGGCCGGCGCCGCGCTCGTCGTTTCGGCGGCGGTCGTCTTCTATCTCGGCATCCTGCCGACGCGCGTCCTCGACTGGGCCGCGGCATCCGTCGCGACCATCTTCTAGGGCCGCCGCGGTCGGTATCCGGGAGGCCCTTGTGCGCGACAGATCGGTCGGTCGGCGATCGTTCCTGGCTGCCGGAGCCGCGCTTGCGGCGGGCGCCGCGCTCGGGATCCCCCGCGATCTGCGGGCGGCGCCCCGGCTCCGTGTGACCGGCTTCGATCTCCTGCCGGTCCGGGCAACCGAACGAACCGTGTGGCTGATCGTCCGCGTGCGGACCGACGCCGGATTGACCGGACTGGGCGAGGCCTCGGATGCGTTCGGGTTCGCGAACACCACCAGGGAGGACGCCTCGCGAATGGAATCGGAGCTGCGCGGGTTCTTCAACCTGATCGCTGGAAGGTCGCCGCTCGAAATCGGAGCATATCGCCAGCAGGGCGAGCCTCTTGCAGCGACGCGGGGCCTGGTCGCGGCGACCGCGTACAGTGCGATCGAGCAGGCGCTGTGGGACCTGGCCGGCAAGGCGCTCGACGTGCCGACGTGCTCGCTGTTTGGCGGAAGGGTGAGACAGGCGCTCCAGGTCTACGCCAACATCAACCGGGCGACGAAGCCGCGCACGCCGGCTGGATTCGCCGCGGCGGCGTCGGCGGCCGTGCGGGATGGCTTCAGTGCCGTGAAAGGCGCGCCGTTCGACGGGTTCCCTCCGCCCGGCTCCCCGGCAGGCTCGATCGACGCCGCCGTCGACAACGGGATTGCCTGCGTGGCGGCGATGCGCGATGCCATCGGCCCGCAGGTCGAGTTGATGGTCGACTGTCACAGCTTCTTCGACGTGCCGCTCGCCGAGCGCGTCGCCCGCCGGCTGGAGCCGCAGAAGCTCTCCTGGTACGAAGAACCGGTCGCGCCGGAGCGCCTCGAAGAGACGCGCGAGATCCGACGGCGGATTCAGCAGCCGCTGGCGGCAGGCGAGATCCTGTTCGGGCTCGCCGGCTTCGGGCCCCTCAGCCGCGACCGGACGGTCGATGTCATCATGCCGGACGTCAAGCACTGCGGCGGGCTGCTCGCCCTGACCCAGATCGCCGCGGTCGCGCAGCGCGACGGCGTCGCGGTCGCGCCCCACAACCCGAGCGGTCCTGTCTCGACGGCGGCCAGCGTGCAGGTCTGTGCCGTGGTGAAGAACTTCCGGCTCCTGGAGTTTCAATGGGGCGAGGCCGCGTGGCGGCACGACATCGTGACCCCGCCCGAGCGGTTCGAGAAGGGGACGATTGCAGTGCCGGAGCGGCCCGGGTTCGGGATCGATCTCGACGAGCGAGTCGTGCGGGCCCACTCGATGTAAGTCCGGCGGGCGGCGCCTCGGCAGCCATCGCGCCGCGGCCGCACGGCATCAGCGCCGGTTCGGCGGGTGCCGCCGCGCTCTGGCGGCGTGCTCGATCACCGTCGCGGCGACCACGAGGCGCAGAGGTCGGCTTCCTCGTCGGGAGCCGGTGGACGGCGGGTGAGTGGCGTCATGAGGGCCGATTCTAGTTCAGCCCGCACCGAGGCCGCGAAGGTGTTCGACGACCTGGGCATCCTGCTCGGGAAACACCGTCCGGAGGTCCAGCAGCACGCGGTCCTGCTCGATGCGGCCGATGAGGGGCGGGTCCAGCCGTCGAAGTCGGGACGCGAGGTCGTCGGGCGTCGCACCGTCCATCTCGAGGGAGACCGCCCAGCTCGGCAGGGCGATGCCCGGGGCGCTCCCGCCGCCGACGGCCGAGGAGGATGGAACGGCGGTGGCCCGAAGCCGCGGAATCGGCGCGAGCGCCCGGGCCATCTGCTCCGCGCGGTGGCGGAGCCCGTCCGCCGGCGCCGCCAGCATCCGCTGCACCGGCACCGTCTCGGCGGCCCGGCCGGTCTCGTAGGCGGCGAGCGTCGCCTCCAGCGCCGCGTAGGTCATCTTGTCGACACGCAGCGCGCGCATCAGCGGATGACGCCGCACCGGGTCGAGCAGCTCCCGCGTGCCGAGGATGATGCCCGCCTGGGGGCCGCCGAGGAGCTTGTCCCCGCTGAAGCAGCAGACGCCGACGCCCGCCGCCACGCTGTCCTCGACCGCCGGTTCGCCGCCCGCGCGGACGCCGGACCGCCGGAGGTATCCGCTCCCGAGATCCTCGGCGACCGGGACGTGAAACCGCCGCCCGAGATCGACGAGCTCGGCGAGCGCCGGACGCGCCGTGAACCCCTCGATGGTGAAGTTCGACGGGTGGACGCGGAGCACCAGCGCCGTTCGCTCGTTGATCGCCGCTGCGTAGTCGGCGGCCCGCGTCCTGTTGGTGGTCCCGACTTCGCGAAGCGTGGCGCCCGACTGCTTCATGACATCGGGCACCCGGAATCCGCCGCCGATCTCGACGAGCTCGCCGCGCGACACGATCACCTCGCGTCCCGCTGCCAGCGCCGCGAGGACGAGCAGCGTGGCCGCCGCGTTGTTGTTGACGACCACCGCGGCCTCCGCCCCGGTGAGCCGGCAGAGCGCGTCCTCGGCGTGCACGTCGCGCCGGCCCCGCATCCCGCCGGCCACGTCGTACTCCAGCGTCGAGTAGCTCCCGGCCACGGCGACCACCCGGGCCAGTGCCGACTCGCTGAGCGGCGCCCGTCCGAGATTGGTGTGCCCGATCACGCCGGTGGCGTTGATGACGGGGCGGAGCGAGGCGGCGAACCGCGCCTCGAGCGTCGAGGCCGTCAGCGATTCGATCCGATCGGCGACGGCCCGTTCGTCGTCTGCCTCGCCGGCGGACCACGCGGAGCCGCCGGCGATCGACGCGCGGACGAGGTCGGCGGCCGAGCGCAGGGCGTCGAGCGCGGCCCATCGGCCGAAGCGCACCTCGAGCGCCTGGATCGCGGGCCGCTGCCGCAGTCGCTCGATCGACGGAATCATCTCCCTGCGATCGGACATTGCAGATTGCCGGATGGCACGATGGCGGGGAATACTATGTCCTGTCGTGGATCAGCCCATCAAGTACCGGCCGTTGGAGCGCTTCTGGCCGTACGCCGATCTGCCCGAGCAACCGACCGAGGAGGAGCTCGCCGCGCTCGATCCCGACCTTCACGAGGCGCTCTTCGGCGCCGACCCGCGCCCGTTCTCGATCACCCTCGTCTTTCCGCCTCTGGACATCCCGGAGTTTCCGCGCGCCCTGGAACTGGCCCGGGCGTCGGCGGAATACCGGGAGGTCGGATCCGGCCCCGCCCTCAGGCATCGCGCGCGCTTCTGGTCGAGCGATCCGCTGCGGCTGCGCGACCTCTTCGACATCGTCGGCGGAGACGACGCGACCGAAGTGCTGATTGACGATCGACCGGTGCCGTTCGCACGCGAGCTCTGGCTGCCCCTGGTGTGGTTCCTCATCCCGCGATAGCCGTGGCCGAACTGTCCGCTCTCGCGCAGGATTTGCTGCGCCTCGAAGCCGAGCTCAAGCGGCTCGAAGCCGAGTACAACATGTTCTTTGCGGGACGGCTGCCCAAGCCGCCCTCGGAGACGCGCGGCCGTGTCGAGGCGATCGTCAGGCGGTACGATCGGGCGTTCATCCAGAACTACGCCGAGCGGTTCCGCTTCTCGACGCTGCAGTCGCGCTTTTCCGCGCTCGTGGATCTCTGGGATCGCGGCCTCCGCGCGCGCGAAGAAGGACGTGCCGGCCCCCTCGTGACCCGGAGGACGGATCCGTCCGCCAGCCCGCCTCCCAGGGATCGGATTCTCCATGTCGCCACGTTCAACGATCCGATGCGCGAGATGGATCGGCTCGAGGAACTGTACGGCTCGCTCATCGAGGCGCGTCGCGAGCTCGGGCAGGACGCGGTGCCGTTCGACCGGTTCGCGGAGCTGGTCAAGACGCAGGTCACGAAGCTTCAACGCTCGGGGACCGACGAGGTGGCCTTCCGCGTCGCCGTCAAGGACGGAAAGGTCAGCTTTACTGCCCGGGCGATGAAGGGAAGCGAGTGAGCGGTGGGCGGCGCGTGTGGCGGCGAGCGATCCGGTGTGGAACGCGTGGAGCCGGGCGCCCCGGCGGGCGCCCGGCTTCGCGGGAGAGGTCAGATCTTGGTGACGTTGCCGGCCTGCGGGCCCTTGGGGCCGTCAACGATCTCGAACTCCACTGCCTGGCCCTCCTCCAGCGAGCGGAAGCCGTCGCCCTGGATGGCCGAGTAGTGCACGAAGACATCGCTGCCTCCGTCGCGTTCGATGAACCCGTAGCCTTTCGCGTTGTTGAACCACTTGACCTTGCCTGTAATACGCATCGTTCTTCTTCCTGTCTTACGCGGACGCGACACCACGCCGCGTCCGAAACCTGCCCCCCTCTACCGGGACGAGGGCACAAAAAAAGACCGCAAACTGCTGCGGCCTTGACCTTGCGGCGCCAGGCCCGCCCGGCGTCATCGAAATCATACTGAACTTTTACGGTTATGCCAAGAGCCCTGCTGAGCGTGTCGGACAAGACGGGCCTCATCGAGCTCGCCCGCGGCCTGGCCGGCCGCGGGTTCACGTTGATCGCCACCGGCGGCACCGCCGACGCTCTGGGAACGGCCGGCCTCCCGGTGATTGGCGTCGAGGAGGTGACGGGGTTCCCCGAGATGATGGGCGGCCGCGTGAAGACGCTGCATCCCGCCGTTCATGCCGGGATTCTGGCCCGTCGTCATGTCCCGGGCGACCTCGCGGCGCTCGCGGAACAGCGTATCGAGCCGGTCGATCTCGTCGTCGTCAACCTGTATCCGTTCGAGGCCACGGCCCGACAGGCCGACGTGCCGTTCGACGATCTCGTGGAGCAGATCGACATCGGCGGCCCGAGCCTGGTGCGCGCGGCGGCCAAGAACTTTCGGGACGTGCTGGTCGTGGTCGATCCGCAGGACTACCCCGGGCTGCTGGCCGCGATCGACGCCGGCGCGACCGCCGCGTTCCGGTTCGAGCTGATGCGCAAGGCGTTCGCGCATACGGCGCACTACGACGCGGCCGTCACCGCGACGCTCGGGGAATTCGCCGCGGAGCCGGATCGTTTCGCGCGGACGCGATCGCAGGGGGCGTTCGACGACCGCGTCCGGGTGGAGCTCGAGAAGATCGGCGATCTCCGGTACGGCGAGAACCCGCACCAGCGGGCCGCCTGGTACCGGCACCTCGGCGGGCCGGCGGCCGATCCGGAGGCCGGTTTCGGCAAGGCGGCGCTCATTCAAGGCAAGGAGCTGTCGTACACGAACCTGCTGGATCTGGACGCCGCCGCGCGCATTGTCGCGGAGTTCGCGGAGCCGGCGGCGGCCGTCGTCAAGCACACCAATCCGTGCGGCGTCGCCACGGGGGTGGATGCCGTCGACGCCTACCTCCGCGCACGCGACGCCGATCCCCTGAGCGCGTTCGGCGGCATCGTCGCGCTGAACCGCGCGATCGATGCCGCGGCGGCCGACGCCATCGTGTCCACCAAGATCGACGTCGTGGTCGCGCCCGCGGTGCAGGACGAGGCGCGTCAGACGCTCGGTCGGCGGCGGCAGATGCGCGTCGTCATCGCCGGTGGCGTCGGATCGCCCGCGAGCGGGGTCGAGCTGAGGTCGATCGTGGGGGCGGTGCTCGTGCAGGCGCGCGATCTGGTCGTGGAAGCACGTGCCTTGTGGTCGCCCGACGCGCTGCCCGACGGATTCCGCATCGCCACGAAACGGGCGCCGACCCCGGGCGAATGGGACGGCTTGCGATTTGCCTGGCGCGTGTGCGCGCACGTGAAGTCGAACGCGGTGGTGTTTGCCGGCGGCCCGCGCACGCTGGCGATTGGCGCCGGCCAGATGAGCCGTGTCGATGCCGTGCACGTCGCGATCCTGACCGCCCGCGACAAGCAGGCCCTCGTGAACTCGGTGGCGGCGACCGACGGGTACTTTCCCTTTCGTGACGGCGTCGACGCCGTGGCGTCCGCGGGCGCGACCGCCGTGATTCACCCGGGCGGATCGCTGCGCGACGCGGAGGTGATCGCCGCCGCCGACGAGCACGGCCTGGCGATGGTGCTGACCGGCCGCCGGCACTTCCGGCACTGAGGCGCGCGTCAGCTCGGGCCGTCGTACCGGACGACCACGATGGTGACG
Organism: uncultured Acidobacteriota bacterium; assembly: GCA_963807925.1. Lineage (GTDB taxonomy): Bacteria > Acidobacteriota > Vicinamibacteria > Vicinamibacterales > CAVVIG01 > CAWEDP01. The sequence continues at coordinate 2,777,819 of CAWEDP010000002.1, read as the reverse complement.
TCGTCGCTGGCCTGCGCCTTCCCGCAGAACGCGTGGAGGTCGGTGAGCAGGCCGTCGAGCAGCTGCTGCGGGGCGCCGTTCCGATTCCTCTCGATCGAGGCCAGCAGGCGCTCGTCGCCGAACTCGTCGCCGGCCTCGTTCATCGCCTCGCTCACCCCGTCGCTGTACGCCACGACGATGTCGCCTTTCTGGAGCCGCACGGTCTCTTCCTCGAACGTCGCCTGTTCGAACAGCCCGAGCACCATGCCACCCTTTTCCAGGCGCCGCACGCCGCGCGAGGTCTCGAGCACCGGCGGGTTGTGGCCGCCGTTCGAGTAGGTCAGCGATCCGTCGGGGGCCAGCCGCGCGTAGAAGGTGGTGACGAAACGCGATTCGAGGCCGCGCCGGAGGAGGCCCTTGTTCAGCCGGCTGAGGACCGGCGCCGCGCTGGCGTGGTAGGTCGCTTCCGCACTGAACATCCCGACCAGCGCCGCCGACAACAGCGCCGCCGGCGATCCCTTGCCCGCCACGTCGCCCACGATGAACCCGAACTCGCCGCCGGCCAAATCGACGTAGTCGAAGAAATCGCCCCCGACCGATCGACAGGGAATGGAAGCGCCGGCGCTGGTGAAGAACGAGCCGGTGCGGGCGGCCGGAGGCAAGAGCGCCTGCTGGATGATGGCGGCGATCTTCAGTTCCTGCTCGAGCTTGGTGCGCTCCACGGCTTCGCGGTAGAGGCGCGCGTTCTCGATCGCGACGGCGGCTTCGCTGCTGAGCGTCTCGAGGGCCGCACGCGTCTGCGCCGAGCGAAGCGCCCCGCGCTCGCGGCTGTCGAGATAGAGCACTCCGATGACCTTGTCGTCGGTTTGCTCCTCGGCGCGCTCCACGTAGCGGACGAGTCGCAGCGGCGTGCAGAGCACCTGCCGGATGCCCAGCGCGACGGTCCCCGTGTGAAGCGCCCCGAGATCGCCGTCGAGGAGGTCTTCGACGATCGTGTCGCGGCCGGTCGCGAACACGCTCTCGGGGATCTTCTGGCTGGTCGCGAACGTCTTGCCCGAGAGCGTCAGATGTCCGCGCGCCCGAGCCAGCTTGAACTCGAGCTGACCCTCGGCGTTGGCGAGCATGATGAAGCCGCGCTCGGCGCCGGTCACGTCGATCGCCGAGTCGAGCACCAGCGTCAGCACGTCGTCGAGCACGCGGCCGGACCCGAGCGCGCGGAGGCCTTTGAGCAGGTCCGCCATGTGCCGGATCTCGCTGACCGCGGCCACCGAGCTCTTCTCCGCCGACGGCGCGTCGTCGGTGCCCCCGATGAAGAAGATGATCTCGGTGTCGTCGGACTCGCCGAGCTTGATGCGATCGCCGTGCGCGAGCACCCGTTCGGTGGCCCGTTCGCCGTTGACGAAAGTGCCGAACCGCGACGCGCAGTCGCGCAGGCGGTGCACGCCGTTCTCGGTGACGATCTCGGCGTGCATCCGGGACACGCCGGCCCCTGGAACCCGCACGTCGGTTTCGCTGCGCCGCCCGAGCGTCAAGAGCGGCTTGTCGATCGGGATGACCCGCTGCCCCAGAGCATCCCTGACGAGCAGGCGCGGAGCGCTGTCAGTGGACACGTCACACCGCCGGTTTGGCCTTGAGCACGCCAATCTGCACGAGCATGCCGGTGAAGTCGTAGATGCGCTGTTCGCGCACGATCTGCTGATCCGCCGCCGTGGACAGGAACACCACCCGAAGTCGGAACGGCTTGCCGGTGGGCGGCACTCCCAGGAACCCGCCCGTGTCGGTGCCGACCGTCATGACGATCTGGACCACGCGATCGCCGTCGATCAGCGGCGGCTCGAAGGAGGCCACCATGTCGGGAAACCCCTTGAACCACGCGTCGTAGACCGCGGCGATGGCGGCCGGTCCGGTGACCGAACCGCCGGCCGTCGGGCTCTCGACCACGCAGCCGGTGGCGTACAGCCGGCCCAGACCGGCTGCGTCGCGGGCCTCGATTCCCCGCTGACGTTTCAGGATGAGATCGCTGATGTCGTCGCGTGTCACGGACATCTCCCGGCGGACGAACACGCACTCAACTCGGCTTCGCCTTGAGCACGCCGATCTGCACCAGCATGCCCGTGTAGTCGTAGATCCGATGTTCCTGCACGATGCGGCCGTCCCTGAAGGCGTACAGGAACACCACCGGCACGCGGAACATCCTGCCCGTGGGGCGCACGCCGAGAAAGCCGCCGATGTCGGTCCCTTCGACCTCCGCGATCTGGGCGACGCGATCACCGTCGATGACCAGGCGCACCGTGTGAAACTTCAAGTCCGGGAATCCGTCGAAGACCCCGCGGAGCACCCGCGCCACCGCGGCGCGCCCGGTGTGGGTGCCGGCGGTCGGACTGTCGACGGTGCAATCGTCCGCATAGTCCTCTGCCAGGCGGTCGGCATCCAGATCGTCCCAGGCCTCCTGGCGCCGCTCGAAGATCGCCATCACCTCGGCCCTTGACAGCAATCGGGCCGGCGCCGACGCGTTCCTTGCAGTCATGGGACCTCTCTCCGGATGGGTGCGAAGGGAGCCGGGCAACGCCGGGCCGCATTATATCGCCGCCCGGTTCAGCCGCCCGTGCCGCCATCGGCCGGCTCGATCCAGACTTGGGCTTCGACGACACGGGTGCCCCGGCAGGCGGGGCACCTGCCAGGCTTGGACAGCTTGCCGTGGCCGAACTCGAAGCCGCACGTGCGACATCGCGCCGGCTCGATCCCGATCCGGCGGCCGGCCGCCCGAGCGGATCGAATGGCGTGCCGGAGATCCTCGTCGACGTCGCGGCGTCCGAGCCCGAGCTGGCGGGCGATCGATGACACCGACCGCGGGCGGTCAGTGAGCAGCGCGATCAGGTCCTTTCGGAACATCGCAATGGTTTCTTGACGCGCCCTGCCGCCGTCACTACGATGCGGCGAACATGCGCGTCATCCGCAGCTGGCGACCTCGCGCCGTCCCTCCGTTGGTGTCCGCGCTGGCCCTCGTCGCATCAGTGGTTTTGCCGGCCGCCGCCCCTGTTCAGGCTCAACAGCTCGGCCAGCTGTACATCAGCGTACTCGACGCCCAGGACAATCCGGTCACCGACCTGGAAATCTCCGACGTCAAGGTGACCGTCGACGATGTCGAGGCCGAGGTGCTCAAGGTGGAGCCGACCGGCAAGCCGATGAAGCTGACGGTGATGGTGGACAACGGGCCGGTGACCACGCGTGAGCTGGCGACGTTCCGCACGGCGCTCAAGGCGTTTTTCGAGGCGCTTCCGCCCGACCTGGAGACGTCCCTCTACACCATGAACCCGCAGCCGCGGCCCGTGGTCAAGCCGACGCGGGACCGCGAGAGGCTGCTCCAGGGCGTGGACCTGATCGCGCCCGACACCGGCGCCGGCCTCTTCTTCGACGCCCTCGTGGAGGCCAGCGAACGGTTCGAGAAGGACAGGACGGATTACTTTCCGATGCTGATGATGCTGGCCTCGGACGTCGGGTCGAACCTGTCGGCGATGGACCGCGACTACCAGCGGCTGCAGAAGCGGATCGTGGAGAAGGGCGCGACGGTCCACTTCGTGATTCTCCAGGGGGGCGGCGAGCGGGTGAACTCGGTGGCGGGCGCTCTGCAGACCGAGGTGGGGCTGGCCGTGACGAAGCTGAGCGGCGGCCGGTACGAGAACATCGCCGCCGCGACGCGCCTGGTGACGCTGCTGCCGGAGCTCGCGCAGCAGATCGGGATCACGCGCCTCCGCCAGATGCACGAGTACCGGGTCACCTACCGCCGCGATTCCAAGCAGCCTCCACAGCGAATCTCCGCGTCGCTGTCACGGCTCAGGATTGGCGTGCAGGCGCAGCTGTCGGTCGATGGACACATGCCGTGAACGGGGAAGGGGCCCGAGCGGCCCGTGATGCTCAGGTGCGGGCGGCTGCGAACGGCAGCGTCACGAGCATCAGGAACAGCATCAGGAACTCGGAATCGCCGAAGTTGTACTCGAACATCCCGGCCGCGAGCATCGCGATCGTCGCCGCGAGCGCCATCGCCGCGAAGAACGACGACCGGCGGACGCGCAATCGGCGGCCGAGCTCCACAAACAGCATGACGACGAAGGTGAGCCAGGCGGCGAGCGCCGGCAGCCCGCGCTCGGCCGCGATCTGCAGCGGCACGTTGTGGAGGTGCGGATTGGTCTTGTTCTCCGCGCCCGGCACCCGGTAGTCCGCGTACCGCTCCTGCACCATGTTGGGCCCGACCCCGACCAGCGGATGGTCGCGGATCATGTGCTCGCCTTCCTGCATCATCGCGAGGCGATCGCGGTTACTCGGGTCGCTGATGCTGAAGATCGATCGGAATCGCGCCTGCGCCTGCGCCGGCGCGATGCCGAAGAAGATGGCCGCGACGACCGGCACGACCGCGAGCAGACGGAAGTCCTTCAGCAGCAGCAGCAGCGCCGCCGCCGCACAGGCGCCCACCCAGGCGTTGCGCGACAGGCTGACGGTCACGGCGACGACGAGCGCGGGCATCACGAGCACGGCCCACGTGCGCTCCCGGCGGCCGAACAGGATGCGCGACAGCGCCACGCAGATGACCAGCATCAGCAGCCCGGAATAGGTCATGTAGTGGCCGAGCGTGCCCTGCGGCCGCCGCCCGAGACTGTCGAAGTGCAGGATGCCGTACTCGAAGATGCCCACCGCCGCGCTCACCGCGCCGAAGGTCATGACGACGCTGGTCAGCATCTGGGCGCGCGATTCGGTCATCAGCAGGCAGGTCGCCGGCACGATCAGGAACAGCACCAGCTGCTTGCAGTCGACGAGGCTCGTCGGCTTGTCCGGCGACGCCAGAGCTGACACCAGGGTCCACCCGGCGTAGACGAGGAGCGGCCAGAAGAATGGCGGCGCGGCGAAACGCCGCCGGTCCATCAGCAGGAGGCCGAGCCAGCCCACGATTGCGACGGCGAGCAGGATCTGGCCGGCGGCGATCGAGAACTGCAGCGCCCCGGCCGACAGGATCAGCGCCACCGATGCGATCTGCTCGATCCGCGTGGAGGTCATGGCTCAGTCTCGACCCTCCGCGGTCCGGTTGCAAGCCTCACACGCGTGCCGCGAGCGCGCGATCGGCGGCGCCGGCAACCGCGTCGGGCGCGATGCGCGTGAGACAGCGGAAGTCGCCGGGCACGCACGTGCGCTGATCGCACGGCCGGCATTCGAGATCGCCGCCCTCGACCGCCTCGGCGACGAGCACTTTGTCGCGCCACGGAGCCGAGCGGACGGGCAGGGTGGGCCCGTAGAGCCCCACGATGGGGACGCGGCTCGTCGCGGCGACGTGAAGCGGCCCGCTGTCGCCGCCGACGAACAGCGCCGCGCGCTCGACGAGCGCGCGCAGTTCGGGCAGCGAAAACTCCCCGACCGACAGCACTCGCGCCCGCGCCGCCCCTTCCGTCCCGTCGCGCGCGGCCGCGGCCACGCGGGCCGCCGCTTCTCGTTCGGACGGTCCGGAGGTCACGATGACGTACGCATCGGGATGGCGGACGACGAGTGCCGCGACGAGCGACGCAAACGACGGCTGCGGCCAGCGCCGGAATGGATTTCCGGCGCTGACGTGCACCACGACGAGGCGCGTCGTCTCGTCCAGGCCGGCCGCGCGCAGCCGGCCGTCCACCGTGATGACGGCGGCCGGGTCGAGCGGCATCTCGACCGGGAACCTCGGCGCATCCCCGGGCCCGATTCCGAGCGGCCCGAGCAGGTCCCACTGATTCAGCACGGCGTGACGCGGCCGGATCGGCCGCGGCCGGGCCACTCGCGCCGTGTACATCCACCCGCGGCCGGGCACGTCGTAGCCGACGCGGACCGGCGCGCGGCTGAGCCATGTGATGAGCGACGCGCGAGGCCCTCCATGAAAATCGACGGCCAGGTCGAATCGTTCACGCCGGAGGCGCAGGCCGAGCCTGACGTCGGACCAGGGGTCCAGCCGCGGCGCGACAATCACCCGGTCCAGATGCGGGTTGAGCCCCACGACCGGCGCCGCCCGCGGCTCGACGAGGTACGCGATGTAGGCGGAGGGAAACCGGGCGCGGAGCGCGTGGACGGCCGGCGTGGTGAAGACGACGTCCCCGATCTCGCGCAGGCGGACCAGGAGAATCCTCCTGACGTCCTCCAGTCCGGCCATGCTGCGGTGCGGCAACTGTTCTTGTGTTCTTTACGGTTCGATCGTCGCTTCGTCGATGAGCATCACCGGAATGTCGTCCTTGATGGGATAGACCCGCTTGCACGTTTCGCACTTGAGCGCCGCACCATCCTTGACCAGCTTCACGGGAGTCTTGCAGTGCGGACAGGCGAGAATTTCGAGCAGTTCCGCATCGATGCCCATCGGCAAATAGTATGACAGCTCCCTCGATTTATGGAACAATTCACGACATGAAGCTCGCAGCGCTCGTCGTCTGTCTGTGCGGGTCGGTGGGGCTTGTCGAAGCCGCCCAGGGGGGGCGCGCACCGCGTGGCGCGACCTCTCCCGCGACGTCAGGCGCGAGCACGGTCGGCGAAGCGTACAGACCAGTACCTGATCGCGCGTCGCCTCGAGCGCGACGACGACCTAGACGGCGCGATCGCCGCGTACAAGCGCGCAATGGCGCTCGATCCCGCCGCGAGCGAACTGCCCGCCGAGCTGGCGGCGCTGTATCTGCGCCACGAGCGTGTGGCCGACGCGATCACGTCCGCCGAGAACGCGTTGAAGCTGTCGGCCGCCAACAACGAGGCCCACCGGGTGCTCGGGATGATCTACGCGGCGATCGCCGACGACCGCCGATCGTCGGGCGGCCGCCAGTCCGCCAGCGACGACTCGACCGTCAGGCAGGCGATCGATCATCTGGAAAAGGCGCTCGTCGGCGTGGTCGGCGACCCGGACCCGAACGTGCGCGCAGCCCTCGCGCGCATGTACGTCCGGGCGGCCGCGTTCGACAAGGCGATTCCGATTCTGCGGGATCTGGTCACGCGCGAGCGCGGGTGGCAGGACGGCGTGACCCTGCTGGCCGAGGCGTACGCGGCCGCGGGCAAGAACGCGGAAGCCATCGCATGGCTCGAGGAAGAGGCCCCCGAGAATCCACGTCTCTACGCGACGCTCGGCGATTTCTACGAACGCGAGCGGCAGTGGAAGGAGTCGGCCGCCGCCTACGCGAAGGCGGTGCAGCGGCAGCCGCGCAACGCCGACCTGAAGCTCCGCTACAGCTCCGCCCTGCTGAGCGCCGGCGGCCGGGCGAACGCGGAGAAGGCGCGCGGCGTGCTTACCGAGATCGCGGCCGGCGCGTCGGCCGACCAGCGTGTCCTCTATCTCCTGTCGCAGGCACAGCGGCGCTCGGGCGATCCGACCACCGCGGAAGCCACCGCGCGGCGCCTCATTGGCGTCAACAAGGCCAGTCCGTGGGGCTACTTTGCGCTGGCCGAGGCGCTCCAGGATCGCCAGCAGTATCAGGCCATCGTCGATGTGCTGGTTCCGGTCGTCAAGGATCTGCGGGCGCAGTCCGCTGCCGACGCGTCAGGGCTGGGACTGCTGCTCCCCCACATCGGATTCGCCTACGAGCAGCTCGGGCAGTACGACGCCGCCATCGACGCATTCGGCGAGGCGCATCGTCTGGCGCCGAAGGACGGCCTGATCACCAGCTACCTCATTCAATCGAACCTGTCGGCGAAGAAATACGGCGCCGCCGTGGAGCTGGCGCGCCAGGCGCGTGTCGACAGTCCGGACGATCTGCGGCTCGCCCGACTGTATGCACAGGCTCTCAGGCAGAACGGGCAGCCCGACCAGGCGGTCGCCGTCCTGCAGGAGATGCTCGCCAGGCAGGAGCAGAACCCGTTCGCGTACGTATCGCTCGCGCAGATCTATCAGGACGCGAACCGCGGGGGCGACGCGGTGAAGACCCTCGAGAGCGCCGAGGCCAGGTTCCCGGCCGACACGTCGATTCCCTTCGAGCTCGGCGCGGTGCTCGAGAAGCAGAAGCGCTATGCCGAGGCCGAGTCGGCGTTCCGCAAGGTCCTCGCCATCGATCCCGACCACGCCGCTGCCCTGAACTATCTGGGCTACATGCTGGCCGATCGCGGCGAGCGTCTCGACGAGTCGGTCGGCTACCTGAAGAAGGCGCTCGAGATCGATCCGGACAACGGGTCGTATCTGGACAGCCTCGGGTGGGCGTATTTCAAGGGCGACAAGCTCGATCTGGCCGCCGAAAACCTCCAGCGGGCGGCCGCGCAACTGCGCACCAACTCGGTCATCCAGGATCATTACGGCGACGCGCTGTTCAAGCTTGGCCGCTTCGACGACGCGATTCGCGCGTGGACCCGCGCGCTCGCCGGCGACGGCGACTCGATCGATCGGCCCGCGATCGATCGGAAGATCAAGTCCGCGCAGCAGAAGCTGAAGAAGTAGCCCCGGCGCATTGGCCACGAAACCTTTCGTGCTTTCGTGGTGCCGTCGCTCCTGCCTGTCGTCGGTGCTCGCGGCGCTCGCCTCCAGTTCCTGCGCGCCGGCCCTGCTGAAGCTTCCGTCCGGCCCGGGCGAGCCGGCCCGTGATGGCCCCGCGGTGCTGCAGGAGGCGACTCGGCGCTGCGAGGCGGTCTCTTCGTTGACTGCCGAGATCGGGGTGAGCGGATCGCTCGGAGGCCACCGCCTGCGCGCCCGTCTGCTGGCGGGCGTGGCGGCGCCGGCATCGGTTCGCCTCGAAGCGGTCGCGCCGTTCGGTCCGCCGATCTTCTTTTTCGCCGCCCACGACGACGATGCGACCGTGCTTCTGGCACGGGAGCGGCGCGTGCTCGAACATGGGCGACCCTCGGCGGTGCTCGAGGCGCTCACCGGCCTCCCGTTGAACGGCGCCGACTTGCGCAGGGTGCTCACCGGCTGCGCGGATGCCCCCCGCGCTGACGAAGCGGCGCGGCTGGGCGACGACTGGCGGAGCGTTCCCGACCGGTCGGGCATGGTCTTCCTGCATCGCGAGCCGCCCGGCGGTCAGTGGCGAGTCGCGGCCGCCCTCATGAAGGGGACGGCCGGGTGGCGATCGGAGTATCGCGATTTTCAGCTTGGCGGCCCGGCTGACGGTCTGCCGCGCGCGGTGCGATTGACGAGCGCCGACCGGGAGCGCTTCGACATCCGGCTGACGCTTTCGCAGATCGAGGTCAACGTGCGGCTCGACGCGGCCGTGTTCACCGTGGAGGTTCCATCCGATACCGAGCCGATGACGCTCGAAGAGCTCGAGCGCTCGGGGCCGCTGGCATATGCCGCTGCTCCCTAGATCGCGCGGCCAGGCGCTGCTCTCGGTTCGCGCCCCCGCCAAGATCAACTTCTCGCTGCGCGTCACCGCGCGGCGGCCGGACGGGTACCATGAGGTGCGCACGATCCTGCAGTCTCTGGCGCTGCACGATACCCTCAGGCTGCGCCCGGTCCGCGGTCCGTTGGCGATTGAATGCGACGACCCGGCCTGTCCGACCGATCGGACGAACCTGGTCTGGCAGGCGGCGGCGCGCGTCTGGCGCGCGGCGGGCCGGCGGGGCCGGCCGCAGGGCGTTCTCGTCGGAATAGAGAAGCGCATTCCGCTTCAGGCGGGGCTCGGCGGCGGCAGCAGCGACGCCGCCGCGGCGATCCGCGGATTGAACGCGTTCTGGCGGGTCGATCTTCCCGAACAGGTCCAGGCCGACGTCGCCCGCCATCTCGGCGCCGACGTGCCCTATTTTCTTCGGGGAGGAACCGCGCTCGGCCTCGGGCGCGGCGACCTGCTGTTTCCCCTCGCCGACGTGCCGTCGATGTGGATCGTGCTGGTGATCCCGCCCTTCGGCGTGAGCACGAAGGACGCCTACGCGTGGTGGGACGATGCTCCCCGTCAGCCCGCGCGGTCGCGGCGAACGGAGATGGGGTTCCGGGATCCGCACTGGTTCCGCGCGCCTCTCTCCGAGCTCACCAACGACCTCGAAGGACCGGTCGTCGCTCGTCACCCGCCGGTCGGCCGGGCGATTCGATCGCTGCTCCGCGCCGGCGCGTCGTATGCCGCGATGTCGGGCAGCGGATCGGCGGTCTTCGGCGTGTTCACGTCGCGATCCACGGCGATCGCGGGCGGGGTTGCTGCGGCGATATGGGGCCGTCCGTTGCTGACGCGGACCGTGGGCCGCCGGGCGTATCAGCGGCAGGCGCCTCCCTCCACTGCCGGCGCGGCGCCGGTACGACGCCCATAGGCCGCCGGCCGACGCAGGCGGCTCTTGCCGCCCCGAGAGAGCATCGGATACACTTTTGGTTTGCGCTCGTGATCCAGGCCACTCCTGAGGTCAGCTTCCTCTAACATTCGGCGGAGACGGTGACGATGGGGCGTGGCCAAGCGGTAAGGCGCGGGACTTTGGATCCCGTATTCGAAGGTTCGAATCCTTCCGCCCCAGCCATCTTTTGAGGCTGCAGCAGTGGGTGATCCCTTCATGCCTATCGGATTTGGCGAGCTCAAGGTGTTTTCGGGCAGCGCCCATCCGGAGCTGACGCGTGAGATCGCGACGTTTCTGGGTGTCGTACCCGGCCAGGCTCGGCTCCGGCGCTTCCCGGATTCGGAGGTCTCGTTTCAGATCGACGAGAACATCCGGGGCACCGACGTGTTCGTGGTGCAGCCGACGTGCGCACCGGTGGATCCGCACCTGGTCGAGCTGATGATCATGATCGATGCGTTCCGACGATCGTCGGCGGCGCGCATCACGGCGGTCGTTCCGTATTACGGGTACGCGCGGCAGGACCGGAAGGACAAGCCCCGCGTCCCGATCTCGGCCAAGCTCGTGGCGAACGTGCTCAGTGCGGCGGGCACCAACCGCGTGCTGACCATGGATCTGCACAAGGCGCAGATCCAGGGGTTCTTCGATATTCCGGTGGATCATCTGTTTGCGGCGCCCGTGATCATCGACTACCTGTCGCGGCTGAATTCACCCGACGTGACCATGGTGTCGCCCGACGCCGGCGGCGCCGAGCGGGCGCGGGCGTACGCCAAGCGGCTCGACGCCGAGCTGGCCATCATCGACAAGCGCCGCACCGACGATGGCACCGCGGAGGTGATGAACGTGATCGGCGACGTCGAAGGGCGCACCTGCATCATCCAGGACGACATCATCGACACCGCCGGCACCATTACGAAGGCGGCGACCGCCCTGAAGCAGAACGGCGCCGCGAACATCATCGCGTGCGCGGTGCACGGCGTGCTGTCGGGACCGGCCATCGAGCGCATCGAGCGATCGCCGATCGACCGGCTGATCGTGACCAACACGATCCCGTTGTCGGCGGCCGCCGCCAGTTGCACCAAGATCGTCGTGCTCTCGGTGGCGCGGCTGCTGGGCCAGGCCATCAAGAGCATCCACGAGGAGACGTCGGTCTCGTCGTTGTTCGTCTAGTCGGAGCCCGGGCGTCGGGTTCGGTGTACGGGCCGTCGGACCTCGGCCACACCCCGAGCTCTCGCCGTGAAGTCAGAGGAGACCATGGAAGCCACACTCGAAGCCACCGCCCGCGACACGTTCGGCAAGAACGAAGCGCGGCGGACCAGGCGTCAGGGTCAGGTGCCGGCGGTGTTGTACGGGTCGTCGGGGAGCGGCGGCACGAGCGACGCACGGCCGATTGCCGTCGATCCCAAGGCGCTGCTCAGAATCCTGCACTCGGAATCGGGGGCGAACACGCTGATTGCGTTGCGACTGGCCGGCGAACACGGCGACTCGCGCGTGCTCGTGAAGGACTACCAGCTCGACCCGGTCACGCACCACGTCCTGCACGCCGACTTCTACCGGATCGCGATGGATCGCGCCCTGCAGGTGACGATTCCGGTCGTGGTCAAGGGCGAGCCGAAAGGCGTCAAGCAGCAGGGCGGCATCCTCGAGTTCGTGCGGCGCGAGATCGACATCGAGTGTCTGCCGGCCGACATCCCCGAGCACATCGAGATCGACGTCAGCGACCTGATGCTGCACCAGGGCGTGCGCGTGCGGGACGTGTCGGTCAACGCGAAGTGGACCGCCCTGACCGACCCGGACACCATGCTCGTGCACGTGATCCTGCCGAAGGCGGAGGAGTCGGCGGCCACGGCGGAAGCCGCTGCGGCGACGCCGACCGTCGCGGCCGAGCCGGAGGTCATCAAGAAGGGCAAGAAGGAAGAGGGCGACGAGGAGAAATAGGCCTCGCCCTCTGCCGTCGCGCCATGAAGGCGATCGTCGGGCTGGGAAATCCGGGCGCGAAGTATCGCGGGACGCGCCACAATATCGGCTTCGCCGTCGTCGACGAAATCGCGCGGCGGGCCGGCCTGTCGTTCGAGTCGGCGCCGGCCAACGCGCTGGTCGGCAGGGTCCGGCGGACCGACGGCACGACGGTGCTGCTGGTCAAGCCGCTCACGTTCATGAACGAGAGCGGCCAGGCCGTGGGCGAGCTGGCGCGGTATTTCAGGGTCGACCTCGTCGATCTGCTCGTGATCGTCGACGAGGTGCAGCTGCCGCTCGGCCGGGTGCGGGCGCGCGCCCGCGGCTCGTCGGGCGGACACAACGGGTTGAAGTCGGTGATCGCGCATCTGGGCTCGGCGTTTCCCAGGCTGCGCGTCGGCATCGGGCGGGGCGCTGATCGCCCCGACGGGCTGCCCGACCTGGCCGACCACGTGCTGGCGAGGTTCGACGCCAGCGAGCAGGAGGAAGTCGTCCGCATGACCTCACGCGCAGCGGACGCCGCGGAGCTCTTCATCACGTCGGGCATCGACGCCGTGATGAACCAGTACAACCGCGACCCCGGGACCGAGGCGGAATCGACCGAGGCCCGGGAGGCGTGACGGGAACCGAATAACGCGCAACGGCGCACCACCTTGCCACCCGCAGCGGTGGCCGCGGGAACGCCCGCGTCCAGAAGGAGCACGGCATGGCCGATCGACAGTACGAGCTCGTCTACATTCTTCCCCCCGACACCACCGAACAGCAGGTGACCGATCTGCACCAGCAGGTCGAAGCCGTCGTCTCCAGACTGCACGGCCAGATCGAGAAGACCGAGAACTGGGGGCGCCGGAAGCTCGCCTACGAGATTGCGCGCCACAAGGAGGGCGTGTACGTCCTCGACGTGATCAACGGGTCGGGCGACCTGATGAAGGAGCTGGATCGTCGCCTGCGGGTGATGGACCAGGTGTTGCGTCACATGATCGTGCGCGTCGACGAGGAGAAGAAGGTCGTGGACCGCACCCGCGGCAAGCGCCAGGCGGAATCCGAGCGGCGCCGCGTGAAGCGCGGCCTGCCGCCGCAGCGCCAGCCGGGAGAAGGACGGCCGCCGACCGACGTCGACGAAGCCGACGACGACCGTTTCGACGGGATGGAGGCATAAATGGCGATGGGGCGCGGGCGGTCCGGCGGGCGGGGCCGGGGCGACAAGAAGGCCGGCGACAAGGGCCAGACGCAGCGGCGGCCGATGTTCCGCCGCCGGAAGGTCTGCAAGTTCTGCGCGGACAAGATCGACGACATCAACTACAAGGACGTGAAGCTGCTCGGCCCGTTCGTCCCCGAGCGCGGCAAGATCCTGCCGCGGCGCATCTCGGGCACGTGCGCCATGCATCAGCGCAAGCTGCAGACCGCGATCAAGCGGGCGCGTCAGATCGCGCTCATCCCGTACGTGACGGACTAGGAGGGCTCGCACGCCTCCGGGTCGAAACGGGTGGACATCGAACGCGTCGGATTGAAGAGGTCCTATGGAAGTCATCCTGCGGGAACACGTGGACAATCTCGGGCGCCGCGGCGAGGTCGTCAAGGTCGCTGACGGCTACGCGAGGAACTACCTGCTGCCGCGCAAGCTCGCGCTGCTGGCGACCGAGGGCAACAAGAAGCAGATCGAGCGCGAGCGCACGCGGTTCGAAGCCAGGGAATCCGAGGAGCGGAAGGTCGCCGAAGCGGTGCGCGACCGGATCGCGACCGTCGAGATCGTGATCCAGCGCAAGGTGGGCGAGACCGACGTGCTCTACGGGTCGGTGACCTCGGCCGACATCGCGGAGGCGCTGGCCGCGAAGGGCGTCGACATCGATCGTCGCAAGGTGCAGTTGCCCGATCCGATCAAGAAGCTGGGTGACTTCGACGTTCCGATCAGGCTCCAGCGCGACGTCGTGGCGACGATCAAGGTGACGGTCGCGGCGGAACACGGCGACAAATAGAGGGCGCCCGTCTGCTACACTGAAGCCCTCCTGCCGGGACACCGGGTCATATGCCAGACCTCGCCGTCGCCGAACGCACGCTTCCGCACAACCTGGAAGCGGAGCGTTCGGTGCTCGGCGCGATTCTCCTGCACAACGAAGCGTTCAACCTCGCGGCGGAGGTGATCGACTCGGGCGACTTCTACCGCGACGCGCACCGGCGCATCTTCGACAAGATGGTGAAGATCGTCGAGCGGGGCGGCGCGATCGACCTGGTGACGCTGAAGGACGAGCTGGGGCGGACGGGGGACCTGGACGAGGTCGGCGGCCCCGCCTATATCACCGCGCTCGTCGACGGCGTGCCGCGCTCGATGAACGTCGAGCACTACGCGCGCATCATCAAGGAGAAGTCGACGCTCCGGAACCTGATCTTCTCGGCCAACAAGATCCTGGCGACCGCCTACGATGCGGAAGAAGACGCCGACGTCATCCTCGATCAGGCCGAGCACGCCATCTTCGCCATCGCCGACGACAAGGTCCGCGACGGCTTCGTGTCGCTCCGCGACCTGGCGCAGTCCAGTCTCGACACCATCGAGCAGCTCCACGCCCGCAAGGAGCTCATCACCGGCGTGCCGACCGGATTCACCGATCTCGACGAGATGACGTCGGGCCTGCAGCCCTCCGATCTGGTCATCGTCGCCGCGCGCCCGTCGATGGGGAAGACGAGCCTGGTGCTCAACGTCGCGCAGCACGTGGGGACCAAGACCGACAAGACGGTCGGGATCTTCAGCCTCGAGATGTCGAAGGAGCAGCTGTTTCTGCGGATGCTCACCGCCGAGGCGCGCATCGACGCCCAGCGGATGCGGCGCGGCTATCTGGGCGAGCGCGACTGGGGCCGTCTCTCCCAGGCCCTCGGATCGCTCAGCGAAGCGAAGATCTTCATCGACGACACGCCGTCCATCGGCGTGCTCGAGATGCGCGCGAAGTGCCGCCGACTGGCGGCCGAGCACGACCTGAATCTGGTGGTCATCGACTACATCCAGCTGATGCAGGGCCGCGGCCGCTTCGAGAACCGCACGCTCGAGCTCGCGTCGATCTCGCGATCGCTCAAGGGATTGGCCAAGGAGCTGAACGTTCCAGTCGTCGTCCTGTCGCAGTTGAGCCGCGCGCCGGAGGCGCGGTCCGATCACCGCCCGCAGCTGTCCGATCTGCGCGAGTCGGGCGCTCTCGAGCAGGACGCCGACGTCGTGATGTTCATCTACCGTCAGGACATGTATCAGGACAAGAGCGACCCGTCGGGCGACGGCGCCGGCGTCGCCGAGCTGATCATCGGCAAGCAGCGCAACGGGCCGACCGGCATCGTCAAGCTGGCCTTCATCCGGGAGTTCACGCGGTTCGAGAACCTCGCCGCCCCTCCCGCCGCCTGACGCGTCTGACGCGGTGAATCGCCTCTTGGCGATCGCGGGGAGCCGGTATGATCGTGCGCGGACATGATCCGCCCCACCGTTGCGCGCATCGATCTCGCCGCGCTTCAGTCGAACTTCCGCAGCATCGTCGAGTACCTCTCGGCCGAGCGGCCCGAGCGGCCCCCGCGGCCGATCGCCGTGATCAAGGCGAATGCCTACGGCCATGGCGCCGGCGAAGTCGGCCGCGCGCTCGAAGAGGCCGGCGCCGACCTCCTGGCCTGCGCCGATATCGAGGAGGGGGCGGCGCTGCGCGCCGCGGGCGTCGGGTGCGAGATCCTCGTGTTCGGCGCGCTGAGCGTCAGCGATCTGGACGGCCTGTTCGACTGCCGCCTGACGCCGACCATCTCGACGCCGGGCGCCGCCCGCGCCGTCCAGGCGGCCGCCGCCCGGTACCGGCGGACGCTCCGATATCACCTGAAGATCGACACCGGCATGAACCGGCTCGGCTTCCGGCACGACAACCTGCCCCGCACGATCCCGGCGCTCCTGGCCAGCGACCACCTCGCGCTCGACGCGGTGTACACGCACTTCGCGACGGCCGACGATCTCGAGTCGCCGCTGTTCGCCGCGCAGCGGACGCACTTCGAGCGCGCGCTGCAGGCCGTCGCGGCGCTGGGCGGCCGCCCGCGGTATCGGCACGCCAGCAACAGCGCGGCGCTGCTGCGCGATTCGCGCGTGTGGTACGAGCGCGTGCGGCCGGGCCTGCTGCTCTACGGCATCGTGCCGCCGCCGCTCGCGTCCACGCTTCCCCTGACGCCGGTGATGACGCTGCGCAGCCGCGTCGTGGCGGTCAAAGGCGTGCGACCGCTCGAGGGCGTCGGGTACGGTGTGAGCTTCACGGCGCAGGCGGCCAGCACGATTGCCATCATTCCCGCGGGGTACGCCGACGGCCTGGACATGCGCCTCGGCGGCCGCGGCTCGGTGTTGATCCGGGGACGCCGGGCGCCCATCGTCGGCTCGGTCTGCATGGACATGATGATGGCCGACGTGACCGGCCTGGACGTCTCTCCCGGGGATGACGTCGTCATCATCGGATCGCAGACCATGCCGTCCGGTCATGCCGACTGCATTGACGCCCGTGAGATGGCCGGTGTGATCGGCACCATTCCATGGGAGATCGTCTGCCGGATCGGATCTCGCATACAGAGGGTCTATACAGACGGCGACGTGGCGAGGTAGGGCCAGGTCGCCACAGTTCACGATCCCGCACCATGCCAAAGCCTTCACGAGCGGTGTTTGTCTGTCAGGAGTGCGGCGCCCAGTCGGCCAAGTGGCTCGGCCGCTGCACCGAGTGCGGGGCGTGGAACTCGCTCGTCGAAGAGCGCCTGCCGCCGCCGGACGCGGCGGCCGGGCACCGGTACGCGGCCGCTGCCGCGGCGTCCACGGCGCGACTCTATTCGGACATTCGGATCGAGCAGAACGTCCGCCTGTCAACCGGGATCGGCGAGTTCGATCGGGTGCTCGGCGGCGGCGTCGTTCCGGGATCGCTGGTGCTGCTCGGCGGCGAGCCCGGCATCGGCAAGTCGACGCTGCTGCTGCAGGCGGCGGCGAACATGGCGCGCACCATCGGGCCGGTGCTCTACAGCTCCGGCGAGGAATCGGAGCATCAGATCAAGTCGCGCGGCGAGCGCCTGGCGGTCGGCAGCGCGCCGCTCTATCTGCTGGCGGAGACGTGTCTCGAACGGGTCCTCGACGAGATTGCGCGCATCACGCCCGCGCTCATCGTCGTGGACTCGGTGCAGACCGTGTTCTCCCTGAAGTTCCAGTCGGCCCCGGGGAGCATCGGACAGGTGCGCGAGGCGGCAACGCAGCTGCTGTTCACGGCAAAAGGCCGGAACATCCCGACCTTCCTGGTGGGCCACGTGACCAAGGACGGCAGCCTGGCCGGCCCCAAAGCGCTCGAGCACGTCGTCGACACGGTGCTGTACTTCGAAGGGGAGCGGCACCACTCGCACCGCGTGGTGCGCGCGGTGAAGAACCGCTTCGGCGCCATCAGCGAGCTCGGGGTCTTCGAGATGACGTCGGGAGGCCTCAAACCGGTACCGAACCCGTCGAAGATGTTTCTGGCCGAGCGGCCGTCCAATGCGCCGGGATCCGCGGTGCTGTGCGCAATCGAGGGCTCGCGGCCGATTCTCGTCGAAGTGCAGGCGCTCGTCAGCTCGAGCACCTACGGCACCGCGCGGCGGACCGCCAGCGGCCTGGATCAACAACGGCTCGCGCTGCTGCTCGCCGTGCTCGAAAAACGCGCCGGGTTGAATCTCGCGGGGGACGACGTCTTCGTGAACATTGCCGGCGGAATGGCGATCGACGAACCGGCATCGGATCTGGGGGTGCTCGCCGCCATCGCGTCGAGTGTCCGCAATCGCGTCATCGCGCCCACGACCGCCGTGTTCGGCGAGGTGGGGCTTGCCGGCGAGGTGCGCGGCATTGCGCAGGCGCCCTTGCGGATACGTGAGGCCGCGCAAATGGGATTCAGGCGCTGTGTGATGCCCGAGGCCAACATCGATCCCGCCGAGGGCGCCCGCGCCGATGCGGGGTGCGAGCTCGTGGGCGTCCGAACGGTGGCCGAAGCGCTCGACGTCCTGCTGTCGTGAACGGCGCCGCGCAGATGACCGGACGTTGCGCGTGGTGATATGTTGGACCTGGGACGCTGATGACCTGGTTCGTCTTCGCGCGCGTCGTCTTCCTAGCGGCGGTCGCGTACGCGGCCGCGGTGCTTCGTCCCTTCGGCCTCAACCCGGCCCTGAACGTCGCGCTCGCGGGGACGATGGCGCTGCTCGTGATCGCGTTCGAGAGCCGGCTGCGGCAGACCTCGGTCACGCGCATCCTCGGTGCGCTGATCGGGTGCGCGATCGGCCTCGGGCTGGCGCGCACCATCGCCTCGGGGCTGTTCTGGACCGATTCGGGCGATCGGCGTGTCGAGTTCCTCCACAGCTTCGTGCTGATCGTCCTCCCGTACCTCGGCCTCGTGCTCGGGGCCACGCACGGCGAATGGCTCGAGCCGGCGCGCCTCGTGAGCCTGTTCCGGGCGGCGGGCCCGATCCGCCGCTACCGGATTCTCGACACCAGCGTCATCATCGACGGGCGGATCGCCGATGTGTGCGAGACAGGCTTCATCGACGGCACACTGGTCATCCCGCAATTCGTGCTGCGCGAGCTGCAGCTCGTGGCCGATTCCTCCGATTCGCTCAAACGCAACCGTGGAAGGCGTGGCCTCGACATTCTCCAGAAGATCCAGAAGATGTCGGGGCTGGACGTGACGATCTCGGACGTCGATTTTCCGGACGTGCGCGACGTGGACCACAAGCTCATCGAGCTGGCGCGCACGCTGCAGGGCAAGATCGTCACCAACGACTTCAACCTGAACAAGGTCGCGCAGCTTCGGGGCGTCGACGTGCTGAACGTGAACGAGCTCGCCAACTCGCTCAAGCCGGTGGTCCTTCCCGGCGAAAGCATGAAAGTGTTCATCCTCAAGGAAGGCAAGGAGTACAACCAGGGCGTCGCCTATCTGGACGACGGCACCATGGTCGTCGTCGACAACGCCCGCCGTCTCATCGGCAAGACGATCGACATCGTCGTCACCAGCGTCCTGCAGACGACGGCCGGGAAGATGATCTTCGGCCGCTATATCGATGCTGCGCCGCAGGCGCCGGTCGGGACGCCGGTCGTCGTCGATCGCCCGAGGCCGGCGGGCGCCCAGCAGGCCTGAGCCATTCACCACGACGCACGATGCTCGAGGGCGCATCGGCGCCTTGCGGGATTCATCCACGGCCGAGGCGGGTCGTGAAGCGTGAATTGTCGCTGGTGCATGGATTCGCCGCCGCGCCCGGGGCCTGCCGCCGGAGCCGCGCGAGGTGACGCACCTGAGGATGTTCGAGGGACCGACGTGCCGGGAGATCGCCGATCGCACCGGCGGAGGGTCGGGATGGTGACGTCCGACAGACGACCGCTCGTGCGGCCGGCGTTCCTCGGGCTCGCCATCGCCTCATGTCTCGTCCTGGTCCCGATCGTCTGCCTCGCCGCGTGGGATCGCGTTGAAGCGCGCCGCTTGACGATGGCCGTCGCGGCGATTCGCGACGCGCACGAGCCGATCACGCGTCGCGGGACTGGCCGCGCGGCCGGCGGCTCCACAGGTGTTCCCGCCGATCGGTATTTCCGCGCTGCCGCGGCGATTGCAGCCCTCGCGCCGCTCGAGCGCCGCGACGCCGTGCTGACGGCCAGCCGCGCCGGAGCATGGCCGGACGATCTCGTTCGGCGCGTGCGCCGCCACGTCGACGAGCGCCGCGACGCGTTGCGCCTGCTCGATGCGGCCGGCGTAGAGTTCGTCGGGGAGTTCCAGCGCGAGGCCGCGTCAGGAACCGACGCGGCGCTCTTGGACCTCTCGCGGCTGGCCGGCTTTCGGACCAGCCTCGCCGTCATCGATGGCCACGCCCCGGCCGCCGTGCAATCGCTGGTGGCCGAGGCGAGGCTGTGGCTGTTCATTTCACGGGTGGTGGCGCCTGCCCGCCTCCCGATCCTCGACGTCATGGAGCGGCTCGGCGCCGTGGTCAATCGGACGAATCCTGCGGTTGCAGGGCTCGAGCAGCTGGCCGCCGTGCTGGCGCAGATCGATGAGGACGACAGGCTGAAGACCGGTTTCATGGAGGTGCGCGCCGGATTCATCGATGCGGCGATGTCGCCGCGGCGCGTCTACAGCTGGCGCATCAACGGCGTGCCTGCGCTGGGCGGTCTGTCCGTGTTCGAGCCGATTCGTCGCCCGTTCTTCGAGCGATTCGCCGCCCGCCGCATCGAACAGCTGGCCGCGATTGTCGCCGCCCTCGATCAGAGTTGGCCCGGGCGCGCCGGGGCGGTGGCGGCCGCATACGCCGCTCAGACCGACGCCGGTCGGGACGCCGGCTCGACGACCGGGCTGCAGACTGCGGATGTGGCGCTCGCGAAGCGGATCGTCAGCGACCTCGTGCTGATCCGTTGTGCCCGGACGACGGTCGCGGTGGAGACGTTCCGCCGCCGGCACGGCGGAGCGATGCCTGAACGCCTGCGGGATCTGGTTCCGACCTACCTCCCCGCGCTCCCGATCGACCCGTATTCGGGCGGTCCGCTGCTCGTCCACCGGGAAGCGACCAGCTACGCGATCTACAGCGTCGGATCGAACGGCCGCGACGACGGCGGCGACTTCGGCTCGTCCCGGTTCGTGGACGGCGCGCCGGATCCGCGGGATCTGGGGCTTCGGATTCAGTCTCGCTGAGCGAATTTGCCATCTACAATTGACCATTCACCATTCACGCGGCCATCGCGCGAATCGATCGTAAATTGTGAGTGTCGAACCGTAAATTGGCGAGACTTCCTCCCTACCACTGGTGGCGGACGGTCTTCTATCTCATTCCTGCCATCACGATCTATACGATCGTCCTCGGTGCCGCGTCGATCGTGTCGAGCCTGTTCGACGGCCGGGGGTACGTCGCGCACCGGTGCGCGCGCGCGTGGTCGTGGCTGATCCTGAAGACCACCGGCGTGCAGGTGACGGTCGAGGGATTCGAGCGACTCGCGCCCGGGGCCACCTACGTGTTCGTCTCCAATCATCAGAGTCACTACGACACGCCGGTGATCTTCTGGGCGCTCCCGTACCAGCTGCGCATCATCGCCAAGGAGTCGCTGGCGAAGTTCCCGATTCTCGGGTGGCATCTCAAGCGCGGCAGGCATCTGTTCGTCGATCGCCAGCACCCGGATCGGGCCGGCATTCTCAAACGGTGGCGGGAGCTCGTGTCCGAGGCGTCGTTGATCGTGTATGCGGAAGGCACACGAAGCGCTGACGGGCGCGTCGCCCGGTTCAAGGCGGGGAGCTTCCTGCTCGCGATGGAAGCGAAGCTGCCGATTGTGCCGGTCGCCGTCATCGGGACCCGCCAGGTGATGCCGAAAGGCAGACTCAGGACCGAGCCCGGGCGCGTCCGCCTGATCATCCACGAGCCGATGCAGCCGCCGGCACTGGACGCCCCGACGATTCACGACGCCCGGGCGCTCGCCGGCCGCGTGCAGGCCATCGTTGCGAACACGGTCGAGACGTTGCAGAATGGACCCATTGCAGAATCGCCCAATGCACAGGCGGACGGGATTCACGATGCGATCCACGACGTGTTGAATCCCTGAGCCCGTGCTTCGCGTTATCCTGCCGTTCCTCAATCCTGCAGTCTGACCATGTTCGTCTCGGCCATCATCGCCGCGGGGGGTCGCGGCGCCCGCCTCGGCGGCGCACAGCCGAAACAGTTGCTGACGATCGCCGGACGATCGCTCCTCGAGCGGAGTGTCTCCGCGTTTCTGAGCCATCCGCAGGTCGACGAGGTCATCGTCGCGCTGCCGGCGGATCTGGCGGCCCGGCCTCCCCGGTACCTGCAGGGCGCGGCGAAGCCGCTGCACATCGTGGCCGGCGGCGAGCGCCGCCAGGATTCCGTGGCGCGGGCATTCGAGCACGTGGCCGCTGGCGCCGACATCGTCGTCATTCACGACGCCGCGCGGCCGTTCGCCAGTGCGGAGTTGATCGCGCGGACGATCCAGGCGGCGGCCGAATCGGGCGCCGCGGTGGCCGCGACGCCGTCGCGCGACACCGTGAAGCTCGTGGCGCCGGCCGACGCGCCGGCGATGGTTATCGGCGGCGACCCCGCAAATCGTTATGTGCGGGAGACCCTCCCGCGCGAGTCGATCGTCCTCGCCCAGACGCCCCAGGCGTTTCGCCGCGACATCCTCGGCCGCGCCCTGTCGCGGGCCGACGACGCGACCGACGACGCGCTGCTGGTCGAACGCACCGGCCGGCCGGTTCGAGTCGTCGAGGGCGAGATCTCGAACATCAAGATCACGACCGCCGACGACGTGCCGATTGCGGAAGCGATTGCCGGCGCCCGCGAGCCAGCCGCCGCGGCCGTCGCCGCCGCGGCGCCGGGCAGGCCGATCGGGTCCGGCCTGCTGCGCGTGGGCACCGGCTACGATCTGCACCGCCTCGTCGAGGGGCGCCCGCTCGTGATTGGCGGTGTCACGATTCCGTTCGAGCGCGGCGCCCTCGGCCATTCCGATGCCGATGTCGTCTGTCATGCGGTGACCGACGCCGTGCTCGGCGCCGCCTGCCTGGGCGACATCGGCGCGCATTTTCCCGACACGGATCCCCGGTGGAAGGACGCCTCGAGTCTCGATCTGCTCGCGCGGGCGGCGGCGCTCGCGCGCGCTCACGGCTGGGAGGTCGCCGACGTCGACGTGACGGTGGTGCTCGAGCGGCCGAAGATCCGGCCCTTCGTGGATGCCATGCGCGCGGCAACCGCGCGTGCGCTCGCCGTCGCGCCCGAATGCGTGAGCGTCAAGTGCAAGACCAACGAGGGCGTCGACGCGGTGGGCCGCGGCGAGGCGATCGCGGCGCACGCGGTGGCGTTGCTGCGGCAGCGAGAGCGTCAGGAAGTCCCGGTTTCTGAAATCGGTCATTCATAATCCTCCGGATGCGCCTCCGCTTCGCCCCCAGCCCGACCGGCTATCTGCACGTCGGCAACGCGCGCACCGCGCTCTTCAACTGGCTGCTCGCGCGCGGACAGGGCGGCGCGTTCATTCTTCGCGTCGAGGACACCGATCGCCGGCGATCGACGCGCGAGTCGGAGGCCGGCATTCTCCAGGATCTCCAATGGCTCGGGCTCGATTGGGACGAAGGCCCCGACATCGGCGGCCCGCGCGGGCCGTATCGTCAGTCCGAGCGCCTGCACCTCTACGACTCGTACGCGAGGGAACTGCTGGCCGGCGGGCGGGCGTACTTCTGCTTCTGCACCCCGGAGGAGCTCGAAGCCGAGCGCCAGGCGGCGCAGGATGAGGGGCGGCCGACGCGCTGCCGGTGCCGGCAGCTCACCACGGCGGCCGCCGAGTCGCGCAAGGCCGCCGGCGCGCGACCCGCGATCCGGTTCCGGGTGCCGGAGGGTCGCGATGTCGTCTTTCACGACCTTGTCCGCGGAGAGGTCCGGTTCCACACCGCCGTCATCAGCGAGCCGATCGTCCTCCGCGCCGACGGCACGCCTGCCTACAACTTCGCCGTCGTCGTCGACGATGCGCTGATGGAGGTGACGCACGTCGTCCGGGGCGAGGATCACATCTCCAATACGCCGCGGCAGATTCTCATGTACGAGGCGCTCGGGTTCGCGCCGCCGGCGTTCGCGCACCTGGCGCTCGTGCTCGGGCCCGATCACACGCCGTTGTCCAAGCGGCACGGCGCGACGTCGGTCTCGGAGTTCCGAGCGAAGGGCTATCTTCCCGAAGCGCTGGGGAACTACCTCGCGCTCATCGGCTGGTCCCCGGGCGCCGACCAGGAGCTGCTGCCGATGGCGGAGCTCGCGCGCCGGTTCTCGCTGGAGCGCGTCGGCCACAGCGCGGGCGTGTTCGACCAAGAGAAGCTGGCGTGGGCGAACCGGCACTACCTGAAGGAGGCCGATCCGCGGCGGATCGCGGAACTGTCGATCCCGTATTTCGCGGCGAGGGGCCTGACGATCGCGCCAGACGAGGACGGGGTGCGCTATCTCGCGTCGGTGATCGGCATCGCCACGGCATCGGTCGACCGGCTCGATCAGGTGCCCGGCCGGCTGCGCGCGCTGTTCGAGTACGACGCGGCGGCGGCGCTCGCCGACGCGCACACGCGCTCGGAGATGACCGCCGAGGCGGCGCGGCACGTCGTCGGCGCGCTCGCCGAGGAGCTGGCGGGCGCGCCTCGACTCGATCGCGATCGGTTCCGTCAGGTGGCCGACCAGGTGAGGGCGCGCACCGGTCAGAAGGGGCGGCAGCTGTTTCATCCGATTCGCGTCGCGTTGACCGGGCTGGCCGAAGGTCCCGAGCTCGATCTGCTCGTGCCCGCCATCGATCGCGGCGCCGAGCTGCCCGCCTCTGCGGGAATCCCGCCGATTCCCGGCAACCGGGAGCGGGCGGTGGCGTTCGTCCGCCTGCTCGGCGCGTGACGGAGCGTTGCAGACATGCTGATCTACGGCGTCAACGCGGTCGTCGAGGCGCTGCGCGCGGGTCGCGTAACGGCGATTCGGGTGTCCGGGCGCGCCGACGATCGCATCGACGCCGCGCTGCGCCAGGCCGACGCGCAGCGGGTGCCGGTGCAGCGGGTCGCGTCGGCCGATCTCGATCGGCTGACGCGCGGCGCGGTCCATCAGGGCATCGTCGCCGAGATCGAGGCGGCGCGGCCGCTGGCAATCGGCGACATCGTCGCGGGCGCCGGCCGGGCCCTGCTCGTGGTGGTGCTCGACGGCGTCGAAGATCCCCACAACCTCGGGGCGATTCTGCGGACGCTGGACGCGGCGGGCGCCGACGGCCTCGTTCGCCAGTCGCGGCGGGCGGCGCCGCTCGGCGGCGCGGCCGCCAAGGCGTCGGCCGGCGCGGTGGCGCACGTCAAGATCGCGGAGGTCGTCAACATCGCCCGCGCGCTCGAGACGCTGAAAGCGGCAGGGGTGTGGACGGTCGGGCTCGCCGGCGAGGCGTCGACCTCGCTTTTCGAGGTCGACCTGACGCTGCCGACCGCGCTGGTCGTCGGCGCCGAGGGCGCCGGGTTGCGGCGCCTGGTGCGGGAGCGGTGCGACCGGCTCGTGGCCATTCCCCTGCGCGGCCACGTGTCGAGCCTGAACGTGTCGGTCGCCACCGGCATCGCGCTGTTCGAGGCGCTTAGGCAGCGTGGCCTCAAATGAGTACAATAGGAGGTTGCCCACCCGTGCAGGACCTCCGGAGGGCACGTCTCCCTCAAGGGCGGTCAAGGGAGGGAATCTTAGGAATCTGCGGGGGTTGCGCGACTGGCACAGGTCGTGCTAAACTTCACGTTTTGTCTGGCTGGCGTAGCTCAGTCCGGTAGAGCAGCTGATTTGTAATCAGCGGGTCGGGGGTTCAAATCCCTTCGCCAGCTCCATCGGAATCGTGGCCGGCCGGCGGGCGGGGCCGTTGGGAAGCCCGCGACCGGCGGCGGAGCGGTCGGAATCGGGCGTATGAAACGGACGTGCGCGAAGGTCCGGTCCGCAGGGCAAGCATCGAAGTCGACGATTCCAACGAAACAACTGGCGAGGTTGCGGAGCGGTCAAACGCAGCAGACTGTAAATCTGTCGCCCTTGTGGCTTCGAAGGTTCGAGTCCTTCCCTCGCCACCACTTGGGAAGAGCGGGACGTGCGGGAGTAACTCAGTGGTAGAGTCACAGCCTTCCAAGCTGTTGGTCGCGGGTTCGATCCCCGTCTCCCGCTCCAGATCAGTCGAAGCTCGGCGATCTTCGGGCGCCGCTGGCGCCCGGGTCGGCCGATGGGTGTCCGACGGGCGGGGCATCGTGCGGAACCGATGAGGGACCGATGGGCGACGCGGCCGATGTAGCTCAGTTGGCAGAGCGCGTCCTTGGTAAGGACGAGGTCACCAGTTCGATTCTGGTCATCGGCTCCAACCTCCGCCCGCGCGCCGTGGTGGCGGACCACGGTCAGGCGACGGCGGTCCGCGACGGGCGCGGCGGGCCGCACCGGCGGCAGCGAGTAGACAACGAGGCAGAGAGGCGACATGGCTAAAGAGAAGTTCGACCGCAGCAAACCTCACGTGAACGTGGGCACCATCGGCCACATCGACCACGGCAAGACCACGCTGACCGCAGCGCTCACCAAGGTCGCGGCCGACAGGGGCTGGGCGAAGTTCGTGCCGTACGACGAGGTCGCGAAGGCGTCCGAGTCGCAGGGCCGCCGCGACGAGACGAAGATTCTGACGATCGCGACGAGTCACGTCGAATACTCGAGCGCGAAGCGGCACTATGCGCACGTCGACTGCCCGGGGCATGCCGACTACATCAAGAACATGATCACCGGCGCCGCGCAGATGGACGGCGCGATCCTTGTCGTGAGCGCCGTGGACGGCCCGATGCCGCAGACGCGCGAGCACGTGCTGCTGGCCAGCCAGGTCAACGTCCGCTACATCGTCGTGGCGCTGAACAAGGTGGACGCGATCGACGACCCCGAGCTGCTCGATCTGGTCGAGCTCGAGGTGCGTGAGCTGCTCACCTCGTACAAGTTCCCCGGCAACGACATCCCGGTCGTCCGTCTCTCGGCCCTCAAGGCGCTGCAGGGCGACCCGGAGGGGATTGCCGGCGTGATCAAGCTGATGGAGGCGCTCGACAGCTACGTCCCGCTGCCGCAGCGCGAGATCGACAAGCCGTTCCTGATGCCGATCGAGGACGTGTTCTCGATCTCCGGCCGCGGTACCGTCGTGACCGGGCGTGTGGAGCGCGGCAAGGTGAAGGTCGGTGAAGAGGTCGAGATCGTCGGCTTCCGGCCGACCGAGAAGAAGGTCGTCACCGGCGTCGAGATGTTCCGGAAGCTGCTCGACGAGGGCGTCGCGGGCGACAACATCGGCGTGCTGCTGCGCGGGGTCGAGAAAGACGACGTGGAACGCGGACAGGTGCTGGCGAAGCCGGGCAGCATCAAGCCGCACACGAAGTTCAAGGGCGAAGTCTACATCCTGTCGAAGGAAGAGGGGGGGCGGCACACGCCGTTCTTCAACGGCTATCGTCCGCAGTTCTACATCCGCACCACCGACGTCACCGGCACGCTCAACCTTCCGGAGGGCGTCGAGATGGTGATGCCGGGCGATAACACGACGATCACCGGATCGCTGATGGCGCCGGTTGCGCTCGAGAAGGGCGCGCGCTTCGCCATCCGCGAGGGCGGCCGCACGGTCGGGGCGGGCACCGTGACCGAGATCGTCGAGTAGGGAGTGGGGCTCGAGCGATGCGCGATCTGATCGCGCTGGCCTGCACCGAGTGCAAGCGGCGCAACTACAGCACGACGAAGAACAAGAAGAAGACGACCGAGCGGCTCGCGTTCAGCAAGTACTGCCGCTTCTGCCGCCGGCACACCGCGCACCGCGAGCAGAAGTAGTGCGGAACGGTCGAGCGTCGACTGCGGAGTAGGCCAGTAGCTCAATTGGCAGAGCACCGGTCTCCAAAACCGGGGGTTGGGGGTTCGATTCCCTCCTGGCCTGCCAGGTTGGATGTCGGCGAGGGCGGCGAGGGCGTCGACGACCGCTGACCCGACGGACGGAACCTCGGAATGCCGGAAGAAAGCCAATGGCTGCGAACGAACCGACAAAGCTGGACACGGTCAAGGAAGCCGCAGGCGGCCGAATCGAACGGGCGCGCCTGTTCCTCAGCGAGGTCCGCAACGAGCTGAAGCGCGTCACCTGGCCGTCGCAGAAAGAGGTGTACGCGACGACCGTCGTGGTCATCCTCACGTCGGTCGTCATCGGCGTGTACCTCTTCGTCGTGGACTACGGGCTCAACAGTCTCGTGACGTGGGTCTTCCGCAGGTTGGGGGTATGACGGACGTCGCGACCAAGAGCTGGTACATCGTGCACACCTACTCGGGGTTCGAGAAGAAGGTGGCCGAATCGCTGCAGCAGCGCGTCCAGGCCTACGGGCTCCAGAGCGAAATCGGCGAGGTGCTGATTCCGACCGAAGACGTCGTCGAGATGCGCGGCGGCAAGAAGGTGGTCACCGCCAAGCGGTTCTTTCCCGGCTACATCCTGGTCGAGATGAACATGTCGGACCACGCGTGGCACGTGGTGAAGAACACGCCGAAGGTGACCGGCTTTGTCGGCGCCGGCGCCAAGCCGACGCCGCTCAGCAAGGACGAGGTCGAGCAGATTCTCACGCAGGTGAAGACGGCGGCAGAGAAGCCCAAGCCGAAGTACATGTTCGAGAAGGGCGAACAGGTCCGGATCAACGAGGGGCCGTTCACCAGCTTCAACGGCGTGGTCGACGAGGTGAATCTCGACAAGAACACGCTGAAGGTGATGGTGACGATCTTCGGCCGCTCGACGCCGGTGGAGCTCGACTTCCTGCAGGTGGAGAAGATCTGAAGATCTCTTATGTCCAAGAAAGTACAGGCAATGGTGAAGCTCCAGATCGCGGCCGGCAAGGCGACGCCGGCGCCGCCGGTCGGCACCGCGCTCGGGCCGCAGGGCGTCAACATCATGGACTTCTGCAAGAACTTCAACGCGCGAACGGCCAAGGACGAAGGGCTCATCATTCCGGTCGTCGTGACCGTGTACGCGGATCGCTCGTACACCTTCATCACCAAGACGCCGCCGGCCGCCGTCCTGCTGAAGCGGGCGGCGAATATCGCGAAGGGATCCGCCGAGCCGAACAAGAACAAGGTCGGCACGGTCACGGCGAAGCAGGTCGAGGAGATCGCGAAGCTGAAGATGCCCGACCTGAACGCCGAGTCGCTCGAGGCGGCGATCAGGACCGTCTCCGGCACGGCCCGCTCGATGGGACTGGACGTGATCACGTAGGGCCCCGAGGCCGGTCCCATCCGGGGAGAGCGGGCGAACGAGGTTCGAACCACCGAGGACGACCATGAGGAAACGCGGAAAGAAGTTCACGGCGGCGCGAGCGCAGATCGCGGCCGACCGCGCGTATTCGATTGAGGACGCGATACCGCTCGTGCAGAAGGTCAAGTTCGCGGGCTTCGACGAGACGGTCGAGCTGTCGCTGCGGCTCGGCGTCGATCCGAAGCACGCCGACCAGATGGTGCGCGGCACCGTGGTGCTGCCCCACGGGCTCGGCAGGAGCAAGCGCGTGCTGGCGATTGCCGGCGGCGAGAAGCAGAAGGAGGCGGAGGAGGCCGGCGCCGACGTGGTCGGCGGCGAGGAGATGGTCGAGAAGATCCAGGGCGGATTCATGGACTTCGATGCCGTCGTCGCCACCCCCGACATGATGCGGGCCGTGGGCCGGCTCGGAAAGGTGCTCGGCCCGCGCGGGCTGATGCCGAATCCGAAGACCGGCACCGTCACCACCGACATCGCCAAGGCGATTCGCGAGATCAAGGCCGGCAAGGTCGAGTTCCGCGTGGACAAGACCGGCATCATCCACGCGCCGGTCGGGAAGACGTCGTTTGCCGGCGACGCGCTCGTCGCCAACGCGCATGCCCTCGTCGACAGCATCGTGAAGGCGAAGCCGGCCGCGGCGAAAGGCAAGTACCTCCGAAGCGTGACCCTGTCGTCGACGATGGGACCCGGCGTCCGCATCGACACCGCGGCCGTCGAGACGGCGGCGAAGCACTGAGCAGTCGAGCCTCGGGCCTCGCGATGCGAGCTTCGAGACTCGGGACCCGAGGATCAGACCAATGTCAGTCACGCGAGCGGACAAGGAAGCCGAGCTTCAGGTGCTGGAGGCGGCGTTCCACGGATCGGACAGCGCGATCCTGATCGATTACAAGGGGCTGAACGTGCCCCAGGTCACCGACCTGCGGCGGCAGCTGCGGGCGGCCAAGGCGAGCTATCGCGTCGTGAAGAACACGATCGCGAAGCGGGCGCTGAGGGGGACCAGCTTCGAGCCGCTGTCGTCGTTCTTTGTCGGCACGACCGCCGTGGCGTACACCTCCGCCGACCCGATTGCGCTCGCCAAGACGCTGACCGCGTTCCAGAAGACGGCGCCGGCGATCAGCGTCAAGGCGGCCGTCGTCCAGGGGCGGGCGATCAACCCGGCGGAGGTGACCGAGCTCGCCTTGATGCCCGGGAAGCCGGAGCTGCTCGCCCGGTTCCTGTTCGTGCTGCAGGCGCCGATGGTGCAGATCGTCGCCGTGCTCAATGCGGCGCCGCGGGATTTGATGAGCGTGCTGGTACAGGCGGAGAAGAAGAGATCGGCGTAGGTCACCCTCGCCATTCGCGATCCGCGCAGGGCCGGGTCGTGAACGGTCGATGGTGAATCGTCCATTTGAGGAGAACAGCCACATGGCCGAAGTGACGCAGCAGCAGGTGGTCGACTACATCAAGGGCATCAGCGTGCTCGAGCTGTCGCAGCTCGTCAAGACGCTCGAAGCGGAGCTCGGCGTGTCGGCGGCCGCGGCGATGCCGATGGCGATGCCGATGGGCGCCGGCGCCGGCGCGGCGGCGCCGGTCGAGGAAAAGACCGAGTTCACCGCCACGCTCACCGAGATTGGCGCGAACAAGATCAACGTGATCAAGGTCGTCCGCGAAGTGACCAGCCTGGGACTGAAGGAAGCCAAGGATCTCGTGGAGGGGGCGCCCAAGGCGATCAAGGAGGCCGTCTCCAAGGAGGAGGCCGAGGCGATCAAGAAGAAGTTCGAAGAGGTCGGCGCCAAGGTCACCGTCTCGTAGCGGGATTCGGATGAGGGATCGGTCGGGGGGACGGGGCCAGTTCCCGGTCATCCCCGTCCGCCGCCGGGCCACCAACGCCCCGCCCGCGAGCCGGCGCGAGGGCGAGCGCTCCGTATCTCCTCGAGGTTAAAGCATGTACAGCCTTCCCAAGAACGTCTATCGCGAGCGCAAGGACTTTTCGAAAATCAAGACGACCGTTCCGATCCCCAACCTGATCGAGATCCAGCGCAAGTCCTACGAGCGCTTCCTGCAGATGAACCGTCTGCCGAGCGAGCGCGAGGACGCCGGCCTGCAATCGGTGTTCAAGTCGGTGTTCCCGATCAGCGACTTCCGCGAGAACTCGTCGCTCGAGTTCATCGAGTACTCGATCGGCAACTGGGAGTGCAAGTGCGGCAAGCTGCAGGGGCTGCATCACCTGCGGAAGCCGTGCAGCAACTGCGGCGCGACGCTCGTCGCCGATCCGTACGGCGACCGCGAAGTCCTCTGCCCGCGCTGCGGCAAGGCGAACCAGGCGCGCGGCGACGTGTGCGACATCTGCGGCAACACCGTCAGCCTCAAGCTGAAGTACGACGTGGACGAGTGCCAGGAGCGCGGCATGACCTTCGCCGTGCCGCTCAAGGTCACCATCCGCCTGGTGGTCTGGAACAAGGACCCGGAGACCGGCGTCAAGACGATTCGAGACATCAAGGAGCAGGAGGTCTACTTCGGCGACATTCCGCTGATGACCGAGAACGGCACCTTCATCATCAACGGCACCGAGCGCGTCATCGTCAGCCAGCTGCACCGCTCGCCCGGCGCCTTCTTCCACTCGGAAGACAAGACGCTGTATGTCGCGCAGATCATCCCCTACCGTGGATCGTGGGTGGAGTTCGAGTACGACACGAAGAATCTCCTCTACGTCCGCATCGACCGCAAGCGGAAGTTCCTGGCGTCGGTCTTCCTGCGCGCCCTCGGCCTGCGCGCTGCCGACGAGATCATCCGGACCTTCTACACGGTGGATCGGCTGATCATCCGGAACGGCACGCTCTACTGGGCCGTCAATGACAGCCTCGTCGGCCTCCGGGCCGCCAAGGACATCGTGGTCCCCGGCGAGAACTTCACGGTGCAGTCGGGCAAGAAGATCACCAAGAATGCCGTCGAGGCGCTGAAGCGCGCCACCGTGGAAGCGGTCGAAATCTCGGACGCCGAGCTCGAAGGCGCCTACGCGGCGAGCGACGTGGTCGACCCGTCGACCGGCGAGGTGATCCTCGAGGCGAACGAGGAGCTGACGCCGCGCGTCATCTCGATGGCGCAGGAGAAGAACGTCGACCGCATCGAGATCTTCTTCCCCGAGAAGGACGAGGTGGGGTCGATTCTGGGCCAGACGCTCAAGAAGGACCCGATCCACACGCACGAGGAGGCGCTGATCGAGATCTACCGGCGGCTGCGCCCCGGCGATCCGCCGACGCTCGACAGCAGCCGGTCGCTCTTCGAGAACATGTTCTTCAACCCGCAGAAGTACGACTTCTCGCGGGTCGGGCGCCTCAAGCTGAACACCAAGCTCGGGCTGAACACGCCGCTCGACGAGAAGATCCTGCACCCGCAGGACTTCTACGAGGTCATCAAGTACCTCCTCAAGCTGCGGCGGAACCCGGCCAACGTCGACGACATCGATCACCTGGGCAACCGCCGGGTCCGCTCCGTGGGGGAGCTGCTCGAGAACCAGTTCCGCATCGGGCTGGTCCGGATGGAGCGCGCCATCAAGGAGAAGATGTCGGTGTATCAGGAGATGGCGACCGCGATGCCGCACGACCTGATCAACGCGAAGCCGGTCATGGCGGCCATTCGCGAGTTCTTCGGGTCGTCGCAGCTGTCGCAGTTCATGGACCAGACCAACCCGCTCTCCGAGATCACGCACAAGCGGCGGCTCTCGGCGCTCGGGCCCGGCGGCCTGTCGCGCGAGCGCGCCGGGTTCGAGGTGCGCGACGTCCATCCGACGCACTACGGCCGCATCTGCCCGATCGAGACGCCGGAAGGCCCGAACATCGGCCTCATCTCGTCGCTCTCCTGCTACGCGCGGATCAACGAGTTCGGCTTCATCGAGTCGCCGTATCGCAAGGTCAAGGACGGCCGCGTCATCGACTACGTGATCGTCACCAACGCCGGCGGGTCGAAGTACAAGACCGGCGAGATCGTCGAAGCCGAGGAGCTGGTCGATTCGCAGGGGCGGCCGAAGAAGAAGGGCGTCGAGTTCGAGCCGTTTTCCTTCTACCTGTCCGCGTGGGAGGAGGACCAGTACGTCATCGCGCAGGCGAACGCGAAGGTCGACGAGAGCGGCCGCCTGGTGGACGAGCGGATCAACGCGCGTGAGGCGGGCAACTTCATCCTCGCGCCGCGCGACAAGGTGCAGTTCATCGACGTCTCGCCCAAGCAGCTCGTCTCGGTCGCGGCCTCGCTCATCCCGTTCCTGGAGAACGACGATGCGAACCGCGCGTTGATGGGATCGAACATGCAGCGGCAGGCGGTCCCGCTGCTCCGGGCGCGGGCGCCGTTTGTCGGCACCGGGATGGAGTACATCACGGCGCGCGACTCGGGCGCCGTCATCGTGGCGCGGCGCTCCGGCACCATCGACTACGTCGACTCCCAGCGCATCGTCGTGCGCGTGGAGAGCGAGACCGAAGACGGCAAGGAGATGGGGGCCGACATCTACCCGATGACGAAGTTCAAGCGGTCGAACCAGAACACCTGCATCACCCAGAAGCCGATTGTCCTGGTCGGACAGAAGGTGCACAAGGGGCAGGTGCTCGGCGACGGCCCGTGCACCGAGCTCGGCGAGCTCGCGCTCGGGCGGAACGTGCTGGTGGCGTTCATGCCGTGGCGCGGCTACAACTTCGAGGACGCGATCCTGGTCTCGGAGCGGATGGTGAAGGACGACTACTACACCTCCATCCACATCGAGGAGTTCGAGATCGAGTCGCGCGACACCAAGCTCGGGCCGGAGGAGATTACCCGCGACATCCCGAACGTGTCCGAGAGCTTCCTCAAGGATCTCGACGACAGCGGGATCATCCGCATCGGCGCCAACGTGAAGCCGGGCGACATCCTGGTCGGGAAGGTCACGCCCAAGGGCGAGACGCAGCTGACGCCCGAGGAGAAGCTGCTCCGCGCGATCTTCGGCGAGAAGGCGGGCGATGTCCGCGACGCCTCGCTCATCTGCCCGCCGGGCATCGAAGGCATCATCGTCGGCGTGAAGATCTTCTCCCGCAAGGGCATCGAGAAGGACGACCGCGCGAAGGCGATCGAGCAGGAAGAGCTCGACATGATGGAGAAGAACCTTCAGGACGAGATCCGCATCCTTCACGACGAGGTGAAGAAGCGCGTGATCATGATGCTGAAGGGACAGCAGCTCCGCGCCGACCTGTTCGACGAGTACGGCCGCGAGCGGCTGCTCAAGAAGGGCACCGAGCTCACGCCGGACGTCCTCCAGGAGATGCCGTACTCGACGATGGTGCGGCTGAAGATCGCGACCGACGATCCGCACCTCGAAGACGAGCTGCGCGATTCTCGAGGACCGGACCGAGCGCCAGGTCGAGGTCATCCGGCAGCTGTTCGAGGAGAAGAAGGAGAAGATCCGCCGCGGCGACGAGCTGCCTCCCGGCGTCATCAAGCTGGTGAAGGTGTACGTCGCGATGAAGCGCAAGCTGTCGGTCGGCGACAAGATGGCCGGCCGGCACGGCAACAAGGGCGTCATCGCCCGCATCCTGCCGGAAGAGGACATGCCGTACCTGCCGGACGGCACGCCGGTGGAAATCGTGCTCAACCCCCTCGGCGTGCCGTCGCGCATGAACGTCGGCCAGATTCTCGAGACGCACCTCGGCTGGGCCGCGCACGCGCTCGGCCTCTACTTCGCGACGCCGGTGTTCGACGGCGCGACCGAGACCGAGATCAAGAACTGGCTGGATCGCGCCGGGCTGCCGAAGGGCGGCAAGACCAAGCTCTACGACGGCATGTCGGGCGACCCGTTCGAGCAGGACGTCACCGTCGGCTACATCTACATGCTGAAGCTGTCGCACCTGGTCGACGACAAGATCCACGCGCGCTCGATCGGGCCCTACTCGCTCATCACGCAGCAGCCGCTCGGCGGCAAGGCGCAGTTCGGCGGCCAGCGGTTCGGCGAGATGGAGGTCTGGGCGCTCGAAGCCTACGGCTCGGCGCACATCCTCCAGGAGCTCCTCACGGCGAAGTCGGACGACGTGATCGGCCGCGCGAAGATCTACGAGGCGATCGTCAAGGGTGACGCCTCGTTCAGCGCGGGCCTGCCGGAGTCGTTCAACGTGCTCATCCGCGAGCTGCAGTCGCTCTGTCTGGACGTGGAGCTGATGAAGACCAAGAAGAAACCTGCGGAAGTCGCTCCTCAACCGGTGCTGGAGGAGGTGTAGATACATGCGACCCTCATTTCACGAGCGTTCGGCGCTGACGAGCGATTTCGACGCCATCCGCATCAGCCTGGCGTCGCCCGAGAAGATCCTGTCGTGGTCGCACGGCGAGGTCACCAAGCCCGAGACGATCAACTACCGGACGTTCAAGCCGGAGCGCGACGGACTGTTCTGCGCGAAGATCTTCGGGCCGATCACCGACTGGGAATGCCTCTGCGGCAAGTACAAGCGCATGAAGCACCGCGGCGTGATCTGCGACAAGTGCGGCGTCGAGGTCACGCAGGCGAAGGTCCGCCGCGAGCGGCTCGGCCACATCCTGCTGGCGACGCCGGTGAGCCACGTCTGGTTCTTCAAGGGGCTCCCGAGCCGCATCGGCCACCTCCTCGACATCTCGCTGAGAGACCTCGAACGGGTCCTCTACTTCGAGGCCTACGTCGTGGTCGATCCGGCGGAGACCGATCTCAAGCCGAACCAGCTGCTGAACGAGGAGCAGTACCGGAGGGCGCGCGAGGAGCACCAGCACCGCTTCAAGGCGCAGATGGGCGCCGAGGCGATCAAGGAGTTGCTGAAGCGGGTCAACGTCGACCGGCTGGCGATCGAGCTGCGCGAGAAGATGCGCACCGAGCAGTCGGCGCAGAAGAAGCTGAAGTACGCCAAGCGCCTGAAGGTCGTCGACTCGTTCCGAAAGTCGAGCAACCGCCCGGAGTGGATGATTCTGGACGTCATCCCGGTGATTCCGCCGGAGCTGCGGCCGCTCGTGCCGCTCGACGGCGGCCGCTTCGCGACCTCGGATCTGAACGATCTCTATCGTCGCGTCATCAACCGCAACAACCGGTTGAAGAAGCTGATGGAGCTCAAGGCGCCCGACGTGATCATCCGCAACGAGAAGCGGATGCTGCAGGAGGCGGTCGACGCGCTCTTCGACAACGGCCGCCGCGGGCGCGTGCTGCGCGGCGCCAACAATCGGCCGCTCAAGTCGCTCTCCGATACGCTCAAGGGCAAACAGGGGCGCTTCCGCCAGAACCTGCTCGGCAAGCGCGTCGACTACTCCGGCCGCTCGGTGATCGTGGTCGGCCCCGAGCTGAAGCTGCACCAGTGCGGGCTGCCGAAGAAGATGGCGCTCGAGCTGTTCAAGCCGTTCATCTACAACAAGCTCGAAGAGCGCCAGCTCGTGGCGACCATCAAGCAGGCCAAGGAGATGGTGGAGCTGCAGCGGCCCGAGGTGTGGGACATCCTCGAGGAGGTGATCCGCGAGCACCCGGTGCTGCTCAACCGCGCGCCGACGCTGCATCGCCTGGGCATTCAGGCGTTCGAGCCGGTGCTGGTCGAGGGCAAGGCCATCCGCATCCATCCGCTCGTCTGCACCGCCTTCAACGCCGACTTCGACGGCGACCAGATGGCGGTGCACATTCCGCTGTCGCCCGAAGCGCAGATCGAGGCGTCGGTGCTGATGCTCTCGAGCAACAACATCCTGTCGCCGGCGCACGGCGCGCCGATCGCGATTCCGTCGCAGGACATCGTCCTCGGCTGCTATTACCTGACCAAGGCCAGGAGCGGCGCGAAGGGCGAGGGGCGCGCGTTCGGCAATGCCGACGATGTGATGCTGGCGCTCGAGGCGGGCGAGCTCGAAACGCTGTCGCCGATCCGGCTCCGGTACACCGGCAGTCTGCAGGACCTGACCGCGGCCCGCGACGATCAGGACGTGCTGCACACCGAGGTGCAGGAGGTCACCAACAAGATCGTCAACACGACGGTCGGCCGCGTCATCCTCAATCAGCAGCTGCCGGCGGCCATGCCGTTCGTGAACGGGCTGCTGAAGAAGAAGGGGCTGCAGCAGCTCGTGCAGAGCTGCTACCTGAAGTTCGGCCTCGAGAAGACCGTCGAGATGCTCGACGCCTTGAAGCATCTCGGGTTCACCTACGCGACCCGATCGGGGCTGTCGATCGGCATCGACGACCTGATCATCCCGAAGGAGAAGGTCGCCCTCGTGAACAAGGCCCGCGACGAGGTGATCAAGGTCGAATCGCAGTACCTCGAAGGCGCCATCACCAACGGCGAGCGCTACAACAAGGTGATCGCCATCTGGTCGGAGGCGACCGAAGAGATCGCCAACGCGATGTTCAGCGAGATGGAGGCGATCGACAAGGAGGGCCGCAGCTTCAACCCGGTCTACGTGATGGCCGACTCCGGCGCGCGCGGCAGCAAGCAGCAGATCCGGCAGCTGGCCGGGATGCGCGGGCTGATGGCGAAGCCGTCGGGCGAGATCATCGAGACGCCGATCACGGCCAACTTCCGCGAAGGGCTCGAGGTGCAGCACTACTTCATCTCGACCCACGGCGCGCGCAAGGGCCTGGCCGACACGGCGCTCAAGACCGCCGACTCCGGCTATCTCACCCGACGGCTGGTCGACGTGGCGCAGGACGTCATCATCTCCGAGGAGGACTGCGGCACGCTCGACGGCATCGAGGCGCGGGCCATCGTCGAGAGCGGCGAGATCATCGAGCCGCTCCGCGACCGCATCATGGGACGCGTGACGCTCGAGAAGATCACCGACCCGTTCACGGGCGAGACCATCATCGACGTCAACGAGGCGATTGACGAGGAGAAGGCGTCGGCGATTCAGGACGCCGGCATCGAGAAGGTGAAGATGCGCTCGGTGCTGACCTGCGCGACGCGGCGCGGCGTCTGCGCCAAGTGCTACGGGCGCGACCTCGCCACAGGCAAGATGGTGGAGCTCGGCCAGGCGGTCGGCGTCATCGCGGCGCAGTCCATCGGCGAACCGGGGACGCAGTTGACGATGCGGACCTTCCACATCGGCGGCACGGCGTCCCGGGTCTCGGAGCAGTCGACGCTCGAGGCCCGCAACGCCGGCGCCGTCCGCTTCCAGGGCCTGCAGGTCGTCGAAGCCAAGGACGGCGGCCTGGTCGTGATGAACCGCAGCGGCTCGCTCGTCGTCCAGGATGCGAAGGGCCGCGACCGCGAGCGCTACCCGATCGTGTACGGCGCGCGGCTGAAGGTGAAGGACGGGCAGCAGGTCGAGCAGGGCCAGGTGCTGGTCGAGTGGGACCCGTACACCTTCTCCATCCTCACCGAGGAGGCCGGCCAGGTGCGCTTCAAGGACATCCTCGAAGGCATCACGGTGCACGAGGAAGTCGACGAAGTCACCGGCCTCTCGCGCCTGATCATCGTCGACTCGCCGGACGAGAAGAAGCAGCCGGCGGTCGAGATCAAGGCGAAGGACGGCCGCGTCGCGCGCAAGTACCACATGCCG
The DNA here is from genome assembly GCA_963807925.1 of uncultured Acidobacteriota bacterium. Classification (GTDB taxonomy): domain Bacteria; phylum Acidobacteriota; class Vicinamibacteria; order Vicinamibacterales; family CAVVIG01; genus CAWEDP01. Next base: position 2,739,409 of record CAWEDP010000002.1, on the reverse strand, counting down.
GTCCACGCGCACCTGATGGTGCAGGACGGCGAGAACGTGTCGGCGGGCGACGTGCTGGCCAAGATCCCGCGCGAGACGACGAAGACCAAGGACATCACGGGCGGGCTGCCGCGCGTGGTGGAGCTGTTCGAGGCGCGCAAGCCGCGCGAGACGGCGGTCATCTCCGAAATCGACGGCATCGTCAAGCACGGCGGCATCGTCAAGGGGCAGCGGAAGATCATCATCGTGCCGGACGAGCCGGGCGCCGAGCCGCGCGAGTACGCGCTGCCGCGCGGCGTGCACGTCAACGTGCAGGAAGGCGAGCGGGTGCGCGCGGGCGAGCCGCTGATGGACGGCCCGAGCAATCCCCACGACATCCTCAACGTGCTCGGGGAGAAGGCGCTGCAGTCGTACCTGGTGAACGAGATCCAGGAGGTCTACAGGCTGCAGGGCGTCAACATCAACGACAAGCACATCGAGACCATCGCGCGGCAGATGATGCGGTGGGTGAAGATCGAGGACGTCGGCGACACCGAGTTCCTGATCGACGAGCAGGTGGACAAGTTCCGCTTCCTCGAAGAGAACGAGCGCGTCATCGCCGACGGCCTGCGTCCGGCGCAGGGCCGGCCGCTGCTGCTCGGCATCACCAAGGCGTCGCTCTCCACCGACTCGTTCATCTCGGCGGCCTCGTTCCAGGAAACCACGCGCGTGCTCACCGAGGCGTCGATCTCCGGTAAGATCGATCATCTCCGCGGCCTGAAGGAGAACGTGACGATGGGCCGGCTGATTCCGGCCGGCACCGGGTTCGAGTACTACCGCAACGTGCGGATTCCGCCCGACGAGCCGCCGCCGCCGCCGGCGCCGGTGCAGCCCAGCGACGAGGAGCTGGAGCTGGAGCGCGACATGGAGTACTTCGTCGAGCCCGACGAGGCGATGGCGCCCCGGACCGGGGATCTCGGAGAGTAGGGACCGCGTCGCGCCGGATCGTTCCGGACTAAGCTACGCCGCATGGGCTTCGACGGCTTTTCCCGACAGGCGTTCGCCTTCTTCCGGCAGCTGGCGCGCAACAACAACCGCGAGTGGTTCCTGGCCCACCGCGACCTGTACGAGCAGGCGTGCCGCGAACCGCTGAAGCAGCTGGTCGCGGAGCTCGGAGGCAACCCGGCCCGCGCGAAGATCACGCGGATCAACCGCGACATGCGGTTCGCGCGGGGGGGCGGGCCCTATCGCACGCACATCGCGACCGGCGTGCGCGGGTGCTACCTGTCGCTGACCGCCGACGGCCTCTACATCGGCTCAGGCATCTACAAGCCGGAACGAGCGGCGCTCGAGCGGCTGCGCAACGCGGTTGATGCGGACGCGTCCGGTCGCGTGCTGCAGCGGATGGTCGCGGCGCTGCGGCGGAAGGGGTACGAGGTGGACACGCACGATCGGCTCGCGTCGACGCCGCGCGGGTACCGCGCCGATCATCCCCGAGCGGAGCTGCTGCGGATGAAGGACCTGTTCGCGGGCACGACGGTCCGGCCGGCCGTCGCCGCATCGCCGCAACGGCTGCTTGCGGATCTGCGACGCGCCGTCGGCGACCTGCGGCCGCTGCAGGAGTGGCTGGCGCAGCATGTCGGAGGGCGCCAGGAGCGTGGTGATGCAAGCGATCGTCAAGTGGCCGGCGCGGCCCGGCGTATATAATCCGGGCCCACAGGAGACGATCAATGCTGTTTCACGTCACGTGGGAGTTCATCGATCACTCTGAGAGCGGCCAGAAACGATCGCTCCAGCTGTTTTCGAAATGGCAGCCAGGACCGGGGCAGTTCCAGGCCTTCTACGGCTTCGCGGACGGCGACGGGGGCGTCGCCCTGATCGAAGCCGCCAGCGCGGCCGACCTCGCCAAGACGACCACTCCGTGGACTCCGTTTCTGAAGTTCACCGCTCGGGCGATCCTGCCCATCCGCGAGTCAGCCGAGATCTCCGCGGCCGCAGCGGCCTGGCGCGACGGCATCTGAGGCGGCGCTCTCTCCCGCCGCAGGCGACTATTCTGGAGCCAACGATCCGACGTACGCCGCGATATTCAGGATGTCGGCGTCGGTCAGGTTCCTGAGCGGCTTCCTCATCAGCGGCGAGTCGGGTCCCTTGCGGTCGCCGTCCTTGAACAGATGGAGCTGGCGGACGATGTAGATCGGGTGCAAGCCCGCGATTCGCGGGACGTTCGCCAGCCCCTTCATGCCGTCGCCGTGGCAGATGCTGCACGCGATGGTCTTGCCGCCGCCGCCCGACTCGACGAGCGCCTTGCCCCTGGCGAGGCTCCCCGGAGGCACGTACGACACGAACCCGGACTTCGGATCGCGCAGCCGCGCGCGCTCCTGATCCTCGGGCAACGTGATGATGCGCGCGCCGATCGGCTCCATGCCGCCCTTCGGATCCGCGAAGCGCATGCGGCCCTGGCCGACGAAGCTCTTCGGCACCATTGCCGCTTCGACGACCCGCGACCAGCGGCGTCGCGGCAGCGAGGCGAACCACTGCGCGGCCTGCCGCGCTTCCTCGTCCGAGAGCTCGCGGGCGATGACGTTCATGCGGGCGTAATCGTTCCTGGCGCCCGACTTGAAGTCTTCCATCTGTCGGACGAGGTAGGCGGCCGTTGACCCGGTCACGTCGCCCGACTCGGGATGTCCCACGCCCGACATCAGGTGACACGAGCCGCAGGCGAACGCCATGCCGTGTCCCTTCTGCACGATCGAGGGGGCAGGACCGTGCTCGTCGGGAAACCAGTCGGGCGGATTGAACAGATCGTCGATCTGCATCGGCGTGTACGTCCTGGTGCTGCCAGGCACCGACTTCGGACCGGGGGTCTCGGCGGGCAACGACCCCGCCTGGACGGGAAAGGCCCACGCCGGCTCTCTCGCGGGCGGCGGCGGCAGCGACGTCGGGGAGCCGGGCGGCGCTTGTTGCTGCGACGCCGGGAAACCCGACGCCAGAGCCACGAGCCCGACGACAAGCGCCCATTTGCGTGCGTTGGTCATGTTCTCCTCCATCGGCGCGAACCGACACCGGTGGGTGCCGCGTTCGCATCCGACCTCCCGCCCGCATCGTACACGGATGACGCGACGGGTTTTCCCTTTGCTTGCGATAGGGGTTCGGGCAGAATGACCCGGATCGGCGTCGGCGTCTGATTCATCCGGGACACCCCGCACGGGCGGGTTGTGGGAGCTGTCGCTGTGAAGGACGCGAATCGCTCGCGCCGCCGGGTCGTGGCCCTTCTGGCGGGAGGCTCGATGGGCGCCATTCTGTTGGCGGTGCAGCCGTCGGCACGACAGACCGGGACCGGCGGTCTTCCTGCCTCTTCTCTGGCTGCGCGCCCGGTCATCGCCCAGTACCTGCCTCACCTGCCACAGCGCGCGGCTGCGCACCGCCGGGCTGGATCTCGAGAGCCTCGACGCGGCGGACCCCGCGGCTCACGCCGAGGTTTGGGAGAAGGTCGTCACGAAGCTTCGGGCGGGATCGATGCCGCCGGCGGGCCGGCCCCGGCCCGATCAAGCGACGTATGCTGCGGTCGCCTCGGCGCTCGAACGCGACATCGACCGTGCGTGGGACGCGCACCCCAATCCCGGACGACTTGCAGCCGTCCATCGCCTCAATCGCGCGGAATACAACAACGCGATCCGCGATCTGCTCGCAGTCGATCTCGACGTGAAGCCGCTGCTGCCGGGAGACGAGACGGCCGACGGCAGCTTCGACAACTTCGCCGACAGCCTTTCGATCTCGACGGCACACCTCGATCGCTACCTCTCGGTCGCTCGTCAGGTGACGCGGCTCGCCGTCGGTCTCCCTCCCGTCAGCCCGACGCTGGAGCGGTTCGAGATTCCGCTGTTCGTCATCCAGGACGATCGGCAGAGCGAGGATCTTCCGCTCGGGTCGCGAGGCGGCCTGGCGATTCACCACAACTTCCCCGTCGATGCCGAGTACCTGATCAAGGTGCGGCTCCAGCGCCAGTATCAGGACTACCTGAAGGGCATGGGGTGGCCGCAGCAGCTCGAGATCAGGGTGGACGGCAGGCTGCTGAGGCGGTTCACGGTGGGCGGAAAGGCGCAGGGCCGCGCCGCCGCGGCCAGCTACGCCGGTGACGGGGAGCCTGGCTTTGCGGGTGACGACTCGTGGGAGAAGTACATGCAGATCGGCGGCGACGCGGGCCTGGAGATTCGCGTCCCGATCGAGGCGGGTCCCCACATCGTCGGCGTCTCGTTCGTCCGCGAACTGTGGGAGCCCGAAGGGCTGCCGCAGCCGCTGCAGCGCGGACGCGTGATTGCGAACGATCAGGTGTACATGGACTACGCCAACGTGGGGTCGGTCCAGATCGGCGGTCCCTACCGAAGCGCACGGGCGGCACCGGACACGCCGAGCCGCCGCGCGATTTTCGTGTGCCAGCCGAAGCGGCTCGACGAGGAGCGCGCGTGCGCGACCAGAATTCTGTCGCGGATGGCGCGGCTCGCCTACCGGCGCCCGGTGACGCGCGCCGACGTGGAGGCGCTCCTCGGGTTCTTCGATGACGGCCGCCGCGACGGCGGGCCCTTCGATGCCGGCATTCAGCTTGCGCTCGAGCGCATGCTCGTCGACCCCGATTTCCTGCTGCGTGTCTACCCGGATCGGCCGGCGGACGCCGGCGCGTCTCGCCTGAGCGATCTCGAGATCGCGTCGCGCCTGTCGTTCTTCCTGTGGAGCAGCCTCCCCGACGAGCGGCTGCTGTCGCTGGCCGAGCGCGGCGAGCTCGGCGCGTCGGCGACGCTCGAGCGTGAAGTCCGGCGCATGCTGGCGGATCGGCGCGCCGTCGGCTCCCTGGTCGACAACTTCGCGGCCCAGTGGCTGAACCTGCGCCGCGTCGAGGAGGTCGTGGTCGATCCCGAGCGGTATCCGAACTACGACCTGAGCCTCATGCAGGCGTTCCAGCGGGAAACCGAGCTGTTCGTCGGCAGCACCATTCGCGAGGATCGGAGCGTCGCGGATCTGTTGAACGCCGACTACACGTTCGTCAACGAGCGGCTCGCCCGTCACTACGGCATCGCGGGTGTCAACGGCAGCCGGTTCCGCCGGGTGACGCTGCCGAATCACGATCAGCGCGGCGGCCTGCTCGCGCAGGGTGCGCTGCTGGCGACGACCTCGTACCCCGATCGCACGTCGCCGGTGTTGCGGGGCAAGTGGCTCCTGAACAACATCCTCGGCTTGCCGGTGCCGCCGCCGCCGCCCGGCGTCGACACGAATCTGGCCGACAACAAGTCGGGCGAGGTCCCCGCGTCGATCCGCGAGCGGCTGGCCGAGCACCGGAAGAATCCGTCGTGCAACAGCTGTCATTCGGTGATCGATCCCCTCGGCTTCGCTCTCGAGAATTTCGATGTGATCGGCGGATGGCGCACGGTCGACGAATCCGGCCGGCCGGTGGACGCGAGCGGCGCCACGACGAGCGGGGAGACGGTTGTCGGGTTGGCGGGATTGAGGAGGCTGCTGCTCGCACAGCCGGAGCAGTTCCCGCGCACGGTCACCGAGAAGCTGCTCGCGTACGCCCTCGGGCGGCGGGTCGAGTACTTCGACCGGCCGCTGGTGAGAAGAATCGTCCGCGAGGCCGCAGCCCGCGACTACCGATGGTCGGCGCTCATCCTCGGGATCGTGCAGAGCCCGACCTTCCTGACGCGATCGCCGCGGCCCGCGTCCAACTGAGAAGGAGCCGACGTGACGTTTCTCCACAAATCGCTCCCGCGGCGGACCGTCCTCAAAGGCGCGGGCGCGACGCTGGCGCTGCCGCTCCTCGAGGCGATGCTTCCCCCGTTCGCGCGGCCTGCCGTCGCCGCCGCCAATCGCGCGACGCGGTTCCAGACCTTCTACGTGCCCAACGGGATGGCGATGGAGTACTGGCTCCCGAAGGGCGAAGGCGCCGCCTTCGAGCTCTCCCCCATCCTCCAGCCGCTCGCGCCCTATCGGGAGCAGATGCTCGTCCTCTCGGGCATCAAAGCGAGCTGGAACTACATTCACGCCGGCGCATCGGGATCGTTTCTGACCGGCACGACGCGCGGGGGACGCAACGAGATCGAGATCTTCGCGGACGTGTCGATGGATCAGCTGCTCGCGCGCCATTTCGCCGGCGAGACCCAGGTCGCCTCGCTCGAGCTGTCCATGGATGCGCCGGCCAACGCCGGCGCCTGCACCGGCAACCTGAGCTGCGTGTACACGCACACGCTGTCGTGGCGCAGTCCGACGCAGCCGCTGCCGATGGAATGGAATCCGCGCGCGGTCTTCGAGCAGCTGTTCGGCGACAGCGGCAGCACGGAGCGTGGCGCGCGCGAGGCGCGGCTCCGGCAGCGCAAGAGCATTCTCGATTCGGTCGCCGACAAGCTGGCCGCGCTCCGGAGCGATCTGGGCCCGCAGGATCAGCAGAAGGTCGACGAGTACGCCGACGCCGTGCGCGACGTCGAGCGGCGCATTCAACGAGCCGAACAGCAGCACGATCTGGATCTGCCGACGCTCGAGCAGCCACAGGGGGCGCCGCCCGTATTCGAGGATCATCTGGCGCTGATGCAGGATCTGCAGCTCCTGGCGCTGCAGTCGGATCTGACTCGCGTGATCTCGTTCATGATCGGCAAAGAGCAGAGCGCCCGGCCGTATCCGCAGATCGGCGTCCCCGAGGCGCACCATCCGCTCTCCCATCACAACGACATCCCCGAGCTCGTCGCCCGCATGTCGAAGATCAACCGCTATCACGCGGAGCTGCTCGCACGCTACCTGTCCAGGCTGGCGGCGACACCCGACGGCGACGGGTCGCTGCTGGATCACACGATCGTGCTGTACGGCGCCGGCATTTCCAACAGCCAGCGCCACTCGGGCGACAACCTGCCGCTCGTGGTCGTCGGCGGCGGTTCGGGCCGTCTCAAGGGCGGCCGCCACGTGAAGTACGCCGACAAGCCGATGATGGCCAACCTGCTCGTGACGCTGATGGACAAGATGGGAGTGCCGGTCGATCGGATTGGCGGGAGCACGGGGAAGCTGTCGATCGACACGCTCTCGGGCATCTGACATGCCGCGCGCGATTCCGATCGTCCTCGCGTTCCTCTCGGTCGCCGCCGGCGGCCGTCCGCCCATCGTGGACGCGGCCAGGAGCGGCGATGTGGCGGCAATCCGCGCGCTGGTCCGGAAGGGCGCGCGGGTGAACGCCGCCGAGGCAGACGGCACCACCGCACTGCACTGGGCGAGTTATCGCGACGACGTGGCGGGCGCCGACCTGCTGATCCGGGCCGGGGCCAGGGTGAACGCGGCCAACGACCTCGGCGTCACCCCGCTCTGGACGGCCAGCCTGAACGGCAGCGAGGCGATGGTCCGGAGACTGCTCGAGGCGGGTGCGAATCCGAACGTGGCGCTCCTGGCGGGCGAAACCCCGCTCATGGTGGCCGCGCGCGGGGGAAGTGCCGCCGTGGTCGAACAACTGATCGCGAAGGGCGCGGATGTCAACGCGCGAGGCCCGCGCCGGCAGACGGCGCTGATGTGGGCCGTGGCGCAGAAACATCCCGGGGTGGTGAAGGCGCTCCTGGTCCACGGGGCCGACCTTCGGGCCCGGTCCGAGACGTGGAGCCAGGTGATGGCCGTGCCGCCGCACGGCTACCTCCCGTACAACCGCGACATTCCAGCCGGCCACGAGACGCCGTTGCTCTTCGCGGCCCGGGTCGGCGACCTCGCGTCGGCGAGGCTGCTCGTCGCGGCCGGGTCCGACGTGAACGACGCCGACGCCTGGGGCGTGAGCGCCGTCACCCTGGCCGCCCATTCTGGGTTCGGCGATCTCGTGGAGTTCCTGCTGGAGCGCGGCGCCGATCCCAATCTGGCGCCGGCCGGCTTCACGGCCCTTCACGAGGCCATCATGCGCCGCGACGAGCCGACCGTCGCGGCGCTCCTGACCTACGGCGCCGACGCGAACGCTCCGCTCCGCACGTGGACTCCGACCCGGCGATTGTCGGAGGACTTCAACTTCGCCCCCGAGCTGGTGGGCGCGACGCCGTTCTGGCTGGCGTCGCGGTGGAGCGAGCCGGGCATCATGCGCCTCCTGCTGGCGCACGGCGCCGATCCGCTGTTCGTGCACCACGGTGAACGCATGGTGGACGGACGAGGCGAAGCGTTCCAGCGCCGGACCGAGGTGACGACGGCATTGATGGCGGCGACCGGCATGGGCGGCGGGCGGGCGTGGGTTCAACCGGCGCGCGAGGGGCGCGAGGCGCGGACCCTCGAGGCCGTCAGGCTGCTGCTGGACCTCGGCGTCGACGCCAATCGCGCCAACACCGACGGCCGCACGGCGCTCGACGGCGCCAAGGCCTTGAAGTACGAGGCGGTCGTCGCGTTGCTGGTCGAGCACGGCGCCCGACCTGGAGCGAGCGCGAAGGGCGCACCGCGAAAGTGACCGCCGTCTCCGTTCACGATTGAGGAGGTGTCCGTCGTGCGCGCAACGATTGTGATGTGGGCAGTGTTCCTGGCGGCGTTGAACGCGCAGCAGGCGGCGTCTCCCGCCTCTCTCGACTTCGAGTTCTTCAAGACCAGGGTGCAGCCGATCTTCCTGGCCAAGCGTCCCGGACACGCGCGATGCATCGCGTGCCATGGGAGCGGTACGCCGCTGCGCCTGCAGCCGCTCCGCCCCGGCGCCACGTCGTGGACCGACGAGGAATCCCGCAGGAACTTCGAGGCCGTGCGGCGCGTCGTGGTGCCGGGCAGCCTGAAGAGCCTGCTGCTGGTCCACCCGCTCGAAGAGCAGGCCGGCGGCGACTTCTTTCACAACGGCGGAAAGCACTTCAAGTCCCAGGACGATCCGGAGTGGCAGATCCTGAAAGCCTTCGTGCTCGGTCGGACCGATTGATGCAATCCTTCAACGCGGCGGCAACGCGGTGTCAGGAGCAGACACGATGACGAGCAGTCGATTCTTCCGGCGGTGTCTCGCGGCAGCGGTCGCGATCCTGTGGTGGACGTCGCCGATGTCCGCCGCGGACAACAGGAGGGTCGTGATTGTCCAGACCAACAGCGCGGGTGACAACGTCCACGTGATCGACGCGGCCACCAACAAGGTGGTGGGAGTCATCACGGGGATCGAGGTGAATCACGGCGCCGCGGTGGCCCCGGACGGCAGCCGCATCTACATCAGCAACGAAGCGGAGGCCTCGCTCGACGTCGTCGACGCGAAGACGCTGAAGGTGACCACGCGCATCCCGCTGAGCGGACACCCCAACAACATTGCCGTCGCGAAGGACGGGCGACGGGTGTATGTCGGGATCATCCAGGCGCCCGGCGGCGTCGACGTGATCGACACCGCCTCGCTGAAGGACGTCAAGACGCTGCCGACCAGGGGCGCCATTCACAACGCGTACGTGACGCCGGACGGCAAGTACGTCGTCGCCGGCTCGATCGCCGGCAAGACGATCAACGTGTTCGACGCGGCGACCGAGCAGCCGGCGTGGACGCTCGAGATGGATCTCGGCATCCGTCCGATGGCGTTTGCGGCGAATGCCGACGGCTCGACCAGGTGGATCTTCGTCCAGCTGACCGATTTCAACGGCTTCGCCGTCGTGGACTTCGCGACGCACAAGGAAATCCGGCGGATCAAGAACCCCGACCTGCCGCCGGGCAAGGCCCCGGTCACCGCGGGTTCCGATCCGTCGCACGGCATGGCCGTGACCGCCGACGGCAGGACGCTCGTGGTCTGCAGCCGGTTGAACAATTACCTGTACCTGGTACTCGCTGCCGGACCTTCAGCTGGTGGGGAGTGCCGAGCTCGGCGGCAAAGGCGCCGGCTGGGTCACGCTCACGCCGGACGGCAGGACCGCGTACGTGGCCAATCCCGTGACCAACGACGTCTCGGTCGTCGATGTGCGATCGATGAAAGAGGTGACGCGCATCCCGGTCGGCTACGTGCCGAAGCGCAACACGACCGGCCTCCTGCAGTAGCTCCTTGGGGGCTGCCGACACCGAGCGGCGAGGTGGCGAAGCGCCGCCGCGGCGCGCCGTCGTCCTGGCGCTGGCGGCGATCCTTCTCGTCGGCGCCTTTCTGCGCCTGTACCATCTGCCGCGCTACCCCCCGGGCCTTCACTCCGACGAGGCCATCAACGGCATCGACGCGCTGCGGGTCGTCCACGACCATGCCGTCCGAGTGTTCTATCCGGCGAACAACGGTCGCGAGGGGCTGTTCATCAACCTTCAGGCCGTGTCCGTGTGGCTCTTCGGCCCCAGGCCGTGGGCCTTACGCGCCGTGTCAGCCGTGTTCGGCGTCGGGACACTCGCCGGGCTGTTCTGGTTGATCCGCGAGCTGTTTGCCGCAGGCGGCGGGCTGGCCGGCGCAAGCACCGGTGGACCGGGCGACGGGGCGCGGATCGCCCTCGTCGCCACGTTCCTCGTCGCCACGAGCATCTGGCACGTTCTCGTCTCGCGGCTCGGACTTCGCGCGATCGGGGCGCCGTTCTGGACCGTCTGGGCGTTCTATCTCCTGCTCGTGAGCTGGAGGCGCGCGAGCTGGCCCCTGGCGCTGCTGGCGGGTCTGGTGTTCGGCCTCGGGTTTCATTCCTACACCGCGTATCGAGTCGTGCCGCTGCTGGCGGTCGTGCTGTTCGCGCTGCAGCGCGTGGACGCCCGACGGCAGGGGAGGACCCGCGCCTTCCGGGTGCACGTGACCGTGGTCCTCGCCGGGGCGGTGATCGCGACCGCGCCGCTCGCGATCTACTTCGTCGGCCATCCACGCGATTTCTTCGGTCGCGCCGGTCAGATCTCGGTCTTCGAATCGAAGACCCCTGTCGGTCGCCTCGCCCGCAACCTGGCCGTGACGATGGCGATGTTCAACGTGGTGGGCGACACCAACCCGCGGCACAACCTGACCGGGCGCCCATGGCTCGGCAGCCTGGCCGCGCTTTTGGGGGCGAGCGCCGGCCAACAGCAGATCGTGTCGCGTCTTGGACGTCCGGAGCTCTTCTGGCCGATCGGGCTGCTGTTTCTGTGGGGGCTGTCGCGGTCGCTGGCGCGCGCGGCACGGGAAGCGCCGCACTTCTTTCTCGTCTGCTGGCTCGCGATCGGAGCGCTTCCAGCCGTGCTGTCCGACGAGGATCTCCCGCATGCGCTCCGTGCCGTCCTGATGACGCCGCCGGTGTTCACCTTCGCCGCGATCGGCGCGGTGGGTGCCTACGACGCCAGCGTGCGGTGGGCCCGGAATCGTCTGAAGGGCCGGGGACCCGCGTTTCTGACGGTCGCCTGGTGTCTCGGCGGCGCGGCCACCGTTGCCGACAGCTTTGTCACCTACTTTCACGTGTGGGGGCCCGATCCGGCGACGGCGCGGGCGTTCGACAAGGCCGACTCCGACAAGGCCGACCAAATCCGCGCGCTTCCCGCCGACGTGCCGAAGTACGTGGTCGTGGTGCCGCACGGACTGGACGTCCACGTCGTGCAGTTCCTCACCGACACAGCGACCGCCGAGACGCAGGCGAGACACCATCTTCGCTACGTCGGGCCCGGTCAAATCCAGCTTGCGGATCTTCCGGCCGGATCCCGCGTGATTGAGCTGCGCTAGTCCGGGCCGCGCCAGGGCGGCAGGTGCAGCGGTGGTGCCGGACCGCTAGAATGGCGCGCATGCGGAAGATCCTTCCCGTCGCATTCGCGGTCCTGATCGGCCTCTCCACCGTGGTCACGCTGTCGCAGCAGATGCCCCTGAAGCAGGCTCTCGAGATCCTGAAAGAGGGTCCGATGCGCGCCGACAAGGTGAAGGACGGGCTCTACGTGATCCGCGGCCCGTTTCTCCCATGCATGACCGGCTGCCGCCCCGGGGAGACCGGCGACGGGTTGGTGCACGAGTCGGGCGACGTCGCCGTCCGCGTCACGCCGGCCGGGTTGATCGTCGTGGACGACAAGTTCGCCGTGCAGGCCGCCGACACCGTCGCCGCGATCAGGAAGGTGAGCCCGCTGCCGATCAGGTATCTGTTGAACAGCCACCATCACGCCGATCACGCGAGCGGCAACGCCTACGTGCGCGACAACTTCGGGGTCCCGATCATCGCGCACAGGAATGTCCGGGAGAACTTCCTGCGAATCCGGCAGCCGGGCGAGCCCGATATCACCTTCGCCGACCGCGCGTCGGTCCACCTGGGCGGCGTCGAAGTGCAGCTCTTCTGGTTCGGTCGCGGGCACACCAGCGGCGATACGGTCATCTACTTCCCTGACCTGAAGACCGTCCATACGGGCGACCTGATCATCGACGGCATGCCGGTCATCGACTACCCCGGCGGCGGCAGCGCGGTCGACTTCATCCCGACGATCGACAGCCTGCTGAAGCTCGATTTCGACACGATGATTCCCGGCCACGGCAAGATCATGACGAAAGAGGACGTCCGGGCCTACCGCGTCCGCTTCCAGACGATGAACGATCGAATGCGGGAGCTGATTCGGCGGGGCGTGACGAAGGACGATCTCAAGACGCTCGATCAGGCCCGCGCCCGCCTCGGGCTGGCGGATCTCGGATGGGACAATTCCGTCAGCACGACGACCTGGTTCGGCGGCTTCCCTCGCTACTATGACGAGATTGCGGCCTCGCGTTAGCTCAGCCGGTCGTCGATCCCGGTTCCGCCCGCACGGCCGGGCTGTCGATCCGGCGCCGGCTCGTTCGACGTGTCCATGAGGGCGGCGGATTGGCCGCCGCCGAACACAAGGAGCAAACCCGATGCGCGTCATGGTCATCGTCAAGGCGAGCAAGGATTCGGAAGCCGGCCTGCTGCCGGGCCGGGAAATCCTGACCGAAATGGGCAAGTTCAACGAGGAGCTGGTCAGAGCTGGTGTGCTCCTGGCCGCCGAAGGCCTGCACGCGAGCTCGAAGGGCGCTCGGGTCACGTTCGCGGGAGACAAGGTCACCGTCACCGACGGCCCGTTTGCCGAAACCAAAGAGCTCATCGCCGGCTTCTGGCTGTGGCAGGTGCGGTCGATGGAGGAGGCCATCGAATGGGCGAAGCGGTGCCCGAACCCGATGCCCGGCAGCGAGGGCCAGCTCGAGATTCGGCGGGTGTTCGAGGCCGAGGACTTCGGGCCGAATCTGACGCCCGAACTGCGCGGGCAGGAAGAGCGGCTTCGCACGCAGGTCGCCGAGAAGAAGTAGGCTGAGAGGCAGCCGTGACGGCTGCCGATACCCATCGCGTCATCGACGCCGTGTGGCGCATCGAATCTCCCCGGCTGATTGCCGGCCTGGCGCGCATCGTGCGCGACATCGGCATCGCCGAGGATCTCGCCCAGGACGCGCTGGTCGCGGCGCTGCAGCAGTGGCCCGGAGAGGGCATTCCCCGAACCCCCGGGGCCTGGCTCATGGCTGCCGCGAAGCACCGCGCCCTGGATCTCTTCCGCCGGCGCAAGCTCCTCGATCGCAAGCACGAGGAGCTCGGCGCCGCCCTCCGCGACGAGCAGCGCCGGTCTGCGCCAGATCCCGGCGCCGCGCTCGACGATGACGTGGGGGACGACCTGCTCGGGCTGATGTTCACCGCGTGCCATCCGGTCCTGTCGGCCGACGCCCGCGTGACCCTGACGCTTCGGCTGCTCGGCGGCCTGACGACCGACGAGATCGCCCGGGCGTTCCTGGTGTCGGAACCGACCATCGCCCAGCGGATCGTGCGCGCGAAGCGGGCGCTGGCCAAGGCCGGCGTCCCGTTCGAGGTGCCGCGCGGCGCCGATCGCGCGGCGCGGCTCTCGTCGGTGCTCGAGGTGATCTACCTGATCTTCAACGAGGGGTACGCCGCCACGGCCGGCGGCGAGTGGCTGCGGCCGGCGCTCTGCGAGGACGCGCTGCGCCTCGGCCGGGTGCTGGCGACCCTGATGCCGGACGAGGCGGAGGTGCACGGCCTGGTGGCCTTGATGGAGCTCCAGGCGTCCCGCGCCGGCGCCAGGACCGGGCCGGCGGGCGAGCCCATCCTGCTGCTGGACCAGAATCGCGGCCGCTGGGACCACGTGCTCATCCGCCGCGGCCTCGCCGCGCTCGCGTGTGCCGAGCGGATCAGCGAAGAACGGGGCCGCTACACGCTGCAGGCGGCGATTGCCGCCTGTCATGCGAGAGCGCGGACGTCTTCGGAGACCGACTGGCACCAGATGGTGGCGCTGTATTCGACGCTCCGACAGCTGACGGCGTCTCCCATCGTGGAGCTCAATCGAGCCGTCGCGATCTCGATGGCCTTCGGACCGGCTGCCGGCCTGGAGATTGTCGATGCGCTCTCGGACCAACCGGTGCTCGAGAAGTACCACCTGTTGCCCAGCGTCCGCGCCGACCTGCTCGCCAGGCTCGGTCGCTTCGACGAGGCCGGCTCGGAATGCGAGCGGGCGGCCGCGCTGACGCACAACGCGCGCGAGCGGATGCTGCTGCTCGACCGCGCCCTGCACTGGGCCGCCGAGCACCGGCGAAGCCATGGCCGGGCGTCGACCTGATGCGGGCGCCGCGCTAGGCGCGGTATGATCCGCGGGATGAAACCTGTTTCGACGCGGCGCTGCGCCGTCCTCGTCCTGATCGTCCTGCTGGCGTGGTCTGTCCCCGCGTTCGCGCAGGCGGACGCCCCGCCGATTCTCGTCCAGGGCGCGATGCAGATCGAGGTCGAGCAGCTGGCGGGCCGCCTCGAGCACGCCACCATCGAGCAGACGGCCGGCTGGACGTTCTGGCGCGGCACGATCGACGGGTATCCGGTGGTCGTGTCGAAGACGCTGCGTGGGATGTCGAATGCGGCCGCCGCCACCGTGCTGGCGATCGACCGCTACCACCCGCTGGCCATCATCAACCAGGGCACCGCCGGCGGCCACGATCCGAGCCTGCACGTCTACGACATCGTCGTGGGCGCGGTCGCGGTGAACGTGGGCGCGTTCAGAAGCCCGTTTCGGCCGGCCGGCGCCGGCAGCAGCACGCTCGACTGGACGCCGATCGACCTGACGTCGCCCGAAGGCAGCGTGGCGACTGCCGATCCGTCGAAACGGCGTCCCGCGAGCTTCTCGGGCGATCCGGCGCTCCTGGCCGACGCCCGCCGCGCGATGCCGCAGTACGGCCGCGGGCGCGTCGTCGAGGGCGTCATCGGATCGAGCGACGTGTGGAACGACGAGATCGACCGCGTCGCGCGCCTCCACACGCAGTACGGCACGCTGGTGGAGGAGATGGAGACGGCGTCGGCCGCGCAGATCGCGCAGCTCTTCCACGTGCCGTTCGTCGGCATTCGCGTGTTGTCGGACAACATCACCAACGGCGGCGCCTATGACCCGAGGACCAGCGAAGCCTGCGAAGCCTTCGTGTACGCGGTGGTCAAGGCCCACATCGCCGGCCTGAGAAAGTAGGCGCGCGAGCCCTCAGACGCGCGCGCGGGCTGCCGGCGGCGAAATCGGGGGCATCCTGAGGGGCGCCTGCAGCCTCGGGTAGACGGCGCCGAGCAGCGCCGCTCCGGCCAGCGCGCCGGCTAACGCCGCCACCGCGTACAGCTTGCCTTCGCCGATGTTCACCAGAATCGGCCCCGGGCACATTCCAGCCATCGACCAGCCGATGCCGAACACCAGTCCGCCGACGATGCTGCCGCCGTGCAGCGTTTTCACGTCGAACTGAATCGGCCGGCCCGCCAGCGTGCGGCCGTACCGCTTGATCAGCCAGAGACCCGGCGCCGTGAGCACGACAGCGGTGCCGATGATCCCGTAGAGCTGAAAGGAGGTGAACAGGAACATCGCCTGGATGAAGTTGTAATCGGCCGCGCCCGATCGGCTCAGCACGAATCCGAACACGAGTCCAAGGACCAGATACAGCAGCGTCATGGCGCGTCCTCTCACCCCAGAATGACGCGGTACAGGAGCTGCGTCGTCAGGATGCCGCCCGCCAGGAAGGCGAAGGTAGTGACCAGCGACGCGCGCTCGAAGTTCGAGATGCCGAAGATGCCGTGTCCGCTGGTGCAGCCGTTGGCGAGGCGCGTACCGAAGCCGATGAAGACGCCGCCGACGAACATCCAGGCGAGCTTGCCGGCAGGCCCCAGGCCGATGCGCTCGTCGAACATGCCCAGCGCCCAGGTGGGCGACCACCCGCCGCCGAGCACGGCCGACAGCAATCCACCGAGCGCGAGACCGATCGCGAACGGCAGCCGCCATACCCGGCCCGAGACGATTGACTTGCGCTGAAAGTACGGCAGCGGCAGCGCCAGGCTGCAGAGATCCTCGAAGCTGCTGGAGATTCCGAGGCGGCGGTTGGTGACGAAGAGGAGCGTGAGCGTGACGGCGGCAATGCCGGCGCCGGCCAGGGCCCAGTGCATCGGTGTCAGCCCGTGAAGGATGAGCGGCATGATCCGATTATCCCGCACGAGGGACGCGCGACGACCCGGGTGTGTTCGGACGGCGTCGGCGGCTCTTGCGCGAAATTTGACGCGCCGCCCGGGCCGGAACGTATAACCTCCCGTGGCGAACGGTCGGGTCCGCTGCCAGGCGGGAGGGCGCGCGGCCGGGGCCGGCGCGCAAGGGAGACGCGATGGCCGACAGACAATCGGTCGTGAGCCGGCGCACGCTGCTCACCTCGTCGGCATGGGGGACGGCCATGGCGACCTTGTCGGGGACGGCCACCGCGGGCCCCGCAGCCGCGGCGGACCGCGACTCCGCCTCGATCGGGGCCGTCGTCGACACCACGGGCGGCAGGGTGCGCGGCGTCGTCAATCGTGGCGTTCACGTGTTTCGGGGCATACCGTACGGGGCGTCGACGGCCGGCTCGAATCGATTTCTGCCGGCGAAGAAGCCGTCGCCCTGGACCGGCGTCCGAGACGCGTTTCAGAACGGCCGTTCGTCGCCGCAGCGGCCGCCCGCCCCGGCGGCGATCGGCTGGGGGCTGCGGTCCAACGCGCCGCAGGGCGAGGACTGCCTCGTCCTGAACGTGTTCACGCCCGGCGTGAACGACCCCCGGGGGCGTCCCGTGATGATGTGGATTCACGGCGGCGGCTACACCTACGGGTCCGGTTCGTCGCTCGGCTACGACGGCACGAATCTCGCGCGGAGCGGCGACGTCGTGGTCGTCTGTATCAATCATCGTCTCAACGTGCTGGGTCATCTCTATCTCGGCGCAAGCGGCCGCCAGCCATTCGGCGAGTCCGGCAACGTCGGGCTGCTCGACATCGTCGCGGCCCTCGAGTGGGTGCGCGACAACGCCGCGCAGTTCGGCGGCGATGCAGGGAACGTCACGATCTTCGGTCAGTCGGGCGGCGGCGGAAAGGTGAGCACGCTCGTCGCGATGCCCGCCGCGAAGGGGCTCTTCCACAAGGCGATCGTCGAGAGCGGTTCGACGCTGCGGCAGCTGACCATCGACGAGGCGCAGAAGACGACCGAGGACCTCGTGCGCCGACTCGGTCTGAGGTCGGACCAGGTCGAGCAGTTGCAGAAGATCGATGTCGGCAGGCTGCTGGCCGCCATGGACGCCGCCGCCGCGGCTCCGGGCGGCGGTCCGACCGGCGTGCGGCTCGGCCCCGTCGTGGACGGGCACGCGCTGCCGCGCCATCCCTTCGATCCGATCGCGCCCGAAATCTCCGCCGGCGTGCCGTTGATCATCGGCACCACGGAAACCGAAGGCTCGTACTTCGCGCCGGCCGACCTGCTGTCTCTCGACGAAGCCGCCGCCCGCGCGCGGCTGCGCGAGCGCCTCGGCGGCGACGGCGATCGTATCTTCGACCTGTTCAAGAGGAGCCGGCCGAAGGCGACGCCGAGCGAGATCTACTTCACCATCCTCGCGTTTCCGACCAGCGCGCACGTGCAGGCCGAGCGCAAGGCCGCTCAGGGCAGGGCCCCCGTGTTCGTGTATCAAATCCGGTGGCGAACGCCGGTCGACGAGGGCCGGCGGTTGTCGCCGCACTGTCTGGAGATCCCGTTCGCCATGCAGAACGTCTGGCAGCTCCCGGAAATGGTCGGCACCGGTCCCGAGCTCCAGCCGCTCGCCGATCGGGTCAGCGGCGCATGGACGGCGTTTGCGCGGACGGGAAATCCCAGCCACCCCGGCATTCCGAAATGGGCGGCGTATACTGCGGCCGGCCGCGGAACGATGCACATCGACGGCGAGTGGACGATGACGACCGATCCCGATCGCGAGGAGCGGATCGCGATGGCGTCGTTCCCGCGTCTGCCGATGTTCTGAGGAGATCGCGATGCTCGAGACACGCTCCGGCGTTGCCGCACTGCTGGTTCTCGCGTTCGTCCAGACGTCCGCGGTCGCCGCCGATCGGCTGTCGGGTGCGTGGACGACGGGCGGACCGGCGCCGCAGACGTTCGTCCTCAAGGCCAGCGGCGATCGGTTTGGCGGCATTGTCTGTGGTCCGTGCGACAGTCCCGCCTCCCTCTTCCGCATCGAGGAGGGACGGATCCTGGACGCCGATCGCCTGTCGTTCGTCGTCGCCTACGATGTCGGCGGTCCCCGTTTCGCGGAGCACGGCGCGTACCGCGAGCACGTCACCGGCACCTTCGCCGGCGCGCAGCTGCGCCTGCAGGCAGATCCTGAAGGCGGCAGCGCCAGGCCTTCGCCGATGACGTTGACGCGCGTCGTGGACGGCTTCGTCCCGGACACGACGTCCGCCAGGCCGTCGAGCCTGCTGGAGAACGATGTCGCGTCGGCGGCGTCGCCGATCGAGGGTCGATGGGTGGCGGCCGGCCGCGTCGCTCAGCAGAACGTCACGCTGAAGGTCCGCGGCGGCAGGGTGTGGGGCGTCATCTGCGGGCCGTGCAATCCCGGCGGCGTCTTCCTCGTCGACGACGGCACCTTCGACGGGACGACGATGAGGTTCTACATCAACCACATCGATACGCCGCCCTCGGTCGAGCGCAAAGGCGTGCAGCGCAACATCATGACGGGCACGCTCACCGGCAACGTCATGAAGTTCAAGTGGGTCCGCGAGGGCGCGGAAAGCCAGCCGGGCGGCGAGATGACGCTCATCGGTCCGATCCGCGAGTAGCGAAGAGCCGAGCCGGCTCCTCCCGGCTCGATCACGGTGCCGGCGCCAGCACCGCCATCACGAGCAGCCGCTTCGCGCCGCTGTTGCGAACGCCGTGCGCGACGCCTTCGGGTGCCACCAGCAGATCGCCGGCTTTCATCGGCAGCTCTCGATCGTCCAGCAGGAACAGGCCTTCGCCGTCGAGCACGTAGTACAGCTTGTCGGTGCCGGCATGCGCGTGCAGCGCGTGCGACTGACCCGGTTCGAAGCAATTGAGGCCGACCAGCAGGCGCGGCGACTCGTACAGCGTGCTCTTGCCCATCCTGTCGGCGCGCCACTGGGCGTGCCCGGCCGGGTCGATGACCTGCGGCTCCTGCATGCGTGCCGATTGTAGCCGAGCCGCGTCCGGGATCGTGCGCCCCGACTCGCGGCCCGATCCAAACGCTTCCGACCGCTGCGTCAGAGCGCCGTCAACAGCGTGTAGCCGTACTCCTGTGCGCGGTTGACAGCGACGACGCCGGCCGCCACGAGATGGCTGTTCGGAATCAGGTTCGCGACGAACTCCTTGTACGTCGCCTGCGGATCGGCCTTGGCGCCCGCGGCGACCTGGCTCGAGATGAAGGTCGTGGCCATGTCGCACACGGCGAACTGCGTCCCCCGCTTCACGACCGACGGGATCGTGTTGCCCAGATTCGGCAGCGACATGCCGTAGTCGGCGGAGTTGAGCAGGTTGGTGGAGGGCGCCTGCTTCGTCTTCGGGTCGGTGAACTGCACGAGGTCGCTCATCGCCTTGCCGTACTTGGCCCAGATCGCGTCGTTGTAGGCGAACA
This sequence comes from uncultured Acidobacteriota bacterium, assembly GCA_963807925.1. GTDB lineage: Bacteria > Acidobacteriota > Vicinamibacteria > Vicinamibacterales > CAVVIG01 > CAWEDP01. Next base: position 2,719,674 of record CAWEDP010000002.1, on the reverse strand, counting down.
CCGTGGCGAAGTGTCGCAGGCACACGACGACGGCCACGTCGGCGTCGGTGAGCGAGTAGCCCGACTTGTTGGCCTCGTACAGGTTGTTGGCGTACAGGATGCCCTCGCCCGCTCCGCCCGGCGTCGCGCAGTCGACGATCGTGCGGTGCCTGCCCGGGACGGCGTTGAACCAGGCGTCCTTCTGATGGCGAGCGGGCTGAAATGTCCGCGAGCCGGTCTGGGCCGAGGCGCCCTGCGGCTCGAGCGCGAATGCGCCGACGGCCGTACCGAGTCCAGCCATGAACGAACGGCGAGCAACATGGTCATGCGTCATGATCATCCTCCTCAGGCGTGCACTATACCAAGACCCGTGGGCGGCTGGATCCTGTGGCATACTCCGGCGCGCAGCGGGGCTTCGAAGCCTCAGGAGACGCCAGCCATGCGGCGATCGACACGAGTCCGGGCGATTGGCGTGAGCATCCTCGCGGCGGCGGTCGCGTCGAGCGCGCGTCCCGCGCTCGCGCACCACTCGTTTGCGATGTTCGACACCACGCGCCGTGTCACTCTCGCCGGCACGGTGACGGCGTTCGAGTGGACGAACCCGCACGCGTACATCGAGCTCGACGTGGCTGGAGAGCAGGGCGTCACCCACTGGAGCATCGAGCTCGGCAGCCCGAGCATCCTCATGCAGGGCGGCTGGAAGTTCAAGGACCTCAAGTACGGCGACCGGATCACGGTCATCGTCAACCCCCTGAAGAACGGGCAGCCGGGCGCGCTGCTGTCCCGGATTACGATGCCGGACGGCCGCGTGCTCGGCAACGGGCCGACCCCTGGAGGCCTGCCGTGACGCGGTGGACGGCTGCGGCCGCGCTGGCTGCGCTGCTCGCGGCGGCCGCGTCCGCGCAGCCGCCGTCGGCGCCTCCCGATCTGACGGGCGTGTGGGCGCCGTACCGCGGCGGTCGCGGCGCTGACCCCAAGCTCGCGCCCCCGCCGGCGACGCCACTCGTGCTCAAGCCGGCGTACGCCGCGCCGTTCGACGCTCGAAAGGCGGCCGAGACGGCGGCTGCCGATCGCGGCGAGCCGCTCGCGAGCCTCGCGGTGGCCTGCGTGCCGTACGGGATGCCGCGCATGATGTCGGTCGCGCTGTACCCGATCGAGATCCTCCCCACCTCCGGCCAGATCACGATCGTGACGGAGGCCTTCAGCGAGGTGCGGCGGATCTACCTTGACCGACCGCAATCGTCGATCGACGACGTGCCGCCCGGCTACTACGGGCGGTCGGTGGGTCGCTGGGAAGGCGACACGCTGGTGGTCGACACCATCGGCATCAAGCCGTCGGTGCCGGCGTACCTGAACATGCCTCACAGCGATCGCATGCGGATTACCGAACGCCTGCGGCTCGTCGCGGCCGACTTCCTGCACGATCAGATCACCATCGACGACCCGGTGGTCCTGGAGAGGCCGGTCACCTATACGCTGGCCTACCGCCGGATGCCCGGCTACGAGATGGTCGAGTTCGTGTGCGACAACAATCGCGAGTACATCGACGAAAAGGGCGGCACGCACCTGAAGGTGCGGGAGCGCTGAGCCGGCCCGCGCATCGCGGGCGCTACGGCGTCACGGCGCAATCCCCGAGATACATTTCCGGGCGCGAGGTGAACCCGGGCAGGCTGATGTCGGTGTACTCGTGCCGCGTCTGAATCGCCATCAGCCGGCCGTCGCGGGTTTCCTTGGCCAGCACCGTCGTCGTATAGAGCGGACCGGCGCTCTGCATCTGCATCAGGTGGAGGTAGCCGTTCGAGTACCCGGACGACGATCAGCGAGCCGCCGAAGTTGCTATCCATGTCGGCGGTCCCCTCGTCGGCGTTCACGTTGGTGAAAGTGACGGTCAGTTGCGCCGGGGTCACCTGGGCGCCTGGCGTCCCGTCCTTCCAGGTGCCGGTGGCCACCAGCGAAAACGCGCAGCTCAGGCGTGTGGCCTTGGCCAGACGCTGCTGGAGCGCCGCCGCTCCGACCTGCGCGAACACGGTGTCTGCGGACGCGAGGACCACGGCCGCCACCAAGACGCGGCTCGACAGACGAGAGGCCATGTCGCCTCATTCTACGCACGTTCCCCTTCCGTTTCCGGAGGGGGAAAGGGGCTGTGGTTGGACGCGGTTCGGGCGCGTCAATTTGGACCGAATTTTGTTGTGAAGCGCTTCCCGACCCGCCTATTATTTTCCTGCGACAGCTCGGGACGTGTGTGACTGCTATTGCCGGGGAAACGCCATGAGAGGTCTTCCAATCGGGCCCGCGTGGGGCCGGCGTGCGCTGGGATGGCTGCCGGCGGTGGTGGCAGTGGCCGCGCTCCAGCCGGGCGGGCGCGCGGCGGGAACGAGTGTGGTGGCCGAGGCTGCCCGCACGGGCGACCTGGCGGCCGTCCGCGCGCTGGTCAAAGACCGTGCGGACGTGAACCTCCCCGGCAGCGACGGATCGACCGCGCTCCTGTGGGCCGCGTATAACGACGACGTGGACATGGCGCGAACGCTGATTGCGTCGGGCGCCAAGGTGGACGCCGCCAATCACTACGGCGTGACGCCGCTCCTGCAGGCGAGCCGGACCGGCGATGCGCCCATCATCGAGGCGCTGCTCGACGCCGGCGCGAGTCCGCTGGTGACGCATCCCGAAGGTGAGACCCCGCTGATGGCGGCCTCGCGCGCCGGGCGCGTGGAGGCCGTCCGGCTGCTGCTCGAGGCGGGCGCGAAGGTCGGGGCGAACGTCAATGCGGCCGACAACTACCAGCAGGAAACGGCGCTCATGTGGGCCGCCGACGAAGGCCACCTGGCCGTCGTGAAGGCGCTCGTCGAGGCCGGCGCGGATCCCAATCGCCAGGCGCACATCAATACGATCGAAGACCGCAAGCACGCGGACCACGCGACGGGCGGGTTCACGGCGCTGATGTTCGCCGTGCGCAACGGCCACGAGGACGTCGCCCGGGCCCTGATCAAGGCGGGGGCCGACCCCAAGCTGACCAACGGCGACCACGTCACGGCGACGATCATCGCCCTCGTCAACGACCGGTTCGATCTGGCGAAGACGCTCATCGATCTCGGTGCCGATCCGAAGGACGGCTCGCTCTATTTCGCCGTGGACATGCACGACGCCACGACCGACATGCGCGCCCATGACGGGTCGCGGCTGCGCGCCGATCATCCCAACGCGTTGACGGCCCTCGATCTCGTCAAGCTGCTGCTGGACCGCGGCGCCGATCCCAACAAGGCGTTCATCGGCCAGCTGCACTCGACGACGCTGTGCTGCGATCCCGAGATCAACGCCTCGCCGTTCTTTCGCGCCGCCGTGGCCTCCGACGTCGAGGCGCTGAAGCTCATGGTCGCGCACGGCGCGCAGGTCGACTGGAGTCCGAGCGAGGTCAAGAAGGAGGGCCGCGGCGCCGCCGCCGCCGCGGCAGCCCCGGGCCCGGGCCGCGGCAACGTGGGCAAGACGCCGGTCATGGTGGCGATGGTCGGCGGGCGCGGTGCGGCTTTCGCGGCGGGGCCCGGCTTCGGCCGCCTCGGACCGCCGCCGTTCCGCGAAGCGTCGAATCGCGAACCGATCGAGGCGGTCAAGGTCCTGCTCGCGGCCGGCGCCAACCCGAACGTCAAGGCGCCCGATGGCTCGACCCCGCTGCACCAGGCGGTGCAGGCCAGACAGGTGGAGATCATCCGCTCGCTCGTGGCGGCGGGCGCCAGGCTCGACGCCGTCAACAAGGACAACCTGACGCCGTTGTTGCTGGCCGAAAAACCGGAGCCTCCGCCGCCGCCCGGCAACAACAACGATCCGGACACGTTCCAGCCGAAGCGCAACACGCGCGAGGAAGTGATCGCCGCCGTGCGCGAGTTGATGCACCTCGGGCCGAACGACCCCGCGCCGGTACCGCCGCCGTTGCCGGCAGAGGTCAAGAAATCCGACGGCGAGAAGGATGACAAGGCGGCCGACGACCAGAAGATCGACGGCAAAAAGGCCGACGAGAAGGACAAGAAGCTCGACGAGAAGAAGGTCGACGAGAAAGTTTCTGACACGAAATCCGGCGAGGCCGTGGCGGGCACCGGGCAGGGCGCGCCATGAAGCACGTGTTGGTGAGCGCGGCTCTCGTGTGGGCGGGTGCGGCGGCGCTCGTCGCCCAGTCCGGGAGCGCCCCGCCGGCGGCGCCGGCGCCGTCGCGTGCCCGCCCGGCGCGTGTGGCGCGTGGGGTGGGGCAGTCGCCGGCGGCGGCGCCCGGCGACGCGGCGAAATACCGCGCGTGGGTGAATCAGTACTGCGTCGGGTGTCATAACAGCCGCACCAAGTCGCCCACCGAAAATCCGGTGAACCTCGAGACGGCCAGCCTCGAGGATCTGCTTCCGCATGCGGCGACTTGGGAGCGCGTGCTGCGGAAGCTGAGCGTGCGGGCGATGCCGCCGCAGGGGATGCCGCACCCGAAGGAGCCGGAGTACGCCGCGTTCACGACGTGGCTGGCGGCGTCGCTCGATCGCGCGTGGGAGGGGCGGAGCAGCCCGGGCCGCTACGTGGTGCACAGGCTGAACCGCACCGAATACGGGAACGCGATTCGCGATCTGCTCGCGCTCGACGTGAATGTCGCCGATCTGCTGCCGAGCGACGGTGCGAATTTCGGGTTCGACAACATCGCGGCGTCCCTGAAGACCTCGCCGCTCCTGCTCGAGCGGTACGTCAGCGCCGCGCAGCGCATCAGCGCCATGGCGGTCGGGGAACCGGACGTGCGGCCCGGCACGACCGAGTATTCGATCAGCCGGGAGTTCACGCAGAGCGGCCACGTCGACGGCCTGCCGATCGGGACGCGCGGCGGCACCCTCGTGCGCCACGTGTTCCCCGCCGACGGCGAGTACAGGCTGTCGGGCCGCCTGGTACGCGGCGTCGAGGAAGGCTACGCCGGCGTCGAAGGCAACGACACGCCGCACACCTTCGTGATCACCGTCGATGGCGCGGAGGTGTACTCGGCGCCCGTCGGCGGACCGAAGGATCACGAGGTGCAGGCCAAGGACATGAACGAGGCGAAGGCGATCATCGATGCGCGGATGACCGGCCGCGTCAAGGTGACCGCCGGTCCGCACGACGTCGGCTTCACGTGGAGAGAGCGGCGCGCCGAGCGGCAGGACGTCTGGCAGCCGTCGCTGCGCGACAGCCAGGAAATCCACATGATCGGCGGCCAGCCGAAGCTGAGAACGGTCGGCATCGAAGGGCCGTACAACGTGACGGGCGTCAGCAGCACGCCGAGCCGCGAACGCGTCTTCGTGTGCCGCCCCGGATCGAGCGGCGCAACCGAGGCCGCGTGCGCCGAGAAGATCCTCCTGAACCTGGCGCGCCGCGCCTACCGGCGTCCGGTCACGGCTGCCGACGTCCAGGCGCCGCTCGCGTTCTACACGCAGACGCGCGAGGGCGGCGCCGACTTCGACGGCGGGATCCGCGCCGGCCTCGCGCGCATTCTCTCGAGCCCGTCGTTTCTCTACCGCATCGAACGCGACCCGGTCGGCGAGCGCCCGGGCACGGCGCACGCGGTCACCGACGTCGACCTCGCCTCCCGGCTGTCGTTCTTCCTGTGGAGCAGCATCCCGGACGATCGGCTGTTGAACCTGGCCGCGGCCGGCCGCCTCCGCGCTCCGGGCGTGCTGGCCGCGCAGGTGCGGCGGATGATTGCGGACGAGCGCGCCGACGCACTGGTCGACAACTTCACCGGACAGTGGCTGCAGTTGCGGAATCTGGAGTCGAAGGTCACACCCGACCTGCTGATGTTCCCCGATTTCGACGACAATATCCGCAAGGCCTTCCGCCGCGAGACCCAGCTGTTCTTCGGCCACATCCTGCGCACCGACCGCAGCGCGCTCGAGCTCCTGAGCGCGGACTACACGTTCGTGAATGAACGGCTCGCCCGCCACTACGGCATCCCCGACGTCTACGGGTCGCGCTTCCGTCAGGTGACGCTCACCGACCCGAACCGGCGCGGGCTGCTCGGCCAGGGGAGCATCCTGTCGATGACCGCCGTCGCCAACCGGACCTCGCCGGTGTTCCGCGGCAAGTACATCCTGACGAACTTCCTCGACACGCCGCCGCCGCAGCCGCCGCCGAACGTGCCGACGCTCGAAGAGAGCGCCAAGGGCGCGGCGAGCGCGCCGAAGACCGTCCGCGACCAGCTCGAGCTGCACCGCAAGAATCCGGTGTGCGCGTCGTGCCACCGCATCATCGACCCGGTGGGCTTCGCGCTCGAAAACTTCAATTCGGTGGGGCAGTGGCGCGACACCGGCGCCGACGGCGCGGCGCTCGACACGGCGGGCGTGCTGGCCGACGGCTCGAAGGTGGATGGCCCCGCGGCGTTGCGGGCGGTCATCCTGAGCCGTCCGGATGCGTTCGTCACCGTCATCACCGAGCGGATGCTGATCTACGCGCTGGGCCGCGGGCTCGAACCGTTCGACATGCCCGTCGTCCGGAGCATCGTGAAGAAGGCGGCGCAGAATGACTATCGCCTCTCGTCCATCGTGATGGGCATCGTCGAGAGCGCGCCGTTCCAGATGCGGGTCAAGTTGGAGTCGGGAGACGACACCGTCAACAGCGTCACGCGCGCGAGAGTGGAGCAGCCATGATCATCACCAAGAAGCACCTGTCCCGCCGCACGTTCATGAGAGGTGCGCTGGGCGCCACCGTTGCGCTCCCCTTCATGGACGCCATGGTGCCCGCGCTCACGGCGAGCGCCCGCACCCCGGGCACGTCGCCGTTCCGGTTCGGCGCCGTCTACATGCCCAACGGCGTGTTTCCCGATACGTGGCATCCGGACAAGCAGGGGAGCGACTTCGAGTTCAAGCCGGTCATGAAGCCCCTCGAGGCGCACCGCGATCAGCTGGTCACGGTCAGCAAGATGAAGGCGCCCTGGGGCGCATCGGTCCACGCCGGCGCCAGCGCGGCGTTTCTGAACGGCGTCGGGCCGGTGGCCGCGCGAGGCGCCACCGGCGACACGTTCGGGATCATCCAGTCCAAGAAGACCGTCGACCAGTACATCGCCGATGCGGTGGCCGGGGATACCCCGCTGCGGTCCCTCGAGGTCGGCACCGAAGACATGGGGACCGCGGTCGGCGCCTGCGACGGCTTCCCCTGCACCTTCTTCAACACCCTCTCCTGGCGCGACGACGCCAGCCCGCTCCCGGTTGGCATCAATCCGCGCGTCACCTTCGAGCGGATGTTCGGCGAGACCGACTCGGCCGAGAAGCGGACCGCCCGGCTGAAGGAAAAGGAGAGCCTGCTCGATTCCGTGACCGAGGAAACGGCGAAGCTGCGGCGCACGCTCGGCGCGCCCGACCGCGCGATCCTGGACGAATACCTGAGCAACATTCGCGAAGTCGAGCAGCAGCTCGATCGGATGGAAGGCCGTCTCGGCACCCTGACCGGCAACCCGGAGGCGCCCGTCGGACTGCCGGAGGCGTTCGACGACCACATGACCATCACCTACAACCTGATGCACCTGGCCTTTCAGGGCGACATCACCCGGGTGTTCACCTTCATGATCGGCCACGAGGCGAGCGACCGCGGGTACGCGCACATCGGCATCCCCGAAACGCACCACAGCATCTCGCACCATGGCAACGATCCGGAGAAGCTGGCGAAGTACGCGAAGATCGGCACCTACCAGATCGTCAAGTTCGGCGAGTTCCTGACCAAGCTCAAGGCGACGCGCGATGGCGACGGGACGCTGCTCGATCATGCGCTGCTCTACTGGGGCAGCGGCATGAGCAACGGCAACGCGCACGACCGCAGCAATCCGCCAGCGGTCCTGGTCGGCGGCGCCTGCGGCGGGCTGCAGGGGAATCGCCACATCGTCGCGAACAAGGACGAGCCGACGGCGAACCTGCTGCTCGCCATGGCCCATTTCGCCGGCGCGGAGATTCCGAGCCTGGGACCGAGCACCGGGCGGCTCGACCTGTAGCCGAGCCACGCCAGGCTCAGGGAGTTGCCGGTCGCCGCCCACTCTGCCGGCGCGCCTACTCTTCGCGGAGCGCCGACATCGGATCGACACGCGAGGCTCGCCGCGACGGGACGTACGCGGCGACGAGCGTCACGGCAAGCGTGACCAGTCCGACCAGTGCGAGCGCGGCCACGTCCACGCCGCGGCGCCCGCCTCCTCCCCCGGGAAACATCGCCGCCAGCACCCGCCCGGCGCCCACACTCGCCGCCATTCCGACCACGAGTCCGCCGACGGCGAGCAGCAGCCCCTGGCGGAGCACCATCCGCAGGACGCTCGGACGATCGGCGCCGATCGCCATGCGAATTCCGATCTCTCTCGTGCGTCGGCTGGCCGCATAGGCCACCAGCCCGTACAGGCCCACGATCGCCAACCCCAATCCCATGAGTCCCATCGCCGCGACGATGCCGATGATGATGTTGAAGATGGAGATCGTCCGCATCCGGTAGAACTCTTCCATCGTGCGAACGTTGAAGATCGGCAGGTTGGCATCGAGGCTGCGGACCATCTCGCGCGCCGGCGTCACCAGGGTCGCGGGGTCGCCCGAGGATTCGACCAGCAGGATCATCGATGCCTGCGGCCGCTGTCTGTACGGGAGATACACGAATTCTATGGGCGCTTCGGCAAGGAAGACGTACTTGCTGTCTTTCGCGAGACCGACCACCTCCACCCACGGCCCCGCGCTGTCGTTCATCCGGAACCGCTTGCCCACCGGATCCTGGCCGGGCCAGTAGTGTTCGGCAAGTCGCTGGTTGACGATGGCGACTTCTGGCGCGTCGGCGGCGTCGGTCTCGCGGAAGCGCCGGCCCTCGATCAGGGACAGTCCCATGGTGTCGAAGTAGTGCTCGTCCACCATCGCGCCCAACAGCGTGACGCTCTCCTTGCCGGCCGCGAACTGGAAGCCTTCGGGCACGATCGTCACGACGTTCTGGCCATCGGTCGACATCGGCACCGAGGAGGCGAGAGCGGCCGACCTGGCGCCCGGGATCGCCCGCGCGCGCTCGACGACCTGGTCGAAGAAGTGCTGCGCCTGCGGGGCCGTATACCGCACCAGGCTGGGATCGAAGCTCATCATCAGCAGATGATCGGTGCGGTACCCCGGGCCGGCCGCGACCTGACGGCGAAAGCCGCGATACATGAACGTGGCAATCACCAGGACGACGACCGACACGGCCACCTGACCTCCGACCAGCAGCGCGCGGCCCCAGCGGCGGCGGCGGCCGAAGCCGGCCGCGTCCGAGGCCTTCATGACCGAAGTGAGATCGGCGCGCGTGGCGTGTATCGCGGGACCGAGACCGAACAGGATCGCGCTGACGAGCGCCACGCCCAGGCTGAACAGCATCGCGCGCCGGTTCATCTCGAACGTGAGGAGGACAGGCAGATCCGTCGGGATGCGAATCTGTCGGAACACGGTGATGCCGGCATAACCGATGACCAGCCCCAGGAGGCCGCCGAGCACGGCGAGCAGGAGGCTTTCGGTGATCAACTGGCGAATCACCCGGGCGCGGCCGGCCCCGATGGCGAGGCGGAGCGCGATTTCGCGGGCGCGCATCGGCGCCCGGCTCGTCAGGAGTCCCGCGATATTGGCGCACGCCACGAACAGCACGGCGGCCGCGAGCGTGGTGAGCATGGCAATGAGCAGAGCGTCCGGCTGGTCCTGCGCGATTCGGGCCTGCAATTCGCTCCTGATCGCCATCGTCCGATTCCGGTTCGTGTCCGGATAGGCCCGCTCCAGAGCCGCGGCAATGACGGTCAGCTCCGACTGCGCGCGTGCCAGCGTGGCGCCCGGCTTCAGGCGACCCTTGATCGTGATACTGCGGTTCTTGCGGTCCTCGAGCGGCCTGGCGTTCGGATCGGTCCCGAGGCGCGGCCACATCATCAGCGGAGCGTAGAAGTCGTAGCGCACGAACTGGTTCAGGCCGGGGAACGACCCCGGCGCGACGCCGACCACGGTGAACTCGATGCCGTTGAGCCGCACCTTGTGGCCCAGGACCCCGCGGTCGGCGCCGAACTGTTCTTCCCACAGGTCGTGCCCGAGAATCAGGACCGGGTCGCGTCCCGGCACCTGGTCCTCTTCGGGCCGGAAGGTGCGCCCCAGATCCGGCTGGACGCCGAGGACGGAGAAGTAGTTACCGCTGACCAGCAGCCCGAGCTTGCGTTTCGGCGTCGTGTCCGCATCCCGCGCGAATCCCGTCGTGGCGCCCGTGAAGGCCACCAGTCCCCCGAAGGCCGAGCTGCGGTCGCGGACGTCGACGTATTCCGGATAGGACGCCACGAGGCTGCTGCCCAGTGATTCGAGCGAGGCGGTCGAACCGATGGTCAGCACTTCGTCGGGTCGCGGCACCGGCAGGGGCCGGAGAAGAAGCGCGTCGGCCCAACTGAACACGGCGCAGTTGGCGCCCACGCCGATGGCCAGCGAAACGACGGCAATGAGGGTGAACCCGGGATTCGCCATGAGCGTCCGGCCGCCGAAGCGGAGGTCCTGCCACAGGCGCTCGATCCACGTCCACGCCCAGAACGCACGGCGTTGGTCACGAACCGGATGGTTCTCTGTGTGACGGTGCAAGGAACCCCCCTTTTCGGGCAGCGTGGACTCTGCGTTAGACGTTCGAGCCGATTGCCAGGTTCAGATCCGCCAGGCAGCCATCGGCAGGCGGCACCCGAGCGAGCCTATGTCGTCGGCCGCGGCGGTGGCGGTCCGGAATCGGCGTCTTCGCTCTCGAGCTTCTGCGCCCGGCTCTGACGCTGATAGTGTGGACTGTAGGTGAGCCCGTACGACGTCTTCTGAACGATCGCCGCCTTCTGCCGACTGAACTCCTGGCGTGACGCCTCTATGGCCTTCAATTCCGCGTCCGTGCACGCGCGCATCGTGATCGGCTCGCGCGGCACGAAGAACACCTGGCCAATCGGCAGGCTCTGCTCGACGGTCATCCCCTCGCCCGCCTGCAGCACGTAGCGGAACTCGGTCTCGTGCGTGTACCAGTCGGTTTCGACGCGGACGACCAGCATCGGCGCGATCGGCCGCTCGATCATGTTGAAGATCGGCGTGTATACGGTATCCCAGCCCGACGGCGTTCGGAAATTCGTGGCCCCCCGGAGGGCGACCGCCCCGGGCGGCGTCCCCATGTCTTCGGGCACGAGGAAGACGCGCGACACGGCGAGGGCTGCCTCGCGCGACAGCATGGGCGCGCCGACGAAGGTCACCTCCTCCCTCACCATGCCGACGCCCCCGACAGGCAGGCTCATGCTGATCTGAAACAGTGGCGTCCGGTTGCCGTCCTGGGTCTGCAGGTAGTACACGAACTTGTACCGGCCATCCCCTTCGTACTCGACGTAGAGCGATTCCTTCGACTCGAGCGGCGCGTACACCATGAATCCGAGCCCGCTGCCGGCCTCGAGCACCGGACAGTGCCGGGCGTGTTGTGGCAACAGGGGCCGCGACGGCTCGCGCCTCGGCGGGAGCCCGACGCCCGGCCGTCGGGAATTCGGGAAATAGCGCACTTCCATGCGCGTATGGTATGCGACCGTCGAGCGGCACGCCGGCACAATCGGCCACCGCGCGGGAGAACCGGTAAGATTCGGGTGGGAGGACGTCGATGAAACCCCTCGATCCTGACACGCGCGTGACGCGGCGCCAGTTCGGCGTGGCTCTCGCCGGCACCCTCGCCGCAGCGGCGGTCCGTCCGGCGGCGCAGCGTCCATCGGCGCCAGGCGCGGCGGCGGCTGCCGCTCCCGTCCTGGATATCGCCGACTGGAGCTACTTCTGGTACGGCGTCGAGCGGGTGACCCTCGCCCGCGGCACCATCGTCAACGGGATGCAGATGTTCGTCGAACACTGGATTCCTGCCGACGTCCGCCATCCCTATCCGGTCGTGCTCGTCCATGGCGGCTACGGCCAGGGGAGCGACTGGTTCAGCACGCCCGACGGCCGGCGCGGCTGGGCGAATTACTTCCTCGAGGAAGGGTACAAGGTCTACGTCGTCGATCGTCCGGGCCAGGGGCGCAACCCGTACTTCCCGCTCGTGCACGGCCCCTTCGATCCACAGGCGCCGACCTTCGAGCGCGCGGCGCGCGAGATTGGCGGCGGCACTGACGCGACCGCGTCGCTGCACACGCAATGGCCCGGCGGCGGCGGCGCGAACGACCCGGCCGTTGCGCAGGCCGTCGCGGCGATGGGCCAGCCGATGGCCGGAAACGCCGTCACCCGGCGGCTGTGGCAGAGCCGTGGCGCGCTGCTGCTGGACGAAATCGGACCGGCCGTTATCGTCACGCATCGCGACGGCGCCGTGTTGGCGTGGGTCACGGCGCAGGCGCGGCCGATGCTGGTGAAGGCCGTCGTGGCCGTCGAGCAGCCGGCCTCGTCGCTTCAGGGACAGCCGCCCCAGGATCTCGCGAAGCTCAGGGGCGTCGCCGTGGCGATCGTCAGCGCGGAGGCGTCTCCTTCCAACGCCAGCGATCCGGGCATCGCCGCGTCGCTCCGGCAGGCGGGCTGCAGCGTGGATCACATCCGCCTGGTCGAGCGCGGCATCCGCGGGAACGGACCGATGCTGATCGTGGAGAAGAACAACCGCGACGCGCTGCAGCCGGTGATCGAGTGGCTGAGGGAGCGCGTCGAAACGAGCGCGGTGCCCGGCGTGCCGTCGAGCGTCCCGCGGGGCGTAGATCCGAACCAGAATCGCGAGTCGACCGCCGTGCGGCTCGCCGATCAGGGCGGCTTCTGGGTGGGCGTTCGGCGCAAATCGATGCCGTACGGCACCATCGCGCAGGGCCAGATGTTCGTCCAGTACATGATTCCGGCCGAGCGCCGGTATCGGTACCCGATCGTCCTCATCCACGGCGGCGGCGGGCAGGGCACGCACATGATGGGCCTCGGCGGGCGGCCCGGCTGGGTCCACTATTTCGTGCAGGCGGGCTATGCCGTCTACTGGGTGGATCGTCCGAGCTTCGGCCGATCGCCGTACCATCCGGACGCACTCGGTCCGAGCCACCTGAACAACGTGCCGCCGTACGAGGCGCTCGTCGACGCGCCCAACGTCTTCAGGACGGCGCAGTGGCCCGGGCCGGGCGGCATCGACGATCCGTTCATCGCGCAGTTCATGGCGTGCGAATCGGGCAACACCTCCGACGAGGCGTTTCACAGCGATCTCGTCTGGGCGGGCGGCGTCGAGCTCGTGGATCGCATCGGCCCCTGCGTCATTCATGGCCACGCGTTCGGCGGGTTCTTCGGGTGGGGCGTCGCCGACCGGCGCCCCGCGCTCGTCAAGGGCATCGTCTGCATGGAAATCAACGGCAACCCGTTCGAGCGGCAGCTTCGCTGGGGAGTGACGGCTGGACCGATCGCCTACGATCCGCCCGTCAGCGACCCGTCACAGTTCCGTCTGGTCGATGAGGCGCCGCCGCCCGACTCGCCGCGTCCCATCGCGTCGCCGTACAAGCTGCAGGCCGCGCCGGCGCGCAAATGGAAGAATCTCCAGGGCATGCCGGTGGCATGGGTGACCAGCGAGTTCGGCGCAGGCGGTTCACCGGTGGCCAATGTCGCGTTCCTGAAGCAGGTCGGCTGTCAGGTCGAGATGCTGCGGCTGCGCGATCGAGGCATCGTCGGCAACGGGAACCTGATGCTGATGGAGAGAAACAACCACGAGGTGTTCGGCGTCATCCGCGACTGGCTGGACCAACGCGTGTCGCCGCCGTCCCCACGCTGACCGCCCCGGCGGGTCGCGGTCCCTTCGCGTCACGTCCTGCCGGCCACGATCGGTCTGCTCACAACGGAATCTGCGGCTCCTTCACCTGGAACCGGTTCGCTTCGCGTTTCCAGGCGCGGACGCTCAGCTCGGGCGAGTCCTGCGCGGCGCGATTCATCTCCTTGCGGACTTCGTCGAGGCATTCCTTCGGCGTCCCGCGGAGCTCCGGCGGCAGGTGGATGATCTCCTCGATGTCGCGGCGGATCGCCGAGTACCAGTCGCCGGCCGTGGCATGAAGCGATGCGCGCTCGGCGAAGCGGAGAAACGTCTGGAGCGCGGCCAGGATCGCCGCGAGGATGCTCACCGAACCCACGACCCACGTCCGCGGCGTATCCTTCTCGATTCCGGCGAACAGCGCCGTGCCGACGACGCTCGAGAAAATGACCGCCGGGACGCCGACGACGTAGTTGAGCAGGCGAAAACGGTCCGCCGACGCATAGTGAGCCGACTGGGCGGCGTACACGCGGTTGCGCCAGTCCGCCAGCAGATCCTCGACCTGCCCGGTCCAGACGGAGCGGCCGTCCCCTGATGCCGCCTGTCCGGGCGCGTCCATCCGCGATTCTTCAGGGTTCAGAAGTCGCAGGATACCGTCAGCTGCGGCGCCGCGCAAATGGCCGTGCGCGACGCGAATGTCACGGCTCGGGAACCAGCGACAGGACGTGCGCGCCTGTGGCCGCCGAGCGCACCACCCTGATGCCGCCCGCCATCAGGTCCGCGCCAGCGGCCGCGCCGAGCGGTCCGGCATCGGCCGAGAGCACGCGGTACGTGGTCGCCGGCTGGAGATTGGCGGGAAAGACAAGGGTGCCGCCGCCGCCGGCATCGTTGTCGAAGACGTAGATGACGATGGTGCCGTCGGTGGACGTTTCCTGCAGCGCTTCCCAGTCCGGGCCGCCCGACTCGTCTGCCTGAGGGCTCAGCAGCGCCGCCGCCGTCTGCGAGAGGGAGGATCGCAGAGTCTTGTACAGGGCAATCTCACCTGCGAGGGCGGACCGGTCGTCGTCGTCGAGCCATGCCGCCTCGAAAGAGAGGCCCGGAACGCCCGGCATCCGGCTCCGCGCGTAGAGGGCCAGGTCGGGCGAATTGTGCAGCGGTTCCCACCCGAGGTTCGTGAGGAAGGACAGGAGGTAGGCCGGCGGAAAGACCAGGCTCAGGCCATCGAGGTTGTGGCGAACCCTGACCGACGGGGCCGTGTGATCGTCCATCCACGCGACGTCGGTGTAACGCAACATGGCGAGATCCAGCCGATTCCCGCCTGCGGCGCAGTTCTCGATCGTGAGGGACGGGTACTGCTTCCGGAGAGCGTCGAGCAGCTCGTAGAGCGCCGTCACGTGCGCGAAGCTGCCGTCGGTCTGACCGTGGCCGTGCCCGTCGCGATCGCAATCGAGCCACAGGTTGTTGTCCCACTTCAGATAGTCGGGTTGCGCGGCGTCGATGAGCCGTGTGAGGCGGTCAAGCACCCATTGCCGCCCCGCGCGGCCGGCGAGACAAATCAGGGCGGACGTGTCGGATTGGTACTGGCCGTGGGAGGTGGCGAGGGCCGTCTCGTCGAGGCCGTCGTGACCGACGACGGAGAGGGCGACGCGCTCCGGCTCCACCCAGATGCCGAACTTCATCCCGAGGTCGTGGGCATAGTCGCTGAGGGGCTTGAGGCCGTTCGGAAAGCGGGCCGGGTCGGCTTCCCACGTGCCCAGACCCGGCGTGAAGTCGTTGGTCTTGTGCGTATCCGCGCCGGTGTACCAGCCGGCATCGACGACGAACAGCTCGACGCCGAGGGCGGCTTCGCGCTCCATCTCACGGCGCATCGACGTCTCGTCGACGCGGGTGCCGTACGCAAACCACGTGTTGTAGGTGACGAGCGGCTTCAGCGGGCGTCCGCCGCGCAGCCCGTCGACGATGAACGCGCGGAGTGCGGCCGAGGCGTCGGGAAGCGAGCCGCGCGCGATCCCGACGATCGCGTGCGGACCCTCCACAGGGACGCTCCCGGCCGCCGTGGTGAGAGGGGCGAGGCGCCACGCCACCGACAGGCCGGCGGACGTGCGCGCGAGGTTCAGCGACCAGCTCCCCGACCACAGCAGCGCGGTGTACAGCTCGTCGTTCGCGCCGTCGATCGCGAGCCACGGCACCGTCGACTCCGACGACCGGCCCGCCGAACCAAAGGTCAACGTGTCGCCGACCTTGAGCGTCTGCTGCCGCCGTGCGAAAGAGGAATCGAGGCTGGCGTCGCCGCTCGCCGGTTGATGGCCGGTGACCCAGTGGATGGTCCCCGGCGCAATCACCAGTTGAGATGCGTCGAGGTCCGACAGCAGCACCGAATCGCCGAGCGCCTGGAACGTGGTCCAGACCTCGAAGGTCGGCGAGCCGGAGACGACCGACGCGTGGCGGGTCACGAGCAGGTTCTGCGGCAGCAGCGTGTACGCCGCGTCGAGCTGCAGCCGGCCGCCGTCATTGCGCGTCGACACCGACGTGAAGACGAAGCCGTCCGAGCCGCTGCCGAACCGGTGCGGCACCCCGTCCACGGTGATGACGGCGTCTGGGCCGCTGCTCGGTACCCAGTTCGCCCCCGACGGGCTTACGATGGCAGTGACGCTGTACGCCGCCGCCCGCCCGATCGTGAACGAGATCGACGCGCCGCCGGCTTGAACCGTCCAATCCGACGACCGGCCCTGATGCTCGATGGCCGCGTCGCCGGCCGATTCCACGATCGCGGCGAAGGATGATGAATGGAAACCGCCGACCGCAACCAGCGCGACAAGGAAAGTGAGAGGAATCCGTCGGTCCATCGTCGACTGCGCCGCCGTTGGCCGCGCGGGATGGCGCGGCCCTCGTTGTCACATACGGCTGCCGGCGTTCTCTGTTTCGCCGGGCGGGCGGTTTGTCACAGCTTTGTCACGACTCGGGTTCCGACGGCAATCGTGGCCGCGGTGCTGATGGTGGCTGTGGCCGCGGCACCGGCGTCAGCTCAGGCGGAGGGAACCGGGCCGGGCAACAACCCGGTGGGGGCGTTCCTTGCCGGCACCGAGCTGTCGGGACTGATCGACGGCTACTACGCCTACAACCTCAACACGCCGGACAAACCGTGCGCGCTGGTGGGCGGCGTGAAGATCTTCAACTGCCTCCACGACTTCGACGTCGCCCACGACGCGTTCAGCCTCAGCCTGGCCGAGCTCGCGCTCGAGAAGAAACCGACGACCGCCAGCCGCGCGGGGTACCGCGTCGATTTCGACTTCGGACCGGCGGCCGCGATCGTGGGCGACGTCCAGCAAGGCGGTGCCGGCCTTCATCGGAACATCCAGCAGGCCTACTTCAGCGTGCTCGCGCCGGTGACGGCCGGTGGCCTGCGGCTGGACGTCGGGAAGTTCGTCACGCCTGCGGGGTTCGAGGTCATCGAGACGAACGACAACTGGAACTACTCGCACAGCCTGCTGTTCGCGCTGGCGGTTCCGTACTATCACATGGGCCTGCGCGCGACGCTCAAGACCGGCGACGCCGTCACGCTGACCGGACTCGTCGTCAACGGCTGGAACAACGTCACCGACAACAACGGCGGCAAGACGCTCGGGCTGTCGGCGTCCCTCAAGCCGGCCAACGGCCTGGCCGTCACCGAGACCTACATCGCCGGCCCGGAGACGACGCGCGACGATCGGGGCTGGCGGCACCTGTCGGACACCGTCGTCACCTACGGAGCGGGCAGGACGACGAGCGTCGCCGTCAACTACGACATCGGCCAGGATCGGAACAGCAATCAGCGGTGGCAGGGCGTTGCCGGCTACGTGAGATTCCGGCCGAGCGGCTGGTTCGCCCTCGTTCCGCGGTACGAGTTCCTGAACGATCGAGACGGTTTCATGACGGGGGTGTCGCAGAAGGTTCAGGAGGCGACCGTGACGGCGGAGCTCAGGCACCAGGACGGCATGCTGATGCGTATCGAGTACCGGACGGACCGGACACAGCAGGCGTTCTTCCTGAAGAGCAGCAGCGAGAGCGTGAAGCTGCAGGGCGTGCTGACCGTCGGCGTGGTGTATTGGTTCACCTCGAAGGGCTGACGCCCCTCGTGCATCAGATGTCTGCGGCCTCGAAGCGTTTCACCCACACGGAGTAGATCAGCATCCCGATGGCGGAGGCGATGCCAATCGCCATGAACTCGTACCACAGCGTGTAGGGGTGGTACGTATTCCACAGCAGGCGGGTGGCGTCGACCGCGTTCGTGTGGGTGACTTCCATCAGGCGTGCGAACGCGGTGTCGCGGTTGACGTCGGCCAGGTGAAACTGCGACGAGAGGTACTGCACCGCCAGATTCGCCTTGTCACCGAGGCGATCGTACACGTCGCCCCCCAGCAGCGATCCGTAGCCCCAGCCAATCGCCAGCGGGACGTTCGCGTACCCCATGTACAGACCCTTCTGCCCGTCTGGCGCGATCACGCCGAGGTACTCGTTCATCTTCGGCGACGCCAGCATCTCGCCGACCGAGAACAACAGGATGCCGCCCAGGCACATCCAGCCGGAGGTCGTGAAGCCGGAAATCATCAGGCCGATCGACGAAACGGCGATGCCGGTCGTGATGGACACGACCCGCCGCGCCCGCGACACCGCCCACGACAACGGAATCACGGCCAGGACGATCAGCCCGGCGTTGGCGTTGAGCAGCCACTCCTGCGCCAGTTGAGGCCCGCGCTGCGAGTTGAGCCGCAGCATGAACGCCGGCAGGTGAAGCGCCGCCACCATCGACGAGGAGTCCACCCAATCGACGATGAAGTTGGGCAGCATGTCGAAGAGCTGGTTGAACATCAGCCAGAAGCCGGACATGATGAGAACGAAGAGGACGAGGCGCAGGTTGGCGAAGTTGCGGAACGTGAGCATCATCACGGCCAGCGGTCCGCCCTTCTGCTCGCCGCCCGGATGCACTTCCTTGTAGGTGAGGAGCATCAGGAAGTTCAGCGACACGATCGCGGCGCAGCCGTAGAAGACGGCCGGCCACGAGACCCCGTAGAGAAAGTGCGCGAGCGGCGGCCCCAGAAATCCGCCCACGTTGACGAGCATGTAGAACGTTCCCCACCCGACCCCGGAATTGCGCGTCGAGAGCGACTGCGACATCGTCCCCTGCACCCCCGGCTTGAAGATCGCCGTCCCGATCGCCAGGACGCAGCAGCCGAGAAGAAATCCAGGGAACGACCGCTGGGTGGCCATCAGCAGGTAGCCGAGCGCCTTGAGCGCCACCGATGCCGCGATCGTCCGCTTGTAGCCGTACCGGTCGGCGTATCCGCCGGAGAACATCGGCACCAGCGACTGCACCACGGCCCAGACGAAGAAGATGTCCCCTTTCTGGATCTGTGTGAAATGCAGGCCGCCCGGTTCGTCCGCCTGCGCGATGTAAATCGGGATGACCGTGCGCACGCCGTAGTAGGCGAGGCGCTCGAACATCTCCATGACGTTCACCATCCAGAACGAGCGCGGCAGCGTGACGAGCTGCGTGAGCATCCGCTCTTTCGGCGGCGGAACATCGATGGGGATCGCGTGCGCCGGCGTCGCCAATGGGCCTCCTACCTGGTCGGGATCGATGCGACGATCACACCGTGCCTCCGCCGGTCGCACGATCGGTCCGGCCGGTCGAGGCGCGGAACGCGCCCGCGAGCGGTCATTCCGTGTGCGGCACGTGCAGCGACATCAGCACCAGCGCGCCGTCGATCCGGGTGAACCAGTGCGGCGTCTTCTCGGGCACCACGATCACGTCGCCCTTCGCGACGCGACGGGAGCTGCCGTTGTCGATGGCGGATCCCTGGAGGTTGTCGGCGTTCGCCCGCCGTTCGTCCTTCAACGTGCCGCCGGTGACGAGCGTGCCCGACCCCTCGACGACGAAGAAGATCTCGGCCTCTTTTTCGTGGACCGAGGCGGGCGCGTTCAGCCCAGCCACGCGGTACTCGAGGTTGACGGTGTAGGGCTGGAGCCGGACCACCGGCTGGACGAAGTTGGCCTGATCGGCCTTCCGTTCCTTCTTCGCGCGATCGATGAGCGCGGTGACGTCGCCGGCTGCGGCGAACAGTTTCGGGGCGGCGGCGGGCGCCTGCGCCTCCGAGCACTGGCTGCCGGCCCACCAGCACGCGGCGAGCACGGCGGCGGCGAGGGCTCGTGTTCTCATGGGCGACCTCTCAGTCTGTTCCGGCTCAGATTCTATCCGACCGGGGCATCCGGTCGCCGGCCGAGAAATAATGGATCCATGAACGCCGACGACCTCCGCACCATCCAGACGCCTCTCAAGGAACGCTACCGCGCCGAGCCCGGAGCCGCGCTGATCACGCTGCGCGCGCAGGGCCGCGTCGGCGAGGGGATCACCTGCCGGATCGAAACGGGACGAGCGCTCGTCCAAGCCGGTCTCCATCCCGCCACCGGGGGCACCGGCGCCTTCGCCTGCTCCGGCGACATGCTGCTCGAGGCGCTCGCCGCGTGCGCGGGCGTCACGATGAGCGCCGTGGCGACGGCGATTGGCGTCGAGATTCGCGAGGGTCGCGTGAGCGTCGAGGGCGACCTGGACTTCCGCGGCACGCTCGGCGTCGCGAAGGACGCGCCGGTTGGCTTTCAGGAGATCCGGCTCACGTTCCATCTCGACACCGACGCGAGCGGTGACCAGATCGAGACCCTGATCCGCCTGACCGAACGCTACTGTGTGGTGTACCAGACGCTCCGCCAGCCTCCGATCGTCCGTGTCTCGCCCGTCCAATCGCTCACGGCAGGACACGACGACGGCGTGCGCCTGTAGTGCGGTCTCGCGGCCGCACCATGCGGGCGGGCCTACCCCTTGCCGTTGCTCATCGACGCGAGGAAGTCCTGGTTGGTCCGGGTCTTCGCCATCTTCGACAGCAGCAGCTCCATCGCCTCGACGGGCGAGAGCGGTGTCAGCACCTTGCGGAGCACCCAGACCCGGTTCAGGTCGTCCTTCGGGATCAGCAGTTCTTCCTTCCGCGTCCCGCTCTTCTGGATGTCGATTGAGGGGAAGACGCGGCGGTCGGTCAGCTTGCGGTCCAGGTGGATTTCGAGGTTGCCGGTGCCCTTGAACTCCTCGAAGATGACCTCGTCCATGCGCGATCCGGTGTCGACCAGCGCCGTCGCCATGATGGTCAGCGACCCGCCCTCCTCGATGTTCCGCGCGCCGCCGAAGAACCGCTTCGGCCGCTGAAGCGCGTTGCTGTCGACGCCGCCCGACAGCACCTTGCCCGACGGCGGCACGATCGTGTTGTAGGCGCGGGCCAGCCGCGTGATCGAGTCGAGCAGGATGACGACGTCCTTCTTGTGCTCGACCAGGCGCTTCGCCTTCTCGATCACCATCTCCGCGACCTGCACGTGGCGCTGCGCCGGCTCGTCGAAGGTCGACGAGATCACTTCGCCCTGCACCGAGCGCTGCATGTCGGTGACCTCTTCGGGCCGCTCGTCGATCAGCAGCACGATCAGGTAGACCTCCGGATGATTCCTGGTGACGCTGTTGGCGATGTTCTGCAGCAGCATCGTCTTGCCGGTGCGCGGCGGCGCCACGATCAGGCCGCGCTGGCCCTTGCCGATGGGCACCATGAGGTCGAGCACCCTGGCCGAGAGGTTGTCGCCCTCGGTCTCGAGCGAAATGCGGCGCTGCGGATAGAGCGGCGTGAGATTCTCGAAGAACACCTTCTCGCGGGCGCGCTCCGGCGGCTCGAAGTTGACCGCCTCCACCTTGATCAGCGCGAAGTACCGCTCGCCGTCCTTCGGCGGCCGAATCTGGCCCGAGACCGTGTCGCCGGTGTGGAGGTCGAACTTGCGGATTTGCGACGGGGAGACGTAGATGTCGTCGGGGCCCGGCAGGTAGTTGTAGTCGGGCGCCCGGAGGAACCCGAAGCCGTCGGGCAGCGTCTCGAGCACCCCCTCGGAGAAGATCAGGCCGCTCTTCTCGGCCCGGGCCTTCAGGATCTCGAAGATGAGCTCCTGCTTGCGCAGGCCGCTGGCGCCCGGGACATCGAGCTGCTTGGCGACCTTCGTCAGGGCGCCGACGCTCATGTCCTTGAGCGTCGCGAGATCGATGCGCTCTATCCTCTCGGTCCGGGCCGGCTCGGCCGGCGCGGCGGCGCCGTTGCTCCTCGGCGGCTGCTGGGGCGCCTGGGGCGCCGGGGGCTGCTGTTGCGATTGTTCGCTCTGTCGATCAGTTTCCACAGTTCGTCCAGTCCTTCGCCCGTCACCGCCGAGACCGGCAGGACGGCGTCTTCAAAAACGGATTGAATGTCCCTCAGCGCGCGGATCCGTTCGCCGCGCGCGAGTTTGTCGATCTTGGTGGCGACGAGCGCCCTCGCCTCCACGGTTTCGCCGAGCCATTGCCATGCGTCGAGATCGCTTTGCAGGCCGGGATGCCGCGCGTCGACGAGCAGCACGGCGACCGCGGGTCGGACCGTCCCGAAATACGCGCGCGTCACCGCCTCCAGGTCGCGCGCGTCTCCGCGCGCGTAACCGTACCCCGGCAGGTCCACCAGGTAGAAGGACCGATCCCCTTCGCGCTGAACGCGGTAGAAGTTCGCCAGCCGCGTCTTGCCCGGCGCCGCGCTGGTGCGCGCGACCTTCTGCCGCGCCAGCGCGTTGATCAGGCTCGACTTGCCGACGTTGGACCGCCCGACCATCGCGATCTCGGCGAGGCCGTCGTGTGGCAGATCCGCCGCACCGGCGGCGCTCCGGACGAAGGTGGCTTCGACGTTCAAGCGTAGGGATTGGTCCTGGTTCCCTCGTCCCTGCACCGATCAGTGAGTAATGGTGTCGTCGACGATGTCGACCGGCTCGGTCTGGGCTTCCGCGGGGAGACGTCCGGCAACCGGTTCGGTCAGCGCGATCTTCAGGACTTCGTCCATCGTCTGGACCATGTAGACGTTCAGCGTGTCCAGCACGTTCTTCGGAATGTCGGCCAGGTCCTTCTCGTTGTCCTTCGGCAGGACGATGTTCTTCACGCCCGCGCGGTGCGCCGCGAGCACTTTCTCCTTGACCCCGCCGATTGGCAGGACCTTGCCGCGGAGCGTGATTTCCCCGGTCATCGCCACGTCTTTCCGCACCGGCACGCGCGACAGCGCGGAGACGAGCGCGGTGGCCAGCGTGATGCCGGCCGAGGGGCCGTCCTTCGGAATGGCGCCTTCGGGCACGTGCACGTGGACGTCGGTCTTGCGGTTGAACTCCTTCGGGATGCCGAACTCCTCGGCCTTCGACCGCACGTAGCTCATGGCGGCCTGCGCCGATTCCTGCATGACGTCGCCCAGCTTGCCGGTGAGCGTCAGGTGCCCCTTGCCGGGCATCAGCGTCGCCTCGGTCACGAGGATCTCGCCGCCGACCTCGGTCCAGGCGAGGCCGGTCGCGATGCCGATTTCGTTGGTCTCCTCGGCCATCGTGTTGCGGAAGCGCGGCACGCCGAGATACTGCGTCACCTTGTCCGGCGTGATCTCCTCGCTGAACCCGGTGCCTTCGACGACGACCTTCCGCGCGACCTTGCGGCAGATCGACGAGATCTCGCG
Source organism: uncultured Acidobacteriota bacterium (assembly GCA_963807925.1). GTDB lineage: Bacteria > Acidobacteriota > Vicinamibacteria > Vicinamibacterales > CAVVIG01 > CAWEDP01. The sequence goes on along the minus strand of CAWEDP010000002.1, from coordinate 2,696,452 downwards.
CTCCAGATTCCGGACGCCGGCCTCGCGTGTGTACCGGTTGATGACGGTCTGAATCGCCTCGTCGCTGAAGCCGATGTTGCCGGTGGTGAGCCCGGTGCCCTCGACGGCCTTCGGCACGAGGAAGCGCTTCGCGATTTCGATCTTCTCGATCTCGGTGTAGCCGGCCAGCTGCAGCACCTCCATGCGATCCCGCAGCGCCTGCGGAATCGTGTGGAGGACGTTCGCCGTGCAGATGAACATCACGTTCGACAGGTCGTACTCGACGTCGAGGTAGTGATCCAGGAACGTGCTGTTCTGCTCCGGATCGAGCACCTCGAGCAGCGCGGCCGACGGATCGCCGCGGAAGTCCATCGACATCTTGTCGACTTCGTCCAGCAGGAAGATCGGGTTGAGCGTCCCGGCCTTCTTCATCATCTGGATGATCTGGCCGGGGAACGCGCCGATGTAGGTCCGGCGGTGGCCGCGGATCTCGGCCTCGTCGCGCACGCCGCCGAGCGACAGCCGCACGAACTTCCGGTTCATCGCGCGGGCGATCGACTTGGCGAGCGAGGTCTTGCCGACGCCGGGCGGCCCGGAGAAGGTCAGGATGGTGGCCTTCGGTTTCTTGACGAGCGCGCGGACGGCGAGGAACTCGAGGATCCGCTCCTTGATCTTGTCCAGGCCGTAGTGGTCCTCGTGGAGGATCTCCTCGGCGCGCTTGAGGTCGCGGCTTTCGCGCGTCTTCTTGTGCCACGGCACCGCGATGAGCCAGTCGAGGTAGTTGCGCGACACGGTGGCTTCCGCCGACATCGGCGGCATCGCCTCGAGGCGCTTCAGCTCCTGGACCGCCTTTTCCTCGACGTCCTTCGGCATCTTCGCCTGTTCGATCTTCTTCTTCAGCTCGTCCACCTCGTTGCCCTTCTCGTCCTTGCGACCGAGCTCCTTCTGGATCGCCTTCATCTTCTCGTTGAGGTAGTACTCCTTCTGCGCCTTCTCCATCTGCTTCTTCACGCGCGACTGGATGCGGCGGTCCACCTGGAGCTTGTCCACCTCGATTTCGAGGATGCCGGCGATGCGGTTCAGCCGTTCGAGCGGCGAGATGATGTCGAGCAGGTTCTGCTTCTCGTCGACGCCGACGAGCAGGTGCGCCGAGATGGTGTCGGCGAGCTTGCCGGGATCGTCGACGCGCACGGCGGCGATCATGGCGTCGTAGTGCAGGTTGTTCGACAGCTTCACGTACTGCTCGAACAGCGACACGACGCGGCTCATCGTGCTCTCGGCGTCGCTGCCCGCCTCGCGCTGCTTCGGCAGCACCTTGACGACGACGCGGTAGAAGCCCTTGTCTTCCTTCCACTCGACGGCGCGGGCGCGGTCCACGCCCTCGACGAGCACCTTGATGTTGCCGTCGGGCAGCTTCAGGCTCTGCACGATGTTGGCGACGCACCCCATCGTGTAGATGTCCTCGGGACGCGGGTCGTCCACCGACGCGTCGTGCTGCGCCGCCAGGAAGATGCGCTTGTCCTTGATGAGCGCGTGCTCCAGGGCCCGCGTGGACGACGGCCGCCCGATGACGAACGGCATCATCATGTGCGGGAAGACCACCACGTCGCGAAGCGGAACGATCGGGAGCGTTTCGTAGACTTCCAGTGGCGTATCCATAATGTGTGGCGAGCAGGAAGATGAGGTGACGGATGACGCCGTCACCCCGCCGCCGTCTCTGCGCTATCCAGCTTTCTCAATCAGGGTGATGGGTTTGTCCTTCGCCAGGACGATCTCGCGCGTGATCGTGACCTCGCGAACCTTCTTCTGGTTCGGGACCTGGTACATCAGGTCCAGCATGAGGTCCTCGATGATCATCCTCAGGCCGCGGGCGCCGATCTTGCGCTCGAGCGCCGATTCGGCGATGGCTTCGAGCGCGTCGTCGGCGAAGCGAAGCTTGACGTTCTCGTACTCGAACAGCTTCATGTACTGGCGCGTGATCGCGTTGCGCGGTTGCGTCAGGATCTGGACGAGCGCCGGCTTGTCGAGCTCGTGCAGCGTGCCCATGACCGGCAGCCGGCCGACGAACTCGGGAATGAGACCGTACTTGATGAGATCCTGCGGCTCGAGCTGCTCGAGCGTCGCGCCGATGTCGCGCGTCCGCATCGACTTGACGTCGGCCTTGAAGCCGAGCGTCTTCTTCCCGACCCGCCGTTCGATCTGCTTGTCGAGCCCCACGAACGCGCCGCCGCAGATGAACAGGATGTTGGTCGTGTCGACCTGGAAGAACTCCTGGTGCGGGTGCTTGCGGCCGCCCTGTGGCGGCACGTTCGCCACCGTGCCCTCCAGAATCTTCAGGAGCGCCTGCTGCACCCCCTCGCCCGACACGTCGCGCGTGATCGACGGGTTCTCGTCCTTGCGGCAGATCTTGTCGACCTCGTCGATGTAGATGATCCCCTGCTGGCACTTCTCGATGTCGCCGCCGGCGGCCTGCAGCAGCTTCAGGATGATGTTCTCGACGTCTTCCCCGACGTACCCCGCCTCGGTCAGCGTCGTCGCGTCGACGATGGTGAAGGGCACCGAGAGAAGCTTGGCGAGCGTCTGCGCGAGCAGCGTCTTGCCGGTGCCCGTCGGCCCGATCAGCAGGATGTTCGACTTGGTCAGCTCGATGTCGTTCCGGCTGCGCGGCTGCTTCTGGATCTCGATGCGCTTGTAATGGTTGTACACCGCGACGGCGAGCTTCTTCTTCGTACGCTCCTGGCCGATCACGTATTCGTCCAGGAACTTCTTGATTTCCTGCGGCGTCGGCAGCGACGAGCGCGTGCCGCGGTTCTCGAACCGGTTGTCGTCCGCGATGATGTCGTTGCAGACCTCGACGCATTCATCGCAGATGAACACCGTCGGGCCGGCAATCAGCTTGCGGACGTCGTTCTGGTCCTTGTTGCAGAAGGAGCATCGAAGGACTTCGGTTTCGCCGCTTTTCTTGACCATGTGAGCCCTGGTGTCGGGCCGCCCTCAGTCCCTGCCGCAGGACCGCCGCGTCCGCCCGCCCCGCGCTGCGCTACGCCCTTTTCCGGATGACATCGTCAATGATACCGTATTCCTTGCCCTGGTCGGCCGACATGATGTAGTCGCGCTCGGTATCGTCCTGGATACGCTTGACGGGCTGTCCGGTGTGGTGGACCAGGATCTCGTTGATGCGTTCCCGCATGCGCAGAATTTCCCGCGCCGCGATGTCGATATCGGTCGCCTGGCCCGCCAGCCCGGACATCAGCGGCTGGTGAATGACAATTCGGGAATTGGGGAGCGAGAAGCGCTTTCCTTTCGCCCCCGCCGCCAGCAGCACCGCCGCCATCGAGGCCGCCTGGCCGATGCAGATCGTCTGGACGTCCGGCTTGATGTACTGCATCGTGTCGTAAATCGCCATCCCGGCCGTGATGGACCCGCCCGGGCTGTTGATGTACATCATGATGTCTTTGTCGGGGTCCTCGGCCTCCAGAAACAGCATCTGGGCGATGACCAGATTGGCAATCCCATCGTCAACCGGCGTGCCGATGAAGATGATGCTGTCCTTGAGCAGCCGCGAGAAGATGTCGTAGGCGCGCTCGCCGCGGTTGGTCTGTTCGACGACCATGGGGACCAGTTGCATGCGCGCATCCGAAGGCTGAGTCATAGAGGTTGTTGTCGGGGATTCGCCGAGCGAGGAAGATTTCTCCCCAGTTTACCACATCGGGCCGGGCCCGCCCGCTCAGGCCTCCTCGCCGACGACGGCCCGTCCGATGAGGAACGCCACGGTCTTGTCGCGGCGCAGGGTGGCCTTCACGCGTGACAGGCCGTGCTCCTTCTCGAGCTCGGCCCGGACCGCCGCCGGCGTCCGACCGAGGCGGTCGGCGTAGCGCCCGATCTCGCGCTCGACCTCCTCGTCGCTCACCTCGACCTGCTCGCGGCGGGCGACCTCGTCGACGACAAGCGACGCCGCGACCGCTTCCCGCGAGGCCTCCCGCTGGCTGTCCCGGAACGCGCGCCAGTCGACGCCAGCCTCGTTCGGGTCGATGTTCTGGTCCATGAGCCGGTGCGCGAAGTCCTCCACGCGGCGATCCTGCTCGCGCTGGATGAGCGACCCCGGAACCTCGAACGGCACCCGCGCCGCCAGCTGCTTCATCAGGTCCGCGCGCAGCTCGCGATCGGCGGCGTGCTGCGCCTCGTGCTCGAGATCCTGCCTGACGCGGGCGCGCAGCGCGTCGATCGTGTCGAACTCGCCCAGGTCTTTCGCGAACTCATCGTCGAGCTCCGGGAGGCGCCGCCGCTTGATGCCCTTCACGGTGACCGTGTACTCGACGGCCGTATTGGCCAGCTCGGCGATCGAGTAGTTCTCCGGATACTGGATGGTGAAGCTCTTGGTGGCGCCCGGCTCGAGGCCGAACAGCTGCTCGTCGAACCCGGGCGGGTTGGCGGATGCCCCGAGCTCGACGTTGACGTCCGTGTGGCTGTCGTGGCCGCCGGCGGCGTCGGTGCGGTCGATATCGAGCGTCAACGTGTCGCCGTGATCGACGCCGCGTCCTTCGACGGCCTCGAATGTGGCGCCGCGCTCGCGCAGCCGCTCCAGCGCCTGGTCGACCGCGGCCTCGGCCACCGCCGCGGATCGCCGTCTGAGCGCGATGCTCGAGTACTCGCCCGGCTCGAACGGCGGCACCGTGTCGAACGACGCCGTGAAGGTCAGCGGCCGCCCCTCCTCGACCGTGACGTCGCGGATGTCGGGCGTGTCCACCGCCTCGACGCCTTTCTCGCGCAGCGCCTCGTCCACCGCAGGCGGAATCAGCTCGTGCGCGACCTCGTGAAGGATCTGATCCTTGAAGCGGGCCTTGATGACGCGAGCCGGCGCCTTGCCAGGGCGAAAGCCCGGAATCCGCGCCTTGCGCGAGTAATCCCGGGCGTGGCGCTCGATTTCGGCGTCCACTACTTCGCGCGGAATTTCGACGTGCACGTTCTTGCGAGTCTCGTTGACGTCGACGAATTCGGTCTTCATGGGCGTGGATGAAACCGCGGCGGGAGAACCGGCTGAGTCGAGTGGTGCGAAAGGGGGGAGTTGAACCCCCAAAGCCTTTCGGCTACCGGATCCTAAGTCCGGCGCGTCTGCCAGTTCCGCCACTTTCGCGTCGGATGTCCGAATTCAGCCTAACACAGCGCAAAGGGCCGAGGGCAAGGGGACGCGGGGATCGGCAGCGACGGCCGCCTCGACCGACGAACTGCGGGGCACTCCGTCCTGCACGTCGGTCGGGCACGTCGGAGTAATATCGGAGCGCTTCTCACGCGTCAGCGGCGATGGGGAAGGGTTGAACAGATGGGAGAGCGGATCACGTATCGGGCCAACGGTCACACGACGCCTGTGTACCTCGCGCGTCCACAGCAGCCGGGTCCCGGGCTCGTCGTGATCCAGGAATGGTGGGGACTCGTGCCGCACATCGAGGACATCGCCGATCGCTTCGCCGGGGCCGGTTTCGTGGCGCTCGCGCCGGACCTCTATCACGGCGAAAAGGCGGCCTCGGCGGATCAGGCAGGCAAGCTGATGATGGCCCTGCGCATCGACGAGGCGGCGAGGGATCTCGCCGGGGCGATCGATCGGGTGGCCCGGGAGCCGCTCGTGACGTCCAGGAAGATCGGCACGGTCGGCTTCTGCATGGGCGGGGCGCTCTCGCTGTTCGCCGCCAGCACGAACCCCGAGGTGGGCGCGTGCGTGGTGTTCTACGGTGGCCATCCCAGCGTGAAGCCGGATCTGGCGTCGCTGCAGGCGCCGGTGCTCGGGCTGTTCGCGGGCGAGGACGGGTTCGTGACGCCGGCCATCGTCAAGGCGCTGGACGAACAGTTGAACGCGCTCGGCAAGCGCCACGAATTTCACACGTATCCCGGCGCCGACCACGCGTTCTTCAACGATCAGCGGCCCGAGGTGTACGACGCGGCCGCGGCCGCCGATGCCTGGGACAAGACGGTGGCCTTCTGCGGGCGCGAGCTGCGCGGATGATCGGAACACCGCCATCGGGGCAGTGCGGCGGCCGCTAGCGCGTCAGCTCGTTGTCATCGTGCTCGCGGGCGCCGCCGCCGCGGCGCCGATCCCGGCGGCGTGGGTGGAGCGCTTCTACTCGGCCTCGTTCTACGTCCGACTCCAGCCGCTGCTCACGCGCGCGTCGAACCTCGCGCCGTTTGCGCTGTTCGACGTGCTGATGCTCGCCATTGTCGGCGCGTTGATCGCGACCGTGGCGGCCGACATGCGATCGCGCCGGCAGACGGCGGTCCTGGTCCTCGCGCGCGCCGTGCTGCGGACCGCCGCATGGACCGCGGCGCTCTTCCTGATCTTCCTCGCGGTCTGGGGGCTGAATTATCGGCGGCAGCCGCTCGTGGACAGGCTGCGGTTCGACGAGCGCGCCGTGTCCCCTGATGCTGCGCTCGCGGCTGCGGTGGCGGCTGTCGATCGGGTGAACGAGCTCCACGACCGCGCGCACGCGACGGGGTGGCCGGCGCCCACGGCGGTCGATCCGGCGCTCGACGCGGCGTTTCAGCGCGTGGTCCGCCATCTCGGCGTCGAGACGCGCATCGTCGTGGCCCGACCGAAGACGAGCGCGCTCGACTTCTACCTGCGCCGGGCCGGCGTGGACGGCATGACCGATCCGTACTTTCTCGAAACGCTGGTGCAGCGCGGGCTGCTGCCCTTCGAGCGCCCGTTCGTCGTCGCGCACGAGTGGAGCCATCTGGCGGGATTTGCCGACGAATCCGAGGCGAACTTCGTCGGCTGGCTCACCTGCCTGCGCGGCACGGCGGCGGATCAGTACAGCGGCTGGCTGTTTCTGTACGGGGAACTGGCTCGCGCCGTCGCGCCCCGGGATCGGCCCGCGATCCTGCGTCGGCTGGGGCCCGGGCCGCGCGCCGATCTCGACGCCGCGGCGCTGCGGTATCGGCAGCAGGTGAATCTGCGAGTGGCCAGGGTCGGCTGGCGTGTCTACGACGACTACCTCAGGGCGAATCAGGTCGAAGCGGGGACGCGCAGCTACGATCTGGTCGTCCGCCTGGTGCTTGGAACCCGCTTCGGGCCCGATTGGACGCCCCAGTTACGGTGAGCCGTCGTTCTGGTCCGGCTGAAGCCGGACGCTACCACACTGGTCCGGCTGAAGCCGGACGCTGCCACACCGCAAAGGTGACTACCGCACTCCAGGCGCGACCGATCTCGCGATGCCCGTCTCCGTAGCGATGCCCGGCCTCGTAGCGATGCCCGTCCCCGTAGTGTCCGGCTTCAGTCCCCTATGTCCGGCTTCAGCCGGACCTCCGGAGGCAGTATCATCTCCAAGCGAAAGGAGATCAGCATGGAAAACGACGACATCACGCGCCGGGACTTCGTGTCGATGACGGTCGCAGCGGGAATTGCGGCCGCCGCGGGAGCCGATCTGGCGGCCCAGCAGCAAGTCATGGAGACAACGGTTGCCATCAAGACGCCTGACGGCACCTGCGACGCGGCCTTCGTCCACCCCGCCAGCGGATCGCATCCCGGTGTCGTGATCTGGCCCGACGCGTTCGGTCTGCGGCCGTCGATGCGCGACATCGCGAAGCGTCTCGCCGCCGAGGGGTACTCGGTGCTGGTGCCGAATCCGTTCTATCGCGTCGCCAAGGCGCCGGTTTTCGAGGACGCGTCGACCTTCAACTTCGCCGACCCGCCGCAGCGGGCCAAGCTGACGCCGCTGATGGGGTCGATCAACGCGGCTGGCGCCGCCGAACGGGATGCGGTCGCGTTTGTCGCGTGGCTGGACGGGCAGTCGCAGGTCGATCGCACGAAGAAGATCGGGACGCAGGGCTACTGCATGGGCGGCGCGCTCGTCGTCAGGACGGCGGCCGCGGTGCCGAGCCGCGTCGGCGCGGGCGCGTCGTTCCATGGCGGCGGCCTGGTGACGGCCAATCCGGACAGCCCGCATCTGCTGGCGCCGAAGATCAAGGCGCGGATGTACTTCGGCATCGCCGCCAACGACGACATGCAGCAGCCCGACGCGAAGACCAAGCTGAAGGAGGCGTTCGAGGCGGCGAAGGTGCCGGCCGAAATCGAAGTGTATGCGCAGGCGCAGCACGGATGGTGCGTGCCCGACATGCCGAAGCAGGCGAACGGGCAGCCGATCTACAGCAAACCGGACGCCGATCGCGCATGGGGCAAGCTGATGACGCTGTACAAGGCGGCGCTGGGGTAGCCCGCTCAGGATCGCAGCGGCGTGATCGGACGGAGCTCCGCGTCACGCCGCTCGCCCGCGTAGTACACGCGATCGAGAAAGAGTCCCGACGGCGGCGCCGTCAGCGCCGCCACCTCCGACGGTTCCCCCGGCAGGATGTCGGCCGCCGACGGCTCCATCTCCCCGCGACCGATCGCCACGAGCACGCCGACGATGCGGCGGACCATCTTCCAGAGGAAGTGGGATCCCTCGATGCCGACGAGCACCAGATCGCCGGACAGGGCGACGTCGAGCCGCTCGACGAGGACGAGGGTCGACGCCGGCTCGCGCCCGGCGTCACCGCGCTCCGCGAAGGCGCGAAAATCGCGCATTCCGACGAACGCGCGAGCCGCCTCCCGCATCCGATCGGCGTCGAGCGGCTCCTTGACCCACCACACGAAGTTCTTGGCGAAGGCCGTCCGCCGGCGCGCGATCTGGTACACGTACCGCCGCGACACCGCGTCGTGGCGGGCGTGAAACCGATGCGGAACGACCGACGCCTCGAGGACGTTGATGTCGGCCGGCAGATCGTCGTTGATGCGGCGCCGCAGCGTTTCGGCGGGCAGCGACGTCGCCACGTCGAGGTGCGCCGTCTGCGCCGAGGCATGAACGCCCGCATCGGTGCGCCCCGCCCCGTACAGCTCGAAGTCGGCACGGCGGGTCACCGCGCGCACCGCGCGATCGATCTCGCCCTGGATCGTGCGCGCGTTCTTCTGAATCTGCCATCCGCTGTAGCGGGTGCCGGCGTACTCGATCGTCAGCCTGAATCGTGGCATCGTCTCCCGCGGCGTTCGCTTCAGGAGCGTTCCGGTCGTGTCCGGCTGCCGGAATATCGACGATTCCCGGCCGGCCGGGACAGTCCGACCTGCCTGCGCAGTCTATACTCGACCCTCCAGCTGTGCCGTCGCCCACCGTTCGCGTCCGCCCGCGCCCGAACGCAGGCGATCTTCTCGCCCTCGGGTCGCTCGCCGTCTTCTTCGCGATGGGCTGGCTGCTGGCTGGCTCCCGCGCCGACGTGCCCGTCATCGACGACTGGGTCTACGCCTGGAGCGTGGAGCACCTGCTCGAGACAGGCCGGCTGCGCGTGCTGCCCTTCAGCGCCATCTATCCGCTGGCGCAGGTGCTCTGGGGCGCGGTCTTCGCGAAGATCGGCGGCTTCTCGTTCGTGGCCCTGCGGCTGTCGACCGTGGTGCTCTCGGTCTTCGGCTGCTGGGCGGTGTACCTCACGCTGCGCGAGCTGGAGTGCCGCCGCGGCACGAGCCTGCTCGGCGCTTTTGCCCTCGCCTGCGATCCCGTGTTCTTCGCGCTGTCGTTTTCGTTCATGACCGACGTCCCGTTCGTCGACGTGTCGGCCATCGCGATGTACTTCTTCGTGAGCGCCATCGCGCGGGATCGGCCGCGGCGGCTGTGGGTGGGCGGGGCGTGCTCGATCGCGGCGTTTCTCATTCGTCCGATCGGCATCGCGCTTCCGCTCGTCGTCGTGCCGGCGGCGCTCGCGCGACGGGACGGCGCCGCGCCGTGGCGGCGCATGGGGCCGCCGATCGGGGTTTCCCTGGGCGCCATGGCGGCGCTCGAGCTGGCCCTTCCCCGGTGGCTGGGGCCGCTGGACTGGGCGTCGATTCGCCAGGACCAGCTGCAATGGGTGCTGTCGATCTCGCCGACCACCTACATGGTGTGGACGATTCGCGTCGTCCTCGAAGCGATCTTTCCGATCGCGCCGCTGCTGCTTGCCGCGGTCGTGGGATGGCGCCGGGCGCTGGCGATCGGGGCCGTCGCGTTCGTGCTGATCGTCCCGGTTCTGGTGGCGACACACGAGATCCCGTCGCCGCTGCCCGACTGGCAGACGTGGAGCCTGCAGGACATTGGCGCCCGCGCGATGATCCCAGGCGATGCGGCCGCCTCCGCGTGGTCGTCGCGCGTGACGCCGGTGATGCGCGGCCTCGGACTCGTCGCGCTGGCGTCGTTCATGGTGGCGTTGGCCGGCGGCGTCGCCCCGCGGCCGAGGGGCCGGCGGTGGCCGGCGGGGTATGTCGCCGTGCTCCTGCACGCCGCGGTGCTCCTGGCGGCGGTGCACGTGTTGTGGCTGTACAACGACCGCTACTACCTGGTCTTTGCCCCGTCGGTGGCGATTGTCGCCGCCGCAGCCATCGAGAACGAACGGCGCGCGTTCTGGATGGCCGTCCCGCTTCTGACCGTCCTGGCGATCGTTGCGATCACCGGCACGCGCGACCTGCTGGCGTTCAATGAGGCCTGCGCCGACCTGGCGCGGCAGCTCGAGGCGTCGGGGATTCCCCCGGCCGACATCGACGCCGGTTATCCGGTGAACGGCTGGCGTCTGTACGCGCACCCGGAGCACCTGCGGCCCGGTCAGGTGCCGCAGGATGACGTGCCGTTCGTCACTTCTGGCCGCACCACCCCGTTCGCGATCGTCAGCCATCCGCAGCCCGGGTGGCAGGTGATCCGCACGGTCCCGCTGCCACGAGCGACGTGGCAGGCCACCGACGTGCTGTACGTGGTGAAGCGGAAGGCGGAGTGACGGAGTCTACGGCTCCCCGCGTCCGTGGGGGGCCTGCCAATCGACGATCGGGCCGACCGGCACGATGCGCGACGGATTCAGGTGGTCGTGCGTCATGTAGTAGTGACGCTTGATGTGATCGAAATTGACGGTCTCGCCGAAGCCGGGCTGCTGGAAGAGGTCGCGCGCGTAGCCCCAGAGGTGCGGATAGTCCACGAGCCGCCGGAGGTTGCACTTGAAGTGGCCGTAGTACACGGCGTCGAAGCGCACGAGCGTGGTGAAGAGGCGGATGTCCGCCTCGGTCACCGTATCGCCGACCAGATAGCGCCTGTGGCGGAGCCGCGCCTCGAGCCAGTCGAGCCGCTCGAAGAGGGGGATCACGGCAGCCTCGTACGCCTGCTGTGAGGCCGCAAACCCGGCCTTGTAGACACCGTTGTTGACCTCTTCGTACACGACCCGGTTGACCGCGTCGATCTCCTCGCGCAGAGAGAGGGGATAGAGATCCGGCGCTCCGGGACGATGGAAGGCGGTGCACTGGGTCTCGAGGTCGATCGTGATGTCCGGGTAGTTGTTGGTGACCAGCCGTCCGGTCACGCGATCCCAGACGCACGGCACGGTGTAGCGCCCCGTGTACGACGGATCGGTGCGCAGATAGGCCTCCGACAGGAACTGAAAGCCGCACACCGGATCCGGCTCGTGGCCGTCGCCCTCGCGAAACGCCCAGCCGCGTTCGTCGCGAACCGGATCCACGACCGACATGGAGATGACCGATTCGAGTCCCAGCAGCCGGCGCACGATGATCGAGCGATGCGCCCAGGGGCAGGCGAGCGACACGTAGAGGTGATAGCGGCCGGCCTCCGCAGGAAAGCCCGACGATCCGTCCGCTGTGATGCGGCCCCGAATCGTGTACGCCTGGCGCACGAACGCGCCCTGTGGGTTGGTCTCCGCCGGAAACTGCGCCGCCTTGGTCATCCCGTTCCTTCCAAACGCAACCCGAGCCCCGAGCCCCCGGTAGTGTCCGGCTTCAGCCTAATGCCTTTCGGAAATTGATGACCACGTTGCTACACGAGTTGCAACTGCATCGTCCCTTCGATCGCGTGCGTCTTCACCAACCGGGGCCACGCCTTGATCGGCTGGCGCACGGCTCGGGGACAACTGCGGGCGCGCCGAGGCGGGGTGACATACCGGCGCATCCGCCGGTAACCACGCCTCATGATGGTGGTGAGTTGTTGCTCGGTGAGCACGCCGTGCCCCAAGTCGACCCACAGCCACATGGGTTTCACACAAAGTTCCAAGATTTTCGTGAAGCTCACCCGCAACACGGGCAATTGGCTGCCGGCTGCGCGCTGGCGTTCGACAGCCAGCAGCGCACTGACCAGGACGAGGGCGGCAATTTCCTGAGCGGCCGTTTCGATGGTATGACTCTGCAGGAGCGCGGTCTTCCGCACCTGCCGTTTCAGCTCGCGAAAATACAGCTCGTGTTCCCAGCGATGGGCATAGAGCTGCGCGAGCTCGAGCGCCGGGGCCGTGCGCGGATCGAGCAGACTGGTCCACAATCGCAACTCGTGCGGGCGATGTCCCTGGCGCCCCACCCGCACGCGAATCTCGCGGACCTGGAACCACTCGAGAATCTGGCCCGGCCGCTGGCGCGCGCGGTGCGCAATCTGGATCAGGCGCGTGCCGTCGGCCAAGCGTGTGCGGACGCGGGGCGTGGTCGATCGCGAGGCGCGCAGCAAAAAATGACTGCCTACCCGTGTGCAGGCGACCCGCGCGTGGGCCACAAACGCCGCGACCCCATACAACCGATCGCCGAGCAGCAACGCCCGCTTCGGGAGCTGGGCCAGCAGGCGCTGGGCCAACGCCCATTCCGATTCCCCCTGACGCCCAATCGCCGCGGCGAGCGGATTGTGCAGGCCGACTTCCAGCAGGACGGCGGTCCAGATCTTGGCAAAGGCCGCGCGGCCCCGACGCGTGCGCGCTTTGACGGTCGTCGCGCTGATCTGCGGCGTGTTGGTCAGGCTGAATTGCGTCCCGTCGAGCGCCACCAGGCGCCAGCCCCGCCAGAACGCCTCGCGCTCCCGATGCGTCGCTTGGGGCCGCAAGACCCGGCGCATCAACTCGGCAAAGATGGCCCACGGCAGGCGCGCGCGGCGGTCGGCCCACGAACTGTCCGCCAAGGCGTCGGCGAACAGCTCCGCCGAATGCTCGCCCAACGTGCCGGCGCCCTGCAGCATGTGAAAGGTCAGCGCCGGGACCAATTCGCTCACCGGCACTCGCGGTTTGCGCCCGCGTCGGACTGGCATCACCGGCTTCCACGAGCCGACCAGCCGATCCCACGCGGCCAAAAATCCCACTCGCGTACCAGCCTGGGCATGTGTCGACATGTCCAGTGTAAGTACAGATTCTTCGAGCAATGTACAAGAGGTTTCTCACGTCCGCGAATTTCCGAAAGGCATTAGGCTTCAGCCGGACCCACCGCGGTCCTGAAGCGGTCATGGACAGTATCCGCCAGGATTCAGGGGGCGTTCAACGCTCACGCCGATCGTGAAGGCTGAGGGATGGGGGCTCCAAGATCGAGCGTGGTGAGGCTCGACAAGTCCTGCTCGATGTCGGGCGCGTCCTGGATCGACCAGGCGCGCCCCCGCCGGCCGATGGCCCATTCGAGTCCTGCGACTGTCACGGCCGCTGGGGAACAGGAGGCCAGTGTGCTCGACCTGTCCGAGGCAGGCGAGCTCGAGCGCCACCAGGCGATCGGAAAACACATGAGCGTCGAGCAGGAACTCGCCGCTCGTCGGCTGCAGGAGTCCGGTGAGAACCTTCACCGTGGTGCTCTTGCCCGAGCCGTTCGGGCCGGCACCGGCCGGCGCGTGTCCCGGTCACGCGCTCGACGAAACACACGACAATGAAGGGTGATGGCCAGGCGAGTGCTCGTGCTCGGATGCGGCATGATGGGGTCGGCGGCGGCCTTCGATCTGGCGCGGGACCCGGCGTGGACCGTGACGGTGGCCGACCGGCAGCCCGAGCGCCTCGCCGCGCTCGCGGCGAGGCTGCCCGTTCGGACGCTGGCCGTCGACGTGTCGGATCCCGACCGGCTGCGGACGCTGGCAGCCGACTGCGACCTCGCGCTCATCGCGCTGCCCAGCCGCACGGCGTACCGGGCGCTGCAGACGACGGTGGAAGCGGGGCGTCACGCCGTCTCGATCAGCTTCATGCCGGAGGACGCCCGCGCCCTGGACGCGACCGCGCGCCGCACCGGCGCCACCTCCGTCGTCGACTGCGGCGTGGCGCCGGGGCTCAGCAACATGATGGCCGGCCATGCCGCGGCGACGCTCGACCCCTGCGACCGCGTGGACATCTACGTCGGCGGCGTTCCGGCGTCGCGGGACGCCCCGTTCGAGTTCAAAGCGGCGTTCTCGCCGTACGACGTGATCGAGGAGTACGTCGATCCCGCGACGGTCCTCGAGGCGGGACGGCGCGTGGTCAAGCCTGCGCTGTCCGACGTGGAAGCGCTGAGGGTCCCCGGCGTGGGGACGCTCGAGGCATTCCTCACCGATGGCCTGCGCACCCTGCTCGACACGATCGAGACGCCGTTCATGCGGGAAAAGACGCTGCGCTACCCGGGCCACGCGGGCGCGATGCGGTCGCTGCGCGACGCGGGATTCTTCTCGACACACCCGGTGCGCGTCGGCGACCACGCGGTCCGGCCGATCGACGTCACGGCGGCGCTGCTGTTCCCGCACTGGACGTATCGGGAAGGGGAGCCGGATCTGACGATCCTGCGCGTCAGCGTGGTCGGCGGGCGCGGCGCCAATCGCGCGCGGCTGACGTGGGACCTGGTGGATCGCTACGATCCCGCGACGGGACTCCGCTCCATGTCGCGGACGACGGCGTTCACGGCGACGGTCGTCGCGCGGCTCCTCGTCGAAGACTCGGTGCCGGCGGGTGTGCATCCGCCCGAGACGATTGGTCGGCTCGGCTTTCTGTCGCGCGTTCTCGGAGAACTGGCGGCGCGGGGCGTCCAGTGCTCGTTCCGCACGACCTCGGGGCCGGAGCCGTCGGGCTGACGAAGGATGGGTCCGGCTGAAGCCGGACCCTACGGCGGCGACCGCGGCTGAAGCCGGACCCTACGGCGGCGACCGCGGCTGAAGCCGGACCCTACGGCGCTGTGGCTCCTGCCCGGATCTTGTCGACTTTGCGGTCGCGCTCGGAGGTGAGCCGTTCCCGCTCGCGGCGGTACTGCTGTTCGAGCACCTCGCGCTCCGCCGGGTCGGCCGTCTTGCCAAGCCGCGACTGGTGCAGGACCTGGATTTCGGCGAGCTTCGCCTCGTAGAAGTTGCGGGCCTCGGCAATCGCGGCCCGCTGCGCGTCGGTCAGCGAGGTCGCGGCGATGCCCGCCGCCTCGTCGCCTTTCCGCAGGCGCTCCATGGCGAGCTCGAAGGAGGACTTCAAAGGTTTTTCATCGGCCATCGATCAAACCGCGTATTCTGCCGGCCATGGACGTCGAGCGCTTCCGCGTCAGGCCGGGCCGGCGCGCCGCCCTGAAGCACCGTGCTGCCGATTCTACCGGCGACTTCGCCGGCAAAGAGGACGCCGAGGACCATCTGCGCAAGGGAATCGAGCGCCTGCGGATGGCCCAGGAGCGGCTGTATGCACGCGATCAGTATGCGCTGCTTCTGATCTTCCAGGGGATGGACGCGGCGGGCAAGGACAGCGCCATCACGCACGTCATGTCCGGCGTGAGCCCGCTCGGCACCGACGTGCACGCTTTCAAGCAGCCGTCGTCTTCCGAGCTGAATCACACCTATCTGTGGCGGGCGTCCAACGCGCTGCCCGCCCGGGGACGGGTCGGCCTGTTCAACCGCTCGCACTACGAGGAGGTGCTGGTCGTCCGGGTGCATCCGGAGTTGCTGCATGCGCAGCGCCTGCCGGCCGAACGGGTCACGCCGAGGCTCTGGGCGGAGCGCTATGAAGACATCAACGCGTTCGAGCGGCATCTGTGGCGCAACGGCACGATCGTCCGCAAGTTCTTTCTCCACGTCTCGAGGGAGGAGCAGCGCCGGCGGCTGCTGGAGCGGCTCGACGACCCGGCGAAGCGCTGGAAGGCGTCGCTCGGTGACATCCACGAGCGGGAGAAGTGGCACGCGTACATGAAGGTCTACGAGGACGCGCTGACGGCGACGAGCTCGGCGCATGCGCCGTGGTACGTGATTCCGGCCGATCACAAGTGGTTCGCCCACGTCGCCATCGCCGAAATCATCGTGCGGACGCTGGACGATCTGAGCCTGTCGTGGCCCAGCCTCGATGCGGCCGGGCGCCGCGATCTCGCCGCGGCGCGGCGCCTGCTCCAACGGTGACAAGACGCTAAGGCGCCTGGTACGCCGCGGCGAGGACCGGCTTCAGGATCCGGGCAAACGCTTCGTACGCCGCGGGCCTGAGGTGCAGCCGGTCGGGCATGAAGAGATCCAGGCGCGCCGTCCCGTCGGGAGCGAACAGCGCGGCGTTGACGTCGACGAACTGCAGATTCGTCGCACCGGCGACCATGCCCTCCACGCGCCGGTTCACGGCGTCCACGACGTCCCAGCGGTCCTGCTTTTCCGGCGCCCGGTTGACGGCGACGAAGATCACCCGCGTCGAGGGTGAGCCGCGCGTGACGGCGCCGACGAACTGCTGAATGCGGTCGACGATCGCGTCGGGGGATTCGCCGGCGTCGATGTCGTTGCTGCCGCAGTAGTACGCAATCACCTTCGGCCGGCGGCGGACCACGACGTCCACCAGCCGCAGCATCTCGAAAGTCATGGCGCCGTCGAAGGCGAGGTTGACGATCGGCAGCGGCGCCATCTCGGCCGCGAGGTCCGTCCAGCGGTGGAAGATGCTGCTGCCGACGAAGACGATGCCGGTCGCCGGGGTCGCCGTGGCCGGATCGGTCGGACGTTGGGCGCCGGCGCCGTGTGGCGGCGACGCCACGATCAGCGCGGCTGTCGCCAGAACCAGGCCCGCCAGGCGTTGTGCCGATGGTCTCACGCGGCTCCGGCCAGTGGGGAGCGCTAGTCGGTAGAATCGACGGACACTCGCACCGTCAGGCGGAACTTGACCGGCACACCGTCCTTCATTGCCGGGACGTACTTCCACAACTCGGCGGCCCTGGCGAGCAGACGATCGTACAGCGGGTGCACCGATTCGCGCACGATCGCCGCCTCCACATTGCCCGTCTCGGAGACGACCACTTCGATCTGGCCGTCGAACCGTCCCGCCACACCGGCCCTGAAGGGCGGCAGGTCCTGCTGAACCGGCTTGGGCGGCGTGACTCCCGTATCCGACGACGAGTAGATCCGGAAGCGCATGAACTGCGAGATCCATCCACCCGTTCCGGGGCCCGAGGCTGGGGCAGCTGGCGTCGTTCGCCGGGCGCCCGGCGACGCCGGGGCGGCTGCCGCGGCGTCGGAAGGCGAGCCGGCGGCGGCGTTGGCGGGCGCGTCGGGCGCGGGTGCGGGATTCGACACCGAGACGCTCGCGGAGGTGGCCGTCGCAGGCGACGGATTCGACGCCGTGACGTTCTCGGGCGCGACGGCCGCGGGCGCGGGAATCGACGTCGTGGCGTTGGGGGCGGGCGTCGCCGGCGCGCGACCAGGGGCTGCCGACGCGCGACTCACCTCGAGAAAGCCGCGGCTGAGCGTGCCGAGATCCGAGAGCGAACTGACGACGGCCGGCTCGAGGGTCGGGTTCCCGAGAATCCCGACAACCGCCTCGAAGTCGGCCGCCGCAGCGGAGAATTCGCCGCGATCGAAGTGCCCCTTCCCGGCCGCGTAGCGGTCCTTGACGATCGCGGGGGCCATTCTCGACTGGACGCGACCGACGGCACGGACCCACGGCGGGGACGCATCGCGTTCCGGCCGATACAGCGGGTCGTTCACGATCAATTCCGCGATGGCCTGTTCGGCGTCGCCCGTCCGTTCGAGCGCCAGGAGGCAGAGGGCTCGATAGATGAGCAGGTCGCGCGTCCGCGCGGCGGGCCCGGCGTCGCGCGAACGGAGGGTATCGAGCGCCGCGAGTGCCTCCTCATACGCGGCAGAGTCGTACAGATTCTTGATGGCAGCGACCGCCGATGGCGGGGTCTGCGCCGACGCCGGCGGAGCGGCAGCCACTAGCGCGAAGAAGACGATTGCTGCGGCGCACGTTCGACCGATCATTGCCGCAAGTCCACGGTGAGGCGCACCGGTGCTGCAGCATTGACGACGACCGTCCGCGTCTGCTCGCCCAGTTGCGGGTGGCGAAAGACGACGCGATGCGGACCGATCGGGAGCCGCAGGTTGCCGAGCGGCGTATCGCCGACGCTCTTGCCGTCAATCAGCACTTCGCTCCAAGGGACCGCGTTCACCTGAAGTCTGCCGGTCGGAAGCACCACCGGGAGCCGCGTGGTCTTTCCCGGTTGAACGCGCACGGTCATGTGCTCCCTGTATCTTACCGAGTCGTTGACGAGCTCGAGCTCGTGCGATCCATCGGCCAGCTGGATTGGTGTATCACTGGTGCCCAGAAAGACACCCTTTTCGAACATCTGCAGCTGGATAGGCACCGTGACGACCAGCCGTCCGAACGCCGGGGCCGCGGGAATCTGGGGCCCGCGATCGGAGCCCGCCGGCCGCGCCGGCGTCGGCGATTCGTCGCGAGCCGGGGCCCTTGGTGCGTCCGGCGTGCCCGGATTGGCAGGCCGCTGCACAGGCTTCGCTTCCGCCGTCCTCGTTCCCGGAGGCTGCGGGTCGGCCGCCTGCGGGTCCGGAGCCTGCAGTGCGGGAGCCTGCGATTCCACAGCCTGCGAATCGGTCGCCTGCGAATCGGCGGCCTGCGAGTCGAGGGCCTGCGAATCGAGAGGCTGCGACGGAGCCTGCGGTTCCACGGCCTGCGGGTCGGGCGCCTCGGGTGCTGCCGATGCCGGTGTCGCCGGCACCGCGCCTGCGCTGTGCGTGCCGGTGATCAGATGGACCGTCAGATACACCGTCTCGGGGATGGCTATGCAGGCAAGGACGATCACCGAGGCCTCGATCAGGCGGTGGTAGCGCCACACGAGCGCCTGCCAGGCCGCGGGCTCGTCTCGGCGGGCCACGACGACGGAAGGCGTCAGCGGGACGGGCGGCGGCACGGGGAGAGGCGGCGGCGCGGTCACGCGCGCGGCCGGCGCCGTCACGCGCGCGGCCGGCGGCGCGACGCGTGAGGGCGCCGGCACAACCACACGAGGGGGCGCCGGCGCCCCTTCGGGTTCGGTTCGGGACGGAAACGACACGAACTCCCGCGTCTCGAAGTCGTAGGCTTCGATGGATTTCGGCGGCCAGACCAGATCGGTTTCCGGATTCGCGTCCGCGGCGTCCGCAGATTCCGTGTCTCGAGCCGCCTCGGCGGGCTTTCCTGTCAGACCCATTAGCAAGAGCCGATCTTTGATGTCGGTGCGCATTGCCAGATCGATGCTCGTAGATGGTCGCACCCGACCGACACCTGTGACAATAGCGATCATGACTAATGTTGAGTTGGTCGTGTGAGGCAGCAGTCGACCAGCGGCGGCCGCCTCGGGCCAGGAGATCGGCCTTCTGTTCAATGATTGCGGCGGCAGAGTCCTCGCGTCGACGAGACCGCGTGCGCATCCGGCGCGTCACAGATTGCGGCTCGCCAGAATTTCCCGTGCAGGAGTGCGATCTCCCGTGCAACTGATCCGGCGCGGCGCGGCGAGGAACTGCACCGCGTATCCGAGCCTGCGGTACAGGCGTTCGATCCGCGACGTGGCCTGGTTCACCAGCACGACGGCCCCGCGATGCTTCGCCAGCCATTCGGCCGTTCGCTCCTGGTCGTGCCAGGCGAAGCCGTCCTTCGCGTATTGCGTGAACTCCACGTCATAGGGCGGATCCGCGTAGATGAAGTCGCCGCGCTCCACCGGGACCTGCTCCACGTCGGCAATCGTGAAGGTCCAGTGCGCGAACTGGGCACGGTACGCCGTGAAATCGCGCACGTAACCGATGCGCGCGTATCGGCCGAACGGCACGTTGAACGCCCCGTGACGGTTGAAGCGGCACAAGCCGTTGAACCCGGTACGATTCAGGTAGTAGAACAACGCGGCGGCTTCCCGGCTGTCGCCGTGGCCGGCGCTCAGGAGCCGGTTGAACCGGTCGCGGTGTCGATAGAAGAGCGCCTCGTCGTTCTCCATCGGCAGCTCGACCTGGAGCCCCCGTTGCAGCCACTGGTAGAACGCGATTACGTGCGGGTTGGCGTCGTTCAGCAGGGCGCGTTCGGGTCGCAGTCCGAGCGCGACGGCCAGTCCGCCGCAGAACGGCTCGACCAGACGCTTGCCGGCGTGGGGTTCCCACAAGGGCCGCAGATAGGGCAGCTGCCATCGCTTGCCGCCCGCCCATTTGAGCGGCGGCGGCAGCGTCTCCCGACGGTCCGCGGCGAGCATGTCGGAACAGTGTACCTCCGCCTCGTCGACGTCCCTCCGTGCCCGTGAGACGGACCGCCTCGAGACCAGAGTGACATGCGGCGTTCCTGCACGGCTGAGGTTTCGATCCTGGTTGCGCATCCGCGGCTTTCGTTTTATATGTTTCCCCTGCGCGCGGTTCGATCTCGTGGAGGCGCGCTTACGGCTTCACCTTCAGCACACGTCGGTCTTTCCGAGGAGCAATCATGCCCGGCACCTTCACCTATCCTGGTGTCTTCGTCGAAGAGGTTCCGAGCGGAGTCCGCACGATCATCGGCGTCAGTACCCTCGGACACCGCGTTCGTCGACGTCTTCGCGCGCGGGCCGGTCGATCGGGCGGTCCGGATCGCGAGCTTCGGCGACTTCGAGCGGGTGTTCGGTGGACTCGACACGCGAAGCGCCGCCAGCTACGGCGTCCGCCAGTTCTTCCTGAACGGCGGCTCGGTCGCATGGATCGTGCGCGTGGTCAGCGGCGGGTCGGTGGCCTCGACGACTCTCGGGGGCGGCGCTCCCCCTCAGGACGTGCTGCGCGTGGAGGCCGCGAGCCCCGGCGCCTGGGGCCGCCGCCTGCGCGTCGCCGTCGATCACACGACGCGCGACCCGGATCGCCTCTTCAATCTCGCGGTGCGCGAGGTGGTGACCGTCGGCGGCCGCGATCAGGTCGTCGCCACCGAGGGGCACCGTAACCTCAGCATGGACGCCGCCGATCCGCGCTACGCCGTCGACGTCGTCAACGCGCAATCGGACCTCGTGCGGATGAGCGATCTCGGCGCCGGCGCGATGCCGGGCGCCACCGGAACCGAGGCGGACATCGACGTGATCGGCCGGCCCAGGCCCGACGACTTCAAGCCGCTCGACGCGAACGGAGAGGACGGCGCCATGCCGGGATCCGACGGGTGGGCGACGTCGGGGGCCGGCGCGCTGCAGGGATCGGAGGCGCAGAAGACCTGCATCTTCGCGCTCGACCGGATCGCGCCGTTCGTCTTCAACCTGCTCTGCGTGCCGGCGGCGGCCGATCTTGGCGCCGACGCGATGCGCGCCGTCGTCGCGGCGGCGAGCGCCTACTGTCAGGACAAGCGCGCCTTCCTGCTGGTCGACATCCCCGACGAGGTCACCACGTCGGCGAAGATGCTGACGTGGATGGCGGACAACGACACGCTCCGGAACGACCACGCGGCCGTCTACTTCCCGCGGCTCCAGGTGTCCGATCCGCTGAACGGCGACCGTCTCCGCAATGTCGCGGCGAGCGGCACGATGGCGGGCGTGTACGCGCGAATCGACGCGGCGCGCGGCGTCTGGAAGGCGCCGGCGGGCACCGACGCCGATCTGCGCGGCGCCAGCCTCGCCGATCAGATCACCGACGGCGAGAACGGCGCGCTCAACCAGCTCGGGATCAACGCGCTGCGCAACTTCCCGATCTTCGGCAACATCGCCTGGGGGGCGCGGACGCTGGACGGCGCCGATCAGCAGGCGAGCGAGTGGAAGTACACGCCGGTCCGGCGCACGGCGCTGTTCATCGAGGAGAGCCTCGTCCAGGGGCTGAAGTGGGTGGTCTTCGAGCCGAACGACGAGCCGCTCTGGGCGCAGATCCGGCTGAACGTGGGCGCGTTCATGCAGAACCTGTTCAGGCAGGGCGCGTTTCAAGGCACCACGCCGCGCGATGCCTACTTCGTGAAGTGCGATCGGGAGACGACGACGCAGAACGACATCGACGCCGGGATCGTGAACATCCTGGTCGGCTTCGCGCCGCTCAAGCCGGCCGAGTTCGTCGTGATCAGGCTCCAGCAGATGGCCGGACAGGTCCAGGTCTAGCGAGGGTGCGATGCCTCCATTCAGTGTCAACACGCAGCGGTTCAATCCGTACGGCAATTTCAAGTACCAGGTGAAGTGGGACGGGCGCTACGTGGCGGGCGTCTGCAAGGTGAGCCCGCTCAAGCGCACGACCGAAGTGATCCCCCATCGTGAGGGCGGCGATCCGAGCAGCAGCCGCAAGGCGCCCGGCCGCACCGAGTACGACGCAATCACCCTGGAACGCGGCGTGACGCACGATCTCGAGTTCGAACGCTGGGCGAACAAAGTCTGGAACTACGGCGCCGGGCGGGGGGCGGAGGTCTCTCTCAAGGACTTCCGCAAGGACATCATCATCGAGATGTACAACGAGGCCGGGCAGCTGGCGATCGCCTACAAGGTGTACCACTGCTGGGTGTCGGAGTACCAGGCGCTCCCCGAGCTCGACGCCAACGCCAACGCCGTCGCGATTCAGACGATCAAGCTCGAAAACGAAGGGTGGGAACGCGACGTGGAAGTGACCGAACCGACCGAGCCGAGCTTCACCGTCCCGTAGACGGCCGTGGAGGTGCACCCGCTCTCTGACGCGGCGCTGCTCGACGTGTGGGAGGCCGGCCACCCGCTGCCGGCGCTCGATCGCGCGCTGCTGATGCTCGGGGCCGCATGCCCCGGTCTCGACGGCGACGCCCTGCTCAGGATGCCGATCGGCGCGCGCGATCGATGCCTGCTGCTCGCGCGCGCGGCGACCTTCGGCCCCGAGATCCGCGGGCTCGCCGACTGTCCGGTCTGCCGCGAGCCGGTTGACATCGGGTTCGACGCGCTCCAGTTGTCCGCCGCCGAGCCGCCGCGGGCGGGCGCCGCGTTCGGGCTCGACCGCGCGCGAGTACGTGGTGTCGTTCCGCCTGCCCGAGTCGCAGGATCTGGCCGCGATCGCCCGCGGCGGCCGCGACGATCCGGCGCGAGAGCTCCTCGAGCGGTGCATCGTCTCGGCGGAACATCGCGGGACCGCGTGTGCGGCTCGAGAGCTGCCGCCCTCGATCGTGGCGGCCATCGAGGACGAAATGGCGCGCGCCGATCCGTACGCCGACACGCGTCTGGCGCTCGAGTGCCCCGCCTGCGGTCACGCCTGGACCCTCGCGTTCGACATCGCGTCCTTCATGTGGCGTGAACTGGAGGCTCGCGCCCTGGCGATCGTCCGCGACGTGCACGCGCTCGCGTCCGCGTACGGCTGGAGCGAGCGGGACATCGTGCAGATGAGCACGGCGAAGCGAGCCGTCTACCTGGAACTGGCCGGCGCATGAGCGGATTCCTCGAGCGCCTGATCGCCTCCAATCTGGGAAGCGGCGATGAACAGCTGCGGCCGCGGCTGCCCGGTCGATTCGAGCCGGCCGCGCGGTCGTCCCAGCTGGTCCTCGACACTGACGCCAGCGACGCCGGGCGACAGCCGATCGCCGCGGCGGCGCCGCGCGAACGACCGCATTCGCCGGCGGGGGACGACGAGCGCTGGCTTCGAGCACGTACCCGGCGGGCCGCCGAGCGAGGCGAGCGCTCGACGCTGCACCGTCAACCGGGGTGGCCGCACGGCGCCGAGCAAGCCGGGGAACGAGAGCTGGCTCCGCGGCCGTCGAGGCCGGTGGCGCCTGTGGACGAGGGCCGGCCGCCGCCACCGTTCCGCCGCGATGCCGATCGGTCCGAGGCTGTGCGGCCGGCTCGGACGACCCGCCCCGAGCACGCCACCCCGCCTCCGGCGGTCGTCACGCGGCCCGAGCCCGCCCGGTCGGAAGCCGTTCTGGAGTCCGCGCGCGTGCCGCAGGCAGGTTCGACGCGGGCCGGCGAGGCTCGACGGCGGGAGCCGGACGCGCGACCGGTCTCAGCCCCGGTCGAGGAGCGACGTGAGACGGGACGTCGAGAACCGGTGCGCGTGTCGAGTCAGGCCCCGGCGGCGGCTGAAGGCGATCCCGACGGCGCCGAGAGCGCGCCACCCGCCGTGACGATCACGATTGGCCGGATCGACGTGCGTGTCGTGCCGCCGGCGGCGCCCAACGCTCCCGTCGCGCCGGCGAGGCAGCCGGCGCAGTCGCTCGACGACTACCTCACGCGGCGCAGGGGCGAATCGCGATGAGCAACCATCTCGCGATTGCCACCGTCACGGCAGCGCTGCGCCGCGCGCTGCTCGAAACGACGACCTCCGACGTACCAGGGGCCGACGTGACGACGCTGCGTCCGAACGAACCGGGGAGCGGAGGGATGCCAGGGCGCGGCATCAACGTCTTCCTCTATCAGGTGCAGCCGAACCAGGCGTTGCGCAACGCGGATACGCCCACACGACGGCCCGATGGATCGCTCGCGAGCCGCCCGCAGGCCGCCGTCGATTTGCACTATCTGCTGAGCTTCTTCGGCAACGAGTCCACGCTCGAGCCGCAGCGTCTGCTGGCAAGCGCCGTGCGGACGCTCCACTCGCGGCCGGTGCTGACCCCCGATCTCATCGAAGCGGCCGTCGCCGATCCGGCGCTTCTGTTTCTCGCGGGATCGGATCTGGCCGAGCAGCCCGAGCTGGTGCGGTTTCAGCCGATGCCGCTGTCGCTCGAGGATCTCTCCAAGCTCTGGTCGGTGTTCTTCCAGGTGCCGTACGCGCTGACCGTTGCGTATCGCGCGTCAGTGGTCCTCATCGAGGCGGACGAGCGCCCCGTCGCGCCGCTGCCGGTGCGCGACTTCGCCGTCAGGGCGCGGACGCTCGGTCCGCCGGTGATCGATCGCGTGCTGTCGGCGGCCGGCGAGGCCGAGCCGATTCTGGTGGAGACGACGATTGTGCTGGCAGGGCGGAATCTCCGGGGCGATCTCACGAGCGTCGAGGTATCAGGGAAGGCGGCGCCGGCCACGCGAATCACCAGTACGCGCATAGAGCTGACGCTGCCGAGCGGTCTTCGTGCCGGCACGCAGGGCGTCCGCGTCCTCCATGACGTGCAGCTCGGCGTCCCGGCCGCCCGGCACCGCGGCGTCTCGTCCAACCTCGCCGCATTCGTCCTGCATCCGGGCATTGCGCCGTCCGGCGGAGGCTTCGACATCCAGGTGACCGACCTGAGCGGCAGCGGAGCGGATCCACGTTCCGCGTCCGTCGAGACCGGCGTCGTGCCGGCCGTGGGCGTGGGGCAGCAGGCCCTGCTCGAGCTCGTAGATCGCGCGAGCTCGGCGGTGCGCACCTTCGCCTCCGAGTCGAGAGCCGGCGACACGGCGCGGCTGCGGTTTGCGGTCGCTGCGATTCCGGCGGGCGACTACCTGGTTCGCGTGCGGGTCGACGGCGCCGAGAGTCCGTTCGCGATCGATGCGGATCCGGCAAGCCCGACCTTCGGCGAGCCGATCGCACCGCGCCTCACGATCTCTTGAGCCTTCGCACCATGGCGGCTGTCCCTTCACCAACCAGCGCAGACGCGACGTCGCTTCACGAGCCGTTGACGCGCCTCCGGGGGTATGTCGAAGCTGTCGCACCAGCCGGCGGGACCCGCGGCCCGACGCGACGTACCCAATCGCGCGCGGCCGGGGCGGTCGGGAGCCCCGAGGTCGTGCCGCCGGCGCTTGCCAGGATCGTGGAAGCCTTCGGACTGACCACCTTCGAGCGCGATCTGCTGCTCATGTGCGCCGGCGTCGAGCTCGATCGCGCGTTCGCGGACGCCTGTGCGCGAATCCAGGGCGGAACGCACGTTGCGCCGACTTTCAGCCTTGCCATGACGGCGCTGCCGGATGCCCACTGGAGCGCGAGCGCACCGACGGCCCCCCTGCGCGAGTTTCATCTCATCGAGCTCGGTTCCGGGGAGCCGCTGACGACCGCGCCGCTCCGAATCGACGAGCGGGTGCTCCACTACCTCGTGGGCGCCGAGACGATCGATGTTCGCCTGCGTGGCCTGGTGCGCCGCGTGGCGGCGCCGTCATCGTTGCCGGCGTCACAGCGGCTGATTGCCGACGCGATCGTGGACCTCTGGCGCAGTCTCGAGAGCCGGTCGCCGGCGGTGCAGTTGTGCGGCAGCGACGATGCGTCACTCGACCTCGTCGCGGCGGCGGCCTGCCGCGATCTCGGGCTGGACCTGTACGCGCTGCGGGCCGCGAACGTGCCTGCGTCTGCGCCGGACCGCGAGCTGCTGGCGCGGATCTGGGAACGGGAAGCGATTCTGTCGAGCGCGGGGCTGCTCGTCACGTGCGACCCGATGGATCCGCCGGAGGCGATCCGCGCGGCCGCGGGGCTGCTCGAGAGCCTCGACGCCTTCCTCCTCGTCGCCGGCCGGGAACCGCTCCCGGTGCGTGGACGCGCCCTGCCGCGTCACGACGTGTCGCTGCCGACCTCCGACGAGCAGCGCGGCCTCTGGCGCGCCGCCCTGGGACCGGCCGACGCCGCGCTGGAGCAAAGGGTCGATCGGCTGGTCGGTCAGTTTCGGCTCGGCGCGTCCGCGATCGAGAGCGCATCCGCCGCGCTGCCGCGCGATGCGGAGACCGATCCGGCCGCGGCGGCGGGGCGACTGTGGCAGGCGGCGCGTCACCAGGTGCGGGCGGCGCTCGACGCGCTGGCGCAGCGCATCGAACCGACAGCCGCCTGGTCCGACCTCGTGTTGCCGCCCGCGCAGACGCAAATCCTGCAGGAAATCGCGCTGCACGCGCGCCATCGCGCCACGGTGTACGAGCGGTGGGGATTTGGCGCCCGCGGCGAACGGGGCCTCGGCATCACGGCGCTCTTCGAAGGCGCGAGCGGCACCGGCAAGACCTTCGCCGCCGAGGTGCTCGCCCGCGCACTCGAGCTCGATCTGTATCGCATCGACCTCAGCGCGGTCGTCAGCAAGTACATCGGTGAAACCGAGAAGAACCTGCGGCGCGTGTTCGACGCGGCCGAGAGCGGCGGCGCCGTGCTGCTGTTCGACGAGGCGGACGCGCTGTTCGGAAAGCGCAGCGAGGTGCGCGACAGCCACGATCGGTTCGCCAACATCGAGGTGAGCTACCTGCTGCAGCGGATGGAGGCGTACCGCGGCCTGGCGATCCTGACCACGAACATGAAACAGGCGCTCGATCAGGCGTTTCTGAGGCGCATCCGCTTCGTCGTGCCGTTCCCGTTCCCCGACGCCGCGGATCGGCGGGAGATCTGGCGGCGCGTCTTCCCGCCCGGGACGCCGACCGACGCGCTCGACCTCGACGCCCTCTCGCGCCTGAGCGTCGCGGGCGGGACGATCCGGAACATCGCCCTGCACGCGGCGTTTCTCGCGGCCGATCGGTCCGAGCCGGTGCGGATGGCGCACGTGCTGGCGGCAGCCCGCCGCGAGTACGGGAAGCTGGAGCGCCCGCTGACCGTGTCGGAGGGAGGCGGGCTCGTTTCATGACGATCCGCGTGACGGTCGGATCGCTGGTGCTCGAAGGCGTCCGGCCCGCGGACCGCGATCGTGTCGTGGCGGGGTTCGAGCGCGAGCTTGGCCGTCTGCTCTCGGGACCGGACGCCGCCGCGGCGTTGGCGAATGCCCGCGAGCCAAGTCATGTCCCGGCGCGTTCGATGTCCGCGGCAGTCGACGATCTCGACGCGCTCGGCGAACACGTCGCGCGCGCGGTGTTCGATGCGGTCGGTCGGCGGCGGACCGACGCTGCGGTTGCGCCAACGGTAGGTCCGGCCGGTTCGCCCGCCGCCGCCGGCGCCACCCGGGGGACGAGGTGACCACCAGAACGGCGACGCTGACGGCGCGACCCTCGCCGGCGACCACGCCCGCGCCGTCCCGCCAGCGCGCACGCGACCGCTCGCGACGGGACATGCAGCCGCTGCACGATCTGAACGACGTGCGCGCGTATCCGCCGACGTTCCGCACGGGAGACGCCACGGCGGCCATCGCTTCGTCGCTCCGCCGCGATCCGACCGACACGTCGCATCAGGTGCGCAACCGGCTGGCAGCGCTCGACGCTGGCGACCGGCCGGCCGCGATGGGCGACGCGGCGAGGGAACTGGGCCCGACAGGACGCGACGAGCTGGGCGCGTCGCTTTCGGATCGGACGGTGGTGGCGACCGCTCCGAAGAGCGCGAACGTCGCTGACACGGTCGCGACCGGCGACGCCCCTGTCGGCGCCGTTTCGCAAGGCAGGCAGCCGGCTGATGCCGGCGCATCCGAGACAGCGCCCGGTGTCGCTGCGCCCCAGCCGCTCGAGACCGTAAGCACGGCGCCAGCACCCGGCGGTCCCGGTGCGCAGACAGTGGAGAGCGAGCCGGGCGGCGACATCGCAGCGGTAACGCCTTCAGAGGACGTCGGCGGAGACGAGACCGGTCTCCCGCACCTTTCGGACCTGCTCGAGGAAGCCGGTCCCTCGCCGACCACGAGATTCGAGACCTCTGCGCCGGCAGGCCCCGTGGACGTGTCAGCGCTCGTGGACGAGCTGGCCCGCGGAACCTCCGCGGCCGAAGCGGTCGTTCGAGACCAGGCCAGGCAGGCGTGTCGTCGTCTCGACAGGCAGGTTGGAGCGGCGCGCCACGGCGTGCGTGCGGAAGTGACGCGCGCCGATGCGATGGTCGGACAGATCATCGCCAAACGCCGGGGCGAGCTCGATCGGACGCTCTCGATCACCGACGCGAACATCGATGTGCAGAAGCGGATCAGGCGCGAGGAGGCGCGCGACCACGGCAAGACCGTCAAATCCAACCTGGCGGCCGTCTTCCAGACCCACCGCGACGCCATCGAGGAGAAGCACCGCGCGGCGCTCGATCAGGTCGATCACGCCCGGAACGCCGAGACGAACTTCCTGCACACCCATATCGACGAGAACGCGCAGCAGGCGTTCATGACCGGGTTCAACTTCTACAAGCGCCAGCCGAACACCGAGCGGGGCTTCGCCGTCGGCAACGCCGTCTACGCGATCGGCTCGGAGGCGTCCAGGCAGTTCAAGGAGTCGGAGCAGGATTCGATTCAGGGCGTCAACGAAGTGACCGGCCAGATGGCGGACGAAGTCAACAAGACCGCTGGCCAGGCGCTCGAGGAGTTCGACAAGGCGCCGCCTCTCGCGCTCGTGAGCGTGGACCTCCAGGTGGTGCCGGCTGCATTGGGCGACATCGAAGCGAAGGCGCAGCAGGCGCATCGCGTGCTGGCGAAGCCGACCGAGGCCATGCGGGGGCGACTGGACGCGCTCGATACCGAAGCGCGCGCGCGAAACGCGGCCGGTGGCGCCGAGATTGAAGCGGAGCTCGAACGGGGACGCGCGCAGGCCGTGCGCCAACTGCTCGACGTCGTCCCCGCAGTGGTCGAGCCGGTCAGACAGCTGAACGTCGAAGCCGCCACGATCCTGACTTCTGCCGACTCGCTCGACCCGACGCGATCGCGGCAGTTCGTCGACGAGATGCTGACCTTCACGCGCGGCGCCACCGAGGAGTCGGCGGCGGTGTTCGACGAGGCGTGCACGAGCGCGTCCACCGCGCTCGAACCGGTGAGGCTGGTGGCTCGCCGCGGCTTCCGCCGCGTGCAGCGTCAGTTGTCCGCCACGATCAAGGCGGAGGGCGGCGCCATCGATGGAGCGCTGCTTGCCTTCGAGCTCGCACTCGACGAGCAGTACGGCCGCGCCGTGACCGACATCGACGACGCCGGCCTCGACGCCTGTCTCGAGCTGCCGCTGCGCCTGGAGCCTGTCGTCCGCCGGTTCGGCACCGGTCTGATCAAGTCGGTCAACAGGGCGTGGTGGGACCTCCGCCAGCGGATCCTCGAGGGACTCCGGGAACAGGTCGAGGCGAAGCGCGCGCTTCCCGGGAAGATGAGAGAGGCGGCGATACAGGCGGCCTGGGAGTACGACCATCCGATCCTCAGCCGGGTCGTGACGGTGCTCGGCTTCGTCCTCGGCCTCATCGTCGCCATCGTCGCCATCGTGTTCGGCTTCGAGATCATCGTCGGCCTGCTCATGCTGGCGGGACTGTCGGAGGCGGTGGCGACGGTGGTGACCGCGGTTGCGGGCATTGCCCTCCTCGTCTACAGCGCGTACAGCTCTTACACCGCCCGGCGGGAAGCCGGGCAAGGTGTCGGCGCCGCGCTGCTCGGAACGCTCGCCGATCTCACCGGAATCACGCAGCTGCGCCACTCGCTCACCGATTCCAACATGAGCCCGTTCGAGCGCGGGCTCGAGTTCGGGTTCGGCCTCGGCACGCTGCTCTCGCCGCTGCTGAGCCGCGCCCGAATCGTGCGCCGCATCTCGGGCCGGCTGAAGCCGAGAATCATCGACCCGCGCGGCGGAGCGCCCGCCGTCGAAGCGCAGGCCCTCGCCGCCGAGGCCGTTGCGGTGCGGCCGGCCGGAGGGGGCGAACAGCCGGTTCGTATCGAGACGCCCGCCGCCGTGGAGCCGTCGGCGCCTTCTGCGCTGCCTCGAATCGAGACGACTCCGACGGCCGAGATCGGTGAGCCGCTGCTGCCTGCGGCCGAGCAGCCGGCGCCCGTCACCAGTGCCGAGCGTGCGCAGACGCTGCGTGACGCCGACGCGGCGGGCGAGCTGGCGCGTTCCGCCCGACACGATCTCGAATCGCGTCCTGCGCCGCAGCCCGAAGCGGATGTGCCCGAGCGGGCGCCGCGGACGGAAGACGGCCCGGCGAACGTCGAGCAGCAGACCACCGCGAAGGTCGAAGGAAGCAAGGAGCCGGGCACGGAGGAAGCGCCCGTGATTCCGATCGAGCGCGCCCGCGCCAGGCGGCAGGCGCTCGCCGTCGCCGAGCCTCCGGCGATCGAGTCCCCGCGGGCCGGCGAGCCAGCGGCCGAGGGCCGGCCCGCGGAAGAGGCGCAATCACGGGCAGAAGAACCCCTCAACGACATCCAGCGCGCCCGCGCGAAAGCGGAACAACGCGCCGCCGACATCGCGCGGCGCGCTGCCGAAGCGCAGAAAGCGCGGATGGAGCGGCCGGCCCAGGTGAGGCAGGTTGGGAACGGGCCGGCGATCGTGGAATCGGGACCGCCAGGGGAAGCCTCCGCAGATCCGATCAGCGGGCAATCGCAGGGCCCGGCCACCGTCGCTTCGCGATCCGGTCCGCGCGGCTCGACGCCGGGCGCCCCGGGATCCGGTCGCGTGCAGCCGGCCGGAGGCGGGGCGGCCGGTTCCGGAGGACAGCGGACCCCTGCGGCGGCGCCCCGCACGAACGTCCCGGCGCAGCGACCTGCGCCGTCGGGAGTCGGCCCACAGCGGATTCGCCGGCCGCTCAACGTGCGGGGTCAGCGCCGCGGCAGGCCACGCGGCGGACGGCCGCGGCGTCCTCCGCCCCGGCCGCGGCTCGTCATGCCGGGCCGACTGACGAACGCGGAGTTCCGGGCGAACATGCGCGTCAACCCCCACGGGTACGTGTACCGCATCGTCGACCAGTTCCGGAACATTCTCAAGTGGGGGACGGCCGTCAATCCGTTCAGCCGCATCTCCGGGTACGAGCGGGAGGGGGTGCAGTTCTTCGCGATGGAAGTGATGGAGGAGGCGCCGCGCGCGCAGCAGCTGGCCGCCGAATCGTTCGAAGCCGGAGAGGTCGAGTTGTCGGGCGCGGAGGGGCTGAACATCCGGATGAACACGCTGACGGAGATGAAGGGCGGCGGCGAATGGTCCGACGAGGTGTTCATCCCCGACGACCTGCTCTATGCCAAGCCGCTCATCACGATCAGGAGCCGCGCGTCGGAATGAGACCAGGTGTGCATCGCCGGCGCCGGCGTGGAGCCGCGCTTTCGGGAGATCCGAGATGACGACGTTTCCGGGTTCGCCGCGTCTCTTCCACAAAGGGGCGCTCGTCGCGTTCGATCCGGTGAGCTCCGCGGTCAACGTGGTCGTGTTTCAGTACAACCCGGAGATCCTCACGCGCACGCTGACCTCGCGCGGCCCGACCGGCGACGCCGCGCGCGCCGAAGCGACGCGCCTGGCCGGCGCGCCGACCGAAGAGATCAAGCTCGACGTCGAGATCGACGCGACCGATCAGCTCGAACGCGCCGACACCACGGCCACCAACCTCGGGATCCATCCGCAGCTCGCGGCGCTCGAGATGCTGCTGTATCCGTCGAGCGCCTCGGTGGTCCAGAACGCGGCGCTGATGGCCGCCGGGGTGATGGAGGTCGTGCCCCCGGCCGGGCCGCTGACGCTCTTCATCTGGGGCGTCACGCGCATCCTGCCGGTCCGGCTCACGGAGTTCTCGGTGGTGGAGGACGCCTACGACGTGCGCCTGAATCCGACGCGCGCCCGTGTGTCGCTGGGGCTCCGCGTGCTCAGCTACAACGATCTCTCCGTGACGAGCCCCGGATACCACGTGTTCCTCGGACAGCAGGTGCTGAAGGAGACGATGGCGCATCTCTCGACCGCGGCCGACATGACCGCGCTGGGAGTCGGCGCCATCAAGGCCGCCGGGTTACTGTGATGTTCGATCCCACCAGCCGCTACGCCGCGATCGCGACGGCGACCTTCACCACCGCCGACGGCCGCGCCGTCCCCTACGTGCGCCGGCGCCTCGTGCCGCGCGGATCCGATCTGCCGCTCCTCGGCGAGACGGCCGTCGTCCAGGGAGAGCGTCTCGATGTGTTCACCGCCCGCACGCTGGGCGACCCGCTGCACTTCTGGCGCGTCTGCGACGCGAACGACGCGATCGATCCGCTCGAGCTCGTGGCTGTCCCCGGCCGGCGGCTCCGTGTTCCTGTGCCGACGCGGTAACGGGTCGTGCTGACCGGCATCCACCTCACCGTGCTCATCGGCCGCATCACGCCGGTCCCGGCGCCGGTGGACGTCATCGAATCGATCCGGACGATCGAGGTCACGCACAACGACGAGGGGCCGTCGGGCTTTCAGATCGTGCTCGACGTCGGACGCTCGGGGCCGCTCGATCTCGTGGACTACCCGCACGTTCGCAACCCGCTCCTGAAGCCGTTCAGCCGCGTGGTGCTCATCGTCACGATGAATGTCGTCCCGCGCGTGCTGATGGACGGCATGATCACCCAGCAGCAGTTGTCGCCGGGCGCCGAGCCGGGCGCCGGGATCCTGACGCTGACCGGCGAAGACGTGAGCGTCATGATGGATCTCGAGAAGCGCCGCGACGAGCACCCGGGGCAGGACGAGGTGACGATCGCGCTGAAGATCATCGAGCGCTACCGGCAGTACGGCCTGGTGCCGATGGTCGTGCCGCCGGGCATCTCGGATCGGCCGCTGCCGATCGAGTGGAACCCCACGCAGCAGAACACCGATCGCGCGCACCTCAAGGAGCTGGCGGAACAGCACGGCTTCACCTTCTTCGTCGTGCCCGGTCCGGCGCCGCTGACCAACCTCGCGTACTGGGGGCCGCCCCGCCGCGTGGAAGCGCCGCAGCGGGCGCTGTCGGTCAACATGGGCCCCGAGACCAACGTCGATTCGATCGAATTCCAGTACAACGCGCTGGCGCCGACGCTCGTCTGGGACACGATTCAGGACCGCGACGGGAACGAACAGATCACGATCAGCACGTTTCGGAGCACGCGACCGCCTCTGGTCAGCGAGCCGGCGCTGCCGCCGAACGTCTCGACGGTTCGCACCAGCCTCCTCGACAACAACTTCCGGGGCACCCGCGCCGAGGCCCAGAGCCGCGCGCAGGCGATCACCGATCAGTCGATGGACGCGGTGGTCACCGCGACCGGAGAGATCGACGCGATGCGCTACGGAGACATCCTGATTCCCCGCTCCCTCGTCGGGCTTCGCGGCGCGGGCCACAGCTTCAGCGGCCTGTACTACGTCAAGAGCGTGACCCATCAGCTCGGTCGCGGACAGTACCGGCAGAAGTTCACGGCGACACGCGAGGGCATCGGCGCGCTTACACCGGTCGTGCGGCCATGACGTCCTTCTTCGGCAAGTATCGCGGCAGGGTGGAGGACGCCGCGGATCCGTTGAAGCTCGGACGCGTGCAGGTCAGCGTGCCGGGCGTGTACGGCAAAGGCCGGTCGAACTGGGCGATGCCGTGCGTCCCGTTCGCGGGACCGGGCGTCGGCGTCTTCGTCGTTCCGCCGCGTGGAGCGAACGTCTGGGTCGAGTTCGAGGAGGGCAACAAGGACCGGCCGGTCTGGACCGGCGGATTCTGGAGCAAGGCCTCCGAGGTGCCGGGGGGCGCTGCCGTCCCGGACGTGAAGACGATCACGACGTCGTTCGGCACGCTCACCTTCGACGACCGGCGCGGCGCCTCGGCCGTGACGATCGAGACCACGAGCGGCGCGCGAATCTCGCTGACCGAATCGGCCGTGGAGATCACCAACGGCAAGGGCGCGAGCATCAAGCTGACCGGCACGACCGTGTCGCTCAACGGCACCGCTCTGGAGGTCACCTGATGGCCGCATACCTGGTGCACGCCGGCGCCGACGTCCGCTGCCGGCACGGCGGGGTCGCGCAGCCGTTGTCGCCCAATCCACGCGTCCGCGTGAGCGGACAGCCGATCGTGGTGCGGACGACGCCGTACGGCATCGCCAGATGTCCGTTCAATGTCGGCGGCTCTCCGAGTCCCTGCATCACCGCGGCGTGGAGCGCGGCTGCGACCCGTGTGAAGGCGGGCGGCGTGCCGGTCGTGCTGCAGAACAGCCCGGCGCAGACGGTGCCCAACGCGGCGGCGCTCGTGGTCCGCACCACGCAGACGCGGGTGAGGGGCGAGTGAGCGGCGTCGGCCTTCCCTACCGGATCGGCGGCGACGGCCGGACCGCGACCGCCGACGGGGATCGCCACGTGCTCGATCTCATCGCGCAGGTGCTGTTCACGGCGCCGGGCGAGCGGGTGAACCGGCCATCGTTCGGGAGCGGACTGCGCCAGCTGGTGTTCGCGCCGGCGAGCGATCAACTGGCGATTGCCACCCAGTTCCTCGTGCAGGGCGCGCTGCAACAGTGGCTCGGAGAGGTGATCGTGGCCCAGGAGGTGACCGTCACGGCCGGGGAGTCCACGCTGACCGTGACCGTGCAGTACACCGTTCGCCGCACCGCGGAACGCCGGACGGCGACTTTCACCCAGCAGGTGTGATGGCGACGCCCTACTTCTGCTGCGATGACCGGCGCCGCGCCGAGATCGCGGGTCGATCCGATCTGAACGGCATCGATTTCCTGGAGGTGCTGGACGAGCCCTCGCAGCCCGACGCCGAGCGGCAGCGGACGCTGTTCGTGCACTTCATCAACGACCCGGGCGGCCTCGCGCTCGAGGCCGCGAACGTCACCATCGAGGGAGGCGATCGCATCCGGGACCTGACCGTGCGGTCGGCAGCGATCGCCGTCGATCCGCGCGCGGGCACCGCCACGCCCGTTCTCGTCGTGGAGGTCGCAGTGGCCGGCGACTTCTCGCCCTATGTGCTGCGCTTCGTCGCCGACCCCGCGCACCCGGATCGGTTGGACCGCATCGACCCCGTGCTGCGCGAGGTGTCCTTCTCGTTCAAGGTGGCCTGTCCGACCGACTTCGACTGCATTCCGGCCGCATCGAGCTGTCCGCCTGCCGCCGTCACCGTTCCGGTGCACGACTATCTGGCGCGCGACTTCACGAGCCTGCGGCAGCTGCTCCTGGATCGGCTCGCGGCGTCCACCCCGTCATGGTCCGAGCGCAACGCCGCCGATCTCGGCGTGGCGCTCGTCGAGCTCGTGGCCTACGCCGGCGACTACCTGTCCTACCGGCAGGACGCGATCGGGACGGAAGCCTATCTCGGGACGGCACGAAGCCGGGTGTCGGTCCGGCGGCACGCGCGGCTCGTCGACTACCCGATGCACGACGGCTGCAGCGCGCGGGTGTGGGCGCAGGTCGAGGTGAGCGATCCGACCACGCTCCCCGCGCACACGCCGCTGCTCACCGCGGTCGCGGGGCAGCCGGCCCGCATCGATCCCGGATCGCCGGCCTGGACCGAGACGCTGGCGTTGCAGCCGATCGTGTTCGAGACGCTCCGGCCGGACGCGCTTCATCCGGAGCACAACCTGATGCGCTTCCACACGTGGGGGCAGCGCCAGTGCTGCCTGCCGCAGGGGGCCACGTGCGCGACGCTGCGAGGGCCGCTTCCACAGCTTCGCGCCGGCGACGTGCTCGTGTTCCAGGAGGTCGTCAACCCGGCAACCGGCAGCCGCGCCGACCGGGCGTTCGAGCGCCGCCACGCGGTCCAGCTCGTGGAGGTGACGCCGGGGCGCGACCCGATCGGAGGCCGATTCGACGATCCGCCGGGCGACGATCCGCTCGACATCGTCGAGATCCGCTGGGCCGATGCCGATAGGTTGCCGTTCGCGCTGTGCCTGTCAGCGGAAGCCGACGAGCGGTACGGCGGAGGCTATCTGCCGGACGTGAGCGTCGCCCTCGGCAACGTCGTGCTCGCGGATCACGGCCAGAGCGTCGTCGAGGACCTCGGCGAGACGATGCCCGCGTCGACGAGGCTGCGCCTGAAGGCGGTGCGGAGCGACGATCCGTTCGAGGCTGTTCCGGTGCGGTTCCGGCCGGTGCTGGCCCGGCAGCCGCTCTCGCAGACGGTGAAGGACGATCCGGACCAGCCGCCGCAGTCGGCGACCGGGGCGCTGCTCGTGCCGCCGCGCAGCGCGGTCCCCGACATCGATCTGTCGGGAACGGTGGACGCCCGGACCTCGACGTGGTCCGCCCGCCGCGACCTCCTCGCCAGCCTGCCCGACGATCCTCACTTCGTGGTGGAGGTGGAGAACGACGGCGGCGCGCGACTGCGGTTCGGCGACGGCGGCCACGGGGCGATTCCGGCGGCCGGCATGCAGTTCACTGCGCGGTACCGGGTCGGCAACGGGGCGTCGGGGAACATCGGCGGCGGCGCCCTCGCGCACATCGTCACGGGCGATCCGGCGGTGCTGGGCGTCACCAATCCGCTGGCCGCCCGGGGCGGCCTCGAGCCCGAAACGATTGCGGAGGTGCGCGAGCGCGCGCCGCATGCGTTCCGCGTGCAGGCCCGGGCCGTGACGCCGGACGACTACGCGGCGCGCGCGGGCACGGCGCCCGGCGTGCAGCGGGCCGCCGCGACGGCGCGCTGGACCGGCAGCTGGCGCACGATGTTCGTCTCGGTGGATCGCAGCGGCAACGCCGCGCTCGACCCGGGTTTCGCCGGCGGCCTGCGGCAGTACATCGAGCCGTTCCGGCTGGCCGGACACGACGTCGAGATTGAAGGGCCGCGCTTCGTGCCGCTCGACATCGCGCTGCGCATTCAGGTCCGTCCGGAGTACCTGCGCAGCGACGTGCTCGCCGCGCTCGTCGAGGTCTTCGGTTCGGGCCGGCGTCCGGACGGCCGGTTGGCGATGTTCCATCCGGATAACCTGACGTTCGGCCAGACCCTGTACGTGAGCCCGCTGTACGAAGCGGCGGCGTCGATCGAGGGAGTGGCCTGCGTCGAGGTGACGACATTCGAGCGGCGCGACGCACCGGATCCAGGTCCGCTCGCGGAAGGCCGTCTGACCTTCGGCCGCCTGGAGGTGCCCCGCCTCGACAACGACCCGAATTTCCCAGAGCGGGGCATCCTGCGGCTCGAGATGGAAGGTGGCCGATGACGATCGGCCGTTGTCCCGCCGGCGCGTGCACGTGCGGCTGCTGCGTGGGATCGTCGATTCGAGACTCCCCGGGAGGTCTTCAACCGCCCGGGCCTTTCATCGGTGGCGCGCCGCATCGGGACCTACTCGTCGGTTCGCGCGAGTCTGCTGGCGCGGCTCTCGTCGAGCGACTACCCGGCGCTCGGCCGGCTCACCACTCGCGAGAGCGGCGACTTCACGGTCGGCCTCCTCGAATCGGTCGCGGTGGTGGCCGACATCCTCACCTTCTATCAAGAGCGGATCGCGAACGAGTCGTACCTGCGGACGGCGACCGACCCGGCCTCGCTGGCGCGAATCGGCGAACTGGTGGGCTATCGCCTGCGCCCCGGTGTCGCCGCGCAGGGGGAGGTGGCGTTCGAGGTGGAGGATGCAGAGGGCGGCCCGGCGACCACGCAGATCCCAGCCGGGACGCGGGCGCAGAGCATTCCAGGTCCCGGCGAGCGGCCGCAGGTGTTCGAAACCGGCGACGCGATCGAGGCGCGCCCGGAATGGAACGCCATCCGGCCGCGGTTGGCCCAGCCGCAGGTCGTGTCGACGTCGATGACCCGCGTGCTCGTCAAGGGCATCGCGACCGGCCTGCGGCCCGGCGATCGCCTGCTGATCGTGGGCGGGCCCCCAGACCACGACCGCGCGGTCAAGCGCATTCTCGGGGTGACCCCCGATCCCGGCGCGCGGTTCACGGCCGTCGATCTCGATCTCGAGCCG
This sequence comes from uncultured Acidobacteriota bacterium, assembly GCA_963807925.1. Classification (GTDB taxonomy): domain Bacteria; phylum Acidobacteriota; class Vicinamibacteria; order Vicinamibacterales; family CAVVIG01; genus CAWEDP01. The sequence continues at coordinate 2,658,286 of CAWEDP010000002.1, read as the reverse complement.
CCACCTCCGCATCCGTTTCCAGTCCCTCCGCTGCCCGCCGGCACGTTTCTCACCGAAGCGACGCCGCTCACCAGCACCGTGGTGTCGACCCGCATCGTGAACGCGTCGTGGAAGCAGTCCGATCTGACCGCGATGGCAAGCGTGCAGTCGTGGCCTCAGGCGGCCATCGCGGCGAGCGTGGTGGCGGGACAGGCGACGGCGATCACCGACGGGGACGAAGGCGTGTACCTGTTCCAGACGCGCGCGCCGGTCTTCGGCCACAACGCGCCGAAGTACGAGGCGGTTCCCGCTGACGCGAGGCCCGGCGAGAGCAACTGGGACAGTCCGCCGCTCACGCTCGCCGCCGAAGCGCCCTCGGTCCCCTTCGTCCATCTCGATGCCACGTATCCGGGGATCGTGCCCGGCGGATGGGTCGTGCTCGAGAGCCCGCTCGATCGACGCGTCTATCGGGTCGACGACTGCGACGAGATCTCGCGCACGGCGTTCACGCTCGGCGCACGGGTCTCGCGCGTCCGGCTCGACTCGTCCGCGGGCTTCAACACCTTCACCCTTCGGAGCACGACCGTCCTCGCCCAGAGCGAACGCCTGCCGCTGGCCGATCTCCCGATCGACGATCCGGTGACCGGCGCCAGCATCATGCTGGACGGCATCTACCTCGGGCTCGAGTCCGGCCGCACCGTCATCGTGTCGGGCGAGCGGATCGATCTGCCCGGCGTCGCCGAGAGCGAGGTGCACGAAATCGCCGACGTGATTCTGGCCGGCGGATACACCGTCGTCACGCTGGCGCGCGCGCTCGCGTTCGCGTACACGAGGGCGACGGTCGCCGTCGCCGCGAACGTGGCGTTCATCACCAACGGCGAGTCGGTGGACGAGGTGCTGGGCGGCGGCGACGCCAGCAAACCGTTTCAGGAGTTCGCGCTCCGGCAGCCGCCGCTCACCTGGGTCGGCGCCGACGTTCCGGGCGGCGCCCGCGCCGCGCTCGAGGTGTGGGTGGACGGCGTGCGCTGGGAGCGGGTGGACACCTTCTTCGGGCGCCGCTCGGACGAGCGCATCTACCTGCTCGCGGCCGACGACACCGGCGTCACCACCGTGCGGTTCGGCGACGGCCGGACCGGCGCGCGCGTGCCGACCGGCAGCGACAACGTCCGGGCCGTGTACCGCAAGGGCATCGGCCGTGACGGGCAGGTGGCGCCCGCGCAGATCGCCGTGCTGCTGACACGACCGGTGGGCGTGCGTGCCGTGACCAACCCGATGGCGACCCGCGGCGCCGCCGACCCCGAGAGCGCCGACGATGCGCGTCGAACCGTTCCACTGGGCGTCCTGGCCCTCGATCGGATCGTGTCGCTCGGCGACTACGAGGACTTCGCGCGGGCCTTCGCCGGTGTGGCGAAGGCGCTCGCGACCTGGACCTGGGACCGACGGCGCCAGGCGGTCCTGCTGACGGTGGCCGGTCGAGACGGCGCAGCGCTGTTGCCTGGCGACGCCGTCGTCGATCGTCTCGTCGCCGCCGTGCAGCGCGCCGCCGATCCCATCGTCCCGGTGCACGTCGTGCCCCACCGGCCGGCGTTCTTCCGGGTGGCCGGCACCATCAACGTGGATCCGGATCGGCAGCCGCCTGCGGTGCTGGCGGCCATCGAGGCGGCGATGCGTGCGGCCTTCGGCTTCGTGGCGCGCGGATTCGGACAGGGGGTGAGCCTGTCGGACGTGATTGCGGTGATGCAGGGCACGGCGGGCGTGACCGCGGTGAACGTCACGGCCCTCCATCGCACCGACGCGCCCGTCGCCCGGCAATCGTGGCTGCAGGCCGCCGGCCCCGTGGCGACAGCCGGCGATGGACTGCTCGGCGCCGAGCTGCTGCTCCTCGATCCAAGACCGCTCGACCTGGGCGTGATGGCATGAGCTTCGATCTCGACACGCTGTACAACGCGCTCCCCGCCCTCTATCGCGTGCGAGACGCGGCGGAGGGCGGTCCGCTCCGCGACCTGCTGGCGATTGTCGCCGAGGAAGTCGCCGCGATCGAAGAGGACCTCGCGCAGCTCTACGACGATCAGTTCATCGAGACCTGCGCGGAATGGGTCGTGCCCTACATCGGCGATCTCGTCGCCTATCGGCTGCTCCACGGCGAGACGCCGGCCGTCGCGAGCCGGCGCGCGGAAGTCGCCAACACGATCGCGTTCCGGCGCCGCAAGGGCACGGCGGCGGTGCTCGAGCAGCTTGCGCGCGACGTCACCGGCTGGGAAGCGGCGATCGTCGAGTTCTTCCAGCGCCTGGCGCGGACCGCGCACGTCAACCATGTGCGCCCCGAGACGCCGGCTCTGACCGACACGAGGCCGCCGGCCGTCCCGACGGCGACCGCCGGCGCCTTCGACAGACGGCCCCGCAGCATCGACGTGCGGCGCATCGCGTCGGGTCGCGGACGGCACAACATCCCGAACGTCGGAGTCTTCCTGTGGCGGCTGGGCAGCCATCCGCTCACCGGCGCTCCAGCCGTTCCGATCGATCCGCGTCGATTCAGTGTCAGCCCGCTCGGGCACGACGTGCCGTTGTTCAATCGCCCCGCGCCCCAGGGCACGATCGAGCAGCTGGCCGGTCCGGTCAACGCGCCGATTCCGATTGCGCGGCGCGCGATGCGGGATCGGCTGTCGGACTACTACGGCCCCGGCGCGAGCGTGGCCGTCAGCGTCGGCGGCGAGACGGTTCCGATCGAGCGCGTCAGCGTGTGCGATCTGTCCGACCTGTCCGACGACCCGGAGACGAGCGCGTGGGCGCACATGCCTGCCGATACCACGGCGGCGGATCCTCCGCGTCTCGACGTGGCCATCGATCCGGAGCTCGGACGCCTCGCGTTCTCGCGGGACGTCGATTCGGCCGCGACGCCGGTGCGCGCGTCGTTCCGCTACGGCTTCGGCGCCGATCTGGGTGGCGGCGAATACACGCGCGCCGCGAGCCTGGCCGTCGATCTCCGGCCGCTCGCGGTCGTGCCGGGGGGGCAGCCGGACATGGCGGCGGCGCTCGCGGCCATCGGGGGAACGGGCGCCGTCGAGATCGGCGACAGCGGGCGGTATGCGGCGGCGCCCGCCGCGATGTGCCCGGCCAACGGGCGCCTCGAAATCCGGGCGGCCGACGAGGCGCGCCCGGTGGTCGACGTCGACGGCGAGTGGCTGGTGGGCGGCGGCGACAGCGCCGAGGTCTCCATCAACGGCCTGCTCGTGACCGGGGGGCCGATCCGCGTGCCGGCCACCATCCTCGGTCAGCCCAACCGGCTGCAACGGCTGCGCATCGCGCATTGCACGCTCGTGCCGGGCCGTGCGCTGACGCGCGCCGGCCAACCGGCGCATCCCGAGACGCCCAGCCTCATCGTGGACGCGCCCGACACCATCGTCGAGATCGACCGCTCGATCGTCGGCGCGCTGCGCATCGCCGGCAGCGCGCGCGTCGCGGTCACCGACAGCGTCGTGGACGCCACGGCCGACGACCGCGTCGCCTTCGCGTCGACCGACGGCATCGGTGCCGGCGGGGCGCTCTCGATGTCCGGCAGCACCCTCGTCGGTCAGGTGCGGACCGTCACGATGTCGGCGATCTCGAACAGCCTGATCGTCGCGCGCCGGACCGCGGCCGACACCGGTCCGCCGGTCGTCGCCGAGCGCGTGCAGGAGGGCTGCGTCCGCTTCTCGTACGTGCCGCTCGATGCTCGAGTGCCCCGGCGCTATCGGTGTCAGCCGGCCGGCGCGGCCGGCGAGGCGGGCCCGCGGCCGCTGTTCACGTCGATGCGATACGGCGACGCGGGATACATGCAGCTCCTCCTGCGCGCGTCGCCGGCAATCCGGACGGGGGCGGACGATGAATCGGAGATGGGAGCGTTCCACTTTCTGCGCGCGCCGCAGCGCGAGAGCGATCTGAGGGTCCGGGTCGAGGAGTACTTGCGCCTCGGCCTGGAGGCGGGACTGCTGTTCGAAAGCTGACGCGACGATCGGCCGACCGTGACGCGGCGGGCCGGATTGCGAGGACCGGAATGAGGGGCGACTTCAGCCGACAGACGTTCGATCCGCGGAAGCACTACACGGGCGTGCTGATGCAGCAGGGCCGCGTGCAGGTGGATGCCGACTGGAACGAACAGCAAGCGATCGTCGATCACCATCTGCGGAGCCGGACCGTGGACGTCGTGGGAGCGACCGGCGCACCGCGGGCGCACGCGGGCTTCTCGATCGTCCCCGCGAACGGCGGATTGACGATCGGCGCCGGACACTACTACGTCGACGGGGTCCTGTGCGAAAACGACGCCGACGCGGCGATCGCGGCGCAGGCGTACCTGCCGGGCTTCACGCTTCCGACGACCGACGGCCTGTATCTGGTCTACCTCGAAGCGTGGCAGCGGCACGTCTCGGCGCTCGAGGACCCCGCGATTCGCGAAACGGCGCTCGGCGGGCCCGACACCGCCACCCGCACGCGCACGATCTGGCAGGTGCGGCTGCTGGCGGTTGCGGAGCCGTCGGGCGGCGCGACCTGCGGCAGCGCCTTTCCCGAATGGACCGCGCATCTCTCGCAGCACGTGATTGGAGAAGCCGACGGCGGACGCCTGAGCGCGCAGACCGGGCCTGCCGACGCGACCACGTCCCCGTGCGTCCTGCCGCCGACGGCAGGCTACCGGGGTCTCGAGAACCAGCTGTACCGCGTGGAGATCCATCGCGGCGGCGCCCGCGCCGAGGCGCGGTTCAAGTGGTCGCGCAACAACGCCAGCGATGCGAGCGCCGTCCTCGGCACGAGCGGCAGCGACGTGACGGTCGACGACATCGGCAAGGACGAGACGCGCGCCTTCGAGCTGCAGCAGTGGGTGGAGGCGACCGACGACCGGCTCGAGCTCGCCGATCAGCACGGCCAGCTGCTCCTGGTCGCCGATGTGAATCCCGCGACGCGCGTGGTGCGGGTCGACGGCGCGGCGCCGGCGCTCGATCCTGAACGGCACCCGACGCTGCGGCGGTGGGACCAGCGTGGCGCGACGGCCTCGGCCGATGGCGTGGCGCTGTCCGGCGACTGGCTCGATCTCGAGGAGGGCGTCCAGGTCCGGTTTTCCGACGGACAGTACAAGGCCGGCGACTACTGGATTGTCCCGGCCCGGACCGCCGTCAGCGCCGATACCGGGGGCGTCGAATGGCCGGTCGACGGCCAGGGCCAGCCGATTGCGCAGCTGCCGCATGGGACGCCGCACCGCTTCGCCCGTCTCGCGCTGGTACGGCTGTCGGCCGGCGCGTTCAGCGCGGTCCCCGGCGGCGACTGCCGCATCGAATTCCCGCCGCTGACCGCGATCGAAGCGCGCGACGTGGCGTACAACGACGGCACCTGCGCGCTCGGCGCGCACACGGTGCAGCAGGCGCTCGACGCCTTGTGCCAGCGGCAGGGGGGCGTCTGCAGCAGGGACGTGCACCCTGGCGAGGACGTCGCCGCGGCGTTCGCGGCGCTGCCCGATGCGGCCGACGCGCAGATCTGCTTCGCGGCGGGCACCTACGACCTGCCGGCGCCCGTCGAGATCCGGTCCAAGGGACATCTGCGCATCAGCGGCTGCGGCGCCGGTACCAAGCTCGTGTGCGCCACCGCCGAAGCGGCGCTCGTGTTCGAGGACTGTTCGAGCGTGACGGTCGAGCACCTGGCGGTCGAGGCCGGGCGCACCGGAGCGGGCAAGCCCGGGCTGGCGAATCTGACCGGCGGGTTGACGTTCGTCAATTGCGCGTCGGTGACCGTGGACCACGTGCGCGCGCGCTGCGCGTCGGGCGGCGCGCGGGCGGCGGCCTGCCTGACGATCCGGATGCCCGATCCGCCAGCCGGCGCGCTCCCGGTCGGACAGGCGCGCGTCATGCACTCGCACTTCGACACCGGCCACATGCAGACCGGCGTGCTGATCGTCAACGTGGCGCGCGCGCAGGTCGAGGACAACACCCTGGCAGTGGTCCCGAAGCCCAGCCTCAACGTGCTGCGCGGCGATCCGCGTTATCGCGCAGCACTCGAGCGCCAGCTCGTGGCCAACCTGACGCCCGGAAACGCGACCGGCTCCCCGCCCTCCGGCACGAACGCCACCGTCACGGTCGCCGGCCACAGCGTGCATTTCCTGACCGATCCGCAGCTCGTGCACGGGACCGGCACGGTGAACGACTGGCAGCGCGCGGTCGATGCGATGGCGCCTCAGGTGGACAGTCCGGCTGCGCTCAAGGCCGTGATCGACGGCCTGGCCCGCCGCCTGGTGCTCACCGGCACCATCGGCTCCGCCCTGCCGCGATTCAGCGCCGTCGTCAGCGCGCTCTTCGCGCAGGATCTGTCGGCGGCCGGTCAGGGTATTGCGATTGGCGGCCGCGCCGGCCGCGACATCCGGATCGTCGACAACACGCTCGACGGTGTGATCCAGGGGGTGCATGTCGGCGTCAGCCACCAGGAGGCGGCGCAAAGCGCACCCGATCGGGCCGAGCTCGTGCTGATCAGCGGCAACACGGTGCGCGTCGTGCTGCCCTCGTCGGCGACGCGCGAGCGGCACGGCATCTTCGTCGGCAACGCGGGAAGCCTGATCGTGGACGACAACTACATCACGGTGCAGCGCGTGGCGCGGACGGTGGGTCTTCGGGTGGAGGCCATTCGCGCGTTCGGCCACTTCGGCCCGCGCGCGATCGTCCGCCAGAATCACATCTCGGGCGCGACCGTCGGCATCCGGTTCGAGCCGATCGGTCCGGGCCTCGCGCGGCCCCAGTGGATTGTCACCGACAACGTCGCGTCAGGCGCCGCGCAGGTGGTCGAGGTGCCGGCGGCGGTCCGCGCGCGCATCAGAGGCCTGGCGGACAACTACGCTTGACACGCGTGCTGCCGTCTGGTGAAGTACGGGTGCACGCGTCACTCTACTGGTATTAGGCGGACTGCAGCGCAGTTTCAGAGAGTCACGAGTCGCGGCACTGCCGTTCTTCGAGGCAAACTGGTTCTTGCGAGGTAGCTGGAGGGTTCGAATCCCGGCGCGTGCACATTTCTTCTTTGACTGGTCCATGGGTCTCCTGATCTGGCTCGAATCGAGCTCGCTCGCGGTGTGGGTGCATGAGTCGCCCTCGGTGTGGGCTCAGCCCACGGTGCTGACGCTTCACACCATGGGAATGGCGGTGCTGGTCGGCGCGAGCTGGGTGCTCGACCTGCGTCTGCTCGGCATCAGCCGAAACGTGCCGCTGTCGGCCTTCCGCTGGGTCTTCCCGGCCGTCGCGGTCGGCCTCATCGTCAATCTCGTGACCGGCGTCCTGCTGTTCGCCGCCCGCGCGACGACCTGGGGGACGGCGATGCCGTTTCTCGTCAAGATGATCCTTGTCGTCGCCAGCGCCGCCACACTGGTGCCGCTCCGCTCGTACGTGGGTCGCGGCGGCCCGGAGCAGCGCGAGGCCGGCGGCCGCGCACGCTGGCTGGCGATCGCCTCGATCCTCGGGTGGTCCGGCGCCATCACCGCGGGCCGCCTGCTCGCCTACCTGGTGGCGGGCTGATGCCTTCGATCACAACCGTCAATCTCGCCCATCTGCACCTGCTGCTGAACCACGTGCCCACCGTCGGCGCGGTCGTCGCGCTGGGCCTCCTGATGCTGGCCTTCGTCCGGCGCGACGAGCCCTTGAAACACGCGGGGCTGGAGGTGCTCTTCGCGATTGCGGTCCTGACGCTTCCCGTCTACATGAGCGGCGTCGCCGCCCATCAGAAGCTGCGGGACCGGCCGGAGATCTCCGACAACGCCGTCAGGGTCCACCAGGACGCGGCGCTCGGTGCGTTCACCGTGACGGAGTTCGCCGGCTTCGTCGCGTGGGTCGCCTTGTGGCAGTCCAGGCGCCGCGGCCGCGCGGCCCGGGGGCTCGTGCCTGCCGTGACGCTGCTGTCGATGGTGGCGCTCCTGCTCATGGCTCGCGCGGCGACTCTTGGAGGCGACATTCGCCATCCGGAGATCCGGGCCGACGTCTCGGCGGGCGCCGCCGCCCCCGTCCAGGATCCGGAACAATTCGTGGCGGCGCGGATCAGCACGTTCATGGTGAACAGCACGTGGGGCTGGCCGGCCGCCGAGACGGTGCACTTCGTCGGTCTCTCCCTGTCGTTCGGCGTCCTGCTGGCCGTGAACCTGCGGATACTGGGCGTGATGAGGCAGATTCCGTTTGCGGACGTGCATCGGTTGCTGCCGTGGGGCATGCTGGGCTTCGGCACCAATCTCATCACCGGGATGCTGTTCTTCGTCGGGCAGCCGAGGCAGTACATCGACAGCGCGCCGTTCTACTGGAAGGTCGTCTTCCTGATGATCGCCGGCGCGAACTTTCTCTATCTGACCGTGTTCAAAAGGGCGTGGGTCCCTGCCGGCTACGTCGGCTCCGATGGCAGCGACGGGTGGGAGTCCAGCCTGGCCGACAAGGCGATGGCCGTTTCGTCCCTCTTTGCGTGGCTCGCCGTGCTGTACTGCGGCCGGATGCTTCCCTTCATCGGCCACGCCTTCTGACCGCCGGGCGACAGTGGCGTTGATGGTCTGCGCGGTCGTCGTTGCGGTCCTGGTGATTACCGGCGCCGTGGGGTACCTGCTCGATCGCACCGGCTGACGGGCGCCGCGCGGCCTCCGAAGGCCGCGCGACTCGATGGTGCGCCCGGCGGGCCCTGCCGCGGAATGCCCGGCGGCGGAATCCGCCAGTTCATCGCGCGCGCCGCCCGGGTGCCCGTCCATTGAGGATCCAAACTTGGAGTCAGTCAAAGAATTGATCTACACTGACGTGTGGACACCGACCCGGCCGACCTCCTCCGCCAACGCGGCATCCAGGTAACCGCCCAGCGACTGGCTGTAATGGAGGCGGTGTCGGGTCAGCCGCACATCACGGCGGACGGCGTGGCCGATGCGGTGAGGGCCGAGATTGGCGCCATCTCGCTCCAGTCGGTGTACGACGCCCTCGGCGTCCTGGTGGCCGAGGGCCTTGTCCGGCGCATTCAGCCCGCCGGATCGCCGGCCCGCTTCGAGGATCGGGTCGGCGACAACCACCACCATCTGATCTGTCGAGTCTGCGGGCGTCTGGTGGACGTCGACTGCGCGGTCGGCTCCGCCCCTTGTCTGACGGCGGCCGACGACAGGGGCTACGAGATCGACGAGGCCGAGGTCGCCTACTGGGGGCGCTGTCCCGATTGTCTGGCTCAGTCCCGGGCGCGTCCCGCCCCGACCCGCAGCCCCGCCGGCGCCGAAACCAGCGGCGGATCGGACCGACAGCGCGTCCGGCGATCCCGTCAACGGACCGTGAAGAGAATCCCCCGGAGCGACTGACACCCGGGCTGCTTCCAATCAACGAGAGGTCAACATCAACATGGACAACGAAACGAAGTGCCCCTTCCCGGGCAGAGCGCACAGCGGCAAGTCGAACCAGGACTGGTGGCCGAACCGGCTGAACCTGAAGCCGCTGCACCAGAACCCTCCCGCGGGCGATCCGATGGGCGAGGAGTTCGACTACGCCGAAGAGTTCAAGTCCCTCGATCTCGACGCCCTGAAGCAGGACATCGAGCAGGTGATGACGACGTCGCAGGACTGGTGGCCGGCCGACTTCGGGCACTACGGGCCGCTCTTCATCCGGATGGCGTGGCACAGCGCGGGCACCTACCGCATCAAGGACGGCCGCGGCGGTGCCGGGTCCGGCGAGCAGCGCTTCGCGCCCTTGAGCAGTTGGCCGGACAACGTGAACCTCGACAAGGCGCGGCGGCTGCTGTGGCCGGTCAAGAAGAAGTACGGCCGGAAGATCTCGTGGGCGGACCTGATGGTCTTCGCCGGCAACTGCGCCCTCGAGTCCATGGGGTTCAAGACGTTCGGCTTCGGCGGCGGGCGCGAGGATGTCTGGGAGCCGGCGCAGATCAACTGGGGGACCGAGGACACGTGGCTGGCCGACGCGCGCTACAGAGGCGAGCGGCAGCTCGACAATCCTCTGGCCGCCGTGCAGATGGGCCTCATCTACGTGAATCCGGAAGGGCCCAACGGCACTCCGGATCCCGTTGCCGCCGCGACCGACATTCGGGAGACGTTCCGCCGGATGGCGATGAACGACGAGGAGACCGTGGCGCTCATTGCCGGCGGGCATACGTTCGGCAAGACCCACGGGGCGGGCCTGGCCTCCTACGTGGGTCCCGAGCCCGAAGCCGCCGGCATCGAGGAGCAGGGCCTCGGCTGGAAGAGCAGCTTCGGCACAGGCAAGGGCGGCGACGCGATTGGCAGCGGCCTGGAAGTCACCTGGACGTCCACGCCGACCAGGTGGAGCAACAACTTCTTCTCCAACCTGTTCGAGTACGAATGGGAGCTGACCAAGAGCCCGGCCGGTGCGAATCAGTGGACCGCGAAGGGCGGCGCCGGCGCCGGCGCGATTCCGGACGCCTTCGACCCCTCCAGGCGTCACGCGCCGACCATGCTGACCACCGACCTCTCGCTGCGCCTCGATCCGGCCTACGAGAAGATCTCGAGACGCTTCTACGAGAACCCGGACCAGTTGGCCGACGCCTTCGCCCGGGCGTGGTTCAAGCTGACGCACCGCGACATGGGGCCCATCTCGCGGTACCTCGGTCCGCTCGTTCCCAGGGAGCCGCAGTTGTGGCAGGACCCGGTCCCGCCGGTCACCCACGAGCTGATCGGAGCGCCGGACGATCGCGGCCCTCAAGGGCAGGATCCTCGCATCGGGACTGACCATCCCGCAGCTCGTCTCGACCGCCTGGGCGTCGGCGTCGACGTTCCGCGGCACCGACAAGCGCGGCGGCGCGAACGGGGCCCGCATCCGGCTCGCGCCGCAGAAGGATTGGGAGGTCAACAATCCACCCGGGCTGGCGAAGGTGCTGCGGACGCTCGAGGGGATCCAGAAGGCGTTCAACGACTCGCAGAACGGCGGGAAGAAGCGGGTGTCGCTGGCCGACCTGATCGTGCTGGGCGGGTGTGCGGCCGTCGAGCAGGCCGCGAAGAACGCCGGATACGACGTGCAGGTGCCCTTCGCGCCGGGACGCACGGACGCGTCGCAGGAGCAGACCGACGTCGAATCGTTCGCCGTGCTGGAGCCGGAGGCGGACGGCTTCCGCAACTACCTCAAGCCGGGCCAGGACCTGCCGGCCGAGCATCTGCTGATCGAGCGGGCGCTCATGCTGACCTTGAGCGCTCCCGAGACGACCGTGCTCGTGGGCGGCCTGCGCGTCCTCGATGCGAGCACGCGGCAGTCGAGCCTCGGCGTGTTCACCAGGCGGCCCGGGGCGCTGACCAACGACTTCTTCGTGAACCTCCTTGCGCCGGACACCGAGTGGCGGCCGACCTCCGAGGCCGGGGAGACCTTCGAGGTCCGCGGCCGCTTGACGGGCGAGCTCCGGTGGACCGGCAGCCGCGTGGATCTCGTCTTCGGTTCCAACTCCGAGCTCCGGGCGCTGGCGGAGGTCTACGCGAGCGACGACGCGGGGGAGAAGTTCGTGCGCGACTTCGTGGCGGCGTGGGACAAGGTGATGACGCTCGATCGGTTCGAGCTGGCCTGATCCCGGCGCGTTGCGCTGCTTCGGCGGGGGGCGAGGCCCGCCGAAGCTCGCGGGCTCGCGCGTCAGCGTCCGGCAGTGGGCTCAAGAACATGCTCAAAGAATATCGAGACGCTGCTCACGACGACGACGCCGTTGCCAGAGAGCCGCACACCGCGTTGCCTCGAATTGATCAGGGCAGCGCAGGCATTAGTTGACGATCTCCGACGTGCGTAGAGCGCTCGTTCGGTCGCTTAGGTCTCTCGGCCTAATGTTGGACCGAGCGTTCGTCCGAAAATCCCAATGAGGCGGTTTTCCCATCCGCCGTTCCTGTAATCGAACGCGTACCGTGGGATTTCTTCAAGATCCTGCTCATCTAGGATCAGTTCTCCCGTTCCACGTCTGACCTTTTGCTGTAGTCGAACGAGCAACGCCTGGAACCCTCCGCTGCTCTTCGTCTCTGGATCCTGCTGATCGAGTTCTTCGAGTTCCTGCCTGTCCAGTTCGACGATCTTTCGCATCGTAAGGCTACTCCAGACGTGTCAGACCACAACATGAAGTTGGTACAAGTCGTTAGTGTACCACAACTTGTGGCTGTACACCGAAGCGGCGCAGCTAATAAAATGTGTAGCTCATGACCCACGACGCTGTTGATACGTGTGCGATGTGTGGCGGCCCAATTGTGCCGTTCGGAAATTTTGGGCATCGGTTCATGGCGGCTGATGGCTCGCCGATCTGCACCGAGTGCGCCCGACGAGTGATCCCGGACGAGCTTGCGCTCGCTGAAGAGATGGACCGCCGGTTGAGTGATCCCGGCAAGGAGTCGCAGTCGTGAGCGTATCAGCATTAAGCGAATTGGCGTTACAAAGAAACGTCCAGTTCCTCTATGAAGAACAGCTTGCGCGGGTCGAACTAGAGGCGTTTGGCTGTTCTGGTTTCCATCGGGATAAAGACAATCCGTGGGCTGTGCGCGCGCACGTTAACGGCACCTCACCCGCGATTCGTGAGAGATCAGCCTATTGGGATCACGTTGACGGAGCAAAGACTGTTTATGCTGAGCTGATCAGACCCCGCTACCAAGGCGGTCGGTTCAACCGCACACGATCGGTGAATCAATACCTCACCCACTGGATTTATCCGTATCGCGGGAAATTCCACCCCCAAATGGTCAGGGCACTTCTCAACATCCTAGGCGTCCGCCAAGGCTCGCTGGTGCTGGATCCGTTCGTTGGGAGTGGCACGACAGCTCTTGAGGCTTCACTCCTCGGTGCGGATGTTGTGGGCATCGACATCTCACCGCTTTGCGTGTTGCTGACGCGAGTCAAGACGACGGCCGTTGAGTCGATCGACGAGATCCGAGAAAAGGTAAAGAGGCTATTGATGCGGCCGATACTCGGCCCTGCAACGCTAAACACGAAGCGTGAGCCAGTCGCAGTCCGAGAGTTTTTGGACATTGCCCGCATGGTGACATTCAGCGACGTGTCACGTCGACAGCGCGACGCTGAGTCATCGCTTCGGCGCAATCTTCAACACATGTTGGAGTCGGTAGAGGATCATGCCCGCGCCTTGGCGGAGCTGTCCATCGCGCCGGGAGCGACACGCGCCGTTCTCGGCGATGCTCGCGATCTCCGCACGGTGTCACTAGGAGACTCGTCTGTCGATGCTGTCGTCACGTCGCCGCCGTATTCGATTGCCCTTGACTATGTCAAAAATGATACGCACGCACTCGAAGCGTTGTCCGTGGATGTGGCGAGCCTGCGGAACACGATGACTGGTGTTCGCGGCAGAGGCGCGAAGCAAAAACTACAACTGTACAACGAAGATATGCAGGCAGTGTTCAGCGAAGTGCGCCGCGCACTGAAACCTGGGGCTGGAGCCGCGTTTGTCGTTGGTGACGCAACGATCGATGGAAAGGAATACACAACTACCGACACGATGGTTCAATGGGCGTCTGCGTCTGGATTGGATCATGAGCGGACGCTTCGCAAAATCGTCTACGGGCTATATAGCGTCATGACGGACGAGAAGATTTTGATTTTTCGAAAGCCGGCGCTCGATCAACGCTGAACACTGCGCCCTTCCGCCACGGTGGACGAAGGCAAGGCGCTACTCGCGCTGCAACTGCTCTTGGAGGGCAACTCGATCCGCAGCACTGAGCGGATCGTCAGCATTGATCGAAACACGATCATGTCGCTGCTCGTTGTTGCAGGAGAGCGCTGCGCAGCGCTGCTCTCGTCGCGCATTCACGATCTGCGCGTTGAGCACCTGGGGCTAGACGAGGCTTGGGGTACGTTGGTTGTCATCAGCGCTTCGTTGATCATGACCGAGACGACGCAGCAAAACGCGGCGACGCGTACACGTTCATCGCGCTCGACGAGAAAACCAAGATGGTGATCGCGTGGCACCTTGGGAAACGGAACCTTGCGGATACCCGCGAGTTCATCGACAAGATTCGGAACGCGACGGCTGCCGATCAACTCTTCGACGTGAGCACTGATGCGTTCTCGCCGTATGAAACGGCCATCGGTGGCGGACTCTTCGAGCGCGCGAACCATACACAAATAGTGAAACTCTTCTCCCATCATGTCGAGGAAGGTCGCGAGTGGTACAGCCCCGCTCGGTTCGTGTCTGTCGCGAAGGATGCTGTGACGGGAATGCCCGATCTCGACCGCGCGAACACATCGCACGTCGAGAGGAAAAACGGATCGCTCGGCCAGTGGTGTGAACGGCCGGGTTGATCGTTGACAGAAGTCCTGCAGGATCGTTTACACCTACTCGAGGTGGCGAAGGGACTTATAGTTTCCCGGTCACCCATCGGGTGACCGATATACCGCCGGCCGTTCTCCTCAAACTCTGGGTCCGCAGAAGTGGGGACGGGCAAACCTTCAGTCTGCCCGCACGGGGCTTTAACGCGCGGGCGCGAGCTTTCCAACACACGGTTTGCCACTACCTTGCGCGGAAACCGCGCTTTGCACATACTCACGCCAACCATGGCGCGGACGGAAACCGACCAGGCGGAGAACCGCCGCACTGATACGCGGCGTTGTCAGCCCATCACACTGCGTTGGAGACAATCCGGTTCACAATCGCCGGCTTGTACCTTGCCGGGGCCGGCTTCCTAGTCGGTGGCGCTTTTGCCAAGGACGCCCATGCCGATCGCTGCTAGCGGCGTCGATAGTTTGAACTTGCTTGAGCCTCTGCCTTCTCGTCCTCGATCTGCGCGTGCGGGCCTTGATGAAGACGCTAGTCAGGCGTGGCGCCTACATTGAACACACTGAATGGGGGCTTGCACGACCGAGCGCTGGTTTTGGGGCTTTTTCAGCGGGTTGAACAAGGAGCTTCCAAAGAGCCTGGACGACGTGCATGGCGGAAAGAAAACGATGCCATCTGCGCCAGAGCCAGACGCCGCCAATTTCATGGGTTGGCGAATTTCGTCCAGACACCTCAGTTTCAGCCGAGCCTTGGACTTGCTGTATACACTCGGCATTCTTGGCTGGTTCTCCGTCGCAATCATAGTGGCCTCTAAGAAGATTCACTGCTAGTCGTCTGAAGCTCTGCTCGACACACCTTCAGGACGTTGAGGGCTTGATGCGTAACCCGTAGTTCCTGCCCCGATGCGCCAGAGCCGACTGAGGACTTCATGCGGAGAAACTCGATATCGAGTAACGGCTGCCAGGAACGGTCAGGGTCGCGGGACGACTTCACGTTCCGCCGCCATTGCTTATTTTCTAGGTAGCTCTCAGCCGCCTGACATCTCTTGCCTGACAACGCAACGCGTCAACCGGGCACTTTTGCGGAATTCACGCGCGAAATGCGACAACTTGACGATGATTGCTGGCCGTCCAACAACAACAGGTTACGTCGGCCCGGTGGCGACGGGTGACGATGGTGCGTGCCCGGATTTAACCCGGATCTGAATTGTGTGCCGATTATCGCTGCCCCCTGCATTTGAACCCGCCACAGCGACGGGTGCGGGTTGCGACACAGCACGACCAGCGCACTCTATAAGTCCCCGGCGCTAACTATCAGAACGATTGAAATATTCTAAAGAGAACCGCCACTCCACTGAGCCAGCCGTCCCTGGTAAACCAACTGTCCCAAACAATGGTGGCAGCGAGAGTTCCCCGCGAAGTCGCTTCCGGCCGCGCCGGCGACGATCAGACCGGCCCACATGGCCGCTCTGCGGCGGTCTCCGTTTCCCGTGTGGTGGCAATGGACGCCGCACCAGCTGACCCCATGCTGCAAGGACAGCAAGCCAGTGAACTGCGTGAGCGGACCGATGTTTCTGAAGGGCGCGTCTGACTTGGCCCCGCGTCAGTCGCGGCGCCTGACGAACTTCCAGTTGCTCAATGGTCGAAAAGCCGCCCATCAGGTCAGTCGCAATATTGCCGCAGGGAGCCGGGCCGTGATCAAGGGCTGCCGCTAGTGCTGTGAAAAAGCATGAAACAAGTGCGATTGTGAACGTCCGAGCTGAACGCGGTCGGTTCATGGCGTCCCTCCAAGATCGATGGTTGTCCGTGATTCAATTCGTCCGGCTGAAGCGGCAATTATAGACTTGACTCGCCGGACCGTTCCGTGTAATCTGCTGAGCATGGATGCCGAATTTGAAACCTTGCTGGATGCCGTCAGATTCTTCGCGGACAAGGATGTCGCGATTCAATTCATGGCCTCCCTTCGTTGGCCGGACGGGGTGGTGTGCCCTCGGTGTGAGGCTCGGGAAGTTACCTTCCTGAAAAGCCGTTCCCTCTGGAAATGCCGAGGGTGTCAGAAGCAGTTCTCGGTCAAGGTCGGGTGCTTCTTTGAGGACAGCCCGATTGGCCTCGACAAGTGGATGCCGGCGCTGTGGATGCTCGTCAACTGCAAGAACGGCATCAGCAGCTACGAACTCGCCGGGATCCTCGGCGTGACGCCAAAAGACCGCATGGTTCATGCTCCACCGGCTGCGGCTCGCCATCCACGCGAAATCGTTCGACAAGATGGAGCGGGGAGATTGAGGCCGACGAAACTTTCATCGGCGGCAAGGCCCGGAACATGCACGCGCCAAGCGGAAGCGCTCGGCATCTCGCAGTCCAAGTCGATGATCGGGAAGGTGGCCGTCATGGGTCTGCTGGAGCGCCACGGCGAAGGGAGCAAGGTGCGGCTCCAAGTCGTTGAAACCAGACGGACAGCACGAACTGGAGCAGACTATCGCGGCGCACGTAACTCCCGGTGCCACCCTCTACACCGATGCGCTTCGGTCCTACGACCGGATGGGCCAGAAAGGCTTCATCCACAACGTCATCGACCACGCCGAAGCCTACGTGAACGGGGAGGTCCACACCAACGGGCTGGAGAACTTCTGGAGCCTGCTGAAGCGGGCTCTCAAAGGCACCTACGTGTCCGTCGAACCGTTTCATCTCTTCCGTTACCTCGATGAGCAAGCGTATCGATTCAATCAGCGTAAACTCTCGGACGCCAGACGATTCATCGAAGCCGCCGCGTCGGTTTTCGGCAAACGCCTGACCTACGATGCCCTGACCGGAAAGCAACTCCCAGAAACGTGCTAATCTGTCACGACCTTCAACTGCGAAGAGGGAGAAAACATCGGAGCGAGTGACCATGTCTGACGCAATCCTCCCGAATTGGATGCGTGAGCTTCGAGAGAAGCAGGACGCTGCCAGAATCAACCAGCAGCGCGCGGTCGAACAGCGTGAACTCAGACGCCGACGCCTTCAAATGGACGGACCGTCCTTTTGGAGCAACGTGATCACCAGCTTGGATTACGCTGTCCTGAAGTCTCGGGAAGTCTTTCCAGGCGTTCACGTTGAACTCAACGATATTAGTGACGCATCACGACCCGAAACACGCATACCGTGTGCATGTCCTTGGGATTTCGTTCTCGATGTCAGATATACGCCTGGCTCTGACTGTCTTCGTCTCTACGACTCCACTGGCCGAGAACACAAATGGCTGTTGAATTCGACGTCGGACGGATTGAAGTGCTTTCACGCAGGACAACCAATGACTGCGTCTGAAACCGCCGACGCGATTATCCAGCCGATGATCATGCGCGCTGTCGAGCAGTGAAAGTAACGGTCCCCGGCGCAACGGCAACCGAGCGGTTCATCAACCTTACCAAGCGTGTGATCGCCGTGCCGAAGGCTGAAATCGATGAACAAGCCAAACGGTACAAACGTCTGAAACGCCAGCGCCGCACTAACCAGAGAAACAAGAGGATCGACTGATTGTCGGCAAGCCCTCATCGGTCGAAAAAAAGGTCTTCAAGTGCCTTACGACTCACCTGCCAGAGTTCAGATGGTTCTGTGTCGCCCTTGATGTGTAGGCGGCAGGATCCTGATGCATCAAGTGACGGCACAGCGGTGAACATTGGCATCTGCTGATATCCGGCACGCACTTCGATGCGGTTCGACATCCGTTCCAGCACAACGCTCTGAGCCTCACCGCTTTGATACTCCTTGACAACTACCAACTTAGTGTCGGTCGGGGTGTCAAGTTTGAAGGCTGGGCCCTTCGATAAAGCCTGCATGCTCTTCACATCAGCATCGATGACTTCTCGGAGTATCAGGAATACGTGCTGGAGAGAGCACTCCGCGCGCGCCCTAACCCAATCAAACGTCTTGGGAACATCATTCATAGCGACAATCCATTAGTGGACAGTCTCGCTCATGCGGACCGTGCCCTTGGGTTTGCGTTCGCGCAGCTGTTCCGATAGGTAGTTCATCAGCGTGCGTGCTGCATCGAAAACAGCTTCAGCACTTTCGACGGTGTGTGTCGTGGCGACATGAATGGTCGGATTTCGCCACGCGACCTTCATCGTCCGCAAGTGAGCTACGGCCTCGCGAAAGAACGGCTGATCTCGCTTCCACTGAATCGACCGGCGCCGCGGTTGCTGTTCCAGTTTCTTGTCGATGAGACGAAGGTACGCGTCCCAGCTAGGTGCGTAAGGAATACCCAATCTGGCAGCGAGGGCACGAAGGCCAATCTCCAGTACCGCGTTAGATGAAAGACGCACGCAGTTCCCCTATGGCAGGCGAGACACTTGGAGGCTTCGTCGATATCGGTCGCTGCTGTGGGGAACCGTTCAATCGTCGGTTCCCATTTCGTGAATGGCCGTTCATAGAGATCGACTTCGTGGGGGAGAAACTGCATGAACAGACTCTCATGCAGGGCATCGAACATCCGCGTATGGAGGTCGGTGACGGCGCCTTGGATCTCTTCGTCGCTCCCATCTGGGAGCACTCCGATGATCCGGTCACATGCCGGCGCCAGCAGTGGTAATCCAGCCAACCTCGACCGCTCTTTGATTCGCGGGATTTTGGCGACCAGTTCGTTTCGAGCGCCCTGGGTGTACGGTCCGGTCTTGTGTGTCGTCAAAAACGACGCAACATAGAATAACCGTCCGATGTGAATCTGACGCATGAAGTCTCCTAGCAGGATGCTGAAAAAGTGACTCCCATGGGATCGACATCGTGATCTCGTCGTACTACGATGCTCCCATTCACGGAGGGAGCCAGCCGATGCGTGGAGACGACCAGCAAACGGGGCATCTGTTTAGTTACCTGTCGCCGGAGGATCGGATCCCTGCCGACCATCCGCTGCGTCCGATTCGGCAGATGACCGACGCAGTGCTCGGGCGGTTGTCGCCTCGTTTTGACCGGCTGTACTCGGACATCGGTCGGCCGTCGATCCCGCCCGAGCAGTTGCTGCGGGCGTTGTTGCTGCAGACGTTGTACACCGTGCGCAGCGAACGGCTGCTGATGGAGCAACTGCAGTACAACCTGTTGTTTCGGTGGTTCATCGGCCTGAGTATGGATGACCCGGTCTGGGTGCCGACCGTCTTCAGCAAGAATCGAGACCGGCTCTTGGAGGGCGACATCGCGCAGGCGTTTTTCCTTGAAGTGCGGGCGGCTGCGGGGGCGGCGGGCTTGCTCTCGGATGACCACTTCACCGTGGATGGCACGTTTCTCGAGGCGTGGGCGAGTCAGAAAAGTTTTCGCCCCAAGGACCGCCCGGATCCACCAGCGGATGATCCGACGGGCCGCAATCCGACCGTGAACTTCCGCGGCGAGGAGCGGGCGAACGACACGCATGCGTCGACCACCGATCCGGACGCGCGCCTGTACAAGAAAGCCTCGGGGCAGGAAGCCAAGTTGGCGTATCTCGGGCATGTGCTCACGGAGAATCGTCACGGCTTGATCATCGACGCGCTGGTCACGCATGCCACGGGGACGGCGGAGCGCGATGCAGCCGGGGCGATGATTGCCGATCTGCCCGACACCCATCGCGTGACGGTCGGCGGCGACAAGAACTACGACACCAAAGGTTTCGTGCACCAACTCCGCACGCTGGGCGTCACCCCGCATGTGGCCCAGTATCCCGAGACGGCGACTCGCGGCAGCGCGATCGATGCGCGCACGACCCGACATCCGGGCTACGCGGTCAGTCAACAGAAACGAAAGCTGGTCGAGCAATGTTTCGGCTGGATGAAGACGGTCGGTCTGATGCGCAAGCTGCGACACCGCGGCGGCGCGCGCGTCAACTGGAACTTCATCTTCACCGCCGCGGCGTTTAACCTGGTCCGGATGCGCACACTGCTGGCCCAGCCAGCCTGACGGAACCAAGGCATGAGGACCACGAGCCACGAGCGATGTCGCCATCATGATTGGGCGAACGATAACCGAGCGCTGAACGTCACTTTTTCAGCATCCTGCTAGACTGCGGAAGCGAGGTCTCATTTATGCCTCCGCTCGCTAGGTGAGTCAACTATATAATTACCGCTGAAGCCGGACACTACCGAAGCCGAAAGCTGCGACTGCCGATGGCAATGCGGCCGAAGGATCCGAGATATTGTAGTTCACGCAATGGATGTGATAGGCTCAAGGCGTGGCTACATTTCTCAAATGGCTCCTTCGACATGTCGGTTGGGAAAACATCGTCTCCCTTGGCGCGGCGATAGGTGTGCCTGTGTGGGCCGTTCTCGCTAAATACTGGAACCCTCCGACGGCCATCGTATATGGCGTCTTGATGTTTTGCGCAGTGACTTACCTATGGGACCATTTCAATATTGGCCCATCGTTGAAAACTCGGGTTCGGCAGTGGTTAGACGACCTCGGCTTCGCGGTAACAACGCACCGAAATCCAGCTACGACTTTCGATTTCGAGGTGGCGGATAAGATGGCCTTGAAAATACACGTTCTTCAGTGGATCACTGAGCCTCAACAGGTCGATGTCGTAATGTTCGGATTGGTTCCTTTGCCGGAACAATTGAGGATTTTCAACGAGTGGCCACCTGAAAGAAAAAATTGGTTCTGGTCTACGGTCCGGGTCGAATTATTTAGGTCCGAAATTGCGTTCACGGACCTGACGCTGGAAGGCAATGGAATAACGATCAGTTTATCAATTCCAATCGATAAAGACCTAACGAAACAGAGTCTCTCGCAGACGATGTTGTCAGTTCGTTCTATTGGTCGTCTCTATCTTGAGTTAATCAGGCTCTTCGTCGATTTGAGTACAGCGATTTGAGGTAATACCCGGCCGCCTGCGCGGACCGCTGTTGGGTGGGCGGTCTGCTCGGCGGCCTGGTCGATCAAGGCGATCCCACGTGCACCGGACCATCCGGTGTCATCTTCTCTTGATGTGCAAACAACAAGGGAGGACCGGTGGGATCGCGGCGCGATTGTACGTGGATTCTGGGCTTGCCGGGGTTTCGGGTGGTGGCGACGGAGAGTGATAGCGACGCGGTCGACAGCCGGTTGAGGATTCGAATCGAGCGCCGCGGGGTCCGGCGCTACGGATGCAGTGGCTGTGGGCGCCGCACGAGTCGCGTACGATCGGCGCGCGAGCGCACGTGGGACGATGTCCCGTGGGCGTCGCATCCCGTCACCCTCGTGTATGTGCAGCGACGCGTCCGGTGTCGCCACTGCGGCATTCGCACCGAAGCCATCGAGTTCGCCGATTCGAAGGCGCGGGTCACGCGGCGCTTGCGGCAACAGATCGGGGTGGACTGTCAGTCGATGCCGACGTCGCATGCCGCGATCCGCCACGGCGTCAGTTGGGGAAAAGCCCGTCGAGCGGAGCACGCGTTCCTGCGCGACTGGGACGGGCAGCGTCCGCGACGCCGTCCTCGATATCTCGGCGCCGACGAAATTCACCGCGGCAAGGCGCAGAAGTTCTACACGGTGCTCTCGGACTTGGTGCACGGCGAGGTGATCGGCGTGGCGAAAGATCGGACGGAGGCGAGCTTGGCCGGCCTGCTGACCACGTGTCTCGATGCCCGGCAGCGCGCCGCGGTCGACGCCGTCTGTACGGACATGCATCGGCCGTACGCCAACGCCGTGGCCCAGCAGCTGCCGACCGCGGCGATCGTGTACGACAAGTTTCATGTGCTGCAGCACGCCTCGGCCGCGCTCGACGACGTGCGACGCCAGGAGTTCTTTCGCGCGGGTGCCGTGATGCGGGCATTCGGTCGCGGCAAGCGGTGGCTGTTGCTCAGACGGTGGAAGACGGTCCGCGGCTCGAAGCGCCAAGAACTGCGTGCGCTCTTTGCCGTCAATCGGCGCCTGTTCAAAGCCTATGTGTTGCGCGAAGAGCTCGATCACCTGTGGACCTATAAGACCCGCGATGGCGTCGCCAACTTTCTGTGGGGATGGCTCGAGGCCTTGCGCTGGCAGCGGCTCCCGGAGATGGAGAAACTGGGTGACACGTTAGTCGCGCACATCGATGGCATCGCCGCGTACTGCGACCATCCCGTTCGGTTCGGAGTCGTCGAGTCGTTGAACACCACGATCAAGGCCGTCCTCCGACGCGCGCGAGGCATGCGCGATGACGCGATGCTCCTCTTGAAATTGAAGTGGGCCACCGCTCACCCGATCCGGTCCGCTCGCGATCTGGCTCGTTTTCTCAGCCCCCAGAGGCTGTACTCAAATCGGTGAAGACCGGTTAATCAGCCGAATACGGCCAGACATGATAGTGACATGAGCTACGCCGTCTTAATAAGTTCTTTGTATTGAAATGTCGGCGTTTCGATGAGTTTAATGAGCGTATCCCGGAACAGATAAGGATTTGTCCGATTATTGAATCGGAACTCGAATTCATCCAGATAGGCCGGAAGATGCTTTTCGCTGACACGATGGAACGAGCCGACAATCGAGCGCTTAAGCAGCGACCACGCGCTCTCGACGCTGTTGGTATGCACGTCGCCGCGCACGTATTCCTCGGCGCGATGGTTGACGGTTTGATGCAGTCCCACGTCGCCCGCGTCATTGTCGATACCCTGGTAGCCCGGATGCTCGTCGGTGTAAATCTGCGTCACGTTCGGCGAGACGGTTTCGGCGACGAAGCCCTGCAATGTGGCTTTGTCGTCCCGCTTCTCAATTCTGAGGCGAATGTCACCGCCACGCGCGAGAGCACCAATCACCATCGCCTTGTTCCCGCGATACCCGCGTCCGACGTGCTTCCGCTTGCCGCCGATGTATGTCTCGTCGACCTCGACAATACCCGTGAGCGGTTGCGGGTCGGTGTCCATCATCGCCTTGCGGATGCGGTGCCAGAGATACCACGCGGTCTTGTGCGTCACGCCGATGGTGCGCGCGAGTTGCAGCGCCGACATGCTCTTCTTGGCTTCGACAAACAGCGCCGTCGCGTAGAACCAGACGGTGAGTGGCAGGTGCGAATCGCCAAAGATAGTTCCAGCCGTGACGGAGAACTGGTACTTGCAGCCACGGCAGTAATACACTGGGCGTGTCGGGAGCTTGCCAATCTGTTTCGACTGACAACGTGGGCAGATAACACCCTTTGGCCAACGCAGAGCTTCCAGCGCATCACGGCAGGTCTGTTCGCTGTCGAATTGACCCATTAACGTGCGGAGCGTAACTTTCGCTGGAACCTTGACGGTCGGAGCGTTCATAGGAGCACCGTGGCGAAGAAGAAACACGTAAGGACGATGAAAAACGACGAATTGATCGAGCACCTATTCCATCCGAAGGTAGTCGAGCACTTGCGGCAATCGATTAAGGATGTGAACGAGAAGGCCGTGCGGAAGCCAAAGGCGCCGAAGAAAACGTCAACCACGAAGCGATAGTATCAAGGGGTTCTTATTGTGTCAAGTATAATATCTCGGAAGGATCCCATGAGCGTCAGCGACTCGACGAGCACTCGCTGCGACCCGCCTCGCGTCCGGATCGTCTGCAGCCGCCCGTCCTGGATCCGGTAGTAGATCGTCCGCCGCGATACCCCGAGCAGCTCCGCCGCCCGCGCCAGCGACACGCTCCGCGCTATCTGCGGCCCGTCGTCTCCGCCCATGGTCGAAAGTGGCATCTCAGGCATCTCCGCGCGCCCGCCGAAGGCACGGCGCGTGCCCACTCGCGCGCCCCACGCCGTTCGATTCGACGCGAGCCGGAAGTTGTGGTGAGATCGGCCGTTACTGGAACGTAGCCGGTGGCAGCGCCGAAGGCGGACCGCACCGCCGCGGCCAAAAACTTGGCCGGCGACCGCCCGGCCCCGGCGAAATTCCGCCCGGCCCGCGCCGCCAGAACGTCGCCGCCGCCGTGCAAAATCGTGCACACTCCTTCAGCCGGCCAACACGTTGGCCCGCAGGACAGCCTTTGACCGGACCCTCGCGCCCGCCAGCGCTCCTCGTCATTTTCGCGGCCGTCGCCGCCTGCCTCGCCGCCGCCTGCCGCCCGGCGCCGGCAGGCTCCGGCGCCGCCGCCGGCAAGGCCGCGAGCGGCGGCACCCTCGTCGCCTCCGTCCACTCGGACCCGCGCACCTTCAACCACTACGTCACCCGCGACTCCACCACCGACCTGGTCGCCACCCTCACCCAGGCGCGCCTCGTCCGCCTCAATCGCGTCACCCAGGACGTCGAGCCGTGGCTCGCCGACTCGTGGACGCGATCCCCCGACGGCCTCCACATCACCCTGAAGCTCCGCCCCGGCGTCGTCTTCTCCGACGGCCGCCCCTTCACGTCCGACGATGTGGTGTTCTCGTTCGAGGCGGTGTACGACGAGAAGCAGGGGAGCGTCCTGGGAAGCGCGCTGCAGGTGGGCGGCAGGAATTTGCAGGCGGCGGCCGTCGATCCGCTCACGGTCGCGGTCACCTTCCCCGAGCCGTTCGGCCCGGGCGTCCGCATCCTGGACAACCTGCCCATCCTGCCGCGCCACAAGCTGGGGCCGGCGCTCGCCGCCGGCACCTTCGCCAGGGCGTGGAGCGCGAGCACGCCGCCCGGCGAGCTGGCCGGCCTGGGCCCGTTCGTCCTCACGGGCTACGCGCCGGGCCAGCGCCTCACCTTCGCGCGCAACCCGCGCTACTGGCGGACGGACCCGGACGGCCGCCGCCTCCCGTACCTGGACGGCCTCACCGTCGAGATCATCCCGGAGCAGGACACCGAGGTGCTGCGCCTCGAGGCGGGACAGCTCGACATGACGACGACAGAGATCCGGCCGGAGGACTACGCGCCGCTGAAGCGCGCGGAAGCCGACGGGCGCGTCCGTCTCCTCGATCTCGGCGTCGGGTTCGACGCCGACAGCCTCTGGTTCAACCTCAAGCCGGGCGCGCTCGGCCCCGGCGACCGGCGCGCGCCCTGGCTGCAGCACGAGGCGCTGCGCCGCGCGGTCTCGCTGGCGGTGGACCGCCAGCTCTTCGCCAACACGGTGTTCCTCGGCGAGGGGGTGCCGGTGCTGGGCCCGCTGACGCCGGCCAACACGCGGTGGTTCGCCGGCCAGCCGCCGGTGCACGACCCGGCGCGCGCGCGGGCGGAGCTGGCCGCCATCGGCCTGGGGGATCGCAACGGCGACGGCATGCTGGACGACGCCGACGACCGCCCGGTCCGCTTCTCGCTGCTCGTGCAGAAGGGCAACACCGCCATCGAGCGCGGCGCCGCCGTCGTCCGCGACGAGCTGAAGAAGATTGGCATCGCGGTGGACCTGGTGTCGCTCGACGCGAACACGGTGATCCAGCGCTTCCTGTCGGGCCGCTACGACGCGGTGATGTACCGGCTCACCTCCACCGACACCGATCCGGCGATGAACGCGGACTTCTGGTTCAGCGCCGGCAGCGCGCACGTGTGGAACCTGGAGCAGCCGACGCCGGCCACACCGTGGGAGGCGCGCGTGGACGACCTGATGCGCCGCCAGACGACGTCGCTCGACGAGAGCGAGCGGAAGCGGCTGTTCGCCGAGGTGCAGCAGATCTTCGCGGAGCATCTGCCGATCCTGCAGTTCGTCGCGCCGCGGATCTACGTCGCGGTGTCCACCCGCGTGTCCAGCCTGACGCCGACCGCGTTCTCGCGCCCGCAGATTCTGTGGGCGCCCGATACGATTGCGGTGGCGGGCGACCGCCGATGACGGCGTACCTGGCGCGGCGGTTCGCGTTTGCCGTCGCCCTGGTGTGGCTGGTCTCGTCCGCGTCGCTCGTCCTCACGCGCCTGGCGCCGGGGGATTTCGCCGCCGGCACGACAGGCATCGGCGGCCTCAGCCGGCAGCGCGAGGAGATGCGGGCGCGCTACGGGCTGGATCGGCCGATCGTCGAGCAGTACGCGCGCTGGCTCGCCGGCGCCGTCCGGTTCGATTTCGGCCGCTCGCTCGCCTACGATCGGCCGGTCGCGGATCTCATCCCGGAGCGCGCGCGCAACACGGCGCTCCTCGCCGTCGCCGCGCTCGCCGCCGCCACGCTGGTCGGCCTGCCGCTCGGCATCTTCACGGGCAGCCGCCAGGGCGGCGTGGCGCCGGCCGTCGTTCGCACGGTGTCGGTGCTGCTCCTCTCGATGCCGCCGCTCGTCACTTCTCTCTTTCTCGTGTTCGTCGCGGCGCGCACCGGCTGGCTGCCGATTGGCGGCCTCGGCACCGGCAGCCACCTGGTGATTCCGGCCATGGCGCTGGCGCTGCCGATTGCCGCCATGTTCGAGCGCGTCCAGTCGCAGGCCACGCGCGAGGTGATGGGCGAGCGCTTCATCGTCGCGGCGGTGGCGCGCGGCGTGCCGCGCCGGCGGCTGCTGTGGCGCGACGGCCTCAAGGCGGCGCTCAGGCCGGTGGCGTCGGTGTACGGCCTGGTGAGCGCGTCGCTCCTCAGCGGATCGTTCGCCGTCGAGATGGTGACGTCGTGGCCCGGCCTGGGACGCCTGATGCTCGACGCGCTGCGCGCGCGCGACGTGTTCCTGGTGGCCGGCTGCGCCGCCACGGGCGCCCTCTTCCTCGCGTGCGGCACGCTCGTGTCCGACGTCGTCCTGGCGGTGGTGGATCCGCGTGCCCGCGAGTAGGACCGGCGCGGCGCTGGTCGCGCTCGTGCTCGCCGGCGCGGCCGGCGCCCCCTGGCTGGCGCCGCACGCCATCGACCAGCGGTTCCCCGATCTGCTCAACGCGCCGCCGACCGTGCCGCGCGTCCTCGACGGCGGCCGCCTGCGCGCGCCGTTCGTCCGCCCGTGGAAGCTGGCCAGCCGCCTGGAACAGCGCTACGAGCTGGACGCGCGCGCGTCGGCGCCGCTCGCGTGGTTCCGCGGCGGCCACCTGGTCGCCTCGTCCGACGACGAGGCGGCGCCGCTGCTGCTGCTCGGGAGCGACAGCTACGGCCGCGACGTGTTCAGCCGGCTGCTCTACGGCGCGCGCACGTCGATTGCGCTGTCGATGGCGGCGGCGCTCGGCGCGGTGCTCATCGGCACGGTCCTCGGCGGCCTGGCCGGCTACGCGGGCGGCGCGGCCGACGACGTGCTGATGCGGGGCGTGGACCTGGTGATGGTGCTGCCGGCGATGTACGTGGCGCTGGCGCTGCGCGCGGCGCTGCCGCCCTCGCTCGGCGCGTCCACGGTGTTCGTGCTGCTGATGGTCATCTTCGCGATCCTCGGCGCGCCCATCGTGTCGCGCGGCGTGCGCGGCATCGTGCGCGGCGAGCGGCGGTCGGAGTACGCGGCGGCGGCGGCGGCGCTCGGCGCCGGCCACGCGCGCGTGCTCGTGCGCCACCTGCTGCCGGCGGCGCGCGGCTACGCCGGCGTGCAGTTCACCACGCTCGTGCCGGCGTTCATCGTCGCCGAGGCGACGCTGTCGTTTGTCGGCTTCGGCTTCAGCGAGCCGAGCGCGAGCTGGGGCACGATGCTGCAGGAGGCGTCGAACGTGCGGACGTTCGCGGACTTTCCGTGGCTGCTCTGTCCGGCCGCGGCCATCTTCGTGTTCGTGCTCGGGATCAACCTCATCGTGGACGGCCGGGCGGCCCTCGCCGACAGCGGCCGTCGTCTACAATGAGGGGATGACTCTCGACGGCGTGCTCGCGCCAATCCCGACGCCCTTCGACGACGGCGGCGACATCGACGAACGCCGGCTGCGCGCGGCGATCGGACGATGGGTGAAGACGCCGCTCGCTGGGTTCGTCGTTCTCGGATCCACCGGCGAAGCCGCGTTCCTCGACGAGGACGAATCCGATCGCGTGGTGGCGATTGCGCGCGAGGCGGTGCCGCGGGATCGGACGTTCATCGTGGGGACCGGCCGCGAATCGACGCCGCGCGGCGGTGGACGCGACCCGGCGCGCCGCGTCGCTCGGCGCCGACGCCGTCCTGGTCCGCACGCCCGGCTTCTACAAGGCGCAGATGACGGCCGACGCGTTCGTGCGCCACTACCGGGCGGTCGCCGACCGGTCGCCGGTCCCGGTGCTGCTCTACAACTTCACCGGCGTCACCGGCGTCACGCTGCCGGTGGACGCGGTGGCGCGGCTCGCGGAGCATCCCAACATCGCGGGCATGAAGGAATCCAACAGCGACGTCGCGCGGCTGGCGGCGCTCGCGTCGGTTGTGTCGCCGGGCTTCACGCTGCTGGCCGGATCGGCGTCCACGTTTCTTGACGCGCTCGAGGCCGGCGCCGCGGGCGGCATCCTCGCTCTGGCCAACGTCCTGCCCGAGGCGTGCGTGCGGCTGTACCGGCTCGCGCGGGCCGGACGCCGCGACGAGGCGGCGTCGCTTCAACGGCAACTCGTGCCGCCGGCGCGGCTGCTCGGCTCCGTTCACGGCGTCCCCGGACTGAAGGCGGCGCTCACACTGGTCGGGTGCGACGCGGGCAACCCGCGTCCGCCGCTCCTGCCGCTCGACGCCGCCGTCGTGCCCGAGATCCTGGCGGCGCTCTCCCCGTTCGAAGAGGCCCACGTTCATGCTGGTTCCTGACGTCGATCGCATCCTGCTCGGTCCCGGCCCCAGCATGACCGCGCCGCGCGTGATGCGCGCGATGGCCGCGCCCACCGTCGGCCATCTCGATCCGCTGATGATCGCGCTCATGGACGACGTGCGCGCCCGGCTGGCGCGGACTGTTCCGCGCGCCGGAAGGGTCGCTGGCGCTGGCCATCTCGGGCACCGGGACGTCCGGCATGGAGGCGGTCGTCGCGAACCTGGTGGGGGACGGCACGCGCGTGCTGGTGGTGGTGACCGGCTATTTCGGCGATCGGCTCGCGCAGATGTGCGAGCGCTACGGCGCCGCGGTCCGGCGGCTCGAGGTGGAGTGGGGACGCGCCTGCGATCCGGATCGCCTGCGCGCGGCGCTCGCCGCCGGGCGCGCCGACATCGTCGCGATGGTGCAGGCCGAGACGTCCACCGGCGTCCTCAATCCGGTCGATCGGCTCGCGCCGGTTGCGCGCGAGCACGGCGCGCTGACCATCGTGGACGCGGTCACCTCGTTCGGCGGCCATCCGCTCGAGGTCGGCGCCTGGAGCATCGACGCGTGCTACAGCTGCACGCAGAAATGCCTCGGCGCGCCGTCAGGGCTGGCGCCGGTCGTCTTCGGGCCGCGCGCGCTCGAGCGGCGCGTCGCGTGCCGCAGCTTCTACTTCGATCTGCGGCTCCTCGAGGACTACTGGCTGCGCCGAAAGTATCACCACACCATGTCGTCGGCGCTCGTCTGCGCGCTCGACGAGGCGCTCGCCATCGTCGAGGAGGAGGGGCTGGAGGCGCGCTGGGCGCGGCACGAGCGCAACCACCGGACGTTCCTGCAGGGGCTGAAGGCGATGGGGCTGTCGGTGCTGCCGGCGGAGGGCGAGCGGCTGTGGACGCTGAACGCCGTCCGGATTCCCGAGGGGATCGATGACGCCGCGCTGCGGCGGCAACTACTGGAGGAGTACAGCATCGAGATCGGCGCCGGCCTCGGGCCGCTGGCGGGCAGGATCTGGCGCATCGGCCTGATGGGCGCCAGCTCCACGCCGCGGCTCATCGTCCTGCTCCTCGGCGCGCTCGATCAGGCGATGGCCAAGCAGGGCCGCCACCGCACGACGGCGTAGCGACAGCGGACATCCGTAGTGGCCGGCTTCAGCCGGCCCAGGGTGTCGTGGCCGGCTTCAGCCGGACGGCGCTCATCGCCTGCGCGGACGCCAGCCAGGATGCCCGTTGGCGTCATAACAAAAGGAGGTCGACGTGTCACCAAACGGGATCGAGGGCGAGGTCACGCGACTGCCCGGCGACCCGGACCTGTTTTTCACCTACGAGTACCTGACCGGCGAAGTCGAGCTGCGAGTAGAGCGGCAGGGGAACCTCCTGCCGGCCGACGGCATCCGCGTCCGGGTCTTCAACGACATCGGCGCCGAGGAGCACTTCAGCTCCCGCATCGAGCGGCCGTTCAGCGACGTCGTCGGCGGCGGCGGCGCGGCCACCGTACTGCTGAACGCGATCGCGGGCCCCTGACGTCCACCGGTGTTCATGCTGCGCACGATCGCCCGCATCGCGCTCGGAGCCGCCGGCCTCGCGTTCGGCTACCTCGTCTACCTGTACGTGACGCTGCCCGACGTGCGTCCGCTGCGCACGAAGAACCCGGCGACGACCGCCTTCATCGAGCTGCGGGCCGGGGAGGCGCGCGCGCAGGGGCATCGGCCGCGGCGCGTGCAGCAATGGGTGCCGTACCGCCGCATCTCACGGGATCTCAAGCGCGCCGTCCTCGTCGCCGAAGACGACGCGTTCTGGCAGCACGAAGGCATCGATGTCGAGCAGCTGCAGGAATCGATCGAGGCGGACTGGGCGCGCGGACGGTTTCTGCGCGGCGGCAGCACGATCACCCAGCAGCTCGCGAAGAACCTGTATCTGTCGCCGTCGAAGAACCCGGCGCGCAAGCTGCGCGAGCTGATCATCGCGCGGCGGCTCGAGGCCGAGCTGAAGAAGGCGCGCATCCTCGAGCTGTACCTGAACGTCATCGAGTGGGGCGACGGCGTGTACGGCGTCGAGGCGGCCGCGCGCACCTACTTTCACGTCAGCCGCGGCGGCGCTCGATCCGGTCGAGGCGGCGCGCGCTCGCCGCGTGCATCGTCAATCCGCGCGTGATGAATCCCGCCCATCCCACCGCGCGGCTGCTTCGCCGCCAGCAGACTGATCCTGCGGCGGATGGGCGCGGTCGCCCCGCCGGACGCCGACGCCGCGGATGCCGCCGATGCCGCCGACGCGCGGTAGCCGGCGCTGCCGATCGCTGCATGTTATTGCACTGGCTGAGCTTGACGGTCTCTCGGGCGCGTTCCGATAATCCGATATTCTCGGAGAGAACACAGACTGGCCGCGCCATTCCCCCAGGAAACGGTGCCCGTGTTGTCCGCGCGGACCTTCGTGTAGTGCGAGCGCGCATGATCAACTACACCGAACGGCTCACGGACCTGATGCGGGACATCGTCGCCGCGCGTCCCTGCGCTGTCCTTCATCGACATGTCGAACGTGCTCGTGTTCGCCCGCGTCGGGTCGAACCGACGCCGAAGGCGCGTTCGCCACCTGCCACTGTCTGACGCTGCCGCCGAGCGAGACGGCTACTACTTCTGGCGCGATCGCACGACGGGCGGCATCACGCGGCGCTCGGAGTGGTTCGTCACCAAGTCGCCGACGTGGTGCTCGGCGGGCGGCCGATCAAGTACATGATCTCGTTCACGCTGCCGCGCTTCTGCGATCAGTCGCTCGACCGGACGCGCAAGGAGCGCTTCTATCCCGGCGCGGAGCGGTGGATGGCCAAGCTCGACACGGTCGTGCACGAGCTGTATCACATCGATCCCGGCCTACGAGCGGCATCCGCCGGATCGAGCGCGAGGACGGCACCTACTCGGCCAACTGCCACGGCGATCAGTTCTTCGAGCAGGTGGCCGACATGGTGGCGCTCTATCTGGCGTCGCGGCCCGATCCGGCCGTCTACGATTTCCTGCGGCGGGATTTCGACGAGCTCGAACGGCGGCACGGCGGCGTTCTGGCGACGACGTTCCGCACGTTCCCGTCGTTTCCTCAGCGCTACATCGAGCGGGCCGCCGTGCAGCGCGTGTCGGAATCCGACGCGGCCGGCGTCGCCGATCGAGCCGCTGCGCGTCACGCACCAGCCGACCGAGTACACCGAACACGATCTGCAGAGTGCGCCAATTCATGGCCGGCGGCGGCGGCGTGCTGCGCGTGCGAGCCGCGTGAGCCGGGCGGCTCACGATTCGGCATTCACAATCGCGAATCGACCGCGTTTGCCGGCCGCACGCGTCAGTGCGCGAGGCGTCGCGCCGCGAGGAATCGCGGCGACCAGTACGCAGCTGCTCAGGTGCTCGACGCGGACGACGCCCCTCGAGCTCGGCGCGTGCACGAACTCGTCGCCGCCGAGCGAGATGCCGACGTGCGACGCGCCCGGCGCCACCGTCGTGAAGAACACCAGATCGCCCGCCGCGATGTCGTCGCGCGAGACCGCGTTCCCCACCGCGAACTGATCCTTCACGTCGCGCGGTAGCGCGATGCCGTGCCGGCCGAAGACGTACTGCGTGAAGCCGCTGCAGTCGAAGCCGGTCAGGTCGGCGCCGCCGTTGCGGTACGGCACCCCGCGCAGCGTGAGCGCCGTGCCGGTGACCGCGTACATGTCGACGGTCCCGGGCCGCGAGGCCGGACGGTTCGCGGCGCGGCCCGCCGGCGTCCCCCGACCGCCCGACGGCCCGGCCGGCGGAGACGGCGACGCCGGCGTTCGGGGTCCGGGCATCGGGAAGGGGCGCGGCACGGCGCCGGTCGAGGCGCACGCCCAGGCGGTCAGCGCCAGCCCGGCGACCAAACAGGTGCAAAGGGTCCTCATCAGGCGTTGTATCGGCCGCGCCGCCATCGATCCAGGCCGGCGGCTAACCCTCCGTGTTTCGAGACGTTTACAGCGTCACTGTCTTGACACTTCTCGCGCGCGTCATGCAGAATTCATGACACGGTTCGGCTGACGGCCCGACGTGCCACATGGAACAGACGCTGCTGCTCAACGCCACCTACGAACCGCTCAAGATCGTCCACTGGCAGAAAGCGATTACGCTGCTGTGCCAGGGGAAGGTCGAGGTCATCGACGTCTACGACCGTGAAATCCGCGCGTGTCACCTTCAGCATCAAGCTGCCGTCGGTCATTCGCCTGCTGCGCTACATCAAGATCAAGCGCCGCTTCGACTACGTGCCGTTCTCGCGCGCCAATATCTATGCGCGCGACAACCACACCTGTCAATACTGCGGCGATCCGTTTCCGACCAACGAGCTGACCTTCGATCACGTCGTGCCGGTCACCCAGGGCGGCCGCAAGGACTGGGAGAACATCGTCACGTGCTGCGTCACGTGCAACCGGCGGAAGGGCGGCCGCACGCCGTCGGAAGCCGGCATGCACCTGCGGCGCGCGCCGCAGCGGCCCGAATCGGCGCCGGCGATCCGGATTACGATCGGCATCCGCAACGCGCCGGAAAGCTGGCGCGACTACCTCTACTGGAACGTCGAGCTCGACGATACCTGACGCGGTGCGCGCCGGCCGCCGGACCTTGAATGTCTTCTTCTTCCCCCCATATCAGCAGCGTTCGTCCCGCGGCCGCCATCGAGGGCGGCCGGATCACGGTCGAGGGTTCCGGGTTCGTGGTCGACGGCCCGCGGCTCCCCGAGGTCCGCATCGGCCCGGAGCCGGCCCGCGTCGTCTTCGCCTCGTCCACGCGGCTCGGCTGCCTCGTGCCGGCCGTGTCCGACAGCGGCCCCGCCGCGATCAGGATCGGCGAGGCGAGCGACGGGACCGTGCGGCTGAACGCCGGCGCGCCGCTGGCGACCGGCCTGCACCAGGTGGACAACCCGGTGTTCGACGCCGAGGGCAATCTGTATGTGACCTACAGCGGGACGCGCGGCCAGGAAGTGCCGGTGTCGATCTTCCGCGTGCGCCCAGACGGCA
The DNA here is from genome assembly GCA_963807925.1 of uncultured Acidobacteriota bacterium. Lineage (GTDB taxonomy): Bacteria > Acidobacteriota > Vicinamibacteria > Vicinamibacterales > CAVVIG01 > CAWEDP01. The sequence goes on along the minus strand of CAWEDP010000002.1, from coordinate 2,624,681 downwards.
CGCGCGAAACCTTCTCGTCGGGCATCGTCAACCCGACCTCGATGGCCGTCGATCGCCAGAAGCCGGCTGTATGTCTCGAGCCGGTTCGAGGGGACGGTGTACCGCGTGGGCGCCGACGGCGTGCCGACGCCGTTCGCGACCGATCTCGGCGTCGCGTGCGGCCTGGCGTTCGCGCCCGACGGCACGCTGTATGTCGGCGATCGATCCGGCACGATCTTCCGGCTGGACGCGCACGGCCGGGCGGAAGCCGTTCGCGACGCTCCCGGCCGAGCGTCGCCGCGTTTCACCTGGCGCTCGCGCCGGACGGGGCGCTGTATGTGACGGCGCCGACGCTGTCGGCGTACGACGCGGTGTACCGCGTGGCGCCCGACGGCGCGGTCAGCGTGCGCTACGAAGGCTTCGGCCGGCCGCAGGGCGTCGCGCTGGATCGCCAGGGCCGGCTGCTGGTGGTCGAAGCGCTGGCCGGCACCTGCGGGCTGTACCGCTTCGGCGCGGAGGGACCGCCGGAGCTCGTGCTCGCCGGCCCGAGTCTGGTCGGCCTCGCGTTCGATCCGCATCGCGGCCTCGTCGTCTGCTCGAACGACACCGCGTACCGGCTGACCATCGATTTGTAGCCGGACGGTCCGGCTGAAGCCGGACACTACGGGTACTATGCCGATCCGAGCTTCGATCGTTTGAAGCTGTACGAGAAGTACACCGCCAGCCCGACGAGGAGCCACAGCGCGAACCGCACCCACGTGATCCACGGCAGGCCCAGCATCAGGTAGAGCGCACGACGATGATGCCGAGCAGCGGCACCACCGGAACCCAGGGCGTCCGGAACGCCCGCGGCCGGCCGGGATCGCGCCGCCGCAGGATCAGGATGCCGATGCACACGAGGATGAACGCGAACAGCGTGCCGATGTTCGTCAGGTCCACCATCTCGTCGATGCTCGTGAACATCGCGCAGACGCCGACCGCAACGCCCGTGAGGATCGTGGTCACGTGCGGCGTGCGGAAGCGCGGATGCACGCGCGCGAAGCTCGGCGGCAGCAGCCCGTCGCGCGCCATCGAGAAGAAGATGCGCGGCTGGCCGAGCTGGAACACGAGCAGCACCGCCGTGTGCGCGACGACCGACCCGAACGCGACGATGCCGACGAAGCAGGTTGCCGAAGCGCTGGATGTTGGCGTACTGCAGCGCCATCGTGAGCGGCTCGGCCTGCTCGGTCGCCAGCTTCTGCCGCAGGACGTCGAACGGGATGATGCCCGCTGAACACCGCCGCGACCACGACGTAGATGACCGTGCAGATGACCAGCGACCCGATGATGCCGATCGGCAGGTCGCGCGTCGGATTCGCGCGTCTCCTCGGCGACCGTCGAGACGGCGTCGAAGCCGATGTAGGCGAAGAACACGATCGCCGCGCCCGCCTGAATGCCGGCCCACCCGTTCGGGGCGAACGGCGTGAAAGTTCGCCGCCTTGACGTAGCCCCAGCCGACCACGACGAAGAATCCCAGGACGACGAGCTTCAGCATCACCATCCCGGCGTTGAGCGTGGCGCTCTCGCGGATGCCGACGACCAGCACGATCGTGATGAGCGCGACGATGCGAGATGGCGAGGATGTTGAACACGATCGGGACGCCGACGATGTGCGGCGCGCGTTCGAAGAGCCCCGGGATGCGCGCGGCGGTCCGATAGTCGGTGGACAGCCAGTCGGGGATGACGATGCCGAACCCGGACACCAGCGTCTTGAAGTAGTTGCCCCAGCTGATCGCCACCGCGACGTTGCCGACCGCGTACTCGATGATCAGGTCCCAGCCGATGATCCAGGCGACCAGCTCGCCGAGCGTGGCGTAGGCGTAGGTGTAGGCGCTGCCCGGCGATCGGCACCATCGCGGCGAACTCGGCGTAGCAGAGCGCCGCGAAGCCGCACGCGACTCCCGTCACGACGAACGACAGCATCAGCGCGGGACCGGCGCCCGGCCGCGTCATGTCGCCGGCGGCGGCGGTCCCGATGGTGGCGAAGATGCCGGCGCCGACGATCGCGCCGATGCCGAGCATGACGACGTCGAAGGCGCCCAGGGTTCGCCTGAGCTGGTGCTGCGCCGACTCGCGATCGGCCAGGAGCGCGTCGAGGTTCTTGGTGCGCCGGAGCTGGCGGATCGTCAGCCGGCGCGACGCGGTGGCACGGGGGGCGGTGGTGGGCGCCACGTCCTCGCGATTATACGCACAGCCCATGGAGCGCCCGGCCCGCCCGGCGCCGGCCGCCCCGCGCGCCGGTTCGCGAATTGGCTATGATGGCGGGTGCGAGGAGCGCCCGTGATCAACCTGCGTGGACGTCCGCTGTGGCTGCCGGTCCTGGCTGTGTCGATCCTGATCGGGGCCGGCGCGCGCGTGCCGCCGCTGGCGGCCCAGAAGAAGGCGTCGCTGCCGCCGGCGCCGCGCCTGTACGTCTTCGACTGCGGCGAGATCAAGGGGCTGGATCCCGCGCTGTTCCACTTCAGGAAGGAAGAGCTCGCGGCCACCGACTTCGTGGTGACCTGCTACCTGATCGCGCATCCGCGGGGCACGCTCATCTGGGACACCGGCGTCATTCCCGACAGCGCGTTCGCGCCCGACGGCCGGCCGGTGACCGACGGCGTCTCATCGGCCTCCAGGCCGCTCACGGCGCAGCTCGCGGCCGCCGGCTACGCGCCGTCCGACATCACCTACCTCGCGATGTCGCACTACCACTCGGATCACACGGCCAACGCGAACCTCTTTGCCGCCGCCACCTGGATCGTGCAGCGGGCCGAGCGCGAGTTCATGTTCGAGGACAAGCCCGCGGGCATCGTGAAGCCCGAGCACTACAGCGCGCTCAGGAACAGCAGGACCATCGTGCTCGACAACGAGGACCACGACGTGTTCGGCGACGGCACCGTCGTGGTGAAGACGGCGCCGGGCCACACGCCCGGGCATCAGGTGCTGTTCGTGAAGCTCGCCAGGACCGGGCCGCTCCTGCTCGCCGGCGACCTGTACCACTACCCGGAGGAGCGGACGTTCAACCGGTTTCCGACCTTCGAGTTCAACGTCGAGCAGTCGGCGGCGAGCCGCGCGAAGATGGACGCCTTCATCCGGCAGACCGGCGCGACGATGTGGATCGGGCACGACAAGGCGACCCACGCGAAGCTGAAGAAGGCGCCGGCGTACTACGACTAGGCCGCGCGCGCCTCAGTTCGCCCGCACGTACTTGCGCAGCTCCATCGCCGTGACGTCGCCCGCGTAGACGTTGCCCTGCTGGTCGGCGCCGATGCCCTCCGCCCCGCCGTTGTTGTTCTTGTCGGGATCGGGCAGCGTGTCGGGGATGAACGCGGTCACCTTGCCGTCCTTCGCGCTGCCGATGCGGATGCCGCGCGCGAACCCGGGGTTCTGCGTCGCGTTGGACTGCGAATCGGTGACGTAGATGGTGTCGTTCCGGTCGATGAAGACGCCGCTCGGCCGTCCGAACTGCTTCCACTGATCCAGGAACGTGCCGTTCTGATCGAAGATCTGCAGCCGGTTGTTGCTCCGGTCGGCGACGAAGATCCGGCCGCGCGAATCCATGGCGATGCTGTGCGGCACGTTGAACTCGCCCGGTCCGGACCCGAGCTTGCCCCACGCCTTGATGAACCGGCCGTCCTTCGAGAACTTGACGACGCGCCCGTTGCTCATCGCCACGTGGCCGTCGGCCACGAAGATGTCGCCGTTGGGGGCCACGACGACGTCCGAGGGCCCGCTGAACGTATCGGGCCCCTCGCCGACGACGCCCGCCGTGCCGAGCGTCATGAGCAGCTTGCCCTCGCGGCTGAACTTGAAGACCTGCTGCCCCTTGCCGTCCTTGTTCTGCGCGTCGGTCACCCAGACGTTGCCGGCCGGGTCGATGGTCATGCCGTGCGCCTGCACGAACATGCCGGCGCCGAAGCCGCTCAGGTACTTGCCCGAGGGCGCGAACTGCAGGATCGGCGTGTCGCCGCGATGGAACACCCAGATGCTGCCCCGGGCGTCGGGCTCGATCGAGATGACGCCGCCCCACTTCATGCCGGCCGGCAGCTGCGCCCAGTTGTCGACGCGGCGGTACGGGTTGGGCAGCTGGCTCTGCGCCGAGACCGTGAGGACCAGGACCAGGACCGAGGCGGCGGCGAGCGCGAGACTGGATCGGGGCGTGACTGACATCGCGTCCTCCCGTGTGACATCGAGGTTGGGGCGTGGCGTGCGGCGGCGCCGATTATAGCCGGGAATGCTGAGCCGTTCGCGCCGATCGTGCTACGATCGCCCGAATATCCACGCCCCCGAGCGGCAGACCATGGCGCACGACTGGATCGCGGTGCGCGGCGCGCGCGTCCACAACCTCAAGAATATCGACGTCGACATCCCGCGCCACAAGCTCGTCGTCATCACGGGCCTGTCGGGATCGGGCAAGTCGTCGCTCGCCTTCGACACGATCTACGCGGAAGGTCAGCGGCGGTACGTCGAGTCGCTGTCGGCGTACGCCCGGCAGTTCCTCGAGCAGATGGAGAAGCCGGACGTCGACCTCATCGACGGCCTGTCGCCCGCCATCTCGATCGAGCAGAAGACGACCGGATCGAATCCGCGGTCCACGGTCGGCACGGTGACGGAAATCTACGACTACCTGCGCCTGCTCTTCGCCAACATCGGCGTGCCGCACTGTCCCAGCTGCGGCAAGGCCATCGCCTCGCAGTCGCTCGAGCGCATCGTCGACATGGTGATGCTGTACCCGCAGGACGAGCGCGTCAACGTGCTGGCGCCGGCCGTCCGCGGGCGGAAGGGCGAGTTCAAGAAGGAGCTGGCGGCGTTCCGGGCGCGCGGCTTCACCAAGGCGCGCGTGGACGGCCAGTTCCGGGCGCTCGAGGACGACATCAAGCTGGATCGGCGGCGGAATCACTCGATTGACGTGGTGGTGGATCGGCTGATCGTGCGCGGCGGCATCGAGCGCCGGCTGACCGAGTCCATCGACATGGCGCTCAACCTGGCCGGCGACATCGTCGTGATCAACTCGCTCGACCGCGGCGACCGGCTGTTCTCGCGCCGGCTGGCGTGCGTCGACTGCGGCCTGAGCATCCCCGAGATGACGCCGCGCGCCTTCTCGTTCAACTCGCCGCACGGCGCCTGCCCCGACTGTCAGGGGCTCGGCGCGTCCATCGACTTCGATCCGCAGCGGATCGTGCCCGACGAGTCGCGGTCGCTGGCCGACGGCGCCATCGCGCCGTGGAGCCGCGGCGATCGCAAGCTGGTGCGCGAGACGCTGCAGCAGGTGAGCCGGAACTTCGGGATCGATCTGACCGCGCCCTTCGGGAAGCTGCCGCGCAAGGCGCGCGAGGCGATCCTCTTCGGCGGGACCGCCGGCCGACAGAGCTTCGAAGGCCTGATTCCGAACCTGCGGCGCCGGTACGAGGAAGGCCGCTGGGCCGACCAGGAAGAGCTCGAGCCGTACCGGTCGCTCAGATCCTGCCCGGCATGCCGCGGGGAGCGGCTGAAGAAGGAGAGCCTGTCGGTCCGGGTGAAGGGACGCACGATCGCCGACTACGTGAACCTGCCGATCGCCGAGGCGCTGAAAGTGTTCGAGGGGCTGCAGCTGACCGATCGCGAGGCGATCATCGCCGAGCGGATCCTGCGCGAGATCCAGGAGCGTCTCAGGTTCCTCAACGACGTCGGGGTCGGCTACCTGACGCTCGGCCGGAGCGCGGCGACGCTGTCGGGCGGCGAAGGGCAGCGGATCCGGCTGGCCACCCAGATCGGCGCGAACCTCACCGGCGTGCTCTACGTGCTCGACGAACCGTCGATCGGGCTGCACCAGCGCGACAACCGCAAGCTGCTCGCGACGCTCTCGCGTCTGCGCGATCTCGGGAACACGGTCATCGTCGTCGAGCACGACGAGGAGACCATCCGGACGGCGGACTACGTGATCGATCTCGGGCCGGGCGCCGGCGAGCACGGGGGCCACGTCATCTTTCAGGGCCCGCCGGCCGACCTGATGGCGCCGATGGCGAACGGCGCCGTGTCGCTGACGGGCGCCTACCTGACGGGCGCGCGGACCATTGCGACGCCCCGGGCGCGCCGGCCGCAGCTCCGGGGCGACATCGTGATTCGCGGCGCGCGCGCGAACAACCTGAAGAACATCGACGTCCGCATTCCGCTCGGAGTGCTCACCGCGGTGACCGGCGTCAGCGGGTCCGGCAAGTCGACGCTGGTGAACGACATCCTGTACACGTCGCTCGCGCGGACGCTGTACAAGGCGGGCGGGGAGCCGGGCGCGCACGATCGGATGGAGGGCGTCGAGCTCGTGGACAAGGTCATCGAGATCGACCAGTCGCCGATCGGACGGACGCCGCGGTCGAACCCGGCAACCTACACCGGGCTGTTCACGTTCGTTCGCGATCTGTTCGCCATGATGCCCGACGCCAAGGCGCGCGGCTTCAAGCCGGGCCGCTTCTCGTTCAACGTCAAGGGCGGCCGCTGCGAGGCCTGCCAGGGCGACGGCGTCATCGCCATCGAGATGCACTTCCTGCCGAATGTGTACGTGACCTGCGAACAGTGCAAGGGCCGGCGCTACAACACCGAAACGCTGGAAATCAAGTATCGCGGCAAGTCGATTGCGGAGGTCCTCGACCTCACGGTGGATCAGGCTCTGCCGTTACTCGAGAACTTTCCGGCGATAGCGAATAAACTTCGTACACTTCAGGACGTCGGGCTGGGTTACATCGAGCTGGGCCAGTCGGCGACCACCCTGTCGGGCGGGGAGGCGCAGCGGGTCAAGCTGGCGAAGGAACTGTCGAAGCGCGGGACCGGCCGGACGCTGTACATCCTGGACGAGCCGACCACCGGGCTGCACTTCGAGGACACGCGCAAACTGCTCGACGTCCTGGACAAGCTGGTCGAGCAGGGCAACACGATCGTCGTCATCGAGCACAACCTGGACGTCATCAAGTGCGCTGATTTCGTCGTCGATCTCGGGCCGGAAGGCGGCGCGGCGGGCGGGCGCATCGTCGCGGAGGGCACGCCGGAAGAAGTGGCGGCCAACGACCAGTCGGCGACCGGACGTTATCTGGCGGCGGCGCTCGGCGCCGAGACCGGGCGGGCCGTCCGGCCGGTCGCGAGCTGATGAGGTCGTGGTAATATGACCACGTCTTGAGCGATTTCGCCTGTGGTTCCAACGCCACAGCCATCGGGTTCCCGTGCCGGATCCGCACGGTACGACGCGTCTAAGCTGTTGGTCAGGCTAGACGTGACGCGCGGCGCTCTCCCGTCCAGCTGTCAGGTATCGTTCTTGCTGAGCCATCTGCGGCTCGCCCCTCATTGTCCGAGAGGCTAATGGACCTACAGCGTACGCTGCGTCGTCAGATCTCCTGCGTCGGAATCGGTCTTCACTCCGGCAACAAAGTCACCCTTTCGCTCAAGCCCGCGGCGGCCGATGCGGGCATCCGGTTCAGGCGGACCGACGTCGGGCATCACGAGGTGCCGGCGACGGTGCAGCACCTGGCCGGCATCCAGCTGGCCACCGGTCTGGCGTCCGACGAGGTGGCGGTCGAGACGGTGGAGCACCTGCTCGCGGCGCTCGTCAGCGTCGGCGTCGACAACGTGCTCATCGAGCTGAACTCGCCGGAGGTGCCGATCATGGACGGCAGCGCGTCGCCGTTCATCTACCTCATTCACGAGGCGGGCGTGAAGACGCTGCCGGCGGCGCGGAAGTACCTGAAGATCGTCCGCCCGATTGCCATCTCCCGCGGGGACAAGCGCATCGCGCTCTATCCATCGGATCATTTCAAGGTCACCTACAGCGTCAGCTACGATCACCCGCTCCTCCGGCACCAGTCGCGGACGATCCGCATCACCGAGGAAACCTTCGTCGAGCACATCGCGCCGGCGCGGACCTTCACGTTCCTGAAAGACGTCGAGATGCTCCGCCAGAACGGCCTCGCGCTCGGCGGCTCGCTCGAAAACGCCATCGTGCTCGGCGAGACCGGTGTGCTCAACAACGCGCTCCGCTTCGAGGACGAGTTCGTCCGCCACAAGATCCTCGACGCCATCGGCGATCTCGCGCTCGTCGGCTACCCGGTCATCGGGCATCTCGTCGCGCACCGCGCGGGTCACGCGCTGCACACCGAGTTCGCCGCGCGGATCCTCGAGGAGACGCACGCCTGGCGTCTGGTCGAACTGCCGGCGGAGGCAGGCGCCGCGCCGGTGCGGTTGACCGTCAAGGACACCGCGCCCGGCCTGGCCGGCTGACGCGACAGCCGGCCGCCGCCTCCCGGCAACTCCCCGCTTCTCAGCTCCCGCGCTTTTGAACGATACTGATCTCTCGGAGCCTTGGTGCCGGCGTTCGGCATCGTTTTCAGGGAGCGGCCATTCATCGTGAAGGCGCAAGCGTCTCGTCCACCAGCCCGCGCGTTCGGCCAGCGCGCGGCATTCCTCGTCGTCCTGGCCGGCCTGGGCGCCGCGTGCGGCAACGGCTCGAGCAGCACGGGAACGACCACGCCGCCGACGCCGGTGCCGGCGAACGGGCCGGCCGTCACGCTGTCCAGCCCGCTGCTGACGCTGGCCAGCGCGACCGACGTTCAGACGGTCACCGTCACCAGCAGCGGCACCGACGTCCTCACCATCAGCGACGTCACGGCGGTCGGCAATTTCGCCCAGACCAACACCTGCGGCGTGCTGCAGGTCGGGGACACGTGCACGATCTCGGTGAGCTTCGTCTCGGCGATCGCCACCAACGGGGCGTTGAGCACCGGCAGCGTCCTCATCACCGACGATGCGACCACCAGCCCGCAGTCGGTGTCGCTCAGCGGACCGGTCGTCTCGGCCGCCACGGCGTCGCTCTCGCCGCGCGGCCTCACCTTCGCGACGCAGCCGGTCGGCACGACGAGCGTGCCCCAGGTCGTGTCGCTGTCGAACATCCTCAACGGCCCGGCGACCGTCGACTTGCGGGTGCTCGGCATCCAGGCGACCGACGATTTCCAGATCGTGCAGAACGGGTGCGGCAGCACCGTGCCCGCCGGATCGAGCTGCCAGATGTCGGTGGCGTTCACGCCGACCGCCGCCGGTCCGCGGAGCGGCACGCTGGCGGTGAACGTCATCGCGCCGGTCGGCCTGGCCGTCGTCGGGCTCAGCGGCACCGGACAGTGAGCTACCGCACCCAGAGCGACCGCGTCGTGACGGGCGAGCCGCAGCGCTCGAACCAGTCGATCCCCTCGCTGACCAGATCGAATTTGAGCGTGTAGCGGCCCGGACGCCGGGGCCCGGGCACGTCGATGCCGACGTCGATCGCGCGGCCGGGCGCGAGGGTTTCGGGCAGCCAGGCGCGCGCGAAGTCGCGGTCGATGACCGCGCCGTCCGCATCGCCGAGCTGCGCGCCGAGCCGGACGAGCCGGCGTCCGAAGGTCGCCTGCGCCGGGAAGGGACGCGCCGATAGATTGTGCACGCGCGTCCGCACGTGCAGCCCTCCGCCCGCCCGCACGACCAGCGGCACGCCGGGCACGAGGGTCTTCACGTCGATGCGCGCCTTCGGCATCGCGCCGGGGATGGCGTTGCCGAGGTCGTTGTCGTCCCACACCTCGTGACGAATCGCGTCGAGGGCCGGCGACCCGGGCGCGAATCGCCGCGAGTACGCGTCTTCGGGGTGATCGGTGATCTCCCAGCACAGCCGATCCACGCCGATGCGGCCGGCCAGCGTCCGGGCGCGGCTCATCTCTTCGTCCGAGTCGTTCCACGTGAACAGGATGTAGCGCCAGTTGAGGAACGGCAGATCGCGGCCGGCCCGCCGCTTTTCGTCCGCCATCGCCTCCAGGTTGTGGATGGCGAGGTCGAACCGGCCGCGCTGCCGGTATCGCGCGTAGCTGTCCTGGGACGCGCCGTCGATCGAGAACGTCACCTCGTCGATGCCCGAGTGCACGAGGCGCCGCGCCTGCGCCTCGGTGAACGCGAGCCCGTTCGTGCTCGTGTACAGGTAGATCTGCGGATGGCGCGTCTTGATGTACTCGCACATCTCCACCGCGCGCTTGTGGAGGAACGCTTCGCCGTAGTTGAAGAAATCGATGCGGCCGAGCGACGGCCCGGCCTCGTCGACGACGCGCGCGAACAGGTCGAAATCGAGCATCCCCGCCTGGCGCGTCCTGGTGATCCCGGTCTCGGGCGCGCAGCACGCCCCGGCGCACGAGATGTTGCACGCGGCCGTGCACTCGACGTAGAGGCGGGACGGCAGCGGGCCGGCGTCGACCGGACGCACCACCGGCGACTGGTCCTTCTTGAGCGGCAGCTTCAGCGCGCAGTCGCCGCAGAAGCTCGAGCCGCCGGCGTTGAGGTCGGCCCGGAGCGACGACACGACCGGGCCGGTCCAGATGTCGCGGAGCGTCGCCGTCCGCGTGTCCCCGAGCGGGCGATGCCCGTAGGGGTCGGCGCAGCCGCAGACGATGCGGCCGTCGCAGAGGAGGACGGCCGTGGTCCACGGCCAGCTGCACTGGAACCGGGTGGCCAGGAAGTTCAGGGACACAAGCTATTTCTTGGCCAGCTTCCGCAGGTAGGCGTCGAGCTTGTCGTTCTCGTACTTCACGGTGTTGAGGAACAGGCTCTCGGCCAGGTAGGTGCGCCGCTCGGCGTCGTCCATCTGATCGATGAGGTGGTGGATTTCCTGGACCATGTCCTCGAACGAGCGCTCGAGCGCTTTGCGGGCGGTGACCTCGTGATAGAGCGTCTCCATCACGGCGAGGAGGTCGCCGTCCAGGGTGATGGACGTCCCGGTCGTGGTCTTGATGATGCGCATGACGCTATCCCCCGAAGCTCGTGACGGCGGCCGATTCGTCCGGGTGGATTTCGATGAAATTGTGCGCGCCGGTGAGCGTGAGCATCGTCTCGACCCGCTTCTGCACGCTGGAGAGCTTCAGCCGGCCGCCGGCGTTCCGGACCTGCCGGTACAGATCCATCAGGCACCCGATGGTCGCGCTGTCGACGTAGGTGACCGGCGTCATGTCGATCAGGATGTCGTGCCGGCCTTCCGCGATGAGCCCGCCGACCGTCGACGAGAAATCCGAGAGGATCGGGTACATCATCCGCGTCTCTCCCACGCGCACGATGCCGACGTGCCCGCGTTGCTCGGTCGTGACCTTCATGAATGCTCCTCGGCCCGGTCCGGGCCATCGGGGCCGCCCAGCTTCTTGACAAAGCGCGCCAGCTCGGTCCGGCCGCGATTGATCCGCGACTTCACGGTGCCCTCCGGCAGGTGCAGCGCGTCGGCGATCTCCTGATAGGACATCTCCCGGATGTCGCGCATCAGCACCGCCGTCCGGAGCGTCTCGGGCAGGTGCGCGAACGCCTGGCGGAGCAGCGTGAGCCGGTCGCGCTGCTCGAGCGCGGCCATCGGCCCCGGCTCGTTCGAGGTCGGCATCAGGTCGCTGGCGTCGATCTCCCGGTCGATCGTCTCGCGCTCCTTGCGGACGCTGCGATAGTGATCGATGCAGAGGTTGCGGCTGACGCTGATCAGCCACGTCTGGAAGTTCGCGCGGCGATCGAAGGTGCCGAGCGACTTGAAGACCTTGAGGAAGATGTCCTGCGCCAGGTCCTCGGCTTCGTCGTGCTTGCCGACGAACTTGTACGCCACGTTGAAGACCTTCCGCCAGAACATGCGGACGATCTGCTCCCAGGCGCGTTCGTCGCCATCCAGGCACCGCTGAATCAGCGTCTCGACGGCGTGGTCGGGCGGTGCCGCGGGGACGGAGAAGTCGGACGACATGAATGGATTGAGTAAAATAGCCTATCACGTTGCCCCAACCGTCCGGCTTCCATCGAGTGGGCCAGGAGCTGGTCTGCGACGGCGTGTCGCTCTCGGCGATCGCCGACGCGGTGGGCACGCCCACCTACGTGTACAGCGCGGCCGTCGTCGGCGACCGCTACCAGGCGATCGACCGATCGTTCGGCGGCTACCCGCACGCGCTCCACTACGCGCTCAAGGCGAACTCGACGCTCGCCCTCGCCACCCTGCTGCGGACGCTCGGCAGCGGCGCCGACGCCAACTCGGTGTGGGAAATCGAGCTGGCGCGCAGGGCGGGGTTCACGCCGCCGCAGATCGTCTTCACGGGCGTCGGCAAGTCCGACGCCGAGCTCGAGTGCGCGGTGCCGCTCGGGCTCAAGGGCATCAACGTCGAATCGGCCGGCGAGCTCGCGCGCGTCGAGGCGATTGCCGCGCGGCATCGGGTCGTCGCGCGCGTGGCGATCCGGCTCAACCCGGACATCGATTCGGGCAGCCACCCGCACATCTCGACCGGCCTCCGGATCAACAAGTTCGGCGTGCCGATGGACGATGCGCGGGAGCTGCTGGCCGGCCTGCCCCGGCGGCCGGCGCTGCGGCTCGTGGCGCTCCACGTCCATGTCGGCTCCCAGATCACGAGCCTCGACCCGCTTCGGCGGGCGGCGGCGGCGGTGCGGCACCTCGCCGACGAGCTCGGCCAGGCCGGCACCTCGCTCGACTACGTCGATCTCGGCGGCGGCCTCGGCATCGCCTACGACGGCCGGGGCGTGCCGTCGCCGTCGGACTACGCGGCCGCGCTCGTGGCCGAAATCCGGCCGACCGGGCTGCCGATCGTGATCGAGCCGGGACGATCGATTACCGGGCCGTCGGCCGTGCTGCTCGCCCGCGTCGTCGATCTGAAGCCGCGCGACCCTACGAGCGACTTCGCCGTCGTCGACGCCGGGATGACCGAGCTGCTGCGGCCGGCGCTCTACGGCGCGTATCACGCCATCGAGCCGGTGAGGGCCCGCGAGGGGCCGGCGCACAACTACGAGATTGTCGGTCCCGTGTGCGAGAGCGCCGACGTCCTCGGCCGCGATCGCGCCCTGCCGCCGCTCGAGCCGGGCGATCTCGTGGCCATTCGCGATGCGGGTGCGTACGGGTCCGCCATGGCGTCCAACTACAATCGCCGTCCGCTGCCGGTCGAGGTCCTCGTCGAGGACGGACGCTGGCGCGTGATCCGGCGCCGGCAGACCCTCGACGACATGCTCGCGATGGAAACCTAGGATGCTGATCGCGTTCGAAGGCCTCGACCAGAGCGGCAAGCAGACGCAGGCCGAGCTGCTGCGCGACTGGGTGCGGGGACACGGCCGCAAGGCGCGGCTCGTTTCTTTTCCCGACTACGCGACCTCGATTGGCGAAGAGATCGCGCGGGCGCTCCAGGGCGAGCGCGAGTACGGTCCCGACGTCATGCAGCTCCTCTACGTGGCGAACCGGTACGAGCGCAAGCCGGATCTGCAGCGCTGGCTCGACGGCGGGATCGTGCTCGTGGCGGATCGCTACACCGCGTCGAGCATCGCGTACGGCGAGGCCCAGGGGCTGGAGCCGGCGTGGCTCGCCGACATGCAGCGCTATCTGCCGCCGCCGACGCTGACGATTCTGCTCGACATCGAGCCGGAGACGGCCGTGCAGCGCAAGGCGGTCGATCGCGATCGCTACGAGCGCGATCTCGCGATGCAGCGCCGCGTCCGCGAAAGCTATCAGCGGCAGGCCGCCGACGGCGGCTGGATGGTGCTCGACGGCGAACGCCCGCGAGACGCGATTGCCGCCGATGTGGTCACCGCGGTGGCCCCACGACTCGGGCCGCCGTGAGCGCCCGCACCTCGAGCGCGCCCGCGGCCCTCAGGACCCGCGCGCAGGCTTCGAGCGTCGCTCCCGTCGTGCAGACATCGTCGACGAGGACGACGACCGCGCCCGCCACCGCGGCGGCGCGCCGCGTCGCGCCGAAGGCGTGGCGCACGTTCCGGTGCCGCTCGGCCGAGGACAGTCCCGTCTGCGTGGGCGTCGCGCGGATGCGCCGGACCGCGCGGCAGACCGGCAGGCCGAGCGCGCGCGCCAGATCCTCCGCCTGATTGAAGCCGCGCTCGCGAAGCCGGGACCGGTGCAGCGGAACGGGGACCGCGCAGGCGGCGCCCGCGAGCACGTCGCCGCCCCGCTCCCGCATCAGGCGACCGAGGCGGACCGCCAGCGAGCGGCGCCCGTCGTATTTCAGCGCGTGCAGGACGGCGCAGAGCGCGCCGTCGTAGGCGCCGATCGCGCGGGCGCACGCGAGGCCGGACGGCCGGCGCCGGCACCGCGGACAGAGCGCGCCGGGGTCGGTCCGCCAGGCGCTCAGCCGATCGCCGCAGCGGCGGCAGAGCGGCGGCGTGAGCGGAAGAATGGATCGCCAGCACGCGGCGCACACCGGTCCCCCCGTCGGTCGATCGAGCAACTGGTCGCAGGCCACGCACGAGGGCGCGAGCGCGACCGACAGGACGGCGTCGAGAACGGCCGTCAGTCGGCGGGAATCGGCACCCGCTCCGCGCTCCCCCACAGGCGCTCCAGGCCGTAGAACAGCCGCGTCTCGGGCGCGAAGATGTGGACGATGAAATCGAAGTAGTCGAGCAGGATCCATTCCGACCGCTCGTAGCCCTCGACGTGCGCCGGCCGGCTGCCGCGCGCGCGCAGCGCCTCGACGATGCCGTCGGCGATCGCGCGGATCTGGCGCGCATTGGCGCCGGAACAAATCAGGAAGTAGTCGGCGAACCCGGCGGCCTTTCGAAGATCGAGCAGCACGACATCGACGGCCTTCTTGTCTTCGGCAGCGGCGATGGCCGAAGTGACTTCGTGCGGAAGACGCGCCCGGGTTGGCCGTTTCTCAGTGTTCGCCATGCAACCTGCCTGCCGCGCCGCCGCGCGCCCGCTCGGTGCGGTCGGACGGCCACGCCGCGCTAAAGGTAAAGCCCGTGCTGCTCAATGTGTTGCTGCACCGATGGGGGGACCAGGCCGGCGATCGATCGACGCGCCTGCCGGGCCAGCCGGATCGCCGTGGATGACACGTCGGCGGTCGGCGCATCGATCAGGAAGATGCACGCGCGCGCGGAAACCGCCCCGGTCACGCCGCCGCCCCGCGCCTCGTCGTCGGACCGGTGCGGCCGGCCGTCCTCGACGAGGATCATCCGCGCGGCGAGATCCGGCAGCCGGCCCGGCAGATCGCCGGCCGGCGTCCCCGGGCGCGCCACCGCGACGAAGTGCGCCTGATCGAGCACCGACGGATAGTTCCGCCAGGTCGCAATCTCCAGAAACGCGTCGGCGCCGGTCACGAAGAAGAGCTCGTCGGGCCGATAACCGTCCGCGTGGAGGCGCTGCAACGTCTCGGTCGTATACGTCGTGCGGCCCCGGAGCAGCTCGACGTCCAGCGCGCGCCAGCCCGGTCGTCCGGCAACGGCGAGCGCCGCCATCGCAAACCGGTGGTACCCGGACGCGATCGCCTGCGGGCGGTGCGGCGGCCGGGCGGCCGGCATCACGAGCACGTCCGACAGCGCGAGCGCCCGTTCGGCCGCCGCCGCCACGTCGATGTGCCCGCAGTGAATCGGATCGAACATGCCGCCCAGGAGGCCGACGCGCCGCGACGGCCGTCTCATCGCCCGGCGCCGCCGGACGGCGGCACGTAGGATCCGGTTTCGACCGCGTCCCCCTCGTCGGCCGCGCGCGCCGCGTCGGCGAGCGCTTTCCAGATCCGTTCGAGCAGCGCCGGCACTCCTTCGCCGGTTGCTCCCGACACCTGGAGGAACGGCAGCGCGAGCTCCCTCGCGCGCCGCTCGAGCCGCGCGACGCGCGAGTCGTCGTCGACCGCGTCGATCTTGTTGGCGGCGACGATCTGAGGCTTGGCCGCCAGCGCGGGTTGAAACAGCTCGAGCTCGCGGCGGACGGTGTCGAGATCGACGGACGGATCGCGGCCGCTGCTGCCGCCGGAGACGTCCACCAGGTGCACGAGCACCCGCGTCCGCTCGAGATGCCGCAGGAACCGATCGCCGAGTCCCAGTCCGCGGTGCGCCCCCTCGATCAACCCGGGGACGTCGGCGACCACGAAGCTGCGGTCGCCGCTCAGGCGGACGACGCCCAGGTTCGGCGTCAGCGTCGTGAAGGGGTAGTCGGCGATCTTCGGATGCGCCGACGAGATCCGCGCGATGAGCGTGGACTTGCCCGCGTTGGGAAAGCCGACCAGTCCGGCGTCGGCGATCAGTTTCAGCTCGAGGCGCAGGTGCTTGTCGTCGCCGGGCGCGCCGGGCTCGTGACGGCGGGGCGCGCGATTGGTGGAGCTCGCGAAACGCGCGTTGCCGCGGCCGCCGCGTCCGCCCCGCGCGACGAGGACGCGCTGCCCCTCGCGCGCGAGATCGGCGACGAGGTGCCACGATCCGCCCGGATCGTCGGTCCGCTCGTGGACGAGCGTGCCGATCGGCACCGCCAGCTCGAGATCCTGCCCGTTGTGACCGGTGCGATTCGAGCCCATCCCGTGCTGGCCGCGGTCGGCGCTGAACTCGGGATGGAACCGGTAGTTGATGAGCGTGTTGGTGTGCGGGCTGGCGACGACGTAGACCGATCCGCCGTGACCGCCGTCTCCGCCGCTGGGCCCGCCGCGCGGCACGTACTTCTCGCGGCGGAACGCCAGACAGCCGTTGCCGCCGGCACCGGCGACGACGTGGATGTCGACTTCGTCGACGAACATCAGGGGAACCCGGCCAGCGGATCGATCCGGCTGCCGGACGGCTTATTCGACCGGAATGACGCTGATGATCCGTCCGCTGGCGCCGTGGTTCTCGAACCGGACGCGGCCGGCGGTCTTCGCGAAAATGGTGTCGTCTTTCCCGCGGCCCGCGTTGCGGCCGGGCCGGAACCGCCGGCCGCGCTGCCGCACGATGATGGTGCCGCCGGTGACGAGATTGCCGTCGTGCGCCTTGACGCCGAGCCGCTGCGAATTCGAATCGCGGCCGTTGCGTGAGCTGCCCTGTCCTTTTTTGTGAGCCATGGCTTTCTCTACCTGTTGGGGAGCGTCGCTAGAGGACGATGTCCCGGATGCGCACGCGCGTGAAGGTGGAGCGGTGCCCCCAGGTGCGCCGCATGCCCTTCCGGCGCTTCTTCTTGAAGACGCGGATTTTCGGCCCGCGCCGTTCGCCTTCGACCACGGCCACGACGTGCACGTCGGCGACGAACGGCGTGCCGGCGACCACCTCGCCGCCGTCCTTCTGCACGAAGAGGACGTCGCCGAGCGTCAGCTCCGCGCCCGGCTCGCCGGCGGTCCCTTCGAGGTCGATGAACCCGCCGGGAGTCGCCTTCACCTGGCGCCCGCCGGTCTTGATGATTGCGAACATAATCGGCCCCTGTGCAAAACAGAGAGTGTACTATCCGATCCGCAGCTTGTAAAGAGCTCAGTTACAACAGGTTACCTGACAGCACTACTGTGCGCCACTACTATGCGCCACTACTATGCGCCACTACTATGCGCCACTACTATGCGCCACTACTATGCGCCACTACTGTGCGCCACTACTGTGCGCCACTTGCTGGACGCCGGCCGGCCGGGGCGGCGCCGCGTCTTACGAGCGGACGGAGGGCATGATGACACGTGTGCACCTGCGAGTTGTGCTGGCGGTGACGATGGTTGCGCTCGCCGGGGCCGCCGGATGGGCGTCGGCTCAGGTGTCGCGAGCGGCGCGCCCGTTTTCCGCGCCCATGGTGTTGTCGGGCGAGAACTTCGGTTTCCGCGTCGAAGGACAGAAGGGCGAGCAGCTGATTGGCCGCCTGGTCGTGCGCGTCAACGGGAAGTGGGTGGACGCCCAGTTCCAGGGCGGGGTCGTGCAGACCGAGACGCGTTGAGGCGCTACTTGAGCAGGACGCGCGTGCCCTTGATCTTCTGCGTGCTGAGGGCGCTCAGGAAGTTCGGCACCAGGCGATCCATGAGCTCGAAGTAGGACGACAACGCGGGCGTGTTGGTCTGCGCGTTGTAGAGAATTTCCTCGCGGTAGCTCTCCGAGTACATGGTCGCGCCGGTGCGTCCGTCGATGAAGACGAACTTGGGGCGGAGGATGAAGCCCTTGCGCTCCATGTAGGTGCGCACCGGGCGTACGCTGCGGCGGCCGAAGGCGTCGTAGACTTCCTGGTCGCGCTGGACGAATCCCGACCGGGAGTGCGGCGAGAAGAGCACCGTGCCGGTGACGATGAGCGGATTCTGGTACTCCTCGCCGATCATCTTCCAATAGGCGACGTTCGCGAACAGCCGTTCGTACGGCTCGAGATCCTTCTCTTCCTTGATCTTCGGCGGCAGCGGCAGCGCCGCCTGGTTCGGGGGCGCCGAGGTCGGATTGCTGACAGAGGTGATGGCGACGGCCGGTTCGTCCTCGCCGACGGCGGCATTCGCCGTCTTGTACTGCTCCTGCGCGATGTCGAGGAGCGGCATCACGTCGGCGTCGATCACCTTCAGCGACGACTTGTTGCGGAGCTGACTGCGCAGCAGCCGGACGGTTTCCTGGTTCGTGTCGAGATCGTCGGATCCTCCGGCCACGAAGCCGGCAACCAGGACGCGCTGGAACGGCGAGACGTCCATCTTGGGCTGGATGGGCGTCTCGATCTGGATTTCGTAGCTGTCGGGCCCGCACGCCACGACGGTCAACGCGACAGCGAAGAGCGCGCCGGCGAGCAGCCTAATTCTTGTCCTTGGCGGAACTGGTCCGATCATTGATTTCCTTGAAGAGCTCGAAGTTCTGTCTGATGTCGGCGTTGTTCGGATCCAGTTCGACGGCTCGTTCGTAAGCCTTGCGCGCTTTCTCCAGCTCGCCCTCGTGTTCGTACGCGATCGCCAGGTCGTTGAACGCCGCGGCGTAGCTCGGATCGAGCTGCACGGCGCGCTCCCATCGGTAGATGGCCTCGCGCCAGAGTCCGCGCTGGGCGACATTGATGCCGAAGTTGACCTGCGACTTCGCGTCCGAACGCGCGTCGGCCCGTGCCGGCGCAGCCGACACGCTCGCCGTCACGAGCACGAGGCACCCGATGAGTCGATTCATGACAGGGTTACGCTCAAACTATAGCCGCTGGGTGGTGTCGTGACAAGGCATTTGCCATGTCCCGCATGCGCGGAAGCAATGAAGATGCCATGCAAGATCGTGCTGAATTCCTTACGTTCGCGCGTCCGCGGACCGCGGATTTTCGATCTCGGTCTACAATTGACGTCAGGAGGTCGGGCCCCGCGCCCACGGTGCGGCGGTTGCGGCCTCTTGGTGTCTCGAGGCGCGTCCAGGCCGCCGAGGCGCGCTCATGATCGATCCCGCGTTTGTCGCCCTCTCGCTGCTCCCCGTGCACACGTGGAAAGATGTCGGCGAGCGGCTGCGGGCCGGTGACACCGCGGCGGCAGCGCTCGATGCCATCGCCGCGGCGCGCTGGCCGGCCGAGCCCGGCAAGCCCTCGGCGCTGATGGAGCGGGCGAGGCTGGCGCTCCTCCGCGGCGCCCGCCAGCGGCTGCGGCCCACGTCATGGAACGATCCCGACTACCCGCCGATGCTGGCGGCGATCGTCGATCCGCCGCCGGTCCTGTGGACGCGCGGCGCGCTCGACGCCCTCCGCGTCCCGGCGGTGGCGATCGTCGGATCGCGCGCGGCGTCGCCCTATGCGCTCGAGGTGGCCGAGCGGCTCGGGACGGATCTGGCCGCGCGCGGAGTGGCCGTCGTCAGCGGGCTGGCGCGGGGCGTCGATTCGGCGGCGCATCGCGGCGCGCTGTCGGCGGGGTGGACCATCGCCGTGCTCGGATGCGGCGCCGACATCGTGTATCCGGCCGAACACGCGCCGCTCTCGCAGGCCATCGAGGCGCGCGGCCTGATCGTCAGCGAGCTCGCGCCCGGCACGCCGCCGTTGCCGCGCTTCTTCCCGCAGCGCAACCGCATCATCAGCGGCCTGTCGCGGGCCGTCGTCGTCGTCGAGGCGGGGGAGCGGAGCGGGTCGCTCATCACCGCGCGCTCTGCGCTCGACCAGGGGCGCGACGTCCTGGCCGTGCCCGGCAACGTCCTGAGCGGACGCAACAAGGGCGGGCACGCGCTGCTGCGGGACGGCGCCACGATTGTCGAGACCGCGGACGACATCCTGGACGAGCTCTTCGGCGGCTACGCATGGGCCGGCGGCGCCGGGCCGCGCGCCGCCGGTTCGACGAGGCCGCCGGCGCAGGTGTCCGATCCCGTGCTCCGGGCGTTGACGCCCGGCGACGCCTGCGACGTGGACGCGATCTCCGAGCGGTCGGGCCTCGCCGTGACCCGGGTGCTGCCGCGCCTGCTCGAGCTCGAGTTGGAGGGAGCGGTGGCGCGCGTCGGCGGCGGGCGGTTCGTTCGAATTGACAGAACGTGCTAGGGTGAACAGGAATGTCCAAACGACTGGTGATCGTCGAATCGCCGGCGAAGGCGCGGACGATCGAACGCATCCTGAAGGACGGGTACGACGTGCGGGCGAGCTACGGCCACGTGCGCGATCTGCCCGAGTCGGCCGACGAGATCCCCGACGAAATCCGGAAGAAGAAATGGGGCCGCCTCGGCGTCGACACCGACGGCGACTTCACGCCCTATTACGTCGTGCCGAACGACAAGCGGAAATACGTGCAGGCGCTCAAGGCGGCCCTGAAGGGGGCGTCGGAGGTGATTCTCGCGACCGATCCCGATCGCGAGGGCGAGTCGATCAGCTGGCATCTGAAGGAGGTGCTGAAGCCGAAGGTGCCGGTCAAGCGCATCGTCTTTCACGAGATCACCGAGGCTGCGATCCGCCAGGCCGTGAGCGACGGCCACGAGGTCAACGAGAACCTGGTGCGCGCGCAGGAGAGCCGGCGCATTCTGGACCGGCTGTACGGCTATACCGTGTCGCCCGTCCTCTGGAAGAAGGTGCAGACCGGGTTGAGCGCCGGCCGCGTCCAGAGCGTCGCCGTCCGCCTGATCGTGGATCGCGAGGAGGAGCGCCTCGCGTTCAGAGCCGCCACCTACTGGGATCTCGAAGCGCGGTTGTCGGGCGACGACCGCGAGTTCGTCGCCACGCTGGCGCGGCTCGGTCCGGCGCGTGTGGCGACCGGCAAGGACTTCGACGCGAAGGGCGAGCTGACCGGCAGGAACGCCCGCGTGCTCTCGGAGGCCGACGGCCGCGCCCTGGTGGACGCCCTCTGGGCGCACGTGCCGTGGACGGTGACCGCGGTGGAGGAGAAGCCGGGCGTCGAACGTCCGGCGCCGCCGTTCACCACCTCCACGCTGACGCAGGAGGCGAGCCGCAAGCTCGGGTTCTCGACCGAGCGCACGATGCACACCGCGCAGCGGCTGTTCCAGGACGGCCACATCTCCTATCACCGCACCGATTCCACGACGCTCAGCGACAAGGCGCTGGCGGAGTCGGCCGCGGCGATCCGCGAGATGTTCGGCGACGCGTACTACACCGGCCCGCGCCGGTACGCGACGAAGGTGAAGAACGCCCAGGAAGCGCACGAAGCGATTCGGCCGTCGGACTTCAGCCACACGCCCGCGTCGATGGAATCCTCGCTCGACCGCGACGATCTGCGGGTCTACGAGCTCATCTGGAAGCGGACGATGGCGTCGCAGATGGTCGACGCGCGGGTGCTGCGCACCACGGTGGAAGTCTCGGGCCGGGGCGCGGCCGACGAGACGGCCGTCTTCACCGCGTCGGGCAAGGCGATCGAGTTCGCCGGATTCCGCCGCGCGTACGTCGAAGGCAGCGACGATCCGGCGGCGGAGCTCGAGGAGCGGGAAACCCTGCTCCCCAAGCTCACTGTCGGCGAGCGCGTCGAGCGCCGGCCCGACGCGCGCGTGCGCATTGTCGGACTCGAGCCGAAACGGCACGAGACGACGCCGCCGGCGCGGTACACCGAAGCGTCGCTCATCAAGGAGCTGGAGCGGCTCGGCATCGGCCGGCCGTCCACCTACGCCGCCACCATCGGCACGATCGAGCGCCGCGGGTACATCGTCCGCCAGGGCAAGGCGCTCGTCCCGAGCTTCACGGCGTTCGCCGTGACGCGCCTGCTGCGCGGGCACTTCGGCGACCTGGTCGACGTCGAGTTCACGGCGGAGATGGAGGAGGATCTCGACCAGATTTCACGCGGCGAGCGCGAGTGGCTCGACTTCATCCGCCAGTTCTACCGCGGGGACACGCACCATCGCGGCCTCGAGGACGCGGTGAAGCAGGCGGAGGAGCGGGCGGACTATCCGCTGATCGAAATCGGCGCGGATCCGGACTCGGGCGATACCGTGTGCGTGCGCATCGGCCGCTACGGACCGTTCCTGCAGCTCGGCGAGGGCGGTCCCGGACGGACCGCGTCGCTGCCGCCCTCGGTGGCGCCGGCCGATCTCACGGTGGACAAGGCGATGGCGTTCATCCGCGCGAAGGCGGAGGGCCCCCGCGCGGTCGGCGTCGATCCGAAGACCGCCCAGAACGTGTACGCCATCCACGGCCGCTTCGGCGCGTACGTGCAGCTCGGCGAGACGCCGGAGCGCGGATCGAAGGACAAACCGAAGCGCGCCTCGCTGACGCCCGGCCTGACCGAATCGACGGTAACCCTCGAGGACGCGCTGAAGCTGCTCGACCTGCCGCGCGATCTCGGGCCGCACCCCGAATCGGGCCAGCCGGTCGTGGCGGGGCTCGGCCGCTTCGGTCCGTACGTGCGGCACGGCGACGACTACCGCTCGCTCGCGGCGGACGACGATCTCTTCACGATCGAGCTCGATCGCGCGCTGGCGCTCCTGGCCGAGCCGAAGCGGCGCGGGCGGCAGGCGGCGGCCACACGCGTGATCCGGCGGATCGAGGGCGCCAACGGCGCCGCGCCGCTGCAGGTGCTCGAGGGCCGGTACGGCCCCTACGTGACCGACGGGGAGACCAACGCCTCCATCCCGCGGCACCTGGATCCGGCGGCGCTCTCGCTCGAAGACGCGCACGCGCTCATCGAGGCGCGCCGCAGCGCGCCCGCCAGGCCCGCTCGCGGGCGCCGCGCCCGCGGCTCGTCGCGGCGGGTGGCGCGCGGAGCAGCCTCCGCCCCGGGCGCACCGGCCGTCGCCGGCAAACCGCCGCGGATCGCCACACGCAGGTCCGCCGGCCGAAAGAACGTTCACTGATGGCCGTTCGCGTGGTCGGCGGCGGTCTCGCCGGATCCGAAGCCGCGTGGCAGACGGCCTCCCGCGGCGTCCGCGTCGTGCTGTACGAGATGCGGCCGGTACGCGGAACCGCGGTCCACAAGAGCGACCGGCTCGCCGAGCTGGTGTGCAGCAATTCGTTTCGCGGCGACAAGCTCGACAACGCCGTCGGCCTGCTGAAAGAAGAGATGCGGCGCCTCGGCTCGCTGGTGATGCGCGCGGCGGAGGCGAGCCGCGTGCCGGCCGGCGCGGCGCTGGCGGTGGATCGCGAGCGCTTCGCCGAGACGATCACGGCGGCGCTGTCGGCGCATCCGCTCGTCACGATCGTGCGCGAAGAAATCCGCGCGATTCCCGACGCGCGCGCCGACGCGCCGGTGATCGTGGCGACGGGCCCCCTCACCTCGGACGCGCTGTCGGCGGCGATTTCCGCGCTCGTCGGACGCGAGCACCTGTACTTCTACGACGCCATCAGCCCGATCGTGCTGGCCGGGTCGATCGATCGGAGCAGGGTGTTTCGCGCGTCGCGATGGAACCGGAGCCTGGGCCGGCCGGCGGACGCTCCCGACAGTGGAGCGCCGCGTGCCGGTGGTGTCGCGCTTGGGCCGGATCAATCCTGCGGCGTGGACGACGGGCAGGGCGACTATCTGAACTGTCCGCTCACGCGCGAGGAATACGATCGGTTCCACGAGGCGCTGGTGGGCGCCGAATCGGCCACCGTGCACGATTTCGACCGGGAGCGCTTCTTCGAGGGCTGTCTGCCGATCGAGGTGATGGCCCATCGCGGCCGCGAGACGCTGCGCTTCGGACCGATGAAGCCGGTCGGCCTGATCGATCCGCGCGGCGGCCGGCCGCCGTACGCCGTCGTGCAACTCCGCCAGGACAACCTCGCCGGCGACCATTACAGCCTGGTCGGCTTCCAGACCCAGCTGAAATGGAGCGAGCAGGGTCGCGTGCTGCGGCTGATTCCCGGGCTGGAGCGGGCCGAGTTCGTGCGCTTCGGGATGGTCCACCGCAACACGTACGTGAACGGCCCCGACGTCCTCGACGAGACGTGGCAGGTGCGCGGGCGCTCCGCGTTGTTCTTCGCCGGGCAGATGTCGGGCGTCGAGGGGTACGTCGAATCGGCGGCGTCCGGGTTGATGGCGGGGCGACACGCGGCGGCGCTGGCGCTCGGCGACCCGATCGCGGCGCCTCCACGGACGACCGCGATCGGCGCGCTCGGCTACTACGTCTCGCATGCCGATCCCCGACACTACGAGCCGTCGAACATCACCTTCGGCATCATGCCGCCGCTCGGGGCGGCGGAGCGGACGGCTGGCGGGAGGCTGGCGCGCAAACAGGCGCTGTCGGCTCGAGCCCTCGACGATCTCGCGCGCTGGATCGATCGGATCGAAGCGCGCGGCGTGGAAGAGGGAGCCGTCCTGTCGCCTTCCGCCCGTCGGACGGGCCCCGCGTGAGGCCCGCTCGCCGCCCGCCGTCGCCCGGCGAGCGGGGAATGCTCGATCACGTGAAGGGCTTTCTGGAGTTCCTGCGGCTGAACCGCAACGCGTCGCCGCACACGGTGCGCGCCTACCAGAGCGACGTGTCCCAGTTTCTCGCGCACGCGGCGCGCCAGGTGGGCCTCACCGGGCGCGATCTCGAGCCGTCGCACCTGGATCGCGCGGCCATCCGCGCCTTTCTCGCCGCGCTGCACGAGGACGGCCAGTCGCGCGCGACCTCCGCGCGCAAGCTGGCGGCGGCGCGCACCTTCCTCCGCTATCTCCGGCGCGAGGGCCTCGTCGACGGCGATGCCGGCGCGCTCGTGCGCACCCCGAAACGCGAGGTGCGGATGCCTGCGCACCTCTCGGAATCCGAGATGGTCGCGCTCGTCACCGCGCCCGACGATGCGCCGCTCGGCCGCCGCGATCGCGCCATTCTGGAGCTGTTCTACGCGTCAGGGCTGCGTCTCAGCGAGCTGGTCGGCCTCGATCTGGACGATCTGAACCTGAGCGCGCGCATGGTGCGCGTCCTGGGCAAGGGCGGCAAGCCGCGGATCGTGCCGTTCAACTCCAGCGCGGCGCGCGCGGTTCAGGCGTACCTGAAGGAGCGGGAGCGGATCGTCGTGGGTGCGGCGGCGGGCGGACCGTCGGACGGGGCGGCCCGCTCGCGACTCCGGCGACCGCGAGTCACGCCGGGCCGGCGACGCTCGCCGCGACAGGCGGACGATCGGGCCGAGGAGCCGTTGTTCGTCAACTATCGGGGCACGCGGCTGACCGTCCGCAGCGTGGACCGGCTCGTGAAACGGTACGTGACGGCGACCAGCACGCGCGCCGGGATTGCTCCCCACGCCCTGCGTCACTCGTTCGCGACGCACCTGCTGCAGCGCGGGGCCGACCTGCGCGCCATTCAGGAGCTGCTCGGCCACGCCCGGTTGAGCACCACCCAGCGCTACACGCACGTGAACGCCGCGCAGCTGCTCGAGGTGTACCGCAAGGCGCACCCCCGCGCGAAGGCGGAGTGAGGACTCCGCGCCTCAGGCGGCCGACGGCGTCATCGGCGCGGCGCGGCGGCCCCGCGGGAACTCGATGCCGAGCGTCTTGATCTTGTAGTTCATCACCCGCGGGCTGATCGCCAGCAGTTCGGCCGCGTCCTTCTGCACCCAGTTCGACATCTTGAGCGCTTCGACCAGCGCCAGCCGCTCGATGTCGTCCAGCGGAATGCCGGTCGGCGGGATCTTCACGATCGACGACGTATCGCGCGCGGTGCCGGCCGTCGAGACCTCGCCGAGCCGGAGGTCGCCGGCCGCGATGGCGCTGCCCTCGGCCAGCAGCATCGCGCGCTCGATCGCGTTCTCGAGCTCGCGGATGTTGCCGGGCCAGTTGTACCGCATGAGCAGCTTCTGCGCCTCGATCTCCAGCCCCTCGGTGCGCTTCTTCAGCTCGCCGGCGAACCGGCGGATGAAGAAGCCCGCCAGCGGCACGATGTCGTCCTTCCGCTCGCGCAGCGGCGGCATCTCGATCGAGACGACATTGAGCCGGTAGTACAGATCCTCGCGGAACCGGCCGGACTGCACCATCGCCGACAGGTCGCGGTTGGTCGCGGCGATCAGCCGGACGTCGACGCGCAGCGTCCGCGTGCCGCCGAGCCGCTCGAACTCGTGCTCCTGGAGCACGCGCAGGATCTTCGCCTGCGTATTGGGGCTCATGTCGCCGATCTCGTCCAGGAACAGCGTGCCGCCGTCGGCCTGCTCGAAGCGCCCGATCCGCTGCTTGTCGGCGCCGGTGAAGGCGCCCTTCTCGTGCCCGAAGAGCTCCGATTCGAGCAGGTTCTCCTGCAGCGCCGCGCAGTTCACCTTGACGAAGTTCCGCGACGTCCGGAGCGAGTTGTGGTGGATCGCGCCGGCAATCAGCTCCTTGCCGGTGCCGGTCTCGCCGCGGATCAGCACGGTGGTGTTGCTCTTGGCGACCTTCCGCACCATGCCGAGCACCCGCTGCAGCGCCTCGCTCGACCCGACGATGCGCTCGAACTCGTAGATGTCCTGCTGGGTGTGACGGAGGTAGTCGAGCTCGTTCTTCATGCGCTTCATCTCGAGCGCTTTCTCGATCTTGACCTCCATCTCCTCGATCTCGAACGGCTTCTGCACGTAGTCGAACGCCCCGCTCTTCATCGCCTCGACCGCCGTGGTCACCGATCCGAACGCCGTCATGAGGATCACCGCCGTCGTCGGGTGCAGCGCCTTGGTCGTCCGCAGCACGTCGAGGCCGTCGCTGCCCCCCATCCGCAGATCGCTCAGCACGATGTCGAAGTGACTGTCGTGCAGACGCTCGATCGCGGCGTTGCCGTTCGACGCTTCGTCGACTTCGTGGCCCGCCTCGGCCAGGCCGCGGGCGAGGCCGCGACGCAGCGCATCGTGATCGTCGGCGATCAGAATTCGGCCCATGGTCGTTGATCCTCGCAATCGAAGCTCATTTGAAGAAGCCGGCCGCGTGCTCGATGGGCAGCGTGATCCGGAACCGCGTGCCCATGGCCGGGCTGCTGCTGACGTCGATGCGGCCGTCGTGCGCGTCCACGATCTTGCGGACGATCGCCAGGCCGAGGCCGGATCCCTGCGGCTTGGTCGTGAAAAAGGGGTTGAAGATCCGATCCGTCAGATCCGCCGGCACGCCGGGGCCGTCGTCCCGCACGTCGACGACGACGATCGGCGTCGATCCCTCGTCGCCCACGACCGCCGGATCCACGTCCATGGCGCCGACCTCCGCCGTCACCGTGATCGCGCCGCGGCCGTCCATCGCCTCGAAGGCGTTGGTCAGCAGGTTCGTGAACACCTGACAGAGCTGGTGCTGATCCCCGTCGATCGCCGGCAGGTCCGGCGGCAGATCCACCGTGAGCGCGATGGTGCCGCGCGTGGCCTTGGTCTCGGCGAGCGTCACCGACTGATGGAGGACCTCGGCGAGGTGCGTCCGCTCGACCTGCAGCCGGAGCGGACGGACGAACTCGAGCATCTCGACCACGATCGCGTTGGCGAGCTTCGCCTCGCTGATGATGTCGGCCAGCAGCGACTGCGCGTCCTTGGAATCGGGCACCTGCCGCCGCAGCAGCCCGGCCATCACCTCGATGCCGGCCAGCGGATTCCTCAACTCGTGCGCCATCCCGGCGGCCATCTCCCCGAGCGACGCCAGGCGATCGCGCAGCCGTTCGCGCTCCTCGAGCTGCTCGACCTGCGTCAGATCCTTGAAGAACATGACGGCGCCGACCATCTCCCCCTCGTCGTTCCGCACCTGCGACAGGGTGTAGCCGACGACGCGGTCGAGATCCTTCAGGCGGAACTCCGCGCGGTTCGGCAGGAAGCTGAGCTCGAAGGCGCCAGCCAGCGCCCGCACGCCGTCCGGCCGCTGCCGCAGCACGTCGGTGAAGGGCCGTCCCATGTCGTCGGCCTGCCGGGACAGGCCGAAAATCCGGTACGCCTCGTCGTTCATCAGCGCCAGGGCGCCGTCGCGCCGGATGGCAATCACGCCGTTCCGCATGCTGTCGACGATGTGACGGAAGAACCGATCGTCGGGGACAGGGCGGCCATTGGCGCGGGTCCGCCCGGATCTGCCGGTCGACGACACTCGCGTCTCCTCAGAATGCATCGCTACGGGCATGGCGGCAGGAATCGGTCAGATTCCCCAAGGCAAAGCACGTACCCGGGACCGCGCGCGAACTCGCCGCCGCAAGACGAAACAGCTGAAGGATTTACAACCGGTTCGGTCGGGCGTCCGCCGGGGACGACCAACGAAAGTGTAATCCAATTACGGTTTGGGTCAGCGGCGATTCTGCGCGGGGACCAGATCGGCCGCCAGTTGCAGTTCTTCCCACTGGTGCATGAGATCGCCGACCTCCCACATCAGCGCCTGGTGGCGATCGACGAGCGGCTGGGAGGCGGCGCGATCCTCGTAGAAGCCGGGCGCCGCCATCTGCGCTTCGAGATCGCGGATCGCCTGCTCGGTCCCGGCGATTCTCGCTTCGAGGCGGTCGATTTCGCCGCGGCGTGCCTGATCGGCGCGCTGGCGCCGTCGCGCGTCGGCATCGGCGCGCTTTCGTTCCTCGCGGGCCGCGTGCAGCGGTGCAGGCGGTCGCGGCGGCGCCGGCGCCGGCGGACCCTCGGTTGACGTCCGCTGCCGGCCGTCGTGGTGCCGGGGCTGGCCGCGGCGTGCTCGATGATCCGGGTCGGGCGGGCGGGCCGCCTGGTGGGCGAGCGGATGCTCCTTGTGCCACAGGAACTCGGCGTAGGTCCCCGGATAGACGACCGCCGTGCCGCGGCCGACCTCGACGATCCGGGTGGCGAGCCGCTCGACGAAGTACCGATCGTGGGACACGAAGATGAGCGTGCCGCCGTACGCCATCAGCGCATCGAGCAGCACTTCCTTCGAGTCCAGGTCGAGATGGTTCGTCGGCTCGTCGAGCAGGAGCGCGTTGGACGGCCGCAGCAGCATGCGCGCGACGGCGAGCCGCGTGCGCTCGCCTCCCGACAGCACGCGCACGCGCTTGTAGACGTCGTCTCCCGAGAAGAGGAACCCGCCGAGGATGTTGCGGATGGCCGGCACCATGTGGGTCGGAGAGCCGGACGCCAGCGTTTCGTACACCGTGGGCGCCGGATCGAGGCGCGTGGCTTCGTCCTGCGCGAACGACTGCAGGACGAGGTTGTGGCCGGCCACGCGGTCGCCGCGGTCGGGCGATTCCTCGCCCGACAGCATGCGCATGAGCGTCGACTTGCCGGCGCCGTTCGGCCCGACGAGCGCGATGCGGTCGCCGCGCTCGATGTGCAGGCTGAGATCCTCGAAGACGGTGAGCGCGCCGTACGCCTTTCGCGCGTGCTTCAATTCCAGCACCGTCCGGCCGCTCCGGGCGCACGAGGGAAAGGCGAAGTGGATGGTCGGGCGCTCGGCCGGTACGTCGATCGGGACCACCTTGTCGAGCAGCTTGATGCGGCTCTGGACCTGCGCGGCCTTGGTCGCCTGGTACCGGAACCGGTCGATGAACATCCTGATCCGGGCGACTTCCTCGTCCTGCTCGCGCTTGGCCTTGCGGAGCGCGTCCATCCGTTCGTGGTGCTCGACCAGATAGCCGCTGTAGGTGGTGTGATAGTCGGTCAGCGTGCGCAGGCTCAGATCCACGATCCGCGTCACCACGGCGTCGAGAAAGAAGCGATCGTGGGAGACGAGGATCACGGCGTGCGGATAGCCGTTCAGGTATTCCTCGAGCCAGTTGCGAGCCTCGAGATCGAGATGGTTGGTGGGCTCGTCGAGCAGCAGGAGATTCGGCTGGCCGAGCAGCAGCTTGGCCAGCGCGAGCCGCATCTGCCAGCCGCCCGAGAAGGTCTCGGTGGAGCGGCCGAAGGCGTCGGGCGCGAACCCGAGCCCCTGCAGGACGGTCGCCGTCTTCAGCTCGATGTTGTAACCGTCGTTCAGCCGGAAGCGGTCCTGCAGGTCGCTGTACCGGGCGAGCATCGCGTCGTGTTCCGGGTGGGGAATCGCCGGGTCGCCGAGGCGCTGCTCGAGCGCGTGCATCTCGGCTTTGATCGCGAGGAGCCCGCCGAATGCCTGGCTCGCCTCCTCGAACAGGGTGCGCCCCTCGTGCGTCAGACCGTCCTGCGGCAGGTATCCGACGGTCAGCGCGGCCGGCTTCAGGATGGCGCCCGTGTCGGGCTCGTCGAGCCCGGCCATCATGCGGAGGAGGGTCGTCTTGCCGGCGCCGTTTCTGCCGCAGAGACCGACCCGTTCGCGCGGCGCGATCTGCCACGTGACGTTGTCGAGCAGCACCCGGTCGCCGAACGCCTTGGACAGGCCCGAGAGCTGGATCATTCTCCCAGCGCCTTGGCGGCGGCTGCGAGCACCTGCGGCACCCGGAACGGCTTGGTGAGGTAGCCGCTCACCCCCAGATTCACCGCTTCGATCGCGCTCGACTCGGTGGAGTACCCCGTGATGATGAGCACCGGGAGGTCGGCCTTGTAGCGTTTGGCCTCCCGGATGACCGCGAGGCCATCCATTCCCGGCATCCGGAGGTCGGCGATGAGCAAGTCGTAGGGGTAGAGCCGCATGCGCTCGAGCGCCGAGCGCCCGTCGGCGGCGACGTCGACGTCGTACTCGGCCAGCGCCAGCGTCTTGGCGAGCAGATCGCGGATGCTCGCCTCGTCGTCGACGACCAGGATGCGCGGGCGCGTGGTGGACGCGGCGCGCGGCGCAGCGGCCGCCGTCGGGCGCGACCCCCGCGGGCGCTGGCTGTCGAGCCAGGCGTCGATGTCGCGCTTCCTGAAGCGCCACTGCCGGCCGACGCGGACCGCTGGGATCTTGCCCGCCTTGATGAGGCGATAGACCGTCCGCAGGTTCACCTGCAGGTATTCGAGGACCTCTTCGGTCGTCAGGAAAGTTTCGTCGATCATCATGCGCGCCGCCCCTGGCCGAGCGGCCCCTCCCACTTCAGGTTGACGGCCGGCTCGGTGTCGGATCGGCGAACCGGCGTGACCGGCAGGTCGACGGTGAACGCGGCCCCGCCTTCGGGGTGATTGACCACGATGATTTCCCCTCCGTGCTCCTGCACGATGCCGTAGCTGATGGCCAGCCCGAGACCGGTGCCCTTGCCGACGTCCTTCGTGGTGTAGAACGGCTCGAAAATCCGAGACAGCGCGTCGGCCGGGATCCCGTTCCCGGTGTCCCGGATGGAGACCACGATCCGCTCGCCGGACCGCGCCGCGCTGGTCGTGATCTCGATCCGGCCCCCGCGTCCCGTCGCCGCGATCGCGTGCTCGGCGTTCACCAGGATGTTCAGGAACACCTGGTGCAGCAGCAGCGGATCGCTCTGGACGCGCGGAAGCTTCTCGTCATAGTGTCGCACGACTTCGATCTGGGCCGCGCGCAGGGCGGTGGCGCGCAGCATGACCACCTTCTGCAGCACGGTGTTGACGCTGACGCGGCGCCGGAGCATCCGGCGCGATCCGGAGAAGGTCAGCAGGTTGCGGACGATCTTCGCGGCCCGATCCGCCTCGCGGTAGATGGTCTGCACCTCGCGGCGCAGCGTCTTGGGAAACGCGCCGGTCACGCGCAGCAGCTCCAGGTGCCCGAGCACGCCCTGCAGCGGGTTGTTCAGCTCGTGCGCGATGCCGGCGACGAACTGGCCGAGCGCGGCGAGCTTTTCCGATTGCATCAGGCGCCGGCGGAGCTCCTCCCGTTCGGCCTGCAGCCTGGCCTGGACGCTCAGGTCGCGGGCCACCATGACGCCCCCGACCCGCTCCTGCTCGTGGTTGCGCAGCGCCGTGACGGTGACGACGAAGGGGCCGTCGAGGATGGGATCCCGCACTTCGAGCGACGCCGGCGATTCAGGCGGCGACCCGTTCGCCGTTTCCTGCCGCGCCAGCCAGGCGCGCAGCTCGGGCCCGACGAACTGCTCGAGCGGCCGATCCAGCAGCTCCTCGCGCGTCCGGCCGACGCGCGTCGCGAAGGCGTGGTTGACGTGGACGATGTGGCCGCGGCGATCCCAGACCGCCACCAGGTGGGCGATCGAGTCGAACGTGTTCTCCAACTCGTGCCGCGACTGCACCACGTCGTTCAGGAGCTGGACGGTCTCCATGGCGCTCGACATCTGCCGCCCCAGCTCGTTGGCCCGATCCAGCGTCGCGAGCTCGCGACCGGTCTCCAGCCGGACGCCCTCGAGGACCACCGTGCCGAGCGCGCGGCGGCAGCCGCGCAGAGGGACGGTGATGAGGGCGCTGTCGCCGCCCGACGGGTGAAGCTCCGCCTGCTCGCGCCGCATCGCCACGGCGGCAGGCGACGTGCGGTCGTCGGCCGTGATGCGCATCGTGGCGCCGACGTGGATGGGATCCGACGAGGCGCGCAGCACGAGGTGTCGCGCCCGCCGGTCGTGCAGCCAGACCGACGTCCGGTCGGCGCCGAAGAGCCGGCTGGCGCCCTCGCAGAACGCGTCGAGGCCCTCCGAGAGATTCAGCGTCACGCTGAGAATCGCCGTGAAGTGATCGAGGAGCTGCCGGACGTCCCGCTGCAGCGCTTCGCTCTCGCGCAGCCGGAAGAGCTCGAGTCCGGTCACCAACGCGTCCGCGATGTCGCTGAGGTCGGTTGCGATCGTGCCGACCGGGGGATCGAGGCCGATGACGAGCAGACCGATCTCCTCGCGGCGGTGGCGCAGCGGGAGCAGCAGCAGCGCGTCGGCGCCCAGGGCGCCCGCCAGGTCCGGCGCCTGGCGGCCGGCGTCGGCCACGAAGGTCGGCGCCCGGCGGGCGAACACATCCGCCAGCAGGTCCAACTCCGCCTTCGACGGCATCCACGGCTCGGTCGGGATCGCGTCCACCGCGTGCGCCGAGGTCGCCCTCAACGCGCCGGTGCGCGCGTTCCGTTCGTACAGGAGCGACCGGGTGCCGCCGGTCGCGGCGAGCGCCTGCCGGTGCAGGTGCGACAGGAGATCCATGCGGCTGGTCGCCCCGACGACGAGCCGCAGCAGGCCCTCGCCCGAGGTCGTGGCCGGCGATCCCGCCGGCGCGACCGACGACAGGCGTCGGCGGATCGGCGCGCGGTCCCCTTCGTTCCGGGCTACGGGTTTGGACATGAGCGAGTCACGGCGGGCACGGCCAGGGCGGTGAATTGTACGCGATCGGCCACCCGGAACGCCATATCGGGCGTCGCCTTAAATCGCACGTCGACTTGAGCTTAATGCGGCCGCCACTATAATCGGGCTGATGACGCCTCCTCCCCGGCCGTCGCACGCGGCCGGCCGTCTAACGATCCAGGACCATGGACCTTCCGCGCCCCGCATGACGTGGACGGACGAGGAGCTGGTTGCCCGGTCGATCGACGGCGATGGCGACAGCTTCAACGAGCTCGTCCATCGATGGGAACGTCCCATCTACGCGCTCGCGTACCGGCAGCTCGGGCGCGACGAAGATGCGCGAGACGTCTGTCAGGAGACGTTCCTGCGGGTGTACCGGGCGCTGCCCGGATTTCGCGGCCAGGCCAAGTTCTCGTCGTGGCTGTATCGCATCGCGCTCAACCTCTGTCGCGACTGGATGCGGCGCGAGCGACGGGCGGCCGTGGTCCAGGCGCCGGAGGACACGGATCTGATGGAGCTGGCCGCCCTGCGACAGCCGACCGAGACCATCGAGGATCGCGTCGCGCGACGGGATCTGACGCGCGCCGTCGAGCGCGCGATGGCGCTGCTGCCCGCCGAGCAGCGCACCGCGATTGTGCTGAAGGAGTACCACGGCCTCACGTTCCAGGAAATCGCGGACCTCGTGGGCTGTCCGCTGAGCACGGTCAAGACGCGTCTGTACCAGGGACTGACGGTGCTGCGCCGTGAGCTCACCCGAACGGGCACGATGCCGAAGAAGGAGAATCTGGTTGTCTAGCCATGGCTGACATTCTCTGCGGATACACGGCGGATCGGGACGAAACGCTCGTGGCCTACCTGTACGGCGACATCGACGCCGCTCAGCGGGCGGCCTTCGAGGCGCATATCGACACCTGCGAGCGCTGCCGGCGCGAGCTGATGGATCTGGAGCAGGTGCGGGCGGCGCTCCCGCAGTGGAGTCCGCCGGCGAGCGCGCCGCTGTCGCTCCGTCACCCGGTGGAGTCTGCCGGGCGCCAGGCGTCGGGCGTGCGGCGCGGGTGGTGGGATCTCCCGGTGTGGATGCCGGCGGCCGCCGGCATGCTGCTGGTGCTCGGCGCGTCGGCCGGCCTGGCGAACCTCGACGTGCGCTATGACCGCGCGGGATTGACGGTTCGGACCGGGTGGTCTCGCGCGGCGTCGCCGGCCGCCCCGGTGGACGCGGCCGAGCGTCCGGCGCCGGGCGCCGTCCCGGCGCAAGCCAGCCCCTGGCGGCCGGACCTCGACGCGCTGGAGCGCCGGCTGCGCACCGAATTCCACGGCGTCGCCCCCGGCCCGCGGCTGGCGTCGGACGAGCGCGGAGGGGCCTCCGATCCCGAGGTGCTGCGCAAGGTCCGCGCCCTCATCGACGAGAGCGCGCGTCGTCAGAAGAACGAGCTCGCGCTGGCAGTCGGCGATCTCGCCAAGCAGTTCGACATTCAGCGGGGCGCGGAGCTGGCCAACCTGCGCTACCTGCGCACGCAGCAGGACGCGACCGGCATTCAGATCATCCGGCAGCAGGGCCAGATCGACTATCTGACGCAGACCTCGTTCAAACGGTGACCGAAGGAAGAGCCCAGGAAGGCAGGAGGACGACCTTGACGGGGAGAGCAGTCGCGGTGATGACGGGGGTGGCACTCGTGATGGCGGTCGGTGCCGGGGCACAGACCGCGGCCCAGACACCGGTGCCGCCGGCGGCCGATACGCCGCGCTTCACGGTGCGGCGTCCGAGCGAGCCGCGCGGCGTGGACCAGATGCGATACCAGATCGGCACGATGGAGCGGGTGCTCGAGAGCGCCGTCGAGCACGGCGCCAGCGTGTGGCGCAACCGGCTCCAGGCGTTCGCGCCGGTGCAGGCGCTGCTCGTCGAGCAGGCGCGGGCGCGCGGCTACCGTCTCGAGAACTACGGCGTCTTCTTCGACGTCGACGTGCCGGCGCTCGAAACGACGCTGTTCGCCGCGCTGCAGACGCTGGATCAGAACGGACTGAACCTGCAGACGGCGATGAACAAGGTGAAGACCTACATCCAGACGCAGGCGGGCAACGATCCGAATCTGCAGCAGGCGATCCGACGGATCGAGCTCCAGCTGCCCACCTCGGTGACGACGACCGCCGAGGCGTCGAACGCGACGACGGCGGGCGGCGCGGGCGCGCCGGCCACCGCCGGCTCCGCGGCGGTCGATGCGGGCGATCCCATCCTCACCGATCCGGCCGAAGCGTTTCGGGGCGAGGTGATGCAGGCGATCATCGACGCGCTGCTCGATCACAGCGGACCGCTGGGAGTGGGCCCCGACGAATGGCTCACCGTCGCGGTGCGCCGCAACGAGGTGCGCCCGCGGATCGGCCTCGAGACCAACGCGCAGACCTACATCGCGCGCGTGCGCGGCAGCGATCTGATCGCGTTCCGCACCGGGCAGCTCTCGCGCGAGGAGGCGATCCAGCGCGTGGAGGTGCGAGTGTTCTAGAATACCGACGCATGCGCGCGTCCGTCAGCCGGCGGCCCCTGGCCGCACCGCGTCTCCGCACCGGTCTTCTCAACCTCGCGGCCTCGCCGCTCGTGGCTCTCCTCGTTGTCTTCACCTTCGTCGGCTGCGCGCCGACCGTCGATCTCACGACGGGGCTCGAGCTCCAGGACGTCTCCACCGGCTGGTTCGACGCCGGCATCGTCAACGGACAGAACAAGCTCGTCCCGTCGCTGACGGCCCGGGTCAAGAACCGCTCCGATCAGAAGCTCGTGTCGCTGCAGATCAACGCCGTGTTCCGCCGCGTCACCGAAAAGGACGAGTGGGGCACCGCCCTGGTGATTGCCGCCGGCTCGGAGGGGCTGCCGCCCGGGGCGGTGACGCGGCCCCTGGACGTGCGATCCCCGCGCGGGTACACCGGCAGCGATCAGTCGCGCCAGGAGATGCTGCACAACAGTCATTTCGTCGATGCGAAGGTCGAGCTGTTCGCGAAGTACGGCTCGGTGCAATGGAAGCGCATTGGAGAGTACCCCATCGCGCGCACGCTGATTACCAAGTGAACTCCGCGTGCCACCGGTGAGCTCCGCCTCCCTCGATCGACGGCTGGGTCCGCTCGACGCGTCGGCGATCGTGATATCGAATGTCATCGGCGTCGGCATCTTCACCACGCCCGGCCTCGTGGCCTCGATGCTGCCCAACACGGCGGCGATGCTCGGCGTCTGGGCGCTCGGTGGGGCGCTCGCCTTCGCCGGCGCGCTCGCCTACGCCGAGCTGGCCGCCTGGCGGCCGCAGGCGGGCGGCGAGTACGTGTATCTGCGTGAGAGCTTCGGCCGGCTCGCGGCGTTCATGACCGGCTGGACGTCGTTCGTGGCCGGCTTCAGCGGCGCCATCGCGTTCGGCGCCGTCGCCGTCGCCGGGCATGCCGACCGGTTCCTCCCCGGCGTCGGCGACGCCACCGTCATCGCGTCCTGGCACCTGGGGCCGTTCGGCGTGGTGCTGTCGCGGCGCGCCCTCGCGGCAATCGCCACGATCGTGGTGCTGGCGCTGATTCAGGCGCGGGGCGTCCGACCGGGCCGGCTGCTGCAGAATTCGCTCACCACGGTGACCGTCATGTGCCTGGTCGGGTTCGTCGTCGCCGGCCTGATCGTCGCGCAGACGCCGCCGGCGACCGCCGTGCTGACCCATCATCCGCCGGCCAACGGATGGCTGATTGCCATGGTGCCGGTGATGTTCAGCTATACCGGGTGGAACGCGGCCGTGTATGTCGCCGAGGAGGTGCGCAACCCGACGCGCAACGTCCCGCTGGCGCTCGCCCTCGGCACGGCCAGCGTCGTGGCGCTCTATCTCGCGCTGAACGCCCTCTATGTGCGTGTCGTGCCGCACAACGAGCTCATCGGCGCAATCGGCGTCGGCGAAATCGCGGCCGGACGGCTGTTCGGATCGGCCGCCGCCGCGATGTTCGCGGCGCTGGCGATCCTGATCATCCTGAGCAGCCTGAGCGCGTGGACGCTGGCCGGGCCGCGGATCTACTTCGCGATGGCGCGCGACGGCGTCTTCCTGCGGTCGGCCGCGCGCGTGCATCCGCACTATCGCACGCCGGCGGTCGCCATCCTCGCGCAGACCCTCTGGAGCGCGCTGCTCGTGCTCTCGGGCACCTTCGACCAGCTTCTCACCTATACCGGTTTCTCGGTGATCCTGTTCTCGGCGCTCGCCGTGATGTCGCTGTTCTTCGTCAGGATCCGCGGCAAGGACACCGACACCTTCCGCGCGTGGGGCTATCCCTGGGCGCCTGCGGTCTTCTGCGTCGTCAGCTTCGCGATCGTGCTGAACACGATCATCAGCGCGCCGGGGCCCGCGTTTGCGGGGCTCGGCGTGATGGCCGCGGGCATTCCCGTCTACTGGTGGACAACGAGGCGGACCGCCGGCGCCTGACCGGCGCGGAGCGGGCCAGCGCCGCGCGACCGGCGCGGCGGGCGCGATTCACCGCTTGCGCATGTCGCCGCGGCAGGTAATCGTCTGATCCGGTGCGATGCGCACGTCGAAGGTCAGCGTCTGGTATTGCGGATCGCGGACCTCGATGTGGTGCGGGCCCACGCTGAGGTGCAGCTTCTGCAGGAGCCCGTCGTAGTCGTCGACGATCCCCATGTCGTAGCCGTCCACATACACCGACGCGTCTCGCGGGCTCACCTTGATGCGGACGGCGCCTTCGTCCACGGCCGCCCCGTACGCCGGATAGGGATACCCGGGATCGGGATAGCCGTACCACGGATCGTAGAACCCGCCGTAGTACCCGCCGAACCCGAAGCCGCCGTATCCCCAGGGATAGTAGCCGCCAGGGACGATCACGACGGTCCCGCCCGAGCCGGGGCCGACCGGCGTGCGCCGCGGAACCGCCGGGCCCACGGGGGCGCCGCCGCGATCCGGACGCCGAGAGCCGGAGTTGCCGCCCGCCACGGTCGTGCCGGCGCCGGTGGTCGCCGGCTCACCGCGCTCGCTCGTTCCTCCGGTGGCCGGAGCCGGACCGGGCGCGGGTGCCGGCGCGCTCGGACGAGCTACCGCCGTGCCTCCGCGCGGGCCGTCGCCTCCGCCGCGCCGACGACCTTGCGCCGACGCGACCGGCGCCATCAGCAGGGCGCCGATGAGCGTCGCGACCGTGAGTCCGTTTTGCAGGGTCCGGGGAGCCATGATCCTGCCTGGGGTACGAGCAACCCGGCTGCCAGCCCGAATCGCCGGCTCCGCGGTCGTTCTGGCGGCGAAACGTCCCCGCGCCGCGTCTCTTCCCGGCGAGCCTGTCCACCGCCGATGGCACGCGTCCCGTTTTTCTGACAGAGGGTCCCGACAGTGATCTCACGCGATCTCGCGCGGCCCGGGTCGGCGCGAACGATCGCAGTAAGATTGATTCGATGATGCGCAGCACCACGATCCTGGGTGTCCGGCACCGCGGGCGGGCCGTGATGGCGGGCGACGGACAGGTGACGCTCGGCCAGACCGTGGTGAAGCAGAACGCGCGCAAGATCCGGCGGCTGTACAACGACCGGATCCTCGCCGGGTTCGCCGGATCGGCAGCCGATTCGTTCGCGCTGTTCACGCGGTTCGAGTCGAAGCTCGAGCAATACCGCGGCAATCTCGAGCGGTCGGCGGTGGAGCTGGCCAAGGACTGGCGCACCGACCGGATCCTCCGACGTCTCGAAGCGATGCTGATCGTCCTCGACAAGACCTCCACGTTCCTCGTCTCGGGCACCGGCGACCTCATCGAGCCCGATGACGGGATCGTGGGCATCGGATCGGGCGGCCCCTATGCGCTCGCCGCCGCGAAGGCGCTGGCGAACAACACCGATCTGGATGCGCGCGCCATCGCGGAGAAGGCGATGGCGATTGCGGGCGAGATCTGCATCTACACCAATTCGCACATTGCGGTGGAAGAGCTCTAGTGGCTATCTTTCTTCCCGAAACGACCCAAACCTCCATCGACACGCTGACACCGCGGCAGATCGTGGCCGAGCTCGACAAGTACGTGATCGGCCAGGGCGCGGCGAAGCGGGCGGTGGCGATCGCGCTGCGGAACCGGATGCGGCGGCAGAAGCTGTCGCCGGAGCTGGCCGAGGAGGTGGCCCCCAAGAACATCCTGATGATCGGGCCGACCGGCGTCGGCAAGACCGAGATCGCGCGGCGGCTCGCGCGGCTGGCCCAGTCGCCCTTCGTGAAGGTCGAGGCGTCCAAGTTCACCGAGGTCGGCTACGTGGGACGCGACGTCGAATCGATGGTGCGCGATCTGGCGGAGCTTGCGGTCGACATGGTGCGCGAGGAGCGGCTCGAGGAGGTCCGGCAGAAGGCGGCGCAGAACGCGGAAGAGCGTCTGCTGGACGTGCTGCTGCCGCCGTCGCGGCCGGCCGGCGCCGACGAGGAGCCGGCGCCCGCCCGCGACAGCCCGCAGCAGACGCGCGAGCGCTTCCGCGAACAGCTGCGCGGAGGGCGCCTGGATCAGCGCGTGGTGGAGCTCGACGTGCGCGAGAAGGCGTTTCCCTCGTTCGAGATCATCGCCGGGTCGTCGGTCGAGGAAGTCGACATCAACCTCAAGGACATGCTGCCGGGGCTGTTCCAGGGCCGGACCAAGAAACGCCGGATGAAGGTGCCGGAAGCGCTCGAGTACCTCACCCAGGAAGAGGAGCAGAAGCTGATCGACATGGACAGCGTGGCGCGCATTGCGGTGGAGCGCACCGAGCAGGCGGGCATCATCTTCCTCGACGAGATCGACAAGATCGCCGGCCGGGAGGGGGGCCACGGGCCCGACGTGAGCCGCGAGGGCGTCCAGCGCGACATCCTGCCGATCGTGGAGGGGACGACCGTCAACACGAAGTACGGGATGGTGCGCACCGATCACATCCTGTTCATCGCCGCCGGCGCGTTTCACGTGTCCAAGCCGTCGGACCTGATTCCGGAGCTGCAGGGCCGCTTTCCGATTCGCGTGGAGCTCGAGGCGCTCGGCCGCGACGAGTTCGTGCGCATCCTGACCGAGCCGCGGAGCGCGCTCGTCAAGCAGTACATCGCGCTGCTCGAGACCGAGGGCGTCACGATCCGGTTCACCGCCGGCGCGATCGAGCGGGTCGCCGACTTCGCGACGATCGTGAACGATCGGACGGAGAACATCGGCGCGCGCCGGCTCCACACGGTCATGGAGAAGCTGCTCGACGAGATCTCGTTCGAAGGCCCCGATCTCGTCGAGAAGACGATCACGATCGACGACGCGTACGTGTCCCGCATGCTGGCCGATATCGTGAAGAACGAAGACCTGTCGCGGTACATCCTGTGACAGGGCGGCGGGCCGCGCGGACGGCGCTCGCCGTGGTGCTCGCCGGAGCCGCGATCGCGTGCGGCAAGAAGGGGCCGCCGCTCCCGCCGCTCGTCCACGTGCCGGCGCCGCCGGCCGATTTCGCGGCCGACCGGCGCGGCAACGACGTAGCGCTGCAGTTCACGGTGCCCTCGGCGAACACCGACGGCAGCCGGCCCGCCAATCTCGATCACGTCGACGTCTACGGCTTCACCGGTCCGCCCACGGCGACCGACGATCAGCTCATCAAGTTCGGCTCGAAGATCGCGACGGTGAGCGTCCGCGCCCCGAAGAACCCGGAGGCGGCGACCGCGGCCGACGAGCCGCCGGAAGAGCCGGAGCTCGAGGAGGACGGCATCGATCAGGGCGCGCGCGCCCAGATCGAGCAGCCGCTCACGCCGGCGGCCTTCGCGCCCGTCACGCTGCCGCCGCCCAAGGGCCAGGGCCGCGACGAGGGCGCCGACCTCCCCGGTCCCCTGGCGGGCCCGGCCCAGGTGCCGCGCCGGCTGTTCCTGGCAGTGGGCGTGAGCACGAAGGGCAGGCGGGGGCCCCCGTCGCGGCGGACCGCCGTGCCTCTGGTTCCGCCGCCATCGCCCCCGTCCGCTCCCGCCGTGACCTACGACGAGCGCGCCATTCACCTTGCGTGGAAGCCGTCGTTCTCGCGGCTGCCGGTGCAGCCGGCGCCGGCAGAGGGCGCCGAGGTCCTGCCGGCGCGGTTTTTCGGGATGGACCTGCCCTCCATCGCGTACCGCGTGTACGACGTGTCCCCGTCGGTGGATCCGTCGGCCGCGAGCCCGGCGGTCCTGGCTGGCGAGACGCGCCTGACGGGCGAACCGCTGGCCGCCACCGCGTACGACGACACACGGATGGAGTGGGGCCGGACTCGATGCTACGCCGTGCGCACCGTCGAAACGATCGCGGGCCAGACGCTCGAGAGCGACGCCACGATGCCGGCGTGCGTGACGCCCGTGGACACGTTCCCGCCGTCGCCCCCGAAGAATCTGCGGCACATCGCCTCCGACGGGGTGATCAGCCTCATCTGGGAGCCCGATGTGGAAGCCGACGTGACCGGGTACGTCGTGCTCCGCGGCGTCGCGCCGGGCGGCGCCCTCGACCCGATCACGCCGGCGCCGATCACCGTGACGGTGTTCGACGATCGGGTGCCGGCGGGCACCCGGTACGTGTACGCGGTCGAAGCGGTGGACCGCGCGGGCAACCGGAGCGCGCCGTCCGATCGTGTCGAGGATGCGGCCCGCTGAGCGGCGCGCGGATTTCGGATTTGGGACCGGGGGATCTAGACTGCGGGGATGGGAGAGGGACGTGCGGCCGGGCTGACCCATCAGCTCACGACGCACCTGTGAGGAGCGGCCATGAAACTGTTCGTCGATACCGGCAGCATCAGGGAGATCGAGGCCATCGCCGCGCTCGGCATTCTCGACGGCGTCACCACCAACCCGTCGCTCCTCGCGAAGGAGTCGGGCGACTTCCGCCAGAACCTGAAGAGGATTTGCGGCATCGTGAAGGGGCCGGTCAGCGGCGAGGTGACCGCCACCGACCTTGCCGGCATGATGCGCGAGGGGCACGACATCGCCGCCATCGACGACCACATGGTCGTGAAGGTGCCGCTCACCCGCGACGGGATTCGCGCCTGCAAGGCGCTCTCCGGCGAAGGCATTCGCGTCAACGTCACGCTGTGCTTCTCGCCCGCGCAGGCGCTGCTCGCCGCGAAGGCGGGGGCGACCTTCGTGAGCCCGTTCGTCGGCCGGCTCGACGACATCGCGACCAGCGGCATGGATCTGATCCGCGAGATCCTCGGGATCTACGACAACTACGAGTTCACGACCGAGGTCCTGGTGGCCAGCTGCCGGCACCCGATGCACGTCGTGGAAGCCGCGCGGGCCGGCGCCGACATCGCCACGTGCCCGCCCGCGGTCATCGACGCGCTGTTCAACCACCCGCTGACCAGCATCGGGCTCGAGAAGTTCCTGAAGGACTGGGAGAAGGCGCAGGGCGCCCGGGTGTGACCGCGGCGCCGCCATGTGCCGTGCGCGAGCTGCCATCCGCAATTTACAATTCACCCGCGCAGCGCCGGGCGGCGCCGCCGGTCGTCCCTGGTGAATCGTGAATTGCGAATGGCGATGAACCCCGAGCAGATCCTCGCGGACCTCGAGCGGCGCGCCGAGCTGGGCGGCGGCGAGCCGCGGCTGCGCAAGCAGCACGACGCCGGCAAGCTCACGGCCCGCGAGCGCATCGAGCTCCTGTTCGATCCCGGCACCTTCGAGGAAGTGGACAAGCTGGTCACCCACCGGTGCCGCGACTTCGGCATGGACGAGCACGTCGTGCCCGGCGACGGGGTCGTCGCCGGCCACGGCCTGATCGACGGGCGGCAGGTGTTCGCCTTCGCGCAGGACTTCACCGTGTTCGGCGGATCGCTGTCGGAAACCAACGCCGCGAAGATCGTCAAGGTCATGGATCTGGCGATGAAGCTCGGGTCGCCGATCGTCGGCTTGAACGATTCCGGCGGCGCGCGCATCCAGGAAGGCGTCCTCTCGCTCGGGGGGTATGCCGAGATCTTTCTCCGCAACACGCTGGCGTCCGGCGTCGTGCCGCAGATCTCCGCCATCATGGGGCCGTGCGCCGGCGGCGCCGTGTACTCGCCCGCGATCACCGACTTCACCGTCATGGTGAAGGGCACGAGCTACATGTTCGTGACCGGCCCGGACGTCGTCCGCACGGTGACGCACGAGGAGGTCACGAAGGAGGAGCTCGGCGGCGCGATGACGCACAACGAGACCAGCGGCGTCGCCCACTTCGCCGCGGCCGACGATCGCGACTGCCTGCTGCTCATCCGCGATCTGCTGGGCTACCTGCCGGCCAACAACCTCGACGATCCGCCGCGCGCGCCGAGCACCGATCCGGCCGATCGCGACGACCCGGCCCTCGACGCGGCGGTGCCGTCGGCGCCCAACCAGCCGTACGACATGCTCGACGTGATCCATCGGGTGGTGGACGACGGCGGCTTCCTCGAGGTGCACCCGCACTACGCGCGGAACCTGGTCGTCGGATTCGCGCGGCTCGACGGCCGTCCGGTCGGCATCGTCGCGAACCAGCCGGCGGTGCTCGCCGGCACGCTCGACATCGATGCGTCGGTGAAGGGCGCGCGGTTCGTCCGCTTCTGCGATGCGTTCAACATCCCGCTGGTCACCTTCGAGGACGTGCCGGGGTTTCTGCCGGGCACCAGACAGGAGTACGGCGGCATCATCAAGCACGGGGCGAAGCTGCTGTTCGCGTTCGCGGAAGCCACGGTGCCGAAGATCACGGTCATCACGCGCAAGGCGTACGGCGGCGCGTACTGCGTGATGTCGAGCAAGCACCTGCGCACCGATTTCAACTACGCGTGGCCGACGGCGGAGCTCGCGGTGATGGGGCCGGAAGGCGCCGTGAACATTCTCTACAAGCGCGAGATCGAGCAGGCCGCCGATCCGGCCGCCGCGCGCGCCGAGCGGGTGCGCGAGTTCCGGGAGAAGTTCGCGAATCCCTATATCGCCGCGGCGCGCGGGTTCATCGACGAGGTGATCCGCCCGCGCCAGACGCGGCAGAAGCTCGTCACGGCGCTCCGGAACCTCGAGGGCAAGCGCGACCACAACCCGCCCCGCAAGCACGGGAACATTCCCCTCTGACGTGGCGACATGGGGCGATCGGGTGATCGAGTGACGCTCAGGAAGATCCTGATTGCCAACCGGGGGGAAATCGCCGTGCGGGTGGCGCGCGCCTGCCGCGAGCTGGGCATCTCTCCGCTGGCCGTCTACTCGGAGTGCGACCGCGCGTCGCCGCACGTGCGCGCGGCCGACGAGGCGTATCCGATCGGGCCGAGCGCGCCGCGCGAGAGCTATCTGCGCATCGATGCCATCCTCGAGGCCGCGCGCCGATCGGGCGCCGACGCCGTGCACCCGGGCTACGGATTCCTGGCCGAGAACGGGGCGTTCGCGGCGGCCGTCCGGGACGCGGGCCTCATCTTCATCGGGCCGACGCCCCAGGCGATCGCGATCATGGGCAGCAAGACGGCCGCGCGCGACCTCGCGCGCCGCGCCGGCGTCGCGGTGGTGCCCGGCCTGGAGCGGCCGCTGCCCGACACCGCGACCGACGCCGACGTGTCGCGCGCCGCCGGGTCGGTCGGTTACCCGCTGCTCGTCAAGGCGGTCGCCGGCGGCGGCGGCAAGGGGATGCGCGCGGTCGCCCGCCCCGAGGATCTCGCCGCAGCGGTGGCCGCGGCACGGTCCGAGGCGCGCAGCGCCTTCGGCGACGCCGCGGTGTACTTCGAGCGGCGGCTCGTCCGCCCGCGGCACGTCGAAGTGCAGCTGCTCGGCGACGCGCACGGCACCATGGTGCCGTTCGTCGAGCGGGAGTGCTCGATTCAGCGACGCCATCAGAAAGTCATCGAGGAGACGCCGTCGATCGCGGTGTCGCCGGCCCTTCGGCGCGCGAT
The DNA here is from genome assembly GCA_963807925.1 of uncultured Acidobacteriota bacterium. Classification (GTDB taxonomy): domain Bacteria; phylum Acidobacteriota; class Vicinamibacteria; order Vicinamibacterales; family CAVVIG01; genus CAWEDP01. The sequence continues at coordinate 2,579,872 of CAWEDP010000002.1, read as the reverse complement.
GAGCGAGGCCGCCGCCGCGATTGCGCGCGCCGCCGCCTACACCAATGCGGGCACGGTCGAATTCCTGCTCGAGGAGGACGGCCGCTTCTACTTCCTCGAAATGAACGCGCGTCTCCAGGTGGAGCATCCGATCACCGAGATGGTCACCGGGGTCGATCTCGTGCGGTGGCAGATTCGGATTGCCCGGGGCGAGCGCCTCACCGTTCAGCCGGCCCAGGCGCTCGAGCCCGCCGGCCACGCCCTCGAGTGCCGGATCTACGCCGAAGACCCCGACAACCACTTCCTGCCGTCGCCCGGCCGCATCGTGCAGCTGCGGGCGCCCGGGGGACCCGGCATCCGGGACGACAGCGGCGCGGCGGCGGGCCTCGACGTGGGGGTCCACTACGATCCGATGATCTCGAAGCTGGTCGCGTGGGCCGAGGACCGCCCGGCCGCGATTGCGCGGATGCGCCGGGCGCTCGACGAGTATCTCGTCACCGGCATCCGGACCACGATTCCATTCTTTCAATGGATGCTCGCCGAACCGGACTTCGTCGGCGGCCGCTTTCACACCACCTATCTCGACGAGGTCCTGGCGGGGCGCCGCGGCCGGCCGTTCGTGGAGGTGCCCGACCCGACGGCGGACGTGGCCGCCATCGCCGCCGCCATACAGGCCGCGTGGCCGGCCGGCGAGCCGCCGCCCGGCGAGCCTGCCGGCCCCGGCTCGAGCGGCGTCCGGCGATGGACGCAAGAAGCCAGAGCCGAGGCCGTCGCCGCCTGGAAGCCGCACGGCCGACCTTGACGCGACAGGACCCGCAGTGCGATACGACATCCTGGTCGCCGGACGGCCCCGCACGGTGACCGTGAGCCGCGCCGGCGAAGGTTTGACGGTGACGGTGGACGCCCACACCTGGCGCGTCGGAGCCGCCCGGATTGATTCGCAGACGCTGTCGCTAATCGTTGCCGACGTGTCGCGGAAAGGCGACACTGAGGGTGGGCGCTGCTACGACGTCGCCATCACGCCTGGACCGCCCGGGGCGTGGTCCGTGCACGTCGACCACGTGGCCGTCCCGGTGGCGCTGAACCTCGGCCGGCGCCGCCGGGAGGCCGGGCCCGCGGCGGCTGACGGCCCCGAGCAGATTGCCGCGCCGATGCCGGGAAAGATCGTGCGGCTGCTCGTCGCCGCGGGGCAGCGGGTCGCCCCCCGACAACCGCTCGTGGTCGTCGAGGCGATGAAGATGGAAAACGAGCTGCGGGCCGGACGCGCCGGCATCGTGGCCGACGTGCTGGTGAACGAAGGCGCCTCGGTCGATGCCGGGGCCCTCCTGATGATCATCCGATAAACGCGACTCCGTGAAGCTCCTCACCAGGTTCCGTCGTCACTGGGCGTTTCGCTCCGCGAAGGTCGTGCTCGCGATCACGGCCGCGATCCTCGCGGCCGCCTTCGCCACCTCGATCAGCGTCGACCTCGGCCCGGCGGTGCGACGCGCGGCGGAGAACCTCGGCCGAAACGCGTGGCAGCGCCCCGTCCACATCGGCGCGCTGCACATCCGGCTGCTCGGCGGCCGGATCCTGGTCGACGACTTCGTCATCGAAGGGCTGAAGCCCGCGGACCGGCCGTTCTTCACCGCCCGGCACCTGGAGGTGACGCTCGACTGGTCCACCCTGCTCCAGTGGAATCATCCATCCCGGCCCGAGATCACCATCACCGCCGTCGACATGACGGACTGGCAGATGCTGGTGGAGAAGTGGGACGGCGGCTCGAATTTCGTGAAGTTCACGAGCGACGACGACCAGAGGAAGCGTCCCAGGCGGTTCACGACCACGCTGAAGTACCTGCGGGCGTGGCGGGGACAGTTCACCTACGAGGATCACGAAGCGCCCTGGAGCATCGTCGCGCGGAACGTCGATCTCGACATGGGCAACCTGCCGCAGTACCACGGGACCGTGGCCTTCACCGGCGGCACGGTCTCCATTCAGAACGACGTGCCGTTCTACGCCAACATGAAGGCGCGGTACGTGCTCGACGGCTCGAAAGTCCACCTGGATCGCATCGACTTCGACACCGACGGCGCGACCACGACGGCCACCGGGGATGTGGATCTCGCGAACTGGCCCGAGCAGAGCTACCGGTTCACCTCGCGCGTGCAGCTCCCCCGCATGCGGCAGCTGTTCTTCGCCGACGAGCAGTGGGAGCTGGCCGGGGAAGGCGAGGTGGCGGGGACGTTCCACCTGTTCAAGGGGGGTCGCGACCTGTCGGCCGGCTTCAGCAGCGCGCTCGTCGGCGTCAACGACTATCGTTTCTCGGCGCTGCGCGGGACGCTGCAGTGGACGCCGACCTTCTTCGCCGTGCGCGACGCCGGGGCGAAGGCATTCGGCGGCGACAGCCGGTTCACCTACTCCATTCAACCGCTCGGCGCGGCGACGCCGGCGATGATGCGGTTCGCCACCACGTTCACGGGCATCGACCTGGCGTCGCTCACCGATTTCGAGCGGCTGGCGGGCGTGCGGTTCGCGGGATCCGGCAGCGGCGAGGATGTGGTGCTCGAATGGCCGGCGGGACGCTTCGCCGAATGCCGCGGCGGCGGTCGTCTGGCGGTGTCGCCGCCGCCCGGCACGCAGCCGATGCCCGACTCGCTCGAGGCCGCCGATGCGCTCGATCGCGGCCACGCGCTCCACGAGTGGGGACCGTTCGCGCCGCCGCCGCTGCCGGCGCATCTGCCGATCGCGGGCGAGGTGGCGTTCCGCTTCGATCCCGATCGCGTGCAGATCGACGGCGGCCGCTTCGCGACCGAGCGCACGCACGTGGCGTTCTCGGGCTCGACGTCGTGGGGAACCCGCGCCGACATCGCGTTCCACGTGGCGAGCGCCGACTGGCAGGAAAGCGACCAGTTGCTGGCGGGCATCATGACCGACCTCGGCGCCCCGCGGCGGCCGGTGACCTTCGGGGGGCGCGGCGAGTTCGCCGGCGTCATGACCGGTCCGTTCCGCGATCCGCGCGTGGAGGGCGAGTTCAGCGGCCGGGACCTCCGCGGGTTCGACACGCTCTGGGGCGCGGGGACCGCCCACATCGTCGTCGAGAACGACTACGTGCGCGTGGCGGACGGCCTCGTCACGCTGAACGACTCGGAGATGCACTTCGACGGCCTCTTCTCGCTGGGGTTCCCGCGTGCCGACGAGGGCAACGAGATGGATGCCAGGATCCGCGTGGTGCGCCGCGACCTCGACTCGCTGCGGCACGCCTTCGGCATCGACGAGTATCCGGTGTCGGGCCGCCTGTCGGGCGAATTCCACCTGACGGGCGAGTACCTGCGGCCGGTCGGGTTCGGCACGATGACCCTCGATCGCCTGGTCGCGTACGGCGAGCCGTTCGACGCGGCGACCGCATCGCTCCGGTTCGACGGCACCGGCGTGCGTCTCGACGGCGTGACGGTCGACAAGGACGGCGGGTCGATCACCGGCGCCGCGTTCGTCGGATGGGACGCGAGCTACTCGTTCAACATGGACGGGCGCCGCATTCCCGTCGAGAAGCTCAGGCGGCTGCGCATGGCGCGCACGCCGCTCTCGGGCATCGCGGAGTTCTCGGCGAGCGGGAGCGCCACCTTCGACGAGCCCCGCAACGACTACCGGTTCCGCGTCAACGATCTGTTCATCGGCGAGGAGGGCGTCGGCCAGGTGACCGGCACGCTGGCGCTTCGCGGCACCGAGCTGAGCGGCGAGGTGGATGCCGCCAGCCCGCGACTTGCCATCACGGCCACCGGCCGCATCGCGATGACCCCGGCGGGGGAGTCGGAGCTGGCCGTGCGCTTCCACGACATGTCGCTCGATCCCTACCTGCGCCCGTTCGTGCCCCGGCTGTCGCCGTTCGCCACGGCGGTGGCGAGCGGGTCGATTCGGGCGAGCGGCCGGCTGTCGGATCCCGATCATCTGCTGGTGGACGGGACGGTGGACTCGCTGGACATGCGGCTCTTCGACTACGCCCTGAGGAACGCGGCGCCCATCCGCGTGTCGATCGAGAATCGACTCGTCAAGGTGCCCGACGTGCAGCTCGTGGGCGACGACACGCAACTGCGGGTGGGTGGGCAGATCGACCTCGGCGACGAGCGCATCGCCATGCGCGCCGGCGGCGAGGCGAATCTCGGCATCCTGCAGGGGTTCTTCCACGACGTGCGCGGATCGGGCAGGGCCGACGTGCAGGCGTCGGTCGATGGCCGGCTGCGCGATCCGGTGTTCTCGGGCCGCGCGACGATTACCGGCGGGCGCATCCGCCATCTGTCGCTGCCGACGGCGCTCGACGCGATCAACGGGGTGGTGTCGTTCGACCAGCGCAGCATCCGGTTCGACGAGCTGACGGCGCAGATGGGCGGCGGCGCGCTCCAGTTCGGCGGCCGCATCGCGCTGGAGGGGTACCAGCTCGGCGAGATGAACGTGACCATGCAGGGCGAGGGCGTCCAGATCCGATTCCTCGACGGGCTGCGGTCGGTCGTCGACGGCGATCTGTCGCTGCGCGGCAACGTCAGGGCGCCGACGCTCGGCGGCCGGGTCACGGTGCGCACGGCGGTGTACATCAAACAAGTCGACGCTCCGGAGACGATCCTCGACTTCGCGCTGAGGCGCCCGGCGGTCCGCGGCAGCGCCGCGGGGACGGCGGGCGACACGGCGGCGGCCGCGACGATCCCGCTGCGATACGACATTCAGATCACCGCGCCCTCGACGCTGCGGATGGACAATAATCTCGGGCGCGTCCGCGCCAGCGCCGACCTCACGCTCCGGGGCACCTACGACCGACCGCTCGTGTTCGGCCACGCCGAGGTCGAGAACGGCCAGCTCACCTACAAGGGGAAGCGCTACCGCCTGGTGAAGGGCACCGTCGACTTCACCAACCCGACGCGCATCGAGCCGTTCTTCGACGTCGAGGCCGAAACCGATGTGCGCGTCGTGGGCCAGACCTACCGGATCACGGTCGGCGGCACGGGACCGCCGCAGAAGCTCGTGCCCTCGTGGAATTCCGACCCGCCGCTGCCGGCGGCCGACGTGCTCGCGCTCCTCTTCAGCGACGTCCGGCGCAGCGGCGACGTGGAGCTGCGGTCGCTGCAGCCGACCGAACGGCAGAACGAGCTGTTGTCGGCGAGCGCCGCCGAGACGATCGCGAAGCCGATCACCGAGGCCGGCAAGATCGTGCAGCGGACCATCGGCGTGGACACGTTCCAGCTGACGCCGTTTCTCACCGACATCAACAGCAGCACGCCGACCTCCCGGCTCAATCCCACGGCCCGCCTGACGATCGGCAAACGCATTTCCGACCGGGTCTTCCTGACCTTTTCGCGCAGTCTGGCCTCGTCCATCAACGATCAGATCATCCTGCTCGAGTACGAGGCGAGCGATCGCGTGTCGTGGATGCTGTCGCGCAACGAGGACTCGCAGACCTACGCGCTCGAGTTCAGGGTGAGGCATACCTTCTGATGCGGCCGGAGCGCGGCTCGCACGGCCGCCCGGGGACTCGGCGGTGTGCACTGCTGCGGCTCCTGATGCTCGTCCTCGTCGCGTGCGCCGGCACCCGTGCCGACGCGGCCGTGGACGACTACCTGGGCAGGACCGTCGCGTCGATCCGGCTGCGCGTCGAAGGCCGCGACGCGGCCGACGAGTCGGTGAGCCGCGTCATCGAGACGCGCGTCGGCCAGCCGCTGACCATGGCCGCGGTGCGCGAGTCGGTGGCGCACCTCTTCAGCCTGGCGCGGTTCGACGACGTGCGCGTGGACGCGACCGTCGCCGGCGGGGGTGGCGTCGCGCTCCGGTACGACCTCACTCCGATTCATCCGGTGACGCAGATTGAGTTCGACGGCCCGCTGCGCGAACCGGGCGTGGACGCCGGTCAGATGCGGCGGGCGGTCGTCGACCGCTTCGGGGCGTCGCCGTCGCTCGCGCGCGTCGACGACATGAAACAGGCGGTCGCCGACCTCCTGCGCGAGCGCGGCTATCGGCACGCCGAAGTCAGCCCGCACGCGAGCCTGTTCCAGTCCCCCGACCGCGCGACGCTCACCTTCACGGTGACGCCAGGCGCCCGCACGCTCATCGGCGCTGTCGACGTGGACGGTCCGCCCGGGACGCCGCCCACCGACGTGCTCGAGCGCCTCGATCTCGCGTCCGGCCGCCCCTACCAGCCGGAGGCGTTGAACAACAGAATCGAGCGCTACGTCGCCGACCGGCGCAAGGCGGGCTACTACGAAGCGAAGGCGGCCGTCTCGCCGGTGCTGCTCGACGAGGATCGGACGGTCAACCTGACGGTGACGGTCGCAACAGGTCCGCACGTACGCCTGGTGTTCAGCGGGGATCCGCTGCCGGCCGACGTCCGCGACCAACTGGTGCCGGTCGAGCGCGAGGGATCGGTGGACGAAGACCTGCTCGAGGACTCGACCAACCGCATCGAGGAGTACCTCCGCGCGCAGGGCTATCGGGACGCGATGGCCCCGCACACGCGTATGGAATCGGGCGGCGAGCTCCTCGTCAGATTCGAGGTGAAGCGGGGGCCGGAATACCGCGTCGATCGCGTAGACGTGTCGGGCAACGCCTCGGTGCCGCTGGCGGACTTCCAGCAGGGCATGCGCGTGCGCGACGGGACGTTGTTCGCCGACGCCACGCTCGACGCCGACCAGTCGATGATCGAGGAGCTGTACCGTCGCCGCGGCTTCGCCGACGTGCGGGTGCGGTCGGCGGCGGAGCCGCAGGCCGCGCGGCCCGGCGCGGCGTACGTCCCGATTCGGGTTCGGCTGGTCGTCACCGAGGGTGCGCGGACCGTCGTGTCGGCGGTGCACATCCAGGGCAACGCGTCGGTCGGCGAAGCGACGCTGGTGCAGGGCCTCGGCCTGGCGCCCGGCCGGCCGTATCTCGACAGACAGCTCGTCCTCGATCGCGAGATCTTGCAGCAGCAGTACGCGAACCTGGGGTACCCGGACGCCACGGTCGATGCCGACCCCCGCTTCAGCGCCGACCGCACCAGCGCCGAGCCGACCTTTACGGTGCACGAAGGCGAACGCGTCACCGTCGAGCACGTGCTGATCGCCGGCAACGTCCGCACGAGCACCGGCACCATCGAGCGGGAGCTGCGCATCAAACCGGGCGATCCGTTGAGCGAGGCGGCCAAACTCGAGGGCCGCCGCCGGCTCATCATGCTCGGCCTCTTCCGGCGCGTGCAGATCGGCGAGCTCACGCACGGCACCCCGAACCGCCGCGACGTGCTGGTGACCGTGGAGGAGGCGCCCGCGACGACGACCGTCTTCGGCGGCGGCGTCGAGGGGCGGCTGCAGGTCGTGCGGACGAGCGCGAACAACGGCGCCGGGTCGGATCGCCTCGAGGTGTTCCCCCGCGCCTCGTTCGAGCTCACCAGGCGGAACCTGTTCGGCCAGAATCGATCGGTCTCGCTCTTCAGCAGCGTGAGCGTGCGCCTGCAGCAGCAGCAGGTGTTCACGCCCGACGGCGCGTTGTCCACCGACCAGTTCGCGGCCCCCGAGTACCGCGTCATCGGCACCTACCGCGAACCGCGAATCTTCGAGCGATCGGCGGACGCGCTCGTCACCGCCACGATCGAGCAGCAGGCCCGCTCGAGCTTCAATTTCGCGCGGCGCGCCGTCAGCGCCGAGGTCGATCGGCAGATCAGCCGCGAGGTGCAGCTGTTCGGCAGCTACCAGCTGCAGCGCACGCGCGTGTTCGATTTCGGCGTCAACCCGGCCGACCAGCGGCTGATCGACCGGCTGTTCCCGCAGGTCCGCCTCTCGTCGGTGTCATCGTCGGCCATCCGGGACACCCGGGACGACCTGGTCGACCCCGGCGGCGGCGAGTACTTCAGCGCCAACGTTCAGCTCGCCGCCCGGCGGATGGGATCGGAAGTCGGGTTTGCCAAGACGTTTCTGCGCGCTCAGCTGTTCAGGACGCTTCCCGAGCGACGGCGCCTCGTCGTCGCCGGAAACGCCAGCCTCGGGATGGCGTCCGCGTTTCCACGGGAAGTCGTGACGACCGATCCCGCGGGCGTCGAGACGACCCAGACGATCGAGGACCTTCCCGCGAGCGAACGATTCTTCGCCGGTGGCGATACCACCGTCCGCGGTTTCGCGCAGGACGCCCTCGGAACCGCGAGCACGCTCGACAAGGACGGGTTCCCGATTGGCGGCAGCGGCACCGTGATCTTCAACGCCGAGCTGCGGGCGACGGTGTTCCCGAGCATCCAGGTCGTGGGCTTCGTGGACACCGGGAACGTGTTCGCCCACACGACCGACATCTCCCTCGGCGACCTGCGGAGCGCCGTCGGATTCGGCGTGCGCTACCAGTCGCCGGTCGGCCCCATCCGGGTCGATCTCGGCTTCAAGGTGAATCGCGAGGACATCGCCGGCCGTCGGGAGGGGCTCACGGCGCTCCATGTCAGTCTGGGGCAGGCGTTCTGAGGTGACGGCACGGCGGACCGCCCGGGTCAAACCGCTGGTGCGCGCCGGGATGCTGACGCTCGCCCTGGCGATCGTGGCCGGCGCTTCACGTCCGATCCGCGCCGAGATCATCGATCGCGTGCTCGCGGTGGTCCACGGCGCCCTCATCATGCGCAGCGACGTGACGGCGGCCCTGGAGCTGGGGCTCGTCACCGTCGAGCCGGGCGCCGATCCCATCAACGCCGCGCTGCCCAAGCTCGTCGATCGGGAACTGATGCTCACCGAGGTGGAGCGCTATGCGCCGGCGGAACCTGCCGCTGCGGCCGTCGATCGGCGGATCCAGGCTGTCCGCGCGCGCTTTTCCTCGCCGAGCGACTATGCGGCGGCGCTGGCGCGGTCGGGCCTCGACCAAGAGCGGGTCCGTCGGCTGATCCGCGACGAGCTGCGGATCGACGCGTACCTGGATCAGCGATTCCCCTCCGATCGCCGCGACGAGCTCGTCTCCGAGTGGGTCAGCGGTCTCCGCCGACGGACCGATATCGCGTATCTCTACGTTCCGCCGTGAAGGGGACCGGCGCCGGTCCGGTCCGAATCGGCGGCGACGCGAATCAGCGGCCGAGCACCAGGAACTGCACGATCTGCAGCAGGTTGAACCCGGAATGGCTGACGACGGGCGCGACGACCGAGCGCCGCCGCAGATACACGATGGCCCAGAACGCTCCGAGCACGCCGGTCGTGATCGCCGCGTCTGCGCCCTGCAGGAGATGGCCGGCTCCGAACGCCAGGCTGGCTGCAACGACGCCGACGACCGGTCCCCCGAGCCAGCGCTCGAACCGGTGAAGCAGAAAGGCACGCTGCAGCTCCTCGCGCATGCCGCCCGCAATCACGACGACGATCGCGAAGAGCCACACGTCGCGCGGACCGCGCACCAGATCCTGAAGCGGGTTCCGCTCGACCGTGTGGAGAGACGGCGCGAAGCGCTGAATGGCGGCCAACACCGCGATCCCGAGTGCCAGCGCGACAAGGACGAGCGGCAGTCCGTACGACACTTCGCGGGCGAGGGGGCGGGCGCCGACAAACACGTCGCGCGGCCGTTCGCCGTGCGCCAGCAGGAAGAACACGATGAGTCCGAGGAGCATCGCCGTGTCGGCGAGCGACAGCGTCACGACGAACGTCACGCTCAGGTGCCCGTCGCTGCCGTACGGCGTGAAGCCGAAGGCCATGAGCGTTGCGCCGAGCGCCGCCTGCGTCGGGTAATCCGAGCAGAGAACGACCTCGATCAGCGCGACCACGCGCCGGATCGCTGACGGCCCTCCGTCCGCGCGAGCCGGTGGAGGCAGGTTTGAATCAGGAGCGTCGGCCAGCGTTCTATCCTCTGGCGCGGACCGCCAGCACAGCGGTGGTCGGTTCGGCCCACGGTGCCGGTCGGGCCGGCGGAAACGGCTGAACCTGGTGTCGCATATCGTCCTCTTCGTGCGTCCGATTTCGTTTGCGGTCGTTCAAGGCACATGGCCGCTGGCCGCGAGGGCTTGCGCTGCTGAGGTCGGCCGACGATCTCTGCACGGAATTATAGATGAGCTTGCGCCCCATCGTCACGAACGCCACAATGTAAAAATGACATACGGGGATGAGCGGTGACCATGGCTGCTGATACTGTCACGATTGAGGCGCCGGCGGGCGTGTCCGAGCGCGTCCTGGTGGTCGAGGACGATGCCGCGGCCCGCATCGGCCTCGAGCAACTGCTCAAGAGCTGGGGCTTCATCGCCGACTCGGCGGCTGACGCCGAACAGGCGCTCGAAAAAGTCACCACGTTCCGGCCGGCCATCGTCATCAGCGATCTCGTCATGCCCGGCATGGACGGGCTCGACCTGCTCCGCGCGCTCAATCAGCAGGGCGCGGACGTGACGACGCTGCTGCTGACGGCGCAAGGCACCGTCGAGACGGCGGTCGAGGCCATGAAGGAAGGCGCCTACGACTATCTCACCAAGCCAATCGATCTGGCGCGCCTGAAGGTACTGCTCGACAAGATCGTGGAGCGCCTCGAGACGCTGCGCGAGGTCAAGGTGCTGCGCCGGCAACTGCGCGAGCACGGCACGTTCGGCACGCTCATCGGCACCGGCCCGGAAATGCGCAAGACGTACCAGATCATCGAGCAGGCGGCGCCGACCGGCGCCTCGGTGCTGATCACCGGCGATTCGGGGACCGGCAAAGAGCTCGTCGCGCAGACCATCCATCAACTGAGTCCCCGCGCCTCGTTTCCCTTTGTCGCCATCAACTGCGCCGCCATCCCCGAAACGCTCCTCGAAAGCGAGATCTTCGGCCACGAGAAGGGGTCGTTCACCGGCGCGACCGATCGGCGGCAGGGGTGCTTCGAGCTGGCGGATCGCGGCACGCTGTTCCTCGACGAGATCGGGGAGATGACCCCGCAGACGCAGGTAAAGCTGCTGCGGGTGCTCCAGGAGCGGAAGTTCCGGCGCCTCGGCGGCCGCGCCGAGCAGTCGGTGGACGTGCGGGTCATCGCCGCGACCAACGTCGAGCCTCAGGAGGCCGTGCGCACCGGCAAGCTGCGCGAAGACCTGTACTACCGCCTCAACGTCTTCTCGTTCCGCCTGCCGCCGCTCAGGGAGCGCAAGGAAGACCTGCCGCTGCTGGTGCAGGCGTTCATCAACGAGTTCAACGCGCGCAACCAGAAATCGATTGCCGGCGTCGACCAGCAGACCATGCGCCTCATCGAGCAGTACAACTGGCCGGGCAACGTGCGCGAGCTCCGGAACGTGATCGAGCGGGCCACGATCATCGCGCCCGGGCCGCTCATCGAACCCAAGCACCTGCCGTCCTCGCTCTCCGGGGAGGTGCCGAGGGCGCAGCAGCCGCAAGTGGCGCTCGCCCCTGGCACGACGGTCGCCGAAGCGGAGCGGCGGCTCATCATGATGACGCTCGAGCACACGCGCGACAACAAGACGCGGGCCGCGGAAATCCTCGGCATCAGCCTGAAGACACTGCACAACAAACTGAACAAGCTCAGGCTGCGACCGCGGCGGAACGAGTAAGGACAACGCAGGGCACCGGGCGTCGACCCGCTGCCCCGCGCCGCATATGCGTCTCGGCATCAAAGGCAAGCAGGTTCTCGGCGTCACGATCATCGTCGGCGCGGTGGTCGTGATTCTGAGCCTCCTGCAGCTGGCGACGATCGCCCGCGTCGAGCTGGAGGAGAGCCGTGCGCGCGCGGAGCTCGTCACCGACGCCATCAGGGATCGGGCGATCGACGTCGTCGCCGGCGGATCGGATCCGCACCAGGCGCTGCAGGACGATCCAGGGCTGCGATCGATCCTGCAGTCGGCGCTCCAGCCCAAGAACGTCACCTTTGCCGCCATCGCCGACGTGAATGACGTCGCGGTCGTCACCGACCCGACGCTGGCCGGCGGGCCGATCCCGACCGCCGACAACCTGGACACCCTGCTGTCGCAGGGGGCGCTGGCGCGTCTCGCGGCAGTGTACGCCGGATCGGGCCGGATGCTCGAGTTCCGGAAGCCGCTGTTCCTGGGGAGCACGGCGTTCGGCTCGATCCGGATCGGCATCTCGACGCTTCTCCTGCGGAAGGATCTCAACGAGCTGTTTCGGCCGGCGGCCGCCACCGCCATCGCCGCGCTCGCGGTCGCGGTGCTCGGCGCCACGCTGCTCGCGCAGCTGCTGCTGCGGCCGATCCACGTGATTCGCACCGGGCTGACGCGCCTGGGCCGCGGCGAGTTCGGCGTCCGGCTGGATCTGAATCAGCAGGACGAGTTCGGAGAGCTCGGCACGTTCTTCAATGCGGTCAGCGCGCAGCTCTCCGCCGATCGAACGCAGATGGCGGGCCAGGTCGCCCATCTCGAGCTGGCCGTCGAACACCTCGAGGACGCGGTCGCCATGGTCAGCCCACGCGGCGAGCTGCTGTTCACGAATCCCGCGATGCGCGCCCTGCTGCCGACGGCTTCGACCGGCGCTTCGCTCGACGCGGTCGTGGACGCCGATCATCAGCTGCGGCAGCTCGTCGAGCAGACGCTGGTGACGCGGCAATCGAAGGGACCGGTCTCCACGACGTTCACCGACCGATCGGGCGAATCGGGCGCGGAACGGCTGATTATGACCCACGTCGTCACCGACCCGAAGGGAGAGCTGGTCGGCGTCATGGTGATTGCGCGCAATCTCGCCTACCTCGGACAGGTGCAATCGACCATCCGCTATTCACGCAAGCTGGCGGCGCTCGGCCGCCTGTCGGCGGGGGTGGCGCACGAGGTGAAGAACCCGCTCAACGCGATGATGATTCATCTCGAGCTCCTGCGGCAGCGGGTTCAACCGGTCGCGGTCGGCGCGCGCGGCGGCGCCGCGGGTCGATCACGAACCCAGACGCTCGACCCCTCGGCGCCGGGCGAGGCGTTCGCGGGGCGGCTGGCCGGCGGCGGCGGACAGCCGGTCGATTCCGACGGAGCGCTTCAGCACGTGGAGATCATCGCGGGGGAGATCCGACGGCTCGACGAAGTCGTGCAAGGATTCCTCAAGTTCACGCGGCCGGAGGATCTCAAGCTGCAGCCGGTGGATCTCCAGGCGCTGCTGGCGGAGGTGCTGCCGATCGTCGAGCCCGAAGCGACGCGCTCGGCGGTCACCGTCACCACGTCGTGCGAGGGCCTGCCGGCGGTCAACGGCGATCCGGCGATGCTGCGGCAGGCGTTCCTGAACCTCGCCTTGAACGCGTGTCAGGCCATGCCGAATGGCGGCACCCTGGAGATCCGCGGCGCGCGTGCCGGCGCGACCGTCTCGATCGCGTTCATCGATACCGGCGTGGGCATCAAGCCCGATCACCTGAAACGGATCTTCGATCTGTACTTCACCACCAAGCCCAAGGGCAGCGGGATCGGGCTGTCGATGGTGTATCGGACCGTCCAGATGCACGACGGCGAGATTGAGGTACAGTCGATCCCGGGCAAAGGCACGACGTTCACGGTCCTCCTCCCACGAGCGTGACCATGACCCGCTCTCTCCTGGTGTCGACGGTGGCGATTCTGGCCGGCGCGCTGATGTCGGGGTGTCTCCGCGCACACGCCAAGACCGCCAGCGATGCCCCGCCGCTGACGATGCCGCCGCCGCCGCCACGCGTGATCGAGACGGTGGAGGCGGTGCCGCCGCCGCCGGTGCCGCTGGTCGAGGAGCCGGCGCGACAGCCGATCCGGGCGCCGGAACGGCCGCAGCCGCCGCGGGTCGAATCCGCGCCCCGACCGACCGAACCGCCGAAAGCCGAACCCGATCCGTCCGCCGTGACCGAAGCGCCGCCGCCACGGCCGCCCGCGACGCTGCAGACCACGCCGCCCGGGGCCGAGGCGGAGTTGGAGCGTCAGATTCGCACCGTCCTGGCCCGTGCCACCGCCGACCTGAGTCGGGTGAACTACCAGCGGCTCAGCCAGGGCGGCCGGTCGCAGTACGACACCGCCAAGCGGTTCATCCAGCAGTCAGAGGAGGCGCTCCGGCCGCCGCGCAAGCTCGAGTTTGCGGGGAACCTCGCCGACAAGGCCGCCGCGCTGGCCGAGCAGCTCGCCGGTCGCTGATGGGCATCCGCTTGCCCTTGATGCACAGGCTGCACATCGGAGGCTCGAGGTTCGGGCGCCCTGCCTCGGAATTCTTAACGATTCGCCGCTAGCCGGCTGGCATCCCGGTTGCTATTTGACGAGGCAACCTCGTTCTTCCCGATGCCTAACGGGAGGAACAATCCCCCCAGCTGACCTGCCTGTGCAATACGGGAGGCCGATAGAAGGCCTCCCGCCTGCCATCCTCACGTTGTCCCAGAATGTCAACATCTTGCGACTGACCTAAAAGCGAGCCACAATATGTGGTGTTTACATGCTTGACAAACCGTCTGGCGGGGCGCATATTTGACGGCCGTAAACGCGCACCAGGCGGATCGACAACCAAGCGCTCGCGCTGGCGTTGAGCGTCGCCGTTCTGCGTATTCCTGAATGAGATTCGGACGTCGCCTCCAAGCGGGCGGCTCTCACCCGGAGGAACCATGAAAGATCGCGCCGACTCTCAAGCGATCAGCGCCGCCGAACCGCGGGCGGAGACGGGGGTGACGCTGCACGGCGCGGCCGTGGACCAGGCCCATTCCGCGACCGGTTCGGGCCGGGTGGAGCCGGGAGAGGCGCGGTCGAAACCGAGAGCGATGGTCTCGACGCCCGGCCTGACGTTCGCACGCTTCTTCACCGAGGCGGGCGTCGATCCGTTCGACGAGGTCGAATGGGAACGCCGCGATGCGGTGATTGGCAACGAGCGCGGGGAGGTCGTGTTCGAGCAGCGCGGCGTGGAGCTCCCGAAGCCGTGGTCGCAGCAGGCGACCAACATTGTCGTCTCGAAGTACTTCCGGGGGCAGATCGGCACGCCCGATCGCGAGTGGAGCGTGCGTCAGCTCATCGGACGGGTGGTCGATACGATCACTGCGTGGGCGCAGGCGCAGAAGTACTTCGCCGGCGACGAGGACCTGCGGGCGTTCAGCGACGATCTCAAGCACATCCTGGTGTACCAGAAGGCGGCCTTCAACAGCCCCGTGTGGTTCAACTGCGGATTCGAGAAGGCGCCGCAGTGCTCTGCGTGCTTCATCAACTCGGTGCAGGACACGATGGATTCGATCCTCACGCTGGCGAGGACCGAGGGGATGCTCTTCAAGTTCGGCTCGGGGACCGGTACGAACCTGTCGCCGATCCGCTCGTCGAAGGAGCTGCTCGCCGGCGGCGGCACGGCGTCCGGGCCGGTGTCCTTCATGAAGGGGTACGACGCCTTCGCCGGCGTGATCAAGTCGGGCGGCAAGACGCGGCGCGCCGCGAAGATGGTGATTCTCAACGCCGATCATCCCGACATCGTCGAGTTCATCAACTGCAAAGTGGAGGAAGAGAAGAAGGCGTGGGCGCTCATCGACGCCGGGTACGACGGCTCGTTCACCGGTCCGGCGTACGCGTCGGTGTTCTTCCAGAACTCGAACAACAGCGTCCGTGTGACCGACGACTTCATGCGCGCCGTGCTGGACGACGGCCTCTGGGAGACGCACGCGGTCGTGGACGGGCGTGTCGTGGACAGCTACAAGGCCCGCGAGCTGATGCGGCTGATTGCCGAGGGGACTCATGTCTGCGGCGACCCCGGGATGCAGTTCGATACGACCGTCAACGAATGGCACACCTGCCCGGAGACCGCGCGCATCCACGCGAGCAATCCCTGCTCCGAGTACATGTTCCTGAACGACTCGGCGTGCAATCTGGCGTCGATCAACCTGATGAAGTTCGTGAAGGAGGACGGCGAGTTCGATGCCATCTCGTACAGGGCCGCCATCCGGACGCTCATCACCGCCCAGGAGATCATCGTCGACAACGCGAGCTATCCGTCCCAGGCGATCGAGAAGAACAGTCACGCCTTCCGCCCGCTGGGCCTCGGCTACGCCAACCTGGGCGCCCTGCTGATGTCGCGCGGCCTGCCGTACGACAGCGACGCGGGGCGCGACTACGCGGCGGCGCTGACGGCGCTGATGACCGGCGAGGCCTACGCGCAGTCGGCGCGGATCGCCCGCGATCACGGCGGCCCGTTCTCGGGCTACGAGAAGAACCGCGAGCCGTTCCTCCGCGTGATGCGGAAGCACCGCGACGCGATGCGCGACGTCAACCCCCGGAACGTGCCGCCGGATCTCTACGGCGCCGCCAAGAGCGCGTGGGACGACGCCGTCGAACTGGGGGAGGCGTTCGGCTATCGCAACGCGCAGTCGACAGTCCTCGCGCCGACCGGGACGATCGGCTTCATGATGGATTGCGACACGACCGGGGTCGAGCCCGACATCGCGCTGGTCAAGTACAAGAAGCTCGTCGGCGGCGGTCTGATGAAGATCGTCAACCAGACGGTGCCGATGGCGCTGCGGAAACTGGGCTACACCGCGTCGCAGATCGACGCGATTGTCGCCTACATCGATCAGCACGAGACGATCGAAGGGGCGCCCGGGCTGAGGGACGCGCACCTGCCGGTCTTCGACTGCGCGTTCAAGGCGGCGAAGGGCCACCGCTCGATCCACTACATGGGCCACATCAAGATGATGGGCGCGACCCAGCCGTTCATCTCGGGCGCCATCAGCAAGACCGTCAACGTGCCGAAAGAGGCGACGGTCGACGAGATCATGCAGGCCTACATCCAGTCGTGGAAGCTGGGCGCCAAGGCGATCTCGATCTACCGGGACGGCAGCAAGCGGACGCAGCCGCTCAACACGTCGAGGGACAAGGAGCTGCCGGCCGCCGACGGCGCGCGCGGCCTCAGTCGTGCGGATCTGGAGGCGATGGCGCGCGCACCCGTCCGCCGCAAGCTGCCCGACGAGCGGCAGGCCATCACGCACAAGTTCGACATCGCCGGCCATGAGGGATACATCACGGTCGGCCTGTTCGAGAACGGGCAGCCCGGCGAAATCTTCCTCGTGATGGCGAAGGAAGGGTCGACCATCTCCGGATTCGCCGACGCCTTCGCACAGGCCATTTCCTACGCCTTGCAGTACGGCGTGCCGCTGCAGGCGCTCGTCGACAAGTTCAGCCATGTCCGGTTCGAGCCGTCGGGCATGACCCGCAACCCGGAGATCCGCTTCGCGAAATCGATCGTCGACTACATCTTCCGGTGGCTCGCGTCGAAGTTCCTGTCGCCGGAGGCGCAGTTCCATGCCGGGGTGAACGGACGCGATCTGGACGAGATCGTCGCGGCGGCGCACACCGCAGCGTCGGACGGTCCTGGCGCTTCGCCCGCCGCGGCGGCGAAACCCTCCTCGGTACTCCACCATCCAGAACCAGGAGGACGCGCCTCCCTGCTCGACGTGCGGCTCGATCATGATCCGGAGCGGCGCGTGCTACAAGTGCTCGAACTGCGGGAATACCAGCGGCTGCGCGTAGCGTTCAGCGGGTCGGGAGGATCGGCCACGACGTGCACGCCGGGCGCGTGAGCAGGCCCGGTCCGCGCGAGCCGCTATGCGAGCGGCGGGCCGGTCACGCGTGCGCCCGCGAGCCCGCAACGACAAGGACCACGCCGGCGCCGACGGCCGCGATTCCCACCACCGGCGACAAGGGAATCATCTCGTGCCGCTCGGTCGTGGCCTGCACCGGGCCGACGTCGAGCACCTTCTCGCGCCTCGTGTAGCTGATTCCGCCGACGGCCAGCGCGACAATCCCGAAAACAATCAGCAGGATCCCGATGAGTCTCACGATGCCTCCTCCACTCGCGCGGATGCATCGCGAAGGCCAACCGCAACCCGCTGCGGACCCGATGCCTCTCCTCGGACCCCCGTCGCCCGCCGGGTGAATCAACCTGCGTCGAGGCGTCGTATTACGGTCCTGAAATGACACCTCAGTTCTTCAGGCGAAGGGGAGGAAGAGAACGATGAAGCGAACCTCATGCGTCTTGCTGGTGGGGCTCCTGGCCGCCACCGCCGCCCAGGCCCAGGCGCCGGGAGGCAAGGTGGGCGTGGCGGCACGTCTGCAGCAGCAGTACAACCAGCTCAAGTCCAATCTCACCGAGGCGGCCGCCAAGATGACCGACGCCGACGCCGGCTTCAAGGCCGCGCCGGAAATCCGGACCCTGGCGGGACAGTTTGCGCACGTCGCGTTCTTTCACTACGTGTTCTGCGCGCAGGTGAAAGGCGGGACGAACCCCAATTCGGAGAACCTGGAGCAGACCAAGACGACCAAGGCCGACGTCGTGAAGGCGCTGGCCGATTCGTTCGCGTACTGCGACGACGTGTTTTCATCGCTGACCGATGAGATGGCGAGTCAGATGGTGGCCGCGCGGGGCGGCGAGCAGGCCAAGGCGGTTCCGCTGATGAACCTCATTGCGCACGACAGCGAGGAGTACGGAATCGTGACCGTGTACCTCCGTCTCAAGGGCATCGTGCCGCCCTCCACTGAAAACGCCGGGCGAGGGCGCCGGGGCGGCGGCCGCCGCGGGCGCGAATAGGCGAGCCATCAGGCGGACCGGGCCGGACCCTGTGTCGGCACGTCCGCCTCGAGGATTGGAGGAGGGGGCGCTCATCGGAACGAGTTCCACTGGCGCCCCGGTCCGGTTTTCCGTATAACGTGTATGTCGTTTGCATCGTAACTTGGGACGGAGGTGTCCGATGGAGCTGCTGTTTGGGACCCACGTTCGTGAGTACGGCCAGGACGTCGGACGACTCGCCGGGTTCGAACTGGATCCTGCGACCCGCCAGATCAGGAAGATCATCTTCAGCGGCGACGGCGAACTGGGCAACCACGTGATGATGCGGCCGTTTGCCAGCGTGCTCGCGGAGGCAGGCGAGATCGACATCCGACCCTATACGCCGTCGTCGCAGGAGGGCGCCTCTACCGACAGTGTCGTGATCGGGCACCACGCCAGGGTCAAGCGTGGTGACCGGGAGGTGGGTCGGGTGACCGGCATCGACGTGACAATCGGCACCGGCGATCTGGAGGCGGTCATCGGCCGGAAGAGCTGGTTCGCGCGGCGGTTCCGCGTGGGTGGCCGCGAGGTCGATCTGTCGGTGCCCGGCGAAGTGCGGATAACCGGCGCGCGTCCGCTCGCTGCATAAGACGTGCGTCGGCGCGGTCGGTCCGCGCTCCGACGATCGGCGGCCGGCTGCTGATAAACTGCGGGCGTATGCCGACGTTCGGCCGCTTCGAGTATCTCGAAGCGGCACCCTCCTCTTCCCTTTCTCGATCCGCCAGCCGATTCGGCCGCGTGATGGGCACTCTGGTGCTCGTCCACGGCTTTCCGCTGAGCGCCCGCATGTGGGAACCGCAGCTCGAGCTCTGCAGCCAGGGATGGCGCGTGATCGCGCCGCACCTGCGCGGATTCGGCGGGCCGCCGGCGTCGTCGGCCGCCACGTCGATGGACGAGTTCGCGGCCGACATCGTGGATCTGCTCGACGCGCTCCACGTGGATCGTCCGGTGATCGCGGGGCTGTCGATGGGCGGCTACATCGCCTTCGCGCTGCTGCGCCGCGCGCCCCACTACGTGCGGGCGCTCGTGCTGGCGGATACGCGCGCGGAAGCCGATCCGCCGGCCGGCCTCGAGGCGCGGACGAAGCTGCTGGCCGAGGTCCAGGCGCGGGGGGCGGCGGCTGCCGCCGACGAGATGCTGCCGAAGCTCGTGTGCGAGCGGACGCGGACCCATCGTCGGGACGTGGTCGACCTCCTGCGCGAGATGATCCTGGGCACGCCGCCGGCGACGATTGCGGCGGCGATCAGGGCGATGATGACTCGGACCGACTGCGTGCCGCTGCTGCCGGCGATCGGCTGTCCGACGCTGGTGGTCGTCGGCGACCAGGATGCGATCACGCCGATCGCGTTCAGCCAGCGGATGCAGCGTCTCATTCCCGGGGCAGAGATCGAGGTGATTCCGGACGCCGGCCACATGGCGAACATGGAGCAGCCGGCGGCGTTCAACCGCGCGCTCGGGAGCTTCCTGGAGCGTCGGACCTGACGGTACAATGACGCTCATGCCGATCCGTGCTGCCGTGCTTGCGACGACCATGGTGCTCGCGGTGGAGATGATCCCCGCGGCGGCGCAGGACAATGCCGCGCTGGCGGCGCATCGCAACACGCTGGATCAGCTGCTCGATCTCTACGTACGCGACGGCCTCGTCTACTATCGCGCGCTGAAAGCGGAGCGCGCGAAGCTGGATGGCTACACCGCGTGGCTGGCCGGCGCGTCGGTCGACGCGCTGCCGCGCGAGGAGCGCCTGGCGTTCTGGCTGAACGCCTACAACGCCATCGTGCTGCAGACCGTCGTCGATCACTACCCGATCGTGCGGCGGTCGAAGGAATACCCGGACCACAGCATCCGCCAGATCCCCGGCGCGTTCGAGCGGCTGCAGCACCGCGTCGCGCACCGGGCGCTGACGCTCGACGACATCGAGACGAAGGTGCTGCCGGAGTTCAAGGATCCGCGCGTCTACCTGGCGCTCGGTCGCGGCGCGCTCGGCAGCGGCCGTCTGCGCAGCGAGGCGTTCGTGCCGGCGTTGCTCGAGAAGCAGCTGGCGGAGGTCTCGACCGAGTGCGTCAGCCAGCATCAGTGCATCGAGGTCGATCGCACCGACAACCAGGTGAGCGCGAGCGCCGTCTTCTCGTGGCGGTCGCAGGATTTCGTGAGCACCTATGCCGGCGACGCGCCGGCCCCGTTCGCGGAGCGCAGCCCCGTGGAGCGCGCCGTGATTGCGTTCGTCGAGCCGAACCTCCTGACGATCGAGAAGGAATTTCTCGAGAAGAACCAGTTCCAGATGGCGTTCAAGCCGTTCGACTGGACGTTGAACGACCTGACCGGCCGGGGAGGACGATAGGCCTGGATCTCGCTCTGGCGGGCAAGGTTGCGATTGTCACCGGGTCGAGCCGCGGCCTCGGACTGGCGAGCGCCGCGGCGCTCGTGGCCGAAGGGTGTCTGGTGACCATCTGCGCGCGCGGCGCCGATCGGCTGGCCGCGGCCGCACGCGATCTGCGATCGAAGGCCGGCGCGGAGGATCGCGTGCTGAGCATCACCGCCGATCTGGCGACCGAAGACGGCGTCTCGGAGGTCGTGGCGAAGACCGCCGGGACCTTCGGCGGCATCGACGTCCTCGTCAACAACGTCGGCCTTGGCGGCGGTGGCACGGTGACCGAGACCACCGACGCCGACTGGCACGAGGCGTTCGACCAGACGCTGTTTCCCGCGATTCGCGCGTCGCGGCTGGCCGTGCCGCACATGCGGAGGCGCGGCGGCGGCGTCATCCTGATGATCGCGTCGATCTACGGCCGCGAATCGGGCGGGCGCATGACGTACAACGCCGTGAAGGCGGCCGAGATCAGCCTCGCGAAATCGATGGCGCGTCAACTGGCGCGCGACAACATCCGCGTCAACAGCGTCGCCCCCGGATCGATCTCGTTCCCGGGGGGGAGCTGGCAGCGGCGGCAGGAGGCCGATCCGGCGGGCATCGCGGAGTTCGTGCGAGCCGAGCTTCCCTTCGGCCGGTTCGGCCGGCCGGAGGAGGTCGGCGACGTCGTCGCGTTCCTGGCGTCACCGCGCGCGGGCTGGATCAGCGGAGCCAGCATCACGGTCGACGGCGGTCAATCGCGCTCGTCGATCTGAAGAGGGCGAGATACGCGGGCACCCCGGCAAGGATCAGCCCGAGCGTCACGGAGGTCGGCACAGGATCCGTGATCAGCGCATTGAGAACGAATCCCACGACCGCCACGATGAAGATGGCCGGCACCACCGGGTAGCCGAACACCTCGTACGGCCGCAGCCTGTCGGGGTGCCGGCGGCGCAGCCGATACAGCGCGGCGACCGACAGGGCGTAGAAAGGCCAGATCGCGATCACGAAGGCATTGCTCAGCGTCTCGAACGTCTGGCTGAGCACGAGCGCGATCCCGAGGGCGGCCGCAAGGAGGATCGCCACGTGCGGCGTCCTGAACCGCGAGTGAACGCGCGCGAGCGGCGCGATCAGGAGGCCGTCCTGGGCCATCGCGAAGAAGATGCGGGGAGACGCCAGCATCTGTCCGTTGAGGGAGCCGAACGTCGACACCGCGACGAGGATCGAGACACCGGCCGCGCCCGCCGGCCCGAAGACCGCCGACATCGCGTCGGCGGCGACGAGCGGCGATCGCGCGATGCCGTCAACCGGCAGCACGTACAGGTACGCGACGTTCGCCAGCATGTAGATGGACACGATGGCCACCGTGCCGGCGACGATCGCGCGCGGCAGCGTGCGATGCGGATCGATCACTTCGCCGGCGACGAGCGACACGTCGGAGAACCCGTCGTACGCCCATAGCACGGCGACCAGCGCCAGCCCGACGCCGCCCGGCGCCACCGGCGGGCCCGCCGCGGCGAGGTGCGCGAACGTGCCACCGTAGGATCCGCCCACGATCAACACCGCCGCGACGAGCACCGCCAGCGCGAGGAACTTCGCCGACGACGATCCGTTGACGACGGCGGCTCCGATCCTCACGGCGCGGATGTTGGTCGCGGCCGCGGCGGCAATCGCGACCGCAGCCGCGACGCGCACGCCCAGCGCGTGCGTCGAGACGTCCACACCGGCCGACCGCAGCAGGTACTCGCCGAAGACCAGCGCGACCCCTCCGAGCGCCGTCGCACGGATGAGCACGAGCTGCGCCCACCCGAACAGGAACGCCGCGGGTCGGCCCCAGCCTTCCCGCAGGTACGCGTAGTAGCCGCCGTTCTCGGGAAGCGCCGCGGCGAGCTCGGCGATCGACAGCGCGCCGCAGAGCGCGATCAGGCCGCCGGCCAGCCAGACGCCGAGCATCAGCCGCGCGTCCGGCGCGTGACGCGCGACCACTGCGGGCGACCTGAAAATGCCCGATCCGATCGTGATCCCGACGACGACCGCCACCGAACTCCAGAGCCCGAGCGTTCTCGGCAGACCGGCGGGTGGCGCGGACGGTTGAGCCTTTCCCGTCAGCATGTGTAACGGCGGCCGAGCGTACCACGGCACGCTTTCCGGGCCGTCCACCGGCTCGAGCCTCACTTTCACCTCTTGATTGCCCCGCCGGGCCGCTGCTACCATCAGCCGGCATGGCCGACGACTCCATCGCCGACAGTGCCGCTCTGGCGACGAGATCGCGCCGGGACGTCGCGTTGGACGAGGCGCTCCGGCGGCTGGCGCCCGGTCCGGCGGACCGTCCCGACGCCCCGGATTTGCACGTCACCGCGCTCAGGCGTCTGGCGCCGGTGCCTGCCCGTTTCGCGCCGTTTCCCGAGGGCCTGGACGTGCGGCTGCGGGATGCGCTCGCGGCCCGCGGTCTGGTGCAGCTCTATACGCACCAGGCGGAGGCGATCGCCCATGCGCTCGCCGGGCGCGACGTGGTGGTCATCACGCCGACCGCGTCGGGCAAGACGCTCTGCTACAACGCGCCGGCGCTCCATTCGATTCTCCAGGACCCGTCCAGCCGGGCGCTGTATCTGTTCCCGACCAAGGCGCTCGCGCAGGATCAGCTCGCCGAGTTGCAGGCGATCTGCGACACGATCGAGGCGGCCTCGGGCGATCGCATCGGCGTCTTCACCTACGACGGCGACACGCCGCAGGACGCGCGGCGCACGATTCGCGCGCGGGCGCAGCTGGTGCTGAGCAACCCGGACATGCTGCACGCGGGCATCCTGCCGCATCATCCGCGCTGGGCCCGGCTCTTCGAGAATCTGCGGTACATCGTGATCGACGAACTGCACGCCTACCGCGGGGTGTTCGGGAGTCATCTCGGCAACGTGCTGCGACGGGTGCGGAGAATCTGCCGGCACTATGGCTCGGACCCGGCGTTCATCTGCTCGTCGGCGACGATTGCCAATCCGCGCGAGCTCGCCGAGCGCCTGACGGAGCGGCCGTTCGAGATCGTGGCCGAGAGCGGGGCGCCGCGCGGCGAGAAGTACTTCGTGTTCGTCAATCCGCCGGTCGTCAACCGTCCGCTCGGGATCCGGCGCTCCTACCTGGCGGAGGCGCGCCGCATCGCGTCGGAGTTTCTCCATCGGCAGCTGCAGGTGATCGTGTTCGCGCAAAGCCGGCTCGCCACCGAAATCCTGACGACGTACCTCAAGGACGACTTCGAGGGCTCGCCCGGGGCGCCCGAGCGGATTCGCGGCTATCGCGGCGGATATCTGCCGACGCGCCGCCGCGAGATCGAGAAAGGGCTGCGGGCGGGCGAGGTGCGCGCCGTCGTCTCGACCAATGCGCTCGAGCTCGGGATCGACATCGGCGCGCTCGACGTCTGCGTGATGGCCGGCTATCCGGGCACGATTGCGGCGACGTGGCAGCGGGCCGGCCGCGCCGGCCGCCGTGCGAGCCGATCCGCGGCGGTCCTGGTCGCCAGCAGCGCGCCGCTCGACCAGTTCGTCGTGCGCAACCCGTCGTATTTCTTCGACGCGTCGCCGGAGCGGGCGCTGGTCGATCCGGACAACCTGCACATCCTCGTGGATCACCTCAAGTGCGCGGCCTTCGAGCTGCCGTTCACCGACGGCGAGCCGTTCGGCAAACACCCGCTGCAGGAGGTTCTCGGCCTCCTCGCCGAGCAGGGACTCGTGCATCACACCGGGCCCCCGGACGATCTCGATCGCCAGCAAGGCGGTGGACAGTGGGTGTGGACGAGCGAATCGTATCCGGCCGACGCCGTCAGTCTCCGATCGGTCTCGTCGGACAACTTCGTGATCGTCGACACCACCGGCGAGCCGCGCGTCATCGGGGAAACCGATTTCACGAGCGGCCCCTCGACGCTGCACCCCAAGGCGATCTACATCCTCGAGGGGCAGCTCTACCAGGTGGAGCGGCTCGATTTCGACGGCCGGAAGGCGTTCGTCCGGCAGATCGACTGCGACTATTACACCGACGCCATCACCTACACGCGCGTCACGCCGCTCGACACATTCGCCGAGGCCGGTCCATGCGCGCACGGCGAGGTGCACGTGGTGTCGCGGGTGGTCGGTTTCAAGAAGATCAAGTTCTACACGAACGAGAACGTCGGTTCCGGCGAGCTGGACCTCCCGGAGCAGCAGATGCACACCACGTCGTACTGGCTGACGATTCCCCCCGCCACGATGGCCGCGTTGCCCTTCGCGCCAGACGATCGACGCGACGGCGTCGTCGGCCTGGCGTTCGCGATGCGCCAGGTCGCGCAGCTCCTGCTGATGTGCGACCGGCACGACATCGGGATTTCAATCGATATGGAGGATCCCTCGGGGCCCGCCCCGTCCTCCGGCCACCGCGATCTCGCGCCGCAGGTGTTCATCTACGACAACTATCCGGGCGGGATCGGCTTCAGTGAGCCGCTGTCGCGGCTCCACGACGAGCTTCTCCGCCGCACGCGCCAGCTCGTCGCCGAGTGCGGGTGCGAGCAGGGCTGTCCCGGCTGCGTCGGCCCGATTGGCGATACCGGACCGCTCGCCAAGTCGGCCGCGCTCCGGATTCTCGATCTGCTGAGCGGGGAGGGGCCCTCCGTGCTCGCGGCGCCGTCCCGGCTGGAGCCACGTGAGCTCGCTGGCTGATCGGATTCGGGCGGTTCTGCAGACGCCCCGTGCGGCCGTGTCCGCGAGCACGGCTGGTGCAGCCGGGGTCCCCAGACCGGACCAACAGGCCGCATCCTGCGCCGGGGGTGCCGGCGCCGCCCTCGAGCAGGCTCTCGGCGGCCACTGGCGGCCGGCTCAGGGCGGCTCCTGTTTCGTCGTCGAGACGCGCGTCGATCGAGCCGCCATCCACGGCGTCGAGCGCGTCGAAACGATCGCGGATCGACTGGCGGTCTCCGCGGCCGCCGCGGCGCTCCTGGCCCGTGCGCCCGCGCCGCCGCCCTTCCTGTTCTTCGACCTCGAGACGACCGGCCTCAACGGCGGCGCCGGCACCTACGCGTTTCTCATCGGGTCGGGCTGGTTCGACGGCGATCGGTCGTTCCTCACCCGACAATTCCTGCTCGTCCGGTTCGCCGACGAGCGGCCGGTGTTGGGCGCGCTGGCGGGCGATCTGGCGAGGGCCGCTACGCTCGTGAGCTTCAACGGCCGGAGCTTCGATGCGCCATTGATCGAAACCAGGTATCTCTATCACCGCCTCCCCTGGCCGAGCGCGGACGTGCCCCACCTGGACATGGTCCACGTGGCACGGCGGTTCTGGAAGCAGGCGGCCGACGGACCCGAGTCCGGCTGTTCGCTCGCGGCCCTGGAGCGGCTGCTCTTGTCGCACCGGCGCCAATCGGATGTTCCGGGATTCGAGATTCCGGCGCGCTATTTTCGGTTCGTCAGGACGGGGGACCCGCGGGGGCTGACGGCTGTGCTGGCGCACAACCGGCTCGACCTGCTGTCGC
Source organism: uncultured Acidobacteriota bacterium (assembly GCA_963807925.1). GTDB lineage: Bacteria > Acidobacteriota > Vicinamibacteria > Vicinamibacterales > CAVVIG01 > CAWEDP01. The sequence goes on along the minus strand of CAWEDP010000002.1, from coordinate 2,553,648 downwards.
TGGCGGCGCTCACCGCCCGGGCGCTCCACCTGGTTCGCGCCGGACCGGAGGCGGCGCGCACTCCGCGCGAAGCGCTCGCGCTCGGCCGCGTGTACATGCAGGGGGGGCTCGACGCCCGCGCCCACGACGCATACGAACATGCGGTCGACCTGGCGACTCGATGGCCGGCGGACGACGTGCAGGTGGACGCGCTGCGCGCCCTGGCGGTGGCTTTCCGCCGCGCGCGCCGGTTCGACGATGCGGCGCGCTGCTGGCGACGGATGCTCGACGTCCGCGGCTGCCCGCGTCAGGCCGCGCGCGACGCGAGCGAGGCGCTCGCGATCCATCACGAGCACCGCATCCGGGATCTCGCCGCTGCCCGGACGTTCGCCTTGCAGAGTGTCGGAACCGATCCGCGATCCAACCGCAAAGCGGCGTACCGGCTGAAGCGGATTGAGCGAAAGCTGGAGAGGACCGCGGGCTGGACGCTGAAGGCCGACGGCTGAAGGGGCGTCTGCGGCGAGGCGAGCCACCCGCACGGCAGACGTCCCTTCGGCCGAGCGCGGCTATCGGGCGGCGGCCGCCTGCTTCTTCGCCTTGGCGGCCTGCTTGCGGCTCTCGGAGGTCTGCGCGCCGTATTTCTTGGTGAACCGTTCGACTCGACCTTCGGTATCGATCAGCTTCTGGCGTCCGGTAAAGAACGGATGGCACGCTGCGCAGATCTCGAGGTGCAGGTCCGGTTTGGTGGAGCGGGTCTTGAACGTATTGCCGCAGGCGCACCGCACTTCGACTTCGTGGTATTTCGGATGGATGCCTTGCTTCACGGCGTGCTCCTTGATGCTTCGCGAAACCACCATTATAGTCCCGCGCCCGCCCGTTCCGCACGCACCTGGGCGATGAGCCCGAGGATTCGACTGGCCACGGGCGGTGACGCTGCCGCGATCGCGGCGATCTACGCGCCGCTCGTGGCGTCCACGCCCACGTCGTTCGAAGTGGATCCGCCGGACGCGCCGGAGATGCGGCGTCCCCGTTCTCGAACGGCTTCGCGGGCCGGCGGCGATCAGAAGGCGGCGCAGCGACGGCATCGAATCGTCCAATGCGGCACGCCTGCGCGGCCGCTCTTCACGGTGGACGAGGTGACGGTCGGTGCGCGGCGGTCGGTCAGCTCGTCAACGCGCCTTTGTAGTAGGCGACCAGATCCCGATCGGGCAGCGCGTCTTCTGCTTTCCGGCCGATGAAGAAGAATCCGGATGCGGCGTCGACGGCCGGTGCCCGACCAATCAGGTAGCGATCGAAGTACTTGAGGTAGAACGACGTGAGGCTTGCGAACGCCCGGACCAGGCCCCGCATGGGTCGCGAGGTGACGAAACTGAGGAGGAAGTACTGATACGTCCAGGCCAGGGCCATCCCGGGGCCGCAGACCGGCCCGCTGGCGATCTCGTCGAAGTGCCGAAACAGGCGACGATGTCCGGAGTGGGTGAACCGGGTGAAGTCGTAGCGCCCCATGTGAACCTGCTGGATGAAGGGCGTTTCGGCGTAGACCACCCCCTGGGGCTTCAGTACGCGATGGATCTCCGACGCGCAACGATACGGATCGACCACGTGTTCCATGACGGCCTGGACCACAACCCCGTCGAAGGTGTCGTTGGCGAACGGGATGTCGTGGGCATCGCAGATGAGGGCGGTTCGAGGACCGAAGGACACATCGGTTTCCACGAGCTCGAGCGACGAATGCGCGGCCAGCCCGGTCATGCCCTGTCCGAGAATGCTCCCGCCGACGACCAGGACCGTGGCTGTCGGCCGGCCGGTCAACGCCGCCTGGGCGAAGCGTGCATAGTTCTCTTTCGATCCCACCGGGCCGCTGATGCTCGGCAGGAGCTGGAGGCACCGGTCCAGCAACTGACTCAGCCGGCTTGACTGCACGCGAAAGGTGGTGTTCCGCCGGCTCACGAAGTCGTTCACCGAGAAGACGCTCGCGGTCTCGTTGATCAGGATGGGGACGCCGTCGATCACGGGGAAAGGGGTACGGCAGTCCGGGCCGGCGCACGTCAGACCGTGATCGCCCGGATCCAGCGGCGATCGGCAGATCGGGCAGCGCAACCGGTGTCGGAGGTGTTCAGGAAAGTGGATGTTGTCCATCGGCTCGTGTCTCGAAATACGTCGCAGCGACTGTGGGCGGCGTCCTCTCTTGACCCATGGGAGCAGAATGCACAGAGTTGCCTGGCCGCCCTCGAATTCGACGGGCGGAGGAGCGCTGATAGTGGCCTCGGGAAACCCTCGAATTGCATCGAAAAATTCCTTCACCAGGAAGACTTTTGTCTTGCCCGCCTGGGCCGGTTTCGGTCGCAATCGCCGCTTCGCGCCAAAAAAGGCTCACTCTGGACGTTCCCCTGCTCGATCGCCCTGGCGCGCCGCATGGCGACCTCCTTGCAGCGGCCGATGCCAATCTCTCGGTGCCGAGTTGCCGGTCTCCGTGTAACTGAGAGGGCGAAGCTATGTCCAGGTGCCCCCGGGCAGTCGCGTTTACGGTGCTGTGGCTCCTCGGAGGCGTTGCGCCCGCGCGGGCGCAAATCCAGCCGACCGAGGATCCCGAACAGGCGCCCGTCCACCTCGGGGCGTTCGCCTTCGCCCCGGTCGTGCGCGTCAGCAACATCGGCCGGGACAGCAATGTCTATGATACGAGCGAGGACAATCACCCGCAGGGCGACGTGACCGCGGTCTTCAGTCCCCGTGCCGAGGCGTGGTTTCTCACTCCGCACGTGCACGTCAACGGCCGCGCCGACCTCAACGTCTTCTATTACAAGGATCTGACGGAGTTGCGCTCTTCCGATACGAACACGGCGGGACATTTCGAGCTGGTGCTCGGCCGCCTCACGCCGTACGTCGAAGGGTCTTTTCTCAACGCCGGTCACCGCCAGGGCATCGAGGTCGACGCGCTGGCCCGCGTTCACGACGAATCTGCCCGGGCGGGTGTCGAGGTGGCGGTGGGGGGCAAGACCAGCGTGGGCGTCTACGCCGGACGAACGCGCCTGGCTTACCAGGGCGAGACGCGCTACTACGACGTCGATCTGTCGCGCGCACTCAATCATACCGGGACCATCACGGGCGCCGGGGTTCACTACGAGGTCACCCCACTGACAAGTGTCGGGATCTACGTCGAGCGGCAACAGGATCGATTCGACGCCTCTCCGGATCGGAATGCCGACAGCCTTCGCGTGATGCCGGAGGTCGAGTTCAAGCCGCTGGCGCTCGTCAGCGGTCACGCGGCCGTCGGATTCCGCAGGTCGATCTTTCGCAACGGCGACGTCCCGGAGTTCAAGGGACTGGTCGCCTCCGCGGACCTGGCGTACGTGCTGCGCGTTCGGACGCAGTTTTCCGTCAACATCCGTCGCGATCTGGACTATTCCTACCTCGATCTCGAGCACGACTACCTGTCCACCGGATTCACGGCGACGCTGACCGAGCGGCTGGGCGAGGGCTGGGACGTCCGGGGCAGCATCGGGCGCTTCAACCTGGCGTACGAGCGGCGTGGCGCGGCGACTGCGACCGGATCGCCCGAGGTCCCCAACGAGGTCAGCGTGATCTGGGGCAGCGACGTCGGCTACCGCGTTGGACACACACGCATTGGATTGAACGTCGACCACGCGAGCCGCCAATCCGACGTCTCGCTCGGTCGGGGATATTCGCGACTGCGAGTGGGCTCGTCGATCGAGTACACGTTTTGAGCGGCGCGTCGGCCTTTGAGATGAGAGAGAGCACCATGCAATCGATCCCAACCCCTCAGGTCCCCTCCCGGTCCGCGTGGCGATGGCTCCTCGGAGCCTTCTGCGTGGCGGTCGTCGGCGTCACCGCGGCTGCCGCCCCCGACGAGCCGGCGCTCTACGTCGTCGGCCCCAGCGATGTGCTCGCGATCACCGTCTTCGATCAACCTCAGCTCACCAACAAGTACATGGTGCAGGCGGACGGCTCCTTCACCTTTCCGCTGCTCGGGCGTGTGGAGGTCGGCGGCATGACCGTGCAGAAGATCGAGACTGAGATTCGGGATCGCCTCGCCAAGGGCTATATCAAGAATCCCCAGGTTGCGGTGACGGTCGATCAGTTTCGAAGTCAGCAGATCTTTGTGTTGGGCGAGGTCCGTCAGCCGGGCGGCCTTCAGGTACTCCGGCGTGATGACGATCATCGAGGCGCTCGCGCGGGCCGGGTCGACGACCGAACGCGCCGGCCCCGAGGCGCTCATCGTTCGGCCGCCGGCCGGCGCGCCGCCGCCGGATGCCGGGGCCATCGAGCGGGCGCGCGACTCCGACGACGCGAACGTCATTCACGTCGATCTGAAGGGGCTGCAGGCCGGGCAACTGTCGCAGAACGTGACCGTGCACCCCGGCGACACCATCTTCGTTCCGCGCTCCGAGTCGGTCTTCGTCTCGGGGAACGTCCGCAACCCGGGCGAGTTCGTCATCCGCCGGGGGATGACGGTCCGGCAGGTGCTGGCGCTGGCGGGGGGCGTGACCGACCGTGGATCGACCGGACGGATTCAGATCATTCGCACGGTCGATGGCAAGGAGCGGACCATTGGCGCGAACCTTCCCGATGTCGTGCAGGCAGGCGACACGATTCTCGTACGGGAACGGTTCTTCTGATGCGCAGATGCCACGCGTCCGGAGGTTGGGTACAGCGTTCCAGCACGCCCGGCGACTGGCACGCCGCAATGCGCGCGTCTCGCGTCGACGACAGAGGGAGAGAATAGCGTCATGAGCCGTGTTCACGCCGCGCTTCGGCGCGCCGCTCAGAGCGGAAGCGCCGCAGTCCCGATACCTGCAGATGGCCACACGCCTCTGCTGCGGGAAGATGCCTTTCAGACCGAATTCGCTGCTGGAGAGGAGCCGCCGGACCAACGGTCGCGCCGGGAGGAACCCGGTCAGCGAGCGTTCAACGTCCCCCCGCCGTCGGGCAACGGGGCGAACGGCCGGGCTGTTCCGGAACCGGTTGTCAGCGAGCCGGAAGAGCGAGTGCCGGCCTATCAAGCCTCGCCGCCTCGTGCGAACCGGGACGACGTGTCGATTGGACAGGTGCTCGGGCTGGCCGCCAGCCGCTGGAAGTTGATCGGTGCCGTCGTCGCGGCTTCACTGGCCGCGGCGGTCGGGTACAACGCGAAGGCGACACCGGTGTACGAGGCACACTCACGAGTGCTGGTCGAGCCGGAAACGGCGCAGGTCGCCCCCTTCCAGCAGTCGGGGCAGGATACCGGGCGCGTCGACTATTTCGTGACGCAGATGGATGTTCTCCGGAGCCGCGATCTGGCGCGGAAGACGCTCGAATCGCTCCACGTGCTGAACAGCGATCCGGCCCGGCAGGTCGGCCAGATCAACCAGCTCATCGGCGCGCTCGCGGTGACGCCGACCAAGAGCGATCTGGGCGAGAGCCGCGTCATCAACCTGGTCTACCGTTCCAACGATCCGGCGCTCGCGGCGCGCGTTGTGAACAGTCTTGCGGAAACCTACGTCGCCCAGAACCTCGAAGATCGGCGGCAGGGGGCGCGTGACGCTTCCGAGTGGCTGAACGAGCGGCTGGGGGAGCTGCGCAAAGAAGTGAACGTGCGTCAGGGCGACCTGCAGAAATACCGTGAATCGCGCGACGTGTCGCTGGATCAGGGACAGAACATCGTCGTTCAGAAGCTCGCGCAGCTCAACGCGACGCTGACCGCCGCCCGGACGGAACGACTCGACCGAGAAGGGCTGTACAACCAGCTGCAGGCGATTCGGTCGAGTGGCGCGCCGCTCGACACCTTCCCTCCGATTCTCGCGAGCACGTTCATTCAAGGTTTGAAGGCCGAGGTCGCGAACCTCAGTCGAGAGCGGGAGCAGTTGGCCGAGCGGCTCGGTGACCTGCACCCGGACATGATCAAGGCCACGACGACCCTCCAGGCCGCGCAGCGCAGGCTGGATGCCGAGATGGCCAAGGTGGCCGAGGGCGTTCTCAACGACTACAAAGCCGCGAAGGCGAAAGAACAGGCGCTGTCTGCCGCGCTCGAAGCCCAGAAACGGGAAGTCCTCAATCTCGATCAGAAATCGATCGCCTATAGCGCACTCCAGCGGGATGCCGCCAGCACGCAGCAGATCTTCGAGAGCGTCCTCCAGCGGCTCAAGGAGACCGAGCTCTCGGGCCAGCTGCAGGCGAACAACGCGCGCGTTCTCGATATGGCCGAGGTGCCGCGCACGCCGATCTGGCCGCGCAAGCAGCTCAATCTGTTCGTCGCGCTCTTCGGCGGCGCGTTTCTCGGGATCGGTTTCGCGGCCGGCCTCGTGTATCTGAACCCTCAGATCGTGCGGCCCGGAGACGTCGAGGAATCGCTCGGGCTGCACCTGCTGGGTGTCGCTCCCTACAGCCCGGTTCTAAAGAACGGCGTGCTGCGGGTCGAGAGCCTGCCTCCGGTGTTTCTCGAGGCGATCCGCAGCCTCCGGACACGGGTGTTGCTGACGCTGCCTTCCCAGGGCGCGCGTACGCTCGCCGTGACGAGCACCACTTCCGGGGAAGGGAAGACTCTGATGGCCAGCAGCCTGGCCGTCTCGATGTCCATGGCCGGCCGCCAGGTGCTGCTGATCGACGCGGACATGCGGCGACCCCGCGTGCATGGCGTGTTCGACATGCCCAACTCCCCAGGCCTGTCCGACGTCCTGCGCGGCAAGATTGACCCTCTCGACGCGGTGCGCGAGTCGAACGGATTTTTCGTCCTCCCCGCCGGTTCGGCGGTCGACAACCCGTCCGAGTTGCTGGAGAGCGAGACGCTGGCCAACGTCGTCCGGGTATTCAGTCAAGCGTTCGACGTGGTGCTCTTCGATTGCCCGCCGGTGATGCCGGTGACCGACGCCACGATCCTGGCCAACGCGGCCTCCGCCGTACTCTTCGTCATCGGGTCCGGGACCAACCGCGAAGCGGCGAGTGTCGCGGTGAATCGGCTCGCGTCGGTCGGTGCGCACCTGGTCGGTGCCGTCCTCAATAGCGCGAAGCTGCATCGATCGTCGGCGTATCAGTACGAATACTACGCGCCAAGGACGTCGCGTCGGGGAGAGACGAGCGTACTGGCTCGCCAGGACATCTGACCGCGTCATGGCGCGCCGCGGCAGCCTTCCGGACGCGTTCCCCGGTCTCGCCGCCTGCCCGGCCGCCTGATCATGTCGGGTCGCGGGCGGTGTCTGGCGGTCTGGGTGCTCTTCATGGCCGTCGCGACGATGGCCCCTTTTGACTTCCGCCGAATCGCTGTCGAGCCTCAGCAGGGACGCGCGCTGCTTGTGGAGGCGGTCCGTCAACTGGCGCCGGTGCATCTCGCCCTGAATATGCTCCTGTTCGTTCCATTCGGGGCGCTCCTCGACGCGGTTATCGGCAGGTCGCGGTTCGCTCGTGCCTGGTCTTCTGCCATCGTCGTCGCAGGTGCCGCCTGCCTCGTGTCGATCGCGATCGAGTCGGCGCAGCTCTGGCTGCCGGGCCGCGAATCGTCTCCGGTCGATGTGATGGCCAATACCCTGGGTGGCGCATCGGGCGTGGTCTTTGGAAGGATGTGGGCGGCATCACTGGTTGCCGGTCTCGGCTGGCTGCAGACCCGCACGGCACCCTGGATGCTCGTCGCGGCGCTCACCGGTGTGCTCCTGCTGACGCTGCTCGTATCCGGAGCGTTGCAGGCCCGAGCGCGGTTGAGCGATTGGGACACGACCTACCCGCTTCTGATCGGCAACGAGCTGACAGGCGATCGCCCGTGGAGAGGCCGGGTCTCCGAGCTGGAGATATTCGATGCGGCCACATCGCGGGCAGCGGTGCGCGAGTTCGCCGAGGGCAAGTCAGTCGCGATCCCGGCGCCGCCTGTCGCCGCGTACAACCTGACGGGCGATCCGCCCTATCGGGACGTCATGGGTCATCTCCCGAGTCTGGACTGGACTGAGGCATCGGGCCTGGCGGGTGACCGCGATCCCCACCTGGCGGAAGGGCGATGGCTGCGGGCTCGCAAGGCGGTGTCCGCCCTCGTTGGAAGGCTCGGCGAGACCAATGCGTTCACGCTGCGGCTTCGGTGCGCGACAGAGGATCCGAACCAGAATGGCCCCGCGCGAATCGTCTCCAATTCCGTCAGCCCCTTTCGGCGGAACTTCACGGTCGGTCAAGAGGGCCGCGACCTGGTCTTCCGTCTCCGCACTCCGGCCACCGGGCTCAATGGGGCCCGCTTCGAAACGATTGCTCCGGGGGCATTCTCCACGCGAGAGCCGGTGCACGTCCTCATCACCTATGACGGCGCAGCCATCATGGCCGCGATCGCCGGCGCGCATCGAGTGGTCCGCAACGAACTCAGCCCCGGCGCGAACGTGGCACTCGCGGACGGTTCTTTCGACGTCAACCCCGACCGACTCGAGTACTACAAGGTCGCCTATCTCGCGGCGCTGTTCCTGCCGCCGGGCGCTCTGATCGGCCTGCTGGGACGCACGGCTCACCAGAGGATCGCATTCGGCGTGGCGTACCTGGTGGTGGTCGCGGTTGCCGTCGAAGGCGTCCTGGTCCTCGTCAGTGGCCGTGCGTTCGACGCGGGGAACCTCGGCACGACGGCCGGAATCGGCGCCGCTGTGTTGTGGATCGTGGCTGCGTCGGTCGCGGTGCCGAGCCCGTCACGCACGCGATGAGGTGAGGGAAGTCATCAAGAGGGGACCGGTTATGAAGAGCGTCTGTATGGACCCGTCGGTTCGAATCTTCGTGGCAGGCCACGGTGGGCTGGTCGGTTCGGCCGTGATGCGCCGGCTGAGAGCCGGGGGGTTCACGAACCTGCTGACGGCCACGCGCGAGCAGCTGGATCTGCGGGATCAGGCGGCGGTGAACTACTGGTTCCGCGCCAATCGCCCCGAATACGTGTTCCTCGTAGCGGGGACGGTTGGAGGCATTCTCGCGAACTCGACCCGACCGGCGGAGTTCCTGTACGACAACATGATGATTCATGGCACGGTCGTCCACGCCGCGCATCTGTACGGCGCCAGGCGGCTGCTGTATCTCGGCAGCTCCTGTATCTACCCTCGCGAATGCCCTCAGCCGATGCGCGAGGAGTACCTGCTCAGCGGGCCGCTCGAATCGACCAACGAGGCCTATGCGCTGGCGAAGATCGCCGGCATCAAACTGTGTCAGAGCTATCGGAAGCAGTACGGCTGCGACTTCATCGCGGCGATGCCCACCAATCTCTACGGCCCGCACGACAACTTCGATCTCACCAGCTCGCACGTCTTGCCGGCGCTCATCCGCAAGTTCCACGACGCGAAGGTGGCGGGTCGCGACGACGTGGTCATCTGGGGCACCGGAACGCCGCGCCGCGAATTCCTGCACGTGGACGATCTGGCGGACGCCTGTCTGTTCCTGATGACCCACTACGATGCGGCCGAGCACATCAACGTCGGGACGGGAGAAGACCTGTCGATTCGCGAGCTGGCGGACATGGTGCGGGCGATCGTCCACCCGGCGGCCCGTCTGGTGTTCGATGCCGAGAAGCCGGACGGAACGCCCCGAAAGCTCCTCGACGTCTCGCGGTTGCACGATCTGGGATGGCGCCACACGATCGAGTTGCGGCGGGGCATCGCGGAGACCTACGACTGGTTCCTTTCCAAGTCCGCCGTCGCGGCGTAATGTCGCGGTCCGCCTGAAGCCTGCCTTGTCAATGCCGCCCAAGGTCACCGTGGTTGTCCCGGTCTTCAACAGGGAGGCGGCGGTCCGCCGTGCGATCGCCAGCGTCCTCGCGCAAACGTGCCAGGATTTCGAGCTCATCGTGGTCGACGACGGATCGACCGACGGCACCGGCGAAGCGGTGGCCGCGCTGACCGATCCCCGCATCAGGCTCATCCGTCACGACAAGAATCGAGGCGGCAGCGCGGCGCGGAATACCGGCATCCGCGCGGGGTCTGCGCCGTATGTCGCGTTCCTGGACTCCGACGACGAATGGCTGCCGACCAAGCTGGAGCGGCAACTGGCGGTGTTCGAGTCCTCGAGCGGGCAAGTGGCGCTCGTCTACACCGGGTCCGAGCGGGTCTATTCCGACGGCACGGTCGAGCGTTACATTCCACGCCGGCGGTCCGACCTGAGTCGCGCGCTGCTGACCGACAACGTGGTCGGCGAAACGACGGTAGGGATGGTGCGCCGGAGCGCGGTTCTGGAGACGGGCGGGTTTGACGAGACGCTTCCGGCCGCACAGGAGATGGACCTGTGGCTGAGGCTTGCCGAGCGGTTTGCCGCGGACATCGTGCCGGAAGCGCTCGCCCGCGTGACCAAGGGCGACGATGCCGGCAGAATCACCGCCAACATCGGGTCCACGACGCGGGCGCGTGAGCTGTTTCGCGCGAAGCATCGCGAGAAGATGGTGGCCGAGCGCGTGCTGCACCTGCACCTGCTCGAGAGCGGATGGTGGTATCACCGGGGTGCGCGCGATCCGCGGGAAGCGCGCCGCTGCTATCTCGAGGCGGTCTCTGCGAACCCGGTTGCGGCGACCGCCTACGTTCTGCTCCTGCTGACGTGGGTGCCGTTGCCGTGGCTGGACCGCCTGGCGGGCGTCAAGCACGGGTTGACCAGCGCGCTCGGCCGTGCGGCGCGAGCGTCGGATCCGCTGCCAGAAACGTCGAGTCGCCGTGCGTAAGTTCACTCGTCTGCTCCTGGTGGCCTTCGTCTTCACGGTGCCGTGGGACGTGGTCGCCGTCGAGGGCTTCGGAGCCCTCAGTCGTCTGATGGGCGTCGCAACGCTCGGCGTCGGCTTCCTCACGCTCGCGATGGAGGGACGGTTTCGAAAGCCGAACGCGATCCTGGTGCTCGCGACCGCGTTCACCGTTTCGAGCGCGTTGACTCTCCTCTGGAGCATCTCCTACCCGGACACGGTCGTTCGCGTGTGGACCTACGCGCAGTTGCTTGGAAGCGCGTGGGTGATTCACGAATTCGCGCGAACGCGAAAAGAGCAGCACGCGTTGCTGCTGGCGTACTGTCTCGGCGCGTTCGTGCCGGTGGGTGGTGTGTTCAACAGCTTTCATTCGGGCGTCCAGGTACCTGGTACCTGAAAGATCGGTACTCCATGAGCGGGATCAATGCCGACGATCTCGGACTGACCTTGGTTGCCGGGATCCCGATGGCCTTGTATCTGATGCACAGTTATTCGGGCAGGCTGCGCGCGATGGTTCGCGCGACCCTGCTGGTCTACGTCGCGGTGACGCCGGTCGCCATCTTGTTGACAGGCACGAGAAGCGCGTTTCTCGCAGGCCTCCTGTCGCTGTCGATGGCGCCTCTGATGTTCCCGAAGCAGTCGCGCGGCGCGTTGATCGCCACGATGGCGATCCTCGTCATCGGCACGGGCGCGACCTTCGTCGTCGTTCCCCAGGGCACGTGGGCGCGCGTGCTCTCGGTCAAATCGGAGCTGCTCGAGGGCGGAGCGATGACGGGCCGGCGTGACATCTGGATGGCCGGACTCGACGTGTTTCCGGAGCATCCCTTCCTCGGCATCGGCGCCGGCGCATACGGAACGGCGGTTCTGCCCCAGCTGGGCAAGCTGGCTGCGCCCCACAACCTGCCGATCGCCGTGCTTGTCGAGCAGGGCATCGTCGGGTTGACGATTTTCGGAGGGCTCCTGGCGGCGTGTGGCGTCGCGATCGTTCGCATGCCCTCGTCGGAGCGAAAGTTGTGGGCGGTGCTGATGCTGTGCTGGCTGATAGGGGTCCTCTCGAACAACTGGGAGGTTCGAAAGGTCACATGGCTGGTGTTCGGAATGATGGCCGCGCAGGACGGCCTGGCAGCGATGGACGAGCGGAGGTTGCGCTCGCCGCGAAAGGGCCGTGCGGAGTCTCATGCCCCGCAGCCCCGATATCCTCAGCCGGTATATTCGCACCGACTTCGATGACCTTCCGGTGCTGCACGCCCACCGAGTCGTTCGGCGACAGGAGCGGCAGCTAGAAATGTGCGGCATCTTCGGCGCGTTCGGCGCGTCAGCCGGCTCCGCTCGCGACGTCCGCGACGTGATCTCCCGGACGCTCCGTCACCGTGGACCGAACGACGAAGGATTCAACGAAGGGTCCGGCTGGGCGCTCGGCTTCCGGCGGCTCAGCATTCTCGACCTCAGTCCGCTCGGCCATCAGCCGATGAAGACACCCGACGCGCGCCACTGGCTCGTGTTCAACGGCGAGATCTACAACTACGTCGAGCTGCGGCGCGAACTCGAGCAGGCTGGCGAGCGGTTCGCCGGCGCGTCCGATACCGAGGTGCTGCTCCGCCTGCTGGCGCGCGACGGTGTGTCGGCCCTGCCGAAGCTGAACGGCATGTTCGCGCTGGCGTACCTGAATGCATCGACACGGCAATTCGTCATCGCGAGGGACCGACTTGGGAAAAAGCCGGTCTATCTCCGCACGACAGGCGGGAACCTTCGGTTCGCGTCGGAACTGAAGGGCCTGCTCGCGTGGCCGGGCGCCGCGCGCGACGTCGACCATGCGGCGCTGGTCGAGTATCTCGCCCTCAGCTACCTGCCGTCCGAGCAGTGCATCTTCGAAGGCTACTGGAAGCTGCGGCCGGCGCACTATCTGGCCGGTTCGCTCGACGATCCGGACAAGGCGGTCACGCGCCCGTACTGGCAGCTGGAATTGAACGACGATCCGACAGAACGGGGGCTGACGGCGTCTGAAGAAGAGGAATTGATCGCACTGCTGGCCGATGCGACGGCTGTCCGGCTTCGGAGCGACGTGCCGGTCGGCGTGTTCCTGTCGGGAGGAATCGACAGCGGCATCGTGGCGGCCCTAGCGGCACGGCAGTCGGCGCGCAAACCGCTGGCCTTGACCGTCGCGTTCGACGAGGCGGCCCACGACGAAACGACCCTGGCGACGCTGACGGCTCAGCGTGCGCAGCTGCCGCAGCGGATTGTCCATCAGGCGGCCGGCGGCCTGTCGATGATTGACGATCTCGCCTGGCAGTTCGACGAGCCCTTCGCCGATCCATCGGCGCTGCCCACCTACTCGCTCTGCAAAGCCGCCTCGGAACACGCGATAGTGTTTCTCTCCGGTGACGGCGGCGATGAGTCGTTTGGCGGCTATCGGCGGTATATCGAGACGCCGCGCTACCGGTCCGCGACCGGTTTCCTCCGGCCAATCCGTCGGCTGGCCGCCGCTGCCACCAGGTTGCTGCCGCCACTTTCTCCTGCACGCTACCGCCTGGTCAAAGCGACGCTGCCGGACGAGCAGTACGCCGCGGCCTTCGACGCTCTTCCGGCCGACCCGGTTCTCGCAACAGTCGCCGGCAACGCCGTTCGCGATCACCTGCGTGGCGCGGGAGCGAGCCTGTGGAGCCGCTGGAACCGGAGCCGCGGCGCCTCGCTCCTGAACCGCCAGCAGGCGCTGGACTTCTCCCATTACCTGCCGGACGACATTCTGGTCAAGATGGACCGCGCCTCGATGGCACACTCGATCGAGGTCCGCTCGCCGTTTCTCGACGTCCGCCTGGTGGAGTGGGCCGCGCGTCTGCCGCGGGGCGTGATGCTGAACGAGAGGGAAGGGAAGCTGCCGTTGCGGCGGCTTGCCTCGCGGCTCCTGCCCGACGAGGTCGCGCGCGGACACAAGCGCGGATTCGGCGTTCCCCTTGACGACTGGTTCCGGCAGGCGCCCGGAACGCGCTTCGCCACCGAGCGGCTCCTGTCCCGGGAGGCGCTCGCGCGGGGCTGGTGGACGGCCCGCGGCGTCAAGCGCGTCCTCGACGCCCATAGGGGAGGCAGAGGCCGCGACTTCGGTGTCACGATCTGGAAGCTGTTGATGCTGGACGCCTGGGCGCGGTCCTATCTGGCCCCGCTGCCGATCTCGTCGCGCCAACCCCTTCGCCACCCCGTCGATGCAGCCATCGCCTAGGAGGAACATCTGCTTTGTCGCAGGCACGCTCAATCAGGGCGGAGCGGAGCGTCAGCTGTACTACATGCTTCGCACGCTGCGCGAGCGGGGGCACACGCTGTCGGTGCTGTCTCTGACGAGCGGAGAGTACCTGGGAACCCCGCATCAGGGCGCTGGGCGTACCGGTTGTGTGGGTCGGACAGCGTGAGGCGCGTCCCTTTCGGCTCGCGCGCATTCTGAGCGAAGTGCGCGCGCGGCGCCCTGCCATTCTTCAGAGCGCGCACTTCTATACGAATTTCGCGACGGCTGTGGCTGGAAGCCTCCTCCGGATTCCCGTGATCGGTGCTATCCGGGCAGACTGTGTCAACGAGATGAAGGAGCTGGGCCGGGTTATCGGCGTGCTCAACCTCAGGACGCCGCACTGGGTGGCGGCGAACTCGAGCGAGGGACTCCGGAATGCGCGCGCGCTCGGCGTGCCAGACCGTCGGCTGGCGCTTCTTCCGAACGTTGTCGATTGCCTCGAGTTCACCGCGGGCCCGAGATCCGCCCGTGACGCGGGATCCTCCGGTGACCCCATCCGGCTCGTCACGGCCGGACGTCTGGTGGATCAAAAGCGGTTCGATCGGTTCGTCACCTTGATCGCGCGCCTTCGATCGCGCGTGGGTCGCGCCGTCAAGGGGGTCATTGTCGGCGATGGTCATCTCCGTCAGGCGCTGCAGGAGCAGATCCGGCGGCTCGGGCTCACCGAACGCGACATCGAGCTTCGATCTGCGACCCAGCGGATGACGGACCTGTACAAGGAAACCGATATCTTCGTGCTCACCTCCGATTTCGAGGGGACGCCGAACGTTCTTCTCGAGGCGATGGCATCCGGCGTCGCGACCATCTCGACCGACGTCGGCGACGTGGCGGAGCTCATCCAGCACGGCGTCTCCGGGTTCCTCGCGCAGAGAGACGACGCCGACGGCCTCCTGGCGTGCGCGGCCACGCTCGTCGAGGACCGCGCCCGCCGAGAGTCGTTCGGGATGAACGGACGACGGCAGATCGAGGCCAGGTTCTCCCTGGGGACGTTGCATGAGAGCCTCGACCGGCTGTACCGGACCGTTGAGGCGCGCCGACCGGTCGTCCGTACGCTGACGGCCGGCACGATGACCGAGGGTTGAGCCGGACTTCACCGATGGCGCGCGCGGAAGGGTATGAATTCGAGGACTATTTGTCCCGTTTCCGGGACCTTCGGCCCAGCCTCACTCCCGCCGGGACGCTGGCGCTGCTGTCGGATACGTGGCTTTCCAACGAACAATTCGGAAAGGCGTTTCCTGACGGGTTGATCGCCACGACGGCGACATCCTTGCGAGTCTCGGAGTCCCGACGCGAAGCGGCCGCGGCGCCATCACCGCGGCGGCGAACGAACCTGTAAAGCCCGAGAGACGGATCCGTGCAAACAAGAGTGCCTTTCTATCGTCCCGACATCGGCGAACCGGAAATCGACGAAGTGGTTGCGACGCTGCGGTCCGGGTGGCTCACCACCGGTCCTCGCGTCAAGCGGTTCGAAGAGGAGTTCGCGGCCGCGGTCGGCGGCCGTCATGCGATCGCCCTCAACTCCTGCACGGCGGCGCTGCACCTGGCGGTCCGGGTGCTCGGACTCCGGCCCGGCGACGGCGTGCTCGTTCCGACCGCGACCTTCGCGGCGACCGCGGAGATCGTCCGGTACGAAGGCGGGATTCCGATTCTGGTCGATTGCGACCCGGTGACCCTGAACATGGATCTCGACGACGCCGCGCGCAAGCTGGCGTCGATTCGCCGCGGGGATCGGATCGCGGCTCTTCCCTCGAACCTGCCCGTCGTCGGGATGATCCCGGTTCACGTCGGCGGGTTCATGATGGAGGTCGACGAGGTCAAGGCGTTTGCCGAGCGCCACGGCCTGTGGATCGTCGAGGACGCAGCGCACGCGTTCCCGGCGGCGTGGCGACCCTCAGGCGCGGCGCCGTGGCAGCGCTGCGGTCAGCACACGGCCGCTGTCTCCTGCTTTTCGTTCTACGCCAACAAGACCATCACCACGGGCGAAGGCGGCATGGCGGTCACCGACGATGCGCAGACGGCCGAGTCGATGCGGCTGCTCTCGCTGCACGGGCTCTCCCAGGATGCGTGGGGCCGCTATACGGGCAACGGCAGCTGGGACTATCGCATCCTGGCACCCGGCTACAAGTACAACCTGACGGATATCGCGGCCGCCATCGGCATCCATCAGCTCGCACGGGCGGAGGACATGCGCCGCCGGCGCGAAGCCATCGCGCAGGAGTTTCGGGCACGGCTCGCCGACGTCGACGACATCCAGTTGCCTCCGGTCGACGACGACCGGGTGCACGCCTGGCATCTGTTCCCGATCAAGCTGCGCGTCGAGACGTTGCGGATGGAGCGCGATCGCTTCCTGCAGGAGCTCCAGCAGGACGGCGTGTCCTGTTCGGTGCACTGGCGGCCGCTCCATCTGCACCCCTACTATGCCCAGACGTTCGGCTGGACGCCGGCCGATCTCCCGGTCGCCTCGGAGACATGGCGGCGTCTGGTGAGCCTGCCGCTGTTCTCGGCGATGCGCCGGGATGAAATCGATGCCGTGGTCGACGCGGTACGAACGGTCTGCGGGCGGCGTTCCGAGCACGTCGCCTCCGCCGGATCGTCGGCGGCCGCGCGATGAATCGCATCTACGGAATCTGCCTGGTCAAGGACGAAGACGACATCGTCGGCGAGACCCTGACCTATGCGACCCGGTACTGCGATCGAATCTTCGTCCTCGACAATGGCAGCACCGACGATACCTGGACGATCGTCCAGGACCTCGCCCGCCGGAACGATGCCATTCAGCCCTTCCAGCAGACATTCGCGCCGTTCGAGAACGGTCTTCGCGCGCTCGTGTACAACGAGGTCCGAGGGGAGCTCTCGTCGAACGACTGGTGGCTGATTCTCGATGCCGACGAGTTCCTGGCGGAGGACCCACGGCCGGTCCTCGAGGCGGCGGGGCGAACGGGCGCAGACCTCGTCAACACGTGGCAGATCCAGTTCTTCTTTACGGAGCGGGACGTTCGGGCCTGGGAGCTCGGCGAGGACCGACGCGATCGGCCGATTTTCGACCGACGTCGGCACTACTTGATCAACTGGCAGGAGAGCCGCCTGTTTCGCAACGACCCGCGGCGCCCGTGGGATGCCCGCGTCAGCCAGGCGTTCCCCGAGTGGGCGTCGAAACCGTCGCGGCGCCGGCTCATGAACCGGCATTACCAGTATCGCGATCCCGAGCAAATGACCAAGCGACTGCGTCTGCGCTTCGGCCAGCCCCTGTTTCCGCACGTTCGCACGCCGGATTGGCGGACGATGGTCCGCCACTCCAGCGAGCTGACCTGTCATCGGGAGGGCGCGCCCTGGCGGTTCCGCTGGTCCGGGGTCTGGTACTTCTACCGCCGACGTCTCGAGGGCCATTTCCGTCGCCCATCCGGCGTTGCGGCCGCCACCGCGTGAACGTGGGGCCGCTCTGCCATCCGGTCGGCGCGTGGACACAGTGATGCGCGTGTTGATGGTCACCTGCGAATGGCCGACGCCGGAGCATCCGCATCTGGTGCCGTTTATCGTGCGTCAGGTCGATTTCCTGCGGCGGGCGGGCGTCGAGATCGACGTGTTCCCGTTCCGGGGGGCGAGGAACCCGATCAACTACCTGCGGGCCTGGTTCCGGGTCCAGAAGAAGCTTCGCCGCGGCGCGTACCAATCTCGTGCACGCACAATGGGGTCAGAGTGCTCCGACGGCGCTGCCAACGCGGCTTCCGCTGGTTGTCACCTTCCGGGGCGGCGAAAGCGAGGGCATCGTCGGCGAGCGCGGCCAGTACACGCTCTCGGGCCGCGTGCTCCGGCTCGTATCGCGGCTCGTGGCGCTCCGCGCCGACGCGCTGGTGGTCGTCTCGTCGCACATGCGCGACCGTTTCCCGGCGCGCAACGTCCACGTCATCCCGTCGGGCCTCGATTTCTCCAAGCTCGTGCTCGTCCCGCGGCACCACGCGCGGCAGCAGCTCGGTCTGCCGGGCTCGAAGCGTCTCGTGCTGTTTGTCGGGAATCCGGCGGAGGTCCGGAAGCGGTACGCGCTGGCGGAGGACGTCGTGTCGCGGCTCGATCCGAGCCTGAATGCCGAGCTCGTGGTAGCGTGGCAGGTGCTTCATGACCGCATTCCCTTGTACATGAACGCGTGTGACGCGCTGCTGTTCGTGTCCATGTACGAAGGGTCGCCGAACGTTGTCAAAGAAGCGCTGGCGTGCAACCTGCCGATCGTCTCGGTGAATGTCGGCGACGTGGCGGAGCGGCTCAGAGGTGTGGCAGGGTGTACGGTCTGCCCCGACGACGATCCGAATCGACTGGCGGCGGCCCTGTCGGCAACCCTGCGGCGCGACGCCCGCGTGGAAGGGCGTGCCGCGGTCCTGCCGCTCGATGAGAATGTTCTCGCGCAGCGGATGGTCCAGATTTACCGACAGGCGCTCGACCAGAAGCGCAGCCAGACGGGGCCGCACCGTGTCCATGAAGGGCTCGGCGAGGCGTCCAAGGACGTGCAAACATGACATCGCGCTCTCCCGAGACCCTGCCGTTCGTGTCGGTCGTGATCCCGGTGCGCAACGAAGAGGCGTTCATCGCGCGAACGCTCCAGCGAATCCTGGCGCAGGACTACCCGGCCGATCGCATGGAGATCATCGTCGCCGACGGGATGTCGGACGACAAGACTCGCGAGATCGTGCGACAGTACGCCGAGCGCCACCCGCTGCTGCGGCTGATCGACAATCCGCTGAGGGTCACGCCGGCCGGGCTGAATGTGGCCATCGCCGCGGCCCGGGGCGAGATCTTCGCGCGGATCGACGGGCACTGCGAGGTTGCGACCGACTTCCTCACCGAGAACGTGCGGCTGCTCGAGGAGCATCCCGAGGCCTGGGCCGTGGGAGGACCGATCGTCCACGTCGGGGCCGGCTTGCGCGGGGAGGCTGTCGCGGTCGCGATGTCGCACCCCTGCGGCGTCGGCATGGCGAATCACCGGTTTCCACATTTCGAGGGGTACGTCGACACGGTCCAATTTCCGGCCTTTCGCCGCTGGGTGTTCGATCGCATCGAGCCCTTCGATACGACGTTGGTCCGCACCGAGGACGACGAGCTCAACTATCGGATCACGCAGGCGGGCGGCAAGCTGTTCGTCTCTCCCCGCGTGCGCTACGTGTATTACGTCCGCAATCGCCTCGGGCACCTGTTCCGGCAGTACTTCCAGTACAGTTTCTGGCGGATCCCTGTCCTGCGGAAGCACAAGAGGCCCACGACGGTTCGACAGGTCGTCCCGCTGCTGTTTTTCGCGGCCATTGCCGCCCTCGCCGTGGTGGGGGCGCTGCTCGGCCAGCCGCTCATCGCGGGCGCCCTGCCGGCGGTTTATGCGGTGTCGTTGTTGGTGATCAGTGCCTCCGTCGTGCCGAAGAAGGGCCCCATCGTCGCCGCGCTGGTGCCGCTCGTGGTGGTGACGATGCACCTCGCCTACGCCATGGGACTCGGGTACGGGATGCTGGCTGCGCTGTTTCGCGTTCGCGCATGGGAGCCCCACGGCTCCATGTCGGCTCTCACCAGGTAGACCGCCTCCGCGATCTTACGTGCACACCGTCAAGCGCGCGCTCGACCTCTCGATGGCCCTGTGCGTGCTGATCCTCGCGTCACCGCTGCTGCTCATCGCGGCAGTCGGCATCCGGCTGACGAGTCCGGGCCCGGTCCTGTATCGCGCAAGGCGCGTCGGCCGCGACCGCCGCCGCGAGCGGCGGCAGGGGCCGTATCGCGGCCGTGAGTTCACGATGTACAAGTTCCGGACGATGCGCGTGGGCGCCGACCGTGGGTCGCCGTCGATTACGGCCTGGAACGACGCGCGCGTGTTTCCATGGGGACGGCTCTTACGCGCGACGAAGGTCGACGAGCTGCCTCAGTTGTTGAACGTGATCAAAGGCGACATGGCCCTGGTCGGGCCACGTCCGGAAGCGCCGGACATCGTGCGCAGCCACTACAGTCCCGCCGACATCCGGACGTTGGAGGTGCTGCCCGGCGTCACGAGTCCTGGCACGCTGTATTACTACACGCACTGCGAACCGCTGCTCGCCGAGGATGGCGTCGTCGATACGTATGTGCAGCGGCTGCTCCCGGTCAAGCTGGCGGTCGATCGCGTCTACCTGAAGCGCCCGACCTTGTCGTACGACATGCGGGTACTCCTCCGGACGCTGTTCGTGCTGGCGGCCCGGGTGGTTGGAAGACGGCGCTTTCCGGATCCGCCGGAGCTGAAGGACGCAGACGTGAGCCAGCGGTCGCAACCGGGCTCATTGATGTCGTCGGTGTAGATGGCTGCTCTCGGTACCGGCCCTTCCAGCACGGCACGCGTCGACGACGAGGCTGCGGCCGTCAAGGCTCGGTACGGGCGCCGAAGCGGCGACAGGCAGCGGTACAGTCTTCTCAATCCGGCCGTGATGCTGGCCGTCCAGGAGCGGCAGCGCGCCATCCGCTCGGTCATCAGCCGTCTCGGCGTGAATGCGACCGAGTCGCGCGTGCTCGAAGTCGGATGTGGCACCGGTGGGAATCTCCTGGAGCTCCTCCGCTTCGGCTTCGCGCCGGAGCGCCTTCAGGGGATCGAGCTCCTGCCGGAGAGCGCCGAACAGGCTCGCCGAGTGCTGCCGCCTTCGGTCCGAATCCTCCAGGGAGATGCGGCAGGTGGCGCGGGGTCCCTCATCGCGCCGGCGAGTCAGGACATCGTGTACCAGGCGACCGTCTTTTCGTCGTTGCTCGACCGCGGCGTTCAACAGCAATTGGCACGGGCGATGTGGCAGTGGGTGCGGCCGGGCGGAGGCGTCCTGTGGTACGACTTCACCGTTGACAATCCTCGAAATCCCGACGTGCGCGGCGTGCCGGCGAGGCGGATTCGCGAGTTGTTTCCCGACGGGACGCTGCACGTCGAGCGCGTGACACTGGCGCCACCGGTCGCGGCCGTTGTCACACGGCTGCATCCATGGCTCTACACCGTCGTCAATTCGTGCGTCTGGTTGCGGACGCACGTTCTCGCGTGGGTGGCAAAGTCCGATGTTTGACGCCAGCGTTCGAGGAGGCCCGGCGCAGGACGCCACGTCGGCCGCCGGCCGGCCGCCGACTACCCATTCTTCGCCTGGCGACCGGGCGTGGCCCGAGTTGATCTGTCCCATCGACCAGCAACGGCTCGCGACCGGCGAGAGCGCGTTGGTCTGTCGCTCGAATCATCGCTGGGTGGTCAAAGAGGGCATTCCCCGCATGGTGCCGGAGAGCCAGAATTACACCGATGCGTTCGGCCTGCAGTGGAAGACCTATCGAAGAACGCAGCTCGATTCGCACACCAAGACGACGCTCTCGCAGGATCGCGCGCGACGCTGCATGGGGGAGAACTGCTGGGAGCGACTGCACCGAGAGGAGCCGACCGACGTCCTCGAAGTCGGCTGCGGGGCGGGGCGATTCACGGAGGTGCTGCTGGCGACGGGCGCCCGCGTGACGTCGGTCGACATGAGCTCCGCGGTCGAAGCCAATCAGGACAACTTCCCGCAGAACAGCCGTCATCGGATTCTGCAGGCGGACGTTCGGCGGCTGCCCTTCGCGCCGCGGCAATTCGACGTGGCCTTCTGTCTGGGCGTCATCCAGCACACTCCGGACCCCGAAGAGACCATCGCGAAACTGTACGATCAGGTGAAGCCGGGCGGATGGCTCGTGATCGATCACTATACCCACACGCTGTCAGAGTTCTCGAAGGCCGCCCCTCTATTTCGCGTCGTCCTCAGTCGCGTCCGACCCCAAACTGGTCTCCGGTGGTCGCGGCGGCTGGTCGACGTCTTCCTGCCGCTGCACAAGGCTGCGCGCCGGAGCCGAGTCGCGCAGGCGCTCGTCAGCCGAATATCCCCGGTGCTGGCGTACTACCACGCACTGCCGCTCGACGACGCGCTTCAGCGCGAGTGGGCGCTGCTCGATACGCACGATTCGTTGACGGATCGGTACAAACACTTCCGGACGAAGGCCCAAATCGCCAGACATCTTCGACGACTCGGGGCGCTGGCGATCTGGTGCGAGCGCGGCGGCAACGGCGTCGAGGCGCGTTGCAGCCGGCCAGGTGTTTGAGCCGGCCGCGTTCCGGGCAACAGTGACTGGTCCCGTAACGCTTCCGACATGGGGACTTGCGACGTTCACAACATGGTCGGTCGCGAGGAGGCGATCGACCGGATGCTGTTTCTGCCACTTCATATCTGTAATTGGGGATACAGTGTTGCACTCGTGACCGCGAAGTGGCGCAGTCTGTCGGCCGTTTTCACGGCGTTCTCGTCTCGTTTCGCCCGGCACACGCCTTGCCGTTCACGACGCGAAGCCTAACCTGGTTTGCCGTGTAATCCAGTGCGTTCGCGTGGCGTTATGAGATGAGGTGCGCAATGATTTGGTTTTTTGACCGAAAGATAGGTTTTCTCGTCCTGGTGGTCGCTCTTGCCATAGTTGCTGTCTCGGGCGGACGCGCGCAGAGCCCGCTCCTGATCGTCCCTGGCGCCCCCAACAGCTTCGGCATGACGACGCGAGCGGCGTACGGGTGCGGCAGCAATCCAACGATTTATCGCGTGACGACCCTCGCCGACAGCGGCGCCGGTTCGCTCCGAGCGGCCCTGCTGGCGACCACGCCGCGTGTGGTGATTTTCGAAGTCAGCGGATACATCGACATCAGTTCCGACGTGGTGGTGACCAGTCCGTGCCTGACCGTCGCGGGGCAGACGGCGCCGTCGCCGGGCATCACGGTGCGGATGGTCCCCGGCGCCTCGGAGGCGATGTTCCTGATCAACACGCACGATGTCCTGATTCAGCATCTGCGCATTCGGCCCGGCAGCACCACGTGCAACAGCGGCATCCAGGCCTACGGCGGGAGTCAGTACAACATCGTGTTGGACCATATGAGTTTCAGCTGGGCCCAGGACGAGAACATCGCGTTCAACGGCACCAACGGACAGCAGACCAACGCGTCGATCTGGCGGAGTATCACGGCCGAAGGACTGTTTGAGGCGCCGGGATCGGCCTCGTGCGGTGGCGGCGGTCTCGCGAACGGCCATGGCCTGCTGCAGTACGCCGGGTCGAAGAACGTCTTTGTCGGACAGACGCTGTTCTCCACCAATTTCGAGCGCAACCCGTACCCGCAGGGCGACACGCAGAGCGTGCTCGTCAACAATCTGATCTATCAGTGGAGCGGGCCGTGGGGCTTCTTCTTCGCCAACTATGGTGGCTCTCCGTGGACCGCGACGGCGGTCGGCAATCGGTTCATTGCCGGGCCCAATACGGCCTCGTCGTCGAGTCCCGGCTACATGTTCGTGTACTCGAACGCCTTCGGGACGCCGTCGGGAAACAAGATCTACCGGAGCGACAACACGCTGGCCAACCCGAGTGGCATCCTGTTCGACGAAGCCAACCTGTTGCCCTACGATCCGAAAGTCGCGTCGCCGCCGGCGACGACGCCGCTCCCTGCTGGCTATACGGCGCTCGGTTCCGCGCAGGTCGAGACGACGGTCCTGGCCAACGCCGGCGCTCGTCCGGCGGACCGCGATGCGGTCGACGCGCGGATCGTGCAGAACGTCAGGAACCGCTCGGGGAATTTCATTTCCCAGCCGAGCGACGTCGGTGGGTACCCGGCGCTCGCCGTCAACGTTCGCTCGTTGACGCTGCCGGGGAACATGCACACGGTGTCGGCGTCCGGGTACACGAACCTCGAGCTCTGGCTGCAGAACTATGCGGCCAGCGTCGAAGGAAGCGCGCCGGCCAGCGCGCCCGCGCCGCCGACCAATCTGGTCATCAACTGAATCGCCGTTCCCCATCGCAGCCGGCCCCGCCGGCTGCGATGGAGGTCACCATCGCCGGCCTCTTCCTTGTTCCCGGCCAATTGACAGACGCACTTTTGCCTTCGGGGTGTGCTGTCCCTCCTGCCTGCCGGCGCGCCATGAGCGCCGTTTTTCAGGCACCAGCTCGCCATCGCCATGTGCGGTATTTGCGGGATTGTTGACTACAGCGGTCGACCCGTCGAGTCGACGCTCGTCAATCGTCTTCGGGACGCGATGATCAATCGCGGACCCGACGACGCCGATACACGTGTGCTTCCGTATGCGGGCCTGGGCCATCGCCGCCTCAGCATCATCGACCTCTCACCGCGCGGCCGCCAGCCGATGACCAACGAGGACGGCTCGGTCTGGCTGGTCTTCAACGGCGAGATCTACGACTTCGACCCGCTGCGCCGCCAGTTGATCGCAGCGGGCCACGCGTTTGTGAGTGACGGGGATTCCGAGGTGCTCGTCCACGGGTACGAGCAGTGGGGGATTGACGGGCTGGTCGAACGGATCAACGGGATGTTCGCCTTCGCCATCTGGGACGCGGCCAAGCGCCAATTGCATCTGGTCCGCGATCGACTTGGCAAGAAGCCGGCGTACTACGCCTGGTATGACGGCCGCTTCGTCTTTGCATCCGAGCTGAAGGCGCTCTGGGCGCTGGCGCCGGGCCACTGGACGGCCCGGCCTGAATCGCTCGCGCGTTTCCTGTACTGGGGCTACGTCCCAGGCCGCGAGACGATCTATCACGGCGTCTATCAGCTCCTGCCGGCCCGCATCCTGACCTTGACGCCCGACGGCGCCCGCGAACGCCGGTACTGGCACGTCTCGTTCGCCGAGAAGGCGCGGGCGCCGCTCGCCGAGCTCGTCGAGCAGACCGATGCCGTCCTGACCGCGGCGGTGCGGCGCCGGCTGCGGAGCGACGTCCCGCTCGGTGCGTTCCTCAGTGGGGGGATCGACAGCAGCTACATCGTCAGCCGCATGGTCGAGGGCACCACCGGGCCGGTGCGGACCTTCGCGATGGGCACGAGCGACCAAGCGCACGACGAGCGACAGTACGCGGTCCGCGTCGCCAGGCATTGCGGAACGGTGCACACCGAGTTCGAGGTGACCGCGGATGCGTGGGGCCTGCTGCCCCGGCTCGTCTGGGAGTTCGGACAGCCCTTCGCGGACCCGGCGTGCATTCCGACCTACTACGTGGCGGAGCGTGCGAGGCAGTACGTGACGGTCGCGTTGACCGGCGACGGAGGCGACGAGTCGTTCGCCGGGTACAGCCAGCATCAAGGTCGATATCTGGGCGCGCTGCTCGGTCGCTTCGTCCCGCAGGGCATGGTGAACGCGCTGCTGCGCGCCAGCGCGCCGTCGATTGATGGCGGAGCCAGGACGCGTCGCCAGTCTGCGGCGCGGTTCCTGCGCTACATGCACCCCGATCCGTTCGTGAACTGGTCCAGCGTGGACTACTGGACGCCTCACCACCTGTCCAGAATGTGGAGCGCGCGCCATCGCGATCTGCAGGAGGGCGCGGATCTTCTCACGTATGCCTCCCAGGCCGACGCGGAGTTCGACGGGACATCGGCGCTCGACCGCGCGCTGCACCTCGATCTGCACGTGCTCCTGCCCTTCTGCTACAACGTGAAAGTCGACGTCGCCACGATGATGAGCAGTCTGGAGGCCCGGAGCCCGTTTCTCGATCGGGAGGTCGTCGAGTGGGCCGCGCGCATTCCCTCCAGCATCAAGATGCGGCCGTGGAAGAAGAAGGCGCTGCTCAAGCGCGTGGCCTCGCGCTGGCTCCCACGCGACGTGATCGACCGGCCGAAGCATGGATTTTCGTTGCCGGTCGATTCGTGGTTTCGCGGTCCCTGGGCCGCGGACGCCCACGACGTCATCTTTTCAGACCAGGCGCGCGACCGGGGGTACTTCGACTACGACTACCTGACCCGACTCTGGGAGGCCCATGCGTCCGGCACCGCAAGCCACGGCATGCGCTTCTGGTCGCTCCTGTGGCTGGAGCTCTGGCACCGCATGTTCGTCGAGCGGACGATGACACCCGGCGGGTGGACCGGAACGAGCAGGGCCTCGTCCGGTGCGGCGCCAGAGCCCCTTCCAGTTGGCCGCGCGTAGCCTGGGACGTCGATCCGGTGAATCCATGGACTGGAAGATAAAGGCGGCCATTCAGAACGGCATCGCCCGGCTCCCGGGTTCCGTTTCCTACGCGACCTACTATCGCGTGCAACGGCTGTTCGGCGGCCTGAGAGTCATCAATCCTGTCGAACCTCTCGCTGCAGGAATCGAGACCTGGAAGCAGATTCTGGCGCAATCCATCGACCCCACCGGTCGCACATTCTTCGAGGTGGGGACCGGGCGCGCGCCCGTCATTCCGCTGGCGTTCTGGCTGATGGGCGCAGGACGAACCATCACCGTGGACGTCAATCCCTATCTGAGGATTGAGATCGTCCGTGAGAGCCTCGACTACATCCGGGCGAATCAGGCCGAGACACGGCGCCTCTTTGGCAACCTGTTGCAGCCGCACCGCATGGATGAGGTGATTCGGCTCTTCGAGAGCGACGCCTTCTCCCTGACGTCATTTCTCGACCTGTGCCGCATCGACTACGTCGAGCCGGGAGACGCCGCCCGAACGGGCCTGCCCGATCGGAGCATCGACTTCCACACCTCGAACAACGTCTTCGAACACATTCCGCCGGACGTGCTCCTGGACATTCTCCGGGAAGGCAATCGGATTGTACGGCGCGACGGGTTGTTCGTCCACATGGTCGACTACAGCGATCACTTCTCGCACGACGATCGCAGCATCTCGGCCATCAACTTCCTTCAGTATTCAGACGAGAGATGGAACCGCTACGCGGGCAACAGGTACATGTACACGAACCGGTTGCGACACGACGATGTGCTGGCGTTGTTCGAGGCGGCGGGACACCAGATCCTCGCAACCACGCCCGACGTCGACCCACGCGCACAGCGGCTGCTCGAAGGTGGTGAGCTGCGGCTGCATGACAGGTTTGCGAGCAAGTCGTCATCGGTCCTGTCGATCCGCCGCTCGTGGATCGTCTCTCGGCACAACAACGCCGGTTACGTCGGAGGAACCGATCGTGGGACCGTCCCCGCGTGACTGCAGCGTCCACCCCTTCGACCGGGTCGGGCGCCGACCGTCCGTCGCGCGCCAACGAGACGACCATGCCCTGCCCGACTCTGAGCGACCTGCCCACGCCACCAGCTGACCGGACCGGCTGGCCGTGGACCGAAGCCAGCCCCTCACTGCCGCCGCGAATGCCCGACGGCAGCGAGTGGCCGCGTATCACGGTCGTGACGCCCTCGTTCAATCAGGCGCGGTTTCTCGAGGCCACGCTGCGCTCCATTCTGCTCCAGGGTTATCCCAACATCGAGTACTTCGTCCTGGACGGCGGCAGCACCGATGGGTCGGTGGACATCATCAGGAAATACGAGCCGTGGCTCACTTTCTGGGTCAGCGAACGCGACGGCGGCCAGAGCGCCGCGATCCAGCGCGGCCTGCAGCTCGGCTCCGGCGTGTTGGCCACCTGGATCAACAGCGATGACATGCTGTGTCGCGACGCGCTCGCGAGCCATGCCCGCAGCTTTCCTGTCCGGCCGAACACGGTCTATCTCGGCGATTGCCTGTACATCGACGAGCACGACGCGCTGCTCGCCGTCCACCGGGCCCGCGTGCACACCTTCGAGGATCTGGTTGCACTCCGGACCGTTTGGCGCGCTCGGGAACGGCGCGGACACATCGTTCAGCCCGAGGTGCTGTTTCCGCGCGCCTTCGCGCTCGAGCTCGGCGGGGTGAACGTCGACAATCATCGAGCCATGGACTACGAGCTCTGGGGCAGGCTGCTGCTGGCCGGGGCCAGCTTCGAGTACACGCACGTCCGCTTCGGGATGTTTCGAATCCACGGCGAGCAGAAGACCGGCCACGGCTGGGCGATGACCCGGTCGCTCGTCGAGAGCGCGATCAAGCTGGTCATGGAAGCGCCTCACCTGTCCGCCCCGGTCCGCGAGCGCCTCGTCGCCGACCTGCACGCCTACGAGCGCGAGTACCTGGCTCGAAACGGGGCCGCTGGCGCGTGCGGGTCTGCCGGAAGCCGTGGTGCTGCCGCTGCGAGATCTCGAAGCGAGCCTGTGGCGAAGGGCGTCGCGGCTCGTCCACCGCCTGTCATAGAGACCAATCCGGATGTCGGTTCGCACCCGGGCGGCCAACGTTCTTCTGTCGTGCCCTCACCTGTCGGGCACCGGCGGAGTGCAGCTCGTCATCCGGGACCTCGTCCATCATCTGGAAGAGAACGGGCGGCACGTTCACTTCATCGACGCCTCGCCGCTCGCGAGGCTGCGGCTGGAGGAAGGCACGAACGGACTGGGGCGCCACTCGTTCTACTGTCCGATGCCGGCCGTCGTCAAAGACAGCTCGCTGCTGAGCGTTCTGGTATTCCTGGCCTGCTGGCCCGTGCCCCTGGTTCATATCGCGCGCGTCATGACGCAGAAGAGGATCGACGTCATCAACGGCCACTACGCCGCGCCCTACTACATCCATCTGGTGATTGCCGCGCGTCTTCTGCGCGTGCCGTTCGTGCTGTCGGTGCACGGCGCCGACATCGACGCCTACGCCGGGGAGACCTGGGCGTACCGGTGGTTCCTGCGCCTGGTGATGCGGGGCGCCCATCGCATCGTGGCGTGTTCGGCGGCGATGGCCCGGCAGACCAGCGAGGTGTTTCCGACGGTGCGGGACAAGGTCACCTATGTCCACAACGGCCTGTCGCCTGCCGACTACCCACAGGCGCCGGTCGCGCCCGCCCTTCCGCACCCCTTCCTCCTGTGCGTGTGCCGACACGTCCACAAGAAGGGCGTCGACACGCTGCTGAGCGCGTTCGCAATCGCCTCGCGCGAAGTGCCCGCGCTCTCGCTGGTGCTCGTCGGGAGCGGGCCCTTGCTGGACGCGCACCGGGCGCTTGCCCGCACGTTGGGGATCGAGCCACGCGTGCACTTCATCGGCGACGTCGCCCACACCGACGTCCCGGCCTTTCTGGCGGCCTCCACTCTGTGTGTCGTGCCGTCGCGGGCCGAACCGTTCGGCCTGGTGATCCTCGAGGCGGCTCTCTACCAGAAGGCCATCGTCGGCACTCGGGTGGGCGGCATTCCGGAGATCCTGACCGACGGCATCGACGGCCTGCTGGTGAGTCCCGACGATCCGACCGCCATGGCAGCCCGGATCGTGCGGCTGCTCCGGGATCCGGAGCTGCGCGAAACGCTCGGCCTCAGGGCGCGGCAGACGCTGTTGACGCGCTTTCTCTGGAAGGACCGCATTCAGGACTACATTGCCATCTTCGAGGGCAGCTCGGGACCGCGTGTTCGGAACCTGACGGGCACGCGTGTTCCGCACCTCGGGGACGCCGAGGCGGGAGGTGCGTCCGCTGGTGCAAATGCGGGATGAACCGCCTGGGGCGAACTCCCAGGGCGCGCGTCGGCGCCCGGCCGCCGAAACGTCACCGCGAGTCTGGCTAAAGTCCACCCTATTGGCGACTTCTGACGAATCGGACACAGAGCCGGCAGTCTCCAAAGGCTGTTTTGAGAGTCAGTTAAGACAGATTCGGCACGGTGGCGCTCCGCGCGAGTGCCTGGAAACGCTCTTGCTCAAGGCTGGTCGTCTCCTGGATTCATGATTTTTCGCGAAACCGACTTGAAGGGCGTGTACCAGATCGTGCTGGAGTGCCAGTGGGACGAGCGGGGGTTCTTTGCACGGAGCTACTGCCGCCAGGAATTCGAGGCCCACGGCCTTGACCCGTGCGTCGCGCAGTGCAACGTGTCGTACAACCGGCAGCGGGGAACGCTCCGCGGGATGCACTATCAAGCGGCCCCATACGGCGAAGCCAAACTGATCCGCTGTCTGCGCGGGGCTCTGTACGACGTCGTCATCGACATCCGGCGCGAGTCGCCAACCTTGGGCCGGTGGCTGGGGATCGAGCTCCGCGCGGAGGCGGGACAGCCCTCGTCGATGGTCTATGTCCCGGAAGGGTGCGCGCACGGCTTTCTCACGCTCGAGGACGACACCGAAATTCTCTATCAGATGTCTGCAGTCCACGTCCCGACGGCGGCACGGGGTTTTCGGTGGGACGATTCGGCCTTTGGCGTGGACTGGCCCGCACCCGTGCGCGTCATCTCGAACCGGGATCGGACGTATCCGGACTTTCTGATGCCGGAGCCGGCGGTTCCCTGATGAGCGCGGCCTCCGTACCGGTGTTGTCGCCCCAGACGCGGAGCGTAGGGTCCGAGCTCTGCGCTCTGATTGCGGAGCTCTACCCGATCTGCCGCAGCATCACGGGCGAGGGCGTCCGTGACACGCTGCGGCGGATCCAGCGGCGCCTCCCGCTCGCGATTCACGAGGTGCCGTCTGGCACCCGGGTGTTCGATTGGACGGTTCCGCGCGAATGGAACATCCGCGACGGGTGGATCAAGAACCTGAGCGGCGAACGGATCGTCGATTTCAGGCAGTCGAACCTGCACGTCGTCAGCTACAGCGTTCCCGTGCGGCAGCGGATGTCCAGGACCGAGCTGCTCCCGCACCTGCACACCCTGTCCGATCGCCCCGGCTGGATTCCCTACAAGACCTCCTACTATCACGAGAGCTGGGGCTTCTGCCTCACCGCCGAGCAGCTGGAAACGCTGACCGATCCGCACTACGACGTCTGCATCGATTCCAGCCTCGAGGACGGCCATCTCACGTATGGCGAGTGGTTCCTGCCCGGTGAGACCCGCGACGAGGTGCTCATCTCGACTCACATCTGCCACCCATCGTTGTGCAACGACAACTTATCCGGGCTCGTCGTGGCGGTGTTCGTGGCACAGTGGTTGTTCGGGCTGACGGCACGGCGGCTGTCGTACCGGTTTCTGTTCATTCCCGGCACCATCGGATCGATTACGTGGCTGGCGCTGAACCAGGAGCATCTGCCGGCGATTCGCCACGGGCTGGTGCTCGCGGGTGTCGGGGGGCCGGGCGGCCTCGTCTACAAGCGGAGTCGTCACGGGGCGTCCGAGATCGATCGTGTGGCGGGCCACGTGTTGACCGGGCTCGACGAGGGTTCCGAGATCAGGGACTTCAGCCCCTACGGATACGATGAACGGCAGTTCTGTTCGCCCGGGATCAACCTGCCCGTCGGCTGCCTCTCGCGGCGGCCGTTCGGCGAGTATCCCGAGTACCACACGTCGGCGGACAACCTGGATTTTGTGTCGGCCGGCCGCCTGGAAGGCTCGTTGGGGGCGTGTCAGGCGATCGTCCGCGCGCTCGAAGGCAACGAGACGTTCGTGAACTGCAACCCGATGTGCGAACCGCAGCTTGGACGGCGAGGACTGTACGGATCGACGGGCGGCGCCGGCGAGGCGCGTGCGCGCGAGCTCGCCCTGCTCTGGGTGCTGAACCTCAGCGACGGCGCCCACAGCCTGCTGGACATCGCCGAACGCTCGGGCCTGTCGTTCGACTCGATTGCAGGGGCCGCGGCGCTGCTGCAAGAGAGCCGGCTGCTGCGCCGAAGGGGAGAACACGCGTGGTGACGATCGGAGACGCGGTGAACGGATCGGTCGAGACGGTCGCGCCCGAGGGGGCACCGACGCCGGGGTTGGGCATGACGTGTCGATTCTGCGGGCACGCCGCGGACGAGATCGTCGTCGATCTGGGCATGTCGCCGCTCTGCGAGAGCTTCCTCAGCGCGGATCGGCTGAACGAGATGGAGCCGTTCTACCCGCTCCGCGTGCACCTGTGTCCGCGCTGTTTCCTGGCGCAGCTGCCCGAATACGTCGCCCCGCCGCACATCTACGCCGAGTACGTGTACTTCTCCTCGTACTCGGACAGCTGGGTGGAGCACGCCCGGGTGTACGCCGAGGGCGTTCGACGACGTCTCGGGCTGACCGAGCAGAGCCTCGTCGTCGAGATCGCGAGCAACGACGGCTACCTGCTGCAGCATTTCGTCAAGGCCGGCATCCCGGTCCTCGGGATCGAACCGTCGACCAGGGTCGCCGACGCCGCCCGTGAGAAGGGCATCCCGACCCGGTCCTGTTTCTTCGGAACCGACACGGCGCGGCAGATCGCGGCGGAGGGCACCCGGGCCGACCTGCTCGTGGGGAACAACGTCCTGGCGCACGTGCCCGACCTGAACGACTTCGTGGCGGCGCTCAAGATGGTGCTCGCGCCGCATGGCGTGATCACGATGGAGTTCCCGCACCTGATGCGCCTGATGGAGGGGAACCAGTTCGACACCATCTATCACGAGCACTTCTCGTATCTGTCGTTCATGACGGTCGATCGCATTTTCGCGGCGCACGGCCTGACGCTGTTCGATGTCGAGGAGCTGCCGACCCACGGCGGATCGCTGCGGATCTACGCGCGCCACGCGGAGGACCGTTCCCGGTCGATTCTGCCCGCCGTCGCCGCGCTGCGCGCCCGCGAAGAGCAGGGCGGCCTCACGCGCCTCGAGACCTATCGCGCCTTCGACGAACAGGTGAAGGAGACCAAACGCAAGCTGCTCGACTTTCTCATCGCCGCCAAACGGCGGGGGCAGTCGGTGGCGGGATACGGCGCTCCGGGCAAGGGCAATACGCTGCTGAACTATTGCGGGGTCGGCACCGACTTCGTGGACTACACGGTCGACCGGAATCCGCACAAGCACGGCCTGTTCTTGCCCGGGACGCACATTCCGATCTTTGCGCCCGATCGGCTCCGTGAGACCCGGCCCGATTACGTGTTGATCCTGCCGTGGAACCTGCGCGAGGAGATCGTCCGCCAGCTGTCGTACGTGCGCGACTGGGGCGGCCAGTTCGTCGTGCCGATTCCCGAGGTCCAGATCGTCGGTTGACGTAAAGAAGGAGCGCGCGCATGAAGGTGGTTCTCTTTTGCGGCGGAATGGGCATGAGGCTCCGCGAGCACTCGGAGGCGCTTCCCAAGCCGATCGTCCCCATCGGGCACCGGCCGATCGTCTGGCACGTGATGAAGTACTACGCGCACTACGGCCAGAAGGACTTCATCCTCTGTCTCGGCTACAAGTCGACGGTGATCAAGGAGTACTTCCTGCGCTACAACGAGGCGATCTCGAACGACTTCGTCATGTCGGAAGGGGGCCGGAATCTCAAGCTGCTGGGGACCGACATCCAGGACTGGACGATCACCTTCGCCGACACCGGTCTCAACGCGAACATCGGCCAGCGGCTCAAGGCCGTCGAGCGGTACGTCGAGGGCGAAGAGGTCTTCCTGGCCAACTACTCGGACGATCTCACGGATTTCTACCTGCCGTCGATGATCGACCACTTCATGAACAGCGGGAAGGTCGCCGCGTTCCTCTGCGTGCAGCCGCCGCACAGTTTCCACGTGGTGTCGCTCGGCCACGGGCACAAGGTGACCGGCATCCAGCACGTCTCCCGGTCCGGGCTGTACATCAACGGCGGGTACTTCATCTTCCGGAAGGAGATCTTCAACTACATGCAGGACGGCGAGGAGCTCGTCGAGGAGCCGTTCCACCGCCTGGTCGAGGACGGCCTGCTCGCGGCCTACCACCACGACGGGTTCTGGCTGCCGATGGATACCTTCAAGGACAAGCAGATCCTCGAGGACATGTACTCTCGCGGGGTGGCGCCCTGGGAGGTCTGGAAGAACCGGGGGGGCAGCGGGTCGCTGACGCAACCGGCCGCGGCCTACACGCGGGACATGCTGCTGCAGCACGAGCCGGCGCTCTGATGGGGCCTCGCTGTGTCGAGGCGCGCGAACCGGCGATGCCATGTTGACGCTGGGCCTCAATACCGACAGCGGTCTCCCGCTGCGGGTCCTGTGTCTGGGCTCGCACGCCGACGATCTCGAGATCGGCTGTGGCGGCACGGTGCTGAAGCTCCTCCAATGCCGTCGTCAGGTCGAGGTGCACTGGATCGTGTTCAGCGGAACGGCGAACCGGGCGGCCGAGGCCAGGCGGAGCGCGTTCACGTTTCTGGAAGGCGCGCCGAAGGCGGACGTCGAAGTGCAGGAGTTTCGGGACGGATTTTTTCCGTATGTCGGCTATCAGCTCAAGGAATTCTTCGAGGCGTTGAAGCCACGGTCCTCTCCCGATCTCATCTTCACGCACTATCGGGACGATCGGCACCAGGACCATCGGTTGATTTCCGAGCTGACGTGGAACACGTTCCGCAACCACCTGATTCTGGAATATGAGATTCCCAAGTACGACGGCGATCTCGGCTCGCCCAACGTCTTCGTGCCGCTGGACGAGGACACGTGCCGGAAGAAGGCGCGGAGCATCATCGGTGCGTTCCAGACGCAGCACAATCGCCACTGGTTCGCCGAGGACACGTTCATGTCGTTGATGCGATTACGCGGCGTCGAATCGGGCGCGCCCGGCGGGTACGCCGAAGGGTTCTTCGCTCGAAAAGCGGTGTGTGCGCTCTAGCGTCAGCACACGCCTCGTGGAGAATGTTCCGGAGCATTATGTCGACACCACTGTTCAGCATTGTCATTCCGACCTTCAATCGCAGCAGCCTGTTCCCGCTGGCCGTACGGTCGCTGCTCGCGCAGACGTTCGAGGATTTCGAGGTCATCGTCTCCGACAACTCGTCGGATGACGACACGCCGGCCGTGGTCCGCCAGTTCAAGGACCCGCGCGTCAAGTACGCGCGGACGCCGAAGCATTTCGTGATCGCGGACTCGTGGGAGTTCGCCAGGCGCCAGGCGACGGGCAGGCTGGTCATCGCCCTGTCCGACGATGATGCGCTGGTCGACACGGCGCTCGAGCGGTTCGCGGCCGAAGCCTCGCGCCACGACGCCGACTTCCTGTTCAGCGCCGTGGCGCGGTACCGGTCGCCGAGCTTCCCGGGCTCCGAGAAGAACACCGTGGAATGCCCGCCCTTCACCGGATCGGCGCGCGTCGTGACGGTCGAGGAGTTCGTCGGGCCGCTCTATCGATTCCAGCCGGCGTTCGACATGCACCCGAGCGCGTTCGTGTTTTCACACGCCACGGCCGACATGATTGCCGGCCGGACGGGGCGCTTCTTCTGGACCAACGGCGTGGAGTTCTCGGCGTGGCCGATGGCCGCCGTGTTCGCGAAGCGGATCGTCTATATCGACGCCCCCCTGACGCTGCTGGGGCGCACCGGCAAGTCGTGGGGATCGAACACGCAGCTGTGCAATCCGGGCAAGGAGGCGATTCAGGCGTTCTTCGACGACGTCGACCACTCGCGGAAGCATGCCCCGCTGAACAACTTCATGACGAGCAACCTGATGGCGGAAGGCATGCTGATGGCCAAGAGCCTCTTTCCGTCCGAGTTCGCCGCCTTCGAGTTCGACGAGCCCGCGTACCTGCGCGCGACGGTCACGTCGCTGGCGCAGCGGCAATCGCTCGGCGTCGATGTCTCGGCCGAGCTCCGCGAAGCGCTCGCCTACGCCGCGGAACGACATCCCACGCTCATGGCGGAGCTCGTCGAGCGGCCCCAGACTCCGAGGACCGAGGCGCTGAAGCAGCAGCTTCGATCGACCGTCGGCAATCTGGGTGTTCGGGCCCTGCGCCGGCGCATGCAGACACGGCAGCTCGCGCACAAGCTGGCGCGGGGCGCCGCACACGCGGGATTCTGGGCGTCGGGCGACGATTTCGGGTTCAGCGACGTGCTGGGGTGCGCGGAGTTTCTGGGGAGGCATCTCGGGCCCCGCGGACAGGGTCGCCGCTCCGGCGCCGCGACGGCGCCACCCGGATCAGACCCGGTGAACACGGCGACGACGGCGTAGGCGTCCTGACCTCAGGAAGGAGCGATACTGTGCGAGTGCTTGTGAGCGGCCACAACGGGTACATCGGAAGCGTGTTGACGCCGACGTTGACGACCGCTGGTCACGACGTTGTGGGGCTCGACACGTTCTTCTACGAGGAGTGCACCTACGGTCCGGACACCTCGGACCCGCCGGCCCTCCGAAGCGACATCCGCGACGTCAGCGCCGCCGACCTCTCCGGATTCGACGCCGTCATCCATCTGGCCGCGTTGTCCAACGACCCGGTCGGCGACATCCGGCCGGACATCACCTACGACATCAACCACCACGGCAGCGTACAGCTCGCGCGGCTGGCGAAGCAGGCCGGTGTGCCTCGGTTCCTGTTCTCCTCGTCCTGCAGTCTCTACGGCGCCGCGGCGGGCGACGAGATGATCGACGAAGGGGCGGCGTTCAACCCGGTCACGCCGTACGGCGAGTCGAAGATCCTGGCCGAGCGCGACATCCGGGAGCTCGCCGACGACACGTTCACCCCCACGTTCCTGCGCAATGCCACCGCCTACGGGTTTTCGCCGCGCCTGCGGTCGGACGTCGTCGTCAACAACCTGGTCGGCTATGCCGTGGCGACGCACGATGTGCTTCTTCAGACCGACGGCAGCCAGTGGCGGCCGTTGATTCACGTGGAGGACATCTGCCGTGCGTTCCTGGCCGTGCTCGAGGCGCCGCGCGAGGCGGTCCACAACGAGGCGTTCAACGTCGGCAGCACCGCCGAGAATTACCGGATCCGCGACGTCGCGCGCATCGTCCAGGAGGTCGTGCCCGGGAGCCGCGTCGCCCTGTCGGGCAAGGTGGGACCCGACCTGCGCAACTACCGCGTCAACTGCGACAAGTTCGCGACGCGCGTCGGCTTCGAGACCAAGTGGACCGTCGAGCTCGGAGCCCGCGAGATGTTCGAGAAGTTCGTGCGCTACGGCCTGACGCTCCCGCAGCTCACGGGGCCGGGCATGCAGCGCCTGCCGCGGATCAAGGAACTGCTCAAGGATGCACGGGTCGGCGCCGATCTTCGGTGGCTCGCGGTCGACGCCACGATCTAGCGGTCGCATTCAACCCATAATCGTTCCGGTGCCCTGGTCGCACCGACACACACGAGAGGAACCGACGCCGTATGACGACGACAACATCGAACCGCGACGTGGACACCGCCATCCTCGGCGCGGGTCTTGCGGGGCTGAGCGCGAGCTATCACCTCGGCCATCCCAAGAACTCCGTGGTCTTCGAGGCCAAGGGCCACTACGGCGGCCACTTGTACTCGTGGCAGCGCGACGGCTTCACCTGGGATGACGGCCCGCATATCTCGTTCACGATGAACCAGTACGTCAAGGACCTGCTTGCCGAGTGCGTGAACGGCGAGTACGAGCAGGTGGCGATCAAGGCGACGAACTACTACCAGGGGCACTGGATCGATCATCCGGCCCAGACCAGCCTCTGGCAGATCCCGGAACCGTTGCGGACCCGGTGCGTCGAGAGCTTCGTCGAGATGACCAAGCAGAAGCACGATCCGCCGAAGAACTACGAGCAGTGGCTGCACCAGGCGATGGGCCCGGTCTTCGCCGACACCTTTCCCGCGGCCTACACGCGCAAGTACTGGACGTGCGAGCCGCGCAACCTCGACATCGATTGGATCGGGCAGCGCGTCATGCGGCCCAAGATCGACGATGTCGTCAACAGCGCCAAGGGTCCGCTGCCACTTGGCATGTACTACGTGAACGACCGGTCGCCGCGCTATCCCTCGCGCGGCGGCTTCCTGGCCTACTGCCACAAGCTCGCCGCCGGGGCGAATATCCGGTACGGCATGAAGCTGGAGGGCATCGACTTCGGGAAGCAGCTCCTGCGGTTTGCCGACGGCAGCGAGGTGACCTACCGGCGCCTGATCACGACCGTGCCGCTCCCCTACCTGATCAAGTGCTCGACCGATTCCCCTGCGGACGTGCGCGAGGCGGCGGCGCTGTTGCGATCGTCGCATTTCTACCGTGTCGACGTCGCCGTCAATCATCCCCGTCGCCGTGACGAGATCTGGTACTACATTTACGACGAGGACAAGCTGAGCGTGCGGCTGAGCGTCATGGAGCGCTTCTCGCCGAACAACGCGCCGGCGGGAAAGACCGCGATTCAGGTCGAAGTGTACGGCTCGGTGTTCAAGCCGGTCCCCACCGATGCCGAGAAGGTCAAGGCCACGGTGATCGACGAGCTCCTGGAGATGGGGCTCATCGACAATCCGGCGGCGATCCAGCGGGCGGATTGCGAGCTCGTCCCGACAGGCCAGATCATCTACGACTTGAACCGCCGCGAGGTGCTGCGCCGGGTCAACCGGTTCCTCGATCAGCACGGCGTGCTGCGGGTCGGGCGGTACTCGGAGTGGAAGTACCTCATGAGCGACGCGTGCGTCCTCGGCGGCCGGCGTGTGGCCCGGCAGGCACGCGAGCTGGCCGACGATACCAATTGGACCGGTGTCGCCATCACCGACAGCGATGTGCCGGACGATTTGATCGGCAAGGTCAGCGCCGCGCCTGGAGACCGACCATGAACGTGCTTGTCGGGAGCGACTGGGACGACGATCGTCGCCGCGCCGCGGTGTACCAGGGGGACGTCTTCGTCTTCAATCCGATGCCCGCGGCGCTGGCGCTGGTCGCCCGAGCGCAGGAACTCCTCGAAGCCGCGTTTGCGCCGCATCATCCGACCGAGGCGCAGTATCACCTGCCGGTGGACCAGTATGCGGCGGTCCTCGGCACGGTCAAGCCGGCCTTCATACACGACCCGCTGTGCAAGCGTCTGATCCCGCAGCTCGTCGCGGAGGCGGGAGGCGATCCGGCCGAGGTGTACTTCGACGTCCCGCGGATGCGGTCCGCCACGGCGAACGACTACCTGACGACCGGCATCGCGTATGCCTTCCATCCCCATCGCGATACCTGGTACTCGGCGGCGCAGGCGCAGATCAACTGGTGGTTTCCGATCTACCCGATGGATCCGAACAACGGCATGGCGTTCTACCCGAGGTATTTCGACCGCGCCCTGCCGAACAGCTCCGACACCTACAACTACTACCGGTGGAACCGTGAAAACCGCGCCTCGGCCGCCAAGCAGATCGGCACCGATACGCGCGTGCAGCCGCGGCTGACCGCCGACGTCGATCTGGACCCGCAGATCCGCGTGGCCACGCCGGTCGGCAGCGTGCTGCTGTTCTCGGGACAGCAGCTGCACGCGACGGTGCCGAATACGACCAAGGTGACGCGGTTCAGCATCGACTTCCGGACCGTGCACCGGGGCGATCTGGCCAACGGCCGGGGCGCGCCCAGAGTCGACTCGCACTGCACCGGAACCTCGCTCCGCGACTTCCTGAGCTCGGTCGACCTGTCGCGGCTGCCGCCCGATGTCGTCGCGCGGTACGACGACGAGTCGGCCGCCGAGTATGCCGATTCGCTGGTCTATTCGTCCGACGGCAAGAGACTCTCACGGTGACGTCCGGTCGCCCGACGCCTGCACCGCATGAGCTCGGTGATCGGGGTGAATTCGTCGCGTCGGCCGGGCGGGTGGCCGGTCTCGTGCTGGCGGGATGCGCCGCGGCGGTGCTGCTGGCATTCGTCTGGTCGGTCTACCTGGATCTGTCCGGCCGCAGGGAATTCAGCGCCGGCCTCAGGGTCGGCCTTTTCGTAGGCCTCCCGTCGCTGGCGGCCGCGATCCTGTTCGCCGCGCGGAAGCTCGAGGCGATTCTCCGGCTGCAGCTCGTGATGCTGGGCGTGGCGTGCGTGATCTCGTTCTACGCCGCGGAACTGATCCTGACGGTGGCTTCGCCCGGCGTTCAACCCAAACCGGTCATGACCCTTGTGCTCACCTCGAGCGACCGAGGCAGCTACGCGGCCAATGTCGCGAAGAAGTACGGGACGCAGGTGGACGCCCGAACGCCAACCGAGGTGATTGCCGACCTGCGGCGGGCGGGAACCGATGCGATTCCCATCATCACGCCCAGCAACGATCTGTTCATCCCCCAGTCGGACGACACGATCAGGTCGTCCATCAGCATCGACGGCCGTGAAGTCATGCCGCTGGCCGGCGTCTCCGGCCGGATGACGCTCGCCTGCAACGAGAGCGGACAGTGGGTCGACTATCGGAGCGACGCCCACGGCTTCAACAACGCGGACGACGTGTGGACCATCGACCACCTCGACATCGCGGTGCTGGGTGATTCCTTCGCGCACGGCTACTGTGTGCCTCCGGACAAGAACTTCGTGGCGCTGATCCGGCAGCGGAATCGAGCCACGCTGAACCTCGGCATCGCCGGTGACGGCCCGCTGCTGATGCTCGCCACGCTCACCGAGTACCTCCCGCGCCTCGCGCCAAAAGTCGTCCTGTGGTGCTACTACGAGGGGAACGACCTGACGGATCTGCAGCTCGAACGAAAGAACGCGCTGCTGCTCCGATATCTGACCCCCGGCTTTCGTCAGCCCGATCTGGATCGACAGGACGAGATCGACGAGGCGCTGGTGGGTGAGATTCCCAGACTGGAGGCGCGGGCCAAACGGAATGCCGAGAACCGGGCCCGAAATCCGCTCCGCTTCAAGGCCATCTCGTTCGCGAAGCTGTCGATGCTGCGAGAACGGTTGGGGCTGCTCACCGAGGATCCCGCGGCCGTGGACACCCTGGTCGATCTGGAGGGCCCCAACATGGACGTCTTTCGCCAGACGCTGAGCGAGGCCAAGACGCGGACCGAAGCGTGGGGTGGTCAGCTCTATTTCGTCTATCTTCCGGAGTGGGCGCGGTACGCCCGGTATAGCTCGTGGGGCAAGACGAAGCGCGACGATGTGCTGGGGCTGGTCGGTCGTCTGGGCATCCCGGTCATCGACATCGATCCCGTGTTCAGAGCGTCGAGCGATCCGCTGGCGCTGTTTCCGTTTCGGGCGCTCGGCCACTATACCGAAACCGGCCACCGGCTCGTCGCGGAAGAGATCGTCCGCGGGCTCCGATCGAGTGCCCGGATCGACTCCCATTGAGGTTGTCCCGATGATCGAAGCAACGGCTCCTGACGCGACGCTCGGCGCCGATCTCCGCGTGGTCCGCATCGAACCGTCCCGTGGCTGGCTCTCTCTCAAGCTCGCCGAGTTGTGGGACTACCGAGAACTGATCTACTTCTTCACCTGGCGCGACGTGAAGGTGCGGTACAAGCAGACCGCACTCGGCGTCGCGTGGG
The DNA here is from genome assembly GCA_963807925.1 of uncultured Acidobacteriota bacterium. GTDB lineage: Bacteria > Acidobacteriota > Vicinamibacteria > Vicinamibacterales > CAVVIG01 > CAWEDP01. Next base: position 2,512,929 of record CAWEDP010000002.1, on the reverse strand, counting down.
CGATCATCCAGCCGATCACGACGATGGTGGTCTTCAGCGTGTTCTTCGGCCGCCTCGCGAAGATTCCGTCCGACGGCGTCCCTTACCCGCTCTTCAACCTGGTGGGCCTCGTGCCCTGGACGCTCTTCTCGAACGGGTTGAGCCTGGTGTCGAACAGCATGGTGGAGAGCGCCAACATGATCAAGAAGGTGTACTTTCCCCGTATGGCGGTGCCGATCGGTGCCCTCCTATCCTGCACGGTGGACTTTGCTCTCGCCTTCGCCGTCTTGTTGGTCGTGATGCTCATCTACGGGATACACCCGCAGGCGAACGTCGTCTTCGTGCCGCTGTTCGTGGTGCTGTTGCTGGTGACCTGTCTCGGGGCGGGGCTCTGGCTGTCGGCACTGAACGTCGAGTACCGGGACGTGCGGTATGTCGTCCCGTTTCTCGTGCAACTGTGGCTGTTCGCCACGCCCATCGTCTATCCGAGCAGTCTGCTGTCGGAGCCGTGGCGGACGCTCTACGGAATCAACCCGATGGTGGGTGTGACTGAGGGGATGCGATGGGCACTGTTGGGAACCAACACCAGGCCGGGGCCGATGCTCGTGTTCTCGGCCATCGCCGCGGTGGGGTTGCTCGTCAGCGGGGCGTTCTATTTCCGAAGAATGGAACGTGTCTTCGCGGACATCGTGTAAGGACGCCATGAGCTCGATCGCCATCAGCCTGCGTGGGATTGGCAAGCAGTACCGCATCGGCGCGCGCCAGCAGGGTTATCGGACGATTCGCGAGTCCGTCACCAGAGTCGTCACCTCACCGTTCCGGCGCGTCAACGCCGGCCGGCAGCGCGACCCGGGCCGGTCCTCCAAGGAGTCGTTCTGGGCCCTGAAGGACGTCGACTTCGACGTCCGCCACGGCGAGGTGGTCGGGATCATCGGCCGTAACGGGGCCGGCAAGAGCACGCTGCTCAAGATCCTGACGCGCATCACCGAGCCCACGACCGGCTTTGCCGAGACCCGCGGGCGCGTGGCATCCCTTCTCGAAGTCGGGACCGGCTTCCATTCCGAGCTGACGGGTCGCGAGAACATCTTTCTGAACGGCGCCATTCTCGGCATGAAACGGGCGGAGATCATCCGGAATTTCGACGAAATCGTCGCCTTTGCCGAGGTCGACACGTTCATCGACACCCCCGTCAAACACTACTCGAGCGGGATGTACATGCGTCTCGCCTTCGCCGTCGCGGCGCACCTGCAGCCGGACATCCTGCTGGTGGACGAGGTGCTGGCCGTCGGCGACGTGCAGTTCCAGAAGAAATGTCTCGCCAAGATGGAGGCGGTGGGACGGGAGGGGCGAACGGTCATGTTCGTCTCGCACAGCATGCCCGCGGTCACGCGACTCTGCCCGCGCACCATCCTGCTGGGCAGTGGCGGCGTGCAGATGGACGGGCCGTCACACCGGGTCGCCGGGGCTTACATGAATTCAGGCGCCGGGACATCGGCCGAGCGTACATGGCCCGACCGGGACAAGGCCCCGGGGAACGACCTCATCCGGCTGCGAGCGGTTCGCCTGCGCGGACGCGACGGACGGCTGGTGGAAACCCTGGACGTCCGTGAGCCGATCGATCTGGAGATGGAGTACGACGTCCTTCAATCGGGGTACGTGATCATTCCGCATTTCAGCGTGTACAACCTGGACAACGTGGAATTGTTCACAGTCGTCGAGACCGATCCCGAATGGATGGGTCGTCCGCGCGCCAGCGGACGCTATGTCACCGCTTCGCGGATCCCTGGCAACTTTCTGGCCGAAGGCACGGTGCTTGTGGGTGCCGCCGCGAGCACCTTTAACCCGAACGCGATGCATTTCTGGGCGAAGGACGCGGTCGCTTTCTGCGTGATCGACACGCTGGAGGGCGATTCATCGCGTGGCCTGTTCCGAGGCGACATCCACGGTGTCATCAGGCCGATGCTGAACTGGACGACGCGCGTCAGTCCGAGCGAAAAGGGCGTGCTGGTTGGCGGTTAAGTCGCGGGCCTTGGACGGCCCCCAACAGCACGTCCACCTGGGGGTCGGCCGCCGGGACAGGCCGTCCGGCCTGAAGGTCCGTCTCAGTCGCGTTCAGCCATGAAACTGCTTCGACCCATCAGGAACTCGCTTGCCTATCTCGCTGGACGACCTCGTGCTGTCGACATCACGCAGGCCGTCAACGAGGAGTCCTTCTGGGACTTCTATGTCCGGAAATGGGAAGAGTCCCCGGTAGACAACGGCGCCAAGTACGTCGGCACCGAATGGAAGTACGAGGACGAGTTCGTCGGGCTTCTGAGGAAATACGCGTCACCGGACCAGGAAGCGCTCGAGGTCGGCTGCGGCGGCGGCCGGATTACCGCGACGGGCGTCACGCTGTTCAAACACGTGTACGCCGCGGACCTGTCGGCCGAGATGCTCAGGAAGTCGAAGCAGGCGCTCGAGGGGTCGGCGGTGAGCTTTCACAAGCTCGATGGCTTCACGCTCGATGCGTTCGCCGACTCCAGCCTCGACTTCGTCTACTCACACGACGTGTTGGTCCAACTGTCCTCGATGCAGATCTATCCGTACTTCATCGAGATGGCGCGGGTGCTCAAGCCGGGCGGGATGGGACTGGCCTCCTGCTACGATTTCACGGACCGGTTCGACCTCTTCAAGGAAACCAGCCTGCGTTTGTGGAATCGGCGCCAGTTTCCGGTGGTCAGACGGCTTCATTTCATGACGGAGGAGATGCTGCGCACCATGCTGACGGGCCTCCTCACGGTCGTGGAAGTCCACCGGGGACGGTTTCTGACCGTCGCCTTTCGCAAGTAGCCGGTGATGCCGCTGTGGCCTGCCGGACGTCTGACGATCGTGGGGGGCGTGGGTACCGGGCCCGCCGACGGTCGATTCGAGTACCTGTCTACACCGCCATGGCAAGGCCGGCTGGTGTGCCGCGACAAATTTGCCAGCGGGCGCTGACGCCCGCTGAGTCGAGCGACGAGTCATGACGGCCATTCTTGGAATCTCGGCGTTCTACCACGACAGCGCGGCGGCTCTCGTCGTCGACGGGCGCATCGTGGCGGCGGCGCAGGAAGAGCGCTTCACCCGGAAGAAGCACGATGCGGCCTTTCCGGTCAACGCCGCCCAGGTACCTGCCTGCGCGAAGGGGGCCTCGCGGCGAGCGACCTGAATTACGTCGCGTTCTACGAAAAGCCTCTTCGAAAGTTCGAACGGCTGCTCGAGACGTACTTCGCGTTCGCGCCGGCAGGATTTCAGAGTTTCTCGCGCTCCCTGCCGGTGTGGCTGAAAGACAAGCTGCACATGGCCCGCACCATACGTCGAACGCTCGGCACGAGCCGCCGCACGCCGGTGCTCTTCACCGAGCACCACGAAAGCCACGCGGCCAGCGCCTTCTTCCCGTCTCCGTACGACCAGGCCGCGATCCTCACGATCGACGGCGTGGGCGAGTGGAGCACGACGACGCTGGGCAGCGGCGCGGGAAACCGGATCACGTTGACGGATCACCTCACGTTTCCACATTCGCTCGGCCTGCTGTACTCCGCGTTCACCTACTACTGCGGGTTCAAGGTGAACAGCGGCGAATACAAGCTGATGGGTCTGGCGCCGTACGGATCGCCCCGGTTTCAGGACGCCATCTACGAGCATTTGATCGATCTGAAGCCGGACGGCAGCTTCTGGCTCGATATGGCGTACTTCAACTACTGCCAGGGACTCACGATGACGGGTCCCCGCTTCCACGACTTGTTCGGTGGACCGCCGCGTACCTCCGAATCGGATCTGACCGAGCGGCACATGGATCTGGCGGCGAGCATCCAGGCGGTCACCGAGGAGGTCGTTCTCCGGATGGGACGTGAGCTGTACCGGCGGACGGAGCAGCAGAATCTGGTGCTCGCGGGAGGCGTGGCGCTCAACTGCGTGGCGAACGGGCGGCTGCTCCGCGAAGGCCCGTTCGGGCGAATCTGGGTGCAGCCGGCCGCGGGCGACGCCGGCGGCGCACTGGGGGCCGCGCTCTTCACCTGGTATCAGCTGCTCGACAAGCCGCGATTGGTCTCGCCCTCCGATCACCAGCACGGCAGTCTGCTGGGCCCGGCGTGGTCCGACGACGAGGTCGGGGCGTTCGTGGCCGACGGCGACGTCAGGGCACAGAGGTTCGCGCGGGAGGACGACCTGCTCGATGAGGTGGCCGACCTGTTGATTGAGGGGAAGGTCGTCGGCTGGTTCCACGGTCGCATGGAGTTTGGACCGCGAGCGCTGGGCGCGCGAAGCATCCTGGGCGATCCACGGAACCCCCGCATGCAGGCGACGATGAACCTGAAGATCAAGTTCCGTGAGAGCTTCCGGCCCTTCGCCCCCTCCGTGCTCCAGGAACAGGCGCCGCACTGGTTCGCCCTCGAGAACGACCAGGAGAGCCCCTACATGCTGCTCGTCGCCCCGGTGCGCACCGAACATCGAGTGCCGATCGGGGCCGCGGACGCGGCGGCCATGGCGACCGATCCGGATCTGCGCACGCGCGTGAACATCCGGCGCTCCACCGTGCCGGCGATCACGCACGTCGATTACAGCGCCCGCCTGCAGACGGTCGATCGCGCTCGCCATCCCCGGTTTCATCGGCTGATCGAGCGCTTCTTCGCCAAGACGGGTTGCCCGATCGTGGTGAACACCAGTTTCAACGTTCGCGGGGAGCCGATTGTCTGCACGCCGGCGGACGCCTATCGCTGCTTCATGGCGACCGATATGGACGCCCTCGTGCTCGAGGACCATGTGGTCCTCAAGGCGAACGTCGCCGGACAGCCGGACGCCGTCGCTCGCGAGGAGTACCTGGCTCAATTTCAGCTCGACTAAGGTGAGGACGTCTCGATGAACTGGTCCGATCTGCCGCTCAATCCCTCGACGCGAATGCTGCGTCAGTTCGCGGGTCTCTGCCTCGTCCTCCTGGGCGGTCTGGCGGCTTGGGACTGGATCGGCCGTTCCGAGCCGCTGACGGCCGCCGCGTTGGGGGTGACGGCGGTTGGGGTCGGCGCCCTGGGCCTCGTCGCTCCCCGGGCGGTTCGACCCATCTTCGTCGCTTCGGTGGTGCTCACGTTTCCGATCGGTTGGGTCGTGTCTCGCGTGATGCTGGTGCTGCTGTTCGCGGTCGTGATCACGCCGGTGGGGCTGCTGTTTCGTGTGCGCCGCCGCGACGCCCTCGGACTGGCCCGAAGGCCCGACCGGACGACCTACTGGTCCCCCAAACCGGCTGCGCCCGATGTCGCGAGCTATTTCCGGCAATTCTGATCATCCACGAGGGCGTATATGGACGAACTCGAACGAGCCGCCGAAGGGGCGAACCGCAGTCTCGGCCGCGAACTCTTCTACTTCCTGCGTCAGAGCAAGAAGTGGTGGCTGATCCCGATTCTCGCGACCTTCCTGCTCGTGGCCGTGCTGATGCTGCTGTCGTCGACGGCAGCCGCCCCGTTCATCTACACGCTGTTTTGAGAACGCCTTCTTGGGACTCAGACAGCCGAGAGGGAACGCGGGCGAACACGACCGCCAGGGGCTGGCGACGGGGACGTCGTGGACGGCTCCAGAGTGCGAGCGACCGGCCAACGGCAGCAGCCTTGTACGACCAGGAGATCAGGTGTACTATTTGCACGTCCGCCTGCGGCGACTTCGTCAGCATGAGTGAGATCAAGTGACGGCAGCGATGGCGACCGGTGAGAACATGCCCGGCCGTTCGGGATGGGCGATCGGTTGACTTGGAGCCACCCATGTTGGAGCGAGTTCCCGTGTTGAGAAGAATCTCGGACGGCGTCCTGGTTGCCGCCGGCGCGACGACAGCGTCGCTGTTCCTCTATCTCGTGCTCAGGGGCGGACAGGTGAGCTCGCTGGCAACCTGGCCCGCGGTCAGCATCCCGTTCGCCATTCTCACGCTCCTCTTCTTCACCGCGCTGCTATTGGGGCCGGCGGCCAGGGTTGCCACCGCCGTTCTGACTGTGTCGGTCACCGTCGGACTGTACGCGGCGGAGCTGATGCTCGCGAAGAGCTCGTCACTCGGTTCAGGGGATGCGGCCTTCTGGATGATCGACACCGCATCGGCCGATCACAAGGCGCAGATCGCGGCGCTGGCACGCACCTTCGGCGTCACCATGGACGTCCGCGATCGCATCGACGTGATCTCCGACCTCCATCGTCAGCACGTCGAGGCCGTGCCGGCCGTTCTGCTCGGCCCGATCCTGGGTGGCCACGCTCGGGAGCAGTCGACGGCCGTCATGCCCGGCGCACTGCTCCCGCTGGGGGGAGTCTCCCGCAGCGTCACGGTGCTCTGCAACGAGTCGGGACAGTACGTCACCTATACCAGCGATGAGCACGGCATGCGCAACCCGCGCGGCATCTGGAGCTCGCCGCACGCCGACCTGGTCGCCGTGGGCGAGTCCTTCGTGCAGGGCTACTGCGTGCCTGACGGCGCCGGCTTCGTGGACGCGCTGCGGGCCCGCTTCCCGATCACGTTGAATCTCGGGATCTCCGGCGAGAGCTCGTTGCTGCAGCTGGCGGCGATCAAGGAGTACCTGCCGCGCTATCAGCCGAAGATCGTGCTGTGGTTCTTCTGCGAGGGCATCGACCTGCCGGATCTCGACGAAGAGTCGAGACAGCCGCTCGTGATGCGGTATCTCGAGCCGAGATTCACCCAGCACCTGAGCGTCCGACAGCCGGAGATCGACGACGTGCTGCGGCACTTTCTCTCCGAGGCGGCGACTCGGGTTCGCGACGAACGAACGGTCGCCCGGCAGCGCTCACTTCGCGAACGGGTGGAACCGATTCTGAAGCTGTGGGATCTCAGAGAGAAGCTGCAGGCGATGCAAGGCGCCAGCGCCGCGGATCAACACGTCTGGTCCACGCTCGAGCGGACGGATCACAACCTGCTGAGCGATGCCTTGGGCCAGGCGCAGGTACTCACCAAAGGATGGGGTGGCACGCTGTACTTCGTCTACCTTCCGAGCTGGAACCGCTATCGAAACGGACTGAGCGGACCCGAACGGGAACGCGGCGAGGTCCTGCGTGTCGTGAACGCCCTGCATATTCCGACCATCGATATCACCCCGGTGTTCACCGCGCACCAGGACCCGTTGTCACTGTTTCCGTTCCGGCGGTTCGGCCACTACAACGAGGCGGGCAATGCGCTGGTCGCAAACGCCCTGCTCAAATCGCTGGTGACGCCCGCCCGCAAGCACTTCACCAGGGTGTCCGACGCGGCGCCGTTCCCGAGGAAGCGCATGCGCTCGGGATCCGCGCGAAGGTTCCGCCGTTTGTAGCCGGCCTGTTCTGAGGCTCGAAGACGGCCGTGAAGCCGGCAGCGCCTCCCCGCAGCACTCCGTCCTTCCGGACGCGCATCAGAGACTGACGACCCTGCTCGTCTGAGGAATTCTTCGATGGCTTACGCCAGCGTCAAAAAGCTCGTTCGTCCGTTGGGCCTGTATCGTCCGGCGAGGTGGTTCAATCGCCATTTTCTGTCCCGGGACGAATTGCGTCAGGAAAAGATGGATTCGACGTTCTATTCCGCGTTTCTCCACCCCGACGATCTGGTCTTCGACGTCGGGGCGAACTATGGCGACAAGTCGCGAGTGTTCCTCAAGCTGGGTTGCCGCGTGGTGGCGTTCGAGCCGCAGACCGACTGCCTGGATGAACTGAAGGCGCGCTGTGGGAGGACGGCCCGCCTGACGACGGTTCAGGCGGCGGTGTCCTCGACATCCGGTGAAGGCCACTTCTTCGTGCGCCCACATCGGGGCCTCTCGGGATTGGTGGAGGATTGGGAAGAGGAACACGACTCGGAGATGACCGTTCGAACGGTGACGCTCAGTCAGATGTTTGCGACGTTCGGAGTGCCGCGCTACGTCAAGATCGACGTGGAGGGGCACGAGCTGGAGGTGCTCAAGGGTCTGATGCAGGCGGTACCGCTGCTGTCCTTCGAGTATCACCTTCGGAAAGCGGACATCGACAAGGTGTTCCGGTGCGTCGACTACCTGTCCCAATTCGGAGAGCTGCGGCTCAACATCACTCCGGCCGAGACGTTGACGTTCCTGTCGAACGAGTGGCTCTCCCGGGAACAGTTCGCGCGGGCGTTTCCAGCGACGGTGAGCGGGAACCACCAGTTTCGATACGGTGACATCTTCGCGAGTCTCGGGCTCTCGACCAGCGAGCTCAGCGACACGGTCGCCGCGGCTGGCAGGCACGGGGAAGCCGTGGCGGTGTCGTGACGCTTGGCGAGCCGAAGGCGATCGGGACCGGCGGCTCCGATCCGCCACCGCTCGTCGGGAACCGCGACCAATGAGACACATTTCCGCCTAAGAATGACGTCATTTTCTGTGGAGTCGTCCGGATCCTGTTATTGCCACTCTCGGTATTCCGGCGACTTTTAGTCATCGCGCAGGTAGAAAATTATCTGGATCCAGCTCGGCCTCAGCTCCCCTTTCGCGCGTTTAGGCGCTAATCTGACGCAATGGTCGAACAAAGGACAACATCCTGATGCTGCACACCTTTTGCACGTCGGTCCCCCCGACCGTGAGTCGTGGTGTCGTCGTGCTGCAACCGATTGGAAAAAGGCGGGATCGCTCGACGCGGTTCACGCCTGGACCCGGGAAATCGGGACGTGCAGCGTAGGGAGTTGGGAAACTTATGCTTCGGGACGTCGTGAAGGCCATTGAGGGACGAAGGAGTTCGCAGAACGAGTTGGTCGTCAAGCGGCCGCTCTCCAGCCTGTTGGCTCTCACAGGGACACTTTCCGCCCGGTTCGACGACTTCCTCCTCAGCCGGACGAATCAACTGCTGATCGACGGGATCGTCGTCGCTGCGGCCCTGTGGGCCGCGTACATGATCCGGTTCGACGGCGAGATTCCAGCCGACTACCTCAGGCAGTTTGAACTGGTCGCGCCGTTTGCGATGGTGTTGTACGTCGGCCTCAGCTACGTGTCCGGTCTGTACCATCTGGTGTGGCGCTTCATCGGGGCGCACGACGCCTTGAAAATCGCCTATCGCGTGGCGATGGCGGGGACGGTCTGCATTCTGTACCGGCTCGTCGATCCCAGCGCGCTTCCGGTCCCCTACGGGGTGTTGGTCCTCCACCCGCTCCTGGCGTATTCAGGACTGCTCGGCGTCCGCCTGACGCGGCGGGCTCTCTACCACCGGCGTGGCGAAGGACGGACGTCGAATCACGTGGCCCCTCATGCCGGGCGCAAGCGGCTGCTTCTCATCGGGGCCGGGGAGGCGGGCCTGCGCCTGTTGCACGAGCTCAGCGAGACGCAGTTCGAGGTCGTGGGCTTCCTGGACGACGACGTTCGCCTTCAGGGGCGGACCATCGGCGGCTGGCGCATTGTGGGAACGACCGACCAGCTGGAGGCGGCGATCACCCAGCACGCCGTGGACGAGGTCGTCTTCTGCATCCCGAGCGCGCCTAAAGTGGCGCTCAAGAAGCTGGCGGCCCGCTGCGCCAATCTGCCCGTCAAGGTGTCCTCGGTGCCGACGCTCTGGGAGATCATGTCGGGTCAGGTCGCGATCGGCGCGTTGCGATCGCTGACCTCGGTGAAGATGGAGGACTTGCTCGGCCGCGACAGCATCAGCTATCCGAAGGATCTGGAGGAGCTCAGTCGCACGTACCGGGGCCAGCCGATTCTGGTCACGGGCGCCGGGGGGTCGATTGGGTCCGAGCTCGTTCGCCAGCTGAAGCAGTTCAGGCCGTCTCAGCTGATTCTTCTGGACAAGGACGAGAACAACCTCTACGAAACGGCGTGCGAGATCAAGGAGGAGTTCGCCGACATCACGGAAGTGGTTGCCAATGTCCGCCACCTGGATCAGATCAGGAAGGTCTTCGAGCGTCATCGGCCGGCCGTGGTGTTCCACGCTGCCGCCTACAAGCACGTGCCGCTGATGGAGCACTATCCGGCCGAGGCGATCCTGAACAACGTGATCGGCACCCGCAACCTCGCCGAGGTGTCGCACGAGTGCGGCGTCAAGACCTTCGTGATGATCTCCACCGACAAGGCGGTGAATCCCACGAGCATGATGGGCGCCTCCAAGCGCGTCGCGGAGATGATCGTCCAGAAGTTCGCGTCGCTGGGATCGACGACGCGCTTCTGCTGCGTGCGCTTTGGAAACGTGCTGGGGAGCCGCGCGAGCGTCGTGCCGATCTTTCAGCGGCAGATCAGGCAGGGCAAGAACATCACGGTCACCCACCCTGACGTCTCCCGCTATTTCATGACGATCCCGGAAGCGGTGCAGCTCGTCATCCAGGCGGGGACGCTCGGCGATCGGGGCGAGGTCTTCCTTCTCGACATGGGCGATCCGGTGCGGATCGTCGATCTCGCCCGCAATCTCATCGAGCTCTCCGGCCTCGTCCCGGACAAGGATGTGAAGATCGAGTTCACCGGTCTGCGACCTGGCGAGAAGCTCGACGAAGAGCTGCTCACCTCCGGCGAGCACGGCTTCCGGAACACGAAGTACTCGAAGATCTTCGTGGTCGAGGCGCTCCAGCGCGACTGGAAGACGTTCGAAGGCCTTCTCGAAGAGCTGGAAGGCGCGGCGCGCGTCGGAGATGCCACCGACATCCGGAACGTGCTCTCGACCCTGAATATCGGCTACCAGGGGTACAAGGGACGCGCCGCGGCGAAAGCCCGCGCTTCGGGAGACTGGACTCAGGATGGGCAGGAACGGCTCGAGGACTTCGTGACGTCGACTGTTTGAGCCGTCCGCCCGGGGCGCCCCTCCTCTCCGCCGCCGGTCCCGTTGGACTCGCGGCTCCGCTCGTTCGTCCGCGTTCCACGCACGCCTCTTCCGCTCTCAGGCCGGCCCGCCCGTTCGTTCTTCGAAGACAGCCTCGCGCCTGAGCGAGCCATCTCGATCACTCCCTTCGCACCGACAGGGCGCGAGCACCTGCGGGGCGAGCCCTGCTAGAATGAGCCGGCGTCCCACCCGTATGCCGTGGAGCGAGCGGCGATAACCGTCAGACCTCCGGCGGCAGCCGTGTGGGCAAGCGCGCGGCCGTCATGCGAATCGCCGACACACAGATGCCGATCGCGACGATGACGATTCCCTCGCCGATAGGGACGCTCGTCGCCGGCGCAACCGACGAGGGCGTCTGTCTGCTGGAATTCGGCGGCTCACGCCGACGCCGAGCGGACGATCGCGTCGCCAGACCGCGGGAACGGCTGGCGCGAGAGGAGGTCGCCGGCGGGCACGCTCATCTGGCCGGATTGCGCGACCAGTTGCGCGCGTATTTCGCAGGAGAGCTGACGGCGTTCTCCGTTCCACTCGTCATGGCGGGCACGCCGTTCGAGGAACGCGTGTGGCGGGCGCTTCAGGCGATTCCGTACGGCGCGACCGCCACCTACGGCGACATCGCCCGCGCCATCGGCGCGCCGCCTGCCGCGGCGCGCGCGGTCGGTCGCGCGAACGGCAGCAACCCAATCGCGATCGTCGTCCCGTGCCACCGCGTCATCGGATCGAACCGGACGCTCGTCGGCTACGGAGGCGGGCTGTGGCGCAAGCGCCGCCTGCTGGACCTCGAACGCGCGGAAGGGCGGCTGTTCTGACGTCGCCGATCGGCGACGCGCTGGCGTCGCGACAGAGCGCTCAGGGTCGACAGAGTTCAGGAAGCGGAGTTCCGGAAGAGGAGGCCCCCCAATCGTGACCGACATGCCTTCGGGATATTGGCGGGATCGCGGCGTGCGAATCGTGTCGGGCGCGGCGCTGGACCCCAACACGCCGCAGACGCCCGGCATGACCCGGGCCGCCGCGATCACCCACGCGCGGACAGGCGCGAGCAAGCTCTGGGCGGGAACCGTGACAATCCATCCGAACGCGAAGACCGGCGCGCACCATCACGGAGATCTCGAGAGCGTGATCTATGTCGTGAGCGGGCGGGCGCGGATGCGCTGGGGCGACGCGCTCGAGTACGTCGCGGAAGCCGGGCCCGGCGATTTCATCTACGTGCCGCCGTTCGTCCCGCACCAGGAAATCAACGCGAGCCGCGACGAGCCCCTCAGCTGCGTGCTCGTGCGCAGCGGCCAGGAGCCGGTCGTCGTGAACCTCGACATCGCCCCCGCGGAGCCGCCGGAGCAGGTCGCCTGGGTCGATTCCATTCACCCGCCGCCGGAGGGTGCGCGGTGACCACCTACGTGGCGTTTCTGCGCGCGATCAACGTCGCCGGCCATGCGTCGGTCGGTATGGACGCGCTGAAGCGCGCGTTCGACCGGGCGGGATGCGTCGCCGCCAGAACCTGGATTCAGAGCGGCAACGTCGTCTTCGAGTGCGGGGACGACCACGCGGCCGACCTGTTCCCGCGCGTCGAGAAGCAGGTGCTCGCGCAGGTCGGCGGTCCGACCACGATCGTGTACCGCTCGCTCGATCATCTGGAGCGTCTCGTCCGCGCCAACCCGTTCAGGGTCGTCCCGAACGGGTCGGACAGGAAGCTGTACGTGACGTTTCTCGCCGAGGCGCCGCGGAAGAGGATGCCGTTTCCAATCGTCTCTGTTCCCGAGGCGCTCGAGGCGCTGGCGCTCAGGCGGCTGGACGTCCTGGTCGTCAGCGGCCGCAAGAAGAGCGGGTTTTACGGATTTCCAAACAACTTCATCGAGAAGGCGCTGGGCGTCGCCGGGACGAGCAGGAACTGGTCGACGGTGACGAAGATCGTCGCTTTTGCCCGCTGACCGACGCGTGGGCGTCGCGACCTGCCCTCACCGGTTCTCGACGTGGTGAACCTCGGCATCCTGTACGGCATCGCCGCGTACGTCGCGTGGGGCCTGTTCCCGCTGTACTGGAAACAGCTCGAGGCGGTTCCCGCCGGCCAGGTGATCGGCCACCGCATCGTATGGTCCTTCGCGACGCTGGCGGCCATTCTGGCCGTGACGCATCAGTGGAGGTCGCTCCGCTCAGAGGCCGCGCGCCCACGCGTGGTGAGACTCCACGCGCTGGCCGCGGCCCTGATCACCGTCAACTGGTTCACCTACGTGTGGGGCGTCACCCACGGCTTCATCGTCGAGACCAGTCTCGGCTACTTCATCAACCCGCTCGTGAACGTCGTGCTCGGCGTCGTCGTCTTCCGCGAGCGCCTGCGGTCGCTGCAGTGGATCGCCGTCGCGCTCGCCGCGTGCGGCGTCGCGTATCTGACGCTGGCGTACGGCGCGGTACCGTGGATCGCCCTGGTCCTCGCGTTCTCGTTCGGCGGGTACGGCGCGGTGAAGAAGCGCGCCCGGCTGGCGTCGATGCACGGCCTGACGATCGAGACCGGCCTGCTGCTCGTGCCGGCTCTGCTGTACCTGCTGTATGCCGACCGCGCCGGCCGCGGCGCGTTCCTGCACGATGGCGCGGCCGTTGATGCGCTTCTCGCCGGCGCCGGGGCGGTGACGACGGTGCCGCTCCTGCTGTTCGCCTCGGCACTCCCGACGACGCCGCTGTCGACGATGGGGATTCTGCAGTACGTGTCGCCGACGCTGCAGCTGATGATCGGAGTCGTGGTTTACGGAGAACCGTTCACGCGCACCCAGTTCGGAGGCTTTGCGATTGTGTGGACCGGCCTGATGGTCTTTGGCGGAGACAGGTTTCTTCAGCGCGGGGCGGGCACGCCGGAGGGTGCCGCGGTCCTCGAGGATCTGTGAGCCGCCCTATGATCGTCGCGGCCCGGACGGTCCGGGGAGCGCGAGGGGACGCGTCAACCGATGGCGACGTCCCGTTCGAAGACCATCGGTTCGTCCGGCAAGTCGATCCCGAACAGCTCGCGGGCGAGCGTGCGCAGGCGCGCCGGCTCGACCCGCTCCTCGATCAGCTCGCCTCCCCGCAGCCGCACCAGCGAATCGGCGCGCAGAATGACCCGCTCGGCCACGCTGGAGCGCTGTATGGTGAGCGTTCGCCGGAATCGCGACGACGGATGGGTGGCCGTGTAGTGGTTCGCGACTTCCAGATCGGCCGCCGTCTGCGGTTCCTCGGTGAATTCGTAGAGGTCGGCGCTGGTCGATCCGGTCTGCAACGACAACACCCACACGCGGGCCTCGCGGCGCAGCCGGTACGAGGCGCCGCCCTGGTCCGCCGAGGCGCCCTCAGCGAGCGGCAGCGGCTCGAGCAGGCCGAACCCGCCGAAGCCGACGTCGGCCAGCCAGGCGCCCCCGTCGAGGGGCACTCGCAGGATCATGTGCGTCCGCATCCAGCCCTCGGGCGGCCCGTTGCGGACCCTCGCCAGAAGGGCGACGACGGTGAACCCTATCTCCCCGAGCGCGGCGGCGAAGAGCGTGTTGTGCTCGAAGCAGTACCCGCCGCGTCCCTCGTCGAGGAACTTCCGCTCGAGATCCGGCAGCGACAGGCTGACACCGCCGCCCCGCTGAATGGACAGGTTCTCGAACAGGAACGCTTCGCGATGGCCGAGATGGAGCCGCTGTAGCGTGGCCGCTGTCGCCTCGAGCGGGCCGCTGACGCCTATTCTCGCCAGATACTCACCCAGCCGCACGGCTCCATCATACCGGGCGGCGGTCGCCGTGCTAGCATCTGTCGCCGATGAAGCCGTTTGCTCCGTTCGTCTGGTGGTTGGCGCTCGCGGGTGCCGCGTCGGCCGCCCAGTCGCGAGGGCCGGCGCCCTCGCCGATGGTCAAGGAGAACGCGACCATCCGCATCTCCGATCACGTGTTCGTCATCCTCGATGACAATGTGCCGCTCGTTCCCAACGTCGGCATCATCGTCGGCAGCCGCGCGACGATGGTCATCGATACCGGGCTGGGGCCGAGGAACGCCGAGGCGATTCTTCGGGAAGTGGCGAAGGTCAGCCGCCACGCGGAGCTGTACCTGGTGACCACGCATTTCCATCCCGAGCACGCGGCCGGCAGTTCGGCGTTCCCGCCGGGCACGCGGTTCGTCGTGGCGCGCGCGCAGCAGCAGGATCTGGACGAGCTCGGCCTGAGCCTCAACGCGACGTTCGCCAGCCGCTCGGAGAGCTCGGCGGAGCTCCTGAAGGGTGTCCGGTTCCGCAAGCCGGATGTGATCTTCGATCGCGAGCACGCGATCGATCTCGGCGGGCTGCGCGTGCGCCTGCTGGCGCTCGGGCCGACGCACACCCGCGGTGACACATCCATTTTCGTCGAAGACGATCGCGTGCTGTTCGCCGGCGACATCGTCTTCAACCACGCGTTTCTCGCCTTCAGCCAGTACTCGAGAGGGTCGACGTGGATCGGCGTGCTGGATCAGCTGGAGCGGCTCGGGGCCACGAAGATCGTGCCGAGCCACGGACCGATGGGTGACGGCTCGCTCATCGCCGAGCAGCGCGCGGTGTTGAAGGCGCTGCAGGCGCGCGTCCGTGAGCTGCGCGCGCAGGGTGGGAGTGCCGACGCCATCGCGATGGCGCTGACGGCCGAGTTTCGGACGAAGTATCCGGGCTGGACGGGTCCCAACCGCGTCGGCGCAGCCGTGCGCGCGTTTTACGCGGAACCGTGAAGGGCTGTCGGGAGAGGGGAACCATGTGCGCACCGTTCATCATCGATGACATCCGCCGCGAGCTGTCGCGGCGATCGTTTCTCGGGACGCTCGGCAGTCTTGGCGTGGCGGGCGCCCTCGAGGCGCCGGTTGCCGCGCAGCAGAAGAGGGTCCGCCTCGAGAAGGGCTTCCGCGACGTGTTCGACCTGACGCACACGCTCACGCCGAAGCTGCCGATCTTTCCCGCGTTCAACCCGATCCGGATCCGGCCGAGGTTCTCGAGGGAGAAGGACGGGTTCTTCGCCAACGAAGTCACCTTCGACGAGCACACCGGCACGCATCTGGATGCCCCGATTCACTTCGTGGCGAACACGCCCACGGCAGATCGTCTGCCGGCGGACCGCTTCTTCGCGCCGCTCGCCGTCGTGTCCATCGAGGCGCGTGCGGCCAAGGACGCCGACGCGACGTTGGCCGTCGACGACCTGCTGGGCTGGGAAAGGACGCATGGGCGGCTGCCGCCGGGCGCGTTCGTGGCGATGCACTCGGGTTGGGACGCGCGGATCGGCACGCCGGAACGCTTCCTGAACAAGGATGCCAGGGGCACCATGCACGCGCCAGGGTTCAGCGAGGAGGCCGCGAAATTTCTCGTCCAGCAGCGCGACATCGTCGGCGCCGGCGTCGACACCCTCAGCCTCGACGCGGCCAACGTGGCGAAGTTTGTCGCTCACCTCGCGCTGCTCGGCGCCGGGAAATACGGCGTCGAACTGATCGCGAATCTCGGACGGGTCCCGCCGGTCGGCGCTACGATAATCGTTGGCGGGCCGAAGCACGAAGGGGCCTCCGGCGGGCCGGCCCGCGTGTACGCGGTCGCCTGATCGGGCGCGTTCGCAGGGCCCGAACCGTCGGGCGCGCCGAACAGCTGACAAATGCTCTCCCGCCGATCACCGATTCACCGGCGCCGCTGGTTCCGCATCGCCTCGTCCGCGCTGTTGGCGGCGTGTGTCACGCCCATCGCGACGATGGCCACGAGGACCGCGCAGTCGGGAAGCCCGGGGGCCGCGCCGCCGTCCAGGTCGCCGGCCGGCCCGATGGCCTCTTCGTGCGGCGTGACGGCTCCACCGCCCGGCGCCGCCCGCGGCCAGCAGCCGATCTTCCCGCCCGATCAGTACCCGGTGAAGCTGCCGCGCGTGTCGCTCCTCGGCGCCCGGAACGATCTGCCGAACCCCTACGAGCCCGGCGTGGACTTCGGGGCGCTGCCCGCGGGGCGCAAGTGGGGATCGACGGCGAGCGTGACGACGGGGCCGGACGGCACGATTTGGGTGGCCGATCGCTGCGGCAATTCCGGGGCCGGCGGCACCACGTGCGGCGGTGCCAGCGCCGGCGTGAACCCGATTTTCCAGTTCGATCCGTCGGGCAGGCTGCTCAAGACCTTCGGGGCCGGCCTCTTCGTGAGCCCGCACAAGCTGACGGTCGACGCCGAAGGCAACCTGTGGATGGCTGACAACGGCGCCCACCAGGTCTTCAAGCTCACCGCGGACGGCCGAGTCCTGATGACGCTGGGCAGGAAGGGCATCGCCGGCAGCGGTCCCGGCGAGTTCGACGCGCCGACCGAGGTGGCCATCGCGCCGAACGGCGACATCTTCGTGGGCGATGGCCACAGCGGCGGCGGCACGGCAACGGGCAACGCGCGCGTCGTGAAATTCAGCAAGGACGGCACCTTCATCAAGGCCTGGGGACGCAAAGGCATGGGGCCGGGGGAGTTCGACGTCGTCCACACGCTGGCGTTCGATTCGCGCGGCCGGCTGTTCGTCGGCGATCGGCAGAACAACCGGATCCAGATCTTCGATCAGAACGGGACGTTCATCGCCCAGTGGTTCCAGTTCGGGCGGCCGAGCGGCATCCACATCGACAAGCAGAGCGACACGATCTACGTTGCAGACTCCGAATCGAGAGACGGCCGGACGAACACGGGCCAGTTCGGACTGCCCCAGACCGGCTACGCCCACAATCCGGGCGCGCGGCGCGGCATCCGGATCGGGAGCGCCCGCGACGGCTCGGTCAGATACTTCATCCCGGATCCGTGTCCCTACCCGTACGCCGGAGGCTCGAGCTTCGCCGAGGGCGTGACGGTCGACCGCGACGGCAACGTCTATGGCGCCGACTTCCTCACCGACGTGAGAAAGTTCGTCAAGCGCCCGGCGGTGACGGTCAGTCGATGACCGATTGCGCGACGAGATCCTCGAACTCCCGCTGCAGTGCCGGAATGGACGTCTGCACCCTCAAGAGCCGTGTTCAAGAACGATTGCAGGTATGATTTCGCAACGGAGGGACTCGAATGAATCGGATGTGGTGGTCGGCCGGCGTTCTTGTGGCGGTGCTCGTGGTACGCGGCCTCGACGCGCAGAGCGCGCGTGTGATTCCGCGTCCGCCCGCGCAGAATCCGAATGCGCCGGCGGGCGAAGCCGGCAGCGCGGCGCCGGACGGCTATCAGCCGATCCCCCAGTGGGCCGGTCAGACCCACGCGCCCCGGGCGGAAAAGACCGCCGCCTACGACGTCGAGACGGTCGCGACGGGGCTGATGGGCGCCTTTTCGTTCCACTTTCTGCCCGACGGCCGCATCATTCTCAGCGAGCGCCCCGGACGCATCAAGATCGTGGACAAGGCGGGCCGCGTCTCGGCACCGATCGACGGGCTGCCGATGATCTTCGCGCAGGGGCCGCAGGGCCTGTTCGAGGTGCTGCCGGACCGCGACTTCGCGAGGAACCGCACCCTGTATCTGAGCTATACCGCGCTGCCCGAAGGGGCGGACGCCAAGGCGCTGCCGCGCCTCGCGGGTCTGCTGATGGTGGCTCGCGCACGTCTGTCGGCCGATGACAAGCGTCTCGAGGACGTCAGGACGCTGCTCAACGCGGAAGGGATCGGCGGACGGATCGCGCAGTTGCCCGACGGCACGCTGTTGTGCACGTCGTCGATACCGGCGGGGGTCGGAATCAACTCGGTCGATTGGCCGCAGCCGCAGCAACTCGACAGCCTGATGGGAAAGATCATGCGCATCGACACCGACGGATCGGTCCCCAAGGACAACCCGTTCGTCGGTCGGGCGGATGCGCGGCCGGAAATCTATGCGCTCGGCATCCGCGACGATCAGGGCGTCGCGGTGCACCCGCGGACCGGCAAGCTGTGGACGAGCGAGCACGGGCCGCGCGGCGGCGACGAGATCAACGCGATAGACAAGGGGAAGAACTACGGCTTTCCGTCGATCGGCTACGGACACGAGTACACGGGCAAACCGATCAACGGCGATCGCACGAGCGCGCCCGGTCTGGAACAGCCGGTGTACTTCTGGACGCCGGACATCGCGCCGGCCGGCATCGGCTTCTACACCGGGCGCCTGTTCCCGGCCTGGCAGGGCGATCTCTTCGTCGCGGCCCTGGCCGGCAAGCAGCTCGTCAGGCTCGTGCTGGCGAACGAGCGCGTCGTCGGCGAAGAGCGCCTGCTGACCTCGCTGAACGCGCGCCTTCGCGGTGTCACCGAGGGGCCTGACGGCGCCCTGTACGTCATGACCGACGGCAACGACGGCAAGATCCTGCGGATCGTCCCGAAGAAGAATTGAATGGTCGGCGCGGAGGACCTCATGAGGCGAGTACTCGGCACCATCGCGCTGCTCGTTCTGGCGCTGAACCCATCGCCGCGCCTCGCGGCGCAGCTCCTCAACAGGGAGGCGCCCGTCATTGTCGGGCACTACCATCTCAACGTCACCAGCATCGATGCGCACAAGAGATTCTGGGTGGACACGCTCGGCGGCACCGCCATCAAGGTGGGCAGCGTGGACGTCATCGAGTTTCCGGACATCCTCCTGTTCCTGCACGTGCAGCCGCCGACCGGCCCGACGCGCGGAACGGCGCTCGATCACATCGGCTTCGCCGTGCCCGACGTCCCGGCCCTGACGAGGAAGGTGGTGGCGAACGGGTACACGCTGACCTACGGCCGCGAGCCGGCACCGGGCCAGGAAGCGGCGGCCGCCGCCGGCACCCAGGCTCCCTACGGCAGGTTCGCGTACATCCTCGGGCCGGATGGCGCGAAGGTGGAGCTCGTCACGAACATGGACCCGAATCCACCCGCCATCAAACATCATCACGTGCACTTCATCAACAAGCAGTACGTGGAGATGCAGCAGTGGTACATGAAGGCGTTCGACG
Source organism: uncultured Acidobacteriota bacterium (assembly GCA_963807925.1). GTDB lineage: Bacteria > Acidobacteriota > Vicinamibacteria > Vicinamibacterales > CAVVIG01 > CAWEDP01. The sequence continues at coordinate 2,493,310 of CAWEDP010000002.1, read as the reverse complement.
CGACGCTGCGCCCCGGCCAGACCGACTTCTTCATCGGCGCCGATCTGCCCGGCGTCGGGTACATGCTGAACTTCTTCCGGTGGGAAGGCGATCAGACCGTCGTGCACCAGCCGACAAGAGGCCGCGTGTACCATCACGTCGGCTTCGAGGTGCGCAATCTGGAGGCGTTCCTGAAGAAGCTGGACGCCAAAGGCATCAGGCTGACGACGCCCCTCCACAAGGAGCCGGCGATGAACAATCTGCCGGCCGCCTCGCTCGTCGACCCGTGGGGCGTGTCGATCGAACTCACCGAAGGACTCGACAAGATCTCCTGAGGCGCACCCGGGAGGCAGAGGCGACCGACGTGCAACGAGCGATGCAGCGGGCAATGCTTTGGGCGGCTCTCGCCGCGGCGCCGTGCTGGCAGGCGACCGCTCACGCGCAGATCAGGGCTCGGGCGCGGCCAGGCGCGACGCCGGCGTGGTCGAAAGGGATCCTGCCCATCAGCCGCGAGAGCTACTGGAACGCCGTCGAGTGCGGGAAGCAGGGCGGCGAGAATCCGCCGTGTGTTTTCTGGGACACGGGCGTCTGCAGGAACGACGACTTCGTCCTCGCGTTCTACACACCGTACAAGATGGTGGCGTACGAGGTCTGGCGCGTGGTCCGGCAGAAGCAGCCGCCGCCGACGCCCAGCTATCAGGAAGCGCAGCGGACGCGCGTCACGGTTGGCGTGACGGCTGTTCGCGGTGCGAACAACGTGCTGACGGATCTCGTGCTGAAGCGCGCCGGACGCCCGGTCGCTCCGGTGGATCGGTCGCTCGCTGACGGCGGCGGCCGGTTCACGTTCGACTTCCCGGCGCTCGCGGCCACCGCCGGCGTCACCCTGGATCTCGTGGGCCGGGCGAAGACGATTTCCTGCTCGATCGACAAGGCCGTGCTCGCGCAGTTCCGCTGACCCTACTTCAACGTGAACGTCATCTGGACGTGGATGCGGACCGCGACGGCCTTTCCCTCCTTCGTCCCCGGCTTGAACCGCCAGGCCTTCAACGCGTCGACCGCCGCGGCGTCGAGCCCGTAGGTGGGATCGAGCGACTGAACGACGCTGACGCGGTCCGTCCTGCCGTCGGGCATCACGACGTCTTCGAGCACGACGACGCCATCGATGCCGGCGGTCTTCGCGGCATCTGTGTACACCGGACGGACCTCCTCCTCCACGGTCGGGAGCGTGACGCCGTTGCCCGGCTCGTAGATCGTGACGTTCGCGTCCTGGCTGCGCGATCGACGCATGGCATCGCACTTCGGCAAAGGGCGCGGTGGCGCGTGCCATCGCCTCGAACTCGGGAGCGAGCGCCATGGGCTCGCTCGATTCGCGCACATGCCGCAGCCGTACGAGTCCGAGCATCAGGTACAGGCCCCGGACCAGAGCTCCCACCAGCCACGCGGCCGGCACGATGTCGAGCATCAGACGCGACCGGGATCCGCCGATCGACTCGATCGCGATTGCGACGCCGCTGACGGCGGTCCCTCCCGTCGCGGCCGCGCCCGCCCAGGCCAGCGGGAGCCACGGCACCGCGATGGCGAGCACGACGACCGCGCGCCAGAAGGCGAGCCGCGCCCGGGGATTCGACAGCCGGCACACCCGGGCGGCGAGCGCCGACGCGCCGACGACGATGGCGATTTGCGCGGCGTAGACGGCGAGTTTCGCCTCCATCGGGGCGCTCATGGCATCTCCTTGATCAGGCGCAGAATTTCCTCGCGCTCGCGTGGCGTCAGCTTCCGATCGTTGACGAGGTGGAGCAGGAGCGGGTGGGCGGCGCCATCGAACACGCGGTTGACGAACTCCCGCACCATGGATCGGACGACGGTCTGCTCGGGCCGGGACGGCCGGTAGCGGAACGCGCGGTCCTCCTTCTCCTTGGTCAGGAATCCCTTCGACGCGAGGATGTTCATCATCGTCATGACCGTCGTATGTACTAACAAATTAGTGTCAACGGGAAAATCAGACGCCGGGCCGCAGGCGACGTGGCCCATCCGGTGTACAACAGACTCGCGGGCTGGCCGGGACCTGGGAGCCGTCTCGTGACGACAGGCATGAGCCGTGCGGGGGCGGTGTCGAGGAGTGGCCATGACATTCCGAGCGGCGATCGGCGGGCTCCTCGTGAGCGTCGTCGCGTGCGTGCCGGCGGCCTCGGCGCAGACCGCCGACGTCGTGCTCGTGAACGGCAAGGTGCTGACTGTCGATCGCGAGTTCTCGACGGGCGAAGCCGTTGCCGTGAAGGACGGGCGGATCGCCGCGGTCGGCACGACGGCCGACCTTCGCCGCCTGGCGGGGCCCGGGACCCGCGTCATCGATCTGCAGGGGCGCACCGTCATTCCAGGGCTGATCGATTCGCACCTGCATGCCATTCGTGCCGCGCTCAGCTTCAGCACCGAGGTGAACTGGATTGGCGTGCCGACACTGGCCGCCGCGCTCGGGCGCATTCGCGAGGCTGCGCGCACGAAACCGGGCGCCTGGCTGATTGTCGCCGGCGGATGGAACGTCCAGCAGTTCAGCGAGGATCGCCGACCCACGCAGGCCGAGCTGGTCGCCGCCGCGCCGGACAACCCGGTGTACGTGCAGCTCGGGTACGGTTGGGCGATGCTGACGCCGGCCGCCATGAAGGCGCTCAACATCGCGAGCGAAGCCGATCTGCCGATGGGGGGCCGGTTCGAGAAGGATGCGTCCGGCCATCCGACCGGCGCCGTCACCGGAGGACAGGGCGCGATCATCGCGCTCTTCGATCGCCTGCCCCGGCCCACCTTCGACCAGCAGGTGGAAGGCACCAAGCAGTTCTTTCGCGAGCTGAACCGCCTCGGCCTGACCGGCGTCGTCGACCCCGGCGGCAACAACCTGGCGCCGGAGGATTACCAGGCGCTGTTCAAGGTGTGGCGCGACCGCGAGATGAGCGTGCGGGTCGCCTACGCGCTGTGCGGACAGACGCCGGGACGGGAGCTCGAGGAGCTGAAGCAGTGGACGGCGCTCTTGCCGATCGGCTTCGGCGACGACATGCTGCGCTTCAACGGCCTCGGCGAGCGCATCACGGCGGCGATGAACAACAACGACCGGCCGACCGAATCGGACAAGGACCGCTACTACCAGATCGTCAAATGGGCGGCGGAGCGCGGCCTGGCGGTGACGATGCACTGGACCCGCGACGGGTCGGTCGATCAGCTGCTCACGATCTTCGAGCGCGTGAACCGTGAAGTGCCGATTGGCAGCCTCCGCTGGTCGCTCGCTCACCTGAACGACGCATCGCCGCAGACTCTCGCCCGGATGAAGGCGCTCGGGGTCGGCTGGACGGTGCAGGACGCGATGTACTTCGGCGGCGACCAGTTCGTGCAGCAATCGGGCGCCGAAGCGGCCCGGCGCGTACCGCCCGTCGTGACCGCGGCCGGGCTCGGCGTCGCGGTGGGCGCCGGCACGGACGCCCATCGCGTCGCCTCGTACAATCCGTTCACCGCGCTGCGGTGGTTTCTCGACGGCAAGACGGTTTCGGGCCACGCGATTCGCGGTCCCGAGGAGACGCCGTCGCGCGCCGACGCGCTGCGGCTCTACACGATGGGCAGCGCGTGGTTCTCGCACGACGACGACAAGCGCGGCTCGATCGAGGTCGGCAAGCTCGCCGATCTCGCCGTGCTTTCGAAGGATTACATGACGGTGCCGGTCGACGAGATCGGCCGCATCGAATCGGTGTTGACGATGGTGGGCGGAAAGGTCGTCTACGCGGCGGCGCCGTACGGCGAGCGCTGATGCACGCCCGGGACCTGCTGGTGTTCCTCCGCCAGCATCGACTGGCCGTTCAGGCGTCGGTTTCCGGCGCCACGGCTCCCCAGGCGGCCGTCGTTGGATTTGCGATCACGGACCGGTTCGAAATCGTCTTCGACACCCTCGATTCGACGCGCAAGGTGCTGAACCTCCGTCGAAACCCGAAACTGGCGCTCGTGATCGGCGGGTTGACTGGCGGCGACGAGCGGACCGCGCAGTACGAAGGCCTCTCGGACGAGCCCTCGGGGACCGAGCTCGAGCGGCTGAAGGCCGTGTACTACGAAGCGTTTCCCGATGGACCCAGCCGGCTGGCGTGGCCCGGACTGACCTACGTGCGCGTTCGACCGTCGTGGATTCGGTACAGCGACTACAACCGCAGTCCGCCGCTCATCGTGGAGTTCACCGCCGGACAGCTGCTCGAAGGCCACAACGCCCCGCAACGGTGACGTGGATATCGACCGGGCGCTCGTCTTGCCGGGATCGTCTCCTTCACCGTTGCCGCCAGCGACCGATTGCGCCGGTTCATGGAGCGCGCGGATGGTGCATAATCCGGCTCGGCTGCTGAGCATCCGTCGACCAGACCATGAACCTGGAGCTTTCGGGCAAAGTCGCGATCGTGACGGGCGCGAGCCGCGGCATCGGCCGCGCGATTGCGGAAACGCTGGCGCAGGAAGGGATGCAGGTGGCGGTGGTCGCGCGCTCGCGCGATCAGCTGGACGAGCTGGCCTCGTCGCTCCGGACGCCCGCGCTCGTGCACGCCGTCGACCTTCGGGAAGCCGCCGCCGCCGCACAGGCGGTCGCCGCCACCGTCCAGCGGTTCGGGCGGCTCGATCTGCTCGTCAACAACGCGGGCGCCACCAAGCGCGGCGACTTTCTCGAGCTCTCCGACGCCGACTGGGACGATGGATATCGGCTGAAGTTTCTCGCCGCGATGCGGTGCGCGCGGGCGGCGTGGCCGCACCTGCGACAGTCCCACGGAAGCATCGTGAACATCGTCGGCATCGGCGGCCGGACGGGCGTGGCGGAGTTCACGATTGGCGGGTCGGTCAATGCGGCGCTCCTGAACCTGACCAAGTGCCTCGCCGACCGTGGGGTCGCCGAGGGGGTGCGGGTGAACGCAATCAATCCGGGATCAATCGCCACCGATCGCCTGAAGCTTCGGCTTCTGAGCTTCGCCTCGGAGCACCGCATGACGCCCGATGCGGCCGAGCGGGAGATGGCGGAGGCGTTCCGGATTGCGCGCTTCGGCCAGCCGCACGAAATCGCGCAGGTGGTCGCGTTTCTCGCATCGGCGCAGGCGAGTTACTGTCAGGGCGCGGTCGTGGACGTCGACGGCGGAGCCACCAGAACGCTGTGAGTGGCGTGAGACTCGCGTAGTGTCCGGCTTCACCGCGTAGCGTCCGGCTTCAGCCGGACCAGACAGGGTAGCGTCCGGCTTCAGCTGGACCAGACAGGGTAGTGTCCGGCTTCAGCCGGACCAGACAGGGTTCGAGAGGCCCAATGTCCGAGCACAAAGCCACCATTCGATGGACGTTCACCGAGGGCGACTTCCTGAAGGGACGCTACACGCGCGAGCACACCTGGAGCTTCGACGGGGGGACGACGATTGCCGCGTCGGCCTCGCCCGCAGCGGTTCCGAAGCCGTTCTGCAATGCCGCCCTGGTCGATCCCGAAGAGGCGTTCGTCGCGTCCATCGCGAGCTGCCATATGCTGACCTACCTGTTCCTCGCCGGAAAGGCGGGATTCCAGATCGCGAGCTACGAAGACGAGGCGGTGGGGCAGCTGACGAAGAACGAACGCGGCGTGCCATGGGTGAGCTCCGTGGTCCTGCACCCGCGGATCCAGTACGCAGGCGACAGGCGCCCGTCCGACGCGGACCACGAGCGGCTGCACCATGCGGCGCACGAGCAGTGTTTCATCGCGAATTCGGTCAGGACAGACGTGACGGTTCAATGGTGAACCAGGAGGGGATCATGCGACGCGTCATTGGTTCGCTCGTGCCCGTCGTGGCGGGCCTCGCGATGGGATCCATCGTCATCACGGGCGAGGAGCCGATCGTTCCCGTCTACCACGAACCGCATCACCGGCAGGTGTTTCAGTCGGGGCCCATCCGGATTCTCGACGTGCAGATTCCACCCGGCGACTCCTCGTGGTATCACACGCACGACTCGCCAATCTTCTACGTCACGCTCAGCTCGTCGCAGACACGCATCGAGACGCTCGGCGAAGCGTCCGGCGCCGGCGGACGGGGGCGGGGTGACGGCAATGCGCCCGGCGCCCGCGGCGCCGGGACGGCCGCGGCGGGACGACGAGGCGGAACGCCGGGATCGCCGCCGCCGAACGGCCGCATCTCGAGCACGACGAGCTATCGGGAGAAGCCGGTCACCCACAAGGTGCAGAACGTGGGCGATCGGCTGTTCCGTCCAATCGCTGTCATCAACGAAACCGCAGGGAACGACGCCACCACGCCGCAGATGACCGGCTTCACCGGGGAGCCGGAGCTGACCAACAAGTGGTTCCGCGGGTATCGGCTCGCCGTCGAGCCGGGGCAGACGATCGCGAGCCACCGCCACACGACGCCGTCGGTCATCATCCAGACCACCGACGGTCACGCGCTCGCCGTCGGACCGATGACATTCGACCTCACGGAGCCCGGTCGCTGGGCGTTCTTCGAGGCCAACCAGCCGCACGAGATCAGGAACGTTGGCGCCACGCGCGTGGAAATGGTGGAGGTCGAAGTTCGCGAGCCGACCAACTGAGCCCGACCGTTGCTCTATCACATCACGACGGTCGAGGAGGCCCGCGCGGCAGGACAGACGGGCACCTACTCGCCGCGCGCGTTCAGCCGCGACGGCTTTGTTCATTGCTCGTACGCCGGCCAGGTCGCCGCGACCGCCAATCGCCTGTTCGCGGGCCGCTCCGATCTGGTGCTGCTCGAAATCGATCCATCGCGGCTCTCGTGTCGGGTCGTCGACGAGAATTTCGAGGGCGGGAAGGAGCTGTTCCCCCACGTGTACGGCCGCGTCCCGATGAGCGCCGTCCGGCGCGTGCTGGCGTTGCCCTGCGATGACGCGGGCCGGTTCGAGCCGCCGACGGCCTGAGCGGGGCCCGCTCGAAGGTGGGCTCTCGATCTGCACCGGCTGCGGGTCTCCTGGGCTACACTCTCAGGAACTTCGCGGCGGTGTCGCCCCGCGTTGGGAGTCCTCATGTTGACAAGACGCCGTATTGTGATTCTCGTCGGCTCCATAGTTCCGGTTCTCTTCATCGCGCTGCCGCTTCTCGTCGGCGTCCGCACCGCGGCGCAGGCGCTGCCGTCGCGTCTCACCGATCAGGAATTCTGGAAGCTGACCAGCGACTTTTCGGAGACCGACGGCACGTTCCGCTCCGACAACCTGCTGTCGAACGAACTGTGGCTCCAGTACGTGATTCCGGACCTCGTGAGGACCGCAAAGCCGGGTCGCGTCTACATGGGCGTCGGGCCGGAGCAGAACTTCACCTACATGGTCGCGCTGCGCCCCGCGATGGCCTTCATCGTCGACATCCGGCGCGGGAATCTCGACCTGCACCTCGTGTACAAGGCGCTGTTCGAGCTCTCGGCCGATCGCGTCGAGTTCGTCTCGCGGCTCTTCTCGCGTCCGCGGCCGTCCGGGCTCAGGGCCGCGTCGAGCGCCGAGGAAATCTTCGAGGCGTTCGCCGGCGTGGAACGCAGCGATGCGCTGTATGCCGCGAACCTGCAGGCCATCCAGGACCTTCTCGTGAAGAAGCATGGTTTCGCGCTGTCGGACATCGATCGGTCCGGCCTCGAATACGTGTACAGCGCCTTCTCCACCTTCGGCCCGCGTATCATGTACTCATCGACCGGTTCCGGGTTCTTCGGTGGCGGGCAGCGCCAGCCGTCGTACACCGATCTGATGATCGCCACCGACGCGGACGGCGTCGCGCACAGCTATCTGGCGACCGAGGAGAGCTTCAGATACCTGAAGGACCTCGAATCCAGAAACCTGCTCGTGCCGGTGGTGGGCAACTTCGCGGGTCCGAAGGCGATTCGCGTCGTCGGGCAGTACCTCAGGGACCGGGGCGCGATCGTCTCCGCGTTCTACCTGTCGAACGTGGAAATGTACCTCGCGCAGGATGGTCTGATGTCCGCCTTCTGTCGCAACGTGGCGATGCTGCCGCTCGACGGGAGCAGCACGTTCATCCGGTCGCTCCGCGGCGGCCGGTACGGACAGGGATTCGGCCTCAACTCGCAGCTGGGCGCGATGGCACCGGAAGTGGAGCGCTGTCGGTAGGAGGAGCGTCCGTGGCCCTTTCGAAACTGACGATGAACGACGAGCAGCGCAAGTCGGTGGCGCTCGAGTACCTCAAGGCCTTCGACAGCGCCGGCGTCACGTCGACCGGCGGCAGCATCCTCGACCTCTTCGCCGACGATGCGCAGGTGTTCTTTCCGAAATGGGGGCTGGCCACGGGGAAGCGCCAGATCGGCCAGCTGTTCGCGGATTTCGGCGGCGGCATAAAGCACATCCTGCACGACTACGCGACGTTCAACTGGATCATGACCGGCACCGACACCTTTGCGGTCGAAGGCACCAGCGCCGGCGAGCACAAGGAAGGCTCCTGGCGCGCCGGCGTGAGCCATGGCGGCCGCTGGTGCGACGTCTTCGAGGTACGCGATTTTCTGATCCAGCGCTGCTTCATCTATCTCGATCCCGATTACGCCGGCCTCGACACCGCGCGGTATCACTGGTTGGCGGCCGGCGGCCGGGATCCGTCGAAGCCGATGGGATAGGGCGTCCCGTCGAGAGGTCTACGCGTATGACGATGATGAAACGGGCCGTCATCTGGACGGCCGTCGTGGTCGTGCTGCCTGCGCTGGCCTCAGCCGAGGTTTCGCGCGTCGAGGTCGCCTCACGCGCGGACGTTCTGGGCGGACGGCCCTTCGGATCGGCCGGCAGCTACGAGCTGGTCGTCGGCAGGATCCATTTCACCGTCGATCCGGCCGGGTCGCGCAACCGGATCGTGGTGGATCTCGACAAGGCGCGGCGTGACCGCGCCGGGCTCGTGGAGATGACCGCCGATCTGTCGATCCTCAAGCCGAAGGATCCGGCGCGCGGCAACGGCGTCGCCCTCGTCGACATCGTCAACCGGGGACGGCGCACGCTGCTCGGCTCGTTCAACCGCGCGGCCGGCGGCGCCGACCTCTCGTCGGAAGCGGCGTTCGGCGACGGGCTGCTGATGCGTCAGGGCTTCACGCTCGTCTGGGTCGGCTGGGAGTTCGACGTCGGCGCCGGGTTGACGCGTCTCGACGTGCCGGGGGCGGACGGCGTCGCCGCGCGCGTGCGGGCGTTCGTCACCCCGAGTGCACGCAGCCAGACGGCGACGTTCGCCGATCTCACGCTGGGCGGCTACGAGCCGCGCGACGCGGCGTCGCCGGACAATACGCTGACCGTTCGCGAGATCGTGCAGGGCGCGCCGACGGTCCTCGATCGCGCGAGGTGGCACCTGTCGGGCAACGCGGTGACGCTCGACGGCGGCTTCGAGCCGGGCCGCACCTACGAGCTGTCGTACGCGGCGGCGAGGGCGCCGGTGGCGGGCCTTGGGTTCGTCGCCGTCCGCGACACGGCGTCGTGGATCAAGTACGCTGCGGACCCGCTGGTCTCCGCGAAATACGCGTACGCGTTCGGGTCCTCGCAGAGCGGACGCTTCCTTCGGACCTTCCTGTACCAGGGCTTCAACACGGACGAGAAGAACCGGCAGGTATTCGACGCGGTCCTGGCGAACATCGCCGGCGCGTCGCGGATCAACCTGAATGATCGGGGGGCGACGCCCACGGCCCAGGCGCAGTTCACGGCGACCTCGTTTCCGTTCGCCGACCGCCGGCTCCGCGACCCGGTCACCGGCGCAACCGAAGGCGCGCTCGACAATTCGCGCGCCCGCGATCGCCAGCCGAAGATCTTCTACACCAACACCGGCGTCGAATACTGGGGCGGCGCACGATCGGCGGCGTTGATTCATACCTCGCCCGACGGCGCGAAGGATCTCGCACTGCCCGACAACGAGCGCGTGTACTTCCTCGCCGGCTCGCAGCACACGCCGACGGCGTTTCCGCCCCGGATCACCAACGGGCGGCAGAGGGAGAACCCCAACTACTACTGGTGGACGATGAGGGCGCTGCTGCTCGCGATGGACCAGTGGGTCCGACAGGGCGTCGCGCCGCCGGAGAGCCGTTATCCCCGTCTGCAGGACGGCACGCTCGTCCGCTCGACCGACGTGGCGTGGCCCGCGGTTCCCTCGGTCGCGTCGCCGCGATCGGTGGCGCCGGGGAGCCGTAGCGCCAATCGATTCGTGGCCGGCGACGGCGCGCCGGGAGCGCCGCTGCCGCTCCTCGTGCCCCAGGTCGACCGCGACGGCAACGAGCGCGCGGGCATTCGTCTGCCGGACGTGGCCGTGCCGCTGGCGACCTTTACCGGGTGGAACTTCAGGAAGCCCGGGATCGGCGGGCCGACTCAGCTGTTTCCGCTGATGGGATCGTTCATCCCGTTCCCCGCCATGAAAACCGATCGCGAGCGGTCGCAGGATCCGCGGCCGTCGCTCGAGGAACGCTACGCGTCCCGCGATCGCTACCTCGCGCTCGTGCGCGAGGCGGCCGCGGCGCTCGTGAAGGACAGATACCTGCTCGGCGAGGATGTCCCGCCCATCCTCGAGCGTGCGGCGATGGAGTGGGATGCGCTGACCGGCAACGCCACGGCGTCGCCGCAATGACAGCGATCGGATTACGGGGCCGAGGCCAGCCGCTCGACCTCGCGCAGCACCTCCTCGGCATGGCGGTCGACCTTCACCTTGTCCCATCGTTTGACGACCTTCCCGTCGGTTCCGATGAGATAGGTCGTCCGTGAGACGCCCATGAACGTCCGCCCGTAGAGCCACTTCTTCTGCCACACGCCGTACTTCTCCGCCACCTGGTAGTTCTCGTCGGCGAGGAGCGGAAACGTGAGGTCGTACTTGCGCGCGAACTTCGCCTTGCTCGCCTCGCCCTGGCCGCTGATGCCGAGGACAACGGCCTTGCGCGTATCGAAGCCCGGGAGGTTGTCGCGGAACGCGCACGCCTCCTTCGTGCATCCCGGCGTGTCGTCCTTCGGGTAGAAGTACAGGACGACCGGGCGTCCCCGGTAGTCGGCGAGCCGATGCGTCTTGCCGTGCTGGTCGTTGAGGCTGAAGGTCGGCGCCTTGCGCCCGGGATCGATGAGAGGCATACAATCGGCGATGACTGGCCGCGGATATGGACGACGATCGTGATCGGCCGCGGATCCCCGTGATTAACGGCCTCCGGCGCGTGTCGGGCGCCCGCTCCGATGCTGGATCATGTCTTGACGCGGGAGCGCCGGTCAACCACTTTGGCCGTCGTAGAGGTGGCGCCTGTCGCAAGGAGATTCGCTCATGAGAAGAGTCGCCCGGCTCCTGGCTGTCCTGGTGGTCGCGGCCGTCGTCGGGCCGGCAAGCGCCGGCCGTGCCGCCAGGGCGGAAGAGGGCATGTGGACGTTCGACAACCCGCCGCTCGCGCAGCTGCGCGAGAAGTACGGGTTTACGCCGACCGCGGAATGGCTGGATCATCTGCGGCTCGCGAGCGTGCGGTTCAACGACGGCGGATCCGGATCCTTCGTCAGCCCGCGCGGCCTCGTGCTGACCAACCACCACGTCGCGCTCGGCCAGTTGCAGAAGGTCTCGACGCCGCAGACCAACTACGTGGCGAATGGCTTTTACGCCCGGACCGGCGCCGAGGAGTTGAAGTGCCCGGACCTGGAGCTGGACGTGCTCGTGTCGATGGAGAACGTCACGACGCGCGTCCTGGGCGCGGCCGACCGTGGGGCGACCGCGGCGCAGGCGCTGGAGGCGAGGAAGAAGGCGATTGCCGCGATCGAGCGAGAGAGCACCGCGTCGACGCGACTCCGCTCCGACGTCGTCTCTCTCTATCAGTCGAGCGAGTACTGGCTCTATCGGTACAAGAAATACACCGACGTGCGCCTGGTATTCGCGCCCGAGCAGCCGATCGCCTTCTTCGGCGGTGATCCGGACAACTTCACCTATCCGCGCTACGACTTCGACATCGCGCTCTTCCGCGTGTACGAGAACAACGCCCCGGTGGCCAGCCGCGAGTACCTCAAGTGGTCGGCGAACGGCGCCGCCGACGGCGAGCTCGTGTTCGTGTCCGGCCATCCCGGCTCGACCGATCGCCTCGACACCGTGGCCCAGCTCGAGACCCAGCGGGACGTCGTGTACCCGATCTCGATCGATGTCGTGAACCGGCGGATCGGCGCGCTGCGGAAGTACAGCGCGCAGGGGGCCGAGCAGGCGCGGCAGGCGGCCAACATCCTCTTCGGCCTCGAGAACGCGCTCAAGGCGTACACCGGAGAGTACAAGGGTCTGCAGGACGCCAGGCTGATCGAGAAGAAGCGCACCGAAGAACGCGAGTTCCGGGCGCGCATCGATGCGGACCCGGCCTGGAAAGCGATGTACGGCCGGGCGTGGGACGAGATTGCCGCCGCCGAGACCGTGAATCGCTCGCTGTTCAAGGCGGGCCGGTTTCAGCAGCTGCGCGGATCGTCGCTCGCGGGGACCGTTACCGCGCTCGTGCGCTACATCGAGGAGAAGCAGAAACCGGATGCGGAGCGGCTGAACGGGTATCACGACGCGCAGCTGCCCGCGCTGGAGCAGCAGCTGTTCTCGCCGGCGCCCGTGTACCCCGCCCTGGACGAGGTGCTGCTGGCCGATGCCCTCCAGCAGTCGCTCGAGGAGCTGGGCCCCGACGACCCGTTCGATCAGGCGGTGCTGAAGGGCCGCACGCCCGCCGGGGTCGCCCGGGAGGCCATCGGCGGCACTCGGCTGACCGACCCGGCGGCCCGCCGGGCGCTCGCCGCTGCCGGGCCGGCTGGTCTCGCGGCGTCCACCGACCCGCTCGTGATTCTGGTCCGCGCGGCGGACGGGTTCGCGCGGCGGAATCAGAAGGAGCTCGATGACAAGGTCACGAGTGTCGAATCGGCGGCCGGAGAGAAGATCGGCCGCGCGCGATTCGCGGTCTACGGCCATTCGGCGTATCCGGACGCGACCTTCACGCTGCGGCTGTCGTACGGGCAGGTGAAGGGCTATCCCATGAACGGCACGATCGCGCCGCCGAAGACCACGCTGTTCGGCCTCTACGATCGGTCCGCGTCGTTCGACAACAAGCCGCCGTTCCAACTGCCGCGCCGGTACGTCGAGCGCCGGAGCGCCCTCGATCTGTCGACGCCGATGGACTTCGTCACCACCAACGACATCATCGGCGGCAACTCCGGATCGCCGGTCGTGAATCGCGGCGGCGAATTCGTCGGCATCATCTTCGACGGCAATATCGAGAGCCTCGTGGGCCGCTTCGTCTACAGCGAGGAGACCAATCGCTCGGTCGCCGTCCACAGCGCGGTCATCGTCGAGGGGCTGCGGAAGCTGTACGACGCCGGCACGCTCGCCGACGAGCTGACGGGGAAGTGATGGGACGGTGTTGACGTTCACGGACTTTCACATCGACCCGGCGACGCCCGACGATGCCTGGCTGCTCCTGCGGATGATCAGGGCGCTTGCCGAGTACGAAGAGCTGGCCTCGTCGGTGGTCGCGACCGAGGGGTCGCTGCGGCGGGCACTTTTCGGTCCGCGCCCGCATGCCGAAGCGGTGATCGGGCGCGCCGGCAACGAACCGGTGGGTTACGCCCTCTTCTTCTACACGTTCTCGACCTTTCGCGGCGCGCCGGGGCTGTGGCTGGAGGATCTGTTCGTCGAGCCGCACGCGCGCACCCGCGGGTACGGCGGACGCCTGCTGGCGCACGTGGCCGCGAGCGCCGTCGCGCGCGGCTGCGATCGCTTCGAGTGGTCGGTGCTCGGGTGGAACGAGGCGGCGATTCGATTCTATCGCCGAGCTGGCGCCGTGATGCTCGACGACTGGCGGATCTGCCGGCTGTCGGCGGAGCCGCTGCGGGATCTGGCTGTCAAGGGCGTACGGCCGGTCGAACCGTGAAGCTCGTTGTGCGGCCGGCGGCACCGTGCTGTAATACCCGCCTTGGTCGGGTGCTCCGAAGAAGGAGAGGCTTATGAGGACGAGACTGATTCAGGTTGCTGCCCTGCTGGTGCTCGTGGCCACCACCGCCTACGGGCCGGCGTCGGCCCGCGTGTCGGGTGCCGGAGAAACCGCCGGCTCGTTGGCGGCCATCGGACCGCTGGCATTCGGACCCGACGGCGTGCTGTACGCCGCGGATCCGCAGACCGCCACGGTTTACGCCCTCGAACTCGGCCCGGCAGCCAGCGGCGGCGCTGCCGGCACGGCGAACGTCGCCGGCCTCGACCAGAAGCTCGCGGCCATGCTGGGCACGGGGGCCGGGGAAGTGCAGATCACCGATCTCGCCGTGCATCCGACCACGCACAACGCGTTTGTGTCGGTGATGCGCGGTCAGGGCGCGGGCGCCAGGCCGGCCCTCTTCCGAATCGACGGCGCCGGCAGGATCGATCTCGTGCCGTCCGACTCGCTCAAGTCGACCAGCGTCAGGCTGCCCAATCCCGCCTCCGCCGCCACCGGCGGCCGCAACAACCGGTCGCAATCGATCACGAAGCTGGCGTTCTCGAACGGCCGTGTGTGGGTGGCCGGCCTCTCGAACGAAGAGTTCTCGTCCAAGCTGTGGTCGGTCGCGTATCCGTTCAGCAAGGCCGACAAGGGCACGAGCGTCGAGATCTATCACGGCAACCACCAGCAGCTCGAGACGCGGTCTCCCGTCTACGCCTTCATTCCGTATACGATCGACAACCAGCCGTACATCATCGGCGCGTATCTCTGCACGCCGCTGGTGAAGTTCCCGGTGTCGTCGCTGACGCCGGGCGCCAAGTTCCGCGGCACCACGATCGCCGAGCTCGGCGCCGGGAACCGGCCGATCGACATGATTCTGTACCGGAAGAACGGCAGGGAATTCCTGCTCATGTCGAACACCAGCCGCGGCGTCATGAAGATTCCAACCGAGCGCTTCGGGTCGGCCACGCCGATCACGATGCCGGTGACCGCCGAGACGGCCGGCATCCCGTACGAAACGATCAAGTCCATGACCGGCGTTCAACAGCTCGACAAGCTCGACGCCGGCCATTCGCTCGTCATCGCGTCGGCCGGCGGCCGGGTGAATCTGTCGGCAGTGGATCTTCCCTGACGGCTTCGAACTGAACGAGGAGGGGGAAACGCGTCCTCCTGTTTTTGTTGCGCTCCTCGCCGCCGTCGCGTGCCGCCCGGCGCCACCGCCGCCCTCGGGCGCGCCGACGATCGCCATTCACAACGCCAGCGGCGGGCAGTCCGCGTACATCGACGTCACGGGACTGTCCCCCGTCGAGCTCTCGAGCGTTCGGGCCGCGCGCCTCAGCCCCGCGGAATGGGAAGCGCTCCTGAGAGTCACCGTCGGCGACACCGGGGACCCGTCGATGCCGGCGGTTCAGGGCCGCTACGCGGCCACTCTGTCGGCGATTGTGTTCACGCCGTTCTTTCCGTTCGACCCCGGCCGCGGCTACGTCGTATCGTTCGATCCCTCGCGCCTGCCCGCCGCGGGATCAGGCCCGGTCGTCACGAGCGTGGTGCGGCTCGAGGCGATCGCCAGCGCGCCGACCACGCGGGTCACGGCCGTGTACCCGTCGGCCGACGTGCTGCCGGAAAACACGCTGCGCCTCTACATCGAGTTCTCCGCGCCGATGGGAAACAGCGGAGCGCTCGAGCACGTCACCCTGCTCGACGAGCGTGGCCGCGCGGTCGCGATGCCGTTCCTTCCCGTGGAGGCCGACTTCTGGAACGCCGATCACACCCGGTACACGCTGCTCTTCGATCCCGGACGGGTGAAGCAGGGAATCCTGCCGAACGAGCAGCTCGGGCGGCCGCTCCGCGCCGGCGGCCGGTACACGCTCGAAATCGCCGCGGACTGGCCCGACGGGGAAGGCCAGCCGCTGGTCGCCCCCTACCGCCGCCGGTTTCGCGTGGGACCGGCCGAGGTCCGACCGCTCACTCTCTCGGCCTGGCGCATCGCCGCCCCGGCCGCCCACACCCGCGATCCGCTCGCCGTCGCGTTCCCGCGGCCGCTCGATCATGGACTGCTGGCGCGCGCGCTCGGGGTCGAGGACGCCCGCGGCCGTTCGGTGCCGGGGGACGTCACGGTCGAAGCCGCCGAGAGCCGCTGGTTGTTTCGGCCGCGCACGTCATGGCCGGGCGGCGACTACCGGCTTGTGGCGCTCGCCATCCTGGAAGATCCCGCGGGCAATCGCATCGACCGTGCGTTCGAGGTCGACACGTCGAAAGCGCCGGTCGGCGCCACGCCCGAGGCCTACCGCGTGCCGTTCCGGATTGCCGCCCCGCTGGAATAGCGGCGCTTTCCATGGCATGTCCGCGGCATCAGCCTGCTACACTTACCGCGTGACGAGAGTGCGACGCCGGGTCGCGTTGTTGCTGTGTGCGACCGGCCTTTCCGGCTGGTCGGTCGTCCATCTCGCCGCGGGCGGAGCGCTGCCGACCCGGCTGCGGGATGCGGCGTTCTGGACGCTCATCACCGATTTCTCCGAGCCGAGCGGCACGTTTCGGTCCGACAACCTGCTGTCCAACGAGGCGCGCTCCCAGTTCGTGATTCCCGACCTCGTCGCGATCGCGAAGCCCGGCGGCGTGTACATGGGCGTCGGCCCCGAGCAGAACTTCACCTACATCGCGGCCACGCGGCCGGCCATCGCGTTCATCGTGGACATCCGGCGCGGCAACCTCGATCTGCATCTGCTGTACAAGGCGCTCTTCGAGCTTTCGCCGGATCGAGCCGACTTCGTGTCGCGGCTGTTCTCGCGCCGTCGCCCGGCGGGCCTTCGAGGCGGGTCGTCGGCCGCCGACATCTTCGAGGCGTATCTCAAGGTCGATCCGAGCGTTGAGCTCTACGATCGCAACCTCAAGGAGGTGGAGCGGCATCTGGCGTCGAAGCACGGGTTCGCGCTCACCGCGGGCGATCGCGCCGGCATCGAGCACGTGTACCACGCGTTCTTCGAGTTCGGACCCTCGATTCAGTACGGGTCGAGCGACGGCCTCGGATCGACCTATCAGCCCACGTACGCGGATCTGATGGTCGCCACCGACATCAACGGGCGCCCGCGCGGCTACCTGGCCAGCGAAGCGGCGTACGCCGCCGTGCGCGATTTGGAGCTCCGCAACCTGATCGTGCCCATCGTCGGCAATTTCGCCGGGCCAAAGGCGCTGCGCGCGGTCGGCGCGTTCCTGAAGGAGCGGAACCGGACGGTGTCGGTGTTCTACCTCTCGAACGTCGAGCAGTACCTGCGATTGCAGCGGACGTGGAACACGTTCTGCGCGAACGTCGCGGCGCTGCCGCTCGAGGAGACGAGTACGTTCGTGCGCGCCGGCCATGGCGGACGTCAGGCGCGGGGCACGGCGATGACGGCGGAGCTCGGTGCGATGGCCACCGAGGTGGAGGGATGCGGCGGGCGCTAGGGCGCTCGAAATGGGTCGAGGAGCCTGGAGTTCACGTTCTCACCGAGGAGATCGCATGGCGAAAAAGACAGCAGCCCGCAAGACAGCCCGCAAAGCGAACGCCGCGTTCATGCGGCCGGTGACGCCGAGTGCGGCGCTCGCCGAGGTCGTCGGCAGCAAGCCGATCCCCCGCACCGAAGTGACCAAGAAGCTCTGGGCCTACATCAAGAAGAACGGGCTCCAGGACAAGAAGAACAGGCGGATGATCAACGCCGATGCGACGCTCAAGCCGCTGTTCGGCGGCAAATCGGCGGTGAACATGTTCGACATGACGAAGCTCGTGGGCAAGCACCTCAAGTAGCGGCCTCAACGCGCGGCGCCAGCCGGGCCGCAGGTGCCCGGCGGCTCCGCGCGCCGACTTGTCGTCGTGCGCAAAGCTCCCGAACGCCTGGAGACCCTGCGACTGCTCTTTCAGCGGCCTCACGCAGACGACGTGCCTGCCATCTTCCGCCGGTATGCGGCCGATCCCGACGTCACGCGATATCTCAGCTGGCACGCGCACGAGTCGGAGGAGCAGACGCGGGCGTTCATCCGGTTCAGCGACAACGAGTGGCGCCGGTGGCCCGCCGGTCCCTACCTCGTGTTCTCCCGCGGAGGGCACTTGATTGGCGGCACCGGACTCGGGTTCGAGTCGCCGGATCGCGCCGCCACCGGCTACGTGTTCGCCAAGGACGCCTGGGGCCACGGCTACGCCTCCGAGACGCTGCAGGCGATGGTCGACCTGGCCCGCGACGTCGGCGTGCACGAGCTCCACGCCATCTGCCACGTCGATCACCAGACCTCGGCCCGGGTGCTGGAGAAGTGCGGCTTCGTGCTCGACGTCCTCCTGCGCGATGCGGTCGCCTTTCCCAACCTCGATCCGGCCCGCCGCTTCGACGTGCTGCGATACGCCCTCAAGCTCTAGCCCACCGACGCGCGGTTCGGCCTTGCGCCGCCGCCCGATCTGATAGAAAGTAGATGGGTTATCGTCCTGACAATGGACAGGAGAGTTGTGGATACCACAGAGTCGCCCCTGGCTTCGCGTCGATATCTGCCCGCCCTGCTGGCGTTGTTCGTCGGCAGCGGATGTGCGGCCCTCATCTACGAAGTCGTCTGGTTTCAGCTGCTCGAGCTGGTGATTGGGTCGTCGGCGATCTCGCTGGGCGTGCTCCTCGGGACGTTCATGGGCGGTATGTGTCTGGGCAGTCTGCTGCTGCCGCGCGTCATCTCCCCGCGCGAGCACCCGCTGCGGGTGTACGCCTTCCTCGAGCTCGGCATCGGCGTCATCGGCCTTCTCGTCCTGTTCGGCATGCCGCTCGTCACCGGCATCTATACCACCCTCGCGATGACGGGCCTCGTCGGCATTCTCTTCCGCGGCGTCATCGCCGGCATCTGTCTGCTGCCGCCGACGATGCTGATGGGCGCGACGCTGCCGGCGATTTCACGGTGGCTCGAGACCACGGCGGAAGGCGTGGCCTGGCTCGGCTTCTTCTACGGCGGCAACATCGGGGGCGCCGTTCTCGGCAGCGTCCTCGCGGGGTTCTACCTGCTGCGGGTGTACGACATGGCGATCGCGACCTACGTCGCGGTCGCCGTCAACCTCGTCGTGGCGTCGCTGGCGCTCGTGATGGTGAAGCTGACGCCGTACCGCGAGAGGGCGGTGGACGGTTCTGTCGCGCGGCCCGCGGCCAGCTCCGGGATCGTCTACGTCGCCATCGCGCTTTCGGGCATGACGGCGCTTGCCGCCGAAGTGATCTGGACCCGCATCCTGTCGTTGCTCTTCGGCGCCACCACCTACACCTTCTCGCTCATCGTCGCGGCCTTTCTGGTGGGCCTCGGGATTGGGAGCAGCATCGGGTCGGCGCTGGCGCGCAATCTGGACCGGCCGCGCGTGGCGCTCGCCTGGTGCCAGCTGCTGCTGTGCGCGGCGATCGCGTGGAGCGCGCACGTGCTCACGCAATCGATGCCGTACTGGCCCATCAATCCGTCGATTTCCAACGACCCGTGGTTCACGCTGCAGCTCGATTTCGTGCGCTGCCTGTGGGCCGTGCTGCCCGCCGCCATCCTGTGGGGGGCGAGCTTCCCCCTGGCGCTCGCCTCGGTCGCGTCGCCGGGCGAGGATCCGGGACGCCTGGTCGGAGGCATCTACGCGGCCAACACCGTCGGCGCCATCGTCGGGTCGCTGGGGGCCAGTCTGCTGCTCGTGTCGTGGATTGGCAGCCAGCACGCGCAGCAGGTGCTGATCATGATCAGCATGGTGGCCGGACTGCTGGTGCTCGAGCCGATCGGCGGCGGAGAAGCCGCGGCGCCGGCGCGATCCCAGATTCCCGGGATGATTCTGGTCGCGGTGGCGATCGGCGTGGGGGCGCTGCTGATCCGGAGCGTCGGCGAGGTGCCGGGCCTGCTGATCGCGTACGGCCGCTTCGCGGCGACGCGGGTGAGCCAGGCCGACGAGATCATCTACAAGGGCGAGGGGATGATGGCGTCGGTCGCCGTGTCGCGGCTGTCGAACGGCGTGCTGAACTACCACAACGCCGGCAAAGTGCAGGCCTCCAGCGAGCCGCAGGATATGCGCCTCCAGCGCATGCTGGGCCATCTCACGACGCTCGTCCCACCCCAGCAAAAGACGATGATGGTGATCGGGTTCGGGGCCGGCGCCACGGCGGGCGCCGTGTCGATCGAGCCGCGCCTCCAGTCCGAGACGATCGCCGAGATCGAGCCGCTCGTGCCGAAGGTGGTGTCGACCTACTTCAGCGAGTACAACTTCGACGTCGCGCGCAACCCGAAAGTGCACATCCACATCGACGATGCGCGCCACTACCTGCAGACGACGCGCGAGAAGTTCGACGGCGTCACCAGCGATCCGCTCGACCCGTGGGTGAAGGGCGCGGCCATGCTCTACACCCGCGAATTCTTCGACGAGGTCAAGACCCACCTGAATCCCGGCGGCGTCGTGACGTTGTTCGTGCAGCTGTACGAGAGCAGCCCAGAGGCCGTGAAGAGCGAGCTGGCGACGTTCTTCGAGGCCTTCCCCAATGGCGTGGTGTTCGGCAACACGACCAACGGCGAAGGATACGACACCGTGCTGGTGGGGTCGGTGGAGCCGCTGCACATCGACGTCGACCAGATCCAGGCCAAGTTGAACAGCCCGGAGTACTCGCGGGTCGCCCAGTCGCTGCGCGAGATCGGCTTCAATTCGGCGGTCGAGCTCTTTTCGACGTTCGCCGGGCGGGCGTCCGATCTGAAGCCGTACCTGAAGGACGCCTCGGTCAATCGCGACCGCAACCTTCGCCTGCAGTATCTCGCCGGCCTCGGGCTCAATCTGTACCAGGCCGGACCCATCTATTCCGAGATGCTGCGGTATCGCGGCGATCCAGGCGACCTGTTCGTCGGATCGGACCAGACGCTCCAGACGCTGCGGGCGATGATCGCCAATCCGCCGCTCCGTTGACGGCCTTCTTCAACATGTTGCTTCCGACGTCTCTCATGCGCGTGACGATGTGGCCGCCGCGTGGGCTGCGTAGGGCGGCGGCGGTGGTCGGGCTCGCGGCCGCCGCGGCCGCGCCGGCCGGTGCGCAGGGCGTGGTGATGCAACGCAATGTCTCGCTCGCGATGGCGAAGACCATTGCCGAAGCCGCCCTCGCCGAGTGCAAGTCCAAAGGCTTCAACACCTCGGTGGTCGTGGTCGATCGGGCGGGGCAGGTGCTGGTGATGCTCCGGGACGAACAGGCGAGCGCGCAGACGGCGGAGATGGCCCGGCGCAAGGCGTACACCGCGCGGATGTTCCGCATGAGCACGCTCGAGTTCCAGAAACGGACCGCCGATCCCGCGTACGCCGCGCAGCGTGACGTCGCCGACATCCTCGCGCTCGGCGGCGGTGTCCCGATTCAGATCGGCAGCGAGGTCGTCGGCGGCGTCGGCAGCTCCGGATCCAGCCAGGAGATGGACGACGCGTGCGCCAGGGCGGGCATTGCCAGGGTCGCAGGGATGCTCAAGTGAACCGCTCCTGAATCGCGGGCGGACGGCCGGCGTTTCCCGGCGCGGTCCGTTTCCGGCGTTCGGCAGGTCAAACAGAGGACATCATGGTGCTCGAGGCAGTGACGCTGCACATCCGATCCGGGCAGAGCGCTGAATTCGAACAGAGTTTCCGCCAGGCCGAGGCCATCATCACGTCGATGGGCGGATACATCTCGCACGAGCTGCATCGCTGCATCGAAGCGGCCAATCAGTACCTGCTGCTGGTGAGGTGGCGGACCATCGAGGATCACACGGTCGGCTTCCGGAATCACCCCGACTTCGCCGAGTGGAAGCGGCTGCTGCACCGCTTCTACGATCCGGCGCCGGTTATTCAGCACTTCGACCTTGTCACAGGATCGCGCCCGGTGGCGGCATCGTGACGGGGTCCGGGCGGTCTCCGGTGTTTGGCGTTCGCGTCCGCGGATGTGCCTACAGGGTACGGCCGAGCGCGTACGCGGTGCTGCGCGACGGCGACGGGCGCATCGCCGTGGTCCGCGCGGCCCGCGGCTGGTTTCTGCCCGGCGGCGGCGTCGAGTCCGGCGAGACGGCGGAGCAGGCGGTCGTGCGCGAAGCGCGCGAGGAATGCGGGCTGGCAATCGAGGCCGGCCGGCTCGTCGGCACCGCGACGGAAATCGTCCACGCCCCCACGGGCCAGAGCGGCGTCGACAAGGCGAGCGTCTTCTTCGAGGCGGTCGTGACCGGCCTCGCCGCTTCGAGCGAACCGGGCCACCAGCTCGCGTGGGTGACGAGGGAGGAAGCCGTCCGGCGCCTCTCGCACAAGAGCCACCGGTGGATTCTGGGACGCCTCTGAGCCGTGCGGTCGAACCGCGTAACGTGGAAGCTAACCCGAAGCGACATGCCTTGGAAACGCTGCCACGTTGTTACAGTTCACCCCGCTCAGAGTGATCGAGGCCCGACTGCATCCGTCTCCGTGCCGCGCGCGCGATGCGGACACTGTGGGGCTCGGCGTCGGTCGGTCCGGCGATCTCGCTGCACGGTGAGTGACCGCCGCGGGCATCACGGTCTGGTCGCGCGGAGCAGCGAGTAGTACCCGTAGGTGGCCGTGATGCCAATCTCGACGAACCCCGCGTCCCGGAGCAGCGAGGTCAGCACGGCGGCCGTGAACTGCCTGCCCCGGGTCGCCACGAGCATGAGCACCGCGAACGCCGCGGCCGTGCGGGGCCCGACGCCGTCGTCGTCCAGCAGCATCTCGTGCAGATAGATACGTCCACCGGCTGGCAGGGCCGCGTGGGCGCGGGCGGCCAGGCGTGCGCAGGTCTCGAGGCTCCAGTCGTGGAAGACATTCGACAGCAGCATCGCGTCGTAGCCGCGCGGCCACTCGTCCCGAAACATGTCGGCGGACAGCGTATCGACCCGGTCGGCGGCGCCGCCGCGGTCGATGTACTCCTGGGCAATGCGGCACATGGCCGGCAAATCCATGACCGTGCATCGCATGGCTGGGTGCTGGCGCGCCAGGGCGACGGCGAAGCACCCCGACCCGCCGCCGACGTCGAGCAGCCGCGTGATGCCGCCGAAGTCGCCGTGCAGCGCCATGCCGGTCGCGGCAGGCAGAGAATGGCTCTGCATGAACCGGGCGATGTCGCGGGCCTGCTCGACGTCGAGGCGGCCGCTTTCCCACGCCTCCACCGGCGGCGACGCGCTGGACTGCCCCATGGCATGCCTCGCGGCGCCTGTGACGGCGTCCCGGATCGTCGTGTGCAGGGGGCTGGCGATGCGCTGCCGCGCGAACACGCCGCCCCAGTAGAACGCGCTGCTCGAGAGCAGGAAGTGGCGCGTCACGTCGGTGACGCGATAGACGCCGTCGTGGCGCACGAGGAAGCCGAGCGACGCGAGCAGCGCGAGCAGAATGTCGACCCCCCGGTCGTCCAGGCCCCTCGCCTGCGCCAGGTCGGTCGCCGTACCGGGTCGATCGGCCAGGGCGTCGAACACTCCGAGCTCGTCGGCCACGGTGACTGATGGCAGCCACCACATCGACAGCCACGTGTCCCACACGAGCCGGTCGTCGGTGGTCGGAATGTCGGCCGTCATGCGACGCGCTCATTGTTCCACAGCGCGGCGCACGCCGCCGCGCGAGCGCCCGTCCGACAGCGTTTCAGCCTATAATCGCCGCCGCGCGTTCCTGACGGCGTCGAACCTGAGCGAAGGAGGGTCGCCATGCTCGGAAGCCTGAGTCTCGTGCTGCTCGCGGCCGCGGTCGGCGCCACGCCGTGCGAGAGCCTGCGATTGATGTCGACTCCGCAGGCGGTCATCGGATTGGCCGATGTCGTCGCTGCGGGTCCGTTCGTTCAGGCCGGAGCCGGACGCGGCGGGACGCCCGACGGGCGTGGTGCGCCGCCCGCCGGCCGTGGGATCGCGCCCGCGGGTCGGGGGCCCGCCGGGGGCCGCGGGGCCGTTCCGCCGCCGCTGCCGGCGCACTGCCGCGTGACGATGGTGCTGAAGCCCTCCGCGGATTCCAACATCAACGTCGAGCTCTGGCTTCCCACCGAGAACTGGAACGGAAAGTTTCTCGCCGTCGGTAACGGCGGTTTCGCGGGAGCGATTCAGGGATACGGCGACATGCAGGTCGCGCTGCGCCTCGGCTACGCGACGGCCGGCACCGACACCGGACACTCGGCCGCCGACGGCCCGAACGGCATGTTCGCGCTCGGCCACCCCGAGAAGATCGTCGACTTCTCCGATCGCGCCGTCCACGAGATGACGGTGAAGTCCAAGGAGCTCGTCAAGTCCTTCTACGATCGCGCCGCCCAGTTCGCGTATTTCAAGGGCTGTTCGACCGGCGGACGACAGGCCGTCATGGCCGCGCAGCGCCATCCGCTCGACTTCGACGGCATCATCGGCGGCGCCCTGGCTAATCGGCACATTCACATGCACACCGCCGGTTTTGCGCGGCAGGTCACGCTCGCGCGGAATCCCGACATGGCGATTTCGCCGGCCAAGGCGCAGGTGGTCAACGCCGCGGTCATGCAGAAGTGCGACACCTACAAGGAAGGCTTCCTCAACGACCCGCACCTCTGCTCCTTCGACTTCTCGACGCTGGTGTGCAAGGGCGCCGAAAGCGACACGTGTCTCACCAGGCCGCAACTGCAGGCGGTGGAGACCTACTTCGGCGGTCTGAAGAACTCGAAGGGCGAGCTGATCTTTTCGGGGCAGGTGCTCGGCAACCCGCTGCCGGCGCTCCGTCCCAACCCGGCGATCAACGTCATCGACACCGTGAGGATCTGGGCATTCCAGAACCCGGAGTACGACTGGCACACGTTCGATCTCAATCGCGACATGCCGGTGATCGACCAGAAGATCGGGTTCGTCGACGCCGTGGATCCGGACCTCAAGGCGTTCAAGGCCCACGGCGGCAAGCTGTTCCTGTACGCCGGATGGGCCGACACGACCATCACCCCCGAGAACACGGTCCTGTACTACGAGAGCGTGCTCGACAAGATGGGGAAGAACCAGGCCGATTGGGTGCGCCTGTTCATGGTGCCGGGCATGGCGCACTGTGGCGGCGGCCCCGGCGTGAACACCTTCGATTCCATCGGCACGCTCGAAACCTGGCGCGAAAAAGGCGTTGCGCCGGTGCAGGTGACGGCAGCCAACGCCCAGACCACCACGACGCGCCCACTGTGCCCCTATCCGCAGTACGCAAAGTACAAGGGGACCGGCAATTTCAAGGACGCGGCCAACTGGGTCTGCGCGGCGCCGTAGGAGCCGTCAAACTGAAGCCCGCGTCGGGCTTCATCGAGCCCTCAGCCGTCGCGCGGCCTCGATTCCTCAACGCTGGCCGCAGCACGCGGTTCCACCACATGATGGCGCCGGTGACGAAGAGAACCGCCGGCACCAGCCCGAGAACCGTGTACAGCCATTTGACCGGCGTGCCGTACGCCCGTCCGAAGTGGATGCGCGCGAGCCAGGCCAGCAGTTCGTCTCCCGAGCGCAGGTTGCGGCTCGCGGGGTCGAGCGGCTGCAGGTAGTCGACGACACGGGAGAACGGATCGGGAAACGACAGGTAGATGCCGCTCACGCCCCACATCAGCACGAACAGGAACATCCAGAAGCCGACGGCGCTGTGCAGATCCCAGTTGAACCGGGCCCATCCGACGTGCCGCCGCAGGATCAGACTGTGCCACCAGCGCGCCATGCCCGGCCACCAGATCACGATCCCGGTCAGGCACATCGCCGTGAACACCATCGCGCCGACGCCGTTCACGAGCCGGCCGGTGCCGCCGCCCAGCAGATCGTCATGGAGCTGGACGAGCCAGTAGAGCAGCTTCGGTTCGTCGGTGCCGATCGCTCCGAGATCCCTGCCGGAGTACGGATCGAACGCGCGCTCGACGCGGCGCTGGCCGCGGACCATCAGCACCTCGGCCGCCCGGCTCGGCCTCTTCGACAGCGTCACGCGGGCGACGTCCAGGCGCGGGTACTTCTTCTTTGCGGCCGCGGCAATCTGCTCGGGAGACATCAGGGGACCCACCGGCGCGACGATCGGCGCCGACCAGGCGAGCCTTGTGATCTCGCGGCGGAAGACGATGGCGCTGCCGGTCAGGCTGATCACCAGGACGTACAGCCCCACGCCGAGGCCGGTCCAGAGATGGATCTGAAACAGTGCCTTTCGAATCCACAGGCTCTGCGGCCGGTGGAGGACGCGATTGCTGAGGTTCACGCCAGCCCGCTCGCACGCGCCTGCTCGAGCGCGAGCGCCGCCACGTCCTTGGCGGCGTCGCCGTGGGCGATGGCCCCCAGCAGGCGATCGCGGAAGGTGCCGGCGCTCGGCATCGGCACGCGCGCCAGGTCGCCCGCGGCGATGATCAGGTTCGCGTCCTTCAGGTTCAAGGCAATCGTCGATCCTGCCCGATCGTACGTCTCCTCGACGATGATTCGGCCATAGACCTTGTAGGCGGGCGCCGAAAACAGGCCTTCGGTGAGCACGTCGTAGAGCACCTGCGGCGCGACATCGTACTTGCGCACGAGGGCGAACGCTTCGCCCATCGCCTGAATCGCGCAACCCAGCACGAGGTTGTTCGCCAGCTTGATCGCGCTGGCGGCTTCCGGCGCATCGCCGGCGTGAAACGTCAGACGGCCGAGCATCCTGAACAGCGGCTCGCAGCGCGCCAGGTCCCCGGGAGATCCGCCGCAGACGATGCCGAGCTGCCCCGAGGCCGCGAGATCGGGGCGCCCCAGCACCGGCGCCGCCACAAGGGTCTGTCCCCGCGCCGCATGGGCCGCGGCGAGCGTTCGGATGGTGCCGACGCCGTAGGTGCCCATTGCCAGGTGAAGGGCACCCGCCCGCATCGACTCGCACAAACCGCCGTCGCCAGTCGACACGGCGTGGACAGCCGCATCCTCCGCCAGCATCGTAATGACGACCTCACGATCGGCCGCCAGCTCCGCGACCGACCGAGCGACCCGCGCGCCGGCGGCCGCCGCGGTTGCCGTACTCTCCGGCACCACGTCGTACACGACGAGATCGTGGCCGCCCTCGACAATGCGACCCGCCATCCCCGATCCCATGCGGCCCAGTCCGATGAATCCGACGTTCATGTCGCCTCACACAGAGCCGAAGGCTCCACTTAACCTATTCAATGCCCGCCGCGCGGTTCTGTTCGCGGGCCATCACGGCCCAGTCCTTCTCGCCGTCTCCGTGCGCGATGGCGCCGAGCAGGCGATCGCGGACGTTGTTCGCGCTGGGCATCGGCACCCTCGCCTGGTCGGCGGCCGCGAGCGCGAGATTCAGATCCTTGAGGCCCTGCAGCGTCATGAAGCCGACCTTGTCGTAGCTCTCGTCGACCATGATCTTGCCGTACACCTTGTAGGCCGGCGCCGCGAAGAGCGCGTCGGTCATGACGTCGTAGAGCACCTGCGGCACCACGCCGTACTTGCGGACGAGCGAGAATGCTTCGGCCATCGCTTCGATGGCCGCCCCAAGGACGAAGTTGTTGGACAGCTTGAGCGCCGCCGCGCCTTCCGGCTTCGCGCCGGCCTCGAAGGTTCGTCGTCCCATCGCCTGGAACAGCGCTTCACACGCCTTCACCGCGTCGGCCGGTCCGCCCGCGACGATGCCCAGCTGGCCGGCCGCGGCAGCATCGGGACGGCCGAGAACCGGGGCGCTGACGAGCCGCTGTCCGGCCTCGCCATGCGCGGCGTTGAGCGTCTGAACCGCCGCGACGCTGTGCGTCCCCATGCACAGGTGAATGGCGCCCGGCGCGAGCGAATCGCGCAGCCCCTGGCCCCCGAGCACCACCTCCTTCACGGCCGTGTCGTCAGACACCATCGTGATGACGACGTCGCGTCCGTGACAGGCCTCGGCAATCGTCGACGCAATGGTGGCGCCTTCCGCCGCGAGGTCCCTGGCTTTGTCCTTTGTCCGGTTGAAGGCGACGAGATGGTGGCCGGCCCCGAGAATCCGGCGCGTCATCGCCTGTCCCATTTTTCCGAGACCAATGAATCCGACGTTCATCGTGTGCTCCCCCTCTCGAGAATTTCAGGGCGGCCGCTGCCTTCCGCCGGACGAAATGCGAAGAGGTAATCATACTCGGAGGGTATGGTAGGTGCCGCGATTCGCTGGATCCTGCTCGCGGCGCGGCGGTGATTTGACGTCTAGTCGAGCAGCTGCGCTTGGACCCACTCGATCTCGCGGCAGACGTACTCGACGATGTCGCCGGTTTTGAGGTGGGGGGGAGGACGTCCCAGGTGTAGGTTTCGATTTCGAGCTGGCGGGAGAGGGGGGTGGCCTTGTGGACGCGGAGCGCCTGTTCGAGGGCGAAGCGGGTGGTGCGGAAGGCGCCGAGGTCCTCGAGAAAGACCGGCAGGTGGAAGTGGGTGCGCCACTCGCGGGGCCCGGGGTCGGCGGCCCAGGCGGCGAAGGCGTCTTCGAGGTTGAGAAATTTCGTCAGCGTGCCGTTCTTGCGCTGGACGGTCTGCGAGAGGTAGACGGTCTGGGCGAAGGGCTGGAGCGCGTCGATGGTGGCCTGCGTGACCACCGGCATGTGCATGGCGGCGACTTCCTGGAGCTTGAAGATCGGGATTTCGGCGTCCCTCAACTGCTGCAGCGACACCGGGATGTCTTCGAACCCGACCGCCTGATGGCCGATGTCGAAGACGATGCCCAGGTGGCGGTGCAGCGCGCCGTGCGCCTCGGCGATCGGCAGGCCGGTCTGCTGGGCCAGCCGCCCGGCGGCGCGGCCGGTATAGAGGTGCTCGGTGAAGTAGGCGATCGTGTCGGCGGTGGTCTCCAGAAAGCAGTAGGGCTCGGGCTCGAGGGCGAGCGTGACCAGCCGGCCGGTGCGCTGTTCGAGCTGCACCAGATGGGCCACCACCTGCAGCACGTGTTCGGTGAAGCGGGCGACGACGGCCGGGCCGGTGACGTGCGGCTTGAAGCCGAGCGGCGCGGTCTGGATCGACGGCGGCACGGCCGGGGTGCCGAGCTCGGCCAGCAGGTCGGCGACCTGCATCGTATACTGCGTGCGCGCGGCGGTCTGCCAGTCCGGCTCGTACACCTGGGCCTTCACCACCGTGCCCTTGAACGCCCCGTAGGGAAAGGCGTTCGCCGTATACACATACAGGTCGTGGTCGGCGAGGAAGGCGCGCAGCCGCGCGCGTTCCTGCGGCTGCGCCACGAGGGTCGCCACGGTGGGCGCGGCCAGCCGGAGGCAGACGCCGAAGGGCCGATCCGGCGCGACCCGCGCCTTCACCGCCGGCAGATAGGTCTGGACGCTGGCCCACAGCTGCGCCCAGTCATCGGCCGGATGCACCAGCGTGGAATAGGTGAGATGGCCGAGCCCGTGACCGAGATCCATCAGTTGGCGTCCCGTCGGCGGCTCAGCGCACCGGCTCGACCTGGCCCGACGCCGCCGATCGCACGATCGCCTCGGTGACGGCCACGCCGTGGATCATCTCGGCCACCGGGATGGGATAGGCCGGGCCGCCGGTCGCCGCCGCCGCGAAGGCCTCCAGCGCCACCCGCGACACGTCCAGCCGCGCCGCCTCCCACACCTGCGCCGGCCCGCTCGTCGGCTGGAACTTGCCGGTCGCGAAGAGCCGCGTCCGCCGCTCCTCCGACGAGGCGCCGGCCACGTGCGTCATCCCCTCGAGCCGCACCCAGCCGGTCGACCCGAACACCTGGAAGCTGAAGCCCGGCCCGGTCGCCGTCATCGTCCCCAGATAGCCGGTCATCCCCCCCTGCATCCGCAGCAGCACCGCCGTGGTGTCGTCGGCGTCGATGGCCACCACCCGCCGGACGCTCTGACAGAAGACCTGCGCGATCGGCCCGCACAGATCGATCATGCCGTCCACCGCATGCACGCCCATCGGTGTCAGCCCCCCGCAGGGCGTCTCGGCCGGGTCGGCCCGCCACTGGGTCGGCGTCAGCCGCAGCGCGTTGGGAAACGTCATCGTCGCCTCGACGTGCAGGATCGTGCCCAGCGCCCCGGTCCGGATCTGCTCCCGCAGCCGGGCCATCTCCGGATGGAAGCGCCGGTTGTAGCCGAGCCCGAGCGTCACCCCGGCCCGCGTCGTCGCCGCCACCGCCCGGTCCGCGTCCGCCCGCGTCAGCGCGAACGGCTTCTCGCAGAACACGTGCTTGCCCGCCGCCGCCGCCGCCACCACCTGCGCCGCGTGGAGCGAGTGCGGCGTCGCCAGCACCACCGCCTCGACGTCGGGCCGCGCCAGCACCGCCGCATACGAGTCGACCAGCGCGAGGCCCTGCGCCGCGGCGAACGCCTGCACCGCCGGCGTCGCCGTCCGCGTCGTGCCGGCGACGAACCGCAGCGCCGCGCTGGCGGCCACCGCCTCGACCAGCGTCTGGCCCCACCACCCCAACCCGACGATCGCCGCCCCCAGCATCCGCCGCGCCGCTCCCTTCCGCGGGCCGTCGCCGCCGCCCGCCGCCCGGGGTCCGCCGCCCGGGGTCCGCCCCTTGGGTCCGCCCCTTGGGTTCGCCCCTTACGCCGAGCGAATGAGCGAGAACGCCGGGTCGGCGGCGAGCGACGGGGTCACCGGCAGCCCGAGCTCCTGCTTCACCTGGTTCACGCCCTGCACCAGCGCCACCATCTTGTAGAACGCGTGCCGCCGGCTCATCCCTTCCCGCCCCATCCCGCAGTCCGACGAGAGCACCAGCCGCTCGGCCGGAATCACCTGCAGCGCCCGCCGGACCAGCGCCGCCACCTCCCCGGGCGCCTCCACCTGCAGCGTGTGATGGTCGATCGCGCCGATGGCCACCTTCTTCTCCGTGATCGCCCGCCCCACCGCCTCCAGCTCGGGCGCCCCCGTGCTCGCCATCTCGAAGGTCAGCACGTCGGCATCCACCTGGTTGAGCAGCGCCAGCGCCGGCCGGTAGCTCTGCGGGGTCGCGAACATCCGCTGCTGCGACGGATTGCCCCAGCAGGTGTGGCACCACACTTCGGTCTTCGCCCGCAGCCCTTTGACCGTGTTGTTGAACACCTCCAGCATGAACGCCGGCGTGATCACCGGGTCCACGTAGCCGCGCGCCGCCAGCAGATGAATCTGCGGCTCCTCCAGCTGAATCACCGGGCACCCCGCGTCCGCCAGATCGTGCAGCTCCGCGTTGAAGGCGTCGCTGATCGCCAGAATCCGCTCCGGCAGCGACCGGTACTGCGTGTCCTGTACCGCGAAGGCCACCAGCTCCGGCGTCACCGTCCCGAACTTCACCGGCTGCCGCGTCAGCCGCTGCGCCGCTTTCCAGATCTCCGGATACTGCAGCTCCCCCCGCCCCACCGGCCCCACCAGCACCGGCATCACCCGCGCTTCCAGGTAGTCGTGCAGAATGTGCCCCCGTGGAAACGCCAGCCCTCCCGCCCCCACCCGCGCCAGCTGCGGGTGCCGCGTCTCGAACCCCGCCATGTGGTGCGGCGGGTAGCTCGTCCAGCTCTGCCCCCCCACGTCCTGATCGAACCGGCAGTCCCCGTCGGTCACGATGTCAAGCCCCGCCACCTCCTGCTCCCGCAGATAACACCCCAGCGCGTCCACATACTGCTCCCGGAACCGGCTCTCCACCATCGCGGCCAGGAACGACCGCGTCCCCAAATTCTCCGTATACCAGCTCGGCCGCGGCAACGACCCCGTCACCGTCGTCGGCAGCACCCGTCCCGCCGTCGCCTTGAACATCGTGCTTCTCCTCCGCTCCGTGCAGGGAAGCGAGGATCCTATCATTGTTCGTTCCGTCCACCAGAAGCCGGCCACCGCGCCGCGCGCGCGACGCGGGTCTCATTCCGTCGCGTGAACGCCGAGGGTTGCGGACCGCGCCGGAGACGCATAGGCTGTCCGGCATCATGAGCGACATCACCGACGACATCGTGCGGCTGCTGGTTCGAGAGCTCGAGGGATTCAAGCGGGAGCTCGATCTCTTTCCAGACGATGCGTCGATGTGGCGGGCGGCGCCCGGGGTGGCCAATTCCGCGGCGAACCTGGCGCTGCACGTGGCCGGCGGCCTTCAATACCTGGTCGGAACGGTCCTCGGGCAGCGGGAGTACGTGCGGCACCGCGAGGCCGAGTTCGGCCGCCGGTCGGGCACGCGCGCGGAGGTCCGGGCTGCGCTCGATGGTGCGATCGCGACCGTGACGGAAGTCGTGCCGCGACTGTCCCCTTCGGTGCTCGACGCTCGGTTTCCCGAGCCGGTCATGGGCACGACGTTTTCGACGCGGATCTTCCTGATGCATCTGTGCAGTCACGCGGCACTGCATCTCGGACAGGCGGGATATCTCCGTCGGATTCTCACCGGCGACACGCGCAGCAGCGGGCCGTTGGCGCTCGCCGATCTGAGCGGGACTCGCGCGTAGCACCGGCGGTCACACGCCTGGGTGCCGTTCGACCGGTCGAACGCCGGGCCTCGGGTCGTTACTGCGACCGCGACACGACGTCGTAGTACGTGCGGATCTCGCCGACGGTGAAGGCGTTCAGCAGCCCCGAGATCGGATCCAGCAGCGTCGAGGATTGCAGCCCGGGGCCGGAGGACTGGAAACGGTACCCCATGCGGTTGAAGTACGCGCGGATGAACATGCTGTGCTCGTCGATCGGCAGCGTCGCCACATTCATGAAGAACTTCTTCCAGCCGTCGCCCTGAAACAGGTACTGCTCGACGTTGGACGTATAGAACGCCGCCACCGTGGCGTCGTGGTCCTTGAGGTACCTGCCGACGGTCCGGAGCGCGTGATCGCCGGCGAAGTCGCCGACGAGCGGGACGATGAGGTTGTTCTTCTCGTACGCGCGCAGCGAACCGAAGGCGGCGTCGCTCGCGATGTAGCTGTGATTCACGCCCGCCAGGTCGGTCTGCACCATCAGCTCCGCGTAGGTGGGAAACCACTGCGGGCCGCCGAAATCGCTGCGCGGAAACGAATAGCGGATGTCGGGGCCGCCGAGATAGAACGCCGTGTACACGAAGCGGATGGCGTTCTCGTCTTCGTCGGTCAGCGGAAATCCGTGGGTGTGCTCGAGGTGATCGAACACCGCCTTCAGGTTCCGCTGCATCAGCGCCTCGTCGCCGCCCTGCGCCTGAAACGCGTCGAACACGGCCTGGAGCGGCGCGTCGGCGCGCAGGCTGGCGGGCCGCTGGCGCGAGAAGAGGCGGGCCAGGAAATCGATCCGATCGGTCGAGAGCTCGATGAGCGCCTTGTACATCAGGTGCAGCAGCATGTTCTGCCGCCTGATGTCGATGATGAACGCCATTTTCGGCTTCATCGCGGTGATGTAGGTGAAGTTCTGATCCGGTCCGACGCCGAGGTACGCGCCGGAGCCCGCCGTCCGCTCCAGCTCCGGGATGACGTGCTGGAACGCCATCTCGTTCGAGATCAGATTGTCGGAACGGAAGTAGCCGCCGGGTTCCGAGAAGCCGACCACCATCGCCCAGAACTCGCGGTCGGTGACGCTCGACGGCAGCGACTGCGCCGCGACGTGTCCCCGCGGGCTGAGCCAGACGCCGGTCGCCGTCACGGCGACGATGGCTGCCACGAGGAAATGACGGCGCCGCATCACCCACAGTTTACCTACAGCCGCGCGCGGCGGCGAAAGATTCGCTCGCGGCAGCCGGCGGCGGGCCGCGCGCCGGCCGCCGTCGGCTGCGTGCGGAAGGCGATTACACTGACGGAGTGAAGAAGATCAGCGACACGATTCTGGAGACCATCGGTCGGACCCCCCTCGTCCGCATCAATCGCATCACCCGCGACGTCGTCCGGGCCGAAGTGCTCGTCAAGCTCGAAACCTTCAACCCGGGCAATTCGATCAAGGACCGCATCGCGATCAGGATGATCGACGACGCCGAGCGCGCCGGGCTGCTCAGGCCGGGCGGGACGATCATCGAGGGGACCTCGGGCAACACCGGCATGGGGCTGTCGCTCGTCGCGGCCGTCCGCGGGTATCGCTGCGTCTTCACCACGACCGACAAACAGTCGCGGGAGAAGATCGATGCCCTGAAGGCCTTCGGCGCCGAGGTCATCGTCTGTCCGACCAACGTCGATCCAGAGGACGAGCGATCGTATTACTCGGTGTCGTCGCGGCTGGCCGCCGAGATCCCGGGCGCCTGGAAGGCGAATCAGTACGACAACCCGTCCAACACGGCGGCGCACTACGACACGACCGGGCCGGAAATCTGGGACCAGACCGACGGACGCGTGACGCACCTGGTGGTCGGCGTCGGCACCGGCGGGACGGTCAGCGGTGTCGGACGATACCTGAAGGGCCGGAATCCGCGGCTCAAGGTGTGGGGGATCGACACCTACGGATCCGTGTTCAAGAAGTACAAGGAGACCGGCATCTTCGACAAGCACGAGATCTATCCGTACGTGACGGAGGGGATCGGCGAGGACTTCCTGCCGAAGAACGTCGACTTCGACATCATCGATCACTTCGAGAAGGTGACCGACAAGGACGCCGCGGTGATGACGCGCCGGATCGCGCGCGAGGAGGGCATCTTTGCCGGCAATTCAGCCGGGTCGGCGCTGGCCGGTCTGCTGCAGCTCAAGGACCACTTCACCGAGCACGACGTCGTGGTCGTGATCGTCCACGACCACGGGTCGCGGTATCTCGGGAAGATGTACAACGACGACTGGATGCGCGAGAAGGGCTACCTGGAGAAGACCGGCATGACGGCGCGCGGCCTCGTCTCCGGCGGACTGTCGGGCGAGCTCCTGACCATCGAGTGCAACGAGCCGGTCGAACACGCCCTGCGCGTCATGAGCGAGAACGACTTCTCGCAGATTTCCATCACGCGCGACCGTCGCGTGATCGGATCGCTCAGCGAGAACCACCTGTACGCCGAGCTCGTGCGCGATCCCGGCATCAAGGGCCATCCAATCGAGTCCATCATGCAGCCGGCGTTTCCGTTCGTGGACATCTCCACGCCGGTCGATCTGCTGGCGACGATGATCACGCCGCAGAGCCCGGCCGTGCTCGTGCGCGACTTCAAGAGCGACAAGACCTTCATCATCACCCTGTCGGATGTGATGCGCGTGTTGTGAGGAACCGCCGACGCACCACACTGGAGGCGTTGGCCCTGGAGGGTGACCGAATGGCCGCTTACATCGTGTTGAACATCGACGTCGCCGATCCCGCCCGATATCCCGACTACGTGAAGGTGGCAGCGCCGACCGTCGAACAATATGGCGGAACCTACCTCGTGCGCGGCGGGAGAGCCGAGCGGCTCGAGGGCGGGGCGCAGCCCAAGCGGGTGGTCATCCTCGAGTTCGCGTCGTACGAGCGCGCGAAGGCGTGGTGGGAGAGCGCCGAGTACCGCGCGCCGAAAGCGATGCGCCAGAGCTGCGCCACGAGCGACACGATGCTGGTCGATGGCGTCGCACCGTGAGGATCGCCATTACCCGCGAGGTCAGCCCCGCGATCGGGCGCTGCGAGCTCACGCACCTCGGGCGCGCGCCCATCGATTCTCGCGCTGGCGCGGCGTCAGCATCACGCCTACGAGGACGCGCTCCGGGACGCCGGGTGCGCCGTCGTCCGCCTGGCGGCCGGCCTCGAGATGGCCGACTCAGTGTTCGTCGAGGACATCGCGGTGGTGCTCGACGAACTGGCGATCGTCGCCCGCCCCGGCGCCGAGTCGCGCCGCGGAGAGACGAGCGCGGTGGCCGAAGCCCTCGAGGCGTATCGGCCGCTCGTGTTCATCGAGGCGCCGGGCACGCTCGACGGCGGCGACGTGCTGACGGTCGGCAAGCGGCTGTTCGTCGGGGAATCGCGGCGAACCAATGCCGCGGCACTCGCGCAACTGGGCCGTTGGCTCGGACGCCACGGGTACTCGGTGCACGGCGTGCCGGTTCGAGGCTGCCTGCACCTGAAATCGGCCGTGACCCTCGTTGCTGACGACACGTTGCTCCTCAACCCGGCATGGGTCCCGCGCGAGCCGTTCCACGGCTTCCGGCAGATTGACGTGCATCCCGCGGAGGCCGACGGCGCCAACGCGCTGCTCGTCGGCGAGCGCGCGATCTACCCGACTGCGTTCCCTCGAACGCGGGGCCGTCTGGCCGCCACCGGGCTGCACATCGTCGACCTCGACCTCAGCGAGCTGGCGAAAGCCGAGGGCGCCGTCACCTGCTGCAGCGTGATCTTCACCACCTGACAGCCTGGCGCCCGTGGTGCAGCCCATCGAGCGCGTCGGCCTGGGCGAGGCGCCGTGGACGGCGGCGCCCGGCGGCCTGGTTCAGACGAGCGCCGGCTCGAAGGCGGCGTTCAGCGCGGCGCTGTCCAGGAATTCCTGGAACTCGACGAGCTTGCCGTTCCGCAGCTGGAACACCATGACGAAGTCGGAGTCGAACGAGCCGCCGCTCGAGCTCTTCGCCGTGTAGTGCCCCAGCGCCACCACCCGGTCGTCCTGCGCCACGAACTCGCGCGGCTCGAAACGGCTGAACTGCAGGTGCTGCCCCACTTGCCGGAAAAACTCCTCGGTGGCGGCCTTGCCGTGCCGTGCACCAGCCATCGGCACGTGCTTCGAGGCGCCGGTCACCGGTTTCCACACGATGTCGTCGTCGAAGGTAGCCAGCACCGCCGCAATGTCGCCGCGAAGAAAGGCGGCGTACGCATCCTGCACGATCTTCGTGTTCTGCGCTTCCTGCATGAGTCCTCCTGGCGATTCTGCAATCGTTGACAGCTACGGATGCAGCCGACGATTGGATTGAGTGCGGGCGCAGGACGGTTCATGCTGGGGCCATGCGGCTGTCGGACATGACCGAGACCTCGGCCGCCGTCGCCGCCGCGAGCGGCCGACTCGAGAAGGTCGAGCGCCTGGCCCAGTTCCTCCGCAGGACTCCGCCCGGCGAGGTGGAGATGGCCGTCGCGTTTCTGAGCGGCTCGCCCGCGCAAGGCCGCATCGGCGTGGCGGGGTCCCTTCTCGCGGCCGTCCGATCGACGCCGCCCGCCCAGCAGTCTTCGCTCAATCTCCACGACGTGGACCTGGCGTTCGGGCGAATCGCGACGACGATCGGTCGTGGATCAACGGCGACGAAGACCGAGCAGCTCCGCCAGCTCCTGAGGCGCGCCACGGCGGGAGAGCAGGATTTTTTGACGCGCCTCCTGTTCGGTGAGCTCCGTCAGGGAGCGCTCGAGGGCGTGCTCCTCGAGGCGGTCGCCCGCGCCGCGAATATCCCGGCCGGGCGGATCCGCCGCGCGGCCATGGTCGCCGGCTCGCTGCCGACGGTCGCCCGCGCCGCCCTCGCGCAGGGCGAACCGGCGGTGTCGGCATTGGTCGTCTCGCTGTTTCGACCGGTGCGGCCGATGCTGGCCGAGTCTGCCGATGACGTCGACGCGGCGCTCGAGCGGTTGGGCGAGGCGTCGCTCGAGTTCAAGCTCGATGGGGCCCGCATCCAGGTGCACAAGGACGGCGACGAGGTCCGCGTGTTCACGAGGAACCTCCGCGACATCACCGGCGCGGTGCCGGATATCGTCGCCGCGGCGTCCGCGCTCGGCGTCCGCCGGGCCATCCTCGACGGAGAGGCGATCGTGCTCGGTCCGGACGCCACGCCCTATCCTTTTCAGATCACGATGCGCCGGTTCGGGCGGCGGCTCGACCTCGATCGCCTGCGCGCAGAGCTGCCGTTGACGCCCATGTTCTTCGATTGCCTGTATCTCGACGGCGGGATGCTGCTCGACGAGCCGCTGGCCCGACGCGCCGCGACGCTCAGCGACATCGCGCCGGCGAACCTGATTGTGCCCCGCATCGCGACGGCGAGCGTCGCCGAGGCGGCCGCGTTCCTCGAGCGCTCGATGGCCGCGGGGCACGAAGGCGTGATGGCCAAGGCGCCGGCGGGGGTGTACGCCGCGGGACGCCGCGGTCAGGCGTGGCTGAAGGTCAAGCGCGCGAAGACGCTGGATCTCGTCGTGCTCGCCGCCGAGTGGGGCCACGGCCGCAGGACCGGGATGCTGAGCAACCTGCATCTCGGCGCGCGCGACGCCGATCGCGGCGGGTTCGTGATGCTCGGGAAGACATTCAAGGGGCTCACCGACCGGACGCTGGCCTGGCAGACCCGGCGGCTCCTCGAGCTCGAGCTGGCGCGCGATCGGCACCTCGTCCATGTCAGGCCGGAACTGGTCGTCGAGATTGCGTTCAACGACATCCAGGAGAGTCCGGTGTATCCGGGAGGGCTCGCCCTGCGCTTCGCGCGGGTCAAGCGGTTCCGATCCGACAAGACGGCGCTCGACGCCGACACGTTCGAGACGGTCCAGGGCATCTTCCGGCGTCACAGCCGGTAACGCCGATTCAAGAGATCGCGACGGGCGGCCGATAAGTCGGTGAGGTCGCATCGTGCTCCGGGCATACGGCATCACCGACAAAGGTCACGTTCGGGTGCGCAATGAAGACTGCTTCGTGTGCGACGCCGCGATGCAGTTCTGTGCAGTCGCCGATGGCATGGGCGGACACAATGCAGGGGACATTGCCGCGCGAATCGCCGTTGACACGATGATCGAGTACATCCGCGAAGGGCACTGCGAGGGGGACCGGTGGCCGTTCGGCCGCGATCCGGCCCTGACCGACGCGGGCAATCGGATGCGCACGGCCATCCAGCTCGCGAACCAGCGCGTCCTTGAAACCTCGGTCGAATCGGCGGCCTACCTGGGCATGGGCACCACGGTCGTGGCGGCCCTGGTCGAATCCGATCGCCTGATTGTGGGGCACGCGGGCGACAGCCGGCTGTATCTCCTCAGGAAAGGGAGGCTGCGTCCGCTGACAGAGGACGATTCCTATGCGACCGTGCTCGCGCGGGACCCCTCCGTCGACCCGGCCACGGCGCGCCTGCATCCGATGCGTCACGCGCTGACCAATGTCGTCGGCTTGCGGGCGAGGACCGACGTCCATCTGCGCGACGAGCCGCTGCTCGCCGACGACGTGTTGCTGTTGACGACCGACGGCGTGCACGGAACGCTGGACGATGGCCGGATGGAACAGCTCCTGGGGCAGGGGGGCGACGGGCGTGAACTGGCGCGCGGCATCGTGGCCGCCGCCCTTGCGGGCGGCAGCCGCGACAACTGCACCGCGCTCATCGCGCGGTATCTGCCTGAATAGCGGCCCCGCGTCGGGCCGCTAGCGACCGGGGGGCGGCGCCTGTCCGGCTCCTGGTGCACCCGGCTCCGCACCGGGTGGGGGCGCGGCACCCCGCCCACCGCGGCCGCGTCCCGCTGCGGGCGCCGGTGGCGGCACTTTCGGAATCGCCTCGCCGCGGTGGCACGTCATGCATCCCACCTGGGTGATCTCGTCGGCCGGCTTCTTGATGTTGGCGGCCAGCTTCTGATTGATCTCGCCCACCATCTGGATCATGACGCGGGCGACGAGCTTCGGCGTTTTGGTGTCCGCCGCCAGGTCGTTCGCAGGATTGTTGGGGCCTTCCCACATGTGACAGTAACCGCACTGGACGCCGAGCGCCTGGGAGAACCCCTGCATGCGCTGGATGAGTTGCGGGAACGGGATGTCCTTCGGGAGCACCTGCAGGTTCTTCGGCGTCGGCGGGGGTCCGCCGGCCCGCTGTCCGCCGCCTGCGGGCGCCTGCCCGCCGGCCGGCGCCTGGGCGAGAGTCAGCGCGCCGCTCACCACGACAATCGCCAGGGCCGTCATGCCGTACGTGAAATGCTTCATGATCACCTCATCTGGCAAGCGCGCGGGCTTGCCGGACCTCACAAGGGCGCTCGCGAGCGAGTCGGCCCGACAGGCGGAGCACTATATCAGGGAAGAGCAGTCCGGGAGAACGCGGGAGATGGCTGGCGGCACGGCGGCTCGGTTGCGGCCCTGATACTCCCGTGCTATATTCGTAAGGTTCTGTCCGGGCTGGGACACCCTATCTAGCCTCGGATCCGCAGGAAGCGTTCTGCGCCGCGGCGTCTGTCCGGGGCAAGACCGTCGGTCGCGCGAATTACTACGAGCATAGGGTCGAGCGTTTTCAGGCGCCAAGCCGTATGGGCTTCTAGGCCTGGAACAAACTGGCGCCGCGGCGTGGCCGTGGCCGTATCGGGCATTGGTCCTCTGGTGGCCTGACGCCGATTGGCGGAACAGGGCGCGAGACGCCGATGACGAGAGGACGTCATGCCGACGATCAGTCAACTGGTTCGAGCCGGACGCAAGAAGATTGTCACGAAAACGAAGAGCCCGGCTCTGCAGGACAGTCCCCAGAAGCGCGGCGTGTGCGTGCGGGTGTTCACGCAGACGCCCAAGAAGCCGAACTCGGCGTTGCGCAAGGTGGCTCGCGTGCGACTGACCAACGGCATCGAGGTGACGACCTATATTCCGGGCGTCGGCCACAACCTGCAGGAGCACTCGCTGGTGCTCATCCGGGGCGGCCGCGTCAAGGATCTGCCGGGCGTCCGCTATCACGTCGTCCGCGGCACGCTCGACGCCGTCGGCGTGCAGGGGCGGATGCAGGGCCGGTCGAAATACGGCGCCAAGCGACCGAAGAAGGCGTAGGGAGAAGACGACATGCCGCGGCGACGTGAAATTCTGAAGCGCGACACTCCGGCCGACCCGCTCTATCAGAGTCAACTGGTGAGCAAGTTCATCAACTGTGTGATGACCGGCGGCAAGCGCAGCACGGCCGAGCGCATTCTCTACAAGAGCTTCGACATCATCAAGGAGAAGAGCGGCGACGATCCGCTGAAGATCTTCAAGAAGGCGATCGACAACGTCAAGCCGAGCCTCGAGGTGAAATCGCGCCGCGTCGGCGGTTCCAACTACCAGGTTCCGATCGAGGTGAATCCCAACCGGCGCCTGTCGCTCAGCATCCGCTGGATCGTCGGCTACGCCACCGCCCGCGGCGACGGCAAGACGATGCAGGAGAAGCTGGCGAACGAGCTGCTCGACGCGGCGAACCTGCGCGGGGGCGCCGTGAAGAAGCGCGAGGACACGCACCGGATGGCCGAAGCCAACAAGGCGTTCGCCCACTACCGATGGTAAGGGAATCGCTCGTCCAGACGGCGCGAGGCTTCAGCCGACCGGTCGGAGAAGACGACCGATCGTAGAAGACGACCATGCCCAGGCAGTCGCCACTCGGCAACACGCGGAACATCGGCATCATGGCGCACATCGATGCCGGCAAGACGACGACGACAGAGCGGATTCTGTTCTACACCGGAATCACGTACAAAATCGGCGAGGTCCACGAAGGCACCGCCGTCATGGACTGGATGGAGCAGGAGCAGGAGCGCGGCATCACCATCACGTCCGCGGCCACGACCTGCTTCTGGCGCGATCACCGGATCAACATCATCGACACGCCGGGGCACGTCGACTTCACCGCCGAAGTGGAGCGCTCCCTTCGAGTGCTGGACGGCGCCGTCGCGGTGTTCGATTCGGTCGCCGGCGTCGAGCCGCAGTCCGAGACGGTCTGGCGCCAGGCGGACAAGTACCGCGTCCCGCGGATCTGCTTCGTCAACAAGATGGACCGCATCGGGGCCAACTTCAAGCGGACCTTCGATCAGATCATCTCGAAGCTCGAAGGCAACCCGGTGGCGATTCAGCTGCCGATCGGGGCCGAGGACAAGTTCATCGGGGTGGTCGATCTCATCGGGATGAAATCGATCACCTACAAGGACGAAACGATGGGCGCCGACTACGTCGTCGGCGATATCCCGGCCGACATGCTCGAGGAGGCGAAGCACTACCGCGAGCAGCTCATCGAGAAGGTCAGCGAGGCCGACGACAAGATCCTCGAGAAGTACCTGCACGGCGAAGAGCCGACCGAGGCGGAGATCAAGGCCGCGCTGCGGCGACGCGTCAACTCCTCGGTCCACTCCAGGGGCGAGGCGGTGTTCGTGCCGGTGATCTGCGGATCGGCCTTCAAGAACAAGGGCGTCCAGCCGCTGCTCGACGCCGTCGTGGATTTCCTGCCCTCGCCGGTGGAGGTTCCGCCGATCGCCGGCCTGGATCCGTCCAAGGCCGAGGACACGATCATCGAGCGGCCGGCCGCCGACGACGCCCCGTTCGCGGCGCTGGCGTTCAAGATCATGACCGACCCGTTCGTCGGCCAGCTGACGTTCTTCCGCGCGTACTCGGGGGTCATGGCCTCCGGGTCCTCGGTCTACAACGCGACCAAGCAGAAGACCGAGCGCATCGGCCGCCTGCTGAAGATGCACGCGAACAAGCGCGAAGAGATCAAGGAGGTCTACGCGGGCGACATCGCCGCCGCCGTCGGCCTCCGGAGCGTGGGCACGGGCGACACGCTGTGCGACGAGAAGCATCCGATCGTGCTCGAATCGATGGACTTTCCCGAGCCGGTCATCTCGCTGGCGATCGAGCCGAAGACCAAGGCCGATCAGGAGAAGCTGGGGGTGGGGCTCCAGAAGCTGATGGCGGAGGATCCGACCTTCCGGGTCAACACCGACGTGCAGACGGCCCAGACGATCATCCGCGGGATGGGCGAACTGCACCTCGAGATCATCGTCGACCGCCTCAAGCGCGAGTTCAACGTCGAGGCGACCGTCGGCAAGCCGCAGGTCGCCTACAAGGAGACGCTCACGCGGGCGGCGGACGGCGAAGGCCGCTACGTGCGGCAGACCGGCGGACGCGGCCAGTACGGGCACGCGAAGATTCACCTGTTCCCGGCCGATCCCGGCACCGGCTATCTGTTCGAGAACAACATCGTCGGCGGCGCCGTCCCGAGGGAGTTCATCAAGCCGATCGACGAGGGGATCCGGGAAGCGCTCACGCGCGGCGTCCTCGCCGGCTACCCGGTCGACGACGTGCGGATCGAGCTGTACGACGGATCCTTCCACGACGTCGACTCCTCGGAGATGGCGTTCAAGATCGCCGGGTCGATGGCGTTCCAGGACGCGGCGAAGCGAGCCCGACCGGTGCTGCTCGAGCCGATGATGCGCGTCGAAGTCGTCGTGCCCAAGGAGTACATGGGCGACGTGATGGGCAATCTGTCGAGCCGGCGCGGGCAGATTCAGTCGCAGGAAGATCGGGGCGGTACGCAGATCATCGCGGCCCGGGTGCCGCTGTCGGAGATGTTCGGGTACGCGACGGATCTCCGCTCCCGCACGCAGGGCCGCGCCACCTATTCGATGCACTTCGATCGATACGAGCCGGCGCCCCAGAACGTGAGCGAGGAAGTCGTCGCGCGGATGCAGGGGAAGTAGAGGGCACACATGGCGAACGCGTTCAGCGACAAGATCCGGATCCGCCTCAAGGCCTACGACTATCGCGTGCTCGATCAGTCGACGAGCGAGATCGTGGAAACGGCGAAGCGCACGGGCGCGCAGCTGGCCGGACCGATTCCGCTGCCGACCTCGAAGAACAAGTGGACGGTGCTGCGGTCGCCGCACGTGGACAAGAAATCGCGCGAGCAGTTCGAGATCCGGACGCACAAGCGCCTCATCGACATCTTCGAGCCGACGCCCCAGACCGTGGACGCGCTGATGAAGCTCGATCTGCCGGCCGGGGTCGACGTCGAGATCAAG
This sequence comes from uncultured Acidobacteriota bacterium, assembly GCA_963807925.1. Lineage (GTDB taxonomy): Bacteria > Acidobacteriota > Vicinamibacteria > Vicinamibacterales > CAVVIG01 > CAWEDP01. Next base: position 2,450,072 of record CAWEDP010000002.1, on the reverse strand, counting down.
GCGTTCGGGAAGGAACACAAGTAAGCCGGCATTCTTCGGAGCGTCGCGATGGTGACAGGAATCATTGGGAAGAAAGTCGGGATGACGCAGATCTTCGACGCCGACGGCACCGTGAGCCCGGCGACCGTGATCAAGGCGGGACCGTGCGTGGTGGTGCAGGCCAAGACGGCGCCCATCGACGGCTACGAGGCGGTGCAGCTCGGGCTGGTCGAGGACGCGCCGGCGAGGGTCGGCAGGCCGCTGGCCGGCCATTACAAGAAGGCCAACGTCCCGCCGACGCGCGTCCGCCGCGAGGTGAAGCTGGCGGCCGGCGGCGATCCGGTCAAGCCCGGCGACCAGGTGCTGGTGTCCATCTTCGCCAGCGGCGAGCGCGTCGATGTGATCGGCACCGGCCGCGGCAAGGGGTACCAGGGCGTGGTCAAGCGCCACCACTTCGGCGGAGGCGCGGCGACCCACGGCTCGATGTTTCACCGCGCCCCCGGATCGATTGGCGCCTCGTCGTTTCCCTCGCGCGTGATCAAGGGGATGCGCGCGGCCGGCCGGATGGGCGGCGGACGGGTCACGATCCACAACCTGAAGGTCGTCCGCGTGGATCCGGACAATCACCTGCTGATTGTGAGAGGCGGGATTCCCGGCGCGCCCGACGGCTACGTGATCGTGCGCAAGGCGCTCACGGCCAAGAAGATCAAGGTGGCGCAGGTCGAGAAGCCGAAGAAGGCCAAGAAGTAACGAACACGAGAGCACGTATGCAACTGGATGTCGTCAACAGCCAGAACGAGAAGGTCGGCGCGGTCGAGGTGAGCGACGAGGTGTTCGGCGCGCGCCCGAACGCCGAGCTCGTCTGGGAATCGGTCGTGCGGGCGAACGCGGCGGAGCGCCGCGGGACGCACGCCACCAAGAACCGCGCGCTCGTCAGCGGCAGCGGCAAGAAGCCGTGGCGCCAGAAAGGGACCGGCCGGGCGCGCGTGGGCGAGATCCGCAACCCGCTGTGGCGCAAGGGCGGCACCGTGTTCGGACCGCAGCCGCGCAGCTACGCGTACCAGCTGCCGAAGAAGGTCGAGCGGGGCGCGTTGCGCGCGGCGCTGGCGCAGAAGGTGAAGGACGGCGCGCTCGTCGTGGTCGATGCGCTCGCTGCCGATCAGGTGAAGACCAAAGCCGCGGTCGAGATGCTCCGCCGCCTGGGGATCACCGGCAAGGCCGTCCTCGTCGACGTGTCGGTCGACGGCAATCTGGCGCGTTCGGTGCGCAACGTCCCGGGCGTGGCGTGTGTCGACAGCCGGCGGCTCACCGCGCGCGACGTCGTGCACGCGAGCCGCCTCGTCGCGACCGAGTCGGCGCTGCAGAAGCTGCAGGAGGCCCTGGGCTGAGGCGGACCGCGTCGGTCGGCCGCCCGATCGTCAGGATTGTTATGAAGCTAACCGATGTGATTCGCCGGCCGCTCATCACCGAGAAGACGTCGATCCTGCGCGAGGACGGGCGGACGATCGTGTTTCAGGTGGCGCCGGATGCGAACAAGCTCGAGATCAAGCGCGCCGTCGAACACCTGCTCGGCGCCAAGGTGGCGAGCATCCGGACGAGCATCGCGCACGGGAAGGTGAAGCGGCAGGGCCGGTTCGTCGGCCGCCGGTCGGACTGGAAGAAGGCGTTCGTCCGGTTGCGCGACGGCGAGAAGATGCCGGAGTTCCTGGAGGGCGCGTAACCATGCCGATTCGCAAGTTCAATCCGACGTCGCCCGGGCGGCGGTTTCAGACCGTGCAGCGGTTCGACGAGATCACCGCGCGCGAGCCGTACAGGCCGCTGACCGAGCCGCTCCAGCGATCCGGCGGCCGCAACAACCGCGGCGAGCTCACCTCGTGGTGGCGCGGCGGCGGTCACAAGCGGATGTACCGCATCATCGATTTCAAGCGCGACAAGCGCGACATCCCGGCGGCAGTCTCCACGATCGAGTACGACCCGAACCGCTCGGCGCGCATCGCGCTGCTGACCTACGCGGACGGCGAGAAGCGGTACATCCTGCAGCCGAACGGACTGAAGGTCGGCGACACGATCGTGGCCGGCCAGACGGTCGACATCCTGCCGGGCAACGCGCTGCCGCTCAAGAACATTCCGCTCGGCACCCAGATTCACAACGTCGAGCTGAAGTCCGGCAAGGGCGGACAGATCGCCCGCAGCGCGGGATCGGCCGTGCAGTTGGTGGCGAAGGAAGGCGACTACGCGTCGGTGAAGATGCCCTCGGGCGAGATTCGCCGCATCCACGTGGAGTGCTTCGCCACGATCGGGCAGGTGGGGAACATCGAGCACGAGAACGTGTCGATCGGAAAGGCCGGCCGGAGCCGCTGGCTGGGCAGGCGGCCGCACGTGCGCGGCGTGGCGATGAACCCGGTCGATCACCCCCTCGGCGGCGGCGAGGGCAAAACCTCCGGCGGGCGCCATCCGGTGTCGCCGTGGGGACTGCCGACCAAGGGCTACAAGACACGCAACCGCAAGCGCACGGATCGGTTCATCGTGCAGCGGCGGCAGAAGTAGGGGCTGGCGCCATGGGACGTTCGCTGAAGAAAGGGCCGTTTGTCGACACCTCGCTGCTCGAGAAGATCGAAGTGATGAACCGCGGGGCGGAGAAACGGGTCATCAAGACCTGGTCGCGCCGGTCGACGGTCGTGCCCGAGATGGTGGGGCACACGCTCGCCGTGCACAACGGCAAGAAGTTCATCCCGGTGTACATCACCGAGAACATGGTGGGGCACAAGCTGGGCGAGTTCGCGCCCACGCGGGTCTTCAAGGGGCACACGACGAAGGTCGCGGAGCGGGCGGCTGCCGCGGCCGCCGCGGCGCCGGCCGGCGGTCCGGGCGGCGGTCCGGGCGGCGGTGCCAGGCCGGCCGGCGCGGCCGGCTAGAGCTGAGGAGTCGATCATGATTGAGGCGCAGGCCACGGCACGCTATGTGCGCACGTCCGCGCAGAAGGCAGGCCTGGTGCTCGACCTGATTCGCGGCAAGGACGTGAATCGCGCGCTCGCGACGCTGAAGTTCACGCGCAAGAGCATCGCGGCGGACATCGCCAAGGTGCTGCGGTCGGCGGTCGCGAACGCCCAGCAGAAGGAAGGGTTCAGCGGCGACGTCGATCGGCTCTTCGTGTCGGCGTGCTTCGCGAACCAGGGACCCTCGCAGAAACGCGTGCGTCCCGCGCCGATGGGCCGCGCGTTCCGGGTGCTGAAGCGGACCGCGCACCTCACGGTGCACGTGTCGGAGCGCCCGGAGAAGGTGACCGCCGTCGGCACGCCGGGCGGCAGGCCACGCCGCCGGCCGTCGACAGGGTCCGGGCGACGCGCGAAGCCGGCCGCACCGACGGCCGGGGAGTGACCGACCGCCGATCGACGAACGATTGACGACTGACGACTGACAAGGAGCTGCTGTGGGCCAGAAGGTTCACCCGTTTGGATTCCGGCTCGGGTTCAACAAGACGTGGCGATCGCGCTGGTACTCGGATCGCGACTACGCGAAGCTGCTGCACGAGGATCTGGCGCTGCGCCAGAACCTCAAGAAGCGGTTCGCGCACGCCGGCGTGTCGAAGATCGAGACCGAGCGCGCCGCGAACAAGCTGAAGATCGACATCTACACCTCGCGGCCCGGGATCATCATCGGCCGCAAGGGGACCGAAGTCGACAAGCTGAAGCAGGAAATCCAGAAGCGCACCAACCGCGAGGTCTTCATCAACATCCAGGAGATCCAGAAGCCGGAACTCGACGCGCAGCTGATTTCCGAATCGGTCGCGCTGCAGCTCGAGAAGCGCGTCGCGTTCCGCCGCGCCATGCGGAAGGCGGTGGAATCGGCGCTGCGGTTCGGCGCGCGCGGCATCAAGGTGCGGGTGTCCGGCCGTCTGAACGGCGCCGAAATCGCCCGCTCCGAATGGTACCTGCACGGCCAGCTGCCGTTGCAGACGCTGCGCGCCGACATCGATTACGGGTTCGCCGAGGCCAACACCACGTATGGCCAGATCGGCATCAAGGTGTGGCTGTACAAGGGCGAGCGTCTGGTCCCGCTGCGCGGCCGCGAAGAGGAGTACCGCGAGCGCGGGCCGCGACGCCCCCAGGGGCGCGCCTGAAATGTGGTCGTCCCGGTCCTCCGGTCGTGTCGGCCCCCGGGGCGCGTGGGTCCCCTCGAGCGACCACCCCGCCCCGACGCCGACGGCCCGGACGAGCGGAGGGCCGGATGAACAGTCCGAGGATTCGTCATGTTGATGCCCAAGAAGGTCAAGTTCCGAAAGCAGCAGCGCGGGCGCATGGCCGGCAAGGCCTGGCGCGGGTCCGACGTGTCGTTCGGGGACTACGGGCTGAAGGCGCTCGAACCGTGCTGGCTCACCGATCGGCAGATCGAGGCGGCGCGCGTCGCCATGACGCGCTTCATCAAGCGCGGCGGCAAGATCTGGGTGCGCGTGTTTCCCGACAAGCCGATCACCAAGAAGCCGCAGGAAACCCGCATGGGCAAGGGCAAGGGCGCGCCGGAGCAATGGGTGGCAGTCGTCCGTCCGGGGCGCGTGCTGTTCGAGATGGAGGGCGTCACCGAGAACGAGGCGCGCGAGGCGCTGAAGCTCGCGGCGGCCAAGCTGCCGATTCTCACCAGGTTCGCCACGCGCTTTGCGCAGGAGAGGATGCTATGAGGGCCGCGGAGCTCCGCGACCTCGGCCCCGACGAGCTCGGAGCCAAGGAGCGGGACCTGACCGACCAGCTGTTCCGGATGCGGATCCAGAAATCGATGGGGCAGCTCGAGACGCCCGCGAAGATCCGCGGGCTGCGCCGCGATCTCGCCCGCATCAAGACGGTATTGCGACAGAAGCGGGGATAGCCCGTTCGAGGGTCCCAACATGGCTGCGAAGTCCGAGAAGACCGGCGTCGTGATCAGCAACAAGATGCAGAAGAGCATCGTCGTCGCGGTCGGGTGGCAGGTGCGGCACGGGCTGTACGGCAAGACCGAACGCATGACGTCGACCTTCATGGTGCACGACGAGCACAACACCGCGAAGATCGGGGATACGGTCGAGATCGTCGAGACCCGTCCGCTCAGCCGCCGGAAGCGCTGGACGCTGAAGCGCGTCGTGCGGCAGGCGGCCGCGGTCTGAACAGCGTGCAGCGTGCCAAGTGCACAGTGCCGAGTGCCGGTGCTTAGGGCACGGAGCGAGGAGACAACGTCATGATTCAGATGCGCTCGATCCTCGACGTCGCCGACAATTCCGGCGCCCGGAAGATCGCCGTCATCAACCCGATTGGTGGGTCGACGGGCCGCTACGCGCGGCTCGGTGACATCGTCACCGCGTCGGTCAAAGAGGCGACGCCAGAGGGGAACGTGAAGAAGGGGCAGGTGGTCAAAGCGGTGATCGTGCGGACGGTGAAGGAGCAGCGCCGGAGGGACGGCACCTACATCCGCTTCGATCGCAACGCGGCCGTGCTGGTCAACGACCAGGGCGAGCCGATCGGCACGCGGGTGTTCGGCCCGGTCGCGCGCGAACTCAGGGAGCGTCGCTTCATGAAGATCATTTCGCTCGCGCCGGAGGTCCTCTGAGCATCCGACGACGGGGCCGCGCCCGCCGGCCGGGCGCACTGCCGGGTGTCCTCGAGGGCGTCCGGGGGGCAGGGGTTCTATGTCACAGCTAGCGACTCCAATCCGGAAGAACGACACCGTGCTCGTCATCACGGGCAAAGACCGCGGAAAGCGCGGGCGCGTGCTGAAGATCGTGCCGGACAAGAACCGGCTGATCGTCGAAGGCGTGAACCTGATCAAGCGCCACACGCGGCCCAACCCGGGCAAGAACATCAAGGGCGGCATCGTCGAGCGCGAGGCCTCCATGCACGCCTCTAACGTCCAGCTCGTGTGCCCCGAGTGCGGTGCGCAGACGCGGATCGGCCGCAAGATTCTCGGCGACGGCCGCAAGGTGCGCGTCTGCCGCAAGTGCCAGGGAGTGGTCGACAAATGACCCGCTTGAGAGAGAAGTACCAGAAGGAAGTGATCCCGGCCCTCACCAAGGAGTTCGGCTACGGGAACGTGATGGCGGTGCCCAAGATCGAGAAGGTGGTCGTCAACATGGGTCTCGGCGAAGCGAGCGCCAACGCCAAGCTGATCGACGTCGGCGCCGACGAGCTGGCCCGGATTACCGGCCAGAAGCCGGTGACGCGCCGCGCCAAGAAATCGATCGCGGCCTTCAAGGTCCGCAAAGGGATGCCGATCGCCACGATGGTGACGCTGCGCGGCGATCGGATGTGGGAGTTCCTCGATCGGCTCATGACGATTGCGCTCCCGCGCGTGCGCGACTTCAAGGGCGTGTCGCCGCGCGGGTTCGACGGTCGCGGCAACTACACGCTCGGCCTCCGCGACCAGTTGCTGTTCCCCGAGATCGATTACATGAAGGTGGACAAGGCGAGGGGGATGAACGTGTCGGTCGTGACCACCGCCAAGACCGACGAAGAGGCGCGCAAGCTCCTGCAGTTCATCGGCATGCCCTTTCGTCAATCGTAGGGATTGCGGATTCAGGATCAGGGAACAGGAGAGCCATGGCGACGACCGCGAAGATTGCGAAGGAACAGAAAGTGCCGAAGTTCAAGATCCGGCTGCGGAACCGGTGTCGTCTGTGCGGCCGGCCGCGCGCCTACATGCGCAAGTTCGCGCTCTGCCGCCTCTGTTTCCGCAAGCTGGCGCTCGAGGGCGACGTCACGGGCGTGACCAAGAGCAGCTGGTGAACGCGGTAGCTGGTCATCTGCGCGGGTGGTCGGTGCCGTCCCGCCGGCGGCCGCACCGCGATGATCAGGTGACGAGATGACTGAAGTCAGGATAGCCACATGACAGACCCGATCGCAGATATGCTCACGCGGATCCGGAATGGGGTCGATGCCAAGCACACGCGCATCGACATGCCCGCCTCGCGCCTCAAGCTCGAGATCGCGCGGATTCTCCAGGACGAGGGGTACATTCAGGGCTACAAGGTGATCGAGGAGGCCGGTACGGTGAAGACGGCGGCCGCCCGGATTCTGCGGCTGTTCCTCAAGTACGGTCCGCACGGAGAGCGTCTGATCACCGGCATCGCGCGCATCAGCCGGCCGGGCCGGCGCGTCTATTTCGGCCGTGACGACGTGCCGGAGGTGCTCGCGGGCCTCGGCACGAGCATCCTGACGACGTCGCGCGGCGTGATGACCGGCCGGGAAGCCGTCAAGGCCGGCGTCGGGGGCGAGGTTCTCTGCAACGTCTGGTAGACACCGCCTGGATCTCCAGAGGAACGGGAATCAGCTATGTCTCGAATCGGCAAGAAGCCCATCAGCATCCCCAAGGGCGTCACCGTGAAGGTGTTCGATCAGGCGGTCGAGGTGCAGGGGCCGAAAGGCCGCCTGCGCCAGGTGTTTCCGGCGGGAATCGCCTTCGAGCACACGGACGGGCACCTGCTCGCGAAGCTGGCCACCGAGGATCCGACGTTCGGGAAGTTCCACGGTCTCGCGCGCAGTCTCGTCGCCAACGCGGTGGCGGGGGTCACCGACGGGTTCAAGCGCGAGCTCGACATCGTCGGGGTCGGGTATCGCGCCGAGGTGAAGGGAAAGCAGGTCGTGTTCGCCCTCGGCTACTCGCACCCGGTCGTGTTCGAGATCCCGGCCGGCATCAACGTCGCCATCGACAAGCAGACGCACATCGTCGTCACCGGCGTGGACCGGCAGCTGGTCGGACAGGTGGCCGCGAACATCCGGCGGCTGCGCAAGCCGGACCCGTACAAGCAGAAGGGCGTGCGGTACACCGGAGAGGTTCTGAAGAAGAAGGCCGGGAAGACCGGGGCCAAGTAGGTCGCTCATGAAGATCAAGACGAAGGACGACCGCCGCGAGCGAATCCACCTGCGGCAGCGCAAGCGGATCGCCGGCACACCGGAGCGGCCACGCCTCAGCGTGTTTCGCAGCGTGTCGCACATCTACGCCCAGGTGATCGACGATCTGAGCGGCAACACGCTCGTCTCCGCGTCGAGCATCGAGCCGTCGCTGAAGGGGTCGTTGCCGAAGGACGTGCGCGGCGCCAACCAGAAGGGCGCCGAGGCCGTGGGCAGGGCGATCGCCGAGCGCTCGATCGAGAAGGGCATCAAGCGCGTCGTGTTCGACCGCGGCGGATTTCTGTATCACGGCCGGATCCGGGCGGTGGCGGATGCCGCCCGCAAGGCGGGCCTGGAGTTCTAGATGAAAACGCGAGAACGGATCGACGCGTCGCAGCTCGACATCAAGGACACGGTGGTCTCGATCAACCGCGTGACCAAGGTGGTCAAGGGAGGCAAGAACCTGAGCTTCAGCGCCCTGGTGGTGGTCGGAGACGGCCACGGGGTGGTCGGCTTCGGCGTCGGCAAGGCGAAGGAGGTGGCGTCGGCGATCAAGAAGGGGATCGAAGCGGCCAAGAAGAACCTGATTCGCGTGCCGCTGCAGGGGACGACGATTCCGCACCGGATCCTCGGCAACTTCGGATCGGGGAGCGTGCTGCTGAAGCCGGCGCCCGACGGCACCGGCATCATCGCGGGCGCCGCCGTCCGTGCGGTCGTGGAATCGGCGGGCGTGACGAACATCCTGACCAAGTCGCTCGGGTCGGCGAACCCGCACAACGTCGTGCGCGCGACGTTTTCCGGACTCGCGTCGCTCAAGGATCCGGTGACCATCGCGCGGCTCAGGGGCAAGAGTCTCGAGGAGCTCGCCGGCCGAGCGAGCGCCTGAGGTCCGGAATGGTTTCGCCGGCAGAACGCAGGCTCCCACGATGAATCAGCGAACCGACAGCAGGGGCGGCATCGTCAGGGTGACGCTGCTCAGGAGCCCGATCGGCTTCAACAGGCAGCAGGCGGCGGTCGTGAAAGGGCTCGGGCTCCGGCGCATTCGACACACGGTCGAGCTGAAGGACACCCCCGACACGCGCGGCATGATTCACAAGGTCCGACACCTGGTCGAGGTGTCGGAGTAGATTGGTGCAGGCGATGGATTTATCGAAGCTGAGGCCGCCGAAAGGCGCGAAGCACAAGAAGAAGCGAATTGGCCGCGGACAGGGCTCGGGCAGCGGGAAGACCGCCGGCCGCGGGCACAAAGGGGCGAAGTCGCGCTCCGGCTTCAAGTTCAAGCGTGGATTCGAAGGCGGGCAGATGCCGCTGCACCGCCGGGTGCCGAAGCGCGGATTCCACAATCGCTTCCGGATCGAGTACGACGTCGTGAACCTCGACACGCTGGCGGCGCGGTTCGACGACGGCTCCCTCGTCACGCCGGATGTGCTGCGCCAGCAGGGGCTCGTGGGCTCCGGCAAACGGCCGGTGAAGGTGCTGGCGCGGGGCGACGTCGGCAAGGCGCTGACCGTGCGCGCGCATCGGTTCAGCGGCAAGGCCGCCGAGAAGATCGCGGCGGCAGGTGGGACGGCGGAGGCAATCGAGATGCCGTGATGGCGGGAGATGAGGATGGAGTGGGATTTCGCCATCTCGCCATGTAAGGTGGAGTTGTTATGGAGAGCCTGAAGAACATCTTCCAGGTCACCGAGCTGCGCAACCGCGTGCTGTTCACGTTCGGGCTGCTGAGCGTGTATCGCCTCGGCTATCACATCACGGTTCCCGGGGTGAACCGCGCCGCGATCGACGAGCTCGCCCGGCAGACGCAGAACACCATGTTCGGCCTCTACGACATGTTCACGGGAGGCAACCTGTCGAAGATCACCATCTTCGCGCTGGGGGTCATGCCGTACATCAGCGCATCGATCATCCTCCAGCTGCTCACGGTGGTGTGGCCGTACCTCGAGAAGCTCTCGAAGGAAGGCGAGCTCGGCCGCCGGAAGATCACGCAGTATACGCGGTACGGGACCATCCTGCTCGCGGTCATCCAGTCGCTCGGTATCTCGGTCTACCTCGAGCGCACGACGCGGATTGCCGGCGGCCTCCCGCTCGTCAACAACCCCGGTCTCGCGTTCCGGCTCATGACGGTGCTGACGCTGACGACCGGCACCTGTTTCGTCATGTGGCTCGGCGAGCAGATCACCGAGCGCGGCATCGGCAACGGCATGTCGCTGCTGATCTACGCGGGGATCATCGTCGGGTTCCCGCGCGGCGCGCTCCAGCTGATCGATCAGATGAAGACCGGCCAGCTCGGATTCATCCAGGTCCTGCTGGTCGTGGCGCTGATGGTGGTCGTGGTCGGCGCGATCATCTTCGTCGAGCGCGGCCATCGCCGCGTCACCGTTCAGTACGCGAAACGGGTGGTCGGGCGGCGGATGTACGGCGGATCGAGCACGCACATTCCGCTCAAGGTCAACACCGGCGGCGTCATCCCGATCATCTTCGCCTCGTCGATCCTGGCGTTCCCCTACACGGTGGCGGGTCTGTTCAAGAACGGCGGATGGGTCGACAACCTGACGACGCAGCTCGGGCCGGGCATGCCGCTGTACAACCTGCTGTACGTCGCCGGCATCATCTTCTTCGCGTACTTCTACACGGCGATCATCTTCAATCCCGACGATGTCGCGGAGAACATGCGGAAGTACGGCGGCTTCGTGCCGGGGATCCGTCCCGGGAAGCGGACGGCGGAGTACATCGACACGATTCTGACGCGCATCACGCTGGCCGGCGCCGTCTACCTGGCGCTCATCGCGATCCTGCCGCAGATTCTCTTGAGCGGCTTCAAGGTGGCGCCGATTCCACTCATCGGCGAGCGGCTCGACGCCATGCTGCCGCGGTTCATCACCGAAGGCATGAACCTGCCGTTCTACTTCGGAGGCACGACGATTCTGATCGTGGTCGGCGTGGCCATGGACACGGTGCAGCAGGTGGAATCCCAGCTGATCATGCGTCACTACGACGGGTTCATGAAGAAGACGAGGGTTCGGGGGCGACGGGCCTGACGACCGACGACCAACCAGTGACTTATGGCGCTGAACCTCGTCATGCTCGGGCCGCCGGGAGCGGGCAAAGGCACGCAGGCGGAGCGTTTCGCCAGGTCCCGCGGCATCCCGCGGATCTCGACCGGCGACATTCTGCGGGACGCCGTGAGCGCGGACACGGAACTGGGTCGCCGCGTCAAGACGATCATGAATCGCGGCGACCTGGTGAGCGACGACGTGATGAGCGGGATCGTCCGCGAACGGCTCGACAAACCGGATGCGCGAGCCGGGTTCATCCTCGACGGGTTCCCGCGGACGGTCGGACAGGCCGAAGCGCTCGACGCCATGATGGACGGGCGCGGTCCGCTCGTGATTGTCGACATCACGGTCCCGGAGGTCGAGCTGATGCGACGGCTGGGCGCGCGATTGATTTGCGCGTCCTGCGGCACGAATGCCGACCAGTCCGACGCCGCCCCCGTCGCGCCGACCGAGGTCTGCCATCGGTGCGGCGGCCTGCTCGTCCAGCGTTCCGACGACGATCAGATGGTGGTGTTCGAGCGGCTAAAGGTCTACCACCGGCAGACCGAGCCGCTCGTCGAGTACTACCGGATTCCGGCCGACGTTCCGGTCGGTGAACGGCGCGCAGACGCTCGAGTGCGTGGCGGCCGAGCTCGCGAGCGCCGTCGATGCCGCGCGGCTGGCTGGAGGCGTGGTCCGGTGATTGTGTGTCGATCGAAGGCCGAGCTCGAACGGATGCGCGACGCCGGCCGGCTCGTGGGCGACGTGCTGTCCGCGCTGGCGGCCGCGGTCGTCCCCGGTATGACGACGGCCGACCTGGACCACGTGGCCGAGCGGCGGATTCTCGCGGCAGGCGCGGTGCCGGCGTTCAAGGGCTATCACGGGTACCCGGCGTCGATCTGCGCGTCGATCAACGACGAAGTGATTCACGGCATCCCGTCGGGCCGGCGCGTGCTGCAGGACGGCGACATCGTCTCCCTCGACGTGGGCGCGTCGCTCAACGGATATTTCGGCGACAGCGCGGTCACGCTGCCGGTCGGAAAGGTCTCGGAGCAGGCCGCGACGCTGCTCCGGGTGACGGAGGAGTCGCTCTATCGCGCCATCGAGCGGGCCCGCCCCGGCGGGCGCGTGTCGGATATCGGCCACGCCGTTCAGCAGTACGTGGAATCGCACGGCTTCTCTGTCGTCCGCGAGTTCGTGGGTCACGGGATCGGCCAGAAGATGCACGAGGAGCCCCAGATACCCAACTACGGCGAGCCGGGACGCGGACCGCGGCTGACCGAGGGCATGGTGCTGGCGATCGAGCCGATGGTGAATGCCGGCAAGGCCTCGGTGAAGGTGCTCGGCGACGGATGGACGGCCGTGACGAAGGACGGCAGTCTGTCGGCGCACTTCGAGCACACGGTGGCGGTCACGGCCGGAGAGCCGTGGATTCTGACGGCGCGCGAAGTGCCGGCGCCGGTCGTCAGGCGCTGAGGCTCGAGCGGGCCGCCGAGGCTCGAACGCCCGTCGGGCGGGCCCGCAGGGAGCAGCCGTGCCGGAGGCCGCGGGCGTCATCGTGGAGCAGCTGCCGAGCCGTCTGTATCGCGTCAAGCTCGACGGAGGGCGCGTGGTGACGGCGCATGTCGCGGACCGGGTCGAGCGCAACTTCGTCCGCGTGCTCGTCGGCGATCGGGTGCGTGTGGAGATTTCCAGGCGTGACGTGACGCGGGGGCGGATCGTGGAGAGAGTCGAGGGTCGATCATGAAGGTCCGGGCTTCGGTGAAGAGAATCTGCGACAAGTGCAAGATCGTCCGCCGGCGGGGCGTCGTGCGGGTGATCTGCTCGAACCAGAAACATAAGCAGCGGCAGGGGTGAGTCGGAGGGCCCGCCGGCCGTCGAATCGACGGCGGGAGAGCGGGTGACCCGACCGCAGGGAGCGTTATGGCACGCATTGCTGGAGTCGATCTTCCGAGAACCAAGCGCGTCGAGATCGGATTGACCTACATATACGGGATCGGTCGCGTGCGCTCGAACGGCATCCTGAAGGATGCCGGCGTGAGCCCGGATGTGCGCGTGAAGGATCTCTCGGAAGACGACGTGCGCAAGATCAGCCGGGTGCTCGAGGAGCAGGGCGGCGTCGAAGGCGATCTCCGCAAGGAGATCTCGATGAACATCAAGCGCCTGATGGAGATCGGCTGCTACCGGGGTCTCCGTCACCGCCGCAATCTGCCGGTGCGGGGGCAGCGGACGAAGACCAACGCGCGCACCCGCAAGGGTCCTCGCAAGGGCGCCATTGCCAAGAAGAAGACGGTCTAGGGCCGGAACGGCGGGAGTGGGAAGTTCGCAGGAATGAGGATTCGGCGGGTCCGGCGGCCGGACTGCAAAAGGAACTATGGCGAAGAGCGAAGCGGCACCCGAGGGCGTCACACCGGAGAAGAAGGAAGGCGCCGCGGGAAAGCGGAAGAAGACGTTCAAGAAGCGCGGCGAGAAGCGCATTGTCCATCACGGGCTGGCGCACATTCACGCGTCCTTCAACAATACGACGGTCACGATCACCGACACCGAAGGCAACGTCGTCGCCTGGTCGAGCGCGGGCGGCATCGGGTTCAAGGGATCCCGAAAGGGGACGCCGTTCGCGGCCACGCAGGCGGCGCTGAACGCCGGCAACGCCGCCAAAGGCGTCGGCATGCGGTCACTCGACGTGCGCGTCAAGGGGCCGGGGTCGGGGCGCGAGTCGGCGATCCGCGCGCTGCAGACCGTCGGGCTCGAGGTCAAGTCGATCCGCGACGTCACGCCGATTCCGCACAACGGCTGCCGCCCGCCGAAGCGACGAAGAGTGTGAGTGTGAATCCGCGGTCCGGTCCCCGGTCTGCCGGCGCCTGCACGCGCCGGTGGTTCGACCGCCGGTCGCCCATGCGAGGTTTGTGAATGGCTCGTTACATCGGACCCGTGTGTCGCCTGTGCCGGCGCGAAGCCATGAAGCTGTTCCTCAAGGGGGAACGGTGCTACACCGAGAAGTGCGCGATCGAGAAGCGCAACTTCCCGCCGGGACAGCACGGGAAGACACGGAGAGCGAAGCTCGCCGGCTACGGCTTGCAGCTGCGCGAAAAACAGAAGGTGAAGCGCATTTACGGCGTGCTCGAGGATCAGTTCCGCCGCTACTTCGAGGCGGCGGAGCGGACGCGCGGGATCACCGGCGAGCTGCTGCTGCAGCTCCTGGAGCGGCGCCTGGACAACGTCGTGTACCGCCTGGGTCTGGCGACATCGCGCCCCCAGGCGCGGCAGCTCGTGCGCCACGGTCACTTCCAGGTGAACGGCAGGAAGGTGGACGTGCCGTCCTACTCGCTGCGCCAGGGCGACCTCATCACGGTGATCGGCCGCAGCCAGAAGAATCCGACCATCGAGCACGCGATGGAGGAAGTGAAGGGGCGGGGGATCCCGGACTGGCTGTCGTTCGATGCCGGGTCGACGACCGGCCGGATCGTGTCGTTGCCGACGCGCGAACAGATCAACCTGCCGGTGCAGGAACAACTGATCGTGGAGCTGTACTCGAAATAGGCGACTTCGCTGACCCGCCGGCCCGCAGCCTTGACAGACCTGCGGCGGGAGGCCGGCGGTCCCTTGCAGGTCTGGAGGCCCGCCTGCGGGCCCGGTAGCGAAAGGACATCATCATGTTGTGGAAGGGTTTTCAGCGCCCGAAGCGGCTCGAGTTCGAACGGGAGACCTTGACCGATCGGTTCGGGCGGTTCTACGCGCAGCCGTTCGAGCGCGGCTTCGGGACGACCATCGGCAACGCGCTGCGGCGCGTGCTGCTCTCCTCGATCGAGGGCGCGGCCATTACCGCCGTCAAGATTGACGGCGTGCTGCACGAGTTCTCGCCGATTCCCGGCATCGTCGAGGACGCGACCGACATCATCCTGAACCTGAAGCAGATTCCGCTGAAGCTGCACGTGGACCACACCAAGACGCTGATGCTGCGGGTCGACAAGCCCGGCGAGGTCCGCGCGCGCGACGTCCAGGCGGATGCCGACGTCGAGATCCTCGAGCCGGATGCGCACATCGCCACCGTCGCGGAGGGCGGCAAGCTGCACATGGAGATGCGCATGAAGCGGAGCCGTGGCTACGTGGCAGCCGACAAGAACTTCGACGAGGATCTCGGGATCGGCTGGATTCCCATCGATTCGGTGCACTCGCCGGTCAAGAAGGTGAACTATCTGGTGGAGGCCGCGCGTCTCGGCCAGACGACCGACTACGAGAAGCTGACGATTGACGTGTGGACCAACGGATCGGTGAGCGCCCGCGACGCGGTGTCGCTGGCCGCGAAGCTGATTCGCGACCACCTGAACATCTTCATCAACCTCGAGGAAGGCACCGAAGCGCAGCTCGAGGCGGCGAGCGACCAGCCGCGCGCCGGCATCAGCAACGAGAACCTCGACAAGAGCGTCGAGGAGCTGGAGCTCTCCGTCCGGTCGTACAACTGCCTGAAGAACGCGAACATCCGCACCATCCGCGAGCTCGTGCAGAAGACCGAGGCGGAAATGCTGAAGACCAAGAATTTCGGCCGCAAGAGCCTGAACGAGATCAAGGAGATCCTGCACACGATGGGCCTGAGCCTCGGCATGCGCGTCGACCAGCCGGCAGGGGCCTCGCAGGAGTAAGGCGCCGCGACCGGTCCGAGTCCTCAATCCCTGCGAGATTCGCCATGAGACACCGCGTTGCACATCGGAAGCTGGGCCGGGTCACCGAACATCGCCTGTCGATGCTTCGCAATCAGGCGACGGCTCTGCTTCGTCACGAGCACCTCACCACGACCCTGCCACGCGCGAAGGAGCTGCGGCCGTTCGTGGAGCGTCTGATCACCATCGCCAAACGGGGCGTCGCCGGCGGCAGCGCCGACGGCAGGACGCTGCACGCCCGGCGGCTGGTCATGCACGACGTGCAGGACCGGGCCGTCGTCGCGAAGCTGTTCGACACGCTCGCGCCGCGATTCGAGGCGCGGCCCGGCGGCTACACGCGCGTGCTGCGGCTGGGATTTCGGCGCGGCGATTCCGCCGAAGTCGCCCAGGTGGAGCTGGTCGGCAGCGAGTTCGACCCGCGCGCCAAGGCCGACGCCACGCAGGGCGAGGGCGCCAAGGCGAAGAGCAAGGGCGTGGGCGGACGGTTGCGCGCGGCCGCCGAGCGGCTGCGCGGCGGCCGGAAGACCGAGGCCGCGACGACCGAATCTGCGGCCGCCCTCGACGCGCAGGCCGCCAAGCGCTCCGCCAAGAAAGGGACGACCGGGCGGAAGACGGGTTGACTGGTCAGTAAACCCCCTCAGACCTCCTCGACCTCTTCGCCGCCGCGTTCGGCCTTCGCCGCCGCGATGATCTTGGTCTGGAGGTGGGACGGCACTTCGTCGTAGTGCGAGAACTCCATGTGATAGGTGCCGCGGCCGCCGGTCGCCGACGTGAGCGTCTGCTCGTAGGTGAGCATTTCGGCCATCGGCACCTGCGCCTTGATGACCGTCATGCCGCTCCGCGTATCCATCCCTCCGATGCGGCCGCGCCGACCGTTCAGGTCGCCCATCAGATCGCCCGCGAAATCCGACGGCGCGTAGACTTCGACGTTCATGATCGGCTCGAGAATGGTCGGCCGCGCGCGCGTCATCGCGTCCTTGTAGGCGAGCGATCCGGCGAGCTTGAACGACAGCTCGTTGGAGTCGACGTCGTGATAGGAGCCGTCGAACACCGTCACGCGAAAGTCCACCATCGGGTACCCGGCCAGGTAGCCGCGGGTTCGGGCATCCTGAATGCCCTTCTCCACGGCGGGGATGAACTGCCGGGGGATGGCGCCGCCGAAGATGTCATCGACGAACTCGAAGTCGGCGCCTCGCGGCAGCGGCTCCACCTTGATCTTGCAGTCGCCGAACTGGCCGTGGCCGCCGGTCTGCTTCTTGTGGCGGCCGTGCGCCTCGGTGGCCGCCTTGATCGTCTCCCGATACGGGATCCGCGGCGGCTTCAGGTTCACGTCCACCCCGAACCGGCGCTTCAGCTTGGCTACGGTGACCTCGATGTGCAGCTGTCCCTGACCCGACAGCAGCAGCTCCTTGGTCTGGGCGTCGCGGCTGTACTTGATTGATGGGTCCTCTTCCTCGAGGCGGTGCATCGACGAGCTGATCTTGTCCTCGTCGCCGCGGCTCTTGGGCTCGATGGCGTACGAGAGAACCGGTTCTGGAAACGTCATCCTGGGGATCGTGAGCGGATCGGCCTTGTCGCCCAGCGTGTCGTTCGTCAGGGTGTCCTTCAGCTTGGCGACGGCGCCGAGATCCCCCGCCTTGATCTCCGGAACCGGCGTCTGCGTCTTGCCCTGGAGGAGCACGAGGCTGCCGAGACGCTCCTGCGAGTCCCGGTTCTTGTTCTGAACGGTGGAGTCGGACCTGAAGGTGCCCGACACCACCCGAAAGAGCGTGATCCGACCGGCGAACGGATCGGCAATGGTCTTCCACACGAAGGCGGCCGCCGGCTCCTTGTCGCTCGCGGCGCGCGTCGTCACGGCGCCGTCTCTGTCCACCCCCTTGAAGGGCCGCTCGGCCGGCGACGGCAGATACGCGATGACGGCGTCGAGCAGCGGCTGGACTCCCACGTTCAGCAGCGCTGACGTGCAGACGAGGGGAAAGACCCTGCCCGCCAGCGTCGCGCCCCGGAGCCCGGCGACGAGCTCGTCATCGGTGAGCGTGCCGGCCTCGAAGAACTTCTCCATCAGCTGCTCGTCGGCCTCCGCCACCATCTCGATGAGCGCTTCGCGCGCGGCCTCGACGGCTGCGGTCATGTCGGCGGGCACCTCGGCGGTCGTGAACTTCCCGCTTTCGTCGGTCTGGAAGACGTGCGCCTTCCTCGCAATGAGGTCGATGACGCCTTTGAACGATTTTTCCGCGCCGATGGGCAGTTGAATCGGGACGACGGCCCGATTGCATGCGGCCTGCAGCGACTGCAGCGTGCGCTCGAGGCTGGCGCGCTCGCGGTCCATCCGGTTCGCGACCACGATTCGCGGCAGCCCGAGCTCGTCGGCGATCTGCCACGTCTTCTCCGTCTGCACCATCACCCCGGAGACCGCGTCGACGACGACCAGGGCGGCATCGGCGACGTGAAGCGCGGCACGGGCGTCGCTGATGAAATTCCCGATCCCGGGCGCATCGATCACGTTGATCTTCGTCCTGTTCCACTCGACGTACGCGAGGCTGGCCGACAGGGTGTGCTTCCGCGCGATCTCTTCGTCGTCGAAATCCGTGACGGTGGTGCCGTCGTCCACCTTGCCGAACCGGTTGATCATGCCGGCGTCCGCGAGCATGGCGGACGCGAGCTGGGTCTTGCCCGATCCGCTGTGTCCGACGAGCGCGATGTTCCTGATGGCGGTGGAGTCGTAGACCTTCATAGCCGGATACCCCTAGTGGAGTGGTCATGGGTGGTCATCTGCGGATGGATCACGCGGGAGCGTCCCGCGCACGAGAGGCGGAGCAGATGGCCCAATTTTGTTGCTGATCATATGCGGCGCGTGCGAGGGGGGCAAGCGCGCGAGAGCGGCCGCGGCCGACCCGGCGCGCGGCCGTGCAGAAACCGCCGGCCTACTCGTACCGCAGCGCTTCGATGGGATCGAGCCGCGACGCCTTGAAGGCGGGGTACATCCCGAAGAAGATGCCGACCGCGGCGGAAAAGCCGAGCCCGATCGCGAACGACCACCACGGCAGCGACACCGGGAATCCGGAGGCCAGGTGAACGATCAACCCGATCGAGCTGCCGAGCACGATGCCGAGCAGGCCGCCCGCCGACGTGAGGACGGCGGCTTCCATCAGGAACTGGAAGAGTATTTCGGCGCGGCGCGCGCCGAGCGCCTTGCGGACGCCGATCTCGCGCGTGCGCTCGGTGACCGAGATCGACATGATGGCCATCACGCCGATACCGCCGACCATCAGCGCAATCGACGAGATCGTCACCAGGGCGAAGAACGTCGCCTGGCTCACCCGGTCCCACAGCTGGAGGATCGAGTCCTGGGTCAGGAGGTCGAAGTCGTCGGGCTCGTCCAGCTTCAGCCCGTGGCGGATGCGCATCACGCGCTCGACGTCGGCCAGCGCCTCGGCCTGGCCGACGTCCTCGCGCGGCAGCACCGAGATCTGGATGTTCATGATCGACCCCAGCCGGCCGACCGTGAACGAATGAAGGCCGAAGACGCGCTGATAGGTCGTGTACGGGATCACCACGAAATCGTCGGCGCCGAGATTGAACCCGCCGGGCGAGGGCCGCTGGTCGAACACCCCGACCACCTCGAAGCGCTCGGTGCCCACCCGCACGAGCTTGCCGATCGGATCGGTGCCGGACGGCTCGAACAGCGCCTTGTACGCCGTGTTCCCCAGCACGACGACGTTGCGCCGGTACTGCAGCTCGATGCCGTTCAGGAACCGGCCGGCGAGGATCGGGATCCGCGTTCCGTCGGCGAAGAACTCGGAGGTGCCGAGCACGAGGATGTTCTTCGTCTTGAGGTCGCGGTAGTAGACGCGGCGCTGCGTCGAGGGGCCCACGCCCGCGCCGAGCTCCACGTCCACGTACTGCAGCGTCGTCGCCTGTTCCTCGAGCGCACGCGCGTCGGAGATCGACAGATTCGGCCGTTTGAGCAGCTGCCGGACCTCGCCGCCATTCGCGAAGCTCGACACGCCGAACCGCTGCACGAAAATCGTGTTCGGCCCGATGGCGCCAATCGAATCACGCAGCGACTGGTCGAACCCGCGGATCATCGCCGTCATGCCGACGATGGACGTGATGCCGATGACGACGCCGAGAACGGTCAGCGCCGAGCGCATCTTGTTGGTGCGCACCGTGTCCATCGCCATCACGACGACCTCTTTGACGAGCCCGATACGGATGGCCATCGCTCAGTGACTCTTCCTCGCGGCTCGAACCCTCGTCATTCCCGCCTCAGGGCTTCGATGGGATCCAGCCGCGCCGCCTGCATCGCCGGATACAACCCGAAGAACAGGCCGACCAGTGCCGTGATGCCGATGCCGAGCGCCACCGACCACGCCTCGACCGCGGCGGGGATCGGCGTGAAGGCGGCAATCATGAGGGCAATGACGCTGCCGAGCACGGTCCCGATGACGCCGCCGAGCATCGACAGCACCACGGACTCGGTCAGCATCTGCGCCATGATGTCGCTCCGGCGCGCGCCCAGCGCCTTGCGCAGTCCGATCTCGCGCGTCCGCTCGGTGACCACCATCAGCATGATGTTCATGATCACGATGCCGCCGACGACGAGCGACAGGCCGACGACCCCGACGAGCACGGCGAAAATGCCACGCGTCGCGGAATTGTAGATGCCCAGAATCGTATCGGACGTGAACATGCCGAAGTCGTCCGGCTGTTTCGGTTTGAGCCGCCGCTGGATCCTCAGCGCCACCGTCGCATCGTCCATCGCCTGCGAGATCCGGGCGAGGTCGCGCGGCTTGACGCTCACCGACAGCTGCCGCCGCGAGCCGAAGATCGTCTGGAACTGGGCGAGCGGAATCACGGCGAACTCGTCCTGGGAGCGGCCGAGAATCGTCCCCTTCTTCGCGCTGACGCCGACCACGCGGAAATGCACCCCCTCGATCTGGATGATCTTGTCGAGCGGGTCGACCTCCGTGCCGAAGAGGCGATCGGCCGTCTGCCAGCCGATGACGGTCACGGGACGGCCGGTGTTGACTTCGGTCGGGCTCATCAGCCGGCCGCGCTCGGCGTCGAAGCTCGAGAAGCTCCCGTACTCCTCGGTGACGCCGCGTATCTGCGTCTGGTCGATCGACCGGTCGCGATACGTGATGCGCCCGGCGCCCTGGGAGTCGGCCATGACCGCCGTCACGGCGTCGCTGTACCGACGGATCGCGCGGGCGTCCTGGAGCGTCAGGCGGGGGTTGTTCCTCACCCGCTCGGCATCATCGTCGGTGCGCGTCACCGGGAACTGCTGGACGTTGAAGGAATCGGCGCCCGCCTGGTTCAGGATGGCGTCCTTGACCGAGGCGTTCAGCCCCTGGATGAGCGACACCACGGCGATGATCGACGTCACCGCGACGATGTTGCCGAGCACGGTCATGAACGACCGCAGTTTGGCCGCCCAGATCGCCGCGAGGGCGATCATCGCCGATTCGAACAGCTTGTTCATGGTGTCCGGCGGCTGCGAGTGCCTGTCTATTTCTTGGTGTTGTCCACCTTGACCAGATCGCCCTCGGCCATCGACCGCACCGAATTGTACGGCCCGGTGATCACCTGGTCCCCGGCCTGCAGCCCCGACAGCACCTCGAAGTACTTGTCGCCGGCGATCCCCATCTTGATCGGCAGGAATACCGACCGGTTGTCGCGGATGACGAACACGCCCTCGGTTTCCTTGCGCATCTGGCCGGGCGGGAGCTCCTGCGTCTGCGTCGTGGTGTTGTTGGCCCTCCGTTTCCGTTTGTCGGGTTGGGGCTCCCTGACGATCTGGCCCTCTTCGTTGTAAACGAGCTCGCGCACTGCGACGGCCGGGATCGGCACCGCCGTGACGTCCTTCCGCGTGGCCGTCGTGATGTCGGCCGTGCAGGTGAACCCCGGCCGCGCCTCGGGGATCGGGTCGTCGACGACCACCACCACCTTGAAGTTGGTGGCCTGGGTGCCCGCCGCGGCGCTGGTGCTGGCCTGAATCGGGCTGTTCCCGATCTCGGTCACGTGCCCTCGGAAGCTCCGATCAGGAATCGCGTCAATCGTGATCTTCGCCTTCTGCCCGATCTGCACGCTCGGGATGTTCGTCTCGTCAACCTCGACCTCGGCCTGAATGACCGACATGTCCGCGAGCGTCAGCAGCACGGTCCCGGCGTTGTTCATGGTGCCGATGACCGCCGTTTCACCCTGCTGAATGTTCCGGCGGGTGACGATGCCGTCGATCGGCGACAGCATCCGGACCTTGGTCAGCTCGTAGCGGGCGCTCTCGAGGCCCGCGCGCTCCTGCATGATCCGGCTGTCCTGGGCGCGCGCCGTCTTCTCGCGCTCCTGCAGCGCCGACTCCGCCCCTCTCATGTCGCTCTCGGCCTTGTCGAGCGACTCGCGGGTTGTGAGCTCCCGCTTCCACAAGTCCTGCTGGCGCTTGAGGTTCAGGCGCGCCTGGTCGAGCTGGACGCGCGCCGTCTCGACCGCCTGCTTCATCTGATCGAGAGACGCCGTCGCGACCTGCAGCGACGCTTCGCTGTTGTCGACCCGGGTCCGCAGCGTCACCGGGTCGATCTGCAGCAGGAACTGTCCTTTTCGGACCCGGTCGCCTTCGTTCACCGCCAGATCGACGACGCGGCCGGAGGTTTCCGCGCTGATGTTGACGAGCTCCTTCGGCTGGATCTTCCCCGAAGCCGAGACCACCGCCTCGAGGTCCCGTGCCCGAACGGTCTCGGTGGTCACGGCGAGGCCATTGTCCCGCTTGAACCAGAGGTTGGCGGCCACGACGGCGCCTCCCAGCAGGACGACGCCCAGAACGATCAGGATGTTACGGCGGGTCATCTAAGCTCCTGAAAGCGCAGCTCGAACGCCGGCCAAGACCAGCGCGATCGCGACGTAGGTGAGCAACAGGCCAGCCACGATGGGTCTGGTCCGTCGCTTGTACAGAATACCCAGACCGATGGAGAGGTTCACGATCCACCAGAGAAGGAACAGGTCGATGGAGCCGAGGAATCGTTGAGCGAAGCTGCTCTCGTCGAGAAACGGGAAGAAGACAGCCAGCGACGTCGGGCTCGACAGCGACTCGCGGACGTAGTCGAGCGGAAACGTGAACAGCGGCTGAAGGGCCGTGATGACACCGGCATGTGCGATGACGGCGAAGGTCTGCTTGAAGGTCGCGTTACCGCCGAGGATCGCGTTGAAGATGACCAGGACGATGCCGGTGAAGACGACGGCAATGATGGGCACGGCGACAACCTGCGACGCCGCGGTCAGATACGGCGTCCGCGGTTGGGACAGCCGGTCCTCGAGCTGCTGGTATACCTGGTCGGTGACCTTCATGCCGAACGATTCCAGCGTTTTGACGTTCTGGTCGAGCAACGCGGTCTGTCCGACTTCGGTCGAGAAGAAGATGACGCTCGACGCCGCGAGGACGAGCAGCGTGAGGAGCAGAACGCCGAGAGCCCGCGGCCGGGCGGCCACCTCCGCGTAGGTGGCGGCGGGACTGAACACCACTCCAAACACCCGGCCGATCAGGCCCTTCGGGGCTGCCGAGGCGGAACCGCCGGCTGGAAATGTCTGTGCCATGTGACTGAACCTGCTTCGAAGGCCCGGGCAACGCCTGAAGCCTCAAACTACTCTTAGACGGTCGAGGTGGAGCGAATGTTCGATGCCCGCGTCGCCCGGCTTCCCGGCGGCCATCGGTTCCGGTGTGGTGGCCGCGACGGCCACGGCGCTCTCAACCCAATGTACGCCAAATTCGGTCGGATTAAACAACCATTGGCTTGCACATTGCCTTGCCAGGCGGGCTCCAGGCAGCCGTGTCATGTAAGCTCGTACGCCAGAACAGCTTGCGCGGTTCAAAAAAAATATTGACGGCACGGCACCTGGTATGTACTCTCGATGAGTAAAGCGTTGCTATACCGGTGGTTTAATCACAGTGGGACGAGGTCGGCGGGTGCCGCCGAGGGGACAGTCAAGTAATGCTGTAACCGCCGGTTTATGAACATGGACGGTGCGCCGTGGATATTGGCAAACGGATTCGCGAGGTCCGGCTGGCGCACCAGCTCACGCAGGAGGAGTTGGCCGTCCGCGCTGGTGTGACCAAGGGGTTCATCTCGCTGCTCGAGCGGAACAAGAGTTCGGTCTCCCTCGAGACGCTGACGGCCGTGCTCGAGGTGCTGGGTGAACCCCTGAGCACGTTCTTCTCCGCCGACGCGATGCAGCCGTTCGTCTTCGGCCGCCAGGATCGCACGGCGCTCGAGGACCGGGGCTGCGACAAGTTCGAGCTGCTCGTGCCGGGGTCCACCACCATGGCGATGGAGCCGGTACGGATGGTGCTGGGGCCGGGGCAGCGGTTCGGGCCGCACACGTCGCACAACGGCGAGGAATTCGGTTACGTGATTCGCGGACGGATTTCAGTGGCGCTGGGACGGCGGTCGGTCGTGGCCAAGGCGGGCGACTCGTTCAGCTACAAGGCGCAGCAGGAACATTCGATCCGGAACGTCGGCCGGTCGCCGGCGGAAATCCTGTTCGTGACGTGGCCGCCGCAGTTCTAGGCCGGCGGCGCGCGTGGGTCGGCGTGCAAGGCAGTTTTGCTGGAAGCGAGGTGAGGATGAGATGAAGAATGGCAACGGCGCAGTGCCGCCGATCGTTCCGCCCAAGCCGGTCGTGGAACCGGACCTGACGTTCAATCGCGCGGCCGTCCTCGCGGGCACCGTGGCCACACCGTTTCTGGTCCTTTCTCCCTCACGCATTCAACGGAGCATCAGGACCCTGCGGACGTGCCTGCCCGGCGTCGAGCTGTTCTACGCGATGAAATCGAATCCGGATCCGGAGCTCCTCGGACTGCTCAACGGCTTGGTCGACGGAATCGATGTGGCCTCGTACCCCGAGGTCGTGCTGGCGGCAGCCGCGGGCGTGTCGCCCGATCGCCTGTTCCATTCCAATCCGGTCAAGAAGGACACCGACATCGGCGCCTGCGTCAGACACGGGGTGGGGTGGTTCACCTTCGACAACGCCGACGAAGTCCCGAAGCTGAAGGCGCACGCCCCGGGCGCCAGCGTGCTCCTGCGGGTCGCGATCAAGAACGAGGCGTGCGTCGTCAATCTCGGCGCGAAGTTCGGCGCGCACGAAGACGAGGCGCTGGCGCTCATTCTCCAGGCGCGCGCGGCCGGCGTCAACGTGCGCGGCATCGCGTTTCACGTCGGCTCGCAGTCGACCGATCCGGGCATCTACCTCTCAGCACTGGCGCTCGTCCGGGGCCTGTTCGACGCTGCCGCCAAGGCCGGCGTCCGCCTCGATACGCTGGACATCGGTGGCGGCTTTCCCGTCGCTTATCGGGCGGCGGTGCCGAAGCTCGAGGATTTCTGCCGCGTCGTATCCCGCGGCCTCTCGCAGATGTTTCCGGCCGGTGTCCGCATCATCGCGGAGCCCGGCCGCTGCATCTCAGGCGACTCGATGACGCTCGTCGTGCGGGTCATCGGCCGTTCGACCAGGAACGGCATCCCGTGGTATTTCATCGACGACGGCCTGTACGGCGCCTTCTCCGGCAAGCTGTTCGATCACTGCGACTACGAGCTGATTCCGGTCCGCCAGGGGCCGGTGCGCGAGTGCGTGGTCGCCGGACCGACGTGCGATTCCATCGACATCGTGTCGCGGGACCAGCTGTTGCCGGAGTTGCAGCTCGGCGACCTGCTGATCGTCCCCGGCATGGGGGCCTACACGAAGGCGAGCGCGACGGCGTTCAACGGCTTTCAGCCGCCCGTGACCATCGTCGACGACGGCCAGGGCGCGCCGCCCAGACGGCCGCGCCGGGTGTCCAAGCCGCGCGCCGTCCGGCCGCGCGCGGCGTCCGGCATCACCGCCCGGCGTCTGCCGGCGGACAGCCCGACGCCCGTCGCGCCTCTCGCATGACAAGAGCGGCGCTGGCCGTGTGATCGGTTCCGCTCGGATGGCGCCCGCGCGCTCCACCGGAGCGCGCGGCGTCGGCCGGCCGGACAGATGACCTGAATGAGCCGGTCGTCAGATCGGCTGCGCCCTTGCCGGACCGGCATCCAAGACAGATCAGGCATCCAAGACAGATCACGATGACTCCAACGACGACGCGCGCGCCTTTTGCCGGACGGCTGCTCCTGCTCGGCTGCGGATCGGTGGGGCAATGCACTCTGCCGCTCATCCTCCGGCACATCGACATGCCGGCCCCCCGAATCACGGTGATGGACTTCGAGGACGTGCGGGCCAGGATCGCCGACGCCGTGGCGGCCGGTGTGGTCGTGAGACGGGAGCGGCTGACACGCGAGAACTACCAGACGCTTCTGCCCGAGCTGGTCGGTCCGGGCGACCTCATCGTCGACCTCTCGTGGAACGTCGAGACCCTCGACATGCTGCGATGGTGCGGCGAGCACGACGTCCGCTTCATCAACACGTCGGTGGAGGAATGGGATCCGTACGGCGATATCGAGAACAAGTCACCCTACGAGCGGAGCCTGTACTCGCGGCAGATGCGGATCCGTGTGCTCAAGACCGAGCTGGCTGCGCGCGGGGTGCCGCTGCCGACCGCCATCATCGATCACGGTGCGAACCCCGGGCTGGTGAACCATTTCACCAAGCGCGCGCTGCTCGAGATCGGCGAGGCGATGCTGACGCGCGGCATCGCTTCCCCCAAGGGGATGTCGACGAGCGCGTTCGAAGCGGCGATCTCGGAGGCGCACGCATTCACGCCAGGATCGTTCGCGCGGTTGAGCCGCGCGACCGGCACGAGGGTCATTCACATCTCCGAGCGCGATACGCAGATCTCCGACGTGCCGAAGGCGGTGGGCGAATTCGTCAACACCTGGTCGATCGAGGGCTTCTACGAAGAAGGGACCGCGCCCGCCGAGATGGGGTGGGGGACCCACGAGCGCCGTCTGCCGAGGAACGCCCACGTGCCGATTGCCGGCCCCGGCAACCAGATCTTCCTCGCGCAGCCGGGCGTGCGCACGCTGGTCCACTCGTGGGTGCCCGCGGGCGGCCCGATCATCGGGATGGTGGTGCGTCACGCCGAGTCGTTCACCATCAGCGATCACCTGACCGTGTGGGAAGACACGGTCGAAGGACTTCGCCCCACCTATCGGCCGACGGTGCACTACGCGTACATGCCGTGCGACAACGCCATCCTGAGTCTGTACGAGCTCGCGATGCGCAATTACAGGCTGCAGTCGAAGCTGCGCATCATGTCCGACGAGATCACGGAAGGGATGGACGAGCTCGGCGTGCTCGTGATGGGCCACGGCCTGAACGCCTATTGGGCCGGGTCGCAGCTCGACATTCACGAAACGCGGCAGCTGGTCTCCGGCCAGAACGCCACGACCTTGCAGGTGGCGGCGGCGGTGATTGGCGGCCTCGTGTGGATGATTCGAAACCCCACCCGCGGAATCCTGGTGCCGGACGATCTGCCCTTCAGGGAGATTCTCGACATCGCGGGGGCGTACCTCGGACCGTGCCCGTCGGTCGAGACCGACTGGACGCCGTTCCACAGCCGGTCGCGACTGTTCGCGCGCTGGGGTACGCCGGCCGTGTCGAACGACGAGCTCTGGCAGTTCGCCAGCTTTCAGGTCGAGCCGTGAGGCCAGACGTCGGTGATCGAGCCGCCGCTGAACCGCTCGGCGTCCGCATCGGCCTCGTCGACCTGATCTACGGCGCCGCGGTCGCGTACGGTTTCGAGAAGGTCGGCGAGATCGAGAGCGTGACGGGCGCGCTCCGATGGCTCCTCGCGTATGTCGTCCTCGGCGTGGACTGGGTCTACCTCCATGCCCGGCTGAAAGAGAGCCCGCAGTTCAGACAGCAGTACCGAATCGCACCGCTCCGCGTACTTCGTCTTCGAGATGGCCATCGTCTTGTGCATGTCAAGACTGTTCGACGTGACGGGCCGCTACTGGCTCTGGATGGCGGCGATTTTCGCGCTGTACGTGATGTGGGACATTTCAGCCGAGAAGCTGCTGGACGAACAACAGACGTTCCGCTGGTCTCTCTGCGGCGACGGTGCGGCCGCGGCCGTGTTTTCGGTCTGCTCGATGGCGCTCGATCGCGGATGGGTCGCGCCGTCGCTGTCTGTCGACGCGGCGGCCGCAGCGGTCTACGGATGCGCGGTGTGGTGCTGGCATGGCTGCCGGACCGACTGGATTCGCGCCGCGTTCCGCCGTCCTCGACCGCGGCACCGGCCGCCCGATGGGCGCGGAGCGGCCCCGCACCCGCACGGGCGCCAGGCCGAGCCCTGACCGGTCGCGCGTGCCCGCACCGGTTCGACGTCGGCCGGCACGCAAGGTTCGCCGATACGGCCTGACTCGCCCATGATCAGCCGAATCGTGCCGGGACAATCGATGGATCGCGGCGACGCCGTCGATCTGCTGCTCTCGATCGACGCGGCCGCGTACGGCGGCCGCACCGCGCTCTCCTTCGATCGGCACGAGGTCGCGACGCTTCTCGAACGCTTTCCCGACGCGGTTACCATCGTCGCTGTCGACGGCGTGCCGGTCGGCTATGTCTCGGCGTTTCCGATTGCTCCGACGACGGCGGCCCGGCTGATCCGCGCGCCGGCGCGCGACGATTTCGCGTTTCCCTGCACCAGCCACGACCCCGCTCGGGCGCTGTTCCTGACCTCGGACGTGCCGTCGGAGGCGGATGTGGTGACGCTCGATACGGTCGCCTGGTATGTCGACAGTGTGGCGGCCTCCGGTGCGCCGAGCGCGTCCGGCCTCGCCCGCGGGGCCATCCTGCGCGCGGCCGCCGCAGCGTTCGATCGCTGGCGGCGGCGGCTGCCGGTGACGCGCGTGCTCACTGTCACGGTGACCGACCGCGGAGAGAAGATGGTCCGGCGGATGACGCTCGACCGCTTCGGGTTCGGCGCCTTCGAATCCCTGTGGACGCACGCCGCGCGGGACTGCACCTGCTGGATGGCGACGGCGCTTCGCCCCGCCAGATCGGCGCCCGCCCGGTGACCGGCGCTACCGGCTCGGTGCGCTCGCGCGCCGGCGAGCCGTCCCCGCCGTGCTCGCCGGCGGGTTCGCCGCCTGGTCGCTCGTCGGTTCGGGCGTGGCCGAGGCCCATCAGCTCCTCCTCAAGTCGTCGGTGGTCATACAATTGATCCCGTTCACCTACCTGTTCCTCGGGCTGGCCCGTCGGCTGGATTCTGTGCCTGCGAACCAGGCGACATCGCAGTTGAGACGCGGCCGCCGAATCCGCGCGGCCAGGGGCCCTCAGGCCAGGGCGCCGCATCGGCACGACACCGACGCGTGCGCGCACCCGAAAGGCGGTTGACGGACTGTGACCTCCAGACATCTTTCGACCATTCCTGCCGTGGTCTTCCTGCTCGCCGCCGCTCGGCCGGTGTCCGCGCAGATCTTCGAAAGCGTGGGGACGCGGGCAGAGGGCATGGGCGGCGCGTTTGTCGCCGTGGCCGACGATTCCACTGCGACCTGGTGGAACCCGGCCGGGCTCGCGACCGGCGCGTATTTCAACGCGATTGTGGAGCGCGCATGGCTGAGCGCGCCCAACGCGGACGCCCTGCTCGGGGTCTCACTGGCGGTGCCCTCCCTCGGCGTGAGCTACTACCGGGTCCGAGTGACGGCTCTGCCCTCTACAGCGCCGCCCGCCGGGGACCGACAAGAAGGGGGGGCGGCCGTCCCTCCATCGACGTTCGTCATCAGTCAGTTCGGCGCGACGGTCGGGCAGTCGGTGGGCGATCACCTGGTGCTGGCCTCCACGCTGAAGCTGGTGCGGGCGGACAACACGCGCGCCGACCTGGATCTCGGGGCGATGGTGAAGTTCAACCGGGTGCGGATCGGCGCCGTCCTGAAGCATCTGCACGCGCCAGACGTGATCGCCGACGGGGTCCGCGTGGGCCTCGATCGTCAGGCGCGAGTCGGCCTTGCGTATGCCCAGCCAGCCGGCGCGGTCCGGGTGAACGCCGGTCTCGACGCGGACCTGACGACGACGGCCACGGCGTTCGGGAACGCGCGGCACCTCGCCGGAGGCGCTGAAGCATGGCTGGCGCAGCGGCTCGGCATCCGGGCGGGCGTCAGCGTCAACACCGTCGACTCCGCGCGGCCGGCGGTGAGCGCCGGCGGCAGCCTCGCCGTTCAACGGGGGCTGTTCCTCGACGTGCGGGTGACACGGGGAGACGACGAGGCGGTCCGGGGCTGGGGGCTGGACGCGCGAGTGACGTTTTAGGTCAGCATTGACACTTTTTGTCATCCAGCGTAGGGTGACCCCAATTTCATGGCCGTCCGCATCGGCGAGCTCCTCCTCAAAGAGAAGCGCATCACGCCTGAACAGCTCCAGCAGGCCCTGAATCGTCAGAAGGCCAGCGGGGGGAAGCTCGGCTTCAATCTCGTCAGACTCGGCTTCGTCAAAGACGACGACATCACGGCGCTGCTGAGCAAGCAGTACGGCGTTCCCTCCATCAACCTGGCGCAGTTCGATCTGGACCCATCGGTCATCAGGCTCATTCCGGCGGACACGGCGGTCAAGTACCAGATCGTGCCGCTGAGCCGCTCGGGGGCGACGCTGACGATCGCGATGACCGATCCCACCAACGTCTTCGCGATGGACGACATCAAGTTCATGACCGGCTACAACGTCGAGCCGGTCGTGGCGTCGGAAGGCGCGGTCATCGACGCGCTCCAGCGGGTACTACGGGTCGGCCCAGAAGACGCCGGCGGCCAAGGAGCCGACCGGGCCGAGCACGCTGGAGCTGGCCACCAAGGGCCTCGAGGAGCTGCAGCAGCTCGCCGACTCCGGCGAGGTGGAGGTGCTCGAGGAGCTGCAGGAGATCAGCGCCGAAGCCCTCGCCCGGCAGGGCGAGGAAGCGCCGATCGTGCGGCTGGTCAACGTCGTGCTGATGTCGGCCATCCAGAAGGGTGCCAGCGACATTCATGTCGAACCGTACGAGAAGGAGCTGCGCGTCCGCTACCGCATCGACGGGATTCTCTACAACATGATGAACCCGCCGCTGAAGTTCCGCGAAGCGATTGCCTCGCGCATCAAGATCATGGCGAAGCTCGATATTGCGGAGAAGCGGCTCCCGCAGGACGGCCGCATCAAGATCCGGTTCAACGAGAACGGCCAGCCCAAGGAGATCGATTTCCGCGTCTCGTGTCTGCCGACGCTCTTCGGCGAGAAGATCGTCATGCGCCTCCTGGACAAGGACAAGCTGATGCTCGACATGACGAAGCTCGGGTTCGAGACCGAGTCGCTCGCCAGGTTCGAGGCGGCCATCCAGCGGCCGTGGGGCATGGTGCTCGTCACCGGCCCGACGGGCAGCGGCAAGACCAACACGCTCTATTCCTCGATCTCGCGGATCAACACGCCGGAAACCAACATCATGACGGCCGAGGATCCGGTCGAGTTCAATCTGACCGGCGTCAACCAGGTGCAGGTGAAGGAGCAGATCGGCTTGAACTTCGCCGCCGCGCTCCGATCGTTCCTGCGGCAGGACCCGAACATCATCCTCGTCGGCGAAATCCGCGATTTCGAAACGGCGGAGATCGCCGTCAAGGCGGCGCTCACGGGCCATCTCGTCCTCTCGACGCTGCACACCAACGACGCGCCGAGCACCGTCAACCGGCTGATGAACATGGGCATCGAGCCGTTCCTGGTCGCCAGCTCCGTGCACCTGATTTGCGCGCAACGCCTCGTCCGGCGGGTGTGCGGCCACTGCAGCGAGCCGCATCCGCTGCCCCCGGCCGCGCTCGTGCAGGCCGGCTTTTCGGCCGAGGACGGCGCGTCGGTGACGCCCATGAAGGGCGCCGGCTGCGATCGCTGCAATCTGACCGGCTACAAGGGGCGCGTGGGCCTCTACGAAGTGATGGAGATCACCGAGGAGCTGCGCGAGCTGATTCTGGTCGGCGCCTCCGGCCTCGAGCTGCGCCGCAAGGCGATCGACGAGGGCATGATCACGCTCCGCAACAGCGGCCTCCGCAAGGTCAAGGCGGGGGTCACGACGATCGAGGAGGTTGTGCGGGAGACGGTGAAGTAGTCCCCAGGGTACCGCGGGCCGTGCCCGTTCGGGACATCGAATGGGCGGGTCCGACCGAAACCGGTGATGCGTGTCCGCGGACGCGGTGACGACCGGGGACCGAGGATTGAGGACTGATCGATGGCGATTCTGATCGACCTCCTGAAGACGACCGTGGAGATGGGGGGCTCCGACCTCCACATCACGACCGACACGCCGCCACAGGTGCGCGTGCACGGGCACCTCGATCGGCTGGCGATGCCGGAGCTGACGCCGTCGGAGACCAAGCAGCTCGTGTACTCGGTTCTCACGGATGCCCAGAAGAAGACGTTCGAGGAAACGATGGAGCTCGATTTCTCCTTCGGCATCAAGGGGCTGTCGCGCTTCCGCTGCAACGTCTTCAGCCAGCGAGGCGCCGTCGCCGCGGTGTACCGCCTGATTCCCGAGAAGATCCGCACGTTCGGCGAGCTCGGCCTCCCGCCGGTGCTGGCGACCCTCGCCGAGCGGCCGCGCGGGCTCGTGCTCGTCACCGGCCCCACCGGCAGCGGCAAGTCGACGACCCTGGCGGCGATGCTCGACAAGATCAACGCCGAGCGGCACGACCACATCCTGACGATCGAGGATCCGATCGAGTACATCCACCGGCACAAGAACTGCCTGGTCAACCAGCGCGAGGTCCACAGCGACACGACGAGCTTTTCCAACGCGCTTCGCGCCGCGCTCCGCGAGGATCCCGACGTCGTGCTCATCGGCGAGATGCGCGATCTGGAGACCGTCGAGGCCGCCCTGAAGATCGCCGAGACCGGGCACCTGACGTTCGCCACACTGCACACCAATTCGGCGGCGCAGACGATCAACCGCATCATCGACATCTTTCCCGCGAACCAGCAGGCGCAGATCCGGACGCAGCTCTCCCTGGTCCTCGAGGGCATCGTGTGTCAGGCCCTGCTGCCGCGCGCGGATCGGAAAGGCCGTGTGGTGTCGCTCGAGATCATGATTCCGACACCGGCCATCCGGAATCTGATTCGGGACGACAAGGTCCACCAGATCTACGGAGCCATGCAGGCCGGGCAGGAGAAGCTCGGGATGCAGACGGCGAACCAGTCGCTGGCGAGCCTGTACCAGAAACGGTTGGTCACGCTCGACATCGCGCTGAGCGTCTCGTCCAACAAGGACGAGCTCCAGGACATGATCAATCGCGGCGTGGGTGTGGTCGCCGGGGCGGGACTGGGCCGTCCGGCGGGCCGGGCGGCCGAGCGGGCGGCCCGGTGAGGTCCGGGCGCCGCGCCGGTGAAAGGCAGTAGAGACGATGCCGACCTTTGCGTATTCGGGGAGGACGCGCGGCGGCCAGACCGTCAGCGGTGAACGGCTGGCCGACACGATGGACGCCGCAGTGGCGGCGCTCCGGCGCGAGCAGATCATCGTGACGCGCATCGCGCCTGGCAAAGCGAAGCCCGACGCGGCGCCCGCGAAGAAGGCGGGCAGGATCGGTCGGAGGGTGAAGGCGAAGAACCTGGCGGTGTTCACACGCCAGTTCTCCGTCATGATCGATGCGGGCCTGCCGCTCGTGCAGTGCCTCGAGATCCTCGGCTCGCAGGAGCCGGACAAGAACTTCGCGGCCGTGATCCTGCAGACCCGCACCGACGTCGAGTCGGGCGCGTCGCTCGCCGAGGCGATGCGCAAGCATCCCAAGACGTTCGATCCGCTCTTCACCAACATGATTGCGGCGGGGGAGGCCGGCGGCATCCTCGACACGATTCTCAAGCGGCTCGCGACCTATATCGAGAAAGCCGTGAAGCTGAGCGGTCAGGTCAAGTCGGCGATGATCTACCCGGTCGCCGTCATCCTGATCGCAGCGGGCGTGGTGGGCGTGATCCTCTGGAAGGTGATTCCGACCTTCGCGGCGTTGTTCGCCGGCCTCGGCGCGGAGCTGCCGATGCCGACGCGCGTGGTCATCGCGCTCAGCGACAACCTGGTCCGGTTCTTTCCCTTCCTGATCGTAGGCGCGGGCGCGCTGGCCTACGCGTTCCGGCAGTACGTACGCGACCGCCAAGGGGCGGCGCGTCGTCGACGGCACGCTCTTGAGGCTGCCGATTCTCGGAACGATTCTGCGCAAGATTGCCGTCGCCCGCTTCTGCCGGACCCTGTCGACGCTCATCAGCTCGGGCGTGCCGATCCTCGACGGCCTCGACATCACGGCGCGGACCTCGGGCAACGCGGTCATCGAGGACGCGGTCCTCGTGACGCGCAAGAGCATCGAGCGCGGCGAGACGATGTCGGTGCCGCTGAAGGACACCAACGTGTTTCCGGCCATGGTGACGCAGATGATCGGCGTCGGCGAGGCGACCGGCGCGCTCGACGCGATGCTCGGCAAGATTGCCGACTTCTACGAGGAAGAGGTGGACACCGCCGTCGCCGGGCTCCTGACGCTGCTCGAACCGGTCATGATCGCCGTGCTCGGCGTCATCGTCGGCGGCATCGTGATCTCGATGTATCTCCCGATCTTCGACTTGATCAGCAAGTTGACATGAGGGCGCCGTCCGGATGGTAGAGACCGAACTGCGCCGGAAGCTCGCATGGCTGATCGCCATCCGCGCGATCATCAGCACCATGCTGCTGGGCGCGGCGACCCTCGTCGAGCTGACGAAGCCCGGATCGTTCAGCTTCGATCCGTTCTTCTTCCTGATCGGCCTCACCTATTCGCTGACGATCGTGTACGCCGCCTCGCTGCGGCTCGCCGATCGGTGGCCGTGGCTGGTCGATCTGCAGCTCTCGGGCGACGTGCTGATCGTGTCGGCGTTCATCTACGTCACCGGCGGCGTGACCAGCTACTTCTCGCTCCTGTACGTCCTGCCCATCGTCGCGGGCAGCGCGCTGCGGCTGCGCCGCGGCGGGCTGTGGACGGCGACGCTGAGCACGCTGCTGTACATCGGTGTCGTGCTGGCCCAGTACGGCGCGGCCGGCCTGCACGCCGGTCCCTCCGTGGCGCTGCCGCCCCGACTCGTGGCGCAGTACACGGTCGCCCTGAACGGGTTCAGCTTCTTCGCCGTGGCGCTCGTCAGCGGATCGCTGGCCGAGGCGCGTCGCACCGCGAGCGCCCGCCTGCTGCAGGCGTCCACCGAGATCGCCGACCTGCAGGCGCTGAACCAGCACGTCCTCAACAGCCTGCCGAGCGGCCTCATCACCACCGATCGCCAGCAGCGCGTGTTGACGTTCAATCGCGCGGCGGAATCCATTACGGGCCTCCGGTGGCCGTCGGCCATCGGACGGCCGATCGGCGAGGTGCTGCAGCTGCCCGCCTCGGCACTCGCACCGCTCGAAGGCGATCTGTCGGCGCGGGCGACCAGGCGCCACGAGTTCAACTACCAGACGGCGGACGGCCGCGGCGAGATCGCGCTCGGGATGACCGCGACGCACCTGGAGACGCCCGGCGGGCGCGCCGGGTTCCTGTTCACCTTCCAGGACGTCACCACGATCAAGAAGCTCGAACGTGACGCCGTCATGCAGCAGCGGCTGGCGGCGATTGGCGAGATGGCGGCCGGCATCGCGCACGAGATCCGCAATCCGCTCGCGTCGATGTCGGGGTCCATCCAGATTCTCCGCCAGGAACTGCCGCTCACTCCCGAGCAGGAACAGCTGATGGACATCGTGCTGCGCGAGTCGGAGCGCCTGAACACGACGATTCGGTCGTTTCTGGCGTACGCGCGGCCGCAGCGGTTTGCCGTGACGCGGATCGACGTGCGCCGCGCGCTCAACGACGCCGCGCTCCTGCTGCGCAACAGTTCGGACATCACCGACCTCCACGCGGTCGACGTCGAGGTGCCGCCGCACGCGCTCTGGTACGACGCCGACGAAGGCCAGATCAAACAGATCGTCTGGAACCTGGCGAGCAACGGCATCCGGGCCATGCCCGACGGCGGGCGGCTGCGCCTGCGCGCGGCCTCGGACGAGGCGGCCGACGGCGTCGTCATCACGGTGCAGGACGAGGGCATCGGCATCGAACCGGATCAGCAGGCCGGGATGTTCCAGCCGTTCCATGGCACCTTCGCCAAGGGCGCCGGCCTCGGGCTCGCGATCGTGCACCGGATTGTGTCCGACTACCACGGAGACATCAGCGTCAGCTCCCGTCCCGGAGCCGGCACGACCGTCTCGGTCCGTCTTCCGGCGCAGCGGCCGGTGGCCATCACATGAACGCGACCGATCGGGACGTCCCGCCCGAGCGGCGCCTGCCGCGGATCCTCGTCGTCGACGACGAGCGCTCGATGCGGGAACTGCTCGCCATCGTGCTGCGGCGCGAAGGCTACGACGTGCTGCTCGCGGAAAGCGGACGCGCGGCCATCGAGACGCTCGAGCGCGAGCCGATCGACCTGCTCATCTCCGACATCAAGATGCCCGACCTGAGCGGCGTCGAGGTGCTCCGCGCGGCCAAGCGCATCGATCAGGACATTCTCGGGATCATGATCACCGCCTTCGCGTCCACCGACACGGCGGTCGAGGCGATGCGCCTCGGCGCCTGCGACTATCTGAGCAAGCCGTTCGACATGGACCTGCTCAAGATGAAGGTGCGCGAGAAGATCGACACGCGGCAATTGCGGCAGGAGAACGTGCTGCTGAAGCGGACGCTCGGGATGCCGCACCGCTTCTCGAACATGATCGGGCGCAGCGAGGCGATGCTCGAGGTCTTCAAGCTGGTCGAAACCGTCGCCCGGACCAACAGCACGATCCTCCTGACGGGCGAGTCGGGGACCGGGAAGGGGCTCGTCGCCCAGGCCATCCACTTCCACTCGCTGCGCCGGGAACGGCCGATGGTGTCGCTCAACTGCGGCGCGCTACCCGAGACGCTGCTCGAATCCGAGCTCTTCGGCCACATGCGCGGATCCTTCACCGGCGCCGATTCCAACAAGAAGGGGCTGCTGGAGGTGGCCGAACGCGGGACGATCTTCCTCGACGAAATCGGCGAGACGAGCGCCGTGATGCAGGTCAAGCTGCTGCGCGTGCTCCAGGAGCGGCGCTTCAGGCGCCTGGGCGGCCTCGAAGAGCTCCAGGCCGACATCCGGGTCATCGCGGCCACCAATCAGGATCTCACGCGCCTGGTGGCCGAAGGACGCTTCCGGGAAGACCTGTTCTACCGGATCAACGTCATCCCGGTCGTGCTGCCGCCGCTGCGAGAGCGCCGCGAGGACATCCCGCTGCTCGCCGATCACTTCCTGGCGAAGTACGCCGAGCAGATGGAGAAGGCCATTACCGGCATCTCGCAGCCGGCCATGCAGCTGCTGGCCCGGCACGACTGGCCCGGCAACATTCGCGAGCTGGAAAACGTGATCGAACGGGCCGTGGCGCTCGAGGCGACGCCCACGATCCTCGCCGACAGCCTCCCGGCGGCGATTCGGGGCGAGGCTACCAGGGGGGCCGGCACCCAGCGCGTCAGCGAGCTGCCCGACTCGGGCTTCGATCTCGAAGCGCACGTCCAGGAGATCGAGCGGGGCTACATCGCGCAGGCGCTTCGGCGCGCGGGCGGCGTGCAGGTGAAGGCGGCGGAGCTGCTCGGTATGAGCTTCCGGTCGTTTCGCTACTACGTGAAGAAGTACAACGTCCGCCAGTGACATTCTTCGGCCGCGCCGACCGACAATGTTTGTCACCCCCGCATGGCCATGCGATCCACGGTTTCATTCCAGAGGTTTTCAAGTTATTGTTCATGAATGCCTTACAGCCTTCCGCGGGGTCGCGCCACCTCTGGCATACGGGTTGCTGTTTGAGCCGGCAGCCACCCGACGAGCAGAGAACCGCCCGACGATTTGAAGGAGACGTGTGATGAGGAAGATGCAGTCCAGTAAAGGTTTCACCCTGATCGAGCTGCTGATCGTGGTCGCGATCATCGGCATCATCGCCGCGATTGCGGTTCCCGGCCTGCTCCGCGCCCGGATGTCGGGCAACGAGGCGTCGGCCATCGGCTCGCTGCGCGCGATCAACAGCGCCCAGGCGGCCTACTCGTCCAGCTGCGCCGCGGGCGCGTACGCCGACAAGCTCGAGGATCTGGTGCTGCCCCCGGCCGGGAGCAGCCAGGGCTTCATCAGCCCGGACCTCAAGTCCAACGGCGTGACCAAGAGCGGATACGTCGTGACGATCGAGGCCGACGCCTCGTCTGGCGTCGCGGCCATGGCGAGCGTGACGCCGTGCAACGCCACGCCGGCGGCGGATCTGTTCAGCTCGTACTTCGCGAAAGCCGATCCGCTCACGCCGGGCGGCACGGGCACCCGCTATTTCGCGACCGACACGCGCGGCACCATCTTCTACGACACGGCGGCCACGGTCGCCAACCCGATCACCGTGACCACGGTCGTTCAGTAGCCCCAGCTCCGGAGAGGGCCAGGGCAGCGGTTGGGGGGCAGGCCCCAGCCGTTGCCCTGAGCCTTTTCCGGCGTGTTCCGGCGCGCTCGTGGCCGGGACCGTGCGCTTCCTCGAGCTCTTGACGGCGGTCGGTGCCACCAGTTACAACACTCTCATCCATGAGCAAGCCTGCGGCCCGCGTCGCCCTGCTCTGCGCGCTCGTCGGGCTGGGGGCGTCGGTTGCCGCGGCGTACGTGCACTATCACCTGCTGTTCGATCCCGCCTACACGAGCTTTTGCGATGTCAACACCACGGTCAGCTGCACACAGGTATATCTGAGCCGTTACAGCACGTTCCGCGGCATCCCGGTCGCGATCTTCGGCGCGATCTGGTTCGGCGCGGCGGCGCTCCTGTCGCTGATAGCGCTGGTTGGCGCGGGCGAGGCGCGCCACAGTGCGCCCGGCTACCTGTTTTTGGCGTCGACGCTCGCGCTCGCCGTCGTGCTCTATTTCGAATACGTCTCGTTCGTCATCCTCAAGGCGGTCTGCGTGCTCTGCCTGACCATGGCCGCGGCCATTGTCGCGCTGTTCTTCCTTTCCGGATCGACCACGACGTTTCCCATGACGACACTGCCACGGCGCGCTGTCCGCGATCTGCGGGATTTGATAGCCAACCCGCTCGCGATTCTGGTGTCGGTGCTGTTTCTCGGCGCCGCCGTGTCGACGCTGGCGTTCTTTCCGCGCGAGGGCTCGGCCGCGACCGGGGAGACGGCCACGGCGGCCACGGCGGCCGAACCGGCCGCGCAGGCGCCGGCCGCCGCGCAGTCGGAGTTCGAGCGCTACTGGCAGGCGCGCGAGCGCGTGCCGCTGGCGGTCCCCGCCGAGGGCGCCAAGGTGCTGATCGTCAAGTTCAACGATTTCCAGTGTCCGCCGTGCCGGAACTCGCACATGGCGTACAAGCCGGTCATCGCGAGGTTCCAGGCGGATCATCCGGGGCAGGTGCGGTACGTGCTGCGCGACTACCCGCTCGATGCGGAATGCAACGCGAACGTCCCCAACACCATTCACCCGGCGGCCTGCGAAGCGGCCGTCGCGGTGCGGCTCGCGCGGACGCACGGCCGCGAAGAGCAGATGATCGAGTGGATCTTCGCGAACCAGCCGACGCTGACGCCAGAGCTGGTGAAGCAGGGAGCGCGCGAGGTGGGCCAGGTTCCGGACTATGATCAGAAGTACGCAGCCACGCTCGAGCTCGTCAAGGCCGATATCGCGCTCGGTCACTCGCTCGGCGTCATGGCCACACCGACTTTCTTCATCAACGGCAAGAAGATCGACGGTGCGCTGCCGGTCCAGTACTTCCAGCAGGCGATCGAGTACGAGCTGAACCAGCCAGCCACGAAATAGATGGCGTGATCGTCGTGGTTCATGAACGCTCTCACCACGTTCGAGCTCACGAAAGACTACGCGGTCGGCTTCTGGCGCAAGCGCCCGTACCGCGCGCTCGACCGTCTCTCGCTGTCGGTTGAAGCCGGTGAGGTCTTCGGGTTCCTCGGTCCGAACGGCGCCGGCAAGACGACCACGCTGAAGCTGCTGATGCAGCTGGTCTTCCCGACCTCGGGCGGCGCGGAGCTGCTCGGCCGCCCGCTGGGCGATCTCCGGGCCCGGCGACGCATCGGGTATCTTCCCGAGAACCCCTACTTCTACGACTACCTGACGGCCGAGGAGCTCCTCGTCTACTTCGCGGCGCTGTTCGGTTACGACGCGCCCGAGCGGCGTCGCCGGGCGGCCCGCCTGCTCGACGAGGTCGGCCTGGGCGCCGAGCGCCGGCTGCAGCTGCGGAAGTTCTCCAAGGGCATGCTGCAGCGCGTCGGCATCGCGCAGGCGCTCGTCAACGATCCCGATCTCGTCATCCTCGACGAGCCGATGTCGGGACTCGATCCGCTGGGCCGCCGCGAGGTGCGCTCGCTGATCCTCGCGCTGCGCGATCGCGGCTGCACCGTCTTCTTCAGCTCGCACGTGCTCGGCGACGCCGAGGCGCTCTGCAGCCGTGTGGCCATCCTCGCCAAGGGGCGGCTCGTCACGACGGGACGCCTGAGCGACATGCTGCAGTTCCACGCGCGCGGCTGGGAGCTGGTGATGAGCGGGGTGGCGCCTGCCCGTGTCGCCGCGCTGGGATCCCGGATTCGCCGGGCCGTCCGCCTCGGCGAGGACCGCTACGCGTTCGAACTGCCGCTCGATCCGTCCCCGGAACGGCTCGTGGCGGAGATGACGGGGGCCGGCGCCAGCCTCGTGTCGCTGAACCCGCTCCGCGAGACCCTCGAGGACTTCTTCGTCCAGCAGATTTCGACGCCCGAGGCCCGGCGGCCGCGCCGCGGCATCGAGGCCGTGCCGTGAGCGCGACGGGCGCCATCGCGCTCAACGTGTTCCGCGAATCGGTCCGGGACAAGGTGCTCTACAACCTCGTCCTGTTCGCCGTGCTGTTGATTGGCGCGTCGTATGTCATCGGTCAGCTCACGGCCGGGCAGGACGTGCGGATCATCAAGGATCTCGGCCTCGCCGCCACCTCGCTGTTCGGTCTGTTCATCGCCGTGTTCATCGGCATCGGGCTCGTCTCGAAGGAAGTCGAGCGGCGCAGCGTCTACAGCCTTCTGTCGAAGCCGATTCGCCGGTGGCAGATGATTGCGGGGAAGTACGCGGGCCTGGTCCTGACGCTCGTCGTGAACGTCGCGGTCATGGCCGCCGCCCTCTACCTGGTGCTCGGCTACATGTCATGGGGCGTCCCGGCCGATGTTCAGCGGGCGTGGGAGGCACCGGCGCTCGATCCGGCCCTGCTGAAAGCGGTCGTGCTGATTCTGTTCGAGCTCATGATCGTCACCGCCATTGCGCTGTTCTTCTCGACGTTTTCGACGCCAATGCTCTCCGCCGCGCTGACCATCGGTCTCTTCGTGGCGGGCCACTTCAGCGCGGACCTCCGGAACCTGGATCAGGTCCTCGACTCGCCGGTCGCGACCGGTCTGGCGCGTGCGGTGTACTGGGCGCTTCCGAATCTCGCGCAGTTCGACGTCAAGTCGCAGGTCGTGCACGCGCAGCCGGTGCCGGTCGGCTACATGGCGCTGACGGCGGCGTACGCGTCCTGTTACATCGCCCTGCTGATCGTCGCCGCCATCGCCGTCTTCTCGCGGCGCGACTTCAAGTGATGGTGGGATCGAGGTGAAGCTCTTCGTCGCGCTCACGATGATTGGGGCGTTCGGCGCCGCCGCGGGCGGCGTGCAGGCGGCGCGCGAGCGCATCTACCCGGCGGACACGGCCCCGGGCGACGACCTGCTCATGACCTCGGGCCCGACCGTACGGCGTTTGTCGGTGGCCTACACGGACGTTGCCGCCGATCTGTACTGGATCCGCGCGATCCAGTACTACGGAGGCACCAAGCGACGGCTGGCGGCCAGGTTCCCGGGCCTGATGCCGCCGCCGGCGCTGTCAGCCGATCCGGCCGTCGACTTTCCGCTGCTGTACCCGCTGCTGGATCTCACGACGACCCTCGACCCCTTCTTCAACGTGGCGTACCGCTTCGGGGCCATTTTCCTGGCCGAACCGTATCCGAGCGGACCGGGGCGGCCCGATCTGGCTATTCACCTGCTGGAAAAGGGATTACGAGCCCGAGCCGATAAATGGGAATACATGCAGGATATCGGCTTCGTCCACTATTGGTACCACCACGACTACCGGGCCGCCGCCCAGTGGTTCACCCGCGCCAGCCAGGTGCCCGGGAGTCCCATCTGGTTGAAATCGCTGGCGGCGACGACACTCGCGCAGGGCGGCGATCGGCAGTCGTCCAGGCGGATGTGGATGGCCATTCGCGAATCGGCTGAGGTGGACTGGCTCAAACAGTACGCGGAGCGAAGCCTGCGGCAGCTCGGTGCGCTCGACGATCTCGATCAACTGCAGGTGCGCGTGGACGCCTGGCGGGCCCGGCACTCCTACGCGCCGGTCACCTGGCGCGCGCTGGTTGGTGATGCTCTGGTTCCGGGGATCGCGGTCGACCCGGCCGGCGTGCCGTACGAGCTCTCGCCGGACGGCCGGGTCGCGCTCTCGTCATCGTCGCCGCTGTGGCCGCTGCCCGAAGAGCCCCGGAGCACCCCTCGATGACCGGCCTGCCCGAGACGGTCTGGATAGTCGTGGCCGCCGGGGTGGGCGCCATCGTCGGCAGCTTTCTGAACGTGTGCATTTATCGACTGCCGCGCCGGCGGTCGGTCGTCTGGCCGGCGTCGGCGTGTCCGGCGTGCCGGCGAACCCTCTCCTGGTTCGAGAACATCCCGGTCGCGAGCTACGCCGTCCTGCGCGGCCGCTGCCGAACGTGCGGGTCGAGGATCTCGCTGCGGTATCCGATCGTGGAAGCGATCACGGCGGCGATGTTCGCCTTCGCCTGGTGGTTTTATGGCCCCGGCGTGCTGCTGGCGTCGCGGCTCGTGCTCGGTTGTGCGCTGATCGTCCTCTTCGAGATCGACCGCGAGCACCAGATTCTGCCGCACGCCGTGACCCTCCCGGGCATTGTCGTCGGGTTCGCGTTCAGTCTGTTCACCCAGCCGGGCTGGGGGTCGTCGCTCGCCGGGATT
Organism: uncultured Acidobacteriota bacterium; assembly: GCA_963807925.1. Classification (GTDB taxonomy): domain Bacteria; phylum Acidobacteriota; class Vicinamibacteria; order Vicinamibacterales; family CAVVIG01; genus CAWEDP01. The sequence continues at coordinate 2,407,620 of CAWEDP010000002.1, read as the reverse complement.
GCGGTTGGGGGAGGGACACTGCTCGGCGTCGCGTACGCCTACTACCTCGTGCGCCACGAAGAGGGTCTGGGCATGGGGGATTTCAAGATGCTGGCGATGATTGGCGCGTTTCTCGGCTGGCAGCTGACGCTGGTGACGCTGGTGATGGCGTCGGTTCTCGGATCGGTGCTCGGCCTGTCGCTGATTGTCACGAAGCGCGGCGGCATGAAGTCGGCGCTGCCGTTCGGCACGTTTCTGGCGCTTGGCGCCGCCGCCGCGGCGACGGTCGGCCCCGGGCTGGTCGACTGGTATGCGAGGCAGCTGTGAGGAACCGATGCGGCGGCCGCTGACGATCGCGATCGTCCGCGGGCTGAATGCCGCGTTTTTCTTCGCCACCGCGGCGTACTGCCTGCTGGCGTACAGCCCGTTCGCCTATCAGCAGTTCCTCAAACCCGAGGTCATTTCGTGGCAGCCGGACTTCATCGCCGTCCACACGGCGCTGTTCTGGCTGGTGCTCCTGCTGACGGTGCTCACGGTCCGGCTGAAGGCGGCCGCGACGATCGATCGCCGAGCCCCGGGGGAAGCGACGGTGCGGCTGAAGCCCCGATCGACGACCGCGATCTGGCTGGCGCGGGGCTACGTCGCCGTCCTCGCCGCCGCCGGCGCCGCGCTGATCGCCCGGCCGCTGCTGCCAACCGTCGGAAATTCCCGATCGAGCTTCGTCGCGGCCGTGCTCGCCCTGGTGCCCCCGGTGTGGCTGGCGATCGTCGATCACCTCGACGCGAGGCCCTTCGCGATGCGTTCGTCGGACGCGCGCCGGCTCTTCCACGCGTGCCTGGCGACGGCGACCTGCGTGTGGGGCGCGTACGCCGCCGGTGCGCCTCTTCGGCTGCATCAGATCGTCGGCGTGGATCTCCCTCCCCGGGACCTGCTCCTCGGAATCGCCTCGTCGGCGACGCTGCACCTGGCCGCGTTCGTGTCGATATTCCTGGTGCTGTCGGTGGTCGGGGCGCTCTCGAGGATCGGCCGCAACCGGGGTGCGATCGAGTACTGGCTCCTCGTCGCCGTCTCCGGCGCCGGCGTCGCGTCATGGATGTACTGGGTCGCGTTCCAGTCGATCGCGTTTGCCGGTGCCGCTGCGGCGGCAGCCGCGATCGCGATTGGGTGTGCGACGGCTTTGGCCTGGTCCGGCGTCGCACGCCAGCGCGCGCACCCGGCCGACGATGGGTCGCCGCTCCCTGCGCTCGACCTGTGGCTGGCGCCGATCGGTGGACCGGTCGCTCGCCGGAGCCGGCTCGTGCACCCGGCCGCGGTTCTGCTGCTGCTCCCGTTGGCGGCGTACTGGCTCGTCGAGGAGACGTCGTCGCTCGACTGGAACTTCCTCATCCAGAAGTCCGGCGTGCTCCTGGTGTGGGTGACGGCGTTTGCGTCGGCCCACGCGCTGATTGGAACCCGCCGTGCCACGCCCCGGCTGGTCTTCGCCCTCGCGCCGCTGGTCGCCGTCGGGTTCGTCCAGACGACGACGCCCCTCGCCGCGCGGTCGGACGTCGCCGACCGGTACGCTGCCGTTGACATGTCGTTCCGCCTGATCCACGACGCCGGCCGCGTGCGCGCCGGAGAGACGGCGCAGTTCTACACACGGCTCAAGGCGAATACGCTGGTGGCTCCCGGCCGGGTGTCTCCGCCGAGTCGATCGTTCACGACCGAGCTGCGGCGGGCATCCAGGCCGCCCCACGTGTTCCTGTTCCTGATCGACAGCCTGCGCCGCGACTACGTCTCCGCCTACAACCCGGCGGTCACCTTCACCCCGGCGATGGGCTCCTTCGCGGCCGACAGCTTCGTGTTCGACCGGGCCTTTACACGCTATGCCGGGACCGGTCTCGCCGTGCCGTCGATCTGGGCCGGCGGCATGTTGATCCACGCCGTCGATCAGCGGCCGTTCGAGGGGCGGAACGCTCTGTGGAGGCTGCTGGACCGAGACGGCTACCGGCGCGTGATGGGCGTCGACTCCATCATGCGCGATCTCCTGCCGGCTCGCGCGGCGCTCGTCGAGCTCGACAAGGGCGTCCCGCCGATGGAATGCGACTTCTGCCGCACGATGCGCGAGCTCGAAGGCGTGCTGGATCGATCGACGGACGCACGGCCCGTCTTCTCCTACACGCTGCCGCAGAACGTCCACATCGCCGTCGCGTCGAAGCATCGAGTGGCCGCCGACCGATCCTACCCGGGCTTCTTCGCCCCGGTCGCCGACAGCGTCCGGCGGGTAGACGAGTGTTTCGGCGACCTTGTCGCGTACCTGAAGCGCACCGGGCGGTACGAAGACAGCATCATCATCCTGGCCTCCGATCACGGCGATTCACTCGGCGAGGAGGGACGCTGGGGCCACGCGTACTTCATGGTGCCGGAGGTGATGCGGATTCCGCTCATCGTGCATCTGCCACCGGCGATGCGCGATCGGGTCGATGCGGATCTGCAGCGAGTGACCTTTTCGACCGATCTGACGCCGACGCTCTACGCGCTGCTCGGTCACGATCCGGCGGAGCTCGGCTCCCTCTATGGCTCGCCACTGTTCGTGCCGGCCGGCGGTCGTCCTGTCGATCGCCGTGACGAATCGTTCCTGCTGGCCTCGAGTTACGGCGCGGTCTACGGCATCCTGCGCGACAACGGACGGACGCTGTTCGCCGCCGACGCCGTCGACAGCCGCGAGGCCGCCTTCGATCTCAGCGGCGGCCGGAGTGTCCGCATGACGCTTCCGGCGTCCGTCGTGTCGGTCGATCGTCAGCTGATCCTGGACCAGCTCGGTCGATTGGCGGCTCTCTACCATTTCATTCCGGACTCCTGACGTGAATCGGCGACTGCTACGCCCGTCATCCGAGCCATGAAGCGAAGCGCTCCCTTGATGCTGCTGCTGGCGGTGTACGCCGCGGTGCTCGGCCGGACCGCGGCCGCGCGCCTGGTTCGGGCGGGCGGCTTCGATCCGCTCGCGCCGCAGGCGGCTGCCGTCGAGACGCTCGTCGTGGCGAAACGGTTCGCGCAGGCGCTTCCGCTGGCGGTTCAGCTGCAGCAGGCGTATCCGCGCGAGCCGCTTGTCGCCTACTGGCTCGCGCGGATCCATCACGGACTGAACAGGCCCGCCGAGGAAGCGGACGCGTGGGAGGCCTACGTGCGGCTGTCGTCGGAGCCTCTCGACGCGTGCCCCGCGTGGCCCGATGCGTATCGCCGAAGCGCGCGTCCCGATCTCGAGCGCGAGGCGGCGCACCGGTGCCTGGAGCTGACACGCCGGTGATCGGCCGGGGCCTTCGGTCGGCGATCGGCCCGGCGCGGCGCCTGATCGTGCTGGCGTTCTGCTGGGCGACCGCGCTGTACGCGTTCATGTCGGCCAGTCCGTTCGCCTACCGGCAGTTGGTGGCCCCCCGCGTGTTCGCCTGGGTCGGGGCGTTCAGCGATTGGCACGCGCGCCTCTACTGGGTGTGGTTCATCGCGGCCCTGCCGGCGGGCGTCCTCGATCGCCGACGCGACTCGCGCACACCGTCGCTTGCGTTTGCCGCGTGCTGGGCCGTCGTCGGCGTCGCGATGACGATTCATCCCGTGCTGCCAGGACTGATCGACGATCGCCGCAGTCTTGGGGTCGGCCTCGTCGCGCTGGCGCCGATCGTGTGGCGCGCGATCCTCGACCTCTGCTCGACCCGCGGCGCCTGGGTTCTGCTGCGACCCGAGACCGGGGACGCCGAGGGCCGACTGCTCGCCGCGGCTCTCGGGACCGCGGTCTTCGTCACGGGCGTCCATGCAGTACAGACGTCGTTGACCGTCGGCTCGACCTTCGAGCCCGATCTGTTGACGGCGGGCCTCGCTGCCGGATTCGCATGGAACCTGGTCGATCACCTGGTGATCCTCTGCGCCGCGTTCCTCGTCCTGGGCGTGTTCGGCCGTGTCGCGCGCCGGTTCGGGCCGGCCCTCCGGTTCGGGCTGCTCGTCGCCATTGTCGCCGGGTTGTGTTCGGCATTCGCGGAGCGCACGCTCTGTCGTGCGCTCGGATTCAGCGGCCGCTGGTCGGCGGTCGTGGCGATTGCGTGCGGGGCGACCGTCGCCCTTCACTGGGCCGCGCGGAGCGTTCGGAATCTCGTCCGGCGGCAGGCTGCCTCGGGGTCGCCGTTCGATGTGCTGTTCGCGTCGACAGACGAGGAGCCCGGTCGGTGGCGCCACCTGGCGCCGCTCGTCGGGCTCGCGATTGCCGCCGGCGCGATTGGGACCATCAGCCGGTTCCTCGATTGGGACTTCGTGCTGCTCGAAACCGGCGTCTTCGCGATCTGGGTGGCCGCCTTCGTACGGCTCTATCGCCTGTGTCCACCGGTCCGTGTCGGGCCGGTAGCCACCGTCGTGGCCTGTCTTCTCCCGCTCGCCGCGTATGCGTCGGTCACCGCCAGCGACGAACGGCTCACGCCCCGGCACGCGCTGGACCGGTACGCCGTGTACAGCCCCTCGTTCCGCGTCGTCGACCGACTCCTCCGCGATGCGTTCGTTGCCGACGACGACGGGTTTCAGCAATTCCTGCGGGCGAACACCGGTCTCGGCAACGATGCGCACGTGTCGCCGGTCAGCGTTGATTTCTCGCCGCCCGGCACGACCGCCCGGGCGACGCCGCACATCTTTCTGTTCGTGGTCGACAGTCTCCGGCGCGACTACCTGCAGCCATACAACGCGCGGGTGACGTTCACGCCGCAGATCGCCCGCTTCGGCGCGGAAAGCCTGGTGTTTCGGAACGCCTTCACGGCATACGGGGGAACGGGCCTGTCGGTGCCCGCCATCTGGAGCGGATCGGTGGGCGCGCACAAGCAGTACGTCACGCCGTTTACGCCGATGAACGCCCTCGCCAAGCTGCTCGACGTGAATCACTACCGGCAGTTCCTGACGCGCGATTCCGTCGTGCGGCAGATCCTGCCGGCGTCTCCTTCGACGACAGATCTCGATCGCGGCCGGGCGAGCGAGGACGTGTCGTTCTGCGGCACCGTGGCTGAACTGGAGACCAGGCTGGATGCCACCTCGGAGGAACCGGGTCCGGTCTTCGTCTATTCGCTGCCGCAGGATTTGCACATCTCGAACGTCATGTCGGCGAGCGTGCCGGCCGGCGAATCGTACCCGGGCTTTCATGCGCCGTACGCGGCGCGGGTGCATCGAATCGACGCCTGCTTCGGCCAGTTCGTCGATTTCCTCCGCCGGCGCGGCTGGTATGACCGCAGCCTCGTTGTCCTCACCGCCGATCACGGCGAGATGCTCGGCGAGCAGGGCGTGTGGGGCCACGTCTATTACCTGTTCCCCCCGGTGGTCGCGGTCCCGCTCATCGTGCATCTGCCTTGGGATCGAGCGGCAGCGCGGCCTGCCGCTTCAGGAGACGTCAGCCTGACGACCGATATCACCCCGACGATCTACGCGGCGCTCGGATACGATGTCCGGCGCGTGGGGGCGCTGACGGGCAGGCCGCTCGTCGGTGCGCCGGCCAGCGATGACACCGGCACGCGAGGGCCCGAAGTGTTGACGGCGAGCTATAGCGCGGTGTACGCGGCGCTCGAATCGAACGGCCGTCGCCTCTACATTGTCGATGCCGTGCAGCATCGCGAGTACCGCGTACGCGCGCGGCGCCGACGACGGGTGGACGCCGGTCGAGGTCACCTCCGCGATGCGGGAGCGAGGCCGTCGCGCGATCCGCGAGCGGATCTATGCGATCAACCAGGCCTATCGGGTGAGCACGCCGTGACGGTATGACGTTCGGCACCGGTGCGTACGCGTTGCTCGGGCTGACGGCGCTCGTTGCCGGTCTCGTATCCGTGCTCGTGTTCGCGCTGCTTCGCTTCCTGTCAGCGGCGCGCGCCGCCCGCACCCGGTCGCAGGGCGGGACCGAGATGGCCCGGCTCTCCTCGGTCCTCGAACACGCCGTGGCCCAGTTGCGGGAGCGGGAGCGCGCCACCGCGGCGCGGGCCGAGGCGTCCGAGCGCCTGAGCGGCGAGATTATCGCCAGCCTCACGGCCGGCCTGCTCGTAGTCGACACCGCGTCGCACATCCGGATTCTCAATCCCGCCGGTCGGCGGATGCTCGGGTTCGATGAGCGGGAGCAGATCGACGACCTCCAGCTCCTGCCCGAGGAACTGCTCCGCATGATCGAGCAGTGCCTGGCGACGCGGGCATCGATTCGCCGCCGGACGCTGCAGGTGAAGAGGCCGCGCGGGGTGATCCACCTCGGCGTCACCGTGTCTGCGTTGACCGGTCCCGACAGCGAACTGCGCGGCGCGGTCTGCCTGTTCACGGATCTCACCGCCGTGAAGGATCTCGAGGAGCAACTGCGGCTCAAGGACAGTCTCGCCGCGGTCGGCGAGCTGACGGCCGGCATCGCGCACGAGTTCAGGAACGGGCTCGCGACGATCCAGGGCTACAGCCGGTTGATTCGTCCCGACGATCTGCCGGCCGCCTATCGTCCGTACGTGGCGGGCATCAGAGCGGAAACAGAGGCGATGACCGAGGTGGTCACCAACTTCCTGCAGTTCGCGCGGCCCGAACGGCTGACCCTGACGCGGGTCGATCTGCGCGCGGTCTGCGATCGCGCTGCCGACGAGCTGCGCGGCGAGGCGCGAGCGCTCGGCGGCGATATCGAGCTGCGTGGCCCGTTCGGCGCAGTCGACGGCGACGAGGTGCTTCTGCGTCAGGCCTTTTCCAACCTGCTGCGGAACGCCGTCGAGGCATGCGCTGGCGCGGCGGTCGCGCCGGTGATCGTGATCGAATCCGCAGTCGACACGGCCAGACAGCGCACGCGCGTCGCCATCAACGACAGCGGTCCGGGCATCGAGCCCTCCGAGCGCGAGCGGGTATTCCGGCCGTTCTACACATCCAAGCGCAACGGCACCGGCCTTGGCCTGGCGCTCGTCCAGAAGATTGTCGTCTTCCACAACGGCCGCATCGCGCTGGACGCGGCGCCTCAAGGCGGCGCCAGCGTCCAGATCACCCTGCCGCTCGCGTCAGCCTGATCCCCCATCGACGGTCCGGCGGCCGTCAGCATGGAAGAATTCGATCCGCGCGGCCGCGCCGAATGCGGCAGATGTCGCGACGCGTCGACTCGAATACCAGGAAACACGCACGAAACGACCGATGCCGACGTGGACGCGACATTGCAGCCCGTGTGGCTCGTGGATCGCGGCTTTTCGCTGGTCGAGGTGCTCATCGCCTCCACGATGTTGACCGTCGTCTCCATCGGGCTGGCGCAGCTTTCGATGGTCTCGACGGGCAGGAACCTGACCGCGCGCTTCACGACGCTCGAGTCGCTGCTGGCGGCGCAGAAGGCGGCTCAGCTCGAGGCGCTCTCCTGGAGCTACGATGCCTCCGGCGATTGCATCTCGGACCGGACGACCGACACCACACTGACGCCCGAACGGGCGACCGGCGGCACGGGGCTCGCGTGGTCGCCGGGCGATGCGCTCGTTCGAAGCGTGCCTGGATACGTCGACTACCTCGATGCTCAGGGCCGGACGCTGGGCGGCGGGGCCCAGCCGCCGCCCGCGGCGTTGTTCGTACGTCGGTGGTCGATCAGCCCGGCCGCCTCCGCTGCGGATGTCGTGGTGATTCAGGTGTCGGTCACCACGGTCGCCTCGCCGACCTCCGGCAGCCGTCTCCGTCGGCACGTCGACGAAGCCCGCGTGGTCGCGCTGAAAGCCAGGACTTCCGGGTAGGGGCATGGGGAACGACACCGGTTACTCCCTCGTAGAGGTGCTCGTCGCCACCGGGATCATGTTGTCAGTCGTAGCGGGCGCGCTGCTCATGGTCGGCGGCGCGCAGGCAAGTCTTGGCACGGAAGGGGAACGCGTGGACCAGCAGCAGCGCGTTCGCGTGGCGTTCGACGCGCTGTCGCGCGATCTGATCAGGGCCGGCACCGGGGCGTCTCACGGGCGCGGATCCGCCTCGTTCCGGTTTCCGGCGGCTGCCCTGTTTCCGTTTCGGCAGGGTGCGCTCGGGCCGGATCCACCCGGCGCGTTTCGGCCGGACGTCCTCACTGCGGTCTACGTCCTCAGCGAGACGTCGGCGCAGACCACGCTGGCGCAGCCACTGCCCGCGCGCTCCGGGATCGCAACGATCAACCTCGATCCGGGGTGTCCGGCTGGAGATGCCGCATGCGGATTCGGCACCGGTGACGATCTGATGGTCTTCGACGATACCGGCGCCTTCGACACGTTCCGCGTGACGGACACGACGGGGGGCGCCCTGGCGCTTCAGCACACCATGCCGGACACCACGCAGACCTATCCGGCTGGAGCCTCGCTGGCTGAGGCCGTCAGTCGCAGCTACTACCTGAGGTCCGACGCGGCGACCGACACGTTGCAGCTCGTCCGCTACGACGGCGTCGCATCCGACGCTGCCGTCGTCGATCACGTCGTGAGCCTCCGGTTCCAGTATTTCGGCGAGCCCTCGCCGCCCACTCTGATCCGATCGGTCACCGATCCGGTCGGGCCGTGGACGACCTACGGACCGAAGCCGCCGCCGCCCGGAGTGCAGACGACCGGCTATCCTGCCGGCGAGAACTGCGCTTTCCAGCTCGACGGATCCGGATCGCAGCAGGTGTCGCGGCTCCTCAGCCTCGGCAGCGGCGCGACGACGCTGGTCAGCCTGACCGCGGCAGGGCTTCAGGATGGACCATGGTGTCCGGACGCCGTCAACGCGCACCGGTACGATGCCGACCTGCTCAGGGTGCGGCGGGTCTCGGTCGTCGTGCGGATCGAGGCCGCGCTCGCGGCGCTGCGCGGACCGGCTGGCGTGCTGTTCGCGCGTGCGGGCACAGGTCGCGTGGCGTCGCGTTGGGTGCCCGATCAGGAGATTCGGTTCGACGTCGCGCCGAGGAATCTGAACTTCGGGCGCTGAGCGGGCGTTTCGACGCGCGGGCAGGGCGTTCTGGGGGCCACGGACCATGCTGGTGATTGCGGTGCTGATTACGCTGTTGATGAGCGCGCTCGGCGCGGCGTTGACGATGGTGGCCTCGTCGGAAGCGCTCGTTGCGCAGAACTTCAGCAGCAGCCAGGAGGCGCTGCAGGCGGCCGGCGCTGCGGCCGAACGGGCGCTGGCAGACCTCGATGCGCTCGGCGACTGGAATCTGGCACTGAACGGTACCGTGCGGTCGTCGTTCGTCGACGGCCCGCCGACCGGCGCCCGCCGCCTTGCCGACGGGTCACTGGTCGATCTCGGTCAGATCGTGAACCTGGAGGACTGTCACCGGATCACGGCCTGCGGCGCCGCCGACATGGATGCGGTCGCGCCCGATCGCCCGTGGGGCGCGAACAACCCTCGGTGGCAGCTGTTTGCGTACGGCAGCCTCCCCAACGTGGTGGAGGCGGCGGCTGCCGACTCGCCGTATTACGTCGTGGTGCTGGTCGGAGACGATCCGTCCGATATCGATAGTGAGCCCCTGCGTGACAGTGACGTGCCGCATCCAGGTGCAGGCGTCGTGGTGCTGCGTGCGCAGGCGCTTGGGCCGCACGCCAGCCGGCGGACCGTCGAGGTGACGGTTGCGCGCGGCTCGAACGGCCACGTGCGCATCGTCGCCTGGCATCCGGGGTAGAGGACGCCTGTTTCCGGGCGGCCATTGGTTGACGGGTCGAATTCACGCGTAAAATTGCCTTATGCGAGTTCAAATGTTTGCCAGGTTGCTCACTATTGCGGCGCTGCTGGGGTTCGGCGCCGTTCCCGTGCCGGCGCAATCGCTGGCCGACGTGGCGCGACAAGAGGGAGCGCGGCGCAAGGAAATCTCTGAGCCGGCGAAGGTGCTGACCAACAAGGATCTGCCGAGCGTCCCCGCGCCGGACGTGGCGCCGCCGGAGAAGGACGCCGCAGAGACATCGTCGGAACCCGCGGCTGCCGACACATCGGCGTCCAAGGACGACGCCGCCGGATCGCCTGCCAGGAGGGCGCTGTCGGCCAAAGAGGCGTCCTCGAACGAGGCACCGAAAGACCAGGCGTACTGGTCCGGGCGGCTGAAGGAGCTGCAGACCGGGCTCGATCGCGACAGCGGGTATGCCGAGGCGCTCCAGTCGCGGATCAATGCGCTCACGGCCGACTTCAGCGCCCGCGACGATCCCGCGCAGCGCAGTGTCATCGGTCGCGACCGCCAGAAGGCGCTCGACGAGCTCGAGCGGCTCAAGAAGGCAATGAGCGACGACAAGACGGCCATCGCCGACTTCCTCGAAGAAGCTCGGCGCGCCGCGGTGCCCCCCGGCTGGCTCCGGTGACCGCCCGGGGTGTCGCCGCCCCCGCCGCCCCGATCCTGCTGGTCGAGGACAAGGATTCGCTGCGGACGATGCTTCGCCATGCGCTGGAGGCGCAGGGGCACACCGTCGTCGAGGCGCGCGATGAGCGGGAGGCGGTCGCCGCCCTCCGGACGAGATATCCGGCCCTGGTCCTTTCCGATTTGCGTCTGCCCGAGGGCGACGGGCTCGGCGTTCTGCGCGCCGCCAGGGATCTGGATCCCGAGCTGCCGGTCGTCATGATGACCGCGTTCGGCAGCATTCAGGACGCGGTCGCCGCGATGCGCGAGGGGGCTCTCGATTTCCTGGCCAAGCCGGTGGATCCCGACTATCTGCTCCTGACGGTCGAGCGGGCGCTCGCGACGCGCCGGATCGCCACCGAGAACATGCTGCTCCGCGAGGAGCTGGCGGCGCGCCGCGGCGCGCCGCAGATCGTCGGCGATGATCCGAAGCTGAAGCAGGTGTCGGTGGGGCTGCACCGCGCGGCATCCACCGACATGACGGTGCTGATCGAGGGCGAGAGCGGCACCGGCAAGGAGCTGTTCGCGCGGGCGCTGCACGCGCTCAGCCCGCGCGCGGGCGGCCCGTTTGTCGCGATCAACTGCGCCGCCATCCCGGAGACGCTCCTCGAAACCGAGCTCTTCGGCTACGAGAAAGGGGCGTTCACCGGCGCCGCGGCGCGCAAGCTGGGCAAGTTCGAGATCGCCCATCGCGGCACGATCTTTCTCGACGAGATCGGCGAACTGCCGCTCACGCTGCAGCCCAAGATTCTGCGGGCGCTCGAGGAGAAGCGGTTCGATCGGGTCGGAGGCACCCTTCCGATCCAGGTGGACGTGCGCGTCGTGGCGGCGACGAACCGGAACCTCCGTGCGGCCGTCGCGGCACGGCAGTACCGCGAGGATCTCTTCTTCCGGTTGTCTGTGTTCCCGATCACCATCCCGCCGCTGCGAGAGCGGCCCGGCGACATCCCGACGCTCGCCCGCCATTTCGTCGATCGATTCTGCCGCGATTTGAGCAAGAAGCCGCTCGCGCTGTCGCCCGCGGCGGTGGAGGACATGCAGGCGTATCGCTGGCCGGGGAACGTGCGCGAGCTGCAGAACTGCATGGAGCGCGCGGTCATCCTGACCGAAGGGGACACCATCCACCCGCGCCATCTCAATCTGACCGCACACACCGCGTCACCGCCCGAGAGATCGGAGCCCAACCTCTGGGATCGGGTGGACTTCTCGGGCACGCTCGGTGAGGTGACGCGCCGGGTCGTCGCCGAAGTGGAGAAGCGCAAGATCGACGGCACGCTGAAAGCGATGGACGGCGACCGCGCCCGCACGGCCGATGCGCTGCAAGTCAGTTTCAAGGTGCTGATCGCGAAGTGCAAGGAATACGGCATCGAGTGACGCGGCGTCACCCGTGAAATCCGACCGTCGCCAGCGCCGCCTTCATCTCCTGTGCCGTCACGTCGTCGACGATCGCGGTCCTGCCAATCGCGACCGGCAGCACGAAGTGCAGCCGCCCGGCGACCACTTTCTTGTCGCGCTTCATCGCGGCGACCATCTCCGGCGCGGCCACGTCTGCGATCGGCGGGAGCGGGCCCAGGCTGACGATGAGGTCGGCGAGCGCCGCCTGGTCGCCGCGCGCCAGCTCGCCGCGCGTGGCCGACAGCTCCGCCGCCACCAGCATGCCGTACGCGACGGCTTCCCCGTGGCGATAGCGCCGGTACTTCGTGATGGCCTCGAGCGCGTGGCCCGCGGTGTGGCCGAAGTTCAGGATGCGCCGCAGCCCCGATTCCCGCTCGTCGGCCGAGACGACGTCCGCCTTGATCCGGCAGGCGGCGGAGATGATGGCGGTCAGCACGCGCGGTTCTTTCGCGAAGATCGCGTCGTGCTCGCGGCGAACCCGTTCGAACAGCGACGCGCTCGAGGTGACGCCGTACTTCACCACCTCGTAGAGCCCGGCGCGGAACTCCCGCCGCGGGAGCGTGGCGAGCACCGAGGGATCGATGACGACCGCGGCCGGCTGATAGAAGGCGCCGATCAGGTTCTTGCCGAGCGGATGGTTCACCCCGACCTTGCCGCCGATGGAGCTGTCGACCTGCGCCAGCAGCGTCGTCGGCACGTGGACGAGCGAGATGCCGCGCAGGAAGGTGGCCGCGGCGAAGCCGGCGAGGTCGCCGATGACGCCCCCGCCGAACGTGATGAGCGTCGACGCGCGATCGGCGCTCGCGCGCACCAGGGCGTCGTACACACGCGAGACCGTCTGCAGGTTCTTGGAGCGTTCGCCGTCGGGCACCAGGATCGGCTCGAGGTCGGGCAGCGCCGCCGTCATCAGGCCGCCGTGGAGCTTCCAGATGGGCGGGCTCGACACGACGAAGCGCCGCTTCGGCAGCGCCAGATCGTCCAGCACCGCGCCGATTCGCGCGAGCAGGCCGTCGGCGAGCGTGACGGTGTAGGGGTGAGAGGGTGTCCTGACGTCGATGCGGACGGTGTCCATCGCCGGTGAGCGGTCCGACTAGGATAACATTCAGGAAGTTTTGGCCACCGATCGGACCGATTTCCTCATCATCGGCAGCGGCATTGCGGGACTGCGCGCCGCGATCGGCCTGGCCGGCGCCGGCCGCGTCCTCATTCTCACCAAGGCGGAGCCGACCGAGAGCAACACCGGGTACGCGCAGGGCGGCATTGCCGCCGCCGTGGGCGACGACGATTCGATCGCGCTGCACGTGGCGGACACGCTGCGCGCCGGCGACGGGTTGTGCGACGAGGCGGCGGTGCGCGTGCTGGTCGAGGACGGGGTCGCGTACGTGCGCGAGCTGATCGCGTGGGGCACCCGGTTTCACCGCGATCCGGACGGCCGGCCCGCGCTCGGCCGCGAGGCTGCGCATTCGGTGCGCCGCGTGCTGCACGCGGGCGACGCGACCGGCCGCGAGATCGGCCGGATGCTCTGGGACCGCGTCTCCGGTCTCGCGTCGGTGACGACCATCAATCACTCGCTGGTGACCGAGATCCTCGTGGAAGACGGAGCCGCCGAGGGCGTGGGGTACTTCGATTCGTCCGGCCGGCGGCGCCAGGTGCGCGCCGGGGCGACGCTGCTGGCGACGGGCGGAGCGGGCCGGGTCTTCCGCGAGACGACCAATCCGCCCGTCGCGACGGGCGACGGCATCGCGCTCGCCTTCCACGCCGGTGCGCGCGTGGCCGATTCCGAGTTCGTCCAGTTCCATCCAACGGCCCTCAACCTCGTGGAGGCGCCGCGGTTTCTCATCTCCGAGGCGCTTCGAGGAGAGGGCGCCCGCCTGGTGAACGGTCGCGGCGAGCCGTTCATGACGCGGTATCACGACGGCGGCGATCTCGCACCGCGCGACGTGGTGTCGCGCAGCATCGTCAAGGAGGTCGCGCGGACCGGCGGCCCGGTGTTCCTGACGCTCGCGCACCTCGATCCCCGGTTCGTGGTCTCCCGGTTTCCGACCATCGCCGACATGTGCCGGCGTGTCGGACTGGATCTGGCGCGCGATCCGATTCCCGTGGGCCCCGCGGCGCACTACGTGATGGGCGGCGTCGATACCGATGAATGGGCGCGCACTTCGCTCCCGGGACTGTTTGCGGCCGGCGAGGTCGCCTGCACCGGCGTACACGGCGCCAATCGCCTGGCCAGCAATTCGCTGCTCGAAGGTCTCGTGTTCGGCGCGCGCGCGGCCGTCGCCATGCAGCAGCCGTCGGCAGCGGCGGCGCTCAAGCCGGATCGCTGCGAAACCGCGCCGCAACGCGTCGACAGCAGCGGAGGAGAGCCCGCGACAGACCTCGAGACGGCGGCGATCCGGGATCTGATGTGGCGGGCGGTGGGCGTCTTTCGCACGCGCGAGGATCTGGAAGGCGCGATCCTGCGCCTCGACAGCCAGTATGTCGCCGCGCGACGCGCCGTCCGGCACGCGCCGACCGAGGCGGCGTGGCGGCGGTCCAATCTGGCCACGGTCGCACGGCTGATGGCGCGGGCGGCGCTCCGGCGCGAGGAGAGCCGGGGCGGCCATTTCCGCGCCGATTTCCCGCTGCGGGATGATCGGCACTGGCGCGTGCACCTGGTCGATCGGGGCCCTGCCGCTGGTTCCACCGACCCGCTACAATGATGTGTTCCGCTTTCAATTGAGACGGGAGTGCTCCGGTTGTGTTCGGCTCCAGCCGGATCCGTCACGAGGGCACGCTCCGGCGTCGGCCGGACCACGAGCCGTTCGAGGATCGCTGCTCCGATGGTGAAGAAACCCGAGGAATCGTTCGTCACGGAAATCACGCCGCGCTCGCAGGATTTCTCGCGCTGGTACCTGGATGTCGTGCGCCGGGCGGAGTTGGCCGACTACTCGCCGGTCAAAGGATGCATGGTGATCCGGCCCTACGGCTACGCCATCTGGGAGCTGCTGCAGCGGGCCCTGGACGATCGGATCAAGGCTGCCGGTCACGTGAACGCGTACTTTCCGCTGTTCATTCCCGAGAGCCTCCTCAAGCGCGAGGCGGAGCACGTCGAGGGGTTTGCGCCGCAGGTCGCGTACGTCACGCACGGCGGCGGCGAGGAGCTGGAGGAGAAGCTCGTCGTCCGGCCGACCTCTGAAGCCATCATCGGCACCATGTACGCCAAGTGGGTCCAGTCGTGGCGCGATCTGCCGATCCTCATCAACCAGTGGGCCAATATCGTGCGCTGGGAGAAGGTGACGCGCCCGTTCCTGCGCACCACCGAGTTCCTCTGGCAGGAAGGGCACACCGCGCACGAAACGGAAGCCGAAGCGGAAGAGGAAACGCTGAAGATCCTCGACCTGTACGCCGAGACGCTCGCGACCGAGCTGGCGGTCCCGGTCGTCAAGGGACGGAAGAGCGAGAGCGAAAAGTTCGCCGGCGCGCTGCGCACCTATTCCATCGAGGCGCTGATGGGCGACGGCCGCGCGCTGCAGGCGGGGACGTCGCACAACCTGGGGCAGAACTTTGCCAGGGCGTTCGATATCACGTTCCAGGCGCGCGACAAGTCGGTGCAGCATGTCTGGGGCACCTCCTGGGGCGTCACGACGCGCCTCATCGGGGCCGTCATCATGGTGCACGGCGACGACAGCGGGCTGGTGCTTCCGCCGCGCGTCGCGCCGTACCAGGTTGTGATCGTGCCCATCGGGCGCGACAACTGGCGGGAGACGGTCCTTCCGAAGGCGAAAGAGATTCAGGCGCAACTCGTCGCGGCGGGCATTCGCGTGACCTTGGACGAGCGCGACGAGCGTCCCGGCTGGAAGTTCTCGGAATGGGAAATGCGCGGTGTGCCGCTGCGCATCGAGATCGGGCCGAAGGACATCGACAAGGCGCAGGTGCTGACTGCCCGCCGCGACACGCGGGAGAAAGCCGGCGTGCCGATGGAAGGCCTTGGGACGCGGGTCGCCGCGATGCTCGACGACATCCAGCGCAATCTGCTGGATCGCGCCGTCCGGTTCCGCGACGAGCACACCCAGCGCGTCGACTCGTACGAGGCGTTCAAGGCCGCCATGCAGGGACGTCCCGGGTTCGTGATCGCGCCGTGGTGCGGATCGGCCGAGTGCGAGGCGCAGATCAAGGACGACACGCAGGCCACGATTCGCACGATTCCCGCCGCGACGGTTCCGACCGGCGGCTGTGTGCGCTGCGACGCGCCCGCCGAGGTGGACGCGTGGTTCGCTAAAGCGGACCGACGCCAACAGGCCGGCCCCGGGCACCGCGCACATCACGTCTCCGGCCGGTCGGGCGCCGGAGCCGGGCTCGACGTGCTGACTCAGAAACGGAAACGGCCGGATGCGGCAGCGCATCCGGCCGTTTCCGTTCGATCGACTGAGGGACTGAGGTGCGTCGGCTGTCTACTGGAGCCGGACGACCATGGCGGCGCGGCGATTGAGGCGGCGCGTCTCCTCGCGGCTGTTGTCGTATTTGGGCCGCTCCTCGCCGTAGCTGATGGTCTGCAGCCGGTCGGCGCCGATGCCGCGGCTCACCAGGTAGTCGCGGACCGAGGTCGCCCGCCGTTCGCCCAGTGCCAGGTTGTATTCCGCCGTCCCGATGTTGCACGTGTGCCCTTCGATCGTCAGCCGCAGCATCGGGTCCTGCTGCATCGCCGTCACCGCTTCATCGAGCACGCGGGTCGCTTCCGGCCGCAGCGAATACCGATCGAAGTCGAAGTGCACGTCCTCGAACGTGTAGGTCCGCACCGGCGGCCGCATCACCTGGATCGTCACCGTGTCGGCGGCCGTCTTGTTGTCGCTCGGACAGGTGACCGTCACCGTCACCGGCACCCCCCCTTCCTGCTGCGGCGCCGTCCAGATGGTCTGCCGCTGCGCCGCGTTGGCGAAGGTCCCCGTCGGCGCGCTCCACCGATACGTCACCGCGCAGCCGATCGAATCCATCACCGTCGCCGTCACCGTCGCCGTCTGCCCCACCTGCACCGTGCACGGATTGCAGTCCGCCTTCACTGCCAGATTGTGCGTCGGCGGCGGCGCCGGCGCCGGGGCCGGGGGCGGCGGCGGGGGCGGCGGCGGCGGCACGTAGACGCGCACCCCCGGGTGATACCCCACCCGCACCTGCCAATCCACGTAGTCCGCAAACGGATCGTCGTCGGCGTCCCGCCGGTCGGCCAGCCGCGTCTCCCGCGGCACGTTCCAGCTCACGCCGCCGCCCACGAAAAACCCCTTCGGCGCCTGGAACGTCACCGCCGCCGTCGCCCGCGTCAGCTTCTCGGTCGTCGCCGTCAGCGGCGACACGCTCCCGTCGCCGCCCATGAGGACCGTGCTCGTCGTCGCCGTCCCGCTCGACGGCACCACCCCGTTCAGCTCCAGATTCAGCCGCACCGGACTGCGCGAGGGAAACGCCGTCCCCGCCCCCCACCGGAACGCCCCGGTCGGCAGCGTGAACCCGTCCGGGCTCCCCCGCACCTCCCACCCCGCGTAGGCCGCCACCTCCGCCACCTTCGCCGCTTCCTTGCTCACAATCACGTCGAAGGCCGCGTCCGCCTGCCCCGTGCTCGTGCCCACGTCGCTCTTCCCCGTCGGCAGCTTCACCAGCACCCGCGCCGCCACCGCCGCCGGCTGCTGCCGATACTCCGACAGCAGGTTGATCTTCGCCCCCAGATACAGATCGCCCACGTTGTCGCCCGTCCACCCCTGCGTCACCCGCGGATACCGGTCCACGAACGCCCCAAAGGCCTGCTCGCTCCCGAACAGCGGCCGCAGGTCGCGGTCGATGCGCGTGTCCACCAGGAACGACCCGAAAATCTCCGCCCGGTCCTTCACTCCCACCGCGAAGGTCCCTGCAAAGTCGCCCACGTTGGTATAGCCCTGGATGTAGTTGGTGCCCCGCCGATACCCGCTCGCCGACCACTTCCCCGCCCCCAGCACTTCCCCCGTCGGCACGAACCACAACCCCGTGTCCCCGAAGAAGGTCGTCGTGGCAGGTCGCGTGGATTGATCGCTCGATGAAGTCGATGGGGGTGTTTGGGCGGGCGCCGGCGTACTCGATGATTGCGCACTTGCCGCCGCGGCCGACAGCAGACAGGCTGCTGCGACGGCCATCTGGCGAAGCATTCGTGACATAAGCTGTACCTCCCGCGGTCCAGCAACTCAACTGTAATAGTACGACCGGCGTGTACCCGCAGTCAAACGCGCCGCGCGCGTCGAGGCTAACTTTTTGGCCCCACGAGCCAGGCGATGAGGATCCCGAGGATGTAGAGGCCGACCATCGGGGCGGCGAAGATGGTCTGTGTGACCATGTCGCCGGTCGGCGTGATCACGGCGGCCACGACGAAGATGACAAGAATCGCGTACTTGAAGCTTCTGAGCAGGAAGCGCCAGGTGACGAGCTTCATCCGGGCGAGGAAGTAGATGAGCGTCGGCATCTGAAAGACGGCGCCCATGCCGAGCAGCATCTTCGTGTACAGGTCGAACACGTCGTCGAGCCGGGGCAGGAACTGAAGGTCGGGCGTGTTGAAGCTGCCGAAGAACGTCATCATCCACACGAAGACGACGTAGTGATTGAAGAGGGCGCCCGCGATGAACCCGAGCGTCGACAGGGCGACGAAGGGAATCGCGAGCCGCTTTTCGTTCGCGTAGAGGCCCGGCGCGATGAACATCCAGACTTCGTAGGCGATGATCGGCGAGGCGAGCACGACGCCGGCGATGAGCGCGATCTGGACGTCGAAGGAAAAGGCCTCGCCCGGCTGCGTGTAGATCATCTTGCTGCCGGGCGGCAGCACGCGGCGCGTCGGTCCGAGGAGGAAGGCCGAGATCCGGTCGATGAAGAAGAACGCGGCGAGAATCCCGACGGCAATCGCGAGCAACGCATGCACGATGCGCTTCCGGAGCTCGTCGAGGTGCTCCAGAAACGACATCTGCCCGCCCAGGGCATGTTCTTCCTCGTCGTCGGGCGGAAGGGCGTGCGCGGCGGAACCGGTTTGTCCGCCTGGAAACGGCACCAGAGCCAATTACGCGCTCTTGTCGATTTGATCGACCTTTCCTGGCGTGCTCACCCCCACCGGCGCTTCGATGTGCTCCTGGACGGGATTGGCGGGCGGCGGCTCGGTCTTGGTGCGCTGTTCCTCGACGCGGATCTCTTCCTCGAGCGTGCTGCGCAGCTCGTTGGACGCGCGCTTGAACTCGGCGAGGCTCTTCCCGAGCGAACGGCCCAGCTCCGGCAGCTTGCGGGGGCCGAAGATGATCAGCGCGATGACGAAGATGATGATCAGCTCGGGCATCCCGATCGAACCCAGCATGATGTGCTCCTGACGTTCAGCAGTGACGGACGGCCGTGTCCAGCCATTATAGGAACCGGGCCTCCGGTCGGTCAAGGAGATCCGTCCGCCGGATTGTCCAGAACTCGTTGCCCCTAAGGAACTTATCTGCTAGGATGCCAGACATATGCGACGCTACCGTCCTGTGTCCGCCGTCGTGTTCGCGATTCTCGTGTCGGCGCTGGTCGGAGGGTTCTTCGGCCGCAGCGCGTTGGCCGTCGACGACCAGATTCCCGAGCACTACAAAGCCTTCACCGCCGCGCTGAGCGCGATCGAGGCGAACTACGTCGAGAAGACCGAATCGGACAATCTGGTCTACGGCGCGATTCGCGGCATGCTCGGCACGCTCGACCCGCATTCGAGCTTCTTCTCGCCCATCGAGTACGCGCGCATGCGCGAGCGGCAGGAAGGGCGGTACTACGGCATCGGCATCCAGATCGTCAGCCTCGACGGCAACATCACCGCCACGCGTGTGTTCGAGGGATCGCCGGCGTCCAAGGCCGGCATTCGACAGGGCGACATCATCTCGCGCATCCAGGGCGACGACGCGAAAGGGTGGACCAACGATCAGGCGATGAACAAGCTTCGCGGCGCGAAGGGCACCCGCGTCAACATCGAGATTCGCCGCCGCGGATACGATCAGCCGATTCCAATCGCGCTCATGCGCGACGAGGTGACCATCCCGACGGTCACCTCGGCCTTCATGGTCGACGACACGACGGGCTACGTGCGGATGCAGGACTTCGGCGAGAACACCGATCGCGACCTCAAGGCCGCGCTCCGCCAGCTCCACACCAAGGGCATGAAGCGCCTGCTGTTCGACATTCGCGGCAACCCGGGCGGCCCGCTCGATCAGGCGATCAAGGTGGCGAACGAGTTCCTCCCGAAGGGCCGCATGATCGTGTACACGCGCGGTCGGGTGCAGAATTCCGATCAGGACTACCGCGCCACCGAGGACGGCGAGTTCGACGACATCCCCATCGTGATGATCGCCAACCGCGGCAGCGCGAGCGCGTCGGAGATCGTCACCGGCGCGCTGCAGGACCACGATCGCGCGTACATCGTGGGGGAAACGACGTTCGGCAAGGCGCTCGTCCAGTCGATCTACAAGGTGAGCGGCGGCGCCGGCCTGGCGCTGACGACGGCCCACTACTACACGCCGAGCGGGCGGCTCATCCAGCGACCGTGGGACGCCACCTTCGACGAGTACTCGAGCTACTCGCTCAAGGATCAGGACGTGGAGCGGCCGCACAATCCGAACGACCTCAAGCACACCGACGCCGGACGGCCGGTGTACAGCGGCGGCGGCATCGATCCTGACCGGCGCATCGCCGGTCCGATCGAGGGCTTCAATCCCGGGCGGTTCGCGCGGTTGCTGTACAACCGACAGGAATTCGAGCGGTACGCCCAGAAGTTCAATGCCGACGGCGACACGCGTATCGCGCAGGCGCCCACCGGACGCACGATCGTGAAGCCGAACTTCGTGGTCGACGATGCGATGGTGGCCGACTTTCGCGATCAGCTCAAGGCCGACCAGGTGAAGATCGACGAGGACGGCTTCAAGACCGACGAAGTGTTCATTCGATCGATGCTTCGGTTCCGGATCGACGAGTCGGTGTTCGGGGTCGCTGACGCGCAGCGCCATCTGCTCGCGACCGATCCGCAGGCGCAGGTCGCCCTGGCGATGTTCGGCGAGGCGGTCAAGCTGACCGAGCTGTCGCGCTCCACCACCAATCGCTCGAAAGCTCACTAGTTGGTCAAGCGACCACAATGAATAGGGTGGTGCTTTGATCTTGCCACAATAGATAGGCCTTGTTAGACTGACGACCGTTTTTGCGGCCCAGGGGCCGCCTCCCGCCGCTGGGGGAGGCGAAGGGGCGGAAGACGGTCCGAGCCGTTCTGTCACCCAGCCAGACATACGTGCCAATCGTCCGCTTTGTGCATGGACGGGTGTCCTCATGCGTCTTGAACGTCTCGAAATCAACGGGTTCAAGTCCTTTTCGGACCGCTCCGAGCTGGCGTTCGACAAGGGCGTCACCGCGATCGTCGGCCCCAACGGGTGCGGCAAGAGCAACGTCGCCGACGCCATCACCTGGGTGATGGGTGAGCAGAGCGCCAAGAGCCTGCGCGGCGAGCGGATGGAGGACGTGATCTTCAACGGCAGCGACGCGCGCAAGCCGACTGCCGCGGCGGAGGTGCGCCTGCGCTTCAGCGGCGTCGTGAAGACGCTGTCGGGTCCGGCGTTCGAGCACGGATCGAACGGGAGCAGCAACGGCACCGGGCATCATCACGCGAACGGGAACGGGAGCCTCCACCACCATCTCAGCGCGCATGACAACGGCCACACCGGCAACGGCCATGGGGCGGCTGTGCCCGACGGCGCCCCCGCCGGCTCCCTGCCTGGTTCGCTGGAAGGCGACGCGGGCGATACGCTGATTCGCTCGGTCGCCCGCGAAGTGGAGGTGACCAGACGCCTCTATCGCTCCGGCGACAGCGAGTACCTGATCGACGGCCAGGTCTGCCGCCTGCGGGACGTGCACGACCTGCTGATGGACACCGGGCTCGGCGCCAAGGCGTACGCGATCATCGAGCAGGGCAAGATCGGCCTGATCCTCAGCTCTCGCCCCACCGATCGTCGACAGCTGATCGAAGAGGCTGCCGGCATCACGAAATACAAGTCGCGGCGGCGAGCGGCAGCGCTGAAGCTCGAGGCGGCGCTGCAGAACCTGACGCGCGTCGACGACATCGTGTTCGAGGTGGAGAAGCAGCGCGGCGCGCTGAAGCGTCAGGCTGCCAGGGCACGCCGGTACCAGAGGCTGCGGGACGAGCTGCGCCGGTGGGAGAAGGTCCTCTTCGCGCGGAAACACCGTCAGCTCGCGGAGACGATCGAGGCGGGGCGGGACCGTCTGAACGACGCGCGCGGGCGCGAGTCGGCGGCGGCGGCGCGTGTCGTGGATATCGAAGCGGAGCTCGGACGGCTGCGCGCCGCGCTGGCCGAGGCCGAGTCGGGCGCCATGGCGGCGCGCGAGCAGGCGCACGCGCGCGAGCTGGCGATCAACCGGCAGCAGCAGCAGATTGCGTTCGATCGCGAGCAGGTGCGGTCGCTCGAGTCGCGATCGGCGGCGATGGCGACCGAGCTCCAGGGGCTCGACGCCCGGGGCGAGCCGGCGCTGCGGGAGGTCCAGGAGCGGCGCCAGGCCGCGCGCGCGGCCGCGAGCGAGCGCGAGGCCGCCGGACAGGTGCTGGTGCGCGAGGCCGATGCCTACGCCTCGGCGCACGCGGAGATCGAAGGGCTCGAAGCCGACGTGGAGGGCGCGCGGAGCGAGGTGTTCTCGGCGATCAACTCCGCGACCGCCTTGCGGCACGCGCTCGCGCACGCCGGCTCGGCCCGCGACCGGGTCGCCGAGGCGCTCACGAAGCTCGACGTCGAGATTCAGGACGTGCGCATCGAGGCCGAGCGTGTCGAGGCCGATTGCGCCGCCGCGGCCGACCGGCTGCGGCAGACGCGCGAGGCGGTGGACGCGAACCGCATCTCACGGTCGGCGCGCGAGTCGGAGCTCGCCAGCGCGCGCATCGAGCACGAGTGGCGCGCCCGCACGGTGCGAATCCGGGAGCAGGAGCTGGCGTCCCTCGAGGGGCGCCTCGAGTCCCTCGAGGCGCTCGAGGCGGCGCGCGCCGGATACGGCGACGGGGCGCGCGCCGTCCTCGCTCAGGCGAACGGGAAGGTGTGCCAGCAGGGCGCCGTCGCCGATTACCTCGAAGTCGACGCCGGGTACGAACGCGCCGTCGAGGCCTGTCTCGGCGACCTGCTCCAGCACGTCGTCGTCGAGCGGGCAGAGCACGCGGCGGACGGGCTGCGGCTGCTGCGCGACGAGAGCGCGGGACGCTGCGGGTTCGTCGTCACCGCGCAGGGGGAGGCGCCAGCCGGCGCGTCTGCCGTCATCGACGGTTCACTCGCGGCCGCCGGGCTCGTGCCGCTGTCCGCCATCGTGCGCGTGCACGGCCCCTTCGCCGGCGCCATCCGGCGGGCGATCGGCGACGCGTGGATCGCCCAGGCCTACGACGCGGCGCGCGCGGCGAGCCGCGACCAGCCGCTCCCGGTGGCGACCCTGGAGGGCGACGTCTTCCGCGGTCCGCACATCGTCAGTGGCGGTGGCCGCGACGATGCGCGCGGGATCCTCGAGACCAAGCGTGAGATCAAGGAGCTGCGGCGCCGTATCGAGATCGACCGCGACGACCTGCGCCGGCTGATCGACGAGACGACCCACCTCGAGGGCGTCATCGCGCAGGCGTCGAGTGCGGCAGCCGCCCTGCAGGCCGAGCATCATGCGCTCGACAAGGCGATGGCGGCCCACGACGGCCAGCTGCAGCGCGCGGCCGAGGACCTGGGCCGTCTGGCGCAAAAGGGCGAGCAGCTGGTGCGCGAGCGCCAGCAGGCGGTGGCCGAACGCGACGCCCTGGACGCTCGCCGTGACGAGGCACTGCAGGCCATCGCGAGGCTCGAGCAGGAACAGCGGGCGGCGGACGAGCGGTTCAGCGCGGCGCAGCACCGGCTGTTCGGCGCGCGCGAAGCCGCCGAGGAGTTGAGCCTGCGCGCGGCGGACGCGAAAGCCGCCCATGCTGCGCTCCTCGAACGCGCCGCGGCGCTCGAAGGCGACGTGCGACGCCTCGAGGACGCGGCCGCCGAGCTCGCCGAGCGGGCGACCGGCCTGCGCGCCGAGCTCGACGAGGTCCGCCGCCGGATCGAGGCGCTGACGAGCGCCGTCGCCGACGGCGAAGCGCGCCTCGACGGCGACGTCGTGGCGCTCCACGCGGGTCAGGCCGAGGTGCGGCGGACCGACGAGATCCTGGCGACGCTGCGCGCCCGTGCCGACCAACAGGACGCGGTCGTCAAGGCGGCGCGCGCCGACCTCGAGTCGATCCGCGCCGTCGTCGCCGAGTACGACATCGCGCGCGCGACCGCCGAAAGCGACCTGGCCCATCTGGCATCGGCCTGCTTCGATGCCGTTCAGGCAACGCTCGACGAGGTGACGGCGGACCTGGATCGGCTGGAGCGCGAGGGCATCGCGACTCCCGACGTCGTCCTCGTCGCTGCGGACGACCCGGAGGACGATGACGCCGCGGAGGGCGACGATGCCGCGGCCGAGCCGGACGCGACGCAGCTGACCCTCGGCGCCGAGGAGGCCATTGCCGCGCTGCGCGCCCGCATCGATCGGCTGGGCCCCGTGAACATGATGGCCATCGAGCAGTTCGAAGACCTCGAGACGCGCCACGCCTTCCTGACGACCCAGCGTGCGGATCTGGTCGAATCCATCTCGCAGACGACCGAGGCAATCAAGCGCATCGACGAGACGACCCGACAGCGCTTTGCCGAGGCCTTCGGCGCGATCAACCAGAACTTCCAGCGGACATTCGCCACCCTCTTCGGCGGCGGACGGGCGGGCCTGACGCTGCTCGACCAGGACGATCCGCTCGAAAGCGGCATCGAAATCATCGCACAGCCGCCGGGCAAGCGCCTGCAGAGCGTCCAGCTGTTGTCGGGCGGCGAGAAGGCCCTGACGGCCATCGCGTTGATGTTCGGGCTGTTCGAGTACAAGCCCAGCCCGTTCTGCCTGCTCGACGAGATCGACGCGCCGCTCGACGACGCCAACATCGGCCGCTTCGTCGAGATGCTGCGCGGCATGCAGCGCCACACCCAGTTCATCCTGATCACGCACAATCGGAAGACCATGGAGATTGCCGATCGGCTGTACGGCGTCACGATGGAAGAGCCTGGCGTATCGAAGCTGATCTCGGTCAATATGAACTGAGGCAGCAGGTCGAGCCATGGAAAGCAGGCGATGGGCCCCGTCACCGCTTCGCCCCGCCGTTCTCGTCGCCATCCTCCTGCTCGGCTCCTCGGGCTGTCGCGCCGTGGTCGGCGAGCTCACCGCCACGGCCCGCGACGAGTGGACCCGCCGCTACCCGCTCGCGCCCGAAGGCGCCGTCCAGATCACCAACGTCAGCGGCCGGGTTGCGGTGGAGAGCGCCGAGGGATCGTCGGTCGAGATCCGCGCTGAACGGATCGCACGGGGCGCCACCGACGCGGTTGCGCGCGAGCTTCTGCCGCGCATCACGATCAAGGAGACCGTGCGCCCCGATCTGGTCTCCATCGAGACCGAGCGCGTCGGCGGCGTGCTGATTGGCGCGAGCTACACGGTGGACTATCACGTCAGGGTTCCTGCTCGCGCGCTGGTGCGGGCGCGGACGGCCAACGGCCCCATCGAGGTGCAGTCGATGGCCGGGCGGCTCGTGCTCAACACCGTCAACGGTTCCATCACCGGGCGCCACCTGCTCGGCGGCGTGGAGGCGCGCACCGTCAACGGGCGCATCGACATCTCGCTGATGTCGGTCGGCATGGACCCGGTGGACCTTCGGACGACGAACGGGTCGATCCGTCTTGCCCTCCCGCTGAGCTCGAAGGCGAACCTGGCGGCATCCGTCGTGAACGGCCCCATCAATACCTCGGGGCTCGGGCTCGAGCTGATGGGTGAGCAGTCGTCCCGCCGCGTGAGGGGACGGCTGAGCGGCGGCGGCACGCCGATCGAGCTCAGCACGGTCAACGGCAGGATCGACGTGACGGGAACACAGCCTTCGTGAACGAGGACAAGTCCGCCAGATATCACCGGTCGAAGCGCCGCCTGAGCATCGCGTCGCTGGCGTGGAGCGCCGCGCTCCTCGTCGGCCTGCTCCTCACGCCCGCGAGCCGCGAGCTGCGCTCGCTCGCGGAGTCGGTCGCGCCTGGCGCGGGATCCGCCTGGTCTCGTCCGCTCGTCGCGCTCGTCTACATGACCCTGCTGATGCTGGTCAACGAGATCGTGGCGCTGCCGCTGGGCTTCTATGGCGGTTTCGTCCTGGAGCGCCGGTACGGACTGTCGCGTGAGCGGTTCGGGAGCTGGCTGCGCGACCAGAGCAAGGCGCTGGCGCTGGGGCTGCTCCTTGGCGGCGCCGCCGCCGTCGCGCTGTACGCGCTCATCGCCTGGTCCCCTGAGCGATGGTGGGTGGTGGCGGGCCTGCTGTTCGCCCTGATCATCGTGGGTCTCACGCAGCTGATGCCGGTTCTCCTGCTTCCGCTGTTCTTCCGCATCCGGCCGCTCGACCGTGAATCGCTCCGGGCCCGCCTGCTGGCGCTTGCCGACCGGGCCGACGCGCGCGTGCTCGGCGTGTACGAGTGGGGACTCGGCGACAAGACGCGAAAGGCGAACGCGGCCCTCGCCGGCATCGGCGCAACGCGGCGCATCCTCGTGTCCGACACGATGCTTGCCGAATACAGCGACGACGAGATCGAGGTGGTGCTCGCGCACGAGCTCGCTCACCACGTGCACGGCGACATCTGGAAGGGCATCCTGTTCGAGAGCGTCCTGATCGTGGGCGGCTTCTACCTTGCCGCGCGCCTGCTCGCCGTGCTGGCGCCGGCGCTCGGGCTCTCGGACCGGGCCGACGTGGCCGGACTTCCGCTCCTGCTGCTGGCTGCAGGGTGCGTGTCGCTGGTGATGGTGCCCGTGGCACACGCGATGTCGCGCGCCTACGAGCGCAGCGCCGATCGCTTCGCGCTCGACCTGACGCGCAACCCGGCAGCGTTCGTCTCCGCGATGCGGCGCCTCGGCGCACAGAATCTGGCGGAAGAGCAGCCGTCGCGGATCGTGCAGTATCTGTTCTACAGCCATCCTCCGCTGAGGGAGCGGATTGCGGCGGCCCAGTCGTTCCGGCCCTGAGGGCCCCGGCTGGAGCGGTTCTTGCCTCGAGCCATCCGGGGGGACAGCCATGGACCTTGGCTCCGAGCTTCGACGCGCACGGCAAGCGCGCGGACTCACGCTCGCGGAGCTGTCGGACCGGACGAAAATCAGCCAGAAAGCCCTGCGCGCCATCGAGCAGAACGCGTTCGCGCGGTTGCCGGGCGGTCTGTTTTCCAGAGGCTTCCTGCGGGCATATGCACTCGAGGTTGGCCTGGCGCCCGACGCTGTCGTCAGACAATACGCGGAGGTCTACGAGCCGACGGATTTCGCGGCTGAAGGCGACGGCGCAGGCGACCTCGCTCGCGTGGCGGCCGGCGCCGACGACCTGGAACAGCACCAGTGGCGACGGCAGCTCGTGGTCACCGCCGTCATCGTGCTGGTGAGCGCCGTCGCGTATTTTCTGCTCGCCAGCAACGCGACCCATCGACGACCGGCTGCCGACACGGAGGCGCCTGCGCCGCCGGCGACCCAGAGCGCGTTACCGGCGACCGACGACGGCCCGCCAGTGGGAACCCGAGGCAGCGGACCGGCGCCGCCCACCGCCACGCCGGCACCCGCCCTTCTGCGGCTGGAGTGGCAGCCCGAACGTCCCTGCTGGGTCTCGGTGAAAGCAGACGGAAGATCCGCCATCCAGCGACTCATGAAGCCAGGCGATCGGACGAGCGTCGACGTCGAAAACAGCGCGGTGGTCCGCGTCGGGGACGCAGAAGCGTGCGCGCTGTCGGTCAACGGGTCTCCCGCGCACGCAATGGGGCCGTCCGGACAGCCGCTCACCGTCCGGATTACCCGGGAGAACTACCAGCAGTTCATTCGGTAGTGGGCCGTCGCGTCGAGCCGGGACCAGAGCGCCCGCGGGGTCGTTCTCGACGAGCGGCCAGTCAGGAAGGCGTCACGAGCGCGGTTTGACGACGAGCTCGCCGCGCATGCGCCTGCACCCGTCCTCGATCTGCAGGTTGCAGTAGTAGGGGAAGGTGCCGACCCGATCGGCCCGGAACTCGAACTTCACCTCTTGTCCGGGGCCGACGCGCTTGGCGATGCGGTACCCGTCCATCGTGAAGCTGTGGGCGATATCGTTTGTCCGCATGTCGATCGCGATCAGATCGTCCTGGAAGACCTCGATGTGTGCCGGGTCGAACCTGTACCGGCTCGCGATGACGTTCAGGGCGTGAACCGTGGGCGCCTGATTCTGGGAAGGGGCGGCGCAGCGGGCAGCGGCGGCCATCGACGGGGGGCTCGGCCGCCGGGACACCGCCTCGCCGCTCGCCAGGCTGAGTCCGTACACCGCACCGCACAACGCGGCGTTGCGCCGGATGCTGTTCGGCATCGCGTGTTGTGATTGTACGACGAACGGCCCGGCGGTTTGGCCGAAAGGTCGGCAGCCCTGCCGTGGGCCGGGCCGACGTGGCTAGGAGCCTTTCGGGGCGGCCGCCTCCTCGGTCAGCAGGGCCTTTCGGCTGAGGCGGATCTTTCCGGTCGGGTCGATGTTGATGACCTTCACCAGGAGCTGCTCGCCTTCCTTGAGTTCGTCTCGAACGTCCTTGACGCGATGGTTGGCGATCTCCGAGACGTGGAGGAGCCCGTCGGTGCCCGGCATGATCTCGACGAACGCACCGAAATCGGTGATCCGCTGCACTTTCCCGAGATAGGTCTTGTTGAGCTCCGGCGTGGCCGTGAGTTCCTGAATGATGGAGATCGCCTTCTGCGCCGAGGCCGAATCGGCGGATGCGACGTTGACGCGCCCGTCGTCCTCCACGTCGATCTTGACCCCGGTGCGCTCGATGATGCTGCGGATCATCTTGCCCCCGGGCCCGATCACGTCGCGGATCTTGTCGACCGGAATCTTGATCGTCACGATACGCGGCGCGAAGGTGGAGATGCTCTCGCGCGCGGCGGAAATGGTTTCCCGCATCTTGCCGAGGATGTGCAGTCGGCCCTGGCGCGCCTGCTCGAGCGCCTTGCTCATGATCGCCGTGGTGATGCCGGTGACCTTGATATCCATCTGCAGGGCGGTGATCCCGTCGGCGGTGCCGGCGACCTTGAAGTCCATGTCGCCGTAGTGATCCTCCGCGCCGGCGATGTCCGAGAGCACCGCGTATTTGCCGCTCGTCTCGTCCAACACCAGGCCCATCGCGATGCCAGCCACCGGCGCCTTGAGCGGTACGCCGGCGTCCATCATCGCGAGCGATCCGCCGCACACCGACGCCATCGACGACGAGCCGTTCGATTCGAGGATGTCGGAGACGACGCGGATGGTGTAGGGGAACTGCTCTTCGGCGGGAATCATCGCCGAGAGCGACCGTTCGGCCAGCGCGCCGTGGCCCACCTCGCGGCGTCCAGGGCCGCGCAGAAAGGCGACCTCGCCGACCGAGAAGGGCGGGAAGTTGTAGTGGAGCATGAAGCTCTTCCAGGTCTCGCCCTCGAAGCTCTCCACTTTCTGCGCGTCGTCTGCGGTCCCCAGCGTGCAGGTGACGAGCGCCTGCGTCTCGCCGCGCGTGAACACCGCCGACCCGTGCGTGCGCGGCAGCACGCCGAGCTCGATCCAGATCGGGCGCACCTCGTCGAACTGCCGGCCGTCGAGCCGCACGCCGTGCGTGAGCACCTCCTCGCGCAGCACCTTCTCTTTGAGCTCGTGGAACACGTGCTCGGCCTGCAGCTTCCGCTCGACTTCGCCTTCGGGGATCGACGCGACCAGCTCGTCGAGCAGCTGATCGACGCGGTCATAGTTCTCCAGCTTGCCGCGGATGCGCATCGCCTCGGTCAACGGCACCAACACCTTCTCTTCGACCTCGCGATAGAACTCGTGGCCGATTTCCTTCTTCGCGACGTGCAGCTTCTTCTGGCCGGCCTCGCGCACGAGGTCGTCGATTTGCGCGACGATCTGCTTGATCGCGACGTGCGCGGCCTCGAGCGCTTCGACGACCTGCTGCTCGGAGACCTGCCGCGCCCCGGCTTCGACCATCACCAGGCCGTCGCGGCTGCCGGCCACGACGAGGTCCAGGAGGCTCTGCTTGCGCTCCTCGAAGGTCGGGTTGATGACGTACTGCCCGTTCACCAGACCGACGCGCACGCCCGCGATCGTCTTCTCGAACGGGATCTCGGAGAGGGCGAGCGCCGCGGAGGCGCCGGTGAGCGCGAGCACGTCGGTGTCGTTCTCCGAGTCCGCTGACAGCACGAGCGCGATCACCTGCGTCTCGTGACGCCACCCCGAGGGGAAGAGCGGCCGAATGGGCCGATCGATGACGCGGCTGGTCAGTACTTCCTTTTCCGACGGCTTGCCTTCGCGCTTGAAGAAGCCGCCCGGAATGCGGCCGGACGCGTAGGTGTATTCGCGATAGTCAACCGTCAGCGGAAGGAAATCGATGCCTTCGCGCGGATCTGCGGCGCGGCACGCCGTGACGAGCACGACGGAATCGCCGTAGCGGACGAGGACGGATCCCGCCGCCTGCTTCGCCAGCTTGCCGGTTTCGAGTGTGAGCGTCCTGCCACTGAGTGAGATTTCGCGGGTGATGGGTGTGGGCTTCATTTGCGGATGTTGAGACGCTTGATGAGATCGGCGTACCGCTGCGCGTCCTTGGCTTTGAGGTAGTCGAGCAGCCGGCGGCGGCGGCCGACGAGCATGAGCAGTCCGCGCCGCGAGTGGTGGTCCTTGGCGTGCGCCTTGAAGTGCTCGGTCAGGTAGCTGATGCGCTCGCTGAGGATCGCCACCTGCACTTCGGGGGAACCTGTATCGGAATCGTGGGTCCGGTAGGAGCCAATCAGCTCGGTCTTGCGGTCCTTGGTCAGAGTCACCCTGTCCTCCACGAACGGCCCAGGAACCTCGTGGCACCAGGCACGTCGTCTGGCTGAAAAATCTCTTACTCGAACAAGCTCAACATGTTACATCAGAATGATCGACGGATGCAAAAGCTCCGGGTCGCGCCCGACGCTCGCGATGCCCAGCAGCGTCCCGCCTTCGTCGAGCAGGCGCACCCACGCCGTCGACCAGCGACAGCCTGAGACGAAATCGGTGGCGCGGAGGTGGCAGCCGGTGGCGGCACGCTTTGCCCCGCCGGCCGTCAGCACCACCGACGACAGATCGTGGAGGAGACCGCCGAGCGGGACGAACCCGCCGCCCGCCACCCCGTCGCGTTCGACCGCGTCCAGCGCGACGGCCACGTCGAGTCCGTAGCCGGCGCTCCGGGTACGGCGCAGCGCCGCAAGATGTCCGCCGGTGCCGAGTCGCGCCCCGAGATCGGCGGCGAGCGAGCGGACGTAGAAACCGGCCGAGCACGCCACGCGCAGGGTCGCGAGGTCTCGGTCGACAGCCGCGACCTCGATCGCATGCGCCGTCACCTGCACCGGATCCGGCAGCGTGCCGGCGTGGACGCGCGCGAGCGCGTAGCTTCGGCGGCCGCCGATCTTCTTGGCCGAATACGCCGGCGGCTGCTGAAGGAACGTGCCGCGGAACGGGTCGAGCGCCCGCTCGATGGCGTCCGGTCCCGGCATCGCGCCGGCATACGGCTCGCCGACGATCCTGCCGAGCGCGTCGCCCGTCTCGGTGGACCAGCCGAGGCGGACCACCGCCTCGTAGTGCTTGTCACCCGCGCTGAGGAACCGCGCCAGCCGCGTCGCCCGGCCGAGGACGAGCGGCAGCACGCCGCTCGCGGCCGGATCGAGCGTTCCCGTGTGGCCGACGCGCCGGATCCCGAGCGCCCGGCGGACGCGGGACACCACGTCGTGTGAGGTCGGGCCCGCGGGCTTGTCGATCACGAGGAGCCCGTCCATCGGCGGCCTACGTTCTCACGCCTCTGGCGTCGGCTCCCACGATGGCGCGCTCGATCTTGTCGACGAACAGCTTCTGCAGCATGTCGATGCCGCCGCGGGCGGTGCATCCGGCGGCGTTCTTGTGGCCGCCGCCGCCGAAGGACTTGGCGACCGTGCCGATGTCGATCTCGCCCTTCGACCGCATGCTGACCCGGTACTCGTCGCCGTCCGCCTGTTTGAAGAAGACGACGGCCTGGATCTCCTTCACGGTCAGCGGCAGGTTGATCAGGCCTTCGGTGTCCTCGTAGGTTCCGCCGGCCGCCCGCGCCATCTCGTGATCGAGGTAGACGATGGCGATGTGGCCGGTCGGATCGAGCTGCATCGCGCTCAGCACCGCGCCGAACAGCTTCAACCGGCCCATGTTGTTGCTGTCGTACACGTTGCGCGCGACCAGGACCGGGTCGACGCCGGCGAGGAGCGCCTCCCGGCAGATGTCGAAGGTGCGCGGCGAGATGCTCGAGTAGTGAAACGATCCGGTGTCGGTGAGGATGGCGAGGTAGACGTGCGTCGCGATCGCCGGCGTCAACGGCACGCCGAGCGCCCGCACGAGCTCGTACACCATCTCACCGCAGGCGGCGGCGCTCGAGTCGAACCAGTTCAGGTGGCCGTAGTTCGAATTGCCCGGATGATGATCGATGTTGATCAGGAAGAATCGATCGAGATCGGCGACGCCGGTGCGCGACAGCTCGCCGCACTCCATGATGATGGCCGCGTCGAAGTCGCCGGTCACGCGGGCCCGGATGGCAATCTCCGGGACGCCCGGAAAGCTCATCAAGGGGCCGGCCGCGCGATCGCTGTTGACCACGGTGACCGTCTTCCCGAGCTCCCGCAGCGCGAACGCCATCGCCAGCTGGGATCCGATCGAGTCGCCGTCCGGCCGGGCGTGCGACGAGATGACGAACCGCCGGCGGGTTCCGATCGCGTGAACAATCTGGTCGATCTCGGCGGGTCTACTCGGTGTCACCGTCATCGTGGTCGTGGGTCCGGTCGGAATGGAGTTCCTTCAGCACCTGCTCGATCCTATCCTGACCGGCAATCGAATCGTCGTACACGAATCGCAGCTCCGGCACGCGCCTCAGCCTGAGGCGCGCCCCGAGCCGGCGACGGAGAAAGGGCGCCGTGCGCTCGAGCGCGCGCGCCGTCGCCCGGCGGGACGCGTCGTCGCCGAGCGAGGTGTAGTAGACGCGCGCCGCCTGGAGATCCGGGCTGAGGTGCACGCGCGTCAGCGTCACGAATCCGACGCCCGGATCGTGCACCTCCCGGCCGAGCAGCTGCGCGATCTCCGCTCGGAGCTGGTCGGCGACGCGATCCGCACGAGAGTGTCCTGACATCTGATCGCCGGCCTGCGCCTCGTCGCCAATGGAGGATCGAACCCGACCGTCGCCCGCCGCCCACTACGTCAGAAACTCGATCTCTGCCCGCGTCACGAGGCCCGGCTCGACGCGATCGATTTCGGCGGCGGCCGCCGCCAGCTCGCGGTCCGCGTACGCCTGATCGGTGCCCACCGTGACGAGCGCGAGCGCCGCCCGCTGCCAGAGATCGTGGTGATCGACTTCCGAGACGGCGACGTTGAACTTCCTGAGCCGATCCTTCAGCCGTCGCAGCACCATCCGCTTTTCCTTGAGCGAATGGCTGCCGCCGACGTGCAGCTCGAGCGTCAGGAGGCCCACAACCATCGGTCGCGCTTCGCAGACGGCGGGACCCTCATCTCGCCGTCTGTCCCTGGTCCCTCATGCGGTAATCGCCACGCGCTCGGTGGCGAACACCTCGATGAGGTCTCCGACCTTGATGTCGTTGAACCGTTCGAAGCCGATGCCGCACTCGAATCCAGCCTTCACCTCGCTGACGTCGTCCTTGAACCGCCGCAGCGAGCCGATCTTGCCGGCGTAGGCGACGATGTGGTCGC
This sequence comes from uncultured Acidobacteriota bacterium, assembly GCA_963807925.1. GTDB lineage: Bacteria > Acidobacteriota > Vicinamibacteria > Vicinamibacterales > CAVVIG01 > CAWEDP01. The sequence continues at coordinate 2,374,126 of CAWEDP010000002.1, read as the reverse complement.
GGATGAGCCGCGCCTGGGCGTCGCCCGACCGGGTAATCCGGCCCTCGGTGACCATGCAGCCCGCGATGGTGCCGAACTTCGGCACCTTGAACGTGTTCCGCACCTCCGCCAGCCCGAGGCGCACCTCCTTGAACGTCGGCTCGAGGAGGCCCGTCATCGCCTTCTTCATCTCGTCGGTGACGTTGTAGATGACCGAATGCTGGCGGATGTCGACCCGCTCGCGCGCCGCGATGTCCTCCGCATTGCGATCGGGACGCACGTTGAACGCGATGACGATCGCGTTGGACGCGGACGCGAGCAGGACGTCCGATTCGTTCACCGCGCCGACCCCGGAGTGGATGATCCGAATCTTGACCCGGTCGTCCGACAGCTTCGTCAGCGTGTCGGCCAGCACTTCGGCCGACCCCTGGACGTCGGCCTTGATGATGATCGGCAGCTCCTTCATGCCGCCTTCGGCAATCTGCGCCTGCAGCGATTCCAGCGTGAGGCGGCCGCCCTTGGATCCGAGCGCGCGCGATTTCGCCTGCTCCTCGCGGAAGGTGGCGATCTGCCGGGCCTTGGCGGCCTCGGCCACCTGGAAGAGATCGCCGGGCTGCGGCAACCCCGTCAGCCCGAGCACCTCCACCGGCATCGACGGCCCGGCGGCCTTGGCCGAGCGGCCGCGATCGTCGATGAGCGCGCGGACGCGCCCGACAATCGGGCCGGCGATGAAGGTGTCGCCGACGTGGAGGGTGCCGTCCTGGACGAGCACGGTCGCCACCGGCCCGCGGCCCTTGTCGAGCTTGGCTTCGAGCACCGTCCCCGACGCGTGACGCTTCGGGTTGGCCTTCAGCTCGCCGATGTCGGTCACGAGCAGGACCATCTCCAGGAGCAGGTCGATGTTCTGCTTCTTCTTGGCCGACACTTCCACCGTGACGGTCTTGCCGCCCCATTCCTCCGGCATCAGATCGAGCTCGGTCAGCTCCCGCTTCACCCGCTCGGGACTCGCGTTCGCCTTGTCGATCTTGTTGATGGCGACGACCAGCGGCACGTTCGCCGCCCGCGCGTGATCGATCGCTTCCCGCGTCTGCGGCATCACGCCGTCGTCGGCCGCCACGACGAGGATGACGAGGTCGGTCACCTTGGCGCCGCGGGCGCGCATCAGCGTGAAGGCCTCATGACCCGGCGTATCGAGAAACACGATGTTGCGGCCGTTGATCGTGACGTGGTACGCGCCGATGTGCTGCGTGATGCCGCCGGCTTCGCGCTCGGCGACGCGGGTCTCGCGGATCGCGTCGAGCAGGCTCGTCTTGCCGTGGTCGACGTGTCCCATCACCGTCACGACCGGCGCCCGCGTCACGACGTCTTCCGGGTGCGACTGGTCGCCGTTCTCCTGCAGCAGCTCCTCTTCGAAACTGCGCATCTGCACGTCGGCGCCGAACTCGCGCGCGATGAGCGTCGCGGTTTCGGTGTCGAGCGTGGAGTTGATGGTCATCATCAGCCGCTTCATCAGCAGCTTGGCCAGCACGTCCTTGACGCGCACGTCGAGCTTGTCGGCGAGATCCTTCACCGTCATGCCCTCGGCCAGCGTGATGCTGCGCGTGACCGGCGGCGGCTCGGCCGGCGCCTGCACCACCGGGCGCGGCACGTCGCGGCGCGGACCGGAGGGACGCGGCGAAGAAGGACGGTACGCCGGCCTCATCATGCCCGGGCGTTGCGGATACTGACCGGGCCGCGGCGGTGCCGCGGGCATCTGCGTCCGCACGGGCTGCGAAGGCAGCGGGCGCGGACCTCCGGGCGGAACGGGCGGCCGGCTGGACGGATAGGCCCCCGGTCGCGGCGCGGGCCGCGCGATGGCGGGTGCCGGCGGGCGCGACGCGGCGCTCCCGGCCTGTCCTGCCGCCCCGGCGGCCGCTCGTGCGCTTGACGGGATCGCCGGGCGCTCCACTCTCGGAGGCACCGGTCTGGGCACCGCTCGCGCCGGCGTGGCGGTCGGCAGGGCGACGGCCCGCGTCGGCGGCGGCTGCTCCTCAATCCGCAGACGCAGCGTCGGGGGGACGACCCGTCCTGTCGGCGGGCGCAGCGTGGGCGGCGGCGCCGCTGCGGCGGGTGTCGGGACGACCTGCGGCGGCGACTGGTCGGCCGCTGCCTCCGACGGCGTGTCGACGCGCACGTCCGCCGTCGGGGGCTCCATCGCCGGGGCCGGCGCCGGCTCGACGGCGGCTTCCTCGACGGGTGCCGATCCGGCCGCCTGCACGATCTCGGGCTCGGGAGCCGACGTCGGCTCGGGCGCCGCTTCGGCGGCCGGCACAGGCGCAGGCTTCACCGTCTTGACCAGCCGGGGCGGCGGCAGCGCGGGTGCCACCGGTTTGGGCGGCTCCGGAGCCTTCTTCGAGGGCGCGCCCCTCCGGCCCCTGGCGACCGGCGTTTCGGCGAACATGTCGCCCGAGGGCAGCGCGATGTTGCGCTGCCGCGCCAGGCGTTCGACGAACTGGCGCGCCACGACTTCTTCGATGGTGCTCGAGGCGCTCTTCACGTCGATCCCGTGATCGCGCTTGAGCAGCGCGGTCACTTCCTGGCTCGTGGTGCCGAGCAGCTCTGCGACCTTGTAAATCCGGACTGTTGCCAACGTGAACCTCGGAGATGCAGGAACTCGATTCCGTTCCCCGCACGGCGGCTCGCGCCGCCCGCAGGAAGACCTCTAACTCGCTACTCGGGTGTCGCCTCGCCCTTCGTCTCGGAAGGCTCGCCGCGCGCGGCGGCGAGGATCTTGTCGGCCGTCTTTTCGCCGATGCCGGGGATCTCCGACAGTTGCTCGATGCTGGAGGCGGCAAGCGCGTCGCGCGACGCGAAGCCGGCCTCGACGAGCTTGCGCACCGTCTTGTCGCCGATTCCCGACAGGGCGTAGGGCAGTGCCGCCTCCGGCGTCTCGCCGGCCGTCTCGCCGGCCGCCGCGTCGGGCTCGGAGGCTTCCGCGGCCGCTTCGAGCCCTTCAAACTGCGCCTCGACCTCGCGGCGTTTCTCCTCCTCGCTCTTGATGTCGATCCGCCATCCGGTCAGTTTGGCGGCCAGCCGCACGTTCTGGCCCTTCTTGCCGATCGCCAGCGACAGCTGCCTGTCTTCAACGATCACCTCCATCACGCGCTCGCGATCGTCGACGATGGACACGCGCTGCACTTTGGCGGGACTGAGCCCGTTGGTGACGAAGGCGATGGGATCCTCGGACCACTCGACGATGTCGATCTTCTCGCCGCGCAGCTCGCGGATGATCGACTGGACGCGCGTGCCCTTCATGCCGACGCACGCGCCGACGGGATCGACGTCGCGCTCGCGCGAGAACACGGCGACCTTCGCGCGGTCGCCGGCCTCCCGCACGGCGCCGCGAATCATCACGGTCCCGTCGTAGATCTCGGGCACTTCCTGCTCGAAGAGCTTGATGAGCAGCGCCGGGTCGGTGCGCGACAGCACGATTTGCGGCCCTTTGGCGCTGCGGTTGACCCCCTTGATGACCGCACGGACGCGATCCGACGGCGCGTAGCTCTCGGCCCGTGACTGTTCCTTGCGCGGCAGCACCGCCTCGATGCGCCCGACTTCCAGGATGATGTCGCCGTTCTCGAACCGCTTGACCGTCCCGTTCACTACCTCGCCCACGCGCTGGTTGTATTCGGCGAAAATGTTCTCGCGTTCGGCCTCGCGCACCTTCTGAAAGATCACCTGCTTGGCCGTCTGGGCGGCGATGCGGCCGAGCACCTCGGTCCGCTTCGGAAATTCCATCTCGTCGCCGAGCTCGATGCTGTTGGCGACCTCGTCCCCGTAGAGCGCCCGGTACATCTCGCGGGCGGTGTCGAGCGAGATCTCGGTGGCGTCATTGGTGACGTCCTGCACGACGGTCTTGAGGGCGAACAGGTCCACCTGGCCGGTCTCAATGTTGAACCGCGTCTTCAGGTTCTCGCCGGTCTTGTAGTACTTGCGCGACGCGGTGGCGACCGCCTCCTCGATGGCGCTGATCACGACGTCGGGCTCGATGCCCTTTTCCTTGGCGAGAGCCTCGATGGTCTGCTGCAGAGGGTTAGACATCTCTAGAATTCCACTTCCAGGTTCGCGCGTGTCACGATTGCCACCGGCACCCGGTGGCGGCGGCCATCGTCTCCGTCGATGACGAGGTCGGGCCCCTCGACGCCGCCCAGGATGCCCTTGAAGAACGTCTGGCCGTCGACCGGCTCGCGCATCACGACCTTCGCGCGCCGTCCCGCGAATCGGCGGAAGTCGTCCTGACCGCGCAGCGGCCGATCGAGCCCGGGCGACGAGACTTCAAGTGTGTAGGCGATCGGCACGACATCCTCCACGTCGAGCAGCGCGCTGAGGTCGCGGCTGACGCGCGCGCAATCCTCGACGCTGACGCTTTGCTCGGCGGTGGCCGCCGGCCCGGGCCGATCCACCCGGACCCGCAGCACCATGCCGCCCGCCTCGCGCCGGAACTGCACGTCGAAGATGTTCAGTCCGCAGGAGCCGGCGACGCGCTCCGCCAGCCTCCGCACGCGCTCGACGATGTCGACCGACTCCAGATTCCAGGCCCCCCAAAACTAAAAAAGTGGGCAACTGCCCACTCTGGTGAAACAGCCAGCGTTGGAATCATTAAGTATATCACAGGCACCAGTTAGGGAACGTTCACCGGCCGCCCGACGAGGTCGTAATCGCGCGCCCCGACGACCTCGACGTCGACGAAAGCGCCCGGGCGCCAGGCCGACGGATCGCAGTCGGTCAGGAACACGGATCCGTCGATGTCGGGCGCCTGCGCGTGGGTCCGGCCTTTCAGGACGAGCTCGTGCTCGCTCGCGGGGCCGTCGACGAGCACGCGGATCCGTTCGCCGAGCCGGTCCCGGTTCCGACGCCTGACGAGCTGTTTCTGCCGCGTCATGATGCGTCCCCGCCGCGCCCGCTTGGTGGGCGCCGGCACGTCGTCGGCGAGCGCGAACGCCGACGTCCCGTCCTCGTGCGAGTAGGTGAACACGCCCACGTGATCGAACCGGTGGTCGTCCACGAAGCTCGCCAGCTGGTCGACGTCGGCGGATGTTTCGCCGGGAAACCCGACAATGAACGTCGTGCGGAGCGCGACGCCGGGCACGCGCCCCCGGATGCGGCTGAGGAGCGCATCGTAGGTCTGGCGGGTGCCGGGCCGCTTCATGCGTTTCAATACCGGATTGGATGCATGCTGCAGCGGCAGGTCGACGTACTTGCAGACCTTGTGACAGTCCGCCATGGCGTCCAGCGTGGCGTCGTCGATCGTCGTCGGATAGAGGTAGAGGAGCCGGATCCACTCGAGTCCGTCGATCCCGTTCAGCTCGCGCAGCAACCGGGCGAGTGCGCCGCGCTCGCGGCGGTCGACCCCGTAGAAGGTCGTGTCCTGCGAAATCAGCAACAGCTCCTTGACGCCGCGCTCCGCCAGACGATGCGCTTCGCGGACGATCGATTCGGCCGGACGACTGCGATACGCCCCCCGAAGCGTCGGGATGATGCAGAACGCGCACGAGTAGTCGCACCCCTCGGCAACCTTGAGGTAGGCATAGTGCCGGGGCGTCGCGAGCAGCCGGGGCGTGTCGGCGTCGTAGAGGTAGGTCGGCCGCGGGACCGTGGCGGCGCCCTTGTAGAAGGACAGCGGCGCGCTGCCGCCGCGGGAAGCTGCCCCGCCAATCGCACCGACAATGCCCGGAACCTCGCCCGTCCCCAAGACCACGTCGATTTCCGGGATTTCCGCCCGGAGCTGGTCGCGATACCGCTCCGCCAGGCATCCGGTGACGACCAGCCGCCGCCCGGGCGCGCCGCGCTTGAGCGCCGCCATCTCCAGAATGGCGTCGATCGACTCCTGCTTCGCTCTGTCGATGAACGCGCACGTGTTCACGACCAGGACGTCGGCGGCGGACGGATCGCTCGTGAGCTGGTGCCCGGCGTCCTGCGCCAGACCGAGCATCACCTCGGAATCAACGAGGTTCTTGGGACAACCGAGCGAGACGAGCCCTATCTTCATGTCGCGAACTCACAATTTTACCGCGTTCCGCAACTGTGCTACGGTTTCGATTCATGAAGCGGGTTGGAGGGTTCTCGGTCGCGCTCGCCCTGGCGTTGGGCGTGCACCTCCTCGCGCAGCCGAATCCGAGCCTCGCCGGCCGATGGACCATCGACCGCAGCGGCGCTCCCGCGGGGCGTGGCCGCGGCGGCATCGCGGGCATCCCGATTGCGACCATGCTCGTCGTCAGGGTGTCTAGGGACGCGGTCATCGTCGACGCGGACACCGGTTCCGGACAGGCGATTCAGACCTCGGTCTTCAAACTGGACGGCACGGCGAACGACGTGCCCGGCCCGCTCGGCTGGGAGACTAAGGCGACCGCGCAGTGGCAGGGCGACGCGCTCGTCGTGACGACGCGCCGATCGATGACCGGGCCGACGGGCCCGATGTCGGTCGACGTGAAGGACGTCTATACCGCGAGTGGTGACACGCTGACCATCGATCGGTCCATGGGACGTGCGACCCAGAAGCTGACGTACAGAAGAGGAGAATCGAAATGACCGGTCGAGCTCTCGCATCGGTTGGACTCGTAGCCGCGGCGAGCATGGCGGCCCTTCCGGCCGCGGCGCAGACGCCAGGTTCCACCAAGGCCGGCGCGTCGGCGCCAAGAGCCGCGGCCAGGCCCTACGCCCCGCCGAAGACGCCCTGGGGCGATCCCGATCTGCAGGGGAACTACACGAACAAGTATGAACAGGGCACGCCGTTCGAGCGTCCGGACGAGTTCGCCGGCCGCAAGATCGAGGACGTCAGCGGCGACGAATTGAAGGACATCCTGCAGGAGCGCCAGGACCGCGCGCTGCTCAGCATCACGCTGGCCGGCGGAGATCCGGCCGGAAACCTCGGCGGCCCGCTCTGGTGGCAAGACCAGTTCGAGGTCGGCAAGGGCAGCCGCCCGTGGCTGGTGACCGATCCGAGCGACGGGAAGATTCCGCCGATGACGCCGCAGGCGCAGCAGCGGATCGCGGCGCGGGCCGCCGCCCGCGGAAACCGGAACGGCGGCGCGGACTCGTACGCCGATCGGAGCCTGTACGACCGCTGCATCACGCGGGGCCTGCCGGGATCGATGATGCCTGCGATATACGGCAACTCGTACGACATCGTGCAGGGGCCCGGATGGGTCGCGATCCGGTACGAGATGGTCCACGAAACGCGTGTGATTCCGCTGGACGGCCGTCCGCACGTGAGCCCGACGCTCCGCAGCTACATGGGAGACGCCCGCGGCCACTTCGACGGCAACACGCTGGTCGTCGAGACGACCAATTTCAGGCCGGAGAGCGTCTATCGCAACGGCAGCGCCGACACGATGGCGCTCGTGGAGCGGTTCACACGTGTGGCGCCGAACCGGATCGCCTGGAGCGTGACGGTGAACGACCCCTCGACGTGGACCAGGCCTTGGACCTTCGGCATGCCGCTCACCATGAACGACGACGAGAAGATCATGGAGTATGCCTGCCACGAGGGGAACCGGGCGATGGAGAACATCCTCAGCGCGGCACGCGCCGACGAGGAGGCCGTGCGCAAAGGGCTCAAGGCGACGACGAGCGCAGTTCCCACCGCCGCCGAAGGCGAACGCTGACGATGATCGCGGACACGGCGCCGGTGGATCTGCCGGCGCGCGCGAAGCTCGTCGCGGATCTGGCGAACGAGCACGCGGCGTACGGCGACGAGCACGGCCGGCTGGCGGAACCGGTGGTCGAGGCGCTGCACCACGAAGGGCTCTACGGCATCTGGGTCCCTCGCTCCCTGCGCGGAGGCGCGGAGCTCGACCCGGTGGCCTCGCTCGAGGTGATCGAAAACCTGTCGTACGGCGACCCCTCCGCCGGCTGGGTGTTGATGGCGTCCGCGCTGGCGATCGGCACGGGCGCGGCCTACCTCGCTGATCCGGCCGTCGAGGAGCTGTTCTCGGGCGACCGGCTGCCGGTGATTGCCGGCCAGGGCACGCGGCCGGGGACGGCGGTTCCGAGAGCCGGCGGCTATCTCCTCAGCGGATCCTGGAGCTTCGCGTCCGGCATCAAGCACGGCACGCACATCCACACACTGGCGATCGTCGAGGGCAGCGGAGAGCCGCGGATCTTCGTGCTTCCGGTCGAACGAGCCACCTTGATCGACAACTGGGACGTGCTCGGGCTGCGCGCCACCGGAAGCATCGACTACACCATCGACTCGTCGTTGGTGCCCGAGGCGTACACGCACTTCGCCCTGACCGAAACGCCGAAGCGCGGCGGCAGCCTCTACAGGATCGGCGTCATCGGGTTCGCGACGATCTGCCACTCCGGCTGGGGGTGCGGCATCGGCCGCCGGCTGCTCGATGAGATGGCCGCGGCCGCGCGCTCGAAGATCGGACGCGCCGGATCGCTCGCCGACAGCGAGAGCTTCCACGAGCAGTACGCGAAGGCCGAGGCCACCCACCGGTCCGCGCGCGCGCTCGTTCGCGAAGCCTGGACCGACGTGACGACCTCCCTCAATCGCGGCGACCCGTTGTCGGTCCGGCAGCACACGCTGATTCGGCTCGCCATGGCCAACGTCACCTGGTCGGCGCACGAAGTTGCGCTGTTCGTGTACAAGACGGCGGGCACCGTCGCGCTGCGGGCCGGGACCCTGCAGCGGCTGTTTCGCGACATGCACGCCGGCACCCAGCACGTCACGTCGGCGCCTGGCGTGTTCCGCGCTGCGGGTCGGGAGCTCGCCGGGCTGGCCGGCGGCAAGAAGTGGGTGTTTCTCGATCTCGCGTAGGAATCAGGCAGTGAGTCGGGGCCGGCCGTCCCCGATCCTGCGGCTCACGGATACAGTCGATAGAGCATCCGCGGATACGGGATGGTCTCGCGTACGTGTTCGAGGCCGCAGATCCAGGCCACCGCGCGCTCGATGCCCATCCCGAACCCGCCGTGCGGCACCGATCCATACCGCCGCAAATCGACGTACCACTCGAACGCTTCCCTGGGCAGCTGGTGCTCCTCGATCCGGCGCAGCAGCAGATCGAGGTCGTCGAGCCGCTGCCCGCCCCCGATGATTTCGCCGTAGCCCTCGGGCGCGAGGACGTCCACCCCGAGCGCGACCTCGGGCCGTTGCGGGTCGGGCTTCATGTAGAACGCCTTGACCCCGGCCGGGAACCGGTGGACCATCACCGGCCGGTCGAAGCTTTCCGAGACGGAGGTTTCGTCCGGTCCGCCGAAATCGCCGCCCCATTGGAAGGGCATCCCCTTCGCCTGCAGCATCTTCACCGCCTCGTCGTAGGTGATGCGCGGAAACGGCGGCTGCACGCGTTCCAGGTGGCTGATGTCCCGCTCCAGGATCCGGAGCTCGCGGCTGCGCCGATCCAGCACGCGCCTGACGATGTGGACCAGCAGTCCCTCGGCCAGATCCATGACGTCGTCGAGGTCGGCCCAGGCCATCTCGGGCTCGACCATCCAGAATTCCGTCAGGTGCCGGCGGGTCTTCGACTTTTCCGCGCGAAAGGTCGGGCCGAAGCTGTACACGCGGCCGAGCGCCATCGCGTTCGCCTCGTTGTAGAGCTGCCCGCTCTGCGTCAGATACGCCGTCGTGTCGTCGAAGTACTGCGCCGGGAACAGCGTCGTCGTGCCTTCGCACGCCGCCGGCGTGAAGATCGGCGTGTCGGCGAGAATGAATCCGCGCTCGTTGAAGAAGTCGCGCGTCGCGTTGATGATTTCGTGCCGGACGCGCAGGATGGCCTGCTGGCGCTCGCTGCGAATCCAGAGATGCCGTCGATCGAGCAGGTAATCGACGCCGTGCTCTTTGGGGGTGATCGGGTAGTCGTGCGACGGCCCCACGATGTCGATGGCGCTGACGTCCAGCTCGTGACCGCCCGGCGCGCGCGCATCGGCGCGAACGGTTCCGGTCACGATGACCGCTGTTTCCTGCGAGAGGTGGTCCGCGGCCTTGAACATCTCCTCGCCGACCGCCGCCCTGGACATCACCGCCTGGATGAACCCGGTCCCGTCGCGGAGGGTGAGGAAGTGAATCCTGCCGCTCGAGCGGCGGTTGTGCAGCCATCCCTTGAGGGTGACGACGTCGCCGACGTGTCTGCCGATGTCTTCGATATAGACGCGCATGGTCTGAAGCATAGCCACCACGACACGAAACGTGAAGGGTCAGTCGGCCAGCAACCGCTCGAGCCGCTGGCGCGCCTTCTGCGCTTTCGCGAGCGTCTCTTTTGGCGACCCGTGCGCCGCCAGCTCGAAGAGCAACGTCTGGTCGTACCCGATCTTCTGCACGGCCGTCATCGCGCCGGCCCAGTCGATGCTCCCGTCGAACGGCACGAGATGATCGTCGGTGCGGCCGTGATTGTCGTGGATGTGCGTCGCGATGAGATGGCCCGACACGGTTTCGATCGCGTCGATCAGGTCGCCTTCCATGTGCGCGTGCCCGAAGTCGAGGCAGATGCCTGCTTCGCCCGGCTCGAGGTCCTCTTCGATCAGGTGTACCAGCGACCCCGCGCGCGACAACTCGTTGGGAATCAGCTCGACCGCCACGCGCACGCCGAGCGGCGTCGCCAGCCGCTGCAGCTCGTCGACGCTCCGCCGCGCGGCATCGCGGCTGTTGTCGGTCGGCGACGCCGACTGCGTCCGCGGCAGCCCGAGGTGCAGGACGAGCACGGCGAGCGGAATGCGCCTCGCGATGTGCAGCGATCGCTCGGTTTCCGCCACGGCTGCGACGCGGGCGTCCCGGTCGGCGCTCGCCACCGTCAGCGGCGCGCCCCAGCGGCCGCCCACGAAGCTGTCGGTGATCGGGGCGTGCACGCTGGTCAGCTCGAGGCCGGCGTCCGCGAGCCACTCCTGGAGATCGGCGACGGCCGACGGGCTGTGATAGTCGAAATGGGTGCGGGTCGCGAAGAGTTCGACCGTCTCGAATCCGTGGCCGGCGATATCGAGAAGATGTTGCCGGCTCAGTCGCTGGCCGTGATAGAGGTGCGTCGAGACGCCGAATCGTCGTCTTGGCAAGACCGCATTCTACTGCCTGGTCCTTTTCGTCCTACCGGAGCTCGTCGACGAATTCCGCGAGCAGATCCCGCAGCCGGCCGAACCGCGCGTACCGCTCCAGATTGAGGCGCACGTAGCGGAGCGTGCGCGGGATGTACTGGATGTACACCGGGTTGCGGCGGGCGATGGTCTGGAACCCGAACGTCCCGAGCGCCTTCAGGTTGCGCTGCAGCGCCGTCACGTCGAACCGTCGGCGGAATTCGCCTGCCTCGCCGGGCGCGATACCCTTGAGGGCGAGGAAGTACGCCACCAGGTCGTCGACCTCGGGGTCGTCGAAGTCGACGTAGGAGTCCCGCAGGAGCGAAGCCAGATCGTAGGTGTCCGGCCCCATGCGCGCGTCCTGGAAGTCGATGATGTGCAGGCCGCCGGCGTGCACCATCAGATTGCGGCTGTGATAGTCGCGGTGGCAGAGCACGCGCGGCTCTCCCGCCAGTTCGGCGGCGAGCGCTCCGAACTCCCCGGCCAGGGCGCCGCGCTCGGCGGCGGGGACGACGGCACCGCGGTAGCCTTCGATGAAGTGCCTGATGAAGAAGTCCAGCTCCCACGTGAGCTTCTCGACGTCGAACGCGATGCCGTACGGGATGTACCCGTCGGGGTCCATCTCGGCGCCGCGGCGCTGCAGGATTTCCAGGAAGGCGACGGCCTGTCGGTACAGCGCCGCGTGTTGAGCGGCCGTGGCGGCGCCGAGATGCGCCTGCAAGGTGACGTCTCCGAGATCGTCGAGCGCCAGGATACCGAGCGGATCGGAATGCCCGAGAATCCGCGGGACCGGCAGCGACATGCGCCGCAGCAGCTCGGCGACATTCACGAACGGGAGCACGGCGAAGTCGATGGCGCCGGCGTGCAGGGCGAGCACGAGCGGCGGCCGCCCGTCGCCCAGGATGACCCGGAAATAGCGGCGGTCGGAGGCGTCGCCCGTCAGCGGCACGACGGTCGTGCCGCCGCCGTCGAGACCGTGCTGCCTCAGATATTCCACGATCCGGCGCCGCGGCTCGGCGCCTTCCGACGTGCGACGCTCGGTGACGGTCATAGGAGCAGCGGGTAGGATTGCAGCGCGCCGTCCGGCGCGCGCACCAGCACGCTCCTTCGGTAGGTCGATCGGGCCGGCACCCGGACGTCGTCGGTCACGATGCACTGGTCGAGGACAACACGCTCCGGGATCTCGACGCGATCCCACAGAATCGATCGCGACACGCGCGACGTCCCGGAGACGGCGACCGCCCGGCCCGCGATGACGTCGCCGGTGCCTTCCCGCGCGGCCGCGGCCCAGCAGGTCGTCCAGTAGTCCGCGACAGTGCCGATGTCCCAGAAGGCGGTGTCACAGACGAAGCCCCGGATCGAACCCGGGCGGCGGGCAATCCAGCCGTCGTAGAGCCCTCCGATGGTCGCCGCGGGCTCGCCGGCCGGAAGCGCCCTGAACACCTCCGCTTCCACGACTTGCGGGCCGATGAAGTGATAGGTGCCGTCGGCGCGACCTCGCGGCGCGAACCCGGTCACGCGGCCATCGCCGTCCAGTCGAACGCCTCCGTAGCGATCGGGCCAGAGATTCGGCACGACCGCCATCGTGACGTGCGCACCGGCACGCGCGTGCGCGTCCGCCAGCGCGGCGAGATCCACGTCGGCGAGCGTGTCGCCGTTCATCATCACGAACCGCCCCGCGTTCAGAATGGCCAGCGCCTGCCGCGGTCCACCCGCCGATCCGAGGATCCGCGGCTGCTCCCACGAATACCGCACGCGCGCCGACAGGTCGCTGCCATCGCCGACGATGCGCGTGATCGTCTCGGGGCGATGGTGCAGGTTCACGACGATCTCGGAGACGCCGGCCGCGACGAGCCATGCAAGCGTACGCCTGATCAACGGTTCGGCGCCGACCGGCATCGCCGGTTTCGCCCGGACGTCGGTCAGCGGGCGAAGGCGGGTGCCGAGGCCCGCCGCCAGGATCAGCGCCGGCAGCTCGCAGCGTGAGACTGGCACTGACGCTCACCACCCGATTGCGCGTCCGCGTGGATACGCGAACAGTCGGTTCACGCCGGCGATCCGCCGCAGCGCCCAGCGGACGAACACGTACATCGTAAAACACTCGAGCGCGAAGGCGGGGAACCCGAGATACCCGGGTATCGGCATCTCGAAGATCTTGAATCGCTCCATGATCGGCACGGTGTAGTGCCATTTGGCGCGCGACCAGTAGTTCCAGAATTCCCACAGACCGCCGCAGAGCAGCCCGCTCGCGGTGAGATTCAGCAGCCGGTCGAAGCGGCGCGCGCGGAAATCGACGAGGAGCGATGGTTCCCCGAGACGCGCGTTGATGGGATCGAGCAGGAAGATGAATCCCAGCCACACGGGCGCGGCGAGATACCGCGCCGCCGGCGGCGAGGCCAGGAACGGCGCCGCCAGCATGAGCGCTCCGACGAGAACGAGCCCCCAGAGTGTCCCGGGGCGGGCCGGCCGGGCGCGGCTCGCCTCGACCTCCCGAAGCCGCGGCTTCCCGCGCCAGACGGCAATCAGCTCGGCGCCTTCCAACACAGCGGGCCAGATGGTCGCGAACGCCCAGCCATAGCCGAGGAGCCGGAGCCAGCGATTCTCGGGCAATCCGTCATAGGTCCAGTTGTCGATGTACTGATTGAAGAACTCGAACACGAGCCACAGCGGAACCGAGAGGAGGGTCAGAACGGCGAACTCGGCCGGCGCGGAGCGAATCCACGAGTCGCCGCGCGCCCGGAACACGAGCGAGTCGGCGAACAGGATGAATCCGGTCCAGGCAATCGGAGTGTTCCACGACCAGAACGGCTCCACTCTGGCGAGGGTCGCCGTCTCGGAGAGAGCCATCAGGATCGCGCCGGCCCACAGCATCACCCGATCACTCCTTCACTGCAGCCGATCCACGTCGCTAGGTGACCCGGCGGCTGAACGAACAGCCTCGCAGCGACGGCCGCCCGACGTTCTTCCCGAGGATGAGCACCTTGTGCGTGCTGCCGAGGCCGCCCGGCAGCGTCAGCGTCTTGAGCGCAAGCCGCTCGGCGAGGCCGAGCGGTCTCGACGGGTCCAGCAGGCCCAGCAGGAAGTAGGTCTGATCCAGGAAGGCGAGCGTCGCCAGACCTTCGGCTTCGGCCGCCGCGCGGACGCTGGTGAAGTCGACGTGGGCGGTCAGATCCTGCGCACCGGGCTGCTGCAGCCAGAGCGCGTCGGGCCGCTCGGGTCCGGCCATGCGGTGGCCTGAAAACGTCGTCAGCGTGCCGGCGCTGTGCGACGCCGAGTACAGGTCGTGCGCCTCGTGACCGTAGTCGACGATCAGCAGAAATCCGCGGCGGAGACGGCGCGCCGCCTGCCGAATCCAGGCGACCGCCTTCAGGTTGATCTCGGCGCGCCACCCCGGCTCGAGGACGACGCCGACCCGCGCGAGGTACTCGGCGAGGGCCGGCGTGGACAAGGGGCCTTCGACGGTGGACAAGCGAGGGGCCGCGCTTTCCACGCGATCGGCATCGGGGACTCGTGGACCGCCGGCCGGGGACTGCCGGTTGACGACGTAGATCTCCCTCAGTCCGTGACGGCGCCTGACCACCTGGTGGACGGGCATTGCGTCGAGCAGTTCGTTGGCGAGCAGGACGCCCTCGAAGGACTCGGGCAGTTCCGCGCCTGCCGATACGAGCCGGGTGGCCGCCTCGCCCAGGGCGTCGCGCTGGCCGGCGCGCGCGGCGGCGCTCTCCTCGACCAGGTGGAGGCGAAGGCGCCCGTAGAGGTCGGGTCGCGTGCGACGGAGGGCGCGGAGGATGTCCGCCGACAGGCGCCCGTTCCCGGCCCCCGCTTCGACGAGATCGAAGGGGGCGGCGAGCATCGACGCCATCTCCTCGATCTGAGCGGCGATCAACTCCCCGAACAGCGGACCGACGTCGACGCTGGTAAAGAAATCGCCCGCGCGTCCGGAACGCTGGACGGCGCGGGCGTAGTAGCCGGACTCGGCGTGGTAGAGGGCGAGGTCCATGAACGCGGCCAGGGTCAGCGGGCCGCGTTCATGGACCAGGTCTTCGATCGTCAACTCTTCACGTTCGCCACGGAACCGAGCGGGGACCTATTCCTTCTTCACCGTGACGAAGATCTCGTCGCCGCGATCGTTGTTGAAGCGCCACACCAGGATGCGCGCGATGCGCCCCGTCTGGACCTTCTGCAGCTCGCGGCTGGCGTCGGCGGCGCTGGCGACCGCCTGGCCGTTGACCGACAGGATCACGTCGCCCATTCTGAGCGCGCGCGCCGAGTCGCTGTTCGGATCGACATCGGTGACGACCGCGCCCGACTGCCCGGAGGGCATCTGGAGGCGACGCGCCACCTGCGGACTGAGGTTCTGCAGGCTCAGCCCGAACCCGGCCGCGCCCTGCTCTTCCTGCTCAGGCGGGTTGCTGTTGCGGCTGCTGCTTCGCAGGCCCTGCTGTTCCGCGTCCAGATCGAGTTCCTCGACCGTGACGTGCAGCGTCTTCTCTTGTTTCTCGCGGAGCACCTTCAGCGGCACCGACGTGCCGGGCCTGGTCGCGATGACCATCTTCACCAGGTCGTTGCTGTTCGTCACCGGCCGCCCGTTGAACTCGACAATGACGTCGCC
Source organism: uncultured Acidobacteriota bacterium (assembly GCA_963807925.1). Classification (GTDB taxonomy): domain Bacteria; phylum Acidobacteriota; class Vicinamibacteria; order Vicinamibacterales; family CAVVIG01; genus CAWEDP01. Next base: position 2,358,495 of record CAWEDP010000002.1, on the reverse strand, counting down.
CGGCTGCACGCCGGCCTTGGCAGACGCGCTGCCCGGCGAGACCTGCGCGACGATTGCGCCGACGCGGCTCTTCAGCCCGAACTCCGCGAACTCGTCACGCGGGACCGGCTGTACCTGCACGCCGATGCGGCCGCGCACGATCTTGCCCTCCCGCAGCTGGGGCAGGATGTCCCGCACGGTGTTGATCGGCACCGCGAAGCCGATCCCGATGTTGCCCGACGTCCGATCGTTGCTGATGATGGCGGTGTTGATCCCGATGACCTCGCCCCGCACGTTGAGCAGCGGCCCCCCGGAATTGCCCGGGTTGATGGCCGCGTCGGTCTGAATCATCTCGTTCGAGCGGCCCGGAATCGGCTGGAACGGCCGTCCGATGGCGCTGACCACGCCGACCGTCACCGTGTGCGCGTAGCCGAACGGATTGCCGATGGCCATCACCCAATCGCCCGCCGCCATTTGGGACGAATCCCCGAACTTGGCTTCCTGGAGCGCGTGCTTCGGGAACTCCGTCAACTGGATGAGCGCGCTGTCGGTGAGCGCGTCCTTCCCGATCACCTTGGCGGTGTAGGTCTCGTCGTCCTCATCGCCGAGGAACTGCACCTCGATCTTGGTCGCGTCCTCGACCACGTGATTGTTGGTGAGGATGAAGCCGTCCTTGGCGTTGATGACGAAGCCGGTGCCGGCGGCCTGGGTCTTCTGCTCGCGCGGGGGGGAACGGCGCCGGTTGCCGCGCCCGGCGCTGTCGTCCTGGTCGTCCTGTCCCCCGGCGCCCGGACCGAAGAAGCGGCGGAAGAAGTCGTCGGACCCGCCGCCGCCGCCGCCGAAGAAGTCGGACAAGTCCTGAGCCTTGGCGCGCATCTCCGTCCGGATGCTCACGACGGCGGCCGACTGCGTCTTGGCGATGTTGCGGAACGTCAGCGCGTCGATCGGACCGCCGAGCGGCGCGCTGTTGACCGACGGGACGGCGAAGGTCTGCGCGGCCGAGGCCGGCGTCAGATCGAACCGCGATGCGAGCACGAGCGCGACCGCGAACGACGCGACGGCCGTCAGCAGCACATAGAAGACGGTGGTCTTGCGGGTTGACATTCCAATCCTCCTAAACGAGCGCAACGATTTCCCCCTGCACCGGCCCGGTGACGACCGCCTCGCCAGCCTGCACGAGCATGTTGATTTCCGATCGGACGCCGAAGTCGTCGAAATAGACGCCTGGCTCAATTGTAAAGCCGGTGCCGGGCAACAGCCGCCGATCGTCGTGCGTTTCGTAGTCGTCCATGTTGACGCCGGCGCCGTGGACCTCGCGGCCAAGACTGTGACCGGTCCGATGCAGGATGAAGGCCCCGTAGCCTGCGGCCCGAAGGACCGACGAGGCGGCCCGATCGACCTGCCAGCCGCGAAGCTCCTGGCCGGCCGCCACGGCCCGCTCAACCAGCGCCGTCGCCGCGTCACGCGCCGCCGCCACGGCCGCAAAGGCGTTCGCCTGAGGGTCGGGGACCTGGCGCCCGGTGAATCCCATCCAGGTGATGTCGGCAAACACGGCGCCCGGCCGGTCCAGTTTCGCCCAGAGGTCCAGCAGCACGAGCTCGTTCGCACCGATGGGCCGATGAGCAGTCGAGGTGGGCAGGTAGTGGGGATTTCCCGAATTGGCAGCGGCCGACACATTCGGCGGCGAGTCGCTGATCAGCCCTTCCTCGCCGAACCAGCCGACCATGCGCTGCTGGACGTCGTACTCCGTGAGCGGACGTGCGGCCGAGATGTGGGCGCGAATCATGTCGAACGCCCGATCCTTGACGCGGTCCAGCTTTTCCGACGCCTCGCGGTGCGACGCGATCTCGGGCGCGTGCCAGACCGCCGCGAACCGCTGGATCAGGTCGCCCGACGACATCACCTCCACGCCGGCCGCGCGCACGAGCTCGATCGTGCCTCCGTCGACCCGCGATACGTACGGAATGGCGCACTTCGGCGAGTACTCCATCGCGATGCGGTGGACGCCCGACAGCAGCCGGCCGAGCCCCTGCTCGAGGTTCTCGTGGCCCGCGTAACGCTCGGTGGTGCCCGGCAGGTGAGCGAGCGTGTGCGGCTCGATCGCGTGCACCAGACCGCGCGGCGCGCCGTGGGCCGGAATCAGATAGAACCAGCGGCGCGTCGCCAGATGGCCGCCCTGCTGCGCTACGCCGGTGACCTCCGCCGCAATCGCGTTCAGTCCGCGGAAATCGTAGAGCAGCCAGCCGTCCACGCGGTCCGCGGCGAGCGCCGCCTGAACGGCGGCGATGTCGAGGGTGGCCGCCGCCGCGGCCTCCGAAAGCATCCCTCAAGTATATGGCTGCGCCCTATAATCCGGAGGGGAGTAATCCTGCCGGCCTGCCGCTGTTTTCTCGTAATGAGACTGTTATGAATCGACATCTCCGAGCCCCGGCGCTGGCCCTTCTTCTCACGGCGGCCGCGGTGACGGCGGGCCCGACGCCCGCGGCCCGCACGCCGGCCGCAGCGCCCGCGCAAGGCGGGGAGACGCCGACCTTCCGCGTTCAGGTGGACTACGTCGAGGTGGACGCGTTCGTCACGGACCCGCAGGGTCGGTTCGTGCGCGATCTCAAGAAGGAAGACTTTCAGGTGTTCGAGGACGGGAAGCCGCAGACGGTCACCGCGTTCACCCTCGTCGACATCCCGGTCGATCGGGCCGTGCGCCCCCTCTTTGCCGCGCAACCGATCGAGCCCGACGTCAAATCCAACGCGCGTCCCTTCGACGGCCGGATCTACATCGTCGTCCTCGATGACGTGCACGTGCAGCCGCAGCATACGTTTCTGGTGAAGAACGTCATGCGCAAGTTCATCGGCGAGAAGCTCGGCGCGAACGACCTGATGGCCATCGTGCACGTTCAGAACCGGTCGGAGTACTCCCAGGAGTTCACGAGCAGCAAGCGGCTGCTGCTGGCGGCGGTCGACAAGTTCTTCGGGCGCGCCGAGCGCCCGGCCACCGTCGAAGCGTACCAGAACTACCTCCGGACGGTGGGCACGCCCTCCGCGTCGATTGCCGATCCGATCGTGAACAAGCGCGGGTACGACGCCCGGGTGACGCTCGAGGAGCTGAAGGCGATTGCCGACTGGTTCGGCGGCGTGCGCGGACGGCGCAAGTCGATCTTGTTCGTCAGCGAGGGCCTCGAGTACGACGTCGAGAACATCATCGGGGACCCCAATGCGTCGATGATTGTCGATCGGACGCGCGAGCTGATCCGGTCGGCCACCAAGTCGAGCGTCAGCATCTACGGAATCGATCCGCGCGGCTTGACCGACATGGGCGATCTCGGGATCGAGCTCAACGCCGCGCCTCCCGGCGAGGTGTCGAACGGTGCCGGCGGCACGGTCGCTCTGAGCGAGCAGCAGCTGTCGGGCCTCGGGCTCCGCGGACTGCAGAACGAGCTCCGCCTGCAGCACAACAGCCTGCTGACCCTGTCGGAACAGACCGGCGGGTTCGCGGTCATCAACACGAACAGCTTCGAGAGCACGTTCAGTCGGATCGTCGAGGAGAACAGCTCGTACTACGTGCTGGCCTACTACCCGCCGAACGCGAAGCGCGACGGCAAGTTCCACAATATCTCCGTCCGCGTGAATCGGCCGGGGCTCTCCGTGCGCGCGCGGCGTGGCTATGCGAACCCGTCGGGGAAGACGCCACCCCCGCCCCCGGCCGTCCCCGGCCTGCCGGCGGAAGTCCGCGACGTCCTCGAGAGCCCGATTCCGGTCAGCGGGCTCACCCTGCAGGTGTTCGCGGCGCCGTTCAAGGGCACGGCGCCGAAGGCCTCGGTGCTGCTCGGCATCGAGATGCGCGGCAGCGACCTGAAGCTGGAGCCGGGCGACAAGATCGAGGTGTCGTACCGCGCCGTCGACGCCAAGGGGAAGTATCAGGGGGGGAGCAACGACACGGTGACGCTGAATCTCCGGCCCGAGACCCGGACGGCCGTCGCGGAGGGGGGCTTGCGCACGCTCACGCGCTTCGAGCTCTCGCCGGGGCGGTATCAGCTGCGCGTCGCCGCCGACGAGCTGAGCACGAAACTCGTGGGATCGGTGCTCTACGATTTCGATATTCCCGAGTTCGGCAAGGTTCCGCTGTCGATGAGCGGCCTCGTGTTGACCTCCGCGTCCGCCTCGCGCGTGCCGACGGTCCGCCCCGACGATCAACTGCGTCAGGTGCTGCCCGGCTCTCCGGTCGCGACCCGCGTGTTTCCGGTGAACGACGAGCTTGCCGTGTTCGCCGAGGTGTACGACAACGCGGCCGCGACGCCGCACAAGGTCGACATCACGGCGACGGTGACGTCTGACGACGGCAAGGTGATGTTCAGGACCGACGAGACGCGGGATTCGTCGGAGATTGGCGGCACGAGCGGAGGGTACGGGTATGCCCCGCGCATTCCGCTCAAGGACCTGCCGCCGGGTCTGTACGTGGTGACCGTCGCAGCCCGTTCGCGTCTCGGCTCCAGCCCCGCCGCCGAGCGGCAGGTGCAGTTCCGAATCGCGGAGACGGCGGACCGGTAACGCCTACTTCTTCCTGGCCGGCTTGGCAGTGGACTTGGCCGCCGCCGCCTGTGTGGCCGGCTCCTTGGCGGGCGCGTCGAACGCCTTGACGGGATGCGGCTTCGGGACGCCGCCGTTGGCGTGCGTGAACTGCAGCATGCTGGAGGCCATGGCCGGGTTCACGGGCGTCCGAATCTCCACCGTCTCCACTTCGCCGGGTTGCAGCAAGCCGTTGATGACGCCCTTGCCGCCGGGAATCGTGTTCTGGTTCTTGTCGTACCACGTCTCGTCGATCGTCAACCGCGCGATCGGCGCGTTCGAGGTGTTCTTCACCTGGATCTTGGTGACGAGCGTGCTGCCCTCGCGCTTGGTCGGCGACTTGATGAAATCGACGCTGGCGTCGCCTCGGACCGGGGGCGTCAGCTTCTTTCCCGCGAGCACCTGCTTGAACACCGGTGCCTTCGGCGGGGGCGTCTGGCTCTGAGCCTGGGCGACCAGGGTGAGACCGCACCCGCAGAGGACCCCGGCGACAGTCGCGGCGAGACCGTGACGCGCGCGCTTCATATGTCCCTCCCACTTCACTGTAGACTGCACGACTCACCATTCTAGATTGGAATCGGGCCGGAGCGCACGTTTCCGGGCCTGTTCACATTTCTCCGTTCCAGTCCTCGGGCTCCGGGTTCACGGACCGGAAGATCTCCATGTGCCACTTGCCGCCGCCCCACGGCTCGATCACCTCAGCCGCAACGACGTCCACCATGATCTCGGAGAAGAGGCGCCCTTCGGGGTCCCCTTCGAGATGGTACGCCGGCTCGTCCCAGCCGAAGCTGGGATACAGGACGAGCGTCAGGAACAGATCGTAGCCGTCGTCCACGACGACCAGCTGACCGCAGGGGCGTTTCAGCGTGGAGTGATAGATGAGGTATTTCTCGGCGCTGTGGGCGCGGATGTAGCGTTTGAGCGCGAACTCGCGGGCGACGATTTCCTCGACGGCGATCTTCTTGTCCCAGCAGTCGCGGCAGTACTTCTCCTCGCCGCGCGGCTCGGACACCTCCTTGGCGCCGCACAGCGCGCACCGCGCCTTGACGACCGTCTTTCTGGGCATGGCTCTCAATTTACAATTTACAATTCACAATGTCCAAAACGACCCGGCTCGACTCGTCGTACCTTGACCTGCGAAGGGCTGGTAAGTGAACCGTGGATGGTGCACCGATGAAGCGCCCTCCGGCCCACGCGGGCCTTCGTCATCTGGCGCTCAACGTCCGGGACATGGCCGCGATGCAGCGGTTCTACGTCGACCTGCTGGGGTTCGCCGTCGAATGGAGGCCGGACCCGGACAACGTCTACCTGTCATCCGGGATCGACAATCTCGCGCTGCACCGGACCGAGGGGGCGGCCGACCATGCACCGCGCAGCGCCCCGGGCGCGCTGGATCATCTGGGAGTGATCGTGCGCGCCGCCGAGGACGTGGACGCGTGGGCGGCGTTTCTGGAGGCCAACGGCGTCACGATCGCCGCGCGCCCGAGGACGCACCGCGACGGCGCCCGGTCGTGCTACGTTCAGGATCCCGACGGCAACAGCGTGCAGATCATCCATCATCCGCCGATCAGCTCGAGAACCTGAAGACGGGGACCGACCGCTTGAACGCGGGCGCGTACATCGACTCGACGTATTCCTTCACCATGCGCCGGGCGCAGAAGCGCGGCGCCACCGAGCGGATTGCGTCCTTGACGATGGCGAGCCAGCGTCGGGGGATGCCGGCCGCGTCGCGGTCGTAGAACGCGGGCACGACGTGCTCTTCGAGCAGGCGATAGAGGGCAGTCGCATCGGCGGCGTCGGTCAGGTCGAAGTCGTCGGTGCCGAGGCCGCCTTCGATCACCCATCCGTTCGACCCGTTGAATCCCTCGGCCCACCAGCCGTCGCCGATGCTCAGATGAGGCGCGCCGTTGATGGCGGCCTTCATGCCGCTCGTGCCGCTGGCCTCGAGCGGTTTGCGCGGCGTGTTCAACCACACGTCGCACCCCTGCACGAGAAAATGCGCGACGTGCAGGTCGTAGTCGTCGACAAACGCCACCCGCCCGGCGAACAGCGGATCGAGCGCGCGCTTGTACACCCGCTGCAGGTGATGCTTGCCCACTTCGTCGGCAGGGTGCGATTTGCCGGCGAAGATGATCTGCACCGGCCGGCCGATCCGGTTCAGGATCGCGGCGAGCCGCTGCGGGTCGTTGAAGACGAGCTCGGGCCGTTTGTATCCGGTGAAGCGGCGGGCGAAGCCGATGGTCAGCGCGTCGGGATCGAGCAGCGTGCCCGCGGCCACGACCCGGGGCATGCCGACGTGCTCCTCGGTCCAGCGCTGGCGCGCCCGCTCGCGGATGAAGGTCGAGCAGGTACCGCTTCAGGCCTGCCGCACGGTCCACAGTTCCTCGTCGGGAATCGTCGGCACCCGCTCCCACAGGTCGGGGTCGTCCTGCCGATCGAGCCAGTCCGTGCCGAGGTGCTTCGCGAAGAGGTCGGCCACGTCGCCCGCAATCCACGTCGGCACGTGCACGCCGTTGGTGATGGAGACGACCGGCCGCTCCGCCTCGGGAACGGCCGGCCACATCGCGCCCCACATCCCGCGCGTCACCGCGCCGTGGAGCCCGCTGACCGCGTTCACCTTGCCGGCCGATCGAATAGCCAGCGCCGTCATGTTGAACTGCGGGCCGGCCCCCGAGTCATGCGATCCGAGGGCGAGGAACCGGTCGCGGTTCGGCCCGAGCGATCCCCAGCAGCCGGCGAGGTGCTTCTCCACCAGATGGAACGGAAACGCGTCGTGCCCGGCGGGCACCGGCGTGTGCGTGGTAAACACCGTCGTCGCGCGGATCTCCTCGAGCGCCTGCTCGAAGGTGGATCCCTGCTCGATGAGATCGCGGATCCGCTGGAGCACGACGAACGCGGCGTGTCCTTCGTTCAGATGAAAGACGGCCGGATCGGACCCGAGCGCCTTGAGCGCGCGGACGCCGCCGATGCCGAGGACGATCTCCTGCTGAATCGCGCGTTTCCCGATCGCCGCCGTACAGCCGCGCCGACAACTCCCGATCCCAGGGCGCGTTCTCCTCGAGATCGGTGTCGAGCAGGTACAGCTTCACGCGCCCCATGCGCACACGCCACACGTCGACGAGCACCGACCGGTCGCCCAGCGGCACGGCGGTCACGCAGGGCCGGCCGTCGGCGGTCGTGGCCTGCACGATCGGCGCATCGGTCCAGGTCAGGCGCTCGTAACTTTCTTCCTGCCAGCCTTCGGCGGTGACCTTCTGGTGGAAGTATCCCTGCGGGTACATGAAGCCGACGCCAATCAGCGGGATGCCGAGGTCGCTCGCCTCCTTGCAGTGATCGCCGGCCAGCACGCCGAGGCCGCCGGCATAAATCGGCAGCGATTGGTGCAGCGCGAACTCGGCGGAGAAATACGCGACCGAGTGTCCGCCGGCCTGCGGATCCCGCGTCTTCCACCAGGTGTTGCGGGCGGCGCGCGCCGCGTCGAGCGCCTCCATCGCGGCGTCATATTCGCGGAGAAACTCCGGGTCGGCTGCGGCCGCCTCGAGCTGCGGCAAGGGGAGCAGCGCAAGCATCCGCACCGGGTTGTGAGCCGTCGCCCGCCAGAACGCGTAGTCGAGACGCCGAAAGACGGCCCGCGCCTCGGGATTCCACGTCCACCAGAGATCGAGGGCGAGCTCGTGCAGCCGGGCGATGCGCGGCGGGAGGGGGCGATCGGTCGAGGGGCTATTCATGGAGTGAGCGGATCCAGAGTCAACAGGCACCGACGAGCGACGCGAAGCGGGACAAGTCGATGTTGCCCCCCGACACCACCGCGACGATCCGCCCGCGGCCCGCACGCCGCCGTCAGCGGCGCGGCCACCGCGCATGCCGCCGCGCCTTCGGCGATGACGTGGACGCGTTCGGCCACCAGTCGCATCGCCGCCGCCGCCTCGTCCAGCGTGACCACGATCGATCCGGACATGCGCGCGAGGAGCGGCCACATCGATTCGAGCACCGACTTCCCGCCGGCGCCGTCCACGAACGAGGCCGTCCAGCCGTCGAAAGACACGGGCCGGCGCGCCGCGAGCGAGGCCGCCAGTGGCGCCGCGGTTTCGGGCTCGGCGGCCCAGATCCGCGTCTCGGGGCGCAGCTCGCCGACGGCCGCCGCAATGCCCGAGAGCAGCCCGCCTCCACCGAGTGGCGCGACGATGGCGTCGACCTCCGGCAGCTGTTCGAGGATTTCCAGTCCAAGCGTGCCGTTACCGGCGATGAACCGATCGTCGTCGAAGGGCGGCACGAAATACCCGGTCATGCGCGGCGATCCATGGGCCTCCACCGTGCGCCAGCACTCATCGTAGGTCGCCCGCACGATGGTAGCGCCCAGTCGCTCGATGGCGCGTATCTTCGTCGCGGGCGCCGTGTCCATCACCATTACCGAACACGGCACGCCGACGGCCCGGGCCGCGTACGCCACCCCCTGGGCGGCATTGCCGGCGCTGACCGTCCAGACCCCGTCCTTGAGCTCGTCGCCGGTCAGCTGGCGAACCACGTTGTAGGCGCCGCGAATCTTGAACGACCCGATCGGCTGCAGCACCTCCAGCTTGAGGTACAGCTCGTGCATGCGGCCTGGATTCGTTGACGGATCCAGATCGAGGCGGACAAGGGGAGTGCGCAGGGCCGCGTCGTACACGGCCGTGGCCGCCTCCCGAACGGCCGCGAGCGGGATCCGTCGTGTGCGCAGATCAGTGGTCAGACCGACCGATCCTATTCGGGCTCCCTCGAACAATCAATCGGCTGCCGGCGCCGGCCGCGGCCCTCAGCTCGGCCGCGACTGGGCATGGAGCAGCGCCTGGATGCGTCGAAGCTCCTGCATCAGCGCCTCGTGCCGCGCCCGCTCGGGCGTCGGCTGTTTCGCAAAGAAACTGATGCTCCCGCCCGGCTCGAGAATGGCCCGATCGATGTCGTCCAACGACGCGAAGCCCTGGCGGTGGGCCGCCGACGCGAGCTCGCTGCGAGTGATGACCTCCTTCCGGAGACGATCGGTCCGGACCTTGCCCCGCTCGATGAGCACGTCCGCCCCGCCCTCGACAAATTGGTCGAGCTGCGGGTGCCCGTAGAGGAACCGGACGACGAGATAGTTCACCACCAGCAGCGTGGCGGCGCCGATGAGGCCGCCGGTCACGCTGTTGTCGTTGCCGATGATCGCGTTCTGCACGGTGTTCGACAACGTGAGCAGCACCACGAGGTCGAAGGGATTGAGCTGGGCGAGCTCGCGCTTGCCCGCCAGCCGGAGGCCCAGGATGAGGAACGCGTAGACGACGATCGGCCGCAGCATCTTTTCCCCGAGCGGAAGACCGAGGTGGAACATGTCGTGGAGGGTGGAAGGCATGGCGTATCCTAGATTTTCCGCCTAAGGATTCAGCAAGCCCGTGCGGCGAGCACGGTCGCTCACTTGCCGGACCGTCTCTCTCCTCGCGTCGGCTGTCGCTCGACCGGCGGGTCCGGGAGACCGTATAGAATCTGCGCCCGATGCGCCATGCCACCGGTTCGAATCTCTCCGGCCGACGCCGGGTCTCGTGCGGAGCGGGCGGCTTGGTCGTCGCGACGCTGGTGGCGGCCTCGATCGCGCGACCGGCACGCGCGCAGGAGGCCGCACCGCGGATCGGGCCGTTCGTGGTGGATCTGCACGGCGTGGTGGCGAAATTCGGCGACGAGCCCGAGCTGGCCGCGAGTCGCGGATTGAATCCCGCCGAACTCCCCGGTCCGGGACTGGGTGTGAGCGGCGGCGTGCACGTGTATCTCCCGAAGATTGCCGGCATCACGGTCGGACTCGGCGGCGAGACGATGATCGCCCGGTCCGCCGCGTCGCCCGATGCGACGGCCGGGGGAGCATTCCGGGCGGTTACCGAGACGTTCAAGGAGATCTCACCTCAGCTGTCGCTCAACTTCGGCAGCCGACGCGGCTGGAGCTATCTGAGCGCCGGCATCGGACGGGCGCAATGGTCGATCGTGCCCGAGGCGTCGCCGCCCTCGGACGCCGACCAGGAGGTGCTGCGGACCGTGAGCTACGGCGGAGGCGCGCGCTGGTTCGTCAAGAGACGGCTCGCGTTCAGCCTGGACGTGCGGCTCTATGAAATCGACCAGGGCACGCCGACGCCGGGTTTTCCCGGGAGCCCGCGGAAGGTGTTGCTGGTCATCGGCGCCGGTGTCTCGGTCCGGTAGACGGGGCGGCGAATGAGCATCCTGCAACCTCGGACGGCCCTAAAACGTAGAAGTAACTAGAGATGGAGTCGCGCCCGTTGCCGAATCGCCCGGCAGCCAGACGCGCTCGGCTCGTCGGCCTTGCGCTGGCCGGTCTCGGCACCACGGCTGCGGCCGGATATGTCCTGATCCCGCTTGCGGGCCGGGCCCTTGTCGCCGGCGTGGAGGCGGTCGTCGCGGGCGGCGTCTGGCTCGCGACCTCTATCGCCGTCGGCGTGAGCTTTTGGGACGTGGTGCGGACGATCGGCCGGGCGGCGTTGAACTCGCTGGTCACGCCGGCCGGATCGATTGCGCTGTCAATCCTCGTGATCGTTGGTGTGACGGCGCTGTACTGGCTGCAGCGCCTGCTCGAATCAGAAGGGGAATCGCGATGATGAAACGGGTCGGCTGGTCCGCCCTTGCTGCGGCGCTCGTCGCGCTCGGGGTTGCTGTCGCTCCGGCCCGGGCACAATCGACGTCCGATTCATCGGACGCGCTACGGCGTCAGGTCGAGCGACGGTTCGAGGTCCTGACGCTGCGCAACAGCGTGGTCCTGCGGCCTCTTCGTCCCACGCGGGAGGCGCCGACGTCGATCGAGGTGACCGACGACGCGATCAATCTCGATGGGTTGCCGGCCACGGGCGTCGAGGTGCGGGCCAGGCTGGGGGCCGACGCTGACGCCGTGCTGCAGCTGTCGTACCTGGCTCCCGCCGCCCGACAGCGCCTGTTTGCCGCGGCGCCCCCTTCATCACCGCCTCCGCCCGCGGCCCCCGAATCCGCGATTCCGCCGGCGCCTCCGCTCCCGCCGGCGCCGGCCCCGGCTCCCCGGCCCCGCCCCGGGCGCGACGGCAACGATCGCGTGAGAATCGGCGGAAGCGTGACCGTCGACGAAGGAGAGACGATCGAGGGCGATGTCGTCGCGGTCGGCGGCGCCGTCAGGGTCGATGGGCGCGTCACCGGGAATGCGGTCGCGATTGGCGGAGGCCTGAGACTCGGTCCCCACGCCGAGATCGACGGCGACGCGGTGGCGGTTGGCGGCGGCCTCAATCGCGACGAGGGCGCGCGGATCGGCGGCAAGGTCGTGGACATGCCGCTGGTGAACTTCGATTTCGGCCAATGGCGATGGAACCGGAGCCCCTTCGGCCGCGGCTTTCCGGGTGTCCTGCCGTTCACGGGCGCCGCGGCCGGCGTCTTCGCGCTGTTCGGCACGATGATGCGCCTGTTCGTCTTGTGCCTTCTGGTGTCACTGGTGCTGTTTGTCGGACGCGACTATGTCGAGCGGGTGAGCGCCTGCGCGGCGGCCGAACCGCTGAAGGCCGGAGCGGTCGGCGTTCTCGCGCAACTCTTGTTCCTTCCGCTGCTCGTGCTCACCATCATGGTGCTCGTGATCACGCTGATCGGGATCCCGCTGCTCGTGCTCGTGCCGTTCGCCCTGCTGGCGCTGTGCGTGGTGTTTCTCGTCGGATTCACCGGCGTGGTGTATCACCTCGGACGTCTGGCCAACCGCAGGATTGCCTGGCACGCCGACAACCCCTACGTGGCGGCGATCCTCGGCATCCTGCTGGTGCTGTCGCCGATTCTGCTGGCGCGGCTTCTCGGCCTGGCGAACTGGCTGCTCTTTCCGCTGACCGGTACTTTGGTGGTCCTCGGGTTGCTCGCCGAATATCTGGCGTGGACGGTCGGGTTCGGCGCCGTGGCGCTCCTGCGGTTCACGCGGCCGAAAGCGCCCCCGGCGCCCTCGGCGGCGCCGCCGGCGACGGCTTAGCTGCGCCCCGCGGCGGGGACCGGGCTGAAGCCGGACACTACCAGGGATTGAAGTCTTCGGTAGTGTCCGGCTTCAGCCGGACCCGCGCGTCTTCAGTTCGCCAGCCGATACGCGATCAGTTCTGCCGGGAAGTTCGGACCTCCGATCGCCACGACGATGTATTGCCGGCCGTCGAGCATGTAGGTCATCGGGGATCCGCTCTGCTGCGACGGCATGTACACCGCTGCGACTTCCCGACCGTTCGCTTTGTCGTACGCGCGCAGCATCGCGCCGCGTCCTTCGGGGGTCGTGGTGACCTGCGGCTCGCCGGCAATGACGAGCGTCTTGGTGACGAGCGTGCCCGCCACCCCGCGCTGACCGGTGCGCGGGATGCTCAGGCCTTTGAGCGCCGGGTTGTTCTTGATGTTGTCCGGCGTCTCGCCGTGCGCGATCTGCCAGACGATGTCGCCTTTGTTCAGGTCGATCGCCGTGATACGGCCGTAGGGCGGTTTGATGAGCGGCAACCCCTGCACGGTGAGCCCTCCGCCTCCGCCTTCGGCGGCTGGCGCGGCTCCTCGACCGGCCGCCTGCGGTCCACCCGCGGCGGGCGCAGCGCCGCCGCGCCCAGGGCCGCCGCGCCCCGCGCCGCCACGACCGGCGGCGCCGCCTGGGGGCGTCGCCCGCGCGACGCCGGACACCCACTGAGCATCGTTGCCCTCCGGCGCGGGCACCAGGCCGAGCGAGCCGGGCGCGCTTTGAGAAAAGATGTACAGCATCTGGGTTTCCGGATCGAACGCGCCGCCCGGCCAGTTGGACCCGCCGCCGGCCAGCGGCATGTGGATCGTCGCGAGCGGCCCCTCCAGCTTGCTGACGACCGCCGGCGTGAACAGCGGTCCGAGCTTGTATCGTGACGCGACGCGCACCGCCTCGGCTTTCAGTTCCGGCGTGAAATCGATCAGGTCGTCGACCGACACCCCCTGGCGGTCGAAGGCCGGCGGCTTGGTGACGAACGGCTGCGTCGGCGAGTACCACTCGCCGGGGACATCGCCTTTCGGCACCGGACGCTCGACGATCGGCCAGACCGGCTGACCACTGGTGCGGTCGAACACGTAGAGCCACGCCTGCTTGGTCGGCTGGGCGATGGCCTTGATCGCGCGCCCGTTCACGGTGATGTCGGCGAGAATCGGAGGCGCCGCCATGTCGAAGTCCCAGATGCCGTGGTGCACGAACTGGTAGTGCCACTTCCGCACGCCGGTCTTCAAGTCGACGGCGACCAGGGTCTCACTGAACAGATCGGCGCCCGGCCGCGCTCCGCCGTAGTAGTCGCCGGTGGCGAGCTCGATCGGCAGATAGGCCATGTTGAGCTCTTCGTCGATCGCGAGCTGGCCCCACGCCCCGGTGTTGCCGGTGTACTTCCAGGAATCCTTTTCCCAGGTGTCGTTCCCGAATTCGCCGATGCTTGGAATGGTGTGGAAGATCCACAGCCGCTTTCCCGTGCGCACGTCGAAGCCGCGGACGAATCCCTTGGCGTTGCTCCTGCCGCGCGGCACGCCGCCCGGGCGGTGCGCGGCGCCGATGACAATGACGTCGTTGCCGATGATCGGCGCCTGATGCAGCCCGAAGTCGGCGGTGATCGGATCGACGTCCTGATCGTCGTCGAGCTTCAGATCGACGATGCCGTCGGTTCCGAAGGTCGTGACGCGCTGGCCGGTCTTGGCGTCGAGCGCGACGAGGCGATACCCGATCGTGACGTAGTAGATGCGCGCCTCGCGGCCGTCGGTCCAGTACGCCAGCCCGCGGCCGGACAGCTGCCGTGGTGAGTTCTGCGCCCGGACGCCCTCGTCCTCGCGGTGCGTCCACAGGAGCTCGCCGGTGGCGGCGTCCAGCGCGACCACGGCGCGGCGCGTCCCGGCCGTCGAGTAGACGACGCCGCTGACCATCAGCGGTGTCGATTCGAACTGGAACTCCTTGCGCGGCCCGAGATTCTCGGTCTTGAAGCGCCAGGCGATTTCGAGATTCTTGAAATTGGCGGCGTTGATCTGATCGAGCGGCGAATAGCGGTGGTTGGCCAGATTGGCGCCATACGTGCGCCACTCCGAGGTGTTCGCGGTGTTCTGGCTGGTGACCGGCACGGTGACGACCCACAGCAGCAGGCCGGCAACCGGCACCACGCGCAGAAGCGAATTGAAGGTTCGTCTCACAATCCCTCCTCTGATCGGGCGTGCCGCCCGACCGGTCACGCGGACCGGCAGATTGTATCGCTTCTGTCGCGGAGAGAACCGGGCTTCTGCCGGCGAGACGAACGGCGGGACCACAGGCTGCGGCCGGCGGGCAAGGGACCGCCGGCTCACACCGGTGCCTTGCCCGCCGCGACCAGGAACGTTCGGACTCCTACTTCTTGCGCTCCTCGGTGCCCAGTTGCTTGAGCATCGCGGCCATGTCTTCGGCCGACGTCGCCGGCTTCACCTGCTTGTCGATGCTGGTGATCTTCCCGTCCTTGCCGATATAGAACGTCCACCGATTCGCGAACCCGCGATCGCTCAGGACACCGTATTCGTTCGCGGTAGCCTTGCTGGGATCGCTCAGGAGCGGGAAATCCGCGTGATAGGTACTGGCGAACGCTTTGTTGCCCTGGTCACCTTCGAGTGGGTCGACGCTGATCATGAAGTACTGCGCGTTGTATTTCTTGATCATGTCGCCGTGCTCGGCCAGCGACTTGCACTCGATGGTGCAGCCCTGGGTGAACGCCTTCGGGAACCACGCGAGGACGACCGCCTCCTTGCCCTTGAAATCGGACAACTGGTAGGTCTTGCCGTCGGTCGCCTGCAGCTTGAAGTTCGGCGCCTGATCGCCGACTTTGAGGTCTCCGGCCGAGGCCGGCCCGACAGCGAGCCCGAGGCCGACGAGGGTCAGTCCCAACACTACGATCACAGCCTTCATAACACCTCCGGCGGTTTAGGACGCCTGGAGATTCTAATTCGGTTCGGGTCGGAACGGCAAAATGCGCTGCGCGCCCGGCGAAATTCACAAGACACGCGCGCATCACGAATCGTCCGTCGAGCTCCGTGCCGGTCAGGAAGACGGCGCCCTCCCGCTGCACCCGGTCCAGCACGGCGCGGTTGAGCCCATCCACGCGGTCAGAGGACTGCGTGGTCCCCGCCGGCAGGTAGCGGAAGCAGACGATGCTGAGCGGACCCGCGCTGACGAGCTCGAAGTCCGCCGCGGCGTCGATCTTCTGCCGCAGCACGCGGGCGAGCGCGATGTCGCGGGCAATCGAGCGCCGATAGCCGTCGAGTCCCAGGTGTCGCAGGGCGGTCCAGAGTTTCAGCGCCCTGAAGCCGCGGCTCTGCTGAATCCCGAACTCCGCAAACCAGGGCAGCGCCGTGTCATCGCGGAGATGCGGCGGCACGAGCGAGAACGCGTCTCGCATCGACTGGCGGTCGCGCACCAGCGCGCAGCCGCACTCGACCGGGACGTACATCCACTTGTGCGGGTCGATCGCGGCGCTGTCGGCGCGGCCCAGACCGTCGAACAGAGGCCCGAGCTCGGGGACCAGCGCCGCAGGACCGCCGTACGCGGCGTCGACATGAAACCACAGCGCCTCGCGCCTGCACAAATCGGCGATCTCCCGGAGCGGATCGATGGCCCCGGTGTTCACTGTTCCGGCCGTCGCGGCCACGCACGCCGGCGTCAGGCCGGACGCCCGATCCGTCCCGATCTGACGCTCGAGGGCGGCGATGTCGAGGCGCCGCGCCCCATCCACCGGGACGCGTCGCAGGCTGTGATGGCCGATCCCGAGAAGCTCGACGGCCTTCTGGAGGCAGCTGTGACCCTCGGCCGATGTGTACACGATCAGCCCACGGGGCGACATGCCCTCGGCCCGCACGCGGCCCGCCGTCCGGACGTGGCGCATGACGGCGAGCCCGATCAGGTTGGCGACCGATCCACCGCTCGTCAGGATGCCGCCGCCGTCCTCCGGGAATCCGACGATGTGCCGCATCCAGCGCAGCACGGCGTGTTCGACGTAGGTGGCGGCGTGATCGCCGCCCGCCACGCTCGGGTCGAGGCCTGCGGCCAGGAACTCGGCGAGGACGGCAAGCGGGGCCGCCGGCGAATTCACCCACCCGAAGAACCGTGGGCTCCCGTTGCCCATCGGATAGGCGAGCACGGTGGCGGCGATATCGTCGAGGAGGGCATCGGGGTCGGCGCCCTCCTGCGGCACCGGTCGCTCCATCAACTCGCGGCGAAGCGTGTCCGGCACCGGCGCGCGCGCCGGTCCCGTGGCAAGCGCCGCCAGGTGCGCGGCCAGGGCGTCGACCGCACGGTAGCCGAGACGACGGAACTCCTCGGGGGAGAGGTCGATGCTCATGGGAACGTTCCTGTATGGCGTCTGGCCAGGGCCCCGCGGGTCAGACCCCGGTGATCCGGCCGCCGTCCAGACGCACGATTCGCGCGCCGATATGCGTGGCGAACTCCTCGTCGTGCGTCGAGACGACCAGCGTTCGCCCCTGAGCGACGAGGCTGCGCAGCAGCGCCCCGAGCTCGTCGCGGCGATCGGGATCGAGCGACGCCGTCGGTTCGTCCATGAGGAGCAGCGGCGGATCGACCGCCAGCGCGCGTGCGATCGCCACGCGCTGGGCTTCGCCGCCCGACAGTTCGCGCGGCAGGGCGTCGGCCCGGTGCGCGACGCCGAAAGCGCTCAGGAGCTCGCGCGCCCGTGCGGACGCGGCGGCCGGCGATACGCGATGGGCATGGACCGGCGCGAGCGACACGTTGTCGATCGCCGACATGTGCTCGAAGAGGCAGTGGAACTGGAAGACCATGCCGACCGTGCGGCGAAGGCGGCGCATCGTCTCGGGCGACGGCGGTGCGCTCGCCTCGAGCGCGACGTCCTCGACGACAATGCGTCCGCGATCGAACGGTTCGAGGGCCGCAATCGTGCGCAGGATCGTCGTCTTGCCCGAACCGGACGGTCCCATGATGGCGACCAGCTCCCCGCGGCCGATTGCGAGGCACACGCCGGTCAGGATCTGCCGGACGCCGCGCTGGAGGTGGACGTCGTCCAGGTGCAGCATCGTCATGCGGTCGGCGCCTTCCATCGACGCTCCAGACGGCGGGCGGCGGCCGAGAGGGGCAGCGACATCAGCAGGTACAGGGCCGCGCATAGGGAGCCGGGAATGACCCAGCTGCCCAGGTTGGTCGCGAAGATCTGCGTCTGCTTGGTGAGCTCGAACACGGTCAGCACCGAGACGAGCGACGAATCCTTGAGCAGCGCCACGAAATCGTTGGTCATCGGCGCCAGCGCGATCCGGAACGCCTGCGGGCCGCGAACCAGCCGGAGCACCTGGCGCTCGCTCAGCCCGAGCGTCCGGGCGGCTTCGAGCTGACCGATTGGAATGGACTCGAGGGCCGATCGGTAGATTTCGCTCTCGTAGGCCGCGTAGTTCAGCGCGAGGCCGAGGAGCGCGGCCGCGAACGCCGGCAGTCGCACCGCCGCGGCAATCCCGTAGTAGAGCACGAAGAGCTGCAGGAGAATCGGCGTCCCGCGCACGAGCTCCACGTAGCCGGTCAGCGCGGCGCGAACGGTGCGGCCGCCGTACACGCGTCCGGTGGCGATCAGCACGCCGAAGACGATGGCAAGCCCCATCGACAGGCACGACAGCACGATGGTGACGCCAGAGGCCCGGAGCAGCGACGGCAGGTACCGTCGCGCCGCCTCCCATCTCGACATGGTCGCGACGCTCGACGCGATCTCGACCCCGACGATGGCCGGGACCGGCGTGCCCGCGAGCACGCGCTGGTAGAGCCGCGGCTGATCGTCGTTCCAGACGTTCCACGTACGCAGGATCCGCTCCAGGCTGCCGTCGCGCATGGCGCCGCGGAAGATGTCGTCGACGGCGTCGCGGAGCGGTGCGTTTGCCGGGGCGAGGACGCCGACGTAGTGCCCGATCGCCACCGGCGCCGGCTGGATACTGAAGCCGGCAATCGCCTGGTGCCGCCGCTCAGCCAGCACGTTGTCGAGCAGGACGGCGTCGACCCGCCCCAGGACCAGATCGGAGAAGGGATGCAGATCGTCCTCGAACGAGACCGCGCGGAGGCCGCGGTCCCGCTCCGCCTGCTGGAGGATGTCGAACGCGATCGTCCCGCTCAGCGTCGCCACGCGGCGGCCCGCGAGATCCGCGAGGGAGCGGAACCGCTCCACGTCCCGATCGCGGACGCTCAGCACCTCGCGGAACTCGTAGTAGGGGACGGTCGTCGCCATCGTGGCGCGGCGGGCGGGCGTGTCTTCGAGCCCGTTCAGCCCGATATCCGCATCACCGCGGGCGATCGACTGATCGATCGAGGTGAAGGTGACGTTGAGAAAGCGTGGCGTGCGGCCCAGCCGTCGTGCAATCAGCCCGGCAATCTCCACGTCGAATCCGACGACGCGGTCGGGACGCGCGGGATCGGCCTCGACAAACGGCGCGCCGCCCTCGGGGTCGGCCGCCCAGACGAGCTCCTGCGTCCGCTGCGCCGCCGAGGGCAGCGCTCCCGCGAGCAGAACGGCCGACGTGAACGCGATCGGACCGACGACGTCCCGCAGGGACCGTGCGCGCGCCACGTGAGGGTCAGCGAGTCACCCGCGACAGGAGGGTCACGCCGGACGCGCGGGCCCGGTGCGGCTCCTTCATCGGGTGCTCGCGAGGAACCGATTGACCGATTCGATCTCTGACGTGCTGATCGAGGCCCTGAAAATGGAGCGGATGATGACGCTGCGCGCGTCGTGCGGCAGGCGGGCGACGTTCTTCACGAACTGCGCGTACTTGCCGCCACCCAGGTACGTTTCCACGTTCGAGATGTAGAACGCCGACACACGCTCCCGGCGCGCGGTCAGGAAATCGGCCACGGCCGACAGCGCATGGGTGCCGCCGAGGTCGCCGATCACGGGAATCACGAGGTCCTGCGCTTCCAGCGATTTCACGAACTGGAAATCGCCCTCCGACGCCAGGTAGCTCCAGGGCTTGCCGGCGGCGTCGGTGGCCAGGATCAGATCGCGATAGGTGGGATACGCGCGCTGCGGCGGCCGGCCGCGGCTTTCGAACTTGAGCGAGAGGCCGCTCGTGATGAAGGTGTGATGGAACCGCTGAATGGTCGCGAGATCGGCCGGGCTGAGCGGGATGCCAAAGGACATGACGCTGTCGCGCACGCGCCGATCGAGTCGCTGGATGTCGTCGGCCGCGTCGGGACGGCTCCCGTCGATCTGGGCGACGATTCGATCCAGGGCGGCGTCCCGCCACGAATCGAGGCGATCGGGCGGCGCCCGGCCGGTCAGCAGGGCCAGGTACTCCACGCGCGTCCGCGCCGCGCCGAAGAGCGCCTTGAACAGCAGGTGCAGCAGCAGATTGTCGCGGCGGATGTCGACGATGAAGGCGATGGTTGGTCGGATCTGCGCGATGTAGGAGAAGCTCTGATCGGGGCCGACCCCGAGATATGCGCCTCCCGACACGCCATCCGCCTTCAGAGCCGGAACGACCTCGAGAAACGACCGCTCATTCGAGATCAGGTTGTCGGTGTCGAACTCGCCGCCTGGCTCGGAGAGCAGCTCGACCCGTCCGGCAAAGGATTGCGCGGACGGTTGCGCCACGCCCTGCAGCGCGGAGGCCGCTGCCAGCAGGCCGAGCAGCGCTGGCGCCAGAACGAGCGTGAGGGCGGCTCGCGAAGACATGCCTCCGGGATTATAGCCTCGCGTTGCGCCGATGGACCGCTTGGCGGTGCTTCGCCGCTCTTCGTCTACAATGCGCAATGGTCGGCGATTTCAGACCGAACCTTCTCGTCCGAGCGACGTGAGGCAGTTGCCGAGGTGAGGGCCATGTCCGTACGGCGTCGCGTTCTCCTGTTGCTGGCCGCGGTCTTTGCGGCCGTCGGCGTGCTGGTGTCTTCGGTGGCGCCAGCGCACGCCGCGCTCGAAGCGCTGCCATCCCGGTTCGGCGACAGGGCGTTCTGGCAGCTCGTGACCGACCTGTCCGAGCCTGGCGGGACGTTCCGCTCGGAGAACTTTCTCTCAAACGAGACCGCGTTCGAGACCGTCATCCCCGATCTCAAGGCGACGCTGCCGCCCGGCGGCGTGTACGTCGGGGTCGGTCCGGAGCAGAACTTCACCTACATTGTCGCGCTGCAGCCGAAGCTCGCGTTCATCGTCGACATTCGGCGCGGCAACCTGCTCGAGCAGCTGCTCTACAAGGCGTTGGTCGAGCTGTCCGCGACGCGCGCCGAGTTCTTGTCCCGGCTGTTCGCCCGCAAGCGGCCCGATGTGCCGGTGAACGCGGCGATCGACGCGCTGTTTGCCGCGCTGCAGAGCGCCCCGCCGAGCGACGAGCTGTTCAAGGAGAACTTCCAGGCGGCGAAGGACCGGTTGATCAAGGCGCACCGGTTCCCGCTGTCGGACGACGACGTCAAGGGCATGGAATTCGTGTACTCGGCGTTCTTCCGCGGCGGCCCGGACTTGAACTACTCCTTCTCTCCGAACGGCCTGAACGGGTTCGTCGGCGGCGGCTTTCCGAGCTACCGCGAGCTCATGAACGAGACCGACGGCGCGGGCGAGCGCCGGAGCTATCTCGCCACCGAGGAGAACTTCCGCGTGCTCCGCGAATACGAGCGGAACAACGCGATCGTGCCTGTCGTCGGCGATTTCGGAGGCGACAAGGCGTTGCGGGCGCTCGGCGACTACCTCCGCCAGCACAACGCGACAGTGAGCGCGTTCTACACGTCGAACGTCGAGCAGTACCTGTTCCAGGAAGCCTACGCGTGGCGCCGGTTTCTGCAGAACGTCGCGGCGTTTCCGCTCGATACCCGGAGCACCTTCATCCGCTCGATTTCCAATCGCGGCTTTCCCTTCTCCCAGTTCCGCAGGATTTCGCCGGGCGCCCGCGCGTCGACCGCGCTGTCGCCGATGGCCGAAGTGGTGAAAGCCTTCAACGCGGGCCAGATCCACCGGTACGAGGACATCGTCGCGCTGTCGAAGTGACGGGGACCGACGCGTTCACTGCGGACCGGAGCGTGCCGCGCCCAGCGCGCGGGTGACGCGGTCGAGATTGGCCCGGACCTCGGGATCGCCGGGCGCCAGCTGCAGCGCCTCGCGGAAATGCGATTCCGCCGGCCGCAGATCGCCCCTCGACGCGAGCGCGACGCCGAGCAGGTTGTGCGCCCGGGCGTCGTCGGGCGCGAACCGCACGGCGTCCCGCGCGTAGGTCTCGCCCCGCACCTGGTCGTGGTCCTGCAGCGCGGCCTCCGCCTCCGCGGCGAGAACCTGCCCCAGGCTCCGGCGCGCCACCGCGTCGCCGGGGGCCGCGGCGACGACGATCCGCCATTCGGCCGCCGATTGATCGAGCCGGCCGTCGGCGGCGAACGCCTGCGCGAGCAGGATGTGCGCCGGCAGTCGATTGGGGAGCGATGGGCCGTCGGCGATGAACTGCCGCAGCCAGGCGACGCCCTCGGCCGTGTTCTTCTGCAGCAACAGCTCGGTCCCGAGCGCCGCGCGCGCGTCGGGAAAGTCGGCCACGGCGACACGCAGCTGTGCGACCGCTTCGTCGTGCCGGCCCGCAGTCGCGAGCTCGGTGGCCAGGGCCATTCGAGCGCGCCCGTGCGGACGCCGGTCGACAACGGTCCGCCAGATCGCCAGCGGACTCCGGTACTCGCCGTTGCGGGCGATCGTGCGCGCGGACAGCGCGACCAGCACGACACCGGCGGCCGCCCACACCGCCACCCGGATGCCTGGCGCCGGGGCCGGCAGGATCGGCTGGCCACGCGTGGCGCCGCGAACGCCCGCCGCCGGAGGCGCGGCCGGCACCGCACGATCGAGCAGCGCCCGCGCGCCGACGACGACGAGGGCCGCGAGCGCCATGAACGGCACGTACATCCGGCGTTCCGCGCCGACCTCGCTGCGAATCGGGATGACGCTCGACGTGGGCGCGAGCGTCAGGAAGAACGCGGCGGCGAGAAAACCGATCGCGCGCGCACGGACGAGCGCGACCACCGTGCCCGCGATCAGCGCGGCGATGAGGATCGCGGCCGGCAGGACGTCGACGATCGTCAGTGAACGCGGCAGACCGTAGTCGAGCACCAGGGGCCCCGGCCAGACGCTGAGGCGGAGGTATCGCCCGATCATCTGCGCCTGGTTCAGCAGGTACAGGAATGGTCCGACGGTCGCCGACGCTCCCACCGTGGAGCGGGGCAGCGTCCACAGCGTCGCCGCCGCGACAAGCCACGTCGCCGCGAGACCCGCGTAGAGCGATCCGCGCGCGCGGAAGGCCGCTCCGAAGGAGTCGAACAGAAACGCCCAGTCGTACAGCACGACGACGAGCGGCGCGACGATCATCGACTCCTTCGCGAGCATCCCGCTCGCGCACGCCAGCACGACGACCGCCGCCCATCGTCTGTCCGCCGCACGTCGACCGGCGGCCTGCCCGCGGATGGCCGCATACAGCGTCGCCAGCAGACACAACGCCATGATCGATTCGCTGCGCTGCGTCACGTAATCGACGACTTCGCTCTGGAGCGGATGCAGCATCCAGACGAGCGTGACGAGGAGCGCGGCGGAATCGGGTGAGTGCAGGACGCCGGCCC
Source organism: uncultured Acidobacteriota bacterium (assembly GCA_963807925.1). Classification (GTDB taxonomy): domain Bacteria; phylum Acidobacteriota; class Vicinamibacteria; order Vicinamibacterales; family CAVVIG01; genus CAWEDP01. The sequence continues at coordinate 2,335,394 of CAWEDP010000002.1, read as the reverse complement.
GATCCGACAGCCGCGCGCCGCCGTGGAGCGTCAGCGTCCGCCGGACGATCGCGAAGAGCAGCAGGGCGCACGCGAGGTGAAGCGCCAGGTTGGTTGCACGGTAGCCGGTCTCGTCGAGGCCGCCGAGCGCATAGTTGACCGCCAGCGAGAGGTTCACCAGGGGCCGTCCGGCCACCGGCGTTTCACGCGGAGGACGGAATGGACCCGTTAGCGGCCATAGATGGTGAATCGTCGGATTGCTCACCACAGCGGTGTCATCGTCCCAGATGAACGGGCTGGAGAGGCCGTTCCAATAGGTGACGATGCCGGCGATGACGATGACGAGGGCGAGCGCGATGCGATGAGTCGATGGCGGCGGAGTCGGTCTGGAGGGCGATCGCTTGCGGGAGGAACCGGGGCTGCGGGGCACCGAGGTGGGAAGGGGTCAGGGACCGGGGATCAGACGGCTCATCCCTGATCCCCAGCCCCCATCCCTGAAAGTGAATCGTCTAGTCGAACGTGCCGCCCCACTTCCAGCCGTCGGACGGACGCGAGATCGTCTTCATCCGCAGTCTGTGGTCCGCCGGGTTGCGGCCCGGGTTGCCGGTGACGATCACGTGGTCCCCGGGGTGCAGTGTTTCGCGCGTGACGCCCTGACGGTTCAGCTGCCCGCCGGCGCCCCACTCAACGGCCCAGCGCTGCATCACGCCGTCCTTGTCGGGCGCCTCGACGTGCACGAACGAGTGCGGATTGCGGAACAGGAACTGCACGAGGTTCCCCTCGATCGACTGCGTCTGATCCTCGAAGTACGTCGCCGCAAACGAGTGGTGCGCCTGGACCTTCGAGCCTGCCGCCAAAGCCACTCCGGCAGTGAGCAGTACAAACAACGTGCGCTTCATGTGTGTCTCCTCCCGATTGTTCCGTAGCGTTTCTCTAGCGGCGTCTGGGCGACCTGCCTGTCGCGTCGACTATGAGGCAGATTCTACCGCAAGGTGCAACGACCGGCTCCTGAAGAGTTTCTGAATTCCTCGTCAGAGTCGGCGGTCCAACATGCCTGATTTCAGTTACGGAAGGCCCGAACTTCATAAGTAACTGATAAACGACGTCCCGCCGTGGGCCGCGGGACCCTCCTCGGTGACCTTCTCCCGCCGATGGGCGGAACCCGCCGAGCACCGAAACCGGAAATGGTACCATGTCACGGAGCGATGCGGCATCTCGCTTCGATCACGCTGCTCGTGATGGTGTCGGCGCTGCCGATCGTGGCGGCCGGACGCCGCGATGCCGCTTCCTCGTGCCGCGGTACCTGTTCCTCCCGTGCCGGGACGGCACCATCGTCGCACGGCACGTCCGGCTGGCGCCGGGCGTCGCAGCCGGTGCCGTCCATCGAGCCGGTGTCTGCGCCGGCCACGCCGCTCGGTCGATTTCTTCACCGCGAGCATGTCGTGCAGGCGCTCGATCGGGTGTTGCCGCGACGACCTGATCCGATCCACGGCCCCCGTCACGATCCTCCACATCTCCACACCTTCTCCCTCCTGATCTGATTCGCGGTCCATCGGCGCGAGACCGTCGCCCCGCGCGAGGTGCGTCTTGGTGTGGACTGCCAGGGAGGAAATCATGAACGGAAGACTCGGCCTGAAGGTGTTCGTGTGCGTCATCGTTGTCGCGGCCTGCGCGTTCGTGGGCGTCTACCCGCTCGTCGCCGGGCGATTCCACCTGCTCGAGCCCGACTGGGTGAAGGCGGAACACCTGAGGCTCGGACTGGATTTGCGTGGTGGCGTGCAGCTCCTGCTGGGCGTTCGCACCGGGGACGCAGTCGGTCGTGAAACCGAGGCGGCCGCCGAACGCCTTCGCGACGAGCTGGCGAAACACGGCATGGTCGCGGCGACGGTGGCAGCGCCGGATGCGACGCACGTTCGCGTCACCGGCGTGACGCCCGCCGAGGACGCGCTGCTCGGCCAGCTGACGGGGGCCGTGCTGCCCGGCTACGAGCAGACGGGTGGTGTCGCCGGCGAGCGCTTGTTCGCGATGAAGCCTCCGGTGGAGGCGTCGCTGCGGGAAGAGGCGATCCTGCGGAACAGAGAGAGTCTCGAGCGGCGCGTGAACGATCTGGGCGTCAGCGAGCCCGGCATCGCGCGTCAGGGTCGCGATGGCGACCGGATTCTCGTGCAGCTTCCCGGCGTATTCGACGTCGAACGGGCCAAGGCGATCCTTCGATCGACCGGGTTCCTCGAACTGAAGCTGGTGGAACGCGGACCGGTGGCCAGCGGCGACGGGCTGATGGCTGACGGTCGCCCGCCCGCCGGCCTGGAGATCGTGTCCGGCGTGGAGCGCGGCGCCGGCTCGGCGCCGGCGTATTACCTGGTGCGCAAGGCGGCCGCAGTGACCGGAAAGGATGTACGCACCGCACGTCCGACCGTGGACGCGAACAATCGGCCGGCCGTCGCGTTCTCGCTGACGGCCGATGGCGCGCAGCGCTTCGCCAGGGCGACCGGGGACAACGTCGGGCGCGCGCTCGCCATCGTCCTCGACGGAAGCGTGCAGTCGGTGGCGCGCATCGACGGGCGGATTGCCGGCGAGGGCCGCATCTACGGCGCCTTCACCGCCGAGGACGCGCAGAACCTGGCGCTGGTCCTTCGGTCCGGCGCGCTGGCGGCCCGCATGGAGCTCCTCGAGCAACGCACGATTGGTCCGACCCTCGGCGCCGACGCCATCCGCTCCGGCATCACGGCCTCCCTTGTCGGCCTTGTGCTGCTCGTCGCGTTCATGCTTGCGTACTATCGCCTGTCGGGCCTCAACGCGGTGGTCGCGCTCGGGTGCAATCTGGTCATGCTCATCGGGCTGATGGCGCACATCGGCGCGGTGATGACGCTTCCCGGAATCGCGGCGTTCGTGCTGACGATGGGGATGGGTGTCGATTCGAACGTGCTGATCTTCGAGCGGATCAAGGAGGAGATCGAATCGGGGCGTGGCGTCCGCGCCTCCGTAGCCGGCGGCTTCGGCCGGGTGTTCCTGACGCTGCTCGACACGCACATCGCGGCGCTGATCTCGTGCGCCTTCCTGTTCCGGTTCGGGACCGGACCGGTTCGTGGCTTTGCCACGACGCTGTTCATCGGGCTGGCGTCGAACCTGTTCACGTCGATGTTCGTGTCGAAAACCGTTTTCGAGCTGATGCTGTCGGGCAAGAGGCGGGCCGAGACCCTGTCCATCTGAAGCGGGAGGAACGCAGAGGGGGCGAACCTCCGCGTTCCTCGGTCTCTCCGTCGCGCCGATTCGTTACCGGAGGTTCTTGTTGAAGAAGTCGATCGTGCGCTGCCACGCGAGCTTTGCGGCCGCTTCGTCGTAGCGCGGCGTCGTGTCGTTGTGGAAGCCGTGCTGCGTGCCTTCGTAGACGTACGTCGTGAACGGCTTGTTGTTGGCCTTGAGCGCGGCTTCAAACGCAGGAATGCCCGCGTCGACGCCCTGGTCGTTGCCGGCGTAGTGCAGCATCAGCGGCGCCTGGATCTTGGGCACGTCCGCGGCGGCCGGCTGACGGCCGTAGAAGGGCGCTGCGGCATTGAGGTCGGCGCCCAGCCGCACGGCCAGCGTGTTGACGACGCCTCCGCCGAAGCAGAAGCCGACGGCGCCGAGCTTGCCGTTCGATTCCGGCCGCGCTTTCAGCCACCTCGCCGCGGCGACGAAGTCTTCCGTCATCTTGGCGCCGTTCACGGTCCGAAACGCCGCCGCGCCCTTCTCATCGTCGCCGGGGTAGCCGCCGACCGAGGTGAGGCCGTCGGGCGCGTACGCGACGAAGGCGGCGACGGCGAACCGTCGCGCGACATCCTCGATGTACGGGTTGAGGCCGCGGTTCTCGTGCACGACCAGGACGACCGGCAGCTTGCCGTTTGCCGTCGCGGGCCGGGCGAAATACCCCTTGATGGAGCCGTTGCCGTCGGGCGACGAGACGGTCTCGTAGCCGACCTTGATGCGCTTGTCGTCCTTGGGGACCTGTTCCGCCCATGCGTAGTTCGGCTTCAGGCTCTCCCAGAGGGCCACCGCGGTCAGGCCGCCCACCGCGAACCTGTTCGCGCGCTCGAGGAATTCACGGCGCGTGATATCGCCGTGCTGGTACTCGTGGAACAGGTCCAGCAACTCCTGCGGGTAATCGGATGCCTTCTTGCGCTCCATGATCTGCTCCTTGGTCCGGCTGAAGCCGGACACTACGCCTCTCCTTGGTCCGGCTGAAGCCGGACACTACGCCTGGTCAGTCTGACGCCGGACTCTACCGGGGGGACGAGCGCCGCCTGTCGTCGTAGTGTCCGGCTTCAGCCGGACCCACGACGCTCATCGACCGAGCGCGAACGCGAAGAGCGCATTGCCGGCCGCGACCGTTACGTACTGTCGCCCGTTGACCGAATACGTCATCGGGCCGCTGTTGATCTGGCCGCCGAGCGCCGCCTTCCACAACAGGGCGCCGGTCCGCGCGTCGAGCGCGAGGAAGTACCCTTCCTTCCCGCCGCTGAACAGCACGTCGGAGGCGGTGGTCAGAACGCCGCCCCACGTGATGTCGCTCATCTTGAATTCCCACTTCTTCTCGAGCGTCGTCGGATCGAGCGCGCGAATCACGCCGAAGCCGTCCTCGTCCTTCTTGAGATTGGGCGTGAGGGTCGCCTGTCCCATCGGCGTGCCGCCGGTTCCCGCGACGCCGTTGGCGCGTGGAAACTGTCCCTGCACCGCAACCGTGCCGGTGTTCTCCCACCCCCCGACGTAGAACAGGCCGGTGCGCGGGCTGAAGGAAGGCGGCGCCCAGTTGGTCGCTCCGAGAACCGTCGGCATGATCAACTCGCCGTCCGGCGTCGGAATCTTGCCGGGGACGCGCTGCGGCCGGCCGTTCCTGTCGAAGCCCTCCATCCAGTTCACGCGGACGAACGGCTTGCCGAGGAGAAACTGTCCCGTGACGCGATCGAGCACGTACGCCAGGCCGTTTCTGTTCGCCCACAGCATCAGCTTGCGCGGACGTCCCTGCCAGTCCATGTCGACGAGGATCGGCACCTGCGTCGAGTCGTAGTCCACCTCGTCGTGCGGCGTGAACTGATAGTGCCACCGCATCCGGCCGGTGTCCGCATCGAGCGCGACGACGCTGTCGCTGTACACGTTGTCGCCGAGCCGCGAGCGGCCGTCCCAGTCGGGCGCGGGGTTGCCGGTGCCGAAGTACACGAGGTTCGTTTCAGGATCGTACGCGCCGCTGTTCCAGACGCCGGCGCCGCCCGTCTTCCACGAGTCGCCGGACCAGGTTTCGTGGCCGGGTTCACCGGGTCCCGGAATCGTGTAGAAACGCCACAGTTCGCGGCCCGTCTTCGCATCGAACGCGGCAATGTAGCCGCGCACGCCCAGATCGCCGCCGGCGAGCCCGACGATGACCTTGTCCTTCACGATGGTCGGGGCATGCGTGATCGCGTACTTCTCGTTCGGGGCGTCGCCGAGCGCTGCCGCCGCGACATCCCACAGGATCTTGCCGGTCCTCGCGTCGATGGCGACCAGATGCGCGTCGATGGTGCCCATGTACAGCGCGTCGCCGAGGATCGCCAGCCCGCGGCTGACGCGGCCGCAGCAGGGACGCGCCTTGAGCGCCGGCTTGTACTCGAGCGTCCAGAACGGCCGGCCGGTCGCCGCGTCGAGGGCGACCACCTGATAGGCGCCTTCAGTCGGCGGCCCCTGCAACGTGTAGAGGACGCCGTCCACGGCCAGCGCCGTGGCTTCGAATTTCTCGAGCGACTTGGCCTGCCACACCCACTGGAGCTCGAGGTTCTTCACGTTGGCGGGCGTGACCTCGGTCAGCAGGCTGTAGCGCTGGTTGAACAGGGTGCCCGAGTACGAGAGCCAGTTCTGCGGTTCGCGCTCGGCGCCCAGGATCCGGTCGAACGACACCTGCTGCGCGAACATCGGGACCGCAAGGGTCGCCATCACCACCAAGAACAGGCCGGCGGGCCGCGCCGCTCGCGTTGTCCTCTGTGGCCTCCGTGGTTGGATGATCATCCTGGGCGATCCCCTGAAGATCGTGGCGATGACGTGTCGTCGGTTACTGTCGGAGCGCGAACGCGAACAGCGAGTTGCCCGCAGCGACGGTGACGTATTGGCGGCCGTTCACCGCGTAGCTCATGGGGCCGCTGTTGACCTGCCCGCCAAGCGGCACCTTCCACAGCAGCTCGCCCGAGCGGGCATCGAGCGCGAAAGCATAACCTTCCTTGCCGCCGCTGAACACCAGATCGGACGCGGTGGTCAGGACACCGCTCCACGTGATGTCGTTCATCTTGAATTCCCACTTCTTCTCGAGCGTGTGCGGATCGAACGCGCGCACGGCGCCGTACCCTTCGTCCTCCTTCTTCAGGTTCGGCGTCAGCGTCGCCTGCCCCATCGGCGTCCCCCCCGTGCCCGCGACACCGCGCGGGCGCCCGCGTCCTCCACCGGCGACGGCGATCGTGCCGGTGTTCTCCCAGACCGACACGTAGAACAGGCCGGTCCTCGGGCTGAACGACGCCGGCGACCAGTTGGTCGCGCCGAGCACCGTCGGCATGATCAGCTCACCTTCGGGCGTCGGAATCTTGCCCGGCACCCGTTGAGGCCGCCCGTTCTTGTCGAACCCCTCCATCCAGTTGACCCGCACGAACGGCTTGCCGAGGAGGAACTCGCCCGTGACGCGGTCCAGCACGTAGGCGACGCCGTTGCGGTTCGCCCACAACATCACCTTGCGCGGACGCCCCTGCCACGGCATGTCGGCCAGGATGGGCGCCTGCGTGGAGTCGTAGTCCATCTGATCGTGCGGCGTGAACTGGTAGTGCCATTTCAGCCGGCCGGTATCGGGATCGAGCGCGACGACGCTGTCGCTGTACAGGTTGTCGCCCAGCCGGACGCTGCCGTCGCGGTCGGGCCAAGGGTTGCCGGTGCCGAAGTACACCAGGTTGACGTCCGGATCGTACGCCCCGCTGTTCCACACCCCCGCCCCGCCGGTCTTCCAGGAGTCACCCGACCAGGTCTCGTTGCCCGGTTCGCCCGGCCCGGGAATCGTATAGAACCGCCAGAGCTCACGGCTCGTTTTCGCGTCGTAGGCGGCGATGAACCCCCGTACGCCGCGGTCGCCGCCCGCGACGCCGACGATCACCTTGTCCTTGATGACGAGCGGCGCGTGGGTGATGGAGTACTTGTCGGCGGCGCGCGCCGCTTCCCGGTCCCAGAGAACCTTTCCGGTCTTCGCGTCGATCGCGAGCAGATGCGCGTCGATCGTGCCGAGAAAGAGCGTGTTGTCCAGGATCGCCAGTCCGCGGCTCACGCGGCCGCAGCACGGGCCTGCCTCGGGCGCCGGCTTGTACTCGAGCGTCCAGAACGGCCGGCCGGTCACGCCGTCGAGCGCCACCACCTGATACGTGCCCTGCACCGGCGGGCCCTGCACCGTGTACAACACACCGTCGACCGCCAGCGCGGTCGCTTCGAATTTCTCCAGCGACCGGGCCTGCCAGACCCACTGCAGCTCGAGGTTCCTGACGTTGGCCGGCGTAATCTGCGTCAGCAGGCTGTATCGCTGGTTGAAGACGGTACCTGAATAGGACAGCCAGTTCTGCGGCTCGGCATCCGGATGAAGGAGCCGGTCGAAGGTGACCTGCTGGGCGTGCCCCGCGAAGGAAGCCATCGAGGCCACGACCGCGACGACGGCCACCGCGGCGGCCCCGCGAAACGGGCGCGCGTTTGTCCGGCTCATGGCGTCCCCTTGCTCTTCAGCGACACCAGATAGGAGACGACGTCGGACAGTTCCTGCGCCGTCAACGTGGTCTTGAACGACGGCATCGGCGACTTTTCGACGAAGCCGTGCTCGCGCAGGTCCGACTTGACGAACGATCGCAGCTGCTCCTTGGCATCCAGCAGCTGCACGGTGAACGTGTCCAGGTTGAGCAGCCGTCCGGTGACGGTCGTGCCGTCCTTCGTCACCACGCGATAGAAGCGGTTGTTGCCGAGGATCTCGGCATCGGGATCGACGAGCGATCGCTCGAGCTCGACGGCGCGCCGCTTCTGCCCGATGTCGCTCAAATCGGGGCCGAGGCGCGAGCCGCTGACTCCGATCCGGTGGCAGCTCGCGCAGTTGCCCTTGCCGTCGAACAGCGCGCGGCCGCGCACCGGGTCTCCCGGCGCCGACGTGCTGCGGGCCGAGGCCGCGACCGACCGCAGGTACGCGACGACCTTCGCCGCCTGCTCCTCCGACATGTTGCTCGCGGGCATGGGCGTGCCGGGGATGCCGCTGCGGATGGTGCGCGAGAGATCCGCATCCGACATCGGGCGGCGGAACTGTCCCCGGCCCAGATCGATCCCCGCCACCTGGTCGCCGTCCGGCCCGTGACAGTTCGCGCAGGTGCTTTGAAACACGCGTCCGCCGTCCTCGATGTCCGCATCAGTCGCGTCCTGTGCCTGGAGCGTGCCGCGGATGCAGAGGGCGGCGAGCGCGCAGACAATCACTCGTGCCGGCAGTACGCGCATATGGGCGGCATCTTAGTGGCGATGGCACGCGAGATCAACGGCTGGTGGGTGCGGGCCGGGACAGGCGAGGGAATCGGACCACCGGGCGCACCGGGCAGCACCGGACCAGTTCCCGGGGGTGAGCGCGGTGGGCCCGGTGGGTGCCCACCGGGCGTCCAGGCCGGGGCGGGCTAATTGACCGCGAAGCAGTAGAGCAGGCCGGCACCGCCCGTCGACACGAGATTGGCCTGGCTGCAGCCGCGGCTCGGGTGCGCCGAGTTCCACGAACTGTTGTTGCCGCCCTGCTTGTCCGAGTGCCCGAGCTGCACGCTGCCGCGGCCGTCGGCGTCGCTCGTGTAGTTGCTGCAGGTGTGATCCATCCCGTCGGTGTACGCGCGGCCGTCGGGCATCGACCCGGTGAGGATGTCGTGCGTGTTCGGCATGTCGCCGACGCCGTTCACGATGGTCCCTTTCTCGGTGAGCGAGAGCTGCTTGCCCAGCGCGTTGCCGAGCCGCGCCTGCTCGATCGTGTCACCGTGGAGCTCGGCGACGTTCTGCCCGATCCGCTGGCCGCGCTGGTTGAACCAGGGCCCGTTGCCGATGCGATCGCGCGCGTTGACGGCCCCCTGGCCCTGCGTGCTCAGGTAGGCGTGCCAGGTGACCCCGTTGCCGCGGCCGGCTGCCGTCGCGAGCTGCTCGCAGTAGGCGTCGGCGCCGGCCAGCCCGCCGTAGTTGGCGCCGTTACCCTTCGGCATGCTGGTGATGAAGAACGACATCGGTCCCTGCGGTCCTCCGCGTCCTCCCGCGCCCCCGCGCCCCTGGGCGCCGCCTGCCGGCGCCTGTTGCGCCGTCCCGATGTACGACCCGAGAACGAGGGCCGTCGTCAGTGCCACGACGATCGATCGTAGGTTTTTCATAAGCGCGCATCTTACAACGGATCGCCCTTTTTCGGCTCACAACGGATCGCCCCTTTTCGGCGCGCTGACGCTGGGCTACCCTGACGCATGCCCCGGTTCGCCCTGGCCGCGATCGCCGTCTCATCCGTGGCCGTGATCTCCACCGCTGGGCAGACGCCGGGCGGCGACCTCGCCGGCTGGATGGCGCGCGTCGGTGAACGGGTGCAGGAGTACTACGCTCGCGCGCAGAGCATCATCTGCGAAGAGCGGGTGCGCCTCGAGCCGCTCGGCCCGGATCTGCTGCCCGACGGCGAGCACGTGCGCGAGCTGGTGTACGAGCTGCGCGTCGCGTGGGACGGCCTCGCCGGCGCGGTCGACAACGCCCCCGAAGCGACGATCCTGAGACAACTGCTGAAAGTGGACGGCCGTCCGCCGCGTCCCGGCGACGAGCCGGGCTGTTTCGACCGCAAGCCGGTGTCGCCCGAGCCGCTCTCGATGCTGCTGCCGGGACGCCAGCGCGACTACATCTTCAGGCTCAAGGGAACAGGCCGCGAGAGCGGGCGCGCGAGCCTGACAATCGAGTACAAGGCCGCGCCGAGCGATCAGCCGATCGACGTCGTTCGCCACGGCGACTGCTCGGAGATCAGCCTTCCGGGCCGCTCGCGCGGGCGGCTCTGGGTCGATCCCTCCACGGGCGACGTCCTGCGGCTCGACGAGAGCCTGACCGGCATGTTCGACATCCGCATGCCGGACGCCAAGGGATCGCGCCCGCGGGGGGCGGCCACGGTGACCGTCGAACGCGCCGATTCGTCGATTTCGTATCGGCCGGTCACATTCCGGGACCCCGACGAGACCGTGATGCTCCCTGCATCCATCACGTCGCTGCAGGTGATCCGCAACTCCGGGACGCCTCGGCTCCGGACCACGCAGCGGTTTTCGAATTACCGGCGGTTCATCACCGGGGCCCGCATCGTCCAGTAGGACGCCCGCCACCGGCGCTCACCGGGGCGGCGTTGGTCGCGGGATTGGCGCGTCTGGGCCCCGGTAGTGTCCGGCTTCAGCCGGACCACGGCCGCAAACGTCGTGTACAGTCCACACTCGATGGCCATCCGGCTCCACGATCTCGTTCCCAGTCTCCAGGTCGCGATCGGTCCGGTGATTCTGGTGTCAGGCGTCGGGCTGCTGCTCCTGTCGATGACGAACCGGCTCGGCCGGGTGATCGATCGATCGCGGCTGCTGGCGCTCGAGCTGCGGTCGGGCGGGGCGGACCACCATCACGCACGCTCTCAGCTCGAGATTCTGGCGAGACGCGCGCGTCTGATCCGGCAGGCGATCACGCTGGCGATTGTCAGCGCGCTGGCTGCGGCGATGCTGATCATCACGCTGTTTGTGGCCGCCGTCTTCGAGCTGGAAGCGGTCGGCGTTCTGGTGGCCGCGCTGTTCATCGGCTGCATGGTGGCGCTCATCGGCGCGCTCGTCGCGTTTCTGCGCGACATCAACCTCTCGCTCGAGGCGCTCAAACTCGATGTCGGACGCTGAAGGGGCGGGATCGGGAGGAGGGAATCGCGCGCGTCTAACAGCGACTGGTGCGGGCCTTCGGGTTGACACCGGACAGGACGAACCGCCCGCAACGGGCCCGCACTCAACAGATGGAGCGGTCGGGGGTCACGGGGGTCAATCGGCCCTTTCGGCCCGCCCGGTCCGGATCGCCGACGTCATCGAGGACCGCTGTCGCTCCGAGATGCGCACCTCCTCGACCTGGATCACCCTGCCTGGAGGGCTCACCGTCGTCCTGCTTTCGACGCGCGTCGAGGATTGCGCGGCCGGGGGCCGGGCTGTCGTGGCCATGCGCCTCAACTGTACCGCTTTCCGATGAATACGGCAATGCCGGCGGCTGCCGAGAGCACGAGCTCCTGGCGCTCGGCTGTGAAGAAGTCTCGCTTGCTGGCGTCCGCGAACAGGACGGCCTCGACGCGCCCGCGGTCGGGATCGTAGAACGGCACGGCCATCCACTCCATTGCGCCCGGGTTGAGCCGTCGCGCCTGATCGGGAGTGTAGTTCCAGTTCGTGACGAGCTCCTCGACGTACAGCTCGTAATCGTCGTTCAACCGCCGCGCCACGAGCACTGTGTTCTCCCGACAGGCCATTCCGATGATGCCCGCGTTTGCGGGGAACTGCCGGCCGGTTCTGCCCGTCGTGGCCGTGGCGCCGACGTACTCCGTGACCTGTTCGAGCATCTCTCCGACCGGCACATGCAGAGCGAGCCTGAGCGTCACCGGAGGCGTGCAGCCTGCCGGATCGAGGACGGCGTGCAGCGTGTGCAGGCAGCCCTCGAGTTCGTGGGTCGAGTCCTTGCTCCTGGCGGCAGCCAGACCGATGCCGTTCTTCACGACGGAGAAGAGCAGCACGAGAACCGTGGCGATCCCGACCATCAGAGCGATCGCCGGTCGCTGTTGAGACCAGTAGTTGGAGGCGGACGAGATGCCGACGACCGACGCGACCGCGGCGATCAGGATGTCGTAGGTGGAGGTTTGCGAGAAGAGCCAACCGAGCCCGCGTCGCTGTCGCGGAATGACCATCGGGCGACGCAGTGTACCACTTTGCGCGATCGGGCGGTTGTCCGGCGGACGGCCCCGACCGCCACGCTCCGGCAGGCGTTACGACGGATGGTGCGGAAGCGGGGATTTGAACCCCGACTGGGTTGCCCAACTAGCTCCTGAGGCCGTTGAGGATCCCGAACTGACGCGAATCCTCGCGGATTTCCCGAGCAGTCGGTGAGCCGCGATGGACCCAAGTTCGCGCAGCTCGCGGCTTCTTTCGCACAGTTTTCACACAGCCCTTCACGTTCTCTTCAGCGGTCTCGATCGCTGCGCGGATAGCCTTTTGCGCCGCGCGCGCGATGGACTAGACTGCGCACCTTCACTGCAAGGGAGGTAGCGAGTGTCCGTACGGCAATGGGAGGACCAGGACACGGACGAACGTGGTTATTTGAAGCTTAAGTTGCCATCCGACCCGGTGTACAAGTATGGCGTGGAACGGTCGAGCGGCTGGCGCGAACACCGCGTCGGACTTCGCCGGTCGCCCAAATCTGGTCCTGGGTATACATACGTCGACACGGTTACGGACGCCCAGACGCGCGAAACGATTCGCGTGTCGCCGAGAACGTTCACCGAATTGCAGGCAGCTCGTGACTACTTCGCGCACATCGTCAATGCAACCGGCAGGGCGTGTTTCGTTCCGCGGTCGCGTCGTGTGGCGAAACTGCAGATGACGAGCTCCAGCGTCGGACTGCAGACTGGAACGAACATCCCAATGCCTGCGATACTCCAAGCTGCTCCCGCGACGGTGGCCGCGGCCAGCTCCATCGCTCCGACCGGTGTCAGTCCGGAAGCACAGACGACGGTCACCGCCGAAGCTCCATCGAGCAGCCCGGAGGCGTTCGCGGCGTTCGTGCGAAAAACGCTCCCGCAGCATCTCCTTGCCGCACAAGGAGCGGTGATGTTCAGTCCTCCCCGGACCTTGCGGCAAGGCCGGATTTACCTGCTCGGGACCAACCCTGGGTCCTCACCCATGACCGTGAATGAGCACTTGGACTTCTGGCTGCGCAATCCGAATCGTCACGTCTACATCGACGGCGAGCCAGGAAGACTGAAGCAACAGCTACAGACGTTGTTTCCGCTGCTCAACGCGAACTTGCGCGAGACCTGCACCAGCAATCTCGTCTTCCTTTCGACCCCCACCGCTGCAGGCGTGACCGATCCGCAGGCACAGGCGGGCTGTTGGCGTGTTCATCAGGAGATCATCCGAATCGTTCAGCCGACGTTGCTGGTGGTGTTTGGGATCGGTAACCCATCGCCGTACGATTTCATAAGGAAGAACTACTTCTCAACCTCTGGCCGAAGACTCGGCACCGAGAGTAGAGAGCCGATAGGCCACGGCGATTACTGTGCTGAAGCGATGACCGCGCAAATCGAGGGCCGACCGCGTCTGGTAATCGGGTTGCCCCACCCTGCCAGATTCTCCTTCCATCGGATGCCAGAGGTGGCCGAGTGGATTAATCGACTCGCCGCGAAGTAAGCGGCGGTGCCGTACCCGCGACCATCTCGCTGTCCTGCTTTCCGTCGTCGGCGACGGAACGGCCTCAATGGCGGGTGCTCACGTATGAGGCGAGCTCGACGATGCGAAGGCCGGGGATCTGAGGCAGTCGCCGATCGTTGGTGACGAATGTGGCGCATCCGGTGCTGAGCGCCGCGACGAGCTGCAGCGCATCCGGCGTCTTGACGCCAGTTCTCGCGCGGAGTTGCGCGGCGGCGCGCAACTGATCGTGGGAGATATCCACGAGTCGCACGCCACGGCCGCGCGTCAGCAGTGCCTCGTACCGCTCGGCGAGCACGCGATTCCCGGCACGATATGGCACGACCAGGACTTCCAGAAGGGTGAGCGCCGAGGTCGTCACCGTTCTGGTGCCCGAGTCCGCCTGCCGAAACAGCGGCAGCAGCAGCGGCAGAAACGTGGGGTGCTCTTCGATCAGGTAGATGAACGCGACGGCGTCGACGCCGAGGTTGCCGGTGCCGAGATCCTCGATCAGTCCCACGACGCTCGTTCGCGCCGCACATGGTCGGCGGCGTCCGCGCCCTGCCAGATCTCTTTGCCCAAGCCCTGGAGCTCCAAGATCGAGAGCGGCTCGGACTCCTCGAGCGCCTGAGCCAAGAGATGAGTGACTTCCTGCGCAACGGATCGGCGATCGCGCCGCGCGCGGGCTTGCAGTTTCTTGTAGAGGCCGTTGGGCAGATTCTTGACGTTCAGCGTGGCCACCTGCCATCCTCCAATCTTCCTCCATTTTGGATCCGCATGGTTGCTCCGTCAATGGCGCCGTCGTCGCAATCCTGGACAGCGGCGCACCGACGGTCGCGCCGCACGAGGGCACGTCAGTACGGGACTTCTCGTCTGGGCGGCGACGGTCGGGACATCCTCAGTTCGTCCAATCCAATGGGGAGTGCCGACGTGCGCGGCACGTCGAACGACCACGCACATGGAGTTCCCCACAGCAGAGTGCCCGGCGACAATTCGATCTGCGCACGAGAGGAAAGGCCCATCACCGGATCGGCTGTCGCCATAACGTGTTGCTGGATTGGTGCGGAAGCGGGGATTTGAACCCCGACTGGGTTGCCCCAACTAGCTCCTGAGGCAGAAGACGACGACGGACGATGACAGCCGACCTCGGAATATCACAGCAATTCGGGGTCGGCTGTTTTCACGTTCGGCCGTTCGATGTCGATTCAGGACCCGTTCTTCGGATCGCGTTGCACAACCATGGCACTGCCGAGCTCGGGTTTGCCAGATGTGCCGCCCACCGCCGATCGATCTCGGCTCCTTGTTCATCGGAAAGCGCGAGTGCTCCCTCCCGCTCGGGGTCGGAGAGGCTTTCCCAGAGAACCATGGCCAATTCGGCGCGGTCGCCGGCTGGAAGTTTCAGCAACTGGGACAAGGTACTGGACTCCATTCGGTGATCTCACGGGAAAGTCGCGCGTGGCAACGGGATCGGCCTCGCTCGGCATGGTCGCTGCGCAACGTCACTGCGGAAGGTGTCAATGCTCGCCCATTGTCGTGTCGGTTCACCGGGCAACGTGCCAAATGAGCCACGCGCCGCGGTGACGTGAACCGCACGGGGCTGCATGGCGCGACGGCTCCATTCGGATGTTGGGCAGCCGGATTATTGAGTTTCGATTTGCTTCTCGTAGCGCCGCAGGCGGAGCGTGCCGACCGGGGCCGGAAATTGCGCATCGATTTCGCCACGGTCTGAGAACCCAGCCTGCGTGTAATAGTCGCGCAGGAAGGCGTTGTCCGCAACGCAATCGAGACGAACGCACCTCCGGCCCAGAGATGATGCCCGATGGCCTGCCCATCCCAGCATGCGGCGACCCATTTGCTGGTCGGCCCACGTGCGCCTCACCGCGAGGCTGTACACGTATACCGCATCGTCCTCCACGACCTCCGGCCAAACGATGGGTTCTCGCAACAAGAGCCGCAATGTACCGACCAAGGAATCGTCACAAAACGCCAGCTGCACCTCCCCGCGCTTGATGGATTCGGCGTAGTAATCCACCGAGAGACGGAAGCTGCCGGCGCGCCACTGCGTGATTCCACGTACGGCGAGCCAGTCGGCGACTTCCTCCATCAAGTCGATATATCGTCGGAGGTCCTCGGATTCAGCGGGGATGATTCGAAGCGCTGTCATGCCTTCCAGGTTCGGATACCGTCGCCGAGTTTCGTCTTCCTCGCCGGCCCAACGTTGCAAATGAGCCGCGCGTGCCCAGAAGTCAACGCGCGTTGGCTCCATTTGCTTGTTATGCCGTCCGTTTGTGTCGAGTCTTTGGACGAGCGGTGGCGCGTGCGAGCCTAGCAAACGTGCGCAGCGCCTCGTTCACTGCCCGGCTGTCTGGAAAGAGTTCAGCAACGTCGGGATCGAGAAGCACCACATTAGTACCCTGCGCATACCGGACCGCTGTGACGCCGCGAACGGCGTGCGAGAAGTCGTACTCGGGGCGCATCGTGTCGGCGTCGGCGGTTGACCTTTTGGCTTTATTCGTTTTCATATCTCCGTCTCTCTTGGCTCGTGGCCAGCCGAGCGCTAATGATTCTTGTGTTTGGTGGCCTCTCGGCGTACGAAACCACGACGAGCCTCGAAGCCGCGGACATCCCGAGCGCCAGAAAGCGCTGCTCGCCCTCGGAATGATCCGGGTCCGGCATGTTCATCGCCAAGATGTCCCCGAACACCGTGCTGGCCTCATGGAAGGAAACGCCGTGATCCTTGAGGTTCGAAGCGGCCTTCTTGGGGTCCCATTCAAAGCTGTAACCCACGTCGACATCTTATCGTCGTCTCGACTCTGAAATCGATGGGCATAACGCCCGTGCTCACCCGCGGCCGCACCGCGCCAGTGCCGCGGCCGTCGGGTGCAGCGCGATGTTAACCAGTTCATCCGCCCACTTGCTCGTAAGCTTTCTGCATGAAGGGCTGCGCCGCTCCGAAATCGCTTGCGTCCTTGAGTGACACTTCGAGGTCCCCCGTGCCGTAGTGACCTACGCTGGTCACGTCCCGAGAAATCCCCTTCGGGCCGCGAGCGACCGCGGGATCGAGCTTCAAGTACAGCAAGACGCGCTGTTGCTTCACTTCCATGCAGACGATGTTCTGGGACGTCTTGTAGGCGACGTAGAATTTCTTCGGCGCCACTTCGATTGCAGGATCAAGACCTGTGATGAAATCGTTGACGCTTACGGCCAGCCGCCGCATCGCGTCCGGCTTGCCTGCAAGATGCTGTTCAAAAGTGTAGGAGCCCGTCGCGCGGGCAGCAGCGGCTTTCTTCCCCGCGGCGACCATAATGGGGTTCTTGCCCGGAGCGGGGACTTCTCCGACACCCGAATCCGATTTCTGAAAGATCTCCTCCAAATACAGCACGTCGTTCGCAAACAGACGGTACGTCCACAGCTCGATGTTCGCCCCCATCATCCGCACCGCGTGAAGATCGTATTTTCGATAGTTCGGAGCAATGCAAATGACTCGCACGTCCGACCAGTCGACTTCAATCTTGGGGCCCAGCGCCCTCTGCGCCGCGATTTCGAAGTCACCACGATGGTCTTGGATCCACGACAGGTAGAAGAGACTCTGGTTCACGAGATCTGACGATTCAACGTTCTTGTACTCGATGATGACGGGGTTGTAGTCTTCAGAGACGGCCAGCGTGTCAATCCGACCTGCGTGTTGCGCCCCAGTCGAAAACTCCGACGCCACGAGACGGCACTTGAACACTGTGTCCAGGTTCTTCTCGACAAGCTGCTGCAGGAGCTTCTCGGTGGTGAACTTCGACTGCGCCACGGGCTGCAGGGTCGCCTTCGACACGGTGAACAATGGCACGGTGTGGTTTTCCTGATCGGGCTAACGATCGCGCTGAGCCGCGGCGCCTTACGATCGACTTGGCGCCGACGGCTCCAGCGCGGGGTTAGACCGCGTGGCTTGAGCGGCGTCGTACAGCGTTTCCGGCGCGATGTCGGCACCGTTCGGCCACACCACAGCGCCACCGTCAAGGAAGAAACGGCTGAAGTAGTCGACGCTCTTCAAGGGTTCGAAGACTGGCCCGTCGAGCCATTGCTGAAAGTCGACGGTGCCCTCGGAGTTGTCGTTGAACGTGAGGTGAATCCGAAACCCGCCGCGATAGTCAGCCCGGACCACGGATGGCAAGAACGTCATCGCGCCTCCTCACTCCAGCGGGGGAATCTTGTCGAGCGATTGCCCCGCCTTCATGTTTGCCCAGTTGGCTTCCAGTTCCGCTCGGTGCAGTGCCGCCCATTCTCGAATCAGCCGGACGGCCGTGCCTGACTGAATCTGACCGGCGACGACGTTCCCACCAAAGTCGAACTTGGCTGCTGTCCCTGATGCTCCGCGTGAAAATGCGCCGGCTCGTGTTCCTTGTAGAACACCCGAATGACGATCCCAAAGAAGACCGCGATGATCGGCATGTGCTCGAAGTATACCGCTGCCTAGAACCCCGAGAGGGGGCTTCCGCCGGGGTGTGGTCAGTGCGACCGGCACCGAAGTTCAAACGCCCGACAAGAACGGTCCGGCGCCAGGCGCCGCCAATCGTTTGATCGCGCGCCGAAGGCCCCTGACGCCGAGTCCAGCGAGCGCAAGCAGAAATCCGAAGGCCGCTCGCATTTTCGTCATCGTTCCTCCAAGAGGTTACCGATCTCGTTGATCGGATTCCGGCTTGTCCGGTTGTTCGGTCAGCGGTCTGATGGCGATACTGGAGATGCGCCGCGCGGATCCGGCAGGCACGGACCTTCCTCCAGACGCGTACGTATTTCGGCAATGCGCTTGGCCGTCGTGTGAAGTCGGTACAGGGGGCCTGGACCAATGCACGGAAGGCGGCAAACCTTGGGGACTTCCAGCTCCGCGACCTCCGGCACGAGGCCGCCTCACGGTTCGACGAGGCCCGGGTGCCGATCGTGTACGTCAGCTCGCTGCTCGGTCACCCGAATCTGAGCACGACGAGCCGGTATCTCAACATCCATCGACGCGGTCTGCACCTGGCGATGCAGAAGCTGGAGGAAAGCCGGGCGCCGAAAGTGACCCGGACCAGTCGGACAGTGCGGGCGGTGATTCGAAGGACTCCGTTGCACAAACGTTGCACAAGCACGACGAACGTCCACTAGCCGCTGTGCAGGATTCTCTTCGGTTGGTCTCCTCGAAAACGACTGTCCAATCACGGTTTGAATGCTGGTGCGGAAGCGGGGATTTGAACCCCGACCCGGTTGCCCGGACTAGCTCCTGAGGCTAGCGCGTCTGCCGTTCCGCCACTTCCGCACGACTGCGACCGATCTCACGGGCAGGAACCTTCAGTATAGCCGAATCGCCGGGCGCTCGGGCACCGGGCATATATACTCGGAGCGGAGGCAGTGTCATGGCGCGGCGTGGATTCGCGGTCGTGTTCACCCTGCTCGGCGTGGCGGTCGTCGTCTCGCTTGCCGGCTTCATCGTGCTGTACTTCCTCGTCGGCCGCGAGCCGTCGGTGCCGGGCCATGCCGTGCTGGTGCTGCGCGTCGGCGGCGATCTCCAGGAGGTCGTCGCGCCAGACGTGGTCGGCTATCTGCGCGGATCGCGCCAGCCGACGGTGCGCTCGATCGTCGAGGACCTCCGCAAGGCCAAGGTCGATACCCGCATTCATGCGGTGCTGCTCGAGCCCACCGGGTTCGACTCGCCGTACTGGGGGAAGGTCCAGGAGGTGCGGGATGCGGTGCTCGACTTTCGCAAGTCGGGGAAACCGGTGTACGCCTACCTCGAGTACGGGGCCGATCGCGAGTACTACCTGGCGACCGCCGCCGACAAGATCTTCATGCCGCCCTCGTCGAGCCTGGATCTGATCGGCGTCGCGACCTACGAGCTCTTTCTGCGCGGCACGCTCGACAAGATCGGCGCCGTGCCCGATCTGCACCGCATCGGCGATTACAAGACCGCGGTCAACACCCTCACCCAGAAGGGCTACACACCGGCGCACAAGGAGATGGACGAATCGCTCAACCGCGATCTGTACGGGCAGCTCGTGCGCGGGATCGCCGACCGGCGGGGGAAGGACGAGGCCGACATTCGCCACGCCGTCGACAACGGGCCGTTCCTGCCCGAGGAAGCGCTGCGCGCCGGCCTGATCGACGACGTGCTGTACGAGGACCAGGTGAACGAGAAGCTCGGGAGCGCGAACCGCGACCGCCAGATCTCCGGCGACGACTACGCGCGCGTCAGCCTGTCGTCGTTCGGTCTCAATCGCGGGCCGCGCATCGCGGTCATCTACGCCTCGGGGACGATCAACGGCGGCAAGAGCGGCTACGACCCGCTGAACGGCGGCGTCGTCGGCTCCGAGACGCTCATCGACTACATCCGGCAGGCGCGCCGCGACAAGTCGATCCGCGCCATCGTGCTCCGCATCGACAGCCCCGGCGGATCCGCGTCGGCGTCGGATGCGATCTGGCGCGAGCTGACGATCGCCCGCAACGAACGCGCCGACCGGCCGCTCATCGCCTCCATGTCGGATCTGGCCGCCTCGGGCGGATACTACATCGCGATGCCCGCGCACGTCATCGTCGCGCAGCCGTCGACGCTGACCGGCTCGATCGGGATCTTCGGCGGCAAGGTCGTCACCGGCGGCGTCTACGAGAAGCTGGGCGCGCACATCGAGTCGACGAGCATCGGTCGCCACGCGGAGATCAACTCGCCGGTGCGGCCCTACAATGCCGAAGAGCTGAAGAAGCTGCAGGACCAGCTGCAGGCCTTCTACGATCAATTCGTGGAGAAGGCGGCGGAATCGCGGCATACACAGCCCGAGAAGATCGACGCGGTGGCGCAGGGACGCGTCTGGACCGGCATGCAGGCGCGCGAGATCGGGCTGGTCGACGAGCTCGGCGGGCTCGATCGGGCGGTCGCCGTGGCCAAGCAGCGCGCCAATATCGCCGCCGACAGCGAGGTGGAGCTGGTGGTGTACCCGCCGCGGAAGAGCTTCTACGAGCTGGTGGCCGATCAGTTGTCCGGATCCGGCGAGCAGACGGCGGTGAGCGCCTGGATGGCGGCGAACCTCACGCCGGCCGAAGTCGAGGCGGTGCGGGCGCTCCGCAGTCCCGTCGCGATGTTCCGCCGCGGCGAGCCGCTCGCGCTGATGCCGTTCACGTTCCTGCGCTAGCGGTCAGCCGACGACGCGCTGCAGCGTCTCGCGGTTGACCTCGATCTTCATCTTCAGCTTCGCCTTCGCCATGTAGGCGCCGAAGAAGCGGTTGCGCCGATCGTTGAGGAGCTCCTCGCGGAACTTGTCTTTCGCGCCGGCCAGCTCGGTCGGCGAGACCTCCTGCTTCTCGACGATCTTGATGATGGCCGTGCCGTTGTCGGTCGCGATCGGATCGCTGACGCTGCCGACGGGCAGCTGGAAGGCGGCTTCCTCCACGGCCGGCGCCGTGCCGAGATCCGGGAGCGGCGAGTCGCGGGTGATGAGCTCGGTGGTCTTGGGGTCGAGCCCGGCGGCCTTGGCGGCCTTGTCGAAGTCGGGCGCGATCTTCAGCTTCGGCCCGAGCTCGGCGGCTTTGGCCGCCGCCAGCTCGCGGGCCTTCTGTTTGACCACCTCGTCGCGCACGCGGTCCTTCACCTCGGGCAGCTGCGGCACGTACGCGTCCTTTCGGTCGACCAGCGTGACGAACGCAAAGCCGCGCGAGGTCTGCAGCGGCCCTTCGACCTCGCCCGGTTTCAGCTGGAACACGCGCGCGCTCGCGTCCGGCGAGGTCCCGAGCGCGAGCGTCGGCTCGTCGCGCGCGAAGAAGCCCGATTCCTGGACGGTCATGCCGTGCGCCTTCGCCACACGATCCAGATCCGCTGGCTTGCTGATCTCCTTGGCGAGCGCCTGCGCCTGATCGGCCGCCTGGCTCTGGGCGCGCTCGGCGGCGAGCTGGTCGCTGATCTGCTGCCGCACCTCCTGGAGCGTCTTGGTCGTGCCCGGCTTGCGGTCCACGAGCTTGATGATGTGATAGCCGTACGAGGTCTTCACGACATCGCTGATCTGACCCGGTTCGAGCGCAAACGCCACCTGCTCGAACTCCGGGATCATGCGGCCGCGGCTGAAGTAGTCGAGGTCGCCGCCGTTTTTCGCGCTCGCCTCGTCTTCCGAGTTCTTGCGCGCCAGCTCCGCGAAATCGGCGCCGTTCCTCGCCTCCTTGACGAGCTCCTCGGCCCGCGCCTTCACCGCCGCATCGTCCTTGCCTTCGGTCTTGAGCAGGATGTGGCTCGCGCGGATCTGCTCGGGCGTCGAGTACTGCTCGATGCTGTTGTTGTACGCCCGCTCGATGTCGGCCTGCGGCACGACCGTCTGCGCGCGGATGGCGTCGGCATCGATCAGCAGATACCGGATCTTGCGCTTCTCGCCGATCCTGAAGTCCTCTTTGTGGGTCTCGAAGTACGCCGCGATGTCGGCGTCGCTGGCGGTCGCCTGGGACGTGAACTTGTCGGCCGTCAGGGTGACGAGCGCGAGCTTCACCTTGTCGTTCCGGCGACGGTACTCCTGCTCCAGTTCCCGGTCGGGAATCGCCAGCCAGTCGGTCAGCGATGCGCGGAGCTTCTCGACGGTCAGCGTCCGCCGCATGTTGTCTTCGAATTCGGCGGTCGTCAGCGGAGGCCGCTGCGCGCGCAGCAGCTGCACGTACGCCTGCTCGCCGATGAACTGGCCGTTCTGCTGAAACGCCGGAATCGTCAGAATCCGCTGGCGCACTTCTTCGTCGCTCACGCTGATCTTCAGCCGCGCCGCCTCGGCCAGCGCCGCGCGCTCGTCCACCATCTGCTGCAGAATCTGCTGTTCGACGCCCAGCTGGCGCAGCAGTTGATCGCTCATCTGTCCGCCGTAGGCGGTCCGGTACGCCTGCAGCTGCGCCTCGTAGATCCGGCGGAACTCGCCGGCGGTGATCTCCTGGCCCTCGACGGTGGCGACGGTGTCGCCCGAGGCGGCGTCCGCGCCGGTGCCGCCGCCCCGCAGGAAATCGGGAATGTAGAAAATGATGAACGCGAGGCAGACCAGAAGCAGGCTCCACTTGAGCCAGTTCCGGTGCCGCCGCATGCGGTCGAGCATCGTCATTGCTGCACCTTAATGCGCGTCAAACGCCGAGTCAGTTCGAAAGCGAGGCCGGGTGCGGCGCGCGGCGGCTGGCGAACCCGGTCGGCCGTCCGCCATCGCCTGGCCTGTTGATCGTATGCCATGAACTTCCACCGTGGCAAGCAGTTACGTCGGTAAACCGCCGACGTGTGGTATAGTCCGTCGTGTCCCCGACATGGCGTGGACACACACCTGGGCCACGCGAATGCCGTCCGTCAGTCAGTCGTCAGGCCGTCGTCCCACGCCGGCATCCGATACGACCGGATATCGGACCCGTGGTCCGGTTGTCACGCGTGCGGCACGATCGCGGGCAAGCGACGAGCTTCAGGCCGAGAGCGCCTCTCCCGATTTCGCCTCGCGCCTCCGCGCGCTGCAGCGGACCCTCAAGGGCCGCCTGGAACGGCGGGCGACGCTCCTCGAGGTGGTCCGTGGCGTCAACGCGACACTCGATCCCGGCCGCATCGCCGACCTGATCGTCGCCTGCGCGAACAGGTGGATGCCGGCGCCGTGCTGGACGCTCGTCTCGTCGGACCTGTCCGGTCAGCTGTCGGTGCTCGCCGACCGCGGATTGATGCCCGACACCAGACCCGACAATCCACGTCGTGGCGAACTGGGTCATGAACCACGGAGGCGAGTTCGCGTCGGCGAATCTCCGGGAGGACCCGCGCGTCACCGGTCCGGCCGTCGGCACCCTGCTCGCGCTGCCGCTGTCGAGCCGCGGGCGGCGCATTGGCGTCCTCCTCGCCCTGGATCGGGCCTCGTCCTCTCGCGCACCGAAGCTCGCGCCCGGCACGCTCGAGGCGCTGTATGCACTGCTCGAACCGGCCACGACGGCGCTGGACAACGCGCTGCTGCTCAAGCGCGCCGAGGCGTTGTCGGTCACCGACGACCTCACCCAGCTGTACAACTCGCGCTTCCTGAACCAGGCGCTCCGCCGTGAAGCCAAGCGAGCGTTCCGGAGCGGACGGCCGCTGTCGCTCGTGTTCCTGGATCTCGACGGGTTCAAGTCCATCAACGATGCGCACGGTCACCTCTGCGGCAGCCGCGCGCTGGTCGAGGCCGCGACGATACTGCGGGGCAGCGCGCGCGAAACCGACGTCGTCGCCCGGTTCGGCGGAGACGAGTTCGCGCTGATTCTGCCCGACACGCCCGGCGACGGCGCCCTGGCGGTGGCCGAACGGATTCGCCGTCGCGTCGCTGCGCATCCGTTCCTGGCCGGCGAGGGTCTGGGGATTCATCTGACGGTGTCGGTCGGCGTCGCCACGCTGCCCGATGTGGCCGCGACGCCGGATGAGCTGATGCAGGCGGCGGATATGGCCATGTACCGGGTCAAGCAAGGCGGCAAGGACGGCATTCAGTCCGCCGCCGCCCGCACGTAGGTCGCGCCCCGTGGTCGGTCGGCAGGCACCAGTCGACACTGAGAGTCGCGCTCGACGGCATGCGGCGGTCGCCGCAGGTGCTGATCGTCCGACCGGGTGGCCGCGCGCACAGACGAGGAGTGTTCGTTGAGCCTGCGTTCGATGCTCTCGTTGTTCTCAAGTGACCTCGCGATCGATCTGGGGACCGCGAATACATGCGTGTACGCCCGCGGCAAGGGCATTGTCGTCAACGAACCCTCGATTGTCGCCATCAACAAGGTGAACGGCCGCGTCGAGGCGGTCGGCAAGGACGCCAAGGACATGCTCGGCCGCACGCCGGGCAACATCGTGGCGATCAAACCGATGAAGGACGGCGTCATCGCCGACTTCGAGGTCACAGAGAAGATGCTGACCTACTTCATCAAGAAGGCGCACAACCGGAACGTGTGGGTGCGGCCGCGGATCGTGATCGGCGTGCCGTCCGAGATCACCCAGGTCGAGAAGCGCGCCGTGAAGGACAGCGCCTATCGCGCGAAGGCGAGCGAAGTGCACCTGGTCGAGGAAGCGATGGCGGCCGCGATCGGCGCCGGCATGCCCATCACGGAGCCGTCGGGCAACATGATCGTCGACATCGGCGGCGGCACGACCGACATCGCGGTCATCTCGCTCGCCGGCATCGTCTACAGCAAGGCGGTGCGCGTGGCCGGCAACGAGATGGACGAGGCCATCATCCAGTACATCAAGAAGGCCTACAACCTGCTCATCGGCGAGCGCACCGCCGAGCAGATCAAGATCGAGATCGGCTCGGCCTTCCCCCTGGAAGAGCGGATGACGATGGAGATCAAGGGGCGGCACCTGATCGAGGGGGTCCCGAAGACGATCGCCATCCGCGACGAGGAGATCCGCGACGCGCTGGCCGAAACCGTGAACGTCATCGTCGACGCCGTCCGGGTCGCGCTGGAGCGCACGCCGCCCGAGCTCTCGGCCGACATCGTCGACCGCGGCATCGTGCTGACCGGCGGCGGATCGCTCCTCAAGAACCTCGACAAGCGGCTGCGTGAAGAGACCGGCCTGCCTCTCGCGATGGCCGAGGATCCGCTGTCGTCGGTCGTCCTGGGCGCGGGCAAGATGCTGTCGGACTTCAACCTGCTCCGGAAGATTTCGATCGACTGATCGACCACTGTGGCGCTGCTGGACATCCGCCATCGCACCGGTGTCATCTTCCTCGCGGCGGTGCTCGGGCAGATCATCCTGATCTCGGCGCAGGTGAATTCCGGGCGGGACGTGCCGCTGCTCGAGACGGTCACCTTCGGCGCCTTCGCCGAGATTCAGCGGGCCATTTCCGCCGGCATCTCCGGCGTCCGCCGCGGCTGGACCGGCTACATCGACCTCCGACGCGTCTCCGCCGACAACGACTCGCTCAAACGCCGGCTGGCCGACGCCGAGGTCGAGCTGCAGCGGCAGCGTGCGCTCGCGGACCGAAGCCGCGGGCTGGAGCGGCTGCTGGGCCTTCGCGATCAGTCCGCCGTCCAGAGCCTGGCGGCCGAGATCATCGGTGCCGGCGCCACGCCGGACTTTCGGACGGTGACGATCGACAAAGGCACGCGCGACGGTGTGAAGGCGGACTCCGCCGTGATTGCCCCCGCGGGCGTGGTCGGCCGCGTGGTGGTGCCCACCCGCCGGGCCGCGAAAGTGCAGCTCCTGGTCGACCGGAACGCGGCGGCCGGCGCCATCATCGAGCGGTCGCGCGCCCAGGGCGTCGTCGTCGGCGGCGGAGAGGACCGGCTCCAGATGGAGTACGTGTCCGAAACGGCCGATATAGTCGTCGGCGATGCCGTGATGACGTCGGGGATCGACGGGATTTATCCCAAGGGCTTCCTGCTCGGCCAGGTGGAGACGGTCGAGAAGAACGGGCCGTCGTACAAGCGGATTCTCGTCAGGCCGGCGGTCGACTTCCGGGATCTGGAGGAAGTGCTCGTCGTCCTGACGCCGGCCAACGACCTGGGCGGGGGCCGCGAGTGAAGGCTGCCGGGGTGGTGCTGGCGCTCGTGCTGGCGCTCGCGCTGCAGACCACGCTCGGGCGATTCGTGCTGCGAGGCGTCCCGGCGATCGACCTGGTGCTCGTCGCGGTGGTCTACGTCGGCCTCGCGTCAGGTCCGGCCACCGGCCTGGTCGCCGGCACGATCGGCGGACTGGCGCAGGACGCGCTGTCGAGCGGCATCATCGGGGTCGGAGGGCTGGCGAAGACGGTGGTGGGGTACCTGGCGGGGCTGGTCGGGACGCACTTCATCGTAGCTCAGCCATTTCCGCGATTCGTGGTCTTCTTCGCCGCCACGCTGGTCCATGCGGCGCTGTTCATCGGCCTGTACGTGCTGCTCGGCCTGCGCGAGTTCGGATCGCCCTACGCGACCGTCACGGGACAGGCGATCGGCAACGCCCTGGCGGGCGTCGTGGCCTTTCAGCTGGCCGAACTTTTGCCCGGAGCAGTCGAGCGCCGACGGTCACAACGGGCTAAAATCCGTAAGTAGACTCATCGATGCCTCCAGAAGACCGACGAAAGATCTCGACGCGCCTGGCGGCCTTGCGCTACCTGGTGATCGCCTTGTTCGCGGTCCTGGCGATCAGCTTCTGGGTGCTGCAGATCGTGCAGCACGCGCGCTATGCCGAACTGGCGGAGAACAACAATCAGCGGACGCTGGCGCTGCGGGCGCCGCGCGGCCTGGTGTTCGACCGCAGCGGCCGCGTGCTGGTCGAGAACCGACACTCCTACAGCATCTCCATCGTTCGCGAACACACCAAGGATCTGAACCGCACGATCCGGCTGCTCGCCGAGTCGCTGGGCGTGGACGAAGCCGAGGTGCGCGACATCGTCAACCGCCACCGCCGCGAGCCGAGCTATCGGCCGATTACCGTCGTGCAGGACGCGACGCTGGCGCAGGTGGCGGCCGTGACGGCGCGGCGGCTCGATTTCGAGCTGCCCGATGTGGTGGTGGAGCAGGTGCCGACGCGTCGCTATCCCGAGGCGATGGCGGCGCACCTGTTCGGCTATGTCGGCGAGGTCAACGACACGCAGGTGGCCGAGAACGACTCCCTGAAGAGCGGTGACATCGTCGGGCAGTCCGGCATCGAGAAGGTGTACAACGCGCTGCTGATGGGGGAGGACGGCGCCCGGCGCGTCGTCGTCAACAGCGTCGGGCGCGAGATTCGGACGCTCGAGGAGGACGAGCCGACCGAAGGGAAGCGGCTTCAGCTGACCATCGACTACGACGTGCAGAAGGCCGCCGAAGACGCCTTCGACGCGACCCAAGCGGCTGGTCTCACGAATGCCGGCGCCGCCGTCGTGCTCGATCCGAGGAGCGGCGATATCCTCGCGTTCGCGAGCCGCCCGGCCTACGACCCGAACGCCTTTGCGTCGGGGATCGATCGGCCGACGTGGGCGTCGCTCACCACCGACGAGCAGCGGCCGCTCAACAACCGCGCGATCCAGGGGCGTTATTCGCCGGGCTCGACCTTCAAGATGGCGGTCGCGCTCGCCGCGCTCGAAGAAGGCGTCATCACCCCGGATTTCCGGGTGTCGTGCGCCGGGCACGCCAACTTCTACGGGCGTGACTTCAAGTGCTGGAAGAAGGGCGGCCACGGGTCGATCGACCTCCGCCATGCCATCGAGCAGTCGTGCGACGTGTACTTCTACACCGTCGCCAACATGGTGGGGATCGACCGGATCAACAAGTGGGCGACGGCGCTGGGCCTCGGCGTGATGAGCGGCATCGACCTCCCCAATGAGGTCCAGGGACTCGTCCCGTCCACCGAGTGGAAGCGGCGCGTCCGACACGAAAAATGGTACGCGGGTGAAACGATCTCGGTCGGCATCGGCCAGGGGCAGGTATCGGTGACCCCGGTGTCGATGGCCGTCTACATGGCGACGCTCGCGAACGGCGGGACGCGGGTGACGCCGCACCTGTTGCAGGCCGTCGACGGGGGGACCGGCTGGAAGGCGGTGCCTGCGCCCGCGCCGCAGTCGAGGGTCGACATCGATCCCGCCAAGCTCCAGGCGATTCGGGACGGTCTGTGGATGGTGGTGAACGGCAGCGGCACCGGCGGGACCGCACGGATCGCCGGCCGCGACGTGTCGGGGAAGACCGGATCGGCCCAGATCATCTCGAACACCGGGCGCGCGGCCGCGCGGACGACCCGGGATCTTCGGGACAACGGGTGGTTCGTCTTCTTCGCGCCACGCGACAACCCGACCATCGCGGGCGTCGTGTTCCTCGAGCACGGGATTCACGGGCCGAACGCGGCGCGGTTCGCCCACCACATCCTGGACACGTTCTTCGCCAAGCAGGACGGCCGCCCCCTTCCGCCGCCGCCCACCCCGGAATCGCTGCGGTTCGATTTCAGCGATCCGCTGGCGAAGAAACAGCCGGCCCCGGGCAGCGTGGAACGGTAGGCGAATGTTCGAGCGACGCCTCTACTTTCACATCGACTGGGCGCTCCTGCTGGCGATCCTGGCGCTCTGCGGCCTCGGCGTCGCCATGATCTACAGCACCACGTCCGACCCGACGCGTTCGGCCTCGCACTTGTGGGTGACGCAGCTCTACGCCATTGCGCTCGGGCTGGCGGCGCTCGTCGTCACCCTCACGATCGACTACCGCAGCCTGGCGGACAAGTCGCACCTCGTCTACATCGCGATCGCGGGGCTGCTCCTCTACGTGCTGTTCCTCGGGGCGGCGCAGATGGGGGCCCGGCGCTGGATTGCGCTCCGCGGGTTCAACCTGCAGCCCTCGGAGTTCGCCAAGATCGCGGTGGCGCTCGTGCTCGCGAAGTACTTCGGCGAGAATCGGGGGGCGCCGAGCGCCATCGACCTCGCCATCGGCGGAGGGCTCACGCTGCTGCCGTTGGCGCTCATCATCAAGGAGCCCGATCTCGGGACCGCCGTCACGCTCGTTCCGGTGTTCATCGCGGTGGCCTACCTGGCCGGCATGCGGATGCGCGTGCTCGGTCTCTTCCTGCTGTGCCTGGTGCTCGCCGCGCCGGTTGCCTGGAAGTTCGTGATGAACCCGTATCAGAAGACCAGGATTTCCTCGTTCCTCGACCCCTCGCAGGACGCGAAGGGCACGGGCTATCAGCAGATTCAGGCGCGGATCACCGTCGGATTCCGGCGGCCTGACGGGCAAAGGGTTCAAACAGGGCACACAGGGCCAGCTGCGGTTCCTCCCGGTGGCCCACAATGATTTCATCTTCTCGGTGCTGGCCGAGGAGCAGGGGTTTGTCGGCGTCCTGGTGGCGCTCGGCTTGTATCTGTTCGTCATTTTGCGCGCCCTCGAGGCGGCGAGCCTGGCCAGGGACCGGCTCGGCTCGTATCTCGTGCTGGGCGTGCTCGCCAGCTTCACGTTTCAGGTGGTCTACAACGTCACCATGTCGGCCGGCCTGGCGCCCGTCAAGGGGCTCACGCTGCCGCTCATGAGCTACGGAGGGTCGTCGATGATCGCGACGCTCGCAGCCTTCGGCCTCGTGCTGAACGTGCGAATGCGGAGGTTCACGAATTGATCTCCGATCGCCGGTCCCGACCGCCTGCAACCGTGACGCTGCGCAATGGGAGCATTGCGCATGACCAAGGAGATGATCGTCTCCTCGAACGGCCACGAAACGATCGTGGCCATTCTCGAAGACGACCTCGTCGCTGAGATCTTCGTCGAGCGCGAACGCCACCGCGGCGTCGTCGGCAACGTCTACAAGGGACGCGTCTCCAAGGTTCTGCCGGGGATGCAGTCCTCCTTCATCGACATCGGCCTCGAGCGCGACGGCTTTCTCTACGTGACCGAGGTCCTCGATACCTTCGACGAGCTCGACAAGCTGGACGCGGGCGACGAGGACCAGCCCCCGCGGGACGACGCGCGGGCGGAGTCGAAGGGCGACCGGCCGCAGCCGAAGATCGAGGACCTGCTCCGCGAGGGGCAGGAGATCCTCGTCCAGGTGGTCAAGGAGCCGCTCGGCACCAAAGGCGCCCGCCTCACGTCGCACGTGACGATGGCCGGACGGTTCCTGGTGTTCATGCCGACGGTCGACCACGTCGGCGTGTCGCGGAAGATCGATTCGCGCGAGGAGCGTCATCGCCTTCGCGAGATCGTGCGCGAGTTTCGCGAGAGCCGGGGGTTCACCGGCGGCGTCATCATCCGCACTGCCGCGGCGGGCCGGCCGAAGGAGGACATCCTCGGCGATCTCGAAGCGTTCCACAGCATCTGGACCGACATCCGCCAGCGCATGGACTCGTCGCGGGCGCCGGCCGTCGTCTATCGCGAGCAGAGCCTGGTCAGCAAGCTGCTGCGGGATCTGCTGACCGACGAGTTCCAGGCGATCCGCATCGACAACCAGCAGGACTACCAGCGCGTGGTGGAGCTCGTCGAACGCATCATGCCGAATCTGGCGGGACGCGTGAAGCTGTACTCGAAGCCGTACCCCATCTTCGACGAATACGGCGTCCAGGCCGAAATCGACAAAGCCCTCAAGAGCAAGGTGTGGCTGAAGTCCGGCGGGTCCATCGTGATCAACCAGACCGAAGCGCTGGTCGCGATCGACGTCAACACCGGCCGGTACGTCGGCAAGAAGTCCAGCGGCCGGCTCGAGGACACCATCGTCAAGACGAATCTCGAGGCGGTGAAGGAGATCGTCCGCCAGATCCGGCTCCGCGATCTGGGGGGCATCATCGTCCTCGACTTCATCGACATGGAGGAAAAGAAGAACCGGCAGAAGGTGCTGCAGGCGGTCGAGCTGGAGCTGAAGAAGGACCGCTCGCCCTCCAAGGCGCTCCAAGTGTCGGATTTCGGCCTCGTGATCATCACCCGCAAGCGCGTGAAGCAGAGCCTCGAGCGGGTGCTCACCGAGCCGTGTCCCTACTGCTCGGGGACCGGCGTCATCAAGTCGAGCGCCACCATCTGCTACGAGATCCTGAGCGAGGTCAAGAAGGTGGCGCCGGATCTCAACGGGCACCGGCTGCTGCTGCGGGTCAATCCCGACATCGCCCGCGCGCTCGCCGAAGAGGAGAACGGCGTCCTCACCGATCTGAGAGCCTCAATCGGCAAGGACGTCACGATCAAGCCCGATCTCCAGCTCCATCACGAGCAGTTCGACGTGATGGCCGTCTGAGGAACGGCGTCAGGCGGTCGGGAAGTAGACCAGGTAGTGGTTGCCGCCCTTGTTGATCCACAGGCGCGTGTAGTCGCCGCCCTTGAGGGTCTCGAACTTCGAGCTGTTGGCCTTCGGCGGCGTGTCCTTCTGGACCTCGCCGATCTCGCCCTGCGGGACGATGGTGACGACTTCGCGGCCCTTCACCGTCCCGTTCTGGAGGAACTCGGCCCAACGCTCGAGCGTTGCGGTCTGGCCCTTCGCCTCCGGCGTCGCCTCCTGCGTGGTCACGCGAACCACGTAGGTGCCGGCCGGCAGCGGTTTCCCGTCCGCCTTGACCGCTTTCGGAATCCTTACGGATCCGAGCGCCACTTCACCCGTGGGGGCGGAAGGCGCTGGAGCGGTCGCCGGCTGCGTTTTCGGCGCCGTATGGCCGGCCCCGTCTCCGGTTGGTCCCGCTTTCTCCTGAGCTGCACGCACGGCTGACGAGGCAACGAGCGCGCCTGCGAGTGCTCCCACAAGAATCAGGTACTTCATCGTGTCCTCCCGAAGGTGACCGCCGCCGCGGCACGGACCGACAGACGGTTCGGCTCAATTATACCGGCTCCGAGCAAGTCCGGTGCCACGGTCACTTCTTGGAGATGACAATCTCGCCGCTGAACGAGCGCAGCGTCAGATCCGCACTGCCGTCGCCGAAGGTCGCCTGCAGGTCCCGCAGCGGGCCGTTCTGTTGACGAAACCGGCCCGGCGGCCCGCCGGCCGTCACCCGGCCCGCGTTGCCGGCGCCGCCGACACTCAGCGGCAGATCCGATCGAATCGCGCCGCTGAAGCTGCTGGCGGTCAGCCGGAACCCGGGCGACTCGGGCAGGGTCAGCCGAACGGCGCCCGAGTGCGTGTTGAACTCGTAGGTGCCGTTACGGGCCAGCGTGCCGGCGTACTCGAGGTCGCCGCTCACCGAGCGCGACGTCAGTCGTTCGATCGAGACATCCGTCAGCACGATCCTCCCGCTCACCGAGGACAGCTCCAGGGCGTGCGCCTTGATCTTCCGACCCGTCACGCCGCCGCTGACCGTCGAGATCTTCAGATCGCGGTCGGTGTCCAGGTCGCTGAGAGCGACCGACCCCGATACCGACTTTGCGACCTCCAGCCTCGCGACGGCCGACGCCGCGATGTTCCCGCTCACGCTCTCGGCCTGAACCGGCCCCTGGATGCCGCTCACGTCGATGTCGGCCGAGACGGACTTGACGTCCACGGCAACCGAGGACGGGACCACCACGGTATAGTCGACCGACGCGCCGTTGTTGCGGGCGGCATACTTCGTTCGCACGTCGACGCGTCCGCCGCTCGAGGTGATCTCGATCGTCGTGTCGGTCAGATCGCGGCGATCCCGCGAGCGCTTCACCGCTTCGATCGACACCTCGTTGCGGCCGCCCCCGCGGACGACGATGTGGCCGGCGATGTTCTCAATCGACAGTCGCCCGTCGGGTCCGATGGGCACCGTCCGGGAGACGCGTTCCGTCGCGTTCTCCGCGCCCTGCGCCGCCGAGGCGAACGCGAGGCCGGGCGCGGCACCCGCGCCGATCGGTCGGCTCGATTCCCGGGCAGCGGCCGGGGCCGCGAGCATGGCGATGACCGCCGAGGCCAGAACCGTCGAGAACGATCGTGGGTGTGACATGTCAGGTCCCTCTTTCCAGCGACGAAACAATCCGCGCGGCGGCCGCGTCGTGGCCTTTGCGCATTTCATTGATGAGTGCGATGGTGTCCTCGAGCAGCGCGACCTTCGCGCGGAACCCGTCGAGCAGGCTTGCTTCGGCCGGTTCGCTGCCGGGATCCGAGCGCAGCGCCGCCCGACTCTCGCTGATCGCCTGGTCGACGACCGCCAGGTTCTTCTTGAGCGTCTGGGCCGTGTCCGGATCGAGTGTGCCTTCCCCGGACGCGGCGCTTCGCTCGAGGCCTTCGATGGCTTTCCGGTAGTGCTCTTCGGCCTGCTGCAGTTCGGCGGCGACCGCCGGCGCCGAGGTGGCGCCCGACGAGGCCGCCGGCCCGCGAGTCTCCGGTGCGTGCGTGAGGCTCACGCGAAGCGCGATGGCCGCGACCACGAGGGCCGCTGCGGTGGCCAGGGCCGTGACCCCCCAGCGGCCGGAGAGCGCGGTCCACCATCGTCTGTCGCCGGTCCCGGGCCGGTCCACCATCAGGCCGGCGTCGAACGCCGTCTGTCGGATCCGGGTCCATACGCGCGCGGGCGGGTCCACCCGATCCAGGGCGCCGGCGATCCGTCCGATCTCGCGGATGCCTTCCACCGCCTGCCGGCAGCGCGCGCACTCGCGGAGGTGCTGGTCGACGCGCGCGCGCGCCGCCGCTCCCAGACCCTCGTCGACGTAGTCGTTCAGGACGTCGTCTGTCGGATGCATCATCGGCTCATGTGCGTGACGCCGCCGAGCGCCGCGCGCAGCTTCATTCGCGCCTTGAACACCTGCGACTTCGACGTGCCCTCGGCGATGCCGAGCAGCGCGGCGACCTCGCGGTGATCGAACCCCTCGACATCGTGGAGCACGAACGCGGCCCGGTAGCCGTCCGGCAGCTGCGCGATCGCCCGCTCCAGATCGATCCGATCGATCGGCGTCTCGCGGCGGGCCACCGGCGCGATCGGTCCGACGTCCTCGATCGGGTCGGTTGCCTTCGCGTCCCGCGCCCGGCGGCTTCGCAGGAAATCGAGGCAGTGATTGACCGCGAGGCGGTACAGCCACGTGCCGAGCGCCGCTTCCCCCTTGAAGTCGCCGATCTTCCGATACGCCTGGAGAAAGATGTCCTGGACGAGGTCTTCGCCGTCGGCCGTCGAGCCCGCCATCCTCGAGGCGAGGTTGTAGACGCGGCGGGCGTGCCGGCGGTAGACCGTCTCGAATGCGTCGCCGTCGCCGTTCCGGCATCGCGCCGCAAGCTCCTCATCGTTCACGTCCATCTGGTTGGACGGGAGCGACCGGGGCCTCGGTTGCCTCCCCTCTGCCATGTGACGGAGAGACGGGTCCGGCGGATGCGAGGTTCTCGGCCCTTCAGCCCGACCGTCGGCGTGGCGACGCCGCGCGCCAGCGCACGCGGTCGAGGTGTCGCACGCGCGAGCCGGACACGGTGATGCCTTCGGCTGCGAGCAGCGCCCGTTTCAGCGTCTCGCGGCCGCCGTACCCGCCGAGCCGGCCGCCCGCGGCAATCACGCGGTGGCACGGCACGTCGGGCCGCCGGCAGTCGCGCATGATGTTGCCCACGGCGCGGGCAGCGTTCGGTCGTCCCGCCATGAACGCGACGTCGCCGTAGGTCGCGACCCGACCGGGCGGAATCCGCCTCACGACGAACAGCACGCGATCGGCGAAGCTCGTCACCTGCTCTTCAATTGAACACCAGAATTGAACCACCAGATGGCCCCCTGGGCGACAGCACCGATCTCAGCCATTTCAGCGGCAGCGCTGGTCACATCGCCGCGAGCGGGTCGATCCCGTACTCCGCCGGGTCGAGCGGCGCCGTGATCGAGGACGGCTGCGCCGCGCCAGGCGGGATTTCCCACAGACTGACGTCGTACGGACGATCGCGCCGGGCCCCGTCGCGGTCGGCGACCACCCGGACGTGCGGCCGGTAGGGGTCGGGTGCGTGAACGCGGACGACGACGGCGATGTCGCCGCTGTCGAGGCGGACGAGGGATCCGGGCGGGTAGATGCCCACCAGCTGCACGAACCGCCGGACGAGGTGCTGGTCGAACTGCAGCCCGTCGTTGAATTTCAGCACCTCGAGAATCCGCTCGGTCGGAAACGACTGCTGGTAGTGGCGCCGCGAGCGCATCGCGTCGTACACGTCGGCAATGCTGCAGAACATCGTGCACAGATTGAGCGATCGACGGGACACGCCGGCCGGATACCCGGTGCCGTCGAGTCGCAGATGGTGTTCGAAGGCGACGACCGGCGCCAGTGAGGGCATATCAGGCGTCTGCCGCAGCATCGCGGCGCCATCGATGGAGTGGCGCTTCATGATGTCGAACTCGGCTGCCGACAGCACGTCGGGCTTCTGAAGGATTTCGGTGGGCGTCCGCACCTTCCCGATGTCGTGCATCAGCCCGGCCACGCCGAATTCCCGCAGCTGGTGGCCGTCGATGCCGACCGTCCTCGCCTGCGCCATCGTCAGGATCGAGACGTTCACCATGTGCGTGAACGTGTAGTTGTCGCACTGCTTCAGCGCCGTCAACGCCAGGAGCGCGGTGCGACTCTCGGCCACCGCCTGGGCGAGCCCATCGATCATGCGTCGGGCGGCGGGCGCGTCGGGCCGATGTTCCGTGGACGCGCTCTCCCACACGTCGGCGGCGGCGGTCACCGCGTCGGCGTACAGCCGTTGAATGGTGGCCGTGTCGGCGAGGCTGCTCTCGACGCGCGGTTCGAGTTGAATCCGTCCCACCCTGATGTGCGCGAAGCGCGGGACCTCGACCGGATCGGCGTCCGGGCCCCGGCGCGGCTCGGCGGTGGCGAGGGCCCGGATGAACCCGGTCAGTTCGCCGCGATCCACATCCCGATCGACGGCGATGCGGTTGACGCCGGCGGCCTCCAGCCGCCGGACGATGTCGCCGAACGTGTCGCCGCGACCAACCGGCACGCCGCCAACAACGACTTCATCGCCGAGGATGCCGATCGTGAGCGATGGCAGCGATCGGTGGATCGACGCGAGCGCCTCCGAGAGCAGTTCGAGGTTGCGGGCCACGATCGGGTGGCGCGCCGAGTAGAGCTGCACGGCGCGGACCGCGGCGGCCAGGCGTCGCAGGAGCTCCTCCGCGCCTTCGGTGCGTGTGTTCTCGATCATCGCGCCTGACCGTGCCCGGTTCGACGGCGGCGCCCGGCCAGCGCCGGCCGGACGATGGCCCGCAGTCGTCGCGGACCCGAGTCCTGCGCCTCCTGCAGCACGGCGAGCGCGTCGGGTGTCCCGATTCGCGCCAGCGCCCTCGCGGCCGCCCGTCGCAGCGCGGTCGTCCGCCGCGGCGCCCACCATTCGCCCCTGTGGAGCGCCGCCTTCAATGCCGCGACCCCGTCGTTGTCGCCGAGGGCGCCGAGCGATTCGATCGCGTGCCGGTACACGGTCCGCAGCGGACCGCGCGGTTCGACGTGATGGAGGATGTAGGCAAACAGCGGCGTCGCGCGCTCGTCGCGTGCCAGACCAGTCGCCCGCATGATGGCGTCCCGCGACACCGCCGATCCGGTGGAGAGCGCCTCCTCCAGGACCCCGTAGGCCGCGTCTGTCCCGATGCTGAGAATGGCGCGGACCGCCTCGCGCTGCACCAGCGGCTCGCGATCGTCGAGCAGAGCGGTGAGGTCGGGCAGTGCCCCGGTGCCGCCGAATTCGCGCAGCAGGTGGACCGCCGTACGGCGCACGGCGGGGTTGGCCGAATGCTTCAGCCGTTCCACCGTGTGCCGCCCCGTCGGCCCGAACGCGAGGAGCAGGGCGATCAGGCGCTCGCGCGTGCGGCCACGCTCTTCAATCGAGAGCGCCTCGGCGAGCGGACGCACGAGCGTCGCGCCGAATCGGGTGCAGAGCGACGTGACATACGCGAACTGATGGTCGTCGATGGTGGCGAGGTGCAGGACGATGTGCGCCATCGTGGCGCCGTTGGCCAGCCGATCCAGCGCCTCGGTCGCGGCCGCCCGCCGCGCGTCGGCGCCGGCCGATCCCGTTTCGATCGCGAGCGCCCGGACGAGTCTGTCTGCGGCCTCGAAGTCTCCGACGAGCAGCAGATCCTCGACATGCGCCGTCGCCGGCGCCAGGAGATCGCGCCAGCGGCCCGGGTCGTCCTCGACGGTCAGGAGATCCAGCAGAAGGGTCAGATCCAGCGCCCGGACGGCGCCGGCCGACACCGTGGTCAGCCACGCCGCCAGGCGCTCCGGTGGATCATCGTCGGTCCGCTCCACGTCGACGGCCTGGCCGCGGACGGCCGGCGGTTCGCGGCCGCGCTCGTGGGACCCGTGCGAGGCGTCAGCGTCCGACCGCAGGAGGTCCGCGACCTGTTCCCACCAGCCGGCGAAGTGCTCCGTGCGCGATAGCGGCGAGGCGGCGGCCAGCTCGTAGGAGAGTTCCACGAGGCGCTCGCGGCGGTCCGGTTCGGGTACCAGCGCGTGCAGCGCCTCCGCGATCCCCTCGATCGGCGAGTCTCCGGCGGCCAGGCTTCGCGCGACGAATTGCGCCGTGACGTCGTCCGTCATGCGCTCCATCAGCGCGCCCACCAGCGGCGCGGCCGCCAGGCCC
Source organism: uncultured Acidobacteriota bacterium (assembly GCA_963807925.1). Classification (GTDB taxonomy): domain Bacteria; phylum Acidobacteriota; class Vicinamibacteria; order Vicinamibacterales; family CAVVIG01; genus CAWEDP01. The sequence continues at coordinate 2,298,125 of CAWEDP010000002.1, read as the reverse complement.
GCCCGCTCGCGAGCCCGTTCGGCCAGAAGCTCCAGCATCAGATCCGGCGGCACCTGACCGATCGCGGCGGCCATGTTGCGCAGCACGCCCTCGAGCCGCCCGGGATCCTGTTTCGCGACCAGGCCGGCGACGCCGCGCAGCATCGAAACGAGCGCGGCGGTTCGTGTCGCCAGCGCCGCGCCGCGCTCGACGAGCGCCGCGACGAAGAGGGACCACCGCTGTGGGTCGCCGGCGATGTCGACGAGCGCCTGGATCGCCTCCGGCGTGAGGTCGAACGCCTCGGCGTGAAGGCAGCTCTGGATCACCCGCTCCCACACGGCGCTCTCGCCGCCGCGCCGCTCGCGCAGGACCTCGGCGTAGTCGATCTCCCGCACCTCCAGATGCCGGCTGCCGATCGTGGTCCACTGGCGCGCGATGCCGCCGTCGGCCCGCAGCGCTTCGGGTGAGCGCGCGAGCAGCATCAGGAAGCCCCGCCACGAGCCGGCGCTGCCGCCCGGGTGAATGACGATCTCGCCCACCAGATGATCGTGAAGCAGCGACGCCAGCTCCCCGACGGCGCGATCGGCGCGGTCGGGCGCCCGGCCGTCGAGCAGCAGAACCTCGGGCAGTACCGTGATCCGCAGCGGGCCGGCCAGCGATTCGATCGACGTGTGGCCGACGATCCGCGCGAGGGTGGCCGCGCTGGCGGGATGCGAGGGCGGGTACAGCGCAACCGCGCGCGCCGCCGCCTTGCACGCCCGCGCCCAGTCGATCAGGCGAGCCGACTGTTCCGGCGGGAGCAGGGCCGCTTCGCGCAGCTGCGGTGTGGACATGAACGTCGCTACGGGATGTATCGGCCGGATCGGCCTTCCGATATACTCCCCGCACGATGCGGGCGGTCGACGTCATCCTGAAGAAGCGGGAGGGCGGGCAACTCAGTCAATCGGAGATCCAGTTCTTCGTGTCCGGCGTGACGTCGGGATCGCTGCCGGACTACCAGGCCTCGGCGCTCTTGATGGCCATCCTGCTGCGCGGGATGACGGCCGAGGAGACCGCGTGGCTGACTGACGCCATGGTCCACAGCGGCGTCCGCGTCGATCTGTCGGCGGTGGCGGGCGTGAAGGTGGACAAGCACAGCACCGGAGGCGTGGGCGACAAGACGTCGCTCGTCGTCGCGCCGGTGGCCGCCTCCTGCGGCGTGCCGGTGCCGATGATGTCGGGTCGAGGGCTCGGGCATACCGGCGGCACGCTCGACAAGCTCGAGTCGATTCCGGGCTTTCGCGTCGACCTGACGCTCGACGAGATGACGGCGGCGCTGGATCGGGTGGGGTGCGCGCTGATCGGCCAGACCGGCGAGATCGCGCCGGCCGACAAGAAGCTCTACGCGCTGCGCGATGTGACCGGGACCATCGAGAGCATCCCGCTCATCAGCGCGTCGATCATGAGCAAGAAGATCGCCGAAGGCATCGACGCGCTGGTGCTCGACGTCAAGACCGGCAGCGGCGCGTTCATGAAGACCGAACCGGATGCGCGGCGGCTCGCGGAATCGCTCGTCGCGATCGGCACGGCGTCCGGCGTGACGACCGAGGCGATCATCACCCGCATGGATGCGCCGCTCGGTCGGGCGGTCGGCAACGCCCTCGAGGTGATCGAGGCCGTCGAGGTCCTCAAGGGACGCGGCGATCCCGGCCTGGCCGACGTGTCGCTCGAGATCGCCGCCCGGATGCTGGTGCTCGGCCGCGTCGCCGCCACTCGCGCGGAGGGCGAACGACAGGCGCGCGCCGCCGTCTCCTCGGGCGCGGCTCTCGAGCGGTTTCGCCGCATCATCGAGCAGCAGCACGGCGATCCGCGGATTGTCGACGACTACCTCCGTCTGCCGACGGCACCCGCCTGCCAGATGCTTCCGGCTGTCCGCGCCGGCTTCATCGCGCGCCTCGACGCAGGGCTCGTCGGCCGCGCGTCGGTGGCGCTCGGCGCCGGCCGCGACCGCGTGGAGGACGTCATCGACCCCGCGGTGGGCATTCTGGTCCGCGCCAGGCCGGGCGACGCCGTCGCCGCCGGCGACCCGGTGCTCGAGCTGCACTATCGCGACCGCGCCGGTCTCGCCGCGGCTCTCCCGCTGGCGACCCGCGCCGTGAAGATCGGCGATCACCCCCCGGCGGCCGAACCGCTGATCGTCGGCGAGGTCCGTTGATGGCGGTCGACGCGAACGCGCCTGGATCCGCCGTGCGCCGGTCGCGCCCGAACGAGATGGCCATCGTGGGCGGTGCCGGGGCGCTGGCTGCCGCGGCGGTCGCCGCCTCGCTGCTGGGACTGCCGCAGGCGCAGCCGCTCGTCGGCGCCATCGTGATTCTCGGGATTGCCTACGCGTGGTCGAGCGACCGCCAGGCCATCGATCTCCGCACGGTCGTCTGGGGACTCGGGCTGCAGGTCGTGTTCGCGCTCGTCGTGCTCAAGACGGCGGTCGGCCAGCGCGTCTTCTCGACGCTGGGCGACTGGATCACCCGGCTGCTCGGCTTCGCGTTCGTCGGCGCGTCCTTCGTGTTCGGGCCGCTCGGCAACGCCGATCAGTGGCGCACCATCACGCAGCCGCTTGGACCGGCCGCGTCGGGCCTGCCGGTGGCGTTCCAGGTGGCGCCGACGATCATCTTCGTGGCGGCGCTGTTCGCGATTCTCTATCACTACGGCATCATGCAGGTGATCGTCCGCCTGTTTGCCGTGCTGATGCACCGCGTCATGCAGGCGAGCGGCGCCGAATCGCTCAACGTCGCCGCCGGCATCTTCATGGGGCAGACCGAGGCCCCGCTGACCATTCGGCCGTACCTGCCCGAGATGACCGACTCCGAGCTCATGACGGTGATGACGTCGGGGATGGCGCACATCTCGGGCGGCATCATGGCGGCGTACATCCTGTTTGGCGTCGAGGCGAAGCATCTGCTGACGGCCGTCATCATGACCGCGCCCGGGTCGATCCTGATCGCCAAGATGTTCGTGCCCGAGACCGACACGCCCAAGACGATGGGGACCGTGCGTCTGGAGGTGGGACGGACCGACGTCAACGTCGTCGACGCCGCCGCTCGCGGCACCGCCGACGGCCTGCATCTCGCGCTGAACGTGCTGGCGATGCTCGTCTCGTTCATCGCGCTCGTTGCCCTCATCGATGCCGTGCTCGGCATGGCGCACCTGAGCCTCGAGCAGATCTTCGGCTGGATCTTCGCGCCGGTGGCGTGGAGCATGGGCGTACCGTGGCGCGACGCTCGCGCCATTGGCAACCTGCTCGGGACCCGGCTGGTGCTCAACGAGTTCATCGCGTATTCGCAGCTCGGTCCGCTCAAGGGCGCCATCGATCCCAAGTCGTTCACGATTGCGACCTACGCGCTGTGCGGGTTCGCCAACATCGGATCGGTCGGCATTCAGATCGGCGGGATCGGCGCGCTCGCGCCCAACCGCCGCCACGACCTCGCGCGCCTGGGGATGCGGGCGATGTTCGCCGGCACGCTGGCCAACTTCATGAGCGCGACGATCGCGGGCTTCCTCCTGTGACGGGGGCGGCTGGCCGCGGTGCAGGATTGACGTCGAGCTACTTCGATCAGGTGAGCGAGGCCGCGGCGGCGGTCGCGAGCCGCGCCGGTCAGGTGCCCGACATCGCGGTCGTGCTCGGGTCCGGCCTGGGCGATTTCGCCGGCCAGCTGACCGGTGGCACGTCGATTCCCTACAGCGACCTGCCTTACTGGCCGCCGTCGACGGTCGTCGGCCACAGCGGGCGGCTCGTCGTCGGCACCTTGAAGGGCCGCCGGGTCGCCGCCCTGGCTGGCCGCTGCCACGCCTACGAAGGACATGACCTGCGGACCGTCACCTTCGCCGTACGGACGCTCGGTCTTCTCGGCGTCAAGGTCCTGATCCTGACCAACGCCGCCGGCGGCGTGAACACCGGATTCGGTCAGGGCGCGCTGATGGTGATCGACGATCACATCAACCTGACCGGAAACAACCCGCTCGTCGGGATCAACGACGACCGGTTCGGCCCTCGGTTCCCCGACATGACGGAGGTGTACTCGATGCGCCTGCGGCGGCTGGCCGACCAGGTCGCGCGGGACGCCGGGATGACGCTCCCGCACGGCGTCTACGTCGGGTTGCTGGGTCCGAGTTACGAGACGCCGGCGGAAATACGGTTTCTCCGAGCCATTGGCGCCGACGCCGTCGGCATGTCGACCGTGGCGGAAGCGATCGCGGCTCGCCATATGAGCATCGAGGTGCTCGGCATCTCGTGCATTACCAACATGGCCGCCGGCGTGGTGCCGCAGCCGCTCGGCCATCGCGAGGTGATGGAGACGGCCGGCCGCGTCCGCGAGCAATTCCTCACGCTGCTGGAGGGCGTCATTGGCCGACTCTGACTTAGGGAGGGGGCGATCGTCGGTGGCCGATCTCGTCGGCGCTGCCCGGCGTGCGCGCCTTCAGGCCTGCGCCGACTTCTCTCACTTCAAGGTCGGTGCCGCGCTGGAGACCGCCGACGGCACGATCGTGACCGGATGCAACATCGAGAACGCGACCTACGGCCTGACCGTCTGCGCCGAGCGCGTCGCGATGTTCAAGGCGCTCTCGGAGGGGCACCGCGCGTTCGCTCGCATCGCCGTCGTCGCCGATACCGGATCGCCGACGCCGCCGTGCGGCGCGTGCCGCCAGATCCTGTGGGAGTTCGCCGGCGATCTCGAGATTCACCTCGCGAACCTCCACGAGGAGCTGGGACGCTATCGCCTGAAGGACCTGTTGCCGCTGCCGTTCGACGCACGGCTGCTGCGCGGGTAGGCCGGCGGGAAATCGCTCCCCGCCCTCGCCCCCGTCCCCTGTACATTGTAGATTGTCGATTGTGAATTGATCATGCTGCCGAGCATTGCCCGAGACGCCGATGCCGCTGCCGTGGTGATGGTGGATCAGCGGAAGCTGCCAGCGATCGAACGCTACGTCCGGTGCAGGACCGCGCCCGAGGTCGCCCGCGCCATCAAGGCCATGGTCATCCGCGGCGCCCCTGCCATCGGCGTGGCGGCGGCCTTCGGGATCGCGCTCGGGATGCGCAGGAGCAAGGCGACCGGCACGCAGAAGTTCGCCGCCGAGTTCCAGAAGACCTGCGATCTGATGGCGTCCACCCGTCCGACGGCCGTCAACCTGTTCTGGGCGATCGAGCGGATGAAGCGCGCCTGTTCGGCCGGCCTCCACGCCGGCGAATCAGTCGATCAGATCAAGGACCGCCTCGATCGCGAGGCCGACGCGATCCACGACGAGGATCTCGCCAGCTGCCGTGCGCTGGGCGCGTTCGGGGCCGACCTGGTCCCCGCCGAGGCCGCGATCCTGACGCATTGCAACGCCGGCGCGCTGGCTACCGCCGGCTACGGAACCGCGCTCGGCGTCGTCCGCGGCGCCGTCGAGCAGGGCAAGCGCGTCACCGTGCTGGCCGATGAGACGCGTCCGTTCCTGCAGGGCGCCCGCCTGACCGCCTGGGAACTGGTGCGGGACGGCATCGACACGACGGTCATCACGGACAACATGGCGGGCGCCATCATGCGCGGCGGCCGCATCGATCTCGTCGTGGTCGGCGCGGATCGGATCGCCGCGAACGGCGACACCGCCAACAAGATCGGCACCTACACGGTCGCCGTGCTCGCCCGCGAGCACGGCGTGCCGTTCTATGTCGCGGCGCCACTGTCGACCATCGACCTCGATACGCCGGACGGCGATCACATTCCCATCGAGGAGCGCGATCCACGCGAGGTCACGCATCTCGGCGGCCAGCAGCTGACGCCGAAGGGCGCCCGCGTCCGCAACCCCGCGTTCGACGTCACGCCACATCAGTTGATCGCGGCAATCATCACCGAGCGGGGCGTGCTGCGGCCGCCCTACATCGAGTCGCTGCGAACGGCGTGCGGCGCCGAGGCGGTGCGCTCGTAGCACATGCGACTCCTGGGCATCGAGACCTCGTGCGACGAGACTTCGGCGGCCGTGGTCGAGGAAACCGGCGACCCCGGCCGCCCCTGGCGGGTGCGGTCCAACATCGTCGCCTCACAGGCGCCGATCCACCGCGAGTGGGGCGGCGTCGTGCCCGAGCTCGCGTCGCGCCAGCATATCCGCGACATCTGCGGCGTCGTCGATCGCGCGATGGACGAGGCGGCGACCCGGTGGAGCGATCTTGGAGCCATCGCCGTCACGCAAGGGCCCGGCCTCGTGGGATCGCTGCTCGTCGGCGTGTCGTTCGCGAAATCCGCGGCGCTGGCGGCCGGCCTCCCGCTCGTCGGAGTGCACCATCTCGCGGGACACATCGAATCGCTCGTGCTCCAGAACGGCGAGCTGCCGCTGCCGGCGGTCGTGCTCGTCGTCTCGGGCGGTCATACCAGCCTGTACCTGGTCGAGCGCCCCGGCCGCTACCAGTCCATCAGCCGCACGCGTGACGATGCGGCCGGCGAGGCGTACGATAAGGTGGCGAAGCTGCTCGGGCTGGGGTATCCCGGCGGACCGGTGATCGATCGGCTGGCGCGCACCGGGAACGATCGGGCCGTGCCGCTGCCGACGACCCGCCTGACCCACGCGGACCGGAACGCGCCGGCACTCAAGGGCGACCTGGACTTCAGCTTCAGCGGCCTGAAGACCGCCGTCCTGCGTCACGTCCGGAACGCCCGCAGCCGCGGCGACGGCCCGCGGTTCTCGGAAGGGGAGATTGCCGACATCTGCGCCAGTTTTCAGCGGATCGTCGTCACGACGCTGGTGGATCGGACCTTCGACGCTGCCCGCCGCTTCCACGCGGCCAGCGTTGGGGTCGCTGGCGGCGTATCGGCGAACAGTCGGCTGCGGGCGGACGTGCAGAGGCATGGAGAGCTTCGCGAGATTCCCACGTTCGTTCCCAGCCTGCCGCTCTCGACCGACAACGCCGCGATGATCGCCGCCGCCGGCCTTCGAGCGTTTCGCGCCGGCGTCACGGCCGGCATGGATCTCAACGCCGACGCGTCGCTGCCACTTTGACTGAGCGCGTGAGGAGATTTCCGGAAAGACCGGTCGTCGGGATCGGGGCGGTCGTGCTGGACGAGCGCGGGCGCGTGCTGCTTGTACGGCGCGCGCACGCGCCGCTCAAGGGCGAATGGAGCCTTCCAGGCGGCGCCGTCGAGGTCGGCGAGACCCTGGAAGAAGCCGTCGCGCGCGAGGTCCTCGAGGAGACAGGCCTCGTCGTGGACGTCGGTCCGGTCGTCGAGGTGCTCGATCGGATCGATCGAACGCCCGACGGCCGCGTCGAGTACCACTTCGTGATCGTGGACTACCTGTGTCGCGCGCGGTCGGGCGACGCGGTCTGCGGATCCGATGCCGACGCGGTGCAGTGGGTCGCCCGCCCCGATCTCGCCGCGTATCGCGTGACGGCCAAGGCGGCGAGCGTCATCGACAAGGCGATCAGACTCGCGGCTTCCACAGAAAGTAGACCGGGACGCCAAGGAGAACGATGACCAGGCCCGGCCACGTCGTCGCGGTCCGGTAGACGAAGAGGACCGCCAGAATGGTCGCCGCGCCCGCCACGTAGAGCGCCGGCACGACCGGGTAGCCGAACGTGCGGTAGGGCCGTTCGGCCTCCGGCCGCGTGGCGCGCAGGCGAAAGACGCCGGCGATGGTCAGGATGTAGAAGATCAGCGCGGCGGAGATCACGTAGTCCAGCAGATTCCCGTACAGGTTGCCGTAGGTGCGCGTCGCCGGATCGTAGGTGCGCGGCAGCACGAGAAAGGCCGCCCAGGCGCCTTCGAGCGCCAGCGCCCAGCCGGGCACCTTCGCCCGGTTCAGGCGGCCCGCCGGACCGAAGAAGAGGTTGTCGCGCGCCATCGCGTACGACGCGCGCGCACCGGTCAGGATGAGACCGTTACTGCAGCCGAAGGTCGAGATCATGATCCCGACCGCCATGAGCGTCGCACCGAGCCCGGGGAAGATCGCGTCCAGGGTCGCCGTGGCGACGCGGTCGCTCGGCGCGTGCTGGATCGCCACAAACGGCAGCGTCACGAGGTAGGCGACGTTGGCGAGCAGGTACAGGCCGATCACGATCATCGTGCCGAGCGCCAGCGACAGCGGGATGTTCCGCCGCGGATCCTTCACCTCGCCCGCCGTGAAGGTGATGTTGTTCCAGGCGTCGGCCGAGAAGAGCGATCCGGTCTGCGACACGCAGAGCGCGACGAACAGGCCGAATGCCGACCCGGCGTTCAGGCCGGTCGCCATGTCGACGGTGCCGCGCGGGGTCCAGAAGCTGCCGAAGTTGCCGGTCACCGCCGTATGGTTCCACCCGAGCAGGACTCCGAGGACGATCAGGCCTGCCAGCGCGCCGGTCTTCGCCGTGGTGAAGACGTTCTGCACGATCCGGCCGTACTCGAGACCCCTGGTGTTGGTCCAGGTCAGCAGCGCGATCATCAGGATGCCGACCAGCTGCGTGGTCGACAGCGAAACCGCGTACCCGGTCGAGACGTGAAGCGGCGGGACGAGGTAGTGGTCCTCGGCGATCCAGGGGACGAGCACGCCGAAATACCGGGCGAACCCGACGGCGACGGCGGCGATCGTCCCGGTCTGGATCACGAGGAATAGCGTCCAGCCGTAGAGGAATCCGCACAGGGGCGAAAACGCCTCGCGGAGGTAGACGTACTGGCCGCCCGCGCGCGGCATCATCGCCGCCAGCTCGCCGTAGGACAGCGCGCCCACGATGGTCAGCGCGCCGGCGACGACCCATGCGGCCAGCAGCCAGCCCGCCGCGCCGACGTTGCGCGCCATTTCGGAGGAAACGATGAAGATGCCGGACCCGATCATCGATCCGACCACCACCATCGTCGAGTCGAACAGCCCGAGTCCGCGCGTGAACTCGGTGTCCAGCGTCATCGCGGCCGAAGGGGCCCGGGCAGTCGCGGTCGAATTGGCCATCGTGTGATCCTGAATTAAGATGCTCGCGAAGGTTACACCACGTTTCATGTCGACGCCGAGTCGCGAGGCCGCCTGGCAGCTCCTGACCGAATACACGAAGACCGAGAGCCTGCTCAAGCACGCTCTGGCCGTGGAGGCCGCGGTGCGCGGGTACGCGGCGATCTTCGGCGAGGATGCCGAGGCGTGGGGCCTGGTCGGGCTGCTCCACGACTTCGACTACGAACGGTGGCCCAGCCTCGACGACCACCCGTTTCGCGGGAGCGAGATTCTGCGCGACCGGGGGTATCCCGAGTGGGTCGTCCGCGCCATCCTGTCGCACGCCGACCACAGCGGCGTCCCGCGCGAGGGCCCGCTGGAGAAGACCCTCTTCGCCTGCGACGAGATGGCCGGCTTCGTCACGGCTGCGGCGCTCGTCCGTCCGACCAGGAGCATCCTCGATTCTCGAGTCGACGTCGGTGATCAAGCGGATGAAGGACAAGACCTTTGCGCGCGGCGTCAAGCGGGAGGACCTGGTCGCCGGCGCCGCGTTGCTCGGCCTGCCGCTCGAAGCACACGTGGCCAACGTGATCGGATTCATGCGCACCCGTGCCGAGGCGCTCGGACTGCGCGGAACCACGCCGATCGTCGCCCCCCGAGATGTCTGAGCCTCAGCCGGTCGTCGCCCTCGATCGCGTGTCGGTCGCGTACGGACGGAGCGTCGCCCTCACCGAGGTGACGACGGCGTTTGCGTCGGGCGCCGTCGGACTGCTCGGCCCCAACGGTGCCGGCAAGAGCACCCTGCTCAAGTCGCTGCTGGGCTTTCTCAGGCCGACCGCAGGGCGTATGACCGTGCTGGGGTTCGACGTCGCGGCGGCGCCGCTCGAGATCCGTGCGCGGGTCGGCTACATGCCGGAATCCGACGCGCACATGCCGGGCATGAACGCCGTCACGTTCGTCGCGTACTGCGGCGAGCTGGCGGGGTTGCCCCGCGTCGACGCGATGCAGCGCGCCCACGAGGTGCTCTACTACGTGGGCCTTGGCGAAGCGCGATACCGCAATCTCGAGACCTATTCCACCGGAATGAAGCAGCGGATCAAGCTGGCCCAGGCGCTCGTCCACGATCCGGATCTGCTCTTCCTCGACGAGCCGACCAACGGCATGGATCCGAAAGGACGGGACGAGATGCTGGAGCTCGTCCGCGATCTCGGTCACCAGAAGGGCGTCAACCTGATTCTCTCGTCGCACCTGCTGCCCGACGTCGAATACACCTGCGATCACGTCGTCGTCATGGACAAGGGACGGGTGGCGGTCCACGGCCCGATCGCGTCGCTGAAGCAGCCGCGCGGGCGCGTGTTCGAGCTGCGGGTCAAGGTGCGCGCCGGTGAGGTCGACCAGTTCGTGCAGCGCCTGCAACTGGCGGGCCTCGATTGCCATGCGACCGACGAGGACGTCATGCGCGTGTTCGTCCCCGGCGAGGGGGGCGCGCGCGAGCTGTTCGCGCTCGCCGCCGCCGAGGGGGCGCAGGTGCGGCACCTCCGCCCGAGCGTACCGACGCTCGAGGATGTCTTCGCGCATGCCGTGGGCGAGGAATAGCCGAGGACCGGCCGGGGTGGAGAGCCGTCCGGCGGAGCGAAAGACCAGACATGCCGATTCACGACCAGGGTTATCGCCGGTACATCGGAGAGCGCGCGCCGCGGGGCCGGGCGTGGGTGGTGATTGCGAGGACCGGCATCCGCGCGCGTCTTGGTCAGCGCGCGTTTCTCGGCCTGCTGCTCATCTCCTGGTTTCCGTTCTTCGTGCGCGCCGTCCAGATCTACGCCGCGGCCAACCTGCCGCAGGCGGCGTTCCTGGCGCCGACGCCGGACATGTTCCGCCAGTTTCTCGATCAGCAGCAGATCTTCGTGTTCTTTCTCACCGTGTACGGCGGAGCGGGACTCATCGCCAACGACCGGCGCGCCAACGCCCTCCAGATCTACCTCTCGAAACCGATGACGCGGACCGAGTACGTCTTCGGGAAATTCACCATCCTGTCCACCTGGCTGCTGCTCGTCACGTGGGCTCCGGCCATCGTGCTGCTGATCGTTCAAATCGTCTTTGCGGGCAACTTCGATTTCTTCACCAGGAACATCTACCTGTTTCCTGCCATCACGGTCTTCGCGTTCGTGCAGGTCATCACCGTGTCGGCCGCGATGCTGGCGCTCTCGTCGCTGTCGAACAGCGGCCGGTTCGTGGGCATCCTGTACGCGGGGCTCCTGTTCTTCAGCCAGGCGCTCTTCGGCGTGCTCCAGGCTGTCACCGGCGACACGCGCCTGTCGTGGATTTCCGTCCCCTTCGCGCTCAGCCAGGTGGGCGACGCCATCTTTCGCCTGCCGCTGCGTTACCAGACGCCGTGGCCGGTGGCCCTCGGCGTGCTGGCGCTCCTGGTGGCAGGATCCGCGATCGTGCTCGACCGGCGAGTTCGCGCCGTCGAGGTGGTGGCGTGATCGAGTGTCGCGGGCCAATCGTCACGGCGTCCCACCTGTCGAAGTGGTACGGCCAGGTCATCGGGCTCAACGACGTCACGCTCAGTGTGCCCTCCGGGATCGTCGGGCTGCTCGGCCCCAACGGGGCGGGCAAGTCGACCTTCATGAAGCTCCTCACCGGCCAGTTGAAGCCGAGCAAAGGCGACCTGACCGTGCTCGGCGAGCCGGTCTGGGGCAATCCGGCCCTGTACCTGCACGTCGGCTACTGCCCGGAGCAGGATGCCTTCTACGAGCGCATGACCGGGTTGGAATGGGTGAGCACGCTCGTCGGTCTGAGCGGCGTCCCGGAGCGCGAGGCCGCGGAGAAGGCAACCCGCGCCCTCGAACTGGTCGATCTGCTGGAGGCGGCCGGCAAGAAAATCGGCGCGTACAGCAAAGGGATGCGGCAGCGCGTGAAGCTGGCGCAGGCGATCGCCGACGATCCGGACCTGCTGATCCTGGACGAACCGCTGTCCGGCATGGATCCGATCGCGCGGCGCCGGACCATCAGGCTGATCAAGGACTGGGCGCGCGCCGGCCGGAGCGTCATCGTCTCCAGCCATATCCTGCACGAGATCGAGTCGATGACCTCGGACATCCTGCTCATCAACCAGGGCCGCATCGTCGCCGAGGGCAACGTGCACCAGATTCGCGACCTCATCGACGAGCATCCTCATACCGTCTTCATTCGCGCGGACCAACCGCGGGCCCTCGCCCGGGAATTCCTGTCGGCGGACGACGTGCTGAGCCTGAGGTTCGAAGACCAGGCGGTGGTGGTACAGACCGCGAAGCCCGATGTGTTCTATGCCAGGTTGACGGGGCTGGCGGCGACGGGCGAGCTCGGCTCGATTCATGAGGTGTCGTCGCCCGACGACAACCTGCAGGCCGTGTTTCAGTATCTGGTGAAACAATGAGCAGCGCCGCCCGGCAGGACTCGGCCCGACAGAGGCGGGTGATGACGCTGGGCGCTTCGGCGGCGCGCGTGTTCGACGTCGCGCTGGGGCAGATGCTCTGGTCGCGCCGATCGGTCTTTCTCGGCGTGCTGCTCGGCGGACCGGTGCTGCTGGCGGCGGCCATTCGCCTTGTCACCGCGACCACGTCGTTATGGCGGCTCTCGATCAACGGCGCGCGCGTGGGCGGCCCGGCGCTGTTCGGCATGATGATGTGGCTGCTGTACATCCGCTTCATCGTGCCGGTGCTCGGCGTGTTCTATGGCACGTCGCTCATCGCGGACGAAGTGGAAGACAAGACCATCACGTATCTGTTCACCCGGCCGATCCGCCGGGGTGCCGTGCTCCTCGGGAAGTACCTCGCGTACGTCGTCTGCACGGCGCTGCTCGTCCTGCCGTCGGTGATTGCCGTCTTCTTTCTGATCGTGCCGCTCGGCGGCGGCGAGGTCGGCGCGGCGTTCCCGACGCTCGCCGCCGATCTCGGCATGCTCATGGCCGGCCTGATCGGGTACGGTGCCGTGTTCGCGTGGGTGGGCGCGCGGCTGAAGCGTCCGCTGGTCCTCGGACTGGTCTTCGCGTTCGGCTGGGAACCGGCCGTCCTGCTGTTTCCCGGGTACCTCAAGCGGCTGACGGTCGCCTATTACCTCCAGGCGCTGGTTCCGCATGCGATGCCGGCGGACTCCGGGGTCGGGGCGCTGATGCAACTGTTCCGGGAGACCCCCGACGTCGCGACCAGCCTCATCGCGCTGGCCGCGATCGCGACCGCGGCGGTGTGGTTCGCGATGCGTGCCGTCGAGCAGCGTGAATACGTGCTCGATCAGTAATGGGGCCGGGAACCACGAGAGGGTCTCGACCGTATACCTGTCTGAGGGCGTCATGACCGCCAGAACCCGCTACTTCGTCGTTTCTTCGCTGCTCGTCATGGTCGTCGGGGTCGGATCCGGGCTCGTCGCTTATTACGGCGGGTTCCCGATGCGCGCCCTCTCGGATCGCGGCCCGGACGAACTGCAGTATCTGCCGGCGGACGCGAGCCTCGTGGCGTACGCAGACGTCCGCGCAGTGATGGCCTCCGACCTTCGTCGTCGGCTCGTCCAAGCGGCGCCGAATCGGCAGACCGGCCAGCAGGAGCTTCAGGATCTGACCGGAATCAACGTCGAGACCGACATCGATCACGTCGTCGCCTGCGGCTGGGGCGATGGCTCGCGCGCCTCTTCGTCGGCCCTCGTCCTGGCCACCGGCATTTTCAACGAGGCGAAGATCGAGGCGCTGATGCACGAGCACGGCGCCCAGACCGAGGCGTATCGCGGCAAGCGGATCATCGTCGCTCCCGGCGGGCATCGGGGTTCCCCTCCTCCCGACCCGAACGTTCCAACCGCAGACGGCGCATCGCAGGGTCCGCAACTCGCGGTCGCGTTTCTCAAGCCCGGCCTCGCGGCTCTGGGGACCTCCGACCTGATTCGGCGCGCCATCGATCTGGAGGCCGGCGGCGACAACCTGACGACGAACAACGAGCTGATGGATCTCGTCAGGTCGATCGACAACGGGACCGTGTGGGCGGCGGGCCGGTTCGACGCATTGCAGAAGAGCGGGAAGCTGCCGGCCGGCGCGGCCCAACTGCCGCCGATCTCCTGGTTTTCGGTCAGCGCCCAAATCACGGACGGCGTCAGCGGTGTTCTTCGCGCCGACACGACTGACGAGGACGCCGCCAGGAAGCTGCGCGACGTGATTCAGGGATTTCTGGCGCTCGCCCAGCTTCAGGCCGGCTCGAAACCGGAGCTGCAGCGCGCGCTGCAGTCGTTGCAGGTCAGCGGTTCGGGGCGGACCGTCGGCCTGACCTTTTCGATTCCAGGACAGCTGATCGATCTGATCGCCCCGGCCGGAAATCGGCCGAGGCGGCAGGCCGCGCACTAGCCGGATCAACAGGCGCCTTCGGAGCTCGCCGGGTCCCTTCCCCGCGATCCCGTCCTCGTATACGATCACCCCGCCGTGACCGATCTCGTGTTCTTCTACGGGACCCTCATGAGCGGCTTCAAACGTCCTGGCCGTACGCGCATCGATCTGGAGATCGAGCCGGTCGGCCACGGCTGGATTGACGCGGTGCTCTTCGATCTCGGCATCTACCCGGCGGCGATTCCCGCCACCGACAGCCGCGTGCGTGGCGAGGTTCACCGGCTGCTGCAGTGCGATTCGGTGCTGCGGACGCTGGACGAGATCGAAGGATACCGTCCCGAGAAACCGGATGCCAGCCTGTACGTGCGTCGTGAAGTCCCGGTCACGCTCGATGACGGACGGGTCGAGCGCGCGTGGGTGTATTTCTACAACGCGCCGCTCGGTGGCGCCCAACGGATCGACTCCGGCGACTATCTTGATTACCTGAAGGTCCGTCGATGAGGGATCGCATCGGTGTCCGCCGGCCTCTGGCGGCTGCGCTGGCGGCGATGGTGTTTGTGGCGTCCGTTTGCGCCGCCGAGGCGCCCGACCTCGATCCCCGCATCGAACGGCTGGTCGCCTCGGTCTCGGCCGATCGTCTGGCGGCGATGCTGCGACGACTCGAGTCGTTCGGTACGCGCAGCGTGTTGTCGTCGACAGATTCGCCGGGCCGGGGCGTCGGCGCCGCCCGGCAGTGGCTGTTCGATGAGCTGAAAAGCTACAGCCCGAGGCTGCAGGTGAGCTTCGACACGTACCGGATCGCCCGGCAGGGCCGGGTGACGCGCGACATCGAAATCCGCAACGTCATGGCGGTGCTGCCCGGAGCGACGGCGCGCCGCATCTACATCAGCGGCCACTACGACACGATCGCGTTCGCCGGCGGCCAGTCCGGCCGCAACGCCGGCGGGACCGGTGATCCGGTCGTGTCGCCCGACGACTCGCCGGCGCCCGGCGTGAACGATGATGGCAGCGGCACGGCTCTGACCCTCGAACTGGCGCGGCTGTTCAGTCAGAGCGGCCTGGACTTCGATGCGACGCTCGTCTTCATGCTGCACGCCGGGGAAGAGCAGGGGCTCTACGGGTCCTATCTGCACGCACGGAAGGCGGCGGACGAGCGCGTGGCGATCGAGGCCGTGTTCAACAACGACATCGTCGGCAACGACAAGGGCGGAAACGGGATTGCGGACGGCGCGTCGGTGCGGGTGTACTCCGAGGGTCCCGAGGACTCGCCGTCGCGCGAGCTGGCGCGATTCGTCCAGCGCTGGGGTGCGCGGTACGTGCCGTCGCATCGCGTGCGCCTGATGGCGCGTCCCGACCGATTCGGCCGCGGCGGGGATCACACGGCGTACAACCAGCTCGGGTTCGCCGCTGTCGGATTCCGGGAATCGAGGGAGAACTTCGCGCGCCAGCACGATCCCCGCGACACGTTCGACGGCGTGTCGCCGCAGTACCTCGCGCAGAACGCGCGCGTCAACGCGGCGGCCGCGGCGACATTGGCGCTGGCGCCCGCGGCGCCCGTCGTCGTGGACGCGCGCGGACCCACGATGGGCCGCGAGCCGTCTGGATACGACGCAAAGCTGCGCTGGCAGCCGGCCGCGCGGGCCGTGGCGTACCGGATCTTCTGGCGCGACAGCTGGGTGTCGGATTGGCAGCACGACCGGCTGATTCCTCGCGCCACCGAGATCGTCCTGCCCGACACGTTGATTGACGATTACGTGTTCGGCGTCGCCTCGGTCGACGCCGACGGACACGAGAGCGTGGTCGCGCCGTACGTCGCTCCCGCACGGCCTCCCATTACGGTGAAGCTGCTCCCGTAGTCTTCCGCCCTGCCATCAGCTCGGCGATGAACACCTCGATCGCTGCACGGACAGGCTCGGAGATCTCGACGAAATCGATCCCGGAACGATACGCCACGTTGTCCGGATCGACGTCGCTGATCCGGCAATGCGCGACGCGCCCGGTCACCACGACGGCTCGCCTGCCGAGCGCCAGACGGAACTGGTGCAGCGAGTTGAGCTGGAGGGGAAACACCGATTCGATGAGTGCGCCGCTGCGGCTGATCTCCTGGACGGTGATCGGCTGAAGGACCATCACTTCGCCGCTCAGCTCGTCGGCGATCGGGAAGCGCTCCGCCCGGCGTCTTTCCTGCGGGTCGCCCGGAGGGGACATGCTCAGTTCATCAGCTCGACGTGCCGGCGGCTGAACACTTCGGGTTCCGCCGGCTCGGCCACTTGTTCGTCGGCCTCGCGCCCCTCGTACTCGGTGGTGTAGGTCAGCACGGGGATGCCGCGCGTGTCGTCGTCCAGCTTGAGCATGGACAATACCTGGAAGCCCTCGGTATCCTCGATGCGCAGGCACAGAATGACCAGATCGGGCAGCACCCGCTTGATCTGGGAGTACGCGTGCTGGCCGGACTCCACGAACACGACGTCGTAGTGGCCCGCGTCGAGCGCCGTCTCGAGCAGCGCGAGCACTTCCGGGCTGCCGTTGACGATCACCACTCGCTGCGTGACGTCGCGGACGGGACGAACGATTTGGGCGTTCGATGCGTTCAGCATCCCTGTCCGTCTCCTGCGGACGCGTACCGGTGATTCAGGATCCGTGCCACCAGGACAACTTGGAAACAAGGGCACTGTCCCTCGATCTCACGCTTCCCGGCCGTCTGACACAGCCGCACTGCCCCCCCTGGGATGCGCCGTGGCCGCACACCGCAACTTGTTGCGGGGGCACGACTTTTCAGCAGGTGTTGCGGCCGGAGTCCACTGTACGGCACTCTCATCGCCATGACCGCCCTCGTGGGAAAATCTCCACCGCCAGGCGTCTTCCACAACTTGATAGACGGCCGCCGGACGGTCTCTGTTTCCGGGCGGCTCTTCGAAAATCGTAATCCCGCCGATCCCACTGATCTTATCGGCCGTTTCCAGCAGTCGACGAGCGAGGACGTCCACCGCGCGATTGCCGCCGCCCGGCGCGCGTACGACGGCTGGCGTCTCGTGCCGGCGCCCCGCCGCGCCGAAATCCTGTTCCGCGCCGCCCATCTCATGGCCGAGCGCAAGGAGGCGCTGGCCCGCGACATGACGCGCGAGATGGGGAAGGTGCTGGCCGAAACGCGTGGCGACGTGCAGGAAGCCATCGACATGACGTACTTCATCGGCGGGGAAGGACGCCGACTATACGGTCAGACCGTGCCCTCGGAACTGCGCGACAAGTTCGCCATGTCCGTGCGGCAGCCGGTCGGCGTCTGCGCGATTATCACGCCCTGGAATTTCCCGATGGCCATTCCGTCCTGGAAGATCATTCCGGCGCTGGTGTGCGGGGATACCGTCGTGTTCAAGCCGGCCACGCTGACGCCGCTGTCCGCGGTGAATTTCGTCTCCATCCTGGAGGAAGTCGGCGTACCGGCCGGCGTCGTCAATCTCGTCACCGGGAGCGGCGCCGAGGTCGGGGAGGCGCTCCTGGCCGGCGACGAGGTGCGGGTCGTGTCGTTCACCGGATCTACCGCGGTGGGGCGTGAGGTCGCGGCCAGATCGGCGCCTGCGTTCAAGAAGGTGCACCTCGAAATGGGCGGCAAGAACGTCATCGTCATCATGGACGATGCCGATCTCGACCTCGCCGTCGACGGATGCATCTGGGGCGCCTTTGGAACGACGGGACAGCGCTGCACCGCGTCGAGCCGGCTCGTCGTGCACGAGGCGGTGCACGACGAGTTTCTGGAGCGGCTCGTGGCGCGCGCCGGCGCGCTTCGTGTCGGCGACGGGCTCGACGCGGCCGTCGACATGGGACCGCTGGTGAGCGAGGCGCAACGTCGAACGGTGGTCGATTACGTGCAGATCGGCATCGCGGAGGGTGCCCGGCTGGCCTGCGGCGGCCATTCGATCGCCGACGAGGCACACCGCGGCGGATTCTTCCATGAGGCGACCGTGTTTGCCGACGTCCACCCGTCCATGCGCATCGCCCAGGAAGAGATCTTCGGGCCGGTCGTGTCGGTGATGCGGTGCCGCTCCCTCGACGCGGCGATTGCGATCGCCAACGGCGTGCGGTACGGCCTGTCCGCGTCCATCTACACGCGGGACCTCACCCGCGCCTTCACGGCGATGCGCGACGTCTACACCGGCATCTTCTACGTGAACGCCCCGACGATCGGCGCCGAGGTGCATCTGCCGTTCGGTGGCACGAAGGACACCGGGAACGGGCACCGCGAGGCGGGGACGGCGGCCCTCGACGTGTTCTCCGAATGGAAATCTGTCTACGTCGACTTCAGCGGACGGCTGCAGCGCGCCCAGATCGACACGGGCGAGATCCCGGCCGACTGACCCCGATTGTCGCGCGCCGCAGAAAAGGCCCGGTAGCGATGCGCATCGCAGTCATCCCCGGCGACGGGATCGGCATCGACGTCACGGCGGAAGCCGTCAAGGCGATTCGGGCCGCCGGAGAGGTCTTCGGCGGAACCTTCGACCTGGAGATGCTGCCGTACGGCGCCGAGTACTATCTCTCGACCGGCGTCACGCTGCCGCCCCAGGCGTATGCGATGCTGCGCGACGAGTTCGACGCGGTGTTCATCGGCGCGCTGGGTGACCCCCGGGTGCCCGACATGCGTCACGCGCGCGACATCCTGCTCGGCACCCGGTTCGAGCTCGATCTGTACGTGAACTATCGTCCCGTCCGCCTGTTGGACGAGCGGTTGTGTCCGTTGAAGAACCGGACGCCGGCCGACGTGAACTTCGTCGTCTTCCGCGAGAACACCGAAGGCCTGTACGTGAACGTCGGCGGCCGGTTCAAGGCCGGCACCGACGACGAGATTGCCGTCCAGGAGGAAATCAACACGTTCAAGGGCGTTCACCGGATTGTCAGGCACGCGTTCGAGTTCGCGTCGGGCCGCCGCCTGGCCCGTGTCTGCATGGCGGACAAGAGCAACGCGATGACCCACGGCCATTCCCTGTGGCAGCGCGTGTTCTGGACGATGGCGGCCGAGTACCCCGCCGTGACGGCGACGCACCTGTACATCGACGCGCTCGCGATGCAGATGATCAAGAATCCGGCCCAGTTCGACGTGATCGTCACCAACAACCTGTTCGGCGACATCGTCACGGATCTGGGGGCGCAGCTGCAGGGCGGGCTCGGGATGGCGGCGTCCGGCAACCTGCACCCCGGCCGCACGTCGATGTTCGAGCCGGTCCACGGATCGGCGCCGAAGTACGCGGGGCGGAACGTCGCCAATCCGGTGGGGGCGATTCTGTCGGCCGCGCTGATGCTCGAGTACTCCGGGTGCGTGCGCGAGGCGGCCGCGATCGAGGCGGCGGTCAGCGACGCCGTCGTCACGCGCAACGGCACGGCGGAGATCGGCGGCACGCTGGGAACGCGCGAAACGGGCGACTACATTGCCGGCGCCATCAGACGGCAAGCCTCACTGCGAGGTCGCGACGCCGCGAAGGACTCGACGTCCGGGAGGCTCACATGACATCGTGCCTGCGCGGGGCAGGGAGTCGGAGACAGCCATGAGCACGAAACCCGACGTCTTCATCGTCGGCGGGGCGAGAACGCCGATGACCGAGTACGTCGGTGCGTTGAAGGACGTCTCGGCCATCGACCTCGGGGTCGTGGCGTCTCGCGCCGCGTTCGACCGGACTGGCGTGAAACCGGAATGGATCGATCACGCCGTCGTCGGCAACGTGATGCAGACCAGCGCCGACGCGTTGTACGGCGCGCGTCACATCGCGCTGAAGGCGGGCGTGCCGGTGAACGTCCCGGCGCTGACGGTCAACCGCCTGTGCGGATCCGGGCTCCAGGCGGCGATGAGCGGCGCCCAGCTGATTCAGCTGGGCGAGGCGTCGCTGGTGCTGACCGGCGGCGTCGAGAGCATGAGCCAGGCGCCTCACGTCATCCGCGGTCTAAGGAGTGGCCTCAGGCTCGGTCAGGGGACGCTCGAGGATTCGCTGTGGGAGGCGCTGTTCGATTCCTACTGCGGCTGCACGATGGCGATGACCGCGGAGAACTGCGCCGCGAAGTACGGCATCAGCCGCGAGGATCAGGACTGCTTCGCGCTGCGCAGCCAGCAGCTGGCCGCGCGCGCGCGGGCCGAAGGACGCCTCAGCGCCGAGATCGCGCCGGTCGACCTCAGGACGAGCAAAGGGGCGCGGACCGTCGACGCCGATGATCACCTGCGTCCCGACACGACGCTCGAGGCGCTGGCGACGCTGCCGCCGGCGTTCAAGGCCGACGGCACCGTCACCGCCGGCAACGCCAGCGGCATCGTCGATGGCGGCGCGGCGCTGATTCTGGCATCCCGCGAGGCGGTCGATCGTCGAGGGCTTCACCCGATCGGAAAGCTCGTCGGCTGGGCGACGGTCGGCGTGGAGCCGTCGCTCATGGGGATGGGACCGGCGCCGGCGGCACGGCAGGCGCTGCTCAACGCGGGGCTGTCGCTCGACGACGTCGATCTCATCGAGATCAACGAGGCGTTCGCCGCCCAGTACCTGGCGGTCGAACGGGAGCTCGGACTCGATCGCGCCCGCGTCAACGTCAACGGGGGCGCTATCGCGCTCGGTCATCCGCTCGGGGCCACCGGCACCCGCCTGCTGCTGACACTCGTTCTCGAGCTTCGCCGCCGCCGGAAGACGCGCGGACTCGCCGCCGCCTGCATCGGCGGCGGTCAGGGGATTGCCGCGATCGTCGAGGCGGCGCCGGAGCAGCTACAATGACACGATGCAGCATCTGGTGCGCCAGCTGATCGCCGAGCTCGGCGAGGACCCCGACCGCGAAGGTCTGCTGAAGACACCGGCGCGCGTCGAGAAAGCGCTCCGGTTCCTGACGAGCGGCTATCGCGCCGACATCGACAAGGTGCTGAACGGCGCGCTGTTCACCGTCGACTACAGCGAAATGGTGATTGTTCGCGACATCGATTTCTACAGCCTGTGCGAGCACCACCTGCTGCCATTCTTCGGCAAGTGCCACGTGGCGTACATCCCCAGCAACAAAGTGATCGGGCTCAGCAAGATTCCCCGTCTCGTCGACGTGTTCAGCAGGCGCCTGCAGGTGCAGGAGCGTCTCACGGGCCAGATCGCCGACACGATTCTCCAGAAGATTTCGCCGGTCGGCGTGGCGGTCGTCATGGAGGCCACGCACCTCTGCATGTCGATGCGCGGCGTCGAGAAGCAGAATTCGTACGCGGTCACCAGCGCCATGCTGGGCGCCTTTCGCGACAACGCGCGGACGCGGATGGAGTTTCTCGAGCTCGTCAAACTCGGTTCGGGTGCCGCGGGCGTGCGCGAGAAGCCCACCTCGGACTACGCCTGCGTGGCCGATGACTAGAGCCGGTCTTCTCGCGACCGTGCTCGCCGCGTGCGTCATCGGCGCAACCTCGGTGGGCGCGGCGCAGCGGCGGCCGGCCAGGAAGGCGGCGCCGCCTCCGCCACCCGCCCCTCCGCAGAAAATCGTTCCCGACATGACGTGCCCGACGCCGCTCGGCATCGGTGTGGCGACCAAGGTCGCCTTCTGCGACGTCACGAGCGAGCGCGACCCCGAACAGGGCATCCTGATCAGGCTGCCGCCCCACAAGGGGCCGGTCACGCTGACCTTCACGCTGCACAACCGGCACACCTATTCCGAGGAGCAGGTCAAGGCCAACCGGGCGTACACGCGCTACACCGCGACGATTGGCGTGCTGACGATGGACAACCACCTGATCAGCCGGGCCGTCGTGCAGAACGAATTCCGGAATGCCGGCGATCTCGTGGATCGCATCGCAGGCGGCGCCGGACCGGGCGGCGTGAAGGCGGTCGCGCCCACCGGCGCCGAGCCGATCGCCATCGAGATTCCCGAAGAGGAGAGCGAGGTCAGCGTCCTCGGCGAGAAGGTCACGTCCGAACGGCTGGACGGCGGGCCGCAGACCTATGCGTCCGAGGGGCGGCCGATTGCCGTCATCAGCAACGTGATGATCGAGTACCGGCCGGCACCGCCCCCGCCGCCGCCGGTCCGCCGCCGGAAACGGTAAGGCTATTTCACCTGAAAGCCCTTGCCGGGCTCGAAGCGCTTGCCATCGGCCCTGACCGCCTCCACCCAGGCGGCCGCCGGGCTGCCGTTCTTCATCGGTCGGCCGGTGATGGTGAGCCTCGTCCCGGCCGCCAAATCGCCCGGCCGGATGCCCGCTCGCTGCAGCGTGCTGGGGCCTTCGGCCTCGAATCCCCAGGTGGTGACGCTGCCGTCCTTGTTCCTGACGTCGACGAGGAGCCACGAGTGGGGATTGGTGTACTGAAACTCCTTGACGACGCCTTCGACGGTGATGGTCTTGTCCTTCTCGAACATCGCGCCCGAATGGTGGGCGAGGACCGAACCGCTCATGGCGGCGGCGGCGCCGACGCCCAGCATCACCCCGACGAACTGCTTCCTCATGGCCTGGCTCCCTGCTTGTCGCCTTTCTTGGTGAACGCCAGCTCGCGGAATTGGGTCGCGCCTTCCTTGGTCTGGACGACGGCGTTGTTCTCGTTCTCGCCGCAGTTCCAGTATCGAATACGCAGGCTCCTGTCGGAATCGTCCAGCTTCGTGTACGACTGCTTCGCGTACCAGGGCTCGACGAGCGACGGCGGATTGTACACCCAGACATCCGCCGTCACGGTCCTCGGGTCGTCCTTGTGCCAGATCTCCACCGTCTCCACCTGCTCGGTGTAGTCCGGCTGGGATCGCTGGTAGATGCCGGCCCTCAGTTGGTTGGTGTGGATGACCAGGCGGGCGCCGTCCCAGAAGCCGATCGAGTCGCCGTCGTACAGCGGATAGCGGTCGGCCGCCGCCACGTGCTCGCGGCCGTCGGTGTAGATCCGCCGGATGTCGTTGACCATCTCGTTGATGAGCCACGTCTCGTCGGGTGTGACGATGAACTCGCGGAGGAACGGCTCGGTGAGCCAGCGCGGATGCCCGGGTGGCGCGCAGGTCGAAATGGGGTCCCACTCGACGCCGCGCTTCGCGTCCTCGAGTCGTTTCAGCAGCTTCTGGTGGAATTCCGGCGTCAGCTTCGCCGTCGGCAGGCCGCCTTCCGGCTGATCCGGGTCGAACGCGAATCCGGGAACCGGGACGCGCGTGTAGACGCCGCTCCAGTCGGGCAGGTTGCTCCAGGCGAGGCGCTGACCCCCGTTGGCCTGCTCGCGGAGCGCCGCGAAGAGGTCCAACGCCGTCTTGTGCTGACGCCCGAGGTCGATCATCTCGGCCTTGGTGGGCGTGCGCTGCGGGCGTCCCGCCGCGGCCGACGGCGCCCTGGAGCACGCGGCCGCCGCCATCGCCAGGGCGGCCGCCGCGACGGTGACGCCGGCGTATAGGTGTCGTCTCATCGGCGAATCCTCAGAGTCCCGCCGCCGCGAGCGCCAGGCACCCCCAGCCGGCCAGAAAGGCGAGCCCGCCGATCGGCGTGATCGCGCCGAGCACGGTGACGCCCGTGAACGCCAGGAGGTACAGGCTTCCGGAGAACAGCACGATGCCTGCGGTGAACAGCCAGCCGGCCAGCGCGATCAGCCAGCCGCCCATCCGCGCGAGTACGAGCGCGACGAGCAGGACGGCGAAGGCATGGTACATCTGATACCGCACGCCGGTCTCGAAGACCGCCAGCATCTCCGGCGAAAGCCGCGTGCGGAGCGCGTGGGCCCCGAACGCGCCGAGCGACACGCCGGTGAATCCGGCGAGGGCGCCAATCAGCATGAACGTCCGATCCATGTACCCCGATCATAGCGAATCAGCGGAGCCGGGGCAGGATCGATTCGCGCCAGCAGAAAAGGGCCGGCGGATTGCCCGCCGGCCCTCGCGCCCGCTGCTGATGATCGACGACCGACCGATTGACGACCGGGAAGCCGCTCTCTGATGTCGTCGGCTTGTTATGTCGTCGGCTTGTGCAGCACCGGCTGCGGCCCCTGCGGCTTCTTGCCGCCCAGACCCTGGATCTGGAGGGTCGGCTGCTCCTTCAGCACGTGCTGGCGATAGAGCCTGGCCATTTCGTCGTGATAGCGGCCGTCGTGCTGATCCTCGTGCTGCTTGTGCTGCCGCGCCTTGAGCTTCTCCTCGCGGGCGTTCTTCGCGATGCCCAGTTCGTCCAGGTCGGTCTGCGCGCCGGCGGCAACCGCCTCGGCGTTCAGCACGAGCGAGTGGTCGGTCGTCGCGAGCGGAACGCTCTTGTTGCCGGCGAAGATCTCGTGCCGCCCGTGCTCCTCGTACCACTTGTTGAGTGTCGCCGTCATGTGCATCTTCTCGATGATGTTGCGCCAGCCGATCCCCGTGTTGTAGGCGCAGAAGGAGATTTCGCCCTGCTGCGTCGCGTACGGGATGATGCACATTTCCGTGCGGCGGAAATCGTAGTTGAACAGATCCTGGAACCACATCCCGGCGATGAACAGGAAGTTCCACCGGTCGCCGCGGCGCTTCTCGATGTCCGCAATCGTCCGGTCGCCTTCGACCTTGCCGTAGCCGCCCGCCTGCGCCTTCTTGGTCGCGCCGAACGTCTTGTCGAACTTCTTCAGCAGATCGACCAGCTTGAAGTGGGTCGGCGCCTTGAACGGGTCGTAGTTGCGTATGACGGCGAGCGTCATGCCGGCCACCGACAGGAATTTGCCGCGGCCGGCATCGTTCACCTGCGCCACGTCCTTGGCCAGCTGTTCCGCCTTGAGGAACGCGGTGACCGGGACCGCTTCCTTGGTCTGCTTGTCGATCATCACGGCCATGCCGACGCCGCAGTTCGGGTGGCAGCCGCACGTCAGCTGACCCCACGGCGCGTCCGGGCCATGGACGACGTCGGCCCAGTCGGTGAACGTGCCCATGAAGGAGATAGGGAACCAGTCGCGCGTCGGCTCGCCAAGACCGGTCTGATTCTTCACGTCGTGCGCCAGATGCGACAGCGTGTAGCGCTGCGCCTGACGCCGCTCGTCGGTGATCTCCTCGTCGCGTCCGGTGAACGACACCGGCTGGAACGACAGGAAGTTGATCTTCTTCGGATTGTCGAGCGCGAACTCGATGACGCGGCCCACCTGTTCGTTGTTCACACCGTTGACGATGGTGATGACCGGCACGATGTCGACGCCCGCGGCGTGCAGGTTCTCGATCGCCCGAAGCTTCACGTCGAACAGGTTGCCGACCCGGCGGTGCGAATTGGCCGCGTTGCCGATGCCGTCAAACTGCAGGTACGCGTAGCGGAGCCCGGCGTCGGCCGCGGCCTTCGCGAACGAGGGATCCTTGGCGAACTCGATGCCGTTGGTGGCCGCCTGCACGCTGTTGTAGCCGACCTTGCGGGCGTAGCGCACCGCGTCGAGGAAATGGGGAGAAATCGTCGGCTCGCCGCCGGAGAACTGCACCGACATCTGGCGCCGCGGCTTGATCGTGATCGCATTGTCGAGCACGGTCTGGATGTCGTCCCACGTCAGCTCGTGCACGAAGCCGACCTGGTTCGCATCCATGAAGCACGGGTCGCACATCATGTTGCACCGGTTCGTCAGGTCGACCGTCAGCACCGATCCGCGCCCGTGCTTGACGGTGCTGCTGCCGTGGTTGTGCAACTTCTCATCGTTGTGCGCGCGGATGTCGCGACCGGGAAACACCTCCTCGAGGTGCTTGAAGAACGCCGGGTCGATGGCCATCACGTCCTCGAAATGGCCGTGGACGGGGCAGTCCTTCACCATCAGGATCTTGCCGTCGCGCTCGAGAATGGTCGCCTTGATCTCGCCGACCTTCTCGGTGAGCAGCACGCCCACGTCCTTCTTGCCGTCGAGAATCTCCTGGCGCGCCTCGCGCACGCAGGTCGGGCAGAGCGAGTCGGTGTCGCGCGGCCACCCGAGCGGCGGCTTCGTCTTCTCGTACGACTTGAGGATCGGCTTCTCCGACCATGCCGGCGTGAACGACGGCCGCTGGTTGATCCGGTTCAAGGTGTTGAAAATCCCCCAGGCGCCGTTGGCCGCGAGCGCGAGGCCCTTTTCGACGTACTTGATGGGAGCGTGCATAGGTCGCGTCTCCTGAGTGTCAGTTCGGTCCGCCCGGCGCGAGAGCCTCAGCTCGAGCGCCAGGACCAACCTACCAGAAATCCTGTAAATGATAGAAGCGAAACGGCTTGACGTCTCAGGCTTTCAGTGAACGGGCCGTACGCGGTCCCCAACGGGCTTTTACGGATTTGTACGGTCTCGAAAGGAAACCAACAGCCGAGATGACGCTGGACCCTGTTGTCGTCGACTGCGGAGCCGGCCGCCCGGCGCGTTCAGGCGGTCGTCGCGGCGAAATCGAGGACGTCGGCCAAGTGGAGGGCCTGACGGCCGGTCGCCTGACGAATCTGCTCCCGGCAGCTGAAGCCGTCGGCGACGATGAGCGTGTCGGCGGAGGCGTCTCTGACCGCCGGCAGCAGCGCCCGCTCGCCAATCGCTTGGGAGACGGCGTACTTGTCCGCCTCGAACCCGAACGCTCCGGCCATCCCGCAGCAGCCGGCATCGGGCGCGTGCACGCGCGCGCCGGTGGCGCGGAGCAGCGTCTCCTCGGGATGGAGCGTCATGATCGCCTTGTGATGGCAATGCCCGTGCAGCAGGACCGGCCGATCGAGATGCGGCGGCGTCCACCGGGCCTCGGGCGAGGCGAGAATCTCAGACAGCAGCACGGTTTGCCGGCGGAGCCGCTCCGCGCGATCGTCGTGGGGAAACAGGTTGCGCAGCTCGTCGCGGAAGACCGACGCGCAGCTCGGCTCCAGGACCACGACGGGGATGCCGGCGTCGATCGGCCCCGCCAGCGCGCTCATGATCGTCTGCAGGTACTGCTTGGCGCGGTCCAGCAGACCGAAGTCGTAGAGCGGTCGGCCGCAGCACAGGTGGCCGTCGGTGATGGCAACCTCGAAGCCGGCGCGCCGGAGCACGTTCAGCGCCGCCCGGCTCGTCTCGGGATGGAAGTGGTTGTTGAACGTATCCACCCACAGGATGGCGGGTCGGCCGGCCGCGGCCGGCTGGTCCGCAGTGCGCACGCCGCTCGTCCGCGCCCAGCGCAGGAAGTTGACGGACGCGAGCTTCGGCAGCCGGCGCTCCGGCGCGATGTGCAGGGCCCGGCGGACGGCGTGGCTCAGGCCGGGCACCGACATGGCCGCGTTGGCGAGCGCCGGCGCGGCTGACGCGAGCTCGAGCCAACGATCCACCATGCCGAAGGCGTAGGCGTGGAGCGGCCGGGCGTGCCGCTCGTAATAGTGGGACAGGAACTCGGCGCGGTAGGTCGCCATGTCGACGTTCGCCGGACACTCCGACTTGCACGCCTTGCACGACAGACACAGGTCGAGCGACGCCTTGACGTGCTCGTCCTGCCAGCCGGCCGGTGACGACCTCGCCCTGCAGCAGCTCGAACAGCATGTGGGCGCGCCCGCGCGTGCTGTGCTCCTCCTCGAGTGTCACCATGTAGCTCGGGCACATCGCCCCGTAGTCGCGCTTGCGGCATTCGCCCAGCCCGACGCATCGCAGGGTCGCCCGTTCGAACGATCCGTCGATCGTCGGGAAACGCGAAATGTGTCGCCGGCTTCTGCGGGGCGTAGTCGGCGCCGAGTCTGCAGGTTCTTCGGTCGGCAGGTAGCGCGTCCACCACCTTGTGGGGGTTCATCCGGTTGTCCGGATCCCAGACGGCCTTGAACTCGCCGAACGCCTGCATCACGTCGGTCGCCGAACATCCGGGGCAGCAGCGCGCCGCGCGACTGGCCGTCGCCATGCTCGCCGGAGAGCGATCCGCCGTAGGAGACGACCAGGTCCGCAGCGCGCTCGACGAACTCGCCGTACTTGCGGATCCCCGCCTCGGTCTCGAGATCCCAGTCCACCCGCATGTGGATGCAGCCGTGACCGAAGTGGCCGTAGAAGGCGGTGCGGTAGTGGTATTCGTCCAGGAGCGCGCGCAGATCCCGCAGGTACCCGCCCAGCTTTTCCGGGCGCGACGGCCGCATCGTCCCACCCTTCCCATTCGAGCGGCGCGCCGGGAGCGGTCGCCGCCGCCCGCGGTCCCGACTCGCGAATCTTCCACATCGCCCGGGCCTCAGACGCTCGTGTACAGGCGCGTGCTCGGGGGCTGTGGCAGGGCGTTCATCCGCGCGATGAACCGTTCGCGCCGCCTCCCGGGCTGGAGCGCGCGTCGTCGGATCCGAATTCGACGAGCAGGAACCCGCGGCCTTCCGGCATGAGGTCGAGATTCGGCGCGCCCTTCTTGCGAAGGCCGTCCACGATCGCATCCTTCGAACCCTTCCAGGCCGATCGGATCGAAGCTCGAGGATCTCCGGCACGTGATCGGCCGCGGCGAACGCGTCGCCGTACCCGAGCCCGACCAGCGTCCGGTGCTGCGGACTGCCGAATCAGGCGCAACGTCGCTTCGAGCACGATGACGCACGTGCCCTCGGTGCCGACGAGCGCGCGCGCCACGTTGAACCGCTGCTCGGGCAGGAGCTCGTCGAGGTTGTAGCCGGATACCCGGCGGGGAATGCGGGGGAACCGCGCGCGGATGTCGTCGCCGTACCGGTCCCGCAGCGCCGCGCAAGCGCCGCATAAATCTCCGCGCGGCGTCCGCCCTCGCGAGCGATGGCCGCCAGATCGGCGTCGGAGGTCGGTCCCACCGTCATGACCGTGCCGTCGTAAAGCAGGACCGTGAGCTCCTCGACGTTGTCCACCGTTTTGCCGGCCAGCAGCGAGTGCGTGCCGCAGGAGTTGTTGCCGATCATGCCGCCCAGCGTGCAGCGGCTGTGCGTCGACGGATCGGGACCGAACGTCAGGTGGTGCGCCTCGGCGGCGTTCCGCAGCGTGTCGAGCACGACGCCCGGCTCCACCCGCGCGCGACGATGAACCGGATCGATGTCGAGAATCCGGTTCATGTACTTCGTGAAATCGAGCACCACCGCGACGTTGCAGCATTGACCGGCGAGGCTGGTGCCGGCGCCGCGCGGCAGCACCGGCGCGCCGAACCGCCGGCATGCGGCAACCGCCGCACGCACATCGTCGGCGTCGCGCGGGACGACCAGGCCGATGGGAATCTGCCGATAGTTGGATCCGTCGGTGGCGTACAGCGCGCGGCTGCCGCGATCGAATCGCACTTCGCCGCGGACCGCCTCCTTCAATGCGCGCTCGAGGTCGGCCGCGGCGGCAAAGGAGTCGATGGGTTTCGCGTGGGAGCTGAGCGGGAGCGGAATGGTCGGCGCCACCTTCAGCGAGCCGCGGCCGGCTGCCCGGCGGGCCGGTGGTGCCGCGAAAGCGCGTCGAGCGCCGCCATCACGCCTCCCGATCGGTGCGGCACGCCGCCGACCCGGAGAGCCATCTCGATGCCGCTCAGGACGCCGGCCAGCATCAGATCGTTGAAGCTTCCGAGATGTCCAATGCGGACGACCTTCCCCGCCAGTCTCGACAGGCCGGTGCCGAGTGACATGTCGAAGTGTTCGAGAACCAGCGTGCGGAACTGGTCGGCGTCGAAGCCCTCCGGCATGAAGAAGGCGGTCATCGAACTCGAATACTCGCGCGGCTCCTCGCAGACGATCTCGAGGCCCCAGGCGCGGACCGCGGCGCGCGTCGCCTCGGCGTGACGATCGTGCCGGCGGAACACGTTGTCGAGCCCTTCTTCCTGCAGCATGGTCAATGCTTCGCGCAGCGCGTAGAGCAGGTTCGTCGCCGGCGTGTATGGAAAGAAGCCTGAGCCGTTCAGCTTGAGCATGTCCTGCCAGTCCCAGTAGCTCCGCGGCAGTCGCGCCGCCCGGTTCGCGGCGAGCGCCTTCTCCGACACGGCGTTGAATCCGAGGCCGGGTGGCAGCATCAGCCCTTTCTGCGATCCGGTGATCGTGACGTCCACCTGCCACTCGTCATGGCGATAGTCGATCGACGCGAGCGACGACACGGCGTCGACGATGAGGAGCGCAGGATGGCGAACCCCGTTCACCGCGGCGCGGAGGTCCGCAAGGCGGCTGGTCACCCCGGTGGACGTTTCGTTGTGGACGACGACCACCGCCTTCACCGCATGGTCCGCGTCGGCGCGGAGCCGCGCTTCGAGCTCGGCGCCGGAGGCCCCGCGCCGCCAGTTGCCCGGCACGTACTCGACCTGCAGTCCGAGCCGTTCGGCGACCTGCTTCCACACCGCCGAGAAATGACCGGTCTCGACGATCACGATGCGATCGCCTGGCGACAGCGTGTTGACCAGCGCCGCTTCGGCCGCGCCGGTGCCGGATGCCGGGAACACGATGACGGGACTGGTGGTCTTGAAGACCGCGCGAAGGCCGTCGAGGATTTCGCCGGTGAGGCGCGCGAACTCGGGTCCGCGGTGATCGATCACCGCGCGGTCCATGGCGCGGAGCACGCGGTCGGGTACGTTGGTCGGTCCGGGAATCTGCAGGAAATGGCGGCCGGAGTGAGCCATGGCCCGCCAGTTTACCGCCGGGCGGAGAATGTCGCCAGTGAGGCGCGCCGCCGGAAGAGGATCGAACCTGACGTCACCCGATCGGCGCTCCGGAATGCGCCCTCAGCACGCGGGCGATCTGTTCGAGCGCCCAGGTCACCTCCTCGTCGGTGATGACGTACGGCGGCATGAAGTAGACGATGTTGCCCAGCGGCCGGAGGAGCAGGCCGCTGTCGAGGAAGGCGGCCGCGAGCCGCGGGCCGATGCCGTCGAGGTAGCCGCCGGTCCGTTTGGTGTGTTTGTCGCCGACCAGTTCGAGAATCCCGACGCCGCCCATCACGCGAACGTCGCCGACGATCGGCAGATCGGCGAGCGGCGCCAGCCCCGCGCGCATCCGCGCTTCGAGGCGCGCGATGCGAGCGAGGACGTCGGTCTGCTCGAACACCTCGAGGCTGGCGCACGCGACCGCGCACGCGAGCGGATTGGCGGTGAACGAGTGGCCGTGAAAGAACGTCTGCGCCCGGTCGTCGCTGAGGAACGCGTTGAAGATCGCCTCGGTGGCGACCGTCGCGCCCATCGGCAGATAACCGGCCGTGAGCGCCTTCGACAGGCAGATGACGTCGGGCGCGATCCCTGCGTGCTCGCACGCGAACATCCGGCCCGTCCGCCCGAACCCGGTGAGGACCTCGTCGGCGATGAGCAGCGTGCCGTGCTCGTCACACAGCCGCCGGACGCCGGCGAGAAACTCCGCCGGCCATACGATCATGCCGCCAGCCGCCTGCAGCATCGGCTCGACGAGCACCGCCGCCACCTTCCCGCGGTGGCGGTGCAGTGCGGCGGCGAGATCCCCGAGACAGTCGATGCCGCAGCTGCGGCGCTCGAGGCCCAGCGGACACCTGTAGCAATACGGCGCGTCCGCCCGCGTCACCTCGAACAGGAACGGCCCGAACGCGCGCGTGAACAGCGAGTCCTCGCTGACCGACATCGCCCCCACCGTGTCGCCGTGATACGCGTGATGCAGTGTGACGAACGTGCGCCGTTCCGGCTGCCCGAGGTTGCGCCAGTACTGATGCGCCATCTTCAGCGCGACCTCGACCGCCGTCGATCCGTTGTCGGAATAGAACACCCGCGTCAGCCCCTTCGGCAGGACACGCACCAGCCGCTCGGCCAGATCGACCGCCGGTCGGTGCGTGCACCCGGCGAACACGACGTGCTCGAGCTCCCGCGCCTGATCGGCCAGCGCCCGGTTCAGCCGAGGATGCGCGTGGCCGTGGATGTTCACCCACCAGGAGGAGATCCCGTCGAGGATCCGCCGACCGTCTTCGGTGTACAGGTACACGCCTTCGCCTCGCACGATCGGCAACGGCGCCGGCGCGTCCTTCATCTGGGTGTAGGGATGCCAGAGGAGCTCGCGGTCGCGATCGACGAGCGGCCGCGTCATCGCAGCCGCTCCAGCAGGCGGCCGGCCGGATCGAGCGCGGGCGACCATTCGCGCAGCCCGTCTGGCGTCAGCCTCGCGAAGCGGGGCATCTCTCCGACGACCGGCACGCCGCCGTAGTGCTCGACCGCCGCGCGGTTGTCCGGGTCCGGTTCGCCCACCATCACGACCCCGGCGGGGTCGAGCCCTCGTCGTCTCAAGGCTTCGATCGTCAGCAGCGTGTGGTTGATCGTCCCGAGCCCGGCGCGGGCGGCGATGACGACCGGGAGATGCAGGCTCGTCATGAAGTCGGCCATCGTCTGGCGCTCGTCGACGGGAACGAGGACGCCGCCCGCGCCCTCGACGATCCAGACGCGGCCTGCCTCCTCGCCCTCGATCGCCCGGGCGAGCCGGGCGAGGCTGATCGAGGCGCCCGCCAGTCGGGCGGCGAGGTGCGGCGACACGGGGCGCGGCAGCCGGACGCCCTGCGTGAACACCTCGTCGGCGTGGCAGGCCGCCAGCCTCACCACCTCGCTCGTGTCATCGTCCTGCTCCATGCCGGTCTGAATCGGCTTCCAGTACCGCAGCGCCACGTCACGCCGATAGCGGTGCATCAGTGCCGCGGAGACCACCGTCTTGCCGACGCCGGTGTCGGTGCCGGTTACGAACAGACCGCGGAGCACCGTGTGGACTCGTGCATCGCGGCGGAGAGGGCCGCGACGAACCGGTCGAGACACGGTTCATCGAGGCCGACGTTCACCGCGAGCCGCAGGCGCGCGGAACCGGGTGGCACGCTCGGCGGGCGGATCGCGCGCACGTCGAAGCCGGCCGCCTGCACCGCGGCGGCGACGGCAAGGGCGCGATCGTTGTCGCCGATGACGACCGGAACGATGTGCGAGTCGCCGGGCGGCCCGACGATGCCTGCCGCTGCCAGCCGATCGCGCAGGTACCGTGCGCGGCGCACGAGGGTGTGCCGGCGATCAGGCTCGGAGGCGACGAGCGACAGGCTGGCTTCGATCGCGCCGGCGACCGCCGGCGGGGGCGCGGTGGAGAAGATGAACGTCCGCGCGCGCTGGACGAGAAACTCGATCGCCCACGCCGGACCGCACACGAACGCGCCGCTGACGCCCAGGGCCTTCCCCGCCGTGTCCACCGTCACGAACACGTCGTCGCCGACGCCCGAGGCTTCGACGAGCCCGCTCCCCCCGGCCCCGTACACCCCCACCGCGTGCGCCTCGTCCACGATCAGGGCGGCTCCGGCCGTACGGCAGAGCGCGGCCAGTTGCGGCAGCGGCGCCGCGTCGCCGTCCATGCCGAACAGCGACTCGACCACCACGAAGGCGTGACCGCGGCGCGGCGCCGCAAGGCGGGCCGCCAGCGCGCCCACGTCGTTGTGGGGGACGATCACGCGGTCGCCAGCCGACAGGCGGATGCCATCGATGAGGCTGGCATGGTTGCGCTCGTCGGAAAAAATCACGTCGCCGACCTCGGGGAAGGTCGTCATGACCGCGAGGTTCGCCAGGTAGCCGGACGAAAAATACAGCGCCCGTTCGCTCCCCTTGAACGACGCGAAGAGCGCCTCGACTCTGGCGAACCGGTCGCGCTGGCCGCGCAACAGCCGCGAGCCGGTACTGCCGCAGCCGTCGCGGCGCACGGCGTCGATCATGCCCGCCGCCACGAGCGGGTGACCCGACAAGCCGAGGTAGTCGTTCGAGGTCAGATCGACGCCGGCCGGCGAACGAAGAGACCGGAAGAGGTGCCTCTCGCGCAGGGCCGCCAGGCGGCCCGAAATTCGGTCCTCGAGAGAATTCACAGGTTTACAATCTACAATGACAGAGTCGATTCGGGCACGCTTCGGGAGGCTCGCGCCTGATGCCGGCGCCTGGGTCAATTGTCAATCGTAGGTGGTGATTTGCGGAAGACGGTCCAATGACGCCGAAACGCTGGGCAATTCTGGTGATCATGGTCGTGGGTGTGGCGGCCGCCACCGGCCTGTCGATTCGCCTCACGCGGCCTCGAGCGGCCGCCGTCGAGGATCGACCGTCGGGTGAAACGCTGAAGCTTCGCTTCTTCCGCGACCCCGCTCCGGTCCCCGCGGTCGCGATGCGGGATCTCGACGGGCGCTCGATCTCGCCGGCCGATCTTCGAGGCAAGGTCGTCATCGTCAATTTCTGGGCGACCTGGTGCCCGCCCTGTCGTGCCGAAATTCCGGACCTGGTCGCCCTGCAATCGAAGTACGGCGATCGGCTTCAGGTCATCGGCGTCTCCCAGGACGAGGGTTCGGTCGACGTCGTCCGGCAGTACGCGGCCGCGCAGCGGATGAATTACCCAATCGTGATGATGACGCCGGAGCTCGACAAGGCGTTTCCAGGCATCGCGGCTCTCCCGACATCCTACGTGATCGATCCGGAAGGCCGCATCGTACAGCGTCACGTCGGGATGCTCAACGCGGTCGTCACCGAGGGGGAAACCCGTGCGTTGGCGGGACTGCCGGTGAACGCCGACGTCGAACAGGTGGATCGCGCGCAACCGGCCAAGCTCGAGAACGCGCAGGCCACGCAAATCCCGGGCGTGGATCTCTCGATGCTCTCTCCCGAACGCCGCACCGAAGCGCTCCGGAGGCTCAACTCCGAGCCGTGCCCCTGCGGGTGCGACAACACGGTCGCCAAGTGTCGCGTTGACGATCCCAGTTGCGCCAAGAGCCTTCCTCTCGCCCAGCGCATCGTCCAGGAAGTCGCCGCGCTTCCCTAGGCCTCGCACGCTCACCGGCCGCGCAGCCGCGCGGAGCTACCACCCGATCGGCTGCCCGCGGGTCTGCTCGTCGAGCCACGCCTTCAGCGGCGCGAAGTAGTCGAGGATCGCGCTGGCATCCATCTGCTTCGATCCGGTCAAGGTCTCGAGCGCCTCCTGCCACGGCCGCGACTGGCCCATCGACAGCATGGCGTTGAGACGCCGCCCGGCTTGCTCGCTCTGGTAGATCGAGCACCGGTGCAGCGGCGTGGTGCACCCGGCCGCGGCGGAGAGGGCGCGATGAAACTGGAACTGCAGGATTTCGGCCAGGAAATACCGCGTGTACGGCGTGTTGTCGGGCACGTGGTACTTCGCGCCCGGATCGAAGAGCGCCTCGTCGCGAGGCGACGGCGGAGCGACGCCCTGGTACTTCAGCCGGAGATCCCACCACGCTTTGTTGTACTCGTCCGGCGTCACCTGGCCGGCGAATACCTTCCAGCGCCACTGGTCGACGAGCAGCCCGAACGGGAGGAACGCGATCTTCTCGAGCGCGCGGGACAGCAGGAGTCCGATGTCGCGCGAGGCGTCAGGCGCCTTGTCGAGGAGCCCGATCCGCACCAGGTACTCGGGTGTGACCGACAGCGCAATCGTGTCGCCGATCGCCTCGTGAAACCCGTCGTTCGCGCTGTCGCGGAAGAGCACCGGCTGCCGCATGTACGCGCGCTGATAGAAATTGTGCCCGAGCTCGTGATGGATCGTCGTGAAGTCCTCGGCGGTCTGATCGATGCACATCTTGATGCGGATGTCGGTCTCCAGGTCGATGTCCCACGCGCTCGCGTGGCAGACCACGTCGCGATCGCGCGGACGGACGAAGAGCGATCGGTCCCAGAACGTCCTCGGAAGCGGATCGAACCCGAGCGAGGTGTAGAAGCGCTCTCCCGTCCGCACCATGTCGAGCGCCGACACCTTCCGGCGCTTGAGGATGTCGTCGAGCGAGAATCCGGGGTCGGCCTGCCGGGGAGCGACCAGCGGGTAGACGTTGGTCCAGTCCTGCGCCCAGATGTTGCCGAGCAGGTGCGCCGGCAGCGGACCGGAGGCCGGCACCTCGTCGCCGTACTTCTGGTGCAGCTTCATCCGCACGTACGCGTGCAGCTCGAGATACAGCGGCCGCACCTGGCTCCAGAGCCGGTCGACTTCCGCGGTGAACGCGTCGGCCGGCATGTCGTACTTGGAGCGCCACATCGCGCCGGTGTCGGCGAACCCCAGCTCCTCGGCCCCCTTGTTCGACAGCGCGACGAACCGCGCGTAATCCTTGCGCATCGGCGGCGAGATGGTGCGCCATCCCTCCCAGACCTCGCGCAGGCGCCTGGGATCCCGGGAGGTGGCCATCACTTTCGTGATGTCGTCGATGTTCATGCACGTGTCCGGCTTCTCGGGGTTCGTGCACCACTTGCCCTTGCCGTAGGTCGCCTCGAGCCTCGCCATGATCGTGGTCAGCTCCTCGGCTTCCTTCGGATCGGAGGGCGTCGCCATCACGAGCGAGACCTTCAGCAGATTGAGCTGCCGTCGCGCCGCCGGCGGCAGCTCCACGCGGTCGTACGCGGTCGCCTCCTTCGCGAACCTCGCGATCGCGTCGATGTAGCGCTGGTTGACCCGCGCCGCGAGGGCGTCGGTGTCGTCGGTGATGAAGTTCTGCTGTACCCATCCGGCCTGGTTCTGCTCGACCCCGAGACGACGCATCGTCTCGTTGACGTTGTCGAGGAACTTCTGGGCGTCGGCCGCCGTGGGCCCGCTCTGGGCGCGGCTGCAGCCGGCGACCAGCGGAACGAGCGCCGCCACGAACACCAGAAAACGTGTGCGCATGCCGCGACGATAGCACGGCGCGTGGAGCGGGGACACAGCCGGGGACCAACGCCGGGGAAGAGCGGCTCAGTCGTCGGACAGCACGAACAGGAGCACCACCGGGGCGACGATGAGCCCGGCGCCGAGCGCGAGGGCGGCCGGCAGCCAGAACTGTCCGAGCTCGACGCTGTGGCTCAGCCGGTCGATCCAGGCAATCGACTCCCTCAGCGAGGGCCACAGCAGGCCGCCGAGGCTGAACAGCACGATCGCCGCGGCCGTGCCGGCTGCTGCCTGCGCGATGGTGATCGGCCGGTCGGCCGCGGCCGCGCCTTCCTGACGCGCGCGGAGCTGCGCGCGCCACCACACGAGCCCGGCCGACGGCAGCTGCGCCTCCAGGCGCGCCGCCTCGTAATCGCGCCGCACGGCGCCGGCGATCTCGGCGACGTCGCGGCAGATCGCGCACGCGGCGGCGTGCGCGGCGAGGTCGTCGGTACGCGCATCCGGCCATGTGCCGCGGGACACGGCGTCGAGCACGTCGGCTTCGCGGGGGCATTCCTCGATCATGATCGGCTCCGATCGTCAGGTGCGGCCGTTCGGGTCAGCAGGTCCGCCAGCCGCCGTCGCGCGCGAAACAGGAGCATCTTGATGCTCGCGGTCTTGAGGCCGAGCGCCCCGGCGATCTCCTCGTGCGACGACCCTTCCGCGTACGCGAGCCACAGCAGCTCCCGCTCGCGCCGCGTGAGGCGGGCCATCGCCCGGCGCAGATCCGTGCGCTCGGCCGCGTCCCGCGAATGGTCGCCGTCCGCCGCAAACCTGTCCATCGACCGCTCGTCCTCCACCGTCACGATGTCGAGTCGATGGCGACGGTGCCCGTCACGCACCAGGTTCGTGGCGATGCGGAACAGGTAGTTGCGGCGGTGCGCCTCACCGTCGAATGAACGGCCCGCGCGGAGGAACCGGTAATAGGTGTCCTGCAGCAGATCGTCGGCGAGCTGCCGATCGCCGGTCAGCCTCGACAAGTACGCCCAGACGGCGGGCGCCGTGCGATCGTAGAAAGCGCGGAACGCGTCCTCGTCCATGGCGAACGGTTCGTCGATCTCGCCGGCGTGAAGCCGATGGACATCGGTGAAGGTGAGTTCACGCATGGGGCTGGAGGCCTGACGCGTCGAACAGGCCGAGCACTCGGGAGACGACATACGCGACCACCGCCGATACGGCGAAGCCGCCGCCGAGAAACATGCTCAGCACCCCGAGCACCCCCAGCGGTTGCGCGACGTCGTCGACCGAGACCTGACCGCGCGCGTACCACAAACCCGCACCGAA
This sequence comes from uncultured Acidobacteriota bacterium, assembly GCA_963807925.1. Classification (GTDB taxonomy): domain Bacteria; phylum Acidobacteriota; class Vicinamibacteria; order Vicinamibacterales; family CAVVIG01; genus CAWEDP01. The sequence goes on along the minus strand of CAWEDP010000002.1, from coordinate 2,260,215 downwards.
CAGCGCGAGGACCACGCCGGCCTGCACCGACCAGAGGATGCGATTCACGGGCGCGCTGATCGCGGCGCGCGCGGTCGTGATCGGCACCGGCGCGGCTTCGAGGAACTGGCGTCCCGGCGGACTCTGGATGTAGGCGAGGAGATCCTCGCTCGACGTGAGCCGATCGAGCACCTTCGAATGAACCTCGGTCTGAATCTTCGACACCCGGAGCCATCGGCGATGGTCGATGACGCTCTTGAGCAGCCACGCCATGAGACTCAGGAACGTGGCGATACCGATGAGCACCCACAAGCTCTCGAAGATCCCTTCGATGGCCCTGAACCCCTCGCCGCGCGAATTCGCGGAGGCGGCAACGAGATTGAGGCCGCCGCGGCCGACGCCAGCCGTCCCGAGGAAGAACGCGGGGTTGTGGACCACCTCCGGGTGCCGTTCAACGAAGGCGGCGAGTGCCGGATACAGCCGCAGATACTCCGCGCTGTTCAGCAGCGTCGGATCCAGCCGCAGGACGATCGCCAGCGACGGCGGGTACTGTTCGAGAATCCGCGTCAGCTCGTCGCGCGTCGCGTCGGCGGGCTGATCGGGAACGGCCGAGGTAGCGTCGCCACCGGGCGGAGCTGTGGCGTTCCGCTGGCCTGGCGGAACTTGCGCAGTGGCCACCGCCAGCCAGCCGACAGTCATCACCACCGCGAACATCCCGTGGACCCGCTGCATGTCAGGTAGATACGCCGCCCGGCCGTCGAGGTTAACATTGTGGTTCGCTCTTTGCTGCACCAGGTGCGGTGACGCTCTAACTGGAGTGTTTCAGGAGAAGGACGCAAAATGAAGCCACGACTCTACACAGTGTTATGCGCCGCGGCGCTCACCGTCGGGCCCGGGGCCGCTGCGACAGTCGCTACGCAGTCGCCGACCACCACCACGGCCACCAAAGCCGCCCACGACATCCAGGAAAGGATCGAGCGTCGTCTTCACGACGACGCCGCCCTGAGCCAGCACGACGTGAAGGTTTCAGTCGCCGGTCAGGTCGCCACGCTGACCGGGACCGTCCCAACGAAGGCGGATCGCGACCGCGCCGCGAGGCTCGCCAGAACCGACGGGATCACCCGCGTCGACAACAAGATCGTCGTCGACCGTTCGGTCCGTGCCACGTCGGGGCGGATCGATACCGCGGCGGAGAAGACGAAGGCCGGCACCGCAAAGGTGATCGACAAGACGAAGGAAGGCCTCGACAAGGGTCTCGACAAGTCGAAGGAAGGCATCGAGACCGGCGTCGACAAGTCGAAGGAAGGCGTCGAGGCCGGGGTCGACAAGTCGAAGGAGGGCGTCGAGACGGGCGTGGAAAAGTCCAAGGAGGGCGTCGCGGTCGCCGGCGAGAAGAGCGCGTCTGGCGTGAGGAAGGTCGGCAGCGACATCGCGGATGCGTTCGTGCTGGCCAGCGTCAAGGCGCGATTCTTTGGTGACGATGCGTTGAAGGGCAGCGACATCAACGTCGACTGCGACAGTCACGTGGTCACGTTGAAGGGCACGGTGCCCAACGAGGCCGCCCGTCAGCGGGCGATCGAGCTCGCGCGGAAGACCGACGGCGTCGACCGCGTCGTCGATCGTCTGACGATCGGCCCCAAGAAGTAGCCACACTGCCCGTGCATCGCCCGCGCCCATCGCGCGCTCGCCTGCTCGTCGCAGCGACCCTGGGCGGCGTCGCCTTCGCGGCGCCCGTCGGTGCCGCCGATCTGCCGGTCGTCGCCAGCCATCTGGTCACCGGCCCCGACAGCCGCGTGGACCTGACCAATACGTCCTCGCAGCCGGCGACGGCCTGGACGCTCGCGCTGACGACCAGGGAAGCCGATGGGCGGGTGCACCAGGCGAACGAGACAATCGACGCGTATCTCGCCGAAGTCACGCGCGAGTTCGCCGGCATGGCAGCCGCCGTCGATCGACTGATGCCCGGCCAGACCCGGCAGATGACGTTGGATCCGGTGCCCGCAGGAACGACCGCCGAGGTGACGGCGGTCGTCCTCGACGATGGGACCGCGTCGGGTGACGAAGAGGAGATTCGCGCGGTGTTCGACCGCCGGGCCCAGGAGCGCGACGAACTGCACGAGATCGTGGATGTGTTCGACGCCGTCCTCCCGACCCTGCACGGGATCGAGGCGATGAAAGCGCTGAAGGAGCGGTTCGATCGGTCGATTTCCGGTCCGGAATCGACGACGCACCGATCGGCGCGGGAAGCGGTGGATCTGTATCTGCAGCGGACCAACGCCGCCAACGTCGACGCGGCCGATCGGCTGCTGCGCAACTACGCCGACATCGTGCGCCGCGAGTACGCGCTCGCCGAACGGCATTCCCGCCGGAAGAGGTGACCGCGGTACGCTCGCAGGCGGCCCACCACCGGCCCGATCTCCCGGTTCAAAACGTGAGGTTGCCGAGGAACTGCACGCGCGTCGACGACCCGATGCCGTGAGCGACGGCGACGTTGATGCGCAGGAACGCCGCGGTGAACCACACGCTGCCGCCCGCTCCGCGGATGAACGGCTGATCGCCAAGCTGCTGGTCGGCGTTGTAGACCGTCCCGGCGTCGGCGAATGCGCTCACGCCTATCTTTCCGAAGCTGAGCGGCGAAGTGAGCGGGAGCCGCACTTCGATCGAGCCGCCGGCGAGCGAATCGCCGGACGCCGTCCCGGTCCTGAAGCCCCGCACCGAACTGGGACCGCCGAGGAGCGGCTTCACGTAGTCGGGAAGCGCCCGGTTCGAGCGGTCGCTCTTTGCGCTGAGGATGAGGACGGCCTGACCGACCAGCCCGATGTAGCCGTGACCTTCGACCTCCACGCGCTCCACCGCGTTGCGCCGGTCGAATGCGAGATGGGTCGCCGCCGCGCGAACGTAGACGGCGTCCCGCGCGAGGAACGGATCGAGCCGCGTGTCGAAGACGCCCTCGACGCCAACCGACGCGAACCGGTCGGTCGTGTCGCCGAACGACACGTGCTCCCATCCGGTCATGGCCCTCAGGCGGAGCGCGCGCGTGAACTCACGCTCGGCGCGGAAATAGGCGCTCTCGCGATCGTCGTCCACTCCGAAGCGCGGGTTGGTCCTCCGTGAAATCGCGCCGCCGGCCTCGATCCGCGTGATCCAGCGCGCGGGTGTTCTTTTCTCGAAATCGGCGCCGGCCCGCTTGCTGCCGCCCCACGTCAGCGGAAAGCCCACCCGGCTGTTCCGGCCGGCTGGTTCGGGGTGCGTCAGGAGGAGGCCGTAAGTGGCGCCGTACCCGCTCTCGCCACCCAGGATTGGCGAGACCAGGAAATTCGGCAGCCGGCGGCGCACGACCCGCGTCGGGTTGTCCGGATCGCCGGTGCGCTTGATGCTGACGGCCCCCTCGTCGACGATGACGACGAGCACGATCCTGGACGGGTCCTCGATGGAGGCGTACCGCTTCAGCACCTCGACGCGGTCGAACCGCCTGGTCGCGCGCAGACGGCTCGTCACCGTCTCGACGATATCGGGCTCGACAGGTGACCCGATCTCGACGCCGGTCAACCGCCGCAGTTCCTCGTCCGACGTGGCGACGTTGCCGCGCGTCTGGATGGCGGAGACAACCTCGGTCTGCGCCGTCGCCCTGGCCGCGGCGGCGGCCACGATCGCCGCGATGAGTGCCAGGCGGCGAAACATCGTCCGCGTCCGGAGGAGCGAGGCCGCTGAGAGGCAGAGGCGCACAACCGGTCGGCTCAGCGCCCGGTTCCGACCCGGAACTTCGACGTCACGTCGGGCTGGCGGTAGTCGCGGTATTGGACCGCCCAGCGGACATCGAAGCGGCCGACGGCGATCTGCGCGTCGAGAAGGAACTCGACGTCGCGCGGCAGCCACACGTCCGGGAACGGACGGCTCATCGTCATTGACGCGCGAACGCCGCCGACGCGCACCAGCCACTGGGCCGGAAGGAAGTCGAAGTCGACGTTGTCGAACGAGTACTTGACGATCTGATGGGCGTTCGGCTCGATCCACAGAGTGACCAGCGCGACCTTGTTCATCATGCGCTGGAGTTCGGCGTCACGCGGATCGGCCGGGTCGTGATTCTGCGACATGCGACGGCGCTGACGGTCCGTGTACAGGTTCGCCGGGTAGTACTCGACGCGGAGCACGTCGTTGCCGTCGAGCTTCTCGTGGCCGACGAGCGCGTATTTGCCCTCTTCGAACCTGAATCGGAGGAAGTAGGCCGACGACACGAACTGCGGCTCGCGCGCCTGGCGCAGGAGGCCGTCCACGGTCTGGTCGCGCTGGACGGACGGTTGGGCCGGGTCGGCCGCCGGCGGCTCGCCGCCGGCGCGACCGCCGACGCTCGGCGGGAGACCGTCGATTGCCGACTGCCGACCGTCGGCCGCCGCCCGCCGGTCGCGTTCCTGCGTGCGCCGGAGGTACTCCGCCTCGTATTTGCGCCTCTCGGGCTCGGAGATCTCGACGCCGTTGATCTTCACCGGGCTCCGCACGAAGAACCCGTCGCGGATGTACCACGTGTAATCGCGCCGCTCGCCCCAGATCGGCTGCAGGTTCGGGCCGCGCACCTCGATCTGCTCCCGCTCGTCGAGGACGTACTGCTGCAGGCGCTTCCAGTTGTCGTCGCGCCGGGCGAGCACCTGGCGCATGAACTCATCCAGATCCGTCTGGGCGCGAAGCGGAGACGACGGCAGGAGTGCCGTCACGATCAGGAGACCGGCCAGGGGGAGATGCTTCAACACAGGATGACGCGTGAGCCCGCGGAGCCGATGGCCGGGCGCTCCGCGGGTTCGATCCGGTTGACGAAAGCGATGGAGGACCCTACTTGGTCCCGCGCTGCGCCAGCTTCTTGTAGTACTCCTCGATAGCCTGACGGAAGCTGGCCGGCACCTCGTCGGAGCCCGAGAGCGACAACTGGCTGTTGTCGGTGCCGAGCTTCTTGCGAAGGTTGAAGTCGAACTCCTTCAGCTTGTTCAGCGCGGCGGCATGGAGCTGCTCGAGCGCCTTGGGATCGTTGAACACCTTGTCGTTGTCGAACTGGCGCAGCTGATTGATGACGTCGCCCAGGTCGCGCGTGCTCACGCCGGCTTCGCCGAGCACGCGCTGAAGGTCCTGCGCATCGCGCAGGCGCTCCTGGTACTCGCGGCGCAGCTGACGCACCTGGTCGGCGCTGAGCGGCGCGTTGGTCGGCCGTCCGTCGCCGCCGAGCCACGCGCCGGAGGGTTGGGTGGGATTGGGCGCTGCGCCGCCGACAAATCCGCCGGGCGAGTTCTGCCCGCCCTGCTGGCCATTGCGTGCGTTCTGACCCTGGCCGCCGCCCTGTCCGCCCTGTCCCTGCTGGCCCTGCTGACCCTGTTGGCCCTGCTGGCCTTGCTTACCTTGCTGACCCTGTTGGCCTTGCTGACCCTGTTGGCCCTGCTGACCCTGCTGGCCCTGCTGACCCTGCTGGCCTTGCTGACCCTGTTGGCCTTGCTGGCCACTTCGCGCCTGCTGGCCCTGCTGCCCTTGCTGGCCCTGCTGGTTCTGCTGGCCATTCCTGAGCCGCTGATCGATCGACTCGAGCCCGCGGACCAGGTTGCGCGTCTGGTCCATGGCGCGATCGAGCTTCGCTTCCTTCTCTTCGTTGCCGAGCGCGCCGGCCGCCTCACCGATCTTGCGGCTCAAGGCGTCCAGATTGGAGCTGATCACCGGCTCGGCCTGTTTCGCGTAATCGGGCAGCTGCCGCTCGAGCGCGCGCTTGGTGTAATCCACGAGCTCTTTCAGTTGCTTGCTCCGGATGGTGTCGGCCGCTTCGCCGAGCTTGCGCGACGCGTCACGCTCGGTTCGCCGCGTGGAATCGGACAGCTGCTGCAGATCCTTCTCGAGGCCTGCCAGCTTCTGGCCCATGGCAGCCTTCTGATCGATCAGACGGCGACCCTGCGCGCCCGCGGCGGCGGCCTGATCCATCTGCCGCACCTGGTTTTCGACGTCCTTCTCTTCCGACGCCAGCGCCTCGGCGCGCCGCTGCGCGTCCTGGATGTTGTCCTTCGTGCGGTTGGACTGGCCGCGCAGCAGCTCATCCTGCGCCTTGCGGAGCTGCTCGAGCGCCTGCTCGGCCTGGGCGCCGCCGTCGCGCGACCCGTTGGCGGCGGCGCGGCGCATCGCGTCGGCGGTCTGCTGCAGCTGGCGGGAGAGGTCGCCCAGGTTCTGGCGCGGCATGTCGCGCTGCAGCTGCTCGAGCCGCCGCGCCGCTTCTTCGATTTCATCCGCGAGCTGGCGCTGACTGCCGCCGCCACCCGAGGAATTCTGGCCGGCCGCGGCCATCCGCCGCTGCCGCTCGGCTTCGGCCTGCTGCCGGCGTGCGAGCTCCTTGAGCTTGTCGGCCAGCTCGTCGAGCTTCTGCTCGCCCTGCTGCTCGCCGGCGCGCTTCTGCATCTCGTACTGATTCGCCAGCTTGTCGAGCTCCAGCTCGAACAGATCGGCGAGATCGTTCTGCTGGGCGCTGCCGGCGCCGCCGCCGCCGCCGCCGTTCTGCGCGGCGATCTGCATCTCGTACTCCTGCTCGGCCGCCTGCAGGAACTTCAGCGCGGACTGCTCGGGCGTCATCGCGGTCTTGGGATCCTGTTTGCGCAGCGTCGATTCAGCCGATCCCATCTCGGGCGACGCCTTCGCCAGCAGGTCCCCGATCTTCTTGAACCGCTCGTCCTGATCGACCTGGCGGCTCTTCATCTTCTCGATGAGCTCGTCGACCTGCGTCTTCAGCTTGCCCTGCGAGAGCGTCAGGAACACGACGTTCTCGCGATATTTCTCGGCCGAGAGCTTCGCCTTGTCGCGAATCACGTTGAAGGTCGCCGCGACGATCTCCTTCTGCTGCGCCGACAGTTGCTGCACGTCGCCGCCACCGCCGCCCCCCCCGCCCTGCGCCTGCGACTGGGCCGGCTTGAAATCCTTGCGGTACGGACGAATCTGCACGAAGTAGATATCGCTCGAGGCGGTCTTGCCGCCCTGCACCGCGTCGCTGTCGGTGGCCTTCGCGTAGTAGGACACCGAGTCGCCGGGCGTCAGGCCCAGCTCCTCGAGGTAGATCGTGTGGCCGGCCGACACGTCGGGCATCGGCTTGCCGCCGAACAGCTTGACCGTCTTCTCTTTGCCGCCGTTCACCGCGTACACCAGATCGAGTTCCTTCACGCCGAAGTCGTCGGACGCCTTGGCCTCGACAAACAGCTCCTCGACGGCGGTCGCCATCGTGTCCCGGCCCGGCTTCACGAACGACACGGTCGGCGTGCGGTCCGCCGTGACGTCGATGGTGTACTGCGGCGACGCGATGACGTGCTCGCCGTGTGGTCCTTCGAGCTCGATCCGGTAGAACCCCTGCTTGTCGATGGGGAAGGTGCCGGTGAGCGTGCCATCGGCCTGCCGCGTCAGCGGCCGCGAGTCCGACTCGTTCAGCAGGATGCGTCCGCTCGGCGCGTTCATCGACGGCACGACGTGCAGGAATACTTCGGTCCCGCGCAGCGCGGCCACGTCGCCGCCGTTCTCGATCTTCTGCGGGGGCAGTCCCGTGTACGCCGGGTAGCGGTACTCGAGCTCGAGCTTCTGCACCGTCGGCAGATCCACGAGGGTCATCGTGAAGAGCGCCGACTCCACGCCGTTCGACACCACGCGGTAATCGATCGGCTTTTCGAGGTGGAACAGGATGCCTTCGAAGACCTGGGGATCGGCGGTCGGCACGAGCGGCACCCGCTCGAACGCGCCGCTGGCCGTGTTGCGGACGCGCAGCTCGGCATCCGGCGACTTGAAGCCGACCAGCTTGGCCTTCACCTGCTGATCGGAATTGCGCGGCACGGTGGCGGTGCCCGGCGTGACTTCGATCTTGTAGGGCGTCGCCGCTTCGGTGCTCTGGTAGACGATCAGCAGCGCCGACAGACCGTGGCGCAGGAACGGCGGTCCGAGCACGACCAGCAGCAGCGCCGCGAGCGCGACCGCTCCGAGCGTCACGCTGTGCCGCCTGACGTGCTGCCGCTCGATCGTGCGGTGGTACTCGACCTCGCGGCATTTTTCGACCGCCTGCTGGACGAGCCGGTCGACCAGCGCGCGCGACCGCGTGTCGCCGGCTTGGTCGCCGAGCGCCTCCACGGCGCTCAGGAGCGACGCCTCGAGCGAGGGATCGCGCTCCTCCAGATACAGCGCCACCTGCGTGTCGCTCACCTGACGCTTCAGCGGGCGCCACAGCCAGGCGGCGGCGAGCGAGACGAACACCCCGACGACCAGCACGCGGAAGCCGATGATGGCCGGCGCGCTGAACCGCAGCGCTTCGAGGCCCGACGCCGACAGCAGCAGCGCGAGCACGCTGCCGGCCACGACGATGAGGACACCGCGCAGCGCGAGTTTCAGCCGCCACTTCGCCCGGATCTTGCCGATGATCTCAACGAGCTCCGCACGGTGTGCCGAATCGCCCATGTGGCCGACTCCTTCGTCAGTGCTCAGTCGTCAACGTGTCAGACCGTTGGTCGGTGGTCGGGCGTCAGTCGGCAGCCATCGGTCGTCCGGACTGTCGGCTGCCGACCCGATCGCCGTCGAAAGTTGACGATTTCGACGGTTCACCACGTTACGACAAGCTTACACCCCTCGAAATCCGATTCGAGAGGATAGTTTCGGTGGCCAGGAGCAGCAGACCGCCGAACAGGAGATACCACCAGAGCGCCTGCCGGCGCTCGAGGTCCTGGGGCGTCAGCGGCTCGGGCGCGCCGGAGGCCGCCTGCTGCGGTCCGGCCCGGCCTGTCACCGCGCCGGCGAATTCGCCGACGTCCATCGCCGACAGGTCGGATTCCACCGGGTCGATGTCGACGGCGACGGCAGGGGGGTGCGCTTCGGTCGTGCCGGTGCTGCGAAGCTCGTAGAACCCCTGCTCGTCCAGCTCGAGGAACTCGGGGCCGCTGCCGGTCGTGAGCGCGATGCGGCGGCCCGAGGGCGTCAAGGCCACGCGGTCGCGTCTGGCCCCGACGAGAATCGACCCGGAGGTCAAATCGAGCACCTGGCCGACGGTGCGCCATGCCGCGGCTTCCTCGTAGCGTCCGAGATACCTCGCCATCTGATGCACGAGCGGCAGGAAGATCGGCGTGCGCGGCAGGTCGCTCCACGAGTCGTCGACCGTCGTGTTCCAGACGATCACGCGTCCGAGTCCCACGCGCAGTTCCGCCGCCGCCACGGCGCCGTCGTCGAATCGCGCGAGCACGCGGCCGCCAGGGGTCGCCGTCGCGGCGCGGTAGCGAAACACCCGCGCCGCCGAGAAGTCGCCGCTGCGCGGCGCCTTGAAGATCTCGAACATCGGGTGACTGCGGTCGATGAAGCCGAGCGCGCCGCCGCGGATGTCGGGGCGGTCGACGGTGCCGCCGAGTGTGACCGGCAGCAGGGCGGCGTCGTTCTGCGGCCACGTGCTGTGCTCGCCGAGGACCACGAGGACGCCGCCGCCCAGTTCGACGAACTTCTTGAGCGCGCCACCGGCCAGCGCCGGCGGAAACGGCGTGTCGTTGAGGATCACGACCGCGCGCTTTTCGAGCGCCGCGGCCGACGTGCGGACGGCCGGCATCACCTCGACCTGGAACGCCGGCGCGCCGCCGATCGACAGCGCCTTCGACAGATACAGGCTCGGGTCGCTCCGCTCGCCCGACTCGTCGCGGGACGCGACGACCAGCACCGACACCGGCCGGCCCGGCGTCAGCACGAAGTCGAACGCGTTGTCCTGCGGCATCGGATCGGTGCCCGCCTTCACCGTGCCGCGCACGTTCGCGTCGGCGAGCGTGAAGGGCGCGAACGACACCGACGTCGAGCTGTTGGCCGCGACGTTCACCGGCTTGCTCTCGATCTGGTGGCCGTCGATCTCGAGCGTCGTCGGCAGGCCGGTCACCGGCTGGTCGCCGCGATTCACGATCCCGGCGGTGACGGTGATGCGTTCCTGGCCGGAGAAGCTCGCGCGCGCGAAGTTCACCGAGGGCACCGACACGTTCGCCGTCGGGCCGCCGGCCACCGACACCGTCGTCAGGGTGGTGCCCTCGGGGAGGTGGATTTCCTCGGCTCCGGTCCAGCCGGTCTTCTGGAAGTCGCTGACGAGCACCACTTCCTTGCGCTTCTGCGCCGACTGGCCGAGGACGCTCTGCGCGAGCTTCAGCGCGGGGCCGAAGCGCGTGCCTCCGGAGGTCACCTTGGCGGCGTCCACCGCCTGATTGAGCCGGAGGCGGTCGGTCGTGGCGCGCACGTTCTCCTCGGCGTTCCGCGCGAAGAGCACGAGTGTCGCGCGGTCGTCTCCCGTCAGGCCGTCGATCGCCCGGTGCGCGGCGGCGCGCGCCTGCTGCCACCGATCGCCGTACCCCATGCTCGCCGACTGATCGAGCAGGACGACCACCTCGCGCGTGCCGGCGGCCGCCTGTGCGGCGAGAGTGCCCTGGGGAAAGAACGGCCGGGCGAACGCCGCCACCAGCAGCAGCAGCGCGAGCGCCCGCAGGCTGAGGAGCAGCCAGTGGCGGATGCTGCGGCGGCGCACCGACTGGTACGGGATCCGCCGGAGGAACATCAACGAGGGAAACGCGACGACACGCTTGCGCTCCCGCTGAATCAGGTGGATCAGCACCGGAATGGCGAGGGCGCTCACGCCTACGAGAAAGGCCGGCGTCAGAAAGGACATGACCCTCTATTGTCCGACATCCTGTGGTCCGATACCGGCCCGGTTCGATGTCCCGCCCCGGCTCACCGGACTCTCATCATCCGTTCGCGGTTCGAGAGATAGCTGAAGAGCGCGTGGTCGAGCGGCGCCGCGGTGTTCAAGACGGTGTAGTCGATGCGATGGTCCGAGAACTTGCTCGTCAGCGCGTCGATGTGCTCCTGCATCAGCGAGCGGTACTGCGCCGCCAGCGCTTCGGGCACGATCGGGATCTGTTCGCCGCTCTCCAGATCCTCGAAGCTGGACGCATCGTCGTAGTCGAACTCGAGCTCGGCCGGATCGAGGACGTGAAACACCATCAGGTCGTTGCCGAGGAACCGCAGCGGCTTGATCGCTTCGAGAATGACGTCCGGCTCCTCGTAGAAGTCGGATATCAGCGCGAGGACGCTGCGGCGTTTGAAGTGCTCCGCCATCCGTCCGACCGGTCCGCTCAGGCTGCCGGCGCGCTGCGGCTTCGCTCGGTCCAGCGTGTGCAGCAGGATGTCGAAGTGCTTCGCCGAGACCGGCACGTAGTCGACGATGTCCTCGTCGAAGGTCACGATCCCGACGCGATCCCGCTGCCGGTGGGCCAGGTACGCCAGGCACGCCGCCAGATAGCACGCGTACTCCAGCTTCGACGGTCCGCGGCTGGCGAAGCCCATTGACTTGGAGACGTCCAGCAGCACCGAAAAGTTGGTGTTGGTGTCCGCTTCGTATTGCTTGACGTAGTACTTGTCGGTCCGGGCGTACAGGCGCCAGTCGACGCGCCGGATGTCGTCACCCGGCACGTAGCCGCGGTGCTCCGCGAAGTCGATCGACGCGCCGAAGAACGGCGCCCGGTGCAGCCCGTTGATGAAGCCGTCGACCACCGTCCGCGCCAGCAGATCGAGCTTGCCGATCCGCGCCAGCACGCTCGGATCGACGAACCGGGCCCCCGGAATCGATTCGCCTTCTGCGATGCGCGCCATCTACATGCCTGACTTGGGCACCGGAACCATCTGCAGGAGCTCGTCGACGATCTGATCGGTGGTGATGCCCTCCGATTCGGCGCGGAAATTGGTGAGCACGCGGTGCCGCAGCACCGGATGCGCCATGGCGCGGATGTCGTCGAAGCTCACGTGGTAGCGGCCGCTCGTGAGCGCTCGCGCCTTCGCGCCGAGCACGAGGTTCTGCGCCGCGCGGACGCTCGCGCCGAAGGCGACGTACTTCTTCACGAGCTCCGGCGGCTGCTTCGACTTGGGACGGCTCATCCGCACCAGGTGCAGCGCGTAGCGCATCACCGGCTCGGCGACCGGCACCCGCCGCACCAGCCGCTGGAAGGCCATCAAATCCGCGCCGTTGACGGTACGTTCGAACTCCGGCTCCAGCACCGCGGTGGTCGTCCGCACGACCTCGAACTCCTCCTCCTCCGGCGGATGCTCGATGACGATGTGGAACATGAAGCGATCGAGCTGCGCTTCGGGCAGCGGGTAGGTGCCTTCGAGCTCGATCGGGTTCTGTGTGGCGAACACGTAGAACGGCTCGTCGAGGTTGTAGGTGCGCCCCTGAATCGTGACCCGATGCTCCTGCATCGCTTCGAGCAGCGCCGCCTGCGTCTTGGGCGGCGTGCGGTTGATTTCGTCCGCCAGCACGATGTTGGCGAAGATCGGGCCGGGCGCGAACACCATCTGCCGACGGCCCGTCGCCGGGTCTTCCTGAATCAGGTCGGTGCCGGTGATGTCGGACGGCATCAGGTCGGGCGTGAACTGGATGCGGTTGAACCTGAGGTCCACGACCTTCGCCAGCGTCGCGACGAGCAGCGTCTTGGCGAGCCCCGGCACCCCCACGATCAGGCTGTTGCCGCCGACGAACAGCGTCAGCAGCACGAGGCTGACCACCTCGTCCTGGCCCACGATCAGCTTCTTGAGCTCGCCGACGATCTGCTGCCGCCCGGCGTTCATCTTGTCGGCGAGCGCGATGTCATCGGCCGAGTCGAATTGCACGGTGTCCACAGCCACAGCGGTCCTTTCGTTGATGGCGGAAGCGGTCGATTGCAGGCCTGCAGGAACGTTCTATCGCGTCCGCGCCCTTGCTGCAATGCCTTTCTGCGAGTCGGCCAGCGGTGGTGCCGTCATGTTGCGATCGAGGTCAGTGGGTCATCCCGTAGATGATGTAGTCGACTCCGAGCTTGTAGGCTTCGTTCGATTCCTCGATCGGGCGGAAGCCGGTCGCCGAGAATTCCCAGAAGTCCGAGACGTCGGTGCTGTAGTTCACCACCATCATCATGCGCTTCTTCGGATCGTTGTCCTCGAACAGGCCGAAGAATTCGGGACGCATCTGATCGTACGCCTGCGGGATGATGTCGAACGACTCGATGTGGAAGAACGAATCGAACACCGGGAACGACGGGTCGATCGGGATCAGGCGCGCATCGGGGAGCGCGCGCCGCAGGTTGCCCTCGAGATTCGCCCAGCCGCCGCCCTGCCGCGGGTCGCCGTCGTGGCGGAAGTCGTCGACGATCAGAAAGCCGCCCTTGAGGAGGTAGTCGTGCAGCGCCGCGCCCTCCTTGTCGCTCATCGTCCAGAACCCCGGCTCGGTCATGTACGCAATCGGATACTTGAACAGCTCCGGATCGTCGAGCGCGAACACCGCGCTCTCGTCGTCGTGGCCGTTCAGGTAGCTGATCTCGTTCAGGATTTTGACGAGGCTCGATTCGGCGCGGTTGGCGCCGCGGTTCGGAATGTAGCCGTGCGCCCAGGCCGGGAGCCCGCGATAGTAGTAGCCGCCGGGGCCCGACACGTACTTGATCCGGGCGAACGTGAAGCGCCCGTCGTAGGGCGGGTTGCTGACGTGCGGCTCGAACTGGTACCCGGGGAAGGTCCGCAGCTGGCCGCCGAACTGGGCGAACGCCACCGCGCCCGCCAGCAGGACGCCGGCCGCCAGTCCACCGCCGAGAACGCGGCGCCTCATTTCTTCCCCTCGGTCTGGCCCTCGAGCTGCTGGATCGTTCGCGTCTTCTGGGCGAGCGCCGTGACCAGCTTCTCGAGCTCCGCCTCGTATTGTTCCGGCGGCATGCTCGCCTTCCGCAGCTTCAGCCCGGCGATCTGGTCCTCGAGCTGTCGCTTCTCCTCGAGCGCCGCGCGCAGCGCCGGATCCGACACCTTGGCGATTTCGGCCGATCGCGCGCGGTCCGAATCCAGGTACACGCTGCCCGCCGCGCCGGTGCCGCCGTCGTCGAGCGTCGCGTGCTCGCTCAACACGTACCCGCCGCGCTCGAACTCCTGCTGGACCTTCGTTCGCGCGTACTCGAACGCCTCCTGCACCGAGATGCGGCCGTTGCGATCCCGGTCGGCGGCGTCCCCGGTGAGCGCCTCGACGAAGTACGGCGGGAAGCGGGTCTCGTTGCGTTCGCCGCCGGTCCGCGTCGCGGTGACGATGGTTCGGCCGGGCCCGGCGAGGCCTTTGACGAACTCGCCGCTCGAGCTGGTCGTGTCGACGAACACGATGCGCGCCGACTTGATCTTGCCGAGGAGCGCCGCGTAGTCCGCGACGGCGAGATCGGGTCCAGGCAGGTTGAACGCCGCGACCCGGCCATCGTAGCTGCCGTGGCCGAAGAGCACGATGAACACTTCGTCGGCCGGCCGGGCGCGCCCGGCCAGGTCGGCGAACGCCTTGCGGACGTTCTCGGCTGTCAATCGCGCCTGGATGCGGGACGGATCGCGCTCGACCTTGTCGCCGAGATACGTCACGTCGGCGTCGCCGAGGCCGCCCTTCTTCTTCGCCGCATCGATGAGCGAGCTCGCCCACTTGTGGAACTGGTCGCCGTGTTCCGCATCGCCCTCGACGCCCGTGATGACCAGCAGGTGCGTCTCCTGGGCGGCGGCCGGTCGGACCACCGCCGACAGGCACACGAGAGCCGCCGCGAGCGCGGACCGGCGGCTCATATCAGCCCCCGCGCCCGCCGGTACGCCCATTCGCCCGCCGCCATGGCGACGAGCAGCAGCAGGATCGCCGGCATGTCCCACAGGTCCCGCTCTTCGACGACCGTCACGCCGCGCCCGCTGTAGCTGATCGCCTCGGGCAGCGAGGCCGCGTCGGCGCTGGCATAGAACCGCCCTCCGGTCTCCTCCGCAATCCGTCTCAGGAGCGGGGCGCGCATGGCCGCGTCGAAGTACTCGCTGTCGGCCACCGTCGAGCGGACGTAGGCGGTGTCGGTGCCGACCTCCTTCGAGTCGCGCGCGGCGGACACCTTGATGGAATACAGCCCCTCTTCGTCGGGAACCACGCTCGACCGGTACTCGCCGTCGTGCTCCACCGTCCACTCGAGCGGCACCTCCGTGGTCTTGCCCGACGGCGCGGTGACGGTGGCTGTCACCCGCGCGTCGTTGATGCCGTTGTACTCCTTGTCCAGCACCTCGGCGCTCAGCTTCATCGGCTGACCCGGATCGACGCGGTCCTGCGTCATGGTCAGCATGACCTGTTCCGGCACGTCATCGACCAGCCAGCGGGCGAGGCGTCGCCAGAAGGTCGCGTACGTCGTGTCGGTCACCGGAACCTTCGGATTCATCCGCCACAGCCAGGAATCCTGGACGGCGAAAGCAATCGTCTTGCCGCGGCCGTAGCGCTGCGAGGCGAGGACGACCTGGTCCTGCTTCTTGCCGTCCACCGCCGACAGCAACAGCGTCGCGCCCGGCTTGACCGCATGGACCGGATTGACCGTGGTGAGCGGCGGCAGGTCGTTCCACCGCTTTTTCGACGCCCCCTCGTCTTCCGCGATCTGCGTGACCGGGCTGGCCTCGCCGGCCCTGGTCGGGCGGACCGCCAGCTCCGAGAACTCGACGTTGGGCTTGGCGTCGAGCACGACCGGAAGCGCTTCGCCGACCGGCGTGCCGGCCCAGCCGCCTTCGGCAAACGACCGGCGCCCCCCCAGCATCAGCAGCCCGCCGCCCCGCTTGCTGACGAAGTCGGCAATCATGCGCTGCTGTTCGGGCGAGAACGACGCCGCCTCGACGCTGCCGAGGATGATCGCGCGATAGGCGAAGAGCTCCTCGCGCGTCTTGGGAAAGCCGTCCGCCAGCTCGTCGGCGTTGCCGACCTCACGGCGGTAGTACTTGTTCTCGGCCGTCCGCTGGAGCAGCACGACCTGCAGGTTCTTGTCGTCCTCGACCGCCCGCAGCACGAACTTCGGCTCGAATCGCGGCTCGCCCTCGTAGTACAGGATCTTCTCGCGTCGATCGCTGACCTCGATGAGCGCGTCGCGCACGTTGTTCTGCACCACCTGCTCGTTGGGCTGCGTCGGGATGCGGAAGCGGAAGGTGCGCGGGCCGGCGTCCGATGCCGTGAAGCGGACCGGCACGGTGGCCGATTCCCCATCCGGCGGCAGCGTCACCTCCTGCGTGCCGACGATGCGGCCTTCGTCTTCGACGTTGAGGGGCACGGTGGAGCCGCCGTACCCGGTCTGCGTGAGCACGACGTTGACCACGAGCGCGGTGCCCTTGAGCGCGGTGCGCGGCGTCTCGACCCGCGTCACCTGGACGTCGCGCGCGAACTTTTCCTGGCCGACGCCGACGGTGAACACCGGAATCTGGCGGGCCTTCAGGCTCGCGATCGATTCGTCGAGCGCCGTGTCCGACGTGTCGGCGCCGTCGCTGATCATCACGAGGCCGGCCAGCGGCAGTCCCGAGAGCTCGTCCCGGGCGCGGTCCAGCGCGCTCCCGAGTCGCGTCGTCGTCCCTTCGAATTTCAGATCCGCCGGCGACCCCATGCGGTCGGCCGTCGACGAGAACCGGAAATAGCGCAGCACGAACTTCTTCGACAGCGCGATGAGCAGCGGGCGATCGGGCCCGAGCGCATCGTTGATGAACGCGCTGCGCGGGCGCCCGTCGCGATCGGCAATCTGGAGGCTGCGCGAGTCGTCCACGAGCACGCCGAGGAAGTTCTGCTGCGGGACCGCGGCCTTCAGGATGAGCGCCGGTCTCAGGAGGCAGAAGATGACGACGCAGAGAAGCGCCAGCCGCAGGGCGACCAGGACGAGGCGATCGCGGCCGCGGGTCCGCAGCACGCCGCGGTAGGTGAGCAGCGCATATCCGCCCGTCAGCGCGCCGGCGACAATCGCCAGCAGAAGCGGACGGGAGACGCCGAGCACGAAATCGCCCTGTTGAAAGAACAGCGGCGGGTACTTGAACAGGAAGCGAAAGAGTGACTCGAACATTGACCTGAGATTCTACTGCCCGCTGCCGCTACGATGACCCCGTCACACGATTTTCTTCCGGCGGTCGCTTTCTTCCGGCGGTCGCTTTCTTCCGGGGTCCGCTTTCTTCCGGCCTTCTGCGGTTCTTCCGGCGTTCTGCGCCGCCGGTCCCTGCCGCTCGCGCTTACCGGACGACCGCGCGCGCCGTCCGGACGTGCGACGCGCCGGACGTCGTTTCGGTCCAGGCCACCACCAGCTCGTCGCCCGCGAGCGCGAGCCGGGGATGGCCGGCCACACGCGCCTCGCCGGCGCCGGCGATGGTGACGGCGGCCGACCGCGTGCCGGCGGGCTCGACGCGGCGCACCTTGAACTGCGCCCGCTCGTTCGCAAACTCGACCCACGACACAGCGGCCGCGCCGTCCCTCAACAGCTCCACGTCGACGTGTCCGATGGCCGCTTCATCGTCGACACGGACCGGCTCGCCGAACGTGCGGCCGGCATCCTGCGAGAACGCGACGTACGCCTTGCCCTGGTTGTCGGGGGCGACGAACCACGCCACCGCGACCTGACGGCCGCTGGCGCTGACCGACGGCCCGTTCACCGGACACGCTTCGATCCGCCACCCGTCGTTGTGGACCGCCACCGGCGTCGTCCATCGGCCGGCCGCGAACCGCGAGACGTAGATGTCGCGGACCTCCTTGTCGCTGCGGTTTCGGTACGCGACGATCGGCCCTTCGGAGGTGATGGCGGCCGAGGTCGGGCAGCAGTCGCAGACCCGCGCGTCGATGGCCGTCTCGCGCAACTGCTGGCCGGCGCGGCTGAAGACGGCGCCCCGCAGGCTCATGTTGTCGGTCGGATGCGCGAGCTTCGGGTTCGTGGCCCGCCCGTCGAGCCACACGAGGCCGAGGCCGGCGCCCGGCGCCTGAAAGAGCGAGGCGAACCCGTGCTGCGTCTCGGTGTGATCGTGATGGGGCGTGATCGGTTTGCTCCACGTCGTGCCGCCATTGCCCGAAAAGGCGAGCCGCAGGTCGTACGCTTCAGGATCCGGGCTGTTGGCCAGCATCCAGGCGGCGGCCAGCGATCCGTCGTCCAGCACACGCACCGACGGCACGTCGGCGGCGTTCACCACGATCTCGTTGCCCGAGGCGATCGTTTTCGGCGCCGACCAGCCCGACGCGGTGCGCTCGGAATACCGGAAGAGGGTCTGCGGCGCCGCCCGCTCGAGCCAGCTGACGATGGTCCGGCTCCGCGTGGTCGTCAGCTGCGGAGCCGAGCTGGCGTCGCCGGCAGGCGAGGCGAGCGGCTCGATCCTCAACGGCCAGTCGCGATCGGCGCCGGCAGGAGCGGCCGCGTAGCCGATCAGCAGGCCGACGCCGATCACCGCCGTCGGCAGGCGGGGTATGGGAAGATGCATCAGGTCCGGATCCTAGTCGAGATCAGCGCATCGCGTACGCGATTCTCGGGGACGGCAGCCGGGGGCGGGAACGCCCCGGTCCGGCTGCCCGGCCCCACACCAGAGCTCGCGTGTGACACGACCGGAGCCGCGGCCCATGGCTGACGCGATGCCCAGCGATCGAGTCTTCCTCCTCGACGTCGACAACACCCTGCTTGACAACGCGACGGTGGTCGCCGAGTTCAGGCGGGCGCTCCTCGACGCGGTGGGCGTCGCACGCGAAGCGCGCTACTGGGACCTCTTTCAGCAGCTCTGGGACGAGAGCGGATATGCCGACTACTTCGGGGCGCTTCAGCGGCTGCGCCGCGAGGATCCCGCCGAGCAGCGGCTGGCGGAGGTGTCGCGCTTCCTGATCGAGTACCCCTTCGCCGATCGCGTCTACCCCGGCGCGTTGGCGGCGATCGCGGCGCTTCAGCGCGTCGGTCGCGTCGTCGTCCTGTCGGACGGCGACACGGTGCACCAGCCCAACAAGATCGCGCGATCGGGACTTCACGACGCGGTCGGCGGCCAGGTGCTGATCTACATCCACAAAGAGGAGATGCTGGACGACATCGAGCGCCGGCACCCGGCGCGGCACTACGTGGTCGTCGAAGATAAGCTGCGCATCCTGTCGGCCATCAAGGCGCGCTGGCAGGAGCGCGTCACCTCGGTGTTCGTGCGGCAAGGCGATTACGCGCTGGATCCGGCCGTCGTGGCCGCGTACCCGTCCGCCGACGTCACGATCGAGCGCATCGCGGATCTCGCGTCGCTCGACTGGAGCCGCTGACGCCGCACGGCATCAGCCGCAGCCTGGGCGCCGTTTGGTCGACCTTGCGGAGCGCCACGGCCAGGCGGTAGCCGTCCATCGGCGTCGTCACTTCGAAGTGCCACTCGGTCGGATCGACGTCGCCCTCTGGCAGCACGGCGACGCGGGCGCGGTCGCCGATCTCGAAGCAGACCGACCGCGGCGGACGCGCCAGGCCCAGGCCGGTGGCCTTGAGGTACGCTTCCTTCAGCGTCCAGAGCTCGAGCACCCGCTCGCGACGGCTCGCGTCGGTCGGACACCGGCGAAGCGCCGACTGCTCCGCCGCGGAGAACACGCGCCCGATCACCGCATCCGGCACGTCACGATCGACCGCTTCCACGTCGACGCCGACGTCGGCGCCGCCGGTGATCGCGCACGCCACCAGGCCGCGGGTGTGCGCGAGGTTGAAGGCGAGAGCCGCGCCGTGCGCGGCGGCCAGCACCGGCTTGCCGCCGGGCTCGCGGCCAAAGATCCAGGCGGCCGGCTCCCCCTCCGCGTACACCGACAGCGACGTACGCAGCAGCGCGTGCGCCGCTGCGTACTCGACACGGTCTCTGTCGAAGACAAAGCGCGCGGACCGCGCCCGCTCGTCGTCGGACAGACTCGACAGCGAGGCCGCCAGGTCGTCGGCGCTCAGATCGTCGGTTCGCCGATAGTGGACGTACACCTCGCCGGGGTGGATCGTGCGCACGCGAACATTCTGACCCAGGTCGCGTCGGACTCGACCCGGGGCCCAGGGCCCAGGGCAGGACGGCTGGGGTCGACAGTGTTCCCACCCTTGTCAGACCAGAGAGGTACAGTCCCCAGACACCAAGAAACGGGCGGATGACACGGGCTGACGGCGACGGGAAGGCCCCGGCCGCGCGACTTCAGCCACGCCAGCACGTCGGCATCGAGCCGCACGGTCAGTTGTCGCTCAGCCGGGGGCCATGCGACGGTCGCCGTTTTGAAGAATTCGTCGCCGAGCGGCGGAAGGTCCGAGTGGTCGATGGGCGTGGCGCCGAGCCGTCGCGCTTCCGCAGCCGTCAACTGCCGGGGCTTGACGTTCTTCTCCGAAGTCGCGGCGGCGATCCTCGTCGTCCAGGCGCGCGGTCCAAGAACACACGCGCCGCATCGTCGAATGGCACCCTGGTCCCATTCGAACGTCATTGGCGACAGTGGCTTCTTTTGTAGTTACATGTGGGCACAAGTTGTGGGCTCCGCAATTTGTTCTAGACTTGCCTCGTGCGTGAACTGGCGTCGGCTGCCCTCGTCGTCGCTCTCGGCCCGCTGGTCCTCGGTCAGGCATCGACGGCGCCGCGGCGCGGCGGCAATCCCGAGGCCGCCAGGCGCATGAATCCGGTGGCGGCGACCCCGGAATCGATCGCTGCCGGCAAGCGCGCGTACACGCAGCTGTGCGCCAACTGCCACGGCCCGGCCGGCAAAGGCGACGGTCCGGGCGGCAGCGCGGGGAGCCAGCCCGCCGATCTGACCGACACGACGTGGGACTACGGCTCCAGCGACGGCGAAGTCTTCGCCGTCATTCACGACGGGACGTCGATGGACATGGGCCCGTACGCCGAGCGGCTGCAGGAGACCGACATCTGGAACGTGATCAACTACATTCGCACGCTCGGCGCGAGCCGATGATTCGATACGACTGGTCGCTCGCTGAAATCCGCGGCATCCACGAGACGCCGCTGCTGAGCCTGCTCTACCGCGCTCAGCAGGTCTCGCGCGAGTTCCATCGGGCCGACCAGGTACAGACCTGTCATCTGGTGTCGATCAAGACGGGCGGGTGCCCGGAAGACTGCGCCTACTGCCCGCAGAGCGCCCATTACGACACCCCGGTCGCGCGGCAGGGCCTGATGGACGTCGCCGACGTGATTGCGCGGGCCAGGCGTGCCGCCGGCGACGGCGTGACCCGCCTGTGCATGGGCGCGGCCTGGCGGGACGCTCCCGAGGGCGCGGAATTCGACACTGTGCTCCGGATGGTCCGCGGCGTCGCCGATCTGGGACTCGAAGTGTGCTGCACGCTCGGCATGCTGACCGACGATCAGGCCCGCCGGCTCAAAGAGGCGGGGCTGACCGCGTACAACCACAACCTCGACACCTCGCCCGAGTTCTACGGGCGCATCATCACGACGCGCGTCTACGGCGAACGCCTGCGGACGCTCGCCGCGGTCAGGAAGGCGGGCATCACGGTCTGCTGCGGCGGAATCATCGGCATGGGCGAATCCGACGACGATCGCCTGCGGCTGCTCCACCAGCTGGCGACCCAGACGCCGCATCCCGACAGCGTGCCGATCAACCTGCTGCAGCGCGTCGCCGGCACGCCGCTCGCCGCGGAAGCGCCGGTCGATCCGCTCGTGCTGGTCCGGATGCTCGCGACCGCGCGCATCCTCATGCCGGCGGCGATCGTGCGCCTCGCCGCGGGGCGCGATCAGCTCTCGCGGGAGGCGGAGACCCTGTGCTTCGTCGCCGGCGCGAACTCGATCTTCGTCGGCGACACGCTGCTCACCACCTCGAATCCCGCGCCCGACACCGACGCCGCGCTCTTCCGCGCGCTCGGGCTTGCGCCGATGCCCGCGCGCCTCGAGCGGACGTAGCCGCAGCTCATCAGCGTGCGCACGTTGTAAGATCGGCGGCCCATGGCCGATCGTGACGGCATCGTCGCGGCCCTGCGCCTCGCCGCGATCGTCGACTCCTCCGACGACGCGATTATCGGGAAGGACCTCACCGGGACGGTCAGTTCGTGGAACCGCGGCGCGGAGCGGATCTTCGGGTACTCCGCCGCCGAGGCGATCCGCCAGCCCATCCTGCTCATCGTTCCTCACGGTCGCGAGGGCGAGGAAGAGGAGGTGCAGCGCAAGATCTGTGCGGGCGAGTCGATCGAGCACTTCGAGACGATCCGGCGGCGCAAGGACGGCACGCTCGTCCCGGTCTCGCTCACGATCTCGCCCGTTCGGGCGCACGACGGGACCATCGTCGGCGCCTCCACGATCGCGCGCGACATCACCGAACGGCGTCGGAACGAGGCGCTCGCGGCCGATCTGCAGCGGCGGCTGCTGACGCTCATCGACGCGTCCGGATCCGTGCTCGGATCGCCGCGGCTCGACACGGTGCTGCCGGCCACCGTCAACCTCGCGAACGAGCTGCTGTCGGCCGACGGGTATGCCATCTGGCGTGCCGACCGGGACGGCAAGGCGTGGGCGATCGTCGCCTCGCGAGGCATTTCCAGCGACTTCGCCGATCACCTGATCGACAGCGCCGCCCGGCCGCCGGCGTTTCCGCTGACCGAGCCGATCGTCCTCGAGGACGTGTACGCGAGCGAGCTCGAGTGGCGGTGGGCCGTTTACCGCGCCGAGGGCATCGAATCGATGCTGGTGATCCCGATGACCATCGCCGGCACGACGTCGGGCACGCTGGTCGCGTACCACCACACCAAGCGCCGTTTCAGCGACGTCGAGGTCCAGACCGCGCGGGCGCTGGCGAACCTGGCCGGATCGGCCATCACGACGGCGGAGCTGTACGAGGAGCAGCGGCGCAGCCGCGAGGCGGTCGAGCGCGTCAACCGCCGTGCGGCGTTTCTGGCCGAGGCGAGCGCGATTCTCGGTGGCTCGCTGGACTACGAAGTCACGCTGAAGGCGGTGGCGAACCTCGCCGTGCCGCACGTCGCCGACTGGTGCGCCGTCGACATCATCGACGACGCGGGGGAGCTGAAGCGGCTCGCCGTGGCGCACGTCGATCCCACCAAGGTGGAGTACGCGCGCACGCTGCGCGGGCGCTACCCGGAGGACCCGGAGTCGCCGTACGGCGTCCACCACGTCATCCGCACCGGCCGCTCCGTGATGATGGAGTCGATTCCCGACGAGATCGTCGAAGCCCGCGCGCGCGATCCGGAGCATCTGCGCATCCTTCGCGAGCTCGGACCGACTTCGTACGTCTGCGTGCCGCTCGTCGCGCGCGCCCGCACGCTGGGCGCCCTGACCTTCGTCTCGGCGGAGTCGGGTCGCCAGTACGGCACCGACGACCTGCACTTCGCGGAGGACGTCGCCTACCGCGCCGCGCTGGCCGTGGACAACGCGTACGCCTACCGGCAGCTCAGCGTGGCGAACCGGGCGAAAGACGAATTCCTGGCCACGCTCTCGCACGAGCTGAGGACGCCGTTGAACGCGGTGCTCGGGTGGGCGCGCATGCTGCGCGACGGCGACGTGCGGGGCGAACGCCGGGCGCACGCCCTCGAGGTCATCGAACGCAACGCCGAAGCCCAGCTGCGGCTGGTGGAGGATCTGCTGGACGTGTCGCGGATCATCACCGGCAAGTTGAGGCTGGACGTCCAGCGCATCGAGCTGCCGCCGATCATCGAGGCGGCGATCGAGGCGATTCAGCCGGCGGCGACCGCCAAGAACATCCACGTTCAGACGGCGCTCGATCCAAAGGCCGGGCCGATGTACGGCGACGCCGCGCGACTGCAGCAGGCCGTCTGGAACCTGCTCGTCAACGCGGTGAAGTTCACTCCGCGTGACGGGCGCGTGCGGGTGACCCTGATGCGCAGCACCTCGCACCTCGCCATCGAGGTGGCCGACACCGGCGAGGGGCTTGCCCCGGACGTGCTGCCGTTCGTCTTCGATCGTTTCCGGCAGGGCGAGAGCGGGCCGACGCGGGGCCACGGCGGCCTCGGGCTCGGCCTCGCCATCGTCCGGCACATCATCGAGCTGCACGGCGGATCGGTGTCGGCGTCGAGCCCCGGGCCGGGGCAAGGCGCCACCTTCCACATCCATTTGCCCGTCATGGTGGCGTCGCGCGAGACGCGGCGGCTCGGCTCCGATGTCGGCGAGCGGACGAGCGGACCGCCGCCCAGCCTGCGCGGCGTCCGCGTGCTCGTCGTCGAGGACGATGACGATGCCCGCGAGCTGATCGTGAGCATGCTGTCGGCGTGCGACGCGGACGTGGCGGCGGTCTCGACGGCCGGCGCGGCGCTGGCCGCGCTGGACGAGCGCATGCCCGATGTCATCCTGAGCGACATCGAGATGCCGGCGATGGACGGCTATGAGTTCATTCGCGAGGTGCGGGGCCGGACGCGGGCGGGCGGCGGCCGGGTCGGCGCGATCGCGCTCACAGCCTACGCGCGCCCGGAGGATCGCGCCCGGTCGCTCATGGCCGGCTTCCAGATGCACCTGTCGAAGCCGGTGAATGTGAGCGAGCTGGCGGCCGCCGTGGCGAGCGTGGGCCGGCACGACGGCTCCCAACAGCCGTCGTGACGCCCTGCTTCGCGCCACTGCCTGGCGTAGAATCGCGGGGATGCGGGAGGATCGGTTCGCGGAGCTCGCGGAGGGGCTCGTCGGCATCGGCCAGCGCTTCTATGCCCGCGGCTGGGTGCTGGGGACGAGCGGCAACTTCAGCGCCGTCGTCTCGCGCGAGCCGCTCGAACTGGCGATTACGGCGAGCGCCGTCCACAAAGGGCGCCTCGAGAGGTCCGACATTCTGCGCTGCGACGAACACGGCGGCGTGATCGGCGCGCCGACTGCCGCCGACTCCCCGGCGGGCCGCGGGCCGTCGGCCGAGACTCGCCTGCACCTGGAGGTCGCGAAGCGGCGGCACGCCGGCGCCGTGCTGCACACCCACTCCATCTGGACCACGATCCTGTCCGATCTGCACGGCGCCGATGGGGGCGTCGGCGTCGAGGGCTACGAGATGCTGAAAGGGCTCGCGGGCGTGCCGTCGCACGCCCATCGCGAGTGGATTCCGATTGTCGAGAACGATCAGGACATGGCGCGCCTGGCGGTACGGATCGGCGCGATGCTCGATCGACACCCCGAGGCGCACGCGTTCCTGCTGCGCCGGCACGGTCTCTACACCTGGGGCGACTCGCTGGCCGATGCCGAGCGGCACGTGGAGATCCTCGAGTTCCTGTTCGAAACCGTGGGACGAACCGATCACTTGACGAGTCACAATCTGCAATTCACAACAGGGAGAGCGCAGGAGCGCCCTGGTCGATCGTGAATCGTCGATTGCGACTGATGGCCGCGGGGGAGGTTCTGCATGGCGATCGTGAGAATTCCGGAGGAGCAGCGAAGCATCGAAGGGCCCGAGGCGATTGCGGCGTTTCTGGCGCCGCAGGGGATCGAGTTCGAGCGGTGGACGGCTCCGCCGCAGGCGGCGGCCGACGCGAGCGCCGAGACGATTCTCGGTGCGTACGCCGCGAAGATTGCCGAGCTGAAGGCGCGTGGCGGCTACGTGACCGCCGACGTGATCGACGTGACACCCGACACGCCCGGGCTGGATACGATGCTGGCGCGGTTCAACTCCGAGCACTGGCACGACGAAGACGAAGTCCGCTTCATCGTCGAGGGACGGGGCCTGTTCCACATTCACCCGACCGACGGCCCGGTGTTCGCGATCGAGGTCGAGGCCGGCGATCTCATCCGCGTGCCGCGCGGCACGCATCACTGGTTCGACCTGTGCGCCGATCGACGGATCCGCGCGATTCGCCTGTTCCAGGATCCGTCCGGGTGGACGCCGCACTACACCGGCAGCGGCGTGGACCGCGGTTTTCAGCCGCTGTGTTTCGGGCCGGCGTACTTTCCGCCGCCGCCCGCGCCGGCCGCCGCGTGAGCGCCCCGGTGCCGGGACGCCGACGGTGAGCGCGTCGCCCGCCGTCCGGGCGATCGTCCTCGATATCGAAGGCACCACGACGCCGCTCGGGTTCGTGTACGACGTGCTGTTCCCGTATGCGCGCCGGCACCTCCGATCGTTTCTCGAGACTCCGCCGGACCCCGTCGCGGTCGCGGATCCCGTCGGGCGGCTGCACCAGGAATGGGCCGCTGAATGCGGCGGCGACCAGGCGGCTGGTCGATGGGAGGTCGCCAGTTACGTCGAACGACTGATGGATCTCGATCGCAAGTCGCCCGGTCTGAAGCTGCTGCAGGGCCTCATCTGGCAAGAGGGATACCGGCGCGGCGAGCTGAAAGGCGAGGTCTATCCCGATGTCGTCACCGCCCTGAAGCGCTGGCGCGATCGGCACATCGGCGTGGCGACCTACTCCTCGGGAAGCGAGCTCGCGCAGCGTCTGCTCCTCGGGTCCACGGCCGGCGGCGATTTGACGCCTCTCGTCGCGAGGTTCTTCGATACCGCCGTCGGCGCCAAGGCCGCCGTCGACAGCTACCGGCGGATTGCAGGCGAACTGGGCTGTCCGGTCGATCGCATGCTGTTTGTCTCCGATGTCACGAGCGAGCTCGAGGCGGCGCGCGCTGCGGGATGCCAGACGCGCCTCTGCGTCCGTCCGGGTAACCGACCGCAGCCGCCCAACCGATTCCCGGTGATTCAGACCTTCGACGACATTGGCTGACGCATCGGCTCGCGCCCGGCAGGATTGTGAATCGCACGGCGTGCGTGCCCGGCGAAGCCGATGAGAGAAGCCGTCGTCGTCGCGAGCCGCCGGACGGCGCTCGCCAAGTCGCATCGCGGATCGTTCAACCTGACCCGGCCCGACGATCTGGCGGCCCACGCGATTCGCGAAGTGGTCCGGGCCGTGCCGCAGATCGAACCCGCCGAGATCGAGGAGGTGATTCTCGGGTGCGGCCAGCCGCACGGTCCGCAGGGCCACAACGTGGCTCGCGTGGCGGCGCTCGCCGCCGGTCTGCCGGTGACCACGGCCGGGGTGACCGTGAATCGCCTGTGCAACTCGGGGCTGCAGGCGATCGTCCAGGCCGCCCACATGATCGTGGTGGAAGGGGTCGAGGCGGCGATCGCGGGGGGCGTCGAGTCGATCTCGCGGGTGCGGCGCGACCACGATCCGAATCCCGCCGTGGCGGCTCGTCATCCCGGGGTGTACCAGGTGATGGGCGAGACCGCCGAAACCGTGGCCAGGCGGTACGGCATCACGCGCGCGATGCAGGACGAGTACGCCCTCAGCAGTCAGCAGCGGACGGCGCGGGCCCAGCGCGCGGGCCTGTTGGCCGACGAGATCGCGCCCATTGAAGTCACCCGCGCGCTGATCGACAGGACGACCGGCCGGACCGAACGCGAGGAAACCGTGGTGGTGTCGATGGACGAATGCAACCGTCCGGATACGACGCTCGACGCGCTGGCGCGGCTGCCGCCGGTGTTCGACCGGACGAGCGGGCACGGCACCGTAACCGCGGGCAACTCGTCGCAGTGGTCCGACGGCGCGTCGGCGACGCTCGTCATGTCGGCGGCGCGGGCGCAGGCAATCGGCGCCCGACCGCTGCTGATCGTCCGCGGCTACGCGGTCAGCGGCTGTGCGCCCGACGAGATGGGCATCGGTCCGGTCTTTGCCGTCCCGAAGCTGCTCGCCAGGCAGCGCCTCCGCCTCGACGACATCGACCTGTGGGAGCTCAACGAGGCCTTCGCGTCGCAGGTCGTCTACTGCCGCGATCGGCTCGGGCTTCCCATGGACCGGCTGAACGTGAACGGCGGCTCGATTGCGATCGGCCACCCGTACGGCATGACCGGCTCACGGCTGGTTGGCGCGCTGGCCTACGAGATGGCCCGCCGCCGCCTCCGGTTCGGGGTCGTCACCATGTGCGTCGGCGGGGGCCAGGGTGCCGCGGCGCTGTTCGAGCGCACCTGACCAGCTTCCGCTACAATAGCGATTCCTTATGAGACGTTTCCTGACCGCGCTGACGCTCGCGCTCGCCGCCGGAGGCGCCCTTTCGGCCGCCACGCTGCAAATTACCAGCCCGGCGTTCGCCGCCCATGGCGCGATTCCTTCGAAGTACACCTGCGACGGCGCCGGCGTGAATCCGCCCCTCGTCTTCGGCGGGGTCCCGGCCAAGGCCCAAAGTCTCGTCCTGGTGGTGGACGACCCGGACGTGCCGAAGAACCTGATGCCCTCCGGCGTGTTCGACCACTGGCTGATCTGGGATCTGCCGGCGACCAGCAAGGGTCTGGTGGAGAGCGCCCCGGAGGCCAGCCGGGGGGTCAACGGCACCGGCCAGCCCGGGTGGGTCGGTCCCTGTCCGCCCGACCGGGAGCACCGGTACTTCTTCAAGCTGTACGCGCTCGACACGAAACTCACGGGCGCGAAAATCAGCAACAAGCAGGATCTCGAATCGGCCATGAAGGGTCACGTCATCGAACAGGCGGAGCTCATCGGGCGATACGAGAGGACTGGGAAGTAGAAATCCCCGCAATTGAGAGCGTCGGTAGCGTCCGGCTTCTGAGATGTCGGAGTGTCTGGCTTCAGCCGGACCAGGCGATTGCGCGTACAGCTGAATTCAACTTTCCGGATTCGCCCTCGAATCGCCCGCTGTCGGTTTCTGAGATGCCAATATCTCGTTGACGACAGATGGGCCCGCTCCTAGAATCCACCAGATTTCAGGTAGTCCGAAACCATCAGGCTTGCGTCCTCTGGAATGGCGCACCAAGACGGCCTGGAACAAAAGGAGAGGGTATGCGCGTGTTGAAGGGATTGCTGCTCGTGCTCGCGTGCCTGGTGATGCTGCCTGCGGCAGCGTTCGCCCAGGCCTCGATCACCGGCGTCGTCAAGGACTCGTCCGGCGCCGTGCTGCCGGGCGTGACCGTCGAGGCGTCGAGCGACGCGCTCATCGAGAAAGTCCGCGCGGCCGTCACCGACGGTACCGGCCAGTACCGCATCGTCGACCTCAGAGCCGGCACCTATACGGTGACGTTTTCGCTGACCGGATTTTCAACCGTCAAGCGCGAGGGCATCGAGCTGACGGGATCGCTGACCGCGGTCGTGCCGGCCGAGATGAGGGTGGGCAGCCTGCAGGAGACGATCACCGTCACCGGCGAGACGCCCATCGTCGACACGCAGAGCGTGCGGCGGCAGGTCACGATCAGCAACGAGGTCATCTCCTCGATGCCCGCCGCGCGGTCGTATGCCGGCGTCATGATGCTCATTCCATCGACGATTACCCAGGCGGGCGGCAACCTCGACGTCCAGGTCACCCCCGGCATGCTCGTGTTCGGAGGCGCAGGCGGCCGCAACAACGAGGCGCGCATCCAGGTGGACGGGTTGAACACGGGCGCGGCATTCAACGGCGCCGGCGTCTCGAGCTACGTCCCCGACATCGGCAACGCCCAGGAAATCGCGACCACGACGTCGGGCGGTCTGGGCGAAGCGGAAGTCGGCGGTCCCTCGTTCAGCATCGTGCCCAAGACGGGCGGCAACAGCGTAAAAGGGAGCGTGTACGCGTCGAACGTCACCTCCGGTATGGTAGGAGGCAATTACACGCAGGATCTGAAGGACCGCGGCCTGACGACGCCCGGGGCGCTTCAGAAGCTGTGGGACTACAACATCGGCATCGGCGGGCCGATCAAGAAGGATCGCATCTGGTTCTTCCTGCAGTTCCGCGACGAAGGCAGCCACCGTACGGTCCCGGGCATGTTCTGGAATGCGAACGCCGGCGATCCCTCCAAGTGGACCTACGTCGCGGACATGTCGAGGCCGGCCGTGCAGGCCGGAAGCTGGAGGAACGGGGCGCTCCGGCTGACGGCGCAGCCGACCGCCCGCAACAAGTTCAACTTGTTCTGGGACGAGCAGCATCCCTGTCAGGGCGCCGCGTGGCCGGGCTCTGACAGCGGCTGCCGGCAGTCGGGCCCGAACGAGGTGATCTGCGGCGCGCCCGGTTCGTCCAATCCGTCGTGCTCGGCGACGGCGGCGCCGGAAGTCGGCACCTATCTGAGTCCCTATGGCCAGCGGGTGCAGCAGGCGACGTGGACCTCGACGCTGAGCAACAAGCTGCTCCTCGAGGCGGGCGTGGGAACCTATCTGAGCCGCTGGGGCGGCAACGAGATGCCCGGCAGCAATCTGAACGACCTGATTCGCGTAACCGAGCAGTGCACGGCCGGATGCGCGGCCAACGGCAACATCGCCAACCTCATTTATCGGTCCGGCACCTGGCGCGCGAACTGGCAGGGGACGCACTCCTGGCGGGCCTCGGCGTCGTACGTCACCGGCGCGCAGAACATGAAGTTCGGCTACCAGGGCGGCTACCTCGTCGACAATGCCGTCACCTACGGCAACAACCAGGCCTATTCGTATCGGGTGAACAACGGCGTGCCGAACCAGATCACTGAAACGATCGACAAGTTCCCGGCGCAGAACCGCGGCCGCTACGACGCCTTCTACGGACAGGATCAGTGGACCGCCGGCCGGTTCACGTTCCAGGGAGCCCTGCGGTTCGACCGCGCCTGGAGCTACTTCCCCGAAGTCACGTTCGGGCCGCTGCCCTTCCTGCCGCAGGTCGTGACCTATCCGCGGACCGACGGCGTGAACAGCTACAAAGACCTCTCGCCGCGCGGCGGGTTCGCGATGGACGTCTTCGGCAACGGCAAGACGGCAGTGAAGGTCAACGTCGGCCGCTACCTCCAGGCCGCGCAGAACGGATTGAGCTATACCATCTCGCGCCCGAGCTCGCGCCTGACCACGTCGGTTACCCGGACGTGGACCGATGCCAACGGCAATTTCACCCCTGACTGTGATCTCCAGAACGCGCTGCTTCAGGACAACCGCGCCACCGGCGGAGACTTCTGCGCGCAGATCAGCACGCTCAACTTCGGCAAGGACGTGTTCACGAGCTCACTCGACCCGGCACTCACCAATGGCTGGGGGATCCGACCGGGCGACTGGCAGTTCGGCCTGTCGGTCCAGCAGCAGGTGCTGCCGCGCGTCTCGGTCGAGGTCGGGTACAACCGGCGGTGGTGGCTGAACAACGAGACGATTGTCGACAACACGACCAACACGGCCGCCGATTTCGGTTCGTTCACCTTTGCTGTTCCAAACGATCCCCGGCTGCCGGGCTCGGCGCAGGGAGCCGTTCTGGGACCGCTGTACAACGTCAACCCGGCGGTCGCGTCGCAGACGCAGAACCTGACCACCCTGGCGGCCGATTACGGCGGCCAGAGCACCGTGTTCAACGGCCTGCTGCTGAACGTCAGCGCCCGGCCACGAACCGGGCTCGTCTTCCAGGGCGGGTTCAACACCGGCACGACCAGAACCGACAGCTGCGCCGTACGGAGCGAGCTGCCGGAGACGGCGGCGACCAACCCCTGGTGCAACACCTCGACCGGATGGGTTTCCCGATACACCGGCATTGCGTCCTACACCGTGCCCAGGGTGGACGTCCTGTTCTCGGGAACCTTCCGGAGCGACCAGGGTGGACAGCTCGCCGCCAACTACGCGGTTACCTCGGCGGTTGCCCAGGCCAACGGACTCGGCCGCCCCCTGTCGCTCAACGCGCCGAACGTCACGGTCAACCTCGTCGAGCCGGGGACGCTCTACGGCGACCGCGTCAACGAGTTCGACATCCGGCTGGCGAAGATTCTCAAGTTCGGGCGCACGCGAACCAACATCGGGTTCGACCTCTACAACCTCCTCAACTCGGCCGCCGTGCTGACCTACAACCAGGCGTTCATCCTGTCGTCGGCCACGCTCCCGAACGGGCAATGGCTGGTTCCCACCTCCGTGATTCAGCCGAGGTTCTGGAAGTTCAGCGTTCAGGTCGACTTCTAGGATCGTCACTCGGGCGCACGTCGGTCATCTCCAGATGGGGCGGGAGCCGCTCTCCCGCCCCTTTTCACTTTCTGTCGTCTCCCCGCCGCGGGCCTGGTCCCGGCCGATTCTGATACGATGCCAGACCGGTTCCGGCGGTGAACGAGGAAGTCCTGCGGTGATGCCGCGCGTGTGGTCCACGGCTCTGCTCGTGATGCTGGCGGTTGCTGTCGCGCTGGGGCCGACCTCGCCGGCGGTGCGCGCCGGCCAATCCGCCGCCGACACCGTCACGCTGCGCATGATCGTGACGAGCACCGCCGCCGAGGCGCAGCGGGTCCTCGCACGGCTGGGGGGCGGCGAGGACTTCGTGACGATCGCGCGGCGCGAATCGATCGACTCGACGGCCGACACCGGCGGACTGCTCGGCATCCTGTCGCCCGCCGATCTGCGTCCAGAGCTCAGAACCGCCGTCGAGGGCGTCGATCCCGGCCACCTCAGCGGCATCGTCCGGATTCCCACCGGGTTTGCGATCCTCGAGGTCGTCGCTCGGGGCGAGACGGCCGGCCGGGCGGTGGCTGCGAACCCGGCGGTAGCGGCCGCCGGGGCGGTGAAATACGCGCTCGAAGTCGGCGGACTGCTCGACGCCGAGACCAGCCTGGAGCAGTTCTCCAAGGCGCCCGGCTGGAACCGCGATCCGGCGACGATCTGCGAGATGCGAACCAAATCGCTCGCGGCGTCGCACGCGGCGCTGCAGCGGCTGGTGCGGCCGGGCGGCGCGCCGGGTCGTCCGCCGCTCGACGTGTTCCACGCCGAGTTCAGCCTCGCGGAGCTGTACGCGTACGAAGGGCGGATGGACCAGGCCATTGCGCACTACGAGCGCGCGTACTCCATGGCGCGGTCGACGTTCCCCGACGCCGCACAGCAGATGGAGGAAGCACTCGGCATCGCCTATCTGCACCGCTCCGAGATGACCAACGGCGTCTATCGGACGCCGGGCGACCGATGCCTGCTGGGCGTCGGTTCGGGGCGCGCGTTCGCCGACGGCGGCGACTCGCAAAAGGCCATCCAGCACTTCTCGGCGTGTCTGACCAGGGAGCCCGACGATCTCGAGGTGAAGTGGCTGCTCAACCTCGCGTACATGACGACGGGCGGCTATCCGGAGGCGGTGCCGGCGGCGCGGCGGATTCCGCCCTCCGTGTTCTCGTCCTCGTCGGAAGACGTCGGCCGGTTCGTGGACGTGGCGCCGCAGGCGGGCCTCACCTCCTTTGCGCCCGCCGGAGGGGTGATCGTCGATGACTTCGACAACGACGGCCGCTTCGACGTGGCGACCTCCAGCATCGGGAGCTGCGAGCCGATGCATTTCTTCCACCGGAATCCGGACGGATCTTTTATCGAGCAGGCGGCCGAGCGGGGTCTGGCGACCGAGCTGGGCGGACTGAACATCATCCAGGCCGACTACGACAACGACGGCTGCCTCGACATTCTGGTCCTGCGCGGCGCGTGGGAGCTGCCCCAGCGCAAGTCGCTCCTGCACAACAACTGCAACGGCACCTTCACCGACGTGACCGTCCGCGCCGGGCTGGCGACGCCCACGAGCACGCAGGCCGGCGTCTGGACCGACATCAACAACGACGGCCTGCTGGACCTCTTCGTGGGCAACGAAGACGGCCCGGCGCAGCTGTTCCTGAACAAGGGCAACGGCACGTTCGAGGACATCGCGCACGCGGCCGGCGTGGATCGCGTCGTCTACAGCAAGTCGGTGGCGGCCGGCGACTACGACAGCGACGGCTGGCCCGACCTGTATGTCTCCAATCTCGGCGCCAACAACTTCCTGTATCGCAACAATCACGACGGCACGTTCACCGAGCTGGCGCAGGCGGCGGGCGTCGTCGGGCCGGGACGCGGATTCGCGTCGTGGTTCTTCGACTACGACAACGACGGCCGCCCCGACCTCTTCGTCGCCAGCTACTTCATGTCGGTGGACGAGTCGGCGCGCACCTACCTCGGGCTCCCGCACAACGCGCCGACGCTGAAACTGTATCGGAACGCCGGGGACGGCAGCTTTGTCGATCTGACGCGACAGGCCGGCCTGGACAAGGTGTTCATGCCGATGGGCGCCAACTTCGGGGACATCGACAACGACGGCTTCCTGGACATCTATCTCGGCACCGGCAGCCCGTCGTACGCTTCGCTGGTCCCGAGTGTGCTGCTGCACAACAAGGACGGGCGCACGTTCGTCGACGTGACCGCGGCGTCGGGAACCGGCGAGCTGCACAAAGGCCACGGCGTCGCGTTTGCGGATCTCGAGAACGACGGAAACGAAGACATCGTGTTCGAGGTCGGCGGCGCGATGCCGGGCGACGCGCACGCACTGCGGCTCTTCAGGAATCCCGGACACGACAACGCCTGGATCAACGTGAAGCTGGTCGGCGTGAAGACGAACCGGTCGGCCATCGGCGCGCGGATTACGGTCACCGCAGAGGATGCCGGCCGCGGAACGCGCCGCATGTACCGGACCGTCGGCCCCGGTGGATCGTTCGGCGCCTCCCCGCTGCAGCAGCACGTCGGCCTGGGACGCGCGGCCGGACCGGTCGATGTGGACGTCTGGTGGCCGACCAGCGGCACGCGGCAGCATTTCGCCGGCATCCCGAAGAACCAGTCGATCGAGATCAAGGAATTCGACGGCGCGTACCGGACGCTCGATCGCCCGCGGTTGCCGCTGGTTCGGGGGGCGGAGGCCGGTCGTGGGCGGTAGGAGCCTCCTCCCGCTGGTCGTCGCGGCAGCGCTCGTCGTCTGCGGCCGCGCCGCCCTGGTCGGCCAGGACGGGCAGACCAGGTACGCGATGAGCGGCCTGGTGCTCGACGTCGACGCTCGCGGAAGACACGTCGTCATCTCGCACGACAGCGTTCCCGGCGTGATGGCGGCGATGACGATGACCTTCGATGTGCGGCGGTCGAAGGATCTCATGGGGCTCGAGCCGGGGATGACGGTGGATTTCACGCTCGTCGTCGATCGGCAGGCCGGGTACGTCGAAGGGATCCACGCGCGGCCGTATCGAAGCGCCGAGCAGGATCCGCTGACGGCCGAGCGGCTGAAGATCCTGAAGGACGCGATGCGGGGCGCGTCGCGGGCACCCGTGCTCCGGGTCGGTCAGACGGTGCCCGACTTCACGCTGACCGATCAGCAGCGCCGCCCCGTGAGGCTGTCGCAGTTGCGTGGGCAGGTCGTGGCGATCAACTTCATCTACACGCGATGCGTGCTCCCGCAGTTCTGCTTTCGCCTCGCGAA
Source organism: uncultured Acidobacteriota bacterium (assembly GCA_963807925.1). Taxonomy (GTDB): domain Bacteria; phylum Acidobacteriota; class Vicinamibacteria; order Vicinamibacterales; family CAVVIG01; genus CAWEDP01. The sequence continues at coordinate 2,225,403 of CAWEDP010000002.1, read as the reverse complement.
CGACTTCGGCGCGCTGAGCCGCCGGTTCGCGATGCGGCGCGATCTCACGCTCCTCACCGTCACCTTCGATCCGGTGCACGACACCCCCGCGGTGCTCGCCGGCTATGCGAGCCGCTGGAAGGCCGATCCGGACGCGTGGCGCTTCCTGACGGGGGAGGTGGCCGAGGTGCGCCGCGTGTGCGGCCTGTTCGGCATCGATTCGTTTCCCGACGACGGCGTCTTTACGCATTCCGAACACACCGCCGTGATCGATCGGCAGGGCGCGCTCGTGGCCAATATCGAGGGCAACGCCGTCCCCGCGTCGCAGCTGGGGGACCTGGTTCAGACGACCCTGAACAGGCCGGCCCCCCGCCGCCCGCGGTGAATTCGTCGCCCGTCGCGCCGGCCACCCGCCGCCGGCACGCGCTTTGAGCTCCAAGCAGTCGGTCTCCGCATTGCCCCGGGCGTTCCTGCCCGATCCGAATTTCCGGATCCTCCCCAGGGTTTCCTGACGCGGCGCTCGCGAGTTCCAAATAGGTCGTTGACTCAGCGGTAACGGCGTTCTTAGAATCCGCTACTGTTCTTCGGCCCCACGCGTCCGGATTTCGAAGACGAAGAGCCGGGTCCACCGCCATGAAAGGGAGAGTGTCATGCACGTGTTGAGAAGGCTGCTGTTCGCGCTCGCGTGTGCGGTCGTGCTGCTGCTGCCGCGTGTCGCGTCGGCGCAGGAAGAGGCCACGATCACCGGTGTGGTGAAGGACGCGTCCGGCGCGGTCCTGCCCGGTGTCACCGTCGAAGCGTCCAGTCCGGTCCTCATCGAGAAGGTGCGCACCGCGGTCAGCGACGGCACCGGACAGTACCCGAATCGCCAACCTGCGGCCCGGCACCTACACCGTCACCTTCACGCTGACCGGCTTTTCGACGGTGAGGCGTGAAGGCATCGAGGTGACCGGGCGCGCGGTGTTCAGCGTCAACGCCGACATGAAGATCGGCACCGTGCAGGAAACGGTGACCGTCACGGGCGAAACGCCCATCGTCGACGTCCAGAGCATCCGCCGCCAGACGACGATCTCGAACGAAGTGATGACGTCGATCCCGACCTCGAAGGGCTACGCCGGAATCATGGTGCTGATGCCGTCGGTGATCACGCAGAGCGGATCGACGGCCGACGTGCAGGTGACGCCCGGCATGGTCGTGTTCGGCGGCGCGGGCGGCCGCAGCAACGAAGGACGCATGATGGTGGACGGCCTGCTGACCGGGGCGTCGCTGAACGGCGGCGGCGTCTCGGGCTACAACGCCGACCTGCTCGGCGCGACCGAGGTCGTGACGACCAACTCGGGCGGCCTCGGCGAGGCCGAAGTCGGCGGCCCGACCATCAGCATCGTGCCCAAGACCGGCGGCAACACCTTCAAGGGCACGGTGTACGCGGCCGGTCTCGGCAGCGGCATGGTGTCGAGCAACTACTCCGACGCGCTCAAGGCGCAGGGGCTGGCGTCGCCGCTGGAGATCGTCAAGCTGTGGGACGTGACCGCCGGTCTCGGCGGGCCGATCAAGAAGGACCGGCTCTGGTTCTACGCGAACTACCGCGACGAAGGGTCGTGGCAGACGATTCCCGGGATCTTCGCCAACGCGAACTTCGAGAACATCACCAGCCCGGTGGCCAACAGCGCGGCGCCGTGGACCTACGCGGCCGACACGAGCAAGCCGGCCTACAACGCCAACAGCTGGTCCATCGGCAGCGCGCGCCTGACGACGCAGCTGACGCCGCGGAACAAGCTGAACCTGTTCTGGGACGAGCAGCACCCGTGCAACGGCGCCACGTGGACGCCGGACGGGTCCGGCTGCCGGAATCCGACCAGCGACAGGGTGTTCGAGTACGTGTTCGGGAGCGCGGCCAACTCCTCGCCGGAGGCGGGCGGGTACGGCCACCGGTTCCAGCGCGTGCAGCAGGCCTCGTGGCAGGCGCCGGCCACCAACAAGCTGCTGCTCGAGGCGGGCTTCGGCACCTATCTCTCGCGGTGGGGCACCAACCGCCGGCCCGACAGCGTGACGGCGGATCTCGTCCGGGTCACCGAAGGCTGCACGACGTCGGCCGGGTGCGCCGGCAACGGCGGCCATCCGGGTCTGGCCTATCGCTCGGAGGCGCCGTTCGACGACTGGATCGGCCAGCACAACTGGCGCGCGTCGATGTCGTACGTGACCGGCGCGCACAACTTCAAGGTCGGCTACGCCGGCATCTTCGACGTCGACGATGAGAAGAACTTCCCGAACAGCACCTCGACGACCTATACGCTGCAGAACGGATCGGCCAACAGCACGAACGTCTCGATCGCCGAGACGCTGACGCCCTACCAGGTGGCCCAGCGCGTGCGGTCCGACGCCTTCTACGTCCAGGATCAGTGGACGCACGGGCGCTTCACGCTGCAGGGCGCGCTGCGGTACGACTACGCCCGGAGCTATTTCCTCGACGAGCAGATTGGTCCGGTCCGCTTTCTGACCACGCCGGTCGTCTTCGCGCAGAACGACGCGCAGTTTGCGACGGCGTCCACCGCCTTGTGCAGCAGCGATCTGCACGGCGGCAACCTGCCGGCGGGCTTCAGCGGCACCTGCATCAACAACGTCTGGGGCTACAAGGACATCACGCCGCGCGGCGGCGTGGCGTGGGACGTGTTCGGCACCGGCAAGACCGCCGTGAAGGTCTCCATCGGCCAGTACCTCGAGGCGGCGAGCAGCGGCAACGGCAACTACACGGCCGGCAACCCGACGGGCCGTGTGAGCACCTCGACGACCCGCACGTGGACCGACTCGAACGGGAACTACACGCCCGACTGCGTGCTGGAGAATCCGGCGCTGCAGGACAACCGGTCGAGCGGCGGCGACTTCTGCGGCCAGATCACCAGCGGTAACTTCGGCAAGCCGGTGTTCACCAACAGCTACGACTACAACAACATGGGAGGCTGGGCGGTCCGGCCCAACGACTGGGGCTTCGTCGCGTCGGTCCAGCAGGAGCTGCTGCCCCGCACGTCGATGGAGGTCAGCTATTCGCGGCGGTGGCTCAACAACTTCAACGCCGTCGACAACCTCCTCACGGCGCCGGGCGACTACGGGTCGTTCTACGTCGTCGCGCCGAGCGATGCGCGGCTGCCCGGCGGCGGCGGCAACACCATCTCGAGCCTGTACAACATCAACCCGACGCTCGCGAGCGGGTTCGCGAACAACGTGTCCAACAACTTCACTACCAGCTCGAGCAACTTCGGCAACCAGTACTCGCACTACAACGGCATCCTGCTGAACATCAGCTCCCGCGTGCGCAACGGGCTGACGCTCCAGGGCGGGTTCAACACCGGCAAGAACGTGACCGACAACTGCGAGATCCGGGCGCAACTGCCGGAGACCGCTTCGCTCAACCCGTACTGCCACAACGATCCGGGGCTGGTCACGCGCGTCACCGGTTTGGGGAGCTACGTCGTGCCGAAGGTCGACGTGCTCTTCAGTGCGACGTTCCGCAGCGATCAGGGTGGCGTGCTGGCGGCCAACTACGCCGTGCCGAACAGCGTCATCGCGCCAATCCTCGGCCGGCCGCTCTCGAACAATGCGACGAGCGCCACCGTGAACCTCGCAGCGCCGGGCCAGGTGTGGGGCAATCGCGTCAACGAGCTCGACTTCAAGCTCGCGAAGATCCTGAGGTTCGGCCGCACGCGCACCAACGTCGGCATCGAGATCTACAACGCGCTCAACCGTGCCTCGGTCCTGACCTACAACCAGACGTTCAACCCGAACGTGGCGGCGGGCACTCCCGGCGCGTGGCTGCAGCCGAATTCCATCATGACGCCGCGCTTCCTGAAGTTCAGCGCCCAGTTCGACTTCTAGATCGCGTCCCTCTCGCCTCGCGTGCGCCCGGTCGGCCCCGCCGGCCGGGCGTTTTTTTCGACTTCCTTCGAGTTCCTTCAATAACGCCGACAGCTGCTCCATCGGCAGCGCGCGCCTGACGCGCAGCTGACGCCGCGGAACAAGCTGAACCTGTTCTGGGACGAGCAGCACCCGTGCAACGGCGCCACGTGGACGCCGGACGGGTCCGGCTGCCGGAATCCGACCAGCGACAGGGTGTTCGAGTACGTGTTCGGGAGCGCGGCCGACTCGGCGCCGGAGGCGGGCGGGTACGCGCCATCGCTTCCAGCGCGTGCAGCAGGCCTCGTGGCAGTCGGCCGCCACCAACAAGCTGCTGCTCGAGCGGGCACGCGCCGGTGGCTCAACAACTTCACCGTCACCGACAACGTGCTGTCCAGCGCGGCGGATTACGCGTCGTTCTCCGTGGCGGCGCCCGACGATCCGCGGCTGCCCGGCGGCGGCGGGTACACGATCTCGTTCAACGCAACGAGCGCCACGGTGAACCTCGTGCAGCCGGGCCAGGTGTGGGGCGACCGCGTGAACGAGCTCGATTTCAAGGTCGCGAAGATCCTGAGGTTCGGCGAGACGCGGACCAACGTCGGCCTCGAGATCTACGACGCCCTGAACCGCTCGCCGGTGCTGACCTACAACCAGACGTACAACCCGGTGGCGGTTGGCGGCAACCCATGGCTGCAGCCGCTCAGCATCATGACGCCGCGGTTCCTGAAATTCAGCGTCCAGTTCGACTTCTGACGTGGACGGACCGGTGTCTGGCGGTCGTCGGCGGATCGGCGATTCATGCTACCCTCCCGGGCGTTTCGATGGAGGGACCGATGAATCGTCTGGTCTGTACGGTCGTGGCGCTCGCGTCGATCCCCTTGACCATGGCGCTCGTCCCGACGACGACCAAGCCGGAGGACGTCGGATTGTCGTCCGATCGCCTCCAGCGCGTTCACGAGGCGGTGCAGCGGCACATCGACGCGAAAGAGCTCTCGGGGGTCGTCACGCTGGTGGCGCGCAGGGGGCGCATCGCGCATTTCGAGGCGCAGGGCGTCATGGACATCGAGTCCCAGAAGCCGATGCCGAAGGACGGCATCTTCCGACTGGCGTCGATGTCCAAGCCGATCACCGGCGTCGCGGTGATGATGCTCGTCGAGGAAGGCAAGGTCCGCCTGACCGATCCCGTGTCGCGCTTCATCCCCGAGTTCAAGAACCTGAACAAGGTCGCCGTGCCGAAGCCGGGCGCCGCGCCTGGCGCCGGAGGCGGCCGCGGCGGGCCGGGAAGCGGGCGGGGTGCCGCGGCGGGAGCCGGCCGGGGCGCCGCCCCCGTGGAATTCGACACGGTGTCGGCGAGCCGTGAAATCACGATCCGCGACCTCCTGACTCACACGTCGGGTCTGATGAGCGGCGGCCTTGGCAACGCGGTCGCCGCCACCGTGGCGCCGCGGACGCCGACCGACACGCTGGCGACCTACATTCCGAGGCTGGCCGCTGTGTCGCTGGATTTCCAGCCCGGCACGCTGTGGCGCTACAGCGGTCAGGCCGGGTTCGAGGTCCTCAGCCGCGTCGTGGAAGTGGCGTCCGGACAGACCTTCGAACAGTTCCTCAAGCAGCGCCTCTTCGAGCCGCTTGGCATGAAGGACACCGGCTTCTACCCGGTCGGCGATGCCGCCGGACGGCTGGTGACGCTCTACACGCGGCAGGCGGGCAGTCTGGTGCGCAGCGAGAATCAGAACCAGAACGTCAGCCAGGTGTATTTTTCGGGGGCCGGCGGCCTGATGAGCACGGCGGCCGATTACGCGCAATTTGCCCAGATGCTCCTGAATGGCGGGCAGTTGAACGGACGGCGGTACCTGGGCCCCAGGACTGTCGAGTTGATGACCTCGAACCACACGGGCGACATGGTCAACGGACAGTTTGGGCGCCCGGCGCACGGTATGGGGTTCGGCCTGAGCATGCAGATGGTGCTCGACCCGGTGGCGGCGGGGCTGCGCGTCGGCGCGGGAACCTTCGGCTGGGCGGGGGCTTACGGGTGCAACGTGAATATCGATCCGAAAGAGAACATGGTTTCGATTATCATGATGCAGACCGCCACAGGGCCTCTGCAGCGCGATTTCGAGAATGCTGTGTGGCAGGCAATTGTAGAATAGAGGGCTAACGCTGGAGGAGAGTTCGATGCGATCAAAGCTGTCTGTTGTCATCGTTGGAGCCGGGCTGCTGATGGCCGCGGTGCCTGTCCTGGCGCACCATTCGTTCGCGGCCGAGTACGACGCGCAGAAGCCGGTGAAGATGACCGGCACCGTCACCCAGATGGAGTGGATCAACCCGCATGCGTGGATCCACATGGACGTGAAGAAGCCGGACGGCAAGGTCGAGAACTGGATGGTGGAAGCGGGCGCGCCGAACGCGCTGCTGCGCCGCGGCTTCAACAAGAGCTCGCTGCTGCCGGGCACGGTGATCACGGTCGAGGGCTATCAGGCCAAGGACGGGGCGATGCGCGCCAACGGCCGCGACATCACCTATCAGGACGGCCGCAAGCTGTTTGTCGGCTCGTCGGGCACCGGCGCTCCGGACGAACGCCCCGAGAAGTAGCAGACGGCACGCCGGAATGAAGAGTTGAAGGAGACGGGGTGATGAGGCATCGCCCCGTCCCTTCCATCGCCGGCATCCGGTCGCCCATCACTGCATCACCCCATTTCTCTCTCCCATTCGGCGATCTCTCTTTCCCATTCCGCGATTCAAGGAGGCGGGTATGAGGACGCATTTCCTGGCGTGCGCCATCGGATTCGCCGCAGTCGTCGCCGCGGTGCCCGCATACGCGCAGGCCGACAAGCCGGCGGCGCCTGCCGCGAAGAAGTTCACCTCACCGAAGACCCCTTGGGGACATCCCGACATCTCCGGCACGTGGACCAGCGACGGCGCGATCGGCATTCCGCTGGCCAGGCCGGAGCAGTTCGCCGGACGCGTCGAACTGACCGACGCGGAGTTTGCCGACAAGCTGAAGCGCGACGAAGCCACCCGCAAGCGATCGGACGCGCGGTGCGGCGCTTTCTGCGACGACAATGCCTGGCTGAAGAAATCCTTCAACCAGACGTCGCTCATCGTGGACGGCGACGGCAAGATTCCGCCCTTGACCGCCGAGGCCGAGAAGCGCCGGGCGCCGCGCGACCGGGGGACCTTCGGCAACGGTCCGTTCGAGAGCACGACCGATTTCACCAACTACGATCGCTGCATCACGCGCGGCATCGTCGGCTCGGTGCTGCCGGTCGTGTACGGCAACGGCAACCGCATCCTGCAGACGCCGAACGAGGTCGTGATCAGCTACGAGATGGTGCACGACACGCGCGTCATTCCGCTCGACAACCGGCCGCACATCAGCTCGAAAATCCGCCAGTACATGGGCGATTCGCGGGGCCACTGGGAAGGCAGCACGCTCGTGGTCGAGACCACGAACCTGACCGACCAGACCAGCATCGGGCTGAACGGCAACGGGTTGCGGCACAGTGCAGACATGAGGATCGTAGAGCGGTTCACGCGCACGGCGCCCGACGAGCTGCAGTACCAGATCCACATCGACGATCCGAAGACCTATACGCGGCCGTTCACGATCCGGGTGCCGCTCATCTCCCCGCCGGGCTTCCAGTTGCTGGCCTACGACTGTCACGAGGGCAACTACATGCTCCGGAACGTGCTGAGCGGCGAGCGCGCGGAAGACCAGGCGCTTGCCGAGGATGCCGCGAAGGGCATCTTCCGTCCGCGGCGCGCCGTGCAGGGGAACATCAACGCGACGCCGGGCACGGCGGCGGGAGAGGGCGGGCCTCAGTAGGGTGCGGCGTGACAACTCGAAATCTGACAGTCTGCAATCAGGAACCGGTGCCGGGGCCAGAAGCGATTGAAGATCGTCGCTTCTGGCCTTTTCTCGTGCAGGGCGAGCCTCGCTACTTCACCGCCTCCGCCCCCGCCTTCGCGCACTGACCGTCCTGCACGCTCGTTCCGCCCGACACGCCAATCGCCCCGACGATCTTGCCGTCCGCGAGCAGCGGGATGCCGCCCTCCACCGGCACGGCGCCCTGCAGCGCGAGCATGCGGAGTCCGGCGCCGCCTGCAGCCAGCGCGTCCTGCAGCTCTTTGGTGGCCCGCTTGAAGCGGACCGCCGATCGCGCTTTGTCGATGGCGATCAGCGTGCTCGCGGCCTGCGTGCCGTCCACCTTCTCGAAGTACACGAGGTCGCCGGCCGTGTCCACGATGGCGGCGGCCATCGTCCAGTTGTTCCTGCGTGCTTCGGCGAGTGCGGCCGCCGCGGCCTTCTTGGCGCTCTCGCCGGTCACCGACATGCCGTAGGAATTCGGCATCTGCGCGAGCGCGGTGGTCGCCGACAGGGTGAGCATCGCCGCTCCGGCCCAGTGCATCACGAATCGCATCGTCTGTTCCTCCTGGAGCCGCCGATCCTACAACAACGCACACGCCTGAAGGTTTCGCGCGGGGCGCGCTGTGAACGATGGTAGACTCCCGCGGCGAAGGGGAGACAGGCGATGCGACGAGGTGGATGGTTGGTGCTCTCGGCGGTGACGCTGGCTGGCGCGCTGCACGCGCAGGAGCTTCAGGCGCCGGCGGCGCCCGCCGCGCGGCCGGCGCCGGTCGGCACCATGAGCGAGCTGATGCTGAAGGTCATCTATCCGTACTCCGACGCGATGTTCTACATCGAGCGCAGCGCGCCGACAAACGACGTCGAATGGAACGATCTGCAGGGAAAGGCGCTCGCGCTGGCCGAGTTCGGCAACCTGTTGATGATGCCGGGACGCGCCCGCGATCAGGGACAATGGCAGACCGACGCGAAGCTGCTGGCCGAGGCCGGCCGCGCCGCCTTCGCGGCGGCCAAGAAGAAGGACGTCGACGCGATCGTCGCGCTCAACCAGCAGCTCGTCACCTCGTGCACGAGCTGTCACATGCACTATCGGCCCAACTACGGCCGCCGGAACTACACGCCGACCACGCCGCCCCAGACAGCCCCGGCTCCGCAGAAATAGCGGAGTCACGATTCACGATCGCCGCTGGCGATGACCTGTTGGTCTCCCGCGCCGGCACGCATCTCCCGCGCGACCACGACCAGCGGCAGACGCGCCCGCTCGACGAATCCCAGGCTGCAATAGAGCGCCTGCGCCGCGGCGTTCTCTTCCTGAACGTGCAGGAAGGGCGTGAGCCCCTCCCCGAATATCGCCGCCGCGAGGCGCGACACGATGAGCTTTGCATAACCGCGTCCGCGGAAGTCGGGATGCGTGCAGATGGCGCTGACCTCGCGATAGCCGGGCAGGTGCATCCGCTGTCCGCCCATCGCCGCGAGCACGCCGTCCACCCGGATGCCGAGGTACAGCCCGAACGTGTAGGTGTGGGACCGGAACGGCCCGGGGTGCGTCAGGTGGGCAAGTGCGACCATCTCGTCGGCATCGCGATCCGACAGCACGCACAGTTCCGCGCCGATCGGGGGCACTTCGACCAGCTGCGTGCACACCATCTGCACCAGTCGTTTCGCGAGCGTCACCCGCAGCGGCGCGCGCACCATTCCCGCCACGCCCTCGAGGGTCGCCGGCATCGAGATCCAGTCGTTCTCGGGCACGAGCGCAGCGAGATCGTCGAGGGTTGCCGCGTCCGCCCGGCCGATGCCGGCGATCGGCGCCAGGTGGTCCGGATACCGGCGGACCCTGTTGCCGCCGGCCGCCAGATGAGCATGGTTCGTACGCAACGCCGTCCAGGCGGGATTGTCCAGCGGATGCGCGGACGGCCGCTCGCTCATGACCGCATCACCGGGCCCGGGCCGCACACGCAAGTCGATGTCACCCGAGGCCGCAGAACGCCAGGGCGTCTCCGTCCGTGGTCGAGCCGACCAGCACATCGACTTCCCGGACGTGCCGCTTCATCGGTTACTTCGCCCCTTCTGCCGCGCGTGCGGCGCTCAGAATGCCGACGAGCCCGTAGTTGCCTTCGTGGCAGGCGTACTCGAACATCGGCTGACTCTCGTCGCGGGTGAGATTCATCGCGTAGGTCCACGGCCGCGTCCACGTGTCGGGGTCGTTCAGGGTCACCGACCACTCGACGAGGCGCGGTCCGACCGGTTTGAAGCGTTCCACGATGCGCAGATTCCGGGTGGCGTCGCGGTCCGGCGAGCCGTAGCCGGCCAGGTCCGCTGCGTTCAGCCCGTTGAAGTTCGTCGTCTCCACGACCAGCGTGTTCCCCTCGAAGTGTCCGCGAGCGTCGCCCATGTAGCTGCGGATGTTCGATCCGACGTGCGGCCGGCCGTCGAGCGGGACGACGCGGGTTTCGTGGATCATCTCGTAGCGGATGGCTACCTGTCCCGGCGCCTGCACGATTTGGTACGAGTTGCCGTAGATGGCCGGCATCATCGACCCGGGAACCCCGCGCGTTATGCACCGGTCGTACAGGCTGCGGACCTCCGCCGAGTCCGCCTCGCCGTGCGTGCGCATGGCCGCCTCGAGACGCGCGAGACGCTGTTCGGCGCCGGGTGTCTTGGGCGGGATCCGGCCGTCAGCCGGATCGGTGATGAGCCACGGCCGGCTGTTCTTCGCGCCGTAGTACCTCGTACCAGTGCACCGGCCCGGCGCCCGTCTCCGCGCCGCCAATGCCCGGCGCCCGCTCCTCGCCCGCCTCGTTCCGCTGTCTGATCAGCGCCTGGAGCTCCGACGGACGGATGTCCGCGGCCGTTCGCCCCTCGAACTGAGCGGGCCGCTCCATCGGGATGCCGTTTTCGTCCTTGTTGGTGTAGATCCCCTGCAGGTCCGGGTCGCCCCACGGGGTCCTGGCCGGCACGAAGACGCGGCGGCCGTCCCTCGACGTGTCGGCGGCCGCGCTCTGGGCGGATGGAACGGTCCCGGAGAGCGCGAGGACGACGCCTGCTGCCACGACGGTGAGTGCTCGCATGGATTCTTCCCCTGCCGACGATCGTAACCCAACGCGCGGGCGGCTGGCGCGCCGGTCGCTAGCGCGGCCAGAGCCAGCCGAACGTCCCGGCCGTGAAGAGCGCGTATATCAGCCCGTCAACGGTCGTCTTCATCGTCGTCAGCAGCGGTCGCTGGTACCAGATCGACAGCTGCCACAGGGCGGCGGTGTAGCCGAGAAACGCCGTCGTGCCGGCGAAGCGGAAGACCGACAAGTACGGGGCGCCGGGGCCGAGGGCCCGGCCCGCCACGTAGGCGGCGAATATCCCGATGACGATCGAGTACAGGAACCACGCGCCGAGATTGCGGCCCATCGACATCGGCTCGTTGCGCATGACCTGCAGCATCAGGTTGGGGCCTCGTCTGACCTTCTCGGCCCATGCCGGAGAGTTCATCTCGTTCCTGCTGGCTGGACGCGGAAGGGTGTAGGTGCCCGTCGGCAGGGAGAAGCCGCGCAGCGCGTCCAGCACCCTGTCCTCGTCGGGGAGCCGTCGAAAGTCGTCCTTGTGCCACGGGGTGGCCATATGGATGAGGGAGCTGAGCACGAAGACGATGATCGCCGACAGCAGAATCGGGATCCAGAGCGCGGACAGAGCGACCATGGGCGACCTCCCTGCATGGCTGGCGCGTGTTGACCCGTCGGTGCGATGCGGGATGGTAGCGGCAACGGGGCGCGCCGGCAAGGAGCCGCACCGGCTGGCGAGCCGATTCCGCGCGTTTGGATGTCGTGGGGAAGAGTCGAGACGACCTGCCGTCGTGGGAATGGCGGCTGCCAGCGTCTCGCGGGGGCGTGTCCGCGCTCTCTCGACGGGCCTCCCCGGCGAGGTCGCCCTCCGGCCTATTCGTCGGTTTCGATCTGCCAGTCGGCGGGCGGCTGCGGTCCCGGACGGATGTCGGCGATATCAGGATCGACGCCGTCGGTGCCGGCCGACGGCCGCGGTCGTTGTGCCCGTTCGGCGCGCCGGGCGGCCTTGTCCTTCTGCTTGGCGATGCGAGCCTGTTCGCGCTGTCGTTTGGTGATGGTCGGGCGTGATCGCTGTGCCATGGGCCCCGTCCTTGTCGGCGATGCAGGCGCGGCGGGTCCGGGCGTGCCCGAACGGCCTCCCACCGCATCTCCTGATTTTCACATTCTAGCAGTCGTGCCGACGGACCGTCACCGGCGGGGTGGCGCGTCCGGAACCGTCAGCGATTTCATTTGGCTGGCGCTGAGTTAGGATGGAGCCATGAGGCTCAAAACACGGTCGGCTGCCATGGCCGCCGTCGGCGCGATCGCGGTGGTTCCGCTTGCGGCTCAGCAGCCGTCTCGAGCCGCCGGCGACATCGAGGTGCTGCAGATCCACCCGCACTTCTACATGATTGCCGGCGCCGGCGCGAACATCGCCGTGCAGATCGGTGCCGACGGCGTGGTGATTGTCGACACCGGGTCGTCAGCGAAGGCGGATCAGGTGCTCGCAGCAATCCGCGCCATCACGAAGCAGCCTATCCGCTACATCATCAACACGAATGCGGATCCCGATCACGTGGGCGGCAACGAGAAGCTGTCGTCAGCCGGGCAGTCGATCATTCCCACCGGCGGTCTGAACGACATCGCATCTGCCGGCGGGCGCGCGGTCGTCTTCGCGGAGGAGAACGTGCTGGCGCGCCTGAGTGCGCCGGTCGGCAAGCAAGCCGCGTATCCGAGCGGCGCCTGGCCCACGTCCTCGTACTCCGCGGCGCTCGGGGAGAAAGAGAAGGACCTGTATCTCAACGGCGAGGCGATTCAGGTGTTCGCCCAGCCGGCCGCCCACAGCGACGGCGACAGCGCCGTCCTCTTCCGACGCTCCGACGTGCTCGTCGTCGGCGACGTGCTCGACACCATGCGGTTTCCGGTGATCGATCTCGAGAAGGGCGGCTCGATCCAGGGGACCATCGACAGCCTCAATCGGCTGATTGCGCTCGCCATGATCCCGACGCCGCTGGTGTGGCAGGAGGGCGGCACGGTTGTCATTCCCGGCCACGGCCGGCTGTGCGACAAGTCGGATCTGGTCGACTACCGCGACATGGTGACGATCATCCGCGACCGCGTGCAGGACTCGATCAAGAAGGGCATGACGCTCGACGAGGTGCAGAAGGCCGACCCGACCCAGGGATGGCGCAAGCGGTACGGATCGGACTCGGGGGCGTGGACCACCCGCATGTTCGTGGAGGCTGTGTTCAAGTCGCTCACGAAGTCACCCTAGCTGACGGGACCACGGCAGGGTCTGTCTTGGCGGACCTTGTCGGGCCCGCCGGCCGCGCGTCGACCGGGATTGGACAGGAGAGCGTAGCGTGCGACACAAGACAGGGATCGCGATCGTCGCGGCGGTGATGAGCGGCTCGGCGATCGTGTTCGGCCAGGGCGGGAGAGGTCAGGGGCCCGGAGCGCCGCCGCCGCCGGCGCGGACGGCCGCGCCGATCGATCTGACGGGCTACTGGGTGTCGGTCGTCTCGGAAGACTGGCGATGGCGGATGGTGACGCCCGCGGTCGGCGACGTGGCGAGCCTGCCGATCAACGCCGAGGCGAAGAAGATCGCCGACGCGTGGGATCCGGCCAAGGACGAGGCCGCCGGCGAGCAGTGCAAGTCGTACGGGGCGCCCGCCCTCATTCGCGTGCCTGGACGCGTGCACATCACGTGGCAGGACGACAACACGTTGAAGGCCGAGTTCGACGCCGGAACGCAGACGCGGCTGTTCCACTTCGGCGACTGGAAGGCGCCCGGGGGCGAGCCGACGTGGCAGGGCGACTCGGTGGCGGCCTGGGAAACGCCGCGCGCGCAGCGCGGCGCCGGCGTCGACGCCACGATCGGCGGTCAGCCGACGTCCACCAGTGCGGCCGGCACGCCCGCCGGACGCGGCGGCCGCGCCGCCGAAGCGGCCCGCGGGCGCGGACCCGCGGCCCCGCGGTTCGGGTCGCTCAAGGTGACGACGACGCATCTGCGGCCCGGCTACCTGCGCAAGAACGGCATTCCGTACAGCGCCGGCGCGACGCTCACCGAGTACTGGGATCTGATGAAGGGGCCCGACAACACGCAGTGGCTCGTCGTGACGTCGCTCGTGGACGACTCGAAATACCTGACCACGCAGCTGATTCTCAGCACGAACTTCAAGAAGGAGGCCGACGGCTCGAAGTGGGACCCGACGTCGTGCTCGGCGCGGTGGTGAGCTCCGCCAGTGAAACCGAAGGCTTCGAGGAAGTGAGGGTGTGAGGATGGTGGCGTCGCGTTTGTGTGTGTGGGCCGTCGCGCTCGCGGGGCTGGCCGCGACGAGCGCGCCGGCGTTCGCCGAGCTCGATCTGTCCGGCACCTGGGCCAACCGCCTGCACGAGGACTTTCTCGAGCGTGCGCCGGGACCGCGCATCGGCGACTACACCGGCCTGCCGCTGAACGACGAGGGGCGGGCCCGCGCCGACGCCTGGCAGATCTCGATTCAGACCATGCCCGAGCGGCAGTGCATTCTGTACACGAGCCAGTACATCGTCATGGGGCCGCAGAGCTTCAGGATGACGGCCGACACGGATCCGATTTCCGGCCGCGTGACGGCGTGGCACATCACCGGCACTGTCGATCGCGCCCCGCACACCATCTGGATGGACGGCCGTCCGCACCCCGGTCCGTACGCGGAGCACACGGCCGGCGGCTTCTCGACAGGGACCTGGGAGGGCGACATTCTCGTCGCGTCCACGACGCACCTCAAGGAGGGGATGGTGTGGCGCAACGGCGTGCCGCACAGCGATCAGGCGACGATCATGGAGCAGTACGCCCGCCACGGCAACGTGATGACGGTCACGATGATCGTCGACGATCCGATCTATTTCGAGGAGCCGTTCATCCGCAACGCGAGCTTTCAGTTCGATCCGGCCACCCGCGTGCTGCCCGAGCCCTGCGAGCCGCAGGTCGAGATCCCGCGCAAGGAGGGTGACGTGCCGCACTACCTGCCCGGGACCAATCCCTTCCTCGACGAGATGTCGAAGCTGTACGGTCTGCCGCTTGAAGCCGTTCGTGGCGGCGCGGCGACGATGTATCCCGAGTACCGGAAGAAGCTGAAGGACGTGTACAAGCAGCCCGCCAAGTGCGCGCAGGACTGCGGCAACGTGCCGGGCGCGCCGCCGGCGCGCGGCGCGGCTCCTCCCTCGCCAGGCGCGCCGCCGGCCCGCTAGCATGATCGGAGGCGCGCTGCACGTTCGGAGCACTCAGACGCTCCTGCGCGGCGGATACGTCCTGACGCTCGATCCGGCGATCGGCGACCTGTCGACGGCCGACGTCCTGATTGACGGCGACACGATCGCCGGCGTCGGCCGCGGCCTGACCGCCGAGCCCAATGCCAACGTCATCGACGCCAGCCGGCACATCGTCATGCCCGGCTTCGTGGACACCCATCGCCACACGTGGCAGACGCCGGTGCGCGGCGTCCTGCCCAGCTGCACGCTGGACGAGTACTTCGCCGGAATGCTCGACAACATCGGCGTGCAGTACCGGGCCGAGGACGTCTACATCGCGAACCTGATGGGAGCGCTCGAGGCAATCAACGCCGGCGTCACGACGCTGCTCGACTGGTCGCACGTCAACAACACGCCGGAGCACGCCGACGCGGCCGTCATGGGGCTGGCCGAATCGGGCATTCGCGCCGTGTACGCCCACGGTGTCCCGGTGGGCAGCGAGTGGTGGGCGTACAGCGCCCTCGCGCACCCGGAGGACATCCGCCGGATCCGCAAGACGTACTTCCAGTCCGACGACCAGCTGCTGACCCTGGCGCTGGCGGCCCGCGCGCCGGGGAACACGCAGCCGGAGGTCGCCGTACACGACTGGAAGCTGGCGCGGGAGCTGGGGATCCGGATCAGCGTCCACGTGGGCATGCGCCTGACCGGCGTGCACGTGAATCACGTGCTGACGCTCCATCAGCTCGGGCTGATGGGGCCCGATACCACCTACATCCACTGCACCGACTCGACCGACGAGGAGCTCGACCTGATTGCGCAGACGGGGGGGGCGGCCTCGGTCGCGCCGTTCGTCGAGATGCTGATGGGGCACGGCGTGCCGCCGACGGGCCGCCTGGTGGCGCGGGGCGTGCGGCCGTCGCTGAGCATCGACGTCGTGTCGAGCGTGCCGGGCGAGATGTTCACGCAGATGCGCACGGCCCTCGTGCAGGAACGCATCCTGGCGTTCACCGACACGCCGGACATCGCGTTCGCGCCGACGCTGACGCATCGCGACGTGCTCGAGTTCGCGACGATCGACGGCGCCCGCGCGTGCGCGCTCGACGGCAAGATCGGCACCATCACGCCGGGCAAGCAGGCGGATCTCATCCTGATCCGCACCGATCAGGTGAACGTCGCGCCCATCATCGATCCGGTGGCGACGGTCGTCATCTGCGCGGATACCTCGAACATCGACACGGTGTTCGTCGCGGGTCAGATTCTCAAGCAGGACGGCCGCCTGCGCCGCGTGGACTTCCCGCGACTGCTGGAGCGGCTCGATGCCGCGCGCGACTACCTCCTGCAGCACGCCGGCATGACGCCGCGGTGGGTGCTCTCCAGGCGGGACTGAGCCCATTCACGATGGCCGGTCAGTAGTTCCTCCGCAGGTCCATCCCGCTGTAGAGGCTCGCGACCTGGTCGGCGTAGCCGTTGAAGAGCAGCGTCTTCGTCGATTTGAAGGGCGACGGCAGGCGCCGCTCCGTGGCCTGGCTCCAGTTGGGATGATCCACGGCCGGGTTGACGTTGGCGTAGAACCCGTATGCCTGCGGATACGCCCGCTGCCACGATCCGATCGGCGGCCGCTCGAGGAACCGGATCCTCACGATGGCCTTCGCGCCCTTGAAACCGTACTTCCAGGGGACGACCAGCCGCAGCGGCGCGCCGTTCTGGTTCGGCAGGACCTCGCCGTACAAGCCGACGGCCAGGAGCGTCAAGGGATGGAGCGCTTCGTCCAGTCGCAGCCCTTCGACGTAGGGCCACAGCAGGACGTCCGAACCGACCCCGGGCATCTGCCGCCGATCGACGAGGCTCGTGAACTCGACATATTTCGCCTTCGATGTCGGCTCGCATTTCCTGACCAGGTTGGCCAGCGGAAAGCCCACCCAGGGAATCACCATCGACCATGCCTCGACGCATCGATGGCGGTAGGTGCGATCCTCGAGCGTTTCGCCCTTGAGAATGTCCTCCAGGATCAGCCGGCCGGGCCGTGCGCACTCGCCCTCGACCGAGATCGCCCAGGCCTCTGGCAGCGTGACGTTCCGCGCGAGGCGCGACGGTCCGGGTCCCGATCCGGCCTCGTACTCGTAGTAGTTGTTGTAGGTGGTGATGTGCTCCCACCTGTTCGGGGTCTCAGCGG
The DNA here is from genome assembly GCA_963807925.1 of uncultured Acidobacteriota bacterium. Lineage (GTDB taxonomy): Bacteria > Acidobacteriota > Vicinamibacteria > Vicinamibacterales > CAVVIG01 > CAWEDP01. The sequence continues at coordinate 2,208,239 of CAWEDP010000002.1, read as the reverse complement.
TGCTGAGCGGGCTCGGGACGGTCCTCAGCTTCGCGCGGTGCGGCGCCGGCTGCTGCCCGTCGAGGCGTCGCGCGGCCGCCACGGCCGCGCCGGCCCCGAGCGCCGTCCCGATGAACTGACGCCTGTTCAGATACAGCTGCCTGTCGGTGATCTCGGAGCTTGGAATCCTGGTCATCAGAACCTCACCTCGGCATTCATCCGCACTTTGATCGGCCGGCCGTCCTTCATTGCGGGGCTGAAGCGCCACTCCTCGAAGTTCCGCACCGCGCGCTCGTCGAGCTGGGGATCCACCGACTGGAGAATGCGCACGATCTTCGGCGAGCCGTTCTCGAGCAGCACGACGTCGAGCACGACGGTGCCGTGGCGTTCGTCTTCGCGACCGCGCCACGCCCGCAGCATCGGGCCGGTCCGAACGACGTGCGGTGGTGCCACGCCCGGTCCGACGCGCGTCGCCATGTCGTTCGCGATCAGCTCGTTCACCGCCTCGCTCCGCAGGCTGAACTCGACGTCGATGTCCGCCCACACCGGGATCGGCTGTCCGCTGCGGAGGGCCGGCCGAAAGCGCCACTGCCGCACCGCGACGAGCGCGTTCTGATCGAGGCCGTGCCCCAGGCTGCCGACGATGCGGGCGCTGCCGACGGCGCCGTCGGCGGCGATGCGCGCCTCCACGGTCGCGATCCCTTCGACGCCGAGGCGGCGCGCCTCCTCGCTGTACAGCGGCGGCGTCGAATACTCGAGCACGTCGGGCGGCGTCACCGCGGCATCCAGGGGACCGTCCACCGCGGCGACGCGAACGCTGCGTACGGGCGCCGCCGGCCGTTCGGAGCGGCGGCCGGCGCCGGCGTCGGGCATCGGCGGCAGACCGGTCGTCCGGATCGTGATGTTCACGCCGCCGCCTCGCACCGTCATCGTCCCCAACAGGAGCGTGACGGCCAACGCGAGGAGTGCCGCGGCCGCGGCTTTCGGCCGGGACACCGCGATCCGGTTCGCGTTGGTCGTCAGCACCGCCGCGATTCGCCGGCCGAGCTGAGAGCGCCGTCCCATGGCGAGCGCCGGCGACCAGCTGCGAGCCGGCCACTGTGCGGCCCGCACGACGTCCAGCAGGTGCGCGGCGTAGTCGCTTCCATCCACGCCGATGGCCAGCACTTCGTCGTCGGCTGCGCGCTCGCTTTCACGGCACAGCCGGCTCTTCGCCAGCCAGAACAGCGGGTGGAACCAGTAGGCCGCGCACGCGAGCTCCGCGGCGAGGTGGATCAGCCAGTCGCCGCGGCGGGCGTGCGCCAGCTCGTGCGCCAGAACGGCGCGGCGCCGATCCGTGGACCAGCGGCCGGCGTCGGCGGGAACGAGCACGCGGGCCCGCCGGAGCCCCCATGTGACCGGCACGATGCGGGTTCGGCTCTGAAGGAGCGCGATCGGCCGGCGGAGACCGAGCTCGCGCGCCGTCGCCCGGACCAGGTCGCGCCAGCCATCGTCGACGACCGGTGAAGACGCGCGCGCCATCCGCACGAGCGCGAGCGCGTCGAGCGCCAGCCTCGCCGCCACGGCAGCGGTTCCCGCGATCCAGATGAGCAGGAACGGGCTGACCGCGTGCGCGACGCGCCCGGTTCCCGTCGCGCGGACGACGACGGGGACGGCGTCGGCGTCGAGCGCCACCGACGGCGCGGCGAAGGGGACCGGCAGGCCCGCGGCGACCGCGCGCGCCCACGCCGGCTCCCACGTGGGGAGCCACGGCCGCAGCAGGGGAACGAGCGCGGCCGCGGCAAGAAGCGCGGTCCACAGCAGATGGCGTTCGGCGGCCGAGCGGCGGCCGAGGGACGGTGCGAGGCAGAACGCCAGCAGCAGGAGGAGGGTCGCCTGGATCATGGCCGCTTCTTCTCCCGTCTGGCGGCGTCGATCAAGGCTGCAATCCGCGCGAGCTCCTCGTCGGACATCCTCGTCCGCTCGCGCCCGAGGAGCGCCTCGACGACCTGTCCGGGCGACCCCTCGAAGAAGGTGTCGAGCAGGTGCTTGAGCGCCGACCGGCGGGCGGTACGGCGCGAGGCAGCCGGCACGTACACGTAGCGCAGCCCCTGCTCCTCGTGGCGGAGGTGGCCCTTCTCTTCCAGCACGCGAAGCTGGGCGCGGACGGTCGAGTACGCCGGCTCGCCGGTGAGCTCGCCGAGCACGTCGGCGACGGTCGCACGGCCGCGGCGGTGAAGGATGTCCATGATCTGGCGTTCGCGGCGGCTGAGGGGGGCGGGCGGCAGCGGAGCCATGCGTAAGTTTCTAGCACAATGCTAGAAAATTAAGCAAGTTGAAACGCGCGGCGCCGGCGACTCATCGACGCTTCCCGCGGCTGGCGAGGCCAAACCGGGCGCCATCCGCCCGTCGATCGTGTTATCGTGACCGCGTGATCACCCGTGCCACCGCGCTCATCGTCGCCTCGACGTGGCTGGCGACCCCGGCGGGCGGCTCGGTCGCCTCTGCGCAGGAGTTCACGCCCAAGCCGCCGACCGCTGCCGACTGGGCCGCTCTCGCCAGACTGCCCGACTTCACCGGCGTGTGGGAGGTCGGTGGCGTCGGCAGTGGAGGACGCCGTGGACGCGGCGGCGCACCGGCGGGACCGCTGTTGACCCCCGAGTACGCGGCCAGGCGGAAAGCGCTGCAGGACCTTAAGCGCGAAGACAACGAGACGGCGAACTGTCTGCCGCCCGGCATGCCGGGCATCATGGGCCAGCCCTATCCGATGGAGTTCCTTCTGACGCCGGGGATGGTCACGATCGTGATCGAGGCGTATCAGCAGGTCCGCCACATCTATACTGACGGGCGCGCCCTGCCCGAGGATCCGGACCCGACCTTCCAGGGCACTTCGACTGGCCGGTGGGAGGGCGACACGCTGATCGTCGAAACGGTCGGCTTTTCGCCCCAGACGATGCTGGCCCCCAACACGCCGCACGGCGACCGGATGAAGATCGTGGAGCGGCTCAAGCTGACCGATCCCGATACGATGACGATTGAAACGACGATCGCCGATCCCGAAGCCTTGACGGCTCCGTTCGTGAGCAGTCGCACGCTGCGGCGTCATCGGAACTGGACCATCGCGGAATACATCTGCGAACAGAACAATCGCAATTCGGTCGATGAGAGCGGGAAGGCCGGCATCAACCTGGCGAGCCCGGGCGAACTGCCGAGAAAGTAGGAGCAGATGATGCGCAGGTGGACCGGCGAGGTGCGCGCGGCGCTGATTGGCGTCGCGCTGGTGGTCGGCGGGGCCGCGGTGGCGACGGCGCATCATTCCTTCGCGCCGTTCGACATGGGCACGCAGAAGACCATCACCGGCACGGTCAAGCAGGTGGAATGGACCAACCCGCACATCTGGGTGTGGCTCGACGTCGCCAACGATCGGGGCGGCGTCGACGCCTGGGGCTTCGAAGGGATGAGCCCGAATTTTCTCGGCCGCCGCGGGTGGACGCGGAACAGCCTGAGGCCGGGCGACAAGATCACCGTGACCTACCGCCCGCTGCGCGACGGCTCGAAGGGCGGCATGTTCGTCAGCACGAAGACGCCCGATGGACGGCTGCTGTCCATGCAGGGCGGCCAGACCCCGGAGAAGTGAGCTTCCGAAAAGAGGTGGGCGATGGTCCGTCGAACGGTTGGCGTTCTTGCGGCGGTCGTCACGGTGGCGGCGTGGGCGCCCGGGCTCGTCGGGCAGACCTCGAAGTGGACCGTCTCGCGCACGCCTGACGGCCAGCCGGACCTGCAGGGCTACTGGACCAACGCGACCTACATTCCGCTGGAGCGCCCGGCCGAGTTCGCCGGCCGCGACCTGCTGACGGCCGCCGAAGCGATTGCCTACCAGAAGAAGCGCGAACTGCAGGAGAACAGCCAGGCCAAGGACGACATCCACTACGACAACGTCCTGTGGCAGACGGAGAACTACGCCAAGGGCACGCTCGATCGGCGGACGTCGCTCATCTCGGATCCCGCCGACGGCCGAATTCCGCCGCTCACGCCCGAGGCGCAGGCGCGCGCCGCCCGCAACGCCGAGGCGGCGCGGCAGCGGGGACCGGCCGACGCCGCGGAGTTCCGCAGCCTGGGCGAGCGCTGCATCTCGTGGGGCAACGAAGGGCCGCCGATGCTCGGCTCGACCTATTACAACAACCTGCAGATCCTGCAGTCAGGAGGCCGCGTCGCCATCCGCCACGAGCTGATGCACGGGCTGCGCGTCATCCCGGTCGACGGCAGCCCGCACGTCGGCCCGAATCTCCGTTTCCTCAACGGCGACCCGCGCGGCCACTGGGAAGGCGCCACTCTCGTCGTCGACACGACCAACTTCACCAATCGGACGCCGTTCCGCGGACCGCCGGCCACCACGCGTCAGGACATCTTCTCGGGCGATCGCCTCCACGTGATCGAGCGGTTCACGCGCGTCAGCGCCGACGCGATCCGCTATCAGTTCACGGTGGAGGATCCCGGCACGTGGGTGCGGCCCTGGGCGGGGGAGATGACGCTCCGGAAGTTCGAAGGACCGATCTACCAGTACGCCTGCCACGAGGGCAACTACGGGCTTGCGTTCATCCTGAGTGCCGCGCGCGTTGCCGAGCGCGACGGTCGATAACCCGCGAGCGCCGCCGCCTACTGTCGATTGAAGCGGTGCACGCGGCCGAACGCGTTGAACTCCGACACGAACAAATCCCCGCGCTGGTTGACGGCGACGCCGTGCGGCGCGGTCACGATCCCGGTGCGCCAGTCCCCGGGTTTGACCTGGTTGGTGCCGACGCCGGGACCCGCGTAGGTGCCGAACCGGGACACCACCTGGCCCGCCTTGTCGAGCACGCTCACCTGGCCCTTCAGCTCGCCGATGATGGCGTAGTCGCCTGAGATCACGACGGCGGCCGGCAGCAGCAGATCCTGGGCCACCACGCCGAGGAACTCGCCGTCGAGCGAGAGGTGCACCACGCGGTTGTTGGCGCGATCGCACGCGATGAGGCGCGCGGGCGAAAAGCGGGTGTCGAGAGCCAGCTTGTGCAGCGTGTTGAAATTGTACGGCGCCTTCTTGCCGCCGAACGAAGCCAGATACTTGCCGGTGCGATCGAAGCGGTGGATGAAGTCGCTCGCGTACCCGTCGGCGACGTACAGATCGTCGTTCGGCCCGACGGCGACGTCCGTCAGCAGCAGCCCCAGCTGCCCGCTCCGCGCGTTGCGGACTTTGTACTGGTCGGGAATCGCCGAGGCGGGAATCGTCATCACGACCCGGCCGTCGAGTGTCATCTTGACGATGGTCTGGCCCCGCAGCCGCGAGCCGTAGATGAACTCGCCGTCGGCCTCGCGGCGGATGATGAATCCGTGGAGGTCGGGCGGCGCGTCCGGCACGGTCCGGAGGAACGTCCCGTCGGACGAATAGACCTGCAGCCCCGCCTGCGGATCCTGCACGCTGAGGTAGACGTCGCCGTTGGAGGCGACCCCGACGTCACCGTGCATGTCGCCCAGCTTCTCGCGGCCGCTGGGCAGCTTCAGCCAGTCGGCCACCGGCGCAAAGGCCGGCGCGGCGGCGTGCACGAGAACCGATGCGGCGGCGGCCGCCACGATCGACGGGGCGATGAAAGCGAGGGTGCGCGTGGTCATGGCGCGGATATGATAGCCGACACCAAGGAGAAGCGCCCATGGTCGCTCAGCTGGTCGGCCGAACCCTCCTCGTCGGCGCGTTGGTCGTCTCGGTGAGCGCGCAGGAGCCGCCGTGGGATCCGGCGCGGGTGAAGCCGTGCGACCGGGCGTGCCTGGTCGGCATCATGGACCGCTACGTCGAGGCGCTGATCAGACACGATCCCAAGGGGCTGCCGCTCGAGCGCGATGTTCGCATGACCGAGAACACCGCCGCCATGCCGGTCGGCGAAGGCGTCCTCTGGCGCGCGAGAACCGAGCCGACCGCGTTCAGGATTCACGTTGCCGATCCGGTCGCGGGACAGGTCGGCCTGCAGACCGTGCTCAACATCGAAGGCCGCCCGGCGCTCGTCGCGATTCGCCTCAAGGTAGAGCGCCTCCGCATTCTCGAGATCGAACAACTGCTCGATCGCAACGTCGCCCCGCAGGCCATGGAGCGGCTGCGCACGCCGCGGCCGCAGTTGCTCGCCGACGTTGCGCCCGCCGAGCGCACGTCACGGGAGGGCCTGCTCTGGGCGGCGCACAGCTACTTCGACGCGCTCGAGGGCGACAGCGGCAGGATCGGCGCCTTCGCCGACGATTGCGTGCGCCACGAGCTCGGCTATCAGACGGTCAACAACAAGACGCCCGGGCGAGCCGCGCCCGGCCCGAACATCCCCTCGACCGACAGCGTCATGGGCCGCGTCTTCGCGAAGCTCAGCACGATGACGTGCGCCCAGCAGGTCGACACCAAGATCTTCAGCTTCATGACGAAGCTCCGGCCGCGCCGCGTGCTGATTCTCGACGAGCAGAAGGGGCTCTCCTCTGCCTTCCCGCTGTTCGTGCAGGACGGCTCGCGCCGCTACACCGAGGGATACGTGGGGATTCCGGAAGCCCCGAAGCCGACCGGACTGCCGATGGTCATCAGCATGACGACGATGGAGACGTTCGGGATCCGCGGCGGCAGGATCCACGAAGTGGAAGTGTTCCCGTTCGTCACGCTGCCCTACGGCTCGGGCAACGGCTGGACGATGGGCGCGGGGCGATAGGCTCGGCCCGAAGACCGGCCACCTGCGCCAGCCCGCGACCTGGAGACCTCGGCCTCCATTTGACGGCCGCCGATGCGTTTGCCGCCTCACACGTGCTATCTTGAGCCGATCGAAGGGAGAGATGCGCCCATGAGCAGAACCCTCACTTGGCTGTGCGGCGGGTTGACCGCCGTCGCCGTCGCGTCGGCGGCCTCGATGGTGCTCGTTGCGCAGAGCGGCGAGGGAAAGGCCCAGGCGGCCCCCGCCTCGGCCAGAGCGGGGACGACGCCGCGCAAGTTCGCGACGCCCCGCACGCCGTGGGGCGACCCGGATCTGCAAGGCGTCTGGGACTACCGCACGATCACGCCGCTCGAACGGCCCCTGAGCATGGCCGGCCGCAGCGTGCTGACCGAGCAGGAAGTGGAGGATCTCGAGGGGCGGGCGGGAAAGCGGCTCGACGAACCGCCGGACGACTCGGTCCCGGCCAACCTCGTGCACGCTCCGTACATGACCGACCCGGGGCGGAAGGTCCTCGCCGACCACCGCACTTCGCTCATCATCGATCCGGCCGACGGACGCATCCCGCCGCTCACGCCCGACGCGCAGAAGAGGGCCGCCAACCGCCGCGGCAGCCGTGGCGGCGGCGCGGACGGCCCCGAGGACCGCAGCTCGCTCGAACGCTGCATCACCTGGGGATTCCCGACAGCCATCTTCCCCGGGTTGTACAACAACAACATCCAGATCGTGCAGGGGCCCGGGTACGTCGCCATCACCCACGAGATGGTGCACGACACGCGGCTGATTCCGCTGGACGGACGACCCTCGCTCAGCCCGAAGATCAAGCAGTGGTTCGGTGACGGCCGCGGCCACTGGGAAGGCGACACGCTCGTCGTCGAGATGGAGAACTTCTCGGACAAGACCAACTATCGCGGCTCCGGGTCGACGCTCCACACCATCGAGCGCTTCACCCGCGTCGCGAAGGACCGGATCGATTTCCGGATCACCGTCGACGATCCGCACACCTTCGTGCGGCCTTGGACCGCGGCGTTCCCGATGAGGCCGAGCGACGGGCTGCTGTACGAGTATGCGTGCCACGAAGCCAACGTCGGGCTGTACGACATGCTCGAGGTCGCGCGGGACGCGGAGAAAGCCGCCGCCAAGGGGAAGTGAGGGAGCTGTGAAGGCCACATTGACCGTTCTCGCTGCGTGTGCCGGCCTGCTGCTGGCGAGCCGCCCGGTCGCGGCGCATCATTCGTTCGCTGCGGAATTCGATGCCGAGCAGCCGGTCCAGCTCCGCGGCGTCGTCACCGGCATGGACTGGGTCAACCCTCACTCGTGGATCCACCTCGACGTGAAGAACGAGGACGGCACCGTCACGAAATGGATGATCGAAGGCGCGACGCCGAACACGCTCTTCCGGCGCGGCTTCAACAAGAACTCGCTGCCGGTCGGCACCGAGATCGTCGTCCATGGCTACCGCGCGAAGAACGGCGCCAATCGAGCCAATGGCCGCGACCTGATGCTGCCGGACGGGAAGCGTCTGTTCCTGGGATCCTCCGGAACGGGCGCGCCGGCCGATGGCAAGGATCCGGGCGAGAAGTAACCGCTCTCTTCACGATCGACGCGAGCTTGCCGTGACAACCCGGCTGTCGGCGGGCGCGCGCCCGGGCGTGCTTGCCTGCCTCTTCGTGCTCGTCTTCTGCGCCGCGCGATTCGCCGCGCAGGGCGGGCCGCCCACGCTCGCGCCGGACGCGCAGGAACTGCAGAAGAAGTACGCGTATCCGGTCGTTCGCGACCAGCGCGGCGCGATTCCGCCGGGCCCGCGCCCGCTGCCCTCGCCGCCGCTCGGCGACGGTCCCTGGACGTGGACGACGCTCGAGCAGCGCGACATCAAGGTGTCGGTGGTCGTCAGGGGGTTGTCGCATCCGTGGAGCCTCGCCTTCCTTCCAGACGGCAGCATGCTCATCACCGAACGCGCGGGCAGGCTGCGGATCGTCCGCAACGGCGTGCTGGACCCGACTCCGGTGGCCGGCGTCCCCCCGGTGCTTTCCCGCGGCACGATGGCCGGCCTGATGGACATCGCGCTGCACCCCGACTTCGCGCGGAACCGATGGGTCTACATCTCGTACCACAAGCCGCTCGCGTCGGGCGTCGCCGCCAACTCGATCCTGCGCGGCACGTGGGACGGAAAGGCGCTCACCGACGTCAGGGACGTCTTTGTCTCGAGTGACGTGGACACCGAAGCGTCTCGCATCACCTTCGGCCGCGACGGGATGCTGTACATGGGCATCGGCGGACCGGGCACGGGGCCTCACGTCAGCGTCGACCGTGCCCAGCACACCGACGACCTCGCGGGCAAGGTGCTGCGCCTGCGCGACGATGGAACGATCCCGCCGGACAACCCGTTCGTGGGCAGGACCGGGTACAAGGCGGCGATCTTCACTATCGGCCATCGCGTCCAGCTCGGTCTGACGGTCAACCCGTTCACGGGCGATCTCTGGGAGCACGAGAACGGGCCCAACGGCGGCGACGAGTTGAACGTTCTCAAACCGGGAAGAAACTACGGGTGGCCGATTGTCAGCTACGGCCGCGACTACAACGGCCAGCGGCTTCCGCCGACCGCGCCCGGCTTCGAGGAGCCGGTCGTGTTCTGGGTGCCGTCCATCGCGCCGTCGGGACTGGTCTTCTACAACGGCGACAGGTTCCCGAACTGGAAGCGGAATGCGTTTGTGGGCGGCATGCGCGAGGGCGAAATCGCGCCGACGGGCCAGCTTCAGCGCATCGTCTTCAACGACAACTGGGAGGAGATGCGCCGGGAGTCGCTCCTGCGCGAGCTCCACCAGCGGATCCGTGACGTCCGTCAGGGCCCCGACGGCCTGCTGTATCTGCTGACCGAAGAAGATCAAGCCGCGCTGCTGAGAATCGAGCCGGCGCCTTCGCAGGCCGCGGGCAGATAGCCGGAAAAAACGTCACCCGTTCTCCGCCCCGACGCGCGTGGCAGCGCCCCGTCTCCCGTTGACACTCTCGCGCCCCGTTGCCATACTCGCCGCGCCTGACCTTCCTGAAAGGACGTCTATGAAACCTGTGTCGTGGGTGTCAATGGCGGCGGTTTCCGTTGCGTGCACGGCATGGCTGTCCGCATCGGTGACCGACCCCGTAAAGCTCGACAGCGGTCTGATCTCGGGAACGACCGGCGCGAGCGGCGACGTGCGAATCTTCAAAGGCGTGCCGTACGCGGCGCCGCCCGTCGGGTCGCTCCGGTGGAAAGCCCCGCAGCCGGTCGCGCGCTGGGACGGCGTGCGCAAGGCCGACGAGTACGGGGCGCGGTGCATGCAAGGCGGTCCGGGCGGGGCCGGCCGCGGCGCGGCCGGACGTCAGGGCGGCCGCCGCGGCGGCGGGGCCGGAAATCAGCCGGGGGCCGCGACACCCGGTCGTGATGGCGCGGGCGCGGCCCCGGGAGGACGGCGGGGCGGCGGACAGGCGCCGGCGGGAATCGGAGCGAATCAGCCGACGAGCGAGGACTGCCTGTTTCTCAACGTCTGGACGCCCGCCAGGGCGGCTTCGGATCGGCTGCCCGTGATGGTCTGGATCCATGGCGCCGGCCTCACCGGCGGCTCCGGATCCGAGCCGCGGTATGACGGCGAGGAGCTCTCCAAGAAAGGCGCCGTCGTCATCACCATCAACTATCGCCTGGGGCCGTTCGGCTGGCTTGCGCACCCCGAGCTGACCAGGGAGTCCGGCGTCAATGCGTCGGGCAACTACGGGATGATGGACGCGCTGGCGGCGCTGCAATGGGTGCAGAAGAACGCCGCGGCGTTCGGCGGCGATCCGCGCCGCGTGACGATCATGGGCGAATCGGCCGGCGCGTTCCTCGTATCGGGGCTCGTCGGATCTCCGGAAGGCAAGGGACTGTTCGAGCGGGCGATTGCCGAGAGCGGCGCCTGGATGGGCATGGGGATGGGCAACATGCGGACGCGCGCCGAGGCGGAGGAGGCGGGCGCGACGGCGATGACCGCGATGGGCGTCAGCTCGATCGCGGACCTGCGGACCAAGCCGGCCGCCGACATTCAGCGCGATCTGCGCGGCGCCGGACTCATCATCGACGGCAAGTACATCCCCGAGGATCTGTCGATCACGTTCGCGCGCGGCCGGCAGAAGGACGTGGACATGCTGGTCGGCTCCAACAAGGACGAGGGCACGTTCTTCGGGCGCCAGAACGCGACCGCCGAGCAGTTCTCGAGCCAGTCGAAGCAGCGCTTCGGGGAGCTCGCGGACAGCTTCCTCAAGCTCTATCCGTCGAGCTCGGACACCGAGGCCGTCTCGTCGTCGCTGGCGTCGTTCCGCGACGAGGCCAACTGGCACTCGCGCATCTGGGCCGAGGCGACGGCGAAGGTCAGGAAGAAGGCGTATCTCTACTACTTCACGCGCGAGCCGCCGGTCGCGCCCGGGCAGCAGAGCCGCGGCGCGTCGCACACGGTCGAGATCGCCTACGTGTTCCATCACGCGGGTGCGGCGCCGAACGCCACCGACGCCGACCGCAGGCTCGAGGACGCGATGAGCCAGTACTGGGTGAACTTTGCCGCGAAGGGCGATCCGAACGGCAAAGGACTGCCGGCCTGGCCGGCCGTCAAGGATCGCGCGGCGGGACGCGCGATGATTTTGGGCGAGACCATCGAGGCGGAGAAGACGCCGGACGCGGCGCGTCTGGCGTTTTTCGATCAGGCGTACGCGAGGCTGCGCGGCGGCAACTGAACGGAGCGGCACCATGCTGATGCGAAGGTCGGCGTCACGATCCCTCTGGCCGGCGGCGCTCGCGATCCTGGTGGCAGGCGCGGCGCCCGCCTTCGCTCAACGCCCTCAGAAAGGAGTCGCCCGCACGCCGTGGGGCGACCCCGATCTGCAGGGCAACTACACCAACAAGTACGAGTACGGAACGCCGTTCGAGCGGCCGACCGAGTTCGAAGGACGGCGGCTGGCCGACGTCACGCCAGACGAGCTGCGGGCGCTCGCCGGCAAACGGCAACAGGACACGCTGAACCGCGCGAAGTTCCTCGGCGGCGATCCGGAAGGCCGGATCGGCAACTCGGCCGAGTTCCGCGACATTTACGAAATCACCAAGGGCAGCCGCGCCTGGCTCGTCGTCGATCCCGCGGATGGCCGGATTCCGCCGCTGACCCCGGAGGCGCAGGTGCGCCTGGCGGCCGCGGGACGGACCGGCAGCAGCTTCGGCAGCGGGCCGTTCGACGGTCCGGAGGACTTCAGCCTCTACGATCGCTGCATCACGCGGGGATTTCCCGGCTCGATGCTGCCCGGCGCCTACGGCAACTCGTTTCAGATCATCCAGGGCCCGGGCGTCGTGGCGATCCGCTACGAGATGATCCACGAAACGCGTGTGATTCCGCTCGACGGGAAGCCGCACGCCACGCGCGGGGTCAACCTCGACATGGGCGACGCCCGTGGTCACTGGGACGGCGACACGCTCGTGGTGGAGACGACGAACTTCCGTCAGCGGAGCGCCTATCGGAACGCCGACGCGCGAACGCTGAAGCTCGTCGAGCGGTTCCGGCGCGTCGCTGCCGACCGCGTCGAATGGATCGTCACGGTGGACGATCCGTCCACGTGGACGAGGCCGTGGAGGTTTGCCATCCCCCTCACCGTGAACGACGACGAGCGGATCATGCAGTACGAGTGTCACGAGGGCAATCAGGCGATCAGGAACATCCTGAGCGGCGCGCGGGCGAAAGACGCGGCGGAGCGATGACCGCGACGCCGCCGCGCTTCCGTCGCTGTGGGCTGCTGACGTGGATCGCGGTCGTCGCAGCCTGCCTCGCGCCGGCGGCGCAGGAACCGGCGTCCGCGCCGATCACTGCCGGGGACATCGCTGCCGGTCTGAAGAACCCGGCGCGCTGGCTCACCTTCTCGGGGAGCTACAACGGACAGCGCCACACGCCGCTCACCCAGATCACGCCGCAGAATGTCGCCACCCTGGCGCCGCAGTGGGTGTTCCAGACCGACGTACCGGGTCTCGCCGGCCGCGGCATCGAGACCTCGCCGCTCGTCGTGGACGGCGTGATGTACGTGACCGGGAACAACAATCAGGCGTGGGCGGTCGATGCGCGCACGGGCCGGCCGATCTGGAGCTACCGGCGGACGCTGCCGCAGGGGTTCGCCGCGTCGGTGTGTTGCGGGCCGGTGAACCGGGGTTTCGGCGTGCTCGGCGACCGGTTGTACATGGGCACGCTCGACGCCCACCTCGTGTCGCTCGATCGGCGAACGGGCGCGGTCGTGTGGGACGTGGCGGTGGGCGATCTCAAGAAGGCCAACGCCATCACGGCGGCGCCGCTCGTCGTGAAGGACAAGGTGATCATCGGCGTGGCGGGCGGCGATTTCTCGAGTCGCGGGTACATCGACGCGTACGATGCGCAGAGCGGCGAGCGTGTCTGGCGCTTCTACACGATTCCCGCTGCCGGCGAGCCGGGCGGTGATTCGTGGCCGAACCCCGAGGTGGCCGCGCGGGGCGGCGGCGCCGTGTGGGTGACCGGCAGCTACGATCCCGCCCTCAACCTGCTGTACTACGGCACCGGCAACCCGAATCCGGATTACTACGGCGACGACCGGCTGGGGGACAACCTGTATACCTGTTCGCTCGTGGCGATCGACGCCGACACCGGCCGGCTGCGCTGGCACTACCAGTTCACGCCGCACGACGTGCACGACTGGGACTCGGCGCACGTGCCCGTGCAGGCGGATCTCGCGATCGGCGGCCGTCAGCGCAAAGTCGTCATGGTTGCCAACCGCAACGGCTTCTTCTACACGCTCGATCGCGAGACGGGGGAGCTCCTCGTGGCGAAGCCGTTCATCGACGGCTCGAACTGGGCGAAGGCGATCGGACCCGACGGTCGGCCGATCGTGCTCGACGACATCGGCACGCCCGAGAAATGTCTGCCGGACAACCACGGCGGCACCAACTACATGCCGCCGTCGTTCGATCCCGGGCGCGGCCTGTTCTTCGTGACGGCGCACGAGACGTGCGCCACGTGGAGGCCGATCAAGCCGACGCCGCCCATCAATCTCGGCGTCCGCGTGCCGAGCGGCGGGCGCACGCTCGTGTCGGGGCGCGAGCAGTGGGCCGCCCTGCGCGCCATCGACCCGACGACCGGCGAGCGGCGGTGGGAGCACCGGTACCGGCCGTACCCGTCCACGGTGTCGCTGGATCTGGCGGGCGGCGTCCTCTCCACGGCATCCGGGCTCGTGTTCACGGGCGACAACGACGGCTACTTCTACGCGTTCGACGCGGCGACCGGCCAGGAGCGGTGGCGGTTCCAGACGGGCGGGCCGCACTGGGGCGCGGCGGCGATCAGCTATCTGTTCGAGGGGCGCCAGTGGGTGGTGGAGCCGTCGGGGCTGACCTTGACGGCGTTCGCGTTGCCCGTCGCAGCGCGAAATTGATGCGGTTCCGGTCCGGCGGGGGCGGCTTCAGCCGGCTGTCTCTCGCGCGTCACCGCGGAAAGCGCTCGAGAGGCGGCTTCGCATTCGGTTGCACGCCCACCCGCGCGGCATTCATCACCATCGCCAGATACGTGTAGTACCCCTGGATGGTCGCCATCTCGACGACGCCGGCTTCGCCGAACCGCCCGGCCGCGCGCGCGTAGGTGGCGTCGCTCACGCTCTGGTTGTCCTGCAGCTCCGTGCTGAAGTCGTACACGATCGCTTCGTCATCGGTCATGCCGGCAGGCCGTCGGCCGTCGGCGAGCGCCGCGATGACGGGCGAGGTCACGCCCGCCGCGGCGGCCGCGGTCGAGTGCGCGGTGAATTCCCACTGGTTCGTCCAGCGGCGCGCCGCGAAGAGGATCGCGAATTCGGTGAGCCTGGGCCCGAGCGCGCTCTCCTTCTGGTAGTGCAGCCGGATCTGCAGGGCCGGAACCACGTGCGCCGGCACCCGCAGCAGGACGGTCCACGGCGGCCCCGTCATGTCGGCGCCGCGGAGCGTCTTGTAGTCGGCGACCGCCTTCTTCTGCGCGTCGGTCATCCTGTCGGCGGGAATGGGAGGCATCCGTTCCTGCGCGGCCGCGCGCATGCACGAACCCACCACGATCACCAGCGCCATCACATGCTGTGCACGCACGTCTCCTCCTTCCGAGAACGCGACCGCGGTCGCACGATGCGACTCGTGCGAGGCGAGTGGCGCGCTCGCGCGTCAGTCGTAGTACAGCGGCGACTTCTTCAGCTTCCTGTTCGCGAGCAGGTCGTGCTGGATCCACAACTGGGCGCCGGTCCTGCGCACGAGATCCTCGATGGCCGCTCGCGACGCGATTGTCTGCGCCTGGTTGTCACGGACCGGCACCGTCTTCAGCGCCCGCTCGGCGGCATAGTGATAGAGATCGCCGGTCAGCAGCACGGGACCGGTCGTCGCCAGCCTGACGAACAGCGACTGATGGCCGGGCGTATGGCCCGGCGTGGATTTCAGCACCACCGTCCCGTCGCCGAACACGTCGTGATCGCCCGTGAGCTCGACGCGTCGGCTCGTGAGGAGCGCGCTGTATGTCGCAAACTGAGGCTGCCTACGGGCGTCGTCGGTGAACATGACGTCCCATTCGGCCTTCTGGATGAGAAGCGTCGAGCCGGCATACTCGTTGGCGTTGGCGACGTGGTCGGCGTGCGCGTGGGACACGGCGAGATACGTGATGTCCCGGGGCGTGTAGCCAATCGCCTTCAGCTGGCTCCGGAGCGTCGTGGTCGCGACGTTCACGCCGTTCGCCGCCTTGACCTCGGTGCCGCCGGGCGCGATCTGATCGTCGGGGATGATGCCGACGTCCCACAGCAGGCTGCCGCGCGGATGGACCACGAGGTAGCACGCGTCCGAGAAATCCGTCGTGCCCACCTGTTCGCGCGTCAGGCCGTACGCCGTCGGCTCGCCGCGCTTCAGCACGCCGCAATCCATCACGTACAGGCGCACCGGGCCCCCGCGGCGTAAGGGGGCCGGCTGAGGCTGGACACGGGCGCTCCGGCCCGACGACGGATCAGGCCGTAACCGGACCTGCGCGGCGGTGAGGGCTGCCGTCCAGGAGGCGACGAGCACGACTGCCCACGTCCGGAGCAGGGGGGCGACCGATTGGCGCGATGTGTGCGGATGCATGTCGTCGCGTAGCATACGACCACCTGAAGAGCGTCGTGACCCTTTTCTGACGAGGATTGCACCGATGCCGGCTACCGCGACCGATTCGCTCATCTTCCGCCACATCTTCAGCACCGAGCCGATGCGCCGCGTCTTCTCTGACGAGGCACGCGTCCAGTACTACCTGGACGTCGAAGCCGCGCTGGCGCTCGTGGAAGCGCGGCTCGGCGTCATTCCGGCCGACGCGGCGGCCGAAATTCGCCGTCACTGCCGCGTCGACCAGTTCGACATCGACCGGCTGAAGCAGGCGACCGAACGCATCGGGTATCCGGTCCTGCCGGTCGTGCAGCAGCTGGTCGCGTTGTGCCGCGACGGCCTCGGCGAGTGGTGTCACTGGGGCGCGACGACCCAGGACGTCACCGACACCGCGACGGTCCTGCAGGCGCGGGCCGCGCTCGCGCTCGTGGAGGAGGATCTGCAGGCGATCGCCGGCGCACTGGCGTCGCTGGCGGCCCGCCATCGCGATACCCTGATGGCCGGTCGCAGCAACCTGCAGCACGCCGTGCCGATCACGTTCGGGTACAAGATGGCCGTGCTGCTGTCGGGGGTCCGCCGGCATCTGGAGCGCCTGGCCGAGCTGCGCCCGCGGGTGCTCGTCGGCGAATTCGGCGGGGCGGCAGGCACGCTCGCCTCGCTCGGCCGCCGCGGGCTCGAGGTGCAGCAGGCCCTGATGCAGGAGCTCGGCCTCGGGCAGCCCGACATCGCGTGGCACACGATGCGCGATCGCATCGCCGAGATCGGCTGCTTCCTCGGGCTCGTCACCGGCACGCTGGGCAAGATCTCCATGGACGTGAAGCTGATGATGCAGACCGAGATCGAGGAGGTGTTCGAGCCGTTCGCCGAAGGCCGGGGATCGTCCAGCACGATGCCGCAGAAGCGGAACCCGATCGCCTCGAATTTCATTCACGCGTGCACCGCGGTGGTGCGCCAGCACGTCGCCGCCCTGCTCGACGCGATGGTCGAGGACCACGAGCGATCGACCGGCCCGTGGGAGATCGAGTGGATCGCCGTGCCCGAGATCTTTCTCCTCTCCGCCGGGGCGCTCGCGCAGACGCGGACGCTCGTCGCCGGGCTCGAGGTGGACGCCGCGCGCATGAGGGCGAACCTCGGCCTGACGCGCGGGCTCATGATGTCGGAGTCGGTGATGATGGCGCTCGGCGCGGCGCTCGGCCGCCAGCGCGCGCACGATCGCGTGTACGAGATCTGCCGGCAGGCGATGGCCACCGGACGCCCGTTCGTGGACCTCCTCGCCGAGGATCCGGAGATCGGGGCGCATCTCGATCGCGGCGAGCTGCAGCGGCTGGTCGACCCGGCGGGCTATCTCGGTCTGGCCGGCGAGATGGTCGATCGCGTTCTGGCGGCGTTCGCCTGATCGCCGCCTTGCACAAAGCGCGCGCCGGCGACCATAATCGGCCGCCGTGAGCTCACACGAGCGCCGCGACGATCGAGCGGACGACATGCCGACCGACTGCGACGTCGTCATCGTCGGCGGCGGACCGGCAGGGGCGACGGCCGCCGCCTGGCTCGCGCGCGCCGGACATGAGGTCGCGCTGTTCGAGCGCGACCTCTTTCCGCGCTTCCACATCGGCGAATCGTTGCTGGCATCGGTGAACGACGCCGTGACGGCCATCGGGGCCGAGTCCTTGATCCGTGACGCCGGATTCCCGCGCAAATGGGGCGCGAGCTTCATGCTCGCCGATGGCAGCAACGAGCGGTACGCCGATTTCGGCGATGCGCCGGGCGTCGCCCAGCCGCAAACCTGGCAGGTGCCTCGGGCGGCGTTCGATCACCTGCTTCTCGGACACGCCGCATCGAGCGGCGCGATCGTTCGCGAGCGCCACCGCGTCCAGGAGGTGACGTTCGACGCCGACGGCGTGACGCTGACGGTGCAGGGGCCGGAGGCGGCGGCCCGCCCGGTCCGGGCGCGCGCCGTCATCGACGCGTCGGGCCGCGGGGGCCTGCTGCAGCGCAAGTTCAACCTGCGGGTGGACGAGCCGCGCCTGGCTAATGTCGCCGTCTTCTCGCACTATTCGAGCGTTCTGCGGCCGCCTGGACGCCGCTCGGGCGACATCCGGATCGTGGCTCGTCCCGATCTCGGATGGTTCTGGATGATTCCGATCTCGAACGAGCTGACGAGCGTCGGCGTCGTGCTGCCGCGCGCCGCCGTCCGGGCGCTGCCGGCTGGCGGTCCCTCCGAGTGGCTCGATCGCCTGATCGCCGAGACGCCGGTCGTGGCACGCCTGCTCGCGCCCGCCCGCCGCGAGTGGCCGGTGCACGTGGAGCGTGATTTCTCGTTCAGCTCGCGCCAGTACGCCGGCGACCGGTGGGTGCTGGTGGGCGACGCGGGATCCTTTCTCGATCCGGTCTTCTCCACCGGCGTGGCCATTGCGCTCGAATCGGCCCTCGAGGGCGCGCAGGCGGTCGCCGCCGGCCTGGCGGCCGGCGATCTGTCGGCGCGGCGCTTCGCGCGGTTCGCCCGGCGGCAGCGCCGCCGGTATCTGGCGTTCCGGCGGTTCGTGCTCGGCTTCTACAGCGCGGAGTTCCGCGACCTGTTCTTCCGCGAGGATCCCCCACGGCGCATGTTCCGGTCGCTGGTCACCGTGTTTGCCGGCTACTGGACACCGGATCTGACCACCCGCTTCTGGGTGGCGCTTTTCTTCCTCCTGGTCCGCGTACAGCGGCACGTGCCGCTGGTGCCGCGGCTGCCGCCGCCGGCGCTCCTGGGCCGGGAAGACGCCCGTGTCTGACGATCCGGTCACCGCCGCGAGCCATCCGCCCCTGCCGCGGATGGCCAGGTACTGGCGCCGGACGGAGGACCGCCAGGACGTGGTGAACGCGATGTTCGACCGCGCGGCCGAGCACTACGACGCCGCGTGCGACATCATGTCGCTCGGCACCGGCCGGAACTATCGACGGGACGCCCTGGCGCGGGCGGGCCTGCGCCAGGGGATGCGCGTGCTCGACGTCGGCACCGGCACGGGTCTGGTCGCGCACGAAGCGCTCCGCTTGATCGGCGCCTCGGGATCGATCGTCGGTCTGGACCCCTCGGTCCGCATGATGAGGGCCGGCCGCCCCGACCGGCGCATCGGCCTCGTGCAGGGCGTCGGGGAGCAGCTGCCGTTCCCCGACAGCCGGTTCGATTTCGTCACCATGGGCTACGCGCTGCGCCACCTGCCGGATCTCGACGGAACGTTTCGCGAGTACCCGACGCGTGCTGAAACCGGGCGGCCGGCTGCTGCTGCTGGAGATTACCAGGCCGACCTCGCGCATCGGCGTGCTCGTCGCGCCCTGTTACTTCGGCGTGGCGGTGCCGCTGCTGGCGGGACTGGCCACGCGCAGCGGCGATGTCGTCCGCCTGATGCGCTTCTACTGGGACACGATCGTCCAGTGCGTCGCGCCCGAGAGCGTGCTGGCATCGCTGCGGCGCGGCGGGTTCTCGCCGACCCGCACCGTCGTGTCCGACATCTTCAGCGAGTACACGGCCGTCAAAACGTGAGCAGGGAAGGGCGAATCGCCTCGGCGGCGATCCCGTGAACCGTGTCATCATTCATCGCTTGTCTGTCTCTCCCGAATCGTTATGAGTACAGGGCCCACCGATGGCGGACCTAATCGCCGGCGCACGGTCGCGAGGGTCGCGGCAGAATGCCGGGTCGGAGCCTCGAACGGCCAGAAGGTGCAGGCACATGATGACGAAGATGGCGTTCTGCGCGGCAGCGGTGTCGGCGGCCGTGCTCGCCTCCGTGCCGACGGCGGCCCACCATTCCTTTGCCGCGGAGTTCGACGACGCCCGGCCTCTCAAGCTGACCGGTACGATCTCGAAGGTCGAATGGACCAATCCGCACATCTGGTACTACGTGGATGTGAAGAATCCCGACGGCACGACGACCACGTGGGCGTTGTCGGGGGGCGCGCCGGGGCAGTTGATGCGCCGCGGCATCACGAAGAATCTTCTCGTCATCGGAGCCACGGTGGTGGTCGAGGGGTTCAAGGCCAAGGACGGGTCCACCAACGGGTTCGGCAGCCGGATCACCTACCCGGACGGCCGAAACGTGCTGACGGCGACCGCCCAGGACCGCCAGGCGGGACCGGGCAAGTAGGAGCCAAGTAGGAGCGGTGACATGAGAAGGGTTTCGCGCCTCGTCCTGATTGCGGCTGCCGTCGCGTGCCCGTGCGGCCTGTGGGGGCTGTCTGCGCAGAGCGGCGCCGCGGGGAGTCCCGCCGGCATTCCGCGGACGGCGGACGGGAAGCCCGACTTCACCGGCACGTATCAATGGCCCACGTATCTGCCAGGCGCCGAGCGCGGCCGATCGGCGGCGACCGTCTTCGATCGCAGGAACTTCGCACCGCTCAAGCCGGGCGGCGAGGTGTTCCTCGAGCCGCGGACCGGCGATCCGCGCCACGACGAGCCGCGCGATTTCTGCATGCC
Organism: uncultured Acidobacteriota bacterium; assembly: GCA_963807925.1. Classification (GTDB taxonomy): domain Bacteria; phylum Acidobacteriota; class Vicinamibacteria; order Vicinamibacterales; family CAVVIG01; genus CAWEDP01. Next base: position 2,187,991 of record CAWEDP010000002.1, on the reverse strand, counting down.
CGCGGGGCATCCGGGCGGCATCCTGTCGGGCAACGCGATGCAGTTCTTCCAGGCCAAGAACTACCTCGTCATGGTCCACGAGTTTCAGCGCATGACGCGCATCATCCCGCTCGACGGACGGCCGCACCGCGAGGGGCTGGAGCCGATGTACTACGGCGATCCGGTGGGCAGGTGGGAGGGCGACACGCTCGTCGTCGACACGACCAACTTCAAGCGATGGCAGCTCGACGACTACTACTACACGAACCCGAAAGAGTTCCGGATGCACAGCGACGCCTTCCACACCATCGAGCGGCTGCGGTGGAAGGGCAAGGACGCGCTGTCCTACGCGATCACGATCGACGATCCGAAGATCTTCACGGCGCTGTGGTCGCAGGAGTTCGAAATCGTCGCGAAGCCCGAGTGGGACAGGCAGGGACTGTTCGAATACGTGTGCGAAGAGAACAACCGGTGTCCCGGGGGGCGCTGTGGCGGGCAGTAGGCGTCAGGCGCGTCCCGCTCAGGGAGGAGACGACATGCGCGCGATCTGTGCGGCCCTTGTCACGGTCTGGATCGTCGGAGTCGCCACGGTGCTGGCGGGTTCCCTGGGTGCGGAAGATCGCGTCGTCCGGACGGTGAAGGAAGGCATCATCGACGAAGCCCGGTTGTACGTGGAAAAGCTGCCCGCCTCGACGAGCGTCGTCATCCGGCCGTTCTCCGCGACCGACGAGGACATCGTCGAGGGCGAGAAGAAGGATGAAACCAAGAAGATGCAGGCCGACGGTCCGAAGATCCTGGCGGACCGTTTCGTCGAGAAGTTGAAGGAGCTGGGACCCTTCGCGACCGTCTCGGTCGTCCAGGCGGGCGCGACGCCTCCCGAGGGCGCCGTTCTCGTCGAAGGGAAGTTCACCGAGCTCGACCCCGGAAGCCGCGCGAAGCGGTACTTCGTCGGCTTCGGCGCGGGCAAGTCAGCCGTGAAGGTCGTCGGCTCGATCCGGATGGCCGACGGTTCGATGCTGGCCGCCTTCGAACAGCGGCGGGTGGGAGTCATCGGCGCCGCCGGCGGCGATTCGATGGGCAAGCTCGTCGCGGATACGAAGAACATCGGCGAGGATCTCGCCGAGTTTCTGAGCGCGTGGGCCAAGGACAAGAAGTTGAAGTAACGAGAGGACGTCGGGTCTGTCCGAGGAGGCTTGGGTGTCACGAGCGGTGCAGACACTATCGTGGGTTGCGGCGGCCGTCCTTGCGGCGGGCATCGGGCTGATCGCGCAGCAGCCCTCCCGCGGAGGCGCCGTGCCGCCGGCGCAGGCGACCGCGGGCGCCCAGGTGCCGCCGCTCTTCTTCCGCGAGACGTGGAAGCAGACCGGGCCCGAGCGCGACGTGACGCCAGACGTCGTCGCGAACCCGAATCTGGAACTGAAGCTGTACGGGCCGTCGGCGAAGAACATTCAGATCGCGCCGAACAGCCCCAACACCCGCAACGATCCCCCGAATCTGTGGACCGGCATCTGCACCACGCCGGTGGCCGCGACGCTGAGACACAAGACCAGCTACGTCGACCTGACCGGCCGCGCGATGATTCGATGGGCCACGCGGTCCGCCGGGTTTCACGTCGTCCGTCCGGTGATCAAGCTGGCCGACGGCACATGGCTGATCGGCGATCACGCCGACGGCAACGGCGCCACCGAGAATTTTCTCGATACGGAGTTTCCGATCGCGGGCATCCGCTGGCTCAAGCTCGACATCCAGAACGTCGTGACGATCCATGCCGAGCGGCAGCAGGCGCCCGAGATCGGACGGTGGGTGACCAGGCCGGATCTGAGCAGGGTGGACGAAGTCGGCTTCGCCGATCTCATGCCGGGCAGCGGTCACGGGTGGGCCGGATTCGTGAACGTCGGCGCGATCGAGGTGTACGGCGTTCCCGTGAGACGGTGACCGGCGACGTGCGAGGATCGCCGGGCTAGGCTTCGCGGCCCTCGTACCAGAACGTCAACCGATCGCCCTCGGCGCCAATCGTGACCGTGCCGCCGCGTTCCAGCTGTCCGAACAGGATCTCGTCGGTGAGCGGATCGCGGATCTCCTTCTGCACGACCCTGGCGAGCGGCCGCGCGCCGAACACCGGGTCGTAGCCCTTCGCGGCCAGCCATGCGCGCGCCTCCGGCGACAAGCTGATCGCCACGTGCCGTTCCCCGAGCTGGCTCTCCAGCTGCAGCACGAACTTCTCGACGATGCTCTCCATCACCGAGGAGGTCAGCGACTTGAAGGTGACGATCGCGTCGAGGCGATTGCGGAACTCCGGACTGAAGACCCGTTCGATGGCCGCCTTCGATTTACTGGCCGCCGCCCGCCGGATGGCGTCGTCGGCCGCGCCGCCCGCCGCCTTGTCGGCGAATCCGATGGACTTGACGCTCATCTCGCGCGAGCCGGCGTTGGACGTCAGGATGAGCACGACGTTCCGGAAATCGGCCTTGCGGCCGGCGTTGTCGGTCAGCGTCGCGTGGTCCATCACCTGCAGCAGGATGTTGTAGATGTCGGGATGCGCCTTCTCGATTTCGTCCAGCAGGACGACGCTGTACGGGTGCGTGCGGACGGCGTCGACCAGCAGACCGCCCTGCTCGAAGCCGACGTAGCCGGGTGGCGCGCCGATGAGCCGGGCCACGGCGTGCTTCTCCATGTACTCGCTCATGTCGTAGCGCGTGAACTCGCTGCCGAGCAGGATCGCCAGCTGGCGCGCGAGCTCCGTCTTGCCGACGCCGGTGGGGCCGGTGAACAGGAAGCAGCCCGCCGGCCGATCCGGCTGTCCCAGGCCCGCCCGGGACCGCTTGATCGCCTGCGCGACCAGATGCACCGCCTCGTCCTGTCCGAACACCACGCGCTGCAGCGATTCCTCGAGCATGCGCAGACGCTCCCGATCCGACGATGACGCCTGGCGCTCGGGAATCCGGGCGACGCGCGCGACGACGCGCTCGATCTCGGCCGCGTCGATGACGCCGCCGCCCCCCGGAGACGCGAGCCGCGCGATGGCGCCCGCCTCGTCGATGAGATCGATGGCGCTGTCGGGCAGCCGGTAGTCGCGCAGGTGCCGGGCGGCGAGCTTCGCCGCGGCCGCGAACGCGGCGTCGGTGTAGGTGACGCCGTGGTGCGCCTCGTACCGGGTGCGCAGGCCGGCCAGGATCTGCACGGTCTCCTCCATCGACGGCTCGTCGATGGCAATCTTCTGCAGGCGTCTGGCCAGCGCCCGGTCCTTCTCGATCTGCTTGTACTCGTCGAAGGTGGTCGACCCGATGATGCGCAGGCTGCCGGCGGTCAGGATCGGCTTGAACAGCGTCGCCAGATCCATCGTGCCGCCGGTCACCGCGCCCGCGCCGACCGTGGAGTGGATCTCGTCGATGAACAGGATGGCTTTCGGTCGCGCGGCGAGCGCCGCGATCACCGCCTTGAACCGCTCCTCGAAATCGCCGCGGAACCGCGTGCCCGCGAGGAGCGCGCCGGTGTCGAGCGCGAAGATCTCCGCGCCGGCCAGCGATCCCTGCACGTCATCGGCGAGCAGGCGGGCGGCGAGCCCTTCGGCCATGGCGGTCTTGCCGACGCCGGCGTCGCCGACCAACACCGGGTTGTTCTTGCGGCGGCGGCACAGCACCTCGATGGTGCGCTGGAGCTCGTGCGTGCGGCCGATGAGCGGGTCGAGCAGTCCGCGCCGGGCGCGGTCGGTGAGGTTCGTGCAGTAGGCGGACAGCGGATCGCGGGAGGTCGCCGGCCCTTCGTCGCCCTCACCGGCCGCGGCGCCGGACGGCTCGTGGTCGTCGTCCTGCCGGACGGGCGTCTTCGTGATGCCGTGGGAGATGTACTCGAGGACGTCCAGGCGCGTGACGCCCTGCTCGGCGAGCAGGCGCGCGGCGTGCGACTTGGTCTGCTGCAGAATCGCGGCGCAGACGTCGCCGGCCTGTACCTCCTGCCGATTCGCGCTCTGCACGTGGAGGACCGCCGTCTGCAGCGCATGGGCGAACGCCCGCGTCTGCTCCGGCTGGCGCTCCTGGCCGCGCGCCACGCGTTCGATCGCGTCGTCCAGGTACGCGTCGAGGTCGCGCCGCAGCTTCGGGAGATCGGCGCCGCAGGCGCCCAGAATGCGCTCGCCGTCCACGTCGTGTGCGAGCGCGTACAGCAGGTGCTCGAGCGTGACGTAGGCGTGCCGCCGGCTGAGCGCCTCGCGGTAGGCGATCGTCAGCACGATTTCGACAGAGGCGGAAAACATCACTCTTCCTCGATCGCCGCCCGCAGCGGAAAGCCGGCGTCGCGGGCCAGCCCGATCACCGTGTCCGCCTTGGTCTCGGCGATTTCCCAGGGGTACACGCCGGCGATCCCCTTGCCGCTGACGTGAACCTGCATCATGATCCGGTACGCTTCGGCCGGCGACTTCTGGAAGACCGACTCGAGCACCTGGATCACGAACTCCATCGTGGTGTAGTCGTCGTTGAGCAGCACGACCTTGTAGAGCGCCGGCTCCTGCGTCTTGTGGGCCGGGCGTTCCCGGACAGCTCCGCCCGTCTCGTTCTGCCCGGAGGCCATGAATCCAAGAGTACCGCAAATCCGGCCCGGCTGAAGGCCGTGTGCCGGCCGGAAGCTCGCTCGGTCGAGTACACTGCTGGGGCCGACCGATGACCCTGTCGATCATCGTTCCCGCCTACAACGAAGAGCGACGTCTGGGCCACACGCTCCGTCGCATCTGCGAGTATCTGCGATCGCAGTCGTGGGACTGGGAACTGCGGATCGTCGACGACGGGTCGGCCGATGGGACGGCGGACATCGCCGAGGCGTTGGCCGCCGAGGAGCGCCGTGTGGTCGTCATGCGGGAGCCGCACCGCGGCAAAGGCGGCGCGATCAAGGCAGGCCTGACCGCGGCGGCCAGCGAGTACCGCTTCATCAGCGACGCCGACCTGTCGATGCCGATTCAGGAAATCCGCCGCTTCCTCCCTCCTGTTCTCGAAGAGTTCGACGTCGCGATCGGATCGCGCGAGGGCGTGGAGGCCCGCCGGGTGGGCGAGCCCGCCTATCGCCACCTCGTCGGACGGCTGTTCAACCTGACCGTTCAGCTCCTGGCGCTCCCCGGAATCGAGGATTCGCAGTGCGGCTTCAAGATGTTCACGGCCGCGGCCGTGGCCGACATCTTTCCGCTCGTCACGGTGGACGGCTGGGCGTTCGACGTGGAAGTCCTGGCGGTCGCGCGGGCGCAGGGGCTGCGGATTGTCGAGGTGCCGATCGAATGGCACTACCGGTCGGACTCGCGCCTCAACCTGTGGCGCGACGGCGCCGCGATGCTGCAGGAGCTGCTGCGCGTCCGGAGACGTCTGGCGCGCGGCGAGTACGGATCGGCTGCTCACGCGGCCGCGCCGGCCACGCTCGCGCAGCCACGCCGCTGAAGGTCAGCCCTTCGGTTCGCGATCGCCGAACGCGTCGAGCAGCCGCGGCAGCAGCGTGTGCATGCGCCCGAGGATCGGCCGTACCGGCGTCAACCCGCTCCGGAATCCGACGGCGCGAAGACGGTCGACGACCGCCCGGCGGCCGGTGATGACGTGAACCGGGACGTCCCACGACGCATGGGCGCCGCTGACGAGCGCCGGCGGCTGGTGGTCGCCGAGCAGCACGATCACCAGGTCACGGTCCGCGCGGGCCTGGAGATAGCCCGCCAGCGTGGTGAACGCATAGGCCATCGCGTTTCCGTACGCCGGGCCGAGGTTCAGCCAGTCCGGCTGCTGCCCGTAGGCGTTGTCGAGGTCCTCGACGTCGTATGGCGTGTCCGACAACACGCGGCGCCAGTCGGGCTGGTAGGGCGGCGTGGGCGTGAACGGCGTGTGCGTGCTGATCGTGGGAAAGAAGACGAAGAGCGGCCGGCCGGCCCGCTCCGGCTCGAGCGCATCGAGCCGCGCGAGGGCGAACTGATCCGTCATGTCGAACCAGCCGAACGCCGGACCGCGGTAGTCGAGGCGGCCGCCGCCGTAAATGTCGTCGAAACCGTAAAAGGCGCCTTCGGGCCACCGTTGCCACAGTCCGGGCATCAACGCGACCGTCCGATAGCCGTGGTGCGCGAAGGCAGACACCAGGGTCTCACGCTTCTGGGTCATCAGCAGCGCGTTGGTCTCGGGTCCGCGGACCTCGATCCCCGACAGCAGGCTGATATGCGCCAGCCACGACGATCCGCCGAAGGTCGGCGACTCGACGAACGCCGACACCACCTGCCGATTCGTCGTGTGGATCGCCCGGTCGAGCACCGCCCGCGCGGGCGCGAGCCGCGAGGCGAGCTCGGGCCGGTCGAACGTGACCGCTCCGTACGACTCGAGAAAGACCAGGAAGACGTCCGCGCCCTTCACGCGCGCGAAGTCCGAATCGAACGCCGGGCTTTCCGGCAGCCGCACCGATCCGGTGAGCGCGCGTGCCACGAGCCGGGCCTGTCGCGCGTAGGTTGCCGTGACCGGCGGGGCGAACGAGAGTCCGGGCGGCACGCCGCCGGTCACCTTCTGTACGGCGAACAACACCACGATCGCCGCTGCGACCGCCGTGAGGAGTTGCCGCTCGCGCGGCGCGGCCAGCGCCCCGGCGACGCGTCCGAGCGCCCAGCGGAACAGCACGTACAGCAGCCCCACCATCACGGCGATCCCGAGCGCAACGGCCAGGGCCAGGCGTAGCGGCCCGCCGCGCGCCAGAAGGGCCGCCACGTCGGGCACGAAGCGGAGATCCCAGTACAGGTTCACTTCGCGGCCGTACAGCGCCGGCGCCGTCACGTCCGCGTAGTGACCAGCCACCAGCAGCAGCCAGACGACTGCCGAGATGCGGACCGCGCGCGACGACCACCTGTCGCGCCACCTCGCCACCGTGCCGAGCGCGAGGATGGCGAGTGCCAGCTCGATGGACAGGGCGCCGCTCCATCGAACCATCGGCGTCGGCCAGAGGTTCTCGAATGCCAGCGACCCGTTGAGGAGCACGAGCGCCGCGACGAGGCCGGTCAGCCTCAGGTACCGTCCGGTTCCCGCGCGATCGTCGTCGGCGAGGCGATGTCTCACGGCCAGGAAGGAGAGGGCGAGAGCTCCGTGGCGGCGGCGCCGGCAGTGGCGCGCCACAGCCACAGCGTGTCGGTCAGAAACGAGCCGCACAGGGCGAGCAGCGCCGCGCCAGCCACCGGCGTGCTCAGCCAGGGTTCCGCCAGGGGCGACACCGCCACGATCAGGCCCACCACCTGCACGACACAGATGGTCTGCCGCCGCCGGCTGCGCGGCAGCGGACGGGCGAGCCAGGGCCATGGCCGGGCGGCAGCGACCAAGAAGTAACGCAAGAGGCCCGAGGCGACGACCCATGCGCCCGCCTTGCCGAGCGTCCAGGCAAGAATCGCGAGCGCCAGGATCAGCACGGCGTCGATCTCCATGTCGAAACGGGCGCCAAATGGCGTGGCCATCGCGGTGCGTCGCGCCAGCCACCCGTCGATGCCGTCCAGGGTGGCAGCGACCGCCCCCGCGCCGGCGGCCGTGGCCGCCACGGCGGGACCCGGCGTCTCGGCGACGAGTCCCACGACGAGCGCCACCGGAACGGCCCTGAGCGTGGTGATCCAGTTGGCCGCGCCGAAGCGATCGAACGGATGATGGGCGGCCACCGTTCGGGAGACGACCATGGCAACGCTCGCGAATGCCGCGGCCGACGTCAGGGGATAGAGCGCGCTCAGACCCAGGACCTCGTGCGCAACGAAGGCGAGGGCCAGGACCGCGGCCAGTCCGATGGCGAGTGCGATTGCGGCGTCGGTCTGAAGACGTCGAGTGGTCATGGCTCAGGTCGAATGGGGCGGCGGTCTTCGGATTCTATCGCGGAACTACAATGACGTCGTGACGGCCGCCGCCGCCCGCGCATTCTGGATCGCCGCGCCCGGCCGAGGGGAGATCCGCGCCGAAGCGCTGCCGAAGCCCTCGGCCGCCGACGTGGTCGTTCGGGCCCTGTACAGCGGAATCAGCCGCGGCACCGAAGCGCTGGTCTTCCGCGGGCTCGTGCCGCCGACCGAGCACGAGCGGATGCGGGCCCCGTTCCAGCAGGGCGACTTTTCGGGTGCGGTCAAGTACGGGTACGCCAGCGTCGGCTGCGTCGAGGTCGGACCGCCCCCGCTCAGGGATCGCGCCGTGTTCGCGCTCTATCCGCATCAAACCCGATACGTCGTGGACGCCGCCGCCGTGTATCCCGTGCCCGGCGATGTTCCACCCGCACGAGCGGTGCTGGCGGCCAATCTGGAGACCGCCGTGAACGGAGTGTGGGACGCAGAGGTGCACGTTGGCGATCGTGTGGCGGTCGTCGGGGGCGGGACGGTCGGCTGCCTCGTCGCCTGGCTGGCGGGCCGGATCGTCGGGTGCGAGGTCGAGCTCATCGATGTCAATCCGCACCGGGCGGAGGTGGCCGAGCGGCTCGGCGTGCGATTCGCGACGCCGGACGAGGCCGCCAGGGACCGGGACGTGGTCGTTCACGCCAGCGGGTCGCCGTCGGGGCTCGCTCTCGCGCTGCAACTGGCGGCCTTCGAAGCGACGATCGTGGAGATGAGCTGGTATGGCCGTCAGATCGTGGGCCTCTCGCTCGGTGAAACGTTTCACTCCCGCCGCCTGGTCCTGAAGTCGTCCCAGGTGGGACGGGTCGCCGCACCGCAGCGCGCACGCTGGGACCCGCGCCGGCGGATGCAGCTGGCGTTGTCGCTGCTCGGTCATTCCGAGCTGGACACGCTCATCACCGGCGAGAGCGACTTCGAGTCGCTGCCCGCCGTCATGGCGGAGCTCGCCGCGTCGCCCGGCGACACGCTCTGTCACCGGATCCGTTACGGCGGATGAGAACGCGGAGCCTGCAGAGATTCTCATGTACAGCGTAACCGTGCGGGATCACATCATGATTGCGCACAGCTTGAGCGGCGACGTCTTTGGTCCGGCGCAGCGGCTGCACGGCGCGACCTTCGTCGTGGACGTCGAGTTCCGCCGGCCGACGCTGGAGCCGATCGGGATTGTCGTGGACATCGGCCGCGCCGGCGACGTCGTCCACGCGGTGCTGTCGGATCTCAACTACCGCAACCTGGACGACGACGCCTCGTTCCACGGGCGGAACACCACGACGGAAGTCCTCGCGCGCACGATCTTCGACCGCATCGTCGCGGCCATCGGCGCCGACCGGCTCGGCGCCGACGGACGGCAGGTCGAGAGCGTGAAGGTGACTCTGCACGAATCGCACGTCGCGTCGGCGGCGTTCGAAGGACGCGTGGCGTGAACGGATCGATCGTCCTGATGGTGCCGGGTCGTCTCGACACGGCGACCGGCGGGTACGCGTACGACCGGCGCATGGCAGCCGGGTTGCGCGCCCGCGGCTGGAACGTGGCCCTCGTTGAGCTCGACGACAGCTTCCCGGCGCCGACCGAGACAGCGCTCGCCGGCGCGTCGCGAGCGCTGCGGTCGATCGCCGGAGGGACGACGGTCCTTGTCGACGGCCTCGCATTCGGGGCCATGCCGGAGGTGGTCGAGCGCGAGGCCGCGCGGCTGCGGCTGGTGGCCGTCGTCCACCACCCGCTGGCGGCGGAGACCGGCCTGGATCCCGAACGGGCCGCGCATCTCTACGTCAGCGAGCGGCGCGCGCTCGCCGCCGCCTTTCACATCGTGGTCACGAGCCGCGCGACCGCGTCGGCGCTCGACCGCTACGGCGTCAGGATGGATCGCGTCGCCGTCGTCGAGCCCGGGACCGACCCCGCACCGCTCGCCATCGGATCGAACGGAGGGCCGACCGAACTGCTCTGCGTGGCGACACTCGTGCCACGGAAGCGGCACGAGGTGCTCGTTCGCGCCCTCGTCCCGGTTGCGGACCGAAGCTGGCACCTGAGCTGCGTCGGCAGTCTCGATCGCGATCCGCCGACCGTCGAGCGTCTCCGCCGACAGTTGCAGGCGACCGGGCTGACCCATCGCGTGTCGCTCGTCGGCGACGCGGCTCCCGGCACGGTGGACGCGTACTACAACCGCGCGGACGTCTTCGTGTGCCCGACCGAGTACGAAGGATACGGCATGGCGGTGGCCGAAGCGCTGGCGCGCGGGCTGCCGGTCGTCAGCACTGCGACCGGTGCCATCGCCGATCTCGTGGGCGATGACGCCGGCGTGCTCGTGCCCCCCAATGACGCCGAGGCGTTGGCCGCCGCGCTGGCGCGAATCCTCGACGATTCGGCGTTCCGGGCCCGCCTGTCCGATGGGGCGGGCCGCGCCCGCGCGGGACTGTCCGACTGGCCATCCGCGTCCGCGCGGCTTGGTGAGGTGCTGGAACGGTTGTCCGGCCGATGATGGCCTTCGACGCCGAATGGCTGGCGCTGCGCGAGCCCGCCGACGCCCTGGCGCGCTCCGCTCCCCTGACGCGCGCGCTGGCGGGTGAGCTGGCGGGGCGCCCGCTTCGTGTGCTGGATCTCGCCGCGGGGACCGGATCGAACTTCCGGTATCTCGCAGATCTTCTGCCCTCCGAACAGTCGTGGCTTCTCGTGGATCGGAATCCTGACTTGCTCGACGAGGCCCAGGCGCGGATTCGCGCATGGGCCGCCGGCGCAGGCTACGAGTCGGCCATCCGCGCCGCGCGGCTGGTGCTGCTGCACGACGGACGGATGTACGGCATTGAAACCCGTCGCATGGATCTCGAGGCGCTCACCCCCGAGCCATTCGACGGTTGTGGCCTCGTGACGGCGTCGGCGTGGCTCGACCTGGTCTCGGAACGCTGGCTTCACGACTTGATCGGGCGATGCGGCCGGACACGCGCGGCCATCCTGTTTGCGCTGACCTACGACGGCCGGAGCAGCTGTCTTCCTGAAGACGATCAGGACGAACAGATTCGGCTGCTCGTGAACCGTCATCAGCAGATCGACAAGGGGCTCGGCGCGGCACTCGGTCCCCGGGCCGCTCGTCGCGTGCGCGCGCTTCTGGCGGCGGCCGGGTACCGCGTGGCCGTCGCACGCAGCGATTGGGATCTCGCTCCCGACATGGCGCGGCTGCAGCGCCAGCTGGTGGACGGCTGGGCGGCGGCCGCCGCCGCGATTGCACCGGAACGGTCGGCGTCGATTGAAGGCTGGCGGGTCCGTCGCGTCGCGCACATCGATCGCGGCGACTCGAGAATTTCCGTCGGGCACGAGGACGTGGCCGCCTGGCGATGACAATCCGCCGGGCCAGGCTGGAGCCGGACCCCGGCGCCGATTCGTTCAGATGATCCGGCTGAGCCGCGACGGATCGTCGGGCTGCGCCCGGCTGTCGTCCTCGCGCGTCCCGAGCTCGCAGTCGAACAGCACGTCGCCGCCCATTCGGAACACCCGGTACCGCGGCCGCCGGCACTCGTCGAGGATCGGCCGCGCGGGAACGCGGATGGCCGGCCGGCCGTCGCCGATGATGAGCGGCGCGATCGCGACGTGCAGCCGATCGAGCAGCTCGGCCTTCAGGAACATGGATACGGTGATGCCGCCGCCCTCCACGAACACGCGCGCGCATCCGCGGGCCCGCAGCAGCTGCATCAGCGCCGCGATGTCCAGGCCGTCCGTCGTATCCTCGATGCCCGCGACGGTCGCGCATCCGAAGCGGCGCTCGCCGACCGACGTGAGGCCGCGGCCGCAGACATACAGCGTGTCGGCCGAAGTGTCGGTGAAGACCTGGTGATGACTGCCGAGCCGCCGGCGGGGATCGATGACCACGCGCAGCGGATTGGGCCCTCTCACCAGTCGCGTGGTGAGCAGCGGATCGTCCGCGGCCACCGTTTCGGCGCCCACGACGACCGCGTCGCACAGCGCACGCAGACGATGCAGGTGCAGGATGTTTTCGTGCCCGGTCACCCAGCGCGATTCGCCGCTGTGCGTCGCGATGAATCCGTCGAGGCTCTGCCCAAGGTGACCGATGGTCGCCGGACGCGTCGAGTTGGCCCCGCAAATCGGCAGGTACAGATCGACCAGCGCGAACCGCGCATCGTCGGGCGGCAGCAGCGCGCGCCATCCGCGGCCGGGCTGCCACGCCAGCACCGCGTCCGGATCGTCGCAGGCCACCGCGCGCGCCGCCCCGTTTCCGCTGATCGCAAACGCGACCGGTTCGGTCGCACGCGACAGAGTCTCGGCCCTGTCCGCCGCGGCGCGCACGATGTTCCACGCCATCTCCAGGGCGGCGCTTCGGTCGGATATCCGCGGGGCGGCGGTATCGATCTGCCCATGCATGGGTGGGCCTGATTGTACTCGACACCAAACTGACGGGTTGTGGGTTATCGAGCCCCATCGGTTGCGGCGTCGGGAGCGGCTCCGCCGTGAACCCCGACACCCCGGATGGCGTGCGACTGCGCGTTCAGGCGGGCATAGACGTCGCCGGATCGCCGGCGGGCCGCCGGTGCGCGCAGCGACGCCAGCAGGTCGCCGCCGCTCAACCACTCGCTGCTCTGCCACGAATAGGTTTCGGCAACGGACCAGTTGAAGGCGTAGGCGCCGAGCGTCGCCAGCCGGCCGACGCAGGCCGCGGCGTGCTCGAGCGCGCGCGGTAAGTACTCGAACGCCAGCGCGGGCACGGCCGTCGTCAACCCGGCGAGCACGTCGGGCTCGCTGCCTTCCACGTCGATCTTGACGAACGCCGGCCGTCCGAAGCGCTCGATCAGCGCGTCGAGGGTCGTCGTGTCGACCTCGAGCGGACGGTTCCAGCGAACCCTCGCGAACTCCGGATCGCTGGCGCGCCGGTCCCGCCAGTCGCTGGCGAGCGTCGTCACGGTCGGCGTGCGGTCGCTGATCGACAGCTGCGCCGTTCCTCGCGCGGCCGCCGCCGCCGCCTCGACCACGACGACGTCGGGAGACGCGGCGAACCAGGCGCGCAGGAGCCGTGCGTAATCCGGCTGCGGCTCGAGCGCGACGACGCGGCAGCCGAGCGCCGCCATCGCGCGAAGGTGATTGCCGGCGTGCGCGCCGATATCGAACACGAGATCGCCCGGCCGAAGGAAATCAGCGTAGAACCGCTTCAGACGGCGATGGCGACCTGGAATCGCGTGATAGATCGCGATCGAGCGGGCAAGGCCCCACGCGCGATCGAAGCGGCTCACCGGCGGCCTCCTGTCAAAGGCGCGTCAAATTTCGGAGTATTGTGTCATCCTGCGCCACGCGGGCGGTGCTTGGCGTAATGTCAGGGGTTGAGGTGGGCACGAGAACGACCGGCTCGGCAGCGGTCTTGACGCTGGCGCCCGCGGCGCTGGCGATCGCAACCTTGGCGGCGCAGGCCCCGAACCCGCGCCAGGCAGCCGGACGTGTGCCGGCGGCGCGCTGCGCTCCGGCGTCGCTGGCCGGCGCGCTGCCCAACGCCACGACGGTCGTGACCGCCGCCATGATGAATCCGGCGACCGGCCCGCAACCGGCCAGAGGACGAGGTGGGCCCACGCCGGCGCTCCCGGAGCATTGCGAGATCGTGGGCAAGCTCGACGAGCGCACCGGCATCGACGGCCAGTCGTACGCGATCAATTTCCGCCTGCGGCTGCCCGCGGACTGGAACGGCCGCTTCTTCTTCCAGGGAGGCGGCGGCAGCAACGGCACGGTCGGCGACGCGCTGGGAGCGCTGCAGGGCCAGCAGCCGACCGTCGCGCTGGCCCTCGGGTACGCCGTCGTCTCTCAGGACTCGGGGCATGACAACCGCACCAACGCCAACCCGCAGCGCGGCGGGATCGAGGCGTTCGGATTCGATCCGCAGGCCCGGGTCGATTTCGGCTACCACTCGTACGGCGAAGTGACGCGCGTCGCCAAGGCGATGATTGCCGCCTACTACGGCCGGCCGGCCGCCAGGTCGTACTACGTGGGCTGCTCGGAGGGCGGCCGCGAAGCGATGATGGTCTCGCAGCGGTTTCCCGACGAGTTCGATGGCGTCCTGGCGTGCTCACCGGGCTTCCGGCTGCCGCGCGCGGCGGTCGCGGAGGCGTGGGACAGTCAGGCCTTCGCCGTCGTGGCGCGCGGGATGGGCGTCGTCGATGCGAACGGGCAGCCGTTGATCAGCGCGGCCTTCACCGACGACGATCTGCTGCTCGTGTCGCGGGCCGTGTTGGCCTCGTGCGACGCGCTCGACGGCGCCGCCGACGGCCTGATTCAGCGCTTCACCGCGTGCACGGGCCCGGCGGTGAGGCCCGCGCTCGCCGCGGCGACCTGCCTCGGCGCCAAGACCCCTTCGTGCCTCTCCTCTCCGCAGGTCGCGGCGCTCGAGAAGGTCTTCGGCGGCGCACGGACCTCACGCGGCGAATCGCTCTACGCGCCCTGGCCCTGGGACGCCGGCATCGGGGGCAAGACCGCCAACGCCTACAACCAGGGCTGGCGTGTGTGGAAGCTCGGCGCACCGGGCGCCCCGGTGAACTCGGCCCTCAACCTGACGCTGGGCGCGAGCGCGCTGCCGTCGGTCTTCGTGACGCCTCCCGTTCCGGTCTCGATGAACGACGGCGGGGCGGCCGCCTATTCGCTGGGCTTCGACATGGATGTGGCGCCCAAGGCGCTCGCGAACACGACCGACGCGTATCGCCAGTCGGCATTGGAGTTCATGAAGGCCGATTCGACCGACCTCGCGGCGTTCCGTGGCCGCGGGGGCCGCCTGATTCTGGTGCACGGCGTCAGCGATCCGGTGTTCTCGATTCTCGATACGGTGAGCTGGTGGGACGATGTCAACCGCGCGAACGGCGGCCGCGCCGCGGAGTTCGCGCGGCTGTTCGCCGTCCCCGGCATGAATCACTGCGGCGGCGGACCGTCCACCGATCAGTTCGACGCGTTCGGCGCGCTGGTCGAGTGGGTCGAACACGGCACCGCGCCCGATCGGATCGTTGCGACGGCGCGCGCGTCGACGCCGTGGCCCGGGCGCGCCAGACCGCTGTGCCCCTATCCGAAAGTGGCGCGATACAAAGGGACCGGCAGTCTCGAGAGCGCGGACAGTTTCGCGTGTCAATGACAACATGCCCGAATACATCACCACGAGCGCTCTGAGCGGCGTCGCCTCCATTCGTATCGACAATCCCCCCGTTAACGCGCTGAGCACTGCGGTCGTCGACGGACTCGCGGCCGCCCTGGCACGCGCCGAACGCGACCCGGAGGTCGAAGCGATCGTCGTCGTCGCGGCGGGTCGAACCTTCGTCGCCGGCGCCGATATCAAGGAGCTCGAACAGGCGGCGCGCGGCGCCGCCGTCCCGCCCGAGATGCACGGCCTGCTTCAGCGGATCGAGGACTGCCCGAAGCCGATCGTGATGGCGATCCATGGAGCCGCTCTGGGGGGCGGACTCGAATTGGCCATGGCAGGGCACTACCGCCTGGCGACCCCCGACGCGCGCCTGGGGCAGCCGGAGGTCAACCTCGGCATCATCCCCGGAGCCGAGGGCACGCAGCGGCTCACCCGTCTGGTCGGCGTCGCCAGGGCGATCGAGATGTGCGTGTCGGGCAAGCCGATGTCCTCGTCGGAGGCGCTGGCTGCAGGCCTGGTCGATCGCATCGTGGCCGGCGATCTGGCGCAGGCCGCCATGGCGTTCGCGCGCGAGGTCGTGGCGAGCGGATCGCGCCCGCCGAAGACCCGCGACCGCGCCGACAAGCTGGGCACGCCGGGCGAGAACGCCGCGCTCCTGGCCGCGGGCCGCGAGACCGCCCGCAGGACGCGGCGCCACATGGAGGCGCCGCTCGCCGTGGTGGACGCGATTGAAGCGGCCGCGACGCTGCCATTCGACGAAGGCTGCCGGCAGGAGCGGCGGATTCTGGAGAGGTGCCTCCACTCTCCGCAGGCGAAGGCGCTGATGCACGCCTTCTTTGCCGAGCGCGGCGTCGCCAGGGTGCCCGACGTGCCGAAGGAGGCGCGCGCGGCCGACATCGCCACGGTCGCCATCGTCGGGGCCGGGACGATGGGCAGCGGCATCGCGGCCGCGTGCGCCAATGCGGGGCTGCGGGCGACGCTCATCGACGTCAATCAGGAGGCGCTCGATTGGGGCACCTCGGCCATTCAGCGCAATTACGACGGCTCGGTGCACCGCGGCCGGTTGTCCGCCGACGAAGCCGCGCTGCGGATGCGACGGATCTCGACGGCGGTCGGCTACGAGGCGGTCGCCGCTGCCGACCTCGTGATCGAGGCGGTGTTCGAGAACCTGGCCCTGAAGAAGCAGGTGTTCGCCGCGCTCGACGCGGCCGCGCAGCCCGGCTGTGTGCTGGCCACGAACACCTCCACGCTGGACGTCGATCAGCTTGCCGCCGCGACCGGCCGGCCGGCCTCCGTCGTGGGGCTCCATTTCTTCAGCCCGGCTCACGTGATGCGGCTGCTCGAAATCGTCCGCGGCCGCGCCACCGGCACCAGCGTGCTCGCGACCGCGCTCGCGTTTGCCAAGCGGCTCGGCAAGGTGGGCGTCGTCGTCGGCAACGGGCCCGGCTTCGTCGGGAACCGGATGATGTTTCCGTACATGTACGAGGCGCAGTTCCTGGTCGAAGAGGGCGCCACGCCGGAGCAGGTGGACCGCGTGCTCACCGACTTCGGGATGGCAATGGGCATTTTCGCCGTCGACGACATGAGCGGCCTCGACGTCGCGTGGCGCGTGAGGCAGGAGCTGCATCAGTTCGAAGATCCAGCGGTGCGCAGACCGCTCGTCGCCGACGCGCTCGTCGAGCAGGGGCGGCTCGGACAGAAGAGCGGCAAAGGCTGGTACCGCTACGAGGACCGGAAGCCGATCCCCGATCCCGAGGTGACCGCGCTCATCGAGCGGGTGGCGAGGGACGCCAGCATCCACCGGCGGTCGATCGGCGACGACGAAATCCGCGAGCGCACGATTTATGCGCTGATCAACGAAGGGGCGCGCGTGCTCGAGGAGGGCATCGCCACCCGCGCAAGCGACATCGACGTCATCTATCTGACCGGGTACGGGTTTCCCGCGTTCCGCGGCGGGCCCATGTTCTTCGCCGACACGGTGGGACTGCCGTCCATCCTCGAGCGCATCGCGGCCTTTCACCGCGCCCTCGGGCCACGATGGACGCCCGCGCCGCTCCTCGTCCGCATGGCCAGAGACAACATGACCTTCGCCGATCTCGACGCGGCCCGTCCGCCCGCCGTCGAAGCGGGGACCTGAGGCGCGGGCGGCATGGCAGTGTCCTCCCGGCGGATGCGGCCGGTTCGGCTCAACGCCTTTCCGATCGTTGTCGGTCGCGGCGACGGCGACGCGGTGTACATGGCTGCGCGGGATCCGTTGGGCCCGTACCCACAGCGGATGACCGAGCGCCTCGAGCACTGGGCCGCCGTGGCTCCCGATCGCGTCTTTCTCGCGCAGCGCAACGACGCCGGCGGCTGGGAAACGGTGACTTACGCCGCCGCCCTGGCACGGGTGCGTCCTCTCGCACAGGCGCTCCTCGATCGGGGACTGTCGGCTGACCGGCCGCTCGCGATTCTCTCCGGCAACAGCGTCGAGCACGGGCTGCTGGGGCTGGCGGCGATGTACGCCGGGGTGACGTACGCGCCGATTGCGCCGGCCTATTCGTTGCAAGCCCGTGAGTACGGGACGCTCGGATACGTTGTCGAGCGCCTGCAGCCGCACATGGTGTTTGCCGCCGATGGGGCCGCGTTCGAGCGGGCACTCCGGAGCGTCCTGCCCGCCGGGGTCGAGCTCGTGGTGTCGCGGTCGCGTCCCACCCGGCTGCCGGCGACCTGGCTCGGCGATTCCGAGGCGACGCCGGTGACGCCGCTCGTCGCCGAGGCGCGCGCGCAGGTCGGTCCCGACACCATCGCCAAGGTGCTGTTCACGTCGGGTTCCACCGGCCGGCCCAAGGGCGTCATCAACACGCAGCGGATGCTCTGCTCGAATCAGGCGATGATTCTGAGCGTCATGGCCTTTCTGGCCGACGAGCCGCCGGTTCTCTGCGACTGGCTGCCCTGGAATCACACGGCTGGCGGCAACCACAATTTCGGCATCGCGCTCTACAACGGCGGCACCTTCTACATCGACGAGGGCAAGCCGACGCCGGGCGCCTTCGACGCCACGCTGAGGAACCTGCGCGAGATTGCGGCCACCGCGCACTTCACGGTGCCGCGCACCTACGACATGCTCCTGCCGCACCTGCGCGCCGACCCGGCGCTGCGCGAGTGCTTCTTCCGCCGGCTCAAGCTCCTGTTCTACGCCGCGGCCGGTTTGACCGCCCGGCACTTCGAGGAGCTCAGCGAGCTCGCGCTCGAGACCTGCGGCGAGGACCTGCTGTGGATGACCGGCTTCGGCGCGACCGAGACCGCACCCTTCGCGCTCTGCACCGGACCGGCCGGCGCGACGGCGGGGATGATCGGCTGGCCGGCGCCGGGCATGGAGCTGAAGCTCGCGCCGGTCGGCTCCAAGCTCGAGGCCCGCGTGCGCGGACCGAACGTCACCCCCGGTTACTGGCGCGATGACGATCTGACCCGCCGCGCGCTGGACGAGGAAGGGTTCTACCGGATGGGCGACGCGATGCGGTTCGCCGATCCGGCGGATCCGGCGAAGGGGCTCCTCTTCGACGGACGTCTCGCCGAGGATTTCAAGCTGTCCTCCGGCACGTGGGTCAGCGTCGGGCCGCTGCGCGCGCGCATCCTGGCCCGTGCTGGCGGCTGTGCCCAGGACGTGGTCGTCGCCGGACACGATCGCGCGTTCGTGGCCGTCCTGATCTTTCCGAATCTGGCCGGATGCCGCAGGCTGGCAGCCGATCTGCCGGCTGACGCTCCGGCCGCCGCCGTCGTGGAGCACGCCTGCGTGCGGGAGAAGTTCCAGGCGGTGCTCGCGGGGCTGGCGCGCGAGGCGACCGGCAGCTCGACCTTCGCCGCCCGGGCGATGCTGCTGGCCGAGCCGCCTTCGCTCGATGCGCGTGAGACGACCGACAAGGGCTCGCTCAATCAGCGCGCCGTGCTGCAGCACCGTGCGGCGCTCGTGGACGAGATCTACGGCAGCGCGCCGTCTCCGAGAGTGATTGTCGTATGAGCGGGGCCGCCGCCGGTGCGCTCGACGCGGCCCGGCTGACAGCGATCGACGTTCACGTGCACCTCGAGCACGGCGGGTCGGAGGTGGCCGCCGACCAAGCGGCGAAGGCCTATTTCGGCGCCGGCGCCGATCGCGACTGGAATGCGCTCGCCGACTACTACCGCTCCCGCCGGATCGGCTGCGTCGTCTTCACCGTCGACGAGCGGTTGACCGGACGGCCCCAGGTGAGAAACGACGACGTCGTCCGGTTCGCGGCGGCCAACGCGGACATCGCCATCGCATTCGCGAGCGTCGATCCGACGCGCGGCGCGTCGGCGGTCGCCGAGGCGAAGCGGCTGGTGGCCTCCGGCCTCGTCCGCGGCCTGAAGCTGCACCCGCCGGTCCAGCAGTTCTTTCCGAACGATCACGTGGCGTACCCGCTGTACGAAGTGTTCGCCGAGGCGCGCCTGCCGGTGATCTTTCACACGGGGCACAGCGGCATCGGCACCGGGATGCCGGGCGGCGGCGGCATTCGGCTGAAGTACGGAAACCCGCTGCCGATCGACGACGTCGCGGTTGATTTTCCGGACATGCCGATCATCATGGCGCACCCGTCGTTTCCGTGGCAGGACGAAGCGATCTCGATCTGCCTGCACAAGCCCCAGGTGTACATCGATCTCTCGGGATGGTCGCCCAAGTATTTTTCCCCGACCCTGATCCAGTACGCGAATACGCGGCTCCGGCACAAGGTGTTGTTCGGATCGGATTACCCGCTGTTGACGCCGGATCGCTGGCTGGCCGACTTCGAGCAGATTGGCATTCGAGACGAGGTGCGGCCGCTCATCCTCAAGGAGAACGCCGTCCGGCTGCTTGGGTTGCCGTAGGTTGCCGTAGCGTCCGGCTTCAGCCGGACCTGGACGTCGCGCCGCAACGCCGTCAGTGTCCGGCTGCAACACGATCGGTCAGAATGTGTCGTGCTGGTGGCCGATCGCCGAGGACTCGCATGAACGACGGAGGGACCGTGAGCGTGCGTACTGCGCCGGTATTTCAACGTCTCGCCGCCGCCTGCCTCGTTGCCGCCGCATCGGGCGCGGTCGCGTTCGAGCTGAGCTGGCGGCTCGACGCGCAATCATCGAGCCCGACCTATACGCGTGAGCAGGCGGCGCAGGGCCGCGCGGCCTACACGCAGGCGTGCGCGTCGTGTCACGGCCAGAACCTCACCGACGGCCAGTTCGGACCGCCGCTGGGCGGGTCGTCGTTCCGGCAGCAATGGGGGTCGAAGTCGCTGGACGAGCTGCTCACCTACATGAGCGGCAGGATGCCGCCGGCGGCGCCGGGATCGATCGGCAGCGACGCGTACGTGCAGATTCTGGCGCACATGCTGCAGCAGAACGGCGTCGCGCCCGGCACGCGCGATCTGCCCTCCGATCCGGCCGCGCTCAGGCCGATGGTCATGCCGGCGAATGCGGCGGGGCCGGGGGAGGGCTGACCGCGGGCGTGCGCCTCCCCCCAGCGCCGCCACGCGCGAATCCGCTCGACACGATGACCCCGGTGACCGCGGCGGCCCTGATCAATCCGTCGGAGGCCGACTGGCTCACGTGGCGCCGCACTTACGACGCGCAGGGGTTCAGTCCGCTGCGGCAGATCACGAAGGGCAACGTCGGCGGGTTGCGCGTCGTGTGGACCTGGTCGCTG
This sequence comes from uncultured Acidobacteriota bacterium, assembly GCA_963807925.1. Lineage (GTDB taxonomy): Bacteria > Acidobacteriota > Vicinamibacteria > Vicinamibacterales > CAVVIG01 > CAWEDP01. Next base: position 2,167,381 of record CAWEDP010000002.1, on the reverse strand, counting down.
CCGAACGGACCGCACGAGGCGACGCCAATCGTCCACGACGGCGTGATGTTCGTGCACGGCTACGGCGACAGGGTGCAGGCGCTCGACGCGGCGACAGGCGATCTGCTGTGGCAGTACGCGCGGCGGCTCCCGAAAGACGCGGCTGCCACCTGGAAGCGCAACCTGTCGATCGACGGCACCCGTCTCTATGTGCCCACGTCCGACACGCATGTCGTCGCGCTCGACGCGAAGACCGGCAGCGTCGTGTGGGATCGCGCGGTCGCGGACTACACGCAGGGCTACGGCATGACCGGAGGACCGCTGGTCGCCAGGGGCAAGGTGATGGTGGGGACGACGGGCCGGGCGCCGGGCGGCAACCTGATTGTCGCGCTCGATGCGACCACCGGCCAGGAGGCCTGGAAGATTCACGTGATCGCCCAGCCGGGCGAGCCAGGCGGCGACACCTGGAACAACCTGCCGGTCGAGAAACGCAACGGCGCGTCGGTGTGGGTGGCCGGCAGCTACGATCCGGCCCTCAACCTCGCGTTCTTCGGCGTGGCGCAGACCTACGACACCGGGCCGTTGCGCAACCTCGCGACGAGCTCCGCCAACAACGACGGTCTCTACACCGACTCCACGCTCGCGATCAATCCCGATACCGGGAAGCTGGCCTGGTACTACCAGCACTTGAAGAACGATCAGTGGGATCTCGACTGGGCGTTCGAGCGGCATCTGCTCACGCTGCCGGTCAACGGCACACCGAAGACGGTGATGGTCACCGGGGGGAAACAGGCGATCTTCGACGCGCTCGAGGCCGACACCGGCAAGTACGTCTTTTCGATGGATCTCGGGCTCCAGAATGTCGTGACGGCCATCGATCCGAAGACCGGGGCGAAGACGATCGATCCGACGCTCGTGCCGGGCGACGGCGAAGCCAAGCTGGTCTGTCCGCATGCGGGCGGCGCGAAAGTGTGGCTCCCGTCGTCGTACAACGCGGCGACGAAGGTGCTCTACGTCCCGCTCAACGAATCGTGCATGGACCTGACGCCGGTGGCGGCGGGCGAGCGAGGCGGGTTGTCGACGGGCGTCCGATTTTCGCTGCGCCCGCGGCCCGACAGCGACGGCAAGTACGGACGGCTCGAGGCGATCAACCTGGAGACGCGGAAGGTGGCCTGGATCGAGCGTCAGCGGGCGCCGCGCACGACCGGCACGCTGGCGACGGCCGGCGGGGTGCTGTTCGCCGGCTCGCTCGATCGCGTGTTCGCGGCCTACGATCAGGACGACGGCAGGGAGCTGTGGCGGGTGCGGCTGAACGACGTTCCCAACACGGGTGCGATCAGCTATGCCGTCAACGGCAAGCAGTATGTCGCCATCACCGTCGGCAACGGCGGTCCGCAGGCCGGCACCTTCCCCCACCTCGTGCCCGAGATTCTGAATCCGCCCGAGCCGGGCGCTGCGTTGTGGGTTTTTGCGCTTCCGGACCAGGCGCGCTAGCCGGTGTCGGGAGTCGCCGGCGTCAGTCGGCCCGCGTCCGCGCGAATCGTGTGCGGACGCGTATAATGGCGCCCGTTCGACTCCATCCGGCTTCCCGCGGGTGACATGATGACCACGCGCCGACGCCCCTCCGACGACTCCGCTGACATCTCCCGTCGTGACTTCCTCGGAACCTCGGCCGCAGCCGTCGCGGTAGCCGCCGCGGCCGGCCCGATGCTCGACGCCCAGGCGCCCGGTGCCCGCGCGCTGGTGCAACCCGATCCGGCCGTTCCGCGATTGATGATTCGCGTCACCGTCAACGGCGCCGTCAACCGACTCGAGGTCGAGGATCGGTGGACGCTCGCCGAGCTCCTGCGGGACCGCTTCGGGTTGACGGGCACGAAGATCGGCTGCGACCGCGGCGAGTGCGGCGCCTGCACGGTCCTGATGGACGGACGGCCCGTGTACTCGTGCAGCCAGCTGGCCGCCTGGTCGGACGGCGCGTCCATCGAGACCGTCGAGGGCCTCGCGGCCGGCGGCGAGCTCGGGTCGCTCCAGCAGTCGTTCGTCGCCCATGACGCGCCGCAGTGCGGCTTCTGCACGTCGGGTCAGCTGATGAGCGCGACCGCGCTGCGGCGATCCAATCCGACGCCGACCGCCGAGCAGGCGCGCGCGGCGTTGACGGGCAACCTGTGCCGCTGCGGCAATTACAACCGCTACGTCGAAGCGACCGTCGGAGACGCCGCCGTGCCCGTCGGCACGACGCCGGGCGCGCTCGCGCTGCTGCAGGTGGTCGGGCACGCAACGCCCAAGATCGACGCCGTCGAGCGGGTCACGGGGCGTGCGGCGTACACCGGCGACGTGAAGCTTGCGGGCATGCTGTACGGCCGCGTCCTCAGGAGCCCGCATCCGCACGCACGCATCCGCTCGATTGATGTCTCCAAGGCGCGCGCCCTGCCGGGTGTGAAGGCCGTCCTCACGCACGAGAACTGTCAGGTGGTGTGGGGCGCCGGCGCGATCGCGGGCGGCCAGCAGTACAACGACGACATCAAGAAGATCACCAGGCAGCGCCGGTACATCTTCAACAACCCCGTGCGGTTCGTCGGCGATCCGGTCGCCGCCGTCGCCGCCGTCAACCGCCACGTCGCCGAAGAAGCGCTGCTCCTCGTCGTCGCCGACTACGAGGTGCTGCCGTTCGTGCTCGAGCCCGAAGAGGCGCTCGAGCCGGACGCCGTACAGATCTGGCCCGAGGGCAACCTCGCGCTGAACACCCGCAACGAGGCGCAGCCGAACGTGCAGAGGCGCGGGAATGCCGAGGCGGGACTGGCGGCCGCCGATCGCGTCTTCGAGAATCGCTTCACGACCCAGTTCGAGCACAACGCCCAGATGGAGCCGCGCATCGCGGTTGCGCTCTGGGAGGGCGAGAAGCTGACCGTGTACACGCCGACCGGTGGCATCGCCAACTGCCGCCACGACATCGCGCGCGACCTCGGGCTGCCCGACGATCGCGTTCGCGTCGTCTGCCAGTACATGGGCGGCAATTTCGGCAACAAGAATCAGAACCAGGACTGCGATCTCATCGCCGCCATGCTCGCGAAGGAAGCGGCCGCGCCCGTGAAGCTGGAGTTCTCGCGCAAGGAGGATTTCATCGGCATGCACGGGCGCTGGCCGACGATTCAGAACTACAAGGTGGGCGCTTCCGCCGACGGCACGTTGAAGGCGATTCAGCTGCGCGCCATGAGCGCCATGGGGCCGTACCGGAAGAACAGCGGCAACATCGGCGGCATCGATCTGTACCGGTGCCCGAACATCGAGACCGTCATCACGCCGGTCTACACCAACAAGACCGTGTCGGGAAACCTCCGCGGTCCCGAGTTCCCGCAGGGTTTCTTCGGCATCCAGTCGATGATGGACGACGTGGCGTACCAGCTCGGCATCGATCCCGTCGAGTTCATCGTGAAGAACATGACGCGGATGGCCCGCGACGAGGTGCCGTACACCAACTACACGCTCGACGAGTGCATCCGGCGGGGCGCCGAGCTCTTCGAGTGGAAGAGGCGGTGGCGCCCGCGGCCCGGCTCCGATCCGGGTCCGGTCAAACGAGGCGCCGGCGTGTCGTTCATGGCGTTCCGGTCCGGCCTCGGCCAGAGCAGCGCGGTCATTCATCTCGACGCGAGTGGCCGTTTCACGGTGTTTGTCGGCGTCACCGACGTCGGCGCCGGCGCCAAGACGACCATGGGGCTGATTGCGGCGGAGGCCCTGGGAGTGCCGCTGTCGCAGGTGACCGTCGTGTGGGGCGACACCGATCGGTGCCCGTACTCGGTCGGCGAGTCCGGCAGCCGGACGACCATCATGACTGGCGGCGCCGTGATCGAAGCGGCCCGCGCCTTGAAGCAGCAGATCGCGCTGAAGGGGCGCCCGGCCGGGGATGAGCTGCTCGTCGCGTCGGCGACGCCGAATCCGCAGCTCGCGGGCAAGGTGCGGAATGCGTTCGGCGCCCACTTCGTCGAGGTCGAGGTCGATACCGAGCTCGGCGGCGCCCGCGTCGTGAAGTACGTCGCCGTCCACGACAGCGGGCGGATCATCAACCCGCTCGCCGCGACGAGTCAGATCAAGGGCGCCGCGGTCATGGGCATCGGCATGGCTCTCCACGAGGATCTGCGGTACGACCGTCCGACCGGCCATCCGCTGACCACCGGCTTCTACTACGACCGGATCCCGACGCATCGTGATACCCCGGAGGTCGAGGTCGTCTTCATTGAAACCGACGATGGGTACGGCCCGTACGGCGCGAAGAGCGTCGGGGAGTCGGGCAAGGCCTTGTCGCCGGCGGCCATCGCCAACGCGGTGTTCAATGCGATCGGCCGCCGCATGAAGGATCTGCCCATCACGCGCGACAGAATACTGGGAGCGCTCGCATGAAAACCTTCGCCAACGCGAATGCCCGGGATCTGAAGCAGGCGGTTTCGCTTGCGGCGGATGCGCGCCGGCAGGGTCGCACGGCATCGTACGCCGGCGGAGGCAGCGACCTGCTCGCGCTCGTCAAGGAGCGGATCGTCCAGCCCGACCTGATCGTCAGCCTCAAGCCGGTGACCGGGCTCGACCGCGTCGCCGCCACGACCGCCGGCGTGACGATTGGCGGCCTGATCACGCTCGACGCGCTGAGCCGCGACGCGGCGATCCGGCGGCAGTGGGCGGTGCTGGCCGATGCGGCCGCGAGCGTCGCGACGCCGCAGATTCGCAACGTCGGCACGCTGGCCGGCAACGTCTGCCAGCGACCGTGGTGCTGGTACTACCGGAACGGATTCCCCTGCTTCAAGGCCGGCGGAAACCAGTGCTTCTCTTACGGCGGCGAGAACCAGTTTCACGCGATCTTCGGCGGCGGTCCGAGCTACATCGTGCACCCGTCGGACACCGCGCCCGCGCTGGTGGCGCTCGACGCGGGCTTTCGGGTTGTCGGACCGTCGGGCGAGCGGACCGTACCGGCCGCCGACTTCTTCGTGCTGCCGCGCCAGAACGCGGCCGCCGAGAACGTGCTCGCCGACGACGAGGTGCTGGCGTCGGTGCAGCTTCCAGCCCCGCGTCCCGGCACGCGCAGCATCTACGAGAAGGTGCTCGACCGCGAAGCATGGACGCACGCCGTCGTCAGCGCCGCGGTCGTGCTGCAGATGGATCGCGGCGTCTGTCGCAGTGCACGCGTGGTTCTCGGCGGGGTGGCCCCGATTCCATGGCGCCTCCCGGAGGTTGAGCGCCTGCTCGTCGGACAGCGGATCACCGACGATCTCGCCCGACGCGCGGGCGACCGAGCGGTGGCCGGCGCACGCCCGCTCGCCAAGAACGCCTACAAGGTCCCGATGACCAGGGCGCTCGTGCGGCGGACGTTGCTCGAGCTGTCGAACCGACAGTCCGGCTGACGCCAGGTTGATCCCGATCCTACGAGAGCCCTCGAAGCCGGCGACGGCGGGTTCCCGTAGTGCGGGTTCCCGTAGTGGCCGGCTTCAGTGCAGGTTCCCGTAGTGGCCGGCTTCAGCCGGCCCGATCATGAATCGCCGCGAATTCCTCAGATTCAGCAGGGCGCGCGGCCGGCGCGCGGCGGAACTGTCGTGCCAGCGCTTGTACATGCGCGTGACCGACACGCGGCGCGCGAACCCGGCCGATCCAGACCCGACCCCGGGGGACGGCGAGCCGCCCGCCGTGTTCGAGGCACCCACCATCGAACAGGTGTTCGCCGATCTCGACCGGGACCTGCGCGAGGTCGATTCCCTCCGCGTGATCGATGTCGCGTGGCTCGAATCGTCACGCGATCTCAAGCGGCGGCTCGACGAGGTGCTCGACGCGTTCCGATCGCGCGGCGGTCGCGTCGAGATCCATCGCTCCGGTCGTTTCTTCCCGTAGTAGTTTCGTTCCGGTAGTGTCCGGCTTCAGCCAGGCTTCAGCCGGACCCTCTCCCGAGCGGCTCGATACGCGTCGCCGGCGCGCCCGGCGTATCATGGCCTCGCCCCGGCGACACGCTGAGCACGCTGAGGTCGCCGCATCGACGGGAGGTGTCCGATGACTTCTTTTCCGGCGCGTGCGTTCCTGTGCGTCTTCCTCCTGATCCCGGCGTCCCGCGCCGCGTCGGCCGCCGGCGCGCCGTGCGATCGCGCCTGCCTGAAGGCCGCGCTGGATCAGTACCTGAACGCGATCGTCAAACACGATCCCTCGAGCGCGCCGCTCTTTGTCGCCTTCCGCCAGACCGACAACGCCATCGTGGTCCGGCCGGGCACCGGCGTGTGGAAATCGATCACGGCGCTCGGACCCCTCGAGCGTCGGTATTTCGACCCGGTGAGCGGCCAGGCCGGCTTCTTCGGCATCGTCGAGGAAAGCGGCGAGCGCGGCGTGGCCACGCTGCGGCTCAAGGTCGAGGACAGGAAGATCACCGAAGCGGAATGGATCATCGCCCGCAAGGGCGAGTGGGGGCCGAACGGGCCTGGCGGCAACGCGCTCAACATCGACAGCCTGATGGCGAACCCGCCGATGGAGCGCGTCGTGCCGAAGGACGCGCGGATGCCGCGCGAGACGATGGTCGCCGTGACCAACAGCTACTTCGACGGCCTGTCCACCCACGACGGCTCGATCATTCTCCACGAGACCGGGTGCACGCGAGTCGAGAACGGGACCGTCATGACGGGTCGCGGCCGCGGCGCCGGGCCGGCGCGCGGGGCGGGCGCTGATGGCCGGGGCGGACGAGCGGGCGCGGCGGCGGCGCCTCCCGGCGGCAGCGACTGCGCGTCGAACCTCGAGAATCTCAACATGGCGCTCGTCTCGGCGCGCCGGTATCCGATTGTCGACGAGGAAGCGGGCGTCGTGCTCGGCCTGGTGGTGTTCGTGCGCAAGCCGGGCACGGCCACGCGCCGGAACCTCCTGAGCGAGTGGTTCTTCCTCGACAACAACCGCGTCCGGACGATCTACGCGGCGATGTTCTATCCGCCGCCTGACGCGCCGGCGCCGAACTGGCCGCCCTACGAGGGCAACTGGCCGCTGCCGGCGGCGCTCGCGCCGCCTGTGACGCCGGCAGCAGCCAAGTAGCGGGTCCGGCTGAAGCCGGACACTACCGGGTCGCGGTAGACTGTCCTCAAATCATCCGTGGAGGCAGGACGTTGCACCGAGCGGGCAGACGAGTCGGCGCGGCAACACTGGTGGCTGGCGTGCTGGCGGCGGCGACCCTCCGTGGCGCCGCGGGCGCCGATCTCCGGCTGATTGACGCCGTCATGCGCGCCGATCGCGGAACGGTGCGCACCCTCCTCCAGCAGCAGCTCGACGTCAATGCCGCGGAGCCCGACGGCACCACAGCCCTGCACTGGGCCGCGCGCCGCGACGACGTGGAGACGGCGCAGCTGCTGGTCAAGGGCGGCGCGAAGGTGGATGCGTCGACGCGGTACGGCGTCACACCGCTGTACCTGGCGTGCGAGCGCGGCAATGCCGCGCTCATCGATGTGCTGCTGCGCGCCGGCGCCGACGCCAACGCGGCGAATCCGGGCGGCGAAACCGCGCTGATGACCGCGTCGCGGACCGGCCGGCTGGACGCCGTCACGCTGCTGCTGGATCGCGGCGCCCACGTCAATGCGGCCGAGCACGTGCGCGGGCAGACCGCCCTCATGTGGGCCGTTCTCGAGAATCACCCCGACGTGGTCAAGCTGCTCATCGCGCGTGGCGCCGACCTCAACGCGCAGACCAGCGTCAGCGTGCCGGTCGGGACCACGGGCCTGCCGCAGGCGACCTCTGGCGATATCGGCGCGCACGGCCCAGGCATCTATCGGTCGCGCGCGGTGCCGAGCCCGTCCGGCGCGATGACGCCTCTGCTGTACGCGGCCCGCGAGGGCAACCTGGAGATGGCACGCATCCTGGTGGACGCGAAGGCCGATCTGAACCGCCGGGCCGCCAACGGCACCCCGCCGATGGTGGTGGCCATCATGAACAACCACATCGAGCTGGCGATGTATCTCCTCGATCGGGGCGCGGACGCCAACGCCGCCGACCACTTCTACAAGCGGACGCCGCTCTACGCGGCCGTCGAGATGCGCAATCCGGACTACACGCGCGACACGCCGCCGCCGCTCCCCGATGCGCGCGATCCGATGGACTTGATCGAGGCGCTGCTGGCCCGCGGGGCGAATCCCGACGCGCGCGCCAACACGACGCCGTTTCGCGGCTTCTTTCAGGTCAGCGCGAACTGGGCGAACTTCGACGGGCAGACGCCGTTCCTGCGGGCGGCGCTGTCGGGCGACGTCACCCTGATGCGCCTGCTGCTCGAGCACGGCGCGGATCCGAATCTCGGCACCCTCGACGGCGCGACGCCGCTGATGGCCGCCGCGGGCGTCAACTGGGTGGTGGCGCAGACCTACAGCCGGTCGGACGCCGAGTATCTCGAGGCCGCGGCGTTGTGCCTCGAGCACGGCGCGGACGTCAACGCGACCAACTCGCAGGGCTTCACGGCGATGCACGGGGCGGCCAACCGCGGCTTCGACGCGATGATCACGCTGCTCGCCGCGCACGGCGCGAAGCTCGATGTGAAGGACAAGCAGGGCCGCACGCCGATGACCTTCGCGGAAGGCGTGTTCCTCGCCGTGCAGCCGCCCGTGCGCAAGCCGACCACGATGGCGCTGCTCGAACAGTTGATGGGTAAGGCATGAGGCGAGGTGTCGTGTTCGCGGCGGCGCTGATCGTCGCGTGGGGATCCACCGGTCACGGGCAGCAGCGCCCGTCCCCGGCCGCCGCGTCCCCGGCCGACTTCTCGGCGCGGGCCGTGGTCACCAGGTACTGCGTCACCTGCCACAGCGACGCGTTGAAGACAGGCGGAGTCACGCTCGCGCGGCTCGACGTCGATCATCCGTCGGCCGGCGCGGAGACCTGGGAGCGGGCAATCCGGAAGCTGCGCGCGGGCCTGATGCCGCCGAGCGGTGCGCCGCGGCCCGATCGCGCGACGCTCGAAACGCTCCGCCACACGATCGAAGCGTCCATCGATCGCGACGCGGTCGCGCACCCCAACGCGGGGGCCACCAGCCTCCATCGCCTGAACCGCACCGAGTACGCCAACGCCATCCGGGACCTGCTGGACCTCGACGTCGACGCGACGACGCTGCTGCCGCCGGACGATTCGGCCGAGGGCTTCGACAATATCGCCGACGTGCTCGGCACCTCTCCGGCGCTCATCGAACGCTACGTCGGCGCGGCGGGCAAGATCAGCCGTCTGGCGGTCGGCGACACCGACATCGGGCCGGTGTCGGTCACCTACAAGGTGCGGGGCGACCTGTCGCAGGACAAGCACATCGACGGACTGCCGCTCGGCACCCGCGGAGGCATCCTCATCCGCCACAACTTCCCGGCCGACGGCGAGTACCTGTTCAAGTTCTCGCTGCTGAAGGTGAACTTCGGCCCCCAGTACGGCGGCGCGGCGAAGGACGAGCAGCTGGAAATGACCGTCAACGGCGGGCGCGTGCTGCTGCGCGACCTGCGATCCGTGCCCTACTACTACATCCGCGGAGGCGCGGCCAGCGGGCCCGCCGCGCCGCTCGAAATCAAGCTGCCGATGAAGGCCGGTCCGCAGACGATCGTCGTCACGTTCATCAGGAAATCGGCCGCCTACGTCGACGATCTCATCCAGCGCTTCGACGCGACGACCGCCGACCTGCAGACGGGCGTGCAGTTCGGCTACACGACCGTGCCGCATCTCTCCGGCGTCGAGATTCTGGGCCCCTACGACGTGACCGGCCCCGGGAATGCGCCGAGCCGCGCGCGGATTTTCGTGTGCCGGCCGCCGCGCCCGGATGCCGACGACGAGTCGTGCGCGCGAACCATCATCTCCACGCTTGCGCGTCGCGCGTTCCGGCGCCCGGTGACCGCCGCGGACCTCTCGCGGCTCATGGTGTTCTATCGGGAGGGACGGGGCCCGCAGTCCGAGACGGCCGAGACCCACCCGAGCTTCGATCGCGGCATCGAGATGGCGCTGCGCCGCATCCTGGCCGATCCCGAGTTCGTGTTCCGGTTCGAGCGCGATCCGGTGTCCCGCCGGCGCCGCGCACCGCGTGTCGGATCTCGAGCTCGCCTCGCGTCTCTCGTTCTTCCTCTGGAGCAGCATTCCCGACGACGAGCTGCTGACCGCTGCCGAGCAGGGCAAGCTGCACGAACCCGCCGTGCTGCAGCAGCAGGTGCGGCGCATGCTGCGGGACCCGCACTCCCAGGCGCTCGTCACCAATTTCGCGGGCCAGTGGCTCTTCCTGCGGGAGCTGAAGAACCGCAACCCCGATCTCCTCGTGTTCCCCGACTTCGACGACAACCTGCGGCAGGCGTTCCAGCGCGAGACCGAACTGCTCTTCGACAGCATCGTGCGCGAAGACCGCAGCATCTTCGACCTGCTGACCGCCGACTACACCTTCGTCAACGAGCGGCTCGCGAGGCACTACGGCATCCCGAACATCTACGGCAGCGACTTCCGCCGCGTGACGGTCACCGACCCGGCGCGGCGCGGCCTGCTCGGGCACGGCAGCATCCTGATGGTGACGTCGGACCCGAACCGCACCTCGCCCGTCACGCGCGGTGCCTGGATTCTGGACAACCTGCTCGGCAGCCCGCCGCCCTGCCGCCGCCGAACGTGCCGCCGTTCCCGGAAAAGAAGAGCGGACAGGGCATCGTCGAGGAAGCGACGATCGGTGCGGGATCGGATGGATTCAGCACCGGACGCATCAGCCGTGCCGCGGCTGCCATCAGATCATGGACCCCATCGGCCTCGCCCTCGAGAACTTCGACGGCGTCGGCCACTGGCGCACCACCGAGTCGGGGGTTCCAGATCGATGCGTCGGGGCAGCTGGTGGACGGCACGCCGATCGACGGCCCGGCCAGCCTGCGGGCGGCGCTGCTCAACTATCCCGATGCGTTCGCGCAGACGCTGACCGAAAAGCTGCTGATGTACGCGGTCGGCCGCCGGGCCCAGTACTACGACATGCCGTCGGTGCGGGCGATCGCCCGCGATGCCGCGCGACAGGACTACCGTTTCTCCGCGCTCGTGCTCGGCATCGTCAACAGCCAGGCGTTCCAGATGAGAGGGACGGGCCGGTGAACGCACGCCTCGTTCCAGCACCTCGTTTCGGAGATCGATAAATGTTCATCACCAAGAAGCACCTGTCCCGGCGGACCTTCCTCCGCGGCGCCGGCGTCACGCTCGGCCTGCCGTTCCTTGAATCGATGGTCGGCGCCCAGACGCTCCTGAGGAACAGCGCGGCCGCGCCGAAGACGCGTCTCGGGTGCTTCTACGTGCCCCACGGCGCGACGATGTACAAGTGGACGCCGGCCACCGAAGGCAAGGGCTTCTCCCTCTCCGAGACGCTGACGCCGCTCGAAAAGTACCGGGATCGCCTGACCGTCGTGAGCAACCTCTTCCACGCCAGCGCCACCGGCGCCGACGCCGGCGCCGAGCACGCGCGGTCGGCCGCGATCTTCCTGAGCGGCGGGCAGGCCGCAGAAGAATGCCGTCCGCGTCGGGGTCACGATGGATCAGATCGCGGCGCAGCACATCGGTCAGGACACGCCGCTGCCGTCGATCGAGCTGGGCATCGAGGACGTCAGCCTGAGCTGCGGCGCGGGCTACGGCTGCGCGTACTTCAACACCATTTCCTGGCGCACGCCGACGGTCCCGTTGCCGGTGGAGAACAGTCCGCAGGTGGTGTTCGAGAAGCTGTTCGGCGACGGCGGCACGACCGAGCAGCGCCTCGCCCGCAAACGCGAGGATCGGAGCATTCTCGATTCGATCCGCGAGCAGACGCTGGCGCTGCAGAAGGGGCTCCCCGCCTCGGACCGCCAGCGCGTCGACGGCTATCTCGACGACATCCGCGAGATCGAGCGCCGCATCAGGACCGTGCTCGACCGCAACGCGCTCCTGGGCGGATCCGAGAGCGTGCCAGACGCGCCGGTCGGCACGCCGGAAGCGTTCGAGGATCACCTGAAGCTGATGTTCGACCTGCTGACCCTGGCGTTTCAGAGCGAAACGACCCGCGTCGCGACGTTGATGTACGCCAAGGATCTCAGCCCTGCGAGCTACCCGGCGAGCGGCAACCGCGGCGGGTTTCACGGCGCCACCCATCACGCGAACGTACGCGAGCGGATGGATCAGTTCGCCCTGATCAACAAGTATCACGTCCAGATGCTCGGCGTATTTCATCGGCAAGCTCGCCGGGACCGCCGACGGCGACGGCACGCTGCTCGATCACTCGATGATTCTCTACGGCAGCAGCATGAGCAACGGAAACCAGCACGATCACGATCCGCTGCCGCTGGTGCTCGTGGGCGGCGCGTCGGGCCAGCTGCAGGGCAACCGCCACATCGTCGCGCCGCCGCAGACGCCGATGTCGAATCTGCTGCTCGGGATGCTCGACAAGGTCGGCGTGCACCAGGAGAGCTTCGGCGACAGCACGGGCCGCGTGGATCTCTAGTCGCGCCACGTCCGGTTCTGCGGCGGGAGTGCGCCGAGAGCCCCCCTCAGAACCGTCGCTCGCCGGGCCGCCGGTCGGTGCCGAGCGCGTCCATCCACGCCGGGTACTCGGGAGCGAGCCGGCTCGCCCCGTCGAGCGCGGCGAGATCCTCGGCCCCCAGCCCGAGCTCGACGGCTTTGAGGTTGTCCTCCAGCTGCGCGACGGTGCGGGCCCCGATGATGACGCTGGTCACCAGGGGGTTCGCCAGCACCCACGCGAGCGCGCTTCGCGCGACGGTGGTGCGGCTGCGCTCGGCGATGCCGCGCAGCACGTCCACGATCGCGAAGCCTTTCTCGCGGTCGACCGGCGGGAAGTCGAACGTCGCCCGGCGCGCGCCGGGCGCCGTGTGGTCGCGAGTGAACTTGCCCGACAGAAATCCGCCCGCCAGCGGGCTCCAGACCAGCAGGCCGATCCCCTGATCGCGGACGAGCGGCAGCATCTCGCGTTCGAGCTCGCGGCCGACGAGCGAGTAGTACGACTGTGTGCACCGGAAGCGCTCGAGGTGTTGTTCGCGCGAGATGGCGAGCGCCTTCATCACCTGCCAGGCGCCGAGGTTCGAGCAGCCGATGTAGCGAACCTTGCCGGCGCGCACCAGATCGTCCAGCGCGCGCAGCGTGTCCTCGAGGTTCGTCAGCGGATCGAACCGGTGAATCTGGTACAGGTCGATGCAATCGGTGCCGAGCCGCGTCAGGCTCGCCTCGACCGCCGCGGCGATGTGCAGCCGCGACAGCCCGACGTCGTTCGGCCCGTTCGCCATGCGGCCGCGCACTTTCGTGGCGAGCACGACCTGGCGCCGTCTGCCCGCCAGCGCTTTGCCCAGCATGGTCTCGGACTCGCCGCCGGAGTACACGTTGGCCGTGTCGACGAAGTTGATACCCTCGTCGAGCGCGCGATGGACGATGGCATCGACGGCCGACTGCTCGAGGCCCCCGATGTTCTCCCACATCTGGCCGCGTCCGCCGAAGGTCATCGTGCCCAGGCACAGCTCCGAGACGAACACGCCGGTATCCGCCAGTGGTCGATAGTTCACGTCGCACGCTCCTCGGAGTCCATCACATCACGGCCCCGTCCAGAATCCAACTCGCGGTTTGAGCTCAAACGATGCAGCCGCTATGATCGAGAGGAGGGACATAGAGTGAACGATGCACCCGAGTTGTGCCCGGTATGCGGCGGGCCGATGGCGTCGGGCCGCTGCCCGGCGTGCTCCGCACAGCAGCGCTTCCGCCTGGTTCACCGCGAGCTGATTCTCCTGCTGGTGCTCACCGGCGTGGCCGCGGCGGCCTTCTTCGCGACGCGGGCGGTGGCGATTGCGAACACCAGGGTACGGCTCGCTGACGCCGACATCCTCTTCGAGCAGGGCAAACACGAGCTGCAGCTGCGCCAGCTCGATGCCGCAGTGGCCTCATTTCGGCGCGCCGTGGCGAGGGATCCCGTGTCGAAGCGAGCCCGCCTGGCGCTGGCCGACGGTCTCGCCGCGCAGCATCAGTCCGAAGCGGCCGAGCAGATTCTCGAGAGCTTGCGCCAGTCCTCGCCCGACGACCCGGACGTCACGCTCCAGCTGGCGCGCCTCGAAGCGGAGCGGGACGACGTGACGCAGGCCGTGCGCTACTTTCAGTCCACGCTCGACGCGCTGTGGAAGGCCGATCCGCTCGCCCTGCGCCAGATCCGCGTCGAGCTGATTCGTTTCCTCCTGAGCCATCACCAGCAGGACCGCGCGCTCTCCGAGCTCCTCGTGCTGAGCGCGAGCCTTCCGGAAACCGACGCGGCGGCGCACCTCGAGGCCGGCCGGCTGTTTCTGGACGCCGGCGACGAACGCCGGGCCCTGGCGCAGTACACCTTCGTGCTGCGCGACCGTCACGACGCCGCGGCCGCGGCCGGCGCCGCCGAGGCAGCCTTTCGGCTCGGCGATTACCGCCAGGCCCGCCGTCTGCTCGCCATGGCCACGACCGATTCGCCGGCCATCCGCGAGCTGAGGACGCTCACCGATCTCGTGCTGACGGGCGATCCCCTCGGCCCGGGGCTGTCACGATTGGAGCGATCGAGCCGCCTGAACGCCAACGCCGGTGTCGCGCTTCGGGCCATGGACTTGTGTCTGGCGCGGCCAGCGGATCAGCGCGGGCCGTCCGACGGGGATCTCGAACAGCTGCGCCTGGAGGTCAAGGGGTTGACGGTCCCGCAGGGGAAGCCGGTGCGCTCGCTGTCGCGTGACGACGTCGAGGCCGGCGTGGAAAAGCTGTATCGGGCCGAGCGCGCAGTCCAGCAGGCCTGTGCCTCGCAGACGCCCGCGGATCAGGCCCTGCTCCTGATTGGCCGCCTGCACGGGTTCAACGAACAGTGACGTCGAACCCGACCCCGACCGCCTCTCAGCAGCTCCGGCTTCGCGAGAGCCAGCTCTTCCTGGCGCTCTCGATTGTGATCGGCGTGCTGGCCGGACTCGCCGCCGTGCTGTTCACGCTGGCGATCGATCGGCTCAGCCACCTGCTGTTCGGCCTGACGCCGTCGCACGCCAGGCTCTTCTTCGTCCCGCCGCTCGTGAGCATCGCCACCGGGGTGCTGCTGGCGAAGGTGTTCCCGGATGTCCGCGGGAGCGGCGTCCCGCAAACCGAGGCGGCCTTTCACCTCCAGCGCGGCGTCATTCCCGCGCGCGTTCCGATTGGCAAGTTCCTGACCGGCGTGCTGTGCATCGGGTCGGGACACTCGATGGGCCGGGAAGGGCCGTCGGTGCAGATTGGCGCCGGCCTGGCCTCCGTGATCGGCCGCTGGTTCCGCCTGTCGCCGGCGCGGGTCAAGGAGCTCGTTCCGGTGGGCGCGGCCGGCGCGCTGGCCGCGGCGTTCAACACGCCCGTATCGGCGGTGATCTTCGCGCTCGAGGAAATCATCGGCGACATGAACGCGACCTTGATCGGTTCGACGGTGGTCGCGTCGGTCGCGTCGGTCATCGTCGAGCGGTCGATTCTTGGCAACGAGCCGCTGTTCCGCGTTCCCACGTACCACCTGGTGCACCCGGCCGAGCTGCTGGCCTACGCGGTTCTCGGCATCGCGGGCGGGCTGGTCTCGCTGCTGTTCTGCAAGGGCCTGCTGGCCCTGCGCGCCGGCTTCAAGCGGATGCCGGCGGCGACCCGGATGTTCCAGCCGGCCATGGGCGGAGCCGCGATCGGGGCGCTGCTGCTCGTGTCGCCCGCCATCATGGGCGTCGGGTACGAGTACGTCGACCAGGCGCTGAACGGCGACCTGCTCGTCAGAACGCTGCTCGCGTTGTGCTTCCTGAAGCTGGCGGCCACGATCATCTCGTACGCGTCGGGGAACGCGGGAGGCATCTTCGCGCCGAGCCTGTACATCGGCGCGATGGCCGGCGGCGTCGTCGGTACCATCGTCCATCGGGTGGCGCCGTTCCCGACGGGCGACGTCGGCGCCTACGCGCTGGTCGGCATGGGGACGCTCTTTGCCGGCATCATTCGCGCGCCGATGACGTCGGTCTTCATGATCTTCGAGATCACGCAGGACTATCAGATCCTGGTCCCGCTGATGGTCGCCAACCTTCTGAGCTTCATGATCTCGCGGCGCTATCAGCCCGAGCCGATCTATCACGCGCTCCTGCACCAGGACGGCGTGCACCTGCCCGTCCTGGCCTTGCGCGCTCCCGCGGCCGTCTGGACGGCCCGCGAGCTGATGGACCACGATCCCGCGCTCGTGCCGCCGGAGCGATCCATCGAAGCGATGTGGCGCCTGGCCGAGGGCGACGGCGACGCGTGGCTCGTCGGCACGCGCGACGAGCTGCTGGGAGTCGTGGAACGCGACCGTCTTCAGGACGCGATGGACGCCGGACGCGGCAGCGCGCCGGTGGCGTCCATCGTGACCGCCGCCACGCACGTCCACCCGGATCACCCGATCGACGTCGTCCTGGAGCGCTTCGCGCAGAGCGGCGGCCTGCTGCCGGTGGTGCACCGTTCCGCCGCACAGCGGATCGAAGGCGTGATCACGCGCGACGCGCTCGCGCGCATCGCGCGCCGCCGTCCTCGGTCGGCACGACGATGAGAAGTCCTTGAGAAAGCCCGGCTACCCCGGCCATGATCGTCGGGTGGAAGCGGGGATGGCCGGCAAGGTGATTCTGATCACGGGCGCGTCGTCTGGGCTCGGCTTCGAGGCGAGCGTCAGGCTCGCGTCGGTGGGCGCCGACGTCGTGATGGTGGCTCGCCAGGCCGCGCGCGGCGAACAGGCGCTGGCTGCCGTGCGCGCGCGCAGCGGCTCGCCGCAGGTCTCGCTGCTCGTCTGCGACATGGCCGAGATGGCTCAGGTCGAGTCGCTGGCGCAGGCCTTTCGGAATGGCCATCCGCGGCTGGACGTGCTCGTCAACAATGCCGGATCCGTCAAGCGGGCGCGTCAGGTGACCGCGGACGGGCTCGAGTGGACGTTCGCGGCGAACTATCTGGGCCACTTCCTGCTGACGACGCTGCTGCTCGATCTGTTGCGGGCGAGCGCGCCGTCGCGCATTGTCAACGTGTCGAGCGGGGCCCACCGTCACGCGACGATCGACTTCGGGAACCTGCAGTTCGAGCGGGACGGGTATTCCGTGATGGCCGCCTACGGCCGCTCGAAACTGGCGCAGGTGCTGTTCACGAGAGAGCTCGCCCGACGCCTCGAGACCAGCGGCGTCACCGTCAATGCGCTGCACCCGGGCGGCGTCGCCACGCGCATCTGGACGCAGGAGCGGTTTCCCTGGTACGTGCGAGCGCCGATCGCGGTGGCGAAGCGCCTGTTCATGCTGACGCCGTCACAGGGCGCCGGGCGCCTCGTGTATCTCGCCGCCAGCCAGGAGGTGGACGGACGGAGCGGCGGCTACTACGAGAAGAACCGCCTCGTCGAGCCGTCCCCGACGGCCCGCGATCCGGATCTCGCGACGCGCCTGTGGGACGAGAGCCTGAAGCTGACGAAGCGGCGGGCATAGTCGCGGACCTACTCGACGTGTGCCATCGCGGCCGACGGCGTCCAGAGCGGCCGCCACATGGAGATGTACAGCCGCCGGGCGAGGCGGGGCGCGACCCGCAGCGCAAGAAGGGCGGCGCGAAGCCTGAGACCGCGGCGCCGCGGCGCGGCCAGGTGGTATCTGGCGGCGGCGAAATTTCCCTCCAGCACGCGCCGTTTCGCCCGTTCGATTTCGAGCCGGTCCACGAGCGCCATGGCCCGAATGCGGAGCGCGGTCCGCACCTCGACCGGCAGCACGTTGTCGCGCCCGAACCGCTCGAGCGCCTGCAACGATCGCTCGATCTCGAGCAGGCGATTGCTGAACCGGCTGAGGGGTCCGGTCCAGAGCTCGGCGAGCACCTCGCGCTGGTACGCCATGGTGAGGCCGCGCAGCGCGCAGCGGAGGACCAGCTCGAGGTCCTCGCCGTGCCGCAGCCGCTCGTCGAAGGCGCCGGCGGCCAGCAGCGACTCGCGGCGCATCAGCACCGTCGAGAGCTGAATCGTACAGCGGGGCGCCAGCAGGCTCAGGAGCGACACCTCGCCGTCCGACGGCGCCACCTCCATGAAGCGGCGTCCGGCGACCGGTGATTCACCGCTGAGCAGCGCGTCGCAGTACACCAGGTCGCAGTCGGGATGCCGGTGCAGGAACGCGATCTGCCGCTGCAGGAATTCCGGCGTCCACAGATCGTCGCTGTCGAGGAAGGCGATGAACCGGCCGGTGGACGCGCGGATCCCGGCGTTTCTCGCGGCGGCGGGGCCGCGGTTCGGCTGCTCGAGGTAGCGGATGCGGTGGCGGAACGGCGCGAGCACGCGGTGCAGGTGCGCCGTGTCCGGCGACCCGTCGTTGACCACGACGACCTCGAAGTCGGTCCATCGCTGGTTGAAGACGGATCGCAGCGCCGCGGCGATCTCGTGGCTGGCCCGATAGGCCGGCACGATGACCGAGGCTGCCGGTTCGTCGAGGCGCGGAGCGGGCGCGCGAGCGGCCATGGGCGGCTCCTCTTCAGCGTCCGGCCGGCGGCCGGACCCTCTGTGGCCCAGTATGGGGCGGCGATGTGACGGACGCGTGAACACGAATTCACATCGCCGTGGCGCCGTCGCCGTCCTGTTGTTACACCACCCCCATATGCTGCGCCCGATGGTGACTTGCAGACCATGCGCCTGACCATCGCCGCGATCGTCTGCGCGTACAACGAGGTCCGCTACCTTCCCGCCTGCCTGTATTCCCTGAAGGCCCAGACGCGGCCGCCCGATGAAATCCTGGTGATCGACAACGCCAGCACGGACGGCACCGGGCGGGTCGCCGAGGCGGTGCCCGGCGTCCGCCTGATTGGCGAGCCCGCGAAAGGCCTCGTCCACGCGCGCGAGACGGCGAGGCGTTCGGCGAAGAGCGACATCCTGGTGTATCTGGACGCCGATTGCCGCGCGCCGATCTGCTGGATCCAGCGGATCGAGCGACGGTTCGCGGCGACCGGTACGACCGATCTCGACTGGGATGTCGCCGCCGTCACCGGTCCCTACCGGTTCTTCGACTGGCATCCGACCGGCCGTCTGCTGGTCCGCACCTACGATCTCGTCGTCGCTCCGCCGACGCGCGCGCTGGTGCACCATGTGCTGAAGCTCGGCGCGATTCTCTACGGCGGCAATTTCGCCGTGCACGCCGGCGCGCTGGCGCGCATCGGCGGGTTCGACCGCACGATTGACTTCCACGGCGAGGACACCAACCTGGGCCGCCGGTTCACGGCGGTCGGCACCATTCGCATCTGCGGCGACTGCTGGGTGTGGACCTCGGCCCGGCGTTATCACGCGATGGGGACCTCGGCTGTCTTCAGCCTGTACGTCAGGAACTTCTGGTCCGAGATCCTGCGGCATCGGCCGGCCGACGGCAGCCATCTCGACGTGAGGACATAGTGCCCGGATACGAGCCGTTCCTTCTCTGCGATTTTCACGTGCATACCCGCTGGAGCGACGGCCGCCTGTCGCTCCGCGAAGTGATCGATCTGTACGGCCAGACCGGACGCTTCGACGTGATCGCGATCACCGATCACATTCTGATGCGGCGCGACGTGCTCGCGCGGGCGGGAAAGCTGGCGTCGCTCGGCTACCGCGACTTCTCGGTGACCGAGGAGCGGTTCGAGGAGTACCTGGCGAGCATCCGCGCGGAAGCGCGGCGGGCGCTCCGGACCTACAACCTGCTGGTGATTCCCGGCGCCGAGGTGACTCAGAATCACATTCGCAGCCGGCGAAATTCCCACATCGTGGCGCTCGACATCAAGCGGTTCATCAGCGCCGATCAGCCGGCCGACGACATCTTGAAGGAAATCCGGCGCCAGGGTGGCGTCAGCATCGCGTGCCACCCGCACCATCGGACCACGCGGCGTATCGAGATCGGGACCTGCTATCTGTGGAATCATCGCAAACGGCTCGCGAGCCTCGTCGACGTCTGGGAGGCGGGGAACCGCGACGATCTCTTCAGCGTCACCAGCCTGAAGCACTACCCGTACATCGCCAACAGCGATTTCCACAAGCCGAGGCACCTCTATTCCTGGAAGACGCTGATCCGCGCCGAGAAGCAGTGGCCCGCCATCGCCGACGCGCTGCGGGCCAACGTGGACGTGGCGCTCACCCTGTACCGCGACGGTCCGGCGGCGGCGTGAGTCGGCGCCGCGGATCGCCACCTTTCACGCGCCGCCGCTCCAGGGAGTCGCAAACCAGTCAGCCGCCGTCTATACTGGCCCGGGCGTCCGCCCGTGGACGCTCCGATCCATCCCATGCGAGGGCGACGTGAAGAGAGTGTGGCTGTTGGGGATCCTGGTCGCTGGCTGGGCCGCGCTGGGCCTGGCGCAGACGGCCGTGGAGTTGATCGACGACGGGAAGAATCCGGAGAACGTCACCACCGAGAGCATGGGCTATCACCGCCGGAGCTACAGTCCGCTCGCCGCAATCAATCGGTCGAACGTCAAGCGCCTCGTTCCGCTCTGGAGCGCCAGCCTGATGAACGACTGGGGCGAGCTGGCCGCGCCGACCGTGTACGACGGCGTCATGTACGTGATCAATGGCCGCTGGACCTTCGCGATCGATGTCGAGACCGGTCGCCAGATCTGGCGGACCCCCGTACGCGTCGAACCGGGAACCGAGCGCACCGCGGTGACGCGCGGCGCCGCCACCATCTACGACGGCAAGCTGTATCGCGTCACGATCGACAATCACATCGTCGCGCTCGACATGAAGACCGGCAAGGAGCTCTGGAACCAGAAGTTCGCCGACGGCCGCGAAGGATACTACGCGACGAGCGCGCCCATTGTGGCCAACGGCGTCGTGATCTCCGGCATGGCCGGAGGCGAGTCGACAACGCGCGGATTCCTGGACGGCTGGGATCCCGAGACCGGGAACAGGCTGTGGCGCCGCTACACCATTCCAGCGCCGGGTGAGCCCGGCTCGGAGACCTGGCCGAAAGACAGCGATGCGTGGAAGCACGGCGGCGGCCCGACGTGGCGTTCCGGCTCGTACGACCCGGAGCTCGATCTCGTGTACTGGGGCGTCGGCAACGCGGAGCCGTACGATCCGCGGCCGAGGGAGGGGCTGGACAGTCTGTACACCTCAAGCGTGCTGGCGATTCGGCCGAAGACCGGCGAGATCGCCTGCCACTTCCAGTACACGCCGAACGACGTGTACGACGTCGATGGCAACGACGAACAGGTGCTCGCCGATCTGACGATCGGCGGGCGTCCGCGGAAGGTGATGATCCAGGCGAACAAGAACGGCTTCCTGTACGTGCTGGATCGTACCAACTGCACGTTCATCGCGGCGCACCCGCTCGTCAAGGTCAACTGGGCCAGTCGCATCGATCCGTCGACCGGCCGTCCGGTGCTGACCGACGTCTACAAGCGGTTTCTGGCCGGCGAGGAGGTGGAAATCTGGCCCTCGCGCGGCACCAACGCGGTCCCGATCGCCTACAACCCGACGACGCGGCTCATCTACGCGACGACGTGGAACGTCCCGCGGATACAGAAGCTGGCGCCGCCACAGCCGGAAGTCATAGGAGGCAACACGACCGGCGTGGTGGCCAGGGTGCCCGACCTGAAGCCTGGCGACGTGCTGGGCCATGTCGTGGCCATCGACCCGCTCACGGGCGCCAAGAAATGGGAAGTTCCGCTGACCGAGTTCCCCAGTTCATCCGGGGTCCTTGCCACCGGCGGCGGCCTGCTCTTCACGGGCAAGCTGTCGGGAGAGCTGACGGCGCTGGATCAGGACACGGGGCGGACGCTGTGGCAGTTCAAGACCGGCTCCAGCATCAACTCGACCGCGATCACCTACATGCACAAGGGCCGGCAGTATGTGACGGTCGCATCGGGACTGGGAGGTGGACTGGCGTCCCGGTACGCCGCCGACAAGGTGCCGACCGGCGGGTCGGTGTGGACCTTTGCGCTGACGAGGAACTGAAGACGATCGACGCGGCCGGCGATCAGCCGCAGCCGGCCGGCCGCGGCCGTGACTCGAACCAGATCCAGAGCGCGAGCGGCACGAGGAACGCCGCGGAGAGCCGGACCGTGGCCCACACGGCGTGCGACGGCACCCGCTCGACCCAGCCGTACGGCACTGCATACAGCACCATCGACGCCGCGCATGCCACGAGGATGCTCCGGCGCAGCCGTGAGGAGTCCGCGAGTGCGGCGAGCGGCGCCATCCACGTCAGATACCACGGGTACACGGACACCGCAAACATCAGCAACAGCGCCAGCATGATCCGCCCGAGCTCCTGCACGAGCGTGGTGACGTCGGCAATCCGCCGGTAGCGCCACGCGCAGAACGCGAGGAAGAAGACGGTGAAGAGCAGCCGATCGGCGGCGAAGACGTCGTCGTACTCGAGCCGTGCCCCGAGCGCGATCGACAGCCGCCGCGCACCGCCGATGAGGACGGTGTGCAGCGAGTCCTCGCTGTATTGCCACTGGCTGTTCAGTACCTGTGAGCGCCGCCGCGCAACCGGGGAGCGCCAGGACGATCAGCGCGACGGCCGCCGCGGCGACGACGAGCGCCTGTGACAGCGCCGCAAGTCGACGGCGTCGCAGCAGCAGCGCGATGACGCCTGCCAGCCAGAAGACACCCGACATCTTCACGAGCGCGCTGGAGAGCGCCAGCCACACCGCGCGGCGGGGCCACCCGCGCTGCAAGGCGACGAGCGCCAGCAGACCGAAGAGCACCATCGCCCCGTCGTTGTGGCCGTTGCCGGTCTGTTCGAGGAGCACGAGCGGGTTGAATGCGTAGACGAACAACGCGCGCGAGGCGTCGAGCCCGAGCCCGCGCGCGATCCGCCAGACCAGAATCGCGTTCGCGGCGTGGACGAGCAGCCACGCGAACTTGATGGCGTACACGGCGAGCAGCGCGTTCCGCTGCGACACGACGCCGGCCAGCGCGAAGATCGGCATCAGCAGAGGGCCGTACGGCATCGGTTCGTCCCACGTCACCGCGGAGGCGAACGAATCGGCATACTCCGAGTAGGTGTGGAGGTACGGGCTGACGTGGTACACCGCCAGCAGCCGTCCGAAGCCGATGTACTCGACGACGTCGGTCGAGTTCGCCGGGGCCAGCGTCCACGCCAGCACGGCGATGGCGGCGGCGTTCCACGCGACGTCGCGCGGCGTCAGGCGCAGGCGTCGCCACGTCCACAACCCGAGCCCGTACACCGCGAACAGATAGGCCAGACAGATCGCCTGGGCGAGCTGCAGCGACGCGGCGGCCATCGGCGAGTAGCCGAGATCCGGCGGCAGCTCGCCGGCGGCGAGCGCCGCCAGCGAGTGCCGGGCATGAATCACGAACAGGGCGGCGTAAACAGGCGCCGTCAGGGAGAGCAGGCCGGCCCGCTGCCCGAGGACCAGGACGATCCGATCGACGATCGCGCCCGAAATCGTGCGACGTCCCGACAGTCGGCGCACCGTTTCCGGCGCTGCCGTGACGGGGGGACCGACGATCGCTGGTTTCAGGCGGGGAGGCACGACGTCGCCGGGTCGAGCGGCATGAAATCGAGCGTATTGGCGGGCCCGTTGTCCGTCAACATCGATTTCCCTAAAGGGGCGGTCCCTTGGACCCGTTCGGCAGCGAGCTTGACGACGTAAGGCCCGAGAAATGCCGAAGGTTCCGCCATCTCGCAGGTTCGCCTGACTCGATTCCCGGCGAAGGCAGCGACCTACGGCAATCGCTGGACGGCCGTCTCGAGCAGCAGGTGAATGGTGTGGAGCCACGCTCCCGCCGTCACGATGCCGCCGATCGCCAGCACGCCGAGCGGCGCGCGCGTCCACCAGGCGGCGCGCCCGTGTGTGGGGGGCCGCGAGGCGTCGAGCGCCAGCAGGCACTGAATGCGCGCCTCGAGCCGGCCTCCGCCGTCGATTGTGCTCAGGATGGCGTGCTCGAAGGCGGGCGCCGCCGCGAGTCGGCCGACTTTCAGCAGGGCGCTCGCCAACTCCACAGCCGCCTCCGGGGAGCTGACCGCCTGTTCGTCGGCGGCCCATTCCGCCGCCGAGCGCCAGGCGCGGGCGACTGTACTCGAGGGGCCGGCGCACGCGCTGACGAGCAGACGCCGCAGGTTGTCGTGGCGCGCGAGGTGCGCCCGCTCGTGCGCCGCAATCGCGTCCAGCTCGCGCGGCAGGCAGACGCTCAGGACCGACCGATCCACGTAGATCCGCGGCCGCAGGAGCCCTCCGCTGGCGACCACCGGCCAGCCGCACCGGATTTGCACGGCGGGAGCGCGCCATCGTCCGGGCGGGAGCGGCGTGGCGCCGCGGCTCCATTCGCCGACGAGTCGCCGCGACGTCCACCAGAGGCGCGCCGTGCGCCCGGCGATCGCCAGTAGGCGCCAGGCGCCCGCAGCGGCGCACGCGAGCAGGACGTATCCCGATTCCTCGTGAGCGTCCGGCGGCTCGAAGATCAGAAACGCGGGGAGGACGGCGAGAAGCATTGCGCCGGCGCCGAGGGCGGCGGGCGCGACGGCCCGCCACAGAAGGTCGGCAGCCTCCTCGCGCGAGCTGGCCGCTCGCCGGCGCGGCAGCAGCCCGACGATCGCCGACACGATGGTCTGGACGATGGCGAACGAGGCGAGCGCGAGAACGAGTCCAATCGGGAGCCGCGTCATTTTCCCTCCTCGATCGCACGACGGCGCTCCTGGACGAGACGCTCGAGCTCGTCGAGCGCCCGAACGTCCTCGACGTCAATCTGATCGACGAGCAACGAGAGGACCGAGCCCAGCTCCGCCCCGGACTCGACAAGATGTCTGATCGCCTGCGTGGCGGTTTTCGCCTGGAGATCGAACCGCGACACGCGCGGGCGGTACGCGAACGCGCGCCCCACCGGAAACCGATCGAGCACGCCCTTGCGGAACAGCCGCTCCAGAGTGGTCATCAGCGTGGTGTAGGCGATCTCCGGGAACCGCGGCTGGAGGTCCTTGACGCGGCAGTCCTCGCCCCGCGCCCACAGCGCGTCGAGCACGCGGGACTCGAGCGGCCCGAGCGGGGGGCCGGGCTCGCGTGGACGCGTGCGTGAAGGGGTCTTGGCCATGCTCCGGATTGTAGCCCGCCCCTCGCGGGGCGTCAGAACGAGAATCGCACCTGGAGCTGGAACATGCGCGGCGGGTCGATGTTGGCCAGCGACGGGAGCGCGTTGGCGCTGCTGCCGACGCTGACCACCTGGCCGAATGTCGGGTTCGGCGTGCCGGTGTCGCCGTAGGTCGTCTGCGCCCGTCCGAGAATGTTCGCGTGGTTGAACAGGTTGAACCCTTCCAGCCTGATGAGGATCGTCCGGCGCGCGCGCGTGATGCGCCCCTCGATGAACATCGAGACGTCCTCGGTTCCGGTGCCGAGAAACGCCGACTTGCCGATGACGCGGCCGTCGATGACCGGCCGGTCGTTGTTGGTCCCGTCGCCGTTGCTGTCGAGGCCGGTGGTGGCGTTGAAAGGACGCGCGGACGCCAGCTGCGTGACGGTGCCGGCCGTGAGGTTGTACGGCAGCTGGTAGGTGAACGTGATCACGGCGCGATGGCGCTGATCGAGGAGGCTCGGTCCGCGCTCCTCTTCGCCGAGACGGGCGATGTTCGCGTCGTTCGGGCCGATGCCGTTGCCGTCGGGCTCGGTCGTGTTCGTCGCTTTCGACAGCGTGTAGCTGAGGGCCGCGTAGAGCTTCGGGCTGCCGCGATAGCTGATCTGCGTCTGGAGGCCGTCGTAATCGGCGACGCCGAGATTCATCAGCACGTTCACCTGCCGCACGCCGCCGTTGACCGGCAGGATGGGACGCGTGGCGTTGGCGGCCGCGACGCTCCGGGTCTGACCCGCGGCGGTGCGATCGAACGGCGTCGGGGCGTTCAGGTCGACGGTGCGATCGAGATCGGTCCAGTGCTGGTGCACGTAGTCGGCCCCGGCGAACCAGCCCTTCACGATCTCGCGCTCGGCGCCGATCGAGGTCACCTGGCTGCGCGGGTTGACGAACTCGTCGGGATAGTTCGGCAGCAGGTCGAAGTTCAATCCGTAGGTGGCGAACTCGGTCCGGTAGAAGTCCCGCTGGCCCGCCCTGAGCGTGACGTTGCGGGCCGGCTGCTGCGACAGCGGCAGCGTTCGCGGGTCGATGCTCACCGGCAGACACGATCCGGTGAGGCATGTCGGAAATCCGAACTGTCCGGGCGTCGCCGTGTAGGTGACCAGACCCTCCAGGCCTCCGGTCAGCGCGCTGGCGAGCGCGTTGGCGCGAATCTGCGTGTAGTACATCCCGTAGCCGCCGCGAATCGCCAGGCGCGAATCACCGCCGGGATGCCAGCCGAACCCGACACGCGGCGCCACGTTCGTCGTGGCATCGGTCAGGGTCTGGCGGTCGTAGCGCAGGCCGGCGTCGACCGTGAGGTCGTCCCGCACGCGGATGCTGTCCTGCGCGAACGCCACCGACATCCACTGCGCGAGCTCGTAGCTGCTGATCCCGTAGCTGATCGGCTGCGTGTACTGCTGCACGTCCGCCAGCGTCAATTGATCGAACCTCGCCGTCGTCGTGCTGAGGAACGTGAAGGTGCCGAGCGTGGCCGTGCCGGGCTCGCCTCCGGTGCCGCCGGAGGTGTGGTGCACGAGGCTGCCGCCGAGCCGCACGGTGTGGCGGCCGGCCGACCACGACAGCGTGTCCGCAATCTGCGCCTGGTGGCTGAAGAGACTGGCGGAGCGCGACTCCCCGATTGTGAACGGCACCGAGCCGCTGCGCGTGTAGGTCGTGGAGGGCGACTGGGCCTCCCACAGCGTCACCGGGTCCCCGTTCAGATAGGCGAATCGCGCCTCGTTCAGGAGGTTCGAGCGGAGGACGGCCGTGTGATTGACCTGCGTCGTCCAGGAGCGCCGGGAGTACTTGCGCGCGACCGTCGGTGCACTCGTGCCGACGACAGCGTCGCTCGGATTGGTGTCGTAGAACCGGTCCACGTTCGCGCGCAGCATCACGGTCTGCGTCGGCGCGAGCTTGTGATCCAGCCGCGCGTTGACGAGCTCCTGGCGATAGCGGCCAACATAGGTCAGGCTGCCGTCGGGCGGCAGCACGAACGCCGGCAGCGTGGAGGACAGGGCTGTCGTCCGATCCTGCCGGGTGTAGTCCGCGGAGGCGAAGAAGAACGTCGTGTCGCTCACGAGCGGGCCGCCGACCGACGCCGAGACCTGGTTCAGTTGGTCCGGAACGTCCGCCGGGCTGATGGCCGCGAGCGTGCCGGGCGTCGTGCACGTCGAGACCGACGGCGCGCAGAAGCCCTGCGTCGAAAACGTCGTCGCCTGGAGGCCGCCGGGGCGGCCCACCAACAGCGCGTCGCCGGACACGAGGTTGGTGCCCGACCTGGTGACGATGTTGAGGGCCGGGCCCGAGGTCCAGCCGAACTCGGCGGAAAACGCGTTGGACAGCACCGAGATTTCCTGAATCGCGCCCACCGGGACCGTAGCGAGCATCGTCTGGCGGCCCCACGCCTCGTCGTTGCTCGCGCCGTCCAGCATGTAGGTGGTCGTCCGGCGGCTGCCGGACGCCGTGACGAAGTACGTCGCGTTGACGAACAGGTCGCCGGTGCCCTTTCCCTGACGGAAGGCGGAGTTGAACAGCGGCAGCGTGGTGACCTTACGGCCCAGGATCGGCGTTTCGTCGATGGTCGCGCCGTCGAACCGCCGGCCGATCTGCGAGTCGGCGCGCACGCCCTGGTTCGTGCCGAACACGGTCACCTGGCTCGTCCCGCCCGAGACGACGAGTGTCACCCTGACAGTGGCCGTTTCGCCCGCCCGCAGCGTGAGGTCGGCGACGTCTTCGGCCGTGAAGCCCGGTTTCGTCACGGCAATCGTGTAGGTCCCGGTCAGCGGCAGCGCGGCGATCGTTGCCGAACCGTCCGATCCGGACACCACCTCGCGCGTCGCGCCGGTCGCGGCGTTGACGACCGTCACCTTCGCATCGGCCACGACGCCGCCGGTCTGATCGACGACGACGATCACGAGAGCGGCTGTGTTGGGGGACTGCGCGATGGCGGGGGAGGCGGTCAGGGCGGCGAGCGCGGCCGCGACGAGAAAAGTTGATTTGACCATGCCGTGCCGTTCACCTTAGTTCCCGCGGCGGCACTACTACCAGCGGCCGTAGGTGGGTCGGGCGACCGCTACTGGATTCGGATCATCCGTCCCTGCCTGTGCGGGACCAACGACAGCTCGCCGGGGAGCAGGCTCTGGAAGGTGAACGGACGATACTTCGCGGTGAGGAAGAGTTGATGCGCATCCGCAGGAACAGTGAAGGTCATCGACCGGCGGACTGTCTGGCCGGGCGGCAGCGTGACGTCCAGTGGATTCGGATTGGCAGGGTCCGGCAGCGTGAACTTGCGGCCTCGTTCGTCGAACAGATACAGTTCGAGGCCTCTCCCTGGAAAGCGCGTTGTGAGTTGCTTGTCGTTACTCGAGAGATGCCAGTAAAGCGTGTACGATCGGTCCGGCGCAGAGGATGCCGTCTCCACCTTGTCCACGGCGAAACAACCCGAGTCCGCGCAGACCTCCTGTCCAAGCGCGAGATTGGGTTCGTGAGCGGCCCCGGCCAGTGTGATTCCCGTCGCCATCGTCAGATAGAGAGCCGCGTAGACCCCCCAGGCGGTGAGAAGCTGGCGCGCGCGCCGGCGATTTCCTCTGAGCCAGATCACCGGCAGGGCCGCCAGGATCGCGGCTGTCGCGACAAGGCTCAGAAGAAGCACCAGCCCTCCGACTGCGACCATGAACAGCAGCAGCCCGGACATCGCGGCGGCTGGAACGACCAGGGCCGATGCGTGCGTGCGTGTAGCCATGTCGGTACGCTCCGGTAACCGTGCTGTGAGTCGCAGCAGGAAGGGCAGAGGCGGTCATGGACGAGTGGCTTCGGCGACTGGGCGACGTCGGTTTCGTGGTAATGCCGGGTCCCGTCACGGTCACGGAGCTGCCGCGGTTGTCGCAGGCGTACGATGACGCCGTCACCTCGGCCCATCCCGATGACGTGTCGGTCAGGAGCTCGACCCGTGTGCGCGATTTCGTCAATCGTGGCGCCGCATTCGACAGCCTTTACGTCTACGAGCCGGTGCTCGCCGCCTGTTGCCACCTCATCGGTCAGTCCTTCAAGCTCAGTAGCTGGCCCAGGTGAGCTGGGTCAGCTGGATCAGATTGCCGCAGGTGTCTTTCACCATGGCGATGGTGGAGCCGGTGACCTTGGTCGGCGGCATCGTGAATTCGCCGCCCGCCGCCTTCACCCGCTCGTAGTCACGCTGGACGTCATCGGTGTAGAACATCGCTGCGGGCCGTCCCTGCTGAAACTTCGCCTGCTGGAAGGCCCTGGCCGGCGGGTCGTCGTTCCGCTCGAGCTGCAGCTCGGCGCCGTCCGGCTCCTCGGCCGAGGCGACGGTCAGCCACCGATAGGGTCCTTGCGAGAAGTCGGCCTTCTTCACGAAGCCCAGCACTTCCGTGTAGAACCCTAGCGCCTTGTCCTGGTCGTCCACGTAGACCGTCATCAACTTGAGCTTCAAGTGGTTCTTCTCCTGCGCCAGACCCGCGCGTGTGAGGCCGACTGGCGGTGCTGCGGTACCGGCACTCGTGTGATCACCAGGTACTTCTCGGCCGGTCGAATCTCCACCGCGCCACCCAGGCGGGCCGCCGGGACCGCGCGGCGAGCGTGATTCAGCACGAATGTCATCTTCCCCTCCTGTTCTGTCACATCATTGATGTTTCGTCCGTCACTACCATGACGGACCGCGACGGAGGGATGTGACCGATGCCCACACCTGAGTGGCTCGCCGGGCAATTCGAACAGCACCGGGCTCATTTGCGCGCGGTGGCGTATCGGATGCTCGGGTCCGCGAGCGAAGCCGAGGACGCCGTCCAGGAAGCCTGGATCCGACTCGGCCGGACCGATGTCAGCGCCGTCGAGAACCTGCGGGCCTGGCTGACGACCGTCGTCGCGCGGGTGTGCCTGGACCTGTTGCGGACGCGGACATCGCGCCGGGAGGATGCCCTCGATGAGCATGCCACGCACGTACCCGATCCAGTGATCACTCGAGCCGGAGGGGATCCCGAGTCCGACGCCATGCTCGCGGACTCGGTCGGGCTCGCGCTCCTCGTGGTGCTCGAGACCCTCGAGCCGGCGGAGCGGCTCGCGTTCGTGCTGCACGACGTCTTCGGGATGACGTTCGACGAGATCGCGCCAATCGTCGACCGCTCGCCCGTGGCGGCGCGTCAGCTCGCGAGCCGCGCGCGGCGCCGCGTCCAGGGCCAGGCACCGGCCTCAGACACGGACCTGCGGAAGCAGCGCCGCGTCGTCGACGCGTTTCTCGCGGCCGTCCGGGACGGCGACTTTGAAGCGCTGGTCGCCGTCCTGGATCCGGCGATCGTGCTGCGGGCTGATGGCGGAGCGGTGAAGGGCATGTCGCGCCTCGTGCGTGGGGCTCAGGCGGTCGCGGCACAGGCGGCGGCGTTCTCGAAGCTCGGGTTGTCCAACGAGGTGGTCTTGGTCAATGGCAACGTTGGCGTCGTGTCGCGCCTTCCGGACGGGCGGCTGTTTTCCGTGATCGGCTTCACGATCGCGGGTGCCAGGGTCGTTGAGATGGACATCCTGGCCGATCCAGATCGTCTCAGTCGACTCGATCTGTCGGCCATCGAGAGCTGAGCGCGTCACGCTGCGCCGGTGCACTCCGTCCGGCTCGTGAGGGAGGAAGTCGAGTCGAGCCGAGCCGGATGCCGGATCCGATGCGCGCTCATCCCGCCGACCGCCGTCGCTGCTGCAGAATGCGCTTGGCGCGTTCGAGCTCGCGGCGGCGGCTTGCGGACAGGCGTCGGCCGCCACGGTTGATGAAGGTACTGAATCATGCGAATGGCAGACCCCAGGCCCTTCGGCGAGACGTCTTTCCGCGCCATTGTGCGGGCGATCTGCGACGCCGATCCGGCGAACGTACGCGGTGGTGGATGCGTCGAATCCGTCTTGACCCTTCTGACCCAGCGACGTTGTGGACGCTTCTTAGCCTTAGCCATGTCACGGACTCCTGTTACCGCGCGTCAGACAGACGATGATCACGCTGGCCTCACGCGCCGGAAACTCCATCACGTTTGCGACGGCCGCGTCATGGCCACTCCGGTCGCGATGAGCGATAGACCCACAGGTCCAACCCAACAATACAGGCAGCTTGAGGCTCGTTCGGTGCGACCATGGCTCAAGCAGCAGGCGGGTGGACAGTGCACGCCGCGAGCCCATCCTGGTCAGAGATCCTGCTGAGCGGCCCCGGCGCGTCTGGCTCACCGCCGATGCCGAACGAGGCTCGACTGAGAAAGGGGCGTTACGTGAACACGCTTTCGCGGCAAAGTCAGCGACTGCTGCAGATCGGCGTCGGCCTCCTGCTATTTGCGTCGTTCGAGGGCTTCGTGATTCCGCGCTTCGCGGCCCCGCGCCTTGGCCTGTCCGCGCACACGTTGAGCGCCCTGCAGAGCGTGCTGCTGCTGGCGCTCGGACTCGCATGGACGCGGCTCAATCTGGGCGACGTCGCATCCAGGGTCGCGTTCTGGCTGCTGGTCCACTCCACGTTCGCGATCCTCGCCGCCTACGTCCTCGGCGCATTGTGGGGAGCGGGCAATGAAACGATGCCGATGGCGGCGGGAGTGGCACACGGCAGCCCCGCGCAGGAAGGGGTGATCAAAGCCGTGGCGTACTCGTCCGCGCCGACCGGCATCGTCTCCTTTGCGCTGATCCTCTGGGGGCTTCGGATGCCGAATGGGCCCGGGCGGAGGCTGTGATGAGGCGGGGCGATGGCCTTTGCCCCGGTCGCAGTCGTCATTCGCGTGCGCTCCAGATCATCGCGGCGCCGCCCACGACAAGACCGAGCAGTGTCGCGAGGTGCTCGTTCGCCCAGGTCTGTGGACTCGCATTCGTGGTGCGCGCCCCGAATCGTCCGTGTGCCCCATGATCGCCGGGGACGGGCGTCCACAGATTGTGGGGCCTTGCGGGATCCGCGGGTTGGTCGGTCTGCTGTGCGTCGTATCCGGTCTTCGCGAGGTAGCGATCGAAGAGGCCCGATGCGATCTTGTTTCCCCAAATCGCAACCGCCGTCGGGGCACCGACACTCAGCTCGCGACGCCGATGCGTCGCGGCCCAGACGATGGCGTCGGCAGCGATTTCCGGCGCGTAGATCGGCGGCACCGGTTGCGGCTCACGCGGCATTCGGCTCTTGACCCAGTCGAATTGTGGCGTGTTCATCGCGGGCAGCTGCACCATCGTGACGTGAACGCGACTGTGATCGTGCAGCAGTTCGCAGCGTAACGACTCAGTGAATCCTTGGATGGCATGTTTTGCGCCGCAGTATGCCGCCTGGAGCGGGATGCCTCGGTACGCGAGCGCGGATCCGACCTGTACGATCGCACCACGGTTGCGCCGGAGCATCCGTTTGAGCGCCGCGAGCGTGCCGTACACCACGCCCAGGTAGGTGACCTCTGTCACCCGCTTGACCTCGTCGGCCTGAAGCTCCTTCACGGGCGAAAAGACGGAGACCATCGCGTTGTTGACCCACACGTCGATCGGACCGAGCTCGCGCTCCGTCCGTTCGGCGGCTGCCTCAACCTGGTCGGCATCGGCCACATCGGCGGGAAGCGCCAACGCGCGTCCGCCCGTGGCTTCCACATCGTGTCGAGCGCCGTCGAGGCCGTCCTCGCCGCGCGCGAGCAGGCTGATATCGGCGCCAAGTCTCGCGAACGCCCGGACGGTCGCTCGACCAACGCCGGCCGATGCGCCCGTAATGACGACGGTCTGTTTCATCGTCCGTGCTCCGAGGTGCGGTGGGACGTCGCGCCGACCACGTCTCCCCGCGACACTGCGGGTCCAGCGCTCCGCCGTACCGTGAACCGCTCCAACGCGTCCGGATCGAACTCGATGCCATGTCCGGCCGCATCGGATGGGATGCCATATCCGTCGCGGCGCTGCAGCGTCCGCTTCAGGAGCGGCTCCATCTGCGGGATGTACTCCACGAACACGCTGTTCGGGACCGCCGCCGCGACCGTGATGCTCAGTTCTGGCGATACATGGGGAGCGACCGGCAGATTGGCCGCCGCAGCCAGGTGGCACACGGTCATCGCGTTCGTGATCCCGCCGACGCGTGCGACGTCCGGCTGCAGGATGTCGAGCGCTTGGCGCCGGACAGCGTCGGCAAACGCCGCTGGACTGTAAAGGCTTTCGCCGCCCGCGCGCGCGGTGGCGATATGCCGTCCGAGTCGCTCGAATCCACCGAGATCGGTCGCCTCGAGCGGCTCCTCGATCCAATACAGATCGTAGGGTTCCAGGCGTTGAATTCGGCTGATGGCCTGATCCACGGTCCATGACTGATTCGCGTCGATCATGAGCGTCGTCGCGCAGCCAACCGCCTCGCGGACTTTCGCCACCCGCTCGCGATCTTCCTCAGGATCAGGTTTGCCAACCTTCAGCTTGAGCGCGGTAAAGCCGTCACGTTCCACCGCCTCACGCGACAACGCGACCATCTCGTCGATATCGCGGTTCAACCATCCGACGTGCGTGTTATACGTGCGCACGCGCTCCTGCGCGCCTCCGAGGAGGATGTAGAGCGGCGCAACGGCGCGATGCCCGGCCAGATCCCAGAGCGCGATGTCAATCGCCGCGAGCGCCGTCGATGCGACCGAGCCGGGCGTCAGCGCATGAATGCTCTTGCGGAGCCGCTCCATGATCTGCACGATCTTCCGACTGTCGGCTCCGATCAATTGATGCAACAGCTCGTCTTGAAGGAGCGAGAGAATCGACGTGCCGCCGGTACCGATGGTGTAGCCGAAGCCGATGCCGCGGTGACCGGCACGATCAGTAACGTCGACGATCGGCAATTCGAGGGCGTCGAACTTCTGAATCGCGTCGCCGCGTGGTGGATCCACCGGCAAGCGGACCAACCGCGCGTCAGAGGTGACGATGGATGCGTCGCTCGTCATCGAAGACTCGCCACGGCTTTACCGCCCTTTGAAGTCGTGAACTTTGTCGCGGAACAGCGTGAGGGCGATC
Source organism: uncultured Acidobacteriota bacterium (assembly GCA_963807925.1). Lineage (GTDB taxonomy): Bacteria > Acidobacteriota > Vicinamibacteria > Vicinamibacterales > CAVVIG01 > CAWEDP01. The sequence continues at coordinate 2,133,443 of CAWEDP010000002.1, read as the reverse complement.
CGACTGCGGTTCGGCTGTCCTTTCGCGAGGGATTCGGCCATGTGGAGGGCCTGCTTGGCCTTCACGCGTGCGGGCATCGGCGGTTCGAACGGGTCGACGACCGCCTCGCACAATGCGGGACCGTCGGCGAGCAGCATCGCTTCGAGCGCCGACCGCGCCTCTTCGGGCCGCTCACACCGGAAACCGACGCCGCCGCAGGCCTCGGCAAAACGGACGAAATCGATCGGCTCGAGCGACACACCGTATTCCGGGTTGCCAAGGAAGACCATCTGTTCCCATTTGATCATCCCGAGCGTGTTGTTCTTGATGATGACGACCTTGATCGGCAGCCGATACTTCACGGCGGTGGCGAATTCGCCCATGAGCATCGTGAAGCCGCCGTCGCCGACGAATGCGACCGACTGACGGCCGGGGTACGCCACCTGCGCCGCGATGGCATACGGCAGCCCGGGCGCCATCGTGGCCAGATTGCCGGAACAGGAGAAGAGCTGGTCGCGTTTCATGTCGACATATCGCGCGACCCACGTCGTGATCGTCCCAGAATCGGTGGAGATGATGGCGTTGTCGGACAGCAGCTCGCTCAGGGCGGCCGCCACGACCTGTGGTTTCATCGGCACATCGTCGCGACGGGAACGCGTGTGCAGCAGCTCTCGCCACGCGTGCATGCCGCTCTGTGCGGATTCGAGGAACGACCGATCCTCTCGACGCCGGATGTGCGGGATTAAGACCCGCAGCGTACTTCGCGCGTCGCCGCACAGCCCAACGTCAACCGGAAAGCGCAAACCGATCCGCGACGGATCGCGGTCGATCTGCACTCCACGACAGGCGTCGTGCGTCGGATAGAACTCCATATACGGAAAGCTCGTGCCGGCCATCAACAGCGTGTCGCATTGCTCCATCGCGACTTCGGACGGCTCGGTGCCGAGGAGCCCAATCCCGCCGGTGGTGAACGGCGAGTCGTCAGGCACGACCGCCTTGCCGAGCAGCGGTTTGACGATCGGAGCGGCCATCAGGTCGGCAAGCCGTTCGAGTTCCGGCGCAGCACCCAACGCGCCCTGCCCGGCGAGGATCACCGTCTTCGTTCCCGCGTTCAGCAGGTCGGCCGCCGCACGGATGTCGGCGTCGCACGGCACCACGATCGGTGGTCGCCAGACGTCGGATGTGTGTCCCTCGACCTTCTTTTGCGACGGCTCATCGTCGTTGACCGCCTGTTCCTGAAGATCGACGGGACAGGTGATGTGGGCGACGCCGCGAAGCGAGAGCGCCGCGCGGCAACCGGCATCGACGAGCGCGCGCGCGTGACCGGCGCCGAGCACTTGCTGGTTGTACAGCGCCACATCTTTGAACAATGACAGGAGGTCCACTTCCTGCTGATAGCGCGTGCCGATCAGGTCGTGATACGTCTGACCGGTGATCGCGAGCACCGGTGCGCCGTCCATTTTCGCGTCGTACAACCCGTTCAGCAGGTGTATCGCCCCGGGTCCCGACGTGGCGAGGCACACACCCAGCCGCCCGGTGTACTTCGCGTATCCACACGCCATGAACGCGGCCGCTTCCTCGTGGCGTACCTGGAGAAAAGAGACGCGGTCCTGGCGCCTGCGCAGCGCTTCCATGATGCCGTTGATGCCGTCGCCAGGCAGGCCGAAGACAACGCCGACACCCCAGTCAATCAGACGCTCCACCAACACATCGGACGTGGTCCTCGACATGCGTCCCTCCGTGTCTTTGCCCGCGTGCATCGAACTCGGTGGCAAGCCGCGACAACGCGAACGCGCCCGGCGCCCGGCCGCCAATGGCGGGCATGAGCGCCACCAGCAACCCGGTAACGAATAATCAGAGCGACGGCGAACGCCAGCTGGAGGGCGTGGCAGGCCGACGGACTCAGAGTTCGAACGCCGACTGATGCATTGGACGCGGCCATCGCGCCTCCTTCGCCGAAAGGTGATGCAAAGACATGTCCTCAAGGCGGGCTTCCGCTTGTCGGGTGCTCGACGCGTCATTCAATGAAGCGCCCATAGGCGTATGCGAGAATGTGGCGCGCCTCTTGCGAGCCGCTCCGAGAGGGCACGGTGCAGGATTTTTGCCGTTTCTCCTGCTCAGGTCCGCCGAAGCGGAACGGCGTCGCGCGGACCACGCGAACCTCGGTCAGGCCTTCAGCACTACGCTCGTGCCAATGTCGTGCAGTGAATGAGATGCCTGAAGAGAGGCTGCTCAGCGTCGGTGTGGAGTGCTACGCAGGCCATCGAGGCGAGCAGACGCCACGCGAGCTGATTCTTGGTGAGCGTCGGATATCCGTCGCGGAGGTGCTCGACGCCTGGCTGGCGCCCGACTATCGATATTTCAAGCTGAAAGGCGCAGACGGTGATACGTATCTCGTCCGCCACGATGAGCGATCCAACAGCTGGGAGCTCACGATGTTCCGGAAGAGGGTGAAGGATACATGAAGCCGAAGAACACGATCTGCCTCTGGTTCGACAAGGACGCACAGGACGCGGCGCGGTTCTACGCCGCCACCTTTCCGAATAGTGAGGTGACCGCCGTCCACAAGGTGCCTGGCGACTACCCGAGCGGCAGGGCGGGCGATGTCTTGACGGTGGAGTTCACCGTCCTCGGCCTTCCCTGCCTCGGTCTCAACGGCGGTCCGGCGTTCACGCACAGCGAGGCGTTCTCCTTCCAGATCGCCACCGACGATCAGGCGGAGACGGACCGCTACTGGAATGCGATTGTCGGCAATGGCGGCGAGGAAAGCGCGTGCGGTTGGTGCAAGGACCGCTGGGGCCTCTCCTGGCAGATCACCCCGCGCACGCTGACCGAGGCGCTGGCGATCGGTGGCGCTGAGGCCAAGCGCGCCTTCGAGGCGATGATGTCGATGAAGAAGATCGACGTCGCCACCATCGAGGCGGCGCGACGGGGCTGACGAGCGTAGATCGGTCAAGTCCCTGGAGCGGAACTCCGCTCAGCTCCGCTTTCTTCACGAATGCGCGATCCTCGCCTCGTCTTCGGGGGGCTGGCAGGAGAGTGGATGGATCGAGGACGCGCAGTCGCCGGACACCGCACGCCCAGCCGACGGCGCACCGGCCCTCCTGCGCTCTGTCGATAGCCTGACGCGCGGTGGTGAGCCAGAGTGATGTCACATGCTCTCTGGACATGCACGAGTCGCGCTGATTGCGCCGAACATTGCAAATGTGGCCACAAGTGGCTATATCGATCGGATGGAGACAGCCATCCGAGAGCTGAGAGTCAACTTGAGCCGCTACATCCGGCGAATTGAAGCAGGCGAGCGGATTTCGGTGACCGCTCACGGGCGCGTCGTCGCCGAACTCGTGCCTCCAGGAGGCGGTGTCCGCGCGTCTCCTGGAAGCCGGTGGGAGGAACTCCTCGCAGCCGGCATTCTTCATCCTCCGGTGGAAGCTGGTGACCCATTCGAGGACTGGCCCGACATTCGGCTGCCGCCGGGAACCGCCGCTGAGCTGATCGACAGCGATCGTGGCGAAGCGTAGCGTCCCTCGGCGTTCGGCTCGGAAAACCATCACACGTGCCCGTCGGCCGGAGGTTGCCGCAGCGAGCATTCGGTACATGGAGTCGAGTGCGCTGGTGGCCGCGTTGCTGGAGCGTGACCCAGCCGTCCTGAAAGCGCCGGCCGGCACACAACGCGTGACGTCCGCCCTGGCCCTCGCCGAGGCAGGCCGAGCGATCATCCGGGCGCGCGCAACCGGACGGTTGACGTCAGCCGGCGAGCTGGCGGCCTTTCGTGCCCTGCGCACCTTCGAGCGACGCTGCTTCATCGTCGACGTCGACCGAGCGGTGCTCGCTCGCGTGCGCCGTCCGTTTCCGGTCGAACCGATCCGTACGCTCGATGCGGTGCATCTTGCGACGACAGAGCTGCTCGGCGAGGCGCCACAGGTGATGACGATCGTGAGTCGCGATGTCAGAGTGCGAGGCAACGCGCGAGCGCTCGGGTACATGGTCGAGTAGCTCACCGTTGGCAGCGCCTGATCTGACCGAACGCGTTCGACCGCACGGCGGCGCGGCCGCACGTCCTGGTGACAACCCGAGCAGAGACAGCCGTGATGCGTGGCATCAGTGAAGAACTCGCCAGGCGTCCTGATCGCCGCGACGCTGCGCGAGAACGTTGGCCGCACCAGTGAACGAATCGAGTCCCTAGCCATGACAGGGCACGACCTACAGCGTCGACGGTATGGCCGATCGGCTCTGGGCGCACCTGCACGAGGTCGATGTCCTCCGAGTATCGGAGCGGCTGACGGAACAGGAGTTTGTGGATGGCGGTGCCGCCACGGAATGCGAGGCGCTCCGCGAGGTACGGGCGGTGGGAATCACACGTTGATCTCCAGCGGGACGTTCAGGCTCGCTGATGTTCTTCCTGAGAGATAGGTAACGGCGAGCGATGGCGACGAGGCGTCGAACTCGATCGTGACGACACGGTCCGCGCGTGATCGCACTGACGCAGATGACAAGCGGCGCGTGGCACGAATCCCAGAGCGGTTCATAACAGTTCGACCGTCACGTCTTCAGATCGAATCCGTCGCGGAGCTTTGAGTCCCTTCAGACGAATCAGTTTTGCTCGGCGCTCGTCCTTGTGCGGCTGCACCAGAGGCAGCCGGATCGCTGGTGCTTCGGTCGTCGACGTTTGTGGTGCACGTGAATCGTCCCCCTGTGACCGCAAAACTGCCACGCGCCGGAAGAACCCTACGCAGCCTCGCGCGGATGCACGTCCCGTTTGATCCGGTCTGCTAATGCGCGCGTGGCGACGTCGAGGTCGTACGCAGCCTGCAGGTTCATCCAGAACTGCGGCGTCATGGCGAAGTAGCGCGCCAGGCGCAACGCTGTGTCCGCCGTGATGCTCCGGCGGCCGTTTACGATCTCGCTCATCCTGGTGACAGGCACCCGCAGGTCGCGGGAGAGGCCGTTGATGCTCAGCCCAAGCGGTGCCATGAGATCCTCTCGTAGGACCTCTCCGGGATGCACCGGCGGTAGTCGGCGACTCTTCGCCATCATTTCCTCCTGCGCTAGTGATAGTCCACGATCTCCACATCATCGGCGTCCCCATCGTGCCAGACGAAACAGATGCGGTACTGATCGTTGACCCGAATGCTGTTTTGGCCGCGCCGGTCGCCTGCGAGCGCCTCGAGCCGGTTACCAGGAAACGCCGCCAGGTCGCGGAGTTCTCGAGCCGCGTGTAGCTGCTGCAGCTTTCGCTGGGCGACCCGCGCCACGCGCTGTAACCGGCGGCTGAACTTGCCGGAGAACAGCGCCTCGGCTTCGGGGTCTTTGAACGACCGAATCACCTGAACTCCAGGGTATAACGCCGTGCGTTATACGTCAAGCAGTATGGCCATGTACGCCTCAAGTTCGTCCTATGAGCGAATCACGCGTCGATCTCCAGCGGCACGTTCAGGCTCAGCTTCCAAGCGGGCGCTTCGGGCGCTTTAGCTCGCGCGCGGCTTGCGACGACTCGAACAGATGGGTCGAGCAGTTTGAACGACGTCGCCTTCAGAGCGAGCGGCCGAAGACTTGTCGCCTGACGGGCGTGCCCGAAGTGTTCGAAAAGATAGCCAAGGCGCCGCGCGGTGGAGTTCTCGTAGAAGGCGGCGGCGCGGGCGAGCTTTCGGGGATCAGCTTTCGCGCCGAGGTCACCCGCCGCGACGTTCACACGCTCGTCGAGCCGATTGCCGAACGCGGGGCGCCGGTGATGGCAAACCGTGTGCTCGCCGTCGTCCGGCGCATGCTCAATTTCGGCGTGCGGCGCGATTGGATCGAGGCCAACCCGGCGAGCCTCATCGCCAAGCCAGGCCGCGAGAACTCACGCGACCGCGTGCTCTCTGACGACGAGCTTCGCGCGCTCTGGAGGCTGCTCGAGCGCTTCCCGGCAACCCACGAGAAGCAGGCCCTGGCCGAAAGCGAGCGAAGCACGCCAAGGATGGGAGCCCGTTCTGCCCGATCAGTCCCGCACTGGCTGCCGTGCAGAAGGTTCGCCTCTTGACGGCGCAGCGCGGTGGTGAGGTCGTGGCCATGCGCTGGCAGGATCTTGATCTGAGGACACCGGCGTGGTGGACGATTCCCGGCGAATTGGCGAAAAACGGACAGCCGCATCGCGTGCCACTGACGGCGGACGTTGTAAAGATGATCAAGGCGCAACGTCCAGACGGTGAGCCGGAACCCGGCAGTCACGTCTTCGCGCATCTCGGTGAGTCCGTGAAAGACCGCGCGAAGAAGGCCGGCGCGGCCCTTTCGCGCGTGTTGAAATTCCAGTTCCGTGGCCATGACCTCCGCCGGACGGCCGCCACACGAATGGCCGAGGCGGATGTTCCGCGCCAGCACATCTCCGCCGTGCTGAACCACGTTGAAGGCGGTCCGACGGCCACGCGTGTCTACGACCGCTACTCGTACGACGCCGAAAAGCGCGCGGCGCTGGAGACGTGGGCGAAGGAACTGTCACGGATTCTGGCCGAGAAGCCGAAGGCGCCCGCTGCCGTCGTGCCGATTAAAAGGCGCGCTTGAGCGCATTCGACGGCTTCGACGGCCGACATCCGTCTTTGACGTGATACGTCTCTGACGTATAATACCCATGCAGACGTTCGTCGAGACCCGACTGTTCACGAAACTCGTGCAGGAGTACCTGTCGGACGACGAGTACGGGGCGCTGCAGCAAGCGCTCGTGGCGAATCCGGAGGCCGGCGACGTCATCCCCGGATCAGGGGGTGTTCGAAAACTCCGATGGAGCGTCGCCGGGCGGGGCAAGCGCGGCGGGATTCGGGTGATCTACTACTTGCGGTCACGACAGGGGCAGATTTGGATGTTGACGTTGTACGCGAAGAACGTGGCGGAGAACATTCCCGCCCACGTTCTGAAGAAGATCAGGGAGGAGATCGATGGCTAAGCGCACGCGCAACGTCGGTCTGGAGATTCTGGAGGGCCTGCGGCAACTCAGGCGGGGTGAGCACGGCCGGATCATCAATGTGCCATCGGTCGGCAGCGTCCGCGAGAAGACCGGCCTCTCGCAGTCGCGATTCGCCGAGTTGCTAGGGGTGTCTGTTCGTACGCTCCAGGAATGGGAGCAGGGTCGTCGCGCGCCGTCAGGCGCGGCGAGGACGCTGCTTCTGATCGCTGCCAGGAACCCTCGAGCTCTGCTGGACGTCGCGTAGTCAAGCCGATGGCCGCTCGACGCTACATTGACGAACTTGGTCCGCTATTCACAGTCGCCGAAGACGAGCTGAACCGGCCGGCGCGGCGGAGAGAGGACCGCGACGTGCTGGTGTTGCGCGTGGAGATCGAAGCGCAGCGCCGGGAAGTCGCCCGACTCATGAACACGTTGGGCGAGCGCCCACAGCACTCTGCAAAGGAGAGTGATGAGGCCAAGCGGGGCGGCGACATGGCCATTAACGACCGACTTCTGCTCAGCGCTCGCGACCTGCGCAAGGCTCTGGGCGTCACCGCGAGCACCCTGTATCGATGGATGAAGGAAGGAGCATTCCCTGCGCAGATACACGTCGGCTCGCTTGCGCGCTGGCGACGCTCTGATGTCGACGCCTGGATCCAATCCCGAGCCGAGGATCGTGCGCGGCGAGACGCCGCGCGTATCCGGCCCGAAATCACCAAAAAGGTACGTGGTGGACGATCCCGCTGGGCATCAACCGCCTCGGTTCCCGTCGTCACGGAGTCCAGCGCGCCGGCGTGGGAGCCGCGACCCACTCCACTACGTGGAACCGGCCATCGTCTGCCGTCCGGCGTGCCCGAAACCGAGGCACGGCAACGAATCCTGTCGCACCAATGTTGATTCAGAATCGTGTCTGTGAGTCGCACTATTCGGCGTCGTCGGCGCCGAACAACATCAGCCAATCCTCAAGATGTGGGAACCGTCCGATGTCCCGTAACTGGGCCGAACCCAATCGCTCGCGAAGCAGTAAGTAGTTCGCGAGAGCACCCTCCAGCCAATCACTCACATGATCGCGGCGGCCCTGCGGCTCGCGAATGCGACCGAGCTCTTGCGCTTCAACGGCCAGCCGCGCGATGAAGTGACTCTGAGCTTCGATCGTGTGATTCGGGTTCTCAACCCACGCGGCCGGCACTGGCCTCGCCAGACGACGCCCTGACGTGTCAAATAGCGCCCGGCTGTATTCGGTTAAGTCGCGAATGCGCGAGAGCCCCTGAGCGCCAGCGATCTGTGGCAGACCGCTAATCGTGAACTCTGCGATGCACGCATGCGAGTACAGCCTCGGCAATGGTGCCCCGCGCGCGTTGTCGCTGAAGCCGGCGAGAGTCAAGCGCCGTGTGCTTTGGGTCGGGCCAGTCGCGAGGGCGGTCGCGCCGGCGCCGAGCGCCAGCAGCCCGAACACGTCCGCAAAGTTCGTGATGATCGTTGGCATGTCGCCCTGTGCAAACCCACGTACGAGATGCAGGTATGCCCGGTGAACACGGGAGTTCGTCTCGAACGGATGGCCCTGACCGAATTGCGCGACGACGATATACACGCCATCGAGCCCTTCGCGTGCTGACACAAGGTCGATAAACCCGTCGAGAAATCCGCCCTCTGTAAAAGCTGCATCGCTCAGGGCCTGTTCGTCGATAGCGACGGTCGCCAACATGGGCTGTTCCACTTCGAGCCTGTTCGCTGCCTCTATGCCCTCGTCGAGCCACTCCGCCGCTGTCTGTCCCTCGTCCTCACGTTCCGCGATCAACGGCGTTGGCAGAATAAGGCTTGCTGCGCGTAACTCGAGCTGCACTTGTAACGCCGCTTCTACGGCAGGACGGACATTTCTTCCGGCTGGTGGACGGCCCGGCCATCGCCCGCGGACGGCATCGCGTACCGCGGCCTCCCAATCGCGTCGGCCGGTTTCGTCACTATCGAAGGGAGGCAAACCGTCCACTCCGAACCAAGGGAACGACGCCAGTCGACCGCAGGCCCGCTCGCATTCATCGGCTGGCAGCCCTGCGAGGTAGAGCTGAGGATCGACCAGCTTGCGCGGCGAGAAGTCGGAGGGCAGCCGACGCATCGCCTCAATTGAGTTGAACGCCGGCAGGAATACCTCGGCATGAACGTGGTCGATGCCATCGTCGATCGCTCGTTTCCCGCCACGGTTTAGAAGCAGCATTCCCGTCCCTTTCTCAGAACTGGGCGAAGCGCCGACTCAGCTGGTCTGGCCGCAGATGGGCGACCGGATGAAGCATGGCATCCACCAATCTGCAGAACGCCGCCGGCAGATCGCTGCGATGTGCGCTTGATCCGGTTTCGTGGACATCTTCCGAAAGGTGGATACGATGTCCCGAATGGCCAAAGAGACGAAAAGCCGGCGACCGCGCCGGCGGTTTGACGACGACTTCAAGGCCCAGGCGGTGCGGCTGGTGCTGGACGAGGGCAAGACCGTAGGCGCCGCCGCCCGCGATCTCGATTTGACCGAGACGGCGCTGCGGGAGTGGGTGAAGCGCGCCCAGGCGGACCGCTCGAACGGGCGGACGGGGTTGACGACAGCTGAACGCGAGGAGCTCGCTCGCCTCCGGAAAGAGAACCGGATTCTGCGGGAAGAGCGGGAGATCTTAAAAAAGGCGGCGGCCTTCTTCGCGAACGAGCGGCGGTGAGGTTCCAGTTCATCGCAGCGGAAAAGGCGCACCACTCGCTCAGTCTGTTGTGCCGGTGTCTGCGCGTGACGCGTAGCGGGTTCCACGCGTGGCGCCGGCGACCGGAATCGCCGCGGCGGCAGCAGGATCGCCGGCTGAAGGTGCTCATCCGGACGTCCTTCGACGCCAGCAAACAAAGCTATGGCAGTCCACGGATACACCGCGATCTCCGCGAGGAGCACGCCGAACACGTGAGCCGGAAGCGTGTGATCCGATTGATGCAAGAGGAGGGCTTGAAAGCGCGGCAGTCGAAGCGGTTCGTCTGTACGACCAACAGCGCTCACGATCTGCCGGTCGCGGCCAATCTCCTCAATCGGGAGTTCACGGCCGAGGCCCCCAATCGGCGCTGGGTCGGCGACACGACGGAGTTCAAGATCGGCGAGAGCGGCAAACTCTACCTGGCCGCCATCCTCGATCTCTTCTCGCGGTTCGTCGTGGGCTGGGCGATCAGTGCGGTGAATGATCGGCACCTGGCACTCGCCGCGCTCACGATGGCGCTCAACCGCCGGTGTCCCGAGACGGGGCTGCTGCATCACTCGGATCGCGGATCGACCTACGCGAGTGAGGACTACCAGGATCGCCTGACGGCACACGGCATCACGTGCAGTATGAGCCGGACCGGCGATTGCTACGACAACGCCGTGATGGAAGCGTTCTTCTCGACGCTGAAGACCGAGCTCGCCGACAAGTTCGCGAGCCACGGCCAGGCCAAGCGCGAGCTGTTCGACTACATCGAGGCGTTCTACAACACCCGACGGCGGCACTCGACCCTCGACTACGTCAGTCCCGCCGAGTTCGAGCGCCAGTTCCGCTCTGGCCGCGGGAAGGAGCACTGTGCGTGATCCGCGCGATCGCGAGGATCAGCGGGATCCACAAACCGTCCAGGATGCCCCAGATAGGATGAAACGGCTGGCCACCCACTCGACGTGGTGGCATAACGAGCCCCACACAGAGTGACGCGGTCGTGTGCCGCAACAAGTGGAGGCCAGCCATGGATCATATTGGCATGGATGCAGGGATGAAGAGCAGCCACGTTTGTGAGCTGACCGAGGGGGGCGAAGTCATCGAGCGGCAGATTCGCACCGAGCGGGGCCGCCTCCAGGAAGTCTTCGGCAACCGGCCGAAGGCGCGCATCCTGATCGAGGCATCGACCGAAAGCGAATGGATCGCCTGCTGCTTGGAGGAGCTCGGTCACGAGGTGATTGTGGCCGACCCCAACTATGCGCCGATGTACGCGCATCGAAGCCGCCGTATCAAGACCGACCGACGCGATGCGCACGCGTTAGCGAAAGCCTGTCAGCTCGGTGCATATCGGGCGGCACATCGCACCTCCCCGCATCAGCGAGATGCACGCGCGCTGCTGGGCGTGCGTGAAATGCTTGTGCGCACGCGGACGCGGTGGATTGTGCACGTTCGCGCGCTCCTCCGGAGAGATGGTCTGCGTCTGGTGCCCGGCCGTGCGGAGAATTTCGCGGCGCGCGTGCAAGAGCTGCCCCTTTCGCCATCACTGGCGGCGTTGATTGCGCCGGTGCTGCGATTGTTGAAGCCACTCAACGAGCAGATCGAGAAGTTGGATGCACAGCTCGCTGTCAGGGCTCGCGAGGATGAGCATAGTCGGCGGTTGATGACTGCCCCTGGCGTGGGGCCGGTGACCGCTGTCGCGTTTGTTGCCACCGTGGATTGCGTCATGCGATTCGGCAACGCGCATCAACTCGAGAGCTATATAGGACTCGTCCCGCGGGAGTGGAGCTCGAGCGAGACTCAGCGGAAAGGGTCGATCACGAAAGCCGGCAACACACGGATGCGCTGGCTGCTGGTCGAAGCCGCCTGGTGCATCCTGCGACGAAACAAGAAGCCGGAGACGTCGCTCCTCCGCGATTGGGCCGATCAAATTGCCCGACGACGTGGAAGTCACGTCGCCGCGGTGGCGCTGGCGCGTCGCCTGGCGGGAATCCTCTATGCCATGTGGCGAGATGGAACCGACTACGACGCTGGGCAGATTGGACGGCGCGGGCACATGCCGAAGGTTGCATAGGAAGGGAGCTCAGGATCAACGGCGATACACGAGTCCATCGAACGTTTCTGCGGATTACGTTCCGACGGTGAGCGCGAGTCGCTCCTTGGCCGCGGCGAGGCCGAGCCCCAGATGGCGCCACCGTCGATCGCATCCTGCATCATGCGCCGGCGTCCTTGATTGTCGCCTCAGTGAGCGCGAAGAGAAGGGTGCGCGCGCCGCTCGGAAACTAGACCAGTGGGCCGCTCGGAAAGTAGACCACCTGAGGGCGGTTCATTCTACGCTCTTCTCATTTGAAAGCACGATGATCGGCTGTGGAAATGTGGGAATCTCGCGTTCTGTGCGAGATTTCCAAGCGGCTGTGGAAATCGTTTTGTGATTTCCATAGCCGCGTCATTTCCATAGCCGCGTCGATTTTCGTGTCGCATCATCTTCTCGTTGCCGCAAGAGGGGGGATGCTAGACCGTGCCCGCCCTCGCGATCGTTGTTCCTACGGCTTCCAGTGCGGTCGTTTGTAGTTCGATCGGCCCTCAATGACGATTTGCCACGTCAGGACCCCGCGGACCGGCGCTTCCGCATCCGGTAGCTCTTCCCCTTCGTGGTAATCACGGTCGCATGATGCGCCAAGCGATCGAGCAGCGCGGTCGTGAGCTTCTCGTCGCCCGCGAACACGGTGACCCATTCGGCGAAGGCGAGATTCGTCGTCACGACCGTCGCTCGCCGTTCGTAGCGGTCTGTGATCAGATTAAAGAGCAGCTCGCCGCCGACCCGTTCGAACGGGACGAATCCCACTTCGTCGATGACGAGGACGTCGACGCGGAGGAGTCGCTGCTGCAGACGCGTCAGCTCGCGCGCATCCCGCGCTTCGAGGAGCTGCCGCACCAGGTCGGCCGCACGTGTGAAGAGCACGCGTCGTTTCTGCTTAGTCGCTTCGACGCCGAGGGCGATGGCGAGGTGGGTTTTGCCGGTCCCGATCGGACCGGCGAAGATCAGATTCTCGGGAGCGGTGACCCACTCGCCGCGCGCCAGCGTGTGGATCTGGGTCGCGCTGACGCCGTCCGCCGCGGCGAAGTCGAATGTGTCGAGGGTCTTCACTTCGGGAAAGCGTGCCTCGCGCAGCCGCTGGCGAATCACCGATTCGTGGCGCGAGGCCTGCTCCGCGGTAAGCACTTCGTGGAGATAATCCTCATGCGGCCAATGCGCATCGCGCGCTTGCCGCGCGAGGGCTTCAAAGGTGCGCGCGACGCCGGGCAATTTCAACGCGCGCGTCTGTGCGACGACGAGATCGCGGGCGAGGGTGACGGCGCTCATGCCACACCACCCAGTAGCCAGCCATCGTAGTCGGCGGCACAGCCGCTCGTGACGGCAATGTCGCGCAACGGGGCCGGCACGGCGTCGAGCGCGACGCAGGTCGAGGTCGATCGCGCCGGCGTGACGGCCAGCAGCAGGGGCGTCCCGGTCGCGAGCGCCCCCGTCAGCGCGGGCACCACGACGGTCGCGCCGTACGTATCGAGCTGCCCGAGCACCTTGGCGAAGAGCCGCGCGGCCTCACGGGGACCGTGCGCGCCGTGGAGCTGATCCCAGATCGCCGGAAACGGGTCTCCGAGATCGCGCAGCAGATCCGGCAATACTTGGCGCACGGCCTGCGGCTTCCGCGCGAGCTCCGCCAGGTAATGCCGGTAGTCAATCGACCGCTGCCCGAACCGCTTCCGCGGATGCACGATCCGCGTCCCCTCGCGTCCGACGATGGTCACGGTCGTGGCGCCGATGCGCACGATGAGGTCCAGCCCCGCCCAGCGACTCGGCACCGAGTAGACCGCGCCCTCGAGCCGCACCAGCGCGCGCGGCGACACCGTCGCGAACGTCGTCGCCTCGGCCGCGAAGGGCAGCGCCACACACCGAAACAGGCGCTGCTCCTCGGTGAATCGCACGCCGATCGTCTGACCGGCCGCATCGCGGTGGGTCTCAAGCCGCGCATCCATCTGCGCCAGCAACGCCTCGTTGATGACCGCGAACGTCGGACCGACCGGAATCGGCACGAGCGCCTGATGCCGTACGGCTTTGCCGCGGGCCTCGACGCCGCCCTTGTCGTGGCCTTCGCCGGGTCGACAGAAACACGCTTCGAGTAAATAGTGCGAGGCGAGCGCCGCGAACCGCGGCGTCAACGTCCGGGCGCCGCCCACCAGGATCCGGACGACGGCCGCCCGTAAATTGTCGTAGGCGACGCGGGCCGGTACGCCCTCAAAGTGCGCAAAGGCGCGGACGTGCCCGTCGAGAAAGCTGATTTGATCCTGACGCTCGTAGATCCACGCGAAGTCGCGGCCCGAGTACATCAGCCGCATCAGGAACAGCCACGCTTTGCGGCGCGTCCCGTCGACGTCCACCCACACTTCGAAGAAGTCGACCTCGGCGAGATCGCCCGGCCGATACGTGAGCGGCACGAAGACCTCGCGACGCTGTCGCTTCCATTCCGCGACGGCGTCCTTAACGACGGTCAAGCCGACGCGGTGCCCCTCGCCGACCAACAGCTCATGGAGTCGGGTAGCCGTCAGCCGCTGTTTGCCGGCGGTCCATCGCACCGATTCGGCCAGCAACGCCTGCACCCGACCCGCAACCGCGTCCCACACCGGCCGCGGCCGAGGCCCGGCCTCTAATTTCCGCGCGGGAGCCGCCTGATCGAGGTATTTCCGGACTGTGACCCGCGCCAACCCCCACTCGCGGGCGACCGCCCGTTGCGTCCGCCCCTCCACCAGCACTTTGTGTCGAACGACATGCACGATATCCATCCTGAGCATCCTCCAGCGAACCCCGGATCCCTCGATCCGGCAAGCCCGCCATCAGGCCCTCAGGTGGTCTACTTTCCGAGCGGCGTTTGGTCTACTTTCTGAGCGGCGCACCCAAAGGGTGAAGCGATCTCGCAGACCAACGTTCAGCAGGCCGACGCTGTTGCAAGCACTGGAGGTGTGAGAGAGCCAGACAGGGAACGCACGCTCCCGTTCACGAGCTGACTCGCAGCGCCGCCTGCGCGGGCCCTGCTATTGGGGAGGGCCTGCTCGGCGGCGGACACGTTCGACGTGTGGGCAAAGAACGGAAGCGAAACAGGGCTCTTGACAAGCGACGCCGTTTCAGAGAAGGAGCAACCTTCTCGAGGAGGGTCGCCACTCCGGTATCCTCAATTTCGCTGTGCGCATGGTCCCGGAGGTCGTCACGCCATTGAAACTTTTCGCGACGTCGAAGACGATGTGGACGCTGCCACCCCTGTGGACGCACAGAACGCGCCCACAGGGGTTTGGAAATCTCGCCAAGAACGCGAGATTCCCACAGCCTCCACATCGATCATTGTTTTCTCTGACGAAGAGGAAGAACGAAGAACAAAACCACTCAGATCAACTGTCCACCGAATCGGATCACCCCCAATGTGTCGCGAGCGCTGCAAAGGGGACGCGGCCGATCCGCGCTTGATCGAACCCGAAAGGATGTTGGCCCGCGGCCAGCAGGTAAAGCGTCAGGCCGAGGGAGTACGCGTCTGATCGATTCGTCAGGTTGCGCCGGCCCCCGAACTGCTCGGGCGACATGAAGCCGCTCGTGCCTGGGTTGCCGCCTACGGTGAGCATCGACCGATCGAGATGCTTGGCGAATCCAATATCCACGAGGACGTTGCGCACGGCGGTGTGCATGATGTTGGCCGGCTTGATGTCTCGATGAACGATCCGCTTCAGCCAGAGATGCTCAACTGCAATTGAGACGTGCTCGCCAACGGTCTTGAGCGTCGAAAGATCTGGCCGGGGCGATCCCGGCTGCGCCAACGTCGTGAGGTCATGTCCGTCGAGGAACTCGTAGGCGACAACCTCGTGACGGATGCCGCCGATCTCGACGGACAGCGTGTCGAGTACCTTTACTAGGTGCGGGCAATCGATCGCGCGCAGCGCGCTCAGCTCGCGTTCGACGCGGCGAGCGTCCGAAGTCGCGGAATATACCTTTACGGCCGTCAGAGTCCCGTTTATGCGCCCGCGAAACACACTGCCTTGTCCGCCGGAACTTAAATGGCCGTCGAGAGTGTACGCCGCCGGCAATGCGGCCCGAAGTTCTGCGAGCAGATCAGCAGGTGTTGCCACTCGCTGGCACCAAGCGCGACCAGAGGAACTCTCGGCGCCAGTCATGGTCGGTCGCCGGTTTTGCGGAGATGATGGTCTTGATCTGGCCGTTGACGGAGAGTAAACCGACGCCGGCTGCCTCGAAATCGGCTCGATGGCGACGCGCGAGCGCGATCGATGCCTCTGGCAGCGCCACGAATGCCTGGTCGGCGAACTGGCGGTACTCTCGCGCCTGTTCGAGAGCGTCGCGCCAGCGGGTTAACTTGGCTTCAATCGCTACCATGTGAAATATCCGGCTCCACGTCGAGCCGACTTGCACACTACCGCCACCGCCGCGCTTCAAGAATCCGATCTTGACGAGCCGATCGAAGCGTCGCTCGTCCTCGCGGAGGGCACGTGGCTCGAGGCCACACACTCGCTCGAGAACGTCAATGCGTGTTGAGCCAAGCTGACGCACGGCGGCCAATACGAAGCTCTCCCATACCGAAAGCGGTTTCAGGCCCGCAGGGCATCGGCCAGGGATGACGGCAACAACGTCTGCAATTGAACGTCCTGCTGAGACCTCCCGAAACAGCGTGATATCGGAGCGGCCGACGTAGGCGCCAAAATTCGCAGCAACGGCGTCGACCAGAATCGATTCCAGGCGAGGCGACGCCGAACCTGCATCCGCGGATGCGCGGCTCCGCGCGTTCACAAGGCTGTCAGACGGCATTTGTTGCTCACAAGTATCGGCGACATTAGATGCCGCCGCCAGATCTAGATGTGCTCGGCGAATCGGTGTGCCCTTTCCGGCCCACGCCGGCAAGCCGACTCACGCCCTGGCGAAGTCACCGCGCGGGACTGAGGCACTCGACCAAGTGCGCACCGCGCCGCGGGTTGTTCGCTCCGACAACGCGGCCGGCCGCCGGCCGCTCCGGCGGTGCGGCTTTGTTCCTCCTCGACGTTGAGCGTGACAGAGTTCGGGTTGTAGTTCGCGCCGAGTCTCGCGGCCTTTTGGACCCACGTTGGAGACTTGATCGGCGCTTGTTCCCACCGTGTTCCCACGAAGCTAAATGGCGGGAACAGTGCGTCGCGTTTGTGGCCGATGTTCTTCCTGAGAGATAGGTAACACGGTATTCCGGACACATGGGTGACACTCTTGCCCCTTCGAAGGAGGGGGCATGCCGTGGAAGGAGTGTCACGTCATGGACGAGCGACTCCGGTTTGTCGCCCGCCGGCTCGAGGGCGAAAAGATGGCGCCGTTGTGCGCTGAGTTCGGCATCTCCTGGAAGACCGGCTACAAGATCTTCGACCGCTACCAGGACTGCGGCGTCGTGGCCTTCAATGATCGGAGTCGACGGCCGTATCGACAGGCGAATCGGCTGCCGGCGCCGATCGAGGCGACCATTGTCCGACTGAAGCGCGAGTATCCCGGCTGGGGCGCGCCCAAGATCCGCGAGAAGCTGCGGCAGCGCCTCGCATCGGCGCAGCTGCCGGCCATCAGCACCGTCCACGCGGTGCTCGATCGGCATCACCTGGTGAAGCGGCGACGGCGGCGCCGCGGGGGCGAGCCGGCGGCCAGTCCGCTGACCCGGCCGACCGAGCCGAATGCGTTGTGGTGTGCCGATTACAAAGGCGAGTTCATGCTCGGCAACCGGCGCTACTGCTACCCGCTGACGATCACCGACTTCGCCAGCCGGTACCTGTTGACGTGCGAGGCGCTGTCGACCACCCAGGAGCGCTTCGCGTTCACCGTCTTCGACCGCGCATTTCGGGAGTTTGGCCTGCCCGCGGCGATCCGCACCGACAACGGCGTCCCGTTCGCGTCACCAACGGCGCTCTATCGGCTCAGCAAGCTGGCGGTGTGGTGGCTGCGTCTCGGGATTCGCATCGAGCGGATCGAACCCGGCCATCCACAGCAGAACGGCCGTCACGAGCGGATGCCCCGCACGCTCAAGGCCGAAGCGACGAAACCGGCCGCGCCGAACGTCCTGCAGCAGCAAGCGCGCTTCGACACCTTCGTCGCGCGGTACAACCCGGATCGGCCGCACCAGGCGCTCGACATGCGGGTGCCGGCCGACGTCTACGCGCGGTCGGCGCGCGTCTACCGCGGCCTCCAGGACCTGAGCTACCCGTTCGCCGACGCCACCTTCACCGTGACGCACTGCGGCCGCATCTGCTTCCACGGCCGCAAGATCAATCTCAGTCACGTCTTCGCCGGGCAGAACGTCGGCGTCACCCAGGTGGGCGACCACGTCTGGCTCGTGACCTTCATGCACGACGATTTGGGGTACTTCGACGACGAGGCCGGGCGCGTCGAGCCGATTGCGAATCCCTTCGGCTCGAAAGTGTTACCTATGTGCTCGGTATAAACCGTCACCCATGTGACCGGAACATACCTGAGAGATTTGGTCGGGGCGACTGGATTCGAACCAGCGACCCCCTGCGCCCAAGGCAGGTGCGCTACCAGGCTGCGCTACGCCCCGACAACCCGATCCCGATCTTACCTAAACCCGGCCAGGACGATCGCTCGGATCCCACGTCCGATCCCGGCCGGTGCACACGCCCAGGCCGGACGGCCGCGCCGAAAACCGGCGGCGCGGGGCGCCGCCGCGGACCTCGAGCAGCGGCGCGGCCCGTCCGCCATCTCTCGCCCGCCCTGTACCTCTCCCCGACAGATTCTCCGCCCGTTTCGCCCGCATTTCGGGCACACTTGCTCGATTGGCCGAGCGTGCCGGCGTTCGGCACGAGGAGCAACCTGGGATGCCACGAGACGTGCGACGATGGCTCACGGGCGCGGTCGTTCTTTCCACCGCCGTCATCGGCCGTCCGTACCTGGCTGCACAGGCCGCACAAGCCGCCCCGCACGAGGCCGCCGCCGCGCCGTCAGCATCGCAGGCGGCCGTCCTCAACGAGTACCTGCGTCACCTGCCACAACCAGCGTCTCAAGACCGGCGGTCTGATGCTCGACAGCCTGGGCCCCGCGCCCACGGCGGCGAACGCCGAAACCTGGGAGAAAGTGATCCGGAAGCTGCGGCTCGGCGTCATGCCGCCGCAGGGCGTCCGCCGCCCCGATGGGGGCACCTACGAGCGCACGATCGCCTGGCTCGAGCGCAGCCTCGATGCCGCCGCCGCGGGTCATCCGGATCCGGGCCGTCCGCTGCTGCGCCGGCTGAATCGCGCCGAGTACGCCAACGCGATTCGCGATCTCCTCGGCCTGGACGTGGACGTCGCGTCGCTCCTGCCGCCCGACGATTCGGCGTACGGCTTCGACAACGTCGCCGACGTGCAGAGCAACTCGCCCGCGCTGCTCCAGGCGTATCTGGCGGCGGCCCGGAAGATCAGCGCCGCGGCGGTCGGCGATCCGCGGGTCGCCCCCGGCAGCGTCGCCTATTCAGTGCGGCAGGATCTGTCGCAGGACCATCACCTCGACGGCCTGCCCCTCGGCACGCTCGGCGGCCTCACGGCCCTCCACGCGTTCCCGGTCGACGGCGTCTACGAATTCCAGGTTCGTCTCTATCGCACGAACCTGAGCGCGATCCGGGGCCTGCAGGATCCGCATCAGATCGAGCTGACGCTCGACGGCGAGCGCATCCTGCTCGCCACGGTCGGCGGACCCGAGGATCTGGTCCCGCTCCAGAACAACCCATCGGCGACGTCGGACGCGATCGAAGCGACACGCCTGCGCATCCGCCGCTTCGTGGGCGCCGGCCAGCGCGCGATCGGCGCCGCCGTCCTCGGCGAGACGCCGTCGGTCTTCGCCACGGCGCGGCTCCAGCCGTTCATTCGCGACTTTTCGAGCCCGTACGCCGCGGAGGGCGCCGCGCACGTGCAGTCGGTGACGATTCTGGGTCCCTACGACGCCCACGCGTCCGCCACGCCGCCGAGCCGGCGCGTCTTCTCCTGTCGCCCGAACACGGCCGCCGAGGAGGCGCCGTGCGCCCGGCGGATTGTCGCGGCGCTCGCGCGCGGCGCGTACCGGCGACCGGTGACCGAGCCGGACCTGCAGGCGCTCATGTCGTCCTACCAGGAAGAACGCTCGCGCGGCAGCTTCGACACGGCCATCGAGTTCGTCCTCCGCCGCATCCTCGCCAGCCCGTCGTTCGTGTTCCGGCCCGAACGCGAACCGGCCGACGTCGCGCCGGACACCGCTTATCGCGTCACCGACGTCGAGCTCGCATCGCGTCTGTCGTTCTTCCTGTGGAGCTCGATCCCCGACGAGGAACTGCTGGACCTGGCGGTGAGGAATCAACTGCATCAGCCGGCCGCGCTCGCGCGGCAGGTGCGGCGCATGCTCGCCGATCCGCGGTCGGACGCCTTGGTCGGCAACTTCGCGGGACAGTGGCTGCAGCTGCGGAACCTTCGCAGCATCGTGCCGAACCCGGAGAGCTTCCCCGACTTCGACGACAACCTGCGCCAGGCGTTGCGGCGCGAGGTCGAGCTGCTTTTCGCGAGCATCCTGCGCGAGGATCGCAGCGCGCTCGACCTGCTGACGGCCGACTACACCTTCGTCAACGAGCGGCTCGCCACCCACTACGGCATGCACGACGTCGCCGGCAGCCAGTTCCGCCGCGTGACGCTCACCGACGACAGGCGCAAGGGCCTGCTGGGGAAGGGCGCCGTGCTCCTCGTCACCTCCCACGCGACGACGACCTCGCCGGTCCTTCGGGGGAAGTGGGTGCTGGACAACCTCCTGGGCGCGCCGCCGCCCGCGCCGCCGCCCGACGTGCCGGCGCTGCCGGAGCCGCGATCCGGCGAGGCGCCTCAGACGATGCGCGATCAGATGGAACGGCACCGATCGAACCCGGCCTGCGCCGGCTGCCACAAGACGATGGATCCGATCGGGTTCGCGCTGGAGAATTTCGACGTGGTCGGCGCCTGGAGGACCAGGACCGAAGCGGGCGTCCCGCTCGACACAGCCGACGTCCTTCCTGACGGCACCCGCATCGACGGCGTCGTCTCGCTGCGCGAAGCGCTGCTCAGGCGCCCCGGGAACTTCGTGCAGACGCTGACCGAAAAGCTGCTCGTCTACGCGCTCGGACGCGGCCTGACCGCGGAGGACATGCCGACGGTGCGGAGAATCGTGGCGGACGCGAAGAGCGGCAACTACCAGCTGTCCGCGTTGATCCGGAACATCGTTGACAGCGCGCCATTCCAGATGCGCCTGAAGCCGGGCGACAACTAGCGCCGACGCCGAGCAGGAGGAGCTCGAACCGTGCACGTCTTCTGAGGGCTCGCGACCATGTTCACCCGATCGAAGGAAGCCTCGCTCGCCGCCATCGTGCTGGTTGCGGCCGCGGTCCGCGTCATGGCGGGCAGCGGCGAGCCCGACCTCGTGACGGCCGTGAAATCAGGGAATCTGCCGGCGGTTCGAGCGCTGGCCAGGACGCGCGGTGCGGTCAACGCACGCGACGTGGACGGGACGACGGCGCTGCACTGGGCGGCGTACCGCTCCGACGACCGCGCGGCGACCGTGCTCGTCGGAGCCGGCGCCGATCTGAACGCCGTGAATCGCTACGGTCAGACGCCGCTGTCGCTGGCCGCAGCCAGCGGCAGCGCCGATCTGGTGCGACTCCTCGTGAAGGCCGGCGCAGAGGTCGGGACGGCCGACGCGGCGCTTCCCGACCGACAGACCACGCTGATGCTGGCGGCGCGCACCGGGAGCGTCGGGGCGCTGCGCGTGCTGCTCGAGCACGGCGCGATGGTCAACGCCGCGGAAACCCGCACGGGAACGACCGCCCTGATGTGGGCCGCGCTCGAGAATCGGCCGGACGCCGTTCGGGTCCTGGTCGAGGCCGGCGCCGACGTCAACCTCCGGTCGCGGGTCACCGACTACCCGCACACACCGCCCGGTGTGATCGGCGACAAGGTGGAAGCGGGCGCGTCGTACGTCGGGCAGACAGTCCTGCCCAAGGGCGGCTGGACCGCGTTGATGTACGCGGCGCGTCAGGGCGCGCTCGAATCGGCGCGCGCGCTGGCCGACGCCGGCGCCGACCTGAATGCCACCGATCCCGACGGCTCGTCGGCGCTGATCTTCGCGATCATCAACGGACACTACGACGTTGCGGCGCTCGTCGCCGACAAGGGCGCCGACGTGAATCTGCCCGACCGCGCGGGCATGTCGCCGCTGTACGCCGCCGTCGACATGCACACGATGCCGACGACCTTCGGGCGGCCGGATCCCACACCGGTCGTCATCGCGGGTGCCGTGGACGCGGCGAAGATGCTCGTCGCGCACGGCGCCAATCCGAATGCGCGGCTGAAGAGCAAGATCATCAAGCGCGTCTACAATCCCGGCGATTCGAAGCTGGACGAGGGCGCCACGCCGTTCATGCGGGCGGCCAAGGGCGGCGACGTCACGATGATGCGCCTGCTGAAGGACGCCGGCGCGGATCCGACCCTCAGCCAGAAGAACGGCAATACCGCCCTGCACCTGGCGGCCGCGCTCGGCCCGAAGGGCGGCAGCGACAACAACCCGGATCGCGGCACCGCCGCCGATGCCATGAACGCGATCAAGCTGTGCATCGAGCTCGGGGCCGACCTCAACGCCGTGAACGCGGCGGGAGACACCGCCGTCCACGCGGCGCTCGCATCGCCGGCGGCCATCCAGTATCTGGCCGACCACGGCGCGAAGCTGGACGTGAAGAACAAGCAGGGACGCACGCCCCTCGCGGCGGCCCTGCGCGCGCGCGACGTGAATCAGGCGACGGTCGCCCTTCTGCGGCGGCTCACCGGCGACACCACGACCCAGGCGCCCGCCGCGGACCCGAGCGGTCCCAATCGCAGGCAGGCGCCGGCCGACGACCAGTAAGCGGCGCTGTCATCGGCCGCCGCGCGGCGGCATCGACGCCCGCCGGGAGAACCGGGCCGCTCACGCCCGCCACACGACATTGCGGCACGCCTCCCCGTTCATGCGCCGGCGGACGTTGTCGGCGATGTCGCGCTGCCGTCTCCGGATGGTGCCGTGCGTCCAGCCGGACATGTGCGGCGTCATGAGCACGTTCGGGAGCGTGTGGAAGGGCAGCGCGGACGGCAGAATAGTGCGCGATCCGGGTGACGGATAGCTGTACCAGGTGTCGATAATCGCGCCGCCGATCCGCCGGCTGCTCAATGCGTCGAAGAGCGCGCGCTCGTCGATCGTCGCGCCTCGCCCGACGTTGACGACCACGGCGGTCGGCCGCATCGCCGCGAAAGCGGCGGTGCCCACGATCCCCCTGGTCGCTTCGGCGAGCGGCAGCGCCACCACGAAGAAGTCCGCCGAGCCCCAGAACCCGGGCAGCTCGTCGAGACCGAACACCCGATCGACCAGCGCCGACGTCTCGGGGCGCGTTCGGTTCGCGACGTGCACGGCCATCTCGAACGCCTTCGCCCGCATCGCGATGGCGCGGCCGATGTGGCCGAAGCCGAGCAGGCCGATCGTCTGTCCCGCCACCTCGTCGTGCGCGTTGGCGACAGGTCCGGCCTGATAGGCCCAGCGGCCGTCCCGGAGCTGGCGGTCGGCGTCGGCGAGCGGCACGTGTCGCATCAGCAGCGCCGCCATCACGTACTCGGCGATCGCCTGCTCGTGGCCGAAGCAGTTGCAGACGACAGCCGTCGAGGGAACGGCGCTGAAGTCGATCGCGTCGTATCCGGCGCCGGGCACCTGGAAGAGCGTCAGCTTCGCCGGCCTCGGCAGCGAGGCGTCGAACCTGAACCCGACCAGGACGTCTGCCGACGCATAGAGACGGCGTTCGCTCTCGGTCGCCAGCCGGTCGGGCAGGTCGGCGACGTCGGCCGGGCCGTCCAGCAGCTCGGCGAACCCTGCGCCGAACGCGCTGGCGCTCTCGCCGTGAAACACGATACGCATGGCGGGAGCACCGGTCAGGCGGTGCCGCTCACCCGGGTACTCTGGCTGAGCACGCACTGCCACCGTCCGTCGCGGAGGACGAAGACGTCGACGAATCGGAAGTTCAACGCGACGGAGCGGCCCTGCATCGGACCGACCAGGTGCCTGGAAAACGTCACGACCGCCGTGTCGCCGTAGACCCTGACGGCAAAGTCGTCGAGCGAGGACGAGTCGATTTGCCTGTTGAACGTCGCGGCGTTCGCGAGCTCCCGCTCCTTGTCGCCGCGGGTTCCATCGTCGTAGACCGCGACGAACTCGTCGGCGAGGACGTTCTCGATGAAGCGGACGTCGCGGTGGAGAAATGCGGTGTCCCAGTCCCGCTCGAGCTGCTCGAGGATCTGCTGGTCGGACCGGACCGGGTCGTCCTGGGCCCTCGCCAGACCGGTTCCCGCGAGAGCCACCAGGCAGCAGGCCAGCAGTGTGCGCCATCTCATGGGCATCTTCTCCGCGCGCGTGAAGACCGTGTGCATGCGGCTTCAATTATCCTCGGAATGGTGGCACAGTAGCGGGTTATGAGTCGCATGTCACTCCGTGTCAACGGCCGGACCCACACCGTCGACGTCGACGGCGATTGCCCGCTGCTCTATGTCCTTCGCGACACCCTCGCCGCCAGGAACCCGCGCTTCGGGTGCGGCCTGGGCCAGTGCGGCGCGTGCACGGTGCTCGTCGACAACCAGGCCGTGCGCTCGTGCCAGCTGCCGGTGTCGTCGGCGGCTGGCAAGCAAATCGTCACCATCGAAGGGCTCGGCACGCCCGACAAGCCGCATCCGGTGCAGCAGGCGTTCGTCGACGAACAGGCGCCGCAGTGCGGTTACTGCCTGAACGGCTGGGTGTTGACGGCGGCAGCGCTCATCGGTCGCACGCCGCACCCGAGCGAGCAGGACATCCGAACCGCGTGCGAAGGCCTCGTGTGCCGCTGCGGCAGCCACGTCGGACTGCTCGCGGCCGTGCGCCGCGCCGCCGGCGACGTGAAGAGGAGCGCATAGCCATGGCATCCAGCTCCATCTCCAGACGGGCGTTCCTGAGGGACGCCGGCGGTCTTCTCGTCGGCTTCAGCCTGCTCGATGCGGAGGTCGCGCCGCGGCTGCTCGCGCAGGGCGCCGCGTCCGCCGCGGCGATCGCGCCGACGCGGCTCGACTCGTGGCTCCACATCGACCCGGGCGGGGCCGTCCGCGTCTTCACCGGCAAGGTCGAGATCGGGATGGGCGTCGAGACGGCGCTCGCACAGATCGTCGCCGAGGAGCTCGACCTCTCGCCGGATCGCGTCTCCTTCGTGATGGGCGACACCTCGCGCACCGTCGATCAGGGGGGCGTCGGCGGCAGCACCTCCATCAGCCAGGGCGCCCGCCCGTTGCGCAACGTGGCCGCGGCCGCCCGGGCCGCGCTTCTGCGGCTGGCTTCGGATCGGCTCGGCTCGCCGGTTGGCAGCTTCCAGGTCCGCAACGGCGTCGTCTCGGTGACGTCCGATCCCTCGAAACGGGCGACGTACGGCGACCTCGCTGCCGGGGTTCCGCTGAACGATACGCTGAAGGTGACCGGCCAGGGCTTCGGGCTGAATGCGGTAGGCTCGGCTCCGCCCAAGGATCCCGCGCACTATACGGTCGTCGGCGCGTCGATACGGCGCAAGGACATCTCGCCGAAGGTGTTCGGACAGTACAAATTCGTCACCGATGTGCGCGTCCCGAACATGCTGCACGGCCGCGTCATTCGTCCGGCTGGCATCGGCGCGACATTCGTCCGCGCCGACGACCAGGCGGCCCGCGGCATTGCCGGGTTCGTGAAGACCGTCGTCAAAGGCAATTTCGTCGGCGTCGTCGCGGAAACCGAGTGGGCGGCGGTCCGTGCGGCGAAGGCGGTCAAGGTGACATGGACGCCGGCCAGCGACCGCTTTACGCCGTCCACCGACCTCTACCGCTACATGCGGACGACCACGCCGAAGGCTTCGCGCGACACGGTGATGCAGGGTGATGTGGCGGCCGCGATGTCGGCGGCGGCCAAGACGCTCGACGCGCGCTACGACGTCCCGTTCCAGTCGCACGCGACGATGGGGCCGGGGTGCGCGGTGGCGGACGTGCGGACCGACGGAATCACGACCGTGTGGACGGGCGCGCAGAAGCCGCACGCGATTCAGCGGGCGTTCGCCGAGCTCCTCGGCGTGCCGCTGGAGAAGGTTCGCGTCGTCTGGGTCGCCGATTCAGGATCGTACGGGCGCGCCGGTTTCGAAGACGCGGCGGCCGACGCGGTGCTGCTGTCCCAGGCGGTCGGCCGTCCGGTCCGGGTGCAATGGATGCGGGAGGACATGACCGCGTGGGGGCCGAAGGGACCGGCGGTGGCGTGCGATCTGCGCGCGGCGCTCGATGCGCGCGGGAACGTGACGGCCGTCGAGTTCGCCTCGCACGCTTTCTCGGGGAACGAGATCGCCGCGGTGCCGGCGACCGCCGGCAACTATCTGGGCGCGCAGCTCGCGGGCGTGGCGCCCACCTACGGCGGCGACGAGTTCGCGGAATGGGGACGCCAGACGCCGCCCTACACCTTCGCGAATCTGCACGCCTCGGCGCACATCGTGCCGAGCTTCGCCGACCGCGAGTCGCCGCTAAGGGCGACGCACTTCCGGGACCCGGAGGGGCCGTCCACGTCGTTCGCGGTCGAGTGTTTCATGGACGAGCTCGCCGCCGCCGCCGGCGTCGATCCGATTGAATTCCGCCTCAGGCACTTGGACGACGCCCGGGCGAAGGCCGTCCTGACGGCCGCCGCGGAAAAGGCGGGATGGAGTCGGCGCGCGAAAGGGACGAGGACGGGCGACGTCGTCGCCGGAAGCGGCGTCGCGCTCAGCACGCGCAACGGCACGTACGTCGGCACGATCGCCGACGTCGAGGTGAATCGCAAGACCGGCGCGGTCCGCGTGACCCGGTTCGTGTGCGCCCACGATTGCGGCCTGATCGTCAACCCGGCGGCGCTCAAGCGCACGGTCGAAGCGAATCTGATGCAGTCGCTCAGCCGCACGCTGAAGGAGGAGACGACCTTCGATCGCCGTCACGTGACGAGCGCCGACTGGGTGAGCTATCCTGTGGCCCGCGCGTCCGACGTGCCCGTCACGGTCGACGTCGTGCTACTGAACCGGCCCGATCTCCCGCCGGGCGGCGCCGGCGAGCCTTCGAGCCGGAACACGCCGGCGGCCATCGCGAACGCGGTGTTCGATGCGATCGGCGTCCGCGTGCGCCAGGTGCCGCTGACGCCGGCGCGGATCAAGGCGGCGCTCGCCTAAAGCGCCTCAGGCCGACGCGGGCTGCAGCAGCGGTCGCAGCGCGCGGACGTCGGTGACGCGCTCGAGCGCCAGGGTCGTCTCGATCAGGCGCGATGTCTTCGCGGCGCCGAGGACCGGCTGCATCAGGTCGCGCGCTTTGGCGACGACCTCTTCCCGCGTCATCGGGTTCTCAGCGGTCCCCCGCACGTCGCCGACACGCTCGGTCAGCGTCGTGCCGTCGGCCAGCGTCACCCCGACAACGGCCTCGCGCCGCGGAATCAGCTGCTCCAGCGCCTCGTCGGGCTGCAGCGTCACCTTCGCGCGCGCGCGCAGCACCGCCGGGTCCTGCATGCGCGCCTTGTCGTGCGCGGCGCGGAACGACGCGGTCCCGTCGATCAGCATGACGGCCAGCATGTGCTGAAGGCAGATGTCCGGCATCTCCCGGTCGTTGACGGTCTTCGCTTCGCTCGTGGCCAGCCGGACGATCACCCGGCGGACCTCATCGGCCTCGAACGGCCGCCGCCTGCGGAGCGTCTCGATCGCGTCGAGCGGCGCCTGAATCGGCGAGCCGACGGTCCACTTCTTGATGTTGGTGCGCGTCACCTCGAAGCGCTCGCCCAGGCCGTCCACGAGCAGCGCCGGGTCGGCCCGGGGCGCAAAGGCCATCAGGAAATTATCGGCGCCCGAGAGCACGTCTTCGACGCCGGTGCCGCCGGCGTGAATGAGGAGCGCCGCGGTGACTCCGTTGCGGGCCGGGAAGCCGCCGAAGACCAGCGCCTTCTCGACGTGCTCGGTATCGCGCTGCCAGGCGACGATGCCGGAGGCCTGCTGCGCCGCGTAGTCGATCAGCCAGCGCATCTGGCGCGGGTTCAGCCCGGCCGCGCATCCGGCCGCGGCGCACGCGCCGAAATCACTGGCGATGCCGTGCGTGCTGCGGTGCGACTCCATCTGGTACCGCAGGCCGCCCATCGCGAACGTCACGCGCGTGCCGACGTCGTACCCGAGCGCGACGGCGTGGAGCAGGCGCGCGCCGTCCACGGCGAACTGCTCGCCGGCGGCGAGCGCGGCCGGCACGATCGCGCAGCCCGGATGCGAATGCGAGGGCGCGTGCGAGTCGTCGGTCTCGTCCGAGTGCGCGAGCATCCCGTTGGCCATCGCCGCCTCGATCGGGCCGCACACGATGTCGGAGGCGGCAACCGTGGCGGTTCGCTCGCCGGCGCGCCCCCGGGCGAACGCGAGCGCGACGCGGCCCGGCGGCAGATCGGCGCCCGAGATCATCGCGGCGAGCGTGTCGAGCACGTGGTGCTTGGTCTTCTCGATGGCGTCCGGAGGCAGTTGGCGCGCACCGGCGGCGGCCATGTAGGCGGTGAGCCGTTCGATGACCGCCGCGCGGGCGTCCGGCGCGCCTGCCCCGAAGGCATGCGACGGCGCGACTGAAGGGAGGGCAGTCGCCGTCAGCAGCCCACCGGCGCCTTTCAGGAGGGCGCGCCGGGAGACCACCTGTCGCGTGGCAGGGTCGGTCATCTCACTCCTCACGTCGCACGTCGGGCCGACGTGACGCCGGCCGCTCATGGAACGCGCGGTCCCCGAGCTATCGTAGATCGTTCCGTACGACCGTTCCGCCCTTCATGACGAACTTCACGCGCTCCATCTCGGTGACATCGGCCAGCGGATCGCCCGACACGGCGACGAGGTCCGCCAGCTTTCCAGGCTCGATCGTTCCGACGCGGCCGGACCAGTCGTAGTTCAGCACGCCCGCGGCCACCCTGAACGCCATCTGCAGCGCCTGCGCCGGCGTCGCGCCCCACTTGACGTAGTACGCAAACTGCTCCGCCTGTCGGCCATGCAGATGGCGATCGCCCACCGCGCCGCTCGCGAAGGGCAGCGGAATGCCCGCGGCAAGCGCCTTCCTGAAGGCGGCCGCCGCCAGGCGCAGACGGCTGGATGTGCCGCCGCTCTCCCTGAGATCGGCCGGCTCGAGGCCGACGAGGTCCGCGATCGTGATCCCGAGCGCCAGTTTCTTCGCGAGGATCATCTTCACCGACTCGTCGTCCAGACCGAGAGCGTGCTGCGGCGCGTCGACGCCGGCCGCGACGCACGAGCGCAGCCCTTCGCCGCCATAGGCGTGACAGGCCACCTTCAAGCCGAGCCGGTGCGCCTCGTCGACGATCGCCTGCACTTCCTCGAGGGTGAGCGACGGCGGGTTGACGAGCGTCCCGTCGGGCTTGAACACGCGGTACTCGGCGCCGACGAAGTCCTCGGTCGCGTAGATCTTGATCCAGTCGACGCCGCGCAGCTTGGCGTCGCGCACCGCCGCGCGCCCGAGCCACGGCGAGTTCACGTTCTTGTTCTCGATGAAGCCTTCGAGGGCGGTCGAATAGGGAGTGGCGGCGCGCTGGTTCAATGCCGGGCCAGAGACCTGCAGGCGGGGACCGGGCACGAGGCCCCGGTTGATGGCATCGCGAAGATCGACGGTTCCGTATCCGCCGCGCGAGTCGAGATCCACGGCGGTCGTGAAGCCGGCCTCGAGCGTCTTGCGCGCGTTGTCGGCCGCCACCAGCGTGCGGTACGACGCCGAGCGTCCGTCCGGCTGGTCGTAGAGATGCACGTGCGTGTCGATCATGCCCGGCAGGAGCGTCGCACGGCTCAGGTCGATCACCGTGGCGCCGGACGGAATCGTGGCGTCCGGGCCGACTGATGCGATGCGGTCGCCGTCGACGATGACGACCTGATCTGCGGCAAGCGTCGAGGATCGGCCGTCGAAGAGACGGCCGGCGCGAATCGCGACGATGCGCGGAGCAGAGCGGGGCGCCTGCGAGACGAGCGCGGCCGGCAGCGCCGCCGCGAGCGGAAGGGCGGCGACGATTGCGCGCAGCAGGCGTCTTGTGGCCATCACGTCACGTTTCGATGCGGGTCCGGCCGAAGCCGGACACTACGGACCTGGTCCGGCTGAAGCCGGACACTACGGACCTGGTCCGGCTGAAGCCGGACACTACGGGACTACGGAACCGCCGGAGCCCCGGACGAGGCACACGATAGCACGGTAGAATGATCGATGGTCTTTCCGCGCGGCGCGGAGCGCGTCCTGGAGGCTGGCATGAACGGTCGAAGACACGCAGGAATCGTCGCGGTTGCCCTGGCGTCGGCGGTCGGCGCGATGTCGGCCGGCCGGGTCCTGGCGCAGGGGCCGTCGCAGGCCAGACCCTTGAAGCCGAGCGCCACGCGGCTCGCGCCCGCCGAGACGACGGCGGCCGCGCGAACGAACAAGAACTGGACGCCGCCCAGGACGCGCTGGGGACAGCCGGATCTGCAAGGGGTCTGGACGAGCGACGACATGCGAAGCGTTCCGCTCTCCCGTCCCGAGACGATGGCCGGCCGCCCGTCGTTGACGCCCGACGAATTCGCGCGGCGGGCGTCAGGGGACGACGGCAACCGGGATCGGGCGGTGAACCGCGAAACGGTGCTTCGCAATGAATACGGCGTCCGCACGTTCGGCTACACGTCGCTCGTCACCGAGCCTGCCGATGGACGGATGCCGCCGATGACGCCCCAGGCCCTGAAACGGGCAGGCCCGCGCGATGCGGGCACGTTCGGCCCGGGGCCGTTCAACGGCCCGGAGGATTTCACGCTCTACGATCGCTGCATCACGCGCGGCGTCGTCGGCTCGATCCTGCCGGTCCTCTACGGCAACGGGCTGCGGATCGTACAGACGCCGCAGGAGGTCGCCATCAGCTACGAGATGATTCACGACACGCGGATCATCCCGCTCGACGGCCGCCCGCACAACGGACCGTACCTGAAACAGTACCTGGGCGACTCGCGCGGCCATTTCGAGGGGAACACGCTCGTCGTCGAGACGACGAACTTCACGGATCAGACGAGCATCGGCGCCAACGGCAACGGCGTCCGGCACTCCGACCGCATGAAGATGATCGAGCGGTTCACGCGTATCGATCCTGAGATGATCGACTACGAGATTACGGTGGACGATCCGATCGCCTACACCCGGCCGTTCACGCTGCGGCTGACGATCACGACGCAGCCGGATTACCAGCTGTACCAGTACGCGTGTCACGAGGGGAACGGCGCCGTGAAGTACGCGCTGAGCGCCGAGCGCGCCTACGACAAATCGGTGGCCGAGGCCATCGCCAGGGGCCTGCCGATTCCCCCGCGGGACACCGGCAACCCGTACGGTCCGCCGGCAGCCGGCGTGGAGCCGGCCCGCGACGTCAACCGGCGGTGAGGCGGTTGACCCGGCTGCGCAGCTTGACGAACGCGAGCGCGGCCGCTTCGGGCGCTTCGACCAGCACCACGCCGCTCAGGAGCCAGTCACTCGGCCGCGGCGCCCGCACGTCGTACCGAGGATCCCGACGATCACGAGGCTGCCGCTGCCCGACTGGCCGATCTTGACGATCCGATCCTCACTGCTTCCCGACCCTCACTGCTTGACTCCGGCGCCGGTCGTGGGCGTCCATGACGGCGCATCGCTGGCCGGAAAGGACTCCGCCGACCCCTCGATACGCGATCCTCCGTGCGCCGTGGCCACGGAGTCCGTTCCAGGGCGCTCTCAGCCCAGCGGCGCACCGTTTTCGCGAGACCGTCGCTGCCGCTCCAGGCCCATCCGGCCATCGAGCCGCCAAGAGCGGCGGCGATCGTTCCGCGCGTCGAGCGCTGGCGAACGCCATAGGCAGCCAGCGCCAGGCCAGCCAGCCCGACGAGCCGGCGGCCGATTGCCAGCCGCTCGGGCGTGCCGTCCCAGCCTTCACGGTCCCAGACGCTCGCCGCGAGCCGATGATTGGTCGTCGTCAGGTTCAGATCCGAGCTGATCAGTGTCATCACCCTTCAATCATGCAAATTCGAGCGCACGGCGGCCCCTACGGCTGTGCCTGACCGGATTTCCTACGCCACGTGTCCACGCGAGGCATGACGACTTCCTGCCGGGTGACCGCGACCACAACAGAAGAACGACGTGAACCCTCAGATTGGGAGCGTTTCAGCCGGTCGCGTCAGTTCTATCGTCCAGGCCCCGCCGGGTACGCCCGTTGCTCAGTGATCCGCGTCAGCCTGGCAACGGACCGTCCCCTGTCCTCCGAGGGAGCATGGAGTATGGCGAGCGAGCTGAACCGGTCGATCGACGACGTTCTCCGCCGCGTGCAGGGTGAGTTTCTGGAGATGCCGGGTCTGCGATTGACCGAACCGCAGGCGCGGCGTCTGTGGGGCCTCGATTCCGTGTCGTGCCCGGCGCTTCTCGAGGCGCTGGTGGATGCGAGATTCCTGTTTCGCACCCGCGACGGGGCATTCATGCGGATCGACCACGGATCGCCCGCCGAGGCAGGCGTTCGCCGCCACCGGAAGATCGCGGCCGCCTAGATTTTCGGAGTCAGATGCACTGAAAGGAGCGCACCCGCCAGCCGGCTGGTCTCCAGTCTCACTCTGAAGCCGTCAACCCAGCCGGCTCGATCGTCCCGCCGTCCCGCCCGGGTGGTGACCATAGGTCGCCGCCCGCGGCCCAACCTCTCGACGCCGTGCGGCGTTTGTCGTGCGCCACGTCAGGCGCTAACGTACGTACGACCATGCAGAAACTGGTCGTCGCGACGACCAACCGCGGGAAGATTCACGAAATCCGATCGGTGCTGGACGGCGTGCCGTTCGAGCTCGTCTCGCTGACCGCGTGGCCCGATCTCGTCGCTCCCGAGGAAACGGGCCGCACGTTCGAGGAGAACGCGCGCCTGAAGGCGCTGTATTACGCGGCCGGGACAGGAGAGTTGACCGTCGCCGAGGACTCGGGCCTCGAGATCGACGCGCTCGACGGCCTGCCCGGCGTGGAGTCGGCGCGGTTCGGCGGCGTGCACACGACGTACCCAGAAAAGTTCGCGCTGATCTACGACCTGCTCGGCCAGAGGGGGGCGACGACGAGCACCGCCCGGTTCGTGTGCGCGCTGGCGCTGGCGCGCGACGGCCGGATGGTGTTCGAAGCCCGTGGCACCGTGCAGGGTCGCATTTCGCCGCGGCCGAAGGGCGACGGCGGTTTTGGTTACGATCCGATCTTCTTCTACCCGCCGTTCGGCCGGACGCTCGCCGAGGCGGCAACCCGGAAAACAGAAGTCAGCCACCGCGGGCACGCGTTCCGCGCGCTGCGCGCGTACCTCGAACCGCCGCCGGTCGTCTGACGGCCGAGCGAACGGGGTGCGCGCGCGCCTCAGAGGAGATGCCCGACGACGGCGCGCTGTTTGTCGATGAGCTGACGGATGCCCAGGTCGGCGAGATCGAGCAGCGTCTCGAGCGCCTCGCGCCCGAACGGGGCGCCCTCGGCCGTCCCCTGCACTTCGATGAACCGGCCGGTCCCGGTCTTGATGACGTTCATGTCCACTTCGGCGCGCGAGTCGTCGTCGTAGGCGAGATCGAGCAGCGCCTCACCGTCCACGATGCCGACGCTGGTGGCGGCCACGTAGTCGTTCAGCGGAATGGACGAGATCTGCGACCGCTTGCGCATCGTCTCCAGGGCAAGGACCAGGGCGACGAAGGCGCCGGTGATGGAGGCGGTGCGCGTCCCGCCGTCCGCCTGGATGACATCGCAGTCCAGCCAGATCGTCCGCTCGCCAAGGGCCGGCAGGTTCGTGACCGACCGCAGCGAACGTCCGATCAGGCGCTGGATTTCCTGGGTCCGGCCGCCGACCCTGCCGGTGCTGGCCTCGCGCTGGGTCCGGGTGCTGGTGGCGCGCGGCAACATGCCGTACTCGGCGGTCACCCAGCCCTTCCCCGAGTTGCGGAGGAACGGCGGCACGCGGTCTTCGACGCTGGCGGAGCAGATCACACGCGTTCTTCCGGCCTGAATCAGCACGGAGCCCTCGGCGTGCTCCAGGAAGTGCGGGGTCAGCGTGGTTTCTCGCAACTGGTCGGGCAGGCGTTTGTCGGATCGCATCGATGACTGGAGCTTACTCCACCCACGCCGGATTCTGTTCGACCGGACGGCGCAGGTCCACGTGCCCGGCGAGCGTCTCGATCTGCTTCCCGTCGACGAGAATCTGGACCGCCTTCACCGCCGGGAGGTTCGCAGTGACCGCGTTGACCACCGCGTACACGGTGAGCAGTTCGTCGGTCGATCCGCCGGTGTGTGCCGACGCCAACTCGCGGCTGACGTCGACGAACGCCACGCCGCGCTCGGTGACGAAGATGGCGCGAAGCGTCGTGCCGGCAGGGACGGCCGAGACGAGCGGCTCGCCGACCGGCGCAATCTGCGCCTCGACAAGCCGCCGCGCCTGTTCGACGGTTCCCTCCCCGTAGGCGACCTCACGCTCGACGCTGGTCAGCCGCATCCCGTCCTCGGCGACGTAGAAGAGGCGGGCCTTGATGCGCCGGCCGGTCGTCGGAGCGGGCGCCGGCGCCGGCGCGGCGCCGGCCCGCGACCCGCGCGACCACCGCGGCACCGCGATGGTCAACGCGACCGCGACGGCGGCCATGACCGCCAGACATCCCACGAACAGGACGGCGGCGCGTCGGCTCATTGCGTGCCCGCCGAGAGCGTGTCGCGGAACCGGAGGACGGCGTCGAACACCGCGTGCACGACGGCGTTCTGGAACTCGGCGCCGGCCATCTGCGTTTCCTGCTGCTCGTTGGTGAGATATCCCAGCTCGATCAGGACGGCCGGCATGTTCGCCGCCTGGAGGACGTCGAGCGGCGCGCGGTCGATCGGGTGCGCCGCGAGCGGAATCCGATCGTGCATCTGCTCCTCGAGGATCTTCGCCAGCTCGCCGGATCGGGCGAGGTGACGGATTTGCGCGCGGTCCCACGACACCAGGTCCAGATCGCGCAATCCGCCGCCGAGGGTGGGCAGCCGCTCCGACACTCCCGACGCGTCCGCGCGCTGGCCGCTCTCGCGATCGGCCGACGCGTACAGGATCGACGCACCGGTCGCCGTCCGCCTGAACGACGCATTCGCGTGAAGGCTGATGAGCAGATCCGCCTTGTTGTTGTTCGCGATGGCGGCACGGCTGTCCATCGAGACATTGCGGTCGTCGTCGCGCGTCAGCACGACGCGGATGCCGAGGCGCCCTTCGATGGCCGTCTTGATCCTGCGAGCGACGACGAGGACGAAGTCCTTCTCTTTCGTGCCGGAGGCGCCTTTGACGCCTTCGTCTTCGCCGCCGTGTCCGGGATCGAGCGCAACGGTTCGCACGCCTGCGCCCACCGGCGCGAGGGCGGAGAGATCCGGTGCGGGAACGTCCGGAGGGGCTGGTGCGGCAACCGGAGTCGGGGCCTGCGTCTGCGCCGACAGGAGATCGATCGTCAGCCGCGTGGACGCGTCGAGCGGCTGGCTGGTCGCGCGAAACGCCGCGAAGCGCGGACCCAGGTCGATCGCGAGCGTTGCCGCATCCTGCAGCCGCGCGGCCACCAGAATCGGCCCGGGCGCGATGGCCGGCAGGGCGATATCGAGCGCGTCGGCGTCGAACTTGACTGCCAGCGCGTTGACCTCCTGTGAGACCGTGCTGTTGGTCCGCGGCGCGGCGTCGACGACGAGCCGTGCCGGATCGGCGCCTTCGATCCGGACTGTGACCCGCGGCACCCGCAGGTCCCCGACGACGAGCAGCCGGGAGGACTTCCGCAGATCCAGCTTCGCGTCGAAGACGAGCGCCAGCGCCCGATTGATGAATTCGACCGGGACGAGCCAACGCCGGCCGCTCCGCGTCGGCGCCGACGGCAGCGACACGAGACGGCCCGAGATCGACACGAGCGCCTGGTCGGGCGTCATCAGAATCGTCCGTCCCTTGTAGCCGACCGTGATGGCGCCCAGCGATTCCTCGCGGACGGTCAACTGGAAGGCCGACGCGACGTCGTCGAGGAACACCTGTTCCTGATCGCCGGCGATCGTGAGCGGCAGCGTTCGCCGGCCGTCCCTCGACAGAATCGTGAGCGCCGGCTGCCCGGCGGTCGAGGTCTGCCCGATGAGGTACGAGGTGGGGACGACGATCAGAATCGCAGCGGCGCAGGCGAGAAGAGCCGGGGGCGAGCCAGAAAGCTTCAATGGAGGTCCTCGACTCCGAGAACCTCCATTGTACTGGAACGAGTTGGACCACGGACGCGTTGCGCGCCGCTCTGCGTCAGTCGATAATCCGCCGGGCGGCGGTCACCGCCAGGACGAGGAACACCAGGAACAGCACGAGGAACAGACCCGCGAGAAACTTGGCGATGGCGAACGACGCGCCCGCGATGGTCGTGAACCCCAAGAGCGCCGCGAACAATCCGATCACCAGAAATACGAGAGCCATGTGCAGCATCGTTTCGACCCTCCGTGTGAACCGCAGGGCCGGCCTCCAGACCGGTTCGTCCGAGGAGTAGCGAAAGCCGTGCCGTCGTCCGACCTCTTCCTGCAGGCTGCGATCGAGCAAGCTCAACGAGGCCTGGCGGAGGGCGGCATTCCGATCGGCGCGGTCCTGGTGCATCGCGGGACGATTATCGGCCGCGGGCACAACCGGCGCGTCCAGCAGGCCAGCGCCATCCTCCACGGCGAAATGGACGCGCTGGAGCGGGCCGGACGTCGCCCTGCCGACGTGTACCGGGCCAGCACGATCTACACGACGCTCTCGCCGTGCGCGATGTGCACCGGGGCGATCCTGTTGTACGGCATCCCGCACGTCGTGATTGGCGAGAACCGGACGTTTCTGGGCGAGGAGGACTGGCTGCGGGTGCGGGGCGTACGAGTGGAGGTGGTTCAGGACGAGACGTGCATCCGGATGATGCGCGAGTTCATCGCGCACCATCCGGCGCTGTGGAACGAGGACATCGGCGAAGCTAATACGGATTCGCGTGGTACGTGATCGTGCGTCCCGGCTCGATCTGCACGTCGAAGGCGATCGGGGGATAGCCCGCCAGCTCCACCTCGATGTGGTGTGGGCCTGCCTCGAGATTCAGGTGCTGGAACACACCATCGTAGTCGTCGACGATGCCTGCGTAGTACCCGTCGACGAACACCTGGGCGTCACGGGGTGCGTCGACGATCCGCAGCGACCCGTACAGCTGGCCCGGAAGGATCGAGTAGTAGCCGTATCCGCCCGGATAGCCGTACCCGTACGCCGGTCCGAAATACAGATTCAGATTCCAGCCCGGACGATACCCGTACGGCCGCCAGCCGTAGGGAAGCACGTACGATCTGGTGTAGGGCCGGTAGCCGTAGCCGTACGAGCGATTCGGAGACGCCCGGTACGCCGGGCCGTTATAGCGGTATGCCGGGCGATTTGATCGGTTCGACGGCGCGGAATAGAGCTGTCCCGCGCGCGGCTGTTCGACGCGTGGCTGCACCTGGCGCTGCGGCACCTGACGCGGCTGCACCTGGCTGGGCTGCACCTGACGCGGCTGCACCTGGCGCGGCGCCGCCGCAGTCGGTCGTGAGTCGGTGCGCCCGCGAGGCTGCGCGCGCTCGACGCTTTGCCGGGCGCCGCGGTCGCCACCCTCCCGGCGATTGTTCCGCTGCGCGTAGGATGGAGCGGCCGTCAGCGCGAGACCGGCCAGCAGGAGTGCCGCCGTTCGAAAGTGAGTGGATGTCATGGGAGTGTCTCCATCCGCTCACGTCGCAAACGCACTGCCACCCGGACCCGCGAAATTTTAGGCCTTTTCTTCGCAAATCCTTAGATCGGCGCCCGGCCAATCATCGGAAGGTGACAGTTCGTCAGGCGCGCGCCGGACACACCCCGGCTGTTCCGGCCTATTCGGGCGGCGCCTCGATCTTGATGTCCTGCAGAGGCGCCGGATCCTGCTCGAGATCCTTGTCGCCTGCCGGGAACTTGTTGGCGCTCAGCACGTAGGCGAGCACGTCGGCGTACTGCGCCGGCGTCAGGCTCCCCGGACTGTCGAACGGCATCGTCATGCGGATTTCGTCCAGGAGGGCGCCGACCGACTTGCCTTTCCAGCCGCTCAGAAAGTCGTCGCCTTTCAGCGGGGGAGACGTGGCGCCGCCCGAGAGATCGTCGAGATGGCATTTGGCGCAGCCGTCGTTGTAGACGGCCAGGCCGCGTTTGGCCTGGTCGGCCGTGTAGACGCCGGCGGTGACCGAGGTCGGCGTCTGGGCGCGCAGGGCGGACCCGAGCAGCGCGCCGCCCGCCGCGACGAGGGCCAGCCCCGTGACAAAGCGATGATTCATGGAGTCCTCATCTGGTGCGGCGACCGGGCCGCGTTTTTTTCCCGAGGATTCTACCCGAATCGCCGCCCCAGCGCTCGAACGCCAGGCGCGGTCCCCTAGGGGGCTGCGTGCTGGTGCGCCGTCGCCTTCGGCGGTGCCGTGCCGAACTGGACCATCAACGCCTGGTTGCCGTCCTTCGGCACGTCGATCACCACTCGATCGCCGACCTTGAGGTCGGTCAGCAGTGCTTTCCGTCCGCTCTTCTCGAAGGTGGTCTTGGCATTGAGCGCCAGCGACCGTGTCTGGCTGGCGGTCGTCCGCACGGTGATCGCCTGCGGCGAAATCGCCGTGACGGTGCCGCGCACGTGATCGTTGCCGCCGTGGGCCAGCGCGATGCCGCCGCCGGCGATCAGAAACAGGAATGTGGCGATGGCTTTCATCGTGAGTTCTCCTTTACTTTCCATTTTCCGTCTTCTCGTCCTCACCGGCGAGAAACTGCTGATCCTCGCGTTCTTCCTCGAGCTCCGCCGGACTCCTCGGATTGAGCGCCTCCATGTCCCTCAGTTGTTCGGGCGTGATCTCGCGCAGGTGCCGAATCAGGTGCACGAGCTTCCAGGTGTCGGGATCGTCGGGCTTTCCCTCGCCGAAGGCGGCCATGCCGCTCAGCCGCACGCCGTTCTCGATGATCCAGTACAGCTCGCCGTCGCTGAGCCGCTGGGTGTCCGGCTGGCGCATGTCGGGGGCCCGCGGATAGAGCGTCTGGCCGAGCGGGGTTTGCCCGCTGCCGTCGTTCGCGTGGCAGTTGGCGCAATGATCTGCGAAATGGGCGCGCGCCTCGGCAAGGACGTCGGCCGACAGCGGGACCGGATTGCTCGCGAGCCGTGCGTCCCGGGGGATCGCCAGGCGCCGGGCGAGGCGCGCGATGCCGCGCTCGAGAAGCGTCGGCGTGGCGCGCGCGCTGAAGCCGCGGGCGGCCACCATCGTCGCGACGCCGGCGCCGACCACGACACACGCAATCACGACGAGAACGAGCGCGCAGGCGCGGCGGCTCGTCACGGTCAGCGACTCATCATCTGGCCCATGTTCCACATGCGCGCTCCGGACGGGCGAATCCGAATGAACAGGTGCGCCGACACCGGGTGGGCGCCGTACGCGCTCTTGAGCGAATCGGGCGTGAGGTAGACCGTCAGATCGCCGCCGACGCCCGCCTCGATCCCGCCGCGTTTCACCAGGTCGCGCACCATGCCGCTCGTCAGCGCGTACACGACGTCGTTCGGCCCGGCGCCCGCAGCCGGAATCGCGTCCGTTTCAAGCAGCAGGGTCTCCACCTGCAGCCCCTCGAACCGCAGGTAGACGGTATCGGGGCCCTGCTGCGCCGCACCCTCGACGAGCGCGGCCGATCGGGATCCCTGCGGCAGATCGTTGCGGCCGTACGCCGCGGTGGCAGACACCATCCTTCCGTCAGTGGCCTCAATCCAGCTGACCGACGCGGTCGTGCGGACGATGTTGCCGGGCTCCAGCGCTTCCGGGTCCGTCAGCCGCCCCGACGACACCTGCAGGGCCCACGCCGCGCTCGGCCTGAACCAGAGGCGTCCGGCAAACGAGTCGAGGCGTCCGAGGTCGACGTTCCACCGATGCTCATCCGGTTCGCGGCCGTTGAACAGCGACCCCTCAACGGTCCATTTTCCGCGATCGACGGCCGCCGTGACGACGCCAAACGACACGTGCGTCGAGTCGAGCGTGTGATGGCCGAGCGGCGCGGTCGGATTGTCGGTTGCCGACGCGCGGTGCATGAACGCCGTCGGTCCGAGCGCCGGCGCGCCCACCGGGGCCGCGGTCAGCGTGACGGCGGTCCGGTCGGTGGCGGCGATTCGCCACGATGCCGAGAGCTGCATGAAGAAATCGTGGGGATGCTGCCGGTCGACGATCGGACGTCCGCCCAGCGCCTCGCCCGATTGGAAGATCTCGCCATAGCCGTTGCGGCCGACGAGCGCCGGATCGAGACTGAACATGGCGTTCAGCATCATCTCGCCGTGCCCGGCGTGGCGCCGCGCCATGCCCATCCACCAGTTCGGGGCCACGAGCTCGTTACCGCCGCGGTCGCTGCCTTGATGGTCGTACTCGGCGAAGAGAACCGCGTCCTGCATCACCTGCCAGCCGGTGGCGGTGTTCATGCCCGCCATGTGCGCATGGTCGGGCTCTTGCGCCGAAACCATCAGCCTCGGCACGCTGAACGAGACCAACGACGCGACCCACAGGCACACTCTGGCGAGGCGCGAGCATTTCTCGGCCACCATGTCTCCCTCACAACCTTGCACGGGTACGGGTAAGGCTCCCACCGGACCCCGACAGTCGCCTCGACGACCGGCTGCAGCCTGGCGGTAACGGTTGTGACGTGCGAGGTATTAGAGGCGGAGGGGCGACGAGACCGTCGTCCGATGTCGGTCGGGAGGTGGATGCGATTCGTGGAGCCACGCGGCGAGCAACGGCGGACGCGCCGCGGGCGGCGCCGGCAGAGGCAGCACCAGCAGCGTCGGGCGGCCATCCGCCGATGACGCCG
This sequence comes from uncultured Acidobacteriota bacterium, assembly GCA_963807925.1. Lineage (GTDB taxonomy): Bacteria > Acidobacteriota > Vicinamibacteria > Vicinamibacterales > CAVVIG01 > CAWEDP01. The sequence goes on along the minus strand of CAWEDP010000002.1, from coordinate 2,092,921 downwards.
TGGCGACGGCCGACGGATTCAGCGCGGCATGGGCGAATCCGCAGACCCGCGGCGTGGCTCCGACGCCGGCCATCGGCGAGGCCTGGTGATGGCAATCCGGGCCGGCCGTGGCGGCGCCGCCATGGCGCGCCAGCTCGCACGCGATCCCGCACCGGTCCGCGGCGAGCGGCGAGACGCCGACGACGAGCGCCAGGAGCGCCGCGCTCAGCGTCCGACGCATCAGGCTGCGTTCTCCGACACGGCGGGAGGCGTCGTCATCAGTAATGGAACTTGTACTGCACCTGCACCGACACCTGACGCGGGTAGCCGTAATGGGTGCCGGCAAACGAGTTCTCGAATCCGGTGAGGTAGGTGGCGTTGGCGACGTTGGTCGCCGTGAACCTCACCTGCACCCGCTCGTTGAGCGTCTTGCCGACGGCGATGTCCGCGGTCGTGTGCGACGGCAGATGATCGGGGCCGTCTACGAGCAGGAATCCCGAGCCGAACAGCGTCGTCTCCGACACCCAGAACCCCTGCGGCAGATTCAGCGTCGCCCCGCTGTTGAACGTCACGCGCTGATCGTGGTCGAGGTAGAAGTAGTCGTTGTTGTTGGCCGGCCGGAAGTCGGTCATCCCGCCGGTCACGGCGCCTCTCGCCTCGGCGATCTGATAGGCGAAGGCGTAGTGCAGCTGCAGGCGCTTGAAGAGCACGGGCGATCGCAGGGTCGATTCGAACGCGCGCACCCGCCCTTCTGCGATGGACAGCGGCAGGAGCAGGTTCGAGTTGCCGAGGACGTCGTGGTCGCCGAAGTTCTCGACCATGTTGCGGTAGGCATCCAAGTCGACCGTCCATCCCTTGACCGGGATGCCGAGGCCGACCTCCACCACCTTGTCGCGCTCCCCGTGCAGCGGCAGGAATCCGAAGCCTTCGTTGAGGGCGAAGTCGAGGACAGGACCCGAAATCGTGGCGGTCGGCGGATGTTCGTAGTACTGCGAGTACGACGCGCGCAGCACGCCGACATGCGGGATGCTGATTGCGGTGCCCAGGCGCGGGCTCGTCGCGTTCTCGGTGATCGTTCCTGCGAAACGCTCGAAGCGCAGCCCGCCGTTCAGCGTGAGCCACGAGGCAGTGCGGTAGCTGTCTTCGACGAAGATGGAGGTCACGTTCGACCACAGCAGCTGGTTCTGTGTCGCCTCGCGCAGGTCCCCGGTCGTTTCCCTGAGGCCGAACTGGAGGTTGTCGTGCTCGGCGTACGAATCGGTGCCCACTCGCAGCGTGTGTTTGCCGACGATGGTCGAGAAGGTGACCATCGCTCCGAGGTAGTTGGCCCGCGTGTCGTCGTGCGTGATGAGCGGGTCGTTGGACCCGCCGAGATACTGCTGCCGGTTGTAGTGGTAGTACGGCGAGACAATCAGGCTGCTGCCGGAGTCCGACGTCCGCAGCCAGGTGAAATTGCCGAACCCATCGTTGCCCAGCTCGCGGTCGTCTATCCCCAGGACCTGCTGCTCGACGACGTTCGGCACCTGATGATTGACCGAGCGTTCGGATCCGACGAAGCGAAACTGATCGTGCGTGGACTTGTTGTAGAGCAGCGACGTGAAGAACGTGAACGCGTGCGCGTCGTCGTGCAGGAGCGTCGTGTCCACGCGCTCGAGGCCGAGGCCGGTCGTGTTGCCCGAGGCGCTCGCGAAATACGCGAACTTCTGGTCCTTGCTGTGGTCTCCGAGCGCCACGTGGAGGTTGCCGAGCGAGTAGTTGCCAACCGTGCCGGTGACGTCGCCGAACCGGTCGCCCTCGAAGCCGCTTCGGGGCACCACGTTGAAGACGCCGTACGGCCGGTCTCCCGTGCTCGTGGCCAGACCGCCGCGGTTCACTTCCAGCAGGTCCACGTCCTTGGGATCGAACTGCGAGCCAACCACCGCCATCGCGCTGCTGGGCACCGGCACGCCGTCGATCTCCCACGAGACGCCGTGGCCGCCTCGCGAATGCAGGTGATCATGCAGCATGTAGGCGCCGGGCGAGTTGTTGGTGATCATCGCCATGCTGCCGGCCGAATCGGCGCCCGGATCCTTCAGGATGTCGGCGCGCGCGACGAGCGTTTCGGTCCGCGACGACTCCGGGTTGACCGTCTGGGCGGCGACAGCCACCTGGACCGACTCGGTGACCCCCGCCACCTCCAACTGCAGCCGCACCGGCGTGACGGCGTTCGACGCCACGTCGATCTGTTTCTCCGACAGATTGAACCCCCCCGACGTCACCGTCACGACGTACCGACCCGCCGGCACGGCGGCGAAAAGGGCCTCCCCGGTGGTATTGGTCTTCGCGGTCTCCATCCACGCCGTCGTCGCCGACTTGATGGTCACGTCGGCGCTGGGCACGGCGAGGTCTTGTTGATCGGCCGCCGAAACTCGAACCGTGCCGAATACCTGGGCGTTGGCCGACCGTCCGACAAACAGGGACAGCAACAGCGCGACGGATATCTTCGCGCTTGAAATGGTTTTCGCGGTCGGCATATGCCTCGACTCTATCGGAGCGGTGCCTGTCCACCTTCTGAAGAGTTCCTGAATTCTTCGTCAGATCGCCAGACCAGGCGCCCGCCCGGGGCATAATGCCCTGTCAGCTCCGTAAAGAAGACATGAGGCCGGTCGATTCATGCGGCTGAGGCATTGGTTCTTTCTCGTTGGCGTGTTCCTCTACCTGGCCGGCATCGGCTTCGTGATCGCCGGCGCGCGCGCCCGCCGCGCCGCGCCCATCGCGCAGGCGCCCGTCGTGACACCGGTGGCCAGCGTCAGGCAGATCATGAAAGGCATCGTCGGGCCGGCCGCGACGACGGTCTTCGACGCCGTGAGCACGACGGTGACCGTCAAGGGCGTCGAGGAGAAGGCACCGCGGACCGACGAGGAATGGGAGGCGGTCGGGAACGCGGCGGCGGCGCTCATCGAGTCGGGCAACCTGCTGCTGCTCGGCAATCGCGTGGTCGACAAAGGCGACTGGGTCAGGATGTCGCAGGCCATGATCGACGCCGGCAAGGCGGCGCTCGCGGCCACCGAGGCCAGAAGCGCCGACGGCGTGCTCGCCGCCGGCGAGACCGTCAACATCTCGTGCGACACCTGTCATCAGAAGTATCAGCGTGGCTCGTAACAGGGGACGCCGGATCGGCGTCGGGGTCGCCGTGCTGCTGCCGCTGGTCCTGGCGTCGGCGCCGGTGCTCAGCGCGCACGGGGTTTCGGGGAAGGACGCCCTCTTCCTGCAATCGATTCAGGGCGCTGCTGTCGGGCCGCTGATGTACCTCGGCGCGAAGCACATGGTGACGGGATACGACCACCTGCTGTTTCTGGTCGGCGTCATCTTCTTCCTGTACCGTCTGCGCGACGTCGTGCAGTACGTCAGCCTGTTCACGCTCGGCCACAGCGTGACGCTGCTCGGCGGCGTGCTCGGCGGCTACCGCGCGAACCCGTACCTGGTCGATGCGATCATCGGGTTCTCCGTCGTCTACAAGGCGTTCGACAACCTGAACGGATTCAGACGCTTCTTCGGCGTGGAGCCGAACACGCGCGTGGCGGTGCTCGTGTTCGGGCTCTTCCACGGGTTCGGGCTCGCGACCAAGCTGCAGGAGTTCTCGCTCTCGGCCACCGGCCTCGTCGCCAACATCGTCAGCTTCAACGTCGGCGTCGAAATCGGGCAGGCGCTCGCGCTGACCGGCGTGCTGATCGCGCTGACCTACTGGCGGGCGCGTCCCGGCTTCCTGCGGCACGCGTTGGTCACCAACACCGCGTTGATGACCGGCGGATTCCTTCTCGTTGGCTACCAGATATCGGGATACTTCCTGGGTGGACGGTGATGATCGAGACGACTGGCGGCGAACAGCCGGTGGAGGCGCGGGAGCGGCTGGCGATGGCCTCGGGTGCGGCGCTGCTGGTCGCCGGCATCGTGCTCGTCGTCGCGGTGTTGCCGGCCGAGTTCGGCGTCGATCCGACCGGCCTCGGGCGGAAGATGGGGCTGATGGCGATGAGCGATCTGTCGCGCGGCCTGGACGCGTTCACCGCCAGTCGCACGGCGGGGACCGGCGGGGCGCCGATTGTCGCGCCGCGAGAGCGGCCGTATCAGCACGAAACGGTCGCGTTCCGGATCGCGCCGGGCGATTCGGTCGAGTACAAGTACCGGCTCGACAAGGGCGACGCCCTGCTGTACTCGTGGAACGCGACCGGTCCGGTCAACTACGAGCTGCACGCCGAACCTGACGACGCGCCGCGCGGCTACGCCGAGAGCTTCGAAAAGCGCGCCGCGACGGCGGCGGCGGCCGGAACCCTGACGGCGCCTTTCGCCGGCATCCACGGCTGGTACTGGGAGAACCCGGGGCCTCAGGAAGTCGTCGTCACCGTGTCGGCGGCCGGCTTCTACAACATGTCGCACGAGTTCCGGAAGGACGCGGCGCCCAAGACGAAGATCTTCCGGTAGCGCGAGAAGGCGTCAGCGGGCGGGGGCGCCGGGCGCGCCCGTGCTCCGTACGCCGAGCTCGCGGTCGAGATCGAGCAGCGAGCCGGCGTCGTCTCCGACCAGCCTGAACCTGGCCACGATCTCTCGCGCCATCTTCTCTTCTTCCACCTGCTCGGTCAGGAACCACTGGAGCTCGGTCATCTCGGCGAACGCCTTGGATCGGAACGCGAGCTCGTACAGGCTGTTGATCTGGGTCGTTGTCCGCTCCTCCTGCTCGAGCGCGCGCTCGAAGACGTCGCTGAAGTGCTCGAACTCCAGCATCGGCTGCTCGATCGCGGCGAGCTCGACGTTGCCGTTGCGCGCCAGCACGAAGTCGAACAGCTTCATCCCGTGCTGGTACTCCTCCATCGCCTGCAGCTTCAGCCAGCGCGCGGCGCCGGTGAACTTCTCCCGTTCGCAGAAGGCCGCCATCGCGAGGTATTGATACCAGGCACTGAGCTCGGAGTTGATTTGCGTGTTGATGGCGCGAAGCACGTCGGCATGCATCGAAGCAGCTCCTCAGAAGAACGCCGTGAGAGTGACCCGCACGCTTCTCGGCGAGCCGGGCGAGATGTTGTTGTCCCCGTTGGCCGTCGGATAGTACTTCGAGTTCAGCAGGTTTTCCGCGTTGAGCGACAGGCGGTACCGCGCGCGCCGGTAGGAGACGACCCCGTCCAACCGGAAGAAGCCCGGCAGCTCCACGGCGTTGCTGAACGAGGTGAACATCCGCGACTGGCCCAGCACGCCGCCGCCTGCGCCCCAGCGCCGCGAGAAATCATAGGTGCTCCAGAGCGTCAACTGCGAACGCGGCACCAGTCCGACGCGGCGCCCGGCGGGCGCCGCCGCCGTGTCGGCGACGATGCGGGCGTTCAGGCCGGCGTAACCGCCGTACAGCGTCCATCGGGGCGCGGGATGTCCGGCGACCGCGACCGAATAGCCGTCGGTGCGCTGCCGGCCGGTCAGCACCAGCCGCGTGGGATCGGTCGGGTCGGTGTTCTTCACGTGGTTCCGATCGAGTCGAAAGAGGGCCGTCGTGAGGCCGACGCGTCCGCCGGCCAGGCCGAGTTTCGCGCCCGCTTCATAGTTGCTGGCGCTCTCCGGCTCCAGGCCGGCGGTGTTCACGGCGAGGCCGAGCGTCTGTCCGCTCGGCAGGAACGTGTAGCTGTAGCTCGTATAGAGCGAGGCCGCCGCCGTCGGCTGATAGATGACGCCGACGCGGGGGCTGGTCGGCGCGTCGGCGCGCGACAGATCCGGCGCGCCCGGGAGATGATCGGCCACGGCGACCGCGAACCGATCGATGCGCGCGCCGGCCACTGCCTTCCAGTGCGGTGAGAACGCGATCTGGTCCTGAGCGTACGCGGCAAGGACGCTGGAGGTGGCATGGCGATCGACCGTCAGCGGAGCCGCCGCGAAGTCGGCATCGCGGATGGCGCTGGCGACCGGGACGCCTGGAATCGGCGCGGCCGTATGGCGGATCTCGTCCTGGAACTGGCGACCGGCTTCGACGCCAACGAGCAGCGTGTGCGTCATGCCGCCCAGGTGCGCCGCGACGATGAGATCGGTCTGGTTGAAGAGGTTCGTGCGGTCGATCCCGTGGTTGTACGCCGCCAGCGACAGGAGGCCCGCTCCGCTCACGGCGCCTCCGGGATACACGTTCTGGTAGAACTTGCCGTAGCGGCCGACGAGCACGCTGTTGCGAAGCTGGACGCGTGGCGACCACGCGTGCGAGAAGGTCGCCGACATGCTGTCCACGTCGCTCGTCGCCTCGTTCTGGTGGGCCGATCCGAACAGCTGCGCCGGCGCGACGTCCACCGGCGCGCCGGCCTGCGACGGGATGCCGCGATCGGCGAAACGGCGATCGTGCAGGCGCTCGTATCCGACCGTGAGGCTCGTCCGTCCGCTCATGTCGATGCGAACCGTGGGGTTGAGCCCGTAGCGGTGGAGATAGAACGCGTCTCGAAAGCCGCCCGAGTTCTCGCCGACCGCGCTCAGGTGCAGCGCCGCCTTCGAGCCGATCCCGACCTCGAGCTGCGAGGTGACGCGCTTGTGATCGTCGCTGCCGAGATCGGCGGTCGCCTCTGACGGCGCGCCGCGCACCGGCGTCTTCGTCACCAGGTTGACGATGCCGCCGGCGCCGCCGCGGCCGAAGAGGACGGCCGCGGGCCCCTGCACGACCTCCACGCTCTGGACGTTGTAGAGATCGCGGAAGCGCTCCTGGTCGTCGCGTACGCCGTTGACGAAGAAATCGGAGCCCGTGCTGATCCCGCGCAGCACCAGCTGATCGCGGTTGCCCTCGCCCTGCGCCACCGTGACACCGGGCACGTTCCGCACGGCGTCGGCGACCGATTGCGCGCTCTGATCCACCAGGAGCTGCCGCGGCACGACGGTGACGGTTTGCGGGATGTCGCGCAGCGGCGTCGCGGTCCTCGTGGCCGATGCGGATTCATCGCCGCGGTATGGCACCAGGCGTGCGGTTACCTCGACGCGCTCGGGCGCGATCGCCACGTCGAGGGCGTACGTCGCGGCGTCGATCCGGCGGAACCTGAGCGCCGTTCCCGCGAGCAGCTGCTCGAGCGCCATGTCCGCGGCATGGAGGCCGGTGACGCCGGGGGAGTCGAAGACGCCGAGCGTGACGCCCGGAGGGACGAGGACGGTCAGGCCGGTGACCGCTGCGAAGCGGGCGACCGCGGCGTCGAGCGGCCCGGGCGGGATGTCGAAGGCGTAGGCGTCCGGAGCGGGGCGGGGGGCGGCGGCCGCGGGGCCGTCGGCGGCGATGGCGGCGGCGGGCACGAAGGAGAGCAGGACGATGAGGACGGCCGGGAGTCGGGTCATGAGCGCCTCTCTCGATATTGAGACTGAGTCTCACTATCTGAGCCAGCTTAGCCTCTGCCCGAGCCCGCGTCAATCCCGCCGCCGCGTCCTGTCAGAGCCGCCGCGTCTGCCGCGCCCGCCGCCGCCCGTCCTATTGGCGAGCCAGGCCGACCCGCACGCCCGCCGTGACGGCGCGCGGAAGCCCGGGATAGCCGAGGGCGTGCTCGTAGGCGGCATCGGTCGCGTTGTCGACCCGCACGAACACCGATGCCCGTCCCGACACCCGGACCTCCGCGCCGAGCCGCACGAGCGTGTAGGCCGGGTTCACCGTGATGTCCACCGCGCGTCCGCCCGGGAACTGCGCCGATGGCACCGCCTCCAACCCGAGGAACGCGGCGTCGTGGCGCTCGCCGACGTGCCGCCAGTTGACGGTGACCGTCGTGCGCCCCCGCGAGTAGGCGAGGCGCATCGTCGCCGAGTGTCGCGGCCGCCGGAGCAGCGGCTGCCCCGGCTGGAATTCCTCGTTGGTGTTCACCGACGAGACGACGCGGCTGTCCACGAACCCGTAGCCCACGCTGGCTGTCAATCCGCCGGCCATCGGACGCTGCAGCGCGCCTTCGATCTCCCAGCCGTGCGCGGCCGACCCGTCGATGTTGACGAAGTCCGGCCGGCCGTCCACGCCCGGTCCGCTCGATTGGTATGCCACCTGATCGTTGTAGACGTTGTCGAAATACGTGACGCGCGCCAGCACGCGCTGGTCGGCGAAGGTCGCCTCGACGCCCGCGTCCACGGTGCGCGCCCGCTCGGGACGCAGCGCGGGATTGCCGTCGGTGAACGCCGATCCGTACAGCTCGCCGAACGTCGGATTCTTGATGCCGCGGCCGATGTTCGCGAACAGCTTTGCCGACGACAGCCGGCCGCGGGAATAGGGCACCACGAACCCGCCCGCGCCGAGCTTCGGGCTGGCGTTGTCGCCGTAGCGGGAGTTGTGATCCAGCCGCACGCCGGCGGTCGCGAAGAAGCGGTCGCCCGCGACGAGCCGGTGCTGGACGAACAGGGCGTGATTCTCGATCAGAAACCCGTCATCGAGCGGATCGGTCTCCCGCTCGTAGTCGTAGCCGCCGCTCGTCACCTGCCCGCCGGACCACGACAGGTCCGCCTGGTACTTGAAAGCGGCACGCTCGAAGCGGGTCTCGTTGGTGTAGAGGAAATCGCTCTCGCCGTACGGCGTGGTCGCGAGGAACTCTCCCGGCTGCAGGGCGAGGCTGCCGGCCCGATAGGCGGCGAAGGTCGGCTCATCGAGCAGCCGGACGAGCCGCGGCCCGTTCGGGAACCGGGCGCCGGGCGTGCCCGCGAGAATCGCGGAGACGTCGTAGGTCGGATCCTCCACCGTGTCGCCCGACTGCCGGCCGGACCGGTAGTACGCGAACATCGCCTGCTGGTTGACGCGCGGCGACGGCCGGTCGGTGAGATCGACGTGCCACGACAGGTCGGTCGAGTCCGCGATGGTGCCCGTATTGCGCGATCCGTAGTCGATCGGCCCGACGGCCTTGCCGTGCGCCGTCGCGTACCGCACGCCGGTTCGCAGGGTCGCTTCGTCGCCGAGAATCGCGCCGACGCCGACGTCCACCGTTGTCTCGTCGAACCGATCGTGCTCGGGCAGGAGGTCCTGGAAGGCGCCTGCGGTCGCGCGACGGGTGACGCCGGCCTGATAGTCCATGCGGCGCCGCACCCCGCCGAGCACGCGCGCGTCCCCGCGCCAGGTATTGAAGCTGCCGCGCTCGATCGACGCCGTCACCTCGGGCGGGTCTCCCGGTGCCGCCCGGCGCGTGATCACCTGCACCACCGATCCGATCGCGTCGGACCCGTAGAGCGCCGACTGGGCGCCGCGTACGACCTCGACGCGGTCCATTTCCGCGCCCGACACGCGGCTGAAGTCGAACGCGCCTCCGCTTTGATTGACGCGCACCCCGTCGATGAGCACCAGGTTGTAGTCGGATTCGCCGCCGCGCGCGAACACCGACGTCAGCGCGCCTTCGCGGCCGTTGGCGTCGGCGCTCAGGCCCGGGACCATGCGCACCAGATCGGCCAGCGAGGCGCTGCCGAGCGCCGCGATGTCGCGCGACGTGAAGACGTCCACCGACTCGGTCGCGGTCGCGGTCCGCTCGCGCATGCGGCCCGGCGTCACGATGACGGTATCCGCGATGCCGGCGACGTGCAGGACGAAGTCGCGCGTCGCCGCCTGCGCGGTTCGCAATCCGATCACTTGATCGGCAAAGCCGCTCAGATGGGCGCGCAGCTGGTGCTCGGTGGTCGCCTGGACCTGTATCGTGTACTGCCCGTCGGCTCCGGCCGTCGTCGTCGCGACGGTCAGGCCGGCCACGAGCGCCTCGATGCGCGCGCCCGGCAGGACGCCGCCGGAGGTGTCGCGGACGGTGCCCGACACCGGGACCATCGGGGGCTCCGCCGCCGCCGGGTGCGGAGACCACACGGGCGCGAGCGAGACGATCGCGAGGACGCTTGGAAGGAAGTGTCGGGTCATGTCTGCCCTCCTCGACGGGGTTGGAGCGGCAGACAGGCGACGGGACGAGAGATCCCAGAGCATACTTTCCGTTCTCCGCAGAAAGTCGGCCGCTATCGCGCTGGGTAGGTCTCCTGGCTTGTGCGGAACAACACTCGGCTGGTCGAGTGCTGTCTCGTCGCTTCACCTTCCCCGATCCGGAGATCGAGTGGTCAATCGAAGCGATGTGCCCGCACTTACAGTGGCGGAACCGCGCCGGACTTGCACCGGGCTTCCCTGTTATGCCCGTCGTGGGCACCCAAGGCGCTCACGGTTTGTACCACAGGTGATCGGCGTTCGGCTAGGCGGGCGGTTTCTCGGTCCCGGCGTAGGTGAAGTTCACCACGGCGGTGGCGCCGGCGCGGACCCGGACGGTCTGCTTGATCGGTCCGTAGCGCTCGTGCCACGCCTGGATCTGGTAGGTCCCGGGCGGGACGTTGTCGATCTCGAAGGTCCCCGACGGATTGCTGACGGCGAAGTAGGGATGGGGGACGACGCCGACGAACGCCGTCATCCAGCTGTGCACGTCGCAGCGCAGCCGCACCATGCCCTCTTCTTCCTTCAGCTTGAAGGTCGAGGCCATCCCGGCCATGGGCTGGCTGATGTTGAATCCGTTCTCCTTGATGGCCGACATGCCGTGGACGTTGTGCAGCAGCGGGTCGTCGTTGCGCACCTGTAGCGTCTGGCCCGCCCGCACGCCGACCACGCGTGGCGTGTAGAGGCAGGCGCGCTGTTCGATCACGACCGGCGTGGACGGGGGAGTGGTCCTGGGAAACGATCCGATCAGCTTCACGAAGACGTTCGCGAGATTGCCGTCCAGATCCGCGACGACGATCTCCTGGATCACGCGCTTGCCGGCATTGATGCGCGCGCACATCGGATCCATCCCCATCCGGATGATCGGGTTGCCCGGCAGCTTGCCCGACAGCTTGACGTGGCCTTTGATCGTGCCGCGCCCGGCGGCCTGAGCCTGGAGCCCCGGCGCGCCGGCTGTGGCCATCCCGGCCGCGGCCAGCGACGCGGCGAGGGTGGCGATCGCGACCGGCCGGGTGAAGCGTCTACGATTTCTTGAGGGTGCCTGCACCTTCTTTTGCCTTCTCCGCCTGCTTGCTCAACGGGTACCAGTATTTCAGATGACAGTTCTCGCAGGCCGTGTCGATGGCCTCGCCGGCATCGAGCAGCGCCTGCGCGTTGCGCGCTTCGGTTGCGCGCAGCGCGGGCACGGCGGCGTCGTACAGGCCGTGCGCGAAGTTGATCCACGATGCCCGATCGCCGGCGATGACCTGTTCGATTTCCTCGGGCCCGAGCTCGACCTCCGGATTCTCCGCCTTCTCACCGGCCTTCGCGACATGGCGGCCTTCCATCAGGAGCAGGTTGGTGGCCTCCACGAGCTCCACGGCGCGGCGATGCACGTTGGTCCACTCTTCGTCGGTACGAGGCTGTCTCTCCTCGGTGCCCGCTGCGCTGACGATGGTCGCCACCGAGTCCCACAGCACGTCGGCGGAGGGATCGACCATCGAATCCATGATGTCCTTGATGGTGGCGGTCGGGCGCAGCGGCGATTCGGCGGGCTTGGACCGGTTGCACGCCACGACGACGAAGACCGACAGGCCGGCCGCTAGCAGCCAGGAGAACCGTCGCATTGATCACTTCCTTATGGAATGACAAGGTCGGCCTGATCGTAGCCGAGAGATCCCGAAATGTTTCTGAATTCTCCGTCAGAAAGCGTGCCGACGCGGTTTGGGAAGGGTCTACGACGTGGCGTCGTCGACCGACGTGTAGCAGAGCCACGCCACGCCGACACAGCTGAGGGTGGCCACCCACACCAGCGCCCACGTGAAGAGCCACGGTCCCAGGCGCCCGCCGGACTTGTCCGCCTCGACGACCTTCAGCGGTGGAATGGCATCGAACCCGAAGTACCAGACGACAGGCACGAGCAGCAGGCTGATCACGATGGCGACGATCGATCCAATCCGGGTGCGTTTCATCGTTGGGTCCACGACACTCTCCTTTGCCGCGCCGCCCGCGGGCGACTGCTCTAGCGATTCAGCGTCGCCAGCCCCGCCTCCGGATAGCGCGGACCGGCGGTGACGCCGCTGGGCGCCGCTTCGTCCAGCGCGCGCAGATCCGCGTCGGTGAGCCGCACGTCGAGCGCGCCCGCGTTCTCTTCCACGTAGCGCACGTGTTTGGCGCCGAAGATCGGCACGATCGAAAGACCGCGCGCGAGGAGCCATGCGAGCGCGAGCTGGGCGAGCGTGCAGCCTTTCGCCGCGGCGATCGGCTCCAGGCGGCCGACGATGTCCAGGTTGCGCGTGAAGTTCTCCTCGTGGAAGCGCGGATGATCGTGCCGGCGGTCGCCCGCCTCGATGTCGCCCGGCTTCCGGAAGCGGCCGGTGAGGAACCCGCGGCCGAGCGGCGCGTACGGCACGAAGCCGATGCCGAGCTCGGCGCACGTGGCGAGCACCTCGTCTTCGGGGTCGCGTGTCCACAGCGAGTACTCGCTCTGGATCGCGGTGATGGGGTGGACCGCGTGGGCCCGGCGGATGGTGCGGGCGGAGGCTTCCGACAGGCCGATCTGCCGCACCTTGCCGGCACGCACGAGATCGGCCATCGCGCCCACCGTGTCTTCGATGGGAACCGTCGGGTCGACGCGGTGCTGATAGTACAGGTCGATCGCGTCGACGCCCAGGCGCGCGAGCGATCCCTCGCAGGTGCTGCGCACGTACGCCGGCGAGCCGTCGATCCCGAGATGCCTGCCGTCCTCGCTCCGCTTCTGTCCGAACTTGGTGGCGACGACGACCTGGTCGCGCCGGCCGCGAATCGCGGCGCCCACGAGCCGCTCGTTCTTGAACGGGCCGTACATGTCGGCCGTGTCGATCAGCGTGATGCCGACCTCGATCGCGCGATGGATGGTCCGCGTCGATTCCTCGTCGTCCTTGGGCGAGTAGAACTCGGACATGCCCATGCAGCCGAGTCCGAGCGCGGAAACGGCCAGCGAGCCCAGTCTTCTGGTTTCCATCGTCACCCGTGAGAGCCGCGCTCTAGAATTTCCGGCTCCACCCCGACGGCCAGCGCTCGACGACGATCTTCTTCTCCGTGTAGAAGTCGATGGCGTCGCGGCCCTGCGCGTGGAGGTCGCCGAAGAAGCTGTCCTTCCAGCCCGAGAACGGAAAGTAGGCCATCGGGGCGGCGACGCCGACGTTGATCCCGATGTTGCCGGTCCGCGCCTCGTACCGGAACTGGCGGGCGGCGGCGCCGCTCGACGTGAACAGGCAGGCCATGTTGCCGTACGGCGACCTGTTCACCAGAGCGATCGCCTCCTCGACGGTGCTGGCCGCCATCACGCTGAGCACCGGCCCGAACACCTCCGTGCGTGCGAGCTCGCTCTGCGGATCCACGTCGCCGAGGACCGTCGGACGGAGGAAGTTCCCCCGGTCGAAGCCCGGCACGACCGCCTGACGGCCGTCGACGATGGCCGTGGCGCCCTCCGAGACGCCGCGCGCGATCAGCCCTTCGATGCGCTCGCGGCTCTCGGGCGAGATGACCGGCCCCATCTCCACGCCGGTCTCGAGGCCGTAGCCGATCTTCCGGCTCGCCGCGGCGTCCGCGATGGACCTGGTGAACACCGGCCCGGCGTCGCCCACCGGGATGACCACCGACGAGGCCAGGCACCGCTGGCCGGCGCAGCCGAACGCCGAATCGGCGGCGATCCGGGTCGTCATCTCCATGTCGGCGTCCGGCAGCACGACGATCGGATTCTTGGCGCCGCCCTGGCACTGGGCGCGTTTGCCGTTGGCCGCCGCCCGCGCGTACACGTAGCGCGCGACTGGGGTCGAGCCGACGAACGAGATGGCGCGCACGTCGGGATGATCGAGCAGGGCATCGACGGCGTCCCGGCCTCCGTGCACGAGATTCACGACGCCGTTGGGGAAGCCGCACTCGCCGACCAGGTCGAACACGCGCCCCATCGTCATCGGCGTTCTTTCCGACGGCTTGACGACGACGGTGTTGCCGCAGGCGACGGCGTAGGGGAGGAACCACAGCGGGATCATCCCCGGAAAGTTGAACGGCGTCACCGCGGCGACGACGCCGACCGGCTGGCGGATCATCAGCTCGTCGATGCCGCTCGCGATGTCCTCGAGATTCGAGCCCATCATCAGGGACGGAATGCCGGTGGCGACCTCGACGTTCTCGACGCCGCGCCTGAGCTCGCCGTCGGATTCGGCCAGCGTCTTGCCGCATTCCTCCGTGATGATCCGGGCGAGCTCGCCGTAATGGGCGTCGAGCAGCGCCTTCAGCCGGAAGAGCGGCTGGATGCGATCGCCGGGCGGTGTGCGCCGCCACGCCGGCAACGCGGCCGCCGCGGCGCGCACCGCGCGATCGACGTCGCTCGAGGACGAGAGCGGCACGCCGGCGAGGACCTGGCGGGTGGCGGGATTGTCGACCGGAATCGTGCCCGCCCCTGCGCGTTCCCAGTGCCCGTCGACGAAGTTGAGCAGAGTGCCGCCCTCAATCATGAATGCTCCAGAATCCTCTATGTTACGACGATCGCGCGGCCGAGGATCTCGCCGCGGGCGAGCGCCTGGTACGCCGCGTCGGCGTCGTCGAGCGCGTAGCGCGTCGTCACGATGGCCTCGGGGCGGAAGGTGCCGCGGGCGGCCAGGCGGAGGATTTCGGGCATGTCGGCGCGAGTGCGCGCGCCGTACGATCCGATGATCCGCAGTCCGCGGCGCACCAGGCGCGTGATCTCGATCGGCGCCGTCGTCTTTCCGGGCGCGATCCCGATGGCGACCATGCGTCCGCCGTCCGCCACGACGTCGAGCGCCTGGACGAAGGTGTCCGGCCGCCCGAGCGCCTCGAACGCGACGTCGACCCCGCGGCCGTCGGTCAGCTCGCGCACCCGCTCGGTCGCGTTGGCGGTCCGCGAGTTCACCACGTCGGTGGCGCCGACGCGGCGCGCCATCTCGAGCTTGTCGTCGCTGACGTCGATCGCGACGACCTGCGATGCGCCGAAGGCGTGCGCGATCTGGATCACGTTGAGCCCGACGCCGCCGGCGGCCACAACCGCCACGCGCTCCCCGCCGCGCAGGTCGGCGCTGTGGCGGACCGCGCCGTACGCCGTGAACACGGCGCACCCGAGCACCGAGGACTCCGCCACCGGCAGCCCCGGCGGGAGCGGGAAGACGTCGGTCGCCGGCACGACCGCGTACTCGGCGAGTCCGGCCATCGAGTACATCGCGAGCGTCGTGCCGTCCTGCCGCCGCAGCCGCGAGGTGCCGTCGTACAGGGTGCCGCGGAGGCGGTTCATCGCGAAGAAGTTGTCGCAGAGGTCGTCCCGTCCGATGGCGCACAGGTGGCATCGACCGCACGGCATGATGAACGCCGACACCACGGTCGTGCCGACCGGGGGACCGGTTACGCCGCGCCCGAGCTCGGCGATGGTGCCCGAGATTTCGTGCCCCAGGACGGCAGGCGTCGGAAAGGCCACCTCCGCCTTGATCACGTGCAGATCGGTGTGGCACACGCCGCACGCCGCGACCTTGACGAGCACCTCGCCCTCGCGCGGCGACGGGACCGGGATGTCTTCGATGCGCATGCTTCCGGGGGCTGTTTCCAGTACGGCGGCTTTCATGAGGTCCTGAATTGTAGATGGTGTGTCCTGGTGACGGCCAGAGGCGCCGCGCCGTTGGGACCCCTACACGCGTTCCACGATTTCCTCGATGTCGTGGCGCATGGTCTCGGTGGCGACCAGGACCGAAACGATCGTGATGAGGGCCATGCCCATCAGATAGAGCGACATCGCGCCGCGCCCGTACCGGTACTGCAGCAGCCCGGCCGCGATCAGGGGAGACAGGCCGCCGGCGAGGACCGAGGACAGCTGCACCCCCAGCGACGCGCCGCTGTAGCGCACGCGCGTGCCGAACAGCTCGGAGAAGAACGCCCCCTGCGGCGCGTACATCGCCGCGTGGCCGAGCACCAGGCCCACGAGCAGCGCGAGTCGTGCGAGCGGCGGGTTGCCGGTGTCGAGCATCCAGAAGATGGGGTACGCGGCGACGGCCGTGCAGACGGCGCCGAACAGATACACGGGACGGCGCCCGACCCGATCCGACATCGCCCCGTAGAACGGAATCGCCACGAGCTCGATCGCCGATGCGAGGATCAACCCGTTCAGGACGATGTTCCGATCCATGTGCACGTGTTGCGTGGCGTAGACGAGCACGAAGACCGTGTAGAGATAGAACGCGCCGTTCTCCGCCAGCCGCGCCCCCATCGCCACCAGCACTTCCCGCGGGTACTTCTGCAGCACTTCGAGAATGGGCTGGCGCGCTTCGCGGCGCGTGGCCTTGACCTTGGCGAAGGCGGGCGTTTCGAGGATTCGCAGGCGGATGATCAGGCCGACGGCCACCAGCAGGATGCTCAGCAGAAACGGGACGCGCCAGCCCCAGGACAGGAAGGCCGCTTCCGGCATGCGGGAAAACGGCGAGTAGACCACCGTCGACAGCAGCAGGCCCGCGGGCACGCCAATCTGGGGCCAGCTGCCGTAGAAGCCACGCTTGCCCGGCGGGGCGTGCTCGACCGCCATCAGCACGGCGCCGCCCCATTCGCCGCCCACGCCGAAGCCCTGCGCGATCCGCAGCAGCACGAGAATCACCGGGGCGGCGGGCCCGATCTGCGCGTAGGTCGGCGCGAGGCCGATCAGGAAGGTCGCCACGCCCATGATGACCAGCGTCAGCACCAGCATCGACTTGCGGCCGATGCGGTCGCCGAAATGGCCGATGACGATGCCGCCGATCGGCCGCGCGACGAACGCCACCGAATAGGTCGCCAGCGACAGCAACGTGCCGCTCAGCGGGTCGAAGGTCGGAAAGAACAGCTTGTTGAAGACGAGCGCCGCCGCCGTGCCGTACAGGAAGTAGTCGTACCACTCGATCGTGGTCCCGATGAGGCTCGCGAGCGCCACGATGCGGATCGAGCCGCGCTTGATGTCCGTCATGAGCGATCCATGCCGACCGACTCCTACCCGAAAACAGGTATTCCGAAAGAGCGCAAGAATATCACGCGCGCGCCGCCGTCCGGGTTATCCTCCCCACCCGATACGTGGAGGACCCATGGTCACAGCCAGACTGATCCGGATCGGAATGATGGCGGTGCTCGGCCTCGGCCTATCGTCCGCAGTCTACGCCCAGGCATCGATCGGCGGCGTGGTGAAGGACTCCTCCGGCGCGGTCCTGCCCGGGGTCACGGTCGAGGCATCGAGTCCCGTCCTGATCGAGAAGAGCCGCTCGGTCGTCACCGACGGCACCGGTCAGTACAAGATCATCGACCTTCGGCCGGGCCGCTACGCGGTCACATTCACGCTGTCGGGGTTCACGACCGCCCGGCGCGACGGCATCGAGCTCGCGGGGTCGTTCGCGGCGACGGTGAACGTGGAGATGACCGTCGGATCGCTGGCCGAAACCGTCACGGTGACCAGCGAGTCTCCACTCGTCGACGTGCAGAGCGCCGCCCGGCAACGGGTGATCAGCGACGAGGTGCTGACGAGCATTCCCACCGGCCGCACCCAGTTCACCGCGGCGACGCTCATCCCGGGGATGAATCTGAACAACCAGGACGTCGGCGGGACGAACATCATCAACACGACCGGCGGGAGCATCACCGTTCACGGGAGCAACGGCAACGATCAGCGGGTGATGATCGACGGGCTGTCCACGGCGAATGCGGAGCTCGCCGGCAACGCCAGCAACTTCCTGCCCAACATGGGGAGCACGCAGGAGGTGGCCGTGGACTACGCGTCGGGGACCGCCGATCAGCCGTTCGGCGGCGTACGGATCAACATGATTCCGCGCGACGGCGGGAACATGTTCAGGGGATCGTTGTTCGCGACCGGCGTGGGCGCGGACGCGCCCGGCCAGCGGTCGGGCTTCTCGTTCCAGGGAGACAACTACACGCAGGACCTGAAGGACCGCGGCCTGCGGACGCCGAACTCGATCAAGTCGGAGTACGACATCAACCCGGGCTTCGGCGGTCCGCTCAAGCACGACGCGCTGTGGTTCTACGGGTCGGGCCGGTGGGTGAAGACCGCCAACTACGTCGGCGGGATGTTCTACAACAAGAACGCCGGCCTCGAGGACGTCTGGACCTACGATCCGGACTTCTCGCGCCCCGCCTACGTCAACGCGACGCAGCGCAGCGTGAACCTGCGGCTGACGTGGCAGGCGACGCCCAAGAACAAGTTCAGCCTGTTCGTGGACGACCAGGGCCGCTGTCAATGCGCCAACGTCACCGCCACCACGTCGCCGGAAGCGGCCATCGAGATCAAATACCCGATCGAACGGATGGCGACGTTCGCCTGGACCTCGCCGATCACCAATCGCGTGCTCCTCGAGGCGCGCGCGGGGTTCCGGGGCGAGAACTACAAGTACAACGCGACCCCGGCCGGCGATCCGGCCCTGCGCCTGATCACCGTCACCGAACAGGCGTCGGTCAACGGCGCCCCCGCCAACCTGCAGTATCACGGCGGCGGCATTGGAGGCGTCACCGCGACCCAGCCGTACCAGAACACGTACGGCCGCAACATCGACTTCGTGGCCAACCTCTCGTACGTCACCGGCTCGCACGCCTTCAAGACCGGTTTCGCCGACACCGTCGTGCTGCGCGACGAATCGCTGTCCGACAACATCTACCACGTCAGCTACCGGTTCAATAACGGCGTGCCGAACCAGCTCACCGAGCGGACGACGCCGTACAAGAAATCGCAGCGGCAGCCGGCCGCCATCGGGCTGTACGCGCAGGACAAGTGGACGATCAGCCAGCTGACGATGAATCTGGGGCTGCGCTTCGACTACCTGAACATCTACATCCCGGCGCAGCACCTGGATCCGGCGCCGCTCGTCCCGAACCGGAATCTCGATCTGCCGGAGACGCAGCTCATCAACTGGAAGGACCTGTCGCCCCGTGTCGCGGCCACCTACGATCTGTTCGGCAACGGCAAGACGGCGCTCCGGGCCAGCTTGAACCGCTACGTGGTCGCGCAGGGCGTGCAGGGCACCTACGGCGACTCGCTGGCGCCGGTCAACCGCCTCGCCAACTTCGTCACGCGCACCTGGACCGATACCAACCAGAACTTCTCGCCCGACTGCGACCTGACCAACCCGGTGTCGCAGGATCTGCGGGCGAGCGGCGGCGATTTCTGTGGTCCGATCTCGGACCAGAACTTCGGCCGGCCGACGCCGAGCACCACCATCGACCCGGCCGTGCTGAACGGCTTCAACGTGCGGCCCTACGACTGGGAGCTGGCGGCCGGCGTGCAGCAGCAGCTCGCGCCGCGCGTCTCGGTGGACTTCGGATACTTCCGTCGCTGGTTCGGCAATTTCGCGGTGACCGACAACCGCGCGCTGGCGGCCACCGACTTCAGCGCGTTCAGCATTGTCGCGCCGACCGATCCACGGCTGCCCAACGGCGGCGGGTACACGATTTCGGGCCTCCTCAACGCCAACAAGGTCGTGGCGGCCGACAACTACTTCACCTTCGCGAGCAACTACGGCGATCAGATTCAACGCTGGAACGGCGTCGACCTGGCCGTGAACGTCCGGCTCGAGGGCGGCGTGCTGCTGCAGGGCGGCATCAGCACCGGCCGGACGCTCACCGACAATTGCGCCGTAATGGCGCAGTTGCCCGAGTCCAATCCGCTCGGCACGCCGTACTGCCGTCAGCTGACCAGCTTCCTGACGCAGCTGAAGTTCCTCGGTTCCTACACCATTCCGCGCGCGGACGTGCAGATCAGCGGATCGTTTCAGAGCATTCCCGGGCCGCAGCTGTCGGCGAACCAGGTGGTCCCGAATTCGATCATCCGGCAGTCGCTCGGACGCGACCTGATCGGCGGCGCCGCCAACGCCACGATCAATCTGGTGCCGCCGGGCTCGATGTACGGAGAGCGGCTGAACCAGCTCGACATGCGCTTCGGCAAGCTGCTGCGGGGCGGCCGGACGCGGACGTCGCTGAACCTGGACCTGTACAACGTGTTCAACGTCAACACCGTCCTGACCGAGAACGCGACGTATTCCAACACCACGGTCTCCGGCTGGCGCGTGCCGACGTCCATCCTGACGGCGCGGTTTGCGAAGATCAGCGTGCAGTTCGATTTCTGAGAGGGAGGCGGCTTCTCGGCTGGCCGGGGAGCGCTCCCCGGCTAGCGGATGTGCACGATCCCGCGGCGCAGGGCGACGTTCACCGCGGCCGTGCGCTCGCTCACCTTCAGCTTGGCGAAGATGTTCTTCAGGTGCACCTGCACGGTCTCTTCGCTGATGCCGAGCAGCGAGGCGATTTCCTTGTTACGCTTCCCGTCGGCCACCAGGCCGATTACCTGAATCTCGCGCGGTGTCAGCGTCGGCTGCGCCGCGCGTTGGTCGAGCCGCGCCTTCACTTCCGGCCGGATGGGCCGCCGTCCCGCGTGGACTTCCCGAACGCAGCGAATCAGATCGTCCGACAGGGTGTCCTTCAACAGGTAGGTCGCCGCCCCCGCGGCCAGCGACCGGTGGATGTCCTCGTCGCCCTGGTACATCGTCAACACGATGATGCGCGCGTCGGGGTCGATGCGGCGGATGGCCTGGATCGCTTCGAGACCGCTCATCGCGGGAAGCTGCAGATCCATCAGCGTGACATCCGGCCGCTCGCGCGTGAACAGGGCGACCGACTCCTCGCCGGTCGCCGCCGAGCCGACGACCTGCATGTCGGCCTCGCGCTCGATGATGAGGGCGACGCCCTCCCGGACGATCCGATGGTCGTCCACGCACAGGACTCGAATCTGGTCGTGTCTCATCTGGTCATCGCGTCGTCTGGCTGACCGGCCAGTCGGCAGCCGGCTGGATATCGGATCGCCATCGCTCGATCGGAGACTCGGGCACGTGGTTCGCGTGCGGCGTCGGTCCCGGTTCACGCATTGAGCGGAAGCGGGACGACCGTTTCGACCGACGTGCCCTTGCCGCGTTCGGTGGACACCCGGAAGCGTCCGCCCAGTTCTTCGGCTCGCTCTCGCATCGTCGTCAGCCCGTAGTGCGAGTCGCCGTTGTGGGCGACCGAATCGTACTCGAAACCGCGGCCGTCGTCGGAGACGCGGAGCGTCAGGGCGCCGTCCTCGAAGCGCACTTCGAGCGAGATGCGGGTGGCCTGCGCGTGACGAACCGCGTTGGAGATCGCCTCCTGGCCGATGCGGAGGAGCTGGTTCTCGACCTTCGCGGACGGCTGCCGGGGCGTGCCGGTGACCGTGGCCGTGAAGCGCGCCGCGCTGCCAGCCGCGGCGCGCCGCCCGAATTCACGCAGCGCCGCGGCGAGGTCGTGCGTCTCGAGGACCGGCGACCGCAGGTCCCAGATCGACTGGCGCGCCTCGCGGATGTAGGACTCGACGTGCCGCCGGATGCGCACCAGTTGCTCCTTCGCGGCCGCCGAGGCGCCGTCGAGCGAGTTGGCAATGGCATCGAACTGCAGCGCGACACCGACCAGGCTCTGGAGGAGCGTGTCGTGAATCTCGCGGCTGAGGCGAGCGCGTTCCGCGAGCACGAGCGAGAATTCACGGCGGACGCGTCGCAGCCGCACTCGCCACGCCGCCGCCACCAGCAGCCCGACCGCGGCCACCATCGTCGAGTAGAACCAGGTCGTCTGATAGAACGCCGGCTCGATGGCGAAGTCCCACGCGGCGTCGCTCGTCGTCCAGGAGCCGTCCTGGCTGATCGCTTCGACCCTGAACCGGTAGGTGCTGGGCGACAGATTCGTGTAGAACGCCTGGCGGCGCGCGCCCGCTTCGACCCAGCCGGTATCGAACCCGTCCAGCCGGTAGCGGAACCGTAACTTGTTCGACGCCAGCGCCACCGCCGAGTAGCTGATCTGCAGCCGTTTCGTGCCGGCGGGCAGCGATTGCTTCGAGTCGGGCGTCAGCCGCTGCTCGTTGGCGAACGCCGCCTCGATTCGCACCGGCGAGCTGACGGGCGGCTGCAGCCGTCCGAGCGCGCGCGGGTCCACTTCGGTGAGACCGCCGCCGCGGACGAACCACAGGCGCCCGTTGGCGTCGTGGGCGGACTGGATGTTGCCGAGGGGGGCGCCGGCGAGGCCATCGGTGGTGTCGTAGAGCTGGTAGCGGACGCGTCGGGTGCGATCGCCGGCTGCCTTGGCCAGTTCGCCGCCCTCGATTCTGATCAGGCCGCGATCGACGCCGAGCCACAGGCACCCGTCGTCGTCTTCGACGATGGACCAGATGCGGTTGGAGGGCAGGCCGTTCTCAGCCGTGAGCGTCACCGCCCGCCCGTCGGCGACGCGAGTGATTCCGCCGTCGCCGCCGATCCACATGACGTGCTGCCGATCCTCGAACAGCGCGTACACCGCGCGGTGCGGCGGCCATCCGGACGGGTCGTGGACGCCCGGATCGTGAAGCGTGCCGTCCTCGTCGAGGTACCCGACCTTCCCCTGGTCATACGCGATCCACAGGCGGCCGGCGCTGTCGGTCCGGGCGAGAGCGATGCGCTGGACGTCGCCGGGCGGCGCGATCTTCAGCCGGGTGATCGTCCGTCCGTCCCACCGTTGCAGCCAGTTGCCGTACCCGAGCCACACACCACCCTGCGCGGCCGACGTGATGACGGTCACTGGCGTCGGAAGCGGCGTCGGGAGCGGCAGACGCGTGAACGCGCCGTCGAAGAACCGCCAGACGCCGTCGTTGGTGCCGATCCAGAGCGCGCCGTCGGCGCCGCGGAACAGCGTGCGCACGTCCGGCCCGCGCGACGCGGTGCGGGCCCGGTCCCATCGATCGGGACCGTCGGCGAAGGTGACCAGGCCGTTGGTGGTGCCGGCAATCATGCCGCCCCGATCCCCGCGCACGACGTCGACCACGAAGCCGACGTCTTCGATGGGTGTCAGCGCGCGCTGCCGCAGGCGATGGAGGCCGCCGGTCGTCCCGACCCAGAGGTTGCCGTCGCGATCCTCGAGCAGGGCCTGCACCGAATCGCTCGACAGTCCCGTGCGCAAGCCGATGCGCGCGACCTCGGCGTGGCCCACCGCGTCCACGCGCGCGCGCCACAAGCCTTCGCCGAGTGTCGCGACCCACAGATTGCCCCGCCGATCGTGCATCAGCCGGTAGCCGCTGCCTTCGAAGGGATGGCGCGGCGGCGTCGCGTCGCCGAGACGGCGGAAGCCGGAGACGATGTCGGTCGTCCAGATGGCGCCGGTGGCATCCTCGCTGAGGCCCCACGTGAATCCGTTCGCCATGTGGCGGACCTCGGATGCGCCGGCCTCACGCTTGAACACGCCGCCCTGCGCCGTGCCGATCCAGAGGTCGCCCGCGTGATCGACGAACAGGTGCAGCACCGTCGGCTCGCGGCCGTTCCAGGCGAGCGATTCCTTCTCCCAGCGGCCATTCCGGGTGCCGAACAGGCGGCCGTCGCTGATCGCCCAGATGGTGCCGCGCGCGTCCTCGACGAGATCGGTGACCGACCCGAGCGCGCCGGCGGGTTGATCCTCGGACCGGAGGCGGCCGCCGCGAATCCGGCGCACGCCGCTGCCGGCAAACCCGATCCACAGGCTGCCGTCGCGGGCGACGCAGAGCGCCGAGACCGACGCCCTGGGCAGCGCGTCGCCGGATCCGTCCCACGGATTGAACCGCACGCCGTCGAACCGCAGCAAGCCCGCATCGGCGCCGATCCAGAGATAGCCGTCGCCGTCCTGGCCGATCGCGTAGACGGTCCCGAGCGGCACGCCGTCGCCGTCGCTCCACGACGTCAGCGCGTAGCCCGACAGCAGATTGACGACCTCCGCCCCCCACGCGCGTGGCGCGGAGAGGACGGCGAGCAGGACGAAGACGGCTCGAAAACGGCTGGCCGACCGCATAGGAGGTCTTTTCGCCGCAACCATACGCGAAATCAAGGTGTTCTGGCGGTTCGATACCAGTATTTGGGTATTGTGAGCCGCGGTCGTGAACCGTAGGGTACTCGGTGGCGCGTGAAAACGCCATCGCCAGCACGGCGTAAACTGATGATAGAATTCAGCTTTACTGCCGCCGCTGGCAGCGTCGAGGACATGCGGGAGGGGACTCGATGAGAGGTCGCGTGTGGATGGTGACGGTGTCGCTGTGGGCCGCGTCCATCGTGTGGACTGTGCCGCGAGCCGCAGGTCCGGTCGCCGGCCCCGCCCAGCAACCGGTGGCAGCCGCGCCGGCCGCCGCCTACCGCGCGCTGCTGGATAAGTACTGTGTCACCTGTCACAACGAGCGCACGAAGACGGCCGGCCTGATGCTGGACAAGGCCGACATCTCGAACGTCCCGGGCGGCGCCGAGATCTGGGAGAAGGTGGTTCGCAAGGTGCGCGTCGGCATGATGCCGCCGCAGGGCATGCCGCGGCCCGACGCGCAGGCGGCGCACGCGCTGGTTGCGTACCTGGCGGGCGAGATGGATCGCGCCGCGCAGGCCAAGCCGAACCCGGGACGCGGCCTGATCCACCGGTTGAACCGCGCCGAGTACGCCAACGCCATCCGCGATCTGTTCGCGCTCGATGTTGACACCTCGACGCTGCTGCCGCCCGACGATGCGGCGTACGGCTTCGACAACATCGCCGATGCGCTGGGCGTCTCGCCCATCCTGCTCGAGCGCTATCTCACGGCGGCCGACCGGATCACGTCGATCGCGGTCGGCGATCCCGACACGCAGCCGGCGGGCGACACGTTCCGGATCCGTCAGGACGCGTCGCAGGACACGCACATCGAAGGGCTGCCGGTCGGAACCGTCGGCGGCATCCTCGCCCAGACGACCGTGCCGCTCGATGCCGAGTATTCGTTCTCGGTGAAGTTCTTCCGAACCAACCTGGGCGTGGTGCGCGGGCTCGAGTACGAACATCAGCTCGAGTACACGGTCGACGGCGAACGCGTGCACCTGTCGAAGGTCGGTGGCGAGGACGATTTCAAGGCGAATCTGAAGAACATGACCAAGGCGGGCGACGAGGTGGAAGCGCGCGCCGCCTTCAAGATGCCGCTCAAGGCGGGACCGCACACGATCACCGTCGCGTTCCTCGAGCGCACGGCGGCGTTGAACCCGCTGCGCCTGCAGCCGTTCATCCGCAGCTCGAACGACACGCTGGACACGATCGGGCATCCGCACCTCGATACCTTCACGCTGACCGGGCCGTTCAATGCGACCGGCCCGGGCGACACGCCGAGCCGCCGGCGCATCTTCTTCTGCAAACCGACCGGCGCTGCCGACGAGGACGCGTGCGCCCGCCGCATCATCACGACCTTCGCGCGCCGTGCGTACCGCGGCCAGTCGACCTCGTCCGACATCGAGCGGCTCGTCGAGTTCTACCGGGCGGGCCGGAAGCTGCGCAACTTCGAGCGCGGCATCCAGATGGCGCTGGATCGCACCATCGCGAGCCCGAAGTTCATCTTCCGGGTGGAGCGCGATCCGGACGGCGCGCCGCAGGGCACGGTGTACCGCATCAGCGATCTGGAGCTCGCCTCGCGCCTGTCCTTCTTCCTGTGGAGCAGCATCCCCGACGATCAGCTGCTCCAGGTCGCCAGGGCGAACACGCTGCACACGCCGGCCGTCCTGGCGCAGCAGGTCAAGCGGATGCTGGCGGATCCGAAGGCCGAGGCGCTCGTCGAGAACTTCGCGGACCAGTGGCTGTACCTGCGCAACCTGAAGAACTTCCAGCCCAACTCGCTCGAGTTCCCCGACTTCGACGACAACCTGCGCTACGCGATGCAGCGCGAGACGGAGCTGTTCTTCGAGAGCATCATGCGCGAGGACCGCAACGTCCTCGACCTGATGACGGCGAACTACACCTTCCTGAACGAGCGGCTCGCGAAGCACTACGGGATCCCGAACATCTACGGCAGCCAGTTCCGCCGCGTGGTGCTGGCCGACGACGCCCGGCGCGGGCTGCTCGGCAAGGGGGCCATTCTCACCGTCACGTCGCACGCCGACCGGACCTCGCCGGTCGTGCGCGGCAAGTGGATCCTCGACAACCTGCTGAACGCGCCGCCGCCGCCGCCGCCCCCTGTCGTGCCGCCGCTCAACGAGAGCGCGGTCCGGCAGGGCAAGGTGCTGACGATGCGGGAGCGGATGGAGGAGCACCGGAAGGTGCAGCCGTGCGCCGGCTGCCACAAGATCATGGACCCGATCGGGCTCGCGATGGAGAACTTCGACGCGGTCGGCGCCTGGCGGACCCGTGACGGCGGCACGCTCGGCAACCCGATCGATGCGTCCGGCGAACTGCTCGACGGCACGAAGGTGGACGGCGTCGTGACGCTCAGGAACGCGCTCGTCCGCGATCCGGAGATCTTCATCGGCACGGTGACCGAAAAGCTGCTGACCTATGCGCTGGGGCGCGGGCTGGCGTATTACGACATGCCCACGGTGCGGGCGGTTCTGCGCGAGGCGGCGCCGCAGGACTACAGGTTCTCGTCCATCGTGCTCGGCATCGTGACCAGCACGCCATTTCAGAAGCGAATCAAGCTGACCCAGGAAACCGGGACGCCGGCGGTGCGCGCCGCCGACCACTAAAGGAGCTCGCGACCATGTTCATTACCAAGATGTCATTGCCCCGGCGGAGCTTCCTGCACGGAATGGGCGTCACGCTGGCGCTCCCGCTGCTCGAAGCCATGGTGCCTGCCTTTACTGCGGTCGCCAAGACGGCGGCGGCGCCCAATCCGGCGCGCCGGTTCGGGGTAGTGTTCGTGCCGCTCGGGGAGCGGCCCGGGTACTGGACGCCGAAGACGGTCGGCGAGAACTTCGAGTTCAACACGATCATGAAGCCGCTCGAGAAGTTCCGCGACCACGTGACGGTCGTGTCCGAGATGTGCGATCCGCTCGACGGTCACGCGACGACGGTCGCGGCCTGGCTGAGCGGCGTCATCCCGAAGCGCACGATTGCCGAGGACGTCCACAACGGCATCACGGTGGACCAGGTGATCGCGAAGCAGATCGGTCAGGACACCGTGTTTCCGTCGATCGAGCTCGCGACCGAGGACTTCACCGGCTACATCGGCGGGTGCGACACGCAGTACGCCTGCGCGTACATGAACACGCTGTCGTGGGCGAGCCCGACCCAGCCGCTCCCGATGGAAATCAACCCGCGCATCACCTTCGAGCGGATGTTCGGCCGCGCCGGCACGGCGGCGCAGCGGCTGGCGCGGATGGAGAACGACAAGAGCATCCTCGACTCGGTGCAGCAGGACGTGCAGGACCTGCAGGGCGGCCTCGGCCCGAAGGACAAGGCGCGGCTGAGCGACTACCTCGAGAACGTCCGCGAGATCGAGAAGCGCATCCAGAAGGCGGAGCGCCAGGCGACCACCGACGTGCCGGTGCCCGACGCGCCCATCGGCGTGCCCGAGTCGTTCGAAGAGCACACGGCGCTGCAGTTCGATCTGCTCGCGCTCGCCTACGAGGCGAACATCACCAAGGTGTTCACCTTCATGATGGCCCGCGACGCCAGCCAGCGCGTATACCCGCAGATCGGCATCGGCGAGCCGCATCACTCGATGTCGCACCACGGCAACAACCCGGAGAAGATCGCGAACCTGGTGAAGCTGAACACGTACCACATGTCGCTCTTCGCGAAGTTCGTCGAGAAGCTGGCCTCGACGCCCGACGGCGACGGCTCGCTGCTCGATCACTCGCTGATCGTGTACGGCAGCGGCATGAGCGAGAGCGACACGCACTCGCGCCTCAACGTCCCGATCACGCTCGTGGGCGGCGGCGCAGGGCTCGTCAAGGGCAACCGCCACCTCCAGACGAACAAGGAGACGCCGCTGGCCAACCTGATGCTGGATCTCGCGAACAAGTTCGGCTGCGAGATGGAGAAGTTCGGGACGCTCAGCACCGGACGGGTCGAGGTCTGAGGTCGAAGGCGTCGCCCATCGGGAACCGGCAATCGTCCGAATGTTCGGAGCCATCATGCGATTGAGCTATCTGCGGGCTTCGGTCCTCGTGGCCGTCGTGAGCGTGGCCGGCCTCCAGGCGGCCGGCACCACGGTCCGCCTGATCGACGCGGTCAAGGAAGGGAACCGCACGGCGGTGCGGTCGCTCCTCGCGCAGCGGGCGAACGTCAACGCGGCGGAGCCCGACGGCATGACGGCGCTGCACTGGGCGGTGCGTGCCAACGACATCGGGACCGCCGAGATGCTCGTGCACGCCGGCGCGAACGTCAAAGCCGTCAGCCGCTACGGCATCACGCCGATCAAGCTCGCCGCCGAGAATGGCAGCGTGGCGATGACCGAGCTGTTGCTCAAGGCCGGAGCGGACGCCAACGTCGCCACGCCAGAAGGCGAGTCGGTCCTCATGACGGCGGCCCGGACCGGCCGCACCGACGTGATCGCCTCCCTCATCGCGCACGGCGCCAACGTGAACGCGGCCGAGCAGTGGCAAGGCCAGACGCCGCTGATGTTCGCCGCCTCGCAGAACAACGCGGCGGCGGTGAAAGCGCTCATCGCCGCCGGAGCAGACAAGGACGCCAAATCGAAGCTGCTGAGCTTCCCCGAGTTCAAGTTCGAGACCTCGGGTATGGTGGTCACGGTCCTGCCGCGCGGCAGCTGGACGCCGCTGATGTACGCGTCGCGAGACGGCGCAATCGATTCGGTGTCGGCGCTGGCCGACGCCGGGGCCGACCTGAACATGCCGGATCCCGACGGCACGACGGCGCTCATGCTCGCCATCATCAACGCGCACTTCGACACCGCCGCCGTGTTGATCGACAAGGGCTCGGCTCCCAACGTCGCCGACAGCACGGGCATGACGGCGCTCTATGCGGCCGTCGACATGCACACGCTCGGCCCGATGCTGAGCCGGCCGTCGCCCAAGCTCGTCGACAAGCTCGACGCCGCCGACATCGTCAAGCTCCTGCTGGCCAAGGGCGCGAACCCGAACGTCCGGCTGAAGCGCCCGATCATCGGCCGGCACCATACGCCCACCGGCGACGCCTCGCTCGGTGAAGGGACGACGCCGCTGGCGCGCGCCGCCAAGAGCAACGACCTGCAGGTGATGCGCCTGCTGTTCGACGCTGGCGCGGATCCGCGCCTGACGCTCAAGGACCGCACGACCGTCGCGATGATTGCCGCCGCCGGTGGCGCCGTGGTCGGGGCCTACGCCGTCGCCATCCCGGTGACCGAAGACAGCTCGCTCGAAGCGATCAAGCTGTGCATCGAGCACGGCGTGGACATCAACGCGTTCAACACCAACGGCGCCACGGCCATGCACAACGCCGTGAATCGGGGATCGCAGAAGATCGTCCGGTATCTCGCCGAGCAGGGCGCGAAGCTCGATCTCCGCGACAAGCAGGGACGCACGCCGCTCGATGTCGCGCTCGGCGTCGGCGGCGGGGGCGGACGCCGGGGCGGCCGCGGTCGGGGAGCGCAGCCGAGCGCTGCGATGGCCGCGCTGGTTCGCGAGCTGATGACGAAGGCCGGCATTTCGGTCCCGCAGGCCTGACGTCGGTCGGGAACGCGCCGGTTCGTACCGGGCGTTCGGCGGCTGGCAGCACATCCCGGATGATCGCGAAACCCTTTCGGCGGGCGCTGGCCGTGCTCCTGTGCGCGTTTGGCGTGGGCGCCTCTGTCGCCATCCAGCCGCTCGATGCGCGCATGTCAGCCTCCGGTCCGGCCGTTCAGGAGCCGGCGGCAGGACGTTCGACGTGGGACGGCGTCTACACTGACGACCAGGCGAAGCGCGGCGAGACCCAGTATTCGCGGAACTGCGAACCGTGTCACGGCGCGGACCTGTCAGGCGATCCGGTGAAGGAGATCCCGGCCCTGGTGTTCGAGGCGTTTCTGATGCAGTGGGGCGGTCGCAGCCTCAACGACCTGTACGACACGATGAGGCGCTCGATGCCGCAAGACAACCCCGGCGGGCTGAACGCCAGAGCGTACGTCGACCTCATCGCGTACCTGCTGCAGTCCAACCGGATGCCGAGCGGGTCGACCGAATTGAGCCTCAACGCCGATGCGCTCGGGCGGATCGTGATTGTCGGGTCGAGGCCATGACTCGCGAGAGTGCGAACGATACGAAGACCGCCTTCGGGGTGAAAGGTTGACGAACATGCGCGGAAGGCACGTGGCGGGGACGATGATGCTCCTCGTGTGGGTGGTCGCGGTCTGCTTCGAGCTCTCCGGGCTCGCACAGCAGCCGGCGCCCGACCGGAAGATGTGGGACGGCGTCTACACGGCCGAACAGGCGGCCCGCGGGAAGCCGCGGTTCGAGGCGAGCTGCAGCCGCTGCCACAACATCGAGCTGCTCGGGTCCGAGCGGGGGCCGGCGCTCAAGGGCAACGCGTTCTGGAACAAGTACGAGAACGACAGCCTTGCCAGCCTCTTCACTCTCATCCGTGACACCATGCCGCGCGACGGCGGCGCAGGCGTCGTCAGCGACGAGGTGAAGGTGGACATCCTCGCCTATATCCTGTCCCGCAACGACGTGCCGCCTGGCAGCGAGGAGTTGAAGCTGTCGCCGAACGTGCTCGAGGCGATCAAGATCACCAAGAAGGGCGTTCTGGACGGCGTGTACACGGACGCGCAAGCCGAGCGCGGCAAGGCGAACTTCCTGGCCGGGCGCTGCGGCGGCTGCCATCAGCTGGATTTGAGCGGCGATCGCGGGCCGGCGCTCAAGGGGGACGCCTTCCTGTCGCACTGGGAGAACGGGCCGGTGAACGCGCTGTTCAGGAAGATCAGCGAAACGATGCCGCCCAACGCCGCCAACGAGACGACCGACGAGGCCAAGATCGACATCATCGCGTACCTGCTGCAGGCGAACGGGTTCCCGGCCGGCAAGAGCGAGCTCAAGCTCGACAACGACGTCCTGGAAAGCATCGAGATCGCACGAAAGGGCGTCATCACGGTCGCGCCGAATTTCTCGCTCGTTCAGGTGGTCGGCTGCCTGGACGAGAATGCCGACACGCACCGCTGGATGCTCACACGCACGACCGATCCGGTGGTCACCCGTCAGGAGCAGCCGAATGCGGCGGCGCTGAAGGACGCGGACTCGAAGACGCTGGGCACGCAGGCATTCCAACTCGTCAGCGTGACGGCGTTCAAGCCCGAGACGCACAAAGGCCAGAAGATGGAAGCGCGCGGGCTGCTCTACAAGGACGCGCGCGACGCGCTGCTGAACCTGACCTCGCTGCAGACCGTGGCTGCGGGCTGCCCCGAGTAGCGGCGGGTTCCAGGCAGGCTACCGGCCAACCTCGCCGGTCTTCGACATTTCCTCCAGGGCGAGCACGAGCGCCTGGGTGCCGCGGCGGCCGTGGCCCTGGGCGCGCACCATCGTGTACAGCTGGTGCGCGAGCGCCAGGCCCGGGAGCGCGAGGTTCAGGCGATCGGCTTCCGCCAGCGCAATCGCCATGTCCTTGATGAAATGCTCGACGACGAACCCCGGTGCGAAATCGCGCCGGAGAATGCGCGGGGCCAGGTGCTCGAGTCCCCAGTACGCCGCGGCGCCGCCGCGGATGGTCTCGACCATGGTGGCGACGTCGAGGCCGGCCTTGTGCGCGTACAGGAGCGCTTCGCACATGCCCACCATGGCACCGGCGATCTGAATCTGGTTGCACATCTTCGTGTGCTGGCCGGCGCCGGGTCCGCCCTCGTACAGGATCCGCTTGCCCATCGCCTCGAACAGCGGCATCAGCCGGTCGACGGTGGCCTTGTCGCCGCCGATCATGATCGTGAGCGTGGCGTTTCGCGCGCCGACGTCGCCGCCAGACACCGGAGCATCGACCGCGTCGCCGCCTTTGGCGCGCGCCGCCCCGCAGATGTCCTTCGCGAGGGTCGGCTCGGTCGTCGTCATGTCGACGAAGATCTGGCCCGGCCTGGCGCCCGACAGCAGCCCGTCGGCGCCGAAGTACACCTCGCGCACGTCGGCGGGAAACCCGACGATGGTGAACACGATGTCGGAGCGCTCGCCGACCGCTTTCGGCGTGTCGGCCCACGTGGCGCCGCGGTCGATCAGGTCCTGCGCCTTCTGCTTGGACCGCGTGTTGACCGCCACCTGGTGACCGCGTGCGAGGAGGTGGCCGCACATCGGGCCGCCCATGACGCCCGTGCCGATCCATCCAACGCGTGGCAACGATGTCTGTGAGGTCATAGTTCGAACGTCCGGCGTGGAGAGGTGCGCGGAAAAGTGTATACGAACCGGGCCCCTTCGCGGATAATCGGCCGGCGGCCGGCGGTGCGCCCCGGCAGAAACGAGCCTGTGTCAGCCGATCACCTCGCCCCGGCGGTGCGCCTCAAAGACGTCAACAAGTCGTTCGGCGCGACGGCGGCGGTCCTCGACCTGAACCTTGAAATTGCGCGCGGCGGCCTCTACGGGTTCATCGGCCCCAACGGGGCCGGCAAGACCACCTCCATCAGAATGATGATGTCCATCCTGTTTCCCGACACGGGGGAACTGACCGTGCTCGGCCGCCGGTCCGCGCTCGACGCCAAGGATCGCATCGGGTATCTGCCGGAGGAGCGCGGCGTGTACCGAAGGATGCGCGTGGGCGCGTTTCTGACCTACATGGGGCGGTTGAAGGGCGTTCCCGATGGCGAGCTGTCCGCCCGCGTGCCGCGAGCGCTCGAGCGCGTCGGGTTGAGCGGCGTCGAGCGCAAGCGGTGTCAGGAGCTCTCGAAGGGCATGTCGCAGAAGGTCCAGTTCCTCGCGGCGATCCTCCACGAGCCGGAGCTGCTGATTCTCGACGAGCCGTTCAGCGGGCTCGACCCGGTGAGCACGCGGCAGCTGCGCGATCTGGTTCTGGCCGAGCACCGGCGCGGCGCCACCGTGCTGTTCTCGACGCACGTGATGCCGCATGCCGAGGAGATCTGCGACCACGTCGTGATGATCCATCGGGGTCGCAAGGTGCTGGACCAGCCGGTGGCGTCCATCCGGCGGCAGTACGATCCGCGCATGGTCCGGTTCGAGCCGCTCGACGCGCGGGCCGATCTGTCGCCTCTTGCGGGGCTCCCGGAAGTCGAGCACGTGGGGACGGCCGGCGCCACGCACGAAATCCTGCTGCGCGCCGGCACCGACCCGGCGACCGCGATTCCGCGGATTGCTGCCGCGGTCGCTCCGGCGCGGCTCGAACTGGCCCGGCCGCGCCTCGAGGATATCTTCGTTCAGATTGTCACCGGGTCCGGTGCCGCCGAGGACGAAGACCGGCTCCGTGAGGGCCTCCGGGAGGACGGCGAGAGGGCCGCGGCGCGATGAGCCTCCGCAAGATCGGTCACATCGCGGCCCGCGAGTTCGTGGCCACCGTGGCCACGCGCGGCTTCATCGTGGGGCTGCTCGTCATGCCGGTCATGATTACGGCCCTGGCGATCGCCGGACCGCGGCTCTTCAGCCAGCGGAATTTCAAGGTGCAGGGCCAGATCGCCATCATCGATCCGACGCGCCGCGTGGCCGAGGCGCTCCGCACGGTGGTTGACCCCCGCGTGATGGCCGAGCGGCGCGTGCGGGATGCGCGACGGGTGCTGGCGCAGACGCCGCAGGCCGTGCGAGACGTCGCGGCCTCGCTCGGTCCGGACGCGATCGAGCGGACGCTGGGCCAGCTACCGGATCTGCAGATTGTCGATCGGACGCCTGACGCCGACCTGCTTCAGGAGAAGGAATGGCTGGTCCAGGAGTCGCCCGGCGGCCGCCATCTCGCGCTCGTGCTGATTCACCCGGATGCGCTCCAGCCCGCGCGAGACGACGCGGGCGATGCGTACGAGCTGTACGTGGGGGCGAACCTCGATGACCGGGCGAACACCGTGATCCAGCAGGCGCTCCAGCGGGCGATTGCGTCGGCGCGGGCCGGCGCGGCCGGCCTGGACCTCGATCGCGTGGAGGGGCTCACCGAGGTCAATCGCGTGCGCGCCGTGAGCGTCACCCGGCAGGGCGAGCAGCCCGCGTTCGGGCCGCTGACGCGCATCATGCCGTTCGCCTTCACCTTCCTGCTGTTCTTCGGCGTGATGATGGGCGGGCAGACGCTCATGACGTCCACGATCGAGGAGAAGTCGAGCCGCGTCGTGGAAGTGCTGCTGTCCGCGGTGTCGCCGCTGGAGCTGATGGCCGGGAAGATCCTCGGCCAGATGGGGGTCAGCCTGGTCGCGCTGTCGCTGTACGTCGCGATGGGGGTCGCGCTCCTCGTGTCGTTCGCGCTGATCGGGCTGGTGGACGTGCGGCTGGTGTTCTACCTTGCGGCGTTCTTCCTGATCACGTATCTCGTGATCGGATCGCTCATGGTCGGCATCGGGGCGTCGGTGAACGAGCTGAGCGAAGCCCAGTCGCTGATGGGACCGATCATGATCGTCCTGATCATGCCCTTGATCCTGCAGGTTCCGATCGCCCAGGACCCCAACTCGGTGCTGAGCACCGTGCTCAGTTTCGTGCCTCCGGTCAACGCCTTCGTCATGCTCATTCGCATGGCCTCGTCGTCGCCGCCGCCGCTGTGGCAGGTCGGCGCGTCGCTCGCCGTCGGCGTGGCGGCGGTATTCGGCGCTGTCTGGGTGGCCGCTAAGGTCTTCCGGATCGGCCTGCTGATGTACGGCAAGCCGCCGAATTTCGCCACGCTGGCGCGATGGGTTCGGACCGGCTGAACGGCGGCCGGGCGAGGGGCGGCCTGGCCGACGCGGCTTTGACAACAGAACGGCGGCGCGGTTGACAACGGCTGGTGGCGGCGCTACCGTGCCCCTCGCGCCAGTTTCCGCTGTGATGGAGGTCGCCCATGAGGAGAAGGGTCGTCTCTCTGCGGGTGGCGGTATTCGCCATCGCCGCATTCGCCACTGCATCCCTCGTCGCGGTACGCGCCGGCCAGGCCCCGGGGGGGACGGTCGCGATTGACCCCGACGATATCGGCGGCATCGTCACCGGAGCTCGAGGAGCGGAGGCGGGCGTCTGGGTCATCGCGGAAACGCGCGACCTGCCGACGCGCCTCATCAAGAGTGTCGTCACCGACGATCAAGGCCGGTATCTGTTGCCGGATCTCCCGCGCGCGACCTACGACGTGTGGGTCCGCGGCTACGGCCTGGTCGATTCGCCGAAAGTCAAGGCGGCGCCGGGCAGGTTGTTGAACCTGAAGGCGGCTGCGGCGCCGAACGCGAAAGCCGCGGCGGACTATTACCCGGCGCAGTACTGGTTCGCGCTCCTGCAGGTGCCGCCGAAGAGTGACTTTCCCGGCACTGGGGCAAAGGGCAACGGCATCTCGGAGAACATCAAGAGCCAGGGCGAGTGGATCCGGCAGGTGGTCAACACCGATGGCTGCACCGGTTGCCATCAATTGGGGAACAAGGCGACGCGCGAGCTTCCGACGAACCTCGGCACGTTCAAGACGACGGCGGAGGCGTGGAGCCAGCGGATTCAAGCTGGCCAGGCGGGCGGCGGCATGAGCGCGCGGTTCACGCAGGTCGGACGCGCGCGCGCGCTGGCGATGTATGCCGACTGGACCGATCGGATTGCGAAGGGCGAGCTCCCGACCGCGACGCCGCAGCGCCCGCAGGGCCGCGAGCGCAACGTCGTGGTCACGATGTGGGACTGGGCGGATCCCAAGACGTACCTGCACGACGAGATCTCGAGCGACAAGCGCAACCCGAGGGTCAATCCGAACGGGCCGGTGTACGGCGCGCTGGAAGAGAGCGGCGACTACCTGGCCGTTGTCGATCCGAAGACGAACGCCTCGAGCCAGATCAAGCTGATCGTTCGCGATCCCGACACGCCGAGCTCCCATGATCAGCCGCCGGCCGCGGCGTCGCCGTACTGGGGCGACGAGGCGATCTGGAACAGCAAGACCACGGTGCACAGCTTCGCGATGGACGGCCAGGGACGCGTCTGGGCCGCGGCGCGCGTGCGAAAGCCGCAGACTCCGGCCTGGTGTCGCCAGGGTTCGGATCATCCGTCAGCCAAGCTGTTGCCGATCAACCAGAGCCAGCGCGGGCTCGAGATGTACGACCCGAGGACGAAGCAGCTCACGACCATCGACACGTGCTACACGTGGGGCCATGTGAACATGGACGCGAACGGCGTGCTGTGGTCCTCGTTTGGGCCCCCTGGCATCGAAGGCTGGTTCGATACGAAGATCTGGGACAAGACCCACGACGAAAAGGCCGCACAGGGCTGGACCGCCTTCATCCTCGACACCAACGGCAACGGCAAGCGCGACGCGGAATACAGCGAACCGAATCAGCCCGCCGATCCGACGAAGGACCGCCGGCTCAATCTCGTGTTCTACGGCGACTCGCCGGCGTACGATGGCTCGATCTGGGGCACGGTGCAGGGATTCCCCGGCGGGCTCGGCCGCGTCGCGCCCGGATCGCATCCGCCTGAGACGACGCTCACCGAGTACTACGAGGTGCCGTGGAACAACCCGAAGGCGCCGGTCCAGGGATTCGCGCCGCGCGGCCTCGACGTCGACAGCAACAACGTCGTCTGGACGGTGCTCTCGAGTGGACATCTCGCGAGCTTCGATCGGCGCAAGTGCAAGGGTCCCCTCAATGGTCCGACCGCCACTGGCCAGCACTGTCCCGAGGGCTGGACGCTCCATCCGCTGCCGGGGCCGAACTACAAAGGCGCCGTCGACAACGGCAGCAGCGACTCCGCGTACTACGATTTCGTGGACCGCTTCGACATGCTCGGCGTCGGCAAGGACATCCCGATCGCGACCGGCAACCTGTCGGAAGGGCTGCTCGCGCTCGTGGACGGCAGGTTCATGACATTCCGCGTGCCGTATCCGATGGGGTTCTTCGCCAAGGGCATGGACGGCCGCATCGACGACCCGAACGCGGGTTGGAAGGGGAAAGCGATCTGGACGACGTACGCGACGCGGGCCCCGTTCCACGCGGAAGGCGGCAAGGGCAACACGAGCAAGCTCGTGAAGTTCCAGGTGAGACCGGACCCGCTCGCGAAGTGAGTCCCTATTTCCGGTCCGCGGCCAGCGACCGCAGGTAGTTCACCACGTTCCAGATATCGGGATCGGTGATGCGGTCGCCCCAGGGCTCCATGTTGAGTTCGGGCGGGACGCCGTTCTTGATGACGTCGAAGATCTCGCCGTCGGTGGATCCGTGCTTCCACTCGGCGTCGGTCAAGTCCGGGGCCGGCGGGCTGATGTCGCTGCCGGAGCCGCCCCGGGCGCTCACGCCATGACAGCTGGCGCAGTAGCGCGTGTACACCTGCTTGCCGGCTGCGATTGAATCGGGCGTCGCCGCCGCCGGATTCTTGATCGCGGCCGCCTGCGGGTTGCCTTGTGCCGTCATCGCGATGACAGCGACGCCTGCGAGCAGCACGCCGAACAATGTCGCCACGATGGTTCTCATGCGCGTGGTCTCCCCGAACGTCCAGGCCAATCTTACCAGCGGACCGACGAGGTGGAGCGTGAAGCTTGAAGCGGCAGTGCTTCTGATTGTGGGGCTGTCCATGGTCGACGGCCGTGCGCAGAGCGCCGCCTACCTCGCTCAGGTCGATCATCTCGTCTACGCGACGCCCGATCTCGACGCCGGCATCAATGCCGTCGAACGGCTGCTCGGCGTGCGGGCGTCTCCCGGTGGCGAGCATCCGGGGCAGGGAACGCGGAACGCGCTCGTCGCGCTGGGACCGTCCAGCTATCTCGAGATTATCGGCCCCGATCCCGCGCAGGCCTCACTGGGGAGGGCGCGCCGGTTCGGCATCGATACGCTGCTGGCGCCGCAGCTGGTGGGCTGGGTCGCGAAGGGGACGGATCTGGAGTCGTTCGTCGCGCGGGCGCACCAGAATCACGTGATGCTCGGCGACGTCATTCCCGGCAGCCGCAGGCGGCCGGACGGCGTGATTCTGGCCTGGCACTACACCAACCCCGAGGCGGTCCTGGAGCACCGGCTGATCCCGTATTTCATCGACTGGGGCACGTCACCCCACCCGGCGGCCGGGGCGGCGCCGGGCGCGAGGCTGGTCGCGATGAGAGCCGAGCATCCGGAACCGGAACGGCTCGGCGCGATGCTTCGTCAGCTCGGCCTGGAACTGCCGGTCGCCAGGGGGCCGAAGCCGCTCCTGGTCGCCACGATTGACGGCCCGAAGGGTCGGGTCGAGCTGCGGGGGCGGATGCGACGCCGTGACCGGTTTCACCACGCGGTCCCGCCGCCGTCCACGACCAGCAGCTGACCGGTCACGTACGACGAGGCGGCGGCGGCGAGAAAGAGGGCGGGCCCCTTCAGCTCGCCTGGCCGTCCGATGCGGCCCATCGGGGTCGCGCGCTCGATGTCGTGTTGGCTTCGCGCGAGCACTCCCGCCGTCATCCGGGTATCGAAGAACCCAGGGGCGATCGCGTTGACGCGGATGCCATGCGGCGCCCACTTGACCGCCAGGTCGCGCGTCAGGCTCACGACGGCGCCCTTGCTCGCGCTGTACCCGACGGCGTCGAGGACGCTGGACGGAGTGCCGACGAGCGCCGCGATCGACGCGATGTTCACGATGGCGCCGCCGCGCCCCGATCGAATCATCTCGGCGCCGACCTCGCGCGACATCAGAAAGCAGCCGGTCGCATTCGTGTCGAGGACGCTGCGCCATGTCTCGACCGGCATCGTCTCGATCGGCTCGCCCCAGCTGGTGCCGGCGTTGTTGACCAGGATGTCGATGCGTCCGAACTGCCGCAGCACGGCTGCGGTCGCCGCGCCGATCTGATCGGGGTCGGTCACGTCGCAGGCGAGCGCGAGTCGCTCGACGCCTGCGCCGGCCAGCGTCGCTTCAGCCGCCGTCAGCCAGGGCTCGCGTCGCGCCGTCACGGCGACGGCGGCGCCCGCCTCCCCCAGGCCCATCGCGATTTCCAGCCCGATTCCGCGCGATCCGCCGGTGACGAGCGCAACCTTGCCGGAGAGGTCGAACAGATCTTTGACGTGGGCCATTTTCGGGGCGGGGTATTATGGCGCGGTTTTCTGTACGAATGGAGCCCTGATGCCGCTCAGAACGGTGGACCAGTACGTCGAGAGCCTTCGAGACCATCGAACCGTCTACTACCGCGGCGAGCGCGTCCCCGACGTCACGCGGCATCCGGTCATCGGCGTCGCCGTGCGCCACGCGGCGATCGACTACGCGCTTCAGTCCGATCCGGCGCATCGCGACCTGGCGGTCGTGGCCGACGCCGA
This sequence comes from uncultured Acidobacteriota bacterium, assembly GCA_963807925.1. GTDB lineage: Bacteria > Acidobacteriota > Vicinamibacteria > Vicinamibacterales > CAVVIG01 > CAWEDP01. The sequence goes on along the minus strand of CAWEDP010000002.1, from coordinate 2,054,018 downwards.
CGGCGAGTACTCGCGCTACTATCACGTGCCGCGGAGCGCCGGCGACGGGCTCGAGCGGAGCGCCCTCATCGAGCGGGCCACCGCCGCCGGCGGCACGCTGGTCGTCCTCGTCAAGGAAATCGGCACCGACGCGCTGTTCGCGCTGATGCGCGTCGCCTCGCGGCTCGACGCCCGGACCGGCAGCACGTACGCCGGGCGCGTGGACCGGTTCTATCGGCAGTGCCGGTCGAACGACCTGGCGATCGCGGTGGCGCAGACCGACGTCAAGGGCGACCGCTCCCTCGGTCCCGCCGCGCAGCCGGACCCTGATCTCTACGTCCACATCGTCGAGCGGCGCACCGACGGGATCGTGGTTCGCGGCGCGAAGGCGCACACCTCGGTCAGCACGAACGCCAACGAGCTCATCGTGCTGCCGACGCGCGCCATGACGGAGGCGGACCGCGAGTACGCGGTCGCCTTTGCCGTCCCGATCGCCACGCCCGGCCTCACGCTGCTGGCCTCCGCCTACGATTCAGCGGGCGCGACCGCCTCGCCCGTCGAGCGGCCCATCGCCGCCCGCCACAAGATGATGGAGACGACCACGGTGTTCGACGACGTGTTCGTGCCGTGGGACCGCGTGTTTCTGGCGGGGGAGTGGGAGTTCGCCGGGCCGCTGGCGCTGGCGTTCGTCGAGCACCACCGCTTCACGGCCGTATCGTACAAGCTGCCGCTCGTCGATGCGCTCGTGGGGTCGGCGCTGCTGATGGCGGACCTGAACGGCATCGCGAAGGCCGGCCACGTGCGCGAGAAGATCGTCCGGCTCATCAGCTATGCGGAGACGCTGCGCGGGTTGACGCACCACGCGGCAAGCCGCTCGATTCCACGTGAGCTGGGCATCGCCGTTCCCGATCCGCTGTACGTGAACATGGCCAAGTACCACTTCGCGCACGGGTACCACGAGGCGGTTCGGAACGTGCAGGACATCGCCGGCGGATCGCTCGTCACCGGACCTGGCGCCGAGGATCTGGAGGCGCCCGAGACCGCGGCGCGTTACGAGCGGTTCTACGCCGGGCGCGCCGGCGTCGGCGGGAAGCAGCGGCTCACGGCGCTGAGCTTCGTGCGCGATCTGGTGGCCTCCGAGTTCGGGACGTATCAGGAGGTCCTCGCGGTCCACGCCGAGGGGTCGCTCGAAGCCGAGAAGCTCATGCTGTTTCGCAGCTACGACGCCCGGCCGGCCCTCGATCTCGTGCGCGGCCTGGCCGGGCTGTCGTGAAACGCGTCCCCTGGCCGGTGTGGACGTCGGCAGCCGCCACGACCTCGGTGGTCGCCGGCAGCATCTGGGACATCTCGTGGCACGTCTCGATCGGCCGCGACACCTTCTGGACGCCGCCGCATCTGCTCATTCAACTGTGCGCCGCGATTGGCGGGCTCACCTCCCTCTGGCTGATCGCCCGCTCCACGCTCGGCGGCGACCCCGAGGCGCGCGGCCAATCGGTGCAGGTGCTCCGCCTCCACGCGCCGCTCGGGGCGTTCATGTGTGGGTGGGGCGCCGTGGCCATGCTCACCTCGGCTCCGTTCGACAACTGGTGGCACAACGCGTACGGGCTCGACGTGACAGTCGTCAGCCCGCCGCACATGCTGCTCGCGATCGGCGCGATGGCGATCGTGTACGGCGGATTCGCGCTGACGATGGCGCAGCTCAACCGGGAGGGGGCGGCGGCGACGTCGCACATCGAGACCATGCTGATCGTGCTGGTCGGCGTCCTGATGGTCGGCGCCCAGGGCGAACTGATCGAGTATTCGAGCAAGACGCTGATGCACAGCGCGATCTTCTACCGCGCGTTCGCGTTCGCGTATCCGGCGCAGCTGGCACTCGTCCGGCGCATCTCGACGCGAAGATGGGCGGCAGTCTCGGCCGCGACGGTCTACCTCGTGCTGGCGCTCGCGCAGGAATGGATCCTGCCCCTCTTCCCCGCCGAGCAGAAGCTCGGGCCGGTGCTCCAGCGCGTGCCGTACATGGTGCCGGTTGGATTTCCGGTGCTGATGATGGCGCCCGCATTCGTCCTCGATGCAATGTGGCCGGCGCTCCGGCGGATCAATGGCTGGGCGGTGGCTGCCGCGGTCGGCCCGCTCTTCGTCGCATCGTTCGCCGCGGTCCAGTGGCCGTTCGCGGACTTCCTGATGTCGCCGCACGCGCGGAACTGGATCTTCGGCGCGCACTACCAGATGTACATGATCGATCCGGATGCGCCGGGCGCCGGCTACCAGTTCGTCGGGTACGAGGCGTCACGGAACCGGTTCTGGGCAGGCATGGCCGTCGCAGCGATGACCGCGATGGGCACGAGCCGGATCGGGCTGGTCATGGGGGCCTGGCTGCGCAGGGTCGAACGATGAGGACAGCTGTCGCGTCGGCGCTCGTGCTCCTGGCGGTCGAGGCGGCCGTCAGCGCGCACGTCGGCAGCCCCGACGTCTTCTTCGAAGGCGCCGCGGGCGATTATCGCCTGCTCGTCGTGATCCGCATGCCGCGCGTGATTCCAGGGGTGGCCGACATCGAACTGCGATCGTTGTCGCCGGGGCTGCGATCGATTCAGGTGACGCCGCTGCGCATTCGCGGCGTCGGATCCGGGCTCTCCCCGGTCGCTGACATCGCCGAACGCGCCGGCGACGCCCCGGACCTCTATCGCGCGCAGTTGTGGATCATGCAGCGGGGGGCATGGAAGGTTCGCATCCTCGCCCGCGGCGACCGCGGCGACGCCGAGCTTTCAGTGCCGATCGGCGCCACGTCGAGCGCGACCCGTCCGATGGCGCCGCCGCTCAAGCTTCTGCTCGGCGCCCTGGCCGTTCTCCTGATCGTGGGCGCCATCGCCATCGTCGGCGCCGCCGTCCGCGAAGCAACCGTCCGGCCGGGCGTCGATACGCCGGCGTCGGCGATCCGGCGTGCCCGCCTCGTCATGGTGGCCGCGGCCGCCGTGATTGCCGCGCTCGTGTGGCTTGGCGATCTGTGGTGGCGACGGGCCGCGTCCGATGCCGAGGCTGTCGTGTACGGACCGCCGCATGTCGGCGTCCGGCTGGTGGCGCCTTCCACCTTGTCGGTGGCCCTCGACAGCTCGAACACGGACCGCCTCACGGGGCGAGCCGGTCCGAACGACTTAATCGCCGATCACGGCCACCTGATGCACCTGTTTCTCATCCGCGAGCCCGGCATGGATTTTCTCGTGCATCTCCACCCGGAATCGGTCGATCGCGGCGGTTTCGCGCAGCTCCTGCCGTCGATGCCCGAGGGACGATATCGGGTGTTTGCGGACGTCGTGCATGCGTCCGGCTTTCCGGAAACCGAGACCGCCGCAATCACCCTGCCTCAGATCGTGAGCGGCCTCCCGGACGGGGACGATTCGCTGACGCCCGCGATGGCGCTCGTCACGGGACCGCAGACCGGCAGCGCACCGCTCTCGGCTGGCGTCTGGATGCAGTGGGTCAACGGCAGCGACACGTTTCGGGCTGGAGAACCGGTCTGGCTCAGGTTCCGGATCGTCGGCGGCGACGGCCATCCGCTTGCCGATCTCCAGCCTTACATGGGGATGGCCGCTCATCTCGTGCTGGTTCGCGCCGACTGGCAGGTGTTCGCTCATCTGCATCCAGGCGGCTCGGCCCCGATGGCAGCCGTCGAGCTGGCGAACGGCTCGTCGATGCCGGTCCATGCCGGACATGCGCCGCTGTCGGCCGAGATCACGTTCCCGTACGGATTTCCTGACGCGGGACACTACCGCCTGTTCGTCCAGGTCAAGCGGGCCGGCCGCGTCGAAACCGGCGTCTTCGACGCCGAGGTCCGACCCGGCCGCGGCTGAGCGGGCCGTCGGTCGCCTGGAGTTCTACGGCATGCGCTCCCAGACGAGCGGCGTGGTGGAGTTGGGGCTCGTCCGAAGCGTCAGGCGAGTCGGCGTGAGCTCGTACCATCGCATGAAGTCGGTGCCGATCCACGCCGGGTTCGAGGCGGCCTCGAGGTGATGCACGACCCGGTGGGTTTCCTCGTCCACGTCGAATGTGCCGTAGTACGCCACCAGCCCCTGGTAGGCTGCGCGGTAGTCGTCGGCGGTCGGATTCGGCGGGAGCGGCTTGCGATTCGGCGGATGGAGCATCGCGCCCATGCGTCCGAGCTTGTCGTAGTAGATTCGGCCGATCGGGTTGGCGCCGTGCGGCCGGTACTCCACCAGCTTGTACATCCCGGCAAACTTGTCGCGCGAAGACTGCGGCGTGTTGGTGATGGGGGGACCCGGGTCTACGCGGCCGCGGCCGCGGCCGCCGCCGCCGCGCCGGCCGGCCGGCGGCTCCTGGGCCTGCTCCTGCGCACCCGCCGTCACGCCTGCCCACGTCGCGATCCCGATGGCTTCGAGAAAATGCCGTCGTCTCATGGTGCCTGCCCCTTGTCCGCGCGTCCCGCCTGGTTTGCGGCTCCGTCTCGTCGCGGCGCGTCTACGGCATGCGGGACGCCGTGTACGCCGCGATCGCGAGCATGTCATCGTTGGTCAGCTTCGCGACGACCGGCTTCATGAGATCGCTCCAGATGCCCTTTCTGGTGCCCTGCTGCATGTCGTACAGCTGCCGGACGAGGTAGCTGGGCGATCGTCCCGCGATGCCCGGGACCGGGCCGAGGCCTTTCAGATCCGATCCGTGGCACACCGCGCACTGGGTGGTCTTGCCGCCGCCGGTGGCCACGAGGGCTTCGCCCTTCTTGATGCTGCCGATTGGCGCGTAGGCCGTGAATCCCGAATGCGGATCGCGCAGCACCTCGGTCCGTTCCGTGTCGTCGGGGACTTCGATGATGCGCTGGCCGATCGGCTCGGTCTCGCTGCCTTCGAGCTTGAGGAACATGCCGCCCGCGACGCGTGTCTTGGGAACCGTCTTCGTCTCGACCACCTTGATCCACGGCGTCCACTTCATCGACGAGAAGTACTCCGCCACCGCCTTGATCTCGTCGTCGGTCATCCCCTTCGCGATGGTCGCCATGACGGTCGTGTTCGCCTTCCGCATGTCGGCGCTCTTTCGGGCGTCGCTCCGGAAGTCGGCGATCGTCTGCATGAAGTAGGAGGGCGGCAGGCCGGCGACGCCGGCGTTCTCGGGTCGCCCCTTTCCGTTGGGATAGTGACAGAGGGCGCACGCGCGCACATCGGGCCGGCGGCCGTGAGCGACGACATCGGGCATCTGGGGGTGATCGCCGGGATACCAGTCGGCGGGCCCGAAGCCGTCGCGAATCTGCGTGACGGTGAAGGCGAGGCTGCTGCCTGGCAGATGCCGCTGGGTTTCGTCCGGTGCCGGCGCCGCGCCGCGAGCGGCACCACCGCGTCGCCCGCCGGCGGGCGCGGCCGGGGCCGCGGACGCGGCGGCGGGAGCCGCCTCGGTGAACCCGTACGCCCACGGCGGCGGCGCTTCACCGCCGGCACCCGACAGTACCGACCGCTCCGACGAGGCCTGCGACCGCGATGGGGACACGCGCGAGCACGCTGCGCATACGGGCTCCCTTCAGGAATCCAGTGACACCGACGGGGTGCGCACGTTGTACACCTCCCCGTGATTCACGCGCAACGAAAATAGTGCCTAGTGGTCCGGCTGAAGGCGGACCTCGCTGGAGCCGGGGAAGCTCGCGAGTGAGTCACGCACCTGCGCGACGATTTCGAAGCTGCGCAGGCGCGCGGCATGATCGTAGATCTGACCGGCCACGATCAGCTCGTCGGCCCCGGTCGCATCGACGAGCGCCTGCAGGCGGTCTTTCACCGTTTCCTGCCCGCCGATCGCCGCGTACGCGAGCGTGTGCTGGATGCCGGCGCGCTCGGTCGGCGACCAGCGTCCCTCCATCGAGTCGACCGGCGGCTGAAGGGGTCGCGGCATGCCCCGGCGCAGGCTGATCCACTGCTGAAAGAGCGACGTGGCCAGCCGCTCGGCGTCTCGATCGCTCTCGGCCGCGACGACGCTGACGCCCACCATCGCGTACGGAGTGGCCAGCGTGTCCGACGGCCTGAACCGCTGCCGATACTCGGCGAGCGCTGCCATCAGGTAATCCGGCGCGAAGTGCGAGGCGAACGCAAACGGCAGTCCGAGGTCCGCCGCCAATTGGGCGCTGAACAGGCTGGATCCCAGCAGCCAGATCGGCACGCGCAAGCCTGCGCCCGGCACGGCGCGCACCGGCTGACCGGGCACGGCGGGCGCGAAGTAGCCCATCAGCTCAGCGACGTCGCGAGGGAAAGCCTCCTCGACCCCGGCGCGATCGCGACGCAGCGCGAGCGTGGTCCGCGGATCGGTGCCTGGCGCCCGTCCGAGCCCGAGATCGATCCGACCCGGATACAGCGATTCGAGCGTGCCGAACTGCTCCGCAATGACGAGCGGCGAGTGGTTCGGCAGCATGATGCCGCCCGATCCCACGCGAATCGTGCGCGTGCCGCCCGCGACGTAGCCGATCACGAGCGACGTCGCCGCGCTCGCAATCCCGGGCATGTTGTGGTGTTCGGCGAGCCAGTAGCGGCGATACCCCCACCGCTCGGCATGGCGCGCCAGGTCGAGCGTGTGGCCGAGCGCCTGTGCCGCGGAGCCGCCCTCGACGATCGGGGAGAGGTCCAGGACCGAGAAGGGAATCACGCGGGCGTCACTCCGTGCCGGCGGGACCGGCGAAGACGGGCCAGCGCAGGAGCTGACGTCCGATCCACGCGCCCGCCACCGACAACGCGAAGACCGTCCCGAGGTGCCACACGAGCACGACGATTCCGGGATCCAGTCGGTGCACGAGCCGGACGCCGGCGTGCGCGAGCCCGCCGGCAGCCAGCACACCGAGCGAGGTCGACAGCCGCGGGGTCAGCGGCGCGCCGCGACGGAGCATCACGATCATGACGGCCGCCGGCAGGACGGTCGCCACCAGCGTTGCCGGCACGCACGCCCAGTGCTCGGGCAGCGCGCCGTCGGGAGACGGCATCTGCGCCAGGCACTCGCGACTGACCGCGACCGCCCAGACGAGCCCGGCCCCGATCGGGGCGAGCAGGACGGTGCGGCGGTAGCCGGGAACGAGAGTCACCATGGCGGCGATCGCTGCCGTCACCCCCGTGGCGACCGCCGCGACCTGTTCCACGACGAACGCCTGAGTCACGATCGGCAACCGGTTGGCGCGGCCCGCGAACAGTGCCGACATGAGGAGCGCCAGGTACGGCACCACGACGACGAGCCACACCGTGGCGCGGACGTAGGGCGGCTGCAGTCGGCGAACCGGTTCGGCCGACGCCGACAATCGGGCAATCAGGTCCTCGGTGCTTCGAACGTTCATACCTTCGTCAGAATCCGCCGGAGCGCGACGATCGCTCGGTGAGTCGCGACCTTGAGCGCCCCGGTCGTCAGCCCGGATGCGGCGGCGGCCTCCTTGAGGGAGAGTCCGCGCACCTTCAACAGCTCGATGGCGACGCGCTGCCCGCGCGGCAACTGCTCGATGGCCCGCGCGAGCGCTTTCGGATCGCCGTAGGCATCCGTCTTGAAATTCGGATCCTCACGCGAGAAGGTTACATCGAGGTCGTTGACGATGACTTCCCGGCCCGCGCGGCGCGCATGACGACGCGCGCTGTCGGCAAGCCGGTGTCGCGTGATGGCGAGCAGCCAGGGCAGGAAAGGCCGACCCGGGTCGTAGGTGGCCCGGACGCCGTGCACCGACATCAGCACGTCCTGGACGAGATCTTCGACCTCGTCGCCGCCGAGGACCGCACGACGTCTGCCGATTACCCGGCGCAGCAGGGGCAGAATCGACTCGAGGAGCTCGTGGTAGGCGTCGGCGTCGCCCACCTGAGCCGCCTGCATCAGCGCACCCAGGCGGCTGTCGTGTTCGGTGCGATCCGCCATCAACCGTTCCATTCTGGCACTTTTTCCCGCCCGTAACCTTTTGCCGGCGGTGGTCGAACTCTGGGGTGATGCGCGCGACGCGATCAGGCGTCGAGCGCCCCATCAACGAGGAGGAGTCATGAACAGACGCGTGATGATGGCCTCGGCCCTGGCCGCGGCCGTGGCGGCCCCCGCCATTCTCGCCGCACAGAAACCGGCGCCCGCCCCGAGCTTCAAGGCCGAGAAGTGCTACGGGATTGCGAAGGCCGGCAAGAACGACTGCGCGGCCACCGGCAACAACTCGTGCGGCGGCACTTCCAAGATCAACAGCGATCCGAAGGCCTGGATCTACGTCCCCGAAGGCTACTGCGAGCGGATCGTCGGTGGCAGCAAGACCCCTAAGTAGGCCGTGAAGATGACGCCGGGTGGTCACGTGACAGACCTCATGCATCGCGCGCCGTCACGCGCCGGCATCGGCCTGAGGCTTCCGCATCTCGCGGAGGTGGTGGCCACTCGGCCGTCGGTCGGTTGGTTCGAAGTTCATCCGGAGAACTTCCTCGCGAATCCGCATGCCGCCGAATTGCTGGTGGAGGTCGCCCGTCAGTATCCGGTCTCCGTGCACACCGTGGGCGTCTCGGTCGGCAGCGCCACCGGAATCGATCGGCGACATCTCCAGCGCGTCGGTCGGCTGATCGAGACGATTGATCCGATTCTCGTATCCGGACATCTGGCCTGGTCCACCCACGCCGGCCAGTACCTGAACGATCTGCTGCCGCTGCCCTACACCCGCGAAACGCTCGCCATCGTCGCCGCCCAGGTGGCCGAAGTGCAGGACGCACTCGGGCGCAGGTATCTGGTCGAAAATCCGTCGAGCTACGTGGGATTCGCGGGATCGACCATGGACGAGGTGACGTTTCTCAGCGAGCTGGTGCGGATGACGGGCTGCGGGTTGCTGTGCGACGTCAGCAACGTGCATCTCAGCGCGCACAACCTGACGTTCGATCGTCTTGAATACATCGATCGACTCCCGGCGGACGCCGTCGAGGAACTGCACCTCGGTGGCTTCACGGTCGAGCAGGATCCCGCCAGCCCGGACGCCGAGCTGTACGTCGACACGCACGGATCGGTCGTGGACGAGGGCGCCTGGGAGCTCTATCGCCACACGGTCGCGCGCTTCGGCGCGAGGCCGACGCTCGTCGAGTGGGACAACGATCTGCCGTCGCTCGGCCGGCTGACGGCTGAAGCCGATCGGGCCGACGCCGTCTCGTCGGCCGCGCTCGAGAACCGCCATGTTGCCGCTGGCTGACGTGCAGGACGCGCTGCGCCGGGCGATCGTGGATCGCGACGCCCGCGAGGTGGCGCCGCTCCTCGCCGGCGGGCCCCTCGCGGCCAGGCGCCTCGAGATCCACAGCCGTCACTACGAAGCGAGCCTCGTGACGGCGCTCCTCACCAGGTTTCCCGCGAGCGCGTGGCTCGTGGGTTCGGCCGCGCTGGTCGAGGCGGCGCACGCGTTCGTCTGCCGGCATCCGCCTGACGCGCCGTGCATCGCCGAATACGGCGGCGCCTTTCCGCGCTGTCTCGAAGAGAGCGCCCTCGGCGCCCGGCTGCCGTACCTCGGCGCGTTCGCCACGCTCGAGTGGCACGTGGGCCAGGTCTCGATCGCCGTGGACCAGCCGGCTTTGTCCGTCGAGCCGTTCTCGCGCGCCTCCTCGGACGCGCTCGCGGCGATGCGCGTCGACGTCCAGCCGGGCGTCCGCTACCTGCGCGCGGACTGGCCGATCGATCGGCTGATGACAATCTACGTGAGCGGCGACGCCCCGGACCGGCTGTCGTTCGAGCCGGAGGTCGTTCGCCTCGAGATTCGCGGCGCTCGCGGTGAATTCCGGTGGCGCCGCCTCGACAGCGGAACGTTCGCGTTTCGCCAGGGGCTCCAGGGCGGGCTGTCGATCGGTGACGCGGCGGATCGCGCATGGACGGCCGACGCCGGGTTCGATCCGGGGGCCGGTCTGCTGGCCGCCGTATCGGACGGTCTGGTGGCCGGCATCCCGTCAGGTGATCCGGACCCGGGCGAGCCATGATGGCCGACGCGCCCGCCGGCCGGCGTGGACGGTGGATGTGGCTGCTCGCGCTGCGGGCGTCGCTCGAGCGCGTGCCGTTGTCGGCCATTCAGCTCGCGATGCGAATCGCCGTGGGGTCCGTGTTCTTCAAGGCCGGCCTGCTCAAATACGGTTCCTGGGAATTCGCCGTGAAGCTGTTCGAGGACGAGTACAAGGTGCCGGTCCTCGCGCCGGCCGTCGCCGCGCGCATGGCCATGTTCAACGAATTGGTGTGGCCGCTGTTCCTGTTCGTGGGGCTGGCCACGCGGATCGCGACGCTGCCGCTCCTTGGCATGATCCTGGTGATCCAGATCTTCGTGTACCCGCAGGCCTGGACCGACAATCTGCTGTGGGGGGCGGTGCTCGTCTTTCTGCTCACGCAAGGGCCGGGCGCTCTCTCGCTCGACCACCTGATTGCCTCGTACATCGGGCGTTCCGGGCGTCGCCAGGGTGGACGCTAGCCTCTGATAGGCGGCGCGACGGCGCCCGCGAAGTGTGGTCCCGGGTGGCCGTGGCGGCCGGCGCGGCGGCACCAGCCGGCATTCAGGCGGTGCGCTTCGAGTACCTGGCGAATCGCCAGCATCAGCATCACCGCGCCGTAGGCGACCAGTGCCGCCAGCGGCCGGGCGATATCGGCGAGTCCCGCCCCCTTGATGAGGATGCCGCGGGAAATCGTGACGAAGTGCCGCACCGGGTTCACCAGCGACACGACCTGCAGCCACCTCGCCATGCTGTCGATCGGGGTGAAGAGGCCGCTCATCAGCAGATACATCACCATGACGAAGAAGGTGACGAACATCGCCTGCTGCTGGGTGTCGACGAGGGTCGAGATCCAGAGTCCGATGGCGAGCGCCACCACCAGGTACACCGCCGCCGATCCGAACAGCAGCAGCAGGCTGCCGCGCATCGGCACGCCGAACGCGAAGCGCGCGACCGCAAGGCCGATGGCCAGATCGATCAGCCCGAGCACCCAGAAGGGCAGCAGCTTCGCGGTGATGAACTGCCCGCGCGTGATCGGCGTCACGTTGAGCTGTTCGAGCGTGCCGAGCTCCTTCTCGCGCGCGATGTTCTGGGCGGTCAGCAGGGTGCCGATCAACGTCACCAGCGCGACCAGAATGCCGGGCACCATGTAGTGCTGGTAGTTCAGCGTCGGGTTGTACCAGCTTCTCACTCGAAGGTCGATCCGTGGCGCCGCGCGCCCGGGAATCGCCCGCACCACGCCCGAGAGACCGCCCCGTGGGAGTCGGGGCCGCTCGGCCGCGAGCTCCGACGCGTAGGCGCCCACGATGTCGGCCGCGTAGGACTGCACGATTCCGGCGGCCGATCCTTTCTCGGCGTCGATCGACAGCTGCACCGGCGCGACCCCGTCAGTGGCGAGCGACGACTCGAAATCGTGCGGGACGGTCAACACCATGGTCACGTCGCCGCGGACGAGCGCCTCGTCGGCGCGATCGGCCGACGCCGACGCGCCCGTGACACGGAAGTATCCGGATGCGGCAAACCGGTTGACCAGGCCCCGTGACGCGCTGCTGCGATCGAGATCCACCACGTAGGTGGGCGTGTTGACGATCTGAAAGGTCGCCGCGTTCGACAGGACGAGCAGCTGCACGACCGGCACGACGAGCGTCTGGGCCAGCGTCGCCCGGTCGCGGACGACGTGCAGGATCTCGGCGCGCGCGAGAAACAGGATCCTCCGCACGTCAGGATTCCAGCCGCTCGTGGAACGAGCGGGTGCTGGCGGCGAGCAGGACGACCGCCATTGCCAGCAGCACCAGTGTCGCCGGCCAGAGATAGGCGAGTCCGACGCCCTTGAGCATCACGCTGCGTGCCACCAGCACGAACCAGCGCGCCGGCACGACCAACGAGATCGCGCGGAGCGGCCACGGCATGCTCTCGATTGGAAAGATGAATCCCGACAGCAGCATGGTCGGCAGCATCGTGCCGACCAGCGCGCCCATCATGGCAACCCGCTGCGACGAGGTGCGCGCGGAAATCAGGATCCCGAGCGACAGCGAGACCAGGATGAAGAGGATGCCCTCGATCAGCAGGAGCGTGATGCTGCCGCGCAGCGGCACGTCGAACACGAGCCGCGCCTCGAGGACCACGCCCACGACGCTGAGGAAGCCGACGACCAGATAGGGCGCGACCTTGCCGACGATGATCTGCCACGGCCGCAGCGGGGAGACGAGAAGCGCCTCCAGCGTGCCGGTTTCCTTCTCGCGCGTCAGCGAAATCGCCGTCATGAGGGACGAGACGATGGTCAGGACGAACGCCATCAGGCCCGGGACGAACAGGTTCGAGCTCCGGCGCGTCGGGTTGAAGCGCATCCGGACCTCGGGCACGATCCGGACGGTCGTGCCGGTCCAGCCGCGCTCACGCGCGTAGGCCTCGACCACCGCGGTCGCATACGCCTCCACGATGCTGCCGGTGTTCGGCTCGGTCCCGTCGGCGACGATCAGCAGCCGCGCCGGCAGTCCGCGCGCGATCCGGTCGGCGAATCCAGGTTCGAACACCACCGCGCCCTGCGCCTCGCCTCGCTTGAACAGCGTGTCGAGGCGATCCGCGCGCGCGACGACCGCCGTCGTCCGGAAGACGGCGGCCGCCTCGAACCGGCTGCGCAGCGCCAGGGTGACCGGATCCGGCGCGGGGTCCACGACGGCCAGGCGCACGCGATCGACGTCGGTCCTGATCGCGTAGCCGAAGAGCACGACCTGCAGCACCGGCAGGGCGATGATCACGACGAGCGTCCGCCGATCGCGAACGATGTGGTACACCTCCTTGCGCATCAATCCCATGAGCGCCGTCACCGGTTCGGCTCCGGTGACGCGGTGGAGGGGCGGGCGAGCCGCACGAACAACTCGTCGATCGACTCGACGCGGAATCGATCCTTGAGCTCGGCGGGCGTGCCCAGCGCGGCGATGCGCCCGGCGACCATGATCGAGATCCGATCGCAGGTACTCCGCCTCGTCCAGGTAGTGCGTGGTGACCAGGACGGTCGTGCCGCGCGACGCCGCCTCGTAGATCAGCTCCCAGAACTGACGGCGGGCGAGCGGATCGACGCCGCTCGTCGGCTCGTCGAGGAAGACCAGCCGCGGCTGGTGGAGCAGCGCCACCGAGAACGCCAGCTTCTGCCGCCATCCGAGCGGCACCGCCCGCACGAGCCGATCCGCGGCGTGTGTCAACCCGAGCCGGGACAGCATGCCGTCGGTCCGATCGCGGATCTCGCGATCGCTCAGGTCGTAGATCCCGCCGTACAGACGGATGTTCTCGCGAATCGTGAGGTCCTCGTACAGCGAGAAGCGCTGGCTCATGTACCCGATGGCGCGCTTGACCTCGTCCGGCTCGCGCGCCACGTCGTGGCCCGCCACCTTGGCGTGGCCCGAGGTCGGCGCGAGCAGGCCCGTCAGCATGCGAATGGCGGTGGTCTTGCCGGCCCCGTTGGCGCCCAGAAACCCGAACACCTCGCCGCCCTTCATGTCGAACGAGATCCGGTCGACGGCGAGGAAGGCGCCGAAGCGGCGCGTCAACTCGTGCGCCTCGATGGCAAGCGGCGGCGTCATGCGACCTGCTCCTCGGTCATTTTCGCGATGAAGCTGTCTTCCACCGTCGGCGCCGTGGGCGACACCGACGCGTCGGCGAAGCCTCGGGACTTCAGGAACCGGCTCACGTCGAGGACGATCTCGCCGGCGTCGATGTTTCGCCGCGCATCGGCGTAGTGGAGCGTGTCGCCGAACGGGTACGCCGAGTGCGTCGAGGAGCGCTCGCGCAGCGCGAGCAGCGCCCCGTAGCGGTCCGACGCGCGGACGGCGAACAGCGGCCAATCGAACGACTCCGCGATCCGCGCCGGCCTGTCGATGGCCAGCAGCCGGCCGTGCTGGATGAGCGCCACGCGATCGCAGCGGTTCGCCTCGTCCATGTACGGCGTCGACACCAGAATCGTGATGCCGCCGGCACCGAACGTCCGGAGCAGGTCCCAGAATTCGCGGCGCGAGACGGCGTCGACGCCGGTGGTCGGCTCGTCGAGCAGCAGGATCTCGGGCCGATGGACGAGCGCGCAGCAGAGGGCGAGCTTCTGCTTCATGCCGCCCGAGAGCGCGGCCGCTCGACGGTCCTTGAAGGGTTCGAGCTGGCGGTAGATTGGCGCGATCTGCGCGTACTCGCGCGCGACCGTCGTGCCGAAGACCGAGGCGAAGAAGCGCAGGTTCTCCTCGACGCTCAGATCCGGGTACAGCGAAAAGCGCCCGGGCATGTAGCCGATCCGCGGCCTGAGCGCCCAGAGGTCCGCGACCACATCTCGACCGAGGACCCGTGCCCGGCCGGCCGTCGGCGTCATCAGCGTCGCGAGAATGCGAAAGAGCGTGGTCTTTCCGGCGCCGTCCGGGCCGATGAAGCCGAAGAGCTCGGCGGGCTCGACGGCGAACGACACGTCGTCGAGCGCCTGCGTGTCGCCGAACCGCTTGGCCACCTGTTCGACGACGACCGCGGCGCCGGAGGTCGGATCGCCGGCTGGCGGACGGGGCGCGGTCATTGGGCTGGTGGGGTGGCGAACGTGACGTCCACGGGCATGCCGATCTTCAGCACGCCCCCGTCGTTCCGCACGTTGATTTTGATCGCGTACACGAGGTCTGCCCGCTCCTCGCGCGTCTGAATGGGCGTCGGCGTGAACTCGGCCTGTGCGGACACCCACGTCACGGTCCCTGGAAGCGTCTGGCGCCTTCCGGCGCCGGCATCGACCGAGACGCGGACCTCCTGTTTGAGGCCGACCTGCGCCAGTTGCGGCTCGGTGACGTACGCGCGGACGTCCACGGCGTTCAGGTTGGCGATCTTGTAGAGCGGCTGTCCCGGTTGTACGAACTCGCCGGCCCTGGCGTACGAGGTGAGGACGGTGCCCTCCACCGGATTCCTGATGTCGGTCTTGCGGAGCCGTTCCTCGGTCTGGTTCACCTGCGCCTCGACAGCCGCGACCTGATCGCGCACCGTCTGCTGCTGCGCGCGGGCGCCCTGGATCTGCTCGCCGAAGGCCGCCACCTGTCGCTCCTGCGCCGTGATCTGCTGGTCCTGCGCCCGGATCTGGTTCGTGAGCACGCGGTAGTCGCGCTCGGATTGATCGAGCTGTTGGGCGGTCGCCGCCTGCTGCGAGAAGAGCCGGTTGGTCCGGTCGTACGCGCGCTTCGCGATCTCCTGCTGCGCGGCGAGGGCGTCGCGCTGGGCCTTCGCTGAATCGCGCTGCGCGGCCGCCGCGCCGCGCTGCGCCTCCAGCATGTCGATCTGCTGCGCGATCTCCCCGATCCGGGACGAGGTGGCCATCTTCTGGGCGACGATCTGATCGCGCTGCAGCGTCAGCTGCGTCGGATCGATCGTCGCGACGACCGCTCCCGCCGCGAGCGTCTGGCCATCCTCCACGGTGTAGGCGACGAGTCGCCCGGCCACCTCCGCGGAGACGACCACCTCGGTGGCTTCGACGTTGCCGTAGGCGTCCGGCTCGACCTTTGGCGTGCAGGCGCTCGCGGCGAGCGCGCCCAGCAGCAATGCGCGCCCCAGCGGGCGGGCGACGGGCACCGGCGCCCGGGAAGCGGTCGCCCGGCGGCGCGCGCGGTCGGCGGTCGGCATCGGCCGTTCCGTGCCGTGCATCACTGCACCTCCAATCCGAGCGTGGTCAACAGGCGGGCGCGCGCCTGCGCGAGCTCGACGCGGTGCCGCGCGCGATCGAACCGCGCGTGCAGCGACTCGGTGTCGCGGTCCAGGTACTCCGAGGACGTGACGACGCCCTCCCGGAACCGCAGCCCGGCGCTTTGCTCGACCTCCTGGCGCAGCCCGACGATCCGGTCGTCGGTCGCCACCGCGTCCTGCAGACGATCGATGGTTGCCAGGTCGGGCTCGATGGCGCGGCGAATGCCGTCGCTGAAGGCGGCCTCGTCGGCCGCGATCATCGACTGCTGGATCGCGAGCGCCTCGCGCTCGCGGCCGGCCGAGCCCCAGGTCCACGCCTTCCACTGCACCTGAAGGCCGGCGACGCCGTAGGTCTCGAACCGGTCCGCGATGAAATTGAGGCCCGGTTTCGCGTACCCGATGCGGCCGAACGCCGAGACCTGCGGCCGCTCGGCCGCGGCGGCGACGCTCTGCTGGCTCGCGGCGCGGTCCCGCGCGCGGGCGAACGCTTCGTATTCCGGACGCGCCCGAAGCGAGGCGAGGCTGCTGCGCGCGCGCGCAACCGGCTCGACGAGGTCGGGCAGCTCGAGCCGGGCGTCGGCGTCGAGGGGGCGGCCCGTGAGTGTCTCGAGTCGGGCGAGCGCCGCGCCGCGGACCGCGCGGAGCTCGTCCACCTGCAAGCGGTCCTGCAGCAGGGTCGCCTCGACGGCGGCCGCTTCCGCCGCCAGCGCCGTGCCTTCCCGCACCCGCGTCGTCGTTTCCTGCAGGCGTCCCTCGAGCCCGGTCACGGTTGCCGCGAGCGCGCCGATCTGCTCCTGAAGAAGCGCCGCGGTAAAGAACGCGTCGTTCACCTCCTGCCGCAGCGCGAACAGCGTCGTGCGCAGGCGCGCCTGCGCGTCGGCGAGATCCGCCCGCGCCAGGGCCAGCCGCGGCTCCGCGGTCGGATCGAAGATACGTTGATCGACGCGAATCGACGCGTCGTAGGTGTCTTTCGGCGCCGAGAAGAGGGGCTGGCCGTTGGGGAGCGTCACCGGCGCCGTCGGAACGTCGGACTGATACTGCGTCTGCGCCGCGCCACTGATGGTGGGCAGCCGCTCGACCTCGATGTTGCGCACCCGCAGGTCGGACTGCGTCGTTTGCAGCGCGAATTCGCGGGCGCGCGGATCGGCCGCGAGCGCCTCGCGCTGCAGCGTGGCCAGGCGCAGCGGTTCGCCCCCCGACGGCCCGGGGGTCTGGGCCGAGACGGGCGCGGACGCCACGATCAGCCCCGTCACCATGGCGAGAGCAGCTGTCGGTCTCATGGGCGCAACGCTCCAAGGAAGAAAACCGTCAAGTCCTGTCGTCGGGCGGCGATGAACCGATCGAACGCACGCCCGCTCATGCCGAGCATCGCCGTGATCATCGGCCGCGCCGCGAACGGGAAGATGCAGAGCGACATCAGGTTGACGATGAACTGTTCGGGTGGAATCGGCCGCATCTCGCCGCGACGGACGAGCGCGTCGATCTGCCGGCCGAGCGCCTCGACGATCCGGGGGCGGACGTCCTCGGCGGTGCGGCCGGTGATCGCGACAATCAGCTGTCGCGCCCGCTCGGGGTGGTGCGTCACCTCGCTGATGATGTAGCCCGGCAGGTACGGGGCGCGCGTCAGGTGCTCCAGCTCGAGATCGACCGTGCGCGCGACCTTCACGTCCAGGGAGGCGCCGGAGGCCAGCACCTCGATGACGGCCGGCATGAACCGGGCGGCCGCGCGCTCGAAGGCCGCCTGAGCCAGGCGGGCCTTGGTGCGGAAGTAGTAGTGGAGCAGCGCCTGGTTGACGCCGGCCTCAGCGGCAATCTCCTGCATGCGGGCGCCGGCGGTGCCGCGCCGGACGAACACGGCGTGGGCCGCCTCGAGAATCCGGTGTTCCGTGTCGCCGTCCCGGCGCCCCCTCCCGCGGCCCGTGCTTGATCGTTTCATTTAACCAATCAATTAACCCTCCCTACTATCGCGCGCGGCGCCGGCGGGTTCAAGCGTTTTGTGGACGTCCCGCCGCCCCGCCGCCCGCGGCCGCCGGGAGGGCTGCGGGCCGGAGCCAGCCTCAGGACCGGGCCAGCTCGGCCTCCGACGCCGCCATCTCCGCGGCCGTGGCGTCACCCGGCAGGAGCCGTTCCCGGGCCATCCGCCGCTGCTGACGGTACCGGCCGAACACGATCCGTTCGTCCTCGAACCCGAGCAGCGAGCGCAGCGTCGTGCCCGCGAAGGTGTGCGCGAGCATGCGCCGCCCGTGCGTCAGCACGAACGCCGGGCTGTGCCTGAAGGCGGCGGGCATGTGCCGCACCTTCATCCACCGCTCGGCGCGCCACCGCCGGAACTCGACTTCGTGGGCGTCGAGGTTCTCGGTGCGGACCACGGCGGTCGTGCCGTCGTAGTGCGACACGTCTTCGTCGACGATGAGCCCCCGCGCGCGGAATTCGTGGGTCATCGGCGTGCCGGGGTACGGCGTGGGATGCTGGATGTAGGGCCAGTCCACGTAGCGCTCGGCGAACGCAAGGTTCGCGTCGATCGACTCGCCGGTGTCGTCCGGATTTCCAACGATCAGGCCGCCGACGACAAAGAGCCGGTGGCGGTGGAGATGAGCGATGGCTTCGATGGTGGCGTTCCCGACGGTGCGGCCGCGGTCGCGCCGCGCATTTTTCGCCGCCGCCTTCAGGAACGCCAGGTCGGCATCGAGCACGTTCTCGATGCCCAGGAAGACGTACCGAAAGCCCGCTCGCCGCATGAGCGGCGCCAGCGTGGCGCCGTGCTGCGCGAGTGGCGACGTCATCGCCTGGACCACGTAGTCCACGTCGTCGAAGCCGCTCTCGATGATCGCCCGGCACAGCGACTCGAATCGACCGACGTCCAGCGTGATGTTGTCGTCGACGAGGAAGATTGCGCGGGCGCCGCGCCGCCGCGCGTCGGCGATGTCGGCCAGAACCCGCTCGATCGGGTAGACGTGAAAGTTGCGACCGCGCATCTCGATGATCGAGCAGAAGCTGCAGTCGTAGGTGCAGCCGCGCGAGGTCTCCACCACGTCGACCGCCCGCCCGAGAAGCGTGTACCCCTGCAACACCCGGGCGCCGCGGTTCGGCAGCCGCGGAGGCTCCGCCGCGAGACGCGCGACGGGACGATCGGGGCCGAACACGAAGCCGGCCGGCGTCCGACAGCCGAGGCCAGGAATGCCCGCCGGATCGAGGTCGGCGCCGAGCGCGCGCACCAGATCCGACAGCGTCTGCTCGCCTTCGCCGCGCACGATGAAGTCCACGTCGCGGCAGCCCGCGTACGCGGCCGGCGCCAGGCTCGGATTGTACCCGCCGACGACGACCCGCGCGGCGGGACGGCGCGCCCGGACGAGCGCCGCAATCTTGAACGCCGTCGCGCGCTGAAACGTCATCACCGAGAGCCCGACGAGATCGGGCCGCAGGTCGGCGAGCAGGCGCTCGACGGTCGATCGGACCGCGTCCTGGACGAGCACCAGGTCCGCGACCGACACGCGGTGGTGTGGATCGAGGTTGCCGGCGAGCGACGCCAGGGCGCCGTTCGGCATGCGCACCGCGATCGTCGGCATGTGCTCGAAGGAGTCGGGCATCGACAGCAGCAGGATGTTCATCAGGACCTCGCGGGCGACGACAGTCTACGCCGGGTCGAATCGGTTCGTGAAGGCTCTGTACACTAAGGGAGTCCGTGCCCCTTGTCTCGCTCAACCACGTCTCGCTGGCGTTCGGCCATCTGCCGCTCCTCGACGACGTCGTGCTCCACATCGAGCCGGGCGAACGGGTGGCGCTCGTC
The DNA here is from genome assembly GCA_963807925.1 of uncultured Acidobacteriota bacterium. Lineage (GTDB taxonomy): Bacteria > Acidobacteriota > Vicinamibacteria > Vicinamibacterales > CAVVIG01 > CAWEDP01. The sequence continues at coordinate 2,034,641 of CAWEDP010000002.1, read as the reverse complement.
GGCCGAAACGGGGCCGGCAAGTCGACGCTGCTCCAGTTGCTGAGCGGCGAGCAGCGGCCCGACCGGGGAACGCTCACGTGGTCGCCGGGACTCACGACGGCGAGGCTCGCGCAGGACGTCCCGCTCTCCTCCAGTCAGCCGGTGGTCGACGTCGTCGCTGAAGGGCTCGGGGCGCTGAGCGCCGTGGTCGCCGCCTACCATCACACGGCGCATCGCGTGGCCGATCGCGCCACGCCCGCGTTGCTGGAACAGCTGGGCCGGCTGCAGCACGAGCTCGACGAGAAGGGCGGCTGGCGCATCGAGCAGCGCGTGGAGCTCGTCATCGCGCGTCTCGGGCTGCCGTCGGAAGCCACGGTCGACGCGCTGTCGGGGGGCTGGCGGCGCCGCGTCCTCCTGGCGCGCGCGCTCGTGGCGCAGCCGGATTCTGATCCTCCTCGACGAGCCGACCAACCATCTGGATCTCGACGCGATTGCCTGGCTCGAGGAGTTCCTGGGCAGCTATCCGGGGACCGTCGTCTTCGTCACTCACGACCGCGCGTTGCTGCAGCGGGTCGCGACGCGCATCGTCGACATCGACCGCGGCCGGCTCACGTCGTGGCCGGGCGATTACGCGACGTTCGTCCGCCGGCGCGAAGAAGCGCTCGCCGCTGAAGCGGCGGCGGAGGAGCGCTTCACCACACGGCTCGCCGACGAGGAGGCGTGGCTGCGGCAGGGCGTCAAGGCCAGGCGGACGCGCAACGAAGGCCGGGTGCGCGCGCTCATGGAAATGCGGCGGCAGCGCGCGGCCAGGCGCGCCCGGGTCGGGCGCGTCCGGCTGCAGGTCGAGAGTGCCGATCCGTCCGGCCGGATGGTGTTCGAAGCCAAGCACGTCACGAAAGCGCTGGGCGGACAGGTGGTCGTCAGCGATCTGTCGCTGCGCGTGGTGCGCGGCGATCGCATCGGTCTCATCGGACCGAACGGTTCCGGCAAGACGACGCTGCTCCGCCTCCTCCTGGGCGAGCTGTCGCCCGATGCCGGCGCCGTCGGCCGCGGCGCCGGCGTGCAGGTGGCATATTACGACCAGCAGCGCGAGCAGCTCGACCCGGATCGGACCGTCTTCGACACGGTGGGCGATGGCAGCGACACCATCACGGTCGACGGCCGGTCCCGTCACGTCAACGCGTATCTGCGCGATTTCCTGTTCCCGCTCGAGCGGGCGCAGTCTCCGGTGCGGGCGCTGTCGGGCGGGGAACGGAATCGTCTGCTGCTCGCCCGGCTGTTCGCGCGTCCCGCGAACGTGCTGGTTCTGGACGAGCCGACCAACGATCTCGATCTCGAGACGCTGGAACGCCTCGAAGCGGAGCTGGCGGCGTGGGCCGGGACGCTGCTGCTCGTCAGCCACGATCGCGTGTTCCTCGAGAATCTCATCACGAGCACGCTGGTGTTCGAGGGCGGCGGGCGCGTGGAGGAATTCGTCGGCGGGTACGAGGACTGGATCCGCCAGCGGCGCGCGACGCCCGCGATCGCGCGCGAGCCGTCTGGCAGCGACACGCCCCGGACGCGCGACCGCTCCGCCGCCCGGGCGCCGGCGGCCAACAAGCTGTCCCACAAGGAGCGCCGGGAGCTGGACGAGCTCCCGGCGCGGATCGACGCCCTCGAGAAGGAGCAGCAGGCACTCGGACGCGCCACGTCGGATCCGGAGTTCTACAAGCGTTCCCCCGGCGATATCGCCGGTGTCCTGAAGCGACTCGAACAGCTGTCGGCGGAGTTGCTGGAGCTTTACGCCCGGTGGGACGCGCTCGATTCGCGCGCCCCCTCGTAGATGCGCCGCCACGCGGCCTGATGTCACATCCCGACGTGGATCGACGACGAGCCGGGTGCCTACTACCGTGCCGGCGCCGCGGACGGCGCGGGCGCAGGGTCGATGCCGTAGCTCAGCCCCGTGAACATCATCTCTTCCCAGGTCTGATCGCCCCACCACACGTCGCGCGTGGGATCCGGATTCGACCTGTTCGCAGCCGAGTTGTCATACCACGCAACGGCGTGGAGTCTCGTCCCTTTCGGCAGCTTCAGCGGCTCCTTGAAGACGTAGTCGGTCTGCCAGTCGAAATCGTACTTGGGCACGGCCAGAATCGTCTGCGTCCTGCCGTCGGGGAACGTGACGTCGTAGCGCCAGCTCTTGCCGCGCACGTGCGTGTGCGGCAGCATGCTCCAGATCGTGATGTCGCGGTTGATGGTCATCTCCGCGTCCACGGGGTAGTTGGACGCGCCGGCGGGAATGTGCAGCGCGCCGTTGATGAGCGCCGTGACGCGGAGCTCTGTCGACGGGCGCGTCTTCGCGAGCACCAGGCCGAGGCTCGTGCGGTCCGTCGTCGGCCGCCCGGTCGTCGTGTAGTGGATCTGGAAGATCAGCGTCGAGCCGGCGGGAATCCGGGTCGCCGTGCCCGCTGGATACACGCGGCCCGCCGTTCCCGGCACGTAGCCCCCGATGGTCGGGCCGAGCACGCGCGGTGCCGGATGATCGTCCGGTCCGACCGGCTTGCGCTGGTCGGGCGGAAGCCGCGGTCCGCCGGTCTGGCCGGCCGGAATGTCCATGCCCTTCGCGAACTCGAACACCGGCACCGGCCGCGGCCCAGCCGGCCCAGCCGGCGAAGCGGGCGCCGGCGGTCGGGGCTGCGCCGGCGGGCGGACGTACACGATGACGTGATGAACGACCGATCGGTTGCTCGGGCGCACTTCGTACGCCTGAATCCATCGATCCTCGGTGAAATTGGTCGGGACCTCGAAATACTGATATGCGATCGTGCCCGTGGCCGGAATCGGGTAGTCCTCCTGCATCGAGAGGACGACGTCCGGCTGGCCGATCGTCCAGCCTTCGGTGTAGTGCGGCGGCTCGGGCCGGTCGTTCGGGTCTCCCTCCGGCGCCCCGGCGGCCACCCAGCCGGCAATCGTCTCCTTTTCCGTCTGACTGAGCCGCCGATCGTTCACGAACTCGCCGATGGCTGGATCCGCGTGCCAGGGCGGCATCGTGCCGGCGGCCACACGGTTGCCAATCGATCGCGCCCACGGCCGGGCGTCCTTGTAGGTCAGCAGAGACATCGGACCGATCTCGCCCGGACGATGGCAGCCGGTGCAGTTCTTGTACAGAATCGGGGCGACGTCGCGGCTGTAGGTCGGGGCGGCGGCCGCCGCCGGCGCCTGCCCCGCGGTCCGACCCGACGCCGTGATCGCGACGATGAGCAGGGCGGTGGCGGAAGCGACAGACGTGAATGTCATGGGACCTCGTGAGAGCGCGCGCACAAGCGACGAGTCAGAGTACGGAACGAGAGTGCCCGGGTCAATGCGAATGTTCAGACGAATGTGCCCAGACGAATGTTCAGAGGGACAACCGGCTGTCTCAGGGCGGCCGGAAGAGGCCATTTCGTGGAGCTTGATTTAGACTGAACGGCGCGGTGCCAAGGCACATGGCAGGATCGACAGTGCAGACGGATGCACGGGAGGTTGAGTGTTGCGGAATGCGATTCGGTGGGGCCTGGACCGGTTGCCCTACGTCGGCAGGTTGCGCGAGGAACTGCGGAACGTGGGAGGGTTCTCGGCGGGACATTTCTACTCGCCGATTCCGACGCGTGAAGAGGTGGACGCGCGCCTGCAGGCCCTCAACGGAAGACCCGGCGAAGTCGCCGGCGTACGCCTGAACGCGGAACAGCAACTGGCCCTTCTGGAGAAGCTGGCCGCGTTCTACGGCGAGCTGCCCTTTCCGGAGGAGCGGTCCGAGCGGTTCCGCTACTACTTCGGCCAGACGGTCTTCTGTTATGCCGACGCCATCTTCCTCTACAGTCTCCTCAGATATCTGCAGCCCACACGAGTCATCGAGGTCGGATCCGGCTTCTCGTCGGCGGTCATGCTGGACACGATCGAGACGTTCTTCCCGCAGCCCCCGCGGATCACGCTCATCGAGCCGTTTCCGACCAATCTGAAACGACTGCTTCGGCCGGGAGACTGGGCGCGCATCGAGCTCGTCGAACAGAAGGTCCAGACGGTGCCCATCGACACGTTCAGATCGTTGCAGGAGGGCGATCTGCTGTTCATCGACTCGAGCCACGTCATGAAATGCGGCAGCGACCTGCAGTTCCTGATGTTCGACGTGCTGCCACAGCTGCCGGTCGGGGTGTTCGTGCACTTCCATGATGTCTTCGCCTCATTCGAATATCCGCGAGAATGGCTCGCCAGGGGCTGGTACTGGAACGAAGACTACGTGCTTCGGGCCTTCCTGTCCTACAACGCTTCGTGGGAGATCTGCCTGTTCGGAAACTTCGCCGTCAACACGTTCGGCGACTGGTTTGCGGCGAAAATGCCTCTCTGCCTGAAGAATCCGGGAGGTAGTCTGTACCTGCGACGGTGTGCATGACGGGGGACCAGAGCGCTTCTTCCCCCTTGCGACCGGCGCCACAACTCGCTCAGAATGACGCCTGAGTCCACCTCGCGTCATCGGATCTCGCTCGAACCAGTGCTTTTGCGATCCATCGTCGCCCTCACGCTTGGCACAGTCGTCGTGGGATGCAACCAAGCGGCCCCACCCAAGGCCCCCCCTCCGTCGACGCTTCGCACCGAGACGCGACGCGCAAGCCTGACACAGGGTCGCCAGGGATCGGAGGTCGCCGAGGTCGCTGCCGAGCCCGTGGACGCCCCGGCCCCGCCTGTTCCCGACCCCGCCCTGCCCCGTTCGTGCGATCAGATCCGCGCCGGCATCCTGGCCTCGAACGTGATGGTCTCTGTCCCCGCGGCGCCGATCTTCATCCAGCCACGGAAGCTCGAAGTCCCGCTGGCCACGGAACCGGCAGGTACGGTGCTGCCCGTGAAGCAGCTGGACGGCGAGTGGTATCTGATCCGGTTCGCCGATCGCCGCTGGGGCGCGCGGGTCGGCTACATCTGGTGCGGGAACGTGCAACCTTCGGCAGTTTCGGTGGACGCGGGTACGCCCTCGCCGAGAGCCGCGAAGGGAGCGGCGCCGCCCGAGTGAAACGAGCGCGGCGCCGTGGCGCGCGCCGGAGAGGGTGACGTGGTGCCGGAGGAGGGACTCGAACCCCTAAAACGTGATTCTCTAGATTGGTGATGGCGTGGTAGTTCCGGCGACAACATCCAAGCACTCATCAACTTGCGGGCCAGTCAGCCTCCCATTCGAGGTAGTCGGCCAGGACGTCGTCGAGAGCGTCGGCGGTGCTCTTTCCGCGTCGCCACCCCCGCCACCCGCCGGCCTCCCGTCGCCAAAGGGAGTTCGAGACGCTCGAGTTCATGCGATCGACGGCCGAGCTGCGTCGGGCGTGGGCTCAGCGACCTGACCACCGTGCGCCTGCAGCTGACGTTCGAGCACCCGGTGCCCGGACCGCTGACCATCGGCGCGGGCCGGCACTGCGGGTTCGGTCTGATGGCGGCGGTGAATACAGGACAAGCGATCTGAAGCGCGCTGGGGCCTCGCTCGATCTTTGACAATTGAAGATGCTCAACGGCTTGGCCACGGGTGCACGGCGCGGTGCACCCGTGGCCTCACGTCTTCGACTGCGGCCAGGCGCCGCCGATCGCGCCTCGATGAAAGGCGATCGTGCCGGCGGACAGCGCCTGGCCGAGCGTGTCCGTCGACCCGGTGAACAACTGAGCGTCCGCCGTGATTACCGCCTCGCCGACGTGCGCAGGCGGCAGCTTCTCGATGACGGCGCGCGCATCGCGCAGCGCCGTCTGCCAGCGCCGCGACAGATCGGCCGCCGACGGCACGTCGCCGTGGAACGCAAGCGACGAGAGTTCCGCGTCCGTGTAACGCGATGCCCGCGCCGCCTCGCTGAGGATCCCCTGGGGCGTGAATCCCGGATCCTTGCCGCACGCGGCCCACGCCAGATAGCCCAGCGGCTGGAGATGTTCATCACACGCCAGTACGTCCACCCAGTCTCGAACCTCCGTTCGCCCGACCAGCGCGAGCACCTTGTTGGTCGCGAGATCGAACGGGTGCAGCGCGAGCCCGAACAGGTCGTGCTCGACGAGCGGAAAGAAGCGATAGGCGCTGTCCCGCGTCCACTCCATCGCCACGCGCGCATCGCCGCGCGAGATGGTCGCTTCCACGAACCCGGGGCGCTCGCGCACCGGATGGACCCGATACGCTGACGCTTCGAGCAGCCGGCGATCCTCGTCCCACGACGCGGCGACCGCTTCCACAGAATCGTGAAACACATCGACATCGCGAGACAACCGCGCTGTCCGGATCGCCTCGCCGAGCGCGGCGCCTCCGGCCACATAGCTCTCCCCCCGCCGCCGGCGGGCGGCGGCTAGGAGCTGGCAGACGTCCCGCTGGATGGCCGTGAGTACCATGCGCGAATCTCCGCCACACGCCGGAACGCCTCGAGGTCGCCGTGCTCGGCGATGAGCGACAGCACCCGCTCTCGCTCGGCCGCGGTCTCGGGATAGTAGTCTTCCCGCAGAAACCACAGACATCTCGCCCGATAGTCGTCGACGAGCTCCTGGAGCGCCGCAACGGCCGTTTCGGAGTCCATACCGAGAATCCTACCCGCTCCGCGCGGCGCGCAGAAGTGTGAACCGTCCCTGAATGGGTTACGCAACGCGCTTGCGGGCTGCATCGCAGCCGGCGACCGAGATGCGCAACACGTATCTCGTCTGCTACGACATCTCCAACGACCTCCGCCTCCGCCGCGTCCACAAGACGATGTGCGGCTTCGGCGACCGGTTGCAGTACTCGGTCTTCGAGTGCCGCTTCTCCGCCACCGACCTCGCGCACTGTCGACACGCCCTCGGCAAGCTGATTCACCATCGCGAGGACCAGGTGCTCTTCGTGCACCTCGGACCCGCCGACGGCCGAGGCGAGCGCGTCATCACCTCGCTCGGACGCGCCTACTCCTCCCTCGACGCGCCCTGCATCACCACGTGTTGCACAACGGTCCGGCCCACGCCTTCGGTATGTGCCGCTCACGACGCGGCTCACCGCGGCGCTGCGCGAGCATCGGCATCTCAGGGGGCCGCGCGTGCTGTATCAAGTCAATGGTGAACCATTGACCGAGAAGACATTCAGTCCCTCCTGTTGTGGGCCGCACGTCGCGCCGCACCCGCGCGAGCCATTCAACATGCACCTCAGTCCTGCGGCCATCGAGGGCGCGATTCGGCTATTGGACTTTCCCGGAGCCCACACGGGTCATGGCAACATGGTGGCAACAGGATCGACCGAGATCGGGAACCCGACCAGGTAGAAGAACTCAGGTGGTGCCGGAGGAGGGAATCGAACCCTCACGGGGGGTCAACCCCACCGGATTTTGAGTCCGGCGCGTCTGCCAGTTTCACCACTCCGGCGGGGGGGCGGCGAGCAAGACCAGCAAATTCTACCGCACGTCGCTTCAGTCCGATTTTCGGGCGCGGCTGCCGGCGTGTCGGCTAGAATGCCCGCCGGCCCTCTTGGGCACGGAGGTTCGCATGCGCCGTTCGGGCTCGCTTCCGCTCCGAGGGTTCGCCTGCATGGCTGCCGCGGCGGCCGCGCTCCTGTGGTCGGGCGCGCCGCGGTTCGCGGCTCAGTCGCTCGGCCCTTCCGGCGCATTTCCCCCGTACAAGGCGCCCCGCCTCGCCGACGGTCATCCGGATCTGAACGGCGTGTGGCAGGCGTTCGTCACCGCCAATGTCGATCTCCAGGATCACGAGGCGCGGCCCGGTGCGCATCCGGAGCTGCTGGGCGCGTACGGCGCCGAGCCGCCCGGCCAGAGCATCGTCGAAGGCGGCGTGATTCCGTACCGCCCCGAGGCGCTGGCGCGGAAGAACCAGAACTATGCCAGCCGGACGGTCGTCGACCTCAGCAGCGACAAGACGTGGCACGAGCGCGGCGACCCGGAGCTGAAGTGCTACATGCCCGGCGTGCCGCGCGCGGCCTACATGCCGTACCCGTTCCAAATCGTGCAGGGATCGGGATCGGCGATCCTGATCGCGTACTCCTTCGCCAGCGCCACGCGCATCGTGCGCATGAACTGGGACGGCGACGCGCCGACCGACTCGTGGATGGGATGGTCGCGCGGACGGTGGGAGCGGGACACGCTGGTCGTGGACGTCACCGGCCAGCGCGAAGAGACGTGGCTCGATCGCGCCGGCGACTTCCACAGCGACGCGCTCCATGTCGTCGAGCGCTACACGCCGGCCAGCCCCTACCACCTGACGTACGAGGCGACGATCGAGGACCCGAAGACCTACACGCGGCCGTGGAAGATCAGCTTCCCCTTGTATCGCCGGATGGAGAAGAACGTCCAGCTGCTGGAATTGAAGTGCGTGCCGTTCACGGAAGAACTGCTGTACGGCAGGTTCCGTCAGGCACCAGGAGGGCCGAGATGAAGGCTCGATGCTCGGCGTCTGCGGCGTGTCTCGCGACCGCCGCCGCGATCCTGGTGGTTGCGCCGGCGCTGTTCGGCCAATCGCCCAGGGCGAAACCGGCTGCGAAACGGGCGTGGACGATGTCCCGCACCCCCTGGGGCGATCCGGATCTGCAGGGCGTCTGGAACGATGCCACGAGCACGCCGCTGCAGCGCCCGAGCGAGCTCGCGGGCAAGGACGTCCTGAACGACGAGGAAGCCGCGGAGTTCCAGGATCAGACGGCGCTCGGTCTGACACGCGACCGCCGGGACGGAGGGCGGGACGCCGACGTCAACCGCGCCTACAACGAACACTGGATGGATGCGCGGCGGTTGAAGATCACCGCCGACCACCGGACGTCGCTCATCGTCGATCCGGCCGACGGGAGGATTCCGCCGCTGGTCCCGCTGTCGCCGGAGCGGCAGAAGGCGCGTGCCGAGCGCGCGGCCGCCGCCGCCCGGTTCAACGCCGGCCTGCCCAGGGACATCTCCGACATGTCGCTGCCGGTGCGGTGCATCATCCGGACCGATTCGCCGCCCTATCTGCCGACGATCTACAACAACGACTTCCAGATCTTCCAGGCACCCGGCTTTGTCGCCATCGCACCCGAGATGATTCACAGCGCCCGCATCATTCCCCTCGATGGCCGGCCGCACCTCGGCGGCGCTCTGCACCAGTGGCTGGGCGATACGCGCGGCCATTGGGACGGCGCCACGCTCGTCGTCGAGACGGCCAACTTCAGGAGCGATGAAGGCGTCGTGTTCCAGGGCGCGAACCCGGAGACCTACCGGATCACCGAGCGGTTCACCCGCGTGGACGCCGACACGCTGAACTACGAGTTCACCGTCGAGGATCCGACGACCTGGACGCGTCCCTGGACCGCGCGCATCCCGTGGACGAAGATCGATCCGGCCGAACAGATGTACGAGTATGCCTGCCACGAGGACAACTTCGACGTCGTGCACTTCCTGACAGGCGCCCGGGCGCGTGAGCGGCGCGGCGAATCGGCCGACAACCGGTGACGAGACGTGAGGTGCGTATGACGACAAGACGAGGGCTCCTGGCGGCGCTCGGTCTCATCGCGGTGGTCGGGTCAGCCGCCCCGCTCGGGGCGCATCACGCGTTCGCCGCGGAATTCGACGCGAACAAGCCGGTGAAGTTCCAGGGCACGATTACCAAGATGCTCTGGGTCAACCCGCACGCGTGGATCTACGTGGACGTCCGAAAGCCGGACGGCTCGATCGAGGAGTGGATGATCGAGGCCGGAACCCCCAACACGCTGCTGCGGCGCGGCTTCACCAAGCAGTCTCTCCAGGCCGGCACCGAGATTACGGTCGACGGCTACCAGTCCAAGGACGGGTCGCTCCGCGCCAACGGGCGGGATCTCACGCTCCCCAACGGTCAGACGTTGTTCCTCGGCTCGTCCGGCACGGGAGCACCGTACGAGGAGAAGGACAAGAAGTAGCCGGTCCGCCTCAGCCGAGCGTCGCCTTGCGCTGGCGGTGGAACTTCTCGAGCTCGACATTGGCGGTGACGATGGTGTCGAGCTTCTCGAGGACCCGGTCGAGCACTGGACCCGGGACGGCCAGATAGAGCTCGTCGTCGCCGAGGTCGGTGTACACGCGGTTCCCGATGCAGGCGGCACTCGCCACGCCGGCGGCCGTCCCGAGGGCCTGCGGCAGCGCCGCGCAGGCAGGCCGTCCCATCGCCGTGCCCGCCTCGAACGCGCCGGCGGCGCGCGCCGCTTCCGAGAGCAGCATGATCTGGCGCGGCGTCCCACGAAAGATCACCACGTCGGGCGCGAAGGGCGCGTCCTGGAGCGGCGCGTAGGCGGCGACCTGCATCGGCTCGACACGGTGCGGGATGGATGGGATTTCCTCGCTCCGGAGATACTGCAGCTCGATCATCGTTCCCAGCAGCGACTGCAGCTCCGACGACTTCTCGGGGGGGAGCGGCACGCCGTGCGTGAAGGCGCCGACGGGACAGTTCTGATGATCTTCGGCCGTGGTGTAGAACGCCTGGCCTTCCGACGCGAGCTTCCAATAGCTGCAGCCGGCCGGCGCCGGACGCGCGATGCGCGTCATTCCCGGCGGAGGGGCGGCGGTAAAGACGACGGCGACCGGTGACCGGGACAACGCCAGCCTGTCCAGCGCTTGAATGTAGGGTGAGGTCATAGCGGCGGATTCTATCAGGTCGGTCGCGCCGGGCCTTCCGGCGAGCGATGGCCCGTCGATCGTTCAAAGGCTCGTGGGGACCGACCTCGTCCGTTCCGTCCTTTATCCCCAGAGTGGACAGGAAGTTAGCCTCCGCCGGGACGATGCCGTGCTGTTGGCGCTGGCGGGGCAGATCCGACCAAAATCGGCTGTTTTCGGCCGTTTCTCGTTGTTTCACGCTCTGACATAGGCTATACTGTCTGGACTGCCGGCACCATTTCGGCCTTCCATACCGCGCTACCAAACAGGGGGAACCGTGACATTTGAGATCGGCGACAAGGTCATTTACCCGAATCATGGTCTCGGGATCGTCGAGCGGATCGAAGAAAAAACCATTCTCGGCACGACGTGCGGTTTCTATCACCTGCGAATCGTGGCGAACGAGACCGTCGTGCTCGTTCCGGTCACCAACGTCGACGGCGTCGGCCTGCGGCGCGCGATCTCGGACGACGAGGTGGAGCGGCTGTTCGGGCTGCTCGGCGACGGCAAGATCGACAATCACCAGAACTGGAAGGGCCGTTTCAAGGACAACTCGGACAAGATGCGCAGCGGCTCGATTTTCGAGGTCGCCGACGTCCTGAAGAGCCTCACGTTCCTGGCGAAGTCCAAGAGCCTCTCGTTCCGCGAGAAGCGGATGCTCGATCGTGCCAAGTTCCTCATCATCTCGGAGGTGTCGGAAGTCATGCGCGAGACGGCGCCGGCCATCGAGGCGCGCGTCGACACGGCGCTCGAGCGCTGCTTCTCGCAGAAGGCCCGGATGGCCGCTCGCGCGAAGGTCGTCAAGGCCGTGCCGCGGGTGACGGCGCCTGCACGGCGGGCGGCCCGGGCGTCGTAGGGAGCGATTCATCCTCCGCAGAGGCCCGCGGGCGCGAAAGCGAAACCGCGGGCCTTTCGTTTATCATCGCCCCGGTGCTGGTCGCTGCCGTTCGATCCTTCCTCGCCTACGTCGCCGTTTCGCTTTACGTCCTCATTGTCGGCCCTCCGGGCATGCTGCTGGCCCTCCTGTTCGGGTGGAAGCGCCATCTGTACGTCCTCGGGCACGTGGGCGTGCGAATGGGGCTGGCCCTCTGCGGCATTCGCTACAGCGTCTCGTCGGTCCGTCGGCTGCCCCTCGACCGCCCGGCCGTGTACTGCGCCAACCACCAGAGCAACGTCGATCCGCCCGTGCTGTTCGACGCGCTGCACCCGCGGATGCATATCCTGTACAAGGCGGAGCTGAACGCGATCCCGGTGCTGGCGCGCGCGTTCCGCTTCGGCGGGTTCATTCCAGTCGATCGCCGGAACAAGGAAGCGGCGCTCCGATCGATTGAGGCCGGCGCGGCGTCGATCCGGGCCGGCAACTCGTTCCTGATCTTTCCCGAGGGCACCCGCAGCCGCACCGAGGAGTTGCTGCCGTTCAAGAAGGGCGGCTTCATCATGGCCATCAAAGCCCAGGCGCCCATCGTGCCGGTGGCGATCCAGGGCGGACGCGCGGCGATGAAGAAGGGGAGCCGGGTCATCCGTCCCGTGACGGTCACCATCCGGGTGGGCGAGCCGATCGAGACGGCCGGCGTCGCCGTGACCGAGCGCGACGCGCTCATCAGCCGCGTCCGGGAGCGAATTACCGAGATGATGACGCCGGGTCCGGGATAGACTGGCCCATGCCGCCGAAGCTTCGGCATGCGCTGCTGTCAGGCATGGTCGTCGCCCTCGCTGGAGCCCTCCTTGCCCGGACCCAGGCCCGACCGCAGGATCAGCCGGCACAGAACCAGCCGGCGGCGCCCACCTTCCGCACCGAAGCGAACTACGTGCGCGTCGACGTGTATCCCACGCGCGACGGCGTCCCCGTCGCCGACCTCACGCAGGCGGATTTCGAGGTGCTCGACAACGGGACTCCACAGAAGGTCGAACAGTTCGAGCGCGTCGTGATTCGCGGCGCCGGACCGCAGGAGGCGCGAATCGAGCCGCAGACGGTCCGCGAGTCGCGATCGATGCTCGAAAACCCGCGATCCCGCGTGTTCGTGCTCTTTCTCGACACCTACCACGTGGACGTCGCCGGGTCGGCCACGATCAGGCAGCCGCTCGTCGACGCGCTCGACAGGGTCATCGGCGTCGACGACCTGGTCGCTGTCATGACACCGGAGATGCCAGCGGGCGACATCGCCTTCGTCCGCAAGACGACGAGCATCGCGAGCATGCTCGCGAAGCACTGGTACTGGGGCGAGCGGGGCCGTCTCAATCCGCCCGAGCCTGAGGATCGGCGGTACGAAGAGTGCTATCCCGCGCCCGACCAGCGGCCGATCGTCGCCGAGATGATCGCACGCCGTCACGAGAAGCGCACGCTGGATGCGATCGAAGACCTCGTGATTTTTCTGCATGGCGTTCGCGAGGAGCGCAAGGCCGTGCTCGCCATCAGCAGCGGCTGGCTGCTGTATCGCCCCAATCAGGTGCTGGCGGCAGCGCCGGATGATCGCGTTCCGGTTGGAACCCGCATCGGCGTCGATCCCAACGGCGGCCGGCTGACGACCGATGCGCCGAGGCCCGGCGACGGCTACGCGGACTGCGACGTGGAACGCATCCACCTTGCGGAGCTGGACGACCTCCAGCAATTTCACCTCTTGCTCGACGAGGCCAACCGATCGAACACGTCGTTCTACCCGGTGGATCCCCGTGGGCTCGCCGTCTTCGACACCGACATCGGACCGGATCGACCGCCGCCGATCGATGCCGATGCGCGCATGCTGCAGACCAGGCTGAGCTCGCTCCGGACGCTCGCGGACCGGACCGACGGCCTCGCGATCGTCAACACGAACAACATCTCGGCCGGTCTCAGGCGGGTCGTCGACGATCTCACGTCGTACTATCTGCTCGGCTACTACGCGAGCGGCAGGCTGGATGGCCGCTTTCACTCGATCACCGTCCGTGTGAAGCGGCCCGGAATCCGGGTGCGCGCGCGCCAGGGGTATCTCGCAGCATCCGAGGCCGAAGCCGTGGCGGTTCGACGACCCGCGGGTCCTCGGCCGGCCGGCGCCGCCGTGCCGACGCCCGCGGCGGCTGCCGAGGCGCGGGCGCTCGCCGCCGTGCTCTCGCCGCTCGAGGGCTACACGCGGCCGCTGCCCGTAAGGCTGCAGGCGGCAGCGGGATGGAAGCCGGACGGGAGCGCCGCCGTGTGGGCGATCGTGGAAACGGGGGCGGGACCGGAGTGGCGCGGGGGCGCTGACGCCGACCTGTCGCTGACCGACGGCTCCGGCACGCCGCTGGCTTCCGCGCGCGCGCACCTGGATCCCGGCACGCGGGCGGCTCGCACGGCGCTGGCTGCGCGCCAGCCGCTGCCGCCTGGGGAGTATTTCGTACGCGTTCGTGTGCGCACCGCAGACGGATCGGAGTCGGCGAACGACACGCTCCGGGTGACGCTGTCGAGCGCGCCGTCGGCCACCGGCGGCATCTTCGTCCGTCGGGGTGCGGCGAGCGCGAATCGCGAAGTCGCGACCGGCGATCTTCGATTCCGGCGCGGCGAGCAGCTCAGAATCGACGTCCCCACGCCGACCGACGCTCCGTTCACCGCCCGGCTGCTCGATCGGACCGGGAAGCCGCTGGCCGTTCCCGTGACGGCGCGCGTGCGGGACGATTCGGACGGCACCCGCTGGAGGACGGCGCAGCTCGCGCTGGCGCCGCTGGCGCCGGCGGACTACGTAGTCGAGATCGCGGCGGGGGAGTCGGACAGGATGCTCTTCGGGTTCCGCGTGCTTCCGTAACCGGGCCTATCCGGCGCCCAGCACGAAGGTGAGGGTCCAGGGCTTGAGCGGCTGGTCGTCGGTACCGAGAATGCCATCGGTCAAGTCAACCTTCAAAGTCCGAAACCGCTCCAGAGGCCTGCCGAACTTCAGCTCGAGCACGCGGTTCGCGGCGTTGTACTGCGTCGTGAACTCCGCGACGGGCGTCGTCGGCTCCCCCTTCTGGACCGTTTCCGATTCGAGATACGACGTGCTGACGTTGCCTTTGATCGTGGACGCCTTGATGTCGCGCGAGAACTGGATGCGGATCGAAGTCGTCACCGCGACGTCGGTTTCCTCTTCGGTCGGCGCGCTGAAGACGACTTCTGGCGGCGGCGCCGGGGGCACACGGACAGCCGGCGCCTCCTCGACGGGGGCCGATTCGGTCAGCGGCTTGCCAAGCTGAATTCCGCCGTCGGCCACCTCGATCCACTGCAGGCCCCGTCCCTCGCGCACGGTGCCCGACACCTCCAGCCAGCGACCGGTGTCAATCCGCGCATCGAGGGCCAGGTCGAAGCCTTTCCCCTTGGGCCGTGCGCCGCTTACCCAGATGGCGGCGTCGGCCGAGCGGATGACGAAGTCCCAGCGACTGCGCGCCGGCGCGTCCGCCAGATCGCCGCTCAGATTGCGGCCGGCGAACTGGCCGGTGACCGTGACCCGCTGATTGAGATATCGCGCCGGATTCAGCACGATCGTGCGCACGGACGGCCCCGTCGGCACGCTGGAGGATCGCACCGAACCGGCCATGAGCGCCGTGACGTCGCCGGCCCGCGGCCAGGTGCCGTCCGGATCGATCCGGAACACGCGGCGCAGGTCGATGCGCGCCAGCCTCGGGTCGTCCGGCTTCATCCGGCCGAGATCCCAGAACTCGCCCCGGATCTCGTCGTTGCCGTCGGGCGCGCTGCCGTTCACGACCAGGTGCAGCGACCCGATGCCGTCGCTGACGCGGACGGTGCCGTCGTTCTCGGTCGCCACGTCGCCGACGATGATCACCTGCCGGCCGTGGTAGAAGGCGGGAAACGCGAGGAGGGCGGCAATGTTCGTCGCGCGTCGGGGCGGCGACTGCGCCGAGAGCGAGACGGCGACGAGGAGACCGGCGGAAACCGTCGCACGAAATCGCATCTATTCTATTGATTCTACTTGCTTTTGCTACAATCCCAGAAGCTTGTGAAATCCTCGAACAAAGCGGCGGTGAAGGCGCCCGCGACCCGACAAACACCCGAGCAGGTGTCGGAGCTGACGACGAATCGGCTGTCGGTGTACCTGCGATGCCTCAACACGCTCGACGACGCCGGCGTGCGGACGATCTCGTCACAGGCGCTCGCGGAACAGTTCCACCTCAACGCCGCGCAGATCCGCAAGGACCTCGCCTACTTCGGCGAGTTCGGCGTCCGCGGCGTCGGCTACTACGTGCGCGACCTGAAGCGCCATCTGCGGCAGATTCTCGGCCTCGATCGCAAGCTGCGGGTGGCGATCGTCGGCGCCGGCAATCTGGGCCTCGCCCTCGCAGACTACCCCGGCTTCCGCCAGGAGGGCTTCGAGATCAGCGCCCTGTTCGACACGCTGGCGACCAAGGTGGGGCAGCGCTCGCGGGCCGGAGTGCCGATTCACGAGATCCAGGATCTCAAGCGGATTGTGAAGCGCGACGCCATCAGCATCGCCGTCATCGCCGTTCCCGCCGCCTCCGCCCAGCACGTGGTCAATCTGGTCGTTGCCGCCGGGATCAAGGCCGTGCTGAACTTCTCGCCCGGAGCGCTGCAGGCGCCGCCGGACGTCAAGTTGAAGAGCGTCGATCTGACGGTGTCGCTCGAAAGCCTCTCGTTCTTTCTCGCGCAAGGAGACGCGGATGAAACCTAAGGCCCGCCGCGTCGCCCCGCGCCCGGCGCTGTCGCATGTCGATCGACGCGGCCGCGTGCGGATGGTCGACGTCGGCGACAAGGCGGTGACCGCGCGCGAGGCGGTGGCGCGCGGGTCTATCGCGATGTCGCACGACGCGCGTCGCCTCGTCCGCTCGGGAACCCCCAGGAAGGGCGATCCGCTCCAGGCGGCGCGGATCGCCGGCATCATGGCCGCCAAGCACACCTCGGCCCTCATCCCGCTCTGCCATCCGCTGCCGCTGTCGAGCGTTCAGGTGGATCTCGCGCCGACCCGCCGCGGCTACGACATCGAGGCACGCGTCCGGACCACGGCGCAGACGGGCGTGGAAATGGAAGCGCTGACCGCCGTGTCGGTTGCTGCGCTCACCATCTACGACATGGTGAAAGCGGTCGACAAGACGATGGTGATCGAGGGCATTCGTCTGATGTACAAGAGCGGCGGACGGTCTGGGACCTACGTGCGAAAGCGGGCCACCGGGTAAGGGCACCTCGGCACGGTGCCGAGTGCGGGGGTGGACGTGTGTTGTACCGAGAGAGGGTCGAGCGCGATGCGGCGTGCCGGTAGTGTCCGGCGTCAGCCGGACCGGGATCGCGTTGAGATCGCCTCGACGCTGAAAGCCGCGGCGGCGCTCTGGACGCTCGCGGCGGCCAGCGTTTTCGTCGCCTCTTCCCGGCCGGCCGCCGTGCCGGTGGCCGCTCAGGCGCCGGTGCGCGAGGGGACGACGGCGCCGGTCGCGTCGTACCGCGTGCTGCGGACCTATCCGCACGATCAGAACGCGTACACGCAGGGCCTGGAATTCGTGGACGGCTTTCTGTACGAGGGCACCGGGCTGAACGGCCGCTCGTCGATCCGTAAAGTTGAGCTGGCCACCGGCAAGGTCCTGCGGGATCGTCGGCTGGCGCGCCAGTATTTCGGCGAGGGCATCACCCTCTGGAAGAGCCGCCTCTTCGAGCTGACCTGGCAGTCGCAGATGGCGTTCGTCTACGACAGGGACTCGTTCGCGCCGAAGCAATCGTTCCGCTACGCCGGGGAAGGCTGGGGGCTGACGCACGATGCGACGAGCCTCATCATGAGCGACGGCACCGCCGATCTGCGCTTTCTCGACCCGGACACCTTCGCCGAACGGCGGCGCGTCACGGTGACCGACGCCGGGCGGCGCGTGATCGAGCTGAACGAGCTCGAATATGTCAAGGGCCAGGTGTACGCGAACGTCTGGACGACCGACCGCATCGCGCGGATCGACCCGGCCACGGGCCGCGTGCTCGCGTGGGTCAACCTGGGCGGCCTGCTGTCGGACGCCGATCGCGCCAGCGCCGATGCCGTCTTGAACGGGATCGCGTACGACGCGCGCGGCGATCGGCTCTTCGTGACCGGCAAGCTGTGGCCCAAGCTGTTCCAGATCGTCGTCGCCTCGCGGTAGGCGTTTCGCCGCAGCGGGCCGTCCGCAGTTCCCCCCGGCTCGTGCGGCCCGGCGCTGCCGCTCCGCTGCCGGGCGGCTCCGGTCCGTTACGGCCGCGCGCCGGCGCCGTCGGATTCCGCGGGCGGGGGCTCGATGTGGATGATGGCGTCGGCAATCTGCGGGTACTTCGCCATCAGCCGATCCTTCACGACGTGCGAGAGCTCGTGAGCCTCGGTCAGCGACAGGTCTCCGGGCAGCCACACGTGCAGGTCGAGGAACACGTGATCCGACGATCCGCGCGTGCGAATCCGATGGCAGCCGGCGACACGCGGCACGCCGAGCACGACGCGCTCGATGTCGCTGTCGGAAATGACCATGCGGTCGCTCAGGATGCCGGTGGTGATGCGGGCGATCTGATAGCCGGAATAGCCGATGAACCCGGCCACGATCAACGCCGCGATCGGATCGAGGATGGGCAGTCCCAGCCGCGCGCCGGCCAGCGCGACGATGACCGTGACCGACGTCCACACGTCGCCACGCGTCTGCAGCACGTCGGCCAGCAGGACCTCGCTCCCGAGACGCTCGGCCGCCCGTCCTTCGTACACGATCACGACCAGGTTCACGACGACGGTGACGAGCATCACGACGAAGCTGGCCGCCGAGATCTCGCGGAGCGCCGCGCGTCCGGTGAAGTGGTTGAACGCGTTCCGCAGGACTTCGACGACGATGAGCAGCAGGAACAGGGTCACCGTGGCGGCGGCGACCGTCTCGTACTTGCGGTGGCCGTACGGATGGTCCTCGTCGGGCGGCCGCTGCGCCGCGCGCACGCCCACGAGCCCGACCGCGTTGGAGGCGGCGTCGGTCAGCGAGTGGAAGCCGTCGGAGAGAATGCTGATCGCGCCGCTCGCGTACCCGAACACGATTTTCGCGACCGCGACGGCCAGGTTGAGCAGCAGCACGTTGACGAGCACGCGGCCTACCGCTCCGTAGCGTGGCGCGGTCAGAGAGTGGAGAACAGGCACCTGGAGGGTTCGACGACCCAGTCGCTGCCTCAGAAGAGCCGCGCGGAGGGCACCGGCCACCACCGCAGCTGCACCTTGCCGGTGATGTACTTCTTGGGCACCATCCCCCAGTGCCGGCTGTCCGAGCTGTTGTTGCGGTGATCGCCCATGACGAAGTAGTACCCTTCGGGGATCAGCTGCGGACCCCATTCGTCGTGGCTGCGGTACTGCGGCGGCACGTAGTCGTCGCGGAGCGGAATGTCGTTGACGTACACGCGGCCATCGACAATGCGGACCGTATCGCCTTCCTCGGCAATCACACGCTTGACGAACGACTTGGAGGGGTCGACGGGGTAATAGAGCATCACGATGTCGCCGCGGCGCGGGTCTCCGATGCGGTACACCAGCTTGTTGACGATGAGCCGATCCTGGTCCTCGAGCGTGGGCGCCATGCTCTGTCCCTCGACGCGAGCCACCTGGAAGAGGAACGTGACGATCAGAATCGCGTAGACCGCGGCCGACACGAGCGTCTTGATCCACGCCACGAGCTCTTCCCTGAGCTGCGCGGCCCTGACGACCGACGGCGCCGGCCGTTCGTCGCGCGGCGTGCTCTCGGCGGGCGCCGGCGCGCGCTCGTCGCCGATCGGCGGGACCACGGCCCCGTCCGGCTCCCCGACGGGCGACGCTACAGCTTCAGGTACTCGCGCAGGCGCCGGGTCTGCGTGCGGCTGACCGGGATTTCCGTCGACTTCTCGTCTTTCATCCTCAGGATGTAGTTCCGGAACCAAGGGACGATCTCCTTGATCTTGTTGATGTTCACGAGGTGCGACCGGTGCACCCGCCAGAAGACGTTCGGGTCGAGCCGCTCCTGCAACTCGTCGAGCGTGCGGTAGTTCGACGTGCCCACGTGCTGGTGGGTCACGACCGTGATCGCCTCGTCGGCGAGCGACGCGTGCACGATGTCTTCGGCCTGCACCAGCATGAAGCGTTCCCCGACCTTGATGGCCAGCCGTTCGCGCCGGTGCTGCCGCTCGGCCACGAGCTCGAGAATCTTTTCGAGCTGCTGATTCAGGACGCCGGTCGGCTCCGCCGTCCGATCCGAGCCGATGCGGCGCTGCGCGCGCTCCACCGCCAGCGCCAGCCTCGCCGGATCGACCGGCTTCAGGAGGTAGTCGACCGCGTTCACCTCGAACGCCTCGATCGCATGCTGGTCGTAGGCGGTCACGAAGACGATCTGCACCGGCACCTGCCGGTCGAGGAGCCCCCGCGCCACCTGAAAGCCTGTCAGCCCCGGCATCTGAACGTCCAGAAAGACGAGGTCCGGCTGCAGCCGATCGATGGTGGTCAGCGCTTCGACACCGTCCCCGGCCTGTCCGATCACGTCGACGCCGCCGACCTGGCCCAGCAGAAACCCCAGCTCGTCCCTGGCGAGCTGTTCATCGTCGACCAGGACCGCTCGCAGATCCATGCTAGGCGGAGGCGCGCTCGGGCAGCGCGAGCTCGGGGATCTCGACACTGGCGCACGTGCCTTCGCCGGGCACGCTCGTCAGTCTCAGATGGTACGCCGCGCCGTAGATGGTGCGCAGCCGCTCGTTGACGTTGCTCAGGCCGATTCCGCTTCCGAGCGCGCTCTCGAGCCGGTCCTCCGTCATGCCCTGGCCGTTGTCGTGCACCTCGATGATCGCGTGGGTCTCCTTCATCCGGCTGCGAATCGTGATCTGGCCGCCGCCCACCTTGCGCGACAGGCCGTGCTTGATCGAGTTCTCCACGAGCGGCTGCAGCAGCATGCTGGGCACGATCACGTCCAGCGTGTCGGGGCTGATCTGCTTCACCACCCGCAGCTGCGGACCGAAGCGCACGACCTCGATCGCGAGGTACTCGTCGATCGACTCCAGCTCCTCGCGCAGCGTCACGAAGTGATCGGTGGCCCGCAGCAGGCGCCGGAGCAGGCCGGACAGCTTCGTGATCAGCATCCGCGCCGTTTCCGGCTGGGTCCGGATGAGCGAGGAAATCGACGTCAGTGTGTTGAACAGGAAGTGGGGATTGATCTGGTTGGCGAGCGCCTCGATCTTCGCGGCGAGCAGCAGCTTCTCCTGCTCCTCGAGCCGGTGTTCGATGCGGGCGTTGTTCCAGATCTTGATGGGCGTCGCCACGCACAGCACCGTCGCCAGGATCGTCGCCAGGAACACGATGACCGGCACCCACGGCGAGCCGCCGTCCACGGCGGTCCACGGCGAACCGAGGCCGAGAAAGAACAGCCGGTGGTGCTGGCTCCACCGCAGCCCGAGGCCCTGGCGCACCAGCTCCAGCCCGATCGGCGCGAGCAGCAGCATCACCTGCCAGTCGACCTGCAGCGACCGGAGCATCTGCCACGCGCGGCGATGCAGGCTGGTCAAGACGAACGGCGAGAAATGCCAGATCGACTCCTTCGGACAGAGCTCGCGCAGGCCGCCGCCGGCGAACCCGCACCCGACGGCAAACATCGGCGCGATGATCTCGCCGTTGCCGAGCGGCGGGATGCCGACGAGGGCGCCAACCGTTGCGCCGGCGTACGGACCGGCTATCAGGCCTGCCAGGAAGGAACCCTCCAGGGTGAGATCGGCGGCGTTGTACTGCAGCAGCAGCCGGGCGGCGACGCCGGCCGCGAGCGGGATGCCCAGGGCCAGCGAAAAGACCAGCCGGTCGGGCCACGCGCGTCGCTCGAAGATCAGGATGTGGCGAAAGCGCCAGTACCGGACGAGCATCGTCGCGAGCACCGCCATGACGGCGAGCTTGACCAGCAGCGTGGTGAGGAGGACCTGCATTCTTCCGGCTCGATTTACTTGATCTTAGCGGGCCGGGTAAACTGAGGGCAATGGCTGTGATCCGACCGCTCGTCATCGGGTTTGCGACGACCCTCAAGTACCTCTTCCGAAAGCCGATCACGGTGAACTATCCGGCGCAAAAGCTTCCGATGTTCCCGAAATACCGCGGCAAGCAGGTTCTGATGCGCGACGAGAACGGCCTTGAAAAGTGCGTCGCCTGCGGGCTCTGCGCCGTGGCGTGTCCGGCCGACGCCATCTATCTCGAGGCGGAGGAAAACGACGGGAGCGTCCAGGCCGGCCCCCGGTACGCGAAGACCTATCAGATCCACAAGACACGCTGCATCTTCTGCGGCTACTGCGAAGAGGCCTGTCCCGTGGGGGCCATCTTCATGGGCAAGGACTACGAGCTCGCCGTCTACAGCAAAGCCGATTTCATCTGGGACAAGCAGGATCTGCTGGTGCCGGCCCAGATCTCTCCGACCGAGGCGTAGGGAATCGGGAATCGCGTCCCCCGATGCTCCTGGGAGCCCTCGGCGACATTCACGGCGCCTTCGACACGGTCCAGGACATCATGCGGCGGCACCGGGACGTCCGGATCTGGGTTTCTGTCGGCGACGTGGCGGCCAACGACGGCGCGTACTTCACGCCCATTGCCCCGCTCTACTGGATCAAAGGCAACAACGAGGATTTCGACGTCGTCGCCGCGGCCGTCGCGGGACACGAGCCGTCGGCGACTCTCCATTACCTGCCCAACGGCGGGCCGTATCTGGTTGGTCCGTGGCGGACGGCGGCGCTCGGCGGCACCTTCGCGCCCACCTGGTACCATACGCCCGCCGCGGCGCTGCCGCCCTCGCGCGGTCGCCGGATGGGCGCGCAGACGCTGAAGCTCGGGAAGAGCCGCGACGACAAGCGGCGGCACTTCGTGCGCGAAGAGGTTCTCGTCTGCAAGGGTCTCAAAGACATCGACATCTTCCTGACACACGAGGCGCCGCGGCCGTTCTATCCCGCCGGACGCCGGATCGACGCCGGCAAGACGGTGATCAACGAAGTGCTCGCCGGCATGCGACCTCGGCTGCACCTCTTCGGGCACCACCACGAATTCACCGATTCGGTGCGGCAGGGAGTGCGATCCATCGGCTTGGATGTCGTGACGACGTCGTACGTCCTCATCGATCTGGCGACCCTGCGATACGAGCGGCTGGAACCATGATTGCGGGAAGATCCAGGGATATATGGACTTAATAAACTGTCCAGATGTATAGTCACCAATCGGCCGCAGCGGCCATTGAGGAGCGAATGGCGTTATTTCAGCCGGATCGGTCTCGGGACAGGGACGAATACATGGGCTCGGACGTGGCGACGCGCGCGCTGTCTGTGACGGCCGTGGAAAATGACTTCGTCGCACGGGTGTACGAGAACATCGCGTCCGTCTACGACTGGACCTTCGGGCCAACGCTCCACCCCGGCCGCATGCATGCGCTCCAGCGGATGGGCATCCTGGCCGGCGATCGCGTGCTCGAGGTGGGCATCGGGACCGGCATCAACGCGGGACTGTATCCTCGCGACTGCGCGATCACCGGCGTCGATTTTTCCGGCCCGATGCTGGAAAAGGCGCGCGAACGCGTCGACCGCAAACGGCTGTCCAACGTGCGGCTGCTCGAGATGGACGCGGCCGACCTCAAGTTTCCCGACAACTCTTTCGATATCGTCTACGCCCCCTACGTGATCAGCGTCGTGCCCGATCCGGTGGCGGTGGCCCGGGAGATGCGCCGCGTCTGCCGCCGGGGCGGGCGAATCGTGATCCTCAATCATTTCCGCAGCCGCAATCCCGTCGGCGCATTCATCGAGCGGTTGATCTCGCCGCTGACGCTCCACATCGGGTTCACCGCCGATCTGGATCTGCCGGCGTTCCTGGCGCAGGCCGACCTCAGCCCCGTCTCGATCGAGAAGGTCAACTTTCCGCGTATCTGGTCGCTCGTGACCTGCAGAAAAGACTGACCTCAGGCGGTCTCCAGAATGATCGACGCTGCGACGGCCGCGCCGTCGACGCGCGGGCGATGGGCCGGATGCTCCTGCGCAAGCAGCCCGTCGAGCTCGGCCTTCCAGTCGCCGCTCAACAGCACATCGTGGGAGATATGCCGGCAGCGCAGCATCGCCGGCATCTCCGCCACCATCACGTCGTACTCCGCGAACGGTCCGCGGGAGGTGTACAGGAAAGGCGTCGTGTTCGCGACGCACTCCGACACGATGCCGTAGCCCGGCTTGCTGACCACCGCATCGACGGCGGCGACCAGATCCTCGTAGAGCAGGCCCGGCGGAGGCCGCGTCGGCGCCAGGGCCGTCACGCCGCTCCGGGCGACCCGCTCGTACGGCAGCGGCATGCCGTACCCTCCGAACGAGCAGAGCACCACCGGTGACCGATCGGCGATCCCCAGCGCGTGCCGGGTCTCGTCGCGATCGCGCAGCGATCGTCTCGCGATGAACGGGATGTCCCGAACCGTGGCGATCGAGGCGAATCCGCCGGCGAGCGGGAGCCGCAGCGCGACCGTGGTCTGCGCGTACGCGTTCTCGATCGTGGGAATCACGCCCGGTGCGAGCGCTTCGAATTCCGGATGGAAGGCGTAGATCCAGTCCCACGTGAAGTTGGCGACGAGGATCGCGGGAACGCCGGCCCGGCGGGCGGCGGCCGGCCCGAGCGGCGACACGTCGGCGACGACGAGCCGGGCCTGGCGCTCCCGCAGGTAGCGGGCTTCGTCGCGGACCCGCGCGTCGAACGCGCCATAGAACCGCACGGCGCGTCGGGCGGTCTCCGGGACGTCGGCGTGCAGGCTGTCGATCTGCGCCATGCCGCTGTCGCTGTCGCACGGCTCCAGCAGAAACCGATCGCCGCCAAGCCGCTCGAACGGCAATGCCTGGGCGTTGGTGCGAACGATCACCCTGACGTCGCGCCGCCGCCCGATGAGCTCCGCCACGAGCGTCGCGGACCTGGACGCGTGCCCGAGACCGTGTCCGGAGACGTAGAAGACGATGGTCAATGCACGGGCTGGGGCAGGGCGATTTTCAGGGCGTCCTCGAGGGTCCGCACCGGCACGAACGTCATGTCGGCCTTGACCTCGCTGGGGAGCTCGGCCAGGTCCGGTTCGTTCCGCGCGGGGAGGATGAACGTCTTGATGCCGTGGCGCCGCGCCGCGAGCGCCTTCTCGCGAATGCCGCCGACCGGGAGCACCAGGCCGCTCAGCGTGATCTCGCCCGTCATGGCGACGTCCTCGCGCACCGCCTGTCCCTTGATGGCCGACAGGATGGCGGTGGCCATGGTGACGCCGGCCGACGGTCCGTCCTTGGGAATGGCCCCGGCCGGGACGTGCACGTGCAGGTCGTGGCCGTCGAGGAAGTCGGGCGGGATCCCGAGCTCCTTGGCCTGGGAGCGGATGTGGCTGACGGCGGCGCGGGCCGATTCCTGCATCACGTTGCCGAGCTGTCCGGTGAGGATGATGTTGTGCTGCCCCGACGGCATCAGGGTCGCCTCGATGAACAGCACGTCGCCGCCGGTTTCGGTCCACGCGACGCCGGTCGCGACGCCCGGTCGCGAGACGCGAAACGCGACCTCGTCGTGAATGCGCGGCGGCCCGAGGTACGCCGGAACGGTGTCCGGGGTCACGACCGCCGGCGCCTGCTGCAGATTCGGATCGGCGGCGGCGACGCGGGCGGCAATCTTCCTGGCCACGGCGCCAATCTGCCGATCGAGACTGCGGACGCCGGCCTCGCGCGTGTACTGGCCGATGATCCGCCGCACCGCCTCGTCGGTGATGGTCAGCTGGCCCGCGGCGAGGCCGTGCTCGTCGAGCTGGCGCGGAATGAGATAGCGCCGCGCGATGTGCAGCTTTTCCTCCTCCGTGTAGCCGGCGAGCGAGATCACTTCCATGCGATCGATGAGCGCGGGATGGATCGTCCCGAGCTGGTTGGAGGTGGCGATGAACAGCACGCGCGAGAGGTCGACGTTGATCTCGAGATAGTGGTCGCGGAAGGCGTGGTTCTGGGCTGGATCGAGCACCTCGAGCAGCGCCGCCGCCGGATCGCCCTGGTACCCGACGCTGACCTTGTCGATCTCGTCGAGCATGAAGACCGGGTTCATGGCGCCCGCCTGCTTCAGCGCCTGCACGATTCGCCCGGGAATCGCGCCGATGTAGGTGCGGCGATGGCCGCGGATCTCGGCCTCGTCGCGCACACCGCCGAGCGAGATGCGCACGAACTTGCGGTTCATGGCGCGCGCGATCGACTGGCCGAGCGAGGTCTTGCCGACGCCGGGAGGGCCGACGAAGCACAGGATGGGCCCCTTGATCACGCCGTGCTGCGAGGGGTCCCGCGCCTTCAGCTTCTGGACGGCCAGATACTCGACGATCCGTTCCTTGACCTTGTCCAGGTCGTAATGATCCTCGTCGAGCACCGCGCGCGCGGCCACCGGATCCAGGCGATCGGTCGTGACGACGGCCCACGGGACGTCGAGCACCCAGTCGATGTAGGTGCGGATCATCTGATACTCGGGAGAGGCCGGCGTCATCCGCTCGAGCCGATCGACTTCCCGCGTGGCCACCGACGCCACGTCGTCGGGGAGATGGGCGTCCGCCAGGCGCTTTCGGATCTCCTGCGCCTCGGGCTTCTCGCCCTCTCCCAGCTCGTTCTGGATCGCCTTGAGCTGCTGCCGGAGGTAGTACTGGCGCTGGGCGTCGCCCATCTCCTGCTCGGCCTCGGACTCGATCTTGCCTTTCAGCTCGAGCAGCGCCACCTCGCGATTCAACGCGTCGGCGACCGCCTTCAGCTTGCTGACCGCGTCATCGCTCTCGAGGATGCGCTGCTTGTCCTCGGCCTTGATGTCGAGCAGGCTGGCCAGCAGATACGCGAGCCGCAGCGGGTCGTCGATGCCCATGACCAGCCCGCGCAGCTCCTGCGACAGGCCGCTCGACAGCGACAGCGCCTTCTCCATGAGCTCCTGGATGCGGCGGACGTAGGCGTCGGTTTCGAGCGAGCGGTCGGTCGTCTCGGGCAGCAGCGCCACCGTGGCGCGCAGCGACGCGTCCGTTCTCGAGACGACGTCGGCCTTCGCGCGGCTGACCCCCTCGACGATGACCTGGACGACGCCGTTCGGCGCCTTGGCCATCTGGCGGATGGCGGCAATCGTGCCGATCGGGCGGATGTCGCCCGGCTCCGGCTCGTCGCGCTCGGCGCTCTGGATGGAGAGGAACATCAGGCGGTCGCCCGCCAGCGCGCGATTGACGGCTTCGATCGACATCGGCCGGTTGACGGCGAGCGGCGCGAGCGTCATCGGAAACACGACGGTCTGTCGAAGCGCGAGCACCGGGAGCTCGCTCGGATATTTCCGGCCGGAATCGGTGTCGGTCGCCATACGAGTACGCTCTCCAGGAATAGTATGATGCGGGAATGGCGCTCGACGAACGCGACTTCTTCAACAACCGGAACGAGACGCGCACCGATCGCTTGACCTGTCCGCGCTGCAAGCGCACCAACGAATATCAGATGCGCTGGGTGGTGCGCACGCGGAAGGATCGCATCCCGCCCGGCGCCGACGAGCGGGATCGCGCGCTGTTCGCCAAGCTCCGCGATTACATGATTCGCGTGGACGATGCCGTGACGTGCAAGACGTGCGGCAAGAAGTTCGACATTCCGTCGCAGCACTCGATGGTGTTCCTGCAGAAGGGCGACGACCGCGGGTGACGGGACCGCCGCGCGTTCAATAGACGTACGGAAGCAGCCGCCACGTGACGCGCCCCTTGTAGCGCTCGTACTCCTCGCCGAACTCGTGGGTCAGCGATTGCTCCTCCCAGGGGATGGCGACCACCAGGTACAGCGTCGTCAACGCGGCGAAGGCGAGACGGTCGCCCGTCATGTGTGCCGCGCCGAACACCACCAGCAGCCATCCGAGGTAGAGAGGGTGCCGGACCCATCTGTACGGGCCCGTGACCCGCAGTCGCTCCGTCCCGTTGCCCTTGCCCGGGTCGCCGCCGCCGGCCGCGACCGGGAGATCCGGTGTTCCCCGAGGCGGCTCGATCTGACGAATGCCGGCGAGGTCGAGGGGATCGATGGTGGCGACGGATCGGGCGATGAACCACAGCCCGGCAAGCTGAACGATCGCGTGCGGCAGGGCCCACCAGCCACGCGAGTCGTAGAGCTGCCCCCCGACCCTCTGCCACGCCGCGCACACGATCATCAGGAGCAACGCGGCCGCCCAGACGTACACGGATCGCAGCAGGCGCGCCGGGACATGAGGGACGAGCCGACGCTTCACCCCCGTCCGGGCGAAGCCGCTGTGGTGCGCGCCGAAGAGGGCGAGAAGCAGCGTGTCGAACGCTACGGCGGCCCAGCCGCCGCCGGCGCTCCCGTCGGACCAGCGCACCAGGTACCAGTACGCGCACCAGGCGAGCGACGCCACGAACATCGCGCCGCCTGCCCAGACGAACCCGCGATCCGCGGATGTGCTCATGCCGTCAACGCCGATCGTCGTCTCGCCCGCCTCGAGGCGTCGGATGACCCGCAGACCCGACGAGCAGATAGTATAGGTGCCTCGACATGGCTCGTACCGGCACGTCGCGCGTCGTCATTACGGGCATCGGCGTTGTCTCGCCCTTCGGGGTGGGCCGCGAGCGCTTCTGGGACCGCGTGAGCCGCGGCTGCAGCGGGACCCGGGCGATCACCGATTTCGACGCGACCGAGTTTCCGTGTCGCGTCGCGGCGCCTGCCTCCGACGTGACGATCGAGGACGTGCCGCCCATCGCCGGCGACGACGTGTGGGACGAGGCGTACCGCGCCGACCCGAAGCGGTACTCGCGGGCGGCGCTGGTCGGCGTCATCGCCGCGCGGGAGGCGTGGATCGACGCCGGGTTGCGGGTCGCCGAGCCTCACGCCGGCGTCGTCGTCGGCAGCGGCGGCGGCGGGATCGACGTCGGCGAGCGGCAGTACTACGACTTCTTCGTCGAGCGCGGCCGCAAGGTGACGCCGTACGCCATCCCGGTGTCGATCGTCGGCATGGTGTCGAGCGAGATCTCGATTTCGCTGCGCCTGCGCGGCGTGAGCCACGTGCTCTCGTGCGGCTGCACGAGCTCGACCGATGCCATCGGGTACGCCGCGGCGCTCGTCCGCGGGGGCGACGCCGAGGTCGTGCTGTCGGGCGGCACCGACGCGTGCGTCACGCCGGGCATGATCTACGGCTTCTCGCGCATGAAGGTCGTGTCGATGGCGCACAACGATCGGCCGGCGACCGCGTCCCGCCCGTTCGATCGGGGACGCGACGGCTTCGTCCTCGGAGAGGGCGCGTGGATGGTCGTGCTGGAGCGGGAGGATCGGGCGCGGGCGCGCGGCGCGGCGATCTACGCGTCGGTCGACGGCTACGGGTCGACCTGCGATGCCTATCATCGCGTGCAGATGGCGCCGGACGGCGGTGAAATCGTGCGCGCGATCCGACTGGCGCTCGAGCGGTCCGGGCGGCCGCTCGAATCCGTTGGCTACGTCAACTACCACGGCACGTCGACCGTGCTGAACGACGCGGTCGAATCGCGCTGCGTGCGGCAGGTGTTTGGCGGACACGCCGAGCGCCTGGCGGGATCCTCGGTGAAGTCGATGATCGGGCACCCGCAGGGAGCGAGCGGCGCCGCCGGGGTCGTCACCGCCGCGCTTGCGCTCTCGCGCGGCCTGCTGCCGCCGACCATCAACCTTCACGATCCCGATCCGGCCTGCGATCTCGACTTCATCCCGAACCACGGACGCCGCCACGACGTCGAAGCCGCGCTGTGCAATTGCCTCGGCTTCGGATCGAAAAACAGCGCGCTCGTCCTCGGCCACGCATGATGCCGGCCGCGACACACCGTCGATCGAGTCCGGCCGCCCGATGATCGACGACGTCATCGTGGTGGGCGCCGGCCCGGCGGGCGCGGTGGCGGCCACGCTGCTGGCACGCGCCGGCGCGCGGGTGCGCCTGCTGGATCGGGCCCGCTTTCCTCGCGACAAGCTGTGCGGAGACACGATCAACCCCGGAGCGCTCGGCGAGCTCCGGCGCCTCGGCCTGGCGGCGCCGGTCGAGGCGGCAGGCCTGCGCGTGGACGGCATGCGCCTGACCGGGCCGACCGGCGTCGCCGTGGAGGGGCGGTACCCCGGCGGCCTGCACGGCCGCGCGCTCCTGCGTCGCGACCTCGACTGGGCGCTGGTCGGCCAGGCGGTGGCCGCCGGCGTCCGATTCGAGCCGGGCGTCACGGTACGAGGCCCACTCGTCGCCGGAGGATCGGGCGAGCCGTCGATCACGGGCGTCATCGTCCGCGCACTCGGGGCCGTGCAGACGCTGCGCGCGCCGATCACCATCGCGGCCGACGGCCGTCGATCGACGATCGGGTTTGCCCTCGGCCTGGCGCGACATCCCGCGCGCCCGAGACGCTGGGCGATCGGCGCCTACTACCAGGACGTGCACGGACTCTCCGCGCTGGGCGAGATGCACGTCCGCCGCGGCCGTTACATTGGCGTCGCCCCGGTCCCCGGCGGGCTCGCGAACGTCTGCCTCGTGCAATCCTTCGAGGCGCCCGGCGGGCCGTCGCCTGCCAGGCTGTCGCTGCGGCTGCTCGCGGACGAACTGGCCCGCGACCGGTGGCTGCGCGACCGGTTTGCCGACGCCAGGATGGCGCGGACGCCGGTGGTGCTCGGACCGCTGGCCGTCGAGACGGCCGGCGTCGGGCTCCCCGGACTTCTCCTGGCCGGCGACGCGGCCGGGTTCATCGATCCGATCACGGGCGACGGCCTGCGGTTTGCGGTTCGCGGGGCATCTCTGGCGGCCGATGCCGCGCTGGACGCGCTGACGCATGGGTGGGATCCGGGTGTCGCACGGCGCCTCGCGGCCGACAGGCGTTCGGAGTTCGCGTCCAAGTGGCGCTTCAATCGGGCGCTGCGGGTCATCGTCGATCACCCGGCGATGGTGCAGGGCGGGGCGGTGGGCGCGCGTCTTTTTCCTGGTGTCTTTCGAAGCGTGATTCGCGCCGCCGGCGATTGCCGGGCGGCGGCGCTACAATACCGCTGAGAATTCCATGCACATCCCAGATGCGCGGCGCGGTGTTCGAATCGTCTCGGCGGCGATACTTGGCGGCTCGGTCGTCGCGGCAGGGTGCAGTCGAGCGCCGGCCGAAGCGCCGCCGGCCGCGCCGCCGCCGCTTCGTGTGTACGTCAGCAACGAGTCCTCGGGCGACATCAGCGTCATCGACCCGGTCGCCCGGACCGTGATCGCAACGGTGAAGGTGGGGAAGCGACCTCGCGGCCTCAGGGCCGGTCCGGACGGTCGAATGCTGTACGTGGCGCTCAGCGGGTCGCCGAATGCCGGCCCCGGAGTGGACCCGAAAACGCTGCCGCCGCCCGACCGCGCGTCGGACGGCATCGGCGAAGTGGATCTCGTCAAGAATCGGCTGGTGCGGATCATTCACGCCGGCAACGACCCTGAGCAATTGGATCTCAGCCCGGATGGGTCCAGACTGTTCGTGGCCAACGAGGACGCGGCCCAGATGAGCGTGGTCGACATCCCCTCGGGCACCGTGATCGCGACCGCCAAGATCGGCGAGGAGCCGGAAGGCGTCAGAGTGCGTCCGGACGGTCAGGTCGTCTACGTGACGAGCGAGGAGGACGGCGACGTCGCCGCCATCGATACGACCACCTACATGGTGCTGAAACGCATCCCGGTCGGGCCGCGGCCGCGCGGCATCGCGTTCCTGCCCGACGGTTCGCGCGCGTTCGTCACGATGGAAAACGACGCGGCGCTCGCGGTGATCGACAGCCAGCGGCACGAGTTCGTGCAGAAGATCCGCCTGGGCGACCTGGAGAGCTCGCCGCGCCCGCGCCCGATGGGCATCACGGCCCGCCCTGACGGCTCGATGCTGTATGTCACCACCGGATCGTTCGGGAAGCTGTTTCTCGTCGATCCGGCGAAGAACGAGCCGGTCGACTCGCTGACGGTCGGCCCGCGGCCCTGGGGCGTCGGCCTGCTTCCCGACGGCCGGACCATCTACACCGCCAACGGGCCGTCCAACGACGTCTCGGTCGTCGACCTCATGACCAAACAGGTGCTGAAGAAGATTCCGGTCGGGGACCGTCCGTGGGGCATCGCCGTCCTGAACACGTCGCCGCGCTGACACGGTGAGGGTCGATCGCTGCCGCCCGCT
Organism: uncultured Acidobacteriota bacterium; assembly: GCA_963807925.1. GTDB lineage: Bacteria > Acidobacteriota > Vicinamibacteria > Vicinamibacterales > CAVVIG01 > CAWEDP01. The sequence goes on along the minus strand of CAWEDP010000002.1, from coordinate 2,003,031 downwards.
CGTGTCGCCGGCGATCTGTCGCCGTTCCCGGGCCCGCTGACGACATGCCTGCGTACGCCATTCTGACCTCGGTCACCAACCAACCCGGGATGCTGTTCGGCCTGACCCGCATTCTCGCGGGCCATCAGGCCAACGTCAGTTCGGTGGACATCATCCCGCACGACGAGACGCAGGCGGCCATCTATTTCGAGTTCACGACCGAGATCCCGGTCGAGACGATCGTCGACGACCTGAGGGAGCTTCCCGGCGTCAGCCGCGTCGAAGTGACCGATTCGTTCACGCAGATTTACGGCAAGCGCATCATCATCATGGGCGGCGGCGCGCAGGTCGGCCAGGTCGCGCTCGGCGCCATTGCGGAAGCCGACCGCCACAACATCCGCGGCGAGCGGATCTCGGTCGACACCATCCCGCTGGTCGGCGAGGAGAGTCTCGCCAACGCCGTGCGCGCCGTCGTCCGCCTCCCGCGCGTGAAGCTGCTCGTGCTGGCCGGCTCGCTGATGGGAGGCGACATTACGGCCGCTGTGGACGAGGTGCGCCGGAAGGGCCTGATTGTCATCTCCCTCAACATGGCGGGCAGCGTACCGGAGGTCGCCGACCTCGTCGTGTCCGACCCGGTCCAGGCCGGCGTCATGGCCGTGATGGCCATTGCCGATACCGCCAGGTTCAACATCGTGCGCCAGCAGAAGCGCCGCTACTAGACCGGTTCCCTCCGCCTCTGGAGCGCACGGCTCGTGGAAGCGGTTCGAAGGCGGCTCGGCTGAGGTCTGCCCCCCCGCGGGCCCCAAAGGAACATCTCGGCGGCCCGCGCGTATCTTCGATCAGAACGCGGCGGTGATTGAATCCGGTCCGCCGCCAAGGAGGCTCCCATGAAGCGCATCGCGTCGCTCGCCTCGGTGATGGTTCTGGCTCTCGGTTCCGCCGCCGCATATGGCGGGCAGGCGGCGTCCCGGCTCGACTCGTTCGTCGGCGTGGTCTCGTCGGTGTCTGATTCCGGGCTGACCGTCGAGCACGGCAGCATCTCGGGCACCTTCGCGGTGGAGTCCTCGACGCACGTGGGCGCGAAGGGGGCGACGGCGAAGACCAAAGCGAACATCGCGGCGGGCAAGGCGGGGCTCACGGTGCCGGATGTCGTGCACGCCGGTGATCAGGTGCTGATCAGGTACTACAGGGCCAATGGCCGCATGATCGCGTCCGAGATCCTGCTGCTGACGCCCGGGGCGCCGTCGCGTTCCAGGAACAACGGCTAGCGTGCCGCCGGGTCCGCCGTCGGACCGGTGAGTACGTCAAGTCGGTCCTCGTAAATCGCCGTGAAAGTTCCGCGGCGAATTTCGAGGGCCGACGCCCTGCCGCCGCTGACATATCCAGCCTGCATCCCGGTATCGATCTGCACGACCTTCCCTTCGAACCGAACGCGAAGACGCCCGTCGGGGGTAACCGTGTGACCGACGACCATGGCGCGGGCGTGTTGCGCGACGAGGATCTGATCGATCTCGGGGGCGAACGTGTCGGGCTCCTGCGCGAGGCCGCGGTACCACAGCGGGCCGTCTTCGCGGGCGACGAGGCTGGCGAGCGGAGCCTTGCGAGTCTCATCCAGATCGCGATCGAGCTCGTGCTCGACGGTGGAGTTCACGGTCTCGCAGGAGAGGTCCGCGACGGCCGGGCTGAGGCCGCCGTGCACGAACACGACGCCGTCAATCTTCACGATGGCGGGCAGCGATCGGATCCACGAGCCATAGACGCCCCGCCGGCCGAACGCCACGCGCATCTCGATCTCGCCGAGCGGCGTCTCCTGGCGCAGCGCGTCGCGATCCTTGGGATCGGCGCGCTCCACGAACGCCTCGCGGGTCCGGTCCGAGTCGCCGTCCACGAAGGCCTGGTACTCGCCGGGCGTGACGAAGCGCAGGTCGCCGAGGATCCGCATCGCTTCGTGGTTGCCGAGGAGGAGGTGCACGGCGCCGCCACGGCGGGGCGCCTCGTCCATCAGGCGGCGCAGCAGATCGAGCGCCTTCCGGGAATCGGGCCCCCGGTCGACGACGTCGCCGAGCTGCACGAGGTGCGTCGTCTCGCCGGCCCACCGGAGCTTGTCGTCCACGAGGCCGAGAGTCCGCAGGAGGTGGACGAACCGATCGTACGCGCCGTGCACGTCGCCGATGGCGACGATGCGCTCGACGCCGGTGATGTCGCAAACAGAGGCGGCCGCCGCCGCGCGACCGCCGCCAAGGGCGACGATCGCGAGCGCGGCGGCCAGCAGACGTGCGCGACGCTTCACTTCTGCGAAACGCGGACTTCCGTCGCGGTCATGGTGCCGCCCGATGCCATGTACTTGACGGTCACCTGATCGCCCGCGTGCACCATGTCGGTGATCGCGAGCCCGGCCGCGCCGGCGGCCTTCTTCTCCTTCGTCTTCGCCGTGGAGCCCCTCGCGAGGAGCTTGGTCGACGAGGTGACAGCGAACATGCTGTCCTTGCCGCCTTTTTCGACGGTGAGTGATCCGGCCGCCACCGTCTTGACCACGCCCGTCATCGTCATGGTCTTCGCTTTCGCCGTCTGGGCCCCCACCGCGGCAGTGACGCCGAGTGCCATCACTGCGGTGAGCGCGAGAAATGCGAGACGCTTCATGTTGTGCCTCCAGGGTGTTGACTGCCCCATCCTGCACCGGCTTCTCCGGAATGGCGAAGCCGCTGCAACGCGGCAACAGTCCGGATTCTAGCCTCAACCTGGGCGGCCGGGCCGGAAATCGGATCCCGCCGGTCCTGTGGTGGGCGGCCGACGCGCGGGCATACAATCGAGCGCCGATGGACATCCGCCAACGCATCGTCACGCGCATCGCCCGCGAACTGAAGGACGGCGACTACGTCAATCTCGGCATCGGGATGCCGACCCTGGTGGCGAACCACATCCCGCCCGGCGTCGACATCACGCTGCACTCGGAGAACGGCATGCTCGGAGTCGGGCCGTATCCCCGGCCGGAGGAGGTCGACCCGCTGATTATCAACGCCGGCAAGGAAACCGTGACGGAGCTGCCGGGCACGAGTTATTTCAGCAGCGCCGACTCGTTCGCCATGGTGCGAGGCGGGCATATCGACCTGACCGTGCTGGGCGCGCTGCAGGTGGATCAGGAAGGGAACCTCGCCAACTGGATGATCCCCGGCAAGATGGTCAAGGGCATGGGCGGGGCGATGGATCTGGTCGCCGGCGCCAAACGGGTCATCGTGGCCATGGAGCACACGACGCGCGACGGCGGTCACAAGATCCTGACGCGCTGCACGCTTCCCTTCACCGGCCTCGCCGTGGTCGACATGATCGTGACCGAGATGGCGGTCTTCGACGTCGCGCCGACCGGTCTCCTGCTCCGCGAGATCGCGGCCGACACCACCGTCGAGCAGGTCCGCGCCGCCACGGGCGCTCCCTTCGCGGTGTCTGCGACGCTCGGAAGGTTCGAGTAGCCCATGAGTCCCCTCGTCGTGCTGGCTGCCGTGTTCGTGCCGATGGTGGTCGAGGCCCGGCGGGCGGCGGCCAACGAGCGCGCGCGGCTGAGGAGCGGCGGCGTCGAGGCGGCAGGCGACGTGTACGCCACGATGCGCATCGCGTATCCCGGCGCGTTCCTCCTGATGATCGCGGAGGACGCGCTGCGGGGAAGCCCGGCGATTGCGGCCGTGGTGATCGGGGCCGCCGTGTTTGTCGCAGCCAAGGCGCTCAAATGGTGGGCGATCGTGTCGCTGGGGCCGGCGTGGACCTTCAAGCTGATCACCGTTCCAGGCGCCAGGCTGGTCGTCGGCGGGCCGTATGCCTTTCTGCCGCATCCGAACTACATCGGCGTCCTCGGCGAGCTCGTCGGGACCGCGGTCATGACGGGCGCGACCCTCACAGGGCCGGTGGCGACGGCCGGGTTCCTGGCGCTCGTGCTGAAGCGGATCTCGGTCGAAGAGCGGGCGCTGCGCGCCGCCAGCTCCTAATCCCGCGTGGCCGCCATGACCCCTATGTGATAATGCCCAAATGCCGTCCCTTTCCCGCGGCCGCTGCGCATGGGCTCTCGTGATTTCGGTGGGATTCGTTCTCGGCGCGCTCGACCTGGGGGCGACGGTCGCGGCGCAGACCGCGCGCCGCTCTCAACCGCCGCTGCAGCAGGCCACGCGCGCGTGGCTCGAAGGGCGGTACGACGAGGTCGACCGAATCACGGCGACCCTCGACGCGGCCGATCCGGCGGCGGCAGCCGTCAGGGCGCGCGCCCTCGTGGCGCGCGGGCGGTACGGCGAGGCCGACGCGGTGCTGCGGCCCGTCGCCACCAAGCTGCCGACGAGCGAAGCGGCGCTCGAATTGGGGCTGCTCGAGCAGATGCTCGGCAAGAGCGAGGCGACGGCGCGGCTGCGCCGCGTGGCCGCCGACGCCGCCGACCTGGTCGTCGCCGGGCGGGCGCTGCACGCGCTGCGGCTGTTCGACGAGGCCAACAACACTCTGCGCGACGCCGCGGCCCGGTCGCCGAAAGACCCGGCCGTCAACACCGCCTGGGGCGAGCTGTACCTGGACGCGCACCAGAAGGCCGACGCGCTGGATCTGTTTCAGGCCGCGCTCGAGAGCGACGAGCGCTGGACGCCTGCGCTCGTCGGCGCGGCGCGCGCGCTGTCCGACGACGATCCGCCGCAGGCCATCGCCGCCGCCAAGAAGGCGCTCGAGATCAACCCCTCGTCGGTTGACGCGTACGTCTTCCTGGCGCACGCCGCGCTCGACCAGGATCACAAGGACGAGGCGCGGACCGCGCTGCAGAAGGCGCTCGCCGTCAACCCGTCGAGCCTCGATGCGCTGGCGGCCGTTGCGGCGATGGCGTACGTCGAGGATCGGACGGCCGACTTCGACGCGGAGGTCGCCAAAGCGCTGGCGATCGCGCCGACCTTCGGCGACGTGTACGGCACCGCGGGCGAGTTCGCCGCGCACAATTATCGCTTCGACGAGGCGGTCACGCTGGTCAGGCGCGGCCTCGCGCTGGATCCGCAGAACCCGGAGATGCTCTCCGAGCTCGGGCAGCACCTGCTGCGCACGGGTGACGAAGCCGGCGCGCGCGAGGCGCTCGAGACGTCGTTCAAGATCTTTCCGCGCGACAAGCCGACGCTGAACATGCTGACGATGCTCGACACGCTCGACAAGTTCGTCACCGTTCAGGACGGCGACCTGATCTTCCGGTTCAACAAGGAGGAGCTCGAGGTCCTGCGCGAGTACGCGATCCCGCTCGCGCACAAGGCGCTCGGCGAGTACAGCGCGCGGTATCAGTTCACGCCGAAGGGGCCGATCCTCATCGAGATCTTCCCGAAGCACGACGACTTCGCCGTTCGCAACGTCGGCCTCCCCGGGATGATCGGCGCGCTGGGCGCCTGCTTCGGCCGCGTGGTCACGATGGACTCGCCCAAGGCCCGCACCAGCGGCAACTTCCAGTGGGAGGCGACGCTCTGGCACGAGCTCGCCCACGTCGTCACGATTCAGATGTCGAACCAGCGCGTGCCGCGGTGGCTCACCGAGGGCATTTCCGAGTACGAGCAGAAGCGCGCGCGGCCCGAGTGGGCGCGGCAGATGGACCTCGAGTTCGCCTCGATGATGAACGCCGACAAGGTGATCAAGCTGCGCGACCTGAACGCGGCCTTCACCGATCCGCGGTTGATCGGCATCGCGTACTTCCAGGGGTCGGTGGTCGTCGACTACCTGTTCGACACCTACGGACAGGCGGGCGTCAACCGGCTGCTGCGCGCGTACGGGCAGGGACAGGATACCGACGCGGCGCTCAAGTCGGCGCTGGACACCGACTTCGACCGGATGCAGGCGGGCTTCGACCAGATGCTCGAGCGCCGGTTCGGGGCGATCCGGCGGGCCCTGCAGGGCGAGGACGCCGCCACCCTCGGCAAGAAGCCGCTCGAGGAGTTGAAGACGATCGCCGCGGCCCAGCCCCGCAGCTATCCGGCCCAGATGGCGCTCGGGCGCGCGCTTCTGAAGGCCGGCGATGCCGACGCCGCGACCCGCGCGTTCGAGGCGGCCGCCGTGCTCATCCCGATCTCGCCGGCGCCCCACAGCGAGCTGGCCCACCTCGCGCTGGAACGGAAGGATCGCCCCCGCGCCATCGCCGAGCTCCAGGCGGTCGTCGCCAACGACTTCGACAACCTGGAGGCGGCGCGGGATCTCGCCACGCTCATGCGCCAGGCCGACGTCACCGATCCGGTCAAGGTCCGCGCGGTCGACGAACGGATTGTGGCGATCGATCCCTTCGACAACGACGCGCACACCGTGCTCGGACGGCTGGCGCTGCAGCGCGACGAGGTCGACACGGCGACGCGCGAGTTCAGGGTCGCGCTCGCGCTGAACCCGGTCGACAAGGCCGCCGCGCACACCGATCTGGCCGAGAGCTACCTGAAGGCCGGCCGGAAAGACGACGCGAAGCGGCAGACGCTCGCCGCGCTCGAAATCGCGCCCACCTACGGCCGCGCGCAGGACCTGCTGCTGAAAATCGTGGAGCCGCGGCCGTGACGGTGCGCCGGCGAGGGCGTGCCGCCGTCGCCCTCGCCGCGGTGACCTCCGTCGTGCTGCTGTCGGCCGGCGGCTCGCGCGCCGGCGCCCTGTCCACCCCCGGCGGCACGGACGACCGCTACGCGGATCTGCAGTGGCGGTTCGTACGGGTCAGAGTACCATTACACGACCGAGGGCACCGCCACGCCGCAGGATTACGCCGGCGAGCCGTGGTTCATCGACGGCCCGGCCGCGGAACAGAACCTGGCTCGCCGCGTCAGGACCGCAACCGCCATCCAGGTCGAGGATCCGATCGTCGTCCCCCTCGAGGATCCACGGCTGTTCGAGTATCCGTGGATCTACTTGGTCGAGCCCGGCACGCTGCGGCTGCTCGACTCGGACGTGCCGATCCTGCGCGAGTTCCTGCTCCGCGGCGGCACGGCGGTGTTCGACGATTTCCACGGTCCCCTCGAGTGGGACAGCTTCGAGCACGAGATGAAGCGCGTCTTTCCGGATCGGTCGATCGTGGAAGTCCCGAAGGATCATCCGGTCTTCAGCTGCTTCTACAGGATTGACGGGTTTCCGCAGGTGGCGGGCATCGGCTCGTTCATGCAGGGCCGCACCTGGGAGAAGGGCGGCTTCGTGCCGCACCTCCGCACGATTCTGGACGACAACGGCCGCCCGATGATGTTCATCAACTGGAACACCGACATGGGCGACGGCTGGGAATGGTCCAACGTCGCCGACTTTCCCGGATACGTCAAGCACACGGCGATGGCGTACCAGATGGCCATCAACGAAATCGTGTACTCGTTGACGCACTGAGGGCCCGACGCGCGTCACGAGCCCTGAACCATGACGACAGCAGTGATCGGCGCCGAGAAGGTCGCGGAAGGGCGCCAGCGGATTCTCGGCGAGCTGCGGAAGGTCATCGTCGGCCAGGACGAGGTCGTCGAGGAGGTCCTGATGGCCCTCTTCACCGGCGGCCATTGTCTCATCACGGGGGTGCCCGGCCTGGCCAAGACGCTCCTGATCCGGACGCTCGCCGACGTGCTGGACCTGGAGTTCAAGCGCATCCAGTTCACGCCCGATCTCATGCCGTCCGACATCACCGGCACCGAGATCCTTGACGACGAGCAGGGCGTCCGCCGCCTGCGCTTCGTGAAGGGGCCGATCTTCGCGCAGATCATCCTCGCCGACGAGATCAACCGGACGCCTCCGAAGACCCAGGCGGCGCTCCTCGAAGCGATGCAGGAGTATCACGTGACGGCCGCCGGGCGCACCTATGCGCTCGATCGCCCGTTCTTCGTGCTCGCCACGCAGAACCCGATCGAGCTCGAGGGCACGTATCCGCTGCCCGAGGCGCAGCTCGATCGGTTCATGTTCAACATCGTCATCAACTACCTCAGCGAGGACGACGAAGTGCGCGTCGTCACGCAGACGACGGGGGCCGACCTGCCGCCGCCGCAGCGCGTGCTGTCAGGGCCGGACATCCTGCAGTACCAGGAGCTGGTGCGGCAGGTCGTCATCGCGGAAGAGGTCGCGCGGTACGCGGTGCGGTTGACGCAGGCGTCGCGGCCGCGCGAGGGCGCTCCCGAGTTCGTCGAGAAATGGGTCAAGTGGGGGGCGGGCCTGCGCGCGAGTCAGGCGCTCGTCCGCGGGGCGAAGGCGCGGGCCCTGATGCGCGGCCGCTATCATGTGTCGATCGGCGACATCCAGGCGCTCGCGAAGCCGATCCTGCGCCACCGCGTGATGACCAACTTCTACGCCGAGTCCGAGCGGATCACCCCGGACGCGATCGTGGACCGTCTGATCGAGACGGTGCCGCCGCCCAAGAGCGGCATGTAGATGGCGCCCACCAGCGAGCGGACGCGCCAGTTCTTCGATCCAGCCGTCATCGCGCGGCTCGGCACGCTCGAGTTGAAGGCGCGCACGGTTGTCGAAGGGTTTCTCTCGGGCCTGCACCGCAGCCCGTTCAAGGGGTTCAGCGTCGAGTTCGCGGAGTACCGGCAGTACATCCCGGGCGACGACCTCGCCAGCATCGACTGGAAGGTCTACGCGCGATCGGATCGCTACTATGTCAAGAAATTCGAGGAGGAGACGAATCTCGACTGCCATGTCGTGATCGACACCAGCGGCTCGATGTCGTACGGTTCGCACGGCCTCAGCAAGTTCGACTATGCCGCCGCGCTGGGCGCGTCGATCGCGTACCTCATGAACCGGCAACGCGACGCCATCGGCCTGATGGCGTTCGACGAGCGCGTCGTCGAGATGCTGCCTGCGGCCGCCCGGCCCGGGCATCTGCGGGCGCTGCTGCTGGCGCTGGACCGGCTGCAGCCGGCGCGGCGGACCAACCTGTCGAAGCCGCTGCATCAGCTCGCCGACTCGCTGAACAAGCGCGGCCTGGTGGTGCTGGTGTCCGATCTGCTCGACGATCCCGAGGCGGTGATCCGCGGCCTGAAGCACTTCCACTACCGCGGCACGGACGTCATCGTGTTCCACGTGCTCGACCCCGACGAGCTCGATTTCCCGTTCGAGCGGACGACGCGGTTCGAGGATCTCGAGACCGGCGACGAGATTGTCGCCGTGCCCGGCCTCGTGCGCACCCGCTACGTGCGCGAGATCTCGGCGCTCGTCGACCGGTACCGGCGCGAGCTCGGCGCCGGCGGCATCGATTACCAGCTGCTCCGCACGACGGACCCGCTGGAGCTGGCGCTGCCGGCCTACCTCTCGACGCGATCGCGGGCCCTGTAGGGCGGCCGGAACCGAGGAGCGAGTGTTGAGGTTCCTGTCGCCTGCGTTTCTTCTCGGTGCCCTGGCCGCGGCCGTGCCAATCGTGCTGCACCTGCTCAGGCGGGAGCCGGAGCCACGGGTGCGGTTTCCGGCCGTCCGGCTGCTGCGGGCGGCGCCGGTCGAGGCTGCCAGCAAGCGTTCGGTGCGCGAACGATTCCTGCTCGCGCTCCGGGTCTCGGCGCTGGTGCTGCTGGCGGTGGCATTCGCGCGGCCGTTCGTCGCCTCGTCGGCGGGGCCGGCGGGCGCGACGGTCGTCCTGCTGGACACGTCCTCCAGCCTGTCGGCTCCCGGGGTGTTCGCGCGGGCGAGGGCGCTGGCGCGCGGCGCCGTGCGCCGCGCCGCTCCGAGCGACCTGGTCGGGCTCGTGACGTTCGCCGATGCGCCGACATTCGCCGCGAGGCCGTCGGCCGATCGCGCGCTCGCGATTGCCGCGATTGACGCCGCGACCGCTGGCTTCGGGGCCACACGCTATCGCGGCGCGTTCGCCGCGGGCGTGCAGGCGCTCGACGGCCGCCGCGGCACGCTCGTGGTCGTGACCGATCTTCAGGAGGGGGGCTGGGACCTCGGCGATCGCGCGCCGGTACCGGCGTCGACGAGGGTCGAAGTGCTCGACGTCGGAGGGATCCGCTCGAATCTCGCCGTCACGGCGCTTCGCACCGACGGCGGCGTGATCACGGCAACCGTCGGGAACAGCGGAGACGCGGCGCGGGAAGTTCGCGCGCACCTGGACCTCGACGGCGCGCGCGCGGCCGACGCACAGGCCGTGGTCGGACCGCAGACATCGGTGGACGTGTCGTTTCCCATCGACCCGGCCGCGATGACGGGCAGCTTCAGCGTGGACGACCCGGAGGGGATCGCGGCGGACAACACCCGCTACATCGTGTTGCATGACACGAACCGGCCGGCGGTGTTCGTGGTCACCTCAACGGGGGACTTCGAGCAGGACGGGTTCTACGTTCATCAGGCGATTGCCGCCGGTTCCGTGTTCACGCCGGTCGGCATGACGCCTCGGCGCCTCTCCACCCTCGGGCGGCCGCAGCTGTCCGCCGCCGCCGCGGTCCTGCTGCTCTCGACGCAGGGGCTGGAGCGGCGGGGACGCGAAGCGCTCGCGGAGTACGTCGGGGGCGGCGGCGGTCTGCTGATTGCCGCCGGTCCGGCCGTCGACGGCGAGATGGTGGGCGATCTGCTCGGCGGGGAGCGGCCGCTCCGGATGACGTCCGCGCCGGACGCCGGCTCGCCGGCTCGCTCGCTCGTCGTCAGCGACCGACGGCATCCGGTGTTTCGTCCGTTCGGCATGAACGGCGCGGCCCTGGGTCTTGCAAAGTTTCGCAAGGTGGCCAGAGTGGACCGCGCCGGATGTCAGACAATCGCCCGGTTCACCGGCGGCGAGCCGGCGGTGCTCGACTGCGGGGAGGAAAAGGGCCGCGTGATGGTGATCGCCTCCGACCTCGACAACCGCTGGAACGATTTTCCGGTCCACGCGAGCTTCATCGCGTTTCTCGACGAGACCCTCGCGTATCTTCGCGGCGGCCGTCTCCTCCCGGCCGAGTTCGGGGTGGGCGACGTGACCGGCGGCGTGGCGCCGAAGCCGGGGATCGTCGTGCTGCCCGCCACCGCTGCGGCGCCCGCGGGCCGCCGCCTGGCTGTGAACGTCGATCCGCGTGAGTCGGACGTCACGCGGCTGACCGCCGCCGAGTTTCAGAACGCCGTGACCCGCCTGAAGGAGGAGGGCGGGCCGCCCTCGCGCACTGCGGATCTCGCCCAGCAGGACCGCCAGCACCTGTGGGCCTACGTGCTGGGGATGACGCTCGTCGTGCTCGCCGTGGAGGGCCTGGTGGCCAGCCGGACGGCATGACACCCGGCACCACCAGTCTGCTCATGGAGAGCTCAGAGACCGTTCGAACGTTGATCGCCGGAGTCCGTGGACGCTGGCGCCTGGTCCGCGCCATGGACGGGTGGTCGCGCGCGGCCTTCCTCGGGTCGACCGTGCTCGTGGCGGCGACACTTGCGTCGCGCTGGGCCGATCGCTCGGTCGGCGGCCTCGTCGCGATCGCGTCGATGTGCGGTCTGGCGATTGTGGCGGTGTTGGCCTGGACGCTGATCCGGTCGGGCGACCGCCCGTCGGATCGTCGCGTCGCACGCTTCATCGAGGAGCGCGCTCCCGAGTTGGACGATCGGCTCGCGACGGCCGTCGATTTGGTCGCCGCCGACCGGTTGGGAGAACCCTCCCCGTTGCTCGCGTCGATGATGGCCGACGCCGCCGCGAGGGCGCGCGACCTCCACCCGCTGTCGGTGATCCCCTCCGCGCTGGTGCGACGGGCGGGCCTTCGGGCAGGCGGCGCGGCGGTCGCGCTGGCGGTCGCCGGATGGTTCGCCGCCGCACCCGCACGCCAGGCGCTCGACGCGGCCGTCCTGCTGCTGTTTCCCGGGCACCTGCAACTCCGCGTGCAGCCCGGCGACTGGCGCGTCGCCTCTGGCGCGGCGATGACGATTGAGGCGATGCTCGACGGCACCCGGGCTCCAGTGGATGTCCGCGTCGAGATCGACGACGGCAATCGGACGCGGAGCCTGGCCATGGTCCGGAATGAAGCCGGCGCCTTCGGTCTGTCGTTCGACGCCGTTACGTCGCCGTTCACGTATCGCGTGCTTGCGGATCGGCTCGCCTCGCCGACCTACAGCGTCCGTGTCGCGCGTGCTCCGCGCGTTGCCCGGGTCGATCTCGAGTACGTCTACCCGGCGTCGCTCGGATTGAAGCCGCGTGCGGAACAGGATGGGGGCGACATCTACGCGCCGGCCGGCACCGACGTGCGCCTCACGATTCACGCGGATCGTCCCGCCGCCACCGGCTGGCTGGTGCTCGCCGATGGGACGACCCGGCCGCTCACGGTGGACAGTGCGACGCTGTTGTCCACCGCCCTGACGATCGCTGCGGACGGCTCCTATCGCATCGCGCTCGCCGATCGCGAGGGGCTGTCCTCGCCCGGCGAGACCGAGTACTTCATCCGCGTGCTCGAGGACCGTCCACCCGACGTGCACGTCACGCGGCCAGCTGCCGATCGCGCGGTCACCAGGCTCGAAGAAGTGGACATCGACGTGCAGGCCGACGACGACCACGGGATCGACCGTCTGGAGCTGGTGTACGCGGTCCGTGGCGCGGGCGAGCACGTCGTGCCGCTGCCGGTCCCGGCGGGGGCGACCTCGGTGACGGCCCGGCACACGCTGTCTCTCGAGGATCTCGACCTGCAGCAGGGAGATTTCGTTTCCTATTTCGTGCGCGCCCGCGATACGGCGAAAGGGCGCCGCGGCGCCGGCGCGCGCAGCGACATCTTCTTCCTCGAGGTGAAGCCGTACGAGCAGGAGTTCTCGCTCGCGATGAGCGAATCGATGGCGGGGTCGGGGAACGCAGGCGCGATCGACGAGCTCGTGAATCGTCAGCGTCAGGTCGTGGTCGCCACGTGGAAGCTCGATCGGCGGGCGGAGAACGGCCGGGGCGCGCGCTCTGCGGCGGATGTTCGAACCCTCGCCCAAACCGAGGCGGATCTGAGGGTGCGCGTGGAGGAAGCCGCGAGCACGTTCCGCGAATCGACGATGCGCGATCCGCGGCGGCGCGGGCCGGTCGGCGCTACGACGACACCGCGCCCGGAAGACGGGGCGATGGCCGTCGCCGCGGCGGCGATGGGCCGGGCGGCGGATGCGCTGCAGGCCCTCGACACGGGTGCCGCCCTGCCGCCGGAGATGGAGGCGCTGAACGCGCTGCTCAAGGCCGAAGCGGACGTCAAGCGGCGGCAGCTGAGCACGAACCGGGCGGGCAGCGGCAGCGACGATACGAACCGGAACTACGATCTCTCCACGCTGTTCGATCGAGAGTTGCGGCAGCAGCAGCAGACCAGTTACGAGACGACCACCGCCGAGCGTCCCGGGACCGCGTCCCGGGACATGGTCGATCGCGTCAAGGAGCTCGCCGACAGGCAGGACGAGCTGCTCGGCCGACAACGATCGCTGGAGCGGACCGACCTCGCCCCCCCAGAACGCCGTCGCGAGCTCGAACAGCTCACGCGCGATCAGACCGAGCTGCGGCAGCGAGCCGACGACCTCGAGCGGCGGCTGTCGGCGGCGGCCGCTGGCGACGGGCGGCCGTCCCGCAGCGCGAACGCACCAACCAGCGGGCAGGACCCCGCCTCGCGCGGTCCGGGCGATGGCCGGCAGACCGAGCTGCGCCAGGCGTCGGAGGCCATGGGGCGAGCGGCGGGCGATCTCGGGCGCAGCGCGCCCGAGCAGGCGGCGGCCGATGCGGGGCGTGCCCTCGAGACGCTCCGCCGTCTCGAGCGGCGCATGCAATCGAGCCGCCCGGACGACCGTCGCCGTGTGATCGGCGACATGCAGCTCGAGGCTCGGGAGCTTGCTGACAGCCAGCGCAGGATCGCGACCGACCTCGGCAAGCTTCTCAAGGGGGACGCGGCTCGCGACGCGCTCCGCAGGCTGGCGGGTGAGGAGGAGCGCCTGGCGGAACGGATGCGACGTCTTCGCGACGACGTGCAAGTGACCGCCGGCCCACCGGCGCGCGGTGGCACGGACCGGCCCGATGAGGCCAAGGCGCTTCGAGATGCCGTGCGCGACGGAGGCGCGCTGTTCGATCGGATGAAGACGGCGGCCGACCAGATGCGGAAGGCGGCGCCCGACGCGAGCGGGCGAGCCTCTCCGCAGCGACTGGCGGACGCCATCGACCGGCTGGCCGGTCGACTGCGCGCGGCTGGCGGCGCGACCGCCGATTCAGAGCGGTTGTCGGAGCAGCTGGCGCGCGCGCGGGAGCTTCGCGACAAGCTCGACGAGATGGGCCGCGCGCTCCAAACCGCAGGCGCATCGGCGGCGCGATCAGCCGGCGCAGCCGGCGGGCGGCCGATGCCGGGCGAGAGCGGCCGGATCGGCGAGGGTCGTCGGGGCGCGGGCGGCGTCGATTCGACGGACCTGCGCGCGGAGTCGCTCCGGCGGCTGCAGGAGACGCAGAAGCTGCTCGAGGAGATCGGCCGTGACGATCCGGCCTTCTCGCGCAACGGCGCCGGGTTCACGTTCGAAGGGCAGGGCCTGGTCCTTTCGGCGCCGGGATCCGAAGGCTTCAAGCAGGACTTCGACAAGTGGGAGCTGCTGAAGCGTCGGGCCACGAGCGCGCTGGAGCAGGCGGAATCGACGCTGGCGAAACGGCTGGACGCGCAGGTCGTGAAGGATCGCCTGGCCGCCGGCGTCGAGGACAAGGCGCCGGCGGCCTTTCAGTCACAGATCGACGCGTACTTCAAATCGCTTGCGAACCGGAGCCCGGCGACCGCCGACACCGGGCAGTCGACGCTCACCGGTCGCCGATCCGACTGACGACCGATGACCTTTGTGTTCTCCCCGCCCTGGTGGCTCGCCGCAGTGGTTGCGGCCGCAATCGGCGCGATGACCTATGCGCAGTACCGGCGTCCGCTCGCGCCGCTGACACGAGGCCGGCGGGCTGCGCTCGTCGCATGTCGCGCCGCGGTCCTGCTCCTGCTCGTGGCGTTGCTGTTCCGGCCGACGATCGCTGTCGCCCCACGAAGCGGGCGCGCGCCGGTCGTGCCGGTGCTCGTCGATCGGTCGCTGAGCATGCGAGTGAACGACGCTGGCGGACGGACGCGCCTCGCGCAGGCCGTGTCGCTGGCGGGCGACACGATCATACCGGCATTGTCGAAGTCTTTTCGCCCGGAAGTCTTCGCGGTCGGTCAGGGCGTCGAGCCGGCAGTCCTCGACGGGCTGGCTCCCGATGCGCCGGCCAGCAATCTCGGGGAGGCGCTGGTCGCTCTGCGCGACCGGTATCGTGGCCAGCGCGTCGCCGGCATCGTCGTTCTGTCCGACGGTGCCGGCACGGATGCCACCTCCGACGTCCCGGGCGGCGGCCCACCGGTGTTCGCCGTCGGCGTCGGCAGCACGGAGGCCATGGCCGACCGCGAAGTGACCGGGATCCTCGCGGGGGAACAGCGGATCGATCGCGCCTCGATCGATCTGCAGGTGACGACGGTCTCGTCGGGCTTCGGCCGTGCGCCGTTCGGCCTGCGCGTGCTCGCGAACGGCGTCGAGATCGAGCGTCGCCGAATCGCCCCGGCGGCCGACGGCGCTCCGGTGACCGACACGTTCACGGTGGCGCCCGATTCGGCCCGGCCCACCGTCTACACGGCGCAAATCGTGGCCGATGCCGGGGACACCATTCCGGAGAACGACGTCCGGAGCGTGCTCGTGAATCCGGCCGGGCGGCGGCGCCGGCTGCTGGTGATCCTGGGCGCGCCGGGCTTCGAGCACAGCTTCATCACGCGGGCGTGGGCCTCTGACGACGGCCTTGAAGTGGATGCCGTCGGCCGGAAGGGCAGGAACGCCGAGGGGCAGGACACCTTCTTCGTGCAGGCGGACGCCTCCCGCGCGACCGGTCTGACGCGCGGATTCCCCGCGCGCCTCGAAGATCTCTACGCCTACGACGCGGTCGTGCTCGCCAACGTCGACGGTGACTTCCTGACACGCGCGCAGTTGGCGATGATCGCGCAATTCGTGTCGGCCCGCGGCGGCGGTCTGCTCGTGCTGGGCGGCCGCTCGTTCGGACCGGGCGGCCTGAGCGGCACGGCGCTCGAGGAGGCGCTGCCGATTCAGGTGAGCGACGGGCGCGGCGCGGCGGCCGCGACGCTGACCACGGGCGGCGCCCCGGCTGACAAGGTGATCCTGACGGCCGACGGCGACGCGCATCCGGTCATGCGCATCGGCGAATCGCGCGAAGACACGCGGCGGCGGTGGGCGGCGCTGCCCCCGCTCGCGGCGATTGCGCCGGTCGGCGGTCCGCGCGCGGGCGCCACGGTGCTTGCCGTCGCCTCCGGGCCGACCGGGGCCGCCTATCCGGTTGTGGCCGTGCAGCGGTACGGCCGCGGCCGCTCGATGACGTTCTCCGGCGAGGCGTCCTGGCGATGGAAGATGCTGCTGCCGTCCACCGATCGCAGCTTCGACGTGTTCTGGCGCCAGGCGGCGCGCTACGTCGCGGGGACGGCGCCCGATCCGGTCGCCCTCGCCGTCCCGGAGGCCGCCAGTCCCGGTGCAGTCCAGGCGACGCTCGATGTCCGCGATGCGGCGTTCGGCGCCGTGGACGGGGCCGTCGTGTCGGGCACGATCACGACGCCCGAGGGAGAGAGCCGGCCGCTGCGGTGGCGCCAGGCCGGCCGCGGCCGGTACGTGGCTGGTTGGGACGCCCGGCGGCCGGGCCTCTATCACCTCTCGGCCGAGGCGACGCGAGGCTCCGGCACGCTCGGTTCGGCGGACCGCTGGATGTACGTCGGCGGCGTCGATGCCGAGCTCGCCGACCCGCGCCTGAACGAGGGCTGGCTGCGTCGCGTCGCCCGCGCCTCCGGCGGGCGCTACGTGAGAGCTGATGCCGCCGCCCAGGTGGCGAGCTGGGTGCGCGACGTCGTGCCCGAGGAAAGCGCCGCCGAGCGCCGCGACCTGTGGCACGAGCCGTGGACGTTCGTGCTGGTGGTGATGGTGCTGACGGGCGAATGGGTGCTGCGGCGCCGGTGGGGATTGCGATGAGATCGCGCATCGGGCTCGCGATTCTGCTCGGGTCGCTCCTCGCCGGCAGTTCCGCCTTCGCCGCCGATCGTTATGCCGTCATCGTGACCGGCGCGTCGTCCGGCACGCCATATGCGGAGAGATACGACCGGTGGCGGGACGCGCTGGTCGCCTCGTTCACCGGGACGTTCCAGTACCCCGCCGATCACGTGGCCGTCCTCGCGGAAACGGAACGGCCGCACGTGCTGAAAGCGACGCGCGAGACCGTCCGGAGGGTCTTCCTCGGCCTGCGCTCGAGGCTCATGGCCGACGATCTCCTGGTCGTGATCCTCATCGGCCATGGGACGGTCGGAGAAGAGGGCGAGGCGAAGTTCAACCTGGTGGGACCGGACCTGGACGCGGGCGAGTGGGCTGCGCTCGTGAAGCCGCTGCCCGGACGACTGGTGTTCGTCGACACGACGGGGGGGAGCTTTCCCTTCCTGCGGCGCCTGGCGGCGCCTGGCCGGGTGGTGCTCACAGCCACCGATTCGGCCGCGCAGCGCTTCGAGACGGTATTTCCGGAATTCCTCGTCAAGGCGTTCGAGGATCCGGCCGCCGATCTCGACAAGAACGGCCGCGTGTCGCTATGGGAGACGTTCAGCTACGCGAGCGCCGGCGTGCGGCAATGGTACGAGCAGCAGGGGCGGTTGCCCACCGAGCGGCCGCTGCTCGACGACGACGGCGACGGCAACGGGCGTGAGGCGCGGAACCCGGGCTCTGACGGAGCGCTCGCGCGCACGCTCTATGTCGCGCCGGTGCCGGCCGACGACTCGCCCCAGGCGCGGCGGCTGGCGGAGCTCCAACGCGAGCTCGACGACTTGCGGGCGCGGAAGGGCGCCTCGGACGATCCCGGCCGCTTCGACGCGGAGATTGAGCGAGTGGTGCTCGAAATCGCGCGGCTCTCCAGGGGCGGCCGCCGGGAGTCGCGTGGCCTGCCCCGCTAGTCCCACGCGCTGACCTCACGCTTCCGGAACACGAACACGCCGCCCATGCCCACCAGGAAGCCCGCGACGTGCGCCGCGAAGGCGACACCGCCGCCGGTGGTGTTCGAGGTCACGGCGACCGCGCCCGCGTCGACCAGCTGCAGCAGGAACCAGAAGCCGAGCAGGAGGATCGCCGGGAGCTCGATGATTTCCCAGAAGATGATGAGCGGCACCAGCGTCAGGACGCGCGACCTGGGATAGAGCACGAAATAGGCGCCCATCACGCCCGCGATGGCGCCGCTCGCGCCGATCGTCGGCAGCGACGATCCGGGGTCGATGAGCACCTGCCCCATGGCCGCCGCCACGCCGCACAACAGGTAGAACAGGATGAACCGCCCGTGGCCGACCCGGTCCTCGACGTTGTCGCCGAAGATCCACAGATACCACATGTTGCCGAGCACGTGCGACCAGCTCCCGTGCAGGAACATCGAGGTGATGAGTGTCGGCGGATGCAGGTCCGCGGGCACGACGCCGTAGACCTGCAGGAACACCGGCAGGACGTCGCGCGGCAGGTTCAGCTCGAAGAACCACGCGAGCAGGTTCAGGACGATGATCGTGACGGTGATGTACGGAGTGGTCCGGGACGGGATCACGTCCCGCAGCGGGATCATGCCGTCAATTGTAGATTGCGGATCGCGGAGGGGAGGTCCGCAATCTGCATCGTGCCTTCGGCCCTAGATCCGCTGCACCGTCTCGCGTTGCCGGATGCGGTCGACGAGCCGCCGGAGATCGCCGTCGCCGACGCCCTTGCGGTGCTCCCCGAGCGAGATGACGGCGTGGTACACCTGCTCGAGCTCCTCGGGCGTCACCGCCAGCCCGATCGCGTCGCAGCGTTGCTGGACGGCGTGACGCCCGGAATGGCGGCCGAGCACGAGCCGCGCCGCCGGCTGCCCGACGTCGGCCGGCCGCATGATTTCGTACGTGCTCGGATCCTTCAGAACGCCGTCCTGATGGATGCCGGCTTCGTGCGCGAAGGCGTTGCGCCCGACGATCGCCTTGTTGGCCTGGACCGGCTCGCTGGTGAGCCGGGTCAGCAGCTGGCTCGTGTCGTACAACGCCGAGGTCTCGATGCCGGTCGTGTAGGGCAGGCGGTCCTGCCGCACGCGCAGTGTCATGACGATCTCCTCGACGGAGGCGTTGCCGGCGCGCTCGCCGATCCCGTTGATGGTGCACTCCACCTGGCGGACGCCGCCCTGAATCGCGGCCAGGCTGTTGGCGACCGCCAGGCCGAGGTCGTCGTGACAGTGCGCGCTCCAGACGAGACGATCGGCCTGCGGCACGCGCGCGCGCACGTCCTCGAAGAACTCCCGCGTTTCGTCGGGTGTGCCGTAGCCGACCGTGTCGGGCAGGTTCACCGTGGTGCAGCCCTCGCGCGCGACCGCCTCGATCACGCGGCACAGGAAATCGCGGTCGCTGCGCGTCGCATCCTCCGCGGAGAACTCCACATCGTCGGTGAACCGGCGGGCCAGACGGACGGCGCTCGTCGCTGCCTCGAGGCACGCCTCCCGCGTGACACGGAGCTTGCGCGACAGATGCAGATCGGAAGTGGCGATGAAGGTGTGAATGCGCTTCCGCTCGGCGCCCTCGAGCGCGCGCGCCGCCTCCTCGATGTCCTGGGTGCGGCAGCGCGCGAGCGCCGCAATCACCGGACGGCGGACGACGCGCGCCACCTCCGCCACCGCGTCGGCATCGGCCGGCGACGCGACGGGAAAGCCGGCTTCGAGGATGTCGACGCCGAGGCGGTCCAGCGCGCGGGCCATCGCGACCTTCGCCGGAACGTCCATGGTGAAGCCGGGCGCCTGCTCGCCGTCGCGCAGCGTCGTGTCGAAGATGACAACGCGAGAGGGGTCGCTCATGATGTCCCCTTGTAGCCCGCCGCCGCGGTAGAAGTCAAAGTGATAATCATTACAAAAATATAAGAGTGCATTATGATGCGGGGCATGGACATCGCCGCGCTCAGGACCTTTCTCGCCGTCGCGCAGGAGCGGAGTTTTTCGCGCGCCGCCGCGAAAGTGCACCGCACCCAGCCGGCCGTCAGCCAGGCGATCCGCCGGCTCGAAGCGGATCTCGGCGAGCAGCTGTTCGATCGATCGTCGAAGAGCGGCACGCTGACCGAGGCCGGACGCGTCCTGCACAACTACGGGCAGCGCCTCGTCCGTCTCGCGGAGGAAACCGAATCGGCGATGCGCGAGCTGCGCGATCTGCAGCGCGGCCGCGTGCTGATCGGCGCCAACGAAGCGGCGGTGCACACGCTGCTGCCGCTCATCGGGCGCTTCCGGCAGCGGTTCCCCGACATCTCGATCGACGTGCGCCGCGTGCCGGCGCGACAGATCGCCGTCGAGGTCCAGCAGGGCAGCCTCGACTTTGGCGCGCTGACGTTCCACCCGGCCGAGGCCGGACTGCTCGAAGTGCCGGTCGGCACCGACGAGCTCGTTCTGCTCGTGCCGCCGGCGCACCCGCTCGCGTCACGCCGGCAGGTCACGATGGAACAGCTCGCGGCCGAGCCGGTCGTCGCCCACAACGATCCGTCGCCCGCCCGCGACCGCGTCCTCCGGCTGTTCGAGCAGCGCCGCATCCAGCTGAAGATGGTGATCGCGCTGCCGAGTCTCGATGGCATCAAGCGCGCGGTCGAACTGCAGCTCGGGGTGGCGCTGCTGCCCCGGCGTTGTGCCATCACCGAGATTGCGAGCGGCCGGCTCGTGGCCATTCCGGTCGCGGGCGTGTCGCGCCGCCGCCAGGTGACGCTGGTGTGCCGCCGCGCTCACCGATCCCACGCTTCGGACGCGTTTCTCGCCGTCGCGCAGGGGACGCGCTGACCTTCAACGGTCGCCCCACTTCAGTTTCTCGCGCAACACCTCGAAGTAGCTGCGCGTCGACGGACGGACCAGCAGCAGCGGCCGTTCGGCGCGGCAGGCCGCGACCTCGTCGCCCGCCGCCAGCTGATAGCCGGCCTGGCCGTCGAAGGTCACGAACACCTCGTCGCGCTCGTCGATGTGCGGCCGGACGCGCACCGCGGACGCCGCCGGGATGACGATCGGCCGATTGGTGAGCGTATGTGGCGCGATCGGCGTCACGACGAGCGCGTCCACGCTCGGCTCGACGATCGGGCCGCCCGCGGCGAGGTTGTACGCCGTCGATCCGGTCGGCGTCGCCACGATGAGGCCGTCGCCCTTCACGCGGGTGAGAAACTCGTCGCCGACCCATACCGACAGATCGATCAGTCGCGACCGCGCCGTCTTGGTGAACACGACGTCGTTCAGCGCGATGTGCCGTCCGACTGCCTCGCCGTCCCGCGTCGTCGTCGCCCGCAGCATGAGACGTTCTTCGACGCTGGCGCGTCCGCTCACCGCCGCCTCGAGCGCCGTGTGCAGCTCGGGCAGCGTGACCTCGGTCAGGAACCCGAGACTGCCGAAGTTGATGCCGAGGATGGGAATCGTCAGGCCGGCGTCACCGATGCGGTCGGCCATCCCGAGCAGGGTGCCGTCGCCCCCCAGGACGAGCACCATGTCGACGTGGCGGACGAGCTCGTCGCGGTCGAGCACCGGCCATTCACACGGCGTGGGACCGAGGGCGGCTGTCGCCGTTTCGAACACGGCACCAAGGGCGCGCTCGCGGAGCCAGGACGAAATGTCGGCCAGATGCGGCGCCGCCTGCCGGAGGTGGTGTTTGGCGACGATTCCAACGCGCGCGACCCGAGGCATCGGGGGCATGGCGGACTATGGAACCACAAACGGCGTGAAGCGCACAAAGGGCCGCGCGGGGCACAGGCACGAGCCCAAGATCAAGGGCAGAGCCAAGGGCGCCGCGCAACGGCCGAGGCGCCGATGCCTGGCGGCGGCTACGACGGCCTGAGATGAAGGAAGAATTCCCTGTTGCCGGTGGCGCCCAGGATCGGCGACGGCGTCATGGCGATGCGCACCAGCCGATTGGCGTCGGCATCGGCGGTGACGCGTGCGAGCACCGCCTCGTGAATCGCCGGGTCGGTGACGAGCCCGCGCCTGCCGACCTCGTCCCGACCGGCTTCGAACTGCGGCTTCACCAGGGCGACGATGTCGCCGTGACCGTGCAGCAGCCGGGAGAGCGCCGGAAAGATGTGCCGGAGGGAGATGAACGACACGTCGATGACCACGACGTCAACGGCATACGGGAGATCGGACGGCGACAGTGTCCGGGCGTTCAGGCCCTCGATGACGACGACGCGCGGATCGTTGCGCAGCCGCCAATCGAGTTGGCCGCGACCGACGTCGAGGGCGATGGCGGCCGCGGCGCCCCGCTGGAGCAGAACGTCGGTGAACCCACCGGTCGACGCCCCGATGTCGAGCGCGCGACGGCCGGCGACCTCGACGTGAAAGACATCGAGCGCGTGTGCGAGCTTCACGCCGCCGCGCCCGACCCAGGGGTGGTCGGGTGCGGCCAGCTCGATCTGCGCCGTGGCCTCCGCCGGCGCGCCAGCCTTTGAGATGACGGTTCCGTCCACTCTCACCTGGCCGGCCAGGATGAGGGCGCGTGCCCGCTCGCGCGACGGCGCCAGGCCGCGCTCGACGAGTGCGATGTCCAGTCGGGTCCTGTCCCGTTTTGGCATGCGTCAGCGAGCGGTCCGGCTGAGGCCGGACACTACGGGAGTCAGCGTGGTCCGGCTGAAGCCGGACACTACGGGAGTCAGTTCCGTCTCGCGATCACCCAGTCGACGATCGGCGCGAGCCAGCCGTCGGTGAATCCCGCCTGGGCAAGCGTCTGCCGCGCCCGCGCGGCGCATTCCGCGGCAAGCGATCGCGATCGATCCACGCCGTAGAGCGCGGGGTAGGTCGGCTTGGCGCCGCTCGCATCCTTGCCGGCTGTCTTGCCGAGATCGTCCGCCGTGCCCTCCACGTCGAGAACATCGTCCACAATCTGGAACGCCAGACCGAGGTCGGCGGCGTATCGATCGATGGCGTCGATCGCCTCCATCGGGCCGGCCGCCATGATGGCGCCGCTCACGGCCGCGGCGCGGATCAACGCGCCGGTCTTCCGCTCGTGCATCGCCTGCACGCCGGCCGCATCCAGCACGACCGGGTGGCCGGGCGCCTGACCGCCCGCCTGCAGATCGAGCGTCTGGCCGCCCACCAGGCCGGTCGCGCGCGCCGCACCTGCGATGGTCTCGAGTGCACGCAGCTTCCGGCACCCGAGATCGGGATCGTCGCCCCCGGGCTCGCGCGCGAGCAGCGCAAAGGCCTCGGCCTGCAGGCCGTCACCGCCGAGGATGGCGATACCCTCGCCATACACGACGTGCAGCGTCGGCCGGCCACGTCGCAGCGTGTCGTTGTCCATCGACGGCAAATCGTCGTGGATCAGCGAGTAGGTGTGAATCAGCTCGACGGCGCAGGCGGACGGCAGCGCCAGGCGCATGGCGGCCTCGATCGCCTCGGCGGTGCGCCCGTGCGCGCCGCGCCGCGCCACCGCGTCGGCCGCCGCGAGCGTGAGACACGGCCGCAGCCGCTTGCCGCCCGCGAACACGCTGTAGCGCATCGCCTCGCTGATGAGGGGTGGACACGCCGGCGGCGCGGGAAGCACGCGGGCCAACGCGTCGTCGACGCGCGAGCGGGCGGCGATCAGAAAGGCGTCCAGCGACGCGGTCACGAACGATCCCGATCGCCGGCCCCCGCCTCGGCCCCGAGTGAGGCGGGGGCCGGCTTGAGATCGCCTCGTTCGGTCAGCACGTCGATGCGGTGTTCGGCTTCTTCCAGGCGGGCGTGACAGAAGCGCGACAGCTGCACGCCGCGCTCGTACAGCGCCAGCGACCGCTCGAGCGGCAGGTCGCCTTCCTCGAGCTTCTTGACGACCGATTCGAGCTCCACAATCGCCGCTTCGAAGTCCTTGATCGAGCTGTCCACGACGCTCCTTTACTCCGGCCGCTCGTGGTGCGCGGCCCGCGGTTCCGCGTCCGTGTCCCGGACCTCACACCCCAGCTCGCCCGCAGCCAGCGTCACGCGCACCGACTGCCCGACGGCCACATCCGCCGCCGCGCGCACAATGCGCGTCCGATCGGCGTTCCAGCAGACGGCGTATCCGCGGCCCAGGACGGCGAGCGGGCTGAGCGTCTCGAGGCGGCCGACCGAGGTCCGAAACCTGGCGTCCGACCGATCGACCGCGCGCGTGGCCGCGCTCGTCAGGCGGCCGTCGGCCGCGACCAGGCGCGTGTGGATCGCGGCGAGGCGGCGCCCGAGATCGCCGGTTTCCAGCCGGCGCGACAACTGTTGCCATCGGCGCTGCCGCGACGCGTGCCCGGCGCGGGCGGCTCGAGCGAGGCTGAACGTCAGGTCGGCGACGTGCCGCCCCCGCAGGGCGACGCGCCCGGGCACGCCCGCCAGCGCCGGGCGCCCCGCCAGGCCGTGGACGGCGCGGCTCAGCGCATGCACGCGGCGCCGCGCGGCCGCCGTGAGCCGATCGGCAAAGCCGTCGATCTTCGCGCAGAACTCGTCGGTCCGCGCCACCACGAGCTCCGCCGCCGCGGACGGCGTGGCCGCGCGAACGTCGGCCACGAAGTCGGCGATGGTCACGTCGATTTCGTGTCCGACCGCCGAGATGACCGGCACGGGCGACCTGGCGATCGCGCGGGCGACGATCTCTTCGTTGAACGCCCAGAGATCCTCCATCGATCCGCCGCCGCGGCCGACAATGACGACGTCCACCTTCGGCAGCCGGCCGATGGCATGCAGCCCGCGCGCGATGTCCGCCGCGGCCCCCTCGCCCTGCACTCGCGCCGGACCGATGACCAGGTGCACGTTCGCGTGCCGGCGCCGCAGCACGTTGACGATGTCGCGAATGGCGGCGCCGTCGAGCGACGTGACGATGCCGATGCGGCGCGGCAGCGCAGGCAGCGGACGCTTCCGCGCGGCGTCGAAGAGCCCTTCGGCCTGCAGCCGTCGTTTCAGCTGATCGAACGCCAGTTGCAGCGCGCCGAGCCCCTTCGGCTCCAGGTGCTCGCAGACGAGCTGGTACTCGCCCTTCGGCTCGTACACCGAGACGCGGCCCCGGGCGATGACCTTGAGGCCGTCGGCGGGCTTGAACTTCAGATAGCGGAGCGAGGCACGGAATATCACGCCTCGCAGCTGCGCGCCACCATCCTTCAACGTGAAGTACAGGTGGCCGGTGTTCCAGACGCGGCAGTTGGAGAGCTCACCCTCGACCCACACCTCGAACAGCTCGCGTTCGAGCAGGTCCCGGATGCGGACGGTCAACTGCGTCACGGTGAGCACGCGATCCATCGCCGGCCGTCCCGCGTCGGTCGGCAGTCGCCGGTCCGCGGCGGCGTCGGTCGACGGCCGATCCTCGACTGAGGGCCGATCGTCTTCGAACGGGAGATCGAACAGGTCAGACATGGCTGACCGCCGGCTCCAAATCGTCGACGCCGACGCTGAGGCGCTCGATGTCGAGCGCCCGGCCGGTGGCCGGATCGGTCTCCACGATGACGGCGTGCAGCCGCGGATTGCCGGTCGCCGTCTCGAATTTCGCCGGGAGCGCCGTCAGGAATCGGCCGAGCGCGGCGTCGACCTCGACCCCGATGATCGAATCGTGCGGCCCGGTCATGCCGACGTCGGTCAGATAGGCGGTGCCCTTCGGGAGGAGACGCTCGTCCGCCGTCTGCACGTGGGTGTGCGTCCCGATGACCGCCGAGACCTTCCCGTCCAGATGCCACCCCATCGCCATCTTCTCCGACGTGGCTTCGGCGTGGAAGTCGACGATGATCGTCCGCGTTCGCTCGCGCAGGCGCTCGATCTCGCGCAGCACGACCGAGAAGGGATTGTCGATGCTCAGCATGAACACGCGGCCCATGACGTTGATGACGCCAACTGGCTCGCCCGTCCGCGTGCGCGCGAGATAGCTGCCATTGCCGGGCGCGGCGGACGGGTAGTTGGCCGGCCGCAGCAGCCGTGGCTCGATGCCGATGTAGTCGAGCGCCTCCTTCTTGTCCCAGATGTGGTTGCCGGAGGTCATCACGTCGACGCCCCAGTCGAGCAGGTGCTCCCCGATTTCGCGCGTGATGCCGAATCCGGCGGCCGCATTTTCCACGTTCGCGATGACGAGGTCGATGCCGTGAACATCGACGAGCGGACCGAGGCCCCGCCGGACCAGCTCGCGCCCCGGCTTGCCCACGATGTCGCCGATGAACAGGATGCGCACCGACTAACTATGAACCACAAATGGCAATCAGTCGACAGCCCGCAGGTTCGCGTGATGGGGCGATGGCCGCCTGAGGATCGACGGGCGTCTCAGCTCTGCTCGACCGCGACGGGAATGGTCCGTCCCCGGCGTTCCGGGATCTTCGGCGTCGTGATGTGAAGCTCGCCGTTGACAAATCGGGCGCGCGTCTCCGCCGTGTTGCACGCCGACGCGAGACGCACCGCCCGTGCAAACCGTCCGAAGTCCCGCTCGACCAGATGGAACGAGGAGTCGGGCTGCGCCTGTCGCGCCGTCTTCTCGCCGACGATGAGCAGCGTGTCGCCTTTGGCCAGCACGCGCAGCGCCGCGGGATCGACCCCCGGCAGGTCCACGACGACGTCGATCGAGCCGTCACGCTCGTACACGTCGATGGCCGGGGAGCACTGGCTGACCGGCTCCATCGCATAGACCCGGCTCAGCTCCAGGAAGGCCTGACGGACTTCCTCGGCGAAATCGGCGACCTCGGAGGGCAGCGAGCCTGGAAAGCGGCGCATTGCCGATGATCGCATAGCTCAGGGGCATCCGGACCCGAGGAATTCTGTGCGTCGTCTGCAATATATTAGTGAGTAAGGCTAAGGTTAAATGCTTGACATACACTCAATATAGCGCTACACTCGCTCTAGCTTCAGCAATTGGGGGACATTTACATGGCAGGCAAAGTCATCGGTATCGACCTGGGCACGACCAACTCGGTCGTCTCCGTCATGGAGGGCGGTCAGCCGACCGTCATCGTCAACCAGGAAGGCGCCCGCCTGACGCCGTCGGTCGTGGCGTTCAGCCGCGACGGGGAGCGCCTCGTGGGTCAGGTTGCGAAACGCCAGTCGGTCACCAACCCGGACAACACCGTTTCTTCGATCAAGCGGTTCATGGGCCGCAAGCATGCCGAGGTCGCGAGCGAAGCGTCGCGCGTGCCGTATCACGTCGTGAGCGCCGGCAACGGTGATGCGGCCGTCGAGGTGCGCGGCAAGAGGCTGTCGCCGCCGGAGATTTCCGCGATGGTCCTGCAGAAGCTGAAGCAGGCCGCCGACGACTACCTCGGCGAAAAGGTCACCGACGCGGTCGTCACCGTGCCGGCGTACTTCAACGACGCTCAGCGTCAGGCCACCAAGGACGCCGGACGGATCGCCGGCCTCAACGTGCTCCGGATCATCAACGAGCCAACGGCTGCGGCGCTCGCCTACGGGCTCGACAAGAAGAAGGACGAAACGATTGCGGTCTACGACTTCGGCGGCGGCACCTTCGACATCTCGGTGCTCGAGGTGGGCGACGGCGTGGTCGAAGTGAAGGCCACCAACGGCGACACGCATCTCGGGGGCGACGATCTGGACGACCGCATCATCGAGTGGCTGGCCGCTGAATTCCGGAAGGCCGAGGGGATCGACCTCGCCAAGGATCGCATGGCGCTCCAGCGGCTGAAGGAAGGCGCCGAGAAGGCCAAGATCGAGCTGTCCACCGCGATGGAGACCGAGATCAACCTGCCGTTCGTCACCGCGGATCACAACGGCCCCAGGCACCTCCAGGTCAAACTGTCGCGGGCGAAGCTCGAGCAGCTCGTCGACGATCTCCTGCAGCGGACCATGGGGCCGGTGAAGCAGGCGCTGGCCGATGCCGGCGTGGACCCGCGGAAGATCGACGAGGTCGTCCTCGTCGGCGGCTCCACCCGCATGCCGAGGGTGCAGCAGCTCGTCCGCGACTTCTTTGGCCGGGAGCCTCACAAGGGCGTCAATCCCGACGAGGTGGTGGCGGTCGGCGCGGCCGTGCAGGGCGGCGTGCTGACAGGCGACGTGAAGGACATGCTCCTGCTCGACGTCACGCCGCTGTCGCTCGGCATCGAGACGCTGGGCGGCGTGATGACCGCGCTCATCGCGCGGAACACGACCATCCCGACGCGCAAGAGCGAGATCTTCTCGACCGCCGTCGACAACCAGACGAGCGTCGAAGTGCACGTGCTGCAGGGCGAGCGGCCGCTGGCGCGCGACAACCGCACGCTCGGCCGATTCCATCTGGTCGGCCTCCCGCCGGCGGCCCGTGGGGTACCGCAGGTGGAAGTCGCCTTCGATATCGACGCCAACGGCATCGTCAACGTGTCGGCGAAGGATCTGGCCACCGGCAAGGAACAGAAGATCACGATCAGCGGATCCGGCGGCCTGGCCAAGGACGACGTCGATCGGCTGGTGAAGGAAGCGCAGGCGCACGCGTCGGAGGACCAGGCGCGCCGCGACCTGATCGACGCGCGCAACCAGGCCGACTCGCTCGCGTATCAGGTGGAGCAGACGCTCGCCGAGAATCGCAACAAGCTGCCCGCACCCGACGTGGCGAGGATCGAGACGGCAATCGCCGACCTGCGAAAGGCGGTCGAACGCGACGAGCTGACCGCCATCCGCCAGGCCACCGAGACGCTGCAGCAGGCGTCGCACGCGATCGCCCAGCGGCTCTACACGTCGGCGCAGCCGCCGCACGCGTCCGGCGGCTCGCAGCCGGCCGGCGCGAACGAATCGACCGTGAAGGAAGGCGAAGTGGTCGATGCGGAGTACGCGGAGACCCGGTGAGCCGGCAACGGCAGAAACCCGGCCGGACGGCCCGTGAGGCGGACGTCGTTCCGCCTCTGTTCCGGCCAATTCACTGACCAGGAGGCATCATGGCTATCGTTCGTTGGAGTGACCCGTTTCGGGAGTTCGCGCACCTGCAGGATCGGATCAACCGCGTGTTTACCGACTTCGGCCGGCCTGCCGCTGGTGAGGATGGGCTGACGACCAGCGGGGCGTGGCTGCCGCCGGTGGACATCTACCAGAACGGCGAGCACGAGATCGTGCTGAGGGCGGAAATGCCGGACATGACCCGCGAGGACATCGACATCACCGTCGACAACGGCACGCTGACGATTCGCGGGGAGAAGAAGGTGTCGAGCGAGGTTCGCGAGGAGCAGTTCCACCGGATGGAGCGCCGGTACGGCGTGTTCGCCCGGTCGTTCTCGGTGCCGCAGACGGTCGATACCGGCAAGGTGGCCGCCGAGTACAAGAACGGCGTCCTCACCGTGCGGCTGCCGCTGCGCGAAGAGGCCAAGCCGCGGCAGATCAAGGTCGACGTCGCCGCGTAACGGCCGGCGCCACATGCGACCTGGCGGGGAGGGTCGACCGGCGGGGCGACCTCGAACGCTCCGCCCTTCCGGCCCTCTTCGCTCGCATGTTACGCTTGGGAGTCTGCTTATGGATGATATGAACGAGATCTCCGAGTCAGAGGTCCCGGAGGCGCCTGCCGAGCCGGCGCCTCCGATCGAGAGCCGGTTTCTCTTCGTCGACGTCGCGGCGTTGCGCGCCAAGCAGCTCCGACGCGGGGCGCGGCCGCGCATCGAAGGCGACGAGGTGCCGATGCCCCACAAAGCCGAGCGCCTGGCGATGGAGGAAGTCCGGCGCGGGCTCGTGTATTACGACGTCCGGGCGTCCGGAGCAGCGGGACCGGAGGGGGGCGCGTGAGCATGGCCGACCTCGGGTCGCTCGTCATCGGCGTCGTGCAGGGCCTGGCGTCCAGTACCGATTTTCGTGCTGGGGCTGTTCATCGGCTTCTGCGTGATTGTCGGCTTCACCAAGACGAAGAAGACCGCGGGATCGGGCGCGCTCGTCGTCAAGAGCCTGGACGAGACCATTTCCAGGCAACCGATGAGGTATCTGTCGCCCTCGGCGCCTCACGGTCCGGCCGACCAGCTGCGAGCGCCGGAACTCGTCGAGGCGGCCGGACGTAAATAACAGCGGGAGGACGAATGGTCTGCCTGCTCTTGCTGCCGTTTCGGCTGGCGTTCTGGCTGGTGTTCGGCGTCTTCCTGATCCCCTTCGTGTTCGCGCGCCTCCTGTTGAAGCTGCTGGCGGCGTTCATCCTGCTCCCGTTCACCTTCGTCTTCGCGCTGGCCGGCCTCATCATTGGCGGTCTGGCGCTCTCTCTCTTCCTGCTCGTTCCCCTGCTGCCGGTCCTCCTGCTCGTGCTGCTCGTGTGGGCGGTGTTCCGGTCGTCCCGGGTCGCTCGCGCCGCCTGACAATCGCCACCATCAGCGCCGTGGCGGCGAGCGCGGCGATCAGCGTCCAGGCGGCGTGCGCCGTGAACGTCTCGGTTCGGAGGGCGGGGAGGCCCCGCTCGTAGGCGCGGCCCAGCACGCCCAGTGATTCGAGCGCCGGGTTGTTCGGGTCCGGCGCCCAGAGCAGGCGGGGGTGCTGCCAGACCACGGCATCGATGGCGAGCTGCGGGACCGCCAGGCCGACGAGCGCCACGCGGACCGCGCGGCTGCGCCAGGCGTCGGCCATCGCGACCAGGCACAACGGCATCAGCGGCGCGACGTACCGCGCGGCCGGCGAGAACCCGCCCCACCATTCGACGAACCCGGCCATCGGCAGATAGAGCAGGACGACCGGCACGATGAGGGGCCACACGCGGCGCCAGGCCAGCACCCACGCCGCCGGCGCGATCAGGTACATCGGGGCGTACGAGAACAGGCCGCTCTGGCGATCGAAGAGCAGACCGGCCAGACCGTCCCGCAGGGACGCGGCCGAGAACGGCAGCCCCTCGAGCATCTGGGGCCCGCCGAGGGTACCCCACCGATCCCGGCTCCACGCGAACAAGGCGAGAATCGGCAGCGCGACGGCGGCCGCCGCAAGCGTTCGTTGAAGGGTCGTCATGCCGCGCCAGGCGTCCCGACGGAGGACGACCATGACGAACGCGAGGCCTGCCACGTACGGCGTGTACTTCCGATGGACCCACGGCAGATACCCGATCGCGGCGACGATTGCGACCAGCTTCACGCGATGCGCGTCGGCGGGACGGCCGATCGCGTACCAGACGACGAGGGATGTGACCAACAGCGCAATCGCCTCGGGAAACACCAGGAAGGCGTGGCTGACGATCGGAGGCGAAATCGCCGCCAGGCCGACGAGCAGCGCCGCGTCGCGCCGTCCCGTGACGCGGGCGAGCGTGTCGGCCAGCAGGCCGGCGGCCGTCGCGGTGAGCGCGATGAGCGCGAGGCCGACGATCGAATACGCGAACAGTCCCTGGTCCATCTTGAACCGCGCGAGGAGCAGGGGCGGCGTCGCGCGGGCGACCGCTCGCGCGATCGCGTAGACGGGGACGAGGAGCCACGACAGGCCGACGTCGTGAACCGATTCCAGGCGGCCGTGCCGGTCGCGGGCGGCGTGCGGACCGATGTCGAGCCCGGCGTGGCCGAACAGCCGGCCGTCGTTGTCGGCATAGTTGTTCGCGAGATCCAGATCGTGGTCGGCGACAAGGCTCTGCACCATCATCAGGTAGTGCGGTTCGTCGCCGGAGGCGGAGTATTTGCCGTGCGTCGCCAGCGTCCAGGCGAACAGGAAGGCGACCACGGCCACGGGGCGGTTCACGCCAGGCTTTCCGGCTGCCAGCGCAGGCCGAGGTTGAGGATCCGCTGCAGCACCGTCTCGTACGACATGCCGGCCCTTTCGGCCGACGCGGCGAAGTCCTCGCCCCTGGCAATCTGCGGGTTCGGGTTCGCTTCGAGCACCCACGGGCTGCCGCTCTCGTCCATCCGCAGATCGATTCGGGCGTAGCCGCTCAGCTCGAGCGCGCGATAGGCCCGCTTGCAGACGTGCTGAATGGACGTGGTGGCCGCCTCGCTCAGCTCTATCGCGGGGCCGCTGTCGATGCCGTACTTCTTCTGGTACTTGACGCTCCACTTGACGCGATCGGTCGCAATCCGCCTCGCGTCGGCCGGCATGTTGGTGAAGAACAGCTCCCACACCGGCAGCGCCTGCAGCTGCTGATTGCCGAGCACGCCGACATACAGCTCCCGGCCTTCGATGTAACGCTCCACGATGGCGGCGGTCCCGATGCTCTCGTGGATGAACGTGACGCGCTCCTTCAGCCGGTCCTCGGTGTCCACGACCGACGCCTGCGAGATGCCGATCGAGGCTTCCTGCGTCAGCGATTTCACCATCAGCGGAAAGTCCAGACGCTTCGGGCGGCGGACCGGACGGCCGATGCGGAACACCTCGAACTCGGGCACCGCGATGCGGTGATACGACAGCAGCTTCTTCGACAGCGATTTGTCGCGCGCCAGCACGAGGCCGCGGGGATTGCATCCGGTGTACGGCAGCTTGAGCAGCTCGAGGTGGCTGACCACGTTCTGGTCGAAGATCGTGATGTCGTCGAAGCCCTCGAGCAGGTTGAAGGCGATGTGCGGCTTCCAGTCGCTCGCGGCGCGGCGGATGTCGCCGAGGTCGTCGTGCACGCCGAGCGGCTGCACCTCGTGGCCCATCGCCCGCAGCGTCGAGATGACGTCGTACTCGGTGCGCCACGGCGCCGACACCAGATCGACGCCTTCATCGAGCTGATCGGGCGGGATCAAATGCCGATGCAGCAGAGCGAGGACGCGCAGCTTCGGACCGCTCATAGGGCCACACGGTGACGGCCGCTGTGCAGGTAGTTCATCGTCTGCACCGTCAGGAACACCATGAAATCGACCTTCGTGGTCTCTTCCGAATCGGTCAGCCGCAGGTTGAGCGCGCGGCAGCGTTCGACGATCTGCTCGATCAGCTGATCGATCGTGTACTGGTAGCTGTCGGTGAAGCTCGCGACCGTCGCCCGGACCTCCTTGCGGATCCGGCGCACGAAGCGCGCCGCCGACGGGTGCTTCGCGTACTGCGGAGCGTTGGAGAACATCTTCGACAGGTCGCTCTCGTAGAAGTCCGGATGATCCAGCCCGTAGTGCTCGCGCTTCCTCCGGTAGGTACTCGCCGAGGGTCTTCCGCATCGTCCCGACAGGGCCGACTTCGCGCTTCGACCGGAGGATGGGCGTCCGGCGCGTGAGGTCCCGCATCGCGCGATCGATGTACTCGAGCTTTCGGAGCGCCGGCCATCCCGCGTAGCGCGTCGGCCACAGCGACTCGGGATCGAGCCAGACGGCGAAGGTCTCCGCGAAGTCCTCGTCGGGATGGCTCTGCGCGTACCAATGATCGAGATGCTGGACGAAGCTGCGGCTGTACGGCTTGGGCGTGTAGTACTCCGGGTACGGCGTCCGGGGAGATCCGAACAGGCGGCGCCGCGTCGGGCGATCGCGCAGCCGGTACGCGTTGTCGATGGCGTGCCCCACCTCGTGCCGGAGGATCCGGAGGCACGACGTGACGTCGCCGCCTTCCACCTCGAGCATCTGGGCCAGTTCGAGCCGCGCAAGACGCGGATGCGCCAGATAGTACGGAATCGCGATGCCCGGCACGTTGTCGGGCGTGAACCATTCGTCCGACAGCCAGTAGTGCGGCCGGAACGTCAGGCCGCGCCGCTCGAGCTCCGCATCGATCTGCGCGATCCGCTGCTCCAACTCCGTCCCCTGAATCGTGACGCCGAGATCGCAGATGCGCGTCTCGAGCAGCTTCTCGTCAGGCCACGACGCCCACTCAGGATCCGCCATGGGGAGGTGTCGCCTCGTGCCATGTGGTGTCGCGCTGGTAGGCGTCGGCAATCCGCAGCAGCGTGGCCTCCTCGAACCGCCGGCCCGTGAGCTGGAGTCCGGCCGGGAGGCATCGGCTCGCGAAGCCGCACGGGATGCTGATCGCCGGCAGGCCCGCCAGGTTCGCACTGACCGTGAAGATGTCGCCGAGGTACATCTGCAGCGGATCGGCCACGCGCTCTCCGATCCTGAACGCCGCGGTCGGCGAGGTCGGCATCGCGACCACGTCGACCCGTTCGAACGCGCGGTCGTAGTCGCTGCGAATCAGCGTCCGGACCTGCTGCGCCTTCAGATAGTACGCGTCGTAATACCCGGCGCTCAACGCGTAGGTGCCGAGCATGATGCGCCGCTTGACCTCGGGTCCGAATCCCGCTTCGCGCGTGCCCGCGTACATGGCCTGCAGCCCGCGATCCGGCGGCGCCGATGGCGGCGGGGCACCCGATCCGCCGTGCGGCCCGCCACCCCCGGCGCGGAAGCCGTACCGCACGCCGTCGTACCGCGCCAGATTCGAGCTGGCTTCCGCCGTGGCGACCAGATAGTACACGCCGACCGCGTGCTTGGCGTGCGGCAGGTCGATGTCGACCAGCGTCGCACCGCGCGCGGCGAGCGCGTCGAGCGCCGCTCGAACGGCGGCGAGGACGTCGCCGTCCACGCCGCGGGCCAGCATGGCCGCCGGCACGCCGACGCGCACGCCGCGCACCTCGCCCGTCAGCGCGGCGGCGTAGTCGGGGACCGGCTCCCGAGCGCTCGTCGCGTCGGCCGGATCCGCGCCCGCGATCACGCTCAACAGCACCGCGGCATCGTCGGCGGTCCGCGCAATGGGCCCGATCTGATCGAGCGAGGACGCGAAGGCAATCAACCCGTACCGGGAGACGCGTCCATAGGTCGGCTTCAGCCCGACGACCCCGCAGTGCGCCGCCGGCTGCCGGATTGATCCGCCCGTATCGGACCCGAGCGCCAGAGGCGCCATCCGCGCCGCCACGGCCGCCGCCGACCCGCCGCTCGAGCCGCCCGGAATGCGATCGAGCGCCCACGGGTTGTGGACCGCCCCGAACGCCGAGTTCTCGTTCGACGACCCCATGGCGAATTCGTCGCAATTGGTCTTGCCGATCACGATCGCGCCGGCGTCCTCCAGGCGCGCGACGACCGTCGCGTCGTAGGGCGGCACGTAATGCTCGAGCATGCGCGACGAAGCGGTCGTCCGCACGCCCCGTGTGCAGATGTTGTCCTTGACCGCGATCGGCACCCCGGTGAGCGGCCGATCGCGCCACCGGTCGCGGTTCGCGTCGATCGCCTGCGCGCGGCGGAGCGCCCGATCGAGCGTCACCGTGTTGAAGGCCCGCAGCGCCGGATCGAGCCGCTCCACCGCGGACAGCGAGTCGCGGACGATCTCCTCGGCCGATCGCTCGCCGGTCCGGATGAGGTCGCGCAACGCCCGCACGGAGGCCGCAACGCTCATCCGAGGACCCGCGGCACTCTGAAGAAGCCGGCGTCGGCCGCGGCGTCCGGTGCGTTCTCGAGCGCCTCCTCGCGGGGCAGCGACGGCCCCACCTGATCGGCGCGGTCCGATGCACGATCGGGTGCGACCGAGGCCGTGGGCTCGACCCCGCTGGTATCGACGGCCAGCACCTCGCCGGCGTACCCGAGAAACTCGCCGAGTTGGCGCGCGAAGAGCGCGACCTCGTCCGGGCGCAGGTCGAGCTGGGCCAGACGCGCGATCGCTTCCACGTCCTCGGTCGTGAACGGCACAGGCATCGGTCCCGATTGATTGCTGAGGGTACCAACCCCGCCGGGATAGAATCTCCCGTCGGCCCCACCGGCGAACGGTCCGCCGGGAACGCATTCTTAAGCTTACGCGGAGACGCCGGAATCCTGCACGTCGATGCCTGTCCGTCCCCCGGCCGTCGCTGGCTCGTGGTATCCCGGCACCGCCGAGGAATTGGCGCGCCGCGTCGACAGCTGTCTCGAGGCGGCCGGCCAGCCTCCGGTGTTCGACGATCTCGATCGCGATTGTTGCGCCGCACGCCGGCCTGATGTATTCGGGACTGGTGGCGGGGCACGCGTACGCGCTGGTCCGCCGGCGCCGGTTCGACGTCGTCGTTCTGATTGGACCGTCGCACTTCGTGGCGTTCGACGGCGTCTCGATCTGGCCGTCGGGAGGGTTCCGGACGCCGCTCGGCGTGGTGCCGATCGACGGGCCGCTGGCGGCCGCGCTGGTGGCCGGAGCGTCCGTCGTGCGCGAATTCGCCCCGGCACACGCACGCGAACACTCGCTCGAGCTCCAGATGCCGTTCCTCCAGCGCGCGGCGCCGGACGTGCCGATCGTGCCGCTCGTCATGGGCGCGCAAACCGCCGGAACCTCCGGGCGGCTCGCCGAGGCGCTGGCGGCGGCGCTGCGGGGACGCCGGGCGCTGTTGGTCGCCAGCACGGATTTGTCGCACTATCATGACCGTGCGGCGGCCGCGCGGCTCGACCAGGTCGTTCTCGATTGCGTCGGGCGGTTCGACGCCGACGGCCTGCAGAGCGCGCTCGACCGGAATCCGCATCACGCGTGCGGCGGGGGGCCGTTGGTGGCGGTGATGCGGGCGGCGGGACTTGTCGGCGCCACCCGCTCCTCGGTGCTGCACTACGCCGATTCAGGCGACGTGTCGGGCGACATCTCGTCGGTCGTCGGCTACATGGCCGCCGCCCTCGGCGGGCCGCCCGGCCTCGCGCCTCGGTAGTGGCCGGATTCAGCCGGCCTCGCGCCCCGGTAGTGGCCGGCTTCAGCCGGCTTCAGCCGGCCCGATCGTGCCTGACCCGTTCGCGAAATGATTCCCGACGCTGACCGTCTTCACCTGCTGAGAATCGCGCGCGGCGCGATCGTGGCGCACGTTTCGGGCGCCGCGGTGCCCGGCCACGAGTTCGAGGGTCCGCGCCAGGGGGCGTTCGTGACGCTCCACCGGGCCGGCGAGTTGCGCGGGTGCATCGGGCACATCGACGCCGACCAGCCGCTCGCCCGCATCGTCGCGCGATGCGCGGTCGCGGCGGCGAGCGACGATCCGCGCTTCGCGCCTGTTGCCGCAACGGAGCTCGACGAGCTGTCCATCGAGCTGTCGGTGCTCGGACCGCTCGAGCTGGTCGCGAGCGTCGCCCTCATCGAGATCGGCCGTCACGGGCTGGTGGTCGAGGACGGCTGGCGTCGGGGTCTGCTCCTCCCGCAGGTGGCCGTCGAGTGGCGGTGGGATGGCGAGCAGTTCCTCGCGCACACCTGCCGCAAGGCGGGGCTGGGTCACGACGCGTGGAAACGGGGCGCACGCGTGTGGCGGTTCGAGGCCGAGGTGTTCGGCGAGGCCGATGTCAAAGCGCTGCCGCTGGCGCCGTCCTGAGCGGCGGCTTGAGGAGACTGCGCAGCGTTCGCAGGTTTCTCGCGTCGCATCGATCGCGCACGGCCGTTGCTCGCGCTCGCCCCTCTTCCTTCGGCGTCTCGAGCACCATCGGCAGGTGCCGGAACCGCGGGTCGTTCAGCAGGCGTCTGAACGGCTCGATGCCGACGTGCCCGCGGCCGATGTGCTCGTGGCGGTCGACGCGGCTGCCGAGCGGCCGCCGCGAGTCGTTGAGGTGAAAGAGCGTCAGCCGCTTCAGCCCGACCAGCCGCTCGAACTGCCTGAACGTGTCGGCGTACCCCTCCGGCGATCGGATGTCGTAGCCCGACGCCAGCAGATGACACGTGTCCAGGCACACGCCGAGGCGTTCGTGGTCGCCTGTCCTGGCGATGATCGAGGCGATCTGCTCGAAGGTGGATCCGAGCGAGGTTCCCTGGCCGGCCGTGTGCTCGAGGATCACGAGCGCGCGCCCTCGCCGGCGCGCGGCGAACAGCTCGAGGAGGGCGTCGGCGACGAGCGCCAGGCCGTCCGGCTCGCTGCCGGTCGTGTAACACCCCGGATGCAGCACCACGCCGAGCAGCCCCAGCGCCTCGGCGCGATCCAGCTCGTCGCCCATCGCGTCGATGGATCGCCGCCGCAGCGGCGCAGCGGTCGCGGCGAGGTTGATCAGGTAGCTCGCGTGAGACACGACCACCCCGAGACCGGCGCGCTTCAGTCGCCTCCGGAACTCGCGGACCTCGTCGCTCGGCAGCACGCGGCCGCGCCACTGGTTCGCGTTCTTGGCGAAGATTTGAAACGCCTCGCACCGGTGCAGGACCGCGCGCTCGACGGCGAGCGGCAGTCCGCCGGCCACCGAGACGTGCGCGCCAAGGAGCGGACTCACGACGCCATCGTCTCACAGTGTCACTCGACGCGGCCGGCGTGTCACCGTGCGCGAACATCGTGAGCACCCGACGCGGCCCGGACGCGCGCCGGTCTGCGGATCGCCGGCGAGGTTCAGCCCGCGCGACGTAAACCTCCGTCGAAGAAACCGTCAGGAGAGCCGGCGGCGGCTCCCGATCCGTAAGCGCGGCATCAGGCAGAGGTGAAACCTTGGTGACGATGTCGTGACCGGCGACGCCGCGTCGCTCGACGGTCGATCCGCTTGCATGCGCGTGGTACCGGCGCCGCGATTCATTCGCCAGCGCCGGGGAGGTCGACGCCATGAACCGCCTTCGGCCCATCGTCCGCGCCCTTCGCCGGATCCGATCGTCCCGGCTCGCCTGGGTGGCCCTGGGCGTGATGCTCCTCCTGCCGTGGACGTGGAGCGCGTGGGAGTCACGTCAGAGAAGCGCGCTGCGGGTGATCACCGGACCGGTCACCATGGGCGCAATCGCCCGGCGGGTTGTCGCCGCCGGCACCCTCGAGGCGGTCACGACCGTCCAGGTCGGCGCGCAGGTGTCGGGCACGATTCAATCGATCGCGGCCGACTACAACGCGTTCGTTCATGCCGGCCAGGTGGTGGCGACGCTCGATCCGGCGTTGTTCGACGCGGCGCTGCGCGAAGCGTCCGCGGCGCTCGCCGCGGCGGAGGCGACGTTGGCGAAAGTGAAGGACGACCGCGCGGGCGCGCAGAGCGAAGTCGAGGACGCGACGATGAAGCTGAGGCGCGCGAAGGCGCTGGCCGCGGGGCACCTGATCCCGCAGTCCGATCTCGATGCGGCGCAGATCGCAATGGGTCAGGCGGCGGCCGATCTTGGCGGCGCCGAGTCCCAGGTGACCGAGGCGCGGGCGGCGGTCGTCCAGGCGGGCGCCGCTCGCGAGCAGGCGAAGGTCAGCCGCGATCGCACGGTCATCACCTTGCCGATCGACGGGATTGTCGTCGCCCGAAACGTCGACGTTGGCCAGACGGTCGCCGCTGCGGTGCAGGCGCCGGTGCTCTTCGCCATCGCCTCGGACCTCGGCCGGATGCGCGTCGAGGTCGACGTCGACGAATCCGACGTCGGCGGCATCACCCAAGGGGACCTGGCCACGTTCGACGTGGAGTCGTACCCTGACGAGACCTTCGTCGGATCAGTCTCGCAGGTGAGGCTCCAGCCGATCGCCGAGCAGACCACCACGGCCAGCCTCGTCGGCACATCCACGGCGCCGTCGGTGTCGAGCGACGTCCCGACCGTGATCAGCTATGCGGTCATGATCGACGTGCCCAATCCCAGGGCGCGGCTCCGGCCGGGCATGACGGCCATCGTGGCGCTCAACGGATCGCGCCGCGAACAGGTGCTGCGGATTCCGAACGGCGCGCTGTCGTTTCGTCCGTCGATCGACGTGCTCCGCTCGGTCGGCGAGGGGGCAGACGTCATGACGCACGCGCACTCGTCTGCGTCGAAGGCCACCGTCTGGCGATTCAAC
The DNA here is from genome assembly GCA_963807925.1 of uncultured Acidobacteriota bacterium. Classification (GTDB taxonomy): domain Bacteria; phylum Acidobacteriota; class Vicinamibacteria; order Vicinamibacterales; family CAVVIG01; genus CAWEDP01. The sequence continues at coordinate 1,963,765 of CAWEDP010000002.1, read as the reverse complement.
GGCTCGGCGTTCACGCCGATCGAGGTACGCGTCGGCCTGGCCGACGGCGAGTGGACCGAAGTGACCGAGGGCGCCGTCCACCCCCGCGACCCGCTCGTCACCTCCGCGCGCCTCCAACGGCCGTCCGGGTGATCGCATAAGGTCCGGCTGAAGCCGGACACTACCGGAGCACCTCCGAGCTACTGAAGCCGGACACTACCGGAGCACCTCCGAGCCCCAAGCCCCGAGCCTCAGGGAGTCAACTGCTCCGCGAGCACCCGGCCGTCGGGACCGAGCCGGATGAGGACCGAAAACGGGTCCCTCTGGGCGAGGCCGAGCGATCCGCGCGCGCCGACAAAGCGCATGTCGTTCCACCGCACGGTCGCGGTGCCGTACGGGTCGACGAACGACCGCGCGGCCGGGAGCCGCGAGAACCCGAGGAACGTGCGCCCGAGCGACGTGGACGCGGCGCTCCAGACCGGGGGCGTCCACACGTTCGGCACGCGCAGCGTAGTGCGCCACATCGCCTCGGCCGCGTCGGCGGGCTGGCGAAACCGCACGTCGAGCAGATCCACGTCGTGGATCTCGTACGCGTTGGATATGTGGGCGACGACGCGCCATTTGAACGGCGAGAAGAAGGTCGGTACGGCGACGAGCTGAACCAGGCACCGCCGTCCGCCGGCGGGCGGCGTCGTCGCAAGCCGCGCCGGCCACCGTTCGACGATCCCGCCCGTGGAGGTCGAGCCCTCGCAGGCCGACGGCAGCGCCGGGCCGAACAGTCGCGGCGCGACGACGAGCGCCTGATGATGGGCTGCGGCACGGACGCCGTAGTTGGTGGCCATCAGCGCCAGCACAATCGCGGCGTTTCTCCGCCGTCCGGCCGCCGACGCGCCGCCGAACAGCAGGCCCGCCGCAAGCGCCGCCAGCAGGTACACGTCGACGATCGGCATCCAGTCGAAGGCCAGCCAGTGCCAGTCGAATGGACTGAGCAGACGCGTGCCGTAGGAGGTGGGAAAGTCCATCACCACGTGCAACAGCACGCCGATGGTGGCGATGGCCGCCAGCATCGGCAGCGAGGCGCGCGGCTTCTGTTCGCGAGAGCGGTCGAAGAGGCGCAGGCCCAGATGGACCAGGGCGCCGGTGACGACGCCGAGCACGACGACCCCGACGAGGCCGTGGGTCGGTCCACGATGCCAGCGGATGTAGGATTGGGCGCCGCCGATCGCCGACACGACGTCGATGTCGGGGGCGTTGGACGCCAGCACGAGCGTGGCCGTCGTGCCCCGGCCGGCGCGCGCGAGCGGCGTGCGGGCGAGCGTCAGCGCGAACAGCGTATGCGTCACGTTGTCCATTCGATTGCAGCTTAATATAGTCACATGCGAAAAGCGGTCGTCGCGCTGACCTCGCTCGCGATGCTCGCGGCGTCGCCCACCTCGTCGTTCGCCTGGGGATTCGCCGCGCACCGCTACATCACGCGGCGGGCGCTCGATCTGCTGCCGTCGGACTTCAAGCCGTTCCTGGATCGCTTCCGCGACGAGATCGTCATCCGGTCAATCGACCCCGATCTGTGGCGCGACGCCGGGTGGGAGGACGATCCGAACCATTTCGTCGATTTCGGCGATCCCGCGCTCGGCCCCTATCCGTTCGTGGCCCTGCCGCACGAGTACGGCGCCGCCATCGAGAAGTTCGGCATGCGCGACCTCCGCCGCATCGGCCTGCTGCCGTGGCGCGAAGCGGAGGAGTTCGGCCACCTGCGCCGGGCGTTCGAAGGGTTCACGAAGGGCTCGGCGTACACCACGAGCGATGTCGTGCTGTTCGCCGGCGTCGCCTCGCACTACATGCAGGACGCCCACCAGCCGTTCCACGCCACGAACAACTACGACGGCCAGCTCACCGGCAACCGCGGCATCCATGCGCGGTTCGAGCGCGATCTCTTCGAACGCTACGAGTCGCGGCTGACCGTGAGTCCCGCGCCCGCGAGGCCGATCGTGAATCCGCGCGACGCCGCCTTCGACGTCCTCCTGACCAGCTACCGGTCGGTCGATCCGATTCTCAAGGCGGACAAGGACGCGATTGCCGGCCGCGACGCGTACGACCAGGCGTACTTCGACAGGTTCTTCGCCGGCGTCAGGACGATTCTCGAGGAGCGCCTCGCCGCCTCGATCACGGCGACGGCCGGGATCATTCTCGGCGCCTGGGAACAGGCCGGCCGGCCGGCGCTGTCGACGGCGGATGCCCGGCCGGTCCAGAGGGTCCGTTGAAGCTGCGCGAGGTCGCCGAGCGGCTGCAGTGCCGGCTCGATACCGGCTCCGGCGACGTCGACATCGTCCGCGTCGCGGGCCTCGAGCAGGCGCAGCGGGGCGATCTCACGTTTCTCTCCAACCCGCGCTATCACCCGCTGCTCGGACGCACCGCGGCCTCGGCGGTGATCCTGGCGAGCGATGACCCGAGCCCGGCGCCGTGCGCCGTGCTCCGCAGCGACAACCCGCATCTCAGCTTCGCGCAGGCGCTGGGCCTGTTCCGCCAGGCGCCGCGGCCGCCGGCCGGCATCGACCGCCTGAGCTCGATCGCGCCGGACGCCGTCGTCGGCGGCGACGTCGCGATCGGCCCGTTCGTCACGATCTGCACCGGCGCGCGCATCGGCGCCCGAACGGCGATCTATCCCGGCGTCGTGATCGGGCCGTACGCGCGACTGGGCGACGACTGCGTGGTGCATGCCAACGTCTCTGTCCGCGAAGGCGTCACGATCGGCCACCGCGTGATTCTGCAGAACGGCGCCGTCGTCGGCAGCGACGGATTCGGCTTCGTCACGCAGGCGGACGGTTCGCACTTCAAGATCCCGCAGCTCGCCGACGTCGTCATCGAGGACGACGTGGAGATCGGCGCCAACACGACGATCGACCGGCCGCCGGTCGGCGAGACGCGGATTCGCGCCGGCGCCAAGATCGACAACCTGGTGCAGATTGGCCACGGCGTCTCGGTCGGACACCGCGCACTGCTCGCCGCGCAGGTCGGCGTCGCCGGCAGCTCGGTCATCGAGGACGACGTGGTCCTGGCCGGCCAGGTCGGCGTTTCGGGTCATCTGCGAATCGGCCGCGGCGTCGTGGCGACGGCGCAGACCGGCATTCCCAATTCCGTGGACGCGGGCGAGCTCATTTCCGGCTATCCGGCCATCCCCAACCGCGACTGGCTGAAATCGTCCGCGGTATTCCGTCAACTCCCGGCACTCAAGAAGCGCCTCGCGCGGCTCGAAGCGCGCATCGCCGAGCTCGAGGAGAAACTCACGGCATGCAGGACACCCCTGGATCGTTGATCGGGCACACGGCGGCCGCCGTGTGCCTGCTGGTCTGGTTCTCCGCCGCTCCCGCGTTCGCCCAGACGCCCGCTCCCCCGTCGTCGCATGCCGAGTTCATGCCGCGATCGATCTTTCGCGTGGGCGCGAACTCGCTCTCCGGCGACGACCAGCGCTTCTCGTGGGACGCCTATTTCGGCGGCGAATTGGACATGTTCGACTTCGTGAAGGGACGCGTCTCGATCCTGGCCGACTATCACCCGGTGCTCGGCAGCGAGTACCGGCCCTTCGATCCCAACCAGGCGTACTACCTGCTCGAGGCCTCCGGTTCGTACCGCTGGGGCGCCACGGAGGTCGCGGCGGTCTTCCACCACGTGTCGCGTCACCTCAGCGACCGGCCCAAGCAGTTCGCGATTGCCTGGAACGTCCTCGGCGCGCGCGCGATGCGCCACGTCGAGATGGGCGGCCTCACGGTGGATGCGCGGGTCGGCGGCGGCGCCATCGTGCAGCACTCCTTCGTGGACTACCGGTGGACGGGAGACGCCGACGTGACCGTCCGCAAGGCCCTCAAGCCGCGTGTCGGCGTCTTCGTGCACGGAACGGGCGAGGCCTTCGGGGTCGACGACACCGTTCCGGATCGCGGGACGCAGACCGGCGGGCGGCTCGAGATGGGCCTGCGACTGGTCGGGACCGGCGGCGGCGCGATCGAGCTGTTCGCGGGCGTTGAGCGCCGCGTGGACGCCGATCCGGTGGATCAGCTGCCGATGCAGTGGGGGCTGATGGGATTCAGGCTGCTGAGCCGCTAGTCGCGATCCGGGACGCCTGAAGGGGAGGACGTGGCGCCGGTTTTCACCGGTTGTAGCGCATAATCACGATATGCGCTCGCGAGTGTCCCGGGCCGTTCTGTGTCTCGTGGTGGTGGCATTCGCCTGGTTGGGCGCACGCGCCGCGCTCCTGGCGGCCGTCAGACCGCCGAAGCTCCAGTACCAGATCACCACGCTGTCGAACGGCCTCACGGTGATCTTCGAAGAGGATCACTCGACGCCAATCGTTCACGCGCAGTTGTGGTACCACGTCGGATCGCGCGACGAGAAGCCCGGCCGCACCGGCTTCGCGCACCTGTTCGAGCACCTGATGTTCAAGGGCTCGAAGAACGTCGACCCGGAAGGCCACACATCGATGATTGCCTCGGTCGGCGGCCAGAGCAACGCGTACACCCAGGACGACGTCACCGTGTTCTGGGAGACGGTGCCCTCCCAGTATCTGCCGCTCGTCCTGTGGCTCGAGGCCGACCGGATGGCGACGCTGCGCATCGACAGGGAGACCTTCGCCAACGAGCGCGCGGTCGTCAAGGAAGAGCGTCGCATGCGGGTGGACAACCAGCCGTACGGGCGGCTCTCCGAGATCATCTTCGACCAGGCGTTCACGGTTCATCCCTACAAGCACACGACCATCGGCAGCATGGTCGATCTCGAAGCCGCGTCGGTCGACGACGTGCGGGACTTCTACAACACGTACTACGTGCCGGAGAACGCGACGCTGGCGCTCGTCGGCGATTTCGAGACGACGCAGGCGCTGCAGCTGGTGACGCAGTATCTCGGGCGCGTGCCGAAGGCCGGGCACCCCGTGCCCCGCGACATCCCCAGGGAGCCGCCGTCCACGCACGAAAAACGGGTGACGCTGCGCGAGCCGTGGCCGCTGCCGGCGGTCGTCGTGGCGTATCACATCACCTACGACGGCCACCCCGATTCCTATCCGCTGCACATCGCCTCGAAGGTGTTGTCGGACGGCCAGAGCTCCCGGATCTACAAGAGCCTGGTGTACGACAAGGGCATCGCGCTCGCCGCCTCGGGAGACGCGAACATCATCGAGGATCCCAACCTGTTCTACGCCGTCGCCTTCATCCAGCCGGGCCACCGGCCCGAGGAGGCAATTGACGCGCTCGTCGCCGAGTTCGATCGGCTGAAGGCCGAGCCGATCACCGAGCGCGAGCTGCAGCGGGCGAAGAACCAGTTCGCGCGCGACTACATCCTGGGCCGCGAGTCGATCAAGGACAAGGCGCTGATGCTCGCTCACGCCGTCGTCATTCACCACGACATCAAGACGGCGGACGGCGAGTTCGACATCTTCCAGAAGCTGACGACGGCCGACGTGCAGCGCGTGGCGAAGACCTACTTCACGCCGGAGAACCGGCTGGTGCTGACGCTGCTGCCCGACCGGCCGGCGGGGAACTGATGCGAGGCGCCACACCGGCGTCCAGAGGGCATATGGGCCATACCGGCGGACAGCGCGGCGGGAAATCGTGGGTCGTCGCCCTGGGTCTGGTCGTCATCGCCTCGTCGGCGGCCGCCCAGGGACGTCCGTGGCCCTCGGAGCGGCCGCCGCGGCCGCTGGCGGCGCGCGAGGTGCGGTTCCCGCCCTACGAGATGCGGACGCTGCCGAACGGCCTGCAGGTGATCACGGTGCTCCACCACGAGCAGCCGGCCGTCAGCATGCGGCTGCTGATTCGCACCGGCAGCGCGTCGGATCCGAAGAACAAGCTGGGGCTGGTCAACGAGCTGGCGTCGCTGCTCGATCAGGGCACCGAGACCCGGTCGGCGAGTCAGCTCAACGACGAAATCGATTTCATCGGCGGCGCGATGGGGGCCGGCGCGGCGACCGACGTGACGTATCTGAACATGATCGTCATGAAGGACAGCTTCGAAACCGGCGCCCGCATGCTGTCGGACATGGCCCGCCATCCCGCGTTCGCGCAGGCCGAGATCGAGCGCCAGCAGGCGCAGGCGCTGTCGGGGCTGCGCGTCAGCCTCGAGGATCCCGAATACGTGGCCGACGCGGTCTTCGACCGGCTCGTCTACGGGTTCCATCCCTACGGCATGCCGCACACCGGAACGCCGGAGTCGATCGACAGCATCACGCGCGAGGATCTGCTCGCCTTCCACCGGAAGTACTTCGCGCCCAACAACGCCATTCTGGCGGTCGTCGGCGACCTCACCGCCGCCGAGGCGTTCGACACGGTGAACAAGGTGTTCGGCGACTGGGCGCGTCGCGAGATTCCCGTCGAGCCCTTGATCGATCCGCCGGCGCCGACCCGCCGCCTCGTCGTCGTCAACAAGCCGGACGCCGTGCAGACCGAAGTGCGCGTCGGCAACATCGGGATCCCGCGCAAGCACCCCGATTACATGGCGATGAACCTCGCCATCCGCATTCTCGGCGGCGAGGGCAGCAACCGGCTCCATAACGTGCTGCGCACGCAGCGCGGACTGACCTACGGGGCCCAGGCCAACTTCGACACCCTCAAGGAAGCCGGCGACTACGTCGCGCAGACCAACACGCGTTCGGAGGCGACCGCCGAGGTGCTGCGCCTGACCTTCGACGAGATCTGGCGCCTGCAGCGCGAGCCGGTCAGCCAGCGCGAGCTCGACGATGCGAAGGCGTACCTGACGGGCAGCTTCCCGCTGACGATCGAGACGCCCGACGCCATCGCCATGCAGGTGCTGAACGTCGTCTTTTACGGGCTCCCGATCGAGGATCTGCAGAACTTCCGCGAGCGCGTGAACGCCGTCACCGTCGACGACATCCAGCGGGTCGCACGCACCTACCTGAGGCCCGATCGCCTGTCGGTGGTGCTCGTCGGCAACGCGAGCGCGTTCGCAGGGTCGCTGCGGGGCGTCGGGTTCAACAGCTACGAGACGATCGAGCTTCCGAGCCTCGACCTGACGGCCGCCGACTTCAAGCGCACCACGCCCGCCGCCGCTCCCGCGGCGCTGCCGCGCTTCCGGTCGTCCACCGGGCGCCGCACGCAGTACGCGCCGGCCGCCTCCGCCCCGGGTCTGCCGCCGGGGTCGCCCGCGGCTCCCGGGGCGCGGTGGTCGCAGGGCGATGGAGCGCCGGGCGCGCCGGCGATCACCGCCGAGGAGGGCCTGAAGGCGAAGAGACTCCTCGATCGGGCGATTGCCGCGAAGGGCGGCCTCGACAGGCTTCGCGCGGTGAAGCGCATCGCCGCCGGCACCCGGACCACGATGACCGCGCCGGACGGACGGACCCAGGAGACCGACGCCACGACCTACCTCGAGTATCCCGATCACGTGCGCGTGGAGACGCGTCTGCCGGAAGGATCCACGCTGCAGGTATACGACGGCGTGCATGCGTGGGTCCGCGACCCGCGCGGCGTGCAGGAAGTGCCCGAGCGCTACATCCGCGATCTGCAGACCAGCCTTCGGCGGGACACGATCGCCGTGCTGCTCGCGGCCGAGCAGGGTTCGGTTCGCGCGCGGGCGCTTCCCGACGTGAAGGGCGACACAGGCACCGTGCGCCACGCGCTCGAGGTCTCGAGCAACGATCTCGATCCGATGATCCTGTACATCGACGCCGACACCGGCCTCGTCTCGAAGCAGAGCTACGTCATCGGCGGTCCGGGCCAGCCGGTGGTGGAGGAGATCTTCACCGACTACCGGCCGGTTGACGGCGTCGAGATCGCGTACACCGCGCGGGTGCGCGTCGCGGGCCGGCCGACGCTGGAACGTCACGTCACCACCATCACGATCAACCCGCCGTTCGACGCCGCGCTCTTCAAGCGCCCGGCGAGTTGACGCTGCGCCTGATGCTGTCGTGCGGCGAGCCGTCCGGCGATCTCTACGCCGGGGCGCTCACGCGCGAGCTGCGCGCGCTGGATCCGTCGACTCACGTGCGAGGCCTCGGCGGCGCCGAGCTGGCGGCGGCCGGCGGCGAACTGCTCGGCGACTATCGCCGTCTGTCGGTGACCGGGCTCACCGAAGCGGTGGGCAAACTGCCGCAGTCCTACGCCATGCTCCGGCACCTCGTCGAGTCGGCGCGCCGCGATCCTCCCGATGCCTTCGTGGCGATCGACTTCCCCGACTTCAATTTCCGGCTGGCCCGCCGGATCAAGCGCCTCGGCGTGCCGGTCGTCTACTACATCGCCCCGCAGCTCTGGGCGTGGCGCCGCGGCCGCCTGAAGACCATGCGCGAGATCGCGGACCTGGTGCTGGTGATCTTTCCGTTCGAGGAACGGCTCTATCGCGATGCCGGCATTCCCGTGAGGTTCGTCGGCCATCCCCTCGTCGAGCTCGCGCAATCTCCCCCGCGCGACGACGTGCTGCGCCGGTACGGATGGTCCGATGGGCGCCCGAGAATCGCGATCCTGCCCGGCAGCCGGCCCAACGAGGTGACCCGCATCCTGCCCGATCTGCTGGCGGCGGCCGGCCAGATTCGGGCCCGCGCGCCGGGGGTGCAGTTCGTCGTCGCGCGCGCCCCCAACCTCGACGACGCGCTGTTTGGCGGCGTCCCGCCGGGCCCAGCCAGCGGTTTCTCGATCGTCGAGGGCGGGACCGATGCCGTGCTGTCCATCGCGGACCTCGCCCTCACCGCCAGCGGGACGGCGACCGTGCAGTCGGCGCTGCACGATACGCCGATGGTGATCGTCTACCGCGTATCGGCGCTGACGTACCGGGTCGTTCGACGCCTGGTGACGGTCGATTCGATTGGGATGGTGAACCTGATTGCCGGCGAGAAGATCGCGCCGGAGCTGATTCAGGACGCGTTCACGCCCGAGGCGGTCGCCGACCAGGCGCTGTCGATCCTGAACGATCCGGCGCGCCGCCTCCGCCTGCGGGAGGGGCTGGCCCGCGTGCGCGAGCGCCTGGGCGGCCCCGGCGCGAGCCGCCGCGCCGCCGATGCGATCGTGAACGCCGCCCGGCGCCCCGCCGCGCCGGCCCGGGCCGCGCCGACGGGTCTTCCGGCCGGATCGCGCCCGACCTGATGCGGCGCGGAGCCTTCGGTCCGATGGTGGCGACATGAGAGACTGGCGCTTCGGCTGGCAGTGGGAGGCGCTCGGGCGCCGCGACGCGATGGGCGCCATCATCACCCGCGAGGGCGCGGCGGGCGCCTGGGATCCGGATCAGTTCCTGGCGACCGGCCGCGCCGACGCCGCGCGGTTCGTCGCCGACCTCGGGCGCGTGCGCCCCGCTCTGCGGCGCGGTTCGATCCTGGATTTCGGCTGCGGGATCGGCCGCGTGACGCGCGCCCTGGCCGACTTCTTCGAGGCGGCCGTCGGCGTCGACGTCGCGCGCTCGATGATCCGTCGAGCGCGCGAGTTGAACCGGGACCGGCCGCGCTGCCGGTTCGTGCTGAATCGGGCGCTGCATCTGCGCCAGTTCACGGCCGGCGCCTTCGACGTCGTCTACAGCCGCCTCGTGCTGCAGCACGTGCCGCCGCCCGTGGTCCGCCGGTACCTCCCCGAGCTCGTTCGCGTGCTGGCGCCCGGTGGCGTGCTCATGTTTCAGCTCCCGACCGAGATGAGCGTCGATCCCAGGAGGGAGTTCCTGAACGCGCCGGTCGTCGGCAGCCGGTGGAAGCGGCGTCTGCCGCGCCCGATCGTGCGGGCGCACCGACGGGTCAAGTACGCGTTCATCGCACCGCCGCGCCCGGAAATGGAGATGTTCGGCCTGGCGACGCCAGACGTGATCGGCATCCTGCGCGCCGCCGGCGCCGTCATTCTCGAGATCCGTGACGACGCCAGCCATGGAGAGGGCGGCGTACCCGGCTACGAATACTGGGTGACCCGGGAGTGATCGAGTTCCGCGACGTGTCGTACCGCCGACCGGGCGGGGCCGGCGTGCTCGAGCATTTCGATCTGAGCATTGCCGCCGGGGAGACCTTTGCGCTCGTCGGTCGGAGCGGGGCGGGGAAGACGACCATCCTCAAGCTCGTCAATCGCCTGCTGCTGCCCGATCTCGGCGCCATCATCGTCAACGGGCGCGACACGCGCGAGTGGGAGCCGATCCGCCTTCGACGATCGGTCGGGTACGTGATCCAGGAAGTCGGGCTGTTTCCTCACATGACGGTGGCCGAGAACATCGCGGTCGTGCCGAAGCTCGACGCGTGGCCGGCCGAGCGGGTGGCGGCTCGCGTGCGGGAGCTCCTCGATCTGATCGGTCTCTCCGCCGACGGGTTTCGCGACCGATGGCCCGACGAGCTCTCGGGCGGCCAGCGGCAGCGAGTCGGCGTCGCGCGGGCGCTGGCGGCGGATCCGCCGGTGCTGTTGATGGACGAGCCCTTCGGCGCGCTGGATCCGATTACGCGCGCCGACATCCGGCAGGAGTTCCGGCGCATCCAGACGCGCCTTCGGAAGACCGTGATCATCGTCACGCACGACATGGCCGAAGCGTTGGCGCTTGGCGACCGGCTTGGCGTCCTCGACGAGGGTCGTCTCGTGGCCTGCGGATCGCCGGACCGGATCCGCGAGTCGACCGATCCGTTCGTCCGCCGGTTGTTGGAGTCGCACCAGGAGACACGATGACACTCCTTCGATTCTGGCTGTCGCATCGCGCGGAGCTCGCCGGGCTGCTGGCCCAGCACGTCGTGATGGTTGCCGCCTCGACGCTGGCCGCGGTCCTGATTGCCGTGCCGCTCGGCATCTTCGCGTTTCGGCGGCCGCGCGTGAGCGCGCCGCTCGTCAGCGCCGCCAACATCGTCCAGACGGTTCCGAGCCTGGCCATGTTCGGCTTTCTGCTGCCGCTGCCGCTCGTCGGCGGCGTCGGCGCCCGCGCGGCGATCGTCGTGCTGATTCTCTACGCGCTGCTGCCGATCGTGCGGACGACGATTGCCGGGTTGCGCGGGATCGATCCGGCGGTGCGCGAGGCCGGCCTCGCGATGGGCATGAGCGCGCGGGATCTCCTGCGCCAGGTCGAGCTGCCGCTGGCGCTGCCGTCGATCGTCGCCGGCATCCGCGTTGCCGCCGTGGTCGGCGTCGGATCGGCGACCATCGCCGCCGCGATCGGCGCGGGCGGTCTCGGCTCCTATATCTACCGCGGACTGTCGATGGTCGACTCGGTGGTCATTCTCGCGGGCGCCGTGCCGGCGGCGCTGCTCGCGCTGGCGGTCGATGGGGGGCTGCTGTGGGTCGAGCGACGGCTCACGCGGCGGCGGCGCGGGTCGCGTGTCGTCGCGCTGGGGGCCGCGGCGGCGCTCGTTCTCGCGGTCGCGGCCGGGACCGTCGTCGCGCGGGCGTCGCGAACGGCGATCGTCGTCGGATCCAAGAACTTCAGCGAGCAGGTCGTGCTTGGCGAGCTGATCGCCCAGGCGATCGAGCGGGAGACCGGGCTTGCGGTCGATCGCCGTCTCAACCTGGGCGGAACGCTCATCTGCGAGCGTGCGCTTCAGACCGGCGACATCGACGTGTACGTCGAGTACACCGGGACCGCGTTGACGGCGGTGTTCCACCAGCCGATCGCGAAAGACCCGGCCGCCGTATTCGGGACGGTGCGGGAGCTGTACGCGGGCACCGGCCGGACGCTGCTGCCGCCGCTCGGATTCGACAACACGTTCGCCATCCTCGTGCGGGGCCGCGACGCGCGCGCGCAGAACCTGCGGACGATCGACGATGCGGCTCGGGTCGCGTCGGCGTGGACCGCCGGCTTCGGGTACGAGTTTCTCGAGCGGCCTGACGGATACGCCGGGCTGGCGAGGACCTACGGGCTCCGGTTCCGGGAGACGCGCGTGATGGACCTCACGCTCAGCTACCGAGCGCTGGCGGCGGGGCAGGTGGATCTGATTGCCGGAGACGCGACGGCCGGGCTGATCAAGGCGCTCGATCTGGTGCGGCTCGACGACAACCGTCACTATTTTCCCCCGTACGACGCCGCGCCGGTCGCCCGCGCCGAAACCCTGTTGCGCCATCCCGAGGTGCGCCGCGCGCTGGAACATCTGGCCGGCCGCGTGTCCGCCGCCGACATGCAGGCGATGAACAACGCGGTGGACGCGCTGCACGAGGAGCCGGAGGCTGTCGCGCGCCGATTTCTCGATCGCATCGGGCGATGAGCCGCCTTAGACGGCCGTGTGCGGACGTGGTACGATTCGCACTTTGAGGAGTCCCGATGTCGAGCGCCAACTCCTTCGACACGCGCACCGCCGTCCAGGCCGGGGCGCAGTCGTACCAGATCTTCAGCCTGAAGGCGCTCCAAGCGGCCGGCTTCCCGGGCGTCGCGCGGCTGCCGGTACTCGCTCAAGATCCTGCTCGAGAACCTCCTGCGCCACGAGGACCAGAGCTCGGTCCGGAAGACCGACATCGAGGCGCTGGCGCGCTGGGACGTGAAGGCGGGCGTCCAGAAGGAAATCGCGTTCGCGCCCGCCCGGGTGCTCCTGCAGGACTTCACGGGCGTCCCGGCGGTCGTCGATCTCGCCGCGATGCGCGACGGTATCGCGCGGCTCGGCGGCGATCCGAATCGCGTGAACCCGCTGCAGCCGGTCGAGCTCGTCATCGATCACTCGGTGCAGGTCGACTACTTCGGTCAGGCCAACGCGTTCGAGCTCAACGCGGAGCTGGAGTTCTCGCGCAACAAGGAAAGATACGCGTTCCTCAGGTGGGGACAGAGCGCGTTTCGGAACTTTCGCGTCGTCCCGCCCGACACCGGCATCGTCCACCAGGTGAACCTCGAGTATCTCGCGCGCGTCGTGGTGTCCGACCAGCACGAGGGCGGGGCGGTCGCGTATCCCGACACGCTCGTCGGCACCGACTCGCACACGACGATGGTGAACGGGCTCGGGGTGGTGGGATGGGGCGTCGGCGGGATCGAAGCCGAGGCCGCCATGCTGGGCCAGCCGATCTCGATGCTCATTCCGCAGGTCCTCGGGGTTCGTCTCACCGGCGCCCTCCTCGAGGGGGCGACCGCCACCGATCTGGTGCTGACGATCACCGAGCGTCTGCGCAAGCACGGCGTCGTCGGCAAGTTCGTCGAGTTCTTCGGCCCGGGCCTCGAGCACCTGACGATTGCCGACCGCGCGACGCTCGGCAACATGAGCCCGGAGTACGGCGCGACGATCGCCATCTTCCCGATCGACGAGATGACGCTGGACTACCTGCGGCTGACCGGCCGCGAGGAATCGCGCGTCGAGCTCGTCGCGGCCTACGCGCAGGCACAGGGACTCTTCCGAGACGGGGCGGCGCCCGATCCCGTCTACACGGAGACGATCGAGCTGGATCTCGGCCAGATCGAGCCGTGCCTGGCGGGTCCGCGCCGTCCGCAGGATCGCGTGTCGTTGAAGCTCGCGAAATCGAGCTTCAGCACGGCGCTGAGCGGATTGATGGCCTCGGCCAGGAAGGCGGCGCCGGTCTCCGCCACGGCCCCTGCGGCCGCATCGACCGCCGGCGTGGCGGTCGCGGAGCCGCACGTCGCGGAGCTCGATCACGGATCGGTGGTGATTGCCGCGATCACCAGCTGCACCAACACCTCGAACCCGAGCGTGATGATCGCCGCCGGGCTGCTGGCCAGGAAGGCGGTGGAACGCGGGCTCTCGCGGCGTCGCTGGGTCAAGACGAGCCTGGCGCCGGGATCGAAGGTCGTCACCGAATACCTGCGGGCCGCCGGGCTGACGCCGTATCTCGAACAACTCGGGTTCAACCTGGTGGGCTACGGCTGTACCACGTGCATCGGCAACAGCGGTCCGCTGCCCGATGAGGTGTCAGCGGAGGTCGAGGCGCGCAACCTGGTCGTGGCGTCGGTGCTCAGCGGCAATCGGAACTTCGAGGGTCGCATCCAGCAACAGGTTCGGGCCAACTACCTGGCGTCGCCGCCCCTGGTGGTCGCCTACGCGCTCGCCGGCCAGATGACGATGGACCTGACCGCCGAGCCGCTCGGCACAGGGCGCGACGGCCGACCGGTGTACCTCCGCGAGATCTGGCCGTCGGAACGCGAAATCCAGGAAACGATGCTGGCGGCGGTGCGGGCCGACATGTTCCGCCAGCAGTACGCGGACGTCTTCGCGGGCGATGCACGCTGGCGGTCGCTGAACGTGCCCACCGGCGATCGGTTCGCCTGGGAGGCCGCGTCCACCTACATCCGCAATCCGCCGTTCTTCGATGGCCTCACGCTCGAGCCGTCGCCGCCGCAGGACATCGTCGGCGCGCGGGCGCTGGCCGTGCTCGGCGACAGCATCACGACCGATCACATCTCGCCGGCCGGATCGATCAAGAAGGACAGCCCGGCCGGAAAGTACTCTGATCGAGCACGGCGTGCCGCCGGGGGACTTCAACTCGTACGGCGCGCGCCGCGGCAACCACGAGGTGATGGTGCGCGGCACGTTCGCGAACATCCGCCTCCGCAACCAGCTTGCGCCCGGCATCGAAGGCGGCTGGACGAGGTATCAGCCGGACGGCGACGTGATGTCGATTTACGACGCCGCGATGAAGTACAAGGCCTCCGGAGTGCCGCTCGTCATCCTCGCCGGCAAGGAGTACGGATCGGGATCGTCCCGGGACTGGGCCGCGAAGGGGACGCTGCTGCTCGGCGTCCGGGCGGTGATCGCCGAGAGCTTCGAGCGGATTCACCGCAGCAATCTGGTCAACATGGGTGTGCTGCCGCTGCAGTACACGAGCGGCGAGAGCGCGGCCGGTCTGGGGTTGACGGGGACCGAGCAGTTCGAGCTGACCGGCGTGGCCGACGGCCTGCGGCCCGGCGGGATGGTCACGGTCCGTGCCACCGCCGAGCGGAGGGCCCTCCAGTTCCAGGCGGTCGCCCGCATCGACACGCCCGAGGAGCTGCTGGCGTTCCGCCACGGCGGCATCCTGCCCTACGTGCTGCGTCAGCTCGTGGCGAAGCACTAGGACCGCCTTCACGCGCTGGAGGGCGGGCGTTCGCGGCAGCGGTCGCCCGGCTGAGGCGCCGGGCTCCACGCGGAGGGGTCGGAGATGTTGACGGCCGCCGCAGTCAAAGCCAAAGCGCTCGAGCTCGGGTTCGACGCCTGCGGCATCGCGCCTGCTGGCGATCTGCCCGAGCTCGGTTTCATGGCCGAATGGCTGGCGCGCGGGTACGCCGGCAGCATGGCGTACCTGGCGCGAACCGCGGCGCGCCGCAGAGACGTGCGAGCGGTGCTGCCGTCGGCCCGGACCGTGATCGTGACGGCGACCAACTACCACACCGATCGTCCGTACTCGACCGAATCAGGCGATCCCGCGCGCGCCCACATCGCCCGCTACGCGTGGGGCGACGATTATCACGACACGCTCCGGAGCCGCCTCGACGCGCTCGTCGCATGGATGCGCGACGCGACCGACGGGCTCTTCGAGGCCCGCGCGTACGTCGACACCGGACCGGTGCAGGAGCGCGTCTACGCACAGCATGCCGGCCTCGGCTGGATTGGCAAGAACACGTGCGTGATCAACCCGACGCTCGGATCGTGGACGCTGCTCGGCGAGATTCTCTGCAGCCTGCCGCTCGAGACCGACGCTCCGTCCCTCGATCGATGCGGCACCTGCGCGCTGTGTCTCGAGGCCTGTCCCACGCAGGCGCTGGTCGCGCCGGGCGTGCTCGATGCGACCCGGTGCGTGTCGTATCTGACCATCGAGCTGCGCGGCGACATCCCGCCGCGGCTGCGTCCGGCAATCGGCACCCACGTCTACGGCTGCGACGTGTGCCAGGAAGTCTGCCCGTGGAACGCGACCCCGCCCCTCTCGAGCGATCCGGTCTGGCAGCCGCGTCCGATCTGGGACGCCCCGACGGTGGGCGGGCTGGCGTCCAAGAGCGACCGGGAGCTGGCGGCCGGCCTGAAGGGGAGCGCGATGGCGCGGACGACGCTGTCCGGCCTGCGACGGAACCTGCAGATTGGCGGTCGCAATGCCCAGGAAGCGCTCCGCGGCTGATTCTCGTTCCCGATCGCCCGACGCTCGCCAGCGTGCGGGCGGCGTCGCGCGACTGCCGCGCGTGCGCGCTGTACGCACGAGGCACGCACACCGCGCGACCGTCTACGTCACCAACGTCATCAAGCACTTCAAGTGGGAGCCGCGCGGCTCGGTGCCACCGCCGCCCAGGCGCTGCTCGGAGGGCGCTTCAAGGTCACCCTTCATCGCGGCGCGTTCATTCCATCGCCGCTGGCCGATCTCGTGATGGCGACGGTGCATCCCTCGTCGCTGCTCCGCGCCCCGGACGCCGAAACGAGGCGGCGGGAGACCGGGCGCTTCATCGATGACTTGCGAAAGGTGGCGGACGCTGTACGATGAAGGCTCCGACGTCCCAGGATTCGAGTATGTCCGGATCGCTCGCGCCCTGCCTGCTGCTGTCGATGCCGCAGCAGCTCGACCGCAACTTCAGTCACACGGTCGTGCTGCTGTGCAAGCACGGGCAGGACACCGGCGCGTTCGGGCTCATCGTCAACCGTCCGCTGGTGACGAGCGGACCGGTCGTCGTGGAGGTCCGCGCCCGGTCCGAGCAGACGACGGCGTCGAGCGAGGGCGAGCTGCAGGTGTGGGTTGGCGGCCCGGTGGAGCCGCACCGCAGTTGGATGCTCGTGGGGCATGACGACGAGCAGCACGACGATCGCGTCGAGGTGGCCGACGGGCTGTATCTGTCGACCTCGCCGGACCTGCTGCATCGTCTCCTTGGATCGAGCCCGCCGCCGCGCACGCGGCTGATCGTCGGCTACTCGGGGTGGGCGCCCGGTCAACTCGAAGCGGAGCTCGATCGATCGGCATGGCTCATCAGCGATGTCGATCGCGAGCTGATCTTCGGGATTCCCGCCGAGCGCATGTGGGAGGCCGCCATCCGGCGCCTCGGCGCCGACCCCGCAGCGCTGCACATGTCGCGGGGGGTGCACTGAGTCGGGACTCGGGCCTCGGGGCGACGGGACTCGCGGTTGGGACGGACCTCGGACGTCAGGCGCCAGGACTCGTCGGGATCCCGCGGTGCAGGCGCGGAACAGGCCGTTCAGCAACTGTCCCACGGAATCGCCGAGAGCCAGGATCCGGCTCCGCTCGTCATACGAGACGAGGTCCAATCGGGCCGCGATCTCGATGTAGGTCTCGAGCCCCGACCCCCGAGCCCCGACGCCCGATATAAGCTACCAAGATGACGATCCGCTCGGCCTTCGTGTCAGCGGCGGCGCTGGGAACCGGGGTCGCGGCGTGCGCGGGGCTCTTCGTGCGCGCACAGGAGGCGTCCGTGCCCGACTCGTCCAGGCTGCAGGCGATGACCGCCAGGTTCGTCCCGACCGAGATTGGCGCCGATCTGTCCGTTCTCCCGCCCTCCGATCGACAGGTGCTGGCGAAGCTCATCCAGGCCTCGAAGGTGATCGATGCGCTGTTCCTGCGGCAGGTGTGGGCCGGGAACGATGCGATGCTGCTCGACCTGGTTCGTGACGACTCGCCGGTGGGCCGCGCGCGTCTGCACTACTTTCTGATCAACAAAGGGCCGTGGTCGCGGCTCGACCACAATGAAAGGTTCGTGCCCGGCGCGCCGGCCAAGCCCGATGGCGCCAACTTCTACCCCGAGGAGGCCACCAAGGCGGATCTGGAGCGCTGGATCCGGTCGCTGTCGGAGTCGGACCGGACGAAGGCCACCGGCTTCTTCACGGTCGTCCGCCGGTCCAACAGCGGCGGGTTCAGCATCGTGCCGTACGACGTCGAGTACCAGAACGAGCTGGCGCTCATCGCGAAGCTGCTGCGCGAAGCGGCCGCGCTCTCCTCCGAGCCGTCTCTGAAGACGTTCCTTACCAAGCGTGCCGATGCGCTGCTTTCCAACGACTACTACGACAGCGACGTCGCGTGGATGGAGCTGAAGGGCCGCGTCGAGCCAACCATCGGGCCCTACGAGGTGTACGAGGACGAGCTGTTCAACTACAAGGCCGGCTTCGAATCCTTCATCACCGTGCAGGACGAAGCGGAGAGCGCCAAGCTGCTCCGATTCGGCGGCGAGCTCCAGGACATCGAGAATCACCTGCCCATCGATCCGGCGTACCGCAATCCGCGACTCGGCGGGCTCGCGCCGATCGCGGTGGTGAACGAAATCTACGCGGCCGGCGACGCGAACCGCGGCGTGCAGACCGCGGCGTTCAACCTGCCGAACGACGAGCGCGTCATCCGCGAGAAGGGCGCCAAGCGGGTGATGTTGAAGAACGTCCAGGACGCCAAGTTCGCCATGACACTGGTGCCGATCTCGAAGGTGGTGCTGGCGCCCGCGGATCAGGCCGACGTGTCGTTCGACGCCTTCTTCACCCACATCCTGGTCCACGAGCTGATGCACGGTCTCGGGCCGCACAACATCGCCGTCGGCGGCCGGGCGACGACGGTCCGACAGGAGTTGAAGGAGACCTACAGCGCGCTCGAGGAGGCCAAGGCGGACATCTCGGCGCTCTTTGCGATTCAGTATCTGATCGACAAGGGCGTGCTGCCCCGGGCGACCGAGCGGTCGCTGTACACCACGTTCCTGGCGTCGGCGTTCCGATCCATCCGGTTCGGCGTGAACGAGGCTCACGGCCGCGGCATCGCCGTGCAGTTGAACTATCTGCTCGACGCCGGCGGGTTCGAGGCTCGGCCCGACGGGACGTTCGCCGTGAATCGCGCGAAGATCAGGGAGGGCGTGACCGCCCTCACGCGCGAGATCATGACGATCCAGGCGCAGGGTGACTACGCGAAGGCGAAGGCGCTCGCCGACCGCCTGGGCGTGGTGCGGCCGCCGGTGCAGGCGGCGCTCGACAGGCTGACGAAGGTGCCGGTGGACATCGAGCCGCGCTTCACCGCCGCCGATCGGCTGATCGGCGCGGCCAGATAGTCGCCGGGGAGCCACCCCGACCGCGCGCCCGCGGCCGGTCGCGTCAATCGCCCGGCTGAAGCCTCGCGGCCGGTTTGTTCAGCGGCACCTGATCGCCCGGCCCGGTGATCTCCTGGGCCGGCTCTCCGGCGGCCAGTCCCTGCGCCACGATCAACTCGCGCGCCTCGCCGCGCAGCGTCGGCAGCCGCACGCGGAAGATCACGGCTGCGACGAGGCAGATCGCGCCGCCGATTGCCACCGTCCCGGGCGCGCCGATCCGTTCGGCCTCGTAGCCGGCGAACAGCCCGCCGAACGGGGCCATGCCGAGGAACATCATCGAGTAGACCGACATGACGCGGCCGCGGAGCGCGTCGGGCACCATCGCCTGAATGAGCGTATTGGACGCCGCCATCTCCACCATCATCGAGAAGCCGACGGGCACGAGCAGCGCGACCGACAGCCAGAAGCCGCGCGACAGCGAGAAGAGGCCCAGCGTGACGCCGAACGACCCGGCCGCGAGCGCGACCCAGGTGCCGAGGCCGCGCACGCCGTGGCGGCTCGCCAGCGTGAGCGCGCCGCCCAGCGCGCCGAGCCCCGACGCCGCCATCAGGATGCCGAGCCCCCGGGCCCCGCCGTGCAGGATGTCTTCCGCGAAGATCGGCATCAGCACCATGTACGGCATGCCGGCGAAACTGAGCGTGCCGAGCAGGACGAGCAGCGCCCGCACCGGCCTCGTCCGCGCGACGAACCTGAAGCCGTCAATCGTGTCGCGGATCGGCGAGGTCGGTCGTCCGCGCCGGGCGAACGTCACGTCCATCAAGAGGAGCCCGCCGATGACGGCGAGGTAGCTGATGCCGTTCAGCAGAAAACACCACGCCTCGCCGACCGCGGCGACGAGGATCCCCGCCACGGCCGGACCGACCACGCGCGCGCCGTTGACCATCGACGAATTGAGCGCGATGGCGTTCAGCAGGTCCTCGCGTCCGACCATCTCGACGACGAAGGCCTGCCGCGCCGGAATGTCGAACGCATTGACGATGCCGAGACAGCTCGCGAGCACGAACACGTGCCACACGCGCACCCGTCCGCTGAAGGTCAGCGCGGACAGGACGAGCGGCAGCACCATCGACACGCTCTGGGTGGCCACCATGATCCGGTGGCGGTGCGAGCGGTCGGCGACAGTGCCGCCGATCGGCGCGAGGAGGAACACCGGGATCTGGCTGCAGAACGCCGTCACGCCGAGGAGGGCGGCCGAACCGGTCAGCCGGTACACGAGCCACGACTCGGCCACCGCCTGCATCCAGGTGCCGACGAGCGAGATGAGCTGCCCGCTGAAGAACAGCCGGTAGTTGCGGTGCTTGAACGCGCGGAAGAGGTGCGGCAAGGGACCAGGGACCGATCGCGACTGACAGCCGGACGACCGACCGTCTGGCGACTAGTTCGTCGAGCAGGTCCCCGGGCCGCGCGGGTCGCCGCACGCGCCGCACGGCGCCACCGCGTCTGAATCGAAGGACCCGGGATCCAGGCGCGACGCGGACCCTCCGGTGCCGCCCTCGCCGACGGCGAACGTCGACAGCAGCTTGCGGAGCGTCGTGGCGTTGCAGGCCGGGCACCGGGCGTCGATGCCGGCGCGCGTCAGATGTTCGAAACGATGTCCGCAGGACCGGCAGCTGTATTCGAAAATCGGCATGGCCCTGAATCTTACGCTATTGTAAGGCGCGAGCATCCAAATCGCGAAGACGCTCCTCAGAGACGATCACGTGCCACCTCTCCGGTTCGATACCCCGGCGATTCGCATCGCGATCTACGCCGTCGGGTTCCGATGCTTCTCCGCGGTCGTGGCCTTCTGGACCAACCTCGTCTTCCCCGACTACGCGAACCAGGGGTTCACGATGTTCGGCGCCCCCAGCCCGTTCTGGGACGCGTTCGTGCGGCACGACTCCGGCTGGTACTTCCAGATCGCGCGCTACGGCTTTCACTACACCCCGGACGGTCGGGACACGATCGCGTTCTTTCCCACCTACCCGCTGCTCATGCGCTACGTGGGCCGGAGCTTCGGGCGCGCGCCGTCGAACTACTACGTCGGCGGGATCGTGGTGTCGTGGACGGCGTACGTCGTGGCGGCCGTCGCCCTCTACTATCTCGCGCGGCTGGATCTCCCGCCGCGGCGCGCCGCGCGCGCGGCCGTCTATGCCAGCGTCTTCCCGTTCGCGTTCTTCTTCGGCATGGTCTACACGGAGAGCACGTTTCTGGCGTTCACCGTCCTGGCCTTCTATTTCTTCCGGACGCGGCGGTGGATCGCGGGCGGCGTCTGCGGCGCGTTCGCCACGGCCGCGCGCGTCAACGGCATCCTGATGTGGCCGGCGCTCGCCTGGATCGCCTGGCGCGCGGTCGAGCCGACCGCGCGCGACCGCGTCCTTGCGGCTGTCGGCCTGGCGCTCGTCGGTGTCGGCATCGGCTGGTACTCGGTCTTCGTGTACCAGCTGACGTCGATACCAGGGGGCAGCCACAATCCGTTCGAGTGGGCCGCGGCCATCGAGCGCTGGGGGTACTATCCCGGCGGCGCCCCCTGGACCGCCCCCTTCCATTTGATCGGGCGCCTGATGACGCATCCCTATGTCTACCTCGCCACCGATCGGCTGGCGCCGTACGACGCCCTGAACGGACTGGCAGGCGTCGCCATGGTTCTCGCGACGCCGTTCGTCTGGCGCCGGCTCGGCGCCGGCTACGGCCTCTTCATGCTCGCCAATCTGTGGCTGCCGCTCTCCTCGGGCGTGTTCGAGGGGGTCGGACGCTACTGCGCGGTGATGTTTCCGTTCTTCATCTGGCTCGCGAGCGTCCGCTCGCGCCCGGTGGCCGCCGGCGGGGTCGTCGTGTTCGCCGCCCTGTACACGCTCTGCCTCGCCATGTTCACCAACGTCCACCCGTTGTTCTGAGGTCGAAAAGACTCGGCTGGTGTCCGGGCCGGATGTCGCGCGACCGCCGGCCGCGCCGCCGCGACGGGCTATACTGAAGGATGCCCTCAACGGTCGAAAAGTCCTCCGCGGCGGCGCGCGACGAGATCGTCAACCCGCTGCGCCGCAACGTCGCGATCATCGCGCACGTCGATCACGGCAAGACGACGCTGGTGGACGCCCTGCTCCATCAGAGCGGCACGTTCCGGGCGAACGAGCGTGTGGCCGAGCGCGCGATGGACAGCAACGAGCTCGAGCGCGAGCGCGGCATCACCATTCTCGCCAAGAACACCGCCGTCCACTACCGCGATCTCCTGATCAACATCGTCGACACTCCGGGACACGCCGATTTCGGCGGCGAGGTCGAGCGCACGCTGTCGATGGTGGACGGGGTGATGCTGCTGGTCGACGCGTCGGAAGGACCGCTGCCGCAGACCCGCTTCGTGCTGCGCAAGGCGCTCGAGCGCCGGTTGCCGCCGATCGTCGTGATCAACAAGATCGACCGGTCCGACGCCCGCCCGCAGGAGGTCCTCAACGAGATCTACGACCTGTTCATCGACCTGGACGCAACCGAGGAACAGCTCGACTTTCCGGTGCTCTACACGAACGCCAAGACCGGCACGGCCAGCGCCGATCCGGCGGTGCCGGGCACCGATCTGCGGCCGCTGTTCGAGACGATTGTCGACCGCGTGCCGGCGCCGCGCGGGAACCCGGACGCGCCGCTGCAGCTGCTCGTCGCGAACCTCGACTCGAGCGACTACCTCGGGCGAATCGCCATCGGCCGCATCTTCAACGGCCGGGTGAGGATCGGCGACCCGGTGGCGGTCTGCAAGCTGGACGACGCGGTGCACGAGACGAAGGTGACCAAGCTGTATGCCTTCGACGGGCTGAAGCGCGTGGACATCCAGGAGGCGGCCGCCGGAGACATCGTGTGCCTGGCCGGCATCGAGAACATCACGATCGGCGAGACGATCGCGGACGTCGAGCATCGCGTGGCGATTCCGCCGATCGCCATCGACGAGCCGACGGTGTCGATGATTTTCGGCGTCAACACCTCGCCGATGGCCGGCCGCGACGGGCAGTACGTGACGTCGCGCCAGCTGCGCGATCGCCTGGACCGCGAGCTGCTGGGCAACGTGTCGATCCGCCTCGAGCCGACCGAGGCGCCCGAGCAGGTGAAGGTGGTCGGCCGCGGCGAACTGCAGCTCTCGATCCTGATCGAGATGATGCGCCGCGAAGGCTTCGAGCTCCAGGTCTCGCGCCCCGACATCGTCACCAAGGAGAAGAACGGCGCCATCGTCGAGCCGGTCGAAGAGCTGGTGATCGACGTGCCGGAGGATCATCAGGGCATCGTCATCGCGCAGGTGGGTGAGCGCCGCGGCACGCTCACCAAGATGGTCAACAACGGCAGCGGACGCGTCCGCCTCGAGTTCCGCATCCCGGCGCGCGGATTGATCGGGTTCCGGTCGCAGTTCATGACCGACACGAAGGGCACCGGCATCATGAACCACATCTTCGCCGCATGGGAGGGGTGGCACGGCGCCATACCCGCGCGCCCGACCGGCGCCCTCGTGGCGGATCGGGCCGGCATCGCCACCGCGTACGCCATCTACAACCTGCAGGAGCGCGGCGAGATCTTCATCGACCCCGGCATCGCCGTGTACGAAGGGATGGTGATTGGCGAAAACGCGCGGACCAACGACATGGACGTGAACGTCACGAAGGAGAAGAAGCAGACCAACATGCGCGCGTCGACCGCCGACGAAGCCATCCGGCTCATTCCTCCCCGCAAGCTCGGCCTGGAGCAGGCCATCGAGTTCATCAACGACGACGAGCTGGTCGAGATCACCCCGGCGACCATCCGCATCCGAAAGAAGATCCTCGCGGCGAGCATGCGTCCGAAGCCTCCACGCGACTAGCGCCGACCTCCCCATGCGCCTCGGCCCGACCGCGGCCGCACACCACCCGGCGTGGCCGGCGGCCCCCGCCCCGCACGGCTCTTGCACCGCTCGGCGAGAAGGCGATGCGTAAGGACGGTTACCTACCCATCCGGGAGTACGCCATCGTCGGCGACGGCCGGAGCTCCGCGCTCATCGGCAGCGACGGGGCGATCGACTGGATGTGCCTGCCCAACATGGACTCGCCGAGCGCGTTCGGCGCCATTCTGGACGCCGGCCGCGGCGGCAGCTTCACGCTGCAGCCAGCGGTTCCGTTTCACAGCTCCAGGCGGTACGTGCCCGACACGAACGTGCTCGAAACCACCTTTCACACGGCGACCGGCCACGTGCGCGTGACCGATGCCATGACGCTTCCCGACGCCGGTCTCGCGCCGATGCGCGAGCTGACGCGGTTGATCGAAGGCGTCGCCGGATCGGTGCCGATGCACTGGCGATTCGCCCCGCGCGGCGGCTACGGCCTCGTCCGGCCCCGTTTCGAGCGCCGCGGCGAGGTGCCGATCGCGACCTGGGGGGGGCGCGCCGTGGCGGCGTGCCACTGGAACGCGGGGACGCCGCGCTACACCGACGATGCCTTCGAGAGCGCGTTCGACCTCGGCGCCGGCGAGCGGGCGATCGTGGCGCTCGTCGTCGCCTCCGGCGAACCGATCGTCTTTCCCGGCCGCGACGACGTCGTGCGGCGGCTGCAGTACACGCTGGCGTTCTGGAAGGCGTGGGCGGGAAGCCGCACGTACGATGGTCCGTGGGGGGATCTGGTCCGGCGCAGCGCGCTCGTCCTCAAGCTGCTGATCTTCGCCCCGTCGGGGGCGAGCGCGGCCGCGCCGACCACGTCGCTGCCCGAGGAGATCGGCGGCGAGCGCAACTGGGACTACCGCTTCTGCTGGATCCGCGATTCGAATTTCATGATCGACGCGCTGCTGGAGCTCGGCTGCTACGAGGAAGCGCGCTCGCTGTTCTGGTGGTTCCTGCAGGCGACGGCGCTGACCGAACCCAGGTTGCACGTGCTGTACCGGCTGGACGGCGGGCCGGGAGGCGCCGAGTCGACGCTCGCGCTGTCCGGCTATCGCGGCTCGGCGCCCGTGAGAGTCGGCAACGCGGCGCTCGGCCAGCTCCAGCTGGACATCTACGGCACCCTGTTGCTGACGGCGTGGCGGTACAGCCTCGGCCACCGCCGCCTGGACGCCGAGACCGGCGCCCTGCTGGGCCGGGTTGCCGATCACGTGTGCCGCATCTGGCGTGAGCCCGATTCCGGCATCTGGGAGGTTCGCAACGGGCCGTTCCATTTCACGCACTCCAAGGTGATGTGCTGGGTGGCGCTGGATCGCGCCATCGGCCTCGCCGAGCGTCGTGAGGTTCCCGGCAGACACCTGCCGATCTGGAAGCGGGAGGCCGATCTCGTCCACGCGTTCGTCGAGCACCGCTGCTGGTCGGCTCGTGCGAACAGCTATTCGCGAACCGCCGACGACGATCGCGTCGACGCGAGCCTCCTGATGCTGCCGATCGTCGGGTACGGCGATCCGGCCGGGCCTCGCACCAACGCCACCATCGACGCCATTCGCCGCGACCTGTCGCACGGCGATTTCGTCTACCGCTACCGGGCCGACGACGGCGTCGCCGGCCGCGAAGGCTGCTTCGTGAACTGTTCGTTCTGGCTGGCCAGCGCCCTGGCGCGCGCCGGCCGTATCGACGATGCGGTGACGCTGATGGATCGGCTCGTCGGCCACGCGAACGACATCGGCCTCTTCTCCGAGGAGATCGATCCGTCCACCGGCGAGTTTCTCGGCAACTTCCCGCAGGCGCTGGCACACCTCGCGCTCGTCGACGCGGCCGTTGCGATCGAGCGCGCGGTGCGAGGTCGCCATGCCGCCGGCTGAGATGTCCACGACCTTCTGGTCGGCGCTGGCGGGCGGCCTGGTCGGGACGCTCGTGCTCACGACGATGACGCGCGCCGCCACCGAGCTCGGCCTGTCCCGGATGGACCTGCCGCTGCTGCTCGGGACGACGATGACCGAGGACCGGCGGCGCGCGCGCGCGATCGGTTACGCTCTGCACTTTCTGGCAGGAGTCCTGTTCGCCCTCGGCTACGGCTGGTTCTTCAGCGTGCTCGGCGCGGCGTCCTGGTGGCGCGGTGCGCTTCTCGGCATCCTCCACGCGGTGTTCACGTCGATCGTCCTCGTCAGCGTCCTGTTGCCCGTCGTCCACCCGCGCATGGCCACCAACGAGACGGCGGCGAACGAGGTGACGCTGATCGAGCCGCCAGGATTCCTGATGCTGAACTACGGCCGCAGCACGTTTCTCGTGACCCTGGCCTCGCACATCGCCTACGGCGCGCTCATCGGTGCCATCGTCCGGGTCTGAACACGATTGTCGCCACACGGACCGCTCCCGCGCGAAGCACTTCGGTATGATGGGAGAATGTTTCAGCGCAAGACGACCGGTTCGGTCGTCTGTCCCTCGTGCGGTTCGCTGGTCGGCGTTCGCGACGACAAGTGCTACATGTGCGGCCGGTCGAATCCCGGGCTCTGGGGGTTCGCGCCGCTCCTGCGGCAGCTCGGATCGGATCTCGGATTCGTGCCGCTCGTCGTCGGTGGCTGCGCCGTCGTCTACGTGCTGACGCTGCTCGTGTCGGGAAACGAGCTCGAGATCATCGGCGGCGGGCTCTCGATTCTCGCGCCGAGCGGACGTACGCTGCTCATGTTCGGCATGAGCGGCGCCTACCCGGTGTACGCGGAGGGCGCGTGGTGGACGCTCCTCAGCGCGTCGTGGCTGCACGGCAACCTGCTGCATATCGTCTTCAACATGTACTGGGTCCGGAGGCTCGGCCCCGACGCCGTCGAGCTGTTCGGTTTCGCGCGCACCGTCATCATCTACACGGTCGCCGGCATCGCGGGGTTCTTTCTGAGCTCGACGGCCGGCTACTTCGGCATTCCCATCCCGCTGCTGAGGGGCGCCTCGTTCACCATGGGCGCGTCGGCGTCCATTCTCGGGTTGCTGGGCGCGCTCATGCATTACGGCCGCAAGGGCGGCAGCAGCCTGATCCGTGGCGAAGTGACGCAGCTCCTCATCTGGTTTGCGGTGATGGGGCTGCTGATGCCGGGCACCGACAATTACGCGCACGCCGGCGGGTTCCTCGGCGGGTACGCGGCCTCAGCCGTCCTGAATCCCTTCACCCGCGAGCGCGGGGATCACATGATCCTCGCCGCCGTTTGCCTCGTGGCGAGCGCACTCGCGGTTGTCGCTTCGCTCGTGCATGGATCGGCTCTGATGCTCCGGTAGCCCGTGGCACCCTGCTTGCGAGCCTGGCCAGCCGGGAGGGTTCACGCATGAAGAGCTTCGTCATCGCAGGAACAGTCGCGCTCGCCCTGGCCTCGCCGTCGGCGTTCGCTCGACCCGGCGGGCAGACCAACACCTCGACGGCCAAGTCGAGCGGAAGCCCGGATCTGAACTTCGTGACCGAAGCGGCCCAGGGTGGCATGGCGGAGGTCGAGCTCGGACGGCTGGCCGCCGACAAGGCGTCGAGCGACGAGGTGAAGCGGTTCGCCGGGCGGATGGTGAACGACCACAGCAGGGCGAACGACGAACTGAAGTCCATCGCCGAGAGCAAGCACCTGTCGATCCCGACCGGACTCGACTCGAAGGACCAGGCGCTCCACGATCGACTCTCGAAGCTGTCCGGCGCCGCGTTCGATCGGGCGTACATGAACGCGATGGTCCGGGATCACCGCATGGACGTCGCGGCGTTCCGCAGGGAATCGCAGTCGGGCCGCGACCCGGAGGTGAAGGCGTGGGCCGCGAAGACCCTGCCGACGCTCGAAGATCACCTGAAGGAAGCGCAGCAGGCGGACAAGACCGCGGTCGCGACGTCGGGAACCCGCAGCCGCACGGCCTCGCCAACCGGCAGCAGCGGCAAGACCAGGTGAGCGGGGGGCGTTTCACGGTTTTGTCAAACTGACGCATCGACTGCCCGCGGTATCCTGATGACCGGATGAAGCGATCGATGTCGCACCCGATCAGGAGGGTCCCCCGCCGGCGCGTGACGATCGTGGCGTGCGCGGCGTGGGCCTCTGTGGCAGCCATCCTCGCGGCGCAGGATCCGCAGCCCACGGGAAGCGCCGCGCAGACGCCCGATCGATGCCGCGTCGAAGGGCGGATCAGGAGCGGCGCCACGCCGCTGCCGGGCGTGTCGCTGTCGCTGCAGCGTGACGATGCCCTGAGGCCAGCCACGTCCACCGATCGCGACGGCAAGTACACGCTCATCCTGCGGCCGGGGACGTACCACCTCGCGGCGGACCTGACGGCCTTCACGCGCGCCGAGCGCGACCTCACGCTGGGTCCGGCGCCCTGCGACGTGGTTGTGGATTTCGAGCTGGCGCTCGGCGGCCGCGCCCCGGGGCCTGCGGGCGGCGCCGTAGCGCCGGTCGCGGCCCCCGCGGCTGCGGCGCCGCGGGGCCGGGGCCGCGGAGGCGCGCAGGCGGAGGCGCGCGGCGGCGCAGCGCAGGGCGCCGCGCGCTTCCAGACGCTCAACGTCCAGGCCGAGACCAACGCCGCCGCGACGCTCGACGTGGCCCCGGTCGACGAAGCAGCCGACGTCGCGCGCCTGCTGCCGCCGGGGTTCTCCATCGATACGGCGCAAGCCGACGCGATCGCGATCAACGGCGGCAGCGATGCGACCAGCCTCGATCGCGGACAGCTGAACGATCGCCGGCAGGCGATCCGGCTGGGCGAGTTCGATCCGGGGACGGTGGATCTGGCCCAGGCGTTCGCCGCGGCCGGCGGCCAGCCGGGCGCCGCTCCCGGCGGTCCGGCCGATCTCGGCGGTCAGTTTGGCCGCGGCGGACGGGGAGGGCCCGGCGGACGCGGAGGCCGCGGCGGCGGACCGGGGCGCGGCGGCTTCGTGCTCGGCGGACGCGGGGCGCGGGCCCAGAGTCCCTACCAGGGATCCACGACCTACACGTTCGGTGGCTCCGCGCTCGACGCACCACCGTATCAGCTGCGGCCGGACGTGCCGGTGACGCAGCCGCAGTTCTCGCGGAACAATTTCGGCGCGACCTTCGGCGGGCCGCTGAAGATCCCGGGCCTGTACGCCGACACGAACCGGCGCACGAATTTCCAGCTCAATTACACCGGTAACCAGTCCTACAACGTGTTCGATCAGTACGCCACCGTTCCAACCGACGCGATGCGCCAGGGCGACTTCTCGGCCAGTCCGGTGGTGCTCGTCGATCCCACGACCGGTCAGCCGTTCGCCGGCAACCAGATTCCCCAGAGCCGTATCGATCCGACCGCGGCGCAGCTGCTCTCGTTCATTCCGTCGCCGAACCTGCCGGGCTCGATCCAGAACTATCACGTGTCGACGACGTCGCATACGACCTCCGACAACTTCAGCCTGCGGATCTCGCAGAACCTGTCGCCGACCGTCCCACAGGGTCCGGGGCAGGGCGGCGGTCGGGGACGGGGTGGCGCCTTTGGAGGCGGCGGGTTCGGCGGCGGCCGCGGAGGATTCGGCGGACCGGGGGGCCCGGGCGGCCGTGGCGGGCGCGGGACCACCATCATGCTCACCGGCCAGCTCCAGTACCGGCGCACTGCGAACGAAGCGCTGAACGTGTTCCCGAATCTCGGCGGGACGACGACCAACACGTCGGTCAGCGCGCCGATCACGTTGAACGTCGTGCGCAACCGCGTGGTGCAGAACTTCACCGTGAACCTGACGCACAGCGGCGTGAGCGCCACCAACGGGTTCTCCGGCGTGAACAACGTCGGCGGCCTCGCCGGCATCCAGTACCCGGCCGGAGCGGCGACCGACCCGCTCAACTGGGGCCCTCCGAACCTGACGTTCTCGGGCTTCACAGGCGTCCGGAGTGCCGCCGCGAGCCAGCGCTCAGACAACCGCCTGACGGCCGGCTACATGTCGGTCCGTCCGCTCGGCAAGCACCAGGTGCGACTGGGTGGCGATTACCGGTACGACCGGTCGACGACGGAGAGCAATCCGAATCCGCGCGGCACCTTCACGTTCACCGGCTTGTACTCGTCGGCCGGATCGCCGGTGGCGGGGCGGACCGGCGCCGACTTCGCGGACTTCCTGCTGGGCGTCCCGCAGCAGGCGAGCCTCCAGGTGGCCGGCCCGTCCACGCTGCGGCAGCGGTCGTTCGACATGTTCCTGGAGGACAACTGGCAGCGGAGCGCGAAGCTCACCTTCAATCTCGGGGTGCGCTACGAGCTGGCGAAGCCGTACGTCGAAGTCAACGGACGGATGGCGAATCTCGACGTGACGCCGACGTTCACGGCCGCCGCCCCTGTCGTGTCGGGAGAGGTCGGACCCTACACGGGCGCGTTTCCAGCGGGTCTGCTCGACACCGATGCCAACAACGTGGCGCCGCGGGTCGGCGTCGCCTACCGGATCGCACCGAACACCGTGTTTCGCACCGGCTACGGCATCACCTACAACAGCGGGTCGTACGCCTCCATCGCGCGCCAGCTGGTGGGCGAGCCGCCGTTCGCAGACACTGACACCAACATCGGCGCCGCCGATGCGCCGCTGACGCTGGCCGAGGGGCTGCTGTCGCCGACGGCGACGACGACGAACAACTACGGGGTGGACAAGGATTACGCGCTCGGCAAGATCCAGACGTGGAACGCCGCGCTCAGCCGCGCATTCAGGCGCGACTGGACGATTACCGGCACCTACACCGGGACGAGGGGCACCGATCTCGACATCCTGCGCGCGCCGAACCGCGGACCGCTCGGCCTGCTCATTCCCGGTGTCCAGTCGTTCATCTGGGAATCGTCGGGCGGCCGTTCCATCATGCACGCCGGGAGCGTGCTGCTTCGCCGGCGGCTGGCCGGCGGCATCGCGGGCGACGCCTCGTACACGATCGCACGCTCGATGGACAACGCGTCGTCGCTCGGCGCCGGGGCGCAGGTGGTGGCACAGAACGACCAGGACCTGGCGTCGGAATGGGCGCTGTCGAGTTTCGACCGGCGCCACCAGTTCGCGGCCGATCTGGCCGTGGAGCTCCCGTTCGGTCCGAACCGCCGGTGGCTGAAGAACGGCGGGCTCATCGCGGGACTCGCCGGCGAGTGGACGGCCCAGCTCTCGCTGACGCTGCAATCGGGGACGCCGTTCACCGCCCGCGTGATCGGGGCGGCCACCGACGTCTCGCGCGGCACGAACGGGTCGCTCCGCGCGGACTACAACGGCTCGCCGATTCAGCTGAGCAACCCGACGGTCGACGAGTTCTTCAACGTCAACGCGTTCAGCGTGCCCGCGTCGGGGCAGTTCGGCGATTCCAGTCGCAACCTGATTGTCGGGCCGGGCGCGCGGCAGCTGAACGGCTC
Organism: uncultured Acidobacteriota bacterium; assembly: GCA_963807925.1. Classification (GTDB taxonomy): domain Bacteria; phylum Acidobacteriota; class Vicinamibacteria; order Vicinamibacterales; family CAVVIG01; genus CAWEDP01. The sequence goes on along the minus strand of CAWEDP010000002.1, from coordinate 1,932,714 downwards.
GCTCACGCGCGACCTGCGGGTCGGGGGCAACCGGGCCGTGTCGCTGCAGGTCAACGCCCAGAACCTGCTGAACACGGTGCAGTGGGCGTCGATCGACACCAACGTGAACTCCCCGACGTTTGGCCAGGTGCTGTCGGCGCGGCCGATGCGGACCGTTACCGTCAATGTCAGGTTCAGGGTCCTGACAGGAAGGTCCGCCGGACCTTCTCCACGTCGCTCGCCCTCGCCGTCCTCGTGCTGACGTCGTCGTCCGGCGCGCAGCAGCCCGCGCCGCCAGCCGCGCCGTCGCAGCCCGCGCCGACGGTGCAAGCCACTCCTGTCTTTCGCAGCAGCATCGAGCTCGTGCTCGTGGACGTCGTCGTGCGCGACCGGTCGGGCGCGGTGGTGAAGGGGCTCGCCGCCGGCGACTTCGAGCTCTTCGAAGACGGCGTCCGCCAGCAGATCCGGACGTTCGCGTTCGAGGACATCTCCCGAGCGGCGCCGGCGGTGCCGGCCGCCTCCACGCTGTCGGCGGCGGCGCTCGCGGCGAGCCCCGGCGCACGGACGTCTGCCGCCGCGCCGGCAGCGGCCGTCCCGTCGACAAAGGACGCCGACGCCCCCACGCCGCTGACCTCGGACGATGTGGCGGGACACCGGCTGCTGACGCTCGTGTTCGATACGGCGTCGATGCAGCCCGAGGACGTGCAGAAGGCGGCGGAGGCTGCGATCAAGTGGGTTGACGAGAACATGTCGCCGGCCGACCTGGTCGCTGTCGCGTCGGTCGGATCGACGCTGAACGTGCTCACCGACTTCACGAGCAGCAAGGAACAGGTGCACGCCGCGCTCGCCGCCTTCTCGGGCGCCGAGTCCACCTCGTTCGCCGCGGTCGACTCGAGCACGGCGGCGACCGACGAGGCGGCGGCCAGCGCGACCGACGACACGACCACCGTGGACACGAGCGCGCAGGAGCTCGACACGTTCAACAACGACGTGCGGCTGCGGGCGTTGAAGACGCTCGCCGACGCGCTGAAGCCGATTCAGCAGAAGAAGGCGATCATCTACTTCAGCGCCGGCATGCAGCGCAGCGGCAACGACAACCAGGTGGAGCTGCGCGCGGCGGTCAACGCGGCGGTGCGCGCCAACGTCGCCATCTACCCGGTGGACGCCCGCGGCCTGCAGGCCGTCGTTCCCGGCGGCTTCGCGCGGCAGGGCAGCCGCGGGGGCATCGCGGCGTTCTCGGGCCGTGCCGTCGCGGATCAGTTCTCGCAGCTGGCGGCGCAGCAGGAGACGCTGAGCGCGCTCGCCTCGGACACCGGAGGCACGGCGTTCACCGACACCAACGATTTCGGCGAGGCGTTCACGAAGGTCGTGAAGGACATCTCGTCGTACTACATCATCGGCTTCGCGAGCACCAACGCCGCGAGGGACGGACGCTTTCGGCGGCTCAGCGTGCGGCTGCGAAACAAGTCGGCGCTGAAAGTCGAGGCGCGTGACGGGTACTACGCCGACCGCGATTTCACGCACACCGGGAAGTCCGATCGCGAGGCGCAGCTGCAGGAACAGCTGACGGCGCAGATCGCGGCGACCGACGTGCCGCTGTTCGTGACAGCCGGATGGTTCCGCCTGGCGGCCGATCGCTATTACGTGCCCGTTTCGCTGGCCGTGCCCGGGTCGGCCGTGCCGCCGTCGAAAGACAAGGTGACGCTCGACATCGCCGGGCTGATTCGCGACGAGCGCGGATTTCCGGTGGGTCGCATCCGCGACACCTTGTCGGTCCCGCCGGCGAGCGCCGACACGCTGGCGTCGCGGCAGGTGCTGTATCAGACGGGCGTCACGCTGCCGCCGGGCCGCTTCTCGGTGAAGATCGTCGTGCGCGAGAACACGACGGGCGAGATGGGCGCATTCGAGACGCCGGTCGTCGTCCCGGAGCTGAAGACCGCGCCGGTCAAGGTGAGCTCGCTCATCCTGGGCACGCAGCTGCAGAACGCCGGAACGCGGAAGACCGCCAGTCCGCTCGTGCGCGACGGCGTCGAGCTCGTGCCGAACCTGACGCACATCGTCCGGCGCGATCAGAAGCTCTACTTCTATTACGAGGTGTACGACCCGACGATCGAACGGGGCGCCGCCGACCTTCGCACGAGCCTGGCGTTCTATCGGGGAAAGGTGAAGGTGTTCGAAACGCCCGTGGTCGAACGCACGATGCTGGACGCCCTCGATCGGCGCGCCGCCGTGTTCCAGTTCGAGCTGCCCGCCGACAGCCTGAAGCCCGGGTTCTACACCTGCCAGGTGAACATCATCGACGATCTGGCGAAGCGCTTCGTCTTCCCGCGCGTCGACCTGTACGTCCGCTGACCGTTCCGCCTCGGCGTGCCGGTGCGGCCGCTACCTGGTTTTCTTGAGTTCCAGCTCGTCGTCGATCACGCGCTTGAAGGCCTCGAATGGCTGCGCGCCGGAGAGCGGGCGGCCGTTGACGAAGAACGCCGGCGTTCCCGTCACGCCGGCGTCGTTGCCGGCCTGCGTGTCGGCTTCGACCACCGCGTGGTACTTGTGCTCGTCCACGCACTTGTCGAAGCGCGCGGTATCGAGTCCCAGCGACGCGGCCGTCTGCTTCAGTTCTCCGTCCGCGAGCTTGCCGGGATCGCCAAAGAGCCTGTCGTGGAACGCCCAGAACTGACCCTGCTCGTTGGCGCACTGCGCGGCTTCGGCGGCCGGCCGCGCCTGCGGGTGGCTGGCAAGCGGGTAGTTGCGGTAGACGAAATGGATGCGATCCCCGTAGGTGTCGAGCACCTTCTTCACCGTCGGCGAGGCCGCCAGGCAGTACGGGCACTGGAAGTCCGCGAACTCGATGAGCTCGATCGGCGCCGTGGCCGGGCCTTTGGACGGGCTCGTGCCGGCGCTGACGGTGACCCGCGGCGGCTCGATGACGATCCGGACGGGCGTCTTCGCCTTGAGCGTCGCCACGTACGCCTCGCGCGCCTCCTGCATCCGCTGGTCGGTCAGGAACGACTGAATCGGCGCGCGCACCTGGTCGAGCGTGGCGCCCTGCACGCGCTGCTGGTTCGCCTGGTACCACGCCGCGATGTCGGTTTCCGCCACCGGCTTCGCCTTCGCGGTGATCTCCTGTTGGTACAGCGCGGTGCGATCCAGGCCGCGCCGCTTGGCTTCCTGATCGATCAGGACGTCGCCGGTCATTTCCTCGGCGACGGCCCGTCGCGCTTCGTAGATCGCCTGCGACAGCTTGAGGTTCCCGAAGCTCGACGCCGCTTCCTGCAGTGCTTTCTGGTCCACCTGCTCGAGCGTGATCGACACGCCGCCGACCGTCGCCACGACGTCGGCGGGCGCCTGCGTCCGAGCCTGTTGCGCGGAAGTGGAGCAGCCGCCGACGATGAGCAGCGCGGCTGCGAGCGCCAGTCGGCGAGCGGTAACGTGCGTCGGCATGATGGGTTCAAGTGTATCAGGGGCGCGGCGGTTTCGCCTCAGTCCAGCCGGTCGGGCAGATCGGCCAGCACGTATGTCATCACCGCCACGGCGGCGGCGCACCGGGCCATCTCGACCGGGTCGATCTTGTCCACCGTGTCGGCGGCCGTGTGGTGGATGGCGAAGTACTTCGAATCGTTCACCGCCAGCGCCAGGCTCGGGATGTGCCCCTCGCGGACGCTCGGGTTGATGTCGGCGCCGCCGCCGCCGGGCAGGACGGCGTCGGCGGCGATGCCGTGGAGCAGGGTGGCGATGGCCCGTACCTTCTGACGGGCGCGCTCGCTGCCGGTGAATCCGAAGCCCATCGGCCGGAAGACGCCGTTGTCCGACTCGAGCATCATCACGTGGCCCGCCAGCTCGCTCCGGTGCTGATCGCGATAGGCGATGCCGCCGCGCCCGCCGTTCTCCTCGTTGGTCCACAGCACGACGCGCACGGTCCGCCGCGGCCGCAGGTTGAGCTTCTTCATGAGGCGAAGCGCTTCCCACGTCACGATGCACCCGCCGCCGTCGTCGCTCGCGCCGGTGCCGACGTCCCAGGAATCGAGGTGGCCGCCGACGACCACGTACTGGCCGGGCTGCTCGCGTCCCCGCAGCTCGCCGACCACGTTCGCCGACTCGACGTCGGGGTCGAAGTGGGCCTCCATCTTCAGCCGCACGACCACGCGTCCGCGCTCGGCCAGCCGTTGCAGGCGGTCGGCATCCTCGGTCGCGATGGCGGCCGCCGGGATCCGTGGCGCGTCGGCGGCGTACTGCACGGCGCCGGTGTGCGCGGTGCGGAAGCCGGGCGGTCCGACCGATCGCACCAGCGCCCCGACGGCGCCGAGGGCTGCCGCGCGCGACGGCCCGTCGGTGCGGTAGGTCACGGTCTCCTCGTAGTTCGTGTACGGCACGTTGAAGAGGACGATGCGGCCCTTCAGGGTGGACGACAGGCTTTGCAGCTCGAGGAATGTGTGGACCACGACCAGATCGGCCTGCACCCCGTCGCGCGGCGTCGCCACGCTGTTACCCAGGCCGAGCATCGCAATCGGCTGACGAGCCGGCTCGAGGATCTCGGCGCTCTCGGCGCCGCGCACCCAGTGCGGCACCATCACCGCTTCGGTGTGCACGTTCTCGAGGCCGTCATGCTTCATCTCGGCGACCGCCCAGTCGATGGCCCGGTCGAGCTGCGGCGATCCGCTCAGGCGGGCGCCGATGGTATCGGTCAGGAGCGCGAGGCGCCGCCACGCGAACGTATCGCCGGTCGCCTCCCCGATCAGACGGGCGGCCGGCTCCCGGTATCGATCGAGCCACGCGGGCGACGCTCCCGCGGTCTGCGCAGTGGCGACCGGACCGGCGGCCATGGCCCAGACGCACATCGCGACGCTCAGACGTCCGATCGCGCAGTTGGTCGCGGCGTGCCTCCTTCGACGGCCGCCGAGCGGCGACGCGGCGGCCATGGTCCGACGCTTGCAGCACCTGCCGCGGACGGCGACAACGGGGAGGTCGAGGCCACTCATGAATCTTCGCATCCTGTTCAGCGCCATTATTGTTGCGGTCGTGACGGTGCCCGGCGCGCGCGGTGCCGATCGCTTGTCGCTGACTGTCACGCCGTCCTTCGCGTTCGCGCCGGCGGACCTCGCGGTCCGCACCACCGTCGAAGCCAGCGGCGAGAATCGCGCGGTCGAGATCATCGCCGAGTCCGGCGAGTTCTACCGCAGCAGCGAAGTTCCGCTCGACGGCGAGGACGGCCCGCGCACGAGCGAGCTCCAGTTTCGCAGCCTGCCACCCGGGTCCTACACCGTCGCCGCCGTGCTGAAGGGCGCCGGCGACGAGCCGCTGGCCGAGCTGCACCGCGTGGTGCGGGTGGTCGCCGGCGAAGGCGAGCGCTGATCACAGCTGGGTGGCCGGACGCGAAACCGGCCGGGCGACGAGGGCTTCCGGCTCCGGCGTGAAGTCCTCCCCGGGGTTGATGAAGCGGTCGCGCTCGAATCGGTACTGCTTGTCGTACAGCTGCTGATACCGTCCGCCGGCGCTCACCAGCTCTTCGTGCGTCCCGCGCTCCACGATCTCGCCGGCTTCCAGCACCAGAATCTGATCGGCGCTCCGGATCGTCGACAACCGGTGCGCGATGACGAAGGTCGTGCGCCCGCGCCTGAGCGATCGCAGGCCGTCCTGAATCATCGCCTCGCTTTCGCTGTCGAGGCTCGAGGTGGCCTCGTCGAGGATGAGGATCCGCGGGTTGGCGAGAATCGCGCGCGCAATCGCCACGCGCTGGCGCTGTCCGCCCGACAGCCGCACGCCACGCTCGCCGACGATGGTGTCGTACTGTTTCTCGAAGGCCTCGATGAACTCGTCGCAGTGCGCGATCCGGCTCACCGCCTTCACCTCGTCGAGCGACGCGTGCGGCCGCGCGAACCGGATGTTCTCGGCAATCGTGCCATCGAACAGGAAGTTGTCCTGCAGCACGACGCCCAGGTGGGTCCGGTAGTCGCGCAGGCGGACGCTGGTGAGATCCTGGCCGTCCACGAGGGCACGTCCGGCCTGGGGCCGGATGAACGTCATCACCAGACCGATCAGCGTGCTCTTGCCCGATCCGCTCGACCCGACCAGCGCCGTGGTCGATCCCGCGGGCGACCGGAACGAGACGTGCTTCAGCACCGGCACTCCGGCGTTGTACTCGAACGAGACGTCCTCGAACTCCACCTCGCCGCGGATGTCGGGCAGCGGCGCCCGCGTCGCGTCCTCCTGGTCTTCGGTGGCCATCTGCCGGATCTCGCGGATCCGGTCGAGGCCGGCGAACGCCTCCGTCAGCTGCGTGCCCACCGACGCCAGCTGGAAGATCGGCATCGTCATCAGCGCCATGAACGAGAGATACATGACGAGATCGCCGACGGTCATGGTGCCGTTGCGGATCGAGGATCCGCCGATCAGCATCATCGCAATGCCGCTCGACCCGACGACGAGCGACGAGAACGCCATCACCGCGGACGTGCCGGTCAGCGACTTCGCGACGTTCCTGAACAGCCGGTGCGCGCCACGCGCGAACACCAGCTCCTCGCGCTTCTCCGCCGTGTAGGCCTTGACGATGCGGACCCCCCCGAGCGACTCGGCGAGCCGGCCGGTGACCTCGGCGTTGATCTGGCCGCGCTCGCGGAACAGCGGGCGGAGCCGCTTGAACGCCGCCGCCATCCCGAAGCCGAAGCTGCCGAGGATCAGCGTGGTGACGCACGTCAGCCGCCAGTTCAGGTACATCAGGACGCCGAAGGCGATCACGGCCGTCAGAATGGATCCGGTCAGCTGCACCAGTCCGGTGCCGACGAGATTCCGGATCCCTTCCGCGTCGCTCATGATGCGCGAGATCAGGATGCCGGTCTTCGTCGAGTCGAAGTAGCGGATCGGCAGGCGCATCACGTGCGCCTCGACGTCCTTCCGCATCTCCGTGATGGCTCGCTGCGCGGCGACGCCGAGCACCTGCGAGTTCAGGAACGAGGTCGCCGAGCCGACCAGCGTCGCGGCGGCGGCCGCGATCGCCAGCCGCGGCAGCAGCTCCCAGTGGCCCTGGCCGATCACGTTGTCCATCAGGTACTTCGACGTCGTCGGCAGGACGAGATCCGACAGGCGGCTGACGACCATCAGGGCCAGGCCGAGCCCGAGGCGCCGGCGATGCGTCCAGATGAGCGCGCGCGCTTCCTGAAACGCGCCGGGCGTCAACTTCGGTTTGGGCTTGGGAGGTTCAGGCATCTGGCGATCATAACGGGAAATTGCGCGCCCTACCGATACCGCGCCTGCGCTTTGTCGATCTGGTCCGCGATATGGCGGGCCAGGTGCGCCGGCGCGCGCACCTTGACGAACGGCCCGAAGCTGAGGATCCAGCTTTGGAGCGATCGGTCGACCGAGACCTCCAGCGTCATGTGGACGGTGCTTCCCCGCACCTCGACCGTCTGCGACTGGTGCCATTCGCGCGTCGTCACGTAGTCCGCGACGGCGGGCTCGAACTCCAGCTCCACGCGTTCGGGCGGACCCGAAAACACGCCCAGCGAGTGCGGAAACGCCTCGCCGGGCGCATCGACCATCGGCGTGAAGCGCTCTTCGAGGAGCGACACGTCCAGCACGCGCTCGAGCGCAAAGGTCCGGATCTCCCGGTACTCCGGGACGTAGGCGAGCAGGTAGAGGGCGCCCTGCGCGTGCGCGAGCCGGTAGGGGTGTACCAGATACACCTTGGTGCGGTCGCTGGACTGCGAATGATAGGTGAGCGAGGTCTGGCGCGAGTGCAGCGTCGCCTCGAGCAGCCGGGCGGCCAGACGCTGCTGGCGCGGGTCGTCGCGCTTGCGCATCGGATCCGGCTTGGCCGCCAGCACGCGCGGCAGTTCATCGAGGAACCGGCGCATGTGCGGCGCCAGGGCGGCGCCGAGCTTCTCGAACGCGCTCTCGAGGTCGTCGCGGAACGGCGTGCCCGACAGCGCCTCGAGCAGCGTGCGGCTGAAGTACAGCGCGCAGAGCTCCGACAAGGTGAGCCCCGCCGACACCGTCCGGAACGCCTGGCCGTTGATGACCCACCGCGTGCGCCCGTCGTCGTGCGAGCGGTCGTCGTAGATGGGAAAGCCCGCCTCCTCGAGCGCCTGCAGATCGCGCCGGATTGTCCGCGTGGTCACGCCGCAGTCGGCCGCGAGCTCGTCGATCGTGACGCCCCCGGTGCGCGATCGTTCGATCGCCCGGAGAATCGTCCATTGACGGATCACTTCAGCGTTCCGAGGCACGGAGGGGCATTCTAGCAAGTGCGGGATCGGGGGACGGGGCGTTGGGTGGTGGCTGGCTTCTGTGCTTTACTCTCTGCAGTCTGCAGTTGGCCTTCTTCCTGTTCCTGTTCCTGGTCGGGACCTTCGGCGGCGCGTTGAACTCGGTGGCCGGAGGCGGATCGTTCCTCGGCCTGCCGGCGCTGATGCTCGGCGGTGTGACGCCGGTCGCCGCCAACGCCACCGCCACTCTCGCATTCTGGCCCGGCACCCTCTCCAGCGCGTTCGCGTACCGCCGCGACGTCGCCGCCAGCCGCGGACAGGTGCTGCCGCTGGCGGCCATCAGCTTCGTGGGCGGCCTGCTGGGCGCCCTGCTCCTGGTCCGCACCTCCGATACCGGGTTCCTGCGGCTGCTGCCGTGGCTGATGCTGACCGCCGCCGTCGCGTTCACCGTCGGTCCGTGGCTCACCGCCCGCCACAGGCGGCAGACGCCGCCGGGAGCCGCGGTGCCGTGGCCGATGCTGTTGGTGCAGCTGCTCATCGCAATCTACGGAGGTTACTTCGGCGGCGGCATGGGTATCATGATGCTGGCGATGATGGCACTCGTGGGCATGACGGACATCCACGAGATGAACGGCCTGAAGACGACGCTCGCGACGGTGCTCAACGCGGTCGCGCTCGCCGAGTTCGTCATCGCGCGCGCGGTGGCGTGGACGCCCGGCGTGGTGATGATGTCGGGCGCCATTCTCGGCGGCTACGCCGGCGCGTCTTTCGCGCGCCGGATCGACCGCGGGCACGTCCGCCGGTTCGTCATCGTCATCGCGTGGAGCATGACGATCTACTTCTTCGTGCGATGACGCCGCAGGAGGACGCCGTCTACCGGAGGCTGCGGGCGCTCGGCATCGCGTTCGACCGGCACGAGCATCCGCCCGCCGCCACGGTCGGCGAGGCGGAGGCGTACTGGGCCGGGATCGACGCCATGCATTTCAAGAACCTGTTCCTGCGGAATCAGAAGGGCACACGCCACTACCTGGTCATCGTCCGGCATCACAAGCGCGCCGATCTGCGGGCCATTGCCAGCCAGCTGGGCGACGGCAAACTGAGCTTCGCGTCGCCCGAGCGGCTGCTGACGCATCTGGGTGTGGCGCCCGGGTCGGTGTCGCCGTTCGGCCTCGTTCACGATGCGGCGCACGGCGTGCGTGTTGCGCTCGACCGCGACCTGAAGACTGCGCACCGCGTGTCGTTCCACCCCAACATCAACACGGTGACGCTGACGCTCGCGCGCGAGGACTTCGAGCGGTTTCTCGCCGACTGCGGCAACCCGGTGCAGTACTTGACCTGCGACGATCAGTCGGCAGCCGACAGACGTGGGTAGAGGGTCGGCAGACCCCCGTAGCGTCCGGCTTCAGCCGGACCACCGTGTCAACCGTTGACCTGGTCTGTCACACCCTCCCTGTACACTGCCGATATGGCAGTCGAACACCAGGAGTACGTCTCTCAAATTGCTGATGGTGAATGGGTTACGTTCAGTGGTGGTGAGCTCGCGGGCAAGCGCCCCACGCGACGGTGTCCGGCGTGCCGCAGCAAGGCGGCCGCCGCCGACACCGGCCCGCTCTGTTTTCAGTGCTACCGGCTCGAGTGGAGTCGCGAGCGGGCGATCAAGGCGGCAGGGGAGCTCGACACCGCGTCCGAGGCGCGATTTGCAGTCACGCTTCCGTTCGAGCCGGTCGAGGTTCGGCGTCTGGCGGCGCTCAAGGCGGCGCGGACCGCCGCCCGACACGCGCGGCAGGCCGGGCCCGATCGATTCGCCGATCGCCGGTGCCGCGCACAAATCGCCGCCCGACGCGCGCTGCAGGCGGTTGCCGCTCACGCTCGGGCTCGCCCGTCAGCCGAGGGCGGTCCACGCGTGGCGTCGGCCGCGCACGCCGCCCGACTGCAGTTGCCGGAATCGTGGCTGCCATTCGCGTCGGTCGCCGAGGGTCGTTGACCGAGGGCGGTCCGGACCGACCGGTCAACCATGAGATACTGATGTCCATCGATCTCCTGCCTCTCGTTGCGCTCCTTGCGATTGGTGTGGCCATCGGCGCGCTCGTCGGGTGGCTGGCATCCCGTCCGCTCGTCGCGCGTCTTCGGGCGGATCTCGAACGCGATCGCCTGATCACGGCCGAGCGACTCAAAGCGCGCGAAGACGCCGAGACGAAGCTGCGCGACACCTTCCAGGCGCTCTCGGCCGACGCGCTCCAAACCAACAACCGGGCCTTTCTCGACCTCGCCGAAACGCGGCTGCGGGAGGCGCGGAGCGAAGCGGCGGCCGATCTCGACGCGCGCAAGCAGGCGGTCGAGCAGCTGCTCGCGCCGCTCGCCCGCACGCTCGACCAGGTGGACCGCGAGATCCGGGAAGCCGAGCGGCGGCGCGTCGAATCGGGCGCGTCGCTGTTGCAGCGGATCGCGACGCTCGACGCGACCGGCCAGGAGCTGCGCAGCCAGACCGGGCGGCTCGTGGACGCGCTCAAGCGGCCCGGCGTGCGCGGGCGCTGGGGCGAACTGCAGCTCAAGCGCGTCGTCGAGCTGGCCGGCATGGTGGAGCACTGCGACTTCGAGGAGCAGTCCACGATCGTGTCGGATGCCGACCGGCGCCTGCGGCCCGATGTGATCGTCCGGCTGCCCGGCGGCAAGCACGTCGTCATCGACGCCAAGGCGCCGCTCGATGCGTACCTGAAGGCGCTCGACGCGCCCGACGAGGCCTCGCGCCTGGCGCTGCTGGCCGACCACGCCAGGCAGGTGCGGGCCCACATCGCACAGCTCGCCGCCAAGGGGTACGCCGCGCAGGTCCATCCCAGCCCCGATTTCGTCGTCATGTTCCTGCCCGGCGAGATGTTCTTCAGCGCCGCGCTCGAGCAGGACCCCGCGCTCATCGAGCACGGCGTCGAACAGCGTGTGATTCCCGCGAGCCCCACGACGCTCATCGCCCTGCTGCGGGCGGTGGCGTACGGATGGCAGCAGCAGGCGATGGAGGAGAACGCACGGAAGATCAGCGAGCTCGGTCGTCAGCTGCACGAATCGGTCCGCGCGCTCGGCGGTCACTTCGACACGCTTGGCACGCGCCTCAAATCGACGCTCGAGGCGTACAATCAGGCCGTCGGGTCGCTCGAGGGGAACGTGCTCGTGAAGGCGCGCAAACTCAAGGACCTTCACGCGGCCAACGGCGGCGACGACATCAAGGCTCTCGAGCCGGTCGATCGCGTGCCGCGCATGCTGCAGGCGCCGGAGCTCACCGGCGGCCTGCCGTTTCACGATGGCGAAGTCACGATCGAAGAGGTCGAGCCGGTCTGACGCTCATCACTCCGTCTACGTCGTCTACCTTCGCAATCCCCGGGGAGACGGCCGTGCAGGCTATTACGTCGGGATGACCGGTCTGTCGCCCGAAGAGCGGTTCCAGAACCACAAGAACGGCATCAAGTCGGCCGGTGTCGTCAGGCGCTGTGGCGAGCGCCTCGTGCCGAGGCTCTATCGGCACCTGAATCCGATGCCGTACCAGAAAGCCAAGGACATGGAGACGGCGCTCGCCGACAGCCTGCGCAAGCGTGGATTCCGCGTGTACGGAGGACACTGATGCAGCTCGGCCTGCCGTTCGACAGGCCGCCTCTGCCGTCGCCGTCGGTCCGCTTCGTGCGCCATCCCGCCGCGCGACGCTACGTGCTCCGTGTCGGTCCGGACGGGACGGTGCGTGTGACCATCCCACGGGGCGGCTCGAAGCGGCGCGGCGAGATCTTCGTCCGCGAGCAGACCGCGTGGATCGAACGGGAACGTCTGCGCGTGATGCACGACCGCGCCTCGGCCGACGCCATTGGACCGTCCGAAGACGTGCGTGCGCTCCGCCGCCGGGCCATGCGCGAGCTGCCGCCGCGGCTCCTCGAGCTGGCGGCGCAGCACGGCCTGCACGTCTCGCGCATCAGCATCCGCAATCAGCGCTGGCGCTGGGGGTCGTGCTCGCCGAATGGACACATCTGCCTGAATTGGCGGCTCGTGCAGATGCCCGCGCAGGTGCGCGATTACGTCCTCATCCACGAGCTCATGCACCTCAAGCGCCTGGACCACTCGCCGCGATTCTGGAAGCTCGTGGCGGCCGCGTGTCCGGACTATCAGGACGCCCGCCGCTGGCTGCGCGCGCGCCGCCACGAGGGGGTGGCGTAGGTCGGCTGCGACACCGCCGATGGTTTACGATTTCTCATGCAGCTCCTCAATCGAACGGCCGTCACCATCGTGGGCGCCAGGCCGTTTCTCGAATGGACCCGGCAGACCGACGCCGACGTCAACCGCGGGACGCTGACCGTGGCGCGCGCCAAGACCTACGGCACCGCGTTTCTGCTACCCGAGTTCGAATCGGAAATCGACGTCCAGGAGTGGATCGAGGAGAACGCCGTGTGGCTGTTCGAGTTTCAGCTGGCGGCCTGGACCGAGGACGAGTCCACCTGGCCGGCGCTTCGCGACCTGGCGACGTTCCGCGAGTGGTTCCGCATCGACATCCACAACACCGTTGTCGACACGGCGGACACTGATATCGAAGGGGAAGAGCTCTGAGCCGCTCTCAGCGAGGCACGAGCTCCGGCGACGCGATGAAGCCGTACAGGTGCCTCCCGACAATCTCCTCGATGACGACGTCCGGGCGCTCCTCGGCGACGACGCTCGCGTCGAAATCGTTCTGCCAGAGGTAGACGGTGCGGCTGAAGTGCTCCGACAGGAACGGCGCCAGGTGGGACGCGAACGAGTCGCGAAAGACGACGGCGCGCGGCAGCGTCGATCCGGGAATCTCGGTGACGATCCGGCCCAGTTCGGCGTCGGGCGCCGCCCCCGCCGGCTCGATCACTCGCGCGCGGCGCGGGCGCCGGGGGACGAGCGACAGCTCCGCCTCGTGGAGCACGTGTTTCAACCCCATCATGCCCGCGAGATCCCGTCCTTCGATCTCGTCCTGCTCCGGCTCGAAATCCTCGCGCGTCCAGGCCGGAGGCACCGCGGGCGCCTGCCGGCGCACGGCCTCGATGATCCGCTGGTAGGCCACGAACGCGCCGCGGTCGTTCCAGTGGGTGTCGGTGAGATAGTACCCGCGCTCGCGGCCTTTCGCCTCGACCAGCGCCGGCCGGACGTCGACGACGCAGACGCCGGTGCCGGCGAGCGCGGTGAACAGCTGATCGGTGCGTGAGAGGTCGTGAACGCGCCGAATCACCGCCGGCAGGTGTTCCGGATAGATCACGTGCTTGTCGGGCGCAATCGTGAACACGAACGCGACGCGCCGATCGTGCAGCCAGTCGCGCGCGCGCACGAGGGCTTCGCGCCAGGCGCCCACCTCTTCCGGCGTCATCAGCGTGGCGTTCGCGTAATCCTCGACGCCTCCGTCGTCGGCATAGTAGAGCCACCCGCGATCCCCTTTGATCACGGCGCTCGATGGCGAGACGCCCAGCAGGAAATAGCGCCCTTCGCCGTACCAGCGGACGAGCGTCCCGCGAAAGGCGAAGTGATCCTCGAACCAGCGGCTGAAGGCGTCGGGGTAGGCGCGAGCCGACTCCCAGGATCCCTCCCACTGTGGAAACGGCGCGAGGTCGCGGTTCTCGGCGCCCGGGTCGCCGCCGTCGGCGCCCGCCAGGTTGCCGGCCAGCGGGAGCGCGATGAGGGCGACGAACAGGATGGTCAGCAGGCGGTTCATTCAGAAACGGAAGTAGATGAAGGGATTGTACGTCCGCGCCGCGATTTGCATGATCGACGCCACGAGGAGCGCCGTCAACGCCGCCGTGCTGAGGGCGGAGTAGGCGGACACCAGGGTCGAGCGGCCGGCCGCACCCGCGCGATCGCCGCAGGCCGCCAGCGCGGGCACGATCGGCATCGATCCGATGGCGCCCGCTGCCAGGGCGAGCCACAGCTCCGGCGTCAGATACCAGCCGAGCGTGTACACGCTCGGTGAGGTGGCGCGCCCACCCGCCATGGCGCGAAGAAAGGCCATGGCGTCGCCGAGCGATTCGGCGCGGAAGAACACCCAGCCGACCATGACGACGACGAGCAGGTACCCGTGGCGCAGCGGCCGCCACAGCCGTTCAACCGCCCGGGCGAGCCCGACGCGTTCGATCGCCAGGAAGGCCCCGTGAAACAGTCCCCAGATCACGAAGGTCCAGCTCGCGCCGTGCCACATCCCGCAGAGAAAGAAGACGACGACGAGATTGACGTAGGTCCGCGCGGGCGACACGCGATTGCCGCCGAGCGGGACGTACAGGTAGTCGCGGAACCAGGTCGACAGCGACATGTGCCAGCGGCGCCAGAAGCCCTGCACGCTCTCGGCGATGTACGGCCAGCGGAAGTTCTCCGGGAATCGGAACCCGAACATGCGGCCGAGGCCGATTGCCATGTCCGATACCCCGAGAAATCGAAGTAGATCTGCAGCGTGTAGCAGACCACGCCCAGCCAGGCGCGCGCCGGATCGAGCTGGGCGGTCGGCAGACCGAAGATCTGGTCCGCCGGCCCCGCGACGACGTTCGCGATCAACACCTTCTTGCCCAGGCCGATCACGAACCGCCGGACGCCTGACGCGAAGTCGTCGACGCTGACCGTCCGCCGCGCGAGCTGGCCCGCGATGTCGCGATAGCGGATGATCGGCCCCGCAATCAGCTGCGGGAAGAGGAGCAGGTAGAGCGCCGCATGGACCGGGCTCTTCTGCGCCGTGGCGTCGCCCCGGTACACGTCCACGACGTAGGAGATCGCGTGAAAGGTGAAGAACGAAATGCCAATCGGGAGCAGCACGCGCGGGACGACGAGCGGGTGGCCGTGGAGGACCAGGATCAGGGCGTTGACGTTGTCGGCGAAGAAGTTGGCGTACTTGAAGACGCCGAGGACGACGAGGTTGACGCCCACGGCGCACGCGAGCAGGGCGCGGGCGCTGCCAGTGCGCGCCTTCCGCGCAGCGATTGCGATCGCCATCCCGTAGTTGAACGCGATCGATCCGAGCATCAGCCCCGTGAACGCGCCGCCGCCCTTCGCGTAGAAGACCACGCTCGCCACGAGCAGCAGCCAGTTGCCGTAGCGGCCGTGCGCCCGGGCGAACGTCGCGAAGTAGAGTCCGAGCAGGATGGGCAGGAACAGGAACAGGAATGTCGGTTCAGTGAAGAGCACCGCCTACCGTGTCGCTCCACTAGAATAGCAACAATGACCGAGACCCCGCTCACGCCCGCGCGCCTCTGGCGGCAGATGACCGGCGCCCAGCGCGTCGCCGCGGCGCGGGCGTTCTGGCTCGACGAAGAGGCCACCGACGATCAGCTGCAGGCGGTGATGCTGATCGCCCAGCAGAAGAAGTTCCGGCCCAAGAGCGTACTGGCGCTCGACGTCGATCGTCGGGCGCGCCAGCTGGCCAGCATCGTCAACCTGCCCGACACGCTCGCCGCGCGCGCGCTCGTGCTCTATCACCTCGCCGAGCAGCGGCCGATGATGGTCGCATTTCTCGATGCGCTCGGCATCGGGCACGAGAACGGCCTGATTCAGGAGGACGGCGTGGTGCCCGAGGCGGACAAGCTGGCGCCCGCGGCGGCCGAGCTCGCGCGGCACTTTCCCCCCGACGACGTCGCGCTGTACCTCAAGACGTTGCTCAGCCAGGATCCCGGCACGTGGGGCGGGCTCGAAGGGGTCGTCTCCACCGCACGTGCGTAAGCCGGTCATCCTGATCACGGGCGCGGGCGGCGAAATCGGCCACGGGCTCGTGGCGCGGCTCGCCGAGGCGGGACCGCCGCTCATCTCGCTCGACGTCCATCCGGTCGATCCGGCGCTCGTCCCGCTGCTCTCGCGCGTCTTCACCGGATCGATCACCGACACGAGCCTGCTCGACCGGCTGCTGGCCGAGTTCGAGGTCGATCTCGTCTTCCATCTGGCGGCGCTCCTGTCCACGCGCGCCGAGTTCACGCCGGTCACTGCGCACCAGGTGAACGTCGGGGGGACGCTCAATCTGCTCGAGTTCGCGCAGCGCCAGGGCGAATCGCACGGGCGGTCCGTTGTCGTCGTGTATCCCTCCTCGATTGCCGCGTACGGCATCGCCGATCTCGAGACGAAGCTGCGCGTCGGGCGCGTGCACGAGGACGATGTCGCCTACCCGAAGACGATGTACGGCTGCAACAAGCTGTACTGCGAGCATCTCGGACGCTACTACGCGCGGCACTACAAGCAGCTCTCCGCCGACGTGATTCCGCACGTGGACTTCCGGTCGGTCCGGTTCCCCGGGTTGATTTCAGCGGCGACGGTGCCGTCGGGCGGCACCTCCGACTACGCGTCGGAGATGATTCACTGTTCGGCCAGGGGCGAACCCTACGCGTGCTTCGTCCGTCCCGACACGCGCATTCCGTTCATGGCGATGCCGGATGCCGTCGATGCGCTGCTGGCGCTCGGCCGTGCGCCGGCGGCCGCGCTCACGCGCACGGCCTACAACGTCACGGCCTTCAATCCGTCCGCCGCCGACATCCGGCACGTCGTCCTGGACGCGTTTCCGGCCGCGACCATCAGCTATCAGGTCGATCCCAAGCGGCAGGCGATTGTGGACTCGTGGCCGGTCGACGTGGACGATTCCGCCGCGCGCGCCGACTGGGGCTTCAGGCCGCGCTACGATTTCGATCGCGCGTTCAGCGAGTACCTCATCCCGTCCATTCGACGCCTGTACCCGCAGGCGTAGGCGCGCCTCCCCATCGCCGCGCCCTTCGCGATGAGGGCGCTGCCGGGTAAGATGAAAGATTCCATGGATGCAGTGACAGTGACCGCTTTTGCGCCCGCCACCGTGTCGAACGTCGCGTGCGGCTTCGACGTGCTGGGGTTTGCGCTCGACCTCGCCCGGCGACGAAGTGACCGCCCGCGTCACCGATGCGGGCGTCCGCATCGACGACATCAGCAACGACCACGGGCGGCTCCCGCGCGATGCGGCGAGAAACACCGCCGGCGTCGCCGCGCGCGCGCTGCTCGACGCGGTCGGCGACCGGCGCGGCGTCGCCCTCAGCATTCGGAAGGGGCTGCCGCTCGCGAGCGGCCTGGGCGGCAGCGCCGCCAGCGCCGCGGCGGCCGTCGTCGCCGTCGATGCCCTGTTCGGCCTGCACTCTCCGGTCGAGCGGCTGGTGAGCTGCGCCCTCGAGGGCGAGCGCCTGGGCGCGGGCTCGGCCCACGCCGACAACATCGCGCCCTGTCTGTGCGGCGGCTTCGTCCTCGTCCGCTGCGCGGCGCCGCCCGACATCGTGCGCCTGCCGGTCCCTGCCGGCTTGACGGCGGTCGTCGTTCATCCGGATCTCGAGATCGAGACCGCCATGGCGCGCGCGCTCGTCGGAGAGACCGTCGCGCTCAGGGACGCCGTCCAGCAATGGGCGAACCTGGGGGCGTTGGTGGACGCCCTGCATCGCGCCGATTTCGATCTGATCGCCCGATGCGCTCGAGGATCGAATCGCGGAGCCACGCCGCGCCCGGCTGGTCCCGGGCCTCGACGCGATCAAGCAGGCGGCGCTCGACGGCGGGGCCCTCGGGTGCAGCCTGTCGGGATCGGGACCGTCGCTCTTCGCGCTGTGCCGCAGCCCCGCCGACGGCCGGCGCGTCGCCGCCGCGATGACGGCCGCCGTGCAGCGGATCATCGGCGGCGACACGCAAACCTACGTCTCGTCGGTCGCGCCGCAGGGCGCCCGGGTGATCGCGACGTGCGGTACGTAACCACGCGCGGCCAGGCGCCGGCGACCACGCTCGAGTGGGCGCTGTTCGATGGCCTGGCGCCGGACGGCAGCCTGTACGTCCCCGAGTCGATCGACTGCTGGACGCCGGCGGAGATTGACGGCCTGCCGTCGATGCCGCTCGACGCCATCGGCGTCCGGGTGCTCCGGCCGTACACCGCCGGCGAGATCCCCGAGCCGGCGCTCGCGGGGCTGGTCGCCGACGCGCTGAACTTTCCGATTCCGCTGACCGAGCTCGAGCCGGGCATCCACGTGCTCGAGCTGTTTCACGGCCCGACGCTGGCGTTCAAGGACATCGGCGCGCGCGTGATGGCCCGGCTCATCTCGGCGCTGCACGATCAGGGCGCCCCGACCTCGGTGCTCGTCGCGACCTCCGGCGACACCGGCAGCGCCGTGGCGCACGCGTTCTACCGGGTGCCGCACACGCGCGTCATCGTGCTCTACCCGGACGGACGGGTCAGCCGCCAGCAGCAGGCGCAGATGACCATGTTCAACGCGGAGCCCGACACCAACGTCCGCGCCTACGCCGTGGCCGGCAACTTCGACGACTGCCAGCGGCTGGTCAAGGCGGCGTCGGCCGATGCCGAGGTGCTCGAGCGGATCCGCATCACGTCCGCCAATTCGATCAATGTCGGCCGATTGCTGCCGCAGATGGTGTACTACTTCCACGCGGTCGCCCAGCTCGCCGGCGCCGTCGGGTCGCCCGGCGCCGTCGTCTCGACGCCGAGCGGCAACTTCGGCAACCTGACCGCGGGGCTCATGGCGAAGCGCGCGGGACTGCCGATCGCGCGGTTCGTCGCCGCCACCAACGTGAACGACGTCGTGCCGTCGTACCTGTCTACCGGCCGGTACGAGCCGCGCCCCTCGAAGGCGACCATCGCGAACGCCATGGACGTCGGCCACCCGAGCAACTTCGACCGCATGCTGTGGATGTACGGCCACGACGTGGAGGCGATGCGCCGGGACGTCATCGGCAGCCGTCACGAGGACGCGAGGGTGGCCGAGACGATCCGCCGCGTGTACGAGACGCGCGGATATCTGCTCGACCCGCACAGCGCGATTGCCTACCTCGGACTGACCACCAGCGGCGTCGACGTCCGCGCGACGACCGGCGTGTTTCTCGCGACGGCGCATCCGGCGAAGTTCCACGACGTCGTCGAGGCGATCATCGGCCGGCCGATCGACAAGCCGGCGCCGCTGGCCGCCGCGCTCGCGCGACCGCAGCACATCATGCGCATCGATGCCACGCTCGACGCGGTGAAGGGGCGGCTGTTTGAGTGAGCGCCTGTTCCGCTACCGCGCGGACGTCCTCGCGCGTTTGTGGACGCACGGCGTCCATCCCACCGAGCGCACCGATCCCCAGCTGGTGCGCGATTACGTGCGCGACCTGTACAAGTACCGAGATCCGCCGGCTGCGCGAGCGCTACCTGCGCCGCGAGTTTTCCAAGGCCGAGTACTGGCGGCGCGTGGACGCGTTGCGGCGCGGCTACCCCGTCCTGGCATTGCGCCCGATCGAATTCCTGGAGCGATCGGCCGCCGAGGACACCGACGCTGCGGACGATCACGGCGGATAGCGCCGCACGCGTCACGGCGCGCGGCCGGCGCGACCGCCCGCGTGACTGGCAATTTCCCCCGCCAGCGGCGATCATCTCCCATCATGGTAGCGATAGAGATCCGTGAACCGGGCGGCCCCGAGGTCCTCGTGCCCGTCGAGCGGCCGCGGCCGACGCCGGCGGTGGGAGAGGTGCTCATCCAGGTCGCGGCGGCCGGCGTGAACCGGCCCGACGTGATGCAGCGGCGCGGCCAGTATCCGCCGCCGCCCGGCGCGTCGGACATTCCCGGCCTCGAGATCGCGGGCACTATCGAGGCGACCGGCCCCGAGGTCGCCGGCTGGCGCGCCGGCGATCGGGTCTGCGCCCTCGTGGCCGGGGGCGGCTACGCCGAATACTGCGCCGCGCCGGCTCCGCAGTGCCTGCCGGTGCCGTCGGCGCTGACCTTCGCCAGCGCTGCCGCGATCCCGGAGACGTTCTTCACCGTGTGGAGCAACGTGTTCGAGCGTGGCGGGCTGAAGCGCGGGGAATCGTTGCTCGTCCACGGCGGATCCAGCGGGATTGGCACCACCGCGATTCAACTGGGGCGTGCGTTCGGCGCCCGGGTCTTCGCGACGGCAGGATCGGCCGCCAAGTGCGCGGCGTGCGAGCGGCTCGGCGCCGAGCGGGCCGTGAACTATCGCGAGGAGGATTTCGTCGCGGCTCTCCGCGCCGCGACCGGCGGGCGCGGCATCGATGTCGTTCTCGACATCGTCGGCGCCGAGGTACGTGGCGCGCAATCTCGATCTGCTGGCCATGGACGGCCGCCTGGTGCAGATTGCCGTCATGGGCGGCGCCCGGGCCCAGGTCAACATGGTCCCCATTCTGCAGCGGCGGCTGACCGTTACCGGGTCGGCCCTGCGGCCGCGCAGCGTGCAGGAAAAGGGCGCGATTGCGCGGGCGCTGCGCGAGCAGGTGTGGCCGCTGCTCGAATCGCGCCAGGTCGCGCCGGTCGTCTTCCAGACGTTTCGCCTTGAGGACGCCGCCGAGGCTCATCGTGTGATGGAAGCAGGGCAGCACATCGGAAAGCTCGTCCTGACGGTCGGCGGCCAGTAGCCAGCATTGTCGGTAGTGTCCGGCTTTGGCCGGACTTCGGCGCTCCGTCAGCAGCAGCTCCGTCAGCAGCAGTGTCCGGCTTCAGCCGGACCTGGGCTGCCCGTACGCGCTCTGAAGTACAATCGCTGGTTCATGCACGCCCGGTACGTCCTGGCAGTCGTTGTCGCCGCCCTGACCGTCGCCTGCGCGCCCGGAGCGGGCGACACGGGCGGCGCGCCCACGGAGAAGGAAGGGATGAGCAACATCACGTCGCTGCAGATCGTGGATACCAAGGTCGGCGGCGGCCCTCAGGCGACGTCGGGCAGGGACATCACGGTTCACTACACCGGCTGGCTGTACGACGAGAAGGCCGCCGGCCATCACGGCCGGAAGTTCGACAGCTCCCGCGACCGCAACGAGCCGTTTTCCTTTCGTCTCGGCGGCGGTCAGGTGATCCGGGGATGGGACGAGGGGTTTGCCGGCATGAAGGTCGGTGGCCTGCGGACGCTCGTCATTCCACCCGACATGGGCTACGGGCAGCGAGGCGCGGGAGGGGTGATTCCTCCCGGCGCGACGCTGGTGTTCGACGTCGAGCTGTTGGACGTGAGGTGAACGGTCCCGTTGCCGTTCTCTCGCGAGTCGTTCGTCGCCCTTCAACACCGTAACTACCGCCTGATCTGGTTCGGGCTGCTGGCGTCGATGACCGGATCGACGATGCAGAACGCGGCGCTGCTGTGGCACGTGTCGCTGCTCGTGCCGCCCGAGCGCAAGGGCCTCGCCCTCGGCCTCGTCGGCCTCGTGAAGGTCGTCCCGATCGTCTTCTTCTCGATCGTCAGCGGCGTCGTGGCGGACGCCTGGAACCGCCGCCGCCTCATGCTGTTCACGCAGACCGGCTCGGCGCTGGTTGCCGTGGCGCTGGCGGCGGTCGCGATGGGGGGCGGGCATTCGGTGTGGCCGGTGTACGCGCTGGCGGCGCTCGGCGCCGCCGTCGGGACCTTCGATCTGCCCGCGCGCCAGGCGCTCGTCCCGATGCTGGTGCCGCGCGAGCACCTGCCGAACGCCATCAGCCTCAACACGATCATGTTCCAGACGGCGTCGGTCATCGGGCCCTCGCTCGGGGGCCTGCTGATTGCCGCCAGCGGCGTCACCTGGGCGTACCTGGTCAACGCCCTGTCGTTCGCGTTCGTGATCGTGGCGCTGCTGATGATGCGTGACGTGCCGGACCGGCAGCCGTCCGAAGGCGGATCGCACGACGACGTGTCGCTGGCACGCCGCCCTGGAGGGGCTGCGCTTCGTCTTCCGTCAGCCGCTCATCCGCTCGACGATGCTCCTCGATTTCTTCGCGACGTTCTTTTCGTCGGCGACGGCCCTGCTGCCGATTTACGCGCAGGATATCCTGCGCGTGGGGGCGCGCGGCTACGGCTGGCTGTACGCCGCGCCGGCGATTGGCGCGGTGGCGACGAGCGCCGCCATGGTCGGAGTCACCTCGCGGATCGACCGACGCGGGCCGGTGCTGCTGTGGGCGGTCGTGCTGTTCGGCCTCGCCACAGTGGGGTTTGGCGTGTCGCGGTGGTTCTGGGTGACGTTCGCCTGCCTGGCGGTGACCGGCGCCACCGACACGGTCAGCATCATCATCCGCAACATCGTCCGGCAGCTGGAAACGCCGGATCGACTCCGCGGGCGGATGATTGGCGTCAACATGGTGTTCTTCATCGGCGGCCCGCAGCTTGGAGAGTTCGAGGCGGGCGCCGTCGCCAGCTGGCTGGGCGCGACCTTCTCGGTCGTCAGCGGAGGAATCGGGTGCCTGATCGCGACGGCGTGGGTCGCCGCCTCGACCCCGGCGCTGAGGCACTATCGAGCCGAACCGCGAACCGCCATGCCGCCGGAAATGGCGGCTGCCAAGTAGCGCGCGGCACGCGCCAGGATCACGGCGCGAACTCGATGGTCACGTCGCGCTTGAACGTCATTTTCACGCCGGGGAGATCCTTGACCACCTCGCGCGCTTCGTCGGCCGTCTTCGCGCCCTGCAGGCGGACGAGCGTGTCGGCGTTCAGCAGCTCGTCCACGTCGATGTCGAAGATCGTCACCGTCCCGCCATCGACGTAGGGACTGTTGGTGGTCACGAGCCGGCCGGCGGGCTCCACGCGCAGCGCGATGCGCATCCCGGCAAGCATCGGCCGCACCAGGGCGAGTTGATCCGCCCGGATTGCGCCGCCGCCTCCTGCGGACCCCAATTGGTCCGTGAGCGAGCGGACCGGATCGATCCCCAGGTGCACCGACAGCCGCGTGGTGCCGGCCGGCGTGTGCACGAGACCGACGGTCAGGCTTCCGTCGAGGTTGTCGGCCAGGCCGACGCCGTTGGCGCCGACCCCCGCGTTGCCCGGCGTCGGCGGCGCCTCGTTCAGGCGCAGCTTCGTCACGTCGGCGAAGGCGTACACCGCCTCGCGGCCTTCCGAGCCGCCGACACTCAGCGGACGCGTCGAGACGAGCGTGACGCCCTCGCCCATCTGCGTCGCGAGCTGCCGCATCTGATCTTCGGAAAACGGATCGACCGGCCGGCCGTTGTTGCCGCCCAGGACACCCGCGAGCTGCTGCATCTGGGCCAGCGCGGCGGCGGTCACGACCGTCTGGTTCTCGATCGTGCCGCTCCCGTCCGCGTTCACCTTCACCAGCGACATCGACTGCAGACAACCCGCCGGCAGAACGGCGGCCAGCGCGACGAGAGCCGATGTCACGAGCCTCCTGCTCCGGGTGAGGTGGAAGGGCAGGGCGGGCCAATGCGCCCCGGGAAGGTCAGTCCGCATGCCGACACGATGACACACAACGGCGTTCCACTCAATCGCGCGCGTCGACGCGTGAGGTCGTGCCGCGCGGCAGGATTCGGCGCGTTCAGGCGCGCGCCAGCGCGGCCTTCACGCGAGCCGGCGTCAACGGGTACTCGCGGAGGCGCACGTTTGTGGCGTCGAAGAACGCGTTCGCGATGGCCGCGCACGCCGCCGCGACCACCTCCTCGCCGGCGCCTGTCGATTTCGCGTCGAGACGCTGCACGACGATGGGCGTGACGGTCGGGTGCTCGGCGAAGCGCAGGATGGGATAGCTGTTCCAGTCCAGTGCCGTCACGCCGGTCGCGGTGAAGCCGACCTCTTCCTTGAGGGCCCGGCTGGCCGCCTGAACGAGCTGGCCGCAGATCTGGTTCTCCACGAACGCAGGGTTCACGACGAGGCCGGCGTCCAGCGCGCCGTACATGTGAGTGGCCACGACCTCGCCGGTGGCTGGAGTGACGCGGAGGTCGGCGATGACCGCGCCGTGGGAGACCAGGTGGGTGCCGAGCGCGACGCCGCGGCCGACAAGGTCCCCCTGACGCCGGCCCCCCCGGGGGCGTTCCCGGGGCGTCCAGTTGGCCGCCCGCGCGACGGCGTCGAGCACGCCAATCCATCGCGGATCGACCATGTTGCGCCGCCGGAACTCGATCGGGTCGAGGCCGGCGGCGTGCGCCAGCTCGTCGATCGCCTGCTCGGATGCGAAGGCGAACGACAGGTCGAGCGGCGATCGCAGGTTGGAGGCCTTGAGGTAGCGATCGATCCCAGGCACGCGGTGGTTCACCAGCCGCGCGTGGGAGATGTCGTACATGGATCCGAGCGCCACCTTGTTGAGATTCCGGGACGTGCCGTCCGCCGATTCCGCCGCCTTCGTGCCGAGCCCGAGCTGCTGGGACGTTTCAATCGTCGACCAGACGTGCTGCCACCCGTGGTACTCGTACGCGACGATCCGGCCCGTTTGGTCGATGCCGGCGCGCACGTCGGCGAGATGCGCGGGGCCGTAGTTGTCCCAGCCGTGTTCGTCCCAGCGCATGAACTGCACGCGCACGGGGCGTCCGACCGCCTTCGACATGATCGCCGCCGCCTGCGCCGCGTCGTCGTAACAGCTGCGCCCGAAGCAGCCGGCGCCTTCGTAGTACTCCACCCGCACCTGATTCGCCGGGACGCCGAGCACCGCCGCCACCTTCTCACGCGTGCCGTAGACGCTTTGCGACGAGCACATGACGCGCGCCGGAGTGACGGTCGCGTCCACGACGGAACAACTGGGGCCGAACGGCGCGTGCGCCTGATACGGGCCGCGGTAGGTGGCCGTCACCGTGTGTGCGGCGCTCCTCATCGACGCGTCGACGTCGCCGCGATCCACGATGACGCTGTCGATGGTTGTCGCGGCGCGCATCTGCGCGTGCAGTCCCCGATCGCCGGGGAGGTGCGCCGGTCGGTCCCAGGCGACCTTCAACTGCTGCGCCGCACGGACCGCGTCCCATTCGCGGGGCGCGACGACCCCGACGAAGTCGCGGACCCGAACGATCGTGACGTCGGGAATGCCGGCAATGGAGGCGTCGTCGATCGACAGCACGGCGGCGCCGTCGCCGTACGCGCCCTGTCCCCGGGGGCGGACGATTCGCCCGTGCAGCATGCCCGGCACTCGCACGTGCTGCATGTAGATGTAGGTGCCGCCGGCCTTGTCGGGCAGATCGCGTCGTGGCACGTTGGTGCCGACGATGGTGTACTCGCGGACCGGCTTCTGCGGGGCGCTGCCGGTGAACGGGATCCCGAACGGCCGGTCGCCCACCAGATCGCCGTAGGTGATCGACGAGGCCGGATTGCCGATCACCGAGACGACGCCGTTCGACACGGCGAGCCGACCGGCGGGCGCGCCCAGACGCGCCGCCGCGCGCTGCAGCAGCGCAAGCCGCGCCTCGGCTGCCGCCGCGCGAATCTGCGGCCCGCCGCGATCGATCGCGGCACTGGCGACCGTCGCGCCCTGGTTCGGCGTCGCGTGCGTGTCGAGCCGGACCGACGTGACCTGGTTCATCGACAGGTCGAGCTCCTCGGCCGCTATCTGCAGCAGCGCCGTGCCGGCACCCTGCCCGAGCTCCGCATAGCCGATGAAGACGGTCGCGGTGTTGTCCGCATGGATGGCGATCCAGGTGTCGACGAGCTGCGGATTCGGGGGACCGGGAGCCAGCGGCCGAACGACCGCGCCCGATGGCTGCTGCGCGAGCGACGGCCCGTCGATCGCGAACCCGACGATCAGCGCGCCGCCGGCTTTCAGGAATTCGCGGCGCGGCAGGGTCAGGCCGGCCGCCGGCGGCCGCCGACGGGATCTCATCGGGCGCCCCCGATGGCGGCGGCCGCTCGCTGAATCGCCTTCATCATGCGCGGATAAGTGCCGCAGCGGCACAGGTGACCGTTCATGGCCGATCGAATCTGCGCCTCGCTGGGGCGCGCCGTTCTCGCCAGCAGCTCGGCGCCTTTCACGATCATGCCGTTGTAGCAATAGCCGCACTGCAGCGCCTGCTCGTCGATGACCGCCTGCTGCAGCGGGTGCAGCGCTGGCGCGGACGCCAGCCGCTTCTGCACGGCGTACCAGGCCGGCAAGCCCTCGAGCGTCGTCACCGACCGGCCGGCCACGCGGGCGAGCGGCGTGACGCACGAGCGCGTTTCCACGCCGTCGACCAGCACCGAACAGGACCCGCACTGCCCCAGACCGCACCCGAAGCGCGGTCCCTGGAGCTGCAATTGGTCGGTGAGCACGTACAGCAGCGGCGTGTCGGGCGCGGCCGATACGGCTCGTGATTGGTCGTTGACGCGAAGGGTCGCTGAGCCGGCCATCTCTGAAGCCCCGTTCTATTCGACCACGATGATCTGCCCGTACGCCCAGGGGTGCTCCTTGCAGACGTAGGTGTAGGTCCCCGGCCGGTCGAACGTCCTGGCGCCGACGTCGGCGACCTGCAGCGGGCCTGTGGTCCACGACCCGTCCTCCGCGACGATCGTGTGGACCAGGCGTCCGTTGTTGCGCCAGGTCACCTGCGTGCCGACCTTCACCCGCGCGCGGTAGGGGGCGAACGCGTACTCGTCGGTGAAGTACCGGAAGCCCGTGAAACCGGCATCGCGCTGAAGAAACGCCGTTTCGATCTGATTCGTATCGGTGATCGGCCCCGTGAACCGCTCGGGGGCCGGACGCGTGGCCGCCGGCGCCGGCGGCAGCGCACCTCCCAGCTTGAAGGCCCGGACGCTGCTGCCAGAGACGGCGGCGACGTACTGCTCGCCGTCGACCTCGTAGGTTGTCGGCGGCCCGCCCGCCGCGCCGGTCTGAACGTGCCACAGCCGTTCGCCTGTCCTCGCGTCGTACGCCTCCAGTTCGCCATCGGGTGAGGACTGGAACAGCAGGCCGCCCGCCGTGGTCAGCGCGCCGCTCGGGCGCCCGGGTCTGAACTCCTTCTTCCAGACGATCCGGTTCGTGCGGCTGTCGATCGCGGCCAGCACGCCGTACCCCAGGCTGCCAAGGCCCGGGACGCGGCTGTTGAACGTGGTGCTGAAGAAGTACGGATCGTCGGCGCGGCGAAGCCAGCTCAAACTTGCGGCGCCCGTCGCGTAGAAGTATCCGGTCTCAGGACTGAAGGCCATCGGCGCCACGCGCATCCCGTACGCCGGGGCGAGCACGTTCGGCTTCTGCACCGACGCGGCCTGGAAGAAGCATCCGATCTCGAATCCTTTCGGGGTGGCGTGACTCTTCCAGTCGGCGCAATCGGGCAGCACGCGATCGGCGCCCTGCGGAAAAGGCTGCGTGGCGGCGGTCTTCTGGAACGCGTCCTGCGGCACCGGCCGGTCCTCGATCGTGCCAAGCGGCCGGCCCGTTTCGCGATCGAGCATGAACAGGTACCCGTCCGCACGCATCGCGGCGATGCCCTTGCGCGGGCGACCGGCGACCTGGGCGTCGTAGAGCACCGGGGCAATCGCGATGTCCGCTTCCCAGATGTCGTGGCGAATGACCTGGTAGTGCCACTTGAGCGCACCGGTCTTCGCGTCGAGGGCGACGACCGAGCACAGGTACAGGTTGTCGCCGGGCCGCACTTCGCCGCCCAGTTGCGGCACGCCGTTGCCGGTGACGTAGTAGAGCAGGCCCAACTCCGGGTCGGTGGCGCCCACCAGCCACACCGCGCCGCCGCCGCGCCGCCAGCCCTCGCCGGCCGACGTCCAGGTTTCGTGACCCTTTTGACCCGGACCCGGAATCGCAAAGAAGCGCCAGGCCTCGCGGCCGGTCTTCGCGTCGAGCGCCACCACCTGGCCGCGCCATCCGTTGTCCGCGCTGAGGCCGATCGACACCAGCCCGTTGGCGTAGAGCGGCGCACCCGACGCAACCTGTCCCTTGTCGCGGGGGTTGTCGCCGACATACTGGTTCCACACGAGCGCGCCGGTCTTCTCGTCGAGCGCGAGGAGGCGGGCGTCCGACAAACCGACGAAGACCAGCCCGTCACCAACCGCCACGCCTTCCCGAGCCGGCGACCCAAGAGCGGCGGGCGCCTGGCCGCGGCCCCGTCCGCCGCCCGCCTGGAATCGCCAGACCGTGGCCCCGGTCTTCGCGTCGAGCGCGAGAATCGCGGGCGGGGCGGTGATGAACATCAACCCGTCTTTGACGACCGCCATGGCGCGGGAGGCCGCCGCCGGCTGGAATGGCTGCGACACCCAGGCGCCGCCGAGCCGGCCGACGTTCTGAGTCGTGATGCGCATGAGCGCAGAGTGGCGCGCGTTGTCACGGCCGCCGACGGTCGGCCATTCGGTGCCGAGAGCCCCCGGGCCGCGGTCGGACTGCGTGGCGGACCGGATCTGGAAGGCGAGGACAACCGCGACCGTCAGAACGCCGATCGCTCGAACGCGGCCGGTCATGATGGGCTCCTTCCCGCAACTTGACGGTCGAAGATTACCGCAGAAACCTATAATGTGGCCGCTGGGAAAGGAGAAATGAGATGGGCAAGCGCGTGCTGATTTCGGGGTGCGTGGCGCTGGCTCTGGGGTGGGCCGCGCTGATGACGAACCGGGTTTTGGCCCAGGCGCCGACCGGGTC
Organism: uncultured Acidobacteriota bacterium; assembly: GCA_963807925.1. GTDB lineage: Bacteria > Acidobacteriota > Vicinamibacteria > Vicinamibacterales > CAVVIG01 > CAWEDP01. Next base: position 1,904,310 of record CAWEDP010000002.1, on the reverse strand, counting down.
CGCCCGGAGCGCGGCAAAACCGGCCGCCAAGGCGTGGACGCCTCCCAAAACCCCATGGGGCCAGCCGGATCTGGAGGGTGTCTGGACGAGCGATGCCGCCAACGGCATCCCGCTGCAGCGACCTGCCCAGTTTGCGGGACGGTCCGAGCTCAGCGACGAGGAGTTCAAAGCGAAGGTCGAGCGTGACACGCGCACGCGCACGAACGCCGAGAACGCGATCGGCTCGTTCCGCGGCGACGGCGCCTGGCTCACCAAGTCGTTCCGCCAGACCTCCCTCATCGTCGAGCCGGCCGACGGGCGCATGCCGCCGCTGACGCCCGACGCCGAGAAACGGCGCGCTCCCCGCGATCAGGGTACGTTCGGCAACGGACCGTTCGATGGCCCGCAGGATTTCACCCTCTACGACCGCTGCATCACGCGCGGCATCGTCGGATCGATCCTGCCGGTCATCTACGGGAACGGCAACCGCATCATGCAGACGCCCGATGCGGTGATCATCGGCTACGAGATGATCCACGACACGCGCATCATTCCGCTGGACGGCCGTCCGCACATCTCGCCGAAGATCCGCCAGTATCTGGGCGACTCGCGCGGGCATTGGGAAGGCAACACGCTGGTGATCGAGACGACCAACCTGACCGACCAGACCAGCATCGGCCTGAACGGCGGCGGCCTGCGGCACAGCGCCGACATGAAGCTGACCGAGCGGCTGACGCGGACCGAGCCCGACGTCCTGATGTACGTAGTGACCATCGACGATCCGAAGACCTACGCGCGGCCGTGGACGATCTCCGCTGCCGCTGACCTCGCCGCCCGGGTTCGAGCTCCTGCCGTATGAATGCCACGAGGGCAACATGGCCGTGCGTGCGGCGCTCGGCGCCGAGCGCGTCGAGGACAAAGCGATTGCGGAAGACGCGAAGAACGGCATCATTCGTCCGCGAAAGGCCGTTCAGGGATTGACGATCGGCGGCCAGCCGCTGCCCCAGGGCGGCGGGCGAGGGTTCGGACCGGGCGCGGGAGGAGAGGCCGGTCCGCCGCCGGGACGGTGACCGCTGCGCGGTCGCTCGGTCGCGACGCGGCCGCCGTCGCGGTCGGGCTCCTGATGGCGTGTGCGGCCGGCGTCGAGGGACAGACCGGTGCGCCCAGACAGCCCGACGTCCGGTACGTCCCGACTCCGCCCGAGGTCGTCAACGCGATGCTGGATCTGGCGCGCGTCACCGCCTCCGATATCGTGTTCGATCTCGGATCGGGCGACGGCCGGATTCCGATCGAGGCCGCGAGGAAATACGGCGCGCGCGGCGTCGGCATCGAGATCGACAGCAATCGAATCAGAGACGCGGGCGACAACCTCGCAAAGGCCGGCGTCGCCGGCCGCGTGAGGTTCGTCCAGCAGGATCTGTTCGAGGCCGACATCCGCGAGGCGACCGTCGTCACGCTTTTCCTGCTGCCGCAGGTCAATCAACGGCTGATCCCGAAGCTCAGACGCGAGCTCCAACCGGGCACCCGCGTGGTGTCGTACTTGTGGGACATGGGCGACCGCTGGCCGCCCGACCAGGTACGGGAGGTGGACGGGCTGGCGATCTACTTGTGGATCATCCGGTAAGCGCGGGCTGTCACCTTTGCGCGAACGCTGCATCCCTCCACCAGGGAGTCGGACAGGAGCCTGTCATGCAGACGTTTCCGCACGTGTATTCGGTCGACGCCGTGGGGACCCTCGACGGCGATATCGAGCTCAGGGCCGCGCGGCTTCCGGTTCTACGGTCCGCGTCGCCCGCCGAGTTCGGCGGCCCCGGTGACCGCTGGTCGCCTGAAACCTTTCTGGTCGGAGCGGTGGCCGACTGCTTCGTCCTCACGTTTCGCGCCGTCGCCCGCGCGTCCAATCTGCCGTGGATGTCGCTGCAGTGCCACGTCATCGGGACGCTGGATCGGGTCGATCGTGTGACGCAGTTCACCGCCTTCGAGCTCCACGCGCATCTGAGGGTGGCCCCGGGCCTCAACCCCGACGTGGCGCGCCGCGCGCTCGAGAAGGCGGAGCACAACTGCCTGATTTCCAGTTCCCTGAAGGCCGCGGTTCACCTGGTGCCGGAGATCGAGGTCTGCGCGGTTTCCACGGCTGAGGAGCTCGTTCCGGCGTAGGCTCGCCGGCCGTCTCACCGAGGCGTCGGGGAGTCGGGCCCCCCGTACAATGAAGATGTGCAGGGAGGCGACGCGCGACCCTCGACCGCAGCGGGTGACGGGGCGAAGGCCGAGTACGCCGCGCTCGTTCGGCAGGCGGCGACCGGCGATCGCGAGGCGATGGAGCGGCTGCTCATCCGCGCGCAGGAGGTGGCGTACCGGTTCAGTCTGCTCGTCTGCGGCCACCCCGAGGACGCCGAAGACGTGATGCAGGACGCACTGCTCAGGACCTATCGGTATGCCGAGCGCATCGAGGATCCCGAGGCGTTTCGCACGTGGTTGTATACGACGGTGCGCAACGCGTGTCTGATGAAGCGGCGCCGTCGGGTCGGCGAGCCCGCCGATTTCGTGTCGCTCGAACGCGGGACGCGGTCGCCTGATGGCACCACGTCGCCGATCGAGGTGGCCGACCAGGCGCGTCCGCCCGACCAGCAGATGATGGGCGCGTGGCTGGACGCGCGACTTCGCGACGCGCTCGGCAAGCTGCCGCCGGCCTATCGGATGATTGTCGTGATGCGGGAGATGGAAGGCCTGTCGACGCGGGAGGTTGCCACGATCACGGGCTTCTCGGAAGCGAACGTGAAGACCCGTCTCCATCGCGCGCGTCTCATGTTGCGGCGGCATCTGGAGGTGACATGACGATCTCCTCGCCTTGCGACTGCCATGAAGTGGTCGCGAACATCTCCGCCTACCTGGACGGAGAGCTCGAGGTCGCGGCCTGCGACGTGATCGAGCGGCATTGCGAGGCGTGCCCCCGCTGCGCGGCGCTCGTCACCGGACTGCGCGAGACGGTCGGCTTGTGCCGGCAGGCGGGCGCGGCCCAGGTCCCCGAATCGGTGCGGGAGCGGGCACGTGCAAACCTGCGCCAACTCCTGGCCGAGCGCGACGCGAAGCCCTGATTGCAGGTCGGCCATCAGAGGTCACCAGCGGCCGCCATGGGCCAACCGGACTAGACTGGCCCGATGGAGGCCGTGGACAAGGTGCGCCGCTGGGTGGAGCAATCGAGACGGACGGTCGTACTGACCGGGGCCGGCATCTCGACCGAATCCGGCATTCCTGACTTCCGGGGCCCCCAGGGCGTGTGGACGAGGAACCCAAGGGCCGAACAGCTCTCGAACATTCATTCCTACGTGTCGGATCCCGAGGTCCGCCGGCTCTCCTGGAAAGCCCGTCTCGATCATCCCGCGTGGCACGCGACGCCGAACGCCGGGCACCAGGCGCTGGTGGACCTTGAACGCCGCGGCACGCTGCTGGCGTTGATCACGCAGAACATCGACGGTCTGCACCAGCGGGCGGGGAACTCGTCCGAGAAGGTCATCGAAGTTCACGGCACGATGCACGATGCCGTGTGCCTGAGCTGCAGCTGGCGCGGCCCGATGGGGCCGGTGCTCGACCGGGTCCGCGCCGGCGAAGAGGATCCTGCGTGCGGCCGCTGCGGGGGCATCCTGAAGAGCGCGACGATTTCCTTCGGCCAGCCGGTCGTGCCGGAGATCCTCCAGCTCGCGCTCAGAGCCGCGCGGAAGGCCGATCTGCTGATGGCCGTCGGCACCAGTCTCCAGGTGTATCCGGTGGCCGGCGCCGTGCCCGCCGCCAAACAGTCCGGCGCCCGGTTGGTGATTGTCAACGCCGAACCGACGCCGTTCGACGGCATGGCCAGCGCCGTGCTCCGCGCGCCGATCGGCACCGTCCTTCCCGTGATCTGTCCTGCCGCGAACTGATTTCGGTGACCGAGCGCGTCGCCGGTTGCCGCTCGTCGCACCAGCTCCGGATTGCCGTGTCTGCGGTATCCGGCTTCAGCCCGTGTCGCAGATCGGCCCTGGCCGGTGTCGGCAGTGCTCGGCTTTAGCTTTAGCCGGACCGGCACGACGAGTTGGTCCGAGTCTTGAAGCCCCGATGTGCCACGCGCCGCCTCGTGGAGCGCGGCTGACCGAAAACGCGCTTGAAATCTTGAAAAGGCGCCGAGTGACGGCGTGGAAATTTCCCCGCACATGATGGAAAAGTTCTCAGGAATGCGCGTTCTGGTTGTGGATGACGAGCCGCTGATCCGTTGGTCGGTGGGAGAGATGCTCACCAACATCGGGCACGACGTCAGCGAGGCGGGCGACGCCAGGGAAACCCTCGCGCGGCTGTCGGAGGGACCGCCACCCGATATCATCCTGCTCGACTACCGGCTTCCCGACTCGAACGATCTAGGACTGCTGGAGCGGATCCGTCAGATCGTGCCGCGCAGCCCGGTGATCATGATGACCGCGTACGGAACACCCGCCATCCAGGACGGAGCGCTGCGGCTCGGGGCCTACCGCGTGGTCAGCAAGCCCTTCGAGCTGGGCGAACTGGCCCGTCTGGTCGACGAGGCATACGCATCTCGCCCGCAATGAGCGGAACCGAACGCTTCTGCGCGGCCGACGAGTCGGCGCGCATCCTCTCGGCCATTCTCGAGAGGTCGAGCGACTCGATTATCCGGGCGGATCTGGACGGCATCGTCACTGGGTGGAGCCCGGGGGCGGCGCGTCTGTTCGGCTACACCGCCGAGGAGACGGTCGGATCCTCCGCCGGCATGCTGATCCCCGACGAGAAATGGGGCGAATTCGTGCAACTGCTCGAGCGGATTCGTGAGGGCCAGGCGGTGAATCATCTCGAGACCGTCCGCCGCGCTAGGAACGGGCGCCTCGTGAACGTCGTCCTCTCGCTCCTGCCGGTGACCGACGAATCGAACCGCGTAGTGGGCCTCCTGTCGATTTCCCGCGACGTGACCGAGCTCAAGCACGCCGAATCGGCGTATCGCGCGAGCGAAGCGCGCTGGCGCGCGATCATCGATTCGGCCGTCGACGCCATCATCGTGATCGATTCACGCGGCCGGATTGAAACCTTCAACAGCGGGGCGGAGCGGCTGTTCGGCTATCGCGCAGAGGAGATTCTCGGGCAGAGCGTCAACCTGCTGATGCCGCCGCCGTTTCGAGACGAGCACGACGCGTATCTCGCCGCCTACTTGGCCGGCGCGCCGGGGAAGGTGATTGGCCTCGGGCGCGAAGTGACGGCGCGCCGCCGCAACGGCGAGGACTTTCCGGCGCGTCTTGCCGTGGCCGAGGCGTCGGTGGACGGCGAAACCCGCTTCACGGGGATCCTGCACGACCTCACCGGACGCGTGCAGATGGAGCGGCGCCTGCGCGAGCAGAGCGCGCTGGCCAGGCTCGGCGAGATGACCGCGATCGTGGCCCATGAAGTGCGGAACGCGCTTGCAGCGGTGCGCGGCACCGTCCAGGTCGTCGCCACCCGGTTCGAGGACGGCTCGCGCGAGCAGACGGCGCTCGAAGAGGCGGCCGCGCGCATCGACGCGCTGACGAAGATCGTGCAGGACATGCTGCTGTTCGCGCACCTTCCCGAGCCGCGCCTCGCGCGTGTCGATCTGGCCCAGCTGGTCGCGGCCACGGTGCGCGCGGCCGAGAGCGATCCGGCGCTTGACGGTATTCGTATCGACGTCGCCGGCGACGCGGCGGCGGTCGACGCCGATGCGGATCTGCTGCGGATCGTGCTGCTCAGCCTGATCACCAACGCGGCGCAAGCCATGCGGGGCGCCGGTCAGGTGCACGTCCGGATCCGCAGCGCGGCGCCCTCCTGCGAGATCGCGGTCGTCGATCACGGGCCGGGCGTGCCGCCCGACGTCCGCGACCGCCTGTTCACCCCGTTCTTCACCACCAAGTCGCGCGGCAGCGGTCTCGGCCTGGCCACGGCGCGGCGGATCGTCGAGGCGCACGGCGGCCACGTAGCCGTCGAGTGTCCGTCCGAGGGTGGCACGAGGGTTGTGATCACGATTCCGGCAGCGGGAGGTTCCTCTTTTGCGTGAAGGGATGATCGCGCCGCGCACGGTCGCGCTGATCGCCGCGTGCGTCGTGGCCGGGGGCGTGTCGGCGCAGGACGCGTTTTCGCCCGCCCGGTACAAGTCCGGCGCAGTACCGCCCGTGCCGGTGCGCGCCGCGGGCGGCGGCCAGGTGTTCGTCGAGGCATCGGTCGATCGCGACGGACGCGTCACCGCCGTCACGCCGCTCCGGGCCACGCCGCCTTTCACCGAGGCGGTAGTCGGTGCGGTGCAAAGTTGGACGTTCACGCCGGCGAGCGGGGCCGCCGACACGGCCTCCCGACGAGGCGGGCGGCAGGGCCCGCGGACGCCGGTCGCCACCAGGGTGCTCGTGGCGGCCGTGTTCCGGCCACCGGCGCTGAACACGCCGACCCTGGGCGAACTGCCAAAAGATGTCGCATCGGCGTCCGACGAGGCGCCGTTCCCGCTGGCAACCACGGTTCCGGCGTTTCCGCCGCGGGCGTTCAGCAGCGGCGTCGTGCTGCTGGAGGTGCGGATCGATCGCAACGGCGCGGTCTCGGGCACGAGCGTTGTCCGATCGGCGCCGCCCTTCGACGAGGCGGCGCAGCAGTCGGTGGCACAGTGGAGCTTTCGGCCGCCACGGGTGGGCGGACAGCGTCAGCCGGCTGTCGCCTACGCGCTGCTTGGATTCCCGGTGCCGGTCGGCCCGCCAGCCGCTGCCCCTCCACCCTCGCCGCCTGCCTCGGCCCGGTAAGTTGCCCGGCCGCCGGCAGGGCGGTTGCACGCGCGTGACGATATGTTCGACACGAGAGCCCGTTCGGTTGTGTCCGGCTCGGGCCGGCCCGGCAGATTGCGTCCCACAGTGCTTCCACCGGTGTCCGGCTGGATGCGAAGCGCCGCGGTCCTCGTTTTCGCCGTCGCCACACTGGCGGGGACGATGCTGGTGCGGGCGCAGGACTTGCCATCGGGTCAACCCGATTTCTCCGGCACCTGGGTGCTCGACACCCACCTCACCGACAACCCGGCTCAGGTCAATCGCGAAATCGAGATCGATACCGGACAGAATGCAGGCGACGACCTCTTCGGCGGCGCCGGACGAGGCCGCTCGGCGTTCGGGCGGCCGGGAGACGGCCGTGGACGTGGCGGCGAGCGCGGACCGAGTGGCGGCGGCGCCGGACGCGAGCCCCTCAACCCGGCCGATCGGAAGAAGCTCGACGAGTTGACGGAGGCCGTCCGGTTCGCTTCGCCGACCCTGACGATTGCCGAGAGCGAAGAAGAGGTCGCGATCACGACCAGTCGCGGCAGCGTCGAGACGCTCCATCCCAACGGCAAGACCGACAAGCGAGCGTTGGAGGCAGGACCGGTGGATCGCGTCGCCATGTGGGAAGGTCCGACGCTGGTGGTCGCCTACGACGTCGGCCACGCTGGAACGCTGACCTACACCTACCTGTTGGTTCCGACGACGAAACAGCTCCTGATCCGCGTCAATTTCGAGCGCGTCCGCGGAAATCCGGGACCGTTCGACATCAAGCTGGTGTACGACCGCACGGTCCCCACTCGCTGATCGCCCGCCGGGCCCTGGCGTGCCTACCCGGACGGGAGCGCGACCGACCGGCGCCGCGCGTCGTCGATTGCCCGATCGGTGTCGGTCATCAGCAGGATGACAAAGCCGGCGACGAAGAGAACGATCAGCGAGAGAATCGCCTGCCGGTACGAGCCGGTGGCTCCGACCACCAGGCCGAACATGAGCGGGCCGATCCACGAGGTGCCGCGTTCGGTGATTTCGTAGAGCCCGAAGAAGGTGGCTTCGTGGCCCGAGGGAATCATCTGTGAGAACAGCGAGCGCGAGAGCGCCTGCGATCCACCCAGCACGAGCGCGATGACCGCGCCCATCACCCAGGCCTGCGCCACCGTCTGCAGAAACCCATAGGCGTAGATGACGACGCCGCTCCAGAGCACGAGCGACAGCAGAATCGCGTTCTTCGTGTTCACGCGCGCCGCTATCCGTTCGAAGAGGAGCGCCCCGCCGAACGCGACGAACTGCACCATCAGCACGAGGCCCACGAGGAACGACTCGCTGGCCGGCAGCCCACGCGAGACGAACAGCTCCTGCGCGAGAAAGACCGAGGCGATCGAGATCACGGTCTGCACCGCGTCGTTGAACGCCATGTACGCGAGGAGATACCGCCGCGTGTGCGGCAGGCGCTGCAGCTGGCGCCACGCCACGCCAAGCTCGGCCAGCCCGAGGGCGAGATACGATCGATTCGACGGCCGCACGCGCTTGGCGGCCCGGGTCTGCAGCCGCGTGAACGTGACGACGGCAAAGCCGCCCCACCACACACCGGCCGAAAGGAGGGACAGGCGAACGGCCAGCTCTCTCGACACGCCGAGGTGGCCCGAGAGGCTGAGCAGCGCGAGGTTCGCCGCGAGGAGCAGTCCGCCTCCGAGGTAGCCGAGTGCGTATCCCTGGCTGGAGATCCTGTCGCGCAGGTCCTCAGGCGCGATATCGTTCAGGAATGCGTTGTACAGGACGATGGTCACGCCGAACGCGAGATTGGCGACGATGAGCAGCGCCGCCCCGAGGAGGTACCGGCGGCCGGCGACGAAGAACAAGAGGCAGGTCGCTGCGACGCCGCCGTAGCAGAACGCCGCCATGAGCCGCTTCTTCGCATGACTGTAGTCTGCGATCGCTCCGAGCATCGGCAGCAGCAGGACCGACAGGAGCACCGATGCGGAGATGCAGTACGGGAACAGCGACGTCGCGGTGATCGAGCCGAACGGTCCGAGGCGCGCGACGACGCCGTTGGTGCCCGCGTCGTGTTGGGCGAGTGCCGTCAGATACGGCCCGATCAGCACCGTCACGACGGTGGTCTGGAACGCGGAGTTGGCCCAGTCGTACATGAGCCATCCGACGATCTCCCGCCGGTCGCTCGCATGAAGGGCGGTTCGAACGGCCATCGGATGGGTCAGCCGATCGCCGGCCGATCTGGAGGCGTATCGAGCATGCTGCGGGTCAGGACATACACGGCGCGACCGTCTTTGCGTCAATATACCCGATGGCCGTCACCTACCGGCTGTCGGGTTCACACCGAACGGACAACGTCGATTGGGTGCAGCGCGTGTAGAGGCGACGAGGTGCTGCGATGAAGCGAGAGGGTGAACCGGGACCGGCAAGCGTGCGGATCTCGGTTGGCGACCAGTTCCTGCACGGCGACCTCGGGATTCCGCCGGACCCGCACGGCCTCGTGCTCTTCGCGCACGGCAGCGGCAGCAGTCGGCACAGCCCGCGGAACATCTACGTGGCGCGGATCCTCGAGCGGCGCGGCCTGGCGACGCTCCTGATTGACCTGCTGACGCCGCAGGAAGAGCGCGTGGACGACCGGACGGCGGAATACCGGTTCGACATCCCGCTCCTCGCAGGGCGGCTCGTGACGGTCATCGACTGGCTCGGTCGCCAGGACGCGACGCGCGGGCTGCCCATCGGGCTGTTCGGCGCGAGCACCGGCGGCGGCGCGGCGCTGGTGGCGGCGGCCGATCGGCCGCGCGAGGTGGGCGCGGTCGTCTCCCGCGGCGGGCGGCCGGATCTCGCCGGGGCGGCGCTCCTGCGGGTCACCTCGCCGGCGCTGCTCGTCGTGGGAGGGCTGGACGCGCCCGTCATCGAGATGAACCGCGAGGCGATGCAGCGGATGCGCGGCGAGGTGTCTCTCGCGATCGTGCCGGCCGCCACCCATCTCTTCGAGGAGCCGGGCGCGCTCGAGCGCGTCGCCGCCCTGGCCGGCGACTGGTTCGCGCGCCACCTGGAGCCGGTGGGGCTCGCGCGGTCGCCGCGCTGACGCGATCGTGGACGCATGACTGCGGAGGAACGCCGACTGGAGGAAGCCGGGTCGGGCGCGGCCGACTGGAGGCGCTGGGGCCCGTACCTCAGCGAGCGGAGCTGGGGCTCGGTGCGCGAAGACTATTCCGCGAGCGGCAGGGCCTGGGAATACTTCCCGCACGATCACGCCCGCTCCCGCGCCTACCGGTGGAGCGAGGACGGCATTGCCGGCATCTCGGATCGCCAGCAGTGGATCTGCTTCGCCCTCGCGTTGTGGAACGGGCGCGACCCGATCCTGAAAGAGCGTTTCTTCGGGCTCACGACCGACGAAGGGCGCCACGGCGAAGACGTCAAGGAATACAGCTTCTGTCTGGACGGCACGCCCACGCACTCCTACATGAAGTTCCTCTACAAGTACCCGCAGGCCGCCTTTCCCTACGAGGCGCTCATCGCGGGCAATCGCAGGCGCGGTCATCTGGATCCGGAATTCGAGCTCCTCGACACCGGCGTGTTCGCCGCCGATCGCTATTTCGACGTGTTCGTCGAGTACGCCAAGGCGACGGCCGACGACCTGCTGATTCGCATCATCGTCGTCAACCGCGGGGCGGAGACGGCGACGCTCGACCTGCTCCCGACGCTGTGGTTTCGGAACACGTGGGCGTGGGGACTCGATGCGCGCCAGCCGGTCCTCGAGGCCGGCGACGCCGGCCCCGATGTCCGGATCGTCCGGGCGGCCCATTTCGAGCTCGGCGATCGCTGGCTCTTGTGCGAGGGAGCGCCCGACCTGCTCGTCACCGGCAACGAAACCAACTTCCGGCGGCTCTACGGCATCGACAATCGCAGCGGCTTCGTCAAGGACGGCATCAACGACTTCATCGTGTCCGGCGACGCCTCGGCGATCAATCCGAAGGGGCGCGGGACCAAGGCGGCGGCGCGCTATCGGCTTCGCCTGACGGGAGGCGCCCGCGCGACCGTGAGACTGCGGTTTGCCGGGCGCCCGGCCGACGGGTCGGCTGTCGCGGCGCCGGGCGCGTTCGGCGCCGCTTTCGACGAGCTGTTCGCCAGGCGGATGGGCGAAGCGGACGAATTCTACGCGGCGCTCGCCCCGCCGGATCTACCGACCGACGCGCGCGCGGTCCAGCGTCAGAGTCTGGCCGGCCTGCTCTGGAACAAGCAGTTCTACCACTACGACGTGCGGCGCTGGCTGCGCGGCGATCCGGCCGAGCCGCCGCCGCCCGCCGAGCGCCTGCGCGGCCGCAACCGCGCGTGGACCCACGTGTACAACGCCGACGTGGTGTCCATGCCGGACAAATGGGAATTCCCCTGGTACGCGGCGTGGGATCTGGCCTTTCACTGTCTTCCGCTCGCGGTGGTCGATCCCGAGTTCGCCAAGGAGCAGATTCTCCTGCTGCTGCGCGAACGCTACATGCATCCCAACGGCCAGCTGCCGGCCTACGAATGGGCGTTCTCCGACGTCAATCCGCCGGTGCACGCCTGGGCGGCCTGGCGCGTCTACCAGATCGAGCAGCAGCGCCGCGGCCGCGGCGATCGCGCCTTCCTCGAACGGGTGTTTCAGAAGCTGCTCCTGAACTTCACCTGGTGGGTCAACCGTCACGACGAGGAAGGCCTGAACATCTTCCAGGGCGGCTTTCTCGGGCTGGACAACATCGGCGCGTTCGACCGCAGCGCCATGGAGGTGTCTGGCGGCCGCGTGGAGCAGTCCGACGCCACGAGCTGGATGGGCATGTACTGCCTGAACCTGATGGTGATCGCGCTCGAGCTGGCGCGCGAGAACCGCGTGTACGAGGACATGGCGTCGAAGTTCCTCGAGCACTTCGCCTACATCTCGCGGGCCATGAACAACATCGCCGGCCGCGGGATCAAGCTGTGGGACGAGCAGGACGGGTTCTACTACGACGTGCTGCGGCCGCGCGACGGCCGCCCGTTCCGGCTCCGGCTCCGATCGATGGTCGGGCTCATCCCGCTGTTTGCCGTCGAAACGCTGGACTCGGAGGCGATCGACGCGCTGCCGGCCTTCAAGCGGCGTCTGCAGTGGTTCGTGGAGAACCTGCCGGAGTTCGGCGACACCATCGAGACTCGCACGACGCCGACCAACATCCGCCGCTTCCTGGCGCTCGTCAGTCGTGAACGGCTCCGGCGCCTGCTGGCTGTCATGCTCGACGAATCGGAGTTCCTGTCGCCGTACGGCATTCGATCCCTGTCGAAGGTCCATCGCGACCGCCCGTACTCGGTGAAGCTGGACGGCGTCGAGTACCGCGTCGAGTACGAGCCGGCCGAATCGCGCAGCCGTCGCTTTGGCGGCAACTCCAACTGGCGGGGTCCGGTGTGGTTTCCGGTCAACTTCCTGATCGCCGAATCGCTGCGGAAGTTCCATGATTTCTGGGGCGCCGAGTTTCAGATCGACTGTCCCACCGGCTCGGGCCGGCGGATGACCCTCCAGGAGGTGAGCGTGGAGCTCGAGCGGCGGTTGACGCGGATCTTCCTCCGTGACGATCAAGGGCGGCGCCCCGTCTTCGGCGCTCGCGAGGTGTTCCAGCGCGACCCGCACTGGCGGGACTGCGTGCTGTTCTACGAGTACTTTCACGGCGACAATGGATCGGGCCTGGGCGCGTGTCACCAGACCGGCTGGACCGCACTCGTCGCCAATCTGATTCAGCAGACCTGTCCGTCGCGGCCCGGCGGCGTTGAGGAGGCACCATGACGACTTTGAAGAGCAGCGCGACCCACGAGAACCTGAAGCACGCGTTCGCCGGCGAAGCGGAAGCCAACCGCCGGTATCTCTATTTCGCGCGGCAGGCCGACATCGAAGGCTACCCGGAGATCGCAGGGCTGTTCCGCGACACGGCGGAAGGCGAGACGGGGCACGCGAACGGCCACATGGAGTTTCTCAAGGGACTCGGCGATCCGGTGACGGAGCTGCCCATCGGCAGCACCGTCAAGAACCTGGAGTCCGCGATCGCGGGCGAAACCGACGAGTGTGCCCACCGCTATCCGCAGATGGCCGAGACCGCGCGACAGGAGGGCTTTGTCGAGATCGCGGAGTGGTTCGAGACGCTGGTCAAGGCGGAGAGAAATCACGCGGCCCGGTTCACGCAAGGCCTCAAATCGCTTCGGCTCGGATAAGCGGAGCGTAAGGTTCGGCTCGCGGTCGGCGGCGCATTTGCACTCCACCGGAGTGAGGCTCGAGAAAGGCCCTGCCCGATGGAGCTGTTCGATGGCTGGTCGCGTGTCCGGTGAGCTCAAGGTCGTTCCGGTCGCTCCACCCTCTCCTCCGGCCGTGCTGCCGCCGCGAGCGGCGGCTCGTGCGGGCCATCGCCGGCGCTTGTGGAGTGTCGTGGCGCTGCTCGCAGCCGCGGCCGCCGTGGTGGCGGCCGAGGCGTGGCGCGCCTCGCATGCCGCCGTGGCGGTGCACTACGTCACCTCGCCGGTCACCCGCGGGTCGGTGACGCGCGGCGTGACGGCGAGCGGCTCGGTGAACCCCGTCAATACGATTCAGGTCGGCAGTTATGTCTCCGGCGTGATCCAGGAGCTGTACTGCGACTACAACACTGTCGTTCGCAAGGGACAACCCTGCGCGAAAATCGACCCGCGGCCGTACCAGAGCACGGTGGATCAGGACCGCGCGAACCTCTCGAACGCGAAAGCCCAGCTGGCCAAGGATCGAACCAACCTCACCTACGCGAAGCTGACCTACGACCGTACCGTCGGCCTGCGCGCCGGGGGCATCGTGTCGCAGGACGCGCTGGATTCCGCCAAGAGCGCATACGATCAGGCCACCGCGCAAATCGACCTCGACGACTCCACCATTCAGCAGCGCCAGGCGGCGCTCGACGCGGCCGAAGTGAACCTCTCCTACACCACCATCACCTCGCCCGTGAACGGCACCGTCGTGTCGCGGAACGTCACGGTCGGTCAGACGGTCGCCGCGAGCTTCCAGACGCCGACCTTGTTCCTGATTGCGACCGACCTCACCAAGATGCAGGTCGATGCGAACGTCAGCGAAAGCGACATCGGCGGCATCCGCACCGGCGCCGGGGCGAGCTTCACCGTGGAAGCGTTTCCCGAGCACGTCTTCGACGGCGAGGTGACCGAGGTGCGGCAGGCGCCGCAGACGGTCCAGAACGTCGTGACCTACGACGTCGTCATCAGCGTGCCCAATGCCGATCTGCTGCTCAAGCCGGGCATGACGGCGACCGCGTCGATCGTCGTCGACGACCGGGACAACGTGCTCAGGGTGCCGGATCAGGCGCTGCGCTACACGCCCGGCGGAGTGGCGGCCGCCTCGGGGCGGGTGGCGGGCCCATCGAGCGAATCGCGCGCGGGCGCATCGAAGCAGGTGTGGGTGGTGCGCGACGGGCGGCCGGCCGCCGTGCCGGTCACCATCGGGCTCGACGACGACACGTACGCCGAGGTGACGGCGGGCGATCTGAAGCCAGGCGATCAGGTCATCACATCGGAGCAGGCGAGCGGAGGCAGCGCGGCGAGGCGTCTGCCCTTCTTCCGGTTGTAGCGGAATGCGCCGAACGGAGCGCCATGCCCGACATCGTGATCGACATCAGGGATCTCACGCGAACCTACCACGCCGGGGACGTTGACGTTCAGGCGCTCGCCGGCGTCAACCTGCTCATCGAGCGCGGCGAGTTCGTGGCGATTGTCGGATCGTCGGGCTCCGGGAAGTCCACGCTGATGGCCATCCTCGGCTGCCTCGACCGGCCGACGAGCGGTCAGTACTTCTTCGAAGGGGTCGAGGTGGCGCGGCTGGGCGAACCGGAGCTCGCGCGCATCCGCAGCGCGCGGATCGGGTTCGTCTTCCAGACCTTCAACCTGCTCGCCCGCACCAGCGCCGTCGAGAACGTGTCGCTGCCGCTGTTCTACGCCGAGGCGGGGCCGTCGCGGCGCAGCCAGCGTCTGGCGAGGGCCCGCGCGGCGCTGGAGCTGGTGGGGCTCGGCGCCCGCGAAACGAACACGCCGGCCCAGCTCTCCGGCGGGCAGCAGCAGCGGGTCGCCATCGCCCGCGCTCTCATCAACAATCCGGCCGTGCTGCTGGCGGACGAGCCGACCGGCAACGTGGACACCGCGACGTCGCACGACATCATGCGGCGGCTCACGACGCTCAATCGCGAGCAGAACGTCACGATGATCGTGGTCACCCACGAGCCGGACGTCGCCGCCTACGCCGATCGCGTGATCACCATCCGCGACGGCGCAATCGTGAGCGACGAGCGGCGGCGCCGCCGCGACGGCGCGGCGGCCGCGGCGGCCAGGCCCGCTCCGGCGCCAGGCGCCTCTCCGCCGGACCACGGTGCCACCTCCCTGGCCTTCGCGCTCATGATCGTCGGCGCCGCGGTGCAGGCGCTGCGGCGCAACCTGATGCGATCGATGCTGACGGTCCTCGGCGTGCTCATCGGCGTGGCGGCGCTGATTGCGATGGTCGCGGTCGGCCAGGGCGCGAACGAGGCGGTGAGGAAACAGATCGAAGGCCTCGGCACCAACCTGCTCGTGGTCATGCCCGGCGCCGCGACCACGTCGGGCGCCCGCGGCGGGCTCGGCAGCGCGTCAACGCTGACCGTCGCGGACGCGCAGGCGATCCGCCGCGAGGATCCCGCCGTCGCGCAGGTGGGCTACCTCAACCGGCAGGTCGGGCAGGTGCAGTACGCCAACCGGAACTGGAGCACCCAGATTCAGGGCGTGTCGCCCAACTATCCTCCGATCACGAACTGGTCGATCGTGGTCGGACGAGGGCTGACCGAGGAGGATGACAACGCCGCGGCGCTGGTCGTCCTGCTCGGCGAGACGGTCTACCGCGAGCTGTTCGACGAGTCGGAGAACCCGGTCGGCGCCACCATCCTCGTCAAGCGGGTGCCGATGCGGGTTGTCGGCCTGCTCGGTGCGAAGGGGCAGACGCCGTTCGGCCAGGACCAGGACGACCTCGTGATGATTCCGTTCCAGACGGCGGAGCGCAAGGTCCTGGGCGTCGCCACGCCCACCCAGAGCCAGGCCCAGAGCTCGTCGAGCGGGCTGTATGCCGTTGCACCCAATCCGTTCGGGCTCCAGCCGCGACTGACCGGATTCGTCAACTCGCTCTTCGTCCAGGCCGTTCGTGCCGGGGACGTGCAGGTGGCCATCGATCAGGTGAGTGACACGCTCGCCCGGCACCACCACATCAAGGCCGGCGAGACCAAGGACTTCTCGGTCCGCAATCTGAGCCAGATCGCCGCGGTGGTGCAGGGCAGCAGCCGGGTGATGGCCCTGCTGCTCGCCACGGTCGCCTCGATCTCGCTGATTGTCGGCGGCATCGGGATCATGAACATCCTGCTCGTCTCGGTCACCGAGCGCACGCGGGAGATCGGGCTGCGGATGGCGATCGGCGCACGCCGCCTCCACGTGCTGCTGCAGTTCCTCTCCGAAGCCGTGTTCCTCAGTCTCACGGGTGGCGTCGTCGGCATCATCGCGGGAGTCGCCACGTCCAGGGCCATCTCCGCGGTCGCCGGCTGGCCGACGCTGGTGCCGGTTGCGGCCGTTGCCGGAGGGTTCGTGTTCGCCGCGGCCGTCGGCATCTTCTTCGGGTATTACCCGGCACGCAAGGCGTCGCGCCTCGACCCTATCGAGGCGCTGCGGCACGAGTAGTCGTGCGCGCATTCCAGCGCGCCGCCGTGTATCCTCTCGCCATCGGTTCTGTTCTGGTGCCGCCGGGACCCTGGCCGGCAGGCGGGCAGCGGCCGGGCTCGCCCGACGCGATGCGACTGGAGATGACGTGAGCACGAGACCCATGCGGAGCACGGGCGGTGAGGCGTGGAGCCGGTCCTGACCGTCGCCGGACTCGGCGTCGGTTTCGGCAGGCATCAGGTACTTCGGGACCTCAGCTTCTCCGCCGAGCGGGGAACGACGATCGCCGTCATCGGCCCCAACGGTTCGGGCAAGACGGTGCTGTTCCGGGCGCTGATCGGTGCGCTGCCGTTTCAGGGCACGATTCGCTGGGCGCCCGGCGTCCGCCTGGGGTACGTGCCGCAGAAGCTGGATCTCGCGCGCGACGTGCCGGTGACCGGCCTCGACTTTCTTCGTGCCCGAATCACGCTCGATCGCGCCGCGCCGTCGGTGACGGCCGAAGTCCTGGGCCTCGTCGGGCTTTCAACGGCCGCGGCGGACGAGCCGATCGGCGCCATGTCGGGTGGACAATTCCAGCGTCTGCTCGTGGCGTTCGCGCTCGCCGGCAAGCCCGACGTGCTCCTGCTCGACGAGCCGACCGCCGGCATCGACGAACCGGGGCAGGAGCGGCTGAACGAGCTGCTGAACCGATTGCAACAGGAGCGAGGGCTCACGATCCTTCTCATCTCGCACGAGCTGACGGTCGTGGATCGCTACGCGACCACCGTGCTCTGCCTCGGGCACGGTCGCGCGTGGATGGGGCCGCCGCGTCAGGTGCTCACCGGCGAACGGTTGCGCGATCTGTACGGCGCGCCGACGGCCTTTCACGTTCATGACCGTTGACGGACTCCTGCTCTCCATGGCGATGGCGGCGGCGGCAGGCCTCGTGGGCTGCTTTGCCGTCATGCGGCGGATGACGCTTGCCGCCGACGCGCTGTCGCACGTGGCGCTCCCCGGCATCGGGATGGCGCTGGCGCTGCACGTGCACCCGCTGTTCGGCGCGGTCGCGATGCTCGCGTTCGGCGCCCTGCTCGTGTGGACGCTCGAACGCCAATCGCGGCTCGCCACGGAAACGGTGATTGGCGTGGTCTTTTCCGCGGCTCTGGCGGTCGGCACCCTCATGACCTCCGGCGACGAGTTGATCGAGGCGCTCTTCGGCCGGACGGGCCCTCTGTCGGCGAGTGAGACGATCTTCGGGCTGGCGTCGGCGGCGGCCGTGGTCGCGTTCATGCTGCGTCAGCGCAACCGGCTGATTGTCAGCGTGGTCTCGCCCGACATCGCCCGGACGGTCGGCATCGACGTGCACCGGCTCGACTTCCTCTATCTGGAAGTCTTCGCGCTCACCGTGGCGCTCGGCCTGCGCTATCTGGGCGTGCTGCTGATGGGATCGCTCATCATCATCCCAGCCGCCACGGCCAAACGGCTCTCGAGGAACATCAATCAGATGTCCATCGTCGCCGCCGGGGTGGCGGTTGTCGCGACGGTGGGGGGCTCGGCGCTCGCCGTCGCGATGGACCGCGACACCGGTCCGGTCATCGTGCTCTTCGCGGCCGCCGCGTTCGTCCTGGCGCTCGTGGCGCGGCCGCCCGCCACATGAGGCAGCCGGACGCCGTGGTCGTCGGTTCCGGGCCCAATGGTCTGGCGGCGGCCATCGTCCTGGCTCGGGCCGGCCGTACGGTGGAGGTGCTCGAAGCCGAGCCGACGATCGGCGGCGGCGTGCGGTCGGCCGCGCTCACCCTGCCCGGCTTTCTCCACGATGTCTGCTCGGCGGCCTATCCGCTGGCCGTGGTCTCGCCCCTCTTTCGCACGCTGCCGCTCGGCCGCCATGGCCTGCACTGGATCCAGCCCGGCGTCGCGCTCGCGCATCCGTTCGACGATGGAAGTTGCGCCGTCGTCGAGCGATCGGTCGAGGACACGGCCCGATCGCTCGGCGACGATGCCCGGGCCTACCGCCGTCTCATGGGATCGCTCGTGGCCAACTGGCCGCGTCTCGAGCGGTCGATCCTCGGACCGATCGGCTGGCCGGCACACCCGATCGCGCTCGCGCGGTTCGGCGTCCATGCCCTGCGGTCGGCTGCGAGCCTCATCCGCTCGGTGTTCCGCGGCCCGCGGGCGCGGGCGCTCATCGCCGGCGCCGCGGCGCACGGCATGCTGCCGCTCGAGCGGGGGCCGTCGGCCGGATTCGGTCTGGTGCTGACGGCGCTCGGTCACGTGGGCGGCTGGGTGATTCCGGAAGGCGGCGCCCAGGCCGTGTCCAACGCGCTGGCGGCGCATCTCGAGGCGCTTGGCGGCACAATCGCGACCGGCGCGCGCGTGCGGTCGGTGGACGATCTCGGTCCCTCGCGCGCCGTGTTGTGCGACCTCTCGCCGCGCCCGCTGCTCGGTCTGGCCGGTCACCGGTTTCCGCCCAGGTACCGCCGGGCGCTCGAACGGTACCGCTACGGCATGGGCGTGTTCAAAGTGGACTGGGCGCTCAGCGCGCCGATTCCGTGGCAATCGCGCGCGTGTGCGCGCGCGGGCACGGTGCACCTCGGGGGCACCTGGGAGGAGATTGCCCGCTCCGAGCGGGACGCCTGGGAGGGACGCGTCAGCGACGCGCCGTTCGTGCTCCTCACGCAGCCGACGTTGTTCGACCCCTCGCGCGCACCGGCGGGCCGACACACGGCGTGGGCGTACTGTCACGTGCCGCACGGATCCGACGTCGACATGCTCACGCGGATCGAGCGCCAGATCGAGCGCTTCGCGCCAGGCTTTCGAGACTGCGTGCTGGCGCGGTCGGTGAAGCGCCCGGCGGATCTCGAGCGGGACAACGCGAATCTGGTGGGCGGTGACATCGGCGCGGGCGTCACCGACTGGCGGCAACTGGTGACGCGGCCGACGTGGCGCACCTACTCGACGCCGGTGCGCGGCCTGTATCTCTGTTCGGCCGCCACACCGCCCGGCGTTGGCGTTCACGGCATGTGCGGATATTTTGCCGCCCGCCGCGCGCTCGCAGAGGTGCTGCGCGATTGAGCGCCGCTTGCGTCAGCCGGCCCGGGCGCGCGCATCGGGATAGGAGTGGACGAGGGCGCTGAGCCTTCGGCGCGCCCGCCACTCGCTCACCACCGACAACCCGGCCAGCACGGCGAGCGCGATCAGCGAGACGACCAGCCCGCGGACCGACAAAAGACCAACGACCTCGCCCATCCACGCCGTCAGGCCGCAGACGATGGTCGACCCCCACACCTTGCGATGCGTTGTCTGTTCCTGCTCGACGGCGAAATAGGCCGCGAGAATCGATGCCGCGCGTCGCCCGTCGGGATCCTGCGCGCCGCAGGCCGGCACTTCGACGACGCGCGATTCGGTGTCCACCATCCAACGATAGCGACCCGATCCTAAGAAATGCCGAAAGAGAGGCGTTGACGGGCCGCGTTCCCAAAAAAGTACGTAAAAAGTCCCTAAACAAGGCCGAACGGGCGGGCGCCTGCGCGCTAGGATCGGGAAAGCCTAAGGCCTCCCGCGGAGGCCACGGGGGAACCAGGGAGGCGATGTCCGCCTCGGGGGCGAATCCGGAACCATCCGGACGAGGACTTCCAACCTCGAGCCCGTCAGCTAACCCCGTCGGCGATTGGAAGGGTCCGTGCCGACAGAAGGGCTGTTCTCCCAGCTCAAACGATTCGTCGTCGGCAGGCCGATCCCGTCGCATCTGGCGCACCACGAGCGGCTGTCGCGGATTACCGGCCTTGCCGTTCTCTCGTCCGATCCGCTGTCCTCGGTGGCGTACGCCACCGAGGAAATCCTGCGCGTGCTGGTCGTCGCCGGTGCGGGCGCGCTCGGGCTGGCCAGCCCGATTGCGCTGGTCATCGCGACCATTCTGGCGGTGGTGGTGTTCTCGTACCGCCAGACGATTCACGCCTATCCGAGCGGCGGCGGCGCGTACATCGTCGCGAAGGACAATCTGGGCGAGACGCCGGCGCTCGTCGCGGCGGCGTCTCTGCTGATCGATTACATCCTGACGGTCGCGGTGAGCATTGCCGCCGGCGTGGCGGCCCTCACGTCGGCGTTTCCACAGTGGCACGTGAACCGCGTGGAGATGACGGTCGGGTTCGTGGTGCTGCTGATGCTCGGCAACCTGCGGGGCATCCGGGAGTCGGGGCGCATCTTCGCCGCGCCCACCTATTTCTTCGTCGTCACGATCCTGACGCTCATCGCCGTCGGGGCCTGGAGGGCGCTCACCGGCGCGATTCACCCGGTTGTCGTCGCGGACCCGGTGCCCTCCCGGGCTGAAGCGCTGACGCTGTTCCTCCTGCTGACCGCGTTCTCGAACGGGTGCACGGCGATGACCGGTGTCGAAGCGGTGTCCAACGGCGTCCCGGCGTTCAGGGCGCCGGAGCCCCGGAACGCCGCCGCCACCATGCTGATGATGGTGGTGCTCTCCGTTACGATGTTCCTCGGCATCACGCTGCTGGCGCATGCGTACCGCATTCTGCCGAGCGAGACCGAAACCGTGGTCTCGCAGCTGGCGCGCGGCGTGTTCGGCGACCGCGGCGTCGCGTACTACGCCGTCCAGGCCGGCACGATGCTGATTCTCGTGCTCGCCGCGAACACGGCGTATGCCGACTTCCCGCGGCTGGCGTCCATCCTCGCGCGCGACCGGTACGTGCCCCGGCAGTTCATGAACCAGGGCGACCGTCTCGCCTTCTCGAACGGGATCGTCGGCCTCAGCGTGTTCGCCGCGATCCTGCTGGTCGTGTTCGGCGGCGATACGCATTCGCTGATTCCGCTGTACATGATCGGCGTCTTCGTTTCGTTCACGCTGTCACAGGCCGGGATGGTCGTGCACTGGCGCCGGCTCCGCGGCGCGGGATGGCGGACGAGCGCGGCCATCAACGGCATCGGTGCGATCGTCACCGGCATCGTGCTGCTCGTGGTCGCGACGACCAAGGCGAGGGAGGGCGCGTGGATCATCATGGTGCTGATCCCGCTCAACGTGCTGCTGTTCCGCCTGACGCGGCGGCACTACGACGGCGTCGCCGCGCAGCTCAGTCTGCGCGGCTGGCAATCGGCCGGCATGCGACGGAATACCGTGCTCGTGCCGGTCAGCGGCCTGCAGCGCGCGGTCGTCGAGGCGCTTGACTATGCGAGGACGTTGTCGAGGGACGTCCGGGCCGTGTACGTGAACGTGGATCCGACGGCAACCCGCCAGCTGACGGCGAACTGGGAGCAATATGGAGACGGCGTGCCGCTGGTCGTCCTCGAGTCGCCGTTTCGCTCGCTGATGGAGCCGCTCCTGGAGTACATCGACCAGGTGCACGACAAGCACCCCCAGGACTACGTGACGGTGGTGCTTCCCGAGTTCGTGCCCGCGCGGTGGTGGCACCACCTGTTCCACAATCAGCGAGCGCTGCTCATCAAGGGCGCGCTGCTGTTCCAGCCGAACACCATCGTCACCAGCGTGCCGTTCCATCTCCGGCGCTGACGCGCGGATGTGGACCACGCACGCGCCCCGGGCGACACCCTGCCCTCCGCCGCGAAAAGACACCCTGCACTCCGCCGCGAAAAGCTGTATGGTGTTGTCGGGTGGCACCGGTCCGGCCGAGTGGCGGCCAATCGAGTTGAGCCTCGCGGTGGAATGTTCCACGGGCGCGCGAAAATTTCGCGACGCCGGGGCGGACGCGCCCCGATCGTTTCGCGCTCGGACACAAGCGCTGGCGGATGGAGAATGTGGCGGCAAGTTTGCACGCGCGCAGAAGCATGGCCGCACGCAAAATCGTCGATCACCGGGCCGGCCCGCTGCCGGACATTCGAGCCGAAGGCACCAGCATCGTCTACGAGCTGGACGTGCCGGGCGTTCATCCCACGCGGACCCTGGTCGTTCGCTGCGACAGTGACGGGAACGTCTGGGCCTCCATCGAGCGCCGGCCCGCAGCCGTCTGACGCCTCCGGCGGTTCCGTCACTCTCGCCCCTGCCCGTTCGCGCTTCCCCCTTTTCTTGCGCTTCCGACGCGGACTTCCCGAGCGAACCCGACCCCTCCGAGGGCTCGTGCTCCCGGACACGCGCGCGTCCGCCGCGAAAATTGTGTCTGCGGTGATGTGAAATTCCGTACCCGACTGACAAATTTCGCACTTCGCCCCCGCGCCTCTGCCACGTAAGTGTTTGTCGATCGGGTCTTTAGTACTCGGCACAGTCGTTGCTCGGCCCGGCTGTATCGCGGAGGACATGACCGTGCTGGTAGATGAACTGGAAATCGCTCCGGACAAGCTCGGCGATACCGTTCGCCGCATCCTGGACCGCGCGGCCGACGAGGCGCGGCGGCGCGAACACGGCTCGATTACCAACGAGCACCTGCTCGTGGCGTTCGCCCAGGTCGAGTGGGATCGTTTCAGCGCGTTCCTGCACGACTCGGGACTCCAGGCGGAGCAGATCCTGTCCGACGTCGAACAGTATCTGCAGACGCTGCGGCCGTTCACCCGCCCCGACCTTGCCGTGTCGCACGCGACGAAGATCACGCTCAGGCTGGCGCTCAATGCCGCGACGCGATCGGGACATCCGTCGATCGGCTCCATGGACCTGTTGCTCGCCTTGCTCGAGGACCGCGGAGGCGCGCTCGCGCCGATCCTCCGGACCGAGGGCGCCGAGCCGGAGGCGCTGGTGTCGCGGCTTCGGACCTGGGTGCGCGACGCCGATCAGCGCGACGAGCGCCTGAAGAAACGCTTCGAGTTGCCGACCTATCTGCGCCACTACGGGACGAATCTGAACGCCCTCGTCCACCAGGACCGGGTGCCGCCGGTGTTCGGGCGCGATCGCGAGATTCAACAGGTGCTCGAAGTCCTCTGCCACCGCGAACGTGCCAACTCGGTGATGCTGGTCGGGGAGCCTGGCGTCGGCAAGACCGCGATTGCCGAGGGGATCGCGCGCCGGATCGAGCTCGAGCCCGAGACGGTGCCGGTGCGCCTGCGCGATTGCCAGGTGGTCAGCCTCCAGATGAACACGATGGTGGCCGGCACGCAGCTCCGCGGCATGTTCGAGGATCGGATGGAGAACGTGATCCGGGAGCTCCGGGAGCACCGGAACCTGATTCTGTTCGTCGACGAAGCGCACACGATGATCGGCGCCGGATCGGCGCTGGGGGCGCCGGCGGATGCCGGCAGCATCTTCAAGTCGGCGCTCGCCCGCGGCGAGATCCGCATGATCGCTGCGACGACGCTCACCGAGTACAAGCAGCACATTCAGGAGGACGAGGCGCTCGCGCGCCGGTTCCGCTGCGTGCGGGTGGACGAGCCGACGCTCGAACAGACCCGCGAGATCCTCTATCGCCTGCGGCCGCGGCTCGAACGCAACTACTCGATTCGCCTGCACGACGAAGCGCTCGACACCGCGCTCGCGCTGTCGCCGCGGTACATGCGGCATCTGCACCTGCCGGACAAGGTGATCGGCTGGCTCGACACGGCCGCCGTCCGCGCCGAGGTGAGCCGCCGCCGCGACGTCGGCCGCGACGACGTGGTGACCGTGGTCTCGCAGGCGGCGCAGATTCCCGAGGACATGGTGTTTCGCGACGTCACGGATCGGTTCAAGGATCTCGAATCCTCCCTGCGCGCGCGCGTCGTGGGCCAGCGCGAAGCCATCGGCGCGGTGGCGCGGCGGCTCGTGCTCAACAAGGGGCCGCTCAAGGACGGCTTCGATCGTCCCGACGGCGTGCTGTTGTTCCTCGGCCCGACCGGCGTCGGCAAGACCGAGCTGGCCAAAGCGGTCGCAGCCTTCCTGTTCGGCGACGAAAAGAAGATGGTGCGCGTCGACATGTCCGAGTATCAGGACGGCGCGGTCGGCGTCGACAAGCTGATTGGCATGCCCCGCGGTATTGTCGGCAGCGAGCGCGGCGGCATCCTGACGCGACAGCTCCAGGACAACCCCTGCACGGTCGTGCTGCTCGACGAGGTGGAGAAGGCGAGTCCGCAGCTGCTGAACATGTTCCTGCAGGCGTTCGACGAAGGGTGGCTCACCGACGGCCGTGGCCGGCGGGTCTATCTGAGCGACGCCATCGTCATCATGACGTCGAACCTCGGCTCGGAGCACTTCCGGAAGCTGACGAGCCCGCTCGGATTCCGGACGCGCGAGGTCGGCCTCGACCAGGTCCGCGTCGACGTCCTGCGCGAAATCGAGCGTCGCTTCTCGCCCGAGTTCCGGAATCGGCTCGACGAGATCGTCGTCTTCGCGCCCCTTTCACGAGACGATGCCCGCGAGATCGCGCGGCTCTACCTCGGCCAGATCGCCCGGACGGTGACCCGGGAAGGCAAACAAATCGAGGTGGATCCAGAGGCGCTCGAGCTGCTCGTCGATCAGGGGCACAGCCTCGCGTTCGGTGCCCGCTATCTCAAGCGGGTGATCGACGAGCGGGTCAAGATGCCGATCAGCGAGCGCTGGCAGGACGCGTTGCAGTTCCGCGTCAGGGTGGAGGACGGACAGATCGTCGTCGACTCGGCGTCGGCGGCCTGCGTCGCCGCCGCCTGACAGACGCGATCGGGGCGCTTGCCGCGGGCGCCGCTCTGTAAGCGCCGCTCCGCAACGACGGATTACCGGCGGATGGCCGGCAGCCTCCGCCTGACCGGCCGGCAATCCGGCGCCGCGGATCGCCATCGCGGGGTCCGGGGCGTGTTCCCTGGAAATTCGCGCGAGTTCCCGCCCCTCTCTCAAGGTGTGCTTCTTGCACCATTCCCCATCACTGGGGCCGACGCCCCGGCGATCGGCAGGTCAGGCCGCGCGGCACCGAGCAGGTGCTCAGAGTCCGGCTGCTCTCGGAGCGGCGACGCTCCGGTCCCGGCTGTGATACGGCGGACCTCCGACGTCGGGAAACGTGGCCCCGGATCTCTTTCAAAGGACTGTTCTCGCAGGGTCGCGTCGAGGCGGACCGGTTGGCGCTCAGCGGGTGCACCTCGCTCGCCACGGTTTCGGTATGAGATGCGCACGCATCCGGACGGCTCTCGCGGCAACGGCATGCTCATGCGCGGTCGCCGCGGCGCTCGCGGGGCCGGCCGGCTCGAATCGAGCTCGGCAACGACATTCGTGCCCGCGTCGCGGCGGCGGATCGCGCGTCACCTGCCAACCGCCGGCCTCAGACGCCGCTCGCGGCGGTCTACGAGCCGGGCGGATACCAGCCGCTCTGGATTGACGAGACCGGTCGCCCCACCGAGAACGCCCGGGACGCCCTCACCGCGCTGACGCACGCCCAAGACGACGGCCTGGCGCCGGGAGACTATGCGCCGGACCGCCTCCAGCGGCTTGTCAGTGCGCTGCAGACCGTCGGAGCCGCGCGCCCTCGCGAGGCGGCCGAGCTCGACGTCGGGCTCACCGACGCGATGCTGCGGTATCTCCGAGACATTCATCTGGGCCGCATCGATCCGCGGGATGTCGGATTCCGGCTGCAGGTGCGTGCGGAGCGGCACGATTTTGCGGCCATCCTCCGCGCAGCCGTCGCCGGGCGGCGCGTCGGAGACGCCGTCGCGGATCTGAGGCCGCGGCTGACGCAGTACGGCGCCCTTCGCTACGCGCTGGCGCGCTATCGCCGGCTCGCGGCAGGCCCGCCGCTGCCCCCGTTACCGACCCTCGATCGTGCCGTTCGGCCCGGAGCGCTGTGCCCGGGCGTCAACCAGTTGTCCGAGCGCCTCGCGAGGTTTGGAGACCTGGCGGAGGACCCGCCGAATCCCGGATCGGCCGGACGTTACGACGGTCCGGTTGTCGACGCCGTCAGACGATTCCAGATCCGCCACGGGCTCGAGCCGGACGGTGTCATCGGGAAGGGCACGCAGGCGGCGTTGAGCGTGCCGCTCGAGTGGCGCGTCCGCCAGATCGAGTTGTCGCTCGAACGTCTGCGATGGGTTCCCGATCTCGGGGACGGCCGCCTCATCGTCCTGAACATTCCGATGTTTCACCTGTGGGCGTGGGATTCGCCCGGATCCAACCCGCTGCCGGCGTTCGAGACCGACCTCATCGTCGGCCGCGCGTTGAGCACCGAAACGCCGGTCTTCGTCGAGCAGATGCGCGAAATCGTGTTCAGGCCGTACTGGAACGTTCCGCCCTCGATCCTCCGCCACGAGGTGCTGCCGGCGGTCGTGAAGGACCCGCTGTACCTGTCGCGCCAGCAGATGGAGATCGTGCGCGGACAGGGCGATGGGGCCGTGCAGGTGGACGCGACGGCCGAAAATCTGGAGCTCGCGCGGCGTGGAGTGCTGCGGGTGCGCCAGAGGCCGGGATCGCACAACGCGCTCGGTCTGGTCGAGTTCGTGTTCCCGAACGCGGAGAACGTGTACATGCACGGCACGCCGGCGCACGCGCTGTTCGATCGGAGCCGGCGCGACTTCAGCCACGGGTGCGTGCGCGTGCGCGACCCGGCGTCGCTGGCCGAGTGGGCGCTCGCGGGACAGACCGAGTGGAGCCGCGAGCGGATCGCGGCCGCGATGAACGGCGACGGGACGCGGCACGTACGGCTCGCGCGTCCGATCCAGGTGATTCTCTTCTACACGACCGCCACGGTGTCGCCCGCCGACGGGACGCTCCGATTCGCGGACGACATCTACCGTCACGATCAGACGCTCGATCGAGCGCTCAGGGAAGCGGCGCGGTTCTGACGGCTACCAGGTACGGAACCGACCCGTGTCGACGTGCACGAAGTCCGACGCCGGGTAGTACCCGACGCCGCCGCGGCGAACCGACAACGCGGTGTTCCGCAGTTTCGCCAGCGGAACGTCCGCCAGCCGGATGTCGATGGCCTGTCCCTGCATATGCAGGCTGCCCGCGGCGACGCCTTCGCTCCGATGCCGGAGCATTTCGTTGGTGGCTGGCGAGCGATAGCCCGAAATCACCTGATAGGCCCGGGTGCTTCCGGTCAGCTGGTTCAGGCGATAGAGCAGGTCGAGCAGGTCCGGGTCGATCGCGTGGACGTCGCCGGTGCGGAAATCGCGCAGGAACTGATTGACGGTGGCGAGCGCGTCGTCGAGATAGGCGCCACCGCTGAAGTATTCGACGGCCAGACGCTCGCCTGTGTGGGTGTGGCTGAAGCGCAGCGCCCGTGACGACAGCGTCGTGGCCAGCAGTCGAGGTGCTGTGGCCATGAAGGGAACCGCGACGGCGAAACCGCCGACGAACTGGCGACGTGACAGATTCCTCACGGTGTGCTCCCAGAGGTGAAGGTCGATTATCGTTGGCTCGCCGGAGGGCCGTCAACGGGGAATGGCCCCCGTCCGGGCGGCAGATCGCTTGCAGGCGCACCGGGCGGGCGCGCGCCCGGCCGAGGATGTGCCAGTTGACGAGGCTCTGCCGGCCGGAGAAGATGAAGCGGCCGCGGGCCCGAGGAGTCGTGTCATGGCTGACAAGACGTTCTGGGAAACGTTCAAGTCCGAAAGCGAAAACGTGATCGAGAAGCTGCGCGGGCTCATTCACGAAGGCAACGTCCGCCGCGTGGTCATTCAGCACGAAGGCCGCACGGTCGCCGAATTTCCGCTGACCGCAGGCGTCGTGGGCGCCCTGCTGGCGCCGGTCCTCGCGGCCATCGGGGCCATCGTCGCGCTGCTCAAGGACTGCACGATCCAGGTGGAGCGCGCCGGAGACCCCACCACCTCACGCACGCCATGAATCGGCCCTCGTCGACGCTCACCGCGCCGACGGTACCGGGCGAGGCGGCGGCGCACGCGTCGACGTGGGCCGATCGCTGGGCGGCCCGGCGCATCCAGCAGAACGTCAGCCGGGCACCCATCCGGTTCGTCCTCTGGGACGGCTTCCAACTCCGCTCTGAGGCCGCGCCGGTCGCGACCATCCGCTTCCGCAACCGGCAGGCGCTTCTCAGCTGGGTGTGGGATCCCGAGCTGAACTTCGGTGAGGCGTACATGTCCGGCGCGGTCCAGGTCGAGGGCGACCTGGTCGGTCTCCTCGAGGCCGTGTACCGCGCGCTGCCTTGCACCGACAGACGCTCCTGGTGGCTGTGGCAGCGGTCCAACGACGTCGACGCCGCACGCGAAAACGTCCACCATCACTACGACCTCGGCAACGAGTTCTATCGGCTGTGGCTCGATCGCGAGATGGTCTACACCTGCGCCTATTTCCGATCGCCCGACTGCTCGCTGGAAGAGGCGCAGCTGGCGAAGATGGATCTCGTCTGTCGGAAGCTGCACCTGACGCGCGGCGAGCGGGTGATCGAAGCCGGCTGCGGCTGGGGCTCGCTGGCGGTGTTCATGGCGAAGCAGTACGGCGTCACCGTCCGCGCGTTCAACGTCTCGGACGAACAGATTGCCTACGCGACCGACCGCGCGGCCCGCGAGGGGCTGACAGGACAGGTCGAATTCGTCCACGACGACTACCGCAACGCGACCGGGGCGTGCGACGTGTTCGTGTCGGTCGGCATGCTGGAGCACGTCGGGCTCCCTGACTACCCGACCTTCGGCGACGTCATCACCCGGACGCTCACGCCGGGCGGACGGGGGCTGCTGCACTTCATCGGCCGCGACCGGCCGGCGCCGCTCAACGCGTGGATTCGCAAGCGCATCTTTCCGGGCGCGTATCCACCCACACTCGGCGAAGTGTTCGCGCACATCCTCGAGCCGCAGGCCTTGTCGGTGCTCGACGTCGAGAACCTGCGCCTTCACTACGAGAAGACCCTGCAGCACTGGCGCCACCGCTTCGACCGCGCGACGCCGCAGATCGCCGACATGTTCGACGATCCGTTCGTCCGCGCCTGGCGCCTCTATCTGGCCGGTTCGCAGGCGGCGTTCCTCACCGGAACGATGCAGCTGTTCCAGGTGCTGTTCGCGCGCGGCGGCAGCAACGAGGTTCCCTGGACCCGTTTCGGCGGCTCGTGATCGTCGCGACGACGCCCGCCATGGAGAGCTGCGACGTCCTGATCGTGGGCGGGGGGCCGGCCGGCTCGTCGTGCGCGTGGCGTCTGCAGCAGGCCGGCCTCGACGTCCTCGTCGTGGACCGCGCGCCCTTTCCGCGCGACAAGGTCTGCGCCGGCTGGATCACGCCGCAACTGGTTGCGGCCCTCCGGCTGGATCTCGCCGAGTACGGCCGCCGGCGAACGCTCCAGCCGATCACCGGATTCCGGGTCGGCCGCATGGGCAGAGGTGAGCCGCTCGAGATCTCCTACGAGCGGGCGGTCAGCTTCGGGATTCGCCGGTGCGAGTTCGATGCGTACCTGCTGGAGCGCTCGAACGCCCGCCTGCGGCTCGGCGCGCCGGTCACGCGGATCCGGCGCGACGGCGGCCGCTGGGTCGTCAACGAATCGATTCGGACGCCTCTGCTCGTCGGCGCAGGCGGGCATTTCTGTCCGGTCGCACGCCTGCTGAATCCGAAATCGTCGGGCGGATCGCTCGTGATCGCACAGGAGATCGAGGTTCGAGTTGCCGGCGGAGACCGGGACGGCGTCGCCGTCCGCGGCGACACGCCGGAGCTCTATTTTTCGCGCGATCTGAAGGGCTACGGCTGGTGCTTCCGGAAGCAGGAGCATCTGAACGTCGGGATTGGCCGGCTGGATCGGCGCGGCGGCCCGGCGGCCGCGCGCCAGTTCCTGTCGTTTCTTGCGGCGCACGGTCGAATCCCGAACAACGTCCCGTGGCGCTGGCGCGGCCACGCGTACCTGTTGTCGGACCCGCGACCCCGACGCGTGATGGACGATGGCGTCCTCCTTCTCGGGGATGCGGCAGGACTCGCATATCCTCAGAGCGGTGAGGGCATCCGGCCCGCCGTGGAGTCCGGATTGATCGCGGCCGACATCATCGGCGGGGCGGGAGGGCAGGTACCTCGGCCGGGCGACTGCGCGGGTACGAACAGAAGCTGCGCGCCCGCCTCGGCGCCGGCGCGCCTCTCGACCCTGAGTCGCCGGGCCGGGCGTCACCGTCGCCCATCGCCGCGGCCGGCGCCTCGGTCCTGCTGCACCTGCCCTGGTTTGTGCGTCACGTGGTGCTCGATCGATGGTTCCTCCGTGCGGCGGATCCGGTGCTGACCGTATGAAACCCGCTCGGACCATCGTTTGCACACTCATCCGGGAACGGACGGGTGTGCGGCGAAAACCCGGCGGGAACTGACCTCATCGAACCGACGCCGGCCACGCCACGCGCCCGGCTCTGCCCCCAGGAGGCGTCCCATGCGGTTCCGCGATCGCGTCGATGCCGGCTGCCAGTTGGCCGACCGCCTGGCCGAATATGCGGGCCGGCCGCACGCCCTGGTGCTCGCGCTGCCCAGAGGCGGCGTGCCGGTGGGCTACGAGGTCGCCAGGCGCCTCAACGTCCCGCTGGATGTTTTTCTCGTCCGCAAGCTCGGCGTTCCGGGCCACCCCGAGCTCGCGATGGGCGCCATCGCCGCCGGCGGCGTGGAGGTCCTGAGCGAGGATCTCGTGCGCGACCTCGGCATTCCGCGCGCCCTGGTCGAGCAGGTGGCGGTCCGTGAACGGCTGGAGCTGGATCGCCGCGACGGTGCTGTACCGGCGCGGTCGCGCGGCGACCGAGGTGCGCGGCCACGTGGTCATCCTGGTCGACGACGGGCTCGCGACCGGATCGACGATGGAGGCGGCCGTCCTGGCCCTTCGTCAGCAGCAGCCGTCGCGCATCGTCGTGGCGGTGCCGGTCGGGGCGCGCGACACCTGCGATCGGCTCGGGCGCATTGCCGATCGGGTGGTCTGCCTCGCCACGCCGGAACCGTTCAATGCGGTCGGCCTGTGGTA
Organism: uncultured Acidobacteriota bacterium; assembly: GCA_963807925.1. Classification (GTDB taxonomy): domain Bacteria; phylum Acidobacteriota; class Vicinamibacteria; order Vicinamibacterales; family CAVVIG01; genus CAWEDP01. The sequence goes on along the minus strand of CAWEDP010000002.1, from coordinate 1,873,154 downwards.
CGAGGACTTCTCGCAGACGAGCGACGAGGACGTGATCCGGCTGCTCGCCGCGGCGGCGGGATCGGCCGGCAGCCGGCCCGCGCCGGCGACACCCCTTGCCGGCGTCATCGACCTCGTTCGCGCGCGGGCCCACGTGCTCACGGGCGATCCTTCGCAGTACGACGCGCTCATCGACGGCGTCGGCGACGCGCGCGTGGTGCTGCTCGGCGAGGCGACGCACGGGACGCACGAGTTCTACCGGGAGCGGGGATACATCACGCGTCGGCTGATCACGGAGAAGGGCTTCGCGGCCGTCGCGGCGGAAGCCGACTGGCCCGACGCCTACCGCATCAACCGGTACGTGCGCGGCGCCGGCCCCGACGACGATTCGGTGCAGGCGCTCGCGGACTTCGGCCGCTTCCCGACCTGGATGTGGCGCAACGCCGACGTGCTCGACTTCGTCGGGTGGCTGCGCGCCCGCAACGAGAGTCAGCCGGCGGCGACGCGCGCCGGGTTCTACGGGCTGGACCTGTACAGCCTGCGCGCCTCGACCGAAGCGGTCCTGGCCTATCTCGACAGGGTCGATCCCGAGGCGGCGCGCCGCGCGCGCACGCGGTACGGCTGCTTCGACCAGTTCGGCGACGACATGCAGGAGTACGGCTACGCCGCGAACTTCGGCCTGCAGCAGGGGTGCGAGCGCGAAGCGGTCGCGCAACTGCTCGATCTCCATCGGGCCCGGATCCGGTACGCGAGCCGCGACGGCCGCGTCGCGGCCGACGACTTCTTCTTCGCCGAGCAGAACGCGCGGCTCGTGCGAAACGCCGAGGAGTACTACCGGAGCATGTTCCGAGGCCGCGCCGAGTCGTGGAACCTGCGCGATCGGCACATGGTCGAGACACTGAAGGAACTGCTCGCGTTCCTCGATCGCAGCGGGCCGCGCGCGCGGGTGGTCGTCTGGGCGCACAACTCGCATCTGGGCGACGCGCGGGCGACCGAAATGGGCGAGGGCGGCGAGCTGAACGTGGGCCAGCTCGCGCGCGAGGCGTTTGGAGACGAGGTGGCGATCGTCGGCTTCACGACGTACACCGGGACGGTGACGGCGGCGTCAGAATGGGGAGGCCCCGCGCATCGCAAGCACGTGCGGCCGGCGCTGGCCGGAAGCTACGAGCGCCTGTTCCACGACGCGCACCTGCCGCGGTTCATGCTCTCCTTGAACGACGTCGACGTCTCCACCGCTCTCGCGGCGCCGCGTCTCGAGCGGGCCATCGGCGTGCTGTATCTGCCCGATACCGAGCGGCGAAGCCACTACTTCCGCGCGCATCTGCCGCGGCAGTTCGACTACGTCCTGCACTTCGACGAGACCAGAGCCGTCGAACCGCTGGAGCGCAGCTCGGTGTGGGAGGCTGGCGAAGTCGCCGAGACGTATCCGTCGGGACTGTAGGTCATCGCGCCAGGAGCTGGCGCGCTATGCGGTACTGGGCGACGCGCGTCCAGCGCGTGGAGCCGTACTTCGCGTACAGATCCACGCGCGCATCGACGAACTGGGAGTTGGTGAGCATCGCGCGCCCCGAGTCGGCGCTGGTATAGCCCTGCGGCGATTTCACGCTGACCATCGTCATGCCGCCGGGGGGCAGCCCTTCGCGGCCGGCCACGGTGAGGAAGTGCGCGCCCCACTCGTCTTCGTCGCCGACGCGGCGGAACAGCGCATTCACCTGCAGCATCTCGAGCGTCTGCGTGGAGACGTTCCTGATGCTGACCGAGATCGTGGGCACGATCTTCTTCTTGCCCTGGACGATGCCGTCGTCCACCCAGCCGCTGACGACGGTCTGCGTGCGCAGTGCGGTCGACAGATCCACCGCCGGCGCACACGCGCCTGCCGCCACGATCGATAACCCGACGAGCAGGAGGCCGGCGGCTCTCACAACAGGTTTGGACACCAAATCGACGAGATCGTTCCCTGGTGCGCGGTAGACTGGACCTATTTCATCACAGGTCCGCCGTTCACCGCCCGGACCGCCGAGGGCTTCTGTGCCGTTTCATCCAATTGTCGAACGCTGGTTCGCCGACGCGATTGGCGCGCCGACCGAGGCGCAGCGGCGCGGCTGGCTGGAGATTCAGGCCCGCCGCCACACCCTGATTGCCGCGCCCACGGGATCCGGAAAGACGCTCGCGGCGTTTCTGGCCGGGCTCGACGAGTTGTTCCGCGAAGGGCTGAGCCACCCGCTCGCCGACTGCGTGCGCATCCTCTACGTCTCGCCGCTGAAAGCGTTGAGCGCGGACGTCCACGAGAATCTCGCGGTGCCGCGGCGGGGCATTCGCGCGGCCGCGGAAGGCGCCGGGCTGGAGGCGCCGCGGATCACCGCGGCCGTCCGCACCGGCGACACGACCTCCTCCGAGCGCGCCGCCATGGTCCGCACGCCGCCGCACGTCCTGGTGACGACGCCGGAATCGCTGTTCCTGCTGCTCACCGCCGAGCGGAGCCGCGGCGTGCTCCGCACGGTGCGGACGGTGATCGTGGACGAGATTCACGCGGTGATCGGAACCCGCCGCGGCGCGCACCTGTCGTTGTCGCTGGAGCGGCTGGAGGAGGTGACCGCTGCACCGCCGCTCCGCATCGGTCTGTCGGCGACGCAGCGGCCGGTCGAGGAGGTCGCGCGATTTCTGGTGGGCGATCATGGGCGCTGCGCGATCGTCGACGAAGGCCATCGGCGTTCGCTCGATCTCGCGCTGGAGCTGCCGCGGTCGCCGCTCGAGGCGGTGATGTCGGGGGCGATCTGGGACGAGCACTACGATCGACTCGCCGATCTGGTGCGGGCGCACCGCACGACGCTCGTCTTCGTCAACACCCGCCGCCTGGCGGAGCGCGTCACGCGGCACCTCGGCGAACGGGTGGGCGCCGACCGGGTGACCGCCCATCACGGCAGCCTGTCGAAAGAGAGGCGGCTCGACGCGGAAGCGCGTCTGAAGAGCGGTGCGCTCGCGGCGCTGGTCGCGACGGCGTCGCTCGAGCTCGGGATCGACATCGGTCATGTCGATCTCGTGTGCCAGATCGGATCGCCGCACCGGATCGCGACGTTGCTGCAGCGCGTGGGCCGGTCGGGGCACACGGTGATCGGCACACCGAAGGGGCGTCTGTTCCCGACCTCGCGCGACGATCTCGTCGAATCGCTGGCGCTGCTGCGAGCGGTCCGGCGTGGCGAGCTCGACGCGGTGGCGTCCCATGACGCGCCGCTCGACGTCCTGGCGCAGCAGATCGTGGGGGAGTCGTCGTGCCGCGAGTGCACGGAGGACGAGCTCTTTCACCTGGCGCGGCGGGCGTGGCCCTACCGCTCGCTCGAGCGTCCGGCGTTCGACGCCGTCGTCGCGATGCTGGCCGGGGGATTCTCGACCCGGAGGGGCCGCCGCGGCGCGTTGCTTCACCGCGACGAGGTGCAACGCCGCGTACGCGGCCGCCGCGCCGCGCGGATGACGGCGCTCACCTCGGGCGGCGCCATTCCCGAAGTGGCCGACTACCGCGTCGTCCTCGAGCCGGAGGAGACGTTCATCGGCACGCTCAACGAGGACTTCGCGATCGAAAGCATCGCCGGCGACGTGTTCCAGCTCGGCAACGCGTCGTGGCGCGTCGTGCAGGTGGGCGCCGGCGTCATACGGGTCGCCGACGCGAAGGGGGCGCCGCCGAACATCCCGTTCTGGCTGGGCGAAGCGCCCGCGCGCAGCGACGAACTGTCGCGCGCGGTCGGCGATTTGCGTCGCGACGTCGAGCGCCGGCTGGACCAGCCGGTCGTCGACGCCTCGGCAGCGTCGGTAGCCTCGGCAGTAGTGTCCGGCTTCAGCCGGACCGTCGAATGGCTGATCTCCGAAACCGGCGCCGACGAGGTGGCCGCCGACCAGGCGGTGACGTATCTCTCGGCGAGCCTCGCGGCGCTCGGAGCGCTGCCGACGCAGGAGACGCTCATTCTCGAGCGCTTCTTCGACGAATCCGGGGGCATGCAGCTGGTTCTGCACGCCCCGTTCGGCAGCCGCATCAACAAGGCGTGGGGGCTCGCGCTGCGGAAGCGCTTCTGCCGCCAGTTCAACTTCGAGCTCCAGGCGGCGGCCACCGAGGACGCCGTGCTGCTGTCGCTCGGGCCGCAGCATTCGTTCCCGCTCGCCGACGTCTTCCGCTATCTGCATCCGGCCACCGTCCGGGACGTGCTCGTGCAGGCGCTGCTCGATGCGCCGGTCTTCCAGACGCGGTGGCGCTGGAACAGCACGATTGCCCTGGCCGTGCCCCGCTTCCGGGGCGGCCGCAGGGTCCCGCCCCAGCTTCAGCGCATGCAGGCGGACGACCTGATGGCGTCGGTGTTTCCCGACGCGGCCGCCTGCCTCGAGAACGTCCCGGGCGACCGGCGGATTCCCGACCATCCGCTCGTCTCGCAGACGCTCCGCGATTGCCTCGAGGAGGCGATGGACCTCGGCGGACTCCTCGGCGTGCTGACGCGCATTCATGCCGGCGATCTGCGGCTGGTGACGCGCGATACGCCGGAGCCGTCGCCCATCTCGCACGAGATCCTGAACGCCCGTCCGTACGCGTTTCTCGACGACGCGCCGCTCGAGGAGCGGCGGACGCAGGCGGTCTACGCGCGCCGCGCGGCCGAGCCGTCCACGGCCGCGGACCTCGGGGCGCTGGATCCCGCGGCGATCGATCGTGTACGCGGCGAAGCACGGCCTGATCCGCGCGATGCCGACGAACTGCACGATGCGCTCGTCACCGCCGGCTTCCTGACGACGGACGAAGTCTCGACGGCACCTGTTGGCGCGCTCGACGCGCTGCAACGCGCACGTCGTGCCGGCCGCTGCCTCACGCCGGCCGGCGTCATCTGGGTTGCCGCCGAGCGCGTGCCCGAGATCGTCGCGGCGCACGGGTGGCCGGCCGTCGCCCGGATCCCGCCGGAGGCGGCCGTCAGCGGGGATCCGCCGCTGGCGGCGCCGCCGGGCCGCGCCTTGCGGAGCTGGACGCGGGAGGACGCGATCGTCGATCTCCTCCGGAGCCGACTCTCGATCGCCGGGCCGACGACTGCCGACGCGCTCGCCCGGTCCACCGGCATCGCGACGGCGGACATCGATGCGGCGCTCGTCGAGCTCGAAGGACAGGGCGTGGTGCTCCGCGGCCAGTTCAGCCCCCACGAGGGGCTCGCAGGACCGCGGCCCCTGCAGTGGTGCGACCGCGCGCTCCTCGCGCGCATTCATCGATACACGCTGAATCGACTGCGCGCGGAGATCGAGCCGGTGGCGCCGGCCGATTTCATGCGGTTCCTGTTCGCATGGCAGCACGTGACGCCGGCCGATCGGCTGACCGGCATCGACGGCCTGCGCCTAATCGCGGCCATGCTCGACGGTCTCGAACTGCCGGCCCGGGCGTGGGAACGGGCCGTGCTGCCGGCGCGCCTCGACCGCTACGACAAGGCGATGCTCGATCTGCTGTGCCTGACCGGCGAGGTCGGCTGGGGCCGGCTGTCGGCGCCGCGTCCGGCCAACGGCGCGAGCAGCCCTTCCCTGCGTGCCGCGCTGTTTGTCGGTGAGCACGCGGACGCCTGGCGGACGCTTGCCGCCGCCGCCGGGTCAGGCTCGCCGCCGCCCGAGGGCGACCCGCGCCTGGACGGACTCGCGCGGCGCGTGCTCGATGTGCTGCGGGCGCGCGGCGCGTCGTTCGTCCGCGATCTGGCCCGCCTCTGTGACGTGGATGCGGCGGCGCTGGACGAGCCGATCGCCGCTCTCGCCCGACGCGGACTGATTGCGTCCGACAGCTTTGCCGGCGTCCGCGCGATTCTCCGGCCGGCGCCGTCACGCCACGTCCGGCCTCGGGAGCCGGCAGGACGCTGGTCCGCGATGCCGATCGAGGCGGCGCGCGAGGGGCGCGACCAGGCGATCGAGGTGTGTGCGCGCGCGCTCGTCGCCCGCTACGGTGTCGTGTTTCACCGGCTGCTCGCCCGGGAGGCTCGCGTGGTGACCTGGCGCGAACTGACGCCGGTGTACCGCCGCCTCGAGGCGCGTGGAGAAATCCGCGGCGGCCGATTCGTCGCCGGCATTGCCGGCCACCAGTTCGCGCGGCCCGAAGCGGTCGACCGGCTGCGCGAGGTGCGGCGCACGCCGGCGGCAGGCGAGCTCGTCGCGATCAGCGCCGCCGATCCGCTCAACCTCACCGGCGTCCTCACCGGCGACGAACGGGTGCGCGTCATCGCGTCGAACCGGATCGCGTATCGCGACGGCGTCGCGCTGGCCGTGATGGAAGGCGGCTTCATCAGGCCGCTGGTCGCGATGGATCCCGAGGTCGCCCACCTGGTGGCGAGCGCCCTGGCCGGCCGGCGTCTCCCGGCCGGGGTGACGAGCGGGTTCGCCGGCCGCTAGCGCGACGCGGCTGTGGCCTCGTTGGCTGGAGCGCCCGCGACGACGAGGCAGCCGATCGCCATCGCCCAGAATGCCGCCGCCGCGAACAGGCCGTTGAGGCCCGCCGGACCGCCCACCCACACGAGGGCCGCGAGCGCTCGAATCGTCCAGAGACTCGCCGACAGGGTCGGGAGCAGCGCGAACATCGCGACCATCGCCACTCGATCCGCGGAGGGCAGCCGGCGCAGCACCCATCCGCCCGCGGCGCCTGCCGCGCCCATGGCGACGAGAAACGGCAATCGGTACAGCAGTCCGGCCGGGACGTCGCGCCAGGTCTCGGCGCCGCCGGTCCAGGTCCACCGGCCGGCGAGCCCGGTTGCCGCGGCGCCGACGCTCGTGGCGAGCGACACCGCGATCAGGCTCAACGCCACCGCGCCGACGGCCCTGCGTTTGTGGGAGCGGACGCCGCCCCAGACGGTGAGGACGAGCGCCCAGTTGGTCTGCCGCCAGTACCACCATGCGGATCGGCCCTGGGCGAACGCCTCGTCGAGATCGCCCACGAGCGCGGGGTCGACCTCGAGGCGCGCCAGGAGCCATCGCGCGAGCGCCGGCGGACGGCGCGTCACGCGCGGCCGCCTTCGAGCTGCGGCAGCCCGTCCCAGAGCGTCGTCAACGTCCGCCGGGAGCTGCGGACGGCCCGAAGCCCCGCGGCGGTGATGCGAAAGTGTTTCTTGGCCCGTCCGCCGCGCTCCGGCGTCGGCTCGCCCCATCGCGACGTCAACAGGGCGGTCTGCTCGAGGCGCGCGAGCGACGCGTAGACGCTGGCCAGCGCGACGCCGCGCCCGCTCGCGCGCTCGATCGCGCGCGCCACCGGGAGGCCGTACGCCTCGTCGCCGATCCGCAGCAGGGCGAGGAGGACCAGGAGATCCAGGTGGCGCAGCGGAGGGGCGGCCGGCATTTATTCCAGTATATAGAAGAAATCAGACGGAATCAAGGGTGCGCCCGGGCGCCCGCACGCGACCGGAGTCCGATGGGCCGGTCGGCTCACGCGCTCTCGGCCGCCGGACCGGGATGGACGTGGCTCGACGAGAACATCACGTACATCGCGGGCAGCACGATGAGGGTGAGGGCCGCGGCCGAGAAGAGGCCGCCGATCACCACGACGGCCAGGGGTCGCTGCACCTCGGATCCGATGCCGTGCGACAGCGCCATCGGCATCAGCCCGAGCATCGCCAGCAGCGCCGTCATCAGGACCGTTCGCAGCCGCACGAGCGCCCCCTGCCGCGCCGCTTCGTGCGCGCCGATCCCGGTCCGGCGCAGCTGGTTGAAGTAGCTGACCATCACGACGCCGTTCAGCACCGCCTGGCCGAAGAGCGCGATGAAGCCGATCGCCGCCGAGACGCTCAGGTGAATGCCGGTGAGATAGCAGCGCCAGGATGCCGCCGATCAGGGCGAACGGCACGTTCATCAGGATCAGCGCCGCGTCCTTGACGGATCCGAACGCGTTGAAGAGCAGAAAGAAGATGAGAAAGACGCTGATCGGCACGATGAGGCTCAGCCGCGCCATGGCCCGCTGCTGGTTCTCGAACTCGCCGCCCCAGGCCGTGTAATAGCCGGCGGGCAGGGGCACGGCGGCCTTCACCCGATCCTGCATCTCCCGGACGATGCCGCCCATGTCGCGGCCCTGGATGAACACGCCGATCGCCGCCACCCGCGTGCCGTTCTCGCGCGCGATGTTCATGCTGCCGCTGCCGACGCCGATCGTCGCGACCTCCGACAGCGGAATGCGCGGCCCGCCCGGCGTGTCCACGAGGATGTTCCCGATGGCCGCCGGATCGCGCCGCTCCTCTTCCGCGAGCCTGACGACCACGTTGAAGCGGCGCTCGCCCTCCCAGATCTCGGTCGCCGTCTTGCCGCCCAGCGCGGTCTCGATCACGTCCTCGACGTCCGCAACGTTCAGGCCGTAGCGCGCCGCCCGCGCCCGGTCGATCTCGATCTGGAGCTGCGGCACCTGGCCGGCCCGGTCGATGAACGCCCGCGCCACGCCGCGCACCGGCGCGATGGTTCGCAGCACGTCGAGGGCGGTGCGCCGCAGCACGTCGGTGTCGTCGCCGAACACCTTGATCACGATCTGCCCGTCGATCTGCGAGATGCTCTCGAGGATGTTGTCGCGGATGGGCTGCGAGAAGCTCGGCTCGATGCCCGGGATCGTCTGGAGCGCGGCGTTCATCTGATCCACAAGCTCGTCGTGGCTGACGTGCGGCCGCCACTCCGACTCGGGATTCACGTCCACCAGCAATTCCGCCATGTTGATCATCTTGGGATCGGTGCCGTCCTCGGGGCGCCCGGCCTTCGACATGACGGAGGTCACTTCGGGGAACCGGCCGAGCGTCGCCCTGATTCGGCGGAGCTGGCGGGCGGTGTCGCTCACGGAAATGCCGGGCGGCAGCATGATGTTCACCCAGATCGCTCCTTCGTTCAGCTCAGGCAGGAATTCCCTGCCCAGCCGCGGCACCAGCGCCAGCGCCGCCGCCAGGACGGCCACACCCAGGCCGACGATGGCCCGCCGGTGCGTCAGCGCCGCGCGCAGCAGCGGCTCGTAACCGCGCTTGCACAGGCGGACGAGCAGGTTCTCTCCGTGGAGGTGCTGTCGCCCGAGCAGGAACATTGCAAACAGCGGAACGAGCGTCAGCGAGAAGACGAGCGATCCGATGAGCGCCGAGACGATCGTGTAGGCCATCGGCGCGAAGATGCGTCCCTCGGTTCGCTGAAGCGTGAAGATCGGCAGATGCGCGATGATGATGATCAGCATCGAGAAGAGCGTGGGACGTCCGACTTCGACCGCCGCGTCCAGGATCACGGCCCGCGGCACGTGATGCTGTCCGCGCCGCTCGGACAGGTGCCGGAAGATGTTCTCGAGCACGATGACCGCGCCGTCGACGATGATGCCGAAGTCCATGGCGCCGAGGGAGAGCAGGTTCGCCGGAATCCCGCGGATGCGCAGCCCGATGAAGGTCGCCAGCAGCGACAGCGGAATCACCGACGCGACGATGCCGGCCGCCCGCAGGTTGCCGAGGAACAGGAAGAGCACCACGGCCACGAGCACGGCGCCTTCGATCAGATTCCGGAAGACGGTCGTCAGGGTCGTGTCGATCAGCGTCGTCCGGTCGTAGAACGGCACGATCCGGGCAGGCCTCGGCAGGATCGAATCGTTCAGCGCGGCGACCCGCTCCTTGACCGCCGTCAGGACGTCCGACGGATTCTCGCCTTTGCGCATCAGCACGATGCCCGACACCATCTCGTCGTCGTCGTCCTGTCCGACGAGGCCCTGTCGCGGGACCGCGCCGACCTCGACGTCGGCGATGTCGCGAACGAGCAGCGGCGTGCCGCCGTGCTCCGACACGACGATGCCGCCGATGTCGTCGCTCGTCCGCAGCATGCCGATGCCGCGAATGAGGTACTGCTGTTCCCCCTGCTCGAGGAAGCTGCCGCCGGCGTTGGCGTTGCCGCGGCCGAGCGCGGTGAACACCTGCTGCAGCGTCACGTGGTACGCCTTCATGCGGGCGGTGTTCACCGTCACCTGGTACTGCTTGATCAGGCCGCCGAAGCTCACGACGTCGGCGACGCCCGGAATCATCTTCAGATTGCGGCTGACGACCCAGTCCTGCAGGCTGCGCAGGTCGGCGACGGTCCAGCCGTCCGCCTTGACGCGGTACCGGTAGATCTCGCCGATGGCGGTCGAGAGCGGCGCGAGCTGGGGCTGCAGCCCGGGCGGCAGATCGACGCCCTGCAGCCGCTCGAGCACCTGCTGCCGGGCGAAGTAATCGGTCGCGTCGTCGTTGAAGGTGAGGATGAGGTACGACAGGCCGAACTGTGTGTGCGAGAACATCCGCACGGCGTTGGGGATGCCGCTCAGGCCGATCTCGAGCGGGATCGTCACCTGCTTCTCGACTTCTTCCGGGGCATGGCCCGGAAAGAGCGTGATGACGGTCACCTGGATGTCGGTGACGTCCGGAAACGCTTCGACCGGCAGCGATCGGAACGCCGCCAGGCCGGCGCCGACGAACAGGGCCAGCAGCATCAGGACGAGGAGCGGCTCGTGGAGCGAGACCGACACGAGGCGGCGGATCATTGCGGCGCCGCGTCCGTTTCGAGCTGACGCAGGAGCAGGACGCCGTCGCTGACGACGCGGTCGCCGGCCGCCAGTCCCCGAACGACACGAAGCCGCGCGCCGCTGCCCGGTGCCGTTTCGACCTCGCGCCGGAGGAAGGTCGTGTCGTCCTGCTGCAGGTAGGCGAAGCTCCGGCCGTTCTCGACGAAGACCGCGCTCGCCGCCACGCTCAGGGCCGGCGCCGTGTCAGGCAGATAGAGGCTCGCCGAGGTGAACATCCCCGGTTTCAGGCGCCGGCCGGGATTGGCCACCAGAAATCGCACCTTCGCCGTGCGGGTCTGCGCGTCCACGGTCGTCCCGATCCTCGAGACCTCGGCGATGAACCGGTCGGCCGGGTAGGCCGCCGTCGTGACGTCGGCCTTCTGGCCCGGCGTGATGCTGTGGAGATCGCGCTCGAACACGTCGGCGAGCACCCACACGCTCGACAGGTCGGCAATCACGAGCAGCGCGTTGTCGGGCGCGACGAACTGGCCGTCGGTCACCGTCCGCTCGGTCACCGTGCCGGAGATGGGCGTGCGGATCGGAATCCTCGACTGCAGGCGGTTCGGATCCTCGAGCGCATCGACGTCGAGGCCGAGGACGCGGAGAATCTCCTCGCTCTGGAGGACTCGCGCATGGGCCTTGGCCAGATCGCTCTCCGCCTGCTGCAGCGAGATCCGCGAGGCGGCTTCGTGCTCGAAGAGGTCCTGGGTCATGGCGTAGGTCTTCTGCGCGAGATCCGCATCCCTGTGGGCCGCTACGTGGTCGGCAATCGCGGCGGCGACCTCGCGGCTGCTCAAGACGAACAGCACGTCACCCTTGCGGACGGTGTCGCCGATGTTGACCGTCAGTTCCTGAACCTGACCGGACACCGGGGGCAGGATTCGCGCCAGCCGATCGCCATTGAACTCCACCGTGCCGGTCGCGTGAATCGCCTGGGCGGGCGCGCCGGGAGAGACCGTCTCGATGTGGATCTGCCTCGTTTGGGACGTGTCGAGCCGCACCGTGCGCGCCGACCGCGGCGCGTCGGATGCGGCCGTATCCGGCGGCTGAGCCGCCGACCCGCGATCGGCGGCGCTGGTGCCGCTGCCGCACGCGATCGCGGCCAGCCCGAGGCACGACAGCGTCAGGGAGCCGATGAGCCGCGACGCGGCGGATCTGCCGATTCTCCGTTTCAAGGTGCATCCTCCATCCGACCTCATTCGGCGAAGTCTCTTCCGACCGTCAGGGCCAGCTTCGCGAGCGCCCGGCGATAGTCCGCCTGGGCCGAGTAGTAGGTTTCCATCGTGTCGTTGAAGGCGCGCTGCGCATCGAGCACGTCGAGGAGACTGCTGGCGCCGGCCTGGTACACGTAGGTCACGCGGGCGCGCGCATCGGCCGACGGCTGCAGGAGGTCGCGCTCGATCTCGGCGAGGAGCAGGCGTGCGGACTCGAACTCGGCGTACGCGGAGGCGACCTCGCCGGCCAGTTCGGTGTCGAGCGCCGCGAGCGAGCGCCGCGCCTTCTCCTCGGCGGCTTCGGCCCGCGCGATCTCGCCCTGGTTGCGGTTGAAGATCGGAAGCGGCGCGCTGAAGAACAGGCCCATCGTGTTGCCGCGCCCGTTGATGCCCTGCTCGCGGCGGTATTCGGCGCCCAGCGTGTAATCGATCTTGCCCTCCGCCACCTGCAGGCGGAGGTCCGCCAGGCTGTGCGCCTGGTCGCGCTGCAGCGCCTGGTAGTCCGGCCGGGTGGCCCGCGCCGACTGCTGCAGACCGGCGAGATCGAGGGGGGCCGGCAGCGGCATCACCCCAAGGTGGTCCTCGATGTCGACGCCCGCTCCGTCGGGCTTCCGGCCGAGGAGCGGGAGCAGTCTGAGCCGCGCTTCGGTCAGCGACAGCTCCGCGCGTCGGACGCCGGCACGGTACTGCAGCATGGCGACGCGCGAGCGCGTCACCTCGAGGGCGGGAATCGCCCCGCTGCCGAGCCGCCGAACGTTGAGATCGACTAGGCGCTCGAGCGCCTGCAGGTTGTCCTGGGCCAGGCGGAGGCGCGCCTTGGCTTCGAGGACGTCGATGCAGGCGATCGTCGCGTCCAGCTTCATGCGGCGGATCGCGTCGGCGAACCGGGCCGTGGCGACGTCTTTCGCCGACGCCGCGACCTCGGCCCTCAGCGCCCGCTTGCCGCCGCGCTCGAACGGGATGTCCAGGCGAACCGCATAGTTCGGCGGTCCGGCCTGGTTGACCGCGTCGAAGCCGGTGCCGAGCAGGTCGAGGCTGTCGCCGCCTCCCGACAGCACCGGATTGGGCCGCAGCCTCGCCGTCATGAGCGCCGCATCGGCGATGGACAGGTCGCTCCTGGCCGCGAGCAGCGACAGGTTTCGCTGGACAGCCTCGTCCACCGCCTCGGCGATCGTCAACGGTCTGGGCGGGGCCTGGGCCTGTGAGACGGCGGCGTGGGCCCCGACCAACAACACGGCACACGACAGCAGCACACGAATGCGCATATACACGAACACTCCACGTCGCCACGGCCTGTGATGACAGACCAACAGGCCTCTCCCGTCGACGGCGGTGTCAGGCGTGCGGGCGAGCTTTCAGGAAATCAGGGGAAAGAGGGCGGCGGGCGGTGCGCGGGCAGGTCGCGAGATCGGATCGGAGCCGGGCGGGACGACTGAGTTCTGCGATGCGACACGGTCGTCGGCTGAAGCGGTCGGCGCCCTGGCCCGCGATGGCTTCGCTCCGACGTCATGCGGCTTCACGATCGCGGTGGCCAACGGTTGGGCCGACGGGTCACCCGCGATCCCGGCCAGCGAGGCCGGCGGGGGAACGGTTCCCGGGTTCCCTCGCCCGAAGCGTCCGTGGCCGTCGTTCACCCACACGCCGACGATCGCTCGCGACAGCACGCCGGTGACGACGACGTCGAGATCGTCGTCGTGATCGATGTCGGAGACGCGAACGGTCACCGCGTCCTGCTCCGATTCGATCGCGATCACCTGCGGCGTCAGCCCGGAGACGGAGAACTGCAGCTGATATTGGTAGGAGGAGCCGGCGCGGCCGACCCGGTCTGCAATCGCGAGGTCGGGTGTGCCGTCCTTGTTGAAGTCGGCGATGCCGGTGGACCATCCGTAGGGACGCGCCGCGGTTCCGAGGCGGAAGCCGGACGGAGCCGCGGGGGCAACCTGGACGCGACGCCGCGCCGATGTCGTCGCGGCGGCCGATTCGTCAGGCGACCACGCGACGGCGGCAGCCAGACAGAGGACGGCGGCCACGAACGCGCGCGATGCACCACGCAGAGAAGATCTCATCACCTGAGGACGGTGCGATCGAGCACCGTGTCGCAATCATCGCATACGAGACGTCACGCGACGAAAGGAAGGCGTAAAACGCGTCTCCCGCCGTCGAACCGCGGCTCCTGCTAGCGGCCGCGAATGGTGTAATCCGTCGGCACCTGAAAGAGCGATGGGTCGGGCTCGTTGCGATTGATGTTCGATACCTGATACACCGATCGGCCCAGTCGCGGATCGGTCCGCTCGGTTTGCACGAGAATCTGGAGGTCGGGCGAGTACCACTCCTCCGACACGACCGTGATCGGCCGCTCGTTGCCGATCGCGCCGGCCGGGATGGTGGTCGTCCGTCGGGTTCCGCTGGCGAGAACGCCGCCGATAACGCGATCCTGCAGGCGTTCCTCGGCCACTTCCTCGCTCGGATTCAGCAGGGCGACGCCCCGGCCGCCGGCCACGGTCGCCTTCAGCTGCTCGATCTTGCGCTCCTTCTGCCCGGCGGCGTCGGTCGGCGGCGCACCGCGCCCGCCGCCTTCGACGGTCAAGCCGCCTCCGAGGTCGAGTTGCACCTTCTTCAAGGCGTTCAGCTGGCTCAGCACGAGCGTGGCGGCCCCGCCGGAGCCCCAGTTGAGGGTCGCGATGAGCGGTCCCTCGGCGGCGGTGTGCTGTTCCTCGTTCAGCGTGTACGACCGTCCTCCGACGACGTCGGAGATCGTGATCGAGCGTCCGCCCGACGGTCGCTCCTCTTCCCGCCGGATACGCCCCTCGTTGTCCCGATAGACGTGCCCCGTCGTCCGCTGCACGATGCGGTTGCCGTCCGCGAGCGTCTGGACCGATTCCGACAGGATCTCCGCCGAGTAGGGGAGCCCCCGGACGATCTTCGACTCGAACGGCAGAAGGAAGACGCGGGCGGCCGGCTGAGACGCGCCGCGCTGCGCGTGGATCGCGACCCCGCCCAACGCCACACCCGCCGCGATAGTGATGCAGACCAGCTTCATGACACCCTCCTGAACTAGTTCTGAAGGAGTCGAAAGGCCCGGGCGAACCCGTCCTGTCCGACGAGAATCTCCACTGGCACGGTCGATTCGGCCGACGCCGGCGGCCAGAGGCCGAGCGCCGGCAGGATTGACACCGGCAGGTCCACCCGCACGAGCGTGCCGCTCTCGAGCGGCGGACCAGCCGCCGCGTCGGGCCACGTCACGAACGACGCGCGCTCGACGGCGTCGTCGAGGCCGTCGTCGGGGCGGCTCGCCGGGCGCCGCGGCCCGGCGGCCCTCCGCGGCGGCGGCGCCTCGGCAATCGGCGCCTCCTCGTGCGCCGGATCGGGCGCGACGACGGCGGGCGACGGCGCGGTGCGCGCTGCCGCCGCCATGCGCTCGCGCGCAGGCCCGCGATCGGGTGCGGCGGCTGGACGTCTCCACGCGGTTGCCGCCGCGAGCGCGAGCACGGCCGCCGCTGCCGGAACCCAGATCCGATATCGCCGCCCGCGATGGTGGGGCGCCGCGACCGCGCGGTCGAACGCCGCCACGAGCGCGCGCTCACGGTCCGGATCGATCGGCGGGACCTCCACGTGCGCCATCCGCCGCAGCGCGGCCGACAGCATGCGTTCGCGGTCCAGCACCGCGCGGCACGGCGCGCAGCCGCGCACGTGCCGCTCGATGTCCGCCTCGACGGCCGCGGCGACGGCGTCTCGCGCGACGTCGACGATGAAGGGGCGAAACTGGTCGCAGCTCATAAGACAGCTCGCGTCGCCGGCAAGCGGGAGCCGATTGGTTCCCGGGCGTCGGACACCAGGCGCGCCAGCCGCGCGCGGGCGCGATGCAAACGCGATCGGACGGTGCCGACGGCGCACCCCAGCACCGACGCCGCTTCGAGATAGGTGAGATCCTGGACGTCGCAGAGGATGACGATTTCGCGGTACCGGGCTGGAAGGTCGCGCAGCGCCCGCCGCAGCGCCGCCGCCTCGCGATCGCGGAGGATGGCGCGGAGCGGATCGTCGTGCACGGCAAGCTCACGGGCCGACGGCGTGTCGTCGATCGGCAGCGGCAGCAGCGGGCGCTCGCTGCGCCTGCGTCGCGCGTAGTTGCGCGCGATGCCGAGCAGCCACGGCAGCACGCCCGAGCGCTCGGCGCGATACCGCGACACGTCCTGGAGGACGGCGACGAACACGTCCTGCACGACGTCCTCGGCCGCGGCCGGGCAGCCCGAGAAGTGCACGGCGAAGCGGTAGATCTCGGGTCGGTACCGCCGGTACAGGAGGGCGAACGCCTCACGGTCCCCCTGCCGTATCCGCACCATCAGTTCGTCGCCTGCCTCGTCGGTCATGGAGATGGGCGCTCGTGACGCCCCGCTCTCATATTCGGCTGGGAGCGAAAAAGGTTCCCGCCGACGGCCGGATCAGCGGGAGACGCGCTCGCCGCTCTCGTCGATCATGAGCGGCGGCGGTTCCTGGGCGATCAGGTACTCGAACTCGCTCCGGAACGCCTCCGGCGAGGTCCGCGCCGTCGCCGCCAGCTTCGCGAGCTCGTGGGGATCCTCGAAGTCGTCCCGGCGCAGCCGGATCATGTAGCGCCGGGCGATGGCGTAGCGCGTCGACCCGGTGTCGACCATGCGCACGCGCGTCCGGCCGGTGTCGCCGTCCAGCATGTGCGAGAACGGGATCGGCACGAACTGCCCGCCCTGCATCGAGATCACCGACGCGTTGCCGCCGGCCAGCAGGAACTTGGCCGCGCAGTACCCGAGGTCGCGCGTGTATTCCATGTCGGAGGGAATCGGGTCGGCGCACCGCAGCTCGTAGCCGATGTTCTTGGCGACGAGCGTCGTCTTGAGGCCGAACGCGCGCAGGCGCGCGATGACCTGCGCCTTGAGAATCTCGCCGATGTTGACCTCGGCGATGCGCAGGTGGCCGTGCTCGTCGCGCTCCACCTCGTGGAGGCCCGTGAGGTCGTCCGGCATGATGTCGAGCACCACGCCCTCGGCGATGATCGCGACCCCGTCGCGCCGGCCGTAGCTCAGGCGCTTGATGATGGCGCCGGCGAGCGTGTCGGTAATCGCCTGGAGCCGCAGGGGGCGCTGGAACTCCTCGGCCATGAGCGTCAAGGTCGCGCCGGCGGCCTTGCCGATGCCGAGCGCCAGGTGTCCGGCCTTCCGGCCCATCGCGACCACCAGGTACCACCGCGACGTGGTCTTGGCGTCCACCATCAGGTTCTTGACGATGTCGACGCCGTAGTGGCGCGCCGTCTGGAAGCCGAACGTGTCGACGTAGGGCGGCAGATCCAGATCGTTGTCGATCGTCTTCGGCACGTGGACGACGCGGATGCGGCCGGCGGCCCGCTGTTCCAGCTTCATCGCGGAGAACGCCGTGTCGTCGCCGCCGATCGTGATGAGCTGCGACACGTTCAGCCGCAGCAGCGAGAGCACGGCGTTGTCGAGGTGCGCGGGATCGGTCGTGGGGTTGGCCCGCGAGATGCCGATGTGCGACCCGCCGCGGAAATGGATGCGGCTGACGCCGTCGATGCCGAGCGGAATCACGTGGTCGACATCGCCCCGCATGATCCAGGAGAACCCGTCACGCAGACCCAGGACGTTGATGTCCTCGAGCCTCGCGCGAATCGTGGCGGCGCCGATGACGCTGTTGATGCCCGGCGCAGGTCCGCCGCCGACGAGGATGGCGAGGTTGTGATGGTGCTCCACGTGTCGATGATAGCCGACGCCCCGGTTCGGCCCCCGGGCCGCCCGCGCGGTTTATCAACGTTCCGTAAAGACAAAAATGTCGAGATGTGAGTATAGTATCGGGCCGTCCGATTCGACAGGCCCCCTTCCACGGAGGAGTCCATGCAGCTCGTGAGGGCCATCGTGCGGCCCGACAAGGTCGACGACGTCAAGGACGCGCTGACCGCGATCAACGTGTCCGGTCTGACGGTGACCGAGGTCCGCGGCCACGGCCGGCAGAAGGGGCACACCGCGATCTACCGCGGCAGGGAATATCAGGTGACGCTGCTGCCCAAGATGCAGATCGAAACCGTCGTGGCCGATCAGCTCGTCGATGCCGTCGTCACGGCCATCATCGGCGCCGCGCGCACCGGGGAAATCGGCGACGGCCGCGTGTTCGTCGCGCCGATCACGCGCAGCTACAAGATTCGGACCGGCGAAGCCGACTGAGGTGACCCGATGAATCAGGCCGACACGGCATGGATGCTCGTCTCGACGGCGCTCGTCCTCCTGATGACGCCGGCCCTGGCGTTCTTTTACGGCGGCCTGGTTCGCAGCCGGAACGCCCTCAACACGATGATGATGAGCTTCATCGCGCTCGGCGCCATCGGGCTGGTGTGGGCGATCGTCGGCTATTCCCTGGCGTTCGCCCCGGGCAACAACTGGGTGGGGGGCCTGTCGCGCCTGTTCCTCCGCGGCGTCGGTCTCGAGCCGAACGGGACGATTCCCCACCTGCTCTACATGTGTTACCAGGGCACCTTCGCCATCATCACCGCGGCGCTCATCTCCGGCGCGATCGTCGAACGGATGCGGTTCACGGCGTACATCGTCTTCATCACGCTCTGGTCGGTCGTCGTCTACAGCCCGATTGCGCACTGGGTGTGGGGCGGCGGCTGGCTCGCGCGGATGGGGGCGCTCGACTTCGCGGGCGGCACGGTGGTCCACATCAATGCCGGCGTGGCGGCCTTCGTCGCGGCGACGGTGGTGGGGCCGCGCCGGGACTACCCGTCGGTCCTCCTGCCGCACAGCATCCCCCTCACGCTGCTCGGCGCCGGCCTGCTGTGGTTCGGGTGGTTCGGGTTCAACGCCGGAAGCGCCAACGCCGCCAGCCCGCTCGCAGCGCTTGCGTTCACGACGACCATGCTGGCGCCGGCCGCCACGATTGTGACCTGGGCGCTGCTGGATCTGGCGCGCGGCAAGACTCCCACCGCGGTCGGCTGCGCCACCGCCATCGTCGTCGGCCTGGTGGCGATCACGCCGGCCGCGGGATTCATCGGGCCGATGAGCGCGATCGCGCTGGGAGCGATTGCCGCGGTCCCGAGCTATTTCGGCCTGCTCTATCGCGCGACGACCTCGCTCGACGACTCGCTCGACGTCGTCGCGGCGCACGGTCTCGGGGGGACCACCGGCGCGCTGCTCACGGGCGTCTTCGCGCAGAAGGCGTGGAACGGCACGGCCGACGGCCTGCTCTTCGGGAACCCCGGACAGCTGGGGACGCAACTGGTGGCGGTCGTCGCCGCCATCGTCTACAGCGGCGTGCTGAGCTTCGTCCTGCTGAAGATGATCGGCGCGATCATCCCGCTCCGCGCCGATCGCGAGCAGGAAATCATGGGAATGGACCTGACGCAGCACGGCGAGGAGGCGTACGTCCACGCCGAAGGCGCGGCATCACATCTCTGACGGATTGGGGGGAGGCGTCGGCCCGGTGCCTGAGTCCGGGCTACGGATGCTGAACAGCCGCTGAGGGGGAGGGAAGGTCCTTCACGATGAAGACCGTTTCGCCCGGCCGAATCAGCCCGAGCTCGCGGCGGGCGATTTCCTCGATGGCGGACGGTTCCTCGCGCAGGCGGCGCGCCTCTTCGCGCAGCCGGGCGTTTTCCTCGCGCGCGCGCGCCACGCTGGCCGCGAGCGCATCGTATTCCCGGCGCGCCCGCCGCGTCGCCAGCAGCCCGCGGTCGCCCACCAGCGCGTCGGCGGCGATGACCAGCGCGACGAACACGATCAGCCACTGCACAATCCGCCGATTGCGATCGGGCCATCGGGCGCTGGGAGCTCGCGCGTGGAGCGAGCGTTCGTCGGCTGTCACGGGCAACAAGAAGGTACAACAACCGGGGCACGAAAGTACAGCAAGAAATCGATCTATCGTTCAGGCATGGCTGAGATCGCGATCGTGCTGACGACGGTGGCGGACGATCGGGAGGCGGAGGTCCTGGCGCGCCGCCTGGTCGATGAGCGCCTGGCGGCGTGCGTCAACCTGCATCACCCGATGGTGTCGTTCTACCGGTGGCGAGGCGAGGTCACGCGCGACGCGGAGCGACAGCTCGTCATCAAGACGACGCCCGCGCGGCTGCCGGCGCTCGAACGCCGGCTGAAGGAGCTGCACGCGTACGAGCTCCCCGAGTTTGTCGTCGTGCCGGCCGGCGGAAGCCTGGAGTACGTCGCCTGGGTGTGCGATCAGGCGGGCGAGCCGGGCAGGGCCGACTCCGACGCGTAGAGGCGTCCGCCTGTTCGCGGCCTCAGCGCGCGCGGCCGGCGGTCCGCTGCTTCACGATCTCGACGATGACCGGAACGATCGAGACCAACACGATCCCGATCGTCACGAGCGAGAAGTTGTCCTTGACGACCGGCACGTTGCCGAACAGCACGCCCGCGCCGAGGCACAGGGCCACCCACGCGGCCGCCCCGACGCCGTTGTAGAAGACGAAGGTCGCCGACCTCATCTGCGCCGCCCCGGCGACGAAGGGCACGAAGGTCCGGACGATCGGCACGAAGCGGCCGAGGACGACCGCCTTGCCGCCGTACCGCTCGAAGAAGTCGTGCGCGCGCGCCAGATGATCGCGGTTCAGCAGGCGCTTCGAGATGCCGGATCCGTCCGCGGCGGAAAAGACCCGCGGTCCAATCGCCCGTCCGACCGCATAGTTGACGGCGTTGCCTGTGAAGGCCGCGCCGGCCAGCAGTGCGAACATCGCCGGGGCGCTGAGGACGCCGGCGGCGCTCAGCGCCCCGGCCGCGAAGAGCAGCGAATCGCCCGGGAGGAACGGCGTCACGACGAAGCCGGTCTCGGCGAAGATGATGGCGAACAGGATGCCGTACACCCAGGAGCCGTACGCGCCCACCAGCTCGAGCAGCTGCTTGTCCGCATGGAGGAGGAGGTCGAGCATCGATGCCAACTGATCCGCGCGGGGTGACCGGCTGACGCCGCTACACCGCGTCGAGCGCCTGGGCGAGATCCTCCCGGAGATCCTCGATGTCCTCGATCCCGACCGAGACGCGGACGAGACGATCGGTGATGCCGAGCGCCTGGCGCCGTTCGGGCGGCACCGAGGCGTGCGTCATCGTCGCCGGGTGCGACACCAGCGACTCGACGCCGCCGAGACTCTCGGCCAGCGCCATCAGCCGGACCGCGTTCAGGAAGCGCCGTGCCGCGTCGAGCGACGCGAGCTCGAACGCCAGCATGCCGCCGAAGCCGCGCATCTGGCGCCTGGCCAGATCGTGCTGGGGATGCGAGGGAAGCCCGGGATAGTACACGTGGGTGACCTTCGGATGCGCCGCCAGGAACGCCGCCACCGCCAGCCCGTTGGCGTTGTGCCGTTCCATGCGCAGCGGCAGCGTCTTGGTTCCGCGGAGCACGAGCCAGGAATCGAAGGGCCCGAGAATCGCGCCCTCGGCGTTCTGCACGAACTTGAGCCAGTCGCTGTCGTCCTCCCGCGCGGCCACGACGATGCCGCCGACGCTGTCGCTGTGGCCGTTCAGGTACTTCGTCGTGCTGTGGACGACGAGATCCGCGCCGAAGTCGATCGGCCGCTGCAGATACGGGCTGGCGAACGTGTTGTCCACCACCAGGCGCAGATTGCGGCGCCTGGCCAGCCCGGCGGCCGCGCCGAGATCGGTGAGCGAGAGGAGAGGGTTGGTCGGCGTCTCGACGAAGAGCATCCGCGTGGCGGGCGTCGTGGCGCGCTCGACGAGGTCGAGCCTGGCCGTGTCCACGTAGGTGAACGACAGCTCGTAGCGGCGGAGCACCTGCTCGAACAGCCGAAACGTGCCGCCGTAGACGTTCTCGGACACGATGACGTGGTCGCCTGCGGCGAGCCGCGTGGCCACGGCGCCGATCGCGGCCATGCCGGACGCAAAGGCGTACGCGGCGCGGCCGTTCTCGATGGCGGCGAGGTTGCGTTCCAGGGCGAGGCGCGTCGGATTCTGCGTGCGGCCGTACTCGTAGCCCTTGTGCCGGCCGAGCGCATCCTGCACGTAGGTGGACGTCTGGTAGATCGGAGTGACGATGGCGCCGGTCGACGGATCGGGCTCCTGTCCCGCGTGCAGACAGACCGTGCTGAAGCGCGCGCGGCTCGTGAGCTTCACGATCCACCAACGATACATCTGCTAATATCGCGAAGTCCACCTCCATGCCACGATCGCGCGGATCTCCAGCGTCCCGGGGGCACCGATCAGGCGTGCGAGACGCCCTCCTGCACACGCTGCCGGGCCGCGCGATCGTCGTCGGGCTCGTGGTGCGCGTGGCGATCTACCTCGCCGGCGTGTTGTCCGGAACCACTCCGGGCGTTCTCGGCGTCGTCGACACCCTGGCCGGCGTCGCGCTGGCGCTCGGCGCGGCGTACTTCGTGTTCCGCCTCATCGTCGTCGCGAAGCGCCGGCTGCTGTGGCGGGTCCGGCGCAAGCTGATCCTCTCCTACATCTTCATCGGGTTCATTCCGGTCCTGCTGATCGTGTCGTTCTTCCTGCTGGGCGGGCTGCTGCTCTTCTTCAACGTCAGCTCGTATCTCGTGCAGTCGCGGCTGCGCGCGCTCGAAGACCGGGCGCGCTTCCTGGCCGCGACGACGGCGCTCGAGATTCAGCGCGCCGGCAGGCAGGACGTGGCCGGCATCCTGGCCGGCCGTCAACGGGCCGCCGCGCAGGACAACCCGGAGGCCTCGTTTGCCATCGCCCGGGCTGAACGCGCGTGCGGCGCATCCGGACAGAACGGTTCCGGATCGACGCCCGGCGCGACCCTCAGCGCCGGGCCGTGGCCTCACGTCGAGCCGCCGCCGGAGGTTCCGTCGTGGATCGGTTGCGGCGGCTTCAGCGGCGTGTTCGCGTACCGTCACGTCGTCGACTCGCCGGCCGCGCGCCGGTCCGAGGCCGCCCTCGCGGGCGGCGGGCCGGGGACCGGCGGCGACGAGGTTCATACGCATCCCTTCGTGCGGGCGATCGCGTATCCCGACGGCCCGATCGCGGGATCCGCCGTCATCGTCGACCTGCCGCTCGGGGAGCGCGGGAAGCAGCAGTTTCGGGTGGACACCGGCGTCGAGATGAAGGGCACCACCGCGCTGGACGTCGGAGAGGCGCGGCCGCTGCCGGGTCGCGCGGGGGCGGGCGGATCGACGGAGGGCGCCGAGGCCGGCGGCCCGCTCAACTGGATCACGTTCGTCGAGTATCGCGACTGGCAGAGCGGCGCGCCGGGGACGCTGCTGGTGTCGACGCAGCCGAGCATCTCGGTGATGTACGAACGGATTTCGGGAACCCAGAGCTTCATCAGCAACCGCAACTCCGGACAGTTCCTGCTGTTCTTTCTCGTGATCGTGGGCGGGCTGTTCCTCGTGATCGAAGCCATCGCGCTCATCGCCGGCCTCGCGCTGGCCCGTTCGATCACCGGGTCGGTGCACGAGCTGTTCGCCGGCACCGAGCGCGTCCGTCAGGGCGACTTCACCCACAAGATCGCCGTGCACACCGACGATCAGCTGGGCGAGCTGGCAGGATCGTTCAACTCGATGACGGCCAGCATCGAGGATCTGCTGCGCGAGTCGGCGGAGAAGAAGCGGCTCGAGGAGGAGCTGCGGATCGCGCGCGAGATTCAGATGTCGCTGCTCCCCCAGGGCGCCATCGCGCTGCCCGGCGTGTCGATTACCGCGCTGTGCCTGCCGGCGCGCGAGGTGGGCGGCGACTACTACGATTTCTTTCAACTGACGGACCGGCGGCTGGGCGTGCTCATTGCCGACGTGTCGGGCAAGGGGACGTCGGCGGCGCTCTACATGGCGGAGCTGAAGGGGCTCCTGCTGTCGCTCAGCCGCATCTACTCGTCCCCGCGGGATCTGATGCTGGCCGCGGACCGCATCATGGCGGCGAACCTGGATGCGCGGAGCTTCATCACCATGGCGTACGCCGTCATCGATCTGGACGCGCGGACGATGACCTACGCCCGCGCCGGCCACACGCCGCTCATCTACGTGCCGGGCCCCCACTCGACGCTGCCGCGCGGCGTGCAGGTGCTGGCGCCCGACGGCCTCGTCCTCGGCCTCAACCTGGACAACGGCGAAACCTTCGAGCGGCTGCTCGAGGAGGAGACGATTCCGCTCGACAACGGCGACCTGGCGGTGTTCTTCACCGACGGGATCAGCGAGGCGATGAACGAGGTGGACGACTGCTTCGGCGAGGCGCGGCTGAGCCGGCTCGTGGAGGAGCACGCGTCGCTTTCGCCCAACGAGCTGCGCGAGCGCGTGCTGCGCGAGATCGAGGCGTTCGTCGGAGCCGCGCCGCAGCACGACGACATGACGATCATCCTGCTGAAGTTCGATGGACTGCCCGAGCCGGCGATCGAGACCGCCGGGACGGCAGTGCTCGCAGGGCGCCGTGAGTGATCTCACCATCATCTTCCGCGCCCGATCCGACATCGAGGCGAGCGTCATCCGCGGACTGCTCGAGGCACACGGGATTCCGTCGGTCGGCTCGTCGGACGTGCCGCACTCGGTGTTCCCGCTGAGCGTCAGCGCGCTCGGCGAGGTGAGGATCTCGGTGAACGAGGGCGACGCCGAGGCGGCGCGTCGCATCATCGACAGCCACCGGACCGAGCTTGTCGGCGGCGAACTGGTCCGACTGCGAGACCAGTTCCGCACGCTCCAGCGGGCCATCGGCTACCGGTTCCGCGACGTCGGCCTCCTCGAGCACGCGATGACGCACGCTTCCCGGGCCCACGAGGACGTCAGCGGCGGCGTCTGCGACAACGAGTCGATGGAGTTCCTGGGTGATGCGGTGCTCGGCTTCGTCATCGCCGACCACCTGTTCCGCGCGTTCCCGGAGTACGACGAGGGGCTCAAGTCCAAGACGAAGGCGGTGCTCGTGTCGGCCGAGACGCTGGCGCGGCAGGCCGAGGCGCTCGCGCTCGGGGACCACCTGCTGCTCGGGCGCGGGGAGGAGAAGACCGGCGGCCGCCGCAAGCAGGCGCTGCTGGCCGACGGCTACGAGGCGCTGATTGCGGCGCTCTATCTGGACGGCGGCATGGAGGCGGCGCGCGCGTTCATCGTGCACGAATTCGAGCCGCTCATCGCCGAGATCCGCCGCAACGGGCCGTCGGGCCTGGATCACAAGTCGTCGCTGCAGGAGTATCTCCAGTCGCGCGGCGAGCCGCTGCCGGCATACCGGGTGGCGCGGACGCGGGGTCCCGATCACCGGAAGGTGTTCGAGGTGGAAGTGGTGCTGCGGGGCGAGCCGATCGCGGCGGCGACCGGCGGCAGCAAGAAGCAGGCGGAGCAGGAAGCCGCGAAGCAGGCGCTCGAGAAACTGAGGATCGAGAATTAGGACTCCTGCCGTCGAGTCCTGCCTTCAGTCGATTTCGATGATTCCCGAGGACCCGGCCGTGGCCATGGCCAGCGCCGGTTCGTGCTGCGGCAGCCGCGGCAGGGCGAAGCGGTGCACCTCGCGCGCCAGGTCGTCGTCGGTGGGCGGCGCGGCGGCGCAGTGGAGCCGGACCCACAGCCGGAGCATCGGGTCCGCGAACCGGTAGCGCTTGTGATCCGCGACGACGAGGTCGACGTCCTCGAGCCACGAGAGATAGTCCTTGGTCGATCCGGGCGTGCGCTGCAGGCGCTGGGAGATCTCGGTGAGCGTCAGCCCTTCCTCCTCGCCGAGAATCTCGAGGATCGCCTTGAGGGCGCCGTATCCGCGCGCCCGGTGCAGGCGCAGCTCGTAGCAGAACTCGCACAGCCGGGAGAGACGGCCGTCGCCGACGAAGAGGGCGGCGAGCGCGCTCACCGGATCGCCGCCGCCGTGCTCGCGCATCGAGGCCAGCTCGTCGACCAGCGCGCAGACGTACGCCGGGCGGCCGTTGGCGAGCGCCTGCACGCTGCGCGCGGTGTACTCCGCCTCGGCGTGGTCGGCGGCCGCCGCCGCGCCGATGACGTCGAGCGTGTCCTCGAGGTCGAACCCGGGCACGGCGATGAGCTCGAACCGGGCGGATCGATCGCGGAGCGTCCGCAGCGTGCGCGCGAGGTACCGGCTGGTGAGCACGAATCGGTTGGTGCTCGACGAGACGCACTCGATGAACTCGTGGAGCACGCGGCGGAGGCCGGGAAAGCTCTCGAACGTGCGCAGCTCGAGGAACTCGTCCAGCAGGAAGGTGACGGTCTCGCCGCCGCTGGTGCGCGCGTGCGCGAAGAACTCGAGCGTGGCGTCGAAGGCGGCGCGCGCGCCTGCGGCCGCGGCGTCGGCCACCGGCAGGGGGGAGATCGACGCCAGGGCGCGCAGGAAGCGCTCGGGCGTGGTGGCCGTCCGTTCGACATCGATCGTCAGCACGGGGCCGCGGCCCAGCCGATCGCGCAGCTGGTGGACGAGGGTGGTCCGTCCAGTGCCGCACCCGCCGACGAGTACCGGAATCCGTGACGGCGAGGCGTCGAGCGACGCAGCCAGGCGGCGTGTCAGGGGCGATCGAGGCGTCAGCATTCGTTCCTCGCGTCTGTGGAGCGGCGCGGATGAACATCCGCGAAAGAGTAGACGTTAAGAAGCGACGCGCGCCTTGTCAATTTGAAAATGAAAAAATATTACTTGACTCGATCGCCGCAGGCGGTTTCCAACAATCCTGTCGCGATGAGACGGTCGATCGCCGCGATGTCGGGCGAGGGCGGCCGATCGTCGTCGAGCGTCGGCACGCGCGATCGGACGAGCGCGTGCGCCGAGGCGAGCCCCGCCGACGTCGTGAGCGGCGCCAGCAGATCGATCGCCTGGCAGGCGCAGAGGATTTCGATCGCGATGACCTCCCGCGCGCGATCGAGCGCGCGCGCCGCCTTGAGCGCGGCCGCCATGCTCATGCTGACGTGATCCTCCTTGTTCGCCGAGGTCGGAATCGAGTCGACCGACGCCGGATGCGCGAGCGTCTTCAGCTCCGACGCCAGGGCGGCCGCCGTCACCTGCGCCAGCATCAGGCCGGACCGCAGGCCGCCGCGGCGCGTCAGGAACGCCGGCAGCCCGCTGAGCGTCGGATCGACGAGCCGATCGGTCCGCCGTTCGCTGATCGTCGCCAGCGGCACGAGCGCGGCGGAGGTCAGATCGGCCGCCAGCGCGATCGGCGCGCCGTGGAAGTTCCCGCCCGAGACGATGTCGCCGGTCTCGGCGAAGACCATCGGGTTGTCGGTGGCGGCGTTGGCCTCGATGACGACCGTCTCGCGGACGAAGCGCAGGGCGTCGCGCGCCGCGCCGTGCACCTGCGGCGTGCAGCGCATCGAATACGCGTCCTGCACGCGCCCGCAGTTCTGGTGCGACGCGTTGATGGCGCTGCCGGCGACCAGCCGCTCGAGGTTCGAGGCCGACACGCCCTGGCCGGCCAGCGGCCGCGCGGCGTGAATGCGGGCGTCGAAGGGGCGCAGCGATCCGCGGAGGCCGTCGATCGAAAGCGCCGCCGCGATGTCGGCCGCCCGCGTCAGGCGCTCCGCGCCGACGAGCGTCAGCGCGAGGATGGCCGTCGAGGGCTGCGTGCCGTTGATGAGCGCCAGCCCCTCCTTCGCCGCCAGCGTCACGGGCGCCAGCCCGGCCCGCCGCAGCGCTTCGGCGCCCGGTAGACGGTCCAGCCCGTGCGGCATCGCCGTCGTCCATGCGGGGGAGCCGTCCGGGGGTGACGGGCTCGTCGGCCAGGCGTCGCCCTCGCCCACGAGCACGAGCGCGAGGTGCGCGAGCGGCGCGAGATCGCCGCTCGCGCCGACCGAGCCGCGGCACGGCACCAGCGGATGCACGCCCGCGTTCAGCATGGCGACCAGCGCGTCGAGCGTTTCGCGGCGGATGCCCGAGTAGCCCTTCGCCAGGACGTTCGCGCGCAGGGCCATGGTGGCGCGCACGACCCGGATCGACAGCGGGTCGCCGACGCCGGCGGCATGGCTGCGGAGCAGGTTCAACTGCAGGGTGTCGAGCGCGTCGGACGGAATCCTCACGTCCGCAAACGATCCGAACCCGGTATTGACGCCGTAGACCGGCTGGTCGCCCGCGGCGCACCGATCGACCACCGCGCGCGCGGCATCGACGCGCGCGGCCGCGTGGGGCGCGATCGCGACACGCTCGCCGCGGTCGGCAATCGCGACGATCTGGTCGAGCGTCAGGGAGCCGCCGTCAAGCAGAATCATGAATGCAGGTAGAATCTTAGTTCCGTTATGAATCTCGCGATCGTGGGGGCGCAGTGGGGCGACGAAGGCAAAGGCAAGATCGTCGACCTGGTCACGCCGCGGTTCGATCTCGTGGCCCGGTATCAGGGGGGCCACAACGCGGGGCACACGGTGTATGTCGGCGGCCGGAAGTTCGTGCTGCGTCTCATGCCGTCGGGGATCCTGCATCCGTCGGTGATCTGCGTGATCGGCAACGGCGTCGTGGTGGATCCGGCGGCGCTCGTGGCCGAGGTGGACGAGCTGGCCGCGGCCGGCATCGACGCGACCGGCCGGCTCGTCGTCAGCGACAAGGCGCACCTCATCCTGCCGTATCACCGCGATCTCGATCTGCTGTCGGAAGCGCGGCGCGGCGAGCGCAGGATCGGCACCACCTCGCGCGGCATCGGCCCGGCCTACGAGGACAAGATCGCCCGGCGCGGCATCCGGGCGGGCGATCTGGCGTATCGGCCGGCGCTCGAGCTCGGCGTGCGCGAGAACGTGAACGCGCGCAATCGCCTCGTGCACGAGACGACCATGGACTGGCAGGCGGTGCTCGACGAGCTGCTCCATCACGCGCGCCGGATCCAGCCCTGGGTGTGCGATGTCTCGCTGATGCTGAACGACGCGATGCGCGACGGCAAGTCGATCCTCTTCGAGGGGGCGCAAGGCACGCTGCTCGACATCGATCACGGCACGTACCCCTACGTCACCTCGTCGAGCGCGTCGGTCGGCGGCGTGTGCACCGGGCTGGGCGTGGGACCGCGGACGATCGGATCGGTGCTCGGGGTGGCGAAGGCGTACACGACGCGCGTCGGTGAAGGACCGCTGCCCACCGAGCTGCACGGCGAGGCCGGCAATTGGCTGCGGGACAGCGGCAACGAGTACGGGGCGGTGACCGGCCGGCCCCGCCGCTGCGGCTGGTACGATGCCGTGGCGATCCGCTACAGCGCGCGGATCAACGGCCTCGACGCGCTGGCGCTCACCAAACTGGACGTCCTCGACGGTCTCGAGCGGCTCGAGATCTGCACCGCCTACCGGTACGGGGGCCGCATCCTCACCGACTTTCCGTCCGACGTCGTGCGGCTCTCGCAGTGCGAGCCGGTGTACGAATCGATGCCCGGCTGGGCCGCGCCGACGCGCGGCACGACGCAGTTCTCCCGGCTGCCGGCCGCCGCGCGCGCCTACATCGCGCGGCTCGAGGAGGTGTCAGGGATTCCAGCGGCCATCATCTCCACCGGCTCGGACCGCGGAGACACCATCTTCCGGCGCGACGTGATCGTCGCTCGACAGCTGCCCATCGGCGACTGAGCACCGAGTCCCGAGCCCCTCACCCCTGATGCCGATGGCGAAAGGCGTCCACCTCGTCGCGCGGCGCGTCGAGGAATTCCACGCCCGCCCGGTATCGAGGCGCGGCGTTCGGCGGCATCTCGTACGAGGCCCAGACGACCACCGCGTTGCAGCGCACCGCGGCCTCGTCGTCGATGAGCACGATCCGCAGGCGCTGGTTGGGCCGGAGCACGTTCGGCGAGACGACCTGTGCGCCGCAGGTGGAGAGATCCACCAGCGTCGCCGAGCTGCCGTTGATGTCGATTTCGACGTTCGCCGCCAGCGCGAATCGCGGCGCCCGCCTCGTGCCGTGGTGATCGAGCAGCGGTGCGACGGCTCCTGCCGCCGCGGCCGCCAGCGGAGACGCCGCCGCAGGGCGGGCCTCGACGGATGCCGTTGCGCCGGAGACGAAGGTGGATGGCGGCCGGTCGGCGACGATCTCGCCGTCGGTGTCGTGCGAGACGACTCGAATCTCCGACCGCGTGAGCGTCGGGTCCGCCCTGATGCGGTTGATGAGCGCCGCGCCGCGTGGCGTCTCCGCGAACAGGCGCTCGAGCGCGACCACGCGCGGGCGCCGGCGGCTGATGACTTCGAGGGCGCGCAGCGCTTCAGTGTCGGGAAAGGCGAGAAGCTCGGTGTGATCGGCCACCGATCGTTCTTTCAGGGCCGGGAGGCGATCGGAGGCGGCAATCAGAACCGTGCAGTCGGACGCGGAACTCAAAAGATTCGCGCGTCGGAAAGAGGCCACCAGCGGACTTTGACCTTGCCGACGATGTACTTCTTCGGCACGAAGCCCCAGTGGCGGCTGTCGGAACTGTTGTTCCGGTGGTCGCCCATCACGAAGTAGTAGCCCTGCTGCACCACTTGCGGCCCCCAGTCGTCGTGGCTCCTGAATTCCTGGGGCACGTAGTCGTCGTGCAGCGGCTCGTCGTTCACGTAGACGCGGCCGTCGACGATGCGCACGGTATCGCCTTCCTTGGCGATCACGCGCTTGACGAACATCTTCTCCGGGTTGAGCGGGTAGTACAGCATGACGATGTCGCCGGGCCGCGGATCCCCGATCTCGTAGACGAGCTTGCTGACGATCAGGCGATCGTGATCCTCGAGCGTCGGCGCCATGCTCTGGCCGTCGACGCGCGCCACCTGGAACCCGAACGTGACGATCAGGGTCGCGTAGACTGCGGCCGACACCAGCGTCTGCACGCCGGCCACCAGATCCTGGCCGGCGCGCGCCCAGCGTGCCGTCCATCGCTCGGCCGGCGGCGCGAGCGTCGCGTCGGCTGCCGGCACCGGCTCGATCGCGAGAGTGGTCTGGGCGGACGGACTGACGTCGAGCGGCGGCGGGCCGTCGGCCTCGCCGGCGGCTTCCTGCCGCCCGGCGGCATCGGGAGACTCAAAGGCTTCGTTGAAAGGCAATCCGGTATCGCTCATCGCTGTCGCAAAATTCCCGGGTACCAGTATAATCGCACTCTCTCCTTTCCCTTGCGGTAGGCCCCCAGCCCTTTCCGCGGACGGACTCTTACGGTCATTGGGTCGCTGCTGATCTGGTCCATCCCGACTGAACCAGTCTGCCGACCGGACGGCCGGAGATTGGTTGATCGTGCGAGACGTGGAGGATGTGACGATGAGAGTGAGCCGCTCTGCTGCTGTTTGGATGGCCCTGCTGATTGTGACCGCCAGCACTGCGGTTGCGCGCGCTCAGACTGCCGCCCCCGAGTCGCGGTTCTACGGTGAATTCACCGCGGCGGCGACGCTCGGGCACAAGTCGGACTCGGCGGTGGGCGGCGAAGTGGGCATGCACATCAACGACTGGCTCGACGGATTCCTCGAGGGCGGCCATATGGGCAACGTGGCCACCCAGGATCGCGACGATCGCGCCGCGACAATCGCGTCCTTCATCGGAGGCAGCTCCACGGTGATCCAGAAGGCGAATTTCCTGGATATCGGCGCCAAGTACCGGGGCCCGGCCTTCGCCCGCCTGTGGCGGCCGTACGTCGGGTTCGGCGTCGGGTTCGCGAGGGTCGAGACGATATCGAGCTTCCAGGTCGCCGGCGCCGACGTCACGTCTCAGCTGGAGTCGGTCTACGGCGTGGTCCTCGGGCTGGATCTCAGCGGGAAGATCAGCAAGGCCTTCATCGTCGTGCCGGTCGGCGTGCAGGGGACCTACGGCAAGTGGCTGGTGATCGACGGCAGCTACCGGTACGGCCGGATCGCCGCCCGGCCGAGCGACATCACGCAGGACGTCGGCATCAGCACGCAGCGGGTTCAGGTGGGCGTCGGGATTCGATTCTGACGCGGGTGCGGTCCGGCTGAAACCGGACACTCGGGTCCGGCTGAAGCCGGACACTACCGAAGTCTCTCGGCCGCTACTACCGCAGTCTCTCAGCGGCTACCGCAGTCTCTCGAGCCGCGAGCCGCGGCTCGTCGTCCACGAGATCCGCACGCACGATGAACCGTCGCGGGGCGTGCCCGATGAAATGGAACGGATAGCACGTCACCAGCGTCAGTGCCGGCCGATCGGTTGGATCCAGCACGTACACGTCGTCCGGATCCACGATGAAGGTGGAGGAGACGCGATACCGTGACGAGTGCCCGGCGGTCGTGAGCGTCAGCTCGTCGCCCACCTTCACGCGGCGGAGGGGACGAAACGTCGTATCCCGATGGCCGGCGATGCCGATGTTCCCGCGCTCGCCCGGCAACGGCGTCCCCTCGATGTGTCCCGCCGCGCGTGACAGCGTCGCATCGTCGCTGCCCTCGAGGACGGTTGCCGAAAGTCCAAGCTCGGGCGCCTCGAGGCGCGCCACCCATCCGCCGGCCGGGATGACCGGGGCCGGGGGAGGCACATCCGGCCTCGCACGGGCGCCCGGCACGGCAGGTGGCGCCGGCGCCGGGATGGGCAGTCGCGCGTAGTACTCGGCACGACCGACCACGACCAGGCACCAGGCGGCAAGCACCCCTCCGGCGGCGAACAGGAGCCACTCGACCAGGCGAAGTGCGTGCGTGGCTCGGGGTGTCATCGTGACGTCACCGGCGGCGGCGCCGCGAAATACCCCGGACGGCTGCGGACCGAGAGCCTCCCGCCGCCGGGGCGCTGGACTTCGACGCGCACGCGGTGAAACGTCCCGTCGCGATCGGGCGGGACGAAGCCGATCGTGTAGCCGCTGCGGAGCTCCCGGGCGATCCGCGTGCATACCCGCAGGAGATCGCCCGCCGCGTGCGGCAGGAACCGCTCGCCGCCGGTGTCGTCGGCGAGCCGCCGGAGGACGCGCGGATTGCGATCCTCGTCGTCCTGGTCGAACAGGCCGATGGTGAACATCATGACGTTCGAGCGGCGCGCCCGCTCGAGGACGGCGTTCAGCGTCGATCGGCTCGCGTTGTCGCCGCCGTCGCTGACGACGACGAGAGCCTTGCGCGCCTGAGTGGCGCGTTCGAGCCGGTCGAGGGCGGCAAGGAGGGCGTCGTACAACGCGGTCCTGCCCTGGGCCGCCATCGACTGGAGCTGGGCCTGCAGCGCCCGGGCATCGAGCGCGGTGACCAATCGGGCGCGCTCGGCGAGCACCGTGTCGCTGAACGGGACGATGAACAGCTCGTCCTGGGGATTGCTCGTGCGCGCGAACGCCAGCGTTGCGACGATTACCTCACCCATCTTCGGACGCATGCTCCCGCTGTTGTCGATGACCAGACCGACGGTCACCGGCGTGTCTTCTCCGCTGAACAGCGCGATGTCCTGTCGCCGCCCGTTGTCGTACACAGTGAACCGATCGGGCTCGAGGTCGGTGACGAACCCATGCTTGTCGAGCACCACGACCGGAAGCACCACCAGGTCGGCGGACGTCGCGACAAACGGCGGCGCTTGCGGCACGCCTTGCGCCGAGACGACCGTCGCGGCCAGAGCAAGCGCAGCCAGGAGCTTCATGTCAGGGCACGCGTTCTCGAAACGTCGGGCTCTCGCTCGGTCGAGACCTCGCGAGAGCCCGGACGCGATCGGTTTGCCGATCGCTCACGTTTCCATTATCGATCTATCGATCCAGCGCCGCCGAGTGCCGGCGCATCCGGCGCAGGCCGAACGCCGCGGCCAGCGACAAACCGCTCAGCAGTTCGAACAGCCCGAGCGGACTGGCCGTCCGCGGCAGGGTCCGCGCAGTGCGCGCGGTCGTGGCCGGCGCCTGGCTCCCGTTCGCCTGGCCAGCCGTACCGACCGCCGCCCGTGCGTTGCTGCCGCCGGTCGCCGTCGCGGCCCGAGCGCTGGCCGGCGCGCTCGCCGCTGAACCGCTCGTCGCGGCGGCCGTCGCGGCGGCATCCGCCCGATTCGCGGACTGGCTCGGCGCGCGCGAGGTGCCGGCCGAGGCCGCGGTGTTGTTGTCAGCCGTGAACTTTCCCTGCTCGTTCACGCGAGCCGTGCTGCCGGTGCGCGTCACTTCCTCGCCCTGGGTCGTCAGCACCGTGTCGTGCGCCTTGCGGGCGATTTCGGTGGCCTGGTGGCGGGGGTACAGGAACTCCTCTCCGATGCTCCGTCCTGGATAGAACCACGCCTTCACGGCAATCGGCACTCCGGCAGGCCGCTCCGAGAACATCACGAAGGTGTCCTTGACCGGCTCGATGCGATCGTTGGGGATCGTCATGACGGTCGTGATCAGCTTGTTGGTGGCCTTGTTGAAGATCTGCACGATGTGCCGGTCCGTCTGGAGGTCCGCCAGCTTGAACGTGTAGGTGCCGGCGGGCAGTGTGGCGCCCGGTACCTGTACCGGACCGCTGAACGTCATGTAGGTCAGCTTGTTGTACTCGTCGGCGCGGGCGCCGGGCGAGAGCGCCAGAACGAGCGCTGCTGCACCGGCGAGCGAAATGATGGCGCGCATGAGCTTTTCCCTCCTTGAGGTTCCCGGATGTTTCGTGTGCGAGCGATGCTTCGGCTCATCGATCGTTCGCCGGATCGGGGTGCACTTTGCGTGCCCGACCGAACGCAGCCGTATCACCGAACGCAGCCGTATCGAGGCCGCGCCCGGAACATGCCTTGCACACAGCTCGGCGGGAGGAGTCCATGGCGAAGTACGGCAGGACGGCACAGCAGAAGGTCGAACGGGCGATGCGCGAGCGCAAGCGCGGAACGCTGCGATCGGGACGTTCCGGCAAGCGGGTCACGAGCCGCACGCAGGCGATCGCCATCGGCTTGAGCGAAGCGCGGCGAGCGGGAGGAAAGGTGCCGAAGCGGCGCAGCGCGTCCCGGAAGCGTTGAGGGTTCCGATTCCGATCAGCCGGCGGCTTCGCCCCAGATACGCGACAGGTGCACGATCACCTCGACCGCCTTCTCCATGTCCTGCACCGACACCCACTCCAGGCGCGAATGGAAATTGTGCTCGCCGGCAAAGATGTTGGGCGTCGGCAGCCCCATGAACGACAGCCTCGAGCCGTCGGTTCCACCACGAATCGGCCGCATCTTCACCGCGAGTCCGGCGCGCCGTACGGCCTCGCAGGCGTGCTCGACCACGTCGGGATGCGCATCGAGGATCTCCTTCATGTTGCGGTACTGCTCCTCGCGCAGGATCTCGACACGCGACCCGGGAAAGCGTCCGGCCGCCTCGCGCGCGAGGCCCTCGACGAGCGCCTCCTTGCGGGCGAGCTCGCGCGTGACGAAGTCGCGGATGAGCAGCCGCACCGACGTGCGCTCGACGCCCGCCTGCACGACGTAGGGGTGGACGAAGCCCTCGTAGCCGTCCGTGCTCTCAGGCGACAGGCCTTCTCCGGGCAGACGGCTGATGAACGAGGCGGCCACCTTGATGGCGTTGACCATGCGGCCCTTGGCGTACCCGGGATGGCTGTTGAATCCGACAAAGGTCACGGTGAGCGCGTCGGCCGAAAAACTCTCGGACTCGACCTCGCCGCGGCTGCTGCCATCGACCGTGTACGCATAGCGGGCGTCGAACCGCTCGACGTCGAAGTGCGCGGTGCCGCGCCCGACTTCCTCGTCGGGCGTGAAGGCCACGCGAACGCGGCCGTGAGGCACCTCGGGGTGCGTCAGGAGGAACTCGGCCGCGGTGACGATTTCCGCGACGCCGGCCTTGTTGTCGGCGCCGAGCAGCGTCGTGCCCGACGCGGTGACGATATCGTTCCCGAGCTGGTCGGCGAGCTCGGGGATGTCGCGGGCTCTCAGGACGGCCGACGGATTGGCCGGCAGCACCAGGTCGCGTCCGTCGTACTGGCGATGCACAATCGGCTCGACGCCGGCGCCGCTCATCTCGGGCGACGTGTCGACGTGCGCGATGAACCCGATGGTCGGGACGGCCTCCAGGCCCGGGGTTGCCGGAATGGTCGCCGTCACGTAGCCGTACGCGTCGACGTCCGCGTCCGCCGCTCCCGACCGGCGCAGTTCGGCCGCCAGATCGCGAAGCAGGACGAGCTGCTTGGACGTGCTCGGATAGCTGGCCGATTGCTCCTCGGACTGTGTGTCGTAGCGAACGTAGCGCAGAAAGCGATCGAGGACGGTCGTCATGGGTCGCCCCTAGGATTCGACAAACGCGCCATGGAGCGCTCGGACGGCGTCGTCGAGGCGCGCGCGATCGACCGTCCAGGTGATGCGGAACGAGGAGGTGGCGGCGCCGCTCGTCTGGAGCCCGGCGTCCACGAGCGCGGCGAATCCGCGGCGGAGGGTCTCGAACGACGCATTGATGCCGGCGCCGACGACGCTGACCGCGCCCAGCGTGTCGGTCAGGCGGACGCGATCGCCGAACCGGCGGGCGAGCGTCGCGCGGAACCGCTCTTCGTCGTGCAGGTTCTCGCGCGAGACGACCAGCGCGAGACGGCCGTCCGCGCCGAGGTGCAGCTGCTTGCCGGCGACCTGACAGGCATCGAAGGTTTCGAGCAGCGAGTCGGTGTAGTCGGCGTCCACCGTCAGCACGTCGCGCTCGCTGGTGACGCCGACGACGACTCCCGGCGGGCGCGGCAGAAACCGGCGGACGACGGTGCCGTCGGTCGAAGGGTCCGGGCCGGGCAGCGGCGAGCGCGTGGCGCGGGCGTAGATGGCGATGCCCTGCTGCTTGGCGAACTCGACCGCCTGCGCGTTGAGGACCTTCGCGCCCGCCTCCGCCAGCTCCTGGGTCTCCTCGTAGGAAAGCGTGGGGATGCGCCGGGCGGCGGGCACGACGCGCGGGTCGGCCGAGTAGACGCCGTCCACGTCCGAGCAGATTTCGCAGTACTCGGCGTCGAGCGCCGCCGCGATGGCGACCGCCGTCGTGTCGCTTCCGCCTCGTCCGAGCGTCGTCACTTCCCGCCGGTAGGACACCCCCTGGTACCCGGCGACGACCACGATCCGGCCGCGCGCCAGCTCGTCCTGGATCCGGAACGGCCGCACTTCGATGATGCGTGCATCGACGTGGCGATCGTTGGTGATGATGCCCGACTGGCTGCCGGTGAAGCTGATGGCCTCGCCGCCCAGCTCGCGGATGGCCATCGACAGCAGCGTCATCGAGATGCGTTCGCCCGCGCTGAGCAGCATGTCGAGCTCGCGGCGGTCGGGATTGGGGGAGACCTGCCGCGCCAGCGCGAGCAGGTCGTCGGTCGTGTCGCCCATCGCCGACACCACGACCACGACGTCATGGCCGCGGCGACGCGTCTCCATCACGCGGGCGGCGACGCTGCGGATGCGATCCACGTCCGCCACGCTCGAGCCGCCGTACTTCTGGACTACGACAGCCACGTCTTCAGGAGAAGACCGCCACCACCGGCGCGTGATCGCTCGTGCCGACGTCGTTCTGCACGATGCACGAGGCGGCGCGGCCGGCGAGCGGCGCGCTCGCCAGCAGGTAGTCGAGGCGCCACCCGATGTTCCGCTGGCGCAGGTTCCGCCAGGGCGCCCACCAGGTGAAGAGGCCGTCGTTGTCGGGGTCGAGCGCGCGGCCGACGTCGATCAGGCCGTGCCCGATGATCCGCTCGAGGATCGCCCGCTCCTCAGGCAGCTGCCCGATGGCGCGCGGTTTCCGCTCCTTGGGGTGAACATCCCTGTCGGTGCGCGCGACGTTCAAATCGCCGCAGAGAACGAGGGCGCGGCCCGCGGCCTCGAACGACGCCGCGTACAGGTCCATCGCCTCGAGGAACTGCATCTTCGCGGCGAAGTCCTTGCCGCCGTTCGGAACGTACACCGAGGCCACGGTCACCGGCCCGACGTCGGTTCGAAGATCGACGCTGACGATTCGCGATTCGTAGTCGAAGGCGGGATGGACGAACCCCGGCCGCTCGGCCGCGGCGTCCCGGTGAACGTGCAGCGCCACGCCCGAATACCCCTTGGCCCCGTGCCAATAGCACCAGTAGCCGTCGAGCTCGAACAGCGTGAGGGGGATGGCGTCGGGAGCGACTTTGATTTCCTGCAGGCAGACGACATCCGGACGCTCGCGCGCGATCCATTCGTGGAGCTGCGCTTCGCGCGCCCGGATGCCGTTGACGTTCCACGTGGCGATCTTCACGGCAGACGGCCGATGCCGGCGCACGGTCCGCCGGGAGCCGCTCCCGGCTCGAACGGGGTCCTAATGACCGGCGTGGGCGGCCTGCCGCTCGGCAGCGGGAATCGCCATCAGTGCAGGCTGCGCCGCGATGTGCGCCTGGACGATCGCCTCGGCCTGCGCCATCGTGTCCGGGTCGCCGTTGCGGTACACGGCGTTGGCTTCGATCAGGTCCTTCTGGTGCGCCGGCGTGGCATCGATGCTCTCGTAGATGGCCGCGACCGGGCAGGCCGGCACGCAGGCGCCGCAGTCGATGCACTCCTCCGGATGAATATAGAGCATCGTCGCCTGCTCGAATTCGGGCTCGTCCTTGCGCGGATGGATGCAGTCCACCGGGCACACGTCGACGCAGGCGGTATCTTTCGTTTCAATGCAGGGATCGGTGATGATGAAAGGCATCGTTGATGGTCTCCGAAAACGGGATCCTACCTGAAAAGCTCACTGTTTCGCTAGTCCGGCGGCCTCCGACGAGGCCTCGACGGCCGCGAACATCATCGGATGGACGGCCGGCTGGTATCCCATCGACTCGTACAGCCGCCGCCCTTGCGGGCTGCTGTTCAGCGCAATCACGCCGATCCCGTCCCCCCGGCACCAGTCGTGAATCGCCTCCATGACGCGTCGCGCCAGGCCGCGGCGGCGATGGGCGGGCTCGACGTACACGTTGTAGACGAACGCGATCCGCCCGCCGGTATAGTGCGGGCCCGGCGGCCACGGCAGGATGGAGATGCCGCCTCCGCCGACGATGTCATCGGTCTCGGTCGCGACCACCCACGCCTTGTAGGAGTCGCCGGACAGCATCGTCGCGAGCCACCCGCGAAACGCCGCGGCGACCTCGCCCTGGTCGATTCCGCGGTCGGCGAAGAGCAGGATGCGATGATCGACGAGCGCGTCGAGGTCGTCGAGGGTTGCCGGCCGGACGCGATACCGGGACATGGCCGCGCATTATACTCAGCCTCACTGGCGATCGCGCGACCGGGTGACGCGACAGGCAGCCACCGGGGCGATCGACGCGGCCAACGCGGCGATAGAGAGTCGAGGACGTGATGGCGACTGAGGCGAGACGCGGTCCGGAGCCGCCGGACATCAGCGAGAAAGGCGGCATGAAAGGCGGGCAGCCGCAGCGGGCCGACACGCGCCTGTTCATGCAGTTCCTCGCGTTCGGAGGCTGCCCGGACCCGTCGCCGCTGGCCGTCGGCCTCGCCAACGCGGGCATCGAGGGCGTTCTGTACGAGGACGCCAACGATCCGCAGGGCGTCGCGCTGCTCACCTTCAGCGAGGATCCCGCGTTCTTCCTGGATCGCGTGCGGCCGCTCCTGAACGCCCCGCCGTTTGCGGCGCTCGCGCCGAAGCGGGAGCTCACGATGCTCGGCCGCACCTACTCGCTCGGCTACGAGCCGGATCTGCTCGACGTCCTGCTCCAGCGTCCGCGGCGGACGGTTCTCAATCCCGAGTGGAGATGGGCCGTGTGGTACCCGCTGCGGCGGAGCGGACGGTTCGCGCAGCTGCCGCCCGACGAGCAGCGTGTGATCCTCGCCGAGCACGGGGCGATTGGGATGTTGTACGGCGCGGCCGATCTCGCCCACGACATCCGTCTCGCGTGTCACGGCCTCGACAGGGACGACAACGACTTCATTGTCGGGCTGATTGGCAGGGAGCTGTTCCCGCTGTCCTCGATCGTGCAGACGATGCGGAAGACGCAGCAGACCTCGCTGTACCTGGAGCGGCTCGGTCCGTTCTTTGTCGGCCGGGTCGTGTGGCAGAGCGCGTACGGCCAGGACGCGAAGAGCGCCTGACGCGGCGGCGGGGATCCCTACGCGCGGGCGGCCGCCTGCTCCGCGAATGCCTCGATGTCCTTCGCCGGGCGCGCGCCGGCGGTGCGGGCGACCTCGCGTCCACCGGCGAAGATCGCCATGGTCGGAATGGACCGGATGCCGAACCGGTCGCCCAGATCGCTGAGCTCGTCGGTGTTCACCTTCACGACCAGGAAGCGGCCGGCCTGCCGCTGGGCGACCTTCTGCAGCTCGGGGGCGACCATCCGGCACGGCCCGCACCAGGGCGCCCAGTAGTCCACGATCACCGGAATGGACGAGGAGGCGACCAGCCGATCGAACGCCTCCGAGGAGAGCACCTCGATCGGCTCGGCGGCGGCGGCCAGGGTGGCCTTGCAACGGGCGCAGCGCATCTCGGCGTCGAGCCGGTCGTACCCGCGGCGATTCTTCTGTCCGCAGCCGGGACAGGCGACGATGACGCCGCGATCGTCGAGGGTCAGCGCACTCATGATCTCATTCTACAGGGTGAGGGTTCCCGCACTATCGCTTTCGCCGGCGTGAGGGCTTCCGGACGTCGCGGGGCAGCGGCCCGCTGGACACCACCTGCCCCGACAGCAGACCGACCGCCACGGCGTAGGCGTGCGCGCAGTTGTACTCGAGGAGCGCATCGTAATTGCGGTGGACGAGAAACGCGCGAGACGTGCCGGACACCATGGCCGCGTCGGGCGCATCGGCGGGCAGCCCGCGTCCGTTCGGCAGGCGAACGCCGAGCCGCTGCCATTCCCTCATGGACAGCGCCACCGTCATGTCGCGCCTCGCCTGGCAGCTGCCGGCGCGGCGCGCGACGGTCGCGGCGACGCGCCGGGCAGCCGCCCCCGACACACGCACCTCGCGCCCCCAGGGCTGGCCGGCCACCCAGCCTTTTCCCTTGAGATAGTTCGCGATCGAGGCAAAGACGTCGGGCGCCGATCGCCAGATGTCGCGGCGACCGTCGCCGTCGAAATCCTCGGCGAACCTCAGGTAGCTCGACGGCATGAACTGCACCTGTCCCATCGCGCCGGCCCACGATCCGCGCATGCGCGCCGGGTCGACGTCGCCGTCGTTCAGAATCTCGAGCGCCGCGAACAGCTCGCCGCGGAAGAGCGCCGACCGCCGCGGATCCCACGCCAGCGTGGCGAGCGCCGCGATGGTCGGACGGATGCCGCTGAACCGGCCGAAGTTCGATTCGATGCCCCAGATGGCGACGATGATGCCGACCGGGACGCCGTACCGATCGGACACCTGGTCCAGCACCTCGCGATGGGCCGCGAGGCCTTCGCGGCCCGCCTTGATCACCTTCGCCGTGAGATGGCCCGCGAGATACGTTTCGAGCGGGAGCACCGTCTCGGCCTGCGATCGATCGCGCTCGATCACAATCGGCAGCGGCTCGGGAACGTCCGACAGCGCCGCATCGACGATCTCCGGCCGGATGCCGCGCGCGAGCGCTTCGGCGCGAATGGCTTCGATGAACTGGGTGAACGAAGGCCGCGCCGGCGCCTGTTCGGCGGTCTGCGCCTGACCCGATGCGTCGCCCGGCGTCTGACCGCCGATCCGCGTCAGGCCGGGGACGAGCAGGGCAATCGCGAGCGCGCCGGCGCCGACGCGCGGGCGCGTCGCGGACATCGCGGCAGCCACGGCCACGCTCTCAATTGTAGGGTGGCGAGTATGAATTGTGAATGGCTCAGTGCGCCCCCGGGGGCGGGCCCTGGTGCGTCGGGCGCTTCATGATCAGCACGAGCGGCAGGAGCGCGATGAACAGGATGCCGAGCAGCTGGAAGACGGTGACGAACGACACCATCGACGCCTGCCGCCAGACCGTCGCGAACATCGCGCCGTAGGTGCGGTTGGTGGCGGTCACCGGGTCGACGCCCGACGCAATCATCCCGGCGCGCGTCTGGGCCATCATCAGCCGGGTGGCGGTGTCGTAGGCGGTGACATGGGCGCCGAGCAGCGTCGTGTTCGCCTGCTGCTGGCGCGCGATCATGGTGCCGGTCAGCGCAATCCCGATGCTGCCGCCGATGTTGCGCATCAGGTTGAACAGGCTCGTCGCGTTGCCCATCCGCTCCCGCGGAATCGGGTCCATGGTCACCGTGGTCAGCGGCACGAACAGCAGCGACATGCCGGCGCCCTGGATCAGCTGCGGCCAGAAGATGTCCCAGTACCCCGCCTGCAGGTTCAGCTGCGCCAGCCACAGGAGCGTCCAGCCGCCGATCAGCAGGCCGGCGGTCAGCAGCTTTCGCGGATCGAACCGGCCGGTCATCAGCCCCGTGATCGGCATCATGAAGAATGAGCCGATGCCGCGCGGCGCCATCGCGATGCCCGCCTGCAGCGGCGGATAGAGGAGCAGCGTCTGCAGCATGATCGGCAGCAGCACCATGCTGCCGTAGAGCACGAAGCCGACGACCGTCATCAGGAACACGCCGACGGCATAGCTGCGCGCCTTGAAGACGCGCAGGTCGACCACCGGATCGTCGGTCAGCAGCTCGTGGACGACGAGCGCAATCAGCGTCACCGCGCTGATGATCGCGAGCGTGGTGATGAACCGCGACGACAACCAGTCGTCCTCCTGCCCCTTGTCGAGCACGATCTGGAGCGCGCCGATGCCGACGGCCAGCATGCCGATGCCCCAGTAGTCGATGCGGCGCGATTCCTGACGCAGGTACGGCGGGTCGAAGATGAACAGGCGCGTCATGACGAGCGACGCCATGCCGACCGGGATGTTGATGTAGAAGACCCAGCGCCAGCTGTAGTTGTCGGTCAGCCACCCCCCGAGCACCGGGCCCAGAATGGGCGCCACGACGATGCCGAGCCCCCAGAAGCCCATCGCCTTGCCGCGGTCGCGGGCCGGAAACGCCTCGAGCAGCACCGCCTGCGACAGCGGCTGCATGGCGCCGCCGGTCGCGCCCTGCAGGCAGCGGAACAGGATCAGGGTCTCGAGATTCGGCGCCAGGCCGCACAGAAACGACGACACCGTGAAGCCCGACACCGACACCATCAGCAGGCGCTTGCGCCCGAACCGGCTCGCCAGCCAGCCGGTCATCGGCAGGATGATGGCGTTGGCGACCAGGTACGACGTCAGCGCCCAGGTCGCTTCGTCGATGGTGGCCGACAGGCTGCCGGCGATGTGCGGCAGCGACACGTTCACGACGGTGGTGTCGAGCACCTCCATGAAGGTCGCGAACATGACCGCGATCGCGACGATCCACGGATTGACCGGCGTGGAGTCACTCATCGGGCGTTATTTCGTGTAGACCGTCGGCGTCACCGACATGCCCGGCCGCAGCAGGCGATCGGGATCCTGCCCGGCATCGAGCACGATCTTGACCGGCACGCGCTGCACGACCTTCACGTAGTTGCCGGTCGCGTTTTCCGGCGGCAGCAGGCTGAACCGCGCGCCGGTCGCCGCGGCGATGCTCTCGACCCTCCCGCGGTACTCGCGGCCGCCGTACGCGTCGACGGTGATCGTCGCCCGCTGCCCCGGCCGCATGTCGCGGAGCTGCGTCTCCTTGAAGTTGGCCGTCACCCAGACGGTGTCGAGCGGAATGAGCGCCAGGAGCGGCTGTCCCGCCTGGACGATCTGTCCGATCTCGACGCTCTTGCGGCTGACGGTGCCTTTCACCGGCGCCTTCACGACCGTGTACTGCAGGTCCAGCTCGGCCTGTTCGAGCGCCGCCTTCGACTGCATGACCCGCGCCTCTGCGGAGGCGGCGCGGGCGCGCATCGCGGCGATCTGCTCGGGGGCGGTCTGCGCGGTCTTCAGCGATTCCTGCGCCTGCTGCACGCCGGTGCCGGCCTGCATCAGGCGGGTCTCGGCCACGCGAATGCCCGCCTCGGCCTCGAGCGCCTGCGAATGCGCCGACTCGACGGCCGCGCGCTGCGCGTCGGCGCTGGCGACGGCGGCGTCGAACTGCTGCTGAGAGACCTCATCCTTCGCCAGCAGGCCCCGCAGCCGTTCGACGTCGCGCGCGGCCTTGGTCGCGTTCGCCGCCACCTCGCGCTCGCGCGCCTGCGCCGTCGTGACGTGCGCTCTGGCCTGCTCGAGCTCCTTCTGCGCCTGCTCCACGGACGCTTCGGCGTGCAGGATGACGCTCCTGGCGGTCGCGACGCTGCTGGTGGCGGTGGTCCTCGTGATGGGCACGTTCGCGTTGGCGGCCTGCAGGGCGGCCTCGGCGTCGGCGAGCTCGGCGCGGGCCTTGTCGGCCGCGACCTGGTAATCGCGCGGATCCAGCTCGACGAGCACCGTCCCGGCCTCCACGTGCTGGTTGTCGGCGACCGGCACCTTCTGAACCGTCCCGCCGACTCGCGCCGAGACCGGCGTCACGTGCGCGTCCACCTGCGCATCGTCGGTCGACTCGCGGCTCGCCGTCAGCACGAACCACGACACCGCGCCGACGAGGGCGACAAGGAGGAGCAGGGCGGCAATACGGAACCCGCGCCGGCTGGTGAGCCGGGCGGCTTGCGGTTGATCGGGCATCAGCGAATGCCTCCAAACACCTGACGCGCGGTTTCCTCGGCGATGCCGATGGCGCGGATGAGCGCTCCCTTGGCGAGGTTGGTCGTGTACAGGGCGGCGATGTAGTTGTCGCTCGCCTGCGAGACGTCCGCCTGCGCCTGCACCACCTCGAGGTTGCCGGTGACGCCGGCCGCGAAGCGATCGCGCGCCTGGGTCAGCGCCGTCGCGGCCAGATCGCGCGCGCGCATGGCAACCTCGAGCTGCTCGCGCCCGGCCTGCAGATCGAGCATCGCGGTGCGCACGTCGTAGTAGATGGCGCCTTTGAGGTCGTCGGCCTCCGTCCGGCGCCGGCGCAGGTCCGCCTCGGCTTCGAGCAGGCGCCCGCGCGAGCGGCCGCCCTGGAAGATGGGCACTTCCAGGGCGCCGGCGATGGTGTACGTGCTGTGGGCATCGGAGGGCGACAGGCCGAGGTCGCCGTAGTTGGCGTTGACCCGGACCGCCGGCAGCATCTCGCCGACGACCGCCTGCCGCGCCGCCTCGGCGGCTTTCACGCGCTCGAGCGCGGCGAGGTAGTCGGGCCGCGTCTTCACCGCCCGGTCCATCGCCTGCTCGAAGCTCATCTCGGGAATGTTCACGTCGGTCATCGCGTTGGCGAGGGTGAAGGCCTGACCGATCGGGAGCCCGATGAGCCGCGCGAGCTGCAGCTTGGCCTTCTCGAAGTCGTTCTGCGCCTGGGTCGAGCGCTGGCGCTCGGAGGAGAGCTGCACCTCGGCGCGCAGCACGTCGATACCGGCGACCAAGCCGTTCGTCTTGAGGTCGGTGGCCTGGGTGAAGAGCGCCTGCGCGGTGTCGAC
The DNA here is from genome assembly GCA_963807925.1 of uncultured Acidobacteriota bacterium. Lineage (GTDB taxonomy): Bacteria > Acidobacteriota > Vicinamibacteria > Vicinamibacterales > CAVVIG01 > CAWEDP01. Next base: position 1,828,365 of record CAWEDP010000002.1, on the reverse strand, counting down.
CTCGGCGCGCGCCGCCTCGACGCGCGCCGAGGCGGCGATCGCCTGCGCGTAGGAGACCGTCGCGACGAGCACGACGAGATCGCGCGCGCTCTTGTAGTCGTACCCCGCCGCGGCCACGTTGTGCGCTTCGGCGCGCGCGTCGTTCAGCGCCTTGAGATCCAGCACCGCCTGCGACAGGTACACGCGGGCGTCGAAGACGTTGAACGGCCCGACGATCGGCGGGATGCCTTCCGGCAGCGGAAACCCGAAGGCCGCGAGATTGACCACCTGCCGCGACTCGGTGAGGCGGCCGTTGACGTTCGGCAGCAGGTCGCTCAGCGCGCGCCAGCGGGCGCCGCGGGCGCGGTCGGTGCCCTGGTCGGCGAGCAGCACGCCCAGATTGTTGGCGAGCGCCCGATTGATCGCATCAGAGACGGTGAGCGACAGCGGCTCGCGCGTCGGCTCGCCCATCGGCACGCCACCGAGAAACGGCGTCTGGCCGGCCGGCATCGCCGGTCGGGCGGGGGCAGTGGCGGCCGGCGCTGGACGGGGCGGCGCCGCGGGCGCTTCAATCTGTGCAGCGGCTGGCGATCCGCTCGCCACGATGACGACGAGCAGCAGCAGCCGGGGCAGAAGTGATTTCACGTCGTGTCCTTTCTCGAAGGATGCCAATTCCTTAGACTACTACGCGCGTCGAGCGATTCATGATGCGGGCCATGTCCGACGCCGGCGCACGCGCGGCCGGCAGGCGCGACCGATCGCGCGCGGATCGCGCGGCGGCCGGGGGGGCGGCGGGCGGCGCCGCGCATTTGACATGAAGTTACACGCAACGTATAAGTCGGTGCGTGACTTCGCCCGACGAGTATCGAGCGGCGCTCGACGCCGCCGTCAAAGAATACGAGGCGCTCGGCGACAAGCGGCGCAGCATCGACCGCCGCATGGCCCAGCTGGCCCAGACCATCGGAACGCTCAATTCCTTGTGCGGGTTCGTGCCGACCGTCTTCTGGGGATTGACCGATGGCTGCCGCGTGGTCCTCAAGGGGGCGGGCCATCCGATGACGCCCGTCGAGGTGCGCGACCGGCTCGAGGCCATCGGGTTCGACCTGTCCAGGTACTCGAGCAGCCTCGCCGCGATCCACACCGTGCTCAAGCGGCTGAAAGAGGCGAAGGAGCTCCGACTGGTCGAGCTGGCCACCGGCAAGTTCGCGTACCAGTCGCAGCGCCCGCCGAGAACGCTCGCGCTCAACGAGAGCGAGCTGGCCGGCCTCCTGCGCGACGGCGAGCCGGGCGATCTCGACGCGCGCGCGGGCTCGAAAGCCGCGCGGAAGCGGGGCAGGAAATGAGCACGCCGGCGCTCGTCGAAGCGCTCGCCGCGTCCCGCGCGAGCAGTTCCTGCCGCCCGGTCCGTGGCACACACTGAGTGCGGCCGACTACCTGCCGGGCGGGCTGCCGGCTCCGCACGTCACGCCAGACGCCTCGTGAGGTGGTCCGGCTGAAGCCGGACACTACGGTGAGGTGGTCCGGCTGAAGCCGGACACTACGGTGAGGTGGTCCGGCTGAAGCCGGACACTACCGAGTCCCGAGCCCGAATGCCGGTAGTGTCCGGCTTCAGCCGAACCCCGAGTCCCGAGCCCCGAGATGGGTATGATGCGTTCGTGCGCGCCCTGGTGGTCGAGGACGATCCGACGATTGCCGACTTCGTGGCGCGGGGCCTTCGCGAAGCGGGGTTCGCGGTCGACTGCGCCGGCGACGGCAACGCCGCGCTCGATCGGACGCACGACCAGCCGTACGACGTCGCGATCGTGGACCTCATGCTGCCCAGGCGCGACGGCCTCTCGCTCATCGACGAGATGCGGCGCCGCGGCATCGGCATGCCGGTGCTGATCCTGAGCGCGCGGCGATCGGTGGACGATCGCGTCAAGGGGCTGCAGTCGGGCGGCGACGACTATCTGACCAAGCCGTTCGCGTTCGCCGAGCTTCTCGCCCGCGTGCAGGCGCTGCTCCGCCGCGCCACGCGCGCGCCCGAGCCGACGACGCTCACGGTCGAGGACCTGGTCCTCGATCTGCTCTCGCGCCGGGTGACCCGCGGCGGCAAGCCGCTCGACCTCAGGCCGCGCGAGTTCGCGCTGCTCGAGTACCTGATGCGCAATCGCGGCCGCGTCGTCTCCAAGACGATGATCCTGTCGCACGTGTGGGAGTACAACTTCGATCCACAGACCAACATCGTGGACGTGCTGGTGAGCCGGCTGCGTGAAAAGCTCGATCGCCCGTTCGAGACCAAGCTGCTCCACACCGTCCGCGGCGTCGGCTACGTCCTCGGTGATCGCCGGTGAGCCCGCGATCCTTCTTCCCCGGGTTCGGCCTGCGACTCGGGCTGTGGTACGCGACGCTCTTCGTGGTCGCGTCCACGATCATCGTGTTTCTCACCTACTGGCTGACGTCGATCTCGCTGGCCCAGCGCGATCAGCAGATCCTGGAGTCGCGGCTGGGCGAGTACGCGGCCGCGTATCAGCGCGGCGGCCTCGGCGCCCTGACCGACACGGTGCGCGCCGAACAGAGCACCGCGCCCGAACGGCTGTTCGTCCGCGTGGTGGACCGCGGCGAGGAAGCCATCGTCCTCAGCCAGCCGCAGGGCTGGGATCCCTCGTCGCTCGAATCGGCGTCGGCGCAGCTGCGGGACGGGACCCTCATTCAGGTGGGCAAGAGCACGGAGGCGCGCGAGGACCTGCTGGCCCGGTTCCGCGCCGCCCTCGGCGTGGTCACGCTCTGCATTGTGGTGGTCGCGCTGGCGGGCGGCGTGGTGGTGACCCATACGGCGCTCGAGCCGGTCCGGCGGCTGACCGGCGCGGCCGGCCGCATCGTGCGCACCGGCCGCACCGACGAGCGCGTGACGGTGGATCCGCACGGCGGCCCTCACGACGCGATCGACGAGCTGACGACGCTGTTCAACGCGATGCTGGACCGGATCGAGGGGCTGGTGACGGCGATGCGGGGCGCGCTCGACAACGTGTCGCACGACCTGCGCACGCCGCTGACGCGGCTGCGCGGCACGGCGGAGATGGCGCTGGCCGGCGCGCCGGATCTGCACCGGTACCGGGAAGCGCTCGCCGACTGCGTGGAGGAAACCGATCGCGTGCTCGTGATGCTCAACACGCTGATGGATATTTCCGAGGCCGAGAGCGGCGCGCTGCAGCTGCATCGCGAGCGGGTCCGGCTGGCGGACGTGGCGGCGCGCGCCGTGGACCTCTACCGTGACGTGGCGGACGCCAAGTCGGTGGAGTTTGGCTCGGACCTCGCGAGCGATGTCGTGGTGCAGGCCGATGCGACACGGCTGGAGCAGGTGGCCGCGAACCTGATCGACAACGCCGTGAAGTACACGCCGGCCGGCGGACGGGTTCAGGTGGACGTCGCCGCGCGGGACGGCCGCGCCGTGCTTCGCGTCGGCGACACCGGCACCGGCATCCGGCCCGATGAGCTGCCGCGGATCTGGGATCGCCTGTTCCGCGGCGATACGAGCCGCGCCGAGCGCGGCCTCGGGCTCGGCTTGAGCCTCGTCAAGGCGATCGTCGAGGCGCACGGCGGCACGGTCGAGGTCGTCAGCCAGCCCGGTCGCGGCTCGACGTTCACGGTCGTGCTGCCCGCAGACGTCACTCTTACACGGATGTAATGTTCCGGTAACGGCCTCGCAAGGCGGTATCCGGTCTAATTGAGGTGTGACGGACCAGCAAGGTCCGGACTGACCGATTGGACCGAGGCGGGCCAGGCGCCCGCCGTGAGAAAGGATACTGCGATGAACGACTCCAACATGCACCTGTCCACCCGCGTGGCCCGGGGCGGCCTCGCCGTCATGGCGGCCGCTCTCCTGGTCGGCGGCGCGGCCTGGCGCGGATTCGCTGCGGACTCGCAGTCGGCGGCCTCGCGGCCGGCGCAGGCGGTCACCGCATCCACGCCGGCCATTGCGCACGCGATCGCCGGCGGCCGCGATTCCTACGCGGACATCGTCAAGGTGGTCGAGCCGGCCGTTGTGACGATCCGCGTCGAAGGAAAGGCGAGCGTCGCGCCGACCGATTTCCAGTTCGCCCCGGGCGACGACTTCTTCCGCCGCTTCTTCGGCGACCCTGAGGGCGACTCGCCGCGCCGCCAGGCGCCGCCGCGCACCTTCCGGCAGCGCGGCCTCGCATCGGGCGTGATCACCAGCAGCGACGGCTACATCCTGACCAACTATCACGTGATCGACGGCGCCGACACCATCAGCGTCGACCTGAACGACGGCCGCACGCTGACCGCCAAGGTGATCGGCTCCGACAAGGCCAGCGACCTCGCGCTGCTGAAGGTGAACGCGACGAATCTGCATCCGATGCCGCTCGGCAACTCCGACGCGGTGCAGGTCGGCGACGTCGTGCTGGCCGTCGGCAATCCGCTCGGGATCGGCCAGACGGTGACGATGGGCATCATCAGCGCGAAGGGGCGGAGCACGCGCGCCGGCGGCGACGCGAGCTACGAGGACTTCCTGCAGACCGACGCGCCGATCAACCACGGCAACTCGGGCGGCGCGCTCGTGAACACCAAGGGCGAGCTCATCGGCATCAACTCGCAGATCATGTCGAACACCGGCGAGAACATCGGCATCGGCTTCGCGATCCCGGTGAACATGGCGCGGAACGTCTCCGAGCAGCTTCGCAAGGACGGCAGGGTCCATCGCGCGCAGCTCGGCGTGACGATTCAGCCGATGACCTCGGACCTGGCGGCCAGCCTCGGCCTGAAGGACGTCGAGGGCGTGATCGTCTCTTCGGTGACGCCCGGCAGCGCGGCCGACCGCGCCGGCATCAAGCAGGGCGACGTGATCCAGGCCTTCAACGGCGAGCCGGTGAAGGACTTCAACTCGCTGCGCAACCGCGTGGCCGATTCGACGCCCGGATCGACCTCCAGCGTGACGATCGTCCGCGACAAGGCGCGGCGGGACCTCAGCGTGAGGCTCGACGAGGCGTCGGCCGACCGCAGCGCGCGCGTCGGCCAGCCCGACTCGACGAGCGACAACGCGGCCGCCCTCGGCGTGTCGGTCGCGCCGATCACGCCCGACCTGGCCAACCGGTTCAACCTGCCGCGGGACGCCAAGGGTCTCGTGGTCCAGGACGTCAACCCGGACGGCCGGGCCGCCGACGCGGGCATCCAGGCCGGCGACGTCATCGAGCAGGTCGATCGGCAGCCGGTCATGAGCGTCGACGAGCTGCGAAATGCGGTGGGCCGGACGACCGACCGGCCGCTGCTGCTCCTGGTGAACCGCGAAGGGCACGAGATCTTCGTGACGGTGCACCCGGCTGCGAAGTAGTCCGTGAGCCGGCCGCCGGGCTCCGGCGGCCGGTTCTCTTTCTCACGTTATTCCTCCCGCGTTTCCCGCCTCGTGCGCCTCTGTCGTATCCTGCCGACTCATGGATCTGAAGCTGTCCGGGAAGGTCGCCATGGTGGGGGGCGCGAGCAAGGGGCTGGGATTTGCGGTCGCGCACGCGCTCGCGCGGGAAGGGGCGCGGGTCGCCATCGCGTCGCGCCGCCGACCCGCGATCGAGGACGCCGGAACGCGCATCGCCGGCGACACCGGCGCCGACCTCCTGGCGCTCGAGGCCGACCTGTCGTCGGCCGCCGACATCTCCCGGTGGCACGCGGCGACCGTCGAGCGGTTCGGCGGCGTCGATCTCCTGTTCACCAACGCCGGAGGGCCGCCGGCCGGGCGCGCGCTGGACTTCGACGACGCCGCCTGGCAATCGGCGTTCGAACTGATCGTGTTGAGCGTGGTGCGTCAGGTCCGGGCCGTCGCGCCCTCGATGCAGCAGCGCGGCGGCGGCGCGATTCTCATGAGCACGTCCTCGGCGGTCAAGGAGCCGATTCCCAACATCGCCCTGTCCAACGTGCTGCGCGGGTCGGTGTCGGCGCTGTCCAAGACGCTGGCCCTCGAGCTCGCGCCGGCGAAGATTCGCGTCAACCAGATCATCCCGGGCCGGATCGGCACCGATCGGGTGGTCGAGATCGACGCCATCAACGCCCGCAAGGCGGGCCTTTCGCCTGACGAGCAGAAGCGCCGATCGCTCGGCACCATCCCGCTCGGCCGCTACGGAGAGCCGGACGAGTTCGGCCGCATGGCGGCGTTCCTCCTGTCCGACGCCGCGGCGTACGTGACCGGCGCGTCGGTGCAGGTCGACGGCGGCCTCGTCCGGGGGTTATTGTGAAGTGTTCGCCCGGGGATCCCACATGGGCCTCGCCCGACAACTGCTCCTGGCGGCGTCCACCAACGAATGGCTTCGCGACCGCGCGGTGCGATCGCGGGTCGTGCTGCGGTCCGTCGCCCGCTTCATGCCCGGCGAGCGCGTGGACGAGGCGCTGGAGGCCGCCGCGCGCCTGAACGGGCAGGGCATCGGCGCGATCCTGACCTACCTGGGCGAGAACGTCGCCACGGAGGAGGAAGCCGAATCGGTCACGCGCCACTATCTCGGTCTGGTGACCCGCCGCGCCGTGAGCGACATCGACGCGCACGTCTCGGTCAAGCTGACGCAGCTCGGCCTGGATCTCGATCGCGACCTGTGCCGGCGGAATCTCGAGCGAATCGTGGATCGTGCCGGCGAGCGGCAGCGGTTCGTCTGGATCGACATGGAGAACGCGCCGTACGTCGATGTGACGCTGAACCTGTTTCGCGCCATGCGGGAGCGGTCGGCGCGCGTGGGCGTGGCGCTGCAGGCCTATCTGCGTCGGACCGAGCAGGACCTGGAGTCGCTGCTGCCGCTCGGCGCCGCGCTGCGGCTCGTCAAGGGCGCGTACCTGGAGCCGACCGCCGTCGCGCTCGCCCGAAAGGCGGACGTGGACGCCAACTACTTCAGGCTGGCGGTCCGCATGCTGGACGCGCCCGTCCGTCCGGGCAGCCTCGTCCACCTCGCCACCCACGATCGCGTTCTCATCGAGCGGCTGGCCGCCCACGTTGAAGCGCGGAAGATCGACCCGTCGTATTACGAATACGCCATGCTCTACGGCATCCAGACGCCGCTGCAGCAGCTTCTGGTCCGCGCCGGACGCCGCGTTCGCGTGCTCATCTGGTACGGCGAGCGCTGGTTTCCCTGGTACATGCGGCGGTTAGCCGAGCGTCCGGCCAACGTATGGTTCGTGATGAAGAACCTCTGGAGCACTTGAATGACGTTCGACGACGTGCAGGCGCTGGTGGAGTATCACTACTGGGCGCGCGACCGCCTGCTGGAGGCGGTCGATCATCTCACGCCCGATCAGTTCACGCGCGATCTCGGCAGCAGCTTTCGATCCGTCCGGGACACGCTCGCCCATCTGTACTCGGCCGAATCGGCGTGGTGCTCGCGCTGGAACGGCGTCTCGCCGTCAGGCCACGTGGCGGCCGACTCGATTCCGGATGCGGCGACGCTGCGCACGAAGTGGCAGCGCCTCGAGGGCGACGTCCGCGCCGTGCTGGAGCGGGTCGGCGCCGACGGCATCGATCGCGTCATCGAGTACAAGATGTTCAACGGCGACGCGCGCGCGTCGGTCCTGTGGCAGATGGTGCAGCACGTCGTCAACCACGGCTCGTACCATCGCGGGCAGGTGACGACGATGATCCGGCAGCTCGGAGGGACACCGCCGAAGAGCATGGATCTGATCGCGTACTATCGCACCAGGGATCAGGCGAAGCATTGACACATCCCGGCTCGTCTGGAAGGTCGATGGCCTAGTCCTCGTCGGCCGGGGCGCCGCCGGTCCTGGCGACGTCCTCCTGCTTGACGCGATTGGCGTTGAACTTCCGCGCGCTGCCGATGATGCGATCGAGCGCCTCGTCGAAGTCGAACGACTCGGCCTTCGCGAACCTGGTGTAGTTCACCCGCGCGACGACGAACGGTTTCAGATAGGGGCTGGTCAGCCCCCGCGCCTTCAGTCTGTCCACCGCCGCGGTCACGGCATCGTCGAGCTTCAGGACCGCGCGGCTGCGGCGCTCGCGCTCTTTGAGCGCCTGCGCGATCGGCCGATCCAGGAAGGCGTCCACGCGGCGGAGAATCGGCTGGTACGCGCTCCCGCTCAGGCGCGATCGCTCCTCGTACGCGGCGCCGAGGGTGAGAAACGCCGGCTGCTCGAACTCGAAGGCGAACCGATCCTCCGGCTCCTTCGAGGTGGCGGCGAGGGCGCGCGCCATGCGGATGGTCTCGAGCGACTTCTCGCGCAGGTTGTGCGCCTTCTCGGTATTGAGCGCGAGAATCTTGAAGGCGATGTCGGCATCGGGCACCAGAAGCGCCGCGATCGATCGCACGCCCAGCCGCTTCAGCGCCTGCAGCCGGTGATTGCCGTTCGGCGTCCAGTACCGGCCCTCATGTCGCACGACGACGATGGGATCGAGAAAGCTGCCGATCTTCTCGATGACGGCCATGAGCCGCTTGACGTGCGCGTCCGACGGATCGCGCTGGTACGGCGTCGGCTCGACCAGGTCCACCGGCAGGACGACGACGAGCAGCGGGCGGCCGCCGAACGGGTCGCGATAGGCGCCAATCACGCCGCCGCGATCGTCCCGCACCTGGGCGGCCAGCGATTCGGTGCCGGCGACCGCCAGCACGTCGGCGACGTCAAGCCCGACCGATGCGGGCGCGGCCTTCCGGCGGCGGCCGGCCTTTGGTCGAGGCACGGCCGCCATCATACGCCGGGCGTCTCAGGCGTGCCGGTTGCATCCGGGGAGCCGCAGAGCTCGAGGTGCGGTCATGACCAGGCCGATGTTTCTGTTACCCGCGCTTGTTGTGCTGGTACCCGCGCTTGCTGTGCTGGCTGCGGCCACTCCGGCGGCCGCCGCAATCAATCGCGCGGACGCGGCGCGCCTGCAGTCGGCCGCGCATGTGGTTCGCGACACCTGGCGGAGCGTTCCCATCCAGGGACCGCAGCCGGCACGATGTGTGGCGGTGTTTCCGGCGCCGACCCGACCGGCGTCCCGGATCCTCGCCGCGCGTGCCGGTGTGATGAGCTGCCGCGGCGCCGGCTCCTGGAGCGCGCCGATGTTCATGGAACTGACGACGGGACACGAGGCGAGCACCCAACCAGGGGACGTCGTCCTGCTCGTGATGCACGAAGACGCCGTGCAGAAATTGCTCAGCGGACAGGTGGTGCCGGCGACCGACGCCTCGATCGCCGCCTACTCGCGGGCACGAGCCGTCGTCACGAGCTTCGCGCCGTCGGCCGAAGTGCTCCGGCCGGACGCGGACGCGAACCGGCGCGCGTACGGACCCACATCGACGCCACGCACGATTCTCGCCGGGAGCCGGATTTCCGCGCCGACAGAAGCGGGGAGCTTCCTGTCCGCGTTGGACCTGACGCTCGAAAAGACGCCCGACCGCCCGTCGAAAAACGCCGCCTCGCCGGCGTCTTCATCGCCGGCAACCACGGCGGCGGCGAATGTCGAGGCGGACCTTCGATCGCGGATCGTGCGCCTCCAGCAGATGCTGGATCAGCTCGCCGGCGCGGCCCCGGCCTCCCCGGTGGGTACGACCGGCACCGGCGCGACGGTCGTCATCGATCGCGCGAAGCTCGTGCAGCTCCGCCGCGAGGTCGAGGCGCTGCTCGGTGAGGTCGATGCCACCCACCGGTCGAGCCGCGAGCCGGACGGTTCCGCGGTCAGTCCGCCGAGCTCTCCCGCTTCACGTTAGTCAACAGCACCGGCTGCAGATCGTAGTTCTCGAGGACGATGATGTTGTTTTCTTTGTCCGCGGTGATCTTGGTGGCCAGCGACATCTTGCCTTCGCCCTCGCCGTGGCGGTCGAGGTGCAGCTCGATCACGGTGAACGGGTAATCCACGGTCCGGCTGTTCCTGAACGCCTCCCACGCGCTGATGCGGCGGTCGGTCACGAGCACGATGCGTTCGGCCCCCTCCGGCTGCGGCGTGCGCCGCGCGAAGCGCAGGTCGTACGCCAGCGACCCGGGCGTCCGGATCGAGCCGACGGGCTTCACGCCCTGAAGCGAGTCGAGCAGCTTCTCCGGCCCGTGGTCGAGCAGCGCCTTCATCAGGCGGCTGCGCTCGCTTTCGGTGGACCAGCGGTTGATACGAATCTCGACCGGCCCCATCGCGGCGCGGTTCTGGTCGATTGCCGTGGCCGAGAACTGTTCAGGTAGCGACGCCCCGTCCTGCGTGCGGGCAACCCGCGGCAGGACGAGAGCTGCCGCGACGAACACGCCGGCCGTGGCGACCCGTCGAAGATGTGCTGTGTTCATGTCGCGTCCTCCGTCGCGTCACCTGTGCAAGAGCGATGCTACCCGGCGGCGGCCGGCCGGATCGCCCCTGCGGGAGACTGGAGGCGCTGCGATTTGCTACTTGCGCGCCCCGGGGGTGAGCTGGGTCTCGATTCGTCTGCCGTCGCGCACGTAGACGACCTTGACGGCCTGTCCGATCTTCAGGACCTCGAGCGCGTAGGTGTAATCGTAGATGTTCGCGATCGACTGGCCGGCGATCTCGACGATGAGGTCGCCCTTCTGGAGGCCGGCCTGTTCGGCGGGGCCGCCGCCTATCACGCCGCTGAGCATCAGGCCTTTGACTTCCGAGGTGTAGTCCGGAATCGTGCCGGTGAACACGCGGACGCCGGCCCGCGATCCGGCATCGCTCGGCTGATCGACCTTGACGAACCTGGGCGGCGGCGACAGCGCCTCGAGCCGCCGCGTGATGTCGGCCGCGAACGCGACGATCCGATCGAGATCCTCGTAATCGATCTTGTCGGCGGTATCGGTCGGACGGTGGTAATCGGCGTGCGTGCCTGTGAAGAAGTTGAGCGACGGCACGCCGGCGCCGTTGAAGGTGGCCACGTCGGTCGGCTGGTACGGGTCCGCCTGCAGGCGCAGGTCGAAGCCGGCCGCGATGTTGGCCTGCTCGAGCAGCCGGCCCCACGACTCGGACGTGCCGGTGGCCTGGACCGTCAGCTTGTTGTCCTGCATGCGGCCGACCATGTCGAAGTTGAGGTAGGCGGCCAGCTGATCGACAGGCACCGGCGGCCTGGCGACGAACGCCGCGGATCCGATCAGCCCCAGCTCCTCACCCGACCACAGCTCCAGCAGCACGTTGCGCGGGCGCGGCTGGCTCGCGAGCCGCTCCCCGATCGCGAGCACGGCCGCCGTGCCCGACGCGTTGTCGTCGGCGCCGAGGTGGGCCCGGCCGGTTTCCTCCTTGCGCGCCAGCGAGCTGCCGTTGGCGCCGTGGCCGAGATGATCGTAGTGCGCACCGAGCGCGATCCACGGCTTCTCCACCCCGCCGGTCGGCGAGGTCGCCGGCAGATACGCGACGATGTTGCGTCCTTCCTGCTTCTCGCGGACGACGGCGGTCCTGATTTGCGCCGTCACCTCCGGCAGCTCGAAGCCGGCGACGTGCGGGTTGCCGCTGTCGAGCGATTCCTGCACCGACGCGACCGTCTTGTCCGCCGCGGCGAGCAGCCGGTTGGCGACGTCGCCCGTGACGCTGGCGGCGACGATGCCCGATCCGGCGATGGCGGTGTCGAAGGTCATCGGCACCAGCTCGCCGGCGTTCGGCGATTTCGGGCCGGTGACGACGAGCATCGCCTTGGCGCCGTGCTGCCGCGCGGCCATCGCCTTGTACCGCAAATCCGAGTAGCGCGCGAGAATCTGCTTGGTCTTCGGATCGGCGTCCTCGGGGAAGTACCGCAGCACGAGGACGATCTTGTCCTTCACGTCGAGGCCGACGTAGCTGTTGTACCCGAAGTCCTGGCTCTCCGGGACGACGATGCCGTAGCCGGCGAACACGACCGGCGCGTCCACTTCGGCGTTGTCGGAGAAGGAGAGCGCACGGACGCCGGCGAGTGCCTCGGCGCCGCCGCCGAGGCGCTCGTTCCGCCGCCTGGCGGCGAGCGTCGTGCCGCCGTCCTTCGAGCCGGCCGTGAACTGGAAGGGGAGCCTGAACCCGGTCTGGCCCGGCAGCGGCCTGGCCCCGATGCGCTGGAGCTGCGACACGATGTAGTCGGCGGCCAGCCGTTCGCCGGGGGAGCCGGTCAGGCGTCCGTCGAATTTCTCGGAGGCGAGCGTTTCGACGTGTTGTCGCGTGATCGATTGGGCGGAGAGGGTGGTCCGGCTGAAGCCGGACACTACGCCTGATACGGGGAGGGCGATCAGCGCGATCGCGAAGCCGCCGGCCCACCGGAACGCTCGTCGCCGCTTCGTCATTTGGTGCCTGCCTTCTTCGCCGGAGGCGCCTGGTCGAGCGCCTGGAGCGCTTTCTCGTGATTCCACTCGGCGAGGAACAGCTGGCCGTCCGATCCGCCGGACCGGCTCGACGTCCACGCGAGCTGCCTGCCGTCGGGCGAGGGTACGGGCAGCGCGTCGAAGCCGTCCGAATAGGTCACCCGCACCGGCTCCTTCTCGCCGTCCTTGTCCACGATGAACAGCTCGAAGTTCTCGAACCCGAGCTTGTTGGACGCGAAGATGAAGTACTTGCCGGAGGGATGCTCGTAGGGCGCCCAGCTCATCGATCCGAAGTGCGTGATCTGCTTCTGCTCGCTGCCGTCCGGCTTCATCGTCCACACGTCGGCGATGAGCCCCTGCTCGTCGAACCGGCGCCAGACGATGTGCGAGCCGTCGTGGGTGAAGAAGGGCCCGCCGTCGTAGCCCGGCGCGAAGGTGAGGCGCTTCTGGCCCGATCCGTCGGCGCGCATGATGTAAATCTCGGCGAAGTAGCTCGGATTCTCCGCGAGGAGCGTCTTCTCGCGATCGGTCAGCGGACGCCCGTACGCCTCGCGCATCGACGAGAACACGATCCACTGGCCGTCAGGCGAGTAGCTGCCCTCCGCGTCGTACCCGCGCGCGTCGGTCAGCCGCTTCAGCGCGCCGGTCTTCTCGTTGTACGCGTAGATGTCCATCGCCGGGTCGTAGTCCCACGAGTAGCGGCGCTCCTTGCCCGACGCCCGGAACGCGATCTCTTCCTCCTGCAGCGCCTTCGACCTGGGATCGGCGTGGGTCGAGGCGAACTCGATCTCGTCGCTGCCCGGGCGGAAGAACGCGCACGTCGTCTTGCCCAGGCCGGGCGAGATGCGCCGGGTGTCGCCCGTGGAGAGGTCGAGCGTGTAGATCTGGTAGAAGGGGTTGCCCGGCTCGCGCTCGCTCTGAAAGACCAGACGCCGGCCGTCCGGCGACCAGTAGCCTTCGCCGGCGCGGCGCCCCTCGACGGTGAGGCGGCGGACGCGGGTGAGGAAGTCGCGCTCCTCGAATCCGCCGGGCGCCTGCTGCGCCCCGAGCGGCATGACGGCCAGGACGAGCATCAGGATCTTGAGACGCATGGCTTGATTGTCCACAAAACGGCCGCTCGAACGCCAGTCGATCAGCGGGCGCGATCCGCCGCGACGCGGAATCCGACGCCGGCGTCGCGCGCCTCGGGTGCGACCTCGGCCCGCGCCGCGCACCGGAGGGCCGCGCCCTCGGACTGCCAGCTTCCGCCCCGGACGAGCCGCCGGTCGCCGGCCGGCGGGCCGGTCGGATCGACGACGTCTTCGGTGGGATACGGGCCGTCCCAGTCGGCGACCCATTCGGCCACGTTGCCGTGCATGTCGGCGAGCCCCCAGCCGTTGGCCGCGAACCCGCCGGCCCGCGTCGGCCGCGCGCGGAACATCCCGGCCGGCGTCTTCCCGTACGGCGTGCGGCCGTCATAGTTGGCCTGCGCCGTGGTCAGCGTGTCGCCGGTCGCGAAGGGCGCGATCGCCCCCGCGCGGCACGCGTACTCCCATTCGGCTTCCGTCGGCAGCCGGAACGAGAGGGTCCCGTCCGACTGCGCGCCGAGCGCGGCCAGAAACTGCCCCACCTCGTCGAAGGAGACGTTTTCGACGGGACACCGCGGTCCACAGTCGGCGAACCGGCTCGGGTTGGAGCCCATCACGGCGCGCCACTCCTGCTGCGTCACCTCGGTCCGCCCCAGCAGGAACGGCCGGTCGATCGTCACGTCGTGCCCGGTCTCGTTGTCGCGCCGTCCGGCCTCCGACGCGGGACTGCCCATCGTGAAGCGGCCCGACGGGATCTCGACGAGCATCATGCCCGTCTTGCGCTCCGCGACGGTGACGAGCGCGGCCGCCGTCGGATCGTGGAACGTCTCGTCGGAGCTGACGTCGAAGCGGCGGAAGTGGCTGTAGGTGGCGGTGGCGGTCACCTGGCCGCGATCGAGGAAGTACTGCTCGCGCATCTCGAACGGGACGTCGATCTGGAACTTGTCGTCGTGGCGGAACGAGGTCGTCAGGCGCGCGCGGATGCCCGGCGTGTCCAGTTGCAGCTCGGTCTTCACGACGCGCCCGCTGTCGGCGTCGATCCAGTACTTGCCCACCGAGGGCACGTTGCTGTCGCGCGCGCCGCGGACCATGGTCGGACGGCCGACCTCCTTGAACTCGACAATCCACACGTTGTCGCCCGCGGCCTGATCGCGCTTGCCGAGCGAGTAGCGGAACGCCGACTGCGTGTCGGTCTGCAGGAAGACGAGCGACAGGATCGGCGTGTTGACCGTCCGCTGCATCGCGCCGAGGTTGTAGCGGGAGCTCTCGAGGCTGATCTGCTGCGCCTGTTCGAGCGCCGACGCGGTGGACTGGAGAAACAGCTTGGCGAGCCGGGCCTCGCGATCGCGAATCTTCTGGCCGTCCACTTCGTAGACGTCGCGGAAGGGCAGCCAGTCGGTCGGCCCGACGCGGACGAGCAGGAAGTCGGACTTCAGCTCCCGGTGGCGCGACGGCGGCCCCGTGGCCACCCCTCCGCGGCCGGGCAGCACGGTCGGCAGATTGCCCAGGGAATCCTGCAGGTAGGTCTCTTCCGCGACGACGCTGGAGAACTCAGCGACGAAACGGGTGACGTAGCGCCCGGCGCGATCGAGCAGGGTGTCGAGCGCGGGCGGCCCCGACTGCGCGCGGAGCGACACGCCGGCCCAGGCGACGAGCAGGCAGGCCAACAGGCGGCGCGGAGCCATGGCCCCGAGTATTACACGGCCTGAGCCACCATGATCCGCTGGGTCGGCCGCGGACCGCCCTCGGGCACGTCGCCGCAATCCTCGCGGAGGTACTGCCACTGATGCGGGCGGATCGTCTGCAGCAACTCCTTGCGGGTCTTCACAGGCACCGGGCGGCCCAGGTGGATTTTTCCGAGCCTCGCGAGCACCGTCTCGGGGAGCACGCTCGCGAACATCATCATCGGCCACGTGAACCCGGGCCCGTTCAGCCGGCGAAGCTTCCACGCCCACATCCCCACGGCGCCGAGGCGCCACGCCATCGGCCCCCACCAGCTCATCTGCCCGGGCCGCAGGTTCATCTTCCAGCACTTCATCATCAACTGCCACTGCAGCGGCGTGAGCTGCGCCGTTTCGGTGACGCCTTCCTTCTTCTCCATGCGCGTGTCGTGCAGCGGCGTGAAGATCGACGGGATGAAGAAGGCGAACAGCCCGCGGCGCTCCACCTCGTACACCAGATCGAGCGTCGCCTTGACGTCCTCGTCGGTCTCGCCGGGATTGCCGATGATCAGCGTCACGGCGGGGAACCAGTTGTTCCGGTTGAGCACCTCGAGCCCGCGGATGAAGACGCTCGGCCATTCCTCGATCGGAAACGGCACCCCCTTGCTCGGCATGATCTGCTTGGCCACCCGCACCGACGCCGTCTCGAGGCCGATGAGCGGCACGATGGCGCGCTTCTCGGGATGCGTGCTGAGCAGCGGGATCTTGATCGGGCTCTTGTCGATCGTGAGCTCGGTCAGCTTCTCGATGAGCACCGGGTCCACCACGGCCGGCGCGATCGTCGAATGGCTGAAGACGTGGTGCTCGACGCCCGGCGTCTTGACGATGCTCGCGTAGAGATCGAGGAGCGCCTCGCGGTTCGGGAAGTAGAACGGCGTGTCGGTGTGCACCTGGCCCCAGATGAACATGTCCTCGGTGGCCAGCGAGATCTGGTTGTTGCCGTCGCGGACGTTCGCCAGGACGCCGTGCATGATCTGCTCTTTCGAGACGTCGATCTGCGGGTTGAGATCCGGCAGGCAGAACTGGCAGCGCCGGCCGCAGCCGGTCGTCATCTCGACGACGCCGAAGGTGGTGCGCTTGTCGGGGACGAGGATCGCGTCGCGGCTGCGCGGGTGGCCCACCTCGACCTCGCGCGGGATCTCCTCGCCTCGAATGGCGCGCCGGAACAGGTCGATCGTGTCGGCCGACTCGGCGCGCCCCTCCACGATGCTGTCGACGCTCAGCTCCTCCCACGAGTCGGTCTGCGCAATCTGCCACCCGCCGGACCCGCCGACGATCACCTTGAAGTGCCCGCGGTGGGGATTGGCCTTGATCGCCGCGAACATCTGGCGGGCGTAGTGCGAGTTGATGGGCATCCGGTTCGACCCGAAGATCGACGCGTAGACGCCGGCGGCGAAGGTCACGCCCAGCGGGTTGTGCGTCGAGACGGCGACGACGCGGGTGTCCGGCCCGACAAACGTGTCGAGGTCGTCGGGGTAGCAGACGCCGATGTCGTCCGGGTCGAACTCGCGGAGCAGCGCAGCTTCGAGCACCCGCAGCCCCGCCGGCATGTAGCGTGCCGACCGATCCGGGTTGCGCTCCACGTCGCGCCACCTGGGGTACTTCCTGTTCATGATGCCCTCGAGCCAGATCGGCAGCGAGGCCATGCTCATTTGAATGAAGTACCCGGCGTGATCGATCGATTCGGTCAGGGGGGCTGTCAAGACAATGAGCTTGCCGGCGTTCATCCGTCTGTCCTCCCGCAGGGCGCTTGATTGGAAGTGGTGGTCGCGGAAGATCCGGCCCGCGCCGCGACAGTAGAAGCTACCACACTGTCCCGGACATGACGCGCGGCTGCACGGATCGACAGGGGACGCGGCTCATGCGGTGCGCGATGCTCGGGTCGCACGATGGTTCAGAATCGTAACCGAAATCTCATTTCGGTACCAGCGCCTTCCCTCGGCCTGAGGCGCGATCCGCTCATAACCCTCACGGGCCGAACCGCTTAGCCGAGATCCCGACTCGGCACTCTCGTTGCGGTCGCGTCGATTGTGGCGATCCGCTTCCGAACCGCTCGCGGCTACTCGATGCTGGAAATGCTGATCACGCTGGCGGTGATCGCCGTGGTCGCGGTCATCGCCATCCCGATCAGCAGCCAGGCCATCGGCTTCTTTCGCCTGAGCGGCGACGCGCGCAAGGTGGCCAACACCGTCACCCTGGCGAAGATGCGAGCCGCATCGTCGTTCACCAGGGCGCGGGTGTACGTCGATCTGACGGTCGGGCAATACCACCTCGAGACCTATCGGAAGACCGGCGCCCCGGGATGGGCGATCGAAGGCGGAGCGACGACGCTCTCTCCGGGCGTGTCGCTCGGCTACAGCGCACTCGCCAGCCCGCCTCCCGACACGCAGGGCGCGGTGGGTCAGGCGCCGCCGTGCCTGGCGGACGCCGGGACGCCGATTGCCAACACGGCGTGCGTCGTGTTCAACTCCCGCGGCATTCCGGTCGACGCCTCGAACGCGCCGACGACCGACGATGCCCTCTACGTGACCGACGGCACGGCCGTGTACGCGGTCACCGTGATCGCGACCGGCAACGTCGATACGTGGCGCAGCGCACCCTACACGGCCAACTGGTCCAAGCAATGACCGGGCTCCTCGGTCCGACCACGCGGCGCGACGAATCCGAGCGAGGCACGACGCTCGTCGAGACCGTGATTGCGATGGGCATCCTGGTCGTCGTGGCGACCAGCCTGCTCGGCATCGCGAGCATGGCGACGTCGATGACCGAGAACCAGGGCCACCTGAGCACCCGGACGACCGAGTACGCGGTGGACAAGATGGAGCAGCTGCTGGAGCTCACCTACGGCGACGCGCAGAGCGACACCACCGTGTTTCCGTCGGTGACCTCGGGAGGCACCGGCCTGGCCGCCGGCGGCAGCTCGGATCCGGCGGCGCCGGTGGTCGGGTTCGCCGACTACCTCGATCAGGGCGGGGCGGTGCTGTGCACCACGGCCAGCCCGTGCACGGCCACGCCGCCGTCGAACTGGTACTACAAGCGCGTCTGGCAGATCTCGACGCCGTCCGCCAACCTGAAACAGATCACGGTGACGGCCATCGTCCGGTCGAGCGTCGCGCGCGCGCAGCTGTCGCAGTCCACGGTTGCGGCGTTCAAGACCAACTGCCCGGTGGGATGCTGATGATGGACGGTCCGGACGCGACTCTCCGATCGAACCGCGGCTTCACGCTCCCCGAACTGCTGATTGCGATGACCATCATGCTCGGCGTGTCGAGCGTCGTGACGTCCGCGCTGCTGCAGATGACCAACGCGCAGCACACCATCTCGAACCGCACGGAGCTGCACGCCGGCGTGCGGAGCGCCACCGAGCTGCTGCAGCAGGAGGTCGGCCAGGCCGGGCGCGTGTCGCTGCCGGGCGCGGCCGCGCTGGCGGGCGCCGTAGCCGCCGGCACCCGAACGATCGGCGTGAAGATCGACGGCGCGTCGTCGGTGTCTGGTCTCTTCGTCGGCGAGCAGCTGACGATTGGTCCCGACAGCACGCCGTGCAGCGGCACGATGCCGGGATCCAACCTGGAAACGGTGACGGTGGCCGCGGTGGACGCCGGCGCCAGGACGATGACCGCCACCTTCGCCTGCGATCACGTGACGGTCGGCGCCGCCGGCGCGCCGATCTCCACGCTCGGCGGTTTCGCGACCGGGATCGTGCCGGACCAGAAGTGGACCGGCGCGGCGTGGGCGCCGTATCCGGGCGGCTCCGACGGCTCGCACCTGAAGCTGTACGGCGACATCAACGGCGACGGCACCATGCAGTACATCGAGTACGTCTGCGACACGGCCAGCGGCTACCTGTACCGCAACGTCATGTCCTTCGACGCCGCGTCCAAGCCGGCGCTGGGCAACAGCCAGATTCTGCTGGGCAACATCGCGGCGAACCCGGGCGGCACGCCCTGCTTCACCTACATGCCGAGCCCGCTCTACTACGTGTCGGGCGTCACCGACGCGTACTGCGGATGCGCGCAGTCGTTCGTCGTGGACGTGGGAATCACCCTGACGGTGAACACCCAGGCCCGCGACCGCATCACCAGGCAGTTTCAGACGGAAACCAAGGCGTTGCTGAACGTCTCGCCGCGCAACGTCTTCAACGTGTGGCAGTTCGCATCGGCCGGCGTGTACAACCGCGTGCAGCCGATGCCGCCCAGCGTACAGGCGCTTCTCCCATGACGACAAAGATTGCCGCTCCAGCCGTGCTTCGCGGGGAACAGGGCATCGCGCTCGTGATCACGCTCTTCCTGCTGCTCGCCTCGTCGGTCGTCGGCGCGGCGCTGATGTTCATGTCGCAGACCGAGACGTACTCGACGATGAACTACCGCATGATGTCGCAGGCGCGGTACGGGGCCGAGTCCGGCGTGCAGAAGGCGGCCAACTACCTGATGTACACCTACGCCAAGCCGGCCGCCGGCTCGGCCGACCCGATGAGCAGCTACGTGACGACGACCTCGCCGGTCACCTACAACGGGCAGCCGGTCGTGCTGTCGGCCAACAGCGCCGTGGCGTCGAACTACCCGGTGGCGTCGGTGCAGTCGGCGTTCGCGGCCGCCGTCGCCGGATCGATGGCGGTGGGCGGCACGACGGTGCAGTACGCGCCGTACGCGACGCTCCTCGCCCTCGAGGAGGTCCCGGCGGGGCAGTCGGCGACCGGCAGCGCGTACACAATCGAGACGTGGCAGGTCGCGGCAGACGGCCGCATCGCCGCCGGCACGCGCACCGCGCAGGTGCGGGTCACCGCGGTCCTCGACGAGGGCAAGCAGGCGGGCAACCACTCGTCGTACCTGTACGGGCTGTTCGCGATGTCGCCCAACTGCGGCGCGCTGCGCTACTCGGGGAACGGCCACGTGGACAGCTACACGGTGGACCCGGTCACGCACCTGCCGGTCATCAGCCACACGAACGGCAACATCGGGACGAACGGCAACCTGACCGAGAGCGGCAACGCCACGATCTACGGCACCCTCTCGACGCCGCGCATCGGCGTCGGCAGCTGCAGCGCCGGCAACGTGGACGCGCTGACGAGCAGCGGCAACGCGGCGGTCACCGGCGGCGTCGTCCACCTGCCGCAGCCGGTCACGATTCCAACGCCGCCGCCTCCGAATCCGCTGCCGCCGACAACCAACATCAACTACTCGTCTCACGCGGTGGCCACCTTCACGCCGGCCTCGTGCCCGTGCGGCAACATCTCGCTGTCGGGCGGCTCCACGCTCCACCTGACGGCGGGCACCTACGCCATCAACAGCCTCTCGCTCTCGGGCAACTCGCTGGTGGTGATCGACTCGGGACCGGTGATCCTCAACGTCGCGGGGCGCACGAGCGGCGGCGGGTGGATGACGACGCCGCTCGACTTCAGCGGCGGCTCGACGACCAACACGACCTACGATTCGTCGAAGTTCCAGATCCAGTATGCGGGCACCCAGAACATCACGCTCAGCGGCAACAGCTCGGCGGCCGAGGTCGTCTACGCGCCGAATGCGGCCGTCACGCTCACCGGCAACGGCGACATCTACGGCGAAGTCATCGGCTACACGATTCTCCAGTCGGGCAACGGATCGGTGCACTACGACATGAACCTCCAGAACACGGGGCTGTTCTCGGTGACGATGTTCGCGAGCGGAAACCCGATGCTGGGCTCGTTCAGCTGGAACAAGTATTAGCGAGGGGTCCTGGTCCGGCTAAAGCCGGACACTACCTCCCTCGATCGATAATGTTGAGCACATGAAGGTGCTCAAGTTCGGCGGGTCCTCTCTCGGCACCCCCGCGCGCGTGCGCGAGGTGGGGCGCATCGTCCTCGAGGCGCGCCGCCACGAGCCGATCGTCGTCGTCGTGTCGGCGTTCCAGAACGTCACCAACCAGCTCGTCGCGTGCGCGCGGCTCGCCGAACGCGGCGACGCCCGCCACCTCGCGCTCCTGAACGATCTCGCCAGGCGGCACTGGGCCGCCCTCGCCCGGCTCGTTCCGGGGAAGCGGCCGTCGATTGCCGCCGACCTCGAGAGGCTCCTGTCCGAGCTGCGGGACACGATTCACGGGATCCAGCTGCTCCGGCACTGTCCGCCGCAGGCGCTCGACACCGCGGCGAGCTTCGGCGAGCGGCTGTCGGCGCGCATCCTCGCCGGCCATCTCGCCGAGACGCACCCGGCCGTCTTCGTGGACAGCCGGCAGTTCGTCGTCACCGACGACCAGTTCACGCACGCCGTGGTCAACTTTTCGAAGACCAACCGCGCCATTCGCGCGCACTTCGCGCGCCTGACCCGCCGCTGGACGCGCGCCGTGCCGATTGTCACCGGCTTCATCGGCGCCACCGAGGACGGCCGCACGACGACGATCGGGCGCAACGGATCCGATTACAGCGCGGCCATCGTCGGCGCCGCGCTCGGCGCCTCGACGATCGAGATCTGGACCGACGTGGACGGCGTGCTGAGCGCCGATCCGAAAGTGGTGCCGTCGGCGTTTCCGCTGCCGCACATCAGCTACGAAGAGGCGATGGAGCTGTCGTACTTCGGCGCGAAGGTGCTGCACTCGGCGACCATCGCGCCGGCCGTCGCGCGGCGGATTCCGATCGTGATCAGGAACACGTTCAACCCCGGGGCGCCGGGCACGCTCATCGGCGACGGCGGCGCGGGCGAGCGGCGGACCGCGACGCTTCAGCCCGCCGGCACGAGCACCGCCATCGCCAAGGGCATCAGCTCGATGGACGGCATCGCGCTCCTGACGCTGCGCGGCACGAGCATGGTCGGCGTGCCGGGGACGGCCGAGCGCCTGTTCCGGACGCTCGCGTCGCGGGGCGTCAACGTCGTGCTGATTCTCGCAGGCCTCCTCGGAGCACACGATCTGCTTTGCCGTGCGCGACGCCGACGCGCCGCGCGCGGTGGAGACCATCGAGCGCGAGTTCCGCTTCGAGCTCGGCGAGGGGCTCACGCGGCTGGACCGGGTGCCCGGCCAGGCGATTGTCGCCGTCGTCGGCGACGGCATGAAGGGGCGGCCGGGCGTGTCGGGGAAGCTGTTCGGCGCGCTCGGGCGGCACAACATCAACATCAGCGCCATCGCGCAGGGCGCCTCGGAGCGCAACATCTCCTGCGTCATCGACGGGGACCAGCAGGCGCGCGCGCTGAAGGTGGTGCACGAGGCGTTCTTCGAGAAGCGCCGGCGGCTCGCGCTGGCGGTGGTCGGCGTCGGCAACATCGGCGGCGCGCTGCTCCGGCAGCTGCACCAGCAGCGCAGCTACCTCCTGTCGAAGGGGTTCGACGTCTCGGTGGTGGCGCTCGCCAACAGCCGCGTGCTCGCGACGGCCGAGGGGGGCGTCGCGCTGGGACGCTGGGCGGAGACGCTGTCGGCCGCGCGGCGGCGGATGAGCCCGCACGCGCTGATCGAGGCGGTGCGCGCGATGACGCTCACCGACGTCGCGCTCGTGGACTGCACGGCCGAGCAGTCGATCGTGGACGCCTATCCGGCGTTCATCCAGGCCGATTTCCACATCGTCACGCCGAACAAGAAGGCGAACGTCCTGCCGCGGCGGCGGTACGAGACGCTCATCGGGCTCCTGCAGAAGCGGCAGAAGCATTTCCTGTACGAGGCGAACGTCGGCGCCGGCCTGCCGGTGCTGTCCACGCTGCACGACCTGGTGGCGAGCGGCGACGAGATCGTCAAGATCGAGGGGATCCTGTCGGGCACGCTCAGCTATCTGTTCAACGCGTACGACGGCCGGATGCCGTTCAGCGAGCTGGTGCGGCAGGCGCAACAGCTCGGGTTCACCGAGCCGGATCCGCGGGAGGATCTGTCGGGCCGGGACGTCGCGCGCAAGCTGCTGATCCTGGCGCGCGAAATCGGACTGCAGATGGACATCAGCGACGTGCCGGCCGGCAACCTCGTCCCGCGTTCGCTTCGGCAGGGCCGGTTCACGCCGCGCTTTTTCACCGCCCTGGCGAAGTACGACGAGGCGATGCGCGAGCGGCTGAACGACTCGGCCAGGCGCGGGCGCGTGCTGCGCTACGTGGCCGTGCTCGAGAACGGCCGCGGCCAGGCATCGCTGCAGGAGTATCCGCGCGAGCATCCGCTGGCGCTGACCCGGGGGAGCGACAACATCATCGCGTTCACGACCAAGCGCTACTCGCGCACGCCGCTGGTCGTGCAGGGACCGGGCGCCGGCGCGGACGTCACCGCGATGGGAGTCTTCTCGGACATTCTGAAGCTGCTGCACTACCTGCCGGATTAGGGGACGGTCCGGCTAAAGCCGGGGACGGGTCCGGCTGAAGCCGGACCTGCTCGCCTCGCTTTTTCGTCTGTTTCGCCGGCCGAATGGCGCTAGAATCTGTGGACTTTTCAGGAGGAGCTGCGCCATGGCCACCGGTCGTCTCGCTGTCGTCTTCCTCCTCGGGGCCGCCAACGCCTACGCCGCGTCCGCGTCGCCGACCTTCACCAGGGACGTCGCGCCCATTCTCCAGGACAAGTGCGAGGCCTGCCATCGGCCGACCTCGATTGCCCCGATGGCGCTGCGCACCTACGCCGAGGTGCGGCCGTGGGCGCGATCCATCAGGCTGCGCGTCGCCGCGCGCCAGATGCCGCCGTGGCACATCGACAAGACCGTCGGCATCCAGCACTTCGCCAACGACCGGTCGCTCAGCGACGATCAGATCGACACGATCGTGCGCTGGGTGGACGCGGGCGCGCCCCAGGGCGATCCGAAGGACATGCCGCCGGCCCGCGTCTGGGCCGACGACCTGACATGGGGCTTCGCGGCCCAGTTCGGCGAGCCCGATCTCGTCGTCCGGTCGCCGGCCTACACGATGCCCGCGCAGGCCCAGGACGCGTGGTGGAAGCCTGTCGTCGACACCGGCCTGAAGGAACCGCGCTGGGTGCGCGCCATCGAGATCCGGCCGACGACGCTGGCGGCGCGCCGCATCACGCATCACGCGGTCGCGCGCCTCAAGCAGGACGACGGCTACGACATCGCGCGCGCCTCGAGCTTCGACATCCCGCGTCCGGCCGACGATTCCACCGAGGTGGGCCCCGGCCTCTTCATGGAATGGGCGGTCGGCAAGCAGGGCGAGATCATGCGGCCGAACACAGGCAAGCTGATGCTGCCGGGATCGCAGATCGTGTGGGACATTCACTATCACGCCATCGGCGAGGAGATCACCGGGCAGGTCGAGCTCGCGGTGTACTTCTATCCGAAGGGGCAGGAGCCGAAGTATCGCACCGTCCTCGGCCAGTTCCAGGCGATGTCGGGCGGCTCGAAGCAGAACCTCGACATCCCGCCCAATTCGGTGTCGGTCCACCAGGGGTTCGTCGTCATGCGGCAGGCCGGGCGCATCGAGAACTTCCAGCCGCACATGCATCTGCGCGGCAAGGCGATGTCGATGGAAGCGATCCTGCCGAACGGATCCACCCAGATGCTGAGCCTGGCGAACTTCGAGTTCAACTGGCACGTGAACTACATCTACGCCGACGATGCGGCGCCGATTCTGCCGAAGGGGACGATGCTCCGCATCACCGCGTGGCACGACAACACCGCGGCGAACAAGGCCAATCCCGATCCGAACCAGTGGGTCGGGTGGGGCGAGCGCACGGTGGACGAGATGGCGCACGCGTGGGTGAACATCACCTACATGAGCGACGAAGACTACCGCGCCGAGATCGCCAGGCGGAAGACGCAGGCCGCGACGGTGGCGCAGCGCCACTGAGCCGTGCGATCTCCCGTCGTGCGATCTCCCGTAGCGTCCGGCTTCAGCCGGATCCGTGTGTCGTCGCGCCCGACCCTCTCGATCGCCCTCCTCGGTACTGTGCGCGCTCGCGCCGGTCGCTGCCCAACTGCCGCTCGAGCCCCTCAAGGACTCGGGCCAGGGCGTGACGCCGGCCTACGAAGGCTGGTTCAGGAACGCCGACGGATCCTTCACGCTGCTCCTCGGCTACTTCAATCGCAACCTGAAGCAGGCGCTCGACATTCCGGTCGGGCCCGACAACCGCATCGAGCCCGGCGGTCCCGATCGCGGGCAGCCGACGCATTTCCTCCCGCGGCGGCAGTGGGGCGTCTTCACGGTGCGCGTGCCGGCGGATTTCGGCGGCCAGAAACTGACGTGGACGATTGTCGCCAACGGGAAGACGGCGTCGATTCCGGTCGGCCTGCACCCCGACTACCAGGTGGAGCCGTACAAGGACGCCGCGAACAAGAACACGCCGCCGGTGCTTCGCTTCGAGCCGGGCGGCTCGCCGATGCAAGGGCCGCCGATGGCTATCGTGGCCACGCTCGGCACGACGCTGCCGCAGCCGGTCACGCTGACGCTGTATGCGAGCGACGACGGGATCGTGACGCCGGATCGGCGCGCGGGGGCGTCGCCGGTGACCGTGACGTGGACGATGTTCCGCGGGCCGGGCACCGTGACCTTCGGCAATCCGAAGCCGGACATCGACCAGGGCTCCGGCAAGACGACGACGACGGCCGCCTTCAGCGCGCCGGGCGAGTACATCCTGCGCGCGCAGGCGAACGACGTGTCAGGCGAGGGCGGCGGCGGCTTTCAGTGTTGCTGGACCAACGTGCACGTGAAGGTGGTCGTCAAAGGGCCGTGAAGGTGGGTCCGGCTGAAGCCTAATGCCTTTCGGAAATTGATGACCACGTTGCTACACGAGTTGCAACTGCATCGTCCCTTCGATCGCGTGCGTCTTCACCAACCGGGGCCACGCCTTGATCGGCTGGCGCACGGCTCGGGGACAACTGCGGGCGCGCCGAGGCGGGGTGACATACCGGCGCATCCGCCGGTAACCACGCCTCATGATGGTGGTGAGTTGTTGCTCGGTGAGCACGCCGTGCCCCAAGTCGACCCACAGCCACATGGGTTTCACACAAAGTTCCAAGATTTTCGTGAAGCTCACCCGCAACACGGGCAGTTGGCTGCCGGCTGCGCGCTGGCGTTCGACAGCCAGCAGCGCACTGACCAGGACGAGGGCGGCAATTTCCTGAGCGGCCGTTTCGATGGTATGACTCTGCAGGAGCGCGGTCTTCCGCACCTGCCGTTTCAGCTCGCGAAAATACAGCTCGTGTTCCCAGCGATGGGCATAGAGCTGCGCGAGCTCGAGCGCCGGGGCCGTGCGCGGATCGAGCAGACTGGTCCACAATCGCAACTCGTGCGGGCGATGTCCCTGGCGCCCCACCCGCACGCGAATCTCGCGGACCTGGAACCACTCGAGAATCTGGCCCGGCCGCTGGCGCGCGCGGTGCGCAATCTGGATCAGGCGCGTGCCGTCGGCCAAGCGTGTGCGGACGCGGGGCGTGGTCGATCGCGAGGCGCGCAGCAAAAAATGACTGCCTACCCGTGTGCAGGCGACCCGCGCGTGGGCCACAAACGCCGCGACCCCATACAACCGATCGCCGAGCAGCAACGCCCGCTTCGGGAGCTGGGCCAGCAGGCGCTGGGCCAACGCCCATTCCGATTCCCCCTGACGCCCAATCGCCGCGGCGAGCGGATTGTGCAGGCCGACTTCCAGCAGGACGGCGGTCCAGATCTTGGCAAAGGCCGCGCGGCCCCGACGCGTGCGCGCTTTGACGGTCGTCGCGCTGATCTGCGGCGTGTTGGTCAGGCTGAATTGCGTCCCGTCGAGCGCCACCAGGCGCCAGCCCCGCCAGAACGCCTCGCGCTCCCGATGCGTCGCTTGGGGCCGCAAGACCCGGCGCATCAACTCGGCAAAGATGGCCCACGGCAGGCGCGCGCGGCGGTCGGCCCACGAACTGTCCGCCAAGGCGTCGGCGAACAGCTCCGCCGAATGCTCGCCCAACGTGCCGGCGCCCTGCAGCATGTGAAAGGTCAGCGCCGGGACCAATTCGCTCACCGGCACTCGCGGTTTGCGCCCGCGTCGGACTGGCATCACCGGCTTCCACGAGCCGACCAGCCGATCCCACGCGGCCAAAAATCCCACTCGCGTACCAGCCTGGGCATGTGTCGACATGTCCAGTGTAAGTACAGATTCTTCGAGCAATGTACAAGAGGTTTCTCACGTCCGCGAATTTCCGAAAGGCATTAGGCTGAAGCCGGACACTACGGACTTGGGTCCGGCTGAAGCCGGACACTACGGAATCACACCTGCACGCGCGACAACGCGCGGACGATCGCCTCGCTGAACATCGGGACGTCATCGGGCTTGCGGGACGTGATGAGGTTGCCGTCCTCGACGACCGGCTTGTCCACGTAGAGGCCGCCCGCGTTCTTGACGTCGATCGCGATCGACGGCCAGCAGGTGAGCGTGCGGCCGCGGAGCACGTTGGCCGAGATGAGCAGCTGCGGGCCGTGACAGATGGCCGCCACCGGCTTGCCGGCGTCCATCGCATCGCGCGCGAGATCCACCATCGCGTGACGCAGACGCATCTTGTCCGGCGCGTGGCCCCCGGGGATGACGACCGCGTCGAAGTTGGCGATGCGCGCTTCGCCGGCGGCGATGTCCGAGACGACCGTCGCCTCGCCGCGCTTGCCGCGGAAGGTGCCGCCGCGCGTCGGACCGACGATGGTGACCGCCGCGCCCGCGGCGCGCAGCGCCTCGAGCGGACCGGTGAGCTCGCGGTCCTCGAACTCGTCGTCGACGAGCAGCGCGACGCGCCGTCCGGCCAGTCCCGGTCCCGCCATGTCGGTGCCTCCGCGGCGAATTCTATATCATGAGTGAATGAACCGACTCGCCCGCGAGCGCAGTCCTTACCTGCTGCAGCATGCGAACAACCCGGTGGACTGGTTCGCGTGGGGCGACGCCGCGTTCGCGAAGGCGTCGGCGGAGAGCAAGCCCATCTTCCTGTCGGTCGGCTACTCCACCTGCCACTGGTGCCACGTGATGGAGCACGAGTCGTTCGAGAACCCGGCGGTGGCGTCGGTCCTCAACGCGCATTTCGTGTCGATCAAGGTGGATCGCGAAGAGCGGCCCGACATCGATCGCGTCTACATGACCTTCGTGCAGGCGACGACCGGATCCGGCGGCTGGCCGATGAGCGTGTGGCTCACGCCGGAGCTGAAGCCGTTCTACGGCGGGACCTACTTCCCGCCGGCGTCGAAATGGGGGCGGCCCGGCTTCGTGGACATCCTGCAGGAAATCGCGCGCGTGTGGCAGGCGGAGCGCGACAAGGTGGTGGCGTCGGCCGAATCGGTGACCAGCCGGCTCCGCGAGGCCGAGCCGCCGGCGGGCGGAGCCGGCGCGGCGGGCGCCGAGGCGCTTGCCCGCACCGTGTCGCAGTTCCACCAGACGTTCGACTGGCGCCACGGCGGGTTCGGCGAGGCGCCGAAGTTTCCGCGTCCCTCCGAGCTGCTGTTCCTGCTGCGCGAGCATGCGCGCACCGGGGACACCTTCGCGCGCGACATGGTGGCGCGGACGCTGCAGGCGATGGCGCTCGGCGGGATGCGGGATCACGTCGGCGGCGGCTTCCATCGCTACTCGGTCGATGCCGCGTGGCGCGTGCCGCACTTCGAGAAGATGCTCTACGACCAGGCGCAGCTCGTGCTCGCGTATCTCGAAGCGGCGCAGGCGACCGGCGACGCCTTCCATCTCGACGTCGCCGAGGACACGCTGCAGTACGTGATGCGCCAGATGACCGACGCGGCCGGCGGCTTCTATTCCGCCGAGGACGCCGACAGCATCCCGCCGGAGCAGGCGGGCCGTCCCGACGCGCACAAGATGGAGGGCGCGTTCTATCTCTGGCGCGCCGACGAGATCGACGCTCTCCTCGGCGCCGAGGACGCCGCCATTGTCGGGCGGCGGTTCGGCATCGAGGCGAACGGCAACGCGCCGCAGGATCCGCAGCAGGAGTTCGTCGGCAAGAACCTGCTGTACGTGTCGCAGTCGTTCGACGACATCGCCGCTCGCACGGGCCGATCCGTGGAAGAGCTCGAGGCCGTCGTGCGTCGGGCGCGGGTGCGCCTGTTCGAGGCGCGGCTCGAGCGGCCGCGGCCGTCTCTCGACGACAAGGTGCTGACGGCCTGGAACGGGCTGATGATCGCCGCCTTCGCGCGCGCCTCGCGCGTCTGCCGGGGCGCGGGCGCTTATCTCGACGCCGCCCGGCGCGCCGCCTCGTTCATCCGCGACCGCCTCTGGAATCCCGACACGGGACGACTGCTGCGCCGCTATCGCGACGGTCACGCCGAGATCGACGGATACGCCGAAGACTACGCCTATCTCGTGTTCGGACTGCTCGAGCTCGTCGAGGCCGACGGCGATCCGGCGTGGCTCGAGTGGGCGGACGCGCTGCAGCGGGAGCAGGATGCGCGGTTCTGGGACGATCGGGGCGGCGGCTGGTTCAGCACGACCGGCCGCGATCCCACCATCCTGCTGCGGATGAAGGAGGAGTACGACGGCGCCGAGCCGTCGGCGAGCTCGGTCTCCGTGCTGAATCTGCTGCGCCTCACGCATCTGGTCGGGGAGGGCCCCGGGGCCAATGCGGATCGGGCGTCGAAGATCGAGCGCACGCTCGGCGCCTTCGGCTCGCGGCTCGAACAGACGGGCCGCGCGGTGCCGATGATGAGCGCGGCACTCTCGACCTCGCTGGCCGGCCTGCAGCAGATCGTCATCGTCGGCGCGGATGCCGATCGCGATGCGCTCTCGCGCGTCGTCGCGCGCAAGTACCTGCCGTTCGCCATCGTCGTCGAGGTGGCGGAGAGGTTCAGGGATCGGCTCGCCGCGCTGATGCCGGCGGTGGCGGCCATGCGGGCGCCGGTGGACGGTGCAGCCGCCTACGTCTGCCGGGACTTCGCCTGTCAGGCGCCGGTCGGCGATCCGGCGGCTCTCGAAGAGGTGTTGGCATGACGTTTCAGGTGGACGTGTGGCTGCGCGGCACCGACGCGGCGACGACGCAGACGGTGGATGCGCCCGAGCGGACGCCGGCGGCGTGGGACGACGGGGACGTGCGGGTGGTGCTCGAAGCCATGCTGCGGGCGATGCACCGCCAGAAGCACCCTGCGGACTCCGCCCCGCACGTGTCGCTGCGCGGTCTGAGCTGGATTGTGAACCCGTACGAGGAGGGCGGGGTGGTGATTGCGATCGAGATCACGCTCGGCGCCGCCGTTGCGGGCCCCTTCGACATCGAGAAACCCGCGCTCGACGGCATGATCGCGCGCGTAATCAAGTCGCAGGCGCTGCCGCCGGCGTCGACGAGCGTGCATTAGCGGTGAGCGATGGCGCGGTGGGTCCGGCTGAAGCCGGACACTACCGGAGTTGACGTAGTGTCCGGCTTCAGCCGGACCCGTGAACCCGTAGTGTCCGGCTTTAGCCTAATGCCTTTCGGAAATTCGCGGACGTGAGAAACCTCTTGTACATTGCTCGAAGAATCTGTACTTACACTGGACATGTCGACACATGCCCAGGCTGGTACGCGAGTGGGATTTTTGGCCGCGTGGGATCGGCTGGTCGGCTCGTGGAAGCCGGTGATGCCAGTCCGACGCGGGCGCAAACCGCGAGTGCCGGTGAGCGAATTGGTCCCGGCGCTGAC
Source organism: uncultured Acidobacteriota bacterium (assembly GCA_963807925.1). GTDB lineage: Bacteria > Acidobacteriota > Vicinamibacteria > Vicinamibacterales > CAVVIG01 > CAWEDP01. The sequence continues at coordinate 1,797,910 of CAWEDP010000002.1, read as the reverse complement.
CTTTCACATGCTGCAGGGCGCCGGCACGTTGGGCGAGCATTCGGCGGAGCTGTTCGCCGACGCCTTGGCGGACAGTTCGTGGGCCGACCGCCGCGCGCGCCTGCCGTGGGCCATCTTTGCCGAGTTGATGCGCCGGGTCTTGCGGCCCCAAGCGACGCATCGGGAGCGCGAGGCGTTCTGGCGGGGCTGGCGCCTGGTGGCGCTCGACGGGACGCAATTCAGCCTGACCAACACGCCGCAGATCAGCGCGACGACCGTCAAAGCGCGCACGCGTCGGGGCCGCGCGGCCTTTGCCAAGATCTGGACCGCCGTCCTGCTGGAAGTCGGCCTGCACAATCCGCTCGCCGCGGCGATTGGGCGTCAGGGGGAATCGGAATGGGCGTTGGCCCAGCGCCTGCTGGCCCAGCTCCCGAAGCGGGCGTTGCTGCTCGGCGATCGGTTGTATGGGGTCGCGGCGTTTGTGGCCCACGCGCGGGTCGCCTGCACACGGGTAGGCAGTCATTTTTTGCTGCGCGCCTCGCGATCGACCACGCCCCGCGTCCGCACACGCTTGGCCGACGGCACGCGCCTGATCCAGATTGCGCACCGCGCGCGCCAGCGGCCGGGCCAGATTCTCGAGTGGTTCCAGGTCCGCGAGATTCGCGTGCGGGTGGGGCGCCAGGGACATCGCCCGCACGAGTTGCGATTGTGGACCAGTCTGCTCGATCCGCGCACGGCCCCGGCGCTCGAGCTCGCGCAGCTCTATGCCCATCGCTGGGAACACGAGCTGTATTTTCGCGAGCTGAAACGGCAGGTGCGGAAGACCGCGCTCCTGCAGAGTCATACCATCGAAACGGCCGCTCAGGAAATTGCCGCCCTCGTCCTGGTCAGTGCGCTGCTGGCTGTCGAACGCCAGCGCGCAGCCGGCAGCCAATTGCCCGTGTTGCGGGTGAGCTTCACGAAAATCTTGGAACTTTGTGTGAAACCCATGTGGCTGTGGGTCGACTTGGGGCACGGCGTGCTCACCGAGCAACAACTCACCACCATCATGAGGCGTGGTTACCGGCGGATGCGCCGGTATGTCACCCCGCCTCGGCGCGCCCGCAGTTGTCCCCGAGCCGTGCGCCAGCCGATCAAGGCGTGGCCCCGGTTGGTGAAGACGCACGCGATCGAAGGGACGATGCAGTTGCAACTCGTGTAGCAACGTGGTCATCAATTTCCGAAAGGCATTAGGCTTTAGCCGGACCGCCGGACCGCCGGACCGCCGGAACACCCCTTGCCCGCAAGCCGGCATGCGCACCGGCTCGCCCGGTCATCTCAAGTCATTCGACTACGTGGGCAGGTACCGCTATTTCCTGACGTTCTGCACGAATCGGCGGATCCCTCGATTCACCGACCCCGCGGTCGTCGATCTCGTCCTCTCGCAGATTTCGCGAGCCGCGTCGGAACAGGCGTTCGCGGTGATTGCGTACTGCTTCATGCCGGATCATCTGCACCTGCTCGTCGAAGGACGATCCGAGGACGCCGACGCCAGGCGGTTCATCGCCCGCGCGAAGCAGGTACTCGGGATTCCGGTTCGCCAGGCGCGGCGAGGGCGCATTGTGGCAGCGATACGGGTTCGAGCACGTGCTGCGCGGTGACGAACCGACGCGCATCGTCGCGCGGTACATCGTCGGCAATCCGATTCGCGCGGGATTGGCCGAACGCGTCGAGGATTATCCGTTCGTCGGATCGCTGGTGGGTCCGTTGCGGGAGTTGTTGGAGGGGATCGAGTGAGGGGGTCCGGCTGAAGCCGGACACGACAAACGGTCCGGCTGAAGCCGGACGCTACACGGGTTAGACTTCGACCACGATGGCGCGCTCGTTCCTGTCCGGCCTCTCCCGACGCCCGCCGCCGATCGGCCTGACCAATCAGCGCACCGGCCAGCTGCTCGCGTCAACCGTGGAGCTGGCCACGACCAGCGCCACCCGGCGCCGCGGCCTGCTCGGACGCGACAGCTTCGATCCCTCCGCCGCGATGGTCATCGCGCCCTGCAGCGCCATCCACACCTTGTTCATGCGCTTCGCAATCGACGTCGTGTTCGTCAATCGCGACGGCCGGGTGCTGAAAGTGGTGCGAAACCTCAAGCCGTGGCGCATCGCCGGGAGCCTGCGGGCCTTCGCCGTCTTCGAGCTGAACGCCGGGACCCTCGAGCGGCAGGGCGGCCTCGCGGCCGGCGACCAGCTCGTGGTGGGCTGACCTCCGCCGCCGCCGGCTTCAGGATTCCGACACCGGAAGCTGGATGACCTCGATCAGGTTCCTCGCCAGCAGCTCGGCGACCAGCCGATCGAGATCGGACGCCACGACATCGGGGGCCGCGTGGAACTCGGATGCGAGAGCCGCCGCCACACGGTCCACGTCGCCGAGCTCGACGATCAGTTGCCAGGCCCGGTTGCCAATCCGATCCAGCGCGAAGCACTCGCCGCTCCCGAGGTGCAGCAGCACCGCTTCGCCTTCGAGATCCCGGTACCGTGTGTGAGGGCCGATTCTGGCCAGCCGTTTCGTCATCGCTTGGTCAGCCTTCGCGCCGGCGCGAAGCCGCGCGCCTATCATCGCGCAAAACGCCGGAGCAGTCTCCATGTCCCGCGCGCCAGCCGGTGGACGTGCAGCGCGGGCACCAGCGCCCGCGTGGGACAGTCGTACTCCTTGAGCATGAAGTCGGCGTCCGGAATCGCGACCTCCCGGACGTACCGCATCTTCGCGCGCCAGCCCGGCAGCGCCCTGACGTCCCAGAGCCGCACGTCTCCGCGCCACGCCGAGGGACCCAGATAGGCGGCCGACGGCTCGCCGCCGACCGACAGCCGATCGATGACGTCCGGCGGCACCGCCGTGTGAAAGTGCATCGACGCGTGCTGCAATCCGGCCGCGCAGATTGCGGCCACCTGTTTCTCGAGCGCCAGCGTCACGAACCTGTCGAGCTCCGCCGGGCAGAGGCCGCCGGCGAGCAGGTGAATGTCGTAGCACCAGACGAGGCTGTCCGAGTTTCGATGATGGCTCACCGGGTGGAGGCAGGCCAGCAGTAGCGCGTCAAGGTCGCCTGGAACGAGGGCGCCGAGGGCCGGCACGGGCGTCGCCCGGGCCAGAAGCTCCTCGAACGGCAGCAGGTCCGACAAGAGCGGCCGGTTGTTGATCTTCCAGTGCACGTCGAACACGTGACGGAGTCCGAGCCGATCGATCCTGACCCAGGGAAGCTGATGGCTGACGAAGTCGCCCGTGAGCTCGTTGGTCGTCTCGTACGACAGGTCCCGGAAGACGCGCGCCGCCTCGTCCAGGTCGCTCGCACTGACGAGCAGATCGTTGTCCAGCCGCGGCCGCAGCCACGGTTTCGGATAGCGCGTGTACGCCAGCGCGGCCCCCTTCATCAGCAGGCAGCCGACGCCCGCGCGATCCAGCGCGGCGAGCACGCGCCGCAGCTCTCCTTCGCGCGCGGCTTCGAACAGGGCGACCTTGCGCGCGTCTTCCGCCAGCGGACCGCGCACCGTTTCCGGCCATCGATCCAGCGTGCCGGCCCGGCGCAGCCGCCAGACGACGAGCGGCTCCACGCGATGCTCGACGGCCGCGTCCAGGAAGGCCTGTCCGCCTGCCGCGCCGTGGGAAACCGGCCACTCGGTCGCGTCGCCGCGGAGGACCGCCGCGAGCAGGTCCAGCGCCGAGGACCCCGCAACGGCGACCGAGGCAGGAGCGTGCATACTCCTGTTATCGGTCGATGTCGCGGAGCCCTTGAAAGGAGGCGTGCGCGCGCGGACGCTCGCTGCGCGCGTGAGCGCGTGAGGGAGGATCAGGCCGACTTCAGGAGCGGTTCGTCGTCGGCAATCGTCCGTCCGTCGGGATCGAAGGTGAGGGCCGTGTGAAACTCCGCCAGCGACGCTCGCGTCTCGCCGACCGGCTGACCGTCCACGATGACCCAGGCGTGGCCGCGGATGGTTCCGTCGGGCGCCGGCGCGAATCCGACGGCGAGCGACGGCCGGGCGTTGGCGCGGCCCAGGAACCGGTACCTGCAGCAGGCCGCGCTCCAGGCAGTTCCCGCCGTTCGACCACCGCGTCAGCCGGCAGCTCCACCGGGCGAAAGTGGCGATTCGATCTTCGCGAGCCTCGTCGCGCGCGTTCGAGCGAGGATCCTGTCGAACCAGCCTGACGAGCGAGGGCAGCGGCACCACGCGCTTCAGGATCGGCAGGCAGCAGGCCCACGCCACCATCCGCGCCGCCAGCCACCCATCGTCCGGCGACTCGATGTGTGCGGCGACCTGCCTCCAGCGGCCCGCCGCCGCGCGGATGGTCACGTCAGCTTGCCCTCTGGATCTCCGCGAGCGGGATCCCGAACGCCGATTCGCGACCGCCTGCAACCCCGATGTCCGTAGTGTCCGGCTTTAGCCGGACCGTGACATCGGTGGGATCCGGCTTCAGCCGGACCGTGACGCGCTCATCTTCCCGCTTCATCCGGACCACCCGACCTCCCCGCATTCCGATCCGCTCCTCGATCTCGTCGAGCAGCCGTTCGAACTGGCTGGGCTCGGGCCGGAACGCCACCTCGAACATCGGAACGCCTGCGGCCACGTCCAGGTACACGTCGAGCATCCGGTGCCGGCGTTCGGTGTGGGCCGGATCGAACTCGTGCGCCTGGGCGAGGATGCCCGGAAACGCCTCCGCCCGCCCCAGCGTGCGAATCTGGATGGCGGCGCCCGGCGCGCCCCGACCCAGTTGCGACACGAGGCAGACGCCGGCGATCCGGGTGGGCACCCGGTCCGGCCAGTGGAAATCCGGCCCGAGCGGCGCCGCACCGGTCGGCGCGTCCTGCCGCAGGCGGACCGCGAAGGGCAGCGGCACCGCTTCCGGCATCCCGCCCGGCATCCGGAACACCACCGCATCGTCGGACCACTGCTGGTAGCCGCGGCGGCTCAGACCGAACGCGATGGTGGACTTGCCCGCCTTCGACTGGCCGGCGAACACCATCACGCCCGCGTCGCTGACGATGCTGCTGCCGTGGAGCGCCTCGAAGCCGAGCGACTGGAGAGCCATCGGGAGGACGCTGCGGCTGAAGACGTCGCAGATGCTGGCGAGGGACGGCCCGGGCGCAGGGTACGCCGTGACGAACGGGTCGTCAGGCGCGAACCCATAGGTGGCGAACGACGGCCAGTGCATCCAGCACCGGCCGTCCCGCCGGAACCCGTAGGCGATGTCCCCGCCGTCCTGGGAGCGCCACACGTGGACGTCGGACTCCGGGCTCTCGTGGGGAGCGGGCGCGCGCTCGCCCGCGCGCGCCAGCCGGAGACCGAGCAGCCAGGGGCGTCCGTCGCGGAGATCGGGAGTCACGGCTGAATCCGCGGCGACAGCGGGCACCTCAGTGCTGTCCGCGCGGTTTGCCGATGTCACCTTTGTCGGCGCAGGTCGGGCTCAGCTTTCCCCCTCCGCCCTGCAGCACGTCGCCGACGTTTCCGATATAGGTCAGCTGCGGGCGCTTCCAGCCGAGCGGCGCCTGCGCCTGGCCTGCACGTTGAGTCTTGTCCTGCTTCATCATCGTTCTCCTAACCGTTTGCCTGCAGCCGGGCCCGCACCCACCGCTCCAAGTTGAGCACCGTCCACACGCGATACGTCTGATTGGGCCGCGCGCCCGCGATGAGCTCGTTCACCTGCGCCGACACGCCCGGACCGTCCACGACGCCCAGTTCCGCGAGCGCCGACACGCCCTTCGAGGCGGCCCAGGCGGCGCCGCCTTCGTCCTGAAGGACCTTGCGGAAGAAATCGGTGGCGTCGGTCTTGCGCTGCGCCTTGAATCCCAGCTCCGGAAAGCGCCGGGCCGTCGTCGTGCGCACCATGGCCTTGGTCCGTCCGCCGCGAGCCAGCAGGGCGGGCGGCGTCCGATAGAGCAGCTCCACCAGGTCGGCGTCGAGATAGGGATGCAGCATCTGCATCCCCAGCCGCCTGCCGAACTCGAAGTGCTCTTCGTATTCCATCGCCGCCAGCGGGTAGTCGAGCGCCCCGTGCATGTGCTGCTGGTAGAACCCCTCGGGGGGCCGCGGCGTGCGAAGCAGTGCCGGGGCGCGGTCGTCCATCGCGCGGCGGATGGCCGGATCGGGTGCGGCCCATGCCGGCGTCGGGTTGATTGCGCCGCGTTTGCGCCACGCGGCATACCACTCTGGCGCGATGCGGTCGGCGGCCGCGCCGGCCACGGGCCGCAGACCGTAGCGCCACAGCAGGTTGTGCGCCACCATCCGCATCGGGAAGTTGAACGATCGGCGGAACGTGCCGAACAGGCCCGCCAGCTCGCGGAGGCGGCCGGCGCGAATGAAATCGGCGGCGAGGTACGGGCTGACGTTGAGCCACTCGTCGCCGCCGGTGCCGGTGAGGATCGACGTGCAGCCCCGCGCCGCGCCCAGGCGGCCCAGGTGCTGGTAGGCCGGCGCCCACAGGTTGATCATCGGGAGCGGCCAGGTGGCGCCGAGATCGAGCGACGGGCGAATCAGGCCTCGACCCGAGACCGCCTCGTCGAAGGTGACGAAGTCCTGCGACAGGCCGAGCCTGTTGGCGACCGACCGCTGGATGAACCCTTCGCTGTCGTGGGGATCCGGAAAGTCGAGCGACAGCGCGTGCGGCTTCGGCCGGCCCTGGCGCGCGGTCAGGTCGGTGGCGACGGCGGCCACGCTGACCGAGTCGAATCCGCCGCTCAGGAAGATCGCCGGACGTCCGGGCAGGCAGCGCGCGACCGCCCGCTCGAACGCCTGGTCGAACAACCCGAGCTCGTCTTCCTTCAGCCAGCGCACCGACTTGCCCGGATCCCAGTACCGGTGGGTCGTCGGCTCGGCGCCGGCGACGGTCAGCACGTGCCCCGGCGGCACGCGGCGCACCGCCGAGTAATGCGTCTCGTTGGTGTCCACGAACCGGTGGAGCACGTGCTCGGCGAGCACCACGCGATTGAGCGTGCGGGGCACGTCGGGATCGGCCAGAAGCGCCGGAATCGCCGGCGAGACGATGAGGCGATCGTGAGGGCCCCGCGCGTAGTACAACGGGTGCCATCCCATGCGATCCCGCACCGCCAGCACGCGGCGCCGGCCGCGATCGGCCAGCAGAAGCGCGAAGCGCCCGTTGAGGACGTCGGTCCACGATTCGCCGAGCCGCCGGTACGCTTCGAGCGCCACGGCCGCCGGATTGGACGCCACATCGTCCGGCAGATTCCACCGAGCGGCGACGACATCGAGATCGAACAGCACGCCGGCGAGCAACAGCTCGACGTCGTGGGCCGCTGCGTACGCCGGGACCGCCCTGTCGGCGCCGGTGCGCCACTCGATCATGGTCGGGCGATCGAGGACGCAGTCGGCGACCCACGCCGGCGGAGGGGCCGGTTCCTGACGGAGGGCCGTATTGGCAGCAGCCCGCATCGCCTACAGCACCAGTCCTTCCGCCTGCAAGTCGTTGAGCACGTAATTGATCTCGGCACGAAGGACGTCCGGCTGCACATCGAACTCGCCGCTCATCTGCTCGGACGATCGCGTCGGCCGTCGATCCGTCGCCGAGCAGCTCCCAGAGCCGGGCGCCGGTCGAATTCAGCTGGTAGATGCGGTTGGTCGTCAGTCGCACGAGGACGACGACGTTATCGACACGACGCGAGATGACATCGGCGGCCGGCCGGATCATCGTCGCCTCCGCCGAGGCGATGTCGGACTCCAATTGAGACATGGACCTGATTGCAGTGTAGACGGGATCCAGGGAGGATCACCTCGTGCAGCCGGGGATTCAGCGCATAGATGGTAGATTCTGAGCACCTCTCCGTGGACTGTGTCTCCGATCCGATACGAAGTGCGTCGTTGATCGTTGGTTCCCGCTCATGGACGGTCCTGTCGCCATGGCAAGACTCGTTGCGATCCTGCTGCTGACGGCGCTGACCGCGCTGACGTTGCCGCGGCCAGCCGGTCGATTGACGGGACGCGGTATTACTGGCTCGACGACGACCAGATGATTTCGATGCGGTACGGGCGCAACCTGGCCGACGGCCAGGGGCTGGTGTGGAATGCCGGCGAGCGTGTCGAAGGGTATACCAGCCTCGGGTGGACGATGGTGATGGCCGGCGTGCATCTGCTGCCGATCGGCGATGAGAGGACGTCGCTGGCGGTGAAGATCGTCAACTGGCTGCTGGCGTGTTGGGTCATCGTGTTGACCGATCGGCTGCTCGAGATGTTCGTGCCCCAGCCCGGTTGGGCGCGGCTGGCGGTCCTCGTGCCGCTGGCGCTGTGCGCCGATCTCGTTTTCTGGTCGGCCAACGGCTTCGAGACCACGCTGCTGACGGTCGTGTTTCTGCAGGGGCTGGTGTTCGTGCTGCGCGACGCAGAGGAGCGGACGCCGCGCGCGCGCACGTTCCTGCTGATCGGGCTGCTGCCGATTGCGCGGAGCGATGCGTATCACCTGTGGGCGGCGCTGCTGCTTCTTGCGTTCGGGACTTCGGTAGTGTCCGGCTTCAGCCGGACCAAGTCGCCTGTAGTGTCCGGCTTCAGCCGGACCAAATCGCGCCTCTTCATCCTCGCCCTCCTCGCCCCCGCGCTCCAGCTCCTCTTCCGCCACTCCTACTATGGCGACTGGCTGCCCAACACCTACTACCTCAAGGTCGCCGGCATCCACGGCCTCTTCTGGAAGGGCGCGGCCTATCTCAAGCACTTCGCCGAAACCTACGCCGTCCCCTCGATCGTCGCCGCGGCCGGCATCGCGTGGTCGCGCGACGTCAGGCTTCGCTGGATCGCGGTTGCGATGCTGTTCAGCGTCGCGAACGTCCTGATCGTCGGCGGCGACATCTTCCCGCACTTTCGGTATCTCGCGCCCTGGGTTCCCGTCCTCCTCGTCGTGGCGGCGGCGGCGGCGTTCCAGGTGTCGGCCGGCAACGCCCGCGCGGTCGCGGTGTTGCTGCTTCTGACGGCTGTGAGCACGACGATCCAGGCTGGCGCGCACGGGCGGGGCAGTCTCGTGATGGATTCCGGCAACGGCAATCCAGAGCACGGGCTCGTCGCCGGGCTGTTGATCCGGAAGTACACGTCGCCGCGCGCGACGATCGCGGTCGTCGCGGCCGGCAACGTCGCCTATTTCAGCCGGCGGCCCGCGATCGATCTGCTGGGCAAGACCGACGCGCACATCGCGCACCTGCCGCCGCGGACCGCCGGACCGATCGGCCATTCCAAGTTCGATCTCGCCTACAGCCTGTCGCGGGCGCCTGACCTGCTGGTGACGCCCTTTCCGGAGGACTTCCGCGCCGACTATTACCTGCGGCCCGAGGGCAGGTCGAGGGAGGATTTCGACGATTACGCATCGGCGATTCTCGGTAGTCCGCTCTTTATCGCGAGCTATCGGGATTATCCAGTGCCGCTGGACTACCTGCGCGCGCGGGGGATGGTGTATGTGCGCGGGTCGTCGTCTGAAGCTCGAGGCATTGGCGGGTGGGTGATGCCGGCAGTGCGCGAGTAACATCGTTTCGCCCGATTTCTAGGTCACCAGACAAAACATGTACAAATGACGGCAGAGAATCCAGATGCCAGCCTGCGCACTCCCGCAGAACCCTCGCCTGCGAATGATGTGGCTCTCACCATCCGCCGATAGCCGTTGTGGGAGTGAGGTGACGCCGATACTTCGTGTGTCTGTTTAGATACGAATTGTGATTAAGGTCTGTTGACTCCGACCAAGGTCGACCGTAGAGTGACATACGTCCAGGGGCTTCTATAGGTCAGTAGCGACCATCGCCCGTTGGACCAGGTTCCCCCCACCGTCACGATTTCTCCAAAAGTGCTCACTGTAAGTGACAGGGCGAAGCTTTACTCCATCGCCGCGCAGCACTACTACATCTTCCGGAGGCCAGACGTGATCCACCCCCGCACGCGAGCGGCCTCATCGAACCGTGCAACGGATCTGCGCGATCCTCCTGCTCGTCGCCGCGCCAGCCGTGGGCGCTCAGACACCGCAGGCTCCGGCGGCGCCTGCGGCTGCGAACGGGTCGACCTACGTGCTCGGTCCCGACGATCAGATCGTGATCCATGCGCTCGACGTGCCCGATATTTCCGACAAGCCGCAGCGGATCGATCCCAATGGCGACCTGCGGATGCCGCTTCTGGGTCGCATTCACGTGACCGGCATGACGGTGGAGCAGCTCGAGGCCGAGATTGTCAACCGGCTGAAGGTCACCATCAAGGAGCCGGACGTCGCCGTGTCCGTCGCGGAGTTTCGCAGTCAGACCGTGGCCGTGCTCGGCGCCGTCGGCCAGCCGGGCATCCGCCAGCTCGAAGGACCGAAGACGTTGATTGAGGTCCTGTCCCTGGCCGGCGGTCCAGCGAACGACGCGGGGCCAACCGCTCGAATCACCCGGCGGCTGGATCAGGGGCGCATCCCGCTCCCCGACGCGGTGGACAATGTCGAGACCGGCTTCAGCGCCGTCGAGATCCCCCTCAAGCCGCTGCTCGAAGGCAGAAGTCCGGAAAAGAACATCCTCGTTCGTCCAAACGATCTTGTCTCGGTGCCCCGGGCGGAGCTCGTGTACGTCATCGGGGAAGTCAACAGGGTCGGATCCGTGCCGGTGACCCGAGGGACGTCGGTCTCAATCGTGGAGGCGATCTCCGCCTCCGGCGGGATGACGCGCACCGCCGCATCCAAGCACGCGCGAATCCTCCGGGCGATCGGCGGGGACCAGAAGCGGACGGAAATTCCGGTCGACATCCAGAAGATCATGCAGGGTCGAACCGCCGATGTTCCGCTTCTGGCCGGGGACATCCTCGTCGTGCCGGACAGCGGCAGCAAGCGGGCAACCACTCGTGCCATCGAAACCGCCATCCAGGTCGGGGTGATGGTCGGCACCTACGGGATTATCCGGTAGATTCCTCGCAGCCTTCCGCGTCCCGCGCGTCCTCTTAGACCAAGACCATGAACGACAATCAGCTGACCCGTCACAACCCGGATCTGCCTCCGCAACCCTACGCGGGGCTGTCGCCGGATCAGGCCACCACGATTGACATTCCCGGCGTCGGCTTGAAGCGCGACTACGCGGGGCTGCTCGAATACTGGCAGATGGTGCGCCGCCACAAAGGCGCCGTCGTGCTGGCGACCTGCGCGGGCGTCCTCGCCGGATTTGCCATGACGTTGTCGAGTCCACGCATTTACCAAGCTCGGACGACTCTTGAAATTCAGGGCATCAACCAGGAATTCCTCAACCTGAACATGAAGAACGTCAACCCCATCGACGCCAGTGGTGGGGGCGACCCGTACTCGGACATTCAGACGCAGGTGAGAATCCTGCAGAGCCGGTTTCTCCTCACCCGCGTACGGGAGAAGCTCGCGGCGCAGCCGCGGCCGGACAATCTGCAGCCTCCCGATCGCCTGGGCGTCTGGCGCAAGGCGCTGCGGATCAACCCGCCCGGCGCCGGGCAGTTGTGGGATCTCGCTCTCGGCACCGCATCTCGCGGCGTGAGCGTCCGCTCCTCCCAGACCAACCGCATCGTCGAAGTGATGTGCGACTCCACGAGCCCGCAGACCGCCGCGGACTTCTGCAACACGCTGACCCAGGAATACATCGACGAGAACCTGGAGTCGCGGTGGAAGACCACTGAATACACCGGTCAGTGGCTCACCAAACAGCTTCAGGACCTCAAGATCAAGCTCGAGAAACAGGAGGAGGAGCTCCAGACCTACGCGAGCCGCACCGGCCTCGTGTTCACGGGCGAGAAGAACGAGGTGGACGCGCAGGACACCAAGCTGGCCGACCTGCAGAAGGAGCTCTCGTCGGCGCAGGCGGATCGCATCGCCAAGCAGTCCAAGTACGAGATGGCGGCGTCGAGTCCGGCTGATGCTCTGCCGGACGTCCTCGACGATACGTCGCTCAAATCATCGCAGACCTCTCTTGCGGACCTGCGCGTCAAGCTTGCGCAGCTCTCGGTGACCTTCACGCCGAGCGCGGCCGAAGTGCGGCGCGTCCAGGCGCAGATCGATTCCATCGAGGGCACGCTGGCCGCGTCGCGCTCGAACATCGTGACGCGGATCAAGAAGGACTTCGAGGCCGCCCAGCATCGCGAGGGGCTGCTGGCCGCGGCCTACGGCCAGCAGGCCAGGCTCGTCAGCGGCCAGGCGGAACAGGCGGCACACTACAACCTGCTCAAACGCGACGTCGACGCCACGAGGCTGCTCTATGACACGCTGCAGCAGCGCCTGAAAGAAGCCAGCATCGCGTCGGCGCTCCGGGCCAACAACGTCCGGGTGGTCGATTCCGCGCAGCGACCGGGCGCCCCATACAAGCCGGACGTGTCCCAGCAATCGACGCTCGGTCTGATCTTCGGGCTGGTCGCCGGCATCGCGTTCGCAGTGCTGCGGGAGCGGGCCGATCGGTCGCTCCAGGATCCCGGCGACGTGAGCTATTACCTTGGCGTCCCGGAGCTCGGGGTCGTCCCGGTCGGCGATCTGCTCGAAGCGCCGCGCCTGAAGGGCCGGTCGAAGGGTGCCTCGGTCACAGGCGGAAACACTGCGATCAGCCAGCGTGGCCTCGATTCCCGCATCGAGCTGATCTCCTGGGGACAGCGGAGCTCGCTCGTGGCCGAGTCGTTCCGGACCACGCTCACCTCGATTCTGTTCTCGCGCCGCGCCACCGCCGATCGCCCTCGCGTCCTCGTGCTCACGAGCGCGAGCCCGAAGGAAGGCAAGACCACCACCGTGTGCAATCTCGGCATCGCGCTCGCCGAGATCAATCAGGCCGTGCTGATCATCGACGGGGACATGCGGCGCCCCCGCCTCCACTCGGTGTTCGAGGTCGACAACACTTTCGGGTTGAGCGACCTGCTGCTCGAGAAGACTCCGCTGACGGCCGAGCGATTGCGGGCCGAGTGCCAGCCGACCGCGATCCCGAACCTGTTCGTGCTGCCGTCCGGCAGCTCGCGGCGCAACGCGTCCAGCCTTCTGCACTCCGCTCGCCTGCCAGAGCTTCTGACGCAGGCACGCGCGCTGTTCGAGACCATCGTCATCGACACGCCGCCGATGGTGAACATCGCCGACGCCCGCGTCATCGCCCGACTGGGCGACGGGTTGATTCTCGTGGTGCGCTCAGGAACGACCACGCGCGACGCCGCGCTGCTGGCCAAGGCCCGATTCGCGGAGGACGGCATTCCGATACTGGGCACCATCCTGAACTTCTGGAATCCGAAGACGCCTGGTTACGCGTACTACCGGTACTACTACGCCGGGTATTACCATTACTACGGCCAGAGCAACGGCAACGGCAATGGCGACGGACGACGACGGCGGCGACAACGGCGACCGGCCGAAAGGAGAAGATGGCCGGAAGGGCCGCTCCCCGGGCGGCGTCGCGATCATTCCGCAGCCTCACCCCGCGATGAGCGTGCAGACCCCTCGGCCCGGCGCCATCGACGGCTGGCTCAACCAGCAGCGCGGCGAAACCTAATCGATCATGTGCGGCATCGCCGGTTTGATTCGCCACGACGGCCTCGCGCCCGGGGACCGCGCGGCGGTCGCCCGCATGACCGGGGCGCAGGCGCACCGCGGACCGGACGGCTTCGATGACTACGCCGATCATCGTGTGGCGCTCGGACATCGCCGTCTGTCGATTATCGACGTCTCGGCGGCCGGCGCCCAGCCGATGTGCAACGAAGATCGATCGGTGTGGGTCACTTATAACGGCGAGCTCTACAACTTCCGCGATCTTCGTCGTGAGCTCGTCGCTCACGGTCATACGTTCCACTCGCGCACCGATACCGAGGTCATCGTTCACGGGTACGAGCAGTGGGGAGCCGAGGGGCTTCTGACGAGGCTGCACGGCATGTTCGCGTTCGGGCTCTACGACGCGCGGGCCGGACTGCTGCTGGCACGCGACCGTCTGGGCATCAAGCCGCTCTACTACGCCTCCGCGCCCACCGGCGCGCTGCTGTTCGCATCGGAAGTCCGGGCGCTCGTGGCGAGCGGCCTCGTCCCGAAGCAGTCGGACGAAGATTCAGTGATCGGTTTCCTGCTCACCGGTTCCATCCCGTTTCCCGGAACGATCGTCAAGGGCGTACGGACGCTCGAGCCGGGCCACTACCTGTGGTGCCGGGACGGTGAGACGGTCGTCCGCAAGTACTGGGATTTGACGTACCGACCGTCTGACGCGGCCGCCGACGGCCAATCGGTCGGATCGCTTCTGCAGGAGGCCGTGTCGCGGCATCTGGTCAGCGACGTCCCGCTCGGCATCTTCTTGAGCGGGGGCGTCGATTCAGGCGCCATCGTGGCGTGGGCCAGCCGCGCCCTGCAGGATGGCCGCGGTCCGGGGCTCGCATCGCCACTCCATCCCTTGAAGACACTGACCGTGACGTTCGACGAGCCGGAGTTCGACGAGGCCGCCGCCGCGCGCGCCGTCTCGGACCGGTTCCAGACCGAGCATCACGAGGTTCGCGTCACGCGATCGGACTTCGTGGCCGAGCTGCCGAACATCCTGGCCGCGATGGATCAGCCAACCAACGACGGCGTGAACACGTATTTCGTCGCCAGGGCGGCGCGTCAACTGGGGCTCACCGTCGTTCTGTCGGGGCTCGGTGGCGACGAGGTGTTCTGGGGGTATCGGCACTATCGGTGGCTCGGGACGGGCGCGCGGTGGCTCGCCGCGTGTCCAGACGGCGCGCGACAGACCCTGAGTCATTGGATGGGCGTATGGGGGCGCGTGCGCGGCCAGGAAAAGTGGATGCGCATGGCGTTCCTCGGGCACGACGTCACCAGCCGGGGGCTGTACCTGACGCTGCGCGGCTTCTTTCCGCCACAGCACATCATGCGGCTGCTCGGCGTCGATGAGCGGGAGGTGGCGCGCGCCATCCGGCAGCATTTCGAAACGCTTCCGCAGGCGCTCAACGGCGAGACGGCGAACGGGTTCAACTACATCGAGCTCAAGCGCTATCTGCACGACCAGCTGCTGCGCGATACGGACGTGTTCAGCATGGCGCACTCGATCGAGGCGCGCGTGCCGTTTCTCGACGATGCGGTCGTGGAGCACGTCGCGCGCATTCGGCCCGAGTGCAAGGTCGGCAACGGGATCAACAAGCCGGTGCTCGTCGACGCCGCCGCCGACCCGTTGTTGCGCCAGGCGGGCGGTGCGCCCAAGCGGGGGTTTTCGCTGCCGATGGATCGCTGGATGCGGGAGCTGTCGGGGGACCTCGAAGATCTCGCGCTGTCGGCCACGGTCCTCGACCGGCCCACCGTCCGAAGCCTGTGGCAGCAGTTCCGCGCAGGCCGGCTGCACTGGTCGCGGGCCTGGGCGTTGAGTGTTCTCGGATCTTCGCTCTCGTAGCGTCCCATCGCAGAGTTTTCTCGTGCCGGTTCGCAAAGTCCTCCACGTCATCCCTTCGGTCGGCCCGCTTCGTGGCGGTCCGAGCGCGATGGTCAGGCAGCTGGCCGCGAGCCTGGTGCGGTCCGGCGTCGAGACCCACATCGCGACGACAGACGACAACGGGCCTCTGAGAATGCCGGTCCGGTGCGGCGAGCCGGTCGTGGAGGATGGGGTTATCTACTGGTACTTCCCGAGACAGCTGCGCTTCTACACCTTCTCGTGGCCGCTCAACAGGTGGTTGTGGCGCCACGCCGGCGATTACGACCTGGTGCACATTCACGCGCTGTTCTCGTTTGCCGAGCTCCCGGCCTCGTACTGGGCGCGCCGCCGCGGCGTCCCCTACATCGTGAGGCCGCTCGGCACGCTGAACCACTGGGGCATGACCCATCGTCGGCCCTGGTTGAAGAAGGCGTCGTTTCAGATCCTCGAGCGGCGCGTGCTCAGCCACGCCGCCCTGGTCCACTACACCAGCGGCCAGGAGCGCCGCGAGGCCGAGGCGTTGCACGTCGCGGGGCCGTCGGCCACCATTCCGAACGCCCTTCCCGAGGCTCCCGGCGAGAGCATTCCAGGGGCGTTTCGACGCGAGTATCCGCAGTTGCGCGGGCGGCGGATCGTTCTGTTCCTGTCACGCCTCGATCCGAAGAAGGGCATCAGTCTGCTGCTGCGTTCCTTCGCCGCGCTCCGGGCCGAGGCGACGGATACCTCGCTCGTCATCGCCGGCGACGGCGACTCCAGGTACGTCGCGCAGCTCAGGGCCGAGGCCGGGTCGTTGGGAATCGCCGACCATGTGGTGTGGCCCGGGTTTCTGGCCGGCGAGGGCAAGCAGGCGGCCTTCGCGGATGCCGACTTCTACGTGCTGCCTTCGTTTTCCGAGAACTTCGGAATCGCGGTCGCCGAAGCGATGGCGGCCGGACTGCCCGTCGTCGTCTCCGACCAGGTGGGCATTCACGAAGAGGTCGCCGCGGCGAGGGCTGGTCTGGTGGTGCGCTGCGACGCAGGCGAGCTTGCGCACGCGATGCGGCGGCTGACCCACGATGCCGATTTGCGCCGGACGCTGGGGCGCAATGCCCGGCGTCTCGCCGTCACAAGGTACTCGCAGGAGGCGATTACGCGCCAGGTGCTGGACGTCTACAACACGATATCCAGCCTCGAATCCGGCGGCCCCATTGCGTGCGAGGAGAGATCGGCGTGAAGATTCTCGGCCTGAACGCGTTTCATGGCGACGCGTCGGCCGCGCTGCTCGAGGACGGCCGCCTCGTGTCGGCCATCGAAGAAGAGCGGCTGAACCGGATCAAGCACTGGGCGGGGTTTCCGGCGCTCGCGGCCCGCGCCTGTCTGGACGGGAGCGCTCCCGGCGACCTCGAGCACGTCGCCATCTCACGCGATCCGCGGGCGCATTTCTGGGCGAAGGTCGGCCGCGTGCTCGCGCGTCCGGGCGACTGGCGGCGCACCGCCTCGCGCGCGAAGAACGCCGTCGACGTGGCGCGGCTGGCGAAGCGGCTGTCGGACTCGGGCATCCCGCATGCTGAACGCGTGCGCCTGCACTTCGTCGAGCACCATCGAGCCCATCTCGCGAGCGCGTTCTTCGCCTCGCCGTTCGACGAGGCCGCCGTGGTGTCGATCGACGGGTTCGGCGACTTCAGCAGCGTGATGTGGGGCGTGGGGCGCGGGAACCACATCGACGTGCAGGGCTCGGTCAGGTTTCCCCATTCGCTGGGCCTGTTCTACACGGCGGTCACGCAGTACCTCGGCTTTCCCAAGTACGGCGACGAGTACAAGATGATGGGCCTCTCGGCGTACGGCACGCCGCGCTTCGCCAGACGCGTTCGCGAGATGGTGCGCGTGGACGGCGACGAGGTCCGTCTGAACCTCGAGTACTTCACCCACCATTCCACCGGCGTCGAGATGACGTGGGACGGCGGCGAGCCGGCGCTCGGGCCCGTGTACTCGCAGAAGATGGTCGAGACGTTCGGCCCAGCCCGGACCCCTCGGTCGCCGCTCCAGCACCGGCACGTAGACCTGGCCGCGTCCGCCCAGCTCGTTCTCGAAGAGTGCTATTTCGCGCTGCTCAACGAGGTTCAGCAGCGAACCGGCCTGAAGAAGGTGTGCCTGGCCGGCGGGGTGGCGCTGAACTGCGTGGCCAACGGCATGCTCTTCGATCGGACGCCGTTCACGGACGTGTACGTCCAGCCGGCCGCGCACGACGCGGGGACGTCGATTGGCGCCGCCCTGCACGTCTGGCACGAACTGCTCGGGAAGCCGCGCGGGTTCGTGATGCGTCACGTTCAGTACGGCCCCGAGTACACGGACGCCGAGATCGAGCGCGAGTTGAACGCGCGCGGCATCGAGGGCGCCCGGTGCGACCAGTCCCGGTTGATCGACGAGACCGCTCGCGACCTGGCCGACGGCAGGATTGTCGGCTGGTTCCAGGGGCGCATGGAGTTCGGGCCCCGCGCGCTCGGCGGCCGCAGCATCCTGGCGGATCCGCGCCGCAGGGACATGAAGGACACGCTCAACAAGCGGATCAAGTTCCGCGAGCCGTTCCGGCCCTTCTGCCCGTCGGTGCTGGCCGAGGCGACCGGCGACTTCTTCGAAACGAGCTACCCGTCGCCGTTCATGGTGCAGGCGTACAAGATCAAGCCGCGTCAGCGCGACGTGATTCCGGCCGTCACCCACGAGGACGGCACCGGCCGGCTGCAGACGGTCGAGCGTGACGTGAGCCCGCTCTACTGGCGGCTGCTGCACCGCTTCGGCGAGCTGACGGGCGTCCCCGTCCTCATCAATACCTCTTTCAACGAGAACGAGCCGATCGTCAACACGCCGGCGCAGGCCATCGACTGCTTCGAGCGGACGAACATGGACGTCCTCGCGATCGGATCGTTCCTCGCGCGAAAGGCGCGCAACCGGACCGGCGTGGCGGGTGGCCCGCTCGCCGAAGAAACTGTCGCGTAGCGGCCCCCCCGGCCGAGAGTCCCGTGAGAGTCCTCTTCCTCAACCAGACGTTTCATCCCGACGTCGCCGCGACGGCGCAGCAGGCCAGCGATCTGGCCGTGCGGCTCGTCGAGCGCGGACACGACGTGACCGTCGTCTGCGGCCGTCGGGCCTACGACAACCCGGCCGAACGATACGCGCGCTCGGAAGTGTGGCGCGGCGTTCGCATCCGGCGCATCCCGTCGTGTCACCTCGGCAAGGCGTCGCGATGGCGCCGCGCGGCAGACTTCGGAAGCTTCCTCGCGAGCTGCGCGTTCCATCTCGGCGGCCTTCCGCGGTTCGACGTCGTGGTGGCGATGACGTCGCCGCCGCTCATCTCGTGGCTGGGCGCGGCGTTCGTCACGCTCAAGGGCGGCCGCTTCGTCTTCTGGGTGATGGACCTCAACCCGGACGAGGCGCTCGCGGCCGGGTGGCTCCGCCGGCAGTCGTTCACGACGAAAGGCCTCGTGGCGATGCTTGGCTACGGGCTGCGCCGGGCGACGACGGTCGTGGCGCTCGACCGGTTCATGGCGGACCGCATCCAGGACAAGGGCGTGTCGCCGCACAAGATCGTCACGCTGCCGCCGTGGCCCCGCGAGGACGTGGTCCGGTACGACGCTGAAGGCCGGACCCGTTTCCGGCAGCAGCACGGGCTCGACGGCAAGTTCGTTGTCATGTACTCGGGCAACCACAGCCCCTGCCACCCGCTCGACACGGTGCTCGAGGCGGCGCGACGGCTCCGGGATCGACCGGACATCGTGTTCTGCTTCGTGGGCGGCGGCAGCGAGTTCCCGGCGGTGAAGCGCTTCGTCACCCAGCATCAGTTGGGCAACGTGACGACCCTTCCGTATCAGCCGCTGGACGGGCTGGCGGCGTCGCTGTCGGCCGCGGACCTGCACGTGGTGGTGATGGGCGCGCCGTTTGTCGGCATCGTGCACCCGTGCAAGGTCTACAACATCCTGACGCTCGGCATCCCCATGCTCTACGTCGGACCGCCCGTCAGCCACGTCATGGATCTGGCCCCCCGGTTCGTCGCCGACCACGGAGACGCCGATGCCGTCGTCCAGCATGTCGAATCGGCCTCCGACGGTCGGTGCGACCCGGCGAACGGGCATCGACCGGAGGCCGATGTCGCCGCCGACTATCGCCGCGACCGGCTCCTCGCCAACATGGCGTTCGTGCTCGAGCGGGCGGCGTTCGGACCCGCCCCGCGCAGGGTGGGCGGCGGCGTCGCCCGCCCGATTCCTCACGAAACCGTGCGTTGACGCCGATCGCGCCGTGAATCTGCCGTCGTAGGTATCCGTCGTGTACTCCATCATCTTTCTGAGCGCCGTCTCGTTCATCGCCTGCCTGGTCCTGACGCCGTTCGTCCGGGCCTGGTCGCAGCGGCTCGGGCTCCTTGATCGCCCGAACGCCAAGCGGAAGCAGCACGCCACCCCGACGCCTCGGACCGGTGGCATCGCGATCGCGCTGGCGTACATCGGCGCGCTCGGGCTGTTCCTCGTCTCGCCGCTCAACGCGAACCGACCGCGTGAACGTGCCCTTCGCGATGGGCCTCGTTCCGTCGATTCTCGTCGTGTTCACGGTCGGTCTCCTGGACGATCTCGTCGGGCTCCGGTCGTGGGAGAAGCTGTGCGGCCAGCTGTTTGCCGCGGTGCTGGCGTACGTCAACGGCGTCCAGGTGATTGGCTTCGTCGGGTATGCCGCGCACGGGTGGTTAACGCTCCCGATTACCGTCGGCTGGCTGGTCCTCTGCTCGAACGCGTTCAACCTGATCGACGGCCTCGACGGGCTCGCGACCGGCGTCGGGCTGTTCGCGGCGTTCACCACTCTGGCGGCCGCGCTGCTGCACAACAACGCGCTCCTGGCGATTGCGACGGCGCCGCTCGTCGGCGCCCTGCTGGCATTTCTCCGCTACAACTTCAACCCCGCGTCGATCTTCCTCGGCGACTCCGGCAGCCTGACGATCGGCTTCATGCTCGGCTGCTTTGCCGCCTTGTGGAGCCAGAAGTCGGCGACGCTGCTCGGCATGACGGCGCCGCTGATGGCGCTCTCGGTGCCGCTCCTCGATACTGGCATCTCCATCGCGCGCCGGTTTCTCCGGCGGCAGCCGATTTTCGGTGCCGACCGCCATCATCTTCATCATCGGCTGCTCGATCGCGGGCTCACCGCCCGGCAGGTGGCGCTGCTGATGTACGGCGTGTGCGGCGTGGCGGCCATCTTCTCGCTGCTCCAGACCTGGCCCGCCAACAGATTCGACGGACTGCTGCTCGTCGTGTTCTGCCTGGTGGTCTGGGTCGGCGTGCAGCTGGTCGGGTACGCCGAGTTCGACACCGCCCATCACCTGGTCCTGGCGGGCACGTTCCGGCACATCGTCAATGCGCGGCTCTTCGTCGAGGGCTTCGAGCGAAAGGCCGCCGCCGCCGTCACCGCCGACGACTACTGGGAGGTCGTGCGCGAGGTGGGCCGCGAGTTCGAGTGCCCGCACGTG
Organism: uncultured Acidobacteriota bacterium; assembly: GCA_963807925.1. Lineage (GTDB taxonomy): Bacteria > Acidobacteriota > Vicinamibacteria > Vicinamibacterales > CAVVIG01 > CAWEDP01. The sequence continues at coordinate 1,777,117 of CAWEDP010000002.1, read as the reverse complement.
CGAATGGCCTTCGGAGGACAGGTCTACGAGATGCGGAGCGAGTCGGCGGAGCCGGCCCACTGCTGCACCATCCGGATTCCGCTCGACGAGGGCGGATACGTGAACTTCAAGTATGCGGCGCGGTCCTCGGTCCGGCATGCCGTCGCCATCAGCTCCGTCGTCGAGATCCTGCAGCGATCGCTGGCTTCGCAGCGGTTGGTTGAATCGCCGCGGCCGGAGATCGACTCACCCACAGCGGAGGAACGGATGCCGCCGGTCGCGGAGCCGTTGAAGCCGGAACGTGTCATCCAGGGCGCCACGTAATCCAGGGCGCGACATAGAGAAGACGACATAGAGAAGACATAGAGAAGGAGCTGAACATATGGACTCGTTTTTCGACGCCACCGCCCGGATCCTGGCGAGCCCGATGCCGCGGCGGCAGGCGTTCCGGCTGATCGGCAGCGCGCTGGCCGCAACGGTGCTCGGCGTCCTCGGCCAGAAATCCGCAGCTGCCGCCAAGCCTCCCAGCTGCGTCTCGCCGCAGTATTCGTGCGGGAACGGCGTCGCCAACTCCATCTGCTGCAATCCCGGCACCTGCTGCGCCAAGCACGGCAACGACGCTGCCTGCTGCCTCCCGGGACAGTGCACGTGCGGCAACGGCACCTGCGCGTCCTCGAGCGGCGGCCGCTGCGCGAGCGGCTGCACGGTTTGCACGTAACGAACGCCAGCATACGCTTGTCTCTCGGGCTGGCGACGATCGCAGTGTTCTATGCGGTCGTCAGCGGCGGGGGCGACGCGCCGTACGACTCGAGCGTGTCGCTCCTGCTCGCCGGCCTGGCCGGCGCCCTCTGTCTGTTCCCGGTGTTGACGTGCGAGTCCCATTCTCGATTCGACCGTGTCATCGACGGCCTCGCGGTGCTGGTTCCCGCAGCCGTCGCCATCCAGCTGGTGCCGCTGCCGCTCTGGCTGCTTGGAATCCTTTCGCCCGGCCGCGCGGAGCTGGCGAACGCTCTTGGCGGAGTGACGACGGCACCGTCGTTTGCGCCCCTCACGATCTCGGCGCCGGCGACGTCGGTGCATCTGGTTCGAGTGACCGGATGCGCCGCAATCTTCCTGAGCGTGCGCCACTTCGTCCGGCAATCGAATGGACGATGGTGGTGGGCGGCTGTCCCGCTGATTGCGATTGGCGTCCTCGAGACGATCGTGGCGTTCAGCCAGGCGCCGGCCAACGGAGTCGGCCCGCTCACCGGGGCGTTCGCCAACAAGAATCACTTCGCAGGCCTGCTGGAGATGATCGTCCCGTTAGCGGCGGCCGGCGCCGCCGCGATGGTGGTCGGCGGTCGCTGGACGGGCGGGAACAGGCTGCCCGCAACAGTCCTCGGTTTGCTCTTTCTGCTGTCGGCTGCGCTGATGCTGATTGCCGTGCCGCTGTCGCTGTCGAAGGGCGGGACGATGGCGATGCTGGTCGCGCTGCTGGCGATGGGCATCGTCGAGGTCTCCCGCCTCTCGTCGGGCCGGAGCCGTGCGTCGCTGATGGCCTTCCTCGTCGTGTCCGCGATCGTGGCGTTTGTCTGCCTGGCGCCGATCGGCTTGATCGAGCAGTTCGGCGTCTTGACCACCAGCGACCCGAGCGAGGGGCGGCTGCCCATCTGGCGCGACACGCTGCACCTGGTGGGCGCCTATCCGCTGTTCGGCGTCGGCCTCGGCAACCTGTATCCGGGTCTCCTGCCGTACCAGACCTACGGCCTTTCGCTGGCCTGGGTGAACGCGCACAACGACTACGTGCAGCTTCTCGCCGAGCTCGGCGTCGTCGGCTGGCTGGTGCCTGCGGCGTTGATGTCCGTGGTGCTCTGGCGGGCCCTGCGGGTCGCGACATCGGACGCGACCCGCGATGTCCGTCTGCTCGGACTCGCGTGCGTCGGCGGTCTCACGGCGTTCCTGGCGCATGCGGTGTCCGAGTTCAACGCGTACGTGCTGTCGAACGCGATGGTGCTCTCGTGGGTGGCCGGGATTGCCGCAGGTCTGCCAGCGCGCGCGGACCGGTCGCACCACGTGCAGCTTCCGCGCCTGACGCGCGCCGCCTGGTTTGCGGCCGTGCCCGCCGTCATCGTCTTCACGGTCGCATCGTCGTCCACATGGCTGCTGTTCCTGCAGCGGTTCCATCAGGATCCGGTGGCTGAACGAATGTTCTGCCGCTTTGGCATCTGCGACAGCGACGCGGCGCTCGGGACGTTGCGGCGCGCGCCCGAGGGCGCCGTGGCGAACGTGCCGGTGGACGATCTGATTCGCTACCTCGCGCGCGATTCCGCCGCGCCCGACCGGTGGGACGACGTTGGCGAGGCGCTGCAGAAGGGGGGCGACGTCACGCGAGCGCGGTACGCCTACAACCGCGCGGTCGGCCTCGCGCCCCGGTCGCCGTCGATCCTGCTGGCGTCGGCCGATTTTCATTTCGATGCCGGCGAGACGCGGCCCGCGCTTGCGCTGATAGCCCGCGGTCTGAGCGCCGGCGACGACATCGACCGGGCGGCGTTTGCCGACCTCGAGTATCGCAAGGTGCCGGTCGGCGATGCGCTTCGCGACGCCCTGCCGGATTGCCGGTCCGTTCAGGCGTACTTCGGCGAGCTGCTGCACGGCGACAGCGCCGGCGACGTCGTCGAGGCGTGGGACTGGATGCTCGCGCGGGGGGACGGCGACGACGATCTGGGCCGTCGGTACGTGGACTTCCTGGTGGCCAAGAACGAGCCCGATGCGGCCGCGAGAGGCTGGGCTGCCTACGTGCGCGGGCGGAGCCTCGGGTATCCGGACACGAATCTGGTCTTCAACGGCGGTTTCGACACCGAGCCCAGCGGGTGCCGGTTCGACTGGCGGGTCGATCGGCGGGCGGCCGCCGCGGCCATCGAGTTCGATCCCGCGGTGCGCCGGACCGGCGCCCGGTCGCTCCGGCTCCGGTTCGACGGCAGTGCGAATCCGGGCCGAACGGGCGTCGAGCAGATCGTGTTCCTGAGGCCGGGCCGATATCGGATTCAGGCGTACGTGCGCACCGAGGAGCTGTCCACCGATCAGGGTCTGCATCTTCGCGTCGTGAACGACGCTGCGCCGAAGACTCTCGACGTCACGACCGATGATTTGCGCGGCACGAACGACTGGACGCTGGTCGAGCGAGTGTTCGACGCGCCGCCCGCGCCCGGTCTCGTCCGGATCAGCGTCGAGCGGACGCCGTCGCTGAAGTTCGACAGCCTGATTCGCGGCACTGCGTGGATCGACGACGTGAGCCTCGCGAGAACGAGCCAGCCGTAGTTCGCGTAGTGTCCGGCTTTGGCTTTAGCCGGACCCAAAACGAGCCGGACCCGAAACAAAACCACGACGTGAGGATCGATCGTTGACTGCCATGCTGATTGCAGCCCGTCTCGCGCTTGCCGCCGTCTTTGCGGTAGCCGGCGTCGCGAAGCTGGCGGACCGCGCGGGCTCGCGGACCTCGCTGCGCGATTTCGGCGTGCCCGCGTGGCTCGTGCCGTCGATCGCCGTTCTGCTGCCGCTCGCGGAGCTGGCCTGCGCGCTGGCGCTGACGACGGAACGGTGGGCGCGCGCCGGGGCATTCGGATCGCTCGTGCTGCTGGGCGCGTTCATCGCGGCCATCGTGGTGAGCCTGGCCCGCGGCCGCGCGCCCGAGTGCCACTGTTTCGGTCAGCTCCACTCGTCGCCCGCCGGCTGGACCACGGTGGCGCGCAATCTCGTGCTCGCCGCCCTCGCCGGATTCGTGCTGTCGCCATCGAGCGCGACTCCCCTGGCGTCTGTAGTGTCCGGCTTTAGCCGGACCCTGGCTCCCGTCGTCGTCCTCACCCTCGTCATCCTCGTCGAAACCATCGTCGGCCTCCTGGTGCTGTACCAGTTGCTCCGGCAGAACGGCCGGATGCTCCGGCGGCTCGACGCGCTCGACGCGAAGATCGGGATGAAGCCCGAGGTGCCGCAGGAGGCCGGGCTCCCGCTGCACAGCGCGGCGCCCGCGTTCACGTTGTCCAGCCTGCACGGCGGCGCGGTGACGCTGCAGACGCTTCGCGTGCCCGGACGGCCGGTCCTGCTCGTGTTCACCGAGCCCGGCTGCAGCGCGTGCGAGGCGATTCTGCCCGACGTGGGCCGCTGGCAGCGCGAGCACGCCGAGCGCCTCACCATCGTCCCGATCAGCCGCGGCGCGCGCGAGGTGAACCTGGAGAAGAGCCGATCGCACGGTATCGACGGCTTGCTGCTGCAGGCCGACCGCGAGGTGACGACGGCCTACCTGTCGCCCGGCACGCCGAGCGCCGTGCTCGTCGAGGACGGCCTGGTGGCGAGCCCCCTCGTGATGGGGCCCGAGGCGATTCGGCGGCTGGTGAAGGACGTCACGGCGCCGCCGCCGCTCAGGCAGGGCGACCGCGTGCCGTCGCTGGCGCTCAGAGATCTGAACGGCGGCTCGCTGGATCTGTCAACGCTGCGCGGACGACGGATACTGCTGCTCTTCTGGAATCCGTCCTGCGGCTTCTGCCGGGGGATGCTGGGCGATCTCGAAGGCGTGGGAAGGCATGCGGGGGGCGGACGCTCCGGAGCTGGTGGTGATTTCCGCCGGATCGCCCAAGGCCAATCGCGAGCAAGGGTTCCGGTCGCGGGTGCTGCTCGATCACAAGTCCGACGCGGCGCGCGTGTTCGGCGCGGGCGGGACGCCGTCGGCGCTCGCCATCGACGAAGAAGGGCGGGTGGCATCGGAGCTACGCATGGGAGCGCCGGCGGTGCTCGACCTGGCCGGGGTATGGCGGGTTCGGGAGGTCCTGTCGGCGTGAGCACGGACGTTCCAATGGATTCAGCAGGCGCGATGAGCGCCGCTGCGACCGACAGCGCGCGTCCGGCGGTCGTCGAGGAACCCTTCGAGCTCGTCATCGAGGCGGGACGGACTGCCAGGAACTACTGGCGGGACATCTGGCGGTATCGCGAGCTGATGTACTTCCTGGCCTGGCGCGACATCGTCGTCCGCTACAAGCAGACGGCGATTGGCGTTGCATGGGCGGTCATCCGGCCGGCGCTGACGATGCTGGTGTTCGTGGGATTCCGGCGGCTGGCCCGGATGCCGCCGGGCCAGGTGCCCGAGCCGATCCTGGTATTCGCCGCCGTTCTGCCCTGGCAGTTCTTTGCCAGCGCGCTCGGAGAGTCATCCGGAAGCCTCATCGGCAACGCTAATCTAATCTCGAAGGTCTACTTTCCGCGCTTGATCGTTCCCTGTGCAGCCGTCGCGACGGCCTTCGTCGATTTCCTGATCACGTTCGGCCTGCTGGCGATGCTGATGCTCTGGTACGGAGTCGCGCCAGGCTGGCAGGTGGTGGTGCTGCCCGCATTCGTGGCTCTTGCCGCCACTCTCGCGCTTGGCCTGGGAGTTCTTCTCGCCGCGTTGAACGTGGAGTACCGCGATTTCCGGCACCTGGTGCCGTTCATCGTGCAGTTCGGGCTGTTCGTCTCGCCGATTGCGTTCACCACGGCGAACGTTCCGGCCCGCTGGCGGACGCTGTACGCGCTCAATCCGATGGTGGGCGTCATCGACGGCTTCCGCTGGGCGCTCCTCGGCGAGAAGTCCCAGCTCGATCCGTGGGCGGTGGGCATCTCGGTCGCGGTCACGGCGGTGTGCGTTTTCGTCGGCGTCCGCTATTTCCGGCGGATGGAGCGCCGGTTCGCGGACGTGATTTGAGCGTGAATCGATGAGCGCGTCAATTATTTCCGTTAAGGGCCTGGGGAAGCGGTACCGCATCCGCCATCAGGCCGAGGGCCAGCTCGTACGTCGCCTTCCGGGACGTGCTCGCGTCGACGGTGGCATCGCCGTTCCGGCGGCTGATGGGTCGCGCGGTCAAGCCACCCAGCCGTGAAGATTTCTGGGCGCTCCGTGACGTGTCGTTCGACGTCAAGGAGGGCGAGGTCGTCGGGATCATCGGGCGGAACGGCGCCGGGAAGAGCACGCTGCTGAAGATTCTGAGCCGCATCACCGAGCCGACCGAGGGGCGAGTCGAGGTTGCGGGGCCGGGTGGCCAGCCTGCTCGAGGTGGGCACGGGCTTTCATCCCGAGCTGACCGGGCGCGAGAACATCTTCCTGAACGGCGCGATCCTCGGGATGGCGCGTGCGGAGATCGCACGAAAGTTCGACGAGATCGTGGCGTTCGCCGAGATCGAGAAGTTCCTGGACACGCCGGTCAAGCGCTACAGCTCCGGCATGTACGTGCGGCTCGCGTTCGCGGTGGCTGCGCACCTCGAGCCGGAGATCCTGATCGTCGATGAGGTGCTGGCGGTCGGAGACGGTCAGTTTCAAAGAAAATGCCTGAGGAAAATGAGGTCGGTCGCAGCCACCGACGGCCGCACGGTGCTCTTTGTGAGTCATAACATGCACGCCGTTCAATCACTGTGCAGCCATGCTCTTCTGATGAATGGCGGCCACATCGAGATTCAAGGGCCGGCGTCATCGGTCGTAGGACAGTATTTGACTCAATCGTGTGCCTCGACTGGAGAGGTGCTGTGGCCTGAAAGCGACGCCCCCGGCAGCAAGGAGCTGAGGTTGCTAGCCGTACGTGTTCGCTCGCAGGGTCAGGTTGCCCCGGTCGTCAGCAACACTCAGCCCATTGTTGTGGACTTCGAGTTCATGTCTAACACCAGGAATCCCGCTCTATGTGTTGGCTTTGATCTGACGAATTCGGAGGGAGTCACTGTTCTGCGCACGTATCAGACGGATCAGGCGCAGGACAACTGGCCGCCGGTCCGGCTGGGCCGGAACCACTGGCGGTGCGTCGTGCCGAGCGGTCTGCTCAACGCGGGTGTGTACTTCATTTGCCCTCGAATTAGCCTCCACAACGTCAGCTGGATCGTGAATATCGAATCGGTGCTTGAATTCGAGGTCTTGCTCGATCATGGTGTCTCGCCGCTATGGAATTCACTCTCCGCGGCGACACGGCCTGGGTTAATCGCGCCGATTCTGCGATGGAGTAGTGGCCTCGACGAGTTGTCAGATCGTTCGGCCGCTGCGTCTCCCGTCCGATACCTTCATGAATCCTGAGGCTTTGCTACCCGATACGCCGACATTCCGGTGGAGGCAATGGATCGACAGACCTCGTGCGATTTCCACCACGCTTCACGGGCGACCACCGGAGCTAGGTTTTCACGCTGCAGCCAGGCGTTCGCATTCAGCTTTAGCTGGACGGCGAAGTCCGAGGCTATGTGAGCAATTCACAGCGCTCAAACGATTCCACGAATCACCACGACGGGTCTCTGTCCACGATGTGTAAGGCGTCGATCGGCGTCTCGATCTACAACAACGCGAACAACGCGAAGAACCTGATCAATGCCATCTTCGCGACCGTTGGCAAACACGAGGTGCCTCACATCATTGTCGTCGATGACGGTAGGTACCGTCGACGGCGTGGTAGACGAGGTTGCTCAGTTCTGTGGCGACAAAGGAGTTCGATTCATCGCAACTCCAGAGAATAGAGGGGTGCCGGCAGCATGGAATCTGATCTGCCGGCACGCGCGGTCGGAGGTAGTGTTCATCGTGAACGATGACGTCCGGCCGACTGCCGAGGGATGGTTGGATGCGGTCAGCTCCGTCTTCGAGTTGAATCCGTCTGTTGGGATTGTGTATTGGTGTCAAAAGGAGCTCGACGACCGGACCGGTATCCTGCAGCGCTTTTCGGCCGACTCGACACACTTCATGACGAGTGCAGTCAGACATCCGCTCTTGCGCTCGAACTTTTGCGGCGCGTTCTTCGCGCTAAGGCGATCGCTGTGGTCGGATATAGACCAGCCGGACGGGTCAAGAGGATTCTGGGAGGATACACGTTCATATGGAGAGGAGATTGACTTCAGTTCCGAATGTCATACTCGAGGCATGCACGTGGTGCAAGTTCCCTCGGTCTGGGAGCATCTGAAATCGCAAACGTTCCGGGCCAATCCGAGGACTCGGGTACGCGAGCAAGCGAGCGCCTTCCTTTCCGTTGAAGAGTTCGCTGAGATTCGGGCGTCCTATCCTCGCGCCTTCGGCAATACCCAGCGTGGGCGGGATGAGCACTTCGGGAAGGCGCTCCGTCACATCCGACGAACGCTTGGATGGCGGGCTGCACCTGCCAGGCTACCAATGCTTGAGTACAGCCTGGCAATGGTCCTCAAGAAGTGGCAAGTCAGGACGATCCTCGGCATGAACGGCGCAGCGTATCTGGAACAACTGCTCGCAGACGGATATCCGCAGGCGCTGAAGGAGGCGGTCGCACGTGGTGCGCTCGAGCTCCCGTCGACGGTGAAGTACAGGGACTGTGGGATCGAACACGGAGCTGGTCTTGCCGAGTGCCTCAGCGATCCGACTGCAGCGCTTGTCTGATGCCCTCCAATATCGTGTCATCGACGTGACGACAGCCAGACGCTACGGCTCGCATCCGAGGGGTGGGACGAAATGGCCGCGAGTGACCGTCGTCACCCCATCGTACAACCAGGGTAAGTACATCGAGGAGACGATTGCGTCAGTTCTAAGTCAGAATTACCCGAATCTTGAATATATCATTGTTGACGGGGGCAGCATCGATGGAAGCGTCTCGACGATTCGGAAGTACGAGCGCTGGCTGTCTTATTGGGTGTCTGAACGGGATCAGGGGCAGACCGACGCAATCAACCAAGGGATGAAGCGGGCGACCGGTGAACTGCGTGCGTACTTGAACAGCGATGATGTCTACCTGCCAGGCGCACTGGAGCGCGTGGCGAGGGCATATCGAGAGAATCCAAACGCGGATCTCTTTCACGGTAACTGCCGGCTGGTTGACGATTGCGGTCGCACGATCGGTGTGCGCCGCCCGAATATCGTGACGTTCGACGAAATAGTTGACGTCTGGGGCGTTTGGTGGAATCAGAGGAACTTTGTGCAACCGGAGGTGTTCTGGACAAAGCGAATAGCGGAGCGAATTGGTCCGTTTCAAGCCGACCTGTTCATGGTCATGGACTACGAGGTACTGGACGCGTATTCTTCGCGCCGGTGGACGTGTGCTCAGCATTGACGCAGAGCTGGCTGCGTTTCGATTGACCGATACCCAGAAGTCGAATCAGCAGGAACGATCTACCGCGGAGATCCTGGGCGTCGTCGAGCGACTGCTGTGGGATTCGGCCGCGCCGTTGAACTGGTCGCGTCGGTTGCGCCTGCAAGCGCTCTGGTTGTATCAGAAACGGTTCTTGACGCAGGTCACGGCGTCGACGACACGCGGCGATTCCCGTGCCAGCCGGCTGATCGGCGGACTGGCGGTTGCGGCGCGCCATCCGAAGCTGGTCCTGGCGAAGAGCTATCGTCAACGGATTCTCGGCGTCGGTCTGTCGGCTGTAACGAAGCTTGTCTCAAGCGAGGCGTCGAAGGCGGAATGAGCGCGATGACCGGCGGAGGCCAAGGCTCGGTAGCTGTCGTGATTCCCACCTACAAACATGGGGAATTTCTCGAGCGAGCCGTTCGGAGCTGCTTTGATCAGACAATGGCCGTCTCCGAGGTGTGGGTTATCGACGACGCGAGTCCGGACGAGACGCCAGAGATTATGCAGGCTCTCTGTTCCGAGTTTCCGAAGCTTCGGTACCTCCGTCATTCGAGCAACCGTGGCATCAACATCAGTGCCGACCGCGGGCTCCGTTGCCCGGACGCAGAGTTTGTGGTCAGGCTCGATTCTGACGATGTCCTGAAGCGACGCTATGTTGAGGTGCTGAGCGCTTTGCTCGTGCGTCACGAGAGGGCGGCTTATGCGCATGCTGGTGTTGAAGAGGTTGATCGGGAAGGCAAAGTCACGAGGTTACGCCGGCTATTTAGGATGGGTGGGTTCGAGCAGCCGGACGATGCGCTCAGGGCGTGCCTGCGAGGCGCAAGGTTTGCCGCGAATATCCAGATGTTTCGTCGTTCGGCCTTGAGGGCGGTGAATTTTCTCGAAGGCGCGCCTGCGACCGCCGAGGACTATTACTTGTCGGCGAGGCTCGCGGATGCCGGATACGGGAACGTGTACACCCCGGAGATATTGGCGCAGTATCGTGTCTGGGGCGGAACCCAGTGGTCGGACCAAAGGAGGATCTCCGAGATCCGGGGCCTCACGCAGACGTTCGACGCTGTTATCGAGCCGGCCTTCCGTCGGCACGGCTGGAGCTTGCGCTCGGTGCGACGATTCCGCCGATATCGGGCCGTCGGCTTGTCAACGCTGCTGGCGAAGAAATACCTCACTGACAACGAGCGCGTCGCGATCAGCAGCGACATTCTGAGATTGAGCGCGCATCCGATGGTCCGGCTGCACTTTTGGATGTTCAACCACGGATGCGGATCGATTGTGCTCAAAATGAACAGTGTTCGGGCCACAGCCCGCCGCTGTATCAAGGCCTTGGCACTCAGATGCGGGCTTCAAGTTGTCGTTAGAGGGACGCGAGCCGTCTCCTGAATGTCCATGCTTTCCGCGCAGCGGCCGCGCGTGACACCTGGAGCCCTTCGGTTGTGGTTCGCCCAGAGATTTGGCGACGGTGTGGCCGTAGCCTGGTTCCGCGACGTCGTCCGGCCGCGCATCCTCAGAACCGCCCCGGTGACCGGTACTACCGATACGACCGCCGAGATTCACGTCCTCACTTCCGAAGACGACTGGCTGAACCTGGTGTGGACGCTGAAGTCGTTCTACGCCGTCAGCCCGAAGCGATACGCCCTCTGCATCCATCTGGACCGGTCCGTGTCCGCCGAATCCGCCGCGACGCTGCGCCGGCACTTTCCGGCAGCCAGAGTCATCCCGCGCGACGAGGCCGACGCCACGGCGCGCCGGATGCTCGCCGATTTCCCCCGCAGCCTCGCGTTCCGGCAGACCAATCTCCTGGCGCCCAAGGTGTTCGACTTCATGGCCTACCTCGAGGCCGACCGCCTGGCGCTGTTCGACAGCGATCTGCTGTTCTTCGCAGAGCCGACGGCCTATCTGCAGCGTCTCGAGGACCCGTGCTTTCGCAGGAACGCCTTCAATTCGGACTGCGGTGTGAGCGCCTACACCGTGACTCCCGACATCGTCCGGCAGCACGCGGAGATGGAGCTGCAGCCGATGATCAACAGCGGCCTCGGCGTGGTCCACCGCGAGTCGATGCGGCTGGACTGGATCGAGGAATTCCTCGGCCTGCCCGGCATCACCGAGGGGCACTTCTGGCGCATCGAGCAGACCCTGTATGCCTTGTGCGGCTCGCGGTTCGGCGTCGAGCTCCTGCCGGCCGACTATACCCTCTACTTCGAACCCGGCCTGGGAGGCCGGGCGTTCCGGCATTACAACGGGGTCATCCGGCATCTGATGTACGGCGAGGGCATTCGGCGCCTCGTGTCGGATGGCCTGCTGGCCGGCGCCACCGCCGGCATCTGACGATTCCATAACACTGGCCATGCCGCGCGTTCTGATCGCAACCGACGAGCCCGACTTCACGATGGGCCTCGTGGAAGGCTATCGCAGCCTGGGCTGGGAGGTCGTCACGGGCACGGCCAACTTCCGGATACGGGCCGCGCGCTTCGACGTGGTGCACCACCAGTGGCCCGAAGAGCTCTCGAACTGGCGGGTGCCGGACCGGCGGCAGCTCGGGGCGATTGTCGAACACCTGGCGTGGTGGCGGCAGCATGCCATCAACATCTTCACCGTCAACAACCTGTATCCGCACCAGCACCATCGCCATCCGGCGTACCGCGAACTGTACTCGGCCTTCTACACGCACTGCCAGGTGATCACGCACTACACGACGGCATCGCACGAGCTGGTCCTGGACGAGTTTCCCGAAGCGCGCCGCGCCCGCCACGTCGTCCACGCGCCGGCCAGCTACGAGGTGACGCTCGCCACCCAGGTCGAGCGCGGCAGCCGGCGCGCGAAGATGGGCATTGCCGCCGACGAGTTCGTGATCCTGGCGATCGGCTCGCTGCGCTCGTGGGACGAGGTGCGGCTGATCAAGTCGGCCTACGATCTGGTCCGTGCGCCGGGGAAACGCCTGCTGATGGCCGGCAAGGTGGTCGTCCAGGACTCGCCGTGGAGGCTGCGCGCCGGCCGCTTCGCGTGGAATCGTTGGCTCCGCCGCCGGCGAGCCGTCGTGGAACCTCGCCGTGTGCCTGAGAACGAGATCTCCCGGTTCGTCGACACCTGCGATGTCGCGATCGTGCCGCGGCTGACCGGGCTCAACTCGGGGATCATCTTCCTGGCAATGACATTCGGGCGGCCCGTCATCTCGCCCGACCTGCCCGGGTATCTCGGCGCTCTGGTGGGCACCCGCAATCCGGTCTACAGAACCGGCAGCGCGCCGGATCTCGCCCTGCGCATCGACGAGGCCGCCGCGATGGATCTGAAGGCCATCGGAGAAGAAAATGCCCGCGTGGCTTCCACGTGGACCTGGAAGGAGACAGTTCGGAAGTGTCTGGCGGCGGCGTATCAGCGAGACGAGCCGGGCTCGCCCTGGCCGGACGTCGACGCCGAACCGGTGGGCGGGGGCCGTCGGGCTCGGTGACGATGACCCACTGCAGGATCTGCGGAAGCGGGGCGGTGGCGCCCGCCGGAACGGTGGAATATCTCGCGGGATACGCGTGGGACGTCAGCGACTGCGCGGCCTGCGGCTGTCGCTTCACGCGTCACGATCAGGACGTTTACAAGTTGCTCCACGAATCGGGCGGTCTCTGGTACTACGCGGCGTACCGGGGGCTCGCCGGCGAGTGTCGCCGGCTGTTCGAGCAGCGCAATCGCGGCGGGCTGCGACGCGTGCTCTCCGAGACGCCGAAGTACCGGTTCGTCATCGACCGGACTTCAGGCGATCGCTCGGGGCACCTGCTCGAGGTGGGCTGCTCGCGCGGCTATCTCACGTCGTACTTCATCCTCGAGGGGCGCCGCATCCTTGGCGTGGACGTCGCCTCTGACGCCGTGGCGGGGGCGCGCGAGGCGTTCGGAAACCATTTCGCTCTCGCCGATTCTCCAGCGGTTGACGCCGGCAGCCCGTACGACGTCGTCTATCACGTGGGATTGATCGGCTGCGTATGCGATCCAGTGGGTCTGACCAGGCGTCTCCTCTGCCTGCTGAAGCCTGGGGGCAGGCTGCTGTTCAACGCGCCCAATCGCGCGGCGCTGCACCTGCGGGATCAGCTGTGGCTCGACTCGGCGCCGCCGCCTGACGTCGTCACGTTGTTCCCGGAAGGCTTCTGGACTCGCCTGTTTTCTGAACAGTCCGAGGTCGTCGAGGAAGTCGAGACGCTGCCGGCCCGGAGCTCGGTCAACCTGGCACTCGGTGGACTCTGCGGACGGCGCTGGCGGAAACCGGCTCCCCGGGCGCTCGCGGCCGGCGGGCCACACTGGACGCAGCCGGCGGGTGAGGGCTGGCGCCTGTTCGAGCGAGTCGTCTCGAAGACGGCGCGGCTCACCGGCCTCGCCCGCCTCGCGCGCCCCCGAGCGGCTGACTTCGGCCTCTTCGTCCAGATGACGGCGAGATGAGCGCGATCCCCTACGTCAGCCCGTTCGTCAAGGATGCCCTCAGGTTTGTCGCCCGGCAAACGGTTGGATCGCTGCCGGCCCGGTCCTCGCGATTCACGGGTCGGCTCGCCATCGAGGGCGGCACGCCGGTGCGCGACGTGCGATTCCGTCCGTGGCCGAGCGACCGGACGGCGAACCTGGTGCAGTGGGTCACCCGCGTGGGGCCGGCGTTCCGCGCCGTCTTCCTGAGCGGCGTCGAAGGGCTCCCGCAGACTCGGCAGAAGAGGTTTGCGGAGCGGTGGGCCGAGTACTGCGGCTGCCGGCATGCGTTGCTGCTGCCGCATGGGACTGACGCGCTGCGCCTGGCGCTGGCCGCGGTGTTCGATCATGACGGCCTCGAGTACGGGGGCGAGGTGATCGTCCCGAACCTGTCGTTCATCGCCACCGCGACCGCGGCGCTCGACCGCCGTTTCGGCGTGGCGTTCGTGGACGTGGACACCGGCACGCTGAACCTCGATCCGCGTCGTGTCGAGGAGGCGATCGTGCCGGGCAGGACGCGCGCCATTCTACCGGTGCACCAGTTCGGTCAGCCGGCCGACATGACCGCGCTCGGCGAGATTGCCCGCAGGCACGGCCTGAAGATCGTCGAGGACGCCGCCCAGGCCCATGGAGCCGCGTGGGAAACCGGGCGCGTCGGCTCGCTCGGCGACGCCGCGGCGTTCAGCTTTCAGTCGTCCAAGAACCTGTCGAGCGGCGAAGGCGGAATCCTGACCACCAACGACACCGAGACGTTCGAGCGCGCCTATTCGCTGCACAACACCGGGCGGTCCCCCGGGTCGGGCGCGCGCTGGGAACACGAGACGCTCGGCTGGAACTGCCGGCCGACGGAGTACCAGGCGGCCCTGCTCAGCTGTCGGTTCAGCTCCTTCGCCCGCCAGCAGGAGCATCGCGCGCGCAACTTCGCGAGACTGCGGACGCTGATGTCCGACGTCGCCTGTCTCGAGCCGCTCGCCGTTCATCCAGGCGTCCGTCGCCACGGCATGTACATGTTCGTGATGCGGTACCGGCCGGCGCGCTGCGGCGGCCTCGCCCTCGACGCGTTTCTCCAGCGGACGGGCGCGGAGGGCGCGCCCATCTACCGGTGCTACGCCTCGACGATGTCCGGCCAGCGCGCGATGCAGACGGTGCTCGCGCGCCACCCGGAATACATTCGCGTCCTGCCGACGCCGGTGGCCGACCAGGCCGTGACCGAAACGGTGTACGTGCCGGCGCACGTGTTCCTCGGCAATGAGGCCGACATGCAGGACATCGTCGCCGCAATCCGCAAGGTGGAGCGCCATCATGCCGCTCCACGGGCGGCGGGGCGAGACGAGCAGTCATGAACCTTGCGTTGGTCGGCTGCGGGTACGTTGCCGATTCCTACATGGGCACGATCGGCAGCCACCCGGAGCTGAGGCTGACCGGTGCGTTCGATCGCAGCCAGCCACAGCTCGATCGATTCACAGCCCGCTGGCGGACACGAGCGTACGCAGCCTCGAGGAGCTGATCGGCGATCCTGCCGTCGATCTGGTGCTCAATCTCACGAACCCGCGCAGCCACTACGCGGTGACGCGCGCGTGTCTCGAGGCCGGCAGGCACGTCTACTCCGAGAAGCCGCTGGCCATGTGCGTCGATCAAGCCGCCGAGCTCGCCGAGCTCGCGCGCCAGCGCGGCGTGTACCTGGCGTCGGCGCCGTGCAGCGTGCTGAGCGAGACGGCTCAGACCCTGTGGAAGGCGATCCGCGAAAACGCGGTCGGCAAGGCTCGTCTCGTCTACGCCAACTTCGACGACGGGATGGTCGGGCCGAACATGAAGCCGTGGACGTGGGTGAGCGACTCGGGCGCCCCCTGGCCGGCCAGGGACGAATTCGAGGTCGGGTGCACGTTCGAGCACGCCGGATACGTCTTGACGTGGCTCGCGGCCTTCTTCGGGCCCGCCGTCAGCGTCACGGCGTTCGCGTCGTGCCGGATTCCGGACAAGGGTATCCCTGTCGCCAGCATGGCGTCGGACTTCACCGTCGGATGCATCGAATACGCGGACGGCATGGTGGCGCGCGTCACCTGCGGTCTCGTCGCGCCCAGGGACAAATCGATCACCGTGGTCGGCGACGACGGCGTGCTGTTTGTCGGAAACGTGAGGAACGACCACGCGCCGGTGATCGTTCGCAGCTCGAAGCTGTGGCGCTGGCGCTCGCGGCTCGCCCAGCGCACGCAGTGGCTGCACCGATGGCTCGAGGAGCGCTTCCCGTGGCCCGGCGCCGAGACCATGTTCCAGCGGACCTATCCGCTCGTGCGTCAACCGGCGGTACGCGTGGGCGGCCATAAGCCGGTGGACTTCATGCGCGGACCGTCGGAGATGACGGAAGCCATCCGCGAGCGGCGGCCGTGCCGGCTGTCCGCAGAGCTCGGCGTCCACATCGTCGAGATCGTCGAGGCGCTCGACGATCCGGGACGATTCGGTGGATACCGGCGGCTCGCGACGACGTTTCCGCCGATGCACCCGATGACATGGGCCGCGTGAATCGGCAAATGCTCGTCTCGATTCTCATCCCCTGTTTCAACGCTGAACGCTGGATCGCCCAGGCTATCGAGAGCGCGCTGGCCCAGACCTGGCCGAACGCGGAAGTCATTGTCGTCGACGATGGGTCGACCGACGGCAGTCTCGAGATCATCAAGAGCTTCGGGAGCCGGATCCGGTGGGAGACCGGCCGGAATCGCGGCGGCGGCGCAGCCAGGAACCGTTTGCTCGAGCTCTCACGAGGTGAATGGATCCAGTATCTCGACGCGGATGATTACCTCTTGCCAGAGAAGATCGAAGGGCAGATGGCCTTCGTCGCGGCGAGGGCTGATGCGGACGTGGTGTTCGGCGCCGTCACCATGGCTCACTGGTCGAAGGAGGGAGAGCGGCATCATCTGCTGCCAATCCCGCAGCCGCACGATCTCTGGGTGTTGTTGGCCCGCTGGTATCTGCCGCAGACAGGTGCGCTGCTCTGGCGCAAGCAGGCTCTGATGGAGGTCGGCGGCTGGAATCCTGACCAGCCGTGCTGCCAGGAGCACGAGCTGTATCTACGGGCCCTGATCGCGGGCAAACGATTCGCGTACTGCGCCACGAACGGGGCCGTGTACCGCCAGTGGAGCGAGCACACGGTGTGCAGGCGAGACAAGGCGGAGGTCAGGCGGCGGCGACTGGCGATTGAGCAACGGGCGGAGGACGTCCTTCGATTCCGAGGCGCGCTGACGCCCGAGCGGCAGTGGGCGATCAACCAGGCGCGCTTCGAGATGGCGCGAATCGCGTGGCAGACCAACCGGAGCGAAGCCAGGCTGATCATCGACACCATCAAGCGATCGCAACCAGACTTCATTCCCGGCGGCCAAGCGGCGCCCGGGCATTACCGGGCCCTGTATCGCGCACTCGGTTTCCGGCCGGTCGAGCTCCTGGCCGAATGGCGGCGCCGAATCATGGGAGCGCCCGACGCAGCCTGACATGCTGTTTTCCGTCGTCATTCCCACATACAACCGCGCGCCGTTGCTGAGGCAGGCGCTGGAATCGGTCATTGCCCAGGAGTTCACCGACTTCGAGCTGATCGTCGTAGATGACGGGTCAACGGACGAAACCCTCACTGTCGTACGCTCTTACGGCGAGCGGGTGAGTCTCGTCCCGCAGGAGCACCGAGGTCCGGGCGTTGCCAGGAACCGAGGGGCCGAACACGCCTCGGGCGAGTACGTCGCGTTTCTGGACAGCGACGATGTGTGGTTTCCCTGGACGCTTGGGACATTTGCGTCGCTGATTCACCAATACGATCGGCCAAGTCTTCTCGCCGGGCAGCTCATTGCGTTCCGCGAAGAGGAGAAGTTGGCGACAATCCGCCAGACGATGCCAGCGTCGGAGGTGTTTGCCGACTACTATCAGTCCCACAAAACCGGCTACTTCGTCGGCGCCGGTATGGCCGTCGTGAACCGCCATCGATTCCTGCAAGTGGGCGGTTTCACCAACGCCGACATCAACTGCGAGGATCACGATCTGATCTTCCGGCTGGGGACAATGCCAGGGTTCGTTCAGGTTCTGAAGCCGGCAACGGTAGGCTGGCGACGACACCCGGGAGGCGTTACGAACGACCTGGCACGTACGCTGGCGGGAGGACGGTATCTGGTCGAGCAAGAGCGTCGCGGACGTTATCCTGGTGGAACCGAACGCGCGCGCGAGCGACGGTCGATTCTCGGACGACGACTGAGACCGATAACCATGGAGTGCCTTCGGCGTGGCTACCGGCTTGAAGCCTGGCAGCTGTATCGCGGGACGTTCGCGTGGCATGTTCAAACGGGCCGTTGGAAATACCTGTTTGGTTTCCCGCTCCGAGCGATGGCTGGTACATTGTGAAACGCGCGCCCGAGTTCGCGGCCACTGTTCTCTTATCGCCTGGCGCCGGGTTGGTAGCCGGGGCGTGTACTCTCAATGAGTAGCCAGATGTGGCCGTCCCTGGCCGGCACGCGGGCCTGGCTAGCGGGCCATCACGATGGACAACTGCCTCTACTGCAAGAACTGCAATATTGTCCCGTTCTTGCCGACTTGGTCACCGTACGAAGCGCTGTTGGCCGGACTGGCCGGCGGTTCGAGGGACTGGACGCTTTATCGAGCGCGCACAATCTGATCACACTGCGACGGCTGATGATGGCGGAGAAATTCGGCCGTACGATGGAGATTGGATTGAGCTTCGGCGGCTCAGCACTCGTGTGCACCGCGACGCACCGGGATCTCGGACGCAGTCCGATGAAGCAGCACCTCGCGATCGATCCTTATCAGACTCCCGCCTGGGACGACTGCGGGCTGGTGGCAGCTGAGCTCGCCGGGCTTGAGAGATATCTGGATTTCCGGCCAGTCATGTCGTGTGTTGAACTGCCCAACTTGGTATCCGCAGGATCGCGATTCGATTTTGTTTACGTGGATGGCTCGCACCTGGTCGAGGATGTCTTCGTGGATGCATACTACGCCATCCGCCTGTTGAACGACGGCGGTATAGTCGCCTTTGACGACAGCGCAAACCCGCATGTTCAAAAGGTCCTGCGGTTCCTGCGCTCAAGCTGCCGGGCCGGCCTGAATGAAGTAGACCTTGAGGTCTACCATCCGGCTTGCGGAATGCTGGTGTACAGGCTCGCAAGAGTTCTCCGAAAAGTCCAGATGACGGCGTTCCGCCGCGTCGGTCCGGTGGGGCGTCAATGGGATTCTGACTTCAGTGCGTTTTGATCTTCCTTCGTTCTCGTGAATCCTCTTCACGTCTTCGTCAAAGTCATGAGCGGGGCGGCCTCGCGCGTTCGCAACGCGTACTATCGGCTGCTCGGCGTTCATCTTACGGGATATGTGTGGCTCCGTCGAGTATCCATTCCTCGTCAGTGGAGCGATATCACGCTCGAGCGGCGCGTGGCACTCGACGATGGCGTCGTGCTGTTGTGCAGCGGGACGGCGAGGCCGAACAAGCTCGTGATCGGGGAGGGGACCTACATCAATCGGAACACGATTCTCGACGCCCACGAGCACGTGGAGGTCGGCCGTCATTGCATGATCGGACCGGGCTGCTACCTGACTGATGGAGACCACGGCACGCTCCCGGGAAAGCGGATCGGCGGTCAGCCGATGAAGACGGCGCCGGTCGTTCTCGAGGACAGTGTGTGGCTGGGAGCGGGCGTCATCGTGCTGAAAGGCGTGCGCATCGGCCGGGGCGCGGTGGTCGGCGCCGGAGCCGTCGTAACCAGGGATGTTGCTGCCCAGACTACTGTCGGCGGCATTCCGGCGCGAACCATTAATTGCCGTAAAGGGCCCGATCGGCCGGCTGCAGCCGGACTCGGCAGGACGGTTGGCGCGTGAGCACTCCAGCCGCTCGCGTTCCTTTCGTCAAACCAGAACCGATCGCAAGCGTGGTGATTGTCACGAAGAATCGGCGGCACGAGTTGCGGCGCGCGATCGAGTCGGCGTTGTCGCAAGCGGCTCCAATCGAGGTCATCGTGATAGATGACGGCTCGAGCGATGGCACGGGGCAGATGGTCCGCGCGGACTATCCTGCCGTGGCTCTTGTCCAGCACCAGGAGTCGCGCGGGTACATCGTTCGGCGCAATGAAGGCGCGCATATCGCGAGCACAGCCTTCGTGTTTTCGATCGACGACGACGCGGCTTTTTCGACGCCGCACACGGTATGGCAGACCGTGCACGAGTTCCAGGCGGAGTCGATCGGAGCCGTGGCCATTCCCTATATCGATGTCAATCGAGATCGCCGCGTCCGGCAAATCGCGGCGGATTCCGATTCCGTCCACGTCACTGACGCCTTCATAGGGACGGCGCACGCCGTGAGACGCGAGCTATTCCTGCGACTCGGGGGCTACCGGGAGCACTTCGTTCATCAAGGCGAGGAGGGTGACTTCTGCGTCCGGATGCTGGACGCCGGTTATTTCGTGCGCCTGGGAACCGCAGACCCGATTCATCACTTCGAATCCCCAAAGCGCGATTTGAGCCGGATGGATTTCTTCGGCGTTCGGAACGCCGTCGTGTTCGCGTGGCAGAATGTGCCATTTCCGTTCGTGCTGGCGCATTTGCCCGTTACGTCCTTTCGATGTCTGACGTTCACGTTCGAGCCGCGGCGATTCTGGATACGCTTCTTAGGGCTCTTGCATGGGTACAGGTGCCTTCGCAGCCTCAGCCGTGAGCCAGTCTCCCCATCGACCTATCGGCTGGCCCGAAGGCTTCGGAAGATAGGTTCACAGCAGCTCACCCGAGTTGAACCGGAACCCGAGCGTCTCGGCGACGACGCAAGGACTTACGGAATATCACCGCCAACCGTTTGAAAGGGATGGAAGATTTCAAATGCTGAGGCATCCGGGGCGAGACATGTCAGAAGGGACGGTTGATGTCGAAGGCGCCGAGCTGGACGCTATTGCGGGCGCCCGGTCATGGGTGAACAGGTCCAACGCCTTCATCATCGAGGTGCACAAGCCGCAGTACGTTGACGTGATCCAGCAGAGCTTCGCGGACCGAGGGGTACCGCTTGTTGCGGTGATGCAGCGTCCGTTGTTCGGGTTGGGTGCGGAGAATCGCGAACCGGACAACTGCTGGCTGGTATCGGAGCTGTGCGCGTAGATCCAGCGCTGGAGTCGCGCACGTCCCAATCCGATGTCACGACTATCGCCGGGCCGCAATCCGGGAATCACAGAGCGGCTCTCGGCGCGCGCAGCGTGCCGTGGATTTGCTGCCAGTTGGGCGCCCGCGAGCACTATTCGATTCCGCGGGCGCTGCACAGGGCTGGCGTGCTGGCGGAGCTCGAAACGGACTTCTGGATACGCCCGGACGGTTCCACCGCTCGGCTTTATCCCAGGAGACTGCGCGAGCGGTTCCATCGCGAGCTGCCCGGCGACCGCGTCCACCCCGGAAACTCTCTCAGCGGCATTCTTCGAGGCCAGGCAGTCTCTGCGCGGTCAGTCGGGGCTGGGAACTGGTGATGCGGCGGAACGAGTGGTTCCAGGACCGGGTGCTCCAGCGCCTGGTCCGCCTCTCACAGCGCATGCCCGGGCGCAGATTCCGCCTCTTCTCATTCAGCTACACAGCCAGGCGGCTCTTCGAGTTCGCAAGATCGCAGGGCTGGAGCACGGTGCTCGGGCAGATCGATCCCGGCCCGCCCGAGGAGCGAATCGTGGCGCAGCTGCGCGACAGGTTTCCTGGTTTCGCCGGCCCCTGGCAGCCTGCCCCGGCCGCCTACTGGCAGCGCTGGAAAGAGGAGTGCGGGCTGGCGGACCGGGTGATCGTGAACTCCTCGTGGTCGCGCGAGGCCCTGCTGGAAGAGGGCGTTCCCGACGAAAAGATCCATATAGTGCCGGTCAGTTACGAGGCACCCGCAGCCGCCGGTGCGTTCCGGCGATCCTATCCAGACCGGTTCACGGCGGAGCGCCCGCTGCGGGTGTTGTTTCTCGGGCAGATCGGCATCCGGAAGGGTGTGCCCGTGATTCTGGACGCGATGCAGCGGCTGGGGGATGCGCCGGTCGAGTTCTGGTTCGTCGGTCCACGACACATGAGCGTGCCCCCGGCGGCGCTCGCCGACCGGCGGGCGCGCTGGGTCGGCCCTGTCGCTCGCGGCGAGGCCCAGCGCTACTACCAGCAGGCGGACGTCTTCCTGTTCCCCACCTTCTCGGACGGTTTCGGCCTGACGCAACTGGAGGCCCAGGCATGGGCACTGCCGATCATCGCCTCGCGAACGTGCGGCGACGTCGTACAACACGGAAGGAATGGCCTTTTGCTCGATGAGATCAGCGCGCAGGAGATCGAGGCGTCGATCGGCTCGCTGGCCGCGGATCCGACGCGACTGCGCTTATTGAGCGATCACGCCGCCATTCCGCCAGGCTCCAGCATCCATTCTCTCGCCAGTCAGTTGTTGAACGTCGTCGCCTCATGATCCCGTACCGATCGCTGCAGAGTCCCGCTGCGCCCCGGTGGCGAGCTGTCCACAGGCCGGGTCAGCCGATTCCATCGACTCGTACCGACTTTCGGTCGTGGACCGCCGGTCCTCCGCTCCTCGGATTGGTGTCGGTGCTGATCGGTTTTTCGCTTGCGATCTATCTCCTGCCTGCGGATGTGGAACCTGCCGACGCGCTGCGTCTGCCGTCGCTGCTGTTCGTCCTTTCGCTGTCCGTCCTGCCGGTGCTTGCTGCCGTGCGCGATCCAAAGTCGATCGTGCGCGCGGAGCACGTGCTGATGCTCGCTCCCGCGTACTGGCTTCTTCTCGACCCTCTGCAGGGGCGATATCCGCTGGTCGGAGTCGGACGTGAGGAGGTGCAGCGATCGTTCACGGCGATTGCGTTGTTCTCGGCCGGCGCTTTGTTTGCGCTCATTCAGCGCCCCTGGCCCATACCCCTCGGCTCTCTCCGCGACAGCCCGAACCGAGCTCCCCACCAAGTTGTACTTCGGGGTTGGTGTGGCGGCGTTCGTGCTCGCATTCATGAAATACGCCGTTCCGTCGAATTTCGACCTTGCCGCGATGAAGAGCGCTCTGGCAGGCGGCCGGTGGGAAGGCGCGTGGAACCGCGGTTCGATGGGCGGGACTGATGCGTTCCTGGACCATCTCAGTTATTTCGGGTACCTGCTGCCTCCACTTACCGTGGTGCTGGCAAGAAGGTTGCGCTGGTCCGATCCCCGCCCAGTCTCCCTCGCCATCGGGGCGATCATCCTGTCCCTGTTTCTCCTTCACGATGGAGGACGGCGACTTGTGGGCATGTTCTTCGGCAGTGCCGCCGTCGTCTGGTTTCTGGGGGCTCGAAGGATCCGTTTCATGACGGTGGTGGGCCTCGTGCTGCTCGTTGTCGGCCTGTGGTTCACGCTCGAAACGATGCTGAAGTACCGCGGCGTCGGATTGAGGGGCATGTTTGATACCAGCCGGGAGGCGGAATACATCCCCGATGAAGACGGCGTGCTCGTGCGCGTTGACGACAATTTCATCCGCCTCGCTCAGACGACCGCGATATTTCCCGACGAGCAGCCGTACACCACATGGCGCTACGTTCTCTGGGTGGCCGTGCGTCCGATCCCCAGAGTGTTCTGGCCTGGAAAGCCCGTGAGTCCTGGGTTCGATCTCGCCGAGTACACACGTCACCAGGGCACCTCCCTGTCGTCATCGGTCATCGGCGAGCTCTTCATGGCCGGCGGATTCATCGCGGTCGCGCTGGGAGGGTGGTTCTACGGTGGCATCGCCCGGCTTCTGTCCAGCCTGTTGGCGACGACGGGCACCTCGGGCGCGATCCTGGTGTACGGCATCGGCCTTTTCGCGCTGTTCATCGGTATGCGCTCGATGATCGAGCTGGTGCTGATGAACTACGTCGTCCTCGCCTGGATTCTCCTCGGTACGTCTGTACGGCGGATCCTCGTCGTCAAGGCGCGTCTGACCGCCAGCCGCGCGTCCTTTATGAACCCGCAGCCACCCGTCACTCAGGCTATCTCACGGGATACCGATCGGGCTGACCCTCGACACGAGATCCGGGTCGTATTCTGCTGGACAGTGGCATCCGGTTACATGGCCGCGTGCTGGCGGGCACTGGCCAACCGGCCGGGTGTCGATCTGCACGTCGTACATCTGCGCAGCCTGAAGGGAGCGGCGACCGGGTCTCTGCTGGAGCCGTCGCTGCTCGACGGCATCTCCCACGACCTTCTTCCCTCGAGCGGCGCGGACGACGGCGCACTTCTTCTGGACAGTGTGCTGCGCCGCCGTCCTCATGTGGTCGTTCTGTGCGGGTGGTTGCACAAACCCTACCTCCGCCTGCTGAACGGCAGACAACTGGATTCGGTCCGCCTGATCGTCGGCATGGACTCGCCCTGGCAGGGAACGATTTCGCAGCGGTTGGCCAGGCTTCGCCTGGCGCGCCTGGTCAGGCGGCTCGATGCCGTCGTCACCTCTGGCGATCGCAGCCGGGAATACGCGCTTCGTCTTGGAGTGCCTGAGAACAGGATTCGGACCGGATATTACGGGTTCGACTTCGGCCAATTCAGTGGCGTGGCAGCGACCAGGTCGCGTGCTCCGGGTAACTGGCCGCGTCGGTTCCTGTTTGTCGGCCGTTACGCTCCGGAAAAGGATCTGAGCACGCTGGTTGCTGCGTATTCCTCGTATCGCGAGAGCGTTTCCAACCCGTGGGGGCTGACCTGTTGTGGATCGGGCGTCGATCGGAGGCTGCTGGAGGGTGTGCCGGGGGTGATCGACGCAGGCTTCATCCAGCCGAGAGAACTGGCCGGAGTCTTCGGCCAACATGGCGCCTTCGTCCTGGCCAGCCGCTTCGAGCCATGGGGAGTGGTGCTCGCCGAAGCCGCTGCCTCCGGCCTGCCGGTCATCTGCACAACCGCCTGTGGCGCTGGCGTCGATGTCGTGCGGCCGTACTATAACGGCCTCGTCGTCGCGCCCGGGGATTCCGAGGGGCTGGCCAACGCCATGGGCTGGATCCACGAACACGAAGCCGAATTGCCCGCGATTGGGCGGCGAGGCGTCGGCCTGGCCGCCGCCTATTCCGCCGAGGCGTGGGCGTCGCGCTGGCATCACTACCTGCTCGACGCCGTGTGCCGTCCACGGGCGTAAGTCGTATCGGCGCGACAAACGTGCATCCAAGGCTCTTCCTCAGTCCCAAACTGCGTCGTGAGTTTCGTGCCGCGGCGGAGCGGCGGCGAGACGCTGTTCCGGGCGGCAGCCGGGAGTGGTCGCGGCGACAGCTCGACCTGGTAGGAGCCGTCTGGGCTGACGCCGTGCAGGACATTCCGCACTATGCATCGCTCGCCGCCTCGGGGTCGGCGCCCGCCCGGATCCGGTCCTGGGAGGACTTTCGGGCGCTGCCCGTCCTGACCCGAGAGCACATCCAGACTCGCCCGGCAGACTTCATTCGTCGGTCCGGTCCGCCGCATCAGTTCGTGAGGACATCCGGTTCAACCGGAACGCCGCTCCGCATCGGCGTGACCAACGCCGAGCGCGATTACCTCCGAATCGTGAAGCTCGCGGCATGGCAGCAGTTCGGTTACACGCCGGCGTCTCGGCTGTTCCTGATCTGGGGTCACGCCAATCTAGTCGGAACCGGATGGCGATCGAGCATCAATCACGCCCGGCGCAGGATCGCCGATGCGTTCCTCGGGTACCAGCGGGTGGACGCTTACCAGCTCAGTCGGGCCTCCTGCATCGCCTATGCGAACCAGCTGCTGCGGTTTCGTCCGCTGGGGTTGATCGGCTACGCCGTGGCCCTCGATCAGTTTGCGCGCTACACGACGCAGTTCCGTGACAGGTTCCGCGCACTCGGTCTTCGCTTCGTCCTCGCCACCTCGGAGATGCTGCCGCGCCCGGACACGCGAGCGCTCCTCGAAGATTCGTTCGGCTGCCCGCTCGTGGAGGAGTACGGAGGAGCGGAATTCGGCCAGGTGGCGTTCAAGGTGCACGACGGGCCTTTCGAAGTTTATTCCGACCTGAACATCGTCGAGTGCGAGCCTTCCTCGGACCGCAGTCACATCGATGCGGCGGTGATGACCACGCTTTACCCTCGCTACGTGCCGCTCATCCGCTATCAGACAGGAGATGCGCTTCGTGCGCCGCGGCGGCTGGAACATGGTCATGTCGTCGAATTCGACGAGGTGGTGGGCCGCGTTCAGGACGTCGTGGCGCTGGGAGACGGCGAGTCGATCAACAGCCGCTCGGTCTATCACTGCATCCAGCCCGAGCCGTCGGTTCTGAGCATCCAGATGGTGTTGCAGGACGACGGAATCGAGATTCGACTGGTGGCGCCGACTGCCTCCGATGGCGATCTCGAGCGTCGCTTGCGCGGCCGCCTGGCTCGCGTCCATCCCGCGCTCGGGAATGCCCGTTTCAGGTTCGTGGAGGATCTTCAGGCGACCCGCGCCGGCAAGCGGCGTTGGATTGTCGATGACAGAACGCAGCCACGCTATGGGTTCGCCGCGGGTGCGAATGGGTAGGCGTCGTTGACCGCGAGGCTCCTGCCATGATCTCCGGTCCGGGGGTGACGCCGCTGATCCTGACGTTGAACGAGGCGCCGAACATCGCGCGCGTCCTCGAGCGCCTGGACTGGGCGGACGAAGTGGTGGTCCTCGACAGCTTCAGTGCCGACGAGACCGTCTCGATCGCGAAGCAGGTGCGATCCGTCCGCGTCGTTCAGCGCAGGTTCGACACCCACGCGGCGCAGTGGACGGCGGGCGTGGCAGAGTGCTCGACCGAGTGGGTGCTTGCCCTGGACGCGGACTACGTGCTCAGCTCGGAGCTCGTCTCGGAGCTGAGCCAGTGGAAGCCGGCCGCCGGCATCGACGCGTATTTCTGTCGTTTCCGCTACTGTGTCGGCGGCGTCACGCTGCGTGGTTCGTTGTATCCACCGCGCGCGGTGCTGTTCCGCCGAGATCGCTGTCACTTCGTCCAGGATGGCCATACGCAAACCCTTCAGGTCCCAGGGAAAGTCGGGTGGCTGAGAGGTGTGATTCTCCATGACGATCGCAAAGCCATCTCACAATGGATTGCCGGACAGGATCGCTATGCCCGGCTGGAGGTGGAGAAGCTGCTCAATTGTTCTGCTGCGACACTCGGCGCCCAGGATCGCTTGCGCCGGCACGTCGTCGTCGCTCCCGTGGTGGTGTTCATCTACACGCTCCTCTGGAAAGGGTTGATCCTCGATGGCTGGCACGGGTGGTTCTATGTCTGCCAGCGGACCCTCGCGGAGTTGATGCTCTCGCTGCGGCTCGTCGAGGCGAAGCTCCAGGGCCGTCGGCCCAAACCGGCGCGACGCGTGGCGGGCGTCAGCGGCCAGGACGTCCAATCAGCCGTGAACCGTATTTCGCAACGAGTCGCTGGACCCGCGAGGCCCGATGGATCCAGAACAGTGCGTCGGGCAGACTCCCCCGATCCAGATCCTCGTCCTTCGGCGTGAGCACCATGGCGGCCCAGTGCCGTACCTTGTCGCGCAGGCGCTCGGCGAGCCTCGCGTTGAACGCCGTCAGCTCCACGCTCGTCGGCTCGGACGGCGGCAGGCGCCGCAGCCGGGCACGCACATCGCCGGCGGCGGAGGTGACAGCGGGATCCGAGCGCGCGAGGACGAGCAGGTCGGAAGGCACCCGCGTGCCGAGGACATCGGCGGCGACGAGCAGCCCCAGAAGGAGCGGACGACGGCACCTGGCGGCGTCGGCCAGCGGCAGCGACGCATTCCAGTCGGGCCCGCGAGCCGCCAGCCGACTGAGATCCGCGAGCCACCTTAGCCGCGACCAGCGATGCTTCGTTCCGTGTACGCAGAGGTACAGCAACAGACACTCCGGCGAAAGCCCGGCGATGGTCCGGCCGGCGAACTCGAGTGGCCGACGCCCCCGCCACAGCACCTCCGCATCGAACGCGAAGGGAAAATCGGGCGGCGCGACGGCCCAGTGCAGTTCCACGGCCGCTCCCCGGTCCTGGCGAAGAAGCGCCTCGCTCTCCAGCCGGAGAAGTCGCGGGTGGGGCAGGTGCGCCAGGCGGGCGGGCAGCGCGTAGCCCTGCTCCTCGAGAACCTGAAGCCCCTTGGGCACGTCCGCGCGATGCACCAGCAGATCGAGATCGAACGAGGGGCGCAGCGCGGAGTCCCCGTACAATAGCTCCGCCAGCGGCGGGCCTTTGAGCGGGATAACCTGGATGCCAGCGTGATCAAAGGCGTCAAGAAGCGTGCACAACCGCGCGGTCAGAAACAGCGCGCGCTTGGACGACTCGATATAGCCGTCATGAAGAGATGCCGCGACGTCTCTGCCCGGAGTTAGCGAAGGG
Source organism: uncultured Acidobacteriota bacterium (assembly GCA_963807925.1). GTDB lineage: Bacteria > Acidobacteriota > Vicinamibacteria > Vicinamibacterales > CAVVIG01 > CAWEDP01. The sequence goes on along the minus strand of CAWEDP010000002.1, from coordinate 1,749,364 downwards.
TTAGACGCCACTAACAAGTGGAGGAGCGGAGCAAGGCCGTGGAACTCCGCGGCCGCCAGAACGACCTCCCAGTCTGGATCGAGATCCTTTGTGTCGATCGTCGGACCTCCAGACGATGCCCGAGCCGCGGCGAAGAGCAAGTCCAGGGATCCCATCGTCATGGAGCGCACATTTCGTGAGGCGAGAAGCCGTACAAGCGTATCGGGAGCGATACACAGTATGTGCGAGCTCGCGACACCGCGGTGATCGTTCTTCTTATAATGACCTTCAAGGCAGCAAGAGCACCATCGAGTTCCGGTGCGAACGAGGGCGAGGCGAGGTTTTCATGAACGAAGAAATGGACGTGGATCGAACGCAAGCCGATGCGGCGCCGTCGGATCCCACATCTGGCGTTTCGAGCGCGGGGAAGCTGCCTTATCAGAAGCCATCCTTCCGCCATGAGGCCGTCTTCGAGACGATGGCGCTCGCCTGCGGAAAGATCAGCGGGACGCAGGCACAGTGCCGAAGTCTGTTGAAGACGTCGTGAGCCGGGTGGTGTGTGCCCGCTAGGAATCCCGCGGTGGACTCCGCGAAGGTCGAGTTGCTCGCCGACGTGCTCGCGCGATGTGGCGAAGCCAGGATCCGTGTGACCGGGTCCAGCATGCTGCCGGCTCTCTGGCCGGGCGACGAGCTCACGGTTCGCGATGCGGCCATCGATCGGGTGAGATGCGGAGACATCGTGCTGTTCACGCGCGGCCACCGGCTGTTCGCCCACCGTGTGGTTGCAGCGGCCGCCGACCATCTCGTGACTCGCGGCGACGGTCTGCCGTATCCGGATCCGCCCGTGGATGCCGGCTCGTTGATGGGTGTCGTCGTCTCCGCATGGCGCGCTGGAACGCGCGCGGCGCTGTCCCCATCCACCCGGCCGATGTCGCGCATCGTCGCCGGTCTCGTCAGACGCTCTTCGCGGGCCAGCAAGATGTTTCAGTTGGTCTACGCCGTTCATCAGCGGCTGAGGTTCGCGTGAAGACGCTGACGGCCACCTTCGGGACGGACCGTGCGGTGACGGCTGTGACGATTGGCGGCGTGACGGTGCGGTTGCGCACCTCGGAAGCGTTCGCCCGACTGCTCGAGGCGCGGTATGCGGGCTTCGTCGGCGAGTCGGGCTCGACGGCCTACGAGTTCGACATCGACCTGGTGCCGTCGGGGGCGACCGTCTCGGCCGATGCCGACCTGCGCGTGTGGCGCGACTGGGGGCTGTGGAAGCTGCAGCGGGGGGACTTCCAGGCGCTGTGGAACCCGCTGACGCGCTACGGTGTCATCCGCCAGTCGGCGAACCCCTATTCGATCGACAGCGTGCTCCGAATCGTGCACTCGCTCATCCTTGCGGAGGAGGGCGGGTTCCTGCTGCATGCCGGCAGCGTCGTGCGCAACGGCTGCGCCTTCCTCTTCTCGGGCGTGTCGGGTGCCGGCAAGACCACCATCACGCGGCTGGCGCCCGGGGACGCGACGCTCCTCACCGACGAGATGTCCTACGTGCGCGCGGAAGGCGACGGGTACTTCGCCTACGGAACGCCCTTCGCCGGGGAGCTCGGGACGCCTGGCGCCAACGTCCGGGCGCCGCTCGAGACGGTGTTTCTGCTGCGGCAGGGCCCCGAGAACCGGATCGACGACGTGCCCCGGCCCGAGGCGACGCGTGCGCTGCTGCGGAACGTGCTGTTCTTCGCCGCGGAAGATCGGGAGCTCGTGGACCGTCTGTTTCATTTCGCCTGTGAGTTCGTGGAGCGCGTGCCGGTGCGTCGCCTGACGTTCCTGCCCGACGCTCGCGTCTGGGAGTTGATTCAATGAGCGGGACCCAGTATGTGGCGCGCAGCCGCAAGGTGGCGGCGCGGAGGGTGGGCGGCGAGCTGATGATCATGTCGGGGCGGGACGCGACGCTGTTCGCCCTGAACGAGACGGCGGCGATCCTGTGGGAGGCGGCGGATGGCGTGACGCCGCTCGAGGATCTCGTCGAGCGGCACATCTGCGCGAAGTTCGACGTCGATCCAGCGGTGGCCTTGCGTGACGCGGAGGAACTGGTCGTCGACCTGGCCGGCCATGAGATTGTGGTGCTATCAGCAACGCCGCTTCAAGGCGCGGCGAGATCACTGCGTTGACGTCCGCGAACAGGTAACGCGGCAAGCCTTCCGGCATCAGCTACCACTAACAGCTTGAAGAGGTCGGAGACGAGATATGAAAAAGAACGGACTCTCACGATTGCCGGCGTCGACGCTTGTGGGCCTGGTGACTCCGATGCTGCTTGCCGTGACGACCTCCGCCCAGCAGGAGCCGCAGCCGCGCGGCCTGCCGGAGGACTGGAGTCATCGACACGTGGTCTTCTCCAATCCCGGCACCTACGTGCAGATGCTCGACCAGCGCATCTCGCAGGAGAAGTGGTTCAACTGGCTCGCTCTTCAGAAGGATCCGCGTTACCTGCTACAGGTCAGGAAGAGAACGAGGAGCGAGCGGATCACAAACGACGTGCAGGACGGGCGGCTTGGTTTCCGTGCAGCCGCGGTGAACGAGAAGAAGAAGGAGCAACCACCGCCGTCCGGCGACATGATCCACGGCGACTGGAGCAACGTCATGGGCGGTGTGTCCGGAGCAGGCCACACCCGGACGTTCCCGGCCAAGTTTTCGTTCACGACCTCCAGTAAGGACTGCGCCGACGATTTCGTTGTGTACACGACCTCCACTGGCGGTGCGAACGGCTCGGGGACCTTTCGGACCCGGCAAGGCACTTTCACGGGAGTGCCGGCCGCCGGTGGAACTTTCACAATCACCAACACAGTGTATGCGATTGACCAGGTGCTTACGCTGACTGCTGACGCTACTGTCAATACTGGGCTCAAGTTCGCTGTTGGCGGCACGGCGCCCCAAGCGGCCACTAATCTGGCAGCCGCGATTGCCAGAAACGGTGGCGTCGTTGGCGTCACCGCAACGTCCGCGTCGGGCGTGGTCACCGTCAGCTCGATTACCCATGCCATGACGACTGCACAGATCTTGGTAGCCGAGGGGCTGAGTAGCTTCACGCTGACCGGGACCGACACCGCAGGGACCGGGACCAAAGGCCAGCCGACGATCTTTGCTGTGAATCAACTGTATGCGGACAACGTGCCGAACGGCGGCTGTCAGACCTCCACGCAAGCGGTCCCTGCGACCTACTGGTCGTATAACACGGGAACGGGTGCCGTTGCGGATCTCTCGCCCGTGCTGTCCTACTACGACGGCGGGCAGCAGGTGGCGTTCGTCCAGCGCAGCAGCGGCAGCATTGCCAGCCTGGTTCTGCTCAAGTGGAGCAGCACCGTGTCGGTCGGAACGATTGGCGCTCCGACGACTCCGGCCAGCGTGACGGCAGCCAACTACCGTTCTTGCACGGCCCCGTGCATGACCGCGATCGCCTTCAACGGTAATCCCAACGACACCAACTCGGCTCCGTTCGTGGACTACTCGGCCGACGTCGTGTATGTCGGTGACGATGTCGGCAGGGTCCACAAGTTCACCGGCGTGTTCGGAGGAACGCCGACCGAGGTGACGACGAGTCCGTGGCCGGTCACCGTGAGCTCCTCGAATGTGCTGTCCTCGCCAATCTACGATTTCCTGAGCGGCCAGATTTTCGTCGGCAGCAACGGCACCAGCGGCAGCAACGGCAATAGACTCCACTCCGTCAATGCCTCGACTGGCGCCGTGGCAAACAGCGGTGCGATTGGGAACGGCAGCACCACTGTGAACGGCGTCAGAGACGCGCCGCTGGTCGATCCGACCGCGCAGCGCGTGTATGCGTTCGTCGGCGCCGACAACGGTGCGACTGACAGCCTTGGAAACAGTTGTAGCGGAGTCTGCAATGCCGTCTATCAGTTTTCAACTGCGACAACGCTTACAGGCCTTGGAACGAAGGTTATCGTTGGCCTGAGCAGCAGCGCGAGTACTCTTGACAGAGCGCTCAGCTCAGGGTCTTTAGATGACGCGTATTACTCGTCGGCGGATCCCGCGAACCCAAGCGGGTCTCTTTACGTGTGCGGAAGCGCTTCGGGAACTGCGCAACGGCCAACGCTGTGGAAGATTGCGATCGCGGGCAACAGCTTCGCAGGGAGAACGCAGGGACCACTTCTCGTCAACAATTCCACCTCTGATGGTTGTTCGCCGGTCACTGTGTTCGACGACGGCACGACGCAGTCGCTGTTCGTAGGGGTGACGAATGCCGGCAGTGCTATCGGAGGCGGCGGGTGTGTTACGCCCGCGAGCGGATGCGTGTACCTGTACCAGTTGCCTCCAACCACGTTCGACACGACGAGTCAGTCGTCGACCATCAACGACAACAATCCTCGATTCATCTCGGTTTCGACGTCCCAGGTTCTCAACACGACTGGTGCGGAAACAACTGTGACGGCGGCGCAAGCTGGAGCGTACAGCGGAATGACGATCACGCAGAGCGCTGGAACCAATGGTAATCCCACGTTTACCTACACACTGCGCAAGAACGGGGCTCTCCAGGCCATCAGTTGTCAGGTTTCCGGAAACGGTTCCACCACGTGCAGCGACACTACGCACTCGGTGACGTACGCGGCTGGCGATACAATCGACGTGGAAGTTCAGAGGTCCTCCGGGCAGAACCTGACGGCGACATTTCGCGTTCAACTTGGCTGGTATTTGGGGATGGCGGCGACGGCGGGACTGAGCGCGACCGGCGGCACGGGCGGCATCATCATCGACAACAGCGTTGAGGGTGGCGGCTCGCAGATCTACTATGCCACGCGCACCAGTCCAGGCGTCGCCATGCAAGCGAGCCAGGCTGAGTTGCAGTAGTGGGTTACGGAGCCCGGAGATCAAGATGACCTCCCTGATGCAGGAAATGGGGGCCAGGGCGCTCCGCCTTGGCATCCCGCTCGGCGTGCAGCTCGATCTCACCTACCGCTGCAACGAGCGCTGCGTCCACTGCTATCTGGACCACGACGACCACGGGGAGATGACTCTCGCCGAGATCACGGCGCTGCTCGACGACATGGCGGACGCCGGAGTCTTCTTTCTCACCATCAGCGGCGGAGAGATCTTCCTGCGGCCGGACCTGTTCGAGATCATCGGGCACGCGCGGGAAAGGCTGTTCGCGGTGAAGATCAAGACCAACGCCCTGCTGATCCGCGAGCCGCAGGCCAGGCGGCTCGCGGATCTGGGCGTCGACGCCGTCCAGATCAGCATTTACTCGCATCGGGCCGAGGTGCACGACGCCATCACCCTCGTCCCGGGATCGCTGGAGCGCTCGCTGACCGCGGCGCGGTTCCTCCGTGCCGCGGGCGTCAAGGTCACCTTCGCGAACGTCCTGATGCGCCAGAACGCCGACGACTACAGGCACGTCAAGGCGCTGGCCGAGCGGATGGGCGCCGGCTTCAGCGTGGACCCCACCATCACGCCGATGATGGACGGCGACCGGTCCATCCTGTCGCTGAACATCGACCGGTCGCTGCTCACCAGGGTGGTGCGCGATACGGAGGTGGTGGAGGACGTCGACGCCTTCTGCGCGCCGGCGGACGGTCCCTTCGACGGCCCCGACGCGTTCGATCGCATCCCGTGCAGCGCCGGTCACACGTCCTGCTATATCTCGCCGTACGGCGACCTCTACCCCTGCGTCCAGTTCCCGCTCCCGAGCGGCAACGTCCGGCGGAGCCGCTTCCTCGACATCTGGCGCCACTCGCCGGAGCTCGCCGAGGTCCGCTCGATCGCGCTGGGCGATCTCGACGGCTGCTCGAGCTGCGGGAACCAGAAGACCTGCTCGCGGTGCCCTGGGCTGGCATTCCTGGAAGGCAACATGCGCGGCCCCTCCACGCAGGACTGCGAGAAATCGTACGCGCGAACGGGCCTCGAGTCGCCGAACCTCCGCTCGAGACGGGCGGCGCCTCCCGGCTTCATCCCGATCGAGCAGTTGCGCACGCCGAAGCGCGTCGCCTCGATTTCGACCCTCTCCGTTTCCTGAATTACAAACCGCGGACTCAGCGTGCTCCCGCCTGATACGAGCGTGACCCGCGGGATACCAATTGTGCCGCCTGCGCGCTCATAACCCAGCTGTCTCCGCCTCTCAAGCTCTACGCTAAGAAAGAGCCATAAGAACTCTTAGAAGAACTCCAACGAAGTGAGCGGAGCGTCTAACACTCCTCTCGGTTGCCGCAGATAAGGGTCGGAGGATGAAATGAGTCTCTCGGGCAGGGCAGGATATTCGCGGCGGGCAGTCGTGTCGGTTGCGCTCGTGGGCGCGCTGATCCAGATGCTCTCCATGCGGTCGGGCAGCGCGCAGGTCAGGCCGACGCCGTTGTCGGTGGCCGACGACTGGACGCATCGCCACGTCATCTTCTCGGGCCCGCGCTCCGCGCGCGAGGCGCAGAGGCTGCGGTTCGACGCCAGGTATCGGCACCAATGGCTGCTCCACAACGTCCGCCGACCGCTTGCCGGAACGAACCCCGCCGCCGCCGGTGGCGGGCGCTTCGCCGATCTCATCGCATCAATCGAGGCCGCGCGCGACGGGCAAGGGCCCGATTCGTTCGGGCCGGCGCGATCGCTGAAGCCATCGCGCCCGAAAGGCGGCGGCGGCTTCGCGCGCGACTGGGGCATGTCGCTCGGCGTGGGCGGCACAGTGGGCGCCGAGATGTTTCCGGCCAAGTTCAGCTTCGACGTCAACGCCGCGCCGGACTGCCAGAACGACTTCGTCGTGTTCAACACGAGCCTTGCCGGCCTGGCGGGGACCAAGGCGAGCCGCACGGGCTCGTTCACGGCCTCGTCCTTGACGGGGACGGTCACCGTGAACGGCACGACGCTCACCGCCAGCCCCGGCACGGCGGCCTCCCAGATCACGACGATCGGCGCCAACAACGTCGCTAGCGGCAACACGATCACCATCACGAACGCGAACACGGCGGCGACGCTCACGCTCACCGCGAGCGCGCCCGTGGCCGAAATCGACAGGATTGCGTTCGGGACGACTCCGTCGAACAGCTCGTCGGTCACGATTGCGGCCATTGCTTACGTGTTCAAGACGTCCAACTGGACGTCCGGAACCGAGACCAGCACTCAGTGTTTCGTTCGGACCGGGACGAGCTCGCAGATGGTCTCCCGCTTGGCGTCCGCCATCACGACCGGCAGCGCGAACACCGGCGCGAGCGTCAGCACGTGGGAATGCGGCAGTGCCGCCAACCAGCCGGGTAACGGCGTCACGGTAACAGGCAGCACCAGTCCGAACGTCGATGTGACAGCCAGGATTCCTGGCAGTACCGGGTTCACGCCCAGCACGTCCGGAACGACCAATCTGACCATCACCGTGACGACTTCCGGCACCGATGGATCGAGCATCAGCCCGAACTTCCAGTACTGGTCGGGAGCGGCTCCGGCGCCGGCCGCGACGCTCGCCACCAACATCATCAATGCCATAGGCGGCGCTGCGGCCGTGGGCGTCGGCGCCTCGAGCGCAGGCAGCGCCGCGGTCAAGATCGCGGCCACGGCCACCGGACTGGCCGGCAACAACATCAGCGTGGCCACCTCGATCGCGTCGGGATTGAGCGGCGACGCGTTCAACGGCAGCCTCACCGGTGGCGCCGCCGGGACCACCTCGGGGACGACGTTCTCGACGAGCACCGACAGCGCCACCACATCGGTGAACGTCGCGGCGGAAGCCGCGGCGCTGGCGGCCGCCATCGAAGCCAACGTGCCCGCCGTCGACGCCAACTCGTCGAACGGCGTCGTCACGGTCACCGCCGCGAACGCCGGGGCGGACGGGAACAGCATCGCCCTCGCCGAGACCTTCGCATCCGGCTTCACGTGGGCGGGTTCCTCGCTCGCCGGCGGCGTCGACGGCCGATCGAGCGTCGTCGCCTTCAATCAGCTGTATTCCCGCCAGGGGAGCGCCGGCGGGACTTGCAGCCAGGACGGCCCCTCCGCGATGTGGGCCTACAACACCGGTTCGGGAACCGTTGTCACCTCCACGGTGCTCTCCCTCGATGGCACGAAGATCATCTACGTGGAAAGCAAGGCGTCCGGGGCCCTGCTCCACATCCTGCGATGGCAGGCTGGCGAGGGAACGGTGGGAGGGCCCGTGATCCCGGCCGTGTCCCTTGCGGGCCTGGATGCGTGCCCGGCCAGCGGATCCTGCGACGTGCAGATCCCGCTCGTCGGCGCGCCGCAGGTGACCAACTCGTCGCCCTTCTACGACTACTCGCTCGACGCCCTCTACGTCGGTGACGATGCGGGCCGCCTCCACAAGTTCTTTCCCGTGCTCAACGGGCCGGTGCAGGAAGCGGGCGGCGCCTGGCCGATCCTGGTGCACGGGTCCACGGTGTTGAGCAGCCCGGTGCTGGATGGCGGATCGGGGAACATCTTCATCGGCGATGCCGCCGGGACGCTCAGCTACGTCCGCGAGACCTTCTCGACCGTTGGCAGTGCGTGCACGCTGCCGTGCGTGGGCACTCCGGCGCAGTCCCTCGGCGGAGCGATCGTGGACGCGCCGACCGTCGACAGCTCCACGGGGCGCCTGTTCGTCGTCGAGGGGAAGGACAGCACCAATCACGGAGCTGTTTACCAGTTCGACACGGCGCTCAGCACTCCGTCGAAGAAGACCGCCGCGATTGGCGGCAACTCCTCGAGCTCGACATACAACATTCACTCGGGCGCATTCGATCAGACGTACCTGACGAGCGCCGACGGGACGGGGCATCTGTTCGTATGCGGCAAGGCGAGCGGCGTCACAGAGCGACCCGCTCTCCACCGGATAAGTCTCTCCGCCGGTCTCATGAACACAGCCTCGGACGGCAGCCTGGGGCTCGCGAGCTCCAGCAGCGAAGAGTGCTCGCCTGTCACCGAGGTCTACAACGCGGCGACGAGCACGGACTGGATATTCTTCAGCGTGGGCGACAATGCGAGTCAGACGGGTGCCGGTTGCGCGTCCAGCGAGGCCTGTCTGATGTCGCTCAACGTGACGGGCGCCGCCTGGCCCCCCGGGGCGGCCAGCCAGGGCTTCCCGCTGCCGAACGCGAAGCCCGCGAGCGGGATCATCGTGGACAACGTCGCCGCGTCGAGCGTCTCGACGACGCTGGCAATCAGCGCCACGACAACGGTGTCGAATGCCGGTCTGACCACTAGTACGACCACGTTCGACGTGGCCTCGGCGGCGTCATTCGCGGTGGGAGACTACGTTCAAATCAACAGCGAGAAGATGCTGGTGACGGGCCGCAACACCTCCGGTCAGGATCGCCTGACGGTGACCAGGGCTCAGCTCGGCACCGTCGCGGCGACACATGCCAATGGTTCGACCGTCTCGGACCTCACGACTGTCGCGACAGCGACGACGGTACGAGTCGCTTCGACGACTGGCTTCGTGGCGGGCGACTTCGCTCAGATCGAGAGTGAGATCGTCAAGGTGGGCGCTGTAGGCACCTGCTCATTGCCCTCGTCTCCCTGCTTGACGTCCGTCACGCGCGGCCAGTTGGGTACCACGGCGGCAGCCCACATGTTCGCAGATGCCATCGTCGATCTGACAGCGCCCGAGACGTCGAGCATCTACTTCTCGACCACTGCGAATTCGACGTCGGCCATTCCGTGCAGCGCGGCGAGCGGAGTCGGCTGCGCGCTCAAGCTGACGCAGGTGGGACTGCGGTGAGCCGGCCGGCGTTCCGGCGACTGACGAAGTCCTCGGCTCTTGGTGCATGCGATCGCTTCTTCGCCGGGCATGCCTCGGCGCGGCACACCTCGCCGGGCGGATCAGCCGCGTCCTTCTCTACGCCGCGATGGGGACGGTGCGGCTGGACGAGCTCCGCGCGGGCATCGAGGAGCGCTGGGACGGGTTCCTGACCGCCGAGCCCGACATCGCCTCCGGCTTCATGCCGTGGGAGTCGGAGGTGGTGTCGCGGTTCGTGCAGCCCGGCGATCGCGTGCTGGTCGTCGGATCGGGGACCGGCCGGGACCTGCTCGCATTCCTGGAGCTCGGATGCCGTGTGGAGGGCGTCGAGCCGTCCGCCGCGGCGATCGTCATCGCGAACCGGGTTCTGGCCCAACACCGGCGCAGCGCCCCGATCGTCCACGGCTTCTTCGAGGACGTGGGGGTGGATGGCGCCTTCGACGTCATCGTCTTCTCCTGGCTGTGTTACAGCTATATCCCGGGATCCGGGCGCCGGGTCGAGTCGCTGCGCAAGGCGGCGCACCATCTCGCGCCAGGAGGCCGGATCCTCGTGAGCTGCGCCACCACGAGGGAGCCGGCATCGTCGCGGCTCGTCGCCGTTCAACGAGCGGTTTCACGGCTCTCGGGATCCGGGTGGCAGATGGAAGACGGCGACGACGTGCGGCTCCTGCGCGCCGGCAGCGACGCGCTGGCGTTCGAGCACACGTTCAGGCCGGGTGAGTTCGGCCGCGAAGCGGCGGCGGCCGGCCTGTCCATCGTGCATCACAATCGCGACGAATGGGTGTTCGTGCTGCGAGCCAGGGACGCGGAGCAACGATCGCTGGACACAACGTGAATCGGACGCTCCTCGGACGGCTGACCGCGGTCGCGGCGACCGGCCTGCTGCTGCGAGCGGGTGTACGCTTCTGCAGCGGCCCTGCGGATTTCTGGCACAACGGCTACACGCTGTATTTCGACCTCGCGAAGAGCATCGCGTCGGGCGGGGGACTCGCGCTCGACGGACAGCCGACCGCCTTGAGGGGGCCTGTGTATCCCCTGTTCGTGGCGGCTGCGACATCCGGTCAGCGCGCGTTCGTCACGCTCACCGTTGCGCATTCGCTGGTGGGCGCGGCCACGGTCTTCTGCGCCGGCCTGCTCGCCGGCGAGCTGTTCGGCGCGGGCGCGGCGCTCCCGGCGGCCGTCATCACAGCGCTCTATCCGTACTACGTCGTCCACGACACGGCGCTGCAGGACACGGCGCTCTTCACGTTTCTCACGCTGCTGTCGGTGCTGCTGCTGATCCGCGCCCGGCGATCGGCGTCCCTCCCGGGCGCCGGCGCCGCAGGGTTCGGCCTGGCGAGCGCCGTTCTGACGCATGCCACGCTCGCGCCGTTTGCGGCCGCCGCGCCGTTGTGGCTCGGGTGGGCCGCCAGGGCGCCGCGGAGGCGTCGGCTGATTCTCTCGGCTTCGTGCGCCGGCGCCCTGGCGCTCGCGCTGCTCCCGTGGCTGGCCCGGTCGTATGCCCTGACTGGCTCGCCGGCGCTGGTGACCGAGACCGGCACGCAACTGTGGGCCGGAAACAACGCCTACACGTTCAGGTACCTATCCCGCCGCCAGCATCGACGCGGCCACACCCGACGCGGTGAATGCTTTGTCAGACGCCGAGAAGGCCGAGTTGCGAAGCCTCGACGGCGACGAGGTTGCCATCGACCGCTGGTTCGAGGCCAAGGCGGTCGCCTTCATGCGCGAGCGCCCGCGGCAGACGGTGGTGAACGGTCTCCGGAAGCTCGGCGCAGCGTTTTCGTGGCTGCCGAACCCGCGACGAAGCTTCTGGCCGACGGTCGCGTATCTGCTGTCGTTCGGCCCGATTGCGCTGCTGGGCGCTTCCGGCATGGCGCGCAGCCTGGGCTCCTGGCGCGAGCACTGCCTGATTTACGGCCTCTTCGCGTCCTTCATCGCGATCACGGCGGTCTTCTTCGCGCACACGAGCCATCGCTCGTTCCTGGACGTGTACCTGATCGGGTATGCCGCCAGCGTGCTCGCGGGTTGGAAACCGCTCGCCCGGCAGAGCGTCGCCGGCGGGAATCCCGATACCGGGCGGGACACAGTACGAGAGAGTCGGTGACGCTCGATGACTTGGAGTCCCATCCCGCTGCGGCGGCCTGCAGGGCGGATCCTGTGGACGGCCGGTGCCCTCCTGCTCGCGGCGATCGCCGCGAGATTCGCCGGAGCATGGCTCGTCGTCAGCGACCCTCTCCAGCCGGCCCGCGCGGTCGTCGTGCTCGGCGGTCAGATGCCGTTTCGCGCGATGGAGGCGACCGCTGTCTACAAGCAGGGCTGGACGACTGAGGTCTGGATCACGCCGGGTCGCGCAACCGTTGAAGACGAGGCGCTCGCGCGGCTGGGCATCGACAAGCCGTCGGAATCGGCATACAGCCGGCTGGTCCTCGAGCGCCTCGGCGTCCCTCACGACGCCATCCGGAGCCTGGCGGGATCGAATCGGAACACCGCGGATGAAGTCCGATCGATCGCGCGCGAGCTTCGAGCGACAGACTCCCACCGCGTGATCCTCGTGACCTCGAAGTACCACGGTCGCCGCGTGAAGATGTTGTGGCGCGTTCTGGTGGGCAGCGAGCCCGAAGCGATCCTCCGCTATACGCCGGAGGATCCGTTCGAGCCGAATCGCTGGTGGAGAACCAGCGAAGACGCCATGGCAGTCTCCCGCGAGTGGTTCGGGATTTTCAACGCGCTGGCAGGTTTTCCGGTTCGGTCCGAGAGGTGACGGCCCGGCGCGTCCGGCGTTGGAACGCGTGCCGGATGCCGGTTCTCCGAGCGGTAGCCGCAGCGGCGCCTGGCATCGGAGCGGTCGCGACGATGGGCGCGCTGCTGACTGCCTGTGCCGGTGGCCCGGCTGCGGCGACGGCTGCCGGCGCGGCTTCGCCTGCCGTCCTGTCCCTGGACGCTGACGCCTGGGCGACGATCAGCGATCCGGACAATTTCCCGCTGGCGAACGACGGCACGGCGCTCGCCTTCGACTTTCCAGTCGACGCCGGCTCGATGAACTACCTGTACAACACTCGCCCGCCCGCATCGATCGGCGGCGCCGTCAGCGTCTCGCTCCAGGTGACCACCACCGGTGAGGCGGTCTTCAACTACATGACCGAGCCGTTCAACACCTGCCAGACGCCGGCAACCGTCCGGCCGTTCATCTGGGCCAACCGGAACGGGTCCGGCGATAGCGACCGCTGGTGGCCGAGCACGGCGTCGTACACACTCGCCGAGGGCTCTGCGGTTCTGTCGATTCCGTTGACGCCAGACAAGTGGTCGAACGTCGCGGGCAAGTCGGGCTCCGCCGATCGCACGATGAGCGCGGCGTTCACCGGCGCGACGGGGAACGTGAGCAGCCTCGGCTTGACCTTCGGCGGCGGCTGCTTCTTCGGACACGGCGTCAACGTGCGCGGCGGCACCGCGCGCTTCATCCTGCGCGATTACCGGATTCAGTAGGAAATCGGCCGCGGTTGGCCGCGATCCCGGCAGCTAGTAAGATTCAGGGCGAGATGGCGCACTGTCCGAGCTGCGGCCGCCACTTGATGCGCACGCACCGGAGGCCGCTGGAGAAGCTGATCTACAGCGACACCTTCCGCTGTCCGAAATGCGATCGCCGCGTGCGCCGGCTCCACCAGCCGGTCGACGCCACACTCACATTCTTCTTTTCCCGTTACACGCATTGCATCCGCTGCGGCGCCCCCGGCGTCTACCGGATGGCGAAGCGGGATCGCGTCGATTCGGTGTCGAAGAAACTGGCCAGCCAACTCTTCCACCTGACAGGGGCGCCCCTGAACAAGTGTCCCGCCTGCCGCCTCCAGTACTACGACTGGCGTCCCATCGATCCCAATCAGCGCGCCGAGTGACCGGGTTCACGTACCGGTGAACAGGGTTGGGCCTTGTTCCGGGGTCCGGCTAAAGCCGGACGCTACAGGCCCTCCCGGGTCCGGCTGAAGCCGGACACTACAGAAGACCGAAGCGGGCCCTCACGAGCGGTCAGTGATTAACAGTGCCGCCCGGTGCACTCGCGTGACGGCAACTCTCGGGATCAAGGCTGCTGGGGCCGATAGTCTGGAAAATGGGATCGCTGGATCAGAAACCGGTCGCGAGGCTCGTGGCCGTCACCCCCGAAGCGCGGGCGGCCCTCGGCGGCAAGTCCGACGTCCGCATCACGCGCTTTCCGTTCAACGTGGGACGGGAAAGCCGGCTGATGACGCCGCTCGCCAGGCTGAAAGCCGAGGTGGACCGACGTCTCGGGCGCGTGCCGCCGCTGAACGACCTGTACCTCTTCGAGCCTCAGTCGTTCCAGCTCCACATCTCGCGCGAGCACTTCGCCATCGAGCTCTTCGACGCGCACTACGTCGTCGTCGATCGCGGCAGCGCGTGCGGCACGATGGTCGGCCGCCGGCCGATCGGCGTCAACGCTGCGATCACCGACACCGGGCTGAACGACGGGGACCTGATCGTCGTCGGATCGGCGGCGTCGCCCTACGTGTTTCGATTCGAGTTGAGCGAGAGATAGGCGGCGATCATCGCCAGAAGCGATACCATTTCCGCGCTTTCGGCGAACGACCCTGGTACTCGTAGTCGACCGCGTCGCCGGTCAGCACCGCCCGCGGGTTGTCCACGAACAGCGGCCGGATCCGATCCTCCCCCCATTCCTCGACGAGCGCAGCGTACGCCGCGTCCAGCGTCGGAGGCCGCCGCTCGCAATCGTGCGCGTCGCTCGCGATGAAATGCGCGAGCCCCGCCTCGATTAACGACTCCGCGCACGCCTTCGCCGCCCGCCCGAACCGCCCCAGACACGATCCCGCCGTCACCTGCACGTAACAGCCGCTCTCCACCCACTTCCCGAGATCGTCCAGTCGCCGCTGCAGCTCCCGGTTGCGCTCGGGATGCGTGATGATGGGCACCATCCCCTCGTCGAGCAGCCGCGCCAGGATGTCGCGCGTGTTGTGGAACACGGCGACGTCCGGAAACTCGACCAGCAGGTAGCCCTTGCCATCGACGGTGTACTTCTCGGGATGCGCGATCGCGTCCTCGATGTTGTCGGCCTGCAGATGGAAATCGCACCCGCGGTGGATGCGCACGGTGGTCAACGGCGAGAGCTCGGCGATTCTCTCGTCGATCAGGTCGGGATCGAACGCATACATCCCGTTCGCATGCGGCGTCGCGACGATGTCAGTCGTCCCGGAGCGGGCGGCGAGCTCCAGCATCGCCACGCTCTCCTCCCGCGTCTTCGCCCCATCGTCCAGGCCGTACAGGACGTGGCTGTGGATGTCGATGAAGCCTTCAGTCACGACGAGTGGGAGATTGTACGTCAGGCCGGTTTCGGGTCGCTGAAGAGGTCCGGCTGAAGCCGGACACTACATCAGGACCACGGGTCCGGCTGAAGCCGGACACTACCGTCGTCCGCGGTTGGCAACGGCGCGGTCTCGCCGCAGACGGCGCAGGCCGGTCGCGAGGGAAACCCTCGGAGCAGGCCGCGCAATCGGCAGTCGGCAAAACGGCCTGGAGGCGCCGGGATCCGCGTGGGGTGACGAAGCGGCGCGATCCAGCCGCGGAGCTGGGGCCCCACGCATGTTGTGGACAGATCGCCGCAAGGGCGTTTTGCCGGCCTGCGGAGCGGGGTTTCCGGAGTGAGCGGTCCGCGTCGGCATCAGGCCGCGACGGGAGTCGTAGGCGGGCGTACGGAATTTGCGAGGTCAACCCACGGTCCGGCTGAAGCCGGAGACTATCGGAGCCTCACGGTCCGGCTGAAGCCGGACACTACAGAGCCGGACACTACAGAGCCGGACACTACAGAGCCAGATACTACAGAGCCGGATACTACGGCTCTCAGGGCAGGAGATCGGCAATGGCGACGAGGCGATCCGGGTGCGCCAGCGGCGCGACCTGGTCGCCGGCGCGATGCTTCTCGATCGCGGCGTATCGCCATCCGCGCGGCGCCTCGCCGGAACGCTCGGGCGCGCGGTGAACCTCCAGCAGACGGTCGATCAGGTTCACAATCCAGTAGTCCGCAATGCCGCCGCGGGCATACACCGCAGCCTTGACGGTGCGGTCGAATATGAGGGATGAATCGGCGACCTCCACCACGAGGAGCGCCGTCGACGGGTGCTCGTCGATGTAGTCGCGCGGAGCGCCGCTGACGACAGCGACGTCCGGCTCGGGCTCGGAATCGGGGTCGAGCGCCAGCGGAAGCTGCGTTCGAACGTCGACGCCGTCACCGAACGCGCGGTCGAGAGCAATCTGCGTCAACCGAACCGCAGCGGCATGACGGCTCTTCTGCGGCGTCATCGCGACGATGTCCCCATCGACGAGCTCAACGCGATCTTCCGTGCTGAGCACGCCAGCCTCGATCATCCGCTCGTACTCCCGCCGACTCCATCGCCGAAGCTGCACGGCACTCACGATTCGACCTCGGAACCGAGTCTAACATGCGGTCCACGGAGGCCCGACGGGCGGCGCGTGCTGTCGCGGCCAGCGTTAACCGAGCGTTAACCGTCGGCGAGGCCAGCGGCCGTCGCAATCGCCGCGAGAAAAGCGCGCAGAGCGGGTATGCCTGCCTGCGCTTCACGATGCACACGGGGGTAGTCGAGCATCGCATAGCCGTGCGCAATCCGGTTGCGCAACCCGGTCGCCGCCCGCAATGTCGCCGCCGTGTCGCGAGCGATCACCTGTCGATCGGCCAGCACGTCAAAGGTCGATGCCGCATCGTCAGGCTCGCCCCATCCTTCGTCGGCAACCCAATGCGCGGCGAGATCGATGCATTCCTGAATCGCCAGGAATAGATGGAAGAGCGACAGGTCGCGCGTCTTCGGGTTCGATGTGAACTCATCGAGAGACCCGAGCAGCGGTCCGGCCGCGTCGTTCAGCCAGCTCCGAGCGCGTCCCGCCTTGACGGCGACCAGCTCACGACGGACCACGTGGCGCTTCCGCCCGCAGCCGCGCGGCCATCGTCTTGTGCATCATCCGGGCGGTCGGCGCCCAGTCCCACCAGTCGATCATCGCGTGGGCGCGAAAGTCGGCCCAGGCGTAGGGCACGCGCTCTACCAGCACGCGGCCAGTCCGCGCAATCTCGAACCGGAGCAGCGGCGGCGCCGTGTCGAGCCAGACCAGGTCCACCGGGCTGCCGGTTGCACGCTCGAGCGCCACCGCGATTGTGGGGCCAGGCTCCGCACCGGGATCGAGGAGCACGCCGACATCCAGATCGCTCCCGCGTCGCGCCGTGCCGGCCGCGGCCGATCCGAAGAGAACCGCGAGCCGGACCATCGGCATCGGCTCGAGCACGGCCTTCAGGGAGTCGATCTCAGTCATCGGCCCGCATTGTACCTGTCGCCTGTCGTGCGGCTGAAGCCGGATGGAATCCACGACGTCGCGCCACGGTCCGGCTGAAGCCGGACACTACCAGCGGACGTGCGGGTCCGGCTAAAGCCGGACACTAACGGAGTCTTCAGTGCCGGAGTCTTCAATCGCCGACCCGTGCGGCGCGGTCGCAGCGGGCGCGGGCCGGTCGCGAGGGAAACCCTCGGAGCAGGCCGCGCGATCGGCAGTCGGCAAAACGGCCTGGAGGCGCCGGGATCCGCGTGGGGTGACGAAGCGGCGCGATCCAGCCGCGGAGCTGGGGCCCCACGCATGTTGCAGACAGATCGCCGCAAGGACGTTTTGCCGGCCTGCGGAGCTGGGTTTTCTGAGCGAGTGGTCCGCGACGGCGTCAGGCCGCGACGGGAATCGTGGGCGGGCGTACGTGATTTTGCGAGGTCAACGCGAGGGTCCGGCTAGAGCCGGACACTACGGGAGCGCCAACGGGTCCGGCTGAAGCCGGACACTACGGGAGCGCGTGGAAACGAGGTTCGGCGACTGGTGGAGCGCGAGGGCGGCCAGCAGCGCGAACAGGATCGCGTTGCCGGGCATCTGGAGGCTGAACTCGAACAGCGACTGCAACGCGATCGACACGAGCCCGACCACGGCGCCGACGCGCAGCCAGTAGGTCGTCCCATCCCTGGGCGCCTCGCGAAACCGCCGCCGCACATCGCGCACGAACACGACGAGCGTGAACAGCGCCGGCACGCCGACGAGCAGGCCGCCCTCCGCGGCGATCTGCAGGTAGTCGTTGTGCGCTTCGTTGAAGTGGGGCAGCTGCCGGTTCGTCTGATACTGCATCATCGCTATGCCGTAGGTGTCGAGCCCGCTGCCGAACACTCGAAAGTCGCGCACGATCGTCACGGTGTCGGTCCACGCGCTGATCCGCGTGCGCAGCGAGTTCTCGCCGCGGCTCTCGAAGAACTTGCTCGTCATCAGGTCGATCCCGCCCCACGCCCCGGTCCCGACGACGAGCAGCAGGACCGCGGCGGCCACCGCCGCCTTGCCGGCCCGCGTCGGCTGACGCCGCGCGACCATCGCCGCCACGATCAGAGCGCCGATGGCGAACGCCGCGAGCCCGGACCGCGACCGCGTCATCAGCAGCGAGAACCCCATCACCACGAACGCGCCCGCAATCGTCACGAGCTTGCCGAACTCCGGCGAGCTGACCCAGTCCACCCCGCCCGAGGCACGCGCCGGCGCCGCGCGGATAGCCCCGGTGATCGCGTCCACGCAGGCCGCCAGCGTGAACGGCAGCGCCATCAGCATCCAGCCGGCGAAGTGATTGGGGTTGACGAACGGCCCGAACGGATGGACGTCGCTCGCAATCGGCTTCCAGAACCCGTAGATGAGGGGGCTCGATGCGCCCGCCGTCGCCGCCCACTGGGCAATGCCCGACCAACGCCAGCCCGAGTCCGAGCGCCACGAGCGGGACGACGAGCCTCCGCGCACCGACGACCGAGAGCAGACGCGCGACGCCGACGAGGAACACGGCGAATGCCGCGAACAGCGCGCCGCCGATGGCGGTGGCCGCCGGCGCGATCGACAGCGGATGCGAGCCCGCCGAGCCGGTACGTGAACTCGTTGTGCCGCAGGAACGCGTCGGCCGCCGGGCTGAGACGGGCCAGGGTCATCTGCGGCAGCGGCACGAGCTGCAGGGCGATGGCCACGCCTGTCGCCACGAGACCTATCGAGAGCGCGCCCACAGGCGGCCGTCCGCGCCGTTCGACGATGAGCGCGGTGATGCCGATGGCGGCAGCGACACAGGCGAGCGGCGCGAACGCCCACGGATAGACGGCGCCGAACGCCAGGGCGCCCCAGACCACCGCCGCAATCGTCCCGGCCAGCAGCGCCCGATGCATCCCGCCCGGCTGCGAGCGCTGCGCCGCGCCGGTCATCGTCGTCCTCACAACGAAGGTCTCATCGCCGTGCGATTATGTCCCGCATGCGCGATCCCACGGAGGCAGGTTCGGATCGCAGCCTCACGGGTCCGGCTAAAGCCGGCGCGGGTCCGGCTAAAGCCGGCACGGGTCCGGCTAAAGCCGGACATTACGGGGATCTTGCGATGTGGGCGATCTTCTTCCTGATCTGCGCCGGCCTGGGGTACCCGACGCTGCGCCGGTACGATCCGCGCGATCCGCGCACGAACTTCGACCGCAGCCACGCGCTGTACCACTGGCAGGTGACGGGCGATGCCGCCGAAGGGCCGTACGAGCCGTCGCTGGTTCACTACAGGTACCGCCTGCTCGTGCCGACCCTCGCGCGGCCGTTCTACCTGATCGGCCGCGGCCACATCGGCACCTGGGATCCGGGATATTTCGGGTTCCTGATCGCGAACTCGATCTTCTGCGCGTCCACGGCGCTCGTGCTCCTCTTCGTCGCGCGCGACGCGCTGGGCGGCTGGGCGCCGGGCCTCATCGCGCCGCTCCTGTATCTGGCGTCGTTCGACATCCCGAACTACCAGCTTGCCGGCCTCGTGGACTCGGACGAGGCGTTCGCCATGATGGCGCTCGTCTGGTGCCTCGCGCGCGGGCGCTGGTCGTGGCTACCGATCCTTGCCGTCGCCGGCGCGCTGGCGAAGGAGACGTTCGCGCCGCTGTCCACCATCCTGGCGGCCGGCTGGGTCCTCGCGGAGAGGCACGAGTCTCATCAGCCATCGCTTCGCGTGCGCCTGTCGTGGATTGTGATCGCCGCGCTCGTCGGACTCGCGACGGTGGCCGTCGTCTTCTCGGTGGCCAACCAGCGCCTCGTGCTGCCGTGGCAGCTCGTGCGATTGGGCGACGTCGCCGACACCACGATTTCGCAGCGCGCGCGGCAGCTCGCCGGCGACCTCGGGCTGCTCTACACGTTCGGATGGCTGGCGCCGCTCGGGGTCTGGGGGCTGCGCCGCTGCCCGCGGCCGTGGGTGGCGGGCGCCGCGGCGAGCGCCGCCACGGTGATTGCGCTCGGGGTCTACAACGGCGAGCCGGGCGTGTCGCGGTCGCTGTTCACCTGCGTCGGGCCGCTTCTCTCTGTCGCGTCGGTGGTGACGGTAGGTCGGTTGTTCCAGAGCGATTGGTCGGGAGGGACGGGGTACGGTTGAAGCCGACGGGACTCCGGACTCGGGGCTCGGGATTCGGGGTCCGGCTCAAGTCGAGCGGAGATTTGGTCCGGCTGAAGCCGGACACTACTGGCCGGACACTACCGGGGCTCGGGACTCGGGACTCGCGACTCGAGTCAGCGATCGACGACTGGCCGGAAACTGCGAATCCAGCGAACGTGTGAGCGGCGCGGGGCGCGCGGCAGCCGGGAAATCGCATCGCAGGGCCGAGTCCAGGCCAGGTCACGGACCTGGCCGGCGCTGTACACAGATCCCGGAGATGCGATTTCCCGCGCCGCCGAACCCGGTCGCCGGAGGCGCAGTTTTCGGCCAGCGGGTCGAGCGGAGATGTGGTCCGGCTGAAGCCGGACACTACCGGCCGGACACTACGGGCGAAATCGCAGACGCATCGGCTGGCCCTTCGGCCGCGCGCAGCGACCGGAACCGCCCGCCAGGCTTCGCGATCAACTGCTCCCAGGTACCCGACTCGACGATCCGGCCCCCGTCCACGACGTGGATGGCGTCCGCCTGCCGCACGCTCGACAGTCGATGCGTGATCAGGAGAATCGTCATCCGGCCGTGCAGGCGATCGATGGCGTCGCGGATGCGCCGCTCGCTCTCGAAATCGAGCGCGCTCGTGGCCTCGTCGAGAATCAACAGCGACGGCTCGCGCACGAGCGCCCGCGCCAGCGCCAGGCGCTGACGCTCGCCGCCCGACACGAGCACGCCCCGGTCGCCGACCACGGTGTCGAGACCCTGAGGGAGGCGGGCGACGAAGTCGTCGGCGGCGGCGAGCCGCAGGGCGATCCACAGCTTCTCGTCGGTCGCATCGGGACACGCCCAGAGCAGGTTCGACCGCACCGTGTCGTGGAAGAGCACCGCGTCCTGCGGCACGTAGCCGACCCGATCGCGCCACGCCGGCAAGTGCGCCGCCGTCAGCGCCGCGCCGTCCACCAGCACGCTGCCGCTGTCAGGCGGGATGAGCCCGAGCACGAGATCGGCAATCGTGCTCTTGCCCGCCCCCGACGGTCCCACAATCGCCGTCGTCTCCCCGGCGGGAATGCTGAGATCGACGTCGCGAACCGCCGGCGTCTCCCCGTAGCCGAACGATACGCGTCTCAGATCGACCGCGCGCCGAAACGCCACCGGCTGCCCGACGGCGATGCGAGGCTCGGCGGCGTCGAGACAGCGGCGCTCGAGGGCCTGGACCGCCGCGAAGGACGGCAGATGCTCGACGAACATGAGGTAGGTCTGCTCGAGGTTCGAGAGCTGCGGCAGGATGCGCGCGAAGAGAAACAGAAGCAGCAGGATCTCGGCCGTCGGCACGTGACGGACTTCGACGGCCACGTACACGATCGCCGCCAGCATCACCACTGTGCCGACCTCGAACCCGTAACGCACGTTCGCGTAGTGCCGCGCGCTGTCCTTCGACACGGCGCCCACCTGGTGGGTCAGCTGCGAGAACTCCGCGATCTGGCGGTCCGCGGCGCCGAAGGCCCGCACGGTCTTCATCGCGGACAGGTATTCGGCAATCAGCGCGTACATCCGGCTGCTGGCGGCCGACGACTCCTCGCCGATAGCCGCGGCACGGCGGCGGAAGTGCCGCATGGGCAGCAGGAGCGCCGCGCCGCTCGCGAACACGAGCAGCGTCAGCACCGCCGATACGCGCAGCGCGAACGCGACGTACACGGCGGCGACGATGGCGGTGCCCACGAGGGTGACGAGAAAGTAGCTGGCGTTTCCCAGGCGATCGCACTCGTCGATCAGCACGTGGGTGAGATCCGAGGACCGGGATCGCGAGAAGAACACCCATGTCGTGCGGCCGATGGCCGCGAACAGCCGTCGCCGCACATCGCTCACCAGGTTCTGCGCCAGCGTCGGGTTGAGCATCGACTGCAGCCGCGACAGCCAGCCGTTCACCGCGATCGCGACGACGTAGGCGGCCAGCACCGCCACGAGCGTCGGCCGGATTCCGGCCACGGCGAATCCGCGTCCAAGCCATTGCGCAATGCGATCGAGGGAGCCGCCGCCGACGTCGAGGCCGACGAGCTGCAGGAGCGGCACGAGCAGCAGCAGGCTGACGCCGGTGACGAGGCCGAGCGAAGCGAGCAGCCCGACGGCGGCGACAGTCCGCCACGGCTCCGCCCGGAGCAGCATCCGGACGAACGCGGCGGCCGACGCGCGCTGCGTCACGCCAGGCCCGGCGTCGTGGGTGGGGGGCAAGGTCGTACTATACGCGGGACCCGGGATCCGGGGTCCGGGACTCGTGGTCCGGCTGAAGCCGGACACTACCGGCCGGACACTACCGGGGCTCGGGGCTCGGGGCTCGAGTCAGCGATCGACGGCTGGCCGGAAACGGCGGATCCGGCGAACCGTGTGAGCGGCGCGGTGCGAGCGGCAGCCGGGAAATCGCATCGCAGGGCCGAGTCCAGGCCAGGTCACGGACCTGGCCGGCGCTGTACACAGATCCCGGAGATGCGATTTCCCGCGCCGTCGAACCGGTCGCCGGAGGCGCAGTTTTCGACCAGCGGGTCGGGCGGAGATGTGGTCCGGCTGAAGCCGGACACTACCGCAACCCGGGTCCGGCTAAAGCCGGGCTAAAGCCGGACACTACGGGGGACGTTCATGCCGTGAGGCGGGACGGCATCGGCTGGAACGTCGGGACGAGGGCGCACAGCCGGCAGATCACCTCGTCGACGTTGCCCCCGACGGCGGATCGCTCGAGGTCTGGCAGCGACGCCGCGAACGATCCGGGCTCGGCCGGCGTCTTGGTCGTGATGCGCAAGATCTTGTTCACCGCCGACGCCTCCATCAGCTCGCCACGCCCGGACAGCTCCTCGTACAGCTTCTCGCCCGGCCGCAGCCCGGTGAACGTGATCGGAATCTCCTTGTACGGCACGAACCCGGACAGCCGAATGAGGTTCTGCGCGAGATCGAGGACGCGAATCTGCTCCCCCATGTCGAGCACCAGAATGTCGCCGCCGCCGCCGACCGCCGCGGCGTGCAGCACCAGCTCCACGGCCTCGGGAATCAGCATGAAATAGCGCGTGATCTGCGGGTCGGTGACGGTCACCGGGCCGCCCGCCTTGATCTGATCCTGGAACCGCAGCAGCACGCTGCCGTTGCTGCCGAGCACGTTGCCGAACCGCACGGTCACGAACCGCGTCGGCCCGCGCCCCGACAGCGACTGGAGCACGAGCTCGGCGACCCGCTTGGTCGCGCCCATCACGCTCGTCGGGTTCACCGCCTTGTCGGTGGAGATCAGGATGAACCGCTCGACCCCGTGGCGCTCCGCCGCTTCGGCCAGCACGCGCGTGCCGCCGACGTTGTTCTTGACGGCCTCGCACGGATTCAGCTCCATCAACGGCACGTGCTTGTGCGCCGCCGCGTGGAACACGATCTGCGGCCGGTACTGGCACAGCACGGCGTTTACACGCGCCTCGTCGGTGATGTCGCCCACCACCGTTCGAACGCACGCGGCGTCCGACCCGTCCTGAAGCGTGTTGGCGACGGCATACAGGCCGTTCTCGTACCGCTCGAAGAGCACTAATGTCGCGGGCTCGAGCGCGGCGATCTGGACAGCGAGCTCGGATCCGATGGAGCCGCCCGCGCCGGTGACCATGACGCGCTTGCCGGCCACGAGCTCGCGCACGCGCTCGACGCCGAGATCGACCGGCGGCCGCGCGAGCAGATCCTCGATGGACAGGTGCCGGATCTGCTCGACGCTCACCCCGCCCGGCGCCGTCTTCACCACGACGGTCGTGATCGGCAGGTTGAACGGCTGGAGGGTCCTGACGATGCGCCGCAGCAGGGCGGGATCGGCGTGCGGGAGGGCGAGCATCACCTCCTGCGGCCCGGTCCGCGCCACGATGGCGCCGAGATCCTCCGGGGTGCCGAGCACCGGGACGCCGTGCACCTGGCGGCCGACGATGCCGCGGTTCTCGTCCACGAAGCCGATCGGCTCGTAGGGCGATGCGGGGTTCTGCCGGATCTGGCGCAGCACGCGCTCGCCGGTGTCGCCGGCGCCGACAATCAGCAGCCGCTTCTCGCCGTGCCCGCGCGCCATCTCCCGATAGAGCCGGGGCGTGAGGCGGAACGCGCCCATCAGGATGAGCAGCAGCGCGGAGTCGATCAGGAGGATCGATCGCGGGTAGTCGTCGGTCCCGTAGATCCAGCGGACGCACACGAAGAAGACGGCCGTGCTCGTGACGACGGCGACGACAATGCGGCGGAGATCCCAGAGGCCGACGTAGCGCCACAAGCCGACGTCGAGACGGAACACGTAGAAGATCGAGCCGCGCGCCAAGAGCAGCCACGGCAGCGTGGCGACGAACAGCTTCGCCGGCACGAGCGGAATGTGTCCGTCGAACCGCAGGTTGAACGCGAGATAGCTCGAGACGACGGCGAGCAGCAGGTTGACCGCCGCCACCATGAATCGCCGCGACTGCCGCGGAAACCTGAGCAGCGTATCGACGATCGGAATGCCGCTCTGCTCGGGAAGCCCGGGTCCGGGCGGATTGTCGCCGCGCGGGCGCGGCGGGCCTTCAGTTGTCAGATGGGACATGGCGGAGACTCAATCGCCCTCTTGCGCACGGCCGCGCGCGATGTGAAACAGCGTCTCGAAGATCAGGCGCAGGTCGAGGGCGATCGACGCGCGCCGGACGTATTCACGTGACAGACGGATCTTGTCGGGCAGGATGCGGTTGACGTACTCGGCCTCGGGGTCGGCGACCAGGGCGAGCAGCGCCGCCTCGTGGCGGTACTCGATCGACGCGAAATCGGTCAGGCCGGGCCGCGCTTCGAGGATGTCCACGTACTCTTCGCGGAACATGTCCACGAACTGCGGCAGCTCCGGCCGGGGACCGACGAGGCTCATGTCGCCGCGGACGACGTTGACGAGTTGCGGCAGCTCGTCGATCTTCAGCCGCCGCAGCACCCGGCCCACCCGCGTCACGCGGTCGTCGTCGCCCACCGAGATGGCGCGGCCCCAGCTCGCGCGGTCGCGCATCGTGCGGAACTTGTAGATGGTGAAGGGCCGGAAGCGGCGCCCGACCCGCTCCTGCCGGAAGAACACCGGCCCGGCGGAGTCGATCTTGACGAGCAGCGAGACGACGGCAAAGACGGGCGACAGGACGAGCAGGCCGGCCGATGCCAGGATCGCGTCGAATGTGCGCTTCATGAGAGGTGAGCTCTTTTCGGGGCGTCTTCGGTCCGGCTGAAGCCGGACACTACGGGCTACGGGCGGACTACGGGCGGACCTTGCGGATCGCGCCGAGGTAATGCGTGCGCAAGAGCGGCATGCAGTCGAGCAGCGCGCACGCGGCGACCGACACGGGAGCCACGAGGCGCGCCAGCGGCGGCGCCAGCGTCACCCGGTGGAGCTCGATGTCGCACCCGCGGAACAGGTCGCGAATCTCGCGGCTGGTGACGCCCCGCACGTCGCGGTTGGCGGGGTTGTCCACGTGGTAGTCGTACCAGAGGATCAGCCCGTCCCCCCGGACCAGCCGCACCATCTCCGCCGCGACCGCGCGCCGCAGGTCCACATCGAGGATCGACGTGAAGACCAGCGACTGCACCACGAGGTCGAACGATCCGCCCGGCGCGGGAAACGCCGTCCCGTTGCCCTGCACCACGGTGGTGCCGGCGCCGCACAGACGGCGCGCCGCCTCGACCCGGTCCGCCAGCAGATCCACGCCGATCAGGTGCTCGGGACGCGCGCCCCACTTCACGAAATCGCGCAGCCACTGGCCGGTGCCGCACCCGACATCGAGAATGTGCGCGTCCTGGAGCCGCCTCCGATCGAACCCCTGCGCGGCGAGCAGCGACAGCACCCGCCGCTCGCGGTCCTGAACCATGAACCGATGCGCGGCGTCGAACCACGACTCGCGGTCGCCGGGCGCCCGCCGCGCGTACGCAGCCCTGATCCGTTGTTCCTCCGCATGGACGCTCGCCGGAACGGTGAGACTGGCCATCACCGGGACGTCGCCATGGCGCGCACCTCGCCCGTAACGGCACGGTGCCGGACGGCGAAATCCATCACGCCTCTGATGAACCCGAGGCCGTACGCGACGTGCAGCACGGGAAAGACCACGGTCAGCCAGAACCCGCAGCGTCCCCCGTAGCGCCCGGCGGCGTGCCCGGCAATCGCGAGATCGGTGGCGACGTAGAGCGCAATCGCGGCGGCGAACGGCAGCCGGAGCGCCTCGACCGGGCCGCTCAGCATCAGCCCGGCGACGATCGACGCGACGAAC
This sequence comes from uncultured Acidobacteriota bacterium, assembly GCA_963807925.1. GTDB lineage: Bacteria > Acidobacteriota > Vicinamibacteria > Vicinamibacterales > CAVVIG01 > CAWEDP01. The sequence continues at coordinate 1,722,978 of CAWEDP010000002.1, read as the reverse complement.
AGCGCCGGCACGACCTGCCGCACGGTCATCACGCGCCCGACCTTCCGCGCCACGAGCGGCTTGAAATACCCGTACTGGTAGTACATCCGCCACAGCATGCGGATGGCGCACCTGGCGAAGTACTCGGAGACGATTTCGGGCACGAGCAGGATCCGTCCGCCGCGGCGAATCAGCCGCGCGTTCAGCTCGTCGTCCTGATTGCGGACCAGCTCTTCGTCGAACATCCCGATCCGATCGAAGACCTCGCGGCGGTAGCAGCCGAATGGCACGGTGTCCACCCATCGGGGCTCGCGCGCGCCGATCCGGAACCGCGAGTTGCCGACGCCGAAGGGGTGCGACAGCCCGAACGCGATGGCCTGCGCCTTGGGGCTCCCGTTCCCGGGCCGCGTGACGCACACGCCGCCCACGTTGTCGGCGCCGCTCGTCCCGAGCCACCGCACCAGCTTGGAGAGGTACTCCGGCGGGTAGATCGCGTGCGCGTCGATGCGCACGACGATCTCGCCCTTGGCGGCCCGGATCCCGGCGTTCAACGCCGTCGGCGTGATGCGCGCCGGGTTGTCGATCAACCGGACGGCGGGGTCCGCGGCCGCGTGCCGCCGGACGATGTCCCGCGTCTGGTCGTCGCTCATGCCGTCCACGACGAGCACTTCGCGGCGATCGGCGGGAAAATCGCTCGTTTCGATCGAGGTGAGACAACGGTCGATGTAGGCCGCCTCGTTGCGGCACGGGATCACGATGCTGACGAATGGAAGTGACATGGGATTGACGTGGGGGGGCCGTTCGGTCACCGGGAGAACGCCGACGAGCTTCAAGTCGCGATGTGTTGATCCGCCAATTCACAGACGACCGCGCGGAACTTGCCCTGCGCGGTCCGCGGCACCCGATCGACCTCCTCGAGCACCACCTCGACGTCGCCGACGCGATCGCGCAGCCGATCGACGAGCGCCTGCCCGGCGCCGGGTGTGAACCCGTGCGCCGGGACGTAGCGGACGCGCAGCCGGTCGAGCCGCTCCTGGACGATCTGCGCTTCGACGAGCGGCAGCTCCGCCTTGAACACGGGATCCAGACGGCCGACCGGCCGGCCGTCCCGCGTGTAGAGCACATCGTCGGCGCGCCCGTCGATGGCGGCGAGCACGGGCAGCGTGCGTCCGCACGGGCACGCACGGGCGCTGTCGGCGGCGAGCGCGCCGCGGTCGCCGATGCGGTACCGGACGAGCGGCATGTCGGTGTTGAGCACGCCGGTCCCGATCAGATCGCCGGCTGTTCCGCCTGGGACGGCCCGGTTGCCGTCGAACACTTCAAGCTCGCCCGCCTCGGGCCACAGGTGCATCGTCCCGTGCTCGCATTCGCTGGCGGCCGCCACGATCTCCGCCATGCCGTAGGTCTCGCGCACGGGACAGCCGAAGGCTTCCTCGATGGTCCGGCGCTGATAGGGGAACAGCGGCTCCGCGTTGGTGATGGCGACCGTGAGCTGCACGTCGCGGCGTCCGAGCCGGCGCGCGCCGAGCGCCAGCGCGTGCAGCGACGAGCTGTAGCCGAGGATATAGGTGATGCCGAAGCGCGCCAGGGCGTCCAGGTAGTGCGTGATGAGATCCGGCGCGAGGTGGTACGACGACATGTACAGCTGCCGGAGCCCCGCGTTCCACACCCAGAACGGCGGAACCCGGCTGGCCGACGGCACGACGAGCTGCCCGCCGAGAATCGCCCAGCGATCGTGACGCGAGACGCCGTACCACTGGCGCCACCGCGCTTCCGCCAGCGCGTACCAGTCGCGCACGGTGGCGCGGCTTCGGTACAGGGTGAGCGGCGTTCCCGACGTGCCGCTGGTGTGCTCGCGGAACATCCGGTTGACGGGGGAGGACTCGGCGACCAGCGCCAGCGGGTTGCGCCGAATGTCGGCTTTCTCGAGGATGGGCCAGTTCTCGAGGTGCTCCCACGACGAGTGGTCGCCGCGGCGACGGCGCGCGGCCCAATGCTCGCGGTAGAACGGCACGTCGATGGCGGCCTTGTGCAGCAGGCGCGCGAGCCGCTCTTCACGGAATTGCCGCCAGCGCCCGGCGCTCCAGCGCTCCCGCTCGATGGCCTCCGCGGCGAGCTCGCTCGGTGCTCGCGTCGTAGCGCCACGACCGGAGGTAGAGTCCCCACACACTTGCGACGATCGACCGGGGCGCCGGCGGCAGACGATGGTACGCGCGCAGCAGGCGGTCGGTCAGGCGGCCCCTTCCACGGTCGCCGCGAACAGGCGGCGCCACTCTCCGACAATCCACGACCAGTCGAGCTGCTCGGCCTTGCGGCGCGCGTTGTGCGACAGACGCGCCGCCAGCGCCTGATCCTCGAGCACCCGACGCACCGCGCCCGCCATCGCCTCGGCATCGTCGGGCGGCACCAGCAGACCGTCGCGCTCGTCGTCCACGAGAAACGGAATGCCGTCCACGTTCGTGCTGACGACGCACAGCCCGGTGGCCATGGCTTCCACGACGGTCACCGGCGCGTTGTCGACGTCGGTGGTGTTGAGAAAGATGTCCCCTTCGGCGAGGAGCGCCGGCACGTCGCGCTTGGGAATGGCGCCGCGGAACTGCACGTGGCGCGCGACGTCCAGATCGCTTGCCAGCCGTCGGGCCGCCTGCAGGCTGCCGTCGCCCTTGTCGGGACCGGCCATCGTCAGGTGCGCGTCGGGCCAGCGGGGCGTCAGCAGCGCCAGCGTGCGAACGGCGAGCGACGGGTTGTAGATGCGATGAAAGGCGCGAAGCCAGACCAGTCGCGGTCCGGCCGCGGCCTGCGGCCGGGGCGCGTAGGAGCCGACGTCCACGCCGTTGGGGATGAACCGAATGTCGTCGCGATACGACGAGAGGCGCTCCATCAGGTACCGCGACGGCGTCGTCACCGCCGCCGACGATTGCAGGAGCCGACGGACACGTTCCGGGTGCTCGTTCGCAAAGCGCGGGAGGTTGCCGCCATGGAGCGTCAGGATGTACGGCTTGCCGGCGAGGGCGAGCGCCGCCGCCGCCGCTTCGGCCCAGAAGAACGCGGGCCCGCTGAAGACGTCGATCTGCGCGACCGCGAACTGGTGGCGACGCCGCCACGTCGTGGTCACCATGTCGGCCAGCCGCAGCCACTTCGCCCGCTTCGACGAGGTGGTGACCACCGGGCACCCGGCCTGCGGCAGCCGTGCCGCCAGCTCTTCGCAGATGCTGCGGCAGCGTCCACGTCCCGACAGGAAGTTGCCGACCAGGAGCACCGGGACCGGACTCGTCGTCATCGCGTGGTGAGCAGGGCGAGACGCCGCTTGCTCAAGGGATGTCCTTCGGTCAACGGTCGCACGTGGCCGGGTCGTCGTCGTCCGCGTGCTGCCGGCGACCAGACGCGGCCGTCCTGACCGACGAACGCCGCGAACGCCATCCCGTACGCAAAGGACGGCGCCAGGACCCGCATCGCGTTGCTCCCCATGTAGAGCGCGCCCCAGCAGACCAGGCCGGCGGTCACCGCCCGGGTTCGCGGGTCGGGGCTTCTGAGAACGTTCAGGAAGCCGGCCGCCACGAAGATGACGAGGGCGACCAGCCCGAACGTGCCGTGCTCGGACAGGAGCCGCGAAAACTCGGTGTGCGCCGCCACGGCCCGAACGGGAGAGGCGGTCAGAACGGCGCTGCCGCTGCCGAGGAAGTAGTTGCCCCGCTGGAGCCGTCCTTCGCCGGGCCCGACGCCGAAGAGCGGATTGTCTTTCCAGAGATCGAGGTCGGCCTGAATCAGACGGTCGCGCCCGGTGACGGTGACGTCCTCGAAGCGGGCCCCGATCTCGCCGTTGGTGAACGCGTTGAGGTAGGGGAGCACCAGGTAGTTGCCCACCACGAGAATCACGGCGACGAGCGGGAGGAGCCGCCACCGGACGCGGGCGTCCTTCACGGCGAAGAGCGCCGCGACGGCGGCGCCGCCGGCGGCCATGTACAGGCCGCCGCGCGAAAAAGTGAGCGCGCTCTGGGCGCCGAGTCCGACGATCACGCTGGCCATGACGACGCGCACCGGCGCCAGCGTGCCTGTCTGCACGCAGATGAACAGCGCGAGCAGCGCGCCGAATCCGAGGACCGCCGACACCTGATTGGGGCCGAAGCCGCCGCTCGAGATCAGATTCGACGAGTCGGAGAAGGCGATATCGGAGGATCCGAACGCGCCGAGCGCCGCCAGCGTCGCGACGCCGACGATGGGAGCGATGACCGCGACGAAGACGGTGCGAACCTGGTCCTGGGAGAGCTGAATCTTGGAAAAGAACCACGCGGCAACCATCAGCGCGAACGGCCCGGACAGGTTGAAGCTGATCTGGTCGCGCGCGGCCCGGAAGTCGTGGTTGGACAACGTGAGCCACGTCGAGGGGAGGAGCAGCGCGAAGTACAGGATGGGCAGGAGAGGCGGCCGCAGGCGCCCCCTGCGCACCAGGGCGAGGATCATGATTCCAGCTGCGGCGTACTTGCCGAACTCCCAGTTGACCTGCGCCCCGGTCATGCGCCAGAGCACCTCGGCGCCGGCGATGTACCCGATGACGAGCGCCACGTGCTCGAGCTCGCCGGAGAGCGCGAGCCACAGCCCGCACGCCAGCGTGACCACGGCGTGCGCGGTGGCGAGGTTCGGCTTGTTCGAATCGATCAGGACCGCGAGCGGCACGTGGGCCGCGACGAACCCGGTCGTCCACAGCGTGGTTCGCAGCGCATCGGTCAGTTCCAGCCGCCGCCGGGGCAAACGGCCCGAGCGCCCTGGCGCCGGCACGGCGACGTCTCGCCCGTCGGCGGTCGCCGCCTCGACTCGCTTCACCGTCGCGCGATTTCTCATGTCGGGACCGACTCGGTGACGGGCTGATTGGCAGGCGCGGGAACCGTGGCCCACCGGCCGCACCGCACGCGCGCGTACAGGCGGCGCAACTCGGCGTTCACCGCCGCTTCGCCGATCGAGCGGCAGGCTTCCTCGGTCGGTTGCAACTGACTCAGGCCGCCGTTCTTCCAGGCGTTCCACACCATGTCGAGCGCGCCGGCGATCTCCGCGATTCGATCTGCCCGCACCACCAGCGGGTACTGCGATCCGAGCAGGTCCCTCACGACAGACTCTTCCGGCGAGAGCGCGAGGACGACCTTGGCCAGCCGCAGGTAATCGGCCAGCTTGGCCGGAAAGAACGGACTCTCCTCGGCCGCGGCCTCGAGCACGACGGCCGCGGTCGCCGATCGGATCAGCTCGATGGACTGCGGATAGGAGATGCGGCCGGCATGGAACACGACGTCGTGGTCCGCACTGCCGCTTTGTGGATGCGCATGGTGCGCGTGCTCGCGATTGACGCCGCCGGCGAAGACGAGCCGGGCCAGCGCCCGCTTCTCGTCGTCGCCGCCGACGAAGGCCCGGAACGCCGCGATCAGCGGGCCGGGGTCGCGCGGTCCGAGCAGGGTGCCGACATGAGCCACCGTGAAGAGCCCCGGATCGAAGCGCAGGGGCAGCGGCAGCTCCGGAGGGGCGTCCGGTGACGCCAGGTCCGTGCCGAGGTGAGGCAGCACGAACGATTTGTCCGCATACGACGCGAAACGGCCTTTGAGGACCCACCGGCGCAGACGTTCGCTCGGGAACGTCAGCGCGTTCGCGGACTCGAGGATCCGGCGGTGCCATCGCTCCTGGTGGCCGGCAATGACGGGATACCGGCGGCGGTACGGCTCCGGGTAGAGGCTCAGCGGAAACGGGTCGTGATAGTGGGCCACCCACGGCATCGACGGCCGCAGGTCCACCATGGCGAAGTGCGGATGAAACTCCGCGCCGGCCGATCGGCTGAAGATCAGATCCGGCGCCCGCTCGCTGACCAGCGACTCGAGCGCCACCCGCCACCGGCCGACCTCGTCCCACGCCGCCGTGGAATACCCGGTGCCGTAGACGATGGCGGCGTCGATCTTCCGCCGGAGGCGACCGGCGACGCCGCGGCTCTCGACACGGTCGGCTGTGCCGCGTACGCGCGGCCACGCGCCGGCGGCCGCGTACGCATCGACGTGTCGGACCGGTACATCCCCGAGCCAGGCGAGTCGGCGCCATTCGAGGCCCGGTTCGAGCGAGGCGTCGCTCGTGAGACACGTCACCGCGTGCCCGGCACGCGCGAGCGCGGTCACGAACTTGGAGGTGCAGATGCCCTCCGACGTGCGATCGGGATCCAGGGTCTTCGCGGCCACCAGAATCTTCATCGCGCCACCCGGGACGCCGCCAGCGCCGGAACCGCGGACGCCTCGTCGGGCCGGAACGACCAGCGCTGGGGCATCAGGAACGGCCCGTACGTCCTCGCGCGGATCGCGCGGCCTCCGCCGTAGACGTCGGCTTCGGCCACGGTGAGGCGTTTGGCATCGCTCACCAGATCGGCCAGCTCGTTGTTGACGTAGCAGATCACCTTCAGGCTGTACACGCCGGGCACCAGCAGGAGCGACGGGACGTGGCAGTGCACGGTGCCGCGGTCCGGCAGCGTCGGGAACGAGTCGCCCGTCAGGAAGGTGGACATCGTGAACAAGGGCTGGTCGAACTGATCGGTGACCTTGATCTCGAAGAGCGCGTTGGTGACGGCCTGTCCGTCCGCCGAGGCGTAGCTCATGGCGAACGCCGCCTCGCCTCCCGCCGGCACGACGTCGGTGGGGCGATCGCGATCGTCGATGACCTCGATGCGTTCGATGCGCGCCCGCCCGCTGCCCTGGCGATCGGATCGCTCGGTGAGATGGGTCGTGGCGTTGGACGCGGCGTCCGCGATGTAGCGCCTGACCGCCTGGTCGGTCTCGCCGAAATAGGAGACCTCGCCGCGGTTCAGGAGCAGCGTCCGCGTGCACAGCGCCGAGATGGCGGCCATGTTGTGGCTCACGAGCAGGACCGTGCGGCCGTTCCGCGCCACGTGCTCCATCTGCCCCAGGCACTTGCGCTGAAACGCGGCGTCGCCGACGGCCAGCACCTCGTCCACGAGCAGCACGTTGGGCTCGAGGTGCGCCGCCACCGCGAACGCCAGCCGGAGGTACATGCCGCTCGAGTAGTGCTTGACCGGCGTGTCCACGAACTGGCTGACTTCGGCGAAGGCGACGATCTCGTCGAACTTCCGCTCGATCTCGGCGCGCGGCATGCCGAGAATGGCGCCGTTCAGGAACACGTTCTCGCGGCCCGTCAGCTCGGGGTGAAATCCGGTGCCGACCTCGAGCAGCGAGCCCACGCGGCCGTCGATGTCGGCGTAGCCTTCGGTCGGCTCGGTGATGCGCGAGAGGATCTTCAGGAGCGTGCTCTTGCCGGCGCCGTTGCGTCCGATGATGCCGACGACCTCGCCGCTCCTGATCTCGAACGACACGCCCTTGAGCGCCCAGAAGCTCGCTTCCTGACGACGGCGGCGGCGGTTGCCGGCGAGCGCGGCCCGCACGGCCCGCGCCGGCAGCGTGGCGGCGCTCATGAGGGTCTCGCGAACGGTCCGGTAGCGCTCCTGCGCGGCGCCGATGCAGTACCGCTTGCCCAGCCCTTCGGCGCGGATGGCGAGGTTGCTCATGGGTGCACGTCGCAATCGAGCAGCGCCGCGACGATGCGGGTCGCGGCCCTGCCATCGCCGTACGGATTCGACCGGTTCGACATCGAGGCGCGCGCCTCGGCGGATTCGAGCAGCCGGGCCACTTCGCAGACGATGCCGTCGCGCGTCCGTCCCACCAGCCGGCTCACGCCCGCCTCGATGCCTTCCGGCCGCTCCGTGACGTCCCGCATCACCAGGACAGGCACCCGAAAGGTCGGCGCCTCTTCCTGGATGCCGCCCGAATCGGTCAGCACCAGAGTGGAGCGTTTCAGCAGCGCCACCATCGACCGGTAGTCGAGCGGCTCGAGCAGCGTCACGCCTGGGGTGTCCGACAGGATCTCGCGCACCGTCTGCTGCACGTGCGGATTCAGGTGCACCGGATAGACGAACTGGGTGCCGTCCGGCCCGTAGCGCAGCCCCAGATCGCGAATCGCCAGGCACAGTTCCCGGAACGGACCGCCGAAGCTCTCGCGCCGGTGCGCGGTGACGAGAACGATTCGCCGGTCCCGCGAGACGTCCTTCAACGGCCCGGCGGCCCAGTTGTACGGACACTCCGCCATGCTCTGCAGCGCGTCCACGACGGTGTTGCCGGTGACCAGCACGCGGTCGTCCGGAATGCCCTCGGCGAGGAGCGCGCGCCGGCTGCCCTCGGTGGGCGCGAAGAGCAGCGTGGCCGTCGCGTCGGCAATCCGCCGGTTGCCTTCCTCGGGAAACGGCTGGAAGAGGTCGCCGGTCCGCAGGCCGGCCTCGACGTGGCCGAACCGGACCCTGTCGTAGTACGCGACCAGCGACGCGACCATCACGGTCGTCGTGTCGCCCTGGGCCAGGATCCAGTCGGGGCGCACGGCGTCCACCGCGGGACCGAGGCGGCTGAACAACAGCGCCGTGACGTCCGACAGGCGCTGATCGGGCTGCATCGCGTTCAGCTCGATGTCGGGCGTGACGCCAAAGGAGGTGAGGACCTGGTCGAGCATCTCCCGGTGCTGGCCGGTGACGCACACCACCGAGCGGACGCGGTCGGCGCGCCTGACGAGCTCCTGGACCACCGGCGCCATCTTGATGGCCTCGGGGCGGGTCCCGATGACGCTGAGCACGGTCTGCATCACGTCTGAAGTGGACCTGGACAAGAGGTTGAATCGGTCATGCGGCGAGGACCTGCTCGTAGACCCGGCAGATGCGATCCATGACGGCGCCCGGCGCGTAGGTACGTTCCACGCGATCGCGGAATCGCTCGCCCAGCCGGCGGCGAAGCGCGGCGTCCTGCAGCAGATCGATCAGCGCCCGCGCAAGGCCGTCCACGTCGCCGGGCGCGACCAGGATGCCCGCCCGGCCATGATCGAGGAGCTCGCCGCACTGGCCGGTCGTGGTCGCCACCGAGGCGAGTCCCATCGCGCCGTACTCGAGCAGCGCAAGCGGGAATCCCTCGGACGAAGAGCTCAGGACGGCCACGTCACATGCGCTCAGCACGGCGGCCACGTCCGATCGATGGCCGAGCAGGGAGATCCGCGACGTCAAGGAGAGCGCGCGAATCTGTTCCTCGACGGCGCGCCGGCACGACGGATCGCCGTGGCCCCCGACAAGCAGCAGGTGAGCACGGGGGCACGAGCGCGCCACTTGCGCCATTGCAGCCACCAGGGCGCGATGGTTCTTCTGCCAGCGCAGGTTCGCCACGCACACGATGCGATGGCCGTCCTCGCCCGGGAGGCTCCCGCGGTCAACGGTGCCGGCGGCGGCCGGGAGCAGGACGAAATTCGGGATATAGAAGACGCTCTCGGGGGGCGTGCCGAGGCCGCGCGACCAGTCGGCCAGGTCTTCGCTGACCGCAATCACGCCGCCGATGCCGGCGGTCGCGAGCTTGTAGAGCCAGCGGGGCCGCTCTTCCAACTGCCTCCCGAAGTGGTCGTGCCAGACAACCCGCGTCGCCGGCGCGAGCAGTGACGCGAGACGCGCCAGAAAAATCGAGGAGCTGTGCGCGTGCACGATCCGGATCCGGTGCTCGGTGATGTATCGGCGGGCCGCCAGGACCGCGGCCGGGTCGAACCGTTGCTGGCGCCCCAGGCGCAGCCGGCCGACGTCCGCCGCGACGGTGTCGGCCAGGTCGCCCTCGCGCCGCGTCGTGCACAGGAAGGGCGCGTAGCGTTCCCGCGGCAGCGCGTTGACGAGATTCACCGCCATCCGCTCGGCGCCTCCCGGGTCGAGACTGTCAACCACGTGCATGACCGCCACTCTGTTGGTCGAGGCCAAAGTCAGGCCGACATCAGGCTGCCGACGCGCGACCGACGCCCGCGTGCCACCGGCTCGCGAGCAGGTCGCGCAGCGCGTCCTCGAAGGATTCGAGCGAGGTCCTGCTGTCCCCAGGCCGCCGCGCGACCGGCCATGAGGCGGTATTGGGCGGGACGGCGGCAGATGTCGGTCAGCGCGGCGGTGAGCGGGGCAACGTCGCCCGGCGGCACGACGATGCCGCGGCCCTCGCCGAGAATCCACGGCACGAGCCCGCGATTCGATCCGACACAGACCAGGCCGAACGTCATCGCTTCGACGATCGCCTTGGGCCAGCCCTCGGTCTGTGACGCGAGCACCAGGACGTCGGCGCGCTCGTAGTAGTCGAGCACGCCGTCGAGCGGCATGCCCCCGGCGAGCTCCACCCGCCCGCGCAGCCCCTCGCGATCGAGCTGCCGTTCGAGCGCGGCCCGCTCGGGACCTTCGCCGACGATCGTGCAGCGGACCTCGTCGCCGTTCCGCGTCAGGTTGGCGATTGCGTCGACGAGCACCTGGACGTTCTTCGCTGCGCTCAGCCGGCCGACGTACAGAATCCGCATCGGAGACGCGAGCGGCACGCGGCGGGCCGCCGCGGCCCTGGCGCGCCGCACCTGCGATGAGGTCAGCGCGGAGGTGAAGAACGGGACGATGTGCGCCGGCTGGCCGGGCTGATCGCCGTACACGAGCACGGCGCTCCCCCACCAGGGCGATCGCAGCAGCCATCGCTGCACGCGGCTGCTCAGCGGCTCGCCCGCATATCCCGACCACTGGCCCGCGTACTTCGCGATGAGGTATCGGGAGAACACCGGCGCGAGCGCCGCGCCGAGAAGACCCAGGTTGCCCGGGCACCGCACGTGAATCGCGTCCGCCTCGCGCATCGCGCGGCCGAGGCCGGCGACGAGGCGCGGCAGGCTGACGGCCAGCCGGATTTTGGCGGCGAGGGAATCGCCGCCGCGCTCGAGTTGCGGGCGCATCGCGATGTTGGCGGCAGTCAGCGGCTCGCAGTCGGCCGGCGGCGCCGACCGCCGACAGGGCGCGGCAATCAGGAGCTCCGGAAAGATCTCCGCCCACTTGTCGATTTCCCGCGCGTACGGCGCGTAGGCGTGCAGCCTCCCGTCGTGGTCGTAGTGCACGACGTGCGACACGACGAGGAGCTTGCGCAGCCGGGCCGGCGCCTGGACGGCCGCGTGTCCGCCGGCTCGATGGCGCTCGACGCAGTCGCGATAGAAGGCGACGTTCCGCTCGACGACCGTGTCGATGGCGAACGTGTCGAGTGCACGCTGGTGGGCGGCTGCGGCGAGCCGCTCGCGCTTCTCCGGATCGTTCAGCAGCGAGACGACGCTCGCGGCGATCGACCGAGGGTCGTGAGGGTCGCACAGCAGCCCGGAAACGCCGTCCTCTATCAGCTCGGGGCCCGGCCCGGTCCGGCTCGCGACGATGGCCTTCCGCATCGCCATCGCTTCGAGCCATGCCACCGGGCAGGCTTCCATGTGCGACGGGTAGACGCAGACGGCCGCGGCCGCGATGCGATCGGGCACGAGCCGGTTGTCGAGGCGGCCGTGAAAAACAATCCGGTCCCGGAGCGCCGGCGGAATCGAGGCTTCGAGCCGCTCCCGGAACGACTCGCCGGTACGGCCGTCCACGCGATCGGGACCGATCACATCCAGGCGCGCGCCCGGGACGGCGGCGGCAATGTCGGGCATCGCCGCGACCAGTTGACGAATGCCCTTTTTCTCGCAGAGCGTCCCCACGAACAGGATCGAGCGCGGATCCTCCGCCTGCGGTCCGCGCGCCTCGAACACCGCCGTCTCCACCGGGTTCGGCAGGATCTCGATGGGCCGCGCCCCGAGGCCCAGTAGTCCGCGCGTCGTCTCGCCGACGTACCGGCTGACGGCGCACAGAAAGTCGGCGCGCCGGAACGACCGGCGTTCGAGCCAGCGGCGGGGAAAGAGCGGCCGGCCGCCAAGCGTGGTCGCGAAGAAATGATGGCCGCCGTTCATCCGGATGATGCGCACGGACGGCGACCGGAGCGGCAACCGCGCGAACGCGATTTCGGGGCCCTCGATGACGTCGATCGGCCGCTCGCGGTGGATCGACGCCAGCGCGCGCCTGAGCCGCCACGCGTTCACCGCCAGACCGGTAAACCGAATCCTGGAATGCGGCAGTCGCACGACGCGGACGCCCTCGTCGTCTTCGGTCGTCGCGGCGGTCATGCCCGTGTAGATGCCGACGACCGACACGGCGTGGCCTGCGGCGGCCAGCGCGCGGGCGAGCGCCCGCGTGAAGCTCCCGATGCCCCCATGGGGCCGCGGGGGATACTCGTCGCACAGGAAGCAGACGTGCAGCGGGGTCATCGGCCGATGGCTGCCAGGGCGTCCACGAGACGACGCGTCGATTGACCGGGAGGCACCGTCAACTGCATCGCCACGAGCTGGCGGCGGGCGTCTCGGTCCAGCGACGGGTCGGCCAGATACGCGTTCACGTGCGCGGCGAGCTCTTCACGCGACCGCGCGAACCGGGCGGCGCCGAGCTCCACGACCGGCCGGTAGTGCTCGAACCGGTAGTAGAAGTCCCACACCGGCATGCCGAACCGCGGAGGGTCGGCGACGTCGAACGCGACGTTGACCACCGGCTTGTCGTGAATCGCGAAATCGAGCGTCATCGTGGACGCGAGATTGACGTTGAGATCCGCGTGCCCGGTCAGGTTCGCGAGGAAGACGACATCGTCGGCCGTCGGGATGACGCGGGCCCAGTTGCCGGGCTTCACGTCCACCCACGCGGGCTTCGCGTAGATGAGCTCGGGGTACCGGGCTCGCACCGCGTCGTACCGCCTGCCGTCGTCCACCGGAGACGGCCGGAGAATCACCTGGGGCCGGCCGGCAATCGCCCCGGCAGCAATCAGGTCGAGCAGAATCGCGACGTGGTCCTGATCCTCCGGCGTCGTCCCGGTGTCGCCGCCCGAGTAGCAGATCAGCGGGCGCGACGGGTCGGCGTGGATGGTCTTGAAGAATTCCGTTCGCGTCAGAAGGACGTCGCGGCTGCCGTAGACGTCGAACTGAGGCGTGCCGACGACGTGGATTCGATCAGGCGCGATGTCGGGGTGATACCGCCGGAGCTCCGCCGCCATGTGGTCGCTCCAGACCATGTAGTGATCGAACGGAGCGGCGATGCGTCCCTTGCTCGTCAGGTTGTCCCAGCTGAACACCATCGTCGCCGTCGGAATGCCGAGCGCCTGCGCGGCGAGAACGGCCGGCAGGACGAGGGGCGGCCGCTGGTGCGAGCAGAGGAGGACCGACGGGCGCGTCCGATCGAGCCACGTCATGTAGTCGCCGACCTCGGAGGCGCGCGACACCGCGAGCTGGTGGCAGGCGGCGAGGAGCGCAATCGCCCGGCGCGAGGCGGCCGCGCGGCCGACCGTGCGGCTCGCGCGCTGAAACCCGCGGCGGCCCCACGACCCCTTGAGCGGGGCCCGGCGGTTGTGGCGCATCGCCTGCGTGTCGGCCCAGAACATGTGCGCGTATCCGAGCGTCTGCCTGAGGAACTCCGCCGGGCGCGACTCGGAGTACGGCCGCAGCGGCTCCCACGAGACGGCGCCGTTCCATGTCGCGCGATGGCCCGAGAGCAGTTCGTCCGGCAGGTTGTGCAGCACGGAGACGGGACCGATTCGAGCGGCCTGCCCGAGAAAATCGCCGACGATGAGGTTGCGAACCCCGGGGCCATCCGACACGAGCAGGGCGAGATGCGGCACGGCGATCTATTTCGGTCGCGCGGCGGGATCGATCCGGACGAGGACGAAGACGCCGAAAGTCGGAAACGTCGACGGCGGCGCCTGCCAGCCGGTGGGCACCGCGGTGGTGCGTCCGCGCATCGGAATGGCCAGCGGACGCCCGTCGAAGGTCTGCCGGATCACGTCGCCGAAGTAGTCCTGAACGTTTCTAAGCTCGTAGGCGTCGCCGGGCGCGAGAAGCGACCCGACGTCGACGCTCACGGTGTCCGCCGCGTCCCAGTTGTAGATGACCAGGGTCGCGCGGCCGGCTTCGTACGCATTGGGCAGGAGGAAGCGCCAGACGCCGTGCGGATCGGTCTCGTGACGGTTCTCGACCTGCCACTCGCCCTCCACGCCGGCGACCGTGCCGACGAAGGTATTGCCGGCGAGCGTCAGGTTCTGCGGCTCGAGGACGCTCAGGGCGGCGCCGTCGGGGCCCTCGACGAAATAGTTGTTGGTGACCACCGCCGACTCGGTGCCGGCGCGGTATCCGAGGTTGTTCGACCCGTGCGCGCGATACGTGAAATTGCCGTCCACGACCGGGCGATGCGCGACCTTCCGGCCTCCGACCAGGATGTCGGCGGCCCATCCCGGCGTGACCCTGGACAGGACGCTCGATTCAAAGACGACGTTGCCGCGAAAATGAAGGTCGTCCAGCGCGCCGGTTTCCGTGTACGCGTGGATGCCGTAGCCGAACTGATCGAACATCACGTTGTCGCGGATGTCCTTGGTCCCGCCGGAATTCTGGATGTACAAGGCGTGGCCGGCACCGCGACTGCCGGTTCGGTCCCACCCGCAGAAGTACAGGAGGTTCCCGTAGATTTCGCTGTCGGTCGCCGGAGACCAGTGGCCGATGCAGTTGCCCGTGTCGTGGACGATGTTGTTGACGAGCCGGGTGTGCGGCGCCCAGACGTCGATGCCGTTGGGACGGAAGTCGCCGGTCACGCCCTCGGCGCTCGTCCGGGCCGGATTGGAGGACGTCACTTCGAGTCCCCGGAACGTCGCATAGGCGCCCTCGATGGTGAGCGGCGACTTGACGGGCCAGGCGCCGTACGCCGGGTTGTCGAGAATCGCGCGCTCGGCGCGGTACGGCCGGATCGTGATCTCCGCCGAATCGGTGCCGTGCAGGCGGCTGACGAAGGCGCCGAGATAGGTCCCGCCGCGGAGCCAGAGGGTGGCGCCCGCCTGAACGACCGGCGGCTGATCGAGCGCGGTCTGGAGATCCCACGGGCGCTCCAGGGTTCCGTCGCCCTGCGGCTGTCCGTCAGGCGCCGCATAGAACCCGGTGCGGGGCTGTTGCGCCTGCGGGCGGACCAGACACACGCAGACCGCGAACACGAGAGAGAAGACGCGAGCCCGGTGCCCAATCATGCGATGCGGCCCAGGAGGGCGGGAGCCCGCGTCGGCTCCGCCAGCATGCCGAGACTGATCCACTGCCACAGGTGAAAGCTGCTCTCGCCGCCCAGCTCGCGGTACTCGCGGAGGGCGGCGTCAACCGCCGCGCCGTCCAGCCAGGCGCCGCCGAATCGAGCGACGGCCACGTCAACGAGGCCGCGCGTCCACTGGTAGAGCGGCCCTCGAAGCCATTCGCGTTGCGGCGTCTGCAGCGGGCGCTTGGGCGCCGTCACGACGCCTTCGGGAAGCATGCGGTCCACCATGCGGCGGAGCAGCCACTTCCCGGTGGACGCCTGAATCTTGCGATCCGCCGGCTGCCGCAGGGCGAGCTCGAAGAGCCGGTGGTCGAGGAACGGCTCGCGCAGCTCGGTGGACGCCCGCATCGAGACGCGGTCGTTGAAGCGGAGCGCGCGGGGAATCTTGGTGAACCGCGCGTCGCGGTACTGGAGGTTGCGCAGCGCGTCTGGATACGGCTGCGGCGCCGAGAAGGGTTCGGCCAGGGAGCGGAACTCGGGAACCAGGCAGTCGGGCCGTACGGGCGGCCGCGTGGTTCCCTGCACGATCGGGGCGGGAGCACTCGCGGGAGCGCCCGTCGCCGCTGCCTGGTAGTAGTCGTAGCCCGCCCACTGCTCGTCCATGCCCTGGCCGTCGAGCAGCACGAGGACGCCGCGCTCGCGCGCACGCTCGAAGAGGCGCGCGTAGGCCAGCGTCGGCAGGCCGCCGAACGGCTCGTCTTCGGCCGCCTGCACCGACCTCGCCAGCGCCGGCACGTCGGCCGCGTCGAGCCGGCAGGCGACGCGCGGGTGGCGCGTCTTCGCGAGCATCGCATCCACCCACG
Organism: uncultured Acidobacteriota bacterium; assembly: GCA_963807925.1. Lineage (GTDB taxonomy): Bacteria > Acidobacteriota > Vicinamibacteria > Vicinamibacterales > CAVVIG01 > CAWEDP01. Next base: position 1,707,183 of record CAWEDP010000002.1, on the reverse strand, counting down.
GCAGCTCGTCGTAGGCCGGGTCGCCGGTGACGAACGTGAAGGCGGTGACGTCGCTGTCGGCGCCCTGCACGGCCTGCACGGTGGCCAGCAGCGTGGACGAATCGAGACCGCCGCTCAGATTGATGCCGACCGGCACGTCGGCGCGAAAGCGCAGGAACACAGAGTCGCCGAGCAGGCCGAGGTACTCCTCCTGCACCACGTCGATCGGTCGCTCGTCGATCTCCGCGGTCCGCTCGGCCAGGTTGTACCAGGGCGTCACGCGGCAGCAGCCATTGCGCCACGTCAACGCATGACCGGCAGGCAGATTGCGAATCCCCGCCCAGAAGGTCCGGTCCGAGTGCTCGTGCAGGCCGAGCGCAAGATAGGTGGCCCACGCCACCGGGTCGGCCTCGGCGGGCACGCCCGCCGCATGGAGCGCCTTGATCTCGCTGGCCAGAAGGAGCGTGCCGTCGGGGCGCGTGTGGTAGCAGAGCGGCTTCACGCCGAACCGATCGCGCGCAGCGAAGAGCGTGCGGGCCGCGGCGTCCCACAACAGGAAGGCGAACATGCCGATGAACCGATCGAGGCACGCGGGACCCCAGCGCTCGTACGCGGCCAGGACGACCTCGGTGTCCGTGCCGGTCCGGAAGCGATAGTCCGGGAGCTCGGCACGCAGCTCGAGGTAGTTGTAGATCTCGCCATTGAACGCGATGGCCAGCCGGCCGTCGCCGCTGACCATCGGCTGGCGTCCGGCCGCCGTGAGGTCGATGATGCTCAATCGATTGTGACCGAGCGCCGCGAGGCCCGCGGGATCCTCGAAGACGCCGTCGGCATCCGGGCCGCGATGGCGCTGCACGTCAACCATCGCCTCAACGGTTGGGCGATTCGTGCCGTGCCCGACTATTCCTGCTATGCCGCACATGATTCTTGGGGCTCGGGACTCGGGACTCGGGGTCCGGCTGAAACCGGATGCCGCTCGAGCTCGCCGAACGATCGCTGGCCGGAAACTGCGGATCCAGCGAACGTGTGAGCGGCGCGATTCAGGCGGCAGCCGGGAAATCGCATTGAAGGGCCGAGTCCAGGCCAGGTCACGGACCTGGCCGGCGCTGTACACAGATCCCGGAAATGCGATTTCCCGCGCGTCGAACCGTTCGCAGGAGACGCAGTTTCTGGCCAGGGTTCTTCGCGGCTCGAGTCTGGATCGCGGGTCCGGCTGAAGCCGGACACTACGGGGATTCGGGACTACAGGGACTCGGGACGCTAATACTTCAGCGTCTTCTCGATCCGCAGCGGCGCCCGCGACAGGACGTCCGCGATCTTCTCGCCGGCGTGACCGTTTCCGTACAGGGTGTCGCGCTCGCACCGCCCGTTGGAGAACTGGTGCGCGATCGCCTCGCCGATGGTTCCTCGATCGTGCCCGACGTCGATGACGTTCTTGCCCCGATCGCGCCCGGTCTGGCGCGATCCGATGTTCACGGCCGGGACGCCGAGGTAGGAGCACTCGCGGATGCCCACGCTCGAGTTGCCGACGATGCACTTGCTGTTGTACAGCAGGCGCAGAAAGTCGGTCGGCGACATGTTCTTGAAGAAGTGGATGTTGGCCGGCCGCTCGAGCTCGCGGAACGTCCGGATCCCGTTCGACGTCCCGTCCGATCCGGCATCCGGGTTCGGCCAGAACCAGAGCGTCGGCACGCCGGTGTCGCGGGCCGCATACAACGTCTCCAGCACGTGGGCGCGCGCGAGCTGGTGCTCGGTCGTCACCGGGTGCTGCATGACCACGATGTAGCCGCGCGAGAGATCGATGTGCTGGCCGACGCCGCCGTACTTCTCCATCGGGTCGAACGTCAACGCCGGCTGCCGCAGCACCTCGCAGGCCAGATCGATGGAGGGGCAGCCGGTGACGAACACCATCTCGGGATCCTCGCCCATCCGGATGACGCGCTCGCCGGCCTTGCACGTGGACACGAGGTGAATGTCCGCGAGCTTGGTCACCGCGTGCCGCACCTTCTCGTCAATCGATCCGGTCACCTCGCCGCCCTGCACGTGCGCGACCGGAATGTTCATGTACGCTCCCGCGATGGCGGTCGCAAGCGTCTCGTACCGATCGGCGACCGTCACCACGACGTCCGGCCTCAGGTTGTCGAACACGGTGGCCATCTCCAGCACGCCCAGGCCGGTCGTCTTCGCCATGGCGGCCGGGTTTTCGCCTTCGAGCACCATGTAGACGCGCGCGGCGATGCGGAACCCTTCCTCCTCGATGAACTTCGCGGCGTTGCCGTAGCGCTCGAGGAGCGCCGAGGCGCCGATGACGAGCTGCAGCTCCAGATCGGGATGCCGATCGATGGCGCGCAGCGCCGTCTTGATCCGGCTGTAGCTCGGACGCGCGGTGACGACGACGCAGACTTTACGGGGGGCCATGTGGCCGGACTCGGCTGTCAGGGCGCCGGCTCGAGATCGGATTCACCGAGCGGCTCGTCGGCGTCGACGTCCCGCGTGAGCCGGCAGCCCACCACGTCGGGCAGGCGCGCCGGGGGAATCCCGGTGCCGGGCTTCTTGAGCGCCAGGTGCTCTTCGCTCAGCACCGTGCCGGCGGGCAGCGGACGCCGCGCGACCACGCTCTTGGTGAACAGCATGCGCATCGGCGCGAGGTTCGCCGCCACGGCGTCCTTGTCCACCGGATGATCGATCATCCGCTCGATGAACCGCACGCCCTCGACCAGCTGCCGCAGCTCGGCGGTCGTGACGGAGGCGACGACGTCGGGGCCGAACATCTCGCGGCTCAGCGTGACGTGGACCTCGAGGACGTCGGCGCCGAGCGCCGCTGCCCCGAGGCTGGGATAGATGGTGCCGGAATGATCCGACAGGCCGACGGCCGACCCGTACCGCGCGCGGTAGAAGGGCAGCAGGTTCAGGCCGACGCGTTCGGGCGGACACGGGTACGCGGAGGTGCACTGCAGCACGGCGAGCGGCGCGCCGGCCGCCCGGACGCGGGCGACCACGGCATCGGTCTCGGCGAGCGGGCTCATGCCGGACGAGAGCATCACCGGCCGGCCGTTCCGCAGGATGCGATCGACGATTGGCGCGTTCCCGGCCTCGCCGGACGCGATCTTCCAGGCGGCGACCCCGACCCGGTCGAGAAGATCGACCGCTTCGACCGAAAACGGCGAGCTCAGAAAGGCGAGATGCCGGTCGTCCGCGTGCCGCTTCAGCGCGTGCCATTCGTGCTCGGCGAATTCCATCCGCTTCCAGTACTCGAACCGCGTTTGGTCGCGCGGGCTGAACCGCACGCGCCACGGCTCGGCCGGCGTGCTCTCGGCCGCCGCGATGTGCGTCTGGAACTTGACGGCGTCGGCGCCGGCGGCGGCGATGGCATCGACGAACGCGTGCGCGAGCCCGAGGCTGCCGTCGTGCGCCTGCGCCACCTCGCCGACGACGAGCGCGCGGCCGCGGCCGGGTCCGCCGGCGACCAGCTCACACCACGTCGGCAAAGTGCTTCTCCATCCGCCGGAAGTACAGGCTGCCGCTCGCCAGCAACCCGATCGCGACGAGCGACGAGACGACGACCATCGGCCCGGGAGCGGTCCGCGTCCCGACGAGCGCCCACCGGAACCCCTCGACGACGCCGACCATCGGGTTGAGCGCGTAGAGCGTGCGCCAGCGCTCGCTCAGCAGGCTGCTCGGATAGGCAATCGGGGTGGCGAACATCCAGAACTGGGTGAGGAACGGCACGACGTAGCGCACGTCGCGAAACTGCACGTTGAGCGCCGACAGCCAGAGGCCGACGCCGAGCGAGGTCGTCACCGCCAGGACCAGCAGCAGCGGCAGCCAGACGACGTTCGCGGTCGGGGCGATGGCGAAGTACGCCATCATCGCGAGCAGCACGACGAACGCAATGGCGAAGTCGACGGCTTCCGACAGGACGGTCGCCAGCGGAATCGCGAGCCGGGGAAAGTAGACCTTCTTGATCAGGTTCGAGCTGCCCACCAGGCTGTTCGCGGACTGGCTCAGGCCGTTCGCGAAGAACGTCCAGGGCACGAGCGCCGCGAAGCTGAAAATCGGGTACGGAATGCCGTCGGAGGGCACGCGCGCGAGGCGCCCGAAGAACAGGCTGAACACGACCATCGTGAAGAACGGCTGGATGACGGCCCACGCGCCGCCGAGCACGGTCTGTTTGTAGCGGACCTTGATGTCGCGCCACGTCAGGAAGTAGAGCAGCTCGCGGGACGCCCAGAGCTCGCCGAGCGCGAGCGAGCTCCAGCCGCGGGACGCCTGGATGCGATGAAACCCCGGCAGGAGCGGGACGGCCGCCGCCTCGGCGCCCGCGGAGGCTTTCATCGGCCCGCCGCCCTGAGCCGCTCTTCGGCCTCGCGCCAGTCGTCCTCGTCGTCGACGTTCACGGTGTCTTCGGGGGCGACGATGCAGCCGACGGTCGTCGCGCCGTACAGCGATCCGCGCTCCAGCACGGTGTCGCGACGGGTGACGTAGACCGATCCGTCGCGCCGGAAGGCGGGCGGCAGCTCCTGCCGCCGGCCGATGGGCGCCGGCTCCCCGGTGCTCAGATGCAGCGTCCCGTCCGGGCGCTGGACGAACACCCAGTGCGGGTTGTACTCGACGGGAACCGGGAGCACGCTCAGCACGGTGTCGGCGCCGGAGGCGTCGAGCCGATCGATGCAGCGATCGATGAGCGCCGCGGTCCGGAGCGGCGAGGTCGGCTGCAGCAGGCACACGGCGTCGAACCACTCCCCGCGCGCCTCGAGCCAGCGGAGCGCGTGCTGGACGACCGGCAGCATCGGCGTGGCGTCCCCGGCGAGATCCGCGGGCCTGAGGAAGGGCACCTCCAGCCCGCAGTCGCGCCCCACCCGCGCGATCTCCTCATCGTCTGTCGTGAGCACCACCGTGGAGAGCCGCTTCGCTGCGAGCGCGGCTTCGGCCGTGTACTGCAGCAACGGCCTTCCGTGCAGCAGCCGGACGTTCTTCCGGGGCACGCCCCGGGATCCGCCGCGGGCGGGCACGAGGCCGAGGACGGTCAGGTGGGGACTCACGATGGGCGGCTCACGAGGGACGGATCACGATCGGCGATTGGCGACGCGGGCGACCGGTCGGATGGGGAATCGACCGGCGGGCAGCCGCGGGGAGCGCGGGTCAGGACTGCGCGGGTGTGGCGTAGTGCTTGACGTAGTCGCGCCGGTAGTAGTGCGAGTAGTAGTAGCCGTGACGGTTGAGATTGACGCGATTGAGGACCGCGCCGACGAACCGCGCTTCGGCGGCCTCGAGCTGATCGAGCGCCACCGAGGCGGTGGCACGATTGGTCATCTCGGCGCCGATGACGAAGAGCACGCCGGTGGCGTGGTGGGCGACCAGACACGCGTCGGTGACGGCCATCACCGGCGGCGAGTCGATGATGATCCAGTCGAACTCGGTCTTGAAGCCGGCGATGAGGTCGTTGAACCGCCGCGACCCGAGCAGCTCGGACGGGTTCGGCGGCACGTGCCCGGCCGGCAGCGTGAACAGGCCCGGCACGTCGGTCGGCTGGACGACCGCCTGCTGCTGGACCTTCTCGACAATCAGGTTCGACAGCCCCGGCTCCTGATTGCGGCCGAAGAGCTCGTGCACCCGCGGGCGGCGCATGTCGGCGTCGATCAGGATCACGCGCTGCCCGGCCTGGGCCAGCGCCATCGCCAGGTTGCACGCCACGAGCGTCTTGCCCTCGCTCGGCGCGGTGCTGGTGATCACCAGCGACTTGGCGCCCTCCTCGGCGGAGGAGAACAGCAGCGCCGTCCGCACCGAGCGCACCGCTTCGGAGAACGGCGACGGCACGCCGTTGTTGAGGAGCGGCGCGCCATGGTAGTCCTTCGCGCGCAGCGCCGGCAGCATCCCCAGGAAGGGGAGGCCGAGGTCGTGCCGGATCTGCTCCGGCGTCTTGATCCGCGTATCGAGGTACTCGAGGCCGAACGCCAGGCCGACGGCGAGCATCAGGCTGCCGCCGAACCAGATCATCACCTCGCGCTGCAGGTTCGGCGCGATCGGGCTGCGGGGCGTCTCGGCGGCGTCCACGATGCGCACGTTGCTCGCGCGCAGCTCGCTCGAGATGCCGGTCTCCTTGGTCCGCTGCATCAGGCTCTCGTAGATCTGCTTGTTGCTCTCGACCTCGCGCTGCAGCACGCCGTACTCGATCCCCTTCCGGTTCTGACTGAGCGCTTCGCCCTTCTGCGAATCGAGCGAGCTCTGGAGGCTGCGCTCGGCGCCGAGCGCCGCCTCGTACTCGTTCTTCACCGAGGCCACGACCTTCGCGAGCTCCACGTGCAGCTTGGCGTCCGCGGTCTCGATCGCGCTGCGCAGCCTGATCATCTCGGGATTGCGGTCGCCGTACCGCTGCGCCATCAGCGTCTGCTGGCGCTGGAGGTCGGCGAGGTCGCCGCGCAGCTTCTGCACGTAGTCGTTGGCCAGGACGGTCGGGAACGTGTCCAGCGTCCCTGATCCCTGGGCGGTGTTGAGCTGGTTGTACAGCGCCTCCTTGTTGATGCGCTCGGTCTTGGCCTTGGTCAGCGCCGCATTGAGGTCGGTCAGCCGCTGCACGACGATGTTGGACGCGCTGTCGGCCACCGACACGGTGCCGTTGCGCTCCTTGTAGGCCTGCAGCGCCGCTTCGCTCGCCTCGAGGGCCTTCCGCTGCTCGGCGAGGCGCCCCGACAGCCAGTCGGCCGCGTCCTTGGACGTGCTGAACTTGGTCTCCCTGTTCTGTTCGATGAACGCCCGCGTCAGCGCGTTGGCCGCGGCGGCGGCGAACAGCGGATCGGTGGACGCGTACCGCACCTCGACGATGCGGCTGTTGCGGACCGGGACGATCGACAGACCGCCGAGGAACTCGTCGATGCGCCCGGACTGCCGATCGGATTCGCCGGAGGCCGTTTCCACGGGCGCCGGCGGCGGCGGCGGCTCGGCGTGCTCGAACAGGCGCATCACCGTGTTCAGGCCGCTCGAGAGCAGGGCGGTGACGCTGATGGAGCCGCGCGGCGTGGGGCCGCTGCCCAGCCGAGGCGCGTCCCAGAGCTTCATGGCGTCGAGCGTCCGCTTGGCGAGGCTGCGGCTCTGCAGGATCCGGTACTGGGTCTGATAGAACTCGTCGTTGTAGTACCCGTCGGTCGAGTCGAACATCTGATCGAGCTTCGCCACCTTGGGCGAATCGTTTTCGATCAGGATCTGGGCCCGGCTCTGGTAGATCGGGACCTGCCGGAAGGCGTTGACGGCGCCGAAGACGAAGATCGTCAGGAACACGGGTCCCGCGATCCAGCGCCGCTTGTAGACGATGCGGAGGTAGTCGCTGAGGCGACGCTCTTCGCCGGACGCGTGCGGAGCGGCGGCCGAAACGGTGCGCTGCGGGCTGGGCATGAGGTCGATGTCCTAGAAGAACTTCTCGGGAACGATGATGGTGTCGCCCGGCTGGACGGCATCCGTGAGCTTGGCTCCTGATCTCCGTTTTCCTGCCCTTGACGGAGCGCTGGACCGTGATGCGATTGTCGGCGCCGCGATCGGTGACCCCGCCGGCCAGCGACAGCACCTGCAGGACTGAGGTGCCGGGATCGACCGGGTACGCGCCGGGCGACCGCACCTGACCGGTGACGTACACCGACTGCCCCTTCGGGATGTTGACGGTGTCGTTGTCCTGCAACTGGAGATTCAGCGCGAGGTTGCCTTCCTCGAGGGCCGAGAGATCGACCTTGATGACCTCGGCCGGCTCGTTGGGCTCACCGGTCTTTCGCGGCTGGCGCACCACGATCGCTTCGCGGCCGGCCATCGCCGTCGTCGATCCGGCGCGGGCGAGCGCGGTCAGGAGGGTCATGTCGCCGCTGAACTGGTACTCGCCGGGCGACCGCACCTCGCCGAGCACGAAGACGTGCTGGCTGCGGAACGCCTCGATGGCGACCGTCACCTGGGGCGTCTTGAGGAAGCCGTCGGCGAGCTTGGTCTTCAGGTCCTGCTCGAATTCCCGCTGGGTCATCCCGCGCGCGCTCACGCGGCCCACCAGGGGGAACGTGAAGGTGCCGTCCGGCTCGACCGCGAACTTCCCCGAAAGATCGGGCTCGCCGAAGACGGTGATGGTCAACACGTCCTGCGGGCCGATGCGGTAGTCGGTTTGCGCCGACACCGGCGCCGGCCCGGGCCAGAGGGCCGTCAGGAGAACGACGAGCGGGAAGGCACGCCCCGGAAAGGGGAGAGTGCATATCTTCATTGTGGCAACCCGTAGCTGATTGAGGCGCCCATCCGGACGCCCTGGTAGTCGCGCTGTGAGAGGTCGGAGGAGCGGCGGCGCAGGTAGTTGCCGTCGAACCCGATTCGAAGCGTCCGCCCGATGCGGTAGCCGACGCCGGCGCCGTATTGAGATATCGTGTCCACGTGCGCCGCAGGGAACGACGCGTTCGACGCGCTCCCGGGCGTGACGCCGTGGTAGTCGAGCGTCTGCCGGCCGGCGCGCCCGACGAGGTCCCACGCGTAGGTGATCCGCTGGGTGACGCTCAGCATTGCATCGGTGAGCGTGTAGTACGGCTCGGTCGGTTCGAACGAGTACGTCAGATCGCGGCCCAGTTTGAGCGCCAGAAGCGTCGCGCTCGCGGTGTACCGCGCGTCCACCGACGCCACCAGGCCCTGGTAGGACGGGACGGCGGCGCCGAGCGGCTCGAACCGCCGGTAGCCGACGAACACGGTGCCCGAGACGAGGGCCGACGGCTTCAGCTCGAAACCGGGCAGCACCTTCAGGCTGTTCGCGTCGCGCAGCGGGTCGAACGCGAAGCGGTCCTGCACCTCGTCGGCCGAGACGACGAAGGTCGTGAGCGCCGAGTGCTTCTCGCGAAACTGCACCTCGACGGTGTCGCTCGTGTGATTGAGGGCGTTGGCGAGGTCCACGCCGAGAAACGTCTCGGTGGGATCGAAGGCCACGCGTGCGCGCGTGCCGGTGAGCACGACGCTCGTCTGGCCGGACAGGCGTATCTCGGTGCCGACGCCGACGTCCTCGCTCGTCTGGCGCGCGCGCGAGTCGATCTCGAAGCCTGGCCGCTCCTTCGTGTTGGCGTAGTTGCCGATGAAGAACGGCGTGAGGCGCGTCATCGGCAGCTCCCACCGCACCTGGTCGACGGTGTTGAAGGCGCGCTGGCTGCTGAACCTGTCGAAGTACAGGTACTGGCCGGAGACCTTGCCGGTCAGCCGGGACCGTCCGCCGTGCAGCCAGAGGTCCACGGCGGGGCCGATGGCGGCAGTCGTATCCTGCTGCGGGTTGCCCGCGTCGTTGAACACGTTGCTGTCGATGCCGATGCTGGTGAGCGCGATTGACGGCGTGAAGCGGAGCGGGCCGAAGCGGAATCGCCCCGCATCGGCCCGATCGGCATCCGCCTGTTGCGCGAACGCGCCCGCCGGCGTGGTCAGGACGCCGACGAGCGCCAGCGCAACCACCATCGCGCGGCGAAGGCCGAAGGCGCCGCGCGAGAGAGACGGGGCTAGCGGGAGGGACTCGCCGTTCCGGAGGCGCCGGACACGACGCCGGCGGTGATGCCCGCCGCCGCAGCCGCGCCGATCAGCCACCACGCCACAGGCACCTTGCCGCAGTCGATGTTCACGTCGTTCTTCAGGAGCTGCTGCGTGAGGTTGAACGGCCCTTCGCTGCACACGACCTTGCCGTCCTTGTTCAGGAGCTCGACAACGTAGTGGGCCGGGGGCAGGCCGGTCACCGTGAACTGCGCGTTCGGGTCGAGCAGGCCGGTGGCGGCAATCTGGCCGCTCTGCGCATCCCGCGCCCGGACCTTGTAGTCCGAGTACGGCTTGTTGGCTTCCCGCTTCGCGGTCCCGCCAATCGTGACGTCCTGCTGGGCGGCCGCCAGCAGGCTCGACGGCCCGGCCGCCATGCCGAGCACGACAGCCAGCGCGATCGCGGTAGTCTTCCGATTTCTCATGGTCAACGTCCTTCTGTCGGGACCGGCCGTGCACGGTGCCGCTGGGGGGAACTGGCCCGGCTATCGACACCTTCATGGTCACTTGTTCCGGATCGGACGTCAACGGCGGGTGGGCGGGATGTGTATCGGGCGGTTCGTGGATGTGTCGGCGGCGATACATCACCAGTCCCTTCCCGGCGGCTTGGGCCGGATCAGATTCAGCCGCCGCATCTTGCGGTACAGATTCGTGCGCTGGATCCCGAGCACCCGGGCGGCGTCGGCAATGCGGCCGCGGTGGTGCTGCAGGACGGTAGCGATGTAATCGCGCTCGAACTTGGCGCGCGCCTGCCGGAGCGTCGCGTCCACGCCGGTGGGGCTGACGGTGCCTTCGAGCTGGGTGTGCGCCAGGACGTCCTCCAGCCGGATCAGGCCGCCCGGCACCAGCAGAATGAGGCGCTCGAGCAGCGTGCGCAGCTCGAGGGAGTTGCCCCGCCAGGGCAGGGCCGCCAGCAGCGTGAGCGCGGGCCTGGTCAACGTCTTCACCGGCGTGTTGGCGGCGCGACAGAGCTCCTTCACGAAGTGCGTCGCCAGCAGCGGGATGTCCTCGCGGCGCTGGCGCAGCGCCGGCACCTCCACCCGAATGAGCGACAGCCGCTCGTACAGATCCGCCCGCAGCCGCCCCTCTTCGAGCGCGCTCGCGATCGCCGACGGCTCGACGGCCGCAATGGGCCGCACGTCGAGCGTCAGCGGCTCGGTCCGGTCGTCCACGAACGCCTCGCGGTCGCGCAGCACTCTGACCAGGCGGGCCTGCGCGCGGGCCGGCAGCTCGATGATGTTCTCGAGAAACAGGATGCCGCCGTTCGCTTCGACGATCCGGCTGTTGCGGCCCAGGCGCTCGAGACTGCGCCGCTCGGCGCCGCCGCCGGCGGCGCGCTTGTTCAGCAGGCCGAAGAGCTGCAGCTCGATGTCCTCGGGGCTCGGACCGGAGCCGTCGACCTTGACGAAGGGCGCATTCCGATTGGTGCCGTGGAGGTGAATGGCGCGCGCGATCATCTCCCGGCCGGTGCCGCGCTCGCCGGCGATCAGCATGCCGCAGCGGCCGGGCGCGGCGCGCTGCACGAGGTCCAGCACGAGCCGCATGGCCGCCGACGAGCCGACCACGCCGTACGCCATCGGCTGCGCGGCGGCGGGGCGGGCGAGCTGAGTGCTCGCGAGCGTCGCCTGCTCGCGCGCGTTCGACAAGAGCGCCTCGAGATCCCGCGCGGACGGCGGCCGCGGCAGCACGTCGAACATGCCGGCGCGGATGGCGTCGGCCGCCGCCGACGGCCGGGAGGGATCGGCGACCCCGATCACGACCGAATCGGGGTATTGCGTCCGAAACGTCCGCGCGCTGCGGATCGCATCGCCGTTCTCTTTCAGATCGATCAGGCAGAGCGCGACCGGCGCGCGCAGCGCGGGCACCTCGTGCGCGCCACTGACCACCACCGGCTGAAACCCGATGCTGCGCAGCAGCGCTTCGAGCTCCTGATGACCGCCGCTCGCAAAGAGCAGCGCGGTCGACTGGCTCTGGCTGACTGGACTCGTGCTTGTCGTCGTCATGGTTGTGGAACCTGAGGAAGGGGATGGAAAACGCCCGAGCCGTCGGCGTCCACCTCGATGCGGTCGAGGGTGCCGTCCGGTCGGTAGATCAGGCGCCGGTCGGGCCGGCCATGCCTGGCGGTGTCGGTCGCCAGGGTCGCCAGGGCCCCGGCCGCGTAGGTGGCCCAGGTGTCCACGGCGCCGTCGCCGTCGGTATCCTCCTCGATACGAGACACGACGCCACGGTCGAAGTACTCCCAGCGCGACACCTTGCCGTCGAACCGCGTCGCGCGCTCGACCCGCTCGATCGTCGCCCGAGGATCGTCCGCGCGGCCACCCTGGGCGCCGGCCGACGCCGGCCGGGCGTGATACTCCCAGCGGTCGACCCTGCCGTCACCGTTCTCGTCGCTCTCGACGCGGAGCAGCTCGGTCCCGTCCATGTATCCCCACGTGTCGATGCGGCCGTCGCCGTCGGCGTCGGACTCGAGCCGCGTGAGCTTTCCGCTCCGGTCGTACTCCGGCCTGACCGGCGCGGACGCCGTCCGGCGCGCGGCGTTGCGGCAGCCGGTCGTCAGGGCGAGCGGACCGATCATCGCGACGATCGCCCAGCCTCGCAGACTCCGGCCCGGTGAACGGTTCATTGAAGAATGGATAGGAAGGGCGCGTAGCTTCGCCCTTTGACTTACACGCCGGCTCAGAAGAGACGGGTGAGCAGGGACTGCGAGGGGGGAACCTGACAGGTGTATCGGAAGCTCATGCTGTTTCAAATAGATCGGTCCGAATGACAATACTGATACGACGGCTCCACGCGATAAGACGATGTGGCGCAGATGAGACAAGAGAGGTACAGTATTGTTAGTGCCGAGATCGAAATCAAGCTCTTCAATAATTCCGGCAAAGGACCGGCATCCGCGGGCTCTTGATGGGAATGCTGCGACCGCAGGGGTTATGCCGCCGGTGGGATGAGGTGGTGTTGTGCGGCGAACAGGGCGAGCTCGAGGCGGCTCGACACGCCGAGCTTTTCGAAGATGTTCGTCAGGTGATGTTTGACCGTTTTTTCGCTGATCGACAGCGTCTCGGCGATCTTCTTGTTGCCGGCGGCGGCGACGATCAGCTCGACAATCTGCATTTCACGCTGGGTGAGGCCGTACGCCAAGGGCGGCGTGCTGCGTTCGGGCGGAGCGGCGAGCGTCCGCAGGGCGGCCACCAGATCCGAGACGCTGTCGCGCCCCATCCAGTACCCGCCCTCCATGACGATCCGGATGGCCTTGAGGAGCAGCCCGGTCGCCGACTCCTTCAGGACGACGCCGCGGGCGCCCCGCTCGAGCGCCTTCACGATGTCGGCGCGCTCGATCGCAGCGGTCAGCAGGATCACGCGCGGGCCCTCGGGAATCTCGGCCACGGTGTGCAGCACGTCCAGGCCCGAGGCTTCCGGCATGGCCACGTCGAGCAGCAGCACGTCGGGCCGCAGCATCCTGGCAAGCCTCACCGCATCGTCTCCGTTGACGGCCTCGCCGACCACGGTGAGGTTCGGTTCCGCCTCGAGCAGCCGGCGCAGACCGTCCCGGAAAATCGGATGGTCGTCGGCGATGAGGATGCGCGCGGGCTGTGGGTCGATGGTCATGAGATGGACTGGCAGGGAACCGAGACCTCGAGACGGGATCCCACCCCTGGGTTCGATTCGATCGCGAGCATTCCCCCGATGAGGCGCAGGCGCTCGCTGATGGTTCTGGGGCCGCGCCGGGAGCGATCGAGATCCTCCTGAGACAGCCGTCCGCTGAACGGAAAGCCGCGGCCGTCGTCCTCGATGGTGAGCGTCCACCAGCGGCCGTTGGCGTCGGCCCGGACCACCACGCGGCTCGCCCCGGCGTGCCGGCGGATGTTGACCAGCGCCTCGTGAACGATCCGCGCGGTCTGCCGCCGGACGTGGGGCGTCAGCTCGACGGGGTGGCCATCGGAGACGAAGCGGGCGGCGATGCCGGTGTACCGGCTGAAGCGGTCGATCATCTCGTGCAGATGCGGCAGCAGATCGCCGCCGTCCACGTCGCCTGCGCGGATCCCCTCCATCAGCTCGCGGACCGCCGTGATCTCGGTGCGCACGATGTTGTGCACGCGGGCGAGATCGGCGGCGAGCTCGGGCGCCCGTTCCGCCGCGCGGCGATGGAGGACGACGAGCTCCATCTCGAGACCGATGAGCGACTGGGTGACCCCGTCGTGCAGCTCGCGCGCGACGCGGCCGCGCTCGAGCGCTTCGGCGCGCTTGCGCAGGTGGCGCACGCGGTAATGGCTGTAGAGCGTGGGGCCCGCCTGCGTGACCAGCAGGAGCGCATAGCGGGCGCTCTGTTCCCGGTGCACCCCGAGGCTCGGGTTGAGGACGAAGACACGGCCCGTCCACTCGTCGCTCAGCGGCAGCGTGACCCCGATGATTCGCCGGCACGGGTGCGAGGTGAGAAAGGGTCGCGGTAGAGTGATCACCGTCGACGGCAGCCGCTTCCCGAGAGTGTCGACGGCCACCACCGAAAAGCGTCCGCGACGTCCCAGACGCGCTGCGCCGTGCCAGGCGCCGCCCGGCGCGTCGAAGAAGTAGTCTTCCCGGCGCACCGACGGAAATCGCTCGTCTTCGTCGGACGAGGAGTCGGTATTCGACCAGAGCCAGACGCGCCCCGAGGGCTGCTCCTCGACCACGAGCAGCACCTGCTTGGCGCCGAAGATGTTCTGCAGCGAGGCCAGGACCAGGTTGACGCTGTCGGCGAACCGGCTGCCCAGCTGGGCGCGGATGAGCGTCAGCGCGAGGTTCCGCAATTCCAGCCGCCGGCGCTTCTCGCTTTCCGCGAAATAGCCGATGGCTGCGCCCATCGCCCCGATGTAGATCCCGCGCAGCAACACCCGGTTCACTTCCATGTCGCGCGGGAGAGCGGGCCCCAGCACGCCGGTGGACACCAGGCTCGACTCGATACCCATCAGGACGACGACGGTGACCGCCGTGGCCATGACTTCGGCGAACCCCCAGCGGTAGGCCGCGGCCAGGAGCGGATAGAACAGGAAGGTGGCCAGCGCGCCGTTCGGTCCCGCCGACAGAAGCGTCAGGACGACGGCAAACACGACGTCGGCGGCCTGGGCGGCCACCGGCAGGAGACGGGGGATGCTGGTCGCCCGCATCAGCACGAGCAGGAGCAGGAGGGCGAACGCGGTGTAGGCCAGGAGGACGACGCCGGCGAGCGCCGCGTAGCGCGCCGGTTCGGGCGGATCGAACCGCAACACCACGAGCGCCGAGGTCGTCAGGAGCGTGCGGGCGACGGCAATGACGCGCTCGACAAGACGGGCTTCCGCCCCGTCTCCATGCGCGAGCGCGACAGGAGTAATCCGGGCTCCGTCCTCGATGGCCTTCATGCCTGCGGGGAATCGATAGTCAGATTCTAACGCAGGCTCCGGCGGACGGGCGGGGATCAGGAGCGGGGCACGGGGCCGGGGCGGAACTCGGTCGGCGCCATCCATCCGTCGCGCAGGTAATGGTCCCACATGGACGCCAGTTCCTCTTCGGCGGTGAACTGCGTCCGATGCCGGCTGCAATACAGGGCCGAGCCGTCGAGCACCACCTGGGCTTCAATCTTCAAGTGGTCGCGGACGACAACGCCGGCGAGCTCGTGACCGGCGTGATACAACCTCCACTGCAAGGCGGCCGAGGCGTCGTGAACCATTCGCATCCCTCCAGGCAACAGGCCTGCGCGACAATTCTGTCGGGATGCTACTGTGAGGTATCTGCGTTGTAAATAAGCTGATAGTCCGATTGATGGGCCTTTGGTCTGATTCAGGTGATTGGTCCGGCTGAAGTTCGGTCCGGCTGAAGTTTGGTCCGGCTAAAGCCGGACACTACGGGAGTGGGGGTCCGGCTAAAGCCGGACACTACGGGATCTGGACTACGGGATCTGGACCACCAACTACCGGTCAACCTGACTCGGCCGGTCACCCTGGCTCGGGTAGTGTCCGGCTTTAGCCGGACCAGCAACCCCTGGCTCGAGACTGTAGACGAAGTACCCGGCGCCAGACGGTTGACGCAGGAGCTGCATCTCGAAGCCCCCGTGGCGCAGGGCGTCCGTCAAATGGAAGGACTGGTCCCAGGAGCTCTCGACCACGAAGTACGAACTGTCCGACGCGCGGGCGATGGCCGCGATGGCCTCATCACGCGCGGAGCCGCAACTGGGCCACGTCCACTCCTGGTGCGCGGCGATGCTGGCGGGCGACTTGAGACCCACCAGATCCACCGCCCGCCGGCCAGCCAGCTCGGAAATCCCTCCGGCATCGTGCACGAGGAGGACCGCGTCAGCAGGCGTGTGGGCTTCGATCCACCCCGCGGCGGCCTGGATTTCGTGAGCGACCGGCGCCTGATCGATCCACCGCAGCGCCGCGAAGGTCACCGCGGCGCACGCGAGCCCCACGAGCGGGGCGATGGAGGTGCGCGGGTTGCCGCGGGCCAGCCGCACCAATCCCCATGCGCACCACGGCGCGACGATGGGATAGAAATAGCGGCAGTAGCTGTAGTTGAGCGAGCCGGGCAGCGCAACCGTGTATGCGCCCAGGCTGACGGTCATCGCCCCGACTCCCACGGCGCCGAGCGCGCTTCCAGCCAGACCGGCCAGGCCGACCGCCATCGGCAGCAGGCTGGCGACCCCGCGGGCGATCCCGCGCGCGCTCACCGAAAGCCTCGTCGCCAGCGGCAGGCAGCCCTCGGCGTAGAAAAGCCGCTTGGCGCGGATGGTGGCCGGAATCCACGCGCCGGTGTCCGCGTGGTTCCACAGGAGGAAGGGAAGCACCGCCAGGAGCGCGAGGCCGAGCGTCACTGTCCGATCCCGCCAACTTCGCCGAACGAGGCCGTAGGCGACCACGAGGCCGGCCGCCGGCGCGAGGTCGAGGCGGGTGCAGCAGAGGAGACCGGCGACGACCCCCGCCGTCCGCACCCGGCCGCCGGCGGTCAGCGCGATCAGCCAGACCAGCAGCGCCATCGCCCAGCCGGTCTCCAGACCGTTCGTCACGTTGATGATCACGAGACCGCTGGCCACCGACGTCACGGTCAACGCGGCGCGCGCCCACAGCGAGCGGACTCCCGCCGCGACGGTCATCGCCCACACGCCCGTCACGTACGCGACGACGCCGAGCAGGGTCGCCGCGCGCAGCGCCTCGAATCGGTTCCAGAAGCCGATGCGCAGCAGGACGACGAGCAGGGCGACATACGGCGGACTGGTGGCGCCGGTCAGCGCGGGAACCCCGTACACCGGGTCCTGGCCGGTCACCACCGCGCGCGCGCTGTGCAACGCGATGTAGCCGTCGTCCAGCACGAAGGCGGCAGGCGTCACCAGAACAGCGAAGACCGCGGCCGCCGCGGCGACGACGAGCAGTTGCAGCCGCTCGCGGCCGGGCGCTGCCGTGCGCATCGGCGTCATGGAAAGCACCGCGGCAGAGCCGGGGCGCCGGGAAGATCGGGCAGGTCCGCACGCGCCGCGATGAACGAGCGCGGCGTCTCGACGGCGAGGCGGTACCCGTTCGAGCGCAGCCACCGCCTGGTGGCCGCCGCACGGGCTGGGGGCAGCCAGACTGTACTCGGGCCGCTCGCGATCGAGAAACGCCAGACCCTCGGGCAGGCCGTCCGCAACGGCGCTCTGCGTACGGATCGTGCGATCCGAGTAGACCGTTTCGCGCCGGCCGTCAATCGACACCTTCAGGCGCGGGGCGAGATGCCAGATGGCGTACTCACCCCAGTCGAACGGCAGGACCAGCCGGCCGCGCACGCCGGCGGCGGCGAGCGCGCCGGCGGCGTCGAGATCCGGCGACCACGAGCCCTGGATCGCCAGACACCGCGACGGCGTCACGACGTTCGCCAGACACACGGCTCCGACGACCGCCGCGTCGATCAGGAGAAGGCCGGCGGGACGCGTTCGCGCGGGCCCTGGATCGCCGGCGGGCAATCGCCATGCGCGGGCGACGAACACGGTCGCCACCACGCTGAACAGCGGCAGGAGCCTGGCGACGAACACGCTCATGACGCCGAGCCAGGCGACGGGCAGGAGGGCCGACCACGTCAGGTCACGGCGGCGACGGACGATCATCGTGCCGATGAAGCCGGCGACGAGCACCCACAGCACGAGATCGGACGCGGTTTCCTGCTGCCAGAGCGGCCGCCACTCGGTGATGTCCCTCGTCGTCCGGACGGTTGAGAGGAGAAAGCGCCACAGCGTCCAGCCGTACGGAGTGATCAGGGTCGCGACCAGCGCGGCGCTCAGGAAGAGCGCGTCGGGAAGAGCGGCGCGCACGCTGCGGACGTCGAGCAGCCGGCCCGCCAGCCAGAGCCCGGCGACGCCGAGCCCTACAATCCAGCCGCCGTGCAGGTTCGCCCATGCGGCGAAGAGCAGCGGCAGCCACGCGAGCCGGGTGCCACGCGAGAGCGCGACGGACAGGACGGCCAGCAGGAGAATCGACCACAGTTGCGGCCGGAAGGTCGAGACCGCCGGCGCGAGTCCCACGATGGCGACCGCGAGCAGCCACCAGCGCCAGTCCTCCGCCACCGGCCGTGCCGCACGGAAGAGGAGGGCGAACGCGGCGGCGAGCACGCCTGCCTTGAGGGCGATCAGGCCGGGAACGCCGCCGCCGGCATAGGCGAGGCCGAACAGGAGCTCGCTCATCCACTCGTGGTTGATCCACGGAACGTCCTGCGTGAAGGAGTAGGGATCGATTGAGGAGAGATGCCTCGTGCGCAGGAGGTCGAGACCGAACCGCACGTGCCCCCAGAGATCCGGGTCGGCGGCGGCGTGCGTGCACGCATAAGCGGCGGCAATCCACGCCGCCAGCCGTCCCGCGGCGGCGGAGGGCGTCGGCGCCGCGCGCCGCGAGCCGCCCGCGGCATCGGCCGGCGATGCGACGGGCTGGACCCTCACGCCCGGGTCACGCCCGGTGGCGGGGCGTCTCGCGATCGTCGAGGAAGTAGCCCGTGCAGGCGATCTCGAGGAGCTCCGCCGTCAGGGCGGCCGGCTTGCCCTGGTAGCGGGCGAGCGACAGCGCCTGCTCGATCAGGTCGCGCGGCTGGCACGCTCGAAGCTCGATGCGCCGCTGCCTGTAGAACCCGTCCAGCAGCCGCCGCGGCAGCTGCTCGTCGAACGGGATGTCGCGGTCGCGGCAGCAGCGCTCGAAGATCCGGATGTAATCCTCGGGCGTCGGATTCTCCGCGTAGACCTTGTAGTGGATCCGGCGGAGAAACGCCTCGTCCACCAGCTCCGACGGCCGGAGGTTGGTGGAGAAGATCACGAGCGCATGGAACGGCATCTCGAGCTTCTCGCCCGATTGCAGCGTCAGGTACTCGACGTGCGATTCGAGTGGCAGCATCCACCAGTTGAGCAGCTCGCGCGGCTCGCACCGCTGCCGGCCGAACTCGTCGAGCAGGAAGACGCCGCCGTTGGCGAGCGCCTGGACCGGCGCCCGGTACACGCCGGTGCGCGGGTTGTAGGCGAGCGAGAGCGATTCGAGCGTCAGCTCGCCGCCCACGGCCACCATCGGCCGGCGGCAGTGAATCCATCGGCGGTCGTACCGGATGAGATCGAGCCGATCCTCCTGCGGCGGCAGCGCCTGGTGAACCGTGGGATCGAAGAACCGGATGATGTTGCCGTCCACTTCGAGGGCGTGCGGGATGGCAATCGTGCCGACGAGCAGCTGGCCGATCGCCTGCGCCATGACGGTCTTGCCGTTGCCCGCCGGCCCGTAGAGGAAGATCGACTGGTCCGCGTTCACGGCGGTGCCGATCTCGTTCAGGACGCGATCGCTGACGACGAGGTGCGAGAACGCCTTCCGCACGTCGGTGGGGGTGATCTGGCGCGGCGCGGCGCGGTGGAACTCGTCCATGTACTGCAGGTACTGCTTGATCGGGACCGGCGCGAGCCCGGCGTACTGGTTGCGGCCGAGCGCCGACACCGCGCGGGTGTGTCCGAGGTCGGTCAGGCGATAGCGGAAGGTGGATCCGCCAATCGAGGAGCCGCCCATGATCTCGCAGTGCGAATTGGTCTTCAGGTACTCGAGGCTCGGCTCGAGCACGTTGAAGCTGAGGCCCACGCGTCTCGCCAGCTCCGCGCCGGTGACGCCGCTGGTGCCGTGCAGCGCCTTGAGCACGAGCTCGGTGATGTGCTCCTCCGACAGGCCGGCTTCGGCCGGTGTGGAGGGCGCTGTCGGATAGAACGAGCCGGAGGGAGTTTCGACGATCGCGCTCATGGTGCTCATGGTGATGTTGGGCATCCTTCAGCCGGGACGTCTTGCGATGATTGCAGCAGTGACAGGTGGCACAGATTGGCCCGCACGTAGGGAGCGTCCGGTGCGAGCGCCAGCGCGCGCTCGAAGGCGGCGCGGGCGTCGGCGTACAGTCCCAGCTTCAGCAGCAGCGTCCCGAGCGTGTTCTGTGGCGCCGGCGAGGTGGGTGCGTAGAAGATCGCGTGGTGCGCGTCGGCCAGTCCCATGGCCGGAAACCCCCAGTCCCGCCAGACGCGCGCGCGGCCGTCGTAGGCCGACGCGTCCTTGCGGTCCAGGCCGACCGCCGCGGTGAAGTGATTGTACGCGGCGTCGAGGACGCCCAGCTTCGCGTACATCTGGGCCACACGCTGGTGATTGAGCGCGGTCGGGGCGCTCGCGAGCGCCGCACGGGCCGCGGAGAGCTCGGGAATCTGCTGCTCGAGGACGGCCGCCGTGCCCTCGGGCGCCTTGCGCGACGCGGCGGCTGCGAGCGCCTTGGCTTTCGCCATCTCGGCGGCGAACGCGTCCTTCTGCTGCGGCGACAGCCCCGGCGTCAGATTCGCCCCATACGCCGCCGGCGCGGCATGCCGGCCGCCTTTGTGCACGAAGCGATCGGCGAGGGTCTGGGGGCGCCTCGCGGCGCACCCGGCCAGGAGCGCGGCCGCCAGTCCACAGGCCGCCACGCGTACGGCTCGCGACACGGCGCGTCAATCCTCTTTGCCGGTGCGGGTCCGTCGCCTCATCAGATAGAGGACCAGCATCACCACGAACGCGGCGACGATTCCGATTGTCAGGTTGTCCATAGGCGCTTCTCCCGGCCGACTGCCGGCCACTACTTGTTGTAGAACTGGTGCATGAACTGAATGATCGCCGGACCCAGGATCACGACGTACAGCGCCGGAAAGAAGAACAGCACCAGCGGGAACACGAGCTTCACGCCAAGCTTCTGCGCCTGTTCTTCCGCGCGCTGGCGGCGCTTGGTGCGCGAGGTGTCCGCGTGGGTCCGGAGCGCCTGCCCGACGCTCGTGCCGAACCTGTCGGTCTGGACGAGCATCGCCACCAGCGCCCGCACGTCGTCCACCTTCGTGCGCTGCGCGAGGCTCTTGAAGGCCTCGAGCCGCGGCTTGCCGGCGCGGACCTCGGTCGTGAGGATCCGCAGTTCTTCGGCGAGCGCCGGATAGGGGAGGCTGAGCTCTTCGGCCGTCTTCACGATCGCCGAGTCGAGGCCCGAGCCCGCTTCGATGCAGACCACGAGCAGGTCGAGCGCATCGGGGAGCCCGTCTTCGATCTCGCGGCGCCGCGAGGCGAGGCGGCGCTCGACGAGCAGGCTGGGCGCGAAGAAGGTGAGGATCGCGGCGCCGCCGGCGACGATGAAGGCCAGCGGCGGTTTGAGGTACATCAGCGGGATGGCGCCGACGACCAACGGCAGGACGTACTCGCCGAGCGTGTAGAGGACAGGCGCGCTCGGGTGCTCGATCCCGGCTCGTGCCAGCCGCTTCCGCAGGCGCTCCATGTCCTTGGCGGAGCGGGGCATGAGCTTGCCGACGCCGTGCCAGAAGCCGGACCGTTCCATGGCGCTCAACGTGACGGTCTCCGGCAGCCCCACCCGCCGGGGCTCGCGGGTCGCCGCGCGAAGACGCCGGCGTTCCGGGGCGACCGAGGAGAGGAGCGAGGACGTCACCACGCCGGTGAACAGCGCAAGCGACGCGAAGAGGACGAGGAGCGTCAGGAGGATGCCTGATGACATGACAGCCTCAGTACCGGATGTTCACGAGTTTACGAACGATGAGCGTCCCCACGACCTGCAGCACGATGGCGCCGATGATCATCCGGATGCCGATCGGGTCCGACGTCAGGATCTGGATCTGCGACGCGTTGCCCGACAAGAGCAGCAACGCGATGGTGGGCGGCATGCCGGCCAGCATGTACGCCGTGATCCGCCCGTGGGCCGATCGGACGCGCACTTCGCGCTTGATACGGAAGCGCTCGCGCATGACGTTCGCCAGCCGATCGAGGACTTCCGAGAGGTTGCCGCCCGTCTCGCGCTGCGTGAGGACGGCGGTCACGAAGAAGCGGGCGTCGAGCGACGGCACCCGTTCGGCGAAGAGCCGCAAGGCGTCGGGCAGCTGCGCGCCGTAGTTCTGCCGCTCGTACAGCAGCCGGAATTCGGCCCCCGCCGGCGGGGGCAGCTCGTCGGCGGCCATCTTCAGGCCGGTGGGAAACGCATGGCCGGCGCGCATGGCTCGGGCGATGAGCTCCACCGCCTCGGGGAACTGCTCTTCGAACTTCTGGACCCGCCGCGCCTTCATCAGCCGCAGCACCCACAGGGGACAGGCACGCCGCCGCCGCGCCGGCGATCAGGCTGAGCCACCAGATGTGGAGGTACTCGTTCGCCGCGAGCGCCGCGGCGAAAAAGCACAGGGGAAACAGGAGGAGGAACGTCCCGACCGTGAGCGGCATCCCCGACGCGTCGAGCGATTCCTTGAGCGGCTGCGACAGGGCGGAGACCCGCCGCAACAGACTGTCGAACAGCGCGATGCTGCTCAGGACCTCGGGCCGCTTCGACAGCTGCGTCGTGACCGCGACCAGGCTGGGCGATTTCAGCCGCCGCCGCACCGCGGCGTGTTCGCGGCCTTCCGGCAGGACGATGACGAACCAGTACGCGCCCAGGATGAGGGCCGTGACAGAGAGAAAGGTGGCGATGATGACAATCGGCATGGCCCGCTCCAGACGTTACGCGACGGCCTTGATGTGCTCGAACATCTCCGCCGGCAGCGGCCTGCCGGACGCGGCAATCCGCTCGGCGCACTTGGGCCGGATGCCGGTGGCGCGGAACCGGCCGAGCACGCGGCCGTTCTCGCCGATGCCGGTCCGGTCGAAGACGAAGATATCCTGCGTCGTGATCACTTCGCCTTCCATCCCGGCGAGCTCGGTGATCCCGGTAATCCGCCGGGTGCCGTCCGACAGGCGCGTCACGTGGGCGATCAGGTGGATCGCCGACGCAATCTGCTGGCGAATCGCACGCTCGGGGATGTTGAGGCTGGCCATCGCCACCATCGTGTCGAGGCGGTGCAGCGCGTCGCGCGAGGTGTTGGCGTGGATCGTCGTCAGGCCGCCGTCGTGGCCGGTGTTCATGGCCTGGAGCATGTCGAGCGCTTCCTCGCCGCGCACCTCGCCGACGATGATGCGGTCCGGGCGCATACGGAGGGCGTTGATCACGAGGTCGCGCTGCTTGACGGCGCCCTTGCCCTCGATGTTCGCGGGACGGGTCTCGAGGCGCACCACGTGTCGCTGACGCAGCACCAGCTCGGCCGCGTCTTCGATGGTGACGATCCGCTCGCGCTCGGAAATGAAGCCGGAGAGGACGTTGAGCAGGGTGGTCTTGCCGGCGCCGGTGCCGCCCGACACGATGATGTTCAGCCGGGACGCCACGGCCGCGTTCAGGAAGTCGGCCATCGGCTGGGTGAGCGTCTGGCGGTCCACCATGTCCTGCACGCCCATGCGCTCGGTCCGGAACCGGCGGATGGACAGGGTCGGCCCGTTCGAGCGCCACCGGCGGGATCACCGCGTTGACGCGCGAGCCGTCGGCAAGGCGCGCGTCCACCATCGGGCTCGACTCGTCGATGCGGCGTCCCACCGCGCTCACGATGCGCTCGATGATCCGCATCAGGTGCCGATCGTCCTTGAACACGATCTCGGTCGGCTCGAGGATGCCGTTGCGCTCGATGTACACCTGGTCGAAGCGGTTGACCAGGATGTCTGAAATCGCCGGGTCGGAGAGCAGCGCCTCGAGCGGCCCGAGGCCGAACAGCTCGTTGAGGACGTCGGTCGTGAGGCTCTCGCGCTCCGAGAGCGTGAGCGGCGTGTTTTCCGTCTCGCGCTCGAGCATCGTGACGATGAGGCGCCGGATTTCGGGTTCGGCGTCCTCCCGCTTGATGTACGCGAGCCGGTCGAGATCGAGGCGATCGAGCAGCGTCTCGTGGACGCGGCTCTTGAGATTCTGGTAGTCGGGCCGCCTGGTGTCGACGGTCGGCGAGACGGGGGTCTGTCGCAGTGAGAAGATCGCGTCCATGCTGTCACTCCGATAACGAACGGCGCGGCGTCAGCCAGCCGAACAACCGGCCGGACTCGTCCCGGTCGGCTGGCTTGGCCTTCTGACGGCCCGTCAGATCCCGCGCGAGATCGTGGAACGAGCCGGCAAGTTTTCCGTCGGTGGATTCGGCGATGGGCGCCCCCTTGTTCATGGCGGCCAGCGCCAGCTTGTAGTCGCTCGGCAGAACGTGCCTGATCCGGAGATTGACGGCGCGCTGGATGTCTTCCAGCGAGATCTCCGAGTGTCGATCCGATCGATTGACGATGATCGAGAGGCGCTCGGCGCCGTACCGCGGCCGCAGCGTCTTGGCCAGACGGACCGCGGCGCGCACCGTCGGCAGCTCGTGGTTGACCACCAGGAAGATGGCCGCGGTGTTGTCGAGCGAATCGATGATCGGCCCGTCCATCCGCGGCACGTCGAGGACGACCGCCGGATAGTAGCGGAGCGCGAAGTCGATCACCGTGCGGACGCGCTGCGGGTCGAGGTGGCTCGTCGAAATCTGGCTCGAGGCGGCGAGCAGATCGAGGCCCGATCGGGTGTGGACCACGAGGCCGCGGAAGAACGCTTCGTCGAGCCGGTGCGTGTTCTCGAGCGCTTCGACCAGGGTGAACTTCGGCTCGACGCCCAGAAACACCGCCGCGTCGCCGCTCGAGGCGTGCAGGTCGATGAGGAGCGCGCTGCCGATGTTCTGCGCGAACGCCTCGGCGAGATTGACCGCCACGGTGGTCGCGCCGACGCCGCCCTTGGCGCCCAGCACGGCGTAGAGCCGTCCGGTCGCCGGCGCGCTGCGGTGAAACGTGATGCGGCCGATGGCCGACTGGATCGCCGCGTCCGACAGCGGCTCGGTGATCCACTCGGTGACGCCCGCCCGCATCGCCTCGAGCATCAGCTCGGGGTCGAGCGACGGCGCGACGATGGCCACGCCGAGCGACGGATACCGCCGCTTGATGCCTTCGATGGCCGACAGCAGTCCGCGGTCGTTCCGCACGTCCACCAGCAGCACTTCCGGCGCCGCCCCGTTGGGCGCCGCCAGCTCGTCGCTCATCATCAGCCGCGGGCGCAGGCCTGCGGCGCGCACGAGCACCTCGAGCTGTCTCCCGTCGCCGCCGATGATGCCGACCAGTCCTGTCACGGTGACGTCCTTACTGTTTCTTCGCGGGTGTGTTCGCCGACCCGGCGCTGTCCTCGGCCGGCGCGTCAGCCACGGCGCCGCTCGGGGGCAGGAACCGGCCCGGATCGGTCGGCAGCGGGGGCACTTCGTCGGGATCGAGCGCCTTCACGAGCCGCGGCGTGATCAGCACCAGCAACTCGGTCTGTTGACGGTTGTCGAGCTTGCTCTTGAAGAGCGCCCCGATGATGGGGATACTGCCGAGCAGCGGAATCTGTTGACGGTTCTCCTGCGAAATATTATCCAGCAGCCCGGCGATCGCGAACGACTGCCCGTCCCTCAGCTCCACCTCGGTTTCCGCGCGCCTG
Source organism: uncultured Acidobacteriota bacterium (assembly GCA_963807925.1). Classification (GTDB taxonomy): domain Bacteria; phylum Acidobacteriota; class Vicinamibacteria; order Vicinamibacterales; family CAVVIG01; genus CAWEDP01. Next base: position 1,681,875 of record CAWEDP010000002.1, on the reverse strand, counting down.
GTCGTCAGCGCCGGCACGCGGAAGCCGTTCAGCGTGATCCCGTTGGCGAAATCGAGCGAGCTCACTTCCGGTTTGACGTGCAGGCGAATCACGTCGCCCGCAATCGTCGGCAGAAACGTCAGCCGAATGCCGAACTCCCGGTAGATGATGGTGACCGCGGCATTGCCGGCCGCGCCCTGCACCACCGGCACCGGAATCTCGCCGCCGGCGAGGAAGCTCGCCTCCTGTCCGTTATACGCGATCAGGTTCGGCTCCGCCAGGCTCTGGAGAAAGCCCCTGGTCTGGAGCGCCTTGACCAGCGCGCCGACGTCGAACCGCTTGCTGAAGATGAACAGGTTCAGGAAGTCGCTGAAGGTCATCGTCCCTTCAGGCGTATATTGCGGCGAGTTGGTCTGCTGTTCGGTCGTCACCCGGGCGGTCGTGTCCTTGTTCGTGCCGGTGAAGAGCGACGAGCCGAGCTCGGTGACCGCCTGGCGATTCACCTCCGCGAAGCGCACCTGGAGCATCACCTGCTGGCTCTCGATGCCGCCCGGCACCTGGAGCAGGTTCACGACCTTGGTCTTCGAGGACGTCTTGGCCGCGAGCTCGCCCGCCCTGAGCATCACCGCGTTGTTCGACACCCGCCCCGAGAGCGTCGTGGCTTCATCGTTCACGGTGACGTTGATGTCTTCGCCCGGAAACAGCTCCCGGAGCTGCTGCTGGAGCGGGGTGACGGCAGGATTGACCTCCAGATCGTACTGGACGCGGCGGTCGGCTCCCCAGAGGATCAGGCTGATGGTGCCCGGCGCCTTGCCGTCGATCAGGATCTCGCGCGGCTGCACGACGACGGCGTCGGCGACGGCGGGATTGGTGATGGCGATGCGCGTGACGTCGAAATCGGTGGTCAGCACGGTGGACCGGCCGGCCGTAATCGAGACGCGCGGCAGGGCCGCCTCGGCTGCTGGCGCCTGCTGCTGGGCGGCGAGATACGCCGACAGCGGCAGGAGCCCGATGGTGGCAAGAACCGCGACCCCGCCGAAGGCTCTCGCGGATCTCTTCGTGGCACTGGATTTCATCGAACGGCTTCCTCCGTGCGCTTGGCGGCGCGGATTGCTTCGACCGTGTAGACTTTCGGCGCCGGGGCCGGCGGGGGGGGCGGCGGCGGCGCGGCGGTCGGTTGCGGACGTGGGCGAACAGGTCTGGCGTCGTGAGAGACTGGCGCCGGGGCCGACGCGGGCCGCCCGGTGCCGAACAGCGCGGCCGCGCGCGTGCCTTCCGATTCTGGGGATCCTCGATCGAGCGGGTTGCGCAGCGCCAGCATGATTTGTCCGTCGCTGCCCGCGAGCACGACGCGCTCGGCGTCGGGCGGCGTCAGGAGCAGCGTCACGACCGAGGTCGGGATCGGCTCGCCGGTCCTGGACTTCTCCTGATTGTACCGGGTGCCGGCCGTGAGGACCTGCACGTTGCTGACGATGACGCGGGTGACCGCGTCGTTGCCCTGGCGAAGCGTCACGAGCACGTCGACGCGGGTGCCGGGGACGACGAACCCCGCCACGCCGACCACTTCGTTCACCCGCACCGAGATGGCACGCATCCCCTCGGGAATGGTGGGCGGCAGGCCGGCGCCTCCCTCGACGGGCGCGAGCTTCGACTCGGTCAGCGGCTCGTTTTCGAGCACCTGCGTGATGAGGCCGCGGTTGACGATCTTGTCCGGCGAGCTGAACGCCCCGACGACCGGCGACCGCTCGGGCCAGGGGACCATCTTCACGTCGCTCGCGGTGACGAGCGAGCCCATGGGAAGCGTCCTCGCCGCCACGGCGACAAAGGAGTGGGCGACCTCGACCTGACGGACCGGAATGCGTTGAACCGCGCGGTACACGGCATACGTTGCAGCGCCGGCCGTCACCAGCGCGATGAGAACGACGATCAGCGTACGGGTATTACGATCCATCCGGAGCCTCCGAGGGAGCCGTCGTGCAATCCAGCATTGTGCGCGATCATGTTATCGGAACCAAATGGTCGCCGCCGCGCCCAGGGCGATCGGGAGCGCGTAGGGCAGCCGCGGGCCGCGGGCCCGCTCGAGCGTGAGGTCAGGCATCGGGTGAAGGCCCGCCGCCCGCCAGTGCGACAGCAGCGCCGCGACGTTGAACAGCGCCTGCCGTAGGTATCCCGCAGCCAGCGCGACGCCGACCGCCAGCACGCCGCCCGCCACGGCGGCGTAAAGGGCGGTCCAGAGCGCTGCTTCGGGGCCCAGCCAGGCGCCGAAGCAGGCGACCAGCTTCAGGTCGCCTGCGCCCATCCCACCCAGCAGGAAGAACGGAAGAAAGATCCCGACGCCGGTCAGCCAGCCCGCCCCGCTGACCAGCAGGCCCGACAGGCCGTGTTCGACGAGCGCGAACGCCAGTGCGAGCGCCGCGCCGCCAAAGGTCACGAGATTCGGAATGCGGCGGGTTCGTAGATCCGTCCAGCTCGCTGTCGCCCCGAGCGCCAGAACGACAGCTTGATTCATCGAAAGGTGGTTCAGCATCGACCTCGCCCTCGAACGACCGCTCGACTCCGGGAGTCGAACGAGGTTCAAGGAGTGTCTCGGCCGAGACGCTCGCTGAGGACAGGTGACGGCCCCGACGAGGCGCCGTCAACCCAGCCTGCCGCTGCGCGACTCGGACTACGACCCGAGCGACGACGAGATATTGGTGAACTCCTGGTTGACGGCGTCACGGAGCAGCTGCATACCCGCGATGCAGCCGAGGGCGATCGTGGCCGCCAGCAGCGCGTACTCGATCAGGTCCTGACCTTCCGTGTTGTGAACGAAGCGAGCGAGAACCTTCTTCATGTCCATTCTCCTGTCCTGTAAGATCCACTGTGTGCGTTTACGTTCCTCATCGTCAGAATTTCAGGTCCGAACAGCGCACTCGGTTGGACCAAAGTCTGACTATCTCGACAATAGAGTTGTCGGCCGATCAAGATCAACACAGCAGCGTATCGATCGGCACAATCTGTGTCAAAACTGATACGGGAAGGTGGCTGCCTGTAAGCTCAACAGGCCGCCCCCTTCCGTCAGGCGACGCCATCCTGGGAAACCTTGGGCACCAGCGCCGGAATCGGAGTGATCGACGAGCGAACGAGCGTCAGCGCCATGGCCCCGAGCGTCGCCAGCGCCGGAATGGACGGCTGGACCCGCGTGGCGTCGGCCACGATGCCGAAGAGCGGAGAGAAATAGCAGAAGTATAGCAGCCACTCAAACACGTCGTCGACGGCCCAGCGTCCCGCCGCGGCCGGCCGGACGCGCGGCCACACGTCACCGACGAGCCCGGTGTCCTGTCCGCGTACCCAGTCCCACAACAGCAGGAATGCCGGAGTGAGGAGCAGGAAATCGTAGACCCACATGTGAGGGTCGACGAGGATGGTGGCGATGAGGAACACGGCGTAGCGCACTTCGAGCGGTCCCTTCGATCGCCAGGCGAGGAACGCCACGACCAGCGTGATCGTCGAGGCGGCGCCGTACGCGGTGAGCGCGACGGCCGGAGGGAGCGGCAGCAGCTCGAAGAACGAGCGCCACGAGTGCATGTCGAACTTGAGCCCCTCCATGCCCGAGACGACCTGCGGGATCTGGCCGAGCGCGCGCACGTACGCCGGAAAGATCGCAAAGCCCCAGTACAGCCCACCGATGACCAGCTGTACGGCCGCGGCGACAATCGCGCCGGCGACGAGCGTCCACTCGCCCGCGAACAGGAAGATGCAGGCGGCGAGCGCGAGCTGCGGCTTGTAGACGAGCGATCCGATGGCGAGGCCCGCGAGAAACGGGCGCCCCGAGCGAAGGGCGAGGTAGCCGGCCGTCACGCAGGCGAGACCGATGACCGAGGTCTGCGCGAATCCGAGATCGAATCGAAGCGCGGGCGCCGCCAGGAGCAGCAGCAGCGCGGTGCCGCGGCGATCGCGCAGATTCGGGCACGCTCTCCAGACCGCGTAACCGCACGCCAGGTAGCCGACGACAGTCAGCGTCAGCCACAGGCGCAGCGCGGCCGCGTAGCTGAGCCAGGCGAGCGGCGCGAACAGGAGCGCGACCTGCGGCCCGTGGACGGGCGGAAAGCGCATCGTGGGCGACCCGGGGACGACCCGCCTGAGAATCGCCTCGTGCGCCTCGATGTTGTACAAGGCCCGCGAATTGTGGTCGTTCGCAATCACGCCCTGGACGTAGAAGTGGGCGAAGTCCCGGGGCATGTGCACGTCGAAGCCGGGCAGGCCGAACGGCAGGTGCACGAGAAGGCTGCTCCAGCCGTACACGAGCCAGACGACGACGGGAATGAGAGCGAGGGACCTGCGGATCCGGGCGTGCTGGGCGGGGGTCAGTTCTCCCACGCCATGGTTTATCGGGCGATGGTCATCTGCGCCGTGCTGCGCAGCGTAATCGGCAATGGGGCATCAGGTTGGTCAGGGGCGCAAAAGCACTTGTCACCTGCACCTGAACGATATCTCCAGCACCGTTCGTGCCGCTCGGCCAAGATGTCGACGTGGACGACGGGATACGCCCGCGGCCCGATTCACGATGAATGCTCGAACTGAGCGCGGTCAGTCGGCTGGCGACGTTGACGTGGAGCCACGAACGCTCGCCCACCTGGCACCCTCTTGCGCCAGATCCGACACCATATTGTAGTGCCAGACCGCAATGCCGAACTCGATCGTGCCGAAGATCGTCATTAGAAAAACAATCAGGGCAACGCGAATTCCACGAGCGTTTCGCCCCGGTTGCTCGATTTAGCGCGTTTTCGCAAAGCGGAGGCGGACGCACTGCCGGAAGTCTTCACGCACATCGTCCTGCTAGTATGCTACTCGCTGCGTCGCATTGCGACGAAGAGTAATGTTGTTTGGAATGCCGGGAAACGGGGCAATCAGCGTGAAAGTGCGACTCGCCGTCACAGTCACATAAACTACTAAGTGATTCGCCGAACCGCAGGACGCGAGGGCCGCCGGCGTACAGGCACCCGCGGGCGACGTAGGTGAGAACACGCCCGACGGGGACGCACATTCGCATCGTTGCTGCGCTGTCACTGACATGGCGACATTGGGTGCCGCTGCTGCTGCCGCCGCCAGGACGTTTGGCATCGGAGGGGCTTCCCCGCTGTGGCCGATGTCCTGAGTGCCGTATTGTGCGCCCGCGCGGGCTGCATTCGTCAACTCCAGCGCTGAGTAAAAGACCCGTGCAAAATCGATCGTGCCCACGAGAATGACTACGAGCAAAGGCAGCGCGATCGCCACTTCCACCAGCGCCGCGCCTCTCTCTGACGATCGCCCGGATGGCAAGAGGCGCTCGAACTGCACCATCATTCGGCCAGGGAAAGTGTGACCAGCGGCGATCCTCCGAAGTCTCGAGCACGTATCGTCGAAGTTCAGAACTGGCTTGGCCATATCAACGGAGGCTGCAATCAGCATTCCGCAGAAATTGGATGACGCAAAGTTCGCATTCTTGGAGTCAACCGAGGCGCTCGGGAAATACAGCGCGCCGTCAACTAGCCACGGACCGTCGTTCTTCGACAGCGTCACCGGATTCGAGTTCGTCCGATCCTGATAGAAGATGATTCCGTTGTACGCGCCGGAGGTTTGCGCTTCCAGAGTGACGTCGACGTGATTCGAGTCGAGATTCACCTGTCCTGTCGGGCTGACGTAGATGAGCACTCCTGCGGTGTCCCGGATGATCGTGTCCTTCCCGGGAGATGTCGGTGACATCGTACCCGTGAGGCAATAGACGCCGCCAGTCAGAGTGAGCGTTCCGCCGTCGAACGAGATGTTGTGATAAGTGCCCGGTGTTAGCGGTGTCGCGCCGGTCACAGTGATATTGGTGCCCGGGTTGCCATTGTTACATTCCGCGCTCGTGGGCACGGGTAGAGTCGACAGAGGGTCGCTCGGTGGGGGCTCAGGCATGGCTCGACGTTCCTGTGCAACCACGGTGCACTTCACCGGCGGAGACGGAGTGGGCCATGAGCGTCCCGCGAACATCGTTGTTCACCCGCGAGTCGCCCCGTCGGCCAGCCGCTCCGTTGAGTCAACTCCGTTTCCGATCAGAATATCGTAAGGCCTACCGTGCAGTGTCATCAAACAGGCCGATCCGTGGGTGGACTCCAGCCACCGCCATCACCGTCGGCGTCAGGTTGCTCCAGCCTAGAATGCCGTCCGAAGAACGTCGGTGTCTGCTTCGCGAGCGGATGACCTCGACGTAGCCGGGCGTTGCTCGCAAACAAGCCAGCCACTGGAGGACTGATTACGACGGTGACCGTCGTGCCGCTCGCGACGGATCGAAGCCGTGTAAGGCGATTTCGTGGTTGGCAACTCTCCGCCAGTCCGCTCCGGTTGCCCTTTTGAGCTCGATGGCCGCGCTCTTTGCGGCTGCATCCGCTGCTGCGTACTCACGGTTGCGCTCGTGTACATGTACGATGCGTCGATCGACAAGGCCGCGATGCGCAAGCAAAACAATCATGACGAGCGCCGTTATGATCGAGAATCTGACCGCGTTCGCCACGACGCGTCGCAGGTTGGCGAGTCACTTCACACCTCCGGCGTTTCCCAAAACTCATTCACCCCGAGGGATTTACCTACTCTCTGATACCACGAAACGGCTGAGGCGGATACGCGCGGACACCCCTCACGCCCTCATATTCTGTATCGCTTCGATCACGTCGAAACGCGTCCGGTAGCGACCCACCGGTTCGGCGAGCTGCGCGATCCGGCCTTCCCCGACATTGCCCAGAAAATCCGCCGCCAGTCCAAGATACGGCATTTTGCCCGGATCCAGCCCGATGATCCGCGCGAGCGTCGCGTCCACCGCCGCCAGGTCGGTCCCCATCGCCAGCAGCCCCATCGGCCGCGGCCGGCCCATGATGGGACCGTCTCCCTCCATCGCCACCACCGCGTCCACGATCGTCAGACTGGGCCGGACCGTCGCCACCAGATCGACGATCGAGTGCTCGATGCCCCTGAAGTGCAGCAGGTTCTTCGGCCAGCCGTAGACCGCCCCGGGCACGACGCCGAACAAGTTCTTCATGCTCGCGGTCATGCCGGCCAGATGGTGGGTCTTGAGCTTCGGCAGCGACACGACGAAATCGGACGCGAGCAGCGTCGCCGGCAGCCACAGCGCGTCGATGCCCATGAAGCGGCTCCGCAGCGGCACCCGCGCCACATCGTCGTGATTGAGGTCGACGAACCGCAGGCGCTCCTCCCGGAGCGTGTCGTCGAGGCCGGTTCCGGCGAGGAGGTATTCGATGTCGCGGCGGTGGCCCGGCCCTTCGCCCACGACGACCTCGCGCGCGCCGGCGCGCCGCAGCGCCGCCGCGGCGGCCGCCACGACGTGGGGATGCGTGTTGATGGCGGACCCGGATTCGGTACTCCACCAGATTCGGTTTGAGCAGCACGCGGCGGCCGGCGGCCGACACGCGCAGCATCGCCAGCCCGCGCGAGATGACGTCCACGAGATCCGCCTCGTAGCTTGCCGCCGGCAGAAGGGCCACCGACGATCGCGGCGGCACCACGAAGTCCTCGCGCCGGTACGGCGGCGTGCGCCCGCACGACGATGCGGCGACGGCCGCCGCCGGAACCGCTTTGAGGAACTCGCGGCGGGAAGGCGCGATCATGGGACGCGCAACGCCCCACCGTGCTGGCCGGCGGCGCCCAGGCCGTAGAGGGCGATCGCGAGCGCCTGCAGGTTCCCGAACCGTTCGGCGCGCGCCATGTCGGCCGCGAGCCGCTCGTCGAGATCGCCGGTCGGCCGGCCGTACAGATGCAGGCAGATCGCAGAGAGCCCGAGCCCGATGGCGGAAGGTTCCGACAGCTTCGCGCGATCCAGGTACGTCAGGCTGCGCCTCACCGCCGGATCGTCCGGTCGATCCTGCAGCGCCATCAGCGCGACGGCCGTCGTCGGCACGTACGGACGGAGATCCTGCGCGAACGCCGCGCGGTTGCCGTAGTTCCAGCCGCCGCCGGTGCACATGCGATCGACGAGCAGGCGCTCGGCTTCTGCGATTCTGAGGTCGGCCCCCGGACGCTCGAAGCGCCGGCCCTGTTTCAGGGCCAGCAGACACCAGGCCGTCGGCTCCGCCCAGCTGAAGGTGTCGGGAATCCACGGCCACGCCTGGAGCGCGTTGTCCTGGCCCTTCGGCGCGTCACGCGTACCGCGGACGAGGCGCCTGACCGCGGCAATCGTGTCGAGAATCGGCGTCCGGATGGCCACGCCCCTGACGGCGACGAGCCCGTCGAGCAGGCGGGTGAGGAGCGCGGTCTTCGAGTCCGGCAGCAGCCGGGCCGCGGCGCACGCGGCGACGCCGTTCGCCGTGAAGTTGGGCGGCTCGTCGGAGTGCTCGGCGAGCAGGCCGTCGCCCCGCTGCCGGCCGGCGAGGAACGCGAGATGCGGCGCCGCGAACGCCTGACGGGCGGCGGGATCGTCGCCCGAGGTGTCGGCGAGCGCCATCAGAATCCAGGACGTGGATTCAACCCGGCTGTCGTTGCCCTCGTAGTAGGGCCATCCGCCCGTCGGGTTCGCGGCGGCCAGCAGGCGCTGTCGAAGGCGAAGCGTCAGCGCGTCTCGATCGAACTCGGCCACCTCGTGATCTTACCGCCGGCAGCCTCAACGCGGGCGCCACAGCACCCGCATGAAGACGAGCAGGCCGATTGCGCCGAGGAGCAGGATCCAGGTGGTGCCGCTGACGTCCTGAAGCGTGTTCATCGTCGCCCGTGCGATAGCGCGGACGTAGGCGACGATCGCCGAGAGCGTCGCGTACTCACCGATCGATTGGGCGAGGATCACAATCTACCTCGAGCCGACGGCCTGGCGCGTGCGGCCGCCGTTCCTGGGACGCATGCTGTATACGGGCCGGGCCTGACGGCCGAGTGGACGGCGGACCAGCCACACCAGAATCGCCGCGACCCAGACCAGGTCGCGCAGCAGGTGAAGGACAGGGAACAGCCAGGCCGCGCGGTCGCCGAACCGGCGCACGGCGCGTCGTCCCGCGACCAGTCGCTCCGCCGCAAGCGCGCCCACGGTGGCCAGGCCGATCGCGAGAAACGCCGGCGACGGCGAGCCGAGAAGCGTCGAGACGACCGCGACCGCGAGTGCGGCCACCGCCGCGGCCATCGCCAGCGGATGCAGCATCATCGGCAGCGGCGACACGCAATCGCCGCTCATCCGCGCCGGATGTTTCGCGACGAGATCGAGCCGGCCGTAGCCGAAGCCGTACTGTTGCCCGAGATACGCGGCCAGGCCGTCGCGCCACTGGTGAACGCTCCGCGCCGACCGGCAGAATCGCAGCCGGTACCCGGCGGCGCGGAGCCGGTAGCTCATGTCGTTGTCGTATCCGTAGCCGAGCGCCTCGTCGAACAGGCCGACGCGGTGGAGCGCGTCGACTCGATACGCGACGTTGCCGGTGCAGACGTGATCGGTCTCCGCCTGGAGGGCGCCGTATCGCTGCTCGAGATCCAGGCCCATGACGCGCGCGCACAGCGTGGCGCCCGCGTCGGTCTCGCAGTACCCCTGCGCGGCGGCGACCTCGTCGCCCTCGTCGAGCGCGACGAGCAGCGCGCGCATCCAGCCGGGCGCGAGCCGCACATCCTGGTCCACCTGGCACACGACGGGATGCCTCGCCGCGCGGATTCCGGCATTGAGGGCCGCGGCGGCTCCTCTTCCGTCGCGGCGGAGCAGGCGGATCGGCTCGGAGGCGGTGACCGCGTTCACCGCGTCGATCGAGTCGTCGGAGCTGCCGTCGTCCACGACGATGATCTCGAACGGCCGGCCGTCGGCCTGCGCCAGGATGGAGTCGAGCGTCGGGCCGATCATCGAGGCGCCGTTTCTCACGGGCACGACGAAGCTGACGCCGGTCGTCGCGGTCACACCAGTTCCCGATAGACCGCGTCCATCTGGGCGCACACGCGATCGCGCGCGTAGGTCGCGCGGATCCGCGCGGCCGCAGCATCGGCGGCGGCACGCCAGCGGCGCGGCCGCCGGAGCGTGGTCTCGATCGCGCGGGCGAGCGCGACGTGATCGCCGAGCGGCACGACGTGCCCGCCGCCCATACTGCCGACCACCTCGGCGCATCCGCAATCGCCGGCGACGGCCACCGGAGTGCCGCAGAGCAGCGCTTCGACGGGCACCAGCCCGAAGACCTCGTCCTGCGACGGGTAGACGACGATGTCGGCGTCGGCCAGCGCGGCGAGCCGCTCCTGTCCCCGCAGCAGGCCTGGAAAGATCACCTGCCCGCCGATGCCGAGCGTCTGCGCGAGACGGCGGGCGGGCCGCGCGGCGCCGGCGTCGTTGCCGGCGATCACGAGCCGGGCGTCGGGCCGACTGAGCAGGGCGAACGCGCGCACCAGCACGTCGACGCGCTTGCGCGGACTGATCTGCCCGAGGAACAGCACGAGCGGCCTGGCCCCCGCGGCGATGGTCCGCCGAAAGCCGCCGCGCACCGGCGGCGGCTCGAACTCCTCGACGCTGATCGGGTTGGGAATGATGCGAATCTCTTCGGCGCCGACGCCGACCGAGCGGAGCTGGTCGCGTTCGGCCTGCGAGACGGCGATGAGCCGCGCGGCGTCTCGAAGCACCCGCGATCCCGCGACGGCGTCGAACAGGCGCTTGGCGAGCCGCCGCCGCTCGATGCGCGGCGCGGTGCCGTTGGGCGCGAGGACGTAAGGAATGCCGGCGCGGCGCAGCGCGCCGGCGGCGATGACTCCCGGCAGGTTGCGGCACGCGTGAAGGTGCGCGACGTCGAATGCCGGCGCCGAGTGCGCGAGGTAGCGCCGGAGGCCCACCGGCACGAACAGTTGCCGGTAGGCGAGCCGGTTCGAGACGTTTGGAAAGACGCGCACGACCAGGCCGGGCGCCGTCGCGGCGGCCGCCCACGGGCGCAACGGTTGCCGATTGGGCGGCCCGGCGAGCCGGGTCGACTCCGTGCACGCGTCGGTCGTGCAGACCGTCACGGCGTCGCCGCGCGCCGCCTGCCCGAGCGCCAGCGCGCCGACGACGCGCGGAATGCCGCCGTAGGCCCACGCGTCGCCGAAGTAGGGCGTCACGTGAAGGACCCGTAACGGTCGCATGGTGGACGGGAGCATTCTACCCTACGGGAAACATCGGGACAGCGGCGGCGCGGCGGACAGCGGCGCCAGAATCCGCGCGCCGCGCGATGAACGAGCGCCCGGTATCGATGTCGATGCGGTAGGCATGGTCCCGGAGCCACCGCCTGGGGGTTGTCGCCTCGGACGGAAGCCAGACGTACTCGGGACGCTGGCGGGCGAGGAACGCCAGCGTGTCGGCGCGCCCCGGAACGATCCACGCCTGGGCCTCGATCCACGACGGCGCGTACACGGTTTCCCGGCGTCCATCGATCGAGACCCGAAGCCGTGGGCCCCAGTGAAAGATGGCGTATTCGCCCCAGTTGAACGGCAGCAGCAGGCGTCCGCGCACCGTGGGGGACTCGAACGCGCCCGCCGCGGCGACGTCCGGCGTCCACCACCCGTCGAGGGGCAGACAGCGCGAGGCGCTGAGGAGTGTGCCGGCGAAGATGGCACCCAGCACGGCGACCTCAATCGCGACGACCGATCCTGACGCGCGCGCCGTGTCGGACAGTTCCGACCCGGCGGCGCCGGGAGGCGCGCGCCATGCATTCGCGAAGAGGAGCGGCGCCAGCAGCCCGAAGAGCGCCAGCAGGCGAGTGACCAGGAGGCTCATCACGCCGAGACACATCACAGGCAGCAGCGCCGCCCACGTGATCCTGTTCCATCGCTTCACGAGCGTCACCGTCACCACGCCGAGGGCCACGATCAGCCACACCCCGACGTAGAACCAGACGTCGTCCTGTTCCCACAACGGCCGCCACTCGACGATGTTGCGCGTGACGCGAACCGTCGTCGCGAGAAACGTCCACAGTCCGGCGCCGTACGGGTTCGCGGCGGTGGCAAGGAGGCCCGCGCCGAGCGCCACGATTCCGGGCACGATGGGACGGAGATCGCGCCGGTCGAGGGCGCGGCCCGCCAGCCACAGCGCGGCCGCGCCTGCGCCCACAATCCAACCGCCGTGCAGGTTGGCCCAGACCGCAAACAACAGGGGGAGCGAGTAGAGCGCGCGCGGGCCCGGCAGACCGCTGCGGCCGCCACGTCGTGGCTCGGTCGCCGACACCGCGCTTCGCTCCAGGGCCGCAAAGAGCAGCGCCAGGCCGAGGAGCGTCCAGAGCTGCGGTCGCACGGTGGACGACGCCGAGACGACGCCGAGCACGCCGGCGGCGAACAGGCGCGATCGATAGGGCTCGTCGGTCCGGAGCGCGCTCCCTCGCAGCACGGCAAACGTCGCCAGGAGTATCGCGGCCTTCGCGATCACCATGCCGGCGGCGCCGCCTGCGCGGTACGCCGCCGCGAAGACGGTCTCGCTCAGCCATTCATGGTTGACCCAGGGCACTCCCTGCGTGAACGAGTACGGATCGCGGCCCGGCCACGTCCGGGTGTGCAGCCAGTCGAGGCCGAACCTGAGGTGGCCCCAGAGATCGGGATCGACGACGGTGCGTGTGCAGACGAAGCCGGCGGCAATCGCGGATGTGAGGCGGCCGATCGGAAGGGAACGAGGCGCGCGACTCCGGGCTCGATGCGACACCGGCGCATTCTACCCACGGTTCGACGCTGTCGCGCGCCGCCACTGCGCCGCGCACACACCGGTGGTATGCGCCAGGCCGCTATACTCCGGAAGACGTGAAAGGGCCGGATCATTCGTGGTGGTCGACCTACGGCGAGCCGGTGCTCGGCGTCGTGGCATGCGTCGTGGCGCTCGCGACCCTGTCGGTCGTCGCCCGCGCGCCCGGGACACTCTCGAATGACTTCGTCGTCTTCCTGAGCTCGGCGCGGTGGCTGCGTCAGGGCGCCGACCTCTACCAGCACCCGCCGCTTCCCGGCCCCGGCTACAACCTGAACACGCCCGCGCTCACGCTCCTTCTTCTCCCGTTCTCCTTCCTGTCGGACGGCGTCGCCTTCCGGCTGTGGACCGTCGTCGCCGTTGCCGCGTATCTGGTGTCGGCGGTCTGGATCGCGCGTACGGTCGCCGCCGGCAGGACGGCGACCATTGCTTCGATGATGTTCATCTCGCAGCCTGTCATTGCCGCGCTCCTCCTGGGGCAGGTTGCGGGGCTGCTGACGCTGGTCATGACCGCGGCGTGGATCGCCGATCGAGAGGATCGCCCGCTGCTGGCCGGTGGACTGCTCGGCGCCGCCATCGCCGCCAAGCCGTTTCTCGGCGTGTTCGTTCCGTATCTGCTCTGGCGGCGATCGCCGCGCGCCATTGGCGGAGCAGCCGTGGGCGCGGCCGGCGTGCTGACGGCCGGCTGGATCGCCGCCGGCGTCACCGGGTACCGATCGTGGCTCGCGGCTCTCGCGCGGATTTCGTGGACCGGGCACACACTGAACGCGTCAGTGCTCGGTCTGCTGACGCGGACTCTCGACGCCACGCCGGCGGTGCTGCACGTGACGCCGGTCGTGGTCCGGCCGGATCTCGTCCAGCCGCTCTGGTGGGCGAGCGTTCTCGTCGTCGTCGCCGCGGCAGGCCGGGCGCTGGCCCGCACACGCGACATCGATCGCGCGTGGGCGCTGCTCGTCGCCGGAGGTCTGCTGATCTCGCCCCTGGGCTGGATGTATTACCTGACGCTTCTGACGGGGCCGGCGGTCGCCGTCATCGGACGGAGGCCGGCCTGGGCCAGAGCCGCGCTCGTCGCCGCGTACGCCTGTCTGCTCGTGCCCTCACCTGCCTTTTCGACCGCCGGCGCCGTGCGCACGCTGGCGATCGGATCGACGTTCAACTGGGGCCTGCTGCTGTTGTTCATCGGCCTGGCCGGCGGTGCCCCGGCGCGGGAGCGGCTGTCGGGACAAGGCGGCGTTCAAGCGGTCTCCATGGTTCCGTGTGCCTGATCGAGCAGGACCCAGATCCAGGCCGACAGCGTCGCCCAGAAGTACATCGAACCGACGGTCACGGTCGCCCAGGGACTCGGCTGCCACCAGTACAGGCCGATGATCGGCCAGAGAAGTCCCACCACCGCTGCGATCGCGACGGCGGCCTGCGCGCGGCGCCGCTGGTCCGCCGCTGCAGCGTCGGCCACGAGGGCGGCGACCGGGCCGGCGGGAAGCCACAGATAGTAGATCCAGCCGAGCGGAGAGACGAGCTGTGCGGCGACCAGCAGCAGCGCGAACGCACGATCGATCGCGCGCGGCGTGCGGTCGATCGCGGCGGCGGCCAGCGATACGACGGCGACAGCGCCCGCCAGCGCGAGCCATACGATGGTCAACCGGTGTTGGCCGAACGCCGCATAGTACGGGGAAGGGCCGAACGCGCGTCGGAGCACACCGAAGAGGGACGCGTTCATCGGTTCCCAGGCCCAGTCGGCGGATTGCGCCAGGGCGCGGTACCACGCGACGTGCGCGTCGATGCCGAAAACGACCAACCCCAGGGCGAAACAGCCGGCTGCGGTGACGAGCGCGACCGCCAGGGGAACGAACCGGCGGGTGAACGCGAAATAGGGCAGCACGATCAGGAGGAACGGCTTGACGCTCAGGCAGACGCCCAGCCAGACGGCAGCCGCGATCCAGTGCCCGCGGCGGGCGGCCATCCAGCAGGCCGTCATGGCGAGCAACAGTAGCAGCGACAACTGTCCGGTCCCGAAGAACGCCTGCGTCGCGGCAAAGGCGAGGCTGCCGGCGGCGACCAAGAGGATTCGTCCCGGTGTCCACTCGAAGCCGATTTCGCGCGCGATGAGGAGGATCGACAGCGCCAGCGCGAACAGGCTGACGGCGATCCAGACCGTGATCGCGGCCTCGGGCGCGAGGCGCGCCAACGGCAGGACCAGCAGGTGAAAGTGAGGCGGGTTCATGTTCAGCAACTGGAGGCCGGGAGCCCTGTCGAATCCCAAATCGGTGGCGGGGCTCTGCGCATACATATCGCGTCCGTCGAGGAATGCGCGCGACGAATAGTAGAACTTGCCGAAGTCGTTCATGTGCATCTGGTCGATCATCGTGCGCGCCAGCACCGTGTCGAGCGCGAGCGACAGACCGAGGACGACGAGAGCCCCCGCGATCCGTCGTGCAGCGGTCGCCGTTGCGAGGGTCGAAGCGCCAGGTTTCACGAGGAGGGACACACCGCGTTGGCGACGCTCTCCTGTGGCTCGACGTCAGGGACGGCTGCGCCGGTGGATGCCGCCGCGCGGTCGCCCGGTCCAAAGCGAATGAGCCGGACAGCGCCCCAGCCGAGCATCAGCCCGGCCACGACATCGACGATGTAGTGGTAGCCGAGGACGATGGTGGCCGCGAGCAGCAGGAGATTGATGGGCAGAAACGTCCAGAAGGTGAGTCGAAAGCGGCGGAACGACGACTGGAAGATCACCACCATCGCGGCGTGAAGGCTGGGAAACCCCACGAAATTTCCGAACCCGGTGATCGGTTGCAGCCCGTGCAGAACAGCCGAGTACTCGCGCTGGCCCGACTGCATCAGAAAGCCGGTCGGACGATTGTCGAAGACCGAGCGGACCGAGTCGGGGAAGGCGAGATACGGTCCGGCCACCGGGACCAGTATGAAGACTGCGAGAGCGGCGGCGTAACACGCGAACATCCGCGTCAGGTACTCGGCCAGCCGCCGGGAATCGTGTCCGAGCACGAAGGCGACGACCATGATCTCCGGGAAGAACATCAGATACCCGCCCTCGAAGCCCGACAGCGCGAGCGGCCGGTTGACGAGAGGAAACAGGCCGGAATAGATCACGGCGTGCCCGAGGAGCACCTGATACAGCCAGGCGTCGAAGGTGCGAAACCCGGGATCGGCGATGCGTCCGCGCGCGGCCATGAGCGCCATGTAGTTCAGGCTCCAGACCGAGGCGTTCCCGAGCACGACCGCGACCAGGCCCTTCACCGCTCCAGCCGTGGAGTCGGCCGGGCGGCGCGCCAGCAGGACCGTGAGGAACAGCACGATCAAGGCGAACTCTGCGACCGGCAGCCTCCCGGGGGCGCTCAAAGCGAGGAGCACGCCGGCCGCGAGGACGAATCCGGCCATCGGGGCGAGCGACGGCAGGATTCTGCGCTCGGCGGCGCGCAGCACCACGTGCAACGCCCAGGCCCACGGCAGCAGCAGCAGCAGGTTGACGATGAACGGCGAGGGGAGGACCGGGTGGATGCCTACCAGCAGGAGGCAGGCGATCGAGAGCACGGCCAGCCCCGCCAGCGTCAAGAGCAGCGCGCGCACGACCCGAGCATACCCAATGTCGCGGAGGCTGCGCCGCGCATCCATCCAGGACGGGCGTCGCTGTGGGAGTGGCCGGGCTGGGGGTCGAACCCAGACGGCCCTTTCGGGCCAGCGAATTTTAAGTCCGCAGCGTCTACCAGTTCCGCCACCCGGCCATGGCCGCCAGTGTAGCAGTCGGGAGGCGACGCGCCTCAGTCGGCGATGCGCGTGAAGAGGCGCTCGTCCAGCGGGCTGCCGGTCAATGGCTGCAGATCCTCGCGGTACTGCCTGGTGTGCGCCGCCGCGGCGTGCGCGTCGAGCGCCGGCTCGTCGCGCCACACCTCGATGACCGTGAAGTGGTTGGCGCGCATCGTGTGCTGCAGGACGTCGAAGCGCAGGTTGCCGGCCTCGCGGCGGCTGGCGTCCGCCAGGCGTTCGAGCATCGGCGCCACGCGCGGATCGGGCGAGACGTCGACGTGCGTGATGACCACGACGCCGGCCGTGTTGGCGGCCGGCGGCGTCGCGGGGACCGACAAGGTTTTGTAGGGACGCTGATCGTATCCGCTCAGCCGAATCGGCTGCAGCGCCGCGAGCAGCGCCTGAGCCGCCGGGCCCCGCCCATCGAACGCCGCCTGGGTCTTCCAGGTCTCGATGAACGCCAGATGACCCGGCCGGCCGCGCTGCTCGAACAGCTCGAGCCGCACGAACCCGCCCAGACGCCGACTGGCATCGCGGTACTGCGCGACCGCGTCAACCGCGCGGGAACGGGAGGCGGGCGCCACCTCGACGTACGACACCGAATAGAACGCCGCGTCGGGCGGCGAGGGGCCCGGCGCCTGGGCCCGCATGCCGCCGGTCGAGACGGCCGCCGCCGCCAGCACCAGCGCAGCGAGCCTCCGGAGGGTGACCGGCGAGCCGGTGTTCATCCGCTCCGCCTACTGCGGCGGCATGTGGCCGTCGATCGAGATCTGCGGCAGGAGCCCTTCGCGCGCTGTCTTGAGCATCGCGCCCAGTTGCTGCGGCGGCTTCGACTCCTTGTCCTGACGCTCGTAGGTGATGCGGTATTGCGCCATCTGCCGCACGTTGCTCTTGTCGAGCGGC
This sequence comes from uncultured Acidobacteriota bacterium, assembly GCA_963807925.1. Lineage (GTDB taxonomy): Bacteria > Acidobacteriota > Vicinamibacteria > Vicinamibacterales > CAVVIG01 > CAWEDP01. The sequence goes on along the minus strand of CAWEDP010000002.1, from coordinate 1,664,582 downwards.
TTGACGAGCTCGGGCATCAACGTGACGAGGCGCGTGGACGAGTTGATGTTCTCGTAGCGGCCGCCGCTCAACTTGGTGACCCCCATGCCGACTTCGGTCTGGACCGCGCCGGCCACCGATCCCTCGCGGTCGCCGCCGGCATGAAACAGCACGAAGTCGATCGTGATCCCGTACTTCAGAATCTGCTGCTGAAGCTTCTGATAATCGCGATCCGACGACTGGTTGTTCCGGCCGAAGTCGGAGGCGAGCATCAGGAACACCGGGAAGTACGCGCCCTTGTCCTTGTCCACGCGGTTGCCCGCTTCGAAGAGCGCGTCGAGGAAGAGCCCGGCGCCGCTGTCGGGCGCCAGCCGATCGATGGCGCTGAGGAGCTTCTGATGGTCCGCCGTCGCCTTCTCGAGAAACCGCGGCTGCGGGGCGATGGTGACGAGCTCCACCTGGATGCCCTCGGGCACCGCCTCGATGAGCGCCTTGAACGCGCTGCGCACCACGGCCAGGTCCTTGGTGGTCGCCGGACCGTTGTCGATCAGCACCGACAGCCGCATCGGCTTGCCGAAGGGCTCGACCTTCACGATCTTGCCTTCGGCGCCGTCGACGGTCACGCCGAAGTCGGCGGCCGTCAGATCGGTGACCGGCTTGCCGGTGGGATCGAGCACGCTCATGTACAGCTGCCCTTGTTGCTGGGCGGCCGCGGGCCGCGAGATCGCGAGACAGGAAACGATCGCCAGACCGAGCGCGAGCTCCAGGCGTTTCGAGCGCAAGGCAGGACGTAACATCGGCCCTCCAATCAGACTGAGCTCCAGCACGTCAGGGTCCCGAAGGCGCTACGTTATCTCACAAAACGATCCGCCGGAAAAGCGGGAAGACGTGGGCGGCCGGACCGGCCGCGCCCGCAGCCGTAAGACGCCGGAAACCCCGGCCTGGCCGTCGAATTCGACGCGCCGCCCGGCCGTCGCTTGCGCTATCATCGCAGCACCATCTCATCCGGAGCATATTCGCCATGATCGCCGGCCGCACCATCGGCAAGTACCGCATTCTCGAACAGATTGGCCGCGGCGGGATGGGCACCGTCTACAAGGCCGTTGACGAAACGCTCGACCGCCTGGTCGCCATCAAGGTGATCAACGCCGACAATCTGTCCGCCGAACGCATGCAGCGGTTCCGGTCGGAAGCGGTGGCGCTGGCCCGGCTCAATCACGCGCACATCGCCAGCATCCACGAGCTCACGCGGGAAGAGCACGACCTGATGATGGTGATGGAGTACGTCCCCGGCGACACCCTCGAGCGGCTCATCGCCCAGAAAGGGCCGATGGGGGTGGCTCAGGCCGTCGCCCTCTGCGATCAGGTGCTCGACGCGCTCGATCACGCGCACCGCGCCGGCATCGTCCACCGCGATCTCAAGCCGGCCAACCTGATGGTGACGCCGACCGGCGAGGTCAAGGTGATGGACTTCGGCATCGCCCGCATCACCGGCAGCGAGCACCTGACGACCGACGGCTACCTGATGGGGACGCCCGCCTACATGTCGCCGGAACAGGTGCGCGGATCGGAGCTCGACGCGCGCGTCGATCTGTACGCGGTGGCCGTCGTGTTCTATCGCCTGCTCACGCAGAACCTGCCGTTCCGCGCCGACACGCCGATGGCGCTGATCCAGGCGCACCTGATGGACCAGCCGACGCCGTCACGCCTGCACCGGCCCGACCTGCCGCTGTGGATCGACGACGTGCTCAGACGGGGCCTCGCCAAAGCGCCCGAGGATCGGTTTCAGACTGCAACGATGTTCCGGCTGGCGCTGCACGAGGGGCTCCAGGGGATGCCGCTCGAGGACCTGACGCTGGATCGCGCGAACGCGGAAACCTACGCGGTGATGACGCCCAGTGCGCTGCGCGCCCCGGCGTCGCACCAGACGCCGGTGCCGCCCGCTTCGTCGCCCTTCCCGGTTCCTCCATCCGGGCACATCGCCGCGGAACCGGCGGCCGAAGAGGCGGCGGCGGTGCTCGCGCCCGCGCTCGCTGCGCCGGCCGCTCCGCGGGCGGCGGCCCCGCCGAAGGAAAGCACGGTGACGTTGCGGAAGGAGCATCTGGCGCTCGGCGGTGCGGTGCTGGCTGTGCTGCTCATCGGCGTCGCCGTCCTCGGCTACGTGGCGTTCCGGCGTTCGGCGTCCGCGCGGCTTGCGTCCACCGAAGTGTCCGCGCCGGAGTCGGCTGTCCCCGCCGCGCCGGAGGCTCCGTCTGTGGAGACCGGTCGTGCCGCGACGCCGGCGGCTGGTGAGACGCCGGGTACGCCGGCGCCCCCCGAGCCGCCGGCACCGGCCGCGCCGTCTCCAGCCCCGGCCGTCGCCGTGTCGTCGGCCCCGCGGCCGCCCACGCCTTCGCCGCCGCCCACCGCGGGCCGCGGAGCATCCGAGCCGTCGCGGGCGTCAGGCGCGCCGCGCGCCGCGGTGGAGACCGCCTCCACCGGGACGACGACGGCATCGGCGGGCGCGGGGTCTGCCAGGAAAAGCGGCGTCCCGGCGAAACCAGGCGATGCCCCGCCGCCACCCACGGGGGCCGCCGGCCCCGCCGTCGCGGCGGCCCCGGCGGGAGCCGCGGGAGGCGCCAGCGCCGCGGCCGCGGCGGTGGCCACCGAGTCGTTCGGCGATCTGAAGGTCGTGCTGCCGCTGCCCAACGAGCCCTCGAAGAGCCGCGTCGTGGACGCCCTCCTCAGCCTCGAGCCCGGAAAGCTCATCGTGCGAAGCCGCGACTCGGGCCAGGTGCTGCGGACGCTGACCTATCGCGACATCGCCGCCTCCACCTATACGCAATCCAAGCGGCCCAAGGGCAGCAGCACGCCGTCGGTCGCGCCGGTGCCCGAGAACCTCGTCGCGTCCGGCTTCCTGTTCGGCACCTCGAAGCACTGGCTGACGCTTCAGTCGGCGTCGGAGTTCCTGGTCCTTCGGCTCGAGGACAAGAACGTGATGCCGATCATGATGTCGCTCGAGTCGCACGCGGGCATCAAGACGCAGCGCACCGAGTAGCAAGACGCAGCGCACCGAGTAGCTCGGCGCGCCGGCAACTGGCGTCGCCCCCGCCCGGGGAGTACGATACCCCGTGGAACGTCAGGCCACATGTTCGCGACCGACGCCAGGACGATGGCCATCTCCAAGGTCACCCCACGTGTGCTCGTGGTCGAGGACGAGCAGAAGGTTGCCCACGCGCTGCGCGAGGGGCTCGAGGGGGAGCAGTATCAGGTCGCGGTCGAGCACACCGGCGAAGGGGCGTTCTTCCGGCTGAACACCGAGACCTTCGACGTCATTCTCCTCGACCTGATGCTCCCCGGGCGCGACGGCCTGCAGATTCTGCGGACGCTCCGCCAGCGCGGCGACAAGACGCCGGTACTGGTGCTGACGGCGCGCGACACTCTCGACGATCGCATCAAGGGGCTCGACAGCGGGGCGGACGACTACCTGGTGAAGCCGTTCGCGTTCGAGGAGGTGCTGGCGCGGATTCGAGCGCTGCTGCGCCGCGGGCGCGTCAGCGAACCGCTCCGGCTGCGGATCGCCGATCTCGATCTCGACATCGTCACCCGGAAGGTCGCGCGCGCGGGCCGCACGGTCGACCTCACGGTGCGGGAGTTCGAGCTGCTCGACTACCTGCTGCGGCACCAGGGCCAGACCGTCTCGCGCAGCATGCTGGCGCGCGACGTCTGGCAGGAGTCGGCGCGGTCGACGTCGCTCGACAACGTCATCGACGTGCACATCGCGCGCCTGCGGCGGAAGGTCGATGCCGAGTTTCCGGTCAAGCTGATTCACACCGTGCGCGGCGTCGGCTTCATGGTGAAGGAGGGCGAGCCGTGAGCGCCCCGCGGCGTCCGCTGAGCCTCCGCGTGTCGCTGACGTTGTGCTACGTCGGCGCGATGCTCGTCATCCTCACGGCTTACGCCGCTGCCGTGTTCGCGTTCGTGAGCCGCAGTCTGTCGGACACGCTGGATCAGCACCTGCGCGGCGACTTCTGGCTGACGGCCGCCACCATCGACGCCGGCCCGGCCGGCACCATCACGTGGTTCGACCCCGAGGAAGGGACGCCCGACGAGGACTCCATGTGGCTGCAGGTCTGGAGTCAGGGCGGCGAGCTGCTGCTGGCGAACACGCTGGCCACGCGCGTGCCGCTGGCCCGGAGCCGGGATCTGGCGCTGCAGCCCGCCGATCGCACCGCCTCCATCCGGTCCGACGACGGCGACGCCTACCGCGTCGTCACGCGGCACGGCAAGGTGTCGGGACAGCGTGTCGTGATCCAGGTGGGCCGCTCCGAGGCGCCGATGCGCCAGGAGCTGCGGCACCTCGCGCTCATCCTGGTGCTCGGGCTGCCGCTCGGGATTGCGATCGCGGGCCTGGGCGGGTACTCGCTGGCGCGCCTCGCGCTGGCGCCGGTGAACCGGATGGCGGAGCGGGCGCGGTCGATCTCGGCCGAGCGCCTGAGCGATCGGCTGCCGATCGACCATCCGGAGGACGAGCTCGGGCGGCTCGCCACGGTGTTCAACGAGATGCTGGGCCGCCTCGAGGCGTCGTTCGAGCAGATGCGGCGGTTTACGGCCGACGTCTCGCACGAGCTCAGAACGCCGCTGACGGCGATTCGCAGCGTCGGCGAGGTCGGGCTGCGGGAGCCGCGGGAGCCGCGCGAGTACCGCGCGATCATCGGCAGCATGCTGGAAGAGGTCGATCGGCTGGCCGCGCTCGTCGATCGCGTGCTGACGTTGTCGCGATCCGAGAGCGGGCAGGCGAGGCTGGCGGTCGAGGCCGTCGATCTGCGCGAGCTGGCGGAAAACGTCGTCAACCATCTCGGCGTGCTGGCGGAAGAGAAGGGTCAGACGATCGAGGTCGAGGCCGTCGGGTCGCCGCTCGGATCCGGCGACCGCCTGGTGCTCCGGCAATCGCTGATCAACCTCGTGGACAACGCGATCAAGTACACGCCGCAGGGCGGCCGCATCGTGATCCGCGTGGCCGACGGAGCGTCGGGACCCTCCGTCTCGGTCAGCGACAGCGGTCCCGGGATCGCGCCCGAGGTGCGAAGCCGCATCTTCGATCGCTACGAGCGCGGCGCGCACGAGGAGACCGAGGACGTGGGCGGATCGGGGCTGGGGCTGGCGATTGCGAAATGGGCCGTCGAGGCCAACGGCGGACACCTGAGCCTCGAGGACACCGAAAAGGGCAGCACGTTTCGGATCACGCTGCCCCGCCCGCTCGCCGTCGCCAAGGCGTAGGCGCCTGCAATGGCACCTCATGTAATGATTCGGGCGGGACCGGCGTATCTTGCGTACGACCGGCATGCGAACCGGATGGTCGAACTCCGCTCGCGTCCGGGCGGCCGTGGACCTGGTGATCGAGCCGTTGGGGGGAGTATGAAGGACCGAATTTCGCGCCTCTTCGGCCGGCCAGCCAGCGTGGCGGCGGCGGCGTTGGCCGGCTCGATCGTGTTCAGCTCGCCGGTGTTCGCCCAGGCCGACTTCACCGGCACGTGGGGCGCGCGCTACCAGGAGGATCAGCCGGAGCGGATTCCCGGCCCCGAGCTCGGCGATTACCTCGGCCTGCCGATCAACGCGGCCGCGCGCCAGTTCGCCACCAGCTGGGATCCCTCGCGCATCACGCTGCCCGAAGAGCAGTGCCGCGTGCACGTGTCGCCCTACATCTACCGCGGGCCGCTCAACCTGCGCATCTGGGAGGATCGGGATCCCGAAACGCAGGAGCTCATCGCGATCAAGCACCACATCAGCACCTACGATCAGACCCGCACGATCTACATGGACGGGCGGCCGCACCCGCCCGCGATCGCGGCGCACACCTGGAAGGGCTTTTCGACCGGCAAGTACATCGGCGACATGCTGATGGTCGAGACGACGCACATCAAGCAGGGATGGATCCGGCGCAATGGGCTCCCGATGAGCGACCAGGCGACCCTCACCGAGTACTTCGCCCGCAACGGCGACGTCCTGACGCGCATCAGCATCACGCACGACCCGATCTATCTCACCGAGCCGCTGGTGAAGAGCGAGGATTTCGTGCTCGCAGGTCGCAGTCTGCCGCCGCAGAACTGGCTGTACGAGTGTCACCCGGTCGTCGAGGTCGTCCGGTCGAAGGGCGTCGTGCCGGCGTACCAACTGGGCGAGAACACGTTCCCGAAGGAGTTCCAGGACCGGTATCACCTGCCGCCCATCGCGACCAACGGCGGCGCCGAGACGATGTATCCCGAGTTCATGGACAAGTTGAAGCAGGCGAAGTAGATGACGAGGACACTCACGACGATTGCGGCCCTCGCGCTCGCGCTCGCGGCGGCCGGCGCGCCGCCGGCGCTCGCGCAGGACATCCAGGTCCTGCACGTGCAGGGCGACGTCTACATGCTCGCCGGCCCGGCGGGAAACACCGTCGTCCAGGCCGGCGACGGGGGGGTGCTCGTCGTCGACACGCAGAGCGGGGCGGCGGCCGACCAGTTGTTCGCCGCCATCCGCACGATCTCGCCCAAGCCGATTCACTACATCATCAACACCAGCGTGCGCGACGATCGGATTGGCGGCAACGCGACGCTGGCGAGGCTCGGGCCGACGCGACCCAACCGGAATCCGGTCCAGGCGGGGCTCGGCGGCAACGTCGACGGCAAGACGACCATCCTCGCGCACGAGACGGTGTCCAATCGGATGATCGACAACAAGGCCATCCCGCCGGCGGCGTGGCCGACGGAGACCTTCTTCGGCGACGACACCGAGATCTTCTTCAACTCGGAGGGCATCCAGGTCCTGCATCAGCCGGCGGCCGGCACCGACGGCGACGTGATCGTGTTCTTCCGGCGCTCCGACGTCATCGCGACCGGCGATCTCTTCGACACGACGATGTACCCGGTCATCGACGCGCAGAGGGGCGGGAGCATCAACGGGATCGTGGCGGCGATGAACAGGATCGTCGACCTCGCGATCCCGGATCGGAAGGTTCAGGAAGGCGGCACGATGATCGTCCCGGGCCACGGGCGGCTGTGCGATCAGCAGGACGCGATCGAGTACCGCGACATGCTCACCATCATCCGGGACCGCGTCCAGTACATGATCGGCAAGGGGCGCACGCTCGACGAGATCAAGGCGGCAAAGCCGACGCTCGACTTCGACGCCCGCTACGGCCGATCCTCGGGGCCCTGGACGACCGACATGTTCATCGATCAGATTTACAAGGATCTCTCCAAGAAGAAGTGATGACCAACCACACACGGACTCGGCGAGCGCCGTGCTCGGGCGCCGGTGGCGGATCCTGGCCGACGGGCGCGGCGGCGACCGTCGCCCTCGTGATCGTGCTGGCCGGTTCGGTCGCGGCGCAGCGCGGCGGCGGACGGGGGCAGGGCCCGCCGCAGCCCGCGCGCACGGCGGCCCCGGTCGACCTCACCGGCTGGTGGGTGTCGATCGTGACGGAGGACTGGCGATTCCGCATGGTGACGCCGGCCAAGGGCGATTACGCCAGCGTGCCGCTCAGCGCCGAAGGGCGCCGCGTGGCGGACACGTGGGATCCGTCGAAGGACGGCCAGTGCGACGCGTACGGCGCGGCGGGGCTGATGCGGATCCCGGGTCGTCTGCACATCACCTGGCAGGACGACAACACGCTGAAGATCGAAACCGACGCCGGCACGCAGACGCGTCTCCTCCATTTCGGCGCGGCCGCCGGCGCCGGGGCGCCGCAGGCCGCGACGCTGCAGGGGTATTCCTCCGCGCAGTGGGTCGGCGGCGCGCCCGGCGGGCCGTTCGGCGGATTCGGCGGATTCGCGGGCAACGTCGCGGCGCCGGCGCCTGGGGCTGCGCCGGCTGCGGCCGGCCGGGCCGGCGCGGCGCCTGCGGGACCTGCGGCGGCGCCCCCTGCTGGCGGGGCGCCGGGCGCGGCAGCGCGGGGAAATGCGGGCGCGGGCGGCCGTGGCGGACGCGGAGCGGGTGCCCCCGGCGCCGAGCGCTGGGGCGTCCTTCGCGTGGTCACCAACCAGCTCAAAGCCGCATGGCTGCGCAAGAACGGCGTGCCGTACAGCGACCGCACGGCGATGACCGAGAACTTCATCCGCTTTGCCGACGGCGCCGACGAGTGGTTCACCGTGTCCACCGTCGTCGAGGATCCGGTGTACCTGAACCAGTCCTTCATCACGAGCACGAACTTCAAGCGGGAGCCCGACGGCTCCAAGTGGAAGCCGACGACCTGCCGGCCGTAACCTGAGCCCGGCCCGACACGTCCGGATATCGGGAGGCCTCCATGTCGGGGATGAAGCAACCGCTCGCGGGGCTCGTGGCGACCGCTCTCCTCATCGTCGCCGCGCTCGCGTTCCTCTCGCTGTTCACCCTGCCGGTCTTCACGGGATGGGTCTCGTACTTCCTGCTGTCGGTCATCCCGATACAAATCGTCGCGGCGGTCACCTGGGGCGGCAACCCGCCGTTCGTCGCGCGCCTCGGGCAGCCGGCCAAAGGGCTGGCGCTCGTGGCGACGACACTCGTCGTGGGCGTGGTGGTGGCGGCGGCGATGCACGCGCTGGTCGGCGGAGGCATCAGCCCGCCGACGCCGATGCTCGCGATGTGCGCGATCGTGTCGGTCGTGATCACGTTCTGGGCGGCGATTATCTGGGGCGGGTGGCCGTTCACGGGGCTGATCCGGAATCCGGTCGCGGCCGGACTGGTGATGCTGCTGGTGGTCTATCTGGTCAACTACGCGCTCTTCCGGCTCTTCTTCGACTACGGCTTCATGCAGGGCGCGCCGGTGTATGTGGCCGCCCAGGACCCGCATGGCCTGTTCATGGCGTGGAACGCGCTCGTGTTCTATCTGTCGTGCCTGGCGGGCATGTTCCTGATGGTGAGCTTCGACCTGTGGCCGCTGACAAGGTTTCCGGCGGTGATGCGTCAGCCGATCCTCGGGCTCGTGTGGACCGCGTGTGCGATGCTCATTGGCGCGGTCGCGTTCTCCATCGGCGTCGTGGCCCTCGGGATGGACGTGGTGCAGTTCATGGTCCGCGTGCCGGTGCCGTTCATCTTCGGCACGATCGTGGTCCTCAACATGTTGAAGGGATCGCTGTTCGCCCGCTACGGGCAGCCGGTCAGAGGCCTGCTGAACGTCCTGGCGGTCGTCGTGATCGGCGAGCTGTTGTCGGCGATGTACGGCGCGTTCGCGCCGATCGTGACCGGGGAGGTCAAAGCCGGCCCACCGGCCTACGAGTTCGAGATCTGGCTGGCCTCGGCACTGCTGAGCGTCACGTTTCCGCTGCTGATCTACTACGCCGAGTTCCTGCGGTTCTGGCCGCTGCAGCGCGAGGCGGTCGGCCCCGAGCGTCAGCCCACGTAGCGCTGGTCCGGCCCTACGGCAGTTCGGCGCCCGGGGCAATCGCGCCGTAGCGGCCGCCGCAGAAGACCAGGGGCGCGCCGGCGCTCTCGTCGCGGTAGAGCGCCAGCACCTCGCCGACGACAATCCAGTGGTCGCCGCCCTCGTGGATGGCGTACATCGAGCAGCCGAGCGCGGCGGTGGATCCTTCGAGCAGCGGCCCGCCCTGCCAGGCGCCGAAGGCGAAGGGCGGGGGCGTGTCGTCTCTCCAGCCGCCGGCGAAGTAGGTGGACAGATCCTGCTGATCCTGCTGCAGGATGTTCACCGAGAAGCCGGTCGCCGCGTCGATGCACTGGCCCATCTTGGTCTGCTTGCCGACGCAGAAGAGGACGAGCGGCGGATCGAGCGAGAGCGAGGTGAACGAGTTCGCGGTCATGGCGCGGATGGCGCCGTCCACTTCGGTGGCGATCACGGTCACGCCGGTGGCGAACTGGGCGACCGTCTGGCGGAACGCCCGCGCCTCGACGCTCACAGCGCGCCGTCCTTCTTCAGAAGCGCGCTGACATCGGTGTTCGACACCAGATCGGGCGCGGTCCAGCCGTTCAGGTCGTACTCGGCCATGCACCGCTCGGCAAAGCCCTTGTACCGCGCCGAGGCGCCGGTCACGTCGGCGACCAGGAGCGTCTCGAACCGGATGCTCTCGTGGTTGCCGAAGTAGTTGCGCTCGTACAGCTCGTGCCGGCCGCCGAACTCGCTGCCGATGGCGTCCCACATCAGCTTCATCAGCTTGACGCGGCTCTCGGCCGTGTAGCCGTTCGAGCCGCGCACGAACTGATCGAGCAGCGGCCTGAGCTCGGGCACCTTGAAGTCGAGGGCGCTCGAGGGCAGGTAGATGAGGGCGCTGGCGAGGGTGTTCTCGATGATCTCCTTGATTTTCGGGTAGGCGATGCTGGCCATGACGCGGTACGCGAGCCCGTACTCCAGGTTTGGCAGCACGTAGCCCTCGGTCCACGGAATGGTGGTGCGCGCCATCGCGTCGGTCAGGCCCCAGAAGCAGTTGCGCCACGCGAGCACTTCGCCGACCTGCGCCTGGACGCCGCGAAAGTCCTTCACGCCGGTCGCCTCGACCGCTTTCAGCAGCAGGCCGGCGAGAAAATCCAGCTTTACGGCCAGCCGCGTGCACCCCTGGAACATGAACCGCGGCAGAAACCCCGATCGCGGGAAGAAGTTGTTAACCTTGTCGATGTCGCCGTACGCGAACACGTTTTCCCACGGCACGAACACCTTCTGGAACACGAGAATCGAGTCGTTCTCGTCCATCCGGCTCGACAGGGGATAGTCGAAGGGGGTACCGACGGTCGCGGCCGTCATCTCGTACGACGGGCGGCACAGCAGCTTGACGCCCGGCGCGTCGGTCGGCACCATGCAGACGAACGCGAAGGGCCTGGTCTTGATCGGCAGGGCGCCGTTGTTGGCGATGAAGTTGTAGTGCGTCAGGCTGGAGGTGGTGGCGACCACTTTGGCGCCGCTGACGATCAGGCCCGCGTCGGTCTCCCGGTCGACGTGCATGTACACGTCTTTCACCTCGTCGAGCGGCTTGTCGCGATCCACCGGCGGATTGACGATGGCGTGGTTGACGAAGGAGACGTGCTCCTGGCAGCTCTTGTACCAGCGACGGGCGTTGTCGTCGAAGGGCGCGTAGTAGTCCGCGTTCGCGCCCAGCGTGGCGAGAAAGGCTGCCTTGTAGTCGGGGCTGCGACCGATCCACCCGTAGGTGAGGCGCGCCCACCCCGCGATGGCGTCACGCGCCGCAACGAGCTCCTCGGCCGTCCGGGTCGCCCGGTAGAACCGGTGCGTGAACGTCCCGCCGCCGGTGTCGGTCTCGATCGTGAGCGTCGGCTGCTCGGCGGGATCGTGGAGCGCGTCGTACAGCCGCGCGATCATGCGCACCGTGTTGCGAAACGCCGGATGCGTCGTGACGTCCTTGACGCGTTCGCCGTAGATCCAGATCTCCCGGCCGTCCCGCACGCTTTCGAGGTATTCGGCCCCGGTCATCGGGCGGACGCGCGTCTGTGAGTCCGGCACGGCGGTGTCTGGCGTCATGAGGTGGTCTCCAAGGGCGTGGCGCGCCATTCTACCTTTGGTGAAGGACCGCGACGAGCGCGGGCCTGCCGCGACCTATAATGAAGCCGCGGAAGCCGTCGATCGCGCCCGATTGAAGGGTCGGATCGGTCGGTCCGGCTGAAGCCGGACGCTACGACTGGTGAGAGTCCGGCTGAAGCCGGACGCTACGACCGAACAATCGTCGGGCACGGGATCATCGGTAGTCACGGATCATTGGTAGTGTCCGGCTTCAGCCGGACTTCAGCCCGGCTTCAGCCGGATCCGTTGTCATGGGCACATCGACAATCGGCATCCTCGCCAGCGCGATCACCGCCTTTCTTTTGGGGATGGCCGGTGTCGCAGCCGGAGCGCAGACGCCGGCAGGTGGTCGCGGCCGGGGCGCGCCAGACCAACCGCCACCGGCGCCCCGGGCGCAGGCACCCATCGACCTCACCGGCTGGTGGGTGTCGGTCGTCACCGAGGACTGGCGATGGCGCATGGTGACACCGGCCAGAGGCGACTATTCGAGCGTCCCGATCAACGCCGACGGCCGCCGGGTCGCCGATGCCTGGGATCCCGTCAGGGACGTGCGCGACGGCAACGCCTGCAAGGCGTACGGCGCGCCGGCGATCATGCGCGTGCCCGGCCGCCTGCACATCGCCTGGCAGGACGACAACATTCTCGCCATCGAGACCGACGCTGGAACCCAGACGCGGCTGCTGCGCTTCGGCCCGGCGGGATCCCGCCGGGCGCCCCCTCAAGCGCCTCCCGTTCGACGTCCCGCCGGCGCCGCCGACCGGAGAACGCTGCAGGGCTCGTCGGTGGCGACGTGGGAGATCGCCGGCAGCGGCAACCGTGGCGCCGGCGGGGGCGCCGGCGCGCCGCCGGTCGCGACGCCGCGCTCGGGATCCCTCAAAGTCGTCACGACCGGGTTGCGGGCCGGATATCTGCGGAAGAACGGCGTCCCGTACAGCGAGAACACCGTCCTCACCGAGTACTTCGATCGGCATGACGAACCGAACGGCGACCGGTGGTTCACCGTCACCACCATCGTGGACGACCCGACGTACCTGAATCAGCCGTTCGTCACCAGCAGCGACTTCAGAAAGGAGCCGGACGGCGCGAAGTGGCGCCCGACGCCGTGCGCGGCGCAATGACCGCGGCCGCGGCTCGGGGCTCACGGATCGAGGGTCGCATTCGCCGCTTCCCGTCCGGCCATCCCGCCGGCCAGTTCCTTGACGTGCCCGAATCCGAGCCGCTCCGGCAGGCTCGCGGCAATCGACGATCGGTAACCGCGGGGAGGCGTGCGTGCCCGACTGGCTGGTGGAACTGTTCTCCCGCTACGGCTACGGCGTGGTGTTCGTCGGCGTCCTCCTCGAAAACACCGGCATCCCGATCCCGGGAGAGACGATGCTGCTCGCCGGCGCCGCCCTCGCGCACGGTGGACGGCTGTCGCTCCGCTGGGTGGTGGTCACGGCCATCGCCGGTGCGATCCTCGGCGACAACTTCGGGTTCCTCATCGGCCGGCACGGCGGACGCGCGCTCGCCGCGCGGCACGGCCCACGGATCGGGCTCACCGCCGGCCGGCTGCACCAGTTCGATCGGTTCTTCGACCGATACGGGGCGGCGGCGATCTTCTTCGCGCGGTTCGTGACCGGACTGCGGGTGTTTGGCGCCCTGATCGCCGGCGCCAGCGGGTTCGCGTGGCGCTCGTTTCTCGTGTACAACGCGTGCGGCGCGATTGTCTGGTCGCTCGCCATCGGACTGGTGGGCTACAGTCTCGCGTACAGCTTCGAGGCCCTCGAGCGATGGGTCGGCCGTTCCGGCCTCATGGCTCTCGCCATCGTCGCCATCGCGGTGGTGGTGGTATACAGACGTTCGGGCCCGGCGTTCGAGTCATGAACCGACTGGCGACAGGCATCTCGTCGATCGATCTGGAGTTTCTGGGCACCCCGCGGGTCATCGCGACCGGCGTCCTCAGCGGCCCCGGAGGGATTGCGTTGATCGATCCCGGGCCGTCCACCTCGCTGGTGGGACTGCGGAAAGGGCTCGCGTCGCTCGGGGCGACCCTCGCTGACGTGACGGCGCTGCTCGTCACGCACATTCATCTCGACCACTCGGGGGGCGTCGGCACGCTGGTTCGCGATCAGCCGCGGCTCCGTGTGTACGTCCACACGAAGGGAGCCCCTCATCTGATCGACCCGGGCAGGCTCCTGGCGAGCGCCGCGCGCCTGTACGGCGACGACATGGAGCGCCTGTGGGGCGACGTCCTGCCGGTCCCCGCTGACACGGTGACGGTCGTCGATCAGGATGCGCGGATCGAGGCCGGAGGCCGGACCCTGGAGGTGGCCTACACACCCGGCCACGCGTCGCATCACGTCAGCTATTTCGTGCGAGACGCCGGCATCGCGTTCGTCGGCGATACGGCCGGCGTGCAGGTGATTCGGGACGGCGACATCGTGCCGCCGACGCCGCCTCCCGACGTCGACCTCGAGGCCTGGCTGGCGAGCCTGGCCCGGATCGAACGGTGGGGACCGCAGACGCTGTTCCTGACGCACTTCGGGCCGACGACGACCGTCGGCGCACACCTCGGCACCCTTCGGGACAACCTGGAAGCGGCAAGCCGGCTCGTGCGAGCGTCGCTCTCGCGCGATGGACGCGATGAGGAGCGCGAGGCATGGTTCGTCGAACAATGTCGCCGCGACCTGGTGCAGCGAATGCCCGAACACGAGGCGCGCGTCTACGAGGTGGCGGGACGGTTCGATCTGAACTGGCGCGGACTGGCGAGGTACTGGCGACAGCGAGGAGATCTGTAAAAGGCCGCGCCGCCTACGCCGTGGCCCGCGTGCGTTCGCGCTCGGAGGCGGCCACCCGTCCGGGCTCGACCATCAAACGCAGTGCCAGCCCGTGGCGCGAGTCCTTCGTGGCGTGCGAGATCCGATACACCGCCGCCAGGACCCGTCCGTGACGAAGCGCATCCGGAACCTTGTCGATCGCCCGGGCCGTCGGCTCCAACTGAAACTGCACCAGACGGAACAGCGGAATGGACAGCGGCGCCGAGGATTCGACATACACGCCGCAGGGGCTGATGTCGCGCGTCGTCACGGTCGCGAATCGAGCCACGCCTCGCTGATCTTTCCAGGCGAGCCGCGCCGGCATCACGAGCGGGAGGCGGGCCGCCCCCCGCCTGTCCTGGCACTCGGCGACTGTCAGCCCGGACGACGGCTTGGTCTCCCAATAAGGCATCATCGGAGCTCCCAGAAAAAGATGCGCACTCTGTCCCCCTTCAATGTTCATGCTCATCAGGTGGATCATGTGGACTTCGAGAGCCCTGACACACTAACATCTTGATAATAAAAGGTTTAGTCGATCAGCCTCTTGGTACGGTTTCGAACAGCATCGGATAGCAAGTATGCAGGATCGTCGTTACTTGGATACTTTGTAAACGACTATTACGTATCCAATGTCTCCCGGGCGAGCCCAAGACGCCGCAGTTTGAGATACAAACCGCGTCGTGTCAGTCCCAGCAGTTGCGACGCCTTGGTGATGTTGCCGGCGCTTCGACTGAGCGCAGCCTGGATGCAGTCGCGCTCCACCTGCTCGATTGTCGTGGCCAGAGTGGACGCAGTTGCGTGTCTCACCGGCGCCGGGCCCGCGGCTGGAAGCATCGGACCGGCGGCGCGAATCTCGGCTGACAGGTCGGCGGCTTCGATCGTGCCGCCGGCGGCGCTCAGGGCGACGGCGCGCTGGATCTCGTTCCGCAGCTGGCGCACGTTGCCCGGCCACCAGAACTCCGAGATGAGCTCGAGGGCTTCCGAACTGAGACGGACGTCCGGTTTGCCAAGCCGTTCGCACGCGTCGCGCAGCAGGTACGTGCTCAGGTGCGGAATTTCCTCGCGCCGCTCCCGAAGCGGCGGAACGTGGATACGAATCACGCTGAGCCTGTAATACAGATCGTCGCGGAATCGCCCTTCGGCCACCCGCTGCTCCAGATCGGCGTTGGTGGCCGCCAGGACGCGCACGTCGACCCGCTGGGGGCGGGCGTCGCCAATCGGCAGAATCTCCTGCGACTCGAGGAATCGCAGCAGCTTCGGCTGCACGTCCACCGGCAGGTCGCCGATCTCGTCGAGGAACAGCGTGCCTCCCGCCGCTGACCGGATGAGGCCCGGGTGATCCGACACGGCGCCGGTGAAACTGCCACGCCGGTGACCGAACAGCTGACTGTCCGCGAGCTCGCGACCTGTCGTCGTGCAGTTGTAGGGCAGGAACATCGCGGCGCTGCGGTGCGACCCGACGTGGACCGCGCGGGCGACCAGCTCCTTGCCGGTACCGCTCTCTCCGGTGATCAGCACGGTCAGGTCGTTGCCCTGCAGCCGCTGTATCTGCTCGACGACGCGAGCCATCACCTGGCTGGCGCAGACAAATCCCGGCAGCAGCGGCTCGAGGGTCTGGGGGAGCGGCACGTCGGCCGGCTCTCTCGGGCGGGCCCGCGCCTCGCAGAGCGCGTACCCCTGCCGGACGACGGCGGCGATCATCCGCACGCGTCGGCTCACGACCTGAGTCACGGCCTGCCGCGACAGGATGGCGGCAAACCGCTGACCGCTCGTATCGGTTCCGAGGGGTTCCACGACGAGCGTGGCGCCGGGCGGCGGGCTCCCGCTGGCGGCCGCGAGCCGGGCGAGCCGGCGAGCGGCGTCCTCGTGGCCTCCTGCGCTGCTGACGATCTCAATCTCGCCGCGCTCGCGCCGGACGAACACGACAGCGACGTCCGCGGCGGCCGCTTCGAACAAGGCGGCGGCGGTCTCGCGTCCCAGCAGCTCGGGCAGCGCCGCCGCGTCCACGATCCGTCGCACCAGCGCATCGTCGGCATCCGGCGGGAGGAGCGGCTCGCCGGAATCGGGTGCCGTCAGGCGAGTCGCCGCTTCGGTTTCGGCCCGGTCCGGTTCGGCGCCGAGCTGTTGAAAGATGGCGTGCGCCTGCGACAGGTGCCCTTCGGAGGTCGCGCGCGGGCCGGTCTGGGCCACCAGCCGTCCGATGGCGAGGTGGCTGAGACCGGCCTGATATCGTTCGCCGAGCAGATCGAGCAGCGTCGCGCTCTGTGCGAACTCGTGGTACGCGTCGGCGCAGCGACCGTGCTTGGCATCGAGCGCGCCGCGCAGCCGGAGGTACTCCCCCCACGCCGCGGGCATCGTGCGCGGGTCGAGCGTCGGCGCCGCCGCCGACAGACGCGCGTCGGCTTCGGCGAGCCGGTCGGCCGCGATCAGCGCCTCGGCGGCGATGAGCCGGGCCTGCAGCGCGTCGACCGGAGGCGCGTCGGCCGCGAGGATCTCGTCGGCGAGCGCGACGGCTTCGGCGACCTGGCCGCGCTTGACCGCGACCCGTGCGTTGAGGATGCGGACCGACCATTCGTACCAGTGGCTGGTTTGCCGTCCGTAGGCGCCGTACGCGTCGCTGGCGCGCGCCAGGTAGTCGCTGGCCAGATCGTAGCGTCCCCGAATCAGCTCGATCTGCGCGAGGGTGTCGAAGACCGCGCCGGTCGTTTCGTGGAACTGAATCGGCGTCCGCACGTCGAGGGCGCGGTGCAGCGTGTCGGCCGCGCGCGTGAGATCGCCCAGGCGCACCGAGATCTGGCCAAGCGTCGCCAGAGAGACCGCGAGGCCATGGCTCGGCCCGCGCGCGTCGTGGAGCGCCACACTGCGCTCCACGAGCGCCAGCGCGTCCTCGTACCGATGCTGGAGCATCAGCACGTTGGCCTGGTTCCCGCACACCGTGGCCAGGACGTCGGCGGCCTCCGACGCGGTGGCGAGCCGCTCGGCGTGCCGGAGCGCCGTCATCGCCTCGTCCAGCCGGCCGACCTGCGCCAGCGTGATTCCGGACAGCGAGTGCACCAGCGCCAGGTGGCGCCGATCGCCCGCCGCCTGAAGCGCCGAGGCCGCCTTGCTGATGTGCTCGCGGACGATGGCGATGTCGCCGACCTGGCGATAACACTGGCCCAGTTCGTAGTGGGCGAGACCGATCGCCCGCGAGTCGTGCGCGAGCTCCGCCTGCTTCAGCGCCCGCGCGTGCAGGGCGATGGCGCGGGACTGGTTGGCGCGCGCGGACGCCAGACGTCCGTGCAGGCGCCAGAGCATGGATAACGTCAGCGGGAGAAGGCGCTCGCGCAGCGTGTCGGGCGGGCGGCCCAGCGAGCTCTCGGCGTGATCCGGATCGTCCTGCTGCAGCCAGGCCTCCGCCAGCAGCGCGCGGATCGCGAGCTCTTCCTCACGCGTGTGGGACGCTCCGCGGAGCGAGGCGGCGAGCATCTGCGCGGCGGCCGCGCCTTGTCCGCGGTCGAGGACAGCGGAGGCGCGCGCCAGCAGCGCATTCACCGAGCTTGAAGGCACAAGGACCGGCTACGTCCGACCGCGCAGCGCCTCGAGGAATCGATGGCCGCGCGCGGCCAGGCGCGCTTCGAGACGCGCCGAGCAGTCGCAGTCCCCGCACGCCCACGACTCGGTGCCGTTCTCGTCGCGACAGCGGGTGCGGGCGTGGGCGTCCTGGACCTTGTCGAGGTGAAAGTATTCGGCCCAGTACCTCCCGTTCCTCCTGGAGCGGCGTGGGGCAGTAACATACCTCGACCCATTGCACACGGCCATCGTCGTGCTCTCGGGCGTCGCCCATGTTGCGGAGGTATTCGTCGCCGGCAACCGAGCCGCGGCCCAGCGTCTCCTGTTCGATCGCGCGGCGGAGGTCGGCGGCTTTGTCCCGGCGAACCCGAGCCGTGACGAGATAGCGCATGCCCATGATTGTCGCCGATTCCGGAACCAAGGTGGCCCTCAATCAGCCCGGCGATACGTGGCAGAGGCTTTGCTCCGGCACGGCTCACTGACAGGAGGCATTTGTGATCGCGAAGTCGTTCGCACTCACGGGCTTGGTTATCATGTTCGGCCTGTCGGGCCCTGTTGCCGGCAGTTCGGCGGCGCGCGCTCAGGCGCCGGGTACGGTGCAGACCCCTTCGACCCCGCAGACGCCGGCCACTCCGGAGACGCCGGCAGTCCCCCAGACGCCCGGGACGCCTCAGGCGCCGGGAACAACACCGCCGCCGCCGGCATCTGCACAGGCGCCGGGTCCGACCGCTCAAACGACGCCTCCCTGCGCGCCTCAGCTTGGTGAAGCGCTCGCGCTGCTCGGACGCATGCAGCAACTGCTCGACCGGCGGGAGGAGGAAAACGGGAAGTCGCTGAAGGGCGCGGGGAAGGTGACCTACAACCGGTCGGACGTCGACGAGGTGGCCGCCGAGATTCAGATGCTGAAGGTCATGCTGCAGCGGTGAGCCGCGCGTGCGCCGCGCGGACGGCGTCGAGGAGCGAGGGGTCGAAGCGCAGCGAGGCGAGCTCCTCGACGACCGCGTCGGCCATGTCTCCGCTCGTGACGGGTACGGTCCACGGCGCGCGCGCCGACGCTTCGGTGACGGTCACTTCGGTGTCGGTCATGACCGCCGACAGGACGAGAGCGTCAGCGGCGTAGACGGCGACGGAGAGCCCGGGCGCCGGCGCGGCCTGCGACGTCGCCTCAGGGTCCGCCGCGACCGTCAGGTCGGCCTGAGGCGATCCATCGAACGGCGAGCTCAGCCAGCCGGCGAGCAGCCATGCCATGGCCGCCCGCCTCGGCCCGTGCACGATCCGGATACGAAGCCGGGCACCGCTCCCTGCCCCGGCCCGCAGGGTTCGCCGCGTCTGTTCCAGCGCCCGACGCATGGGCGCGAGCCGCCGCCAGTTGACGTCCGCCAGATCGGGCATGTCGGGGGCATCGATCAGGCTGGCGACGGTGGCCAGGCCGGCGCCGACGTCACGCCATTGTCCGCTGTCATAGAGAAACTGGCGGCCGATGGTGACGAGCGCCCGGAGCGGGGGCGACTGCGAGAAATCGTCGGTCCACCACAGCGACGTCGGACGGTCTCCCACGAGAAAGCGCCGCACGATCGACGGCAGCGACGCCTCGGCGGAGACGCAGCGGATGGTGATTTGCTCGACCGCCGATCGCGCCTGTTCCGGACCGAAGAGCAGGATGCCGACCGACGCCGTGACGGGGGCCTGCAGCTGGTCGGGGGCGTTGGTGTGCCTCAGCACGATGATCCGGGAGGGATGGCGCTCGGCCACCGCTTCGACCGGAACGCCCTCGAAGGGCGCATCGGCGTCGAGCTCGTCGCGCTCGGCGCACGACTGGAACACGACCAGATTCGCCATGATTGTGCGCGTCGCCGGCGTGCGATCCGCCACCTCGCGCCAGAGCGCGTCCAGGTCGGCCTCGACGGCCTCCGCCCGGCACGCGCGAATCACGCGCTCCATCACGCGTCGCGCCATCGTCTTCCCGTTGACTCAATCAGGCCGTTCGCGAGCGAGGGTCCCCACTCGCCGGCGGCGTAGGTCGGCACCGGACGCCGGTCCCCGGCCCAGCGCTCGAGGATGGGCGTAATCCACTGCCACGACGCCTCGACGGCGTCCCGGCGCATGAACAGCGTCTGATCGCCAACCATCACGTCCAGCAGGAGCCGTTCGTAGGCCTCCGGCGAGGCGCCGCCGAAGGTGGCGCCGTACTGAAAGTCCATCTTGACCGGGTAGAGACGCAGGTGCGGACCCGGAATCTTGGATTCGATGGTCAGGGCGAAGCCCTCGTTCGGCTGGATTCTGATCGAGAGGACGTTGCAGTCGAGCGGTCCGGCCGGGTCGGCGTTGAAGAGGATCGGCGGCACGCTCTTGAGCTGAATGGAGATCTCGCTCGCCCGCTTCGGCAGGCGCTTGCCGGTCCGGAGAAAGAACGGGACACCGGCCCAGCGCCAGTTGTCGATCGCGACCTGAAGCGCGACGAACGTCTCGGTGCTGGACTGCGGATCCACGCCCTTCTCGTCGCGATACCCGGGCACGGTGGCGCCCAGCTCGAAGCCTCGCGCGTACTGCGCCCGCACGGCCAGCCGGTCGATCGCCTCGCCGACAATCGGCCGGAGCGATCGGATGACCTCGAGCCGCTCGTCGCGCACGACATCGGCCTCGAGCGATCGCGGCGGCTCCATGGCCACGAGCGAAACGAGCTGCAGAATGTGATTCTGGACCATGTCACGCAGCGCGCCGGCCTGCTCGTAGTACCCGGCGCGGCTGCCGACGCCCTGCTCTTCGGCCACGGTGATCTGCACGTGGTCGATGTACTTCTGGTTGAACAGCGGCTCGAAGATGCTGTTCGCGAACCGCAGCACCAGGATGTTCTGGACCGTTTCCTTGCCGAGGTAGTGGTCGATCCGGTAGATCTGCGGCTCGGCGAAGACCGCGGCGATCGCGTCGTTGATGGCGCGCGCCGAGGCGAGGTCGTGGCCGATCGGCTTCTCGACAACGATGCGGGTGAAATGGTCGGAATCCGGCGGACTGACGAGACCCGCCTTGGCCAGCTGCTGGACCGTCGGCGCGAAGAGCGCCGGTGGAACGGCGAGATAGTAGAGGCGGTTCGCCGGGATGCCGCGCTCGTGTTCGATCACGTCGAGCCGGGCGCCCAGTCCGCGGAAGGACCCGCCGTCGTCGACCGATCCCTGCTGATGGAACAGAGCGGACGCGAAGCGTTGCCAGGCGGGCTCCGCCGGCGGACGCCTCGAAAACGCGGTCGTGCCGCTCGACGCCCAGGCGCGGTACGCCTCGTCGGTCATCGGGTTGCGGCCGACGCCGACCACGGCGAAATGCGGCGGCAGGAGCCCGTCCACGTGAAGGTTGTAGAGCGCCGGCAGGAGCTTGCGATGCGCGAGATCGCCGGCGCCCCCGAAGATGACGAGGGTCACCGGGCCCGGGCCGCTCATCCGCGCGTCGGCTCTGTCATGACTGACCGGGATCTAGCATACTATTTCAGTGGGACTCGGTTTCGAGAGCCAGCACCTCGAGTATCTGCAGGAGGAAACCCGCCGGGGCGGCCGTCCATCGCAGCGGCTGGAACAGGCGATTGCCGGGCTGCGCTGCGAGGATCGAATCCGAATGAGTCGATGACCGCTCGCGCTCGACCGATCCTGCGGGGCCTGGCCGTCGCTGTCGTCATCTGCACCGTCGCGTGCGGGTCGCGCGGCGCGTCCGACGAGCGCTCGCCGCGGACCGGGGCGGAGGAGGCGCCGCCGCTGCCGCCGGTGGCAGGCGCGTCCGGGCCGCGCATCGTGATCCTCGGCGACAGCCTGACGGCCGGCCTGGGACTGCCGATGGCGCAGGCGTTTCCGTCCAGCCTGCAGCGCCACGTCGCCGACGAAGGGCTCGACTACACCGTGGTCAACGCCGGCGTGTCCGGCGACACGTCGGCTGGCGGCGTGTCGCGCCTCGATTGGGCGCTCGACGGCGAGGTCCGGATCCTGGTGCTGGCGCTCGGCGGCAACGACGGGTTGCGGGGTCTGCCGGTGACGGAGCTGACGGCCAATCTCTCGAAGGTGATCGAGCGGGCGCAGGCGCGCGGCGTCAAGGTGATTCTCGCCGGCATGGAGGCGCCGCCCAATTACGGCGAGAAGTACACGTTCGACTTCCACAAGGTCTACCCGGCGCTGGCCAAGAAGTATCGCGTGCCGCTCGTGCCCTTTCTGCTGGAACGCGTGGCCGGGATCCCGGAGCTCAATCAGGCCGACGGCATCCATCCGACGGCCGAAGGCGCGCGCCTGGTCGCCGACAATGTCTGGACCGTCCTGAAGCCGGTGCTCGAGGAAGACGCCCGGCAGACCGGGCAGCAGGCGAAGGACCAGGGCCGATGATCGAGCTGCGCGAGGTGTCCAAGACGGTGACGAGCGGGACCGAGCCGCTGACCATCCTGCACCCGTTGTCGCTGCGGATTCCGCGCGGCCAGTTCCTGGCCATCGTCGGGCCGTCGGGCAGCGGCAAGTCGACGCTGCTGGGGCTGATCGCGGGGCTCGATGCGCCGACCTCGGGGTCGGTGCTCGTCGACGACATCGACATCACGGCGCTGGACGAGGATCGGCTGGCGAAGCTCCGCGGCGAGAAAATCGGCTTCGTGTTCCAGTTCTTCCACCTCATTCCGTCGCTGACGGCGCTCGAGAACGTCTCGGTGCCGCTCGGAGATCAGGGGCGTCCGCGACGCGCGCGCCAGGGCCGGACGCCTGCTGGAGGAGGTGGGGCTGACCGGACGGGCGCACCACTATCCGTCCCAGCTGTCGGGGGGCGAACAGCAGCGCGTGGCGCTCGCGCGGGCGCTGGCCAACGATCCGGCCATCGTGCTGGCCGACGAGCCGACCGGCAACCTCGATACGACCAACGGCCGCCATATCATGGCGCTCCTCCGCGAGATCCACCGCACGCGCGGGACGACCATCGTGCTCGTCACCCACGACGCCGATCTGGCGGCCGCTGCCGACGCGCGGATTTCGCTGCGCGACGGCCGGGTCGTGGAACGCGTGCATCGCGAGCTCGCGCTCGAGACGGGACGGGCCGAATCGTGACCTTCGTGATCAGCATGGCGGTGCGGGAGACGCGGGCGTCGTGGAAGCGTCTGCTGTTCTTCTTCCTGTGCATCGCGGTCGGGGTGGCCGCCATCGTCACGCTGCGGTCGGTGATCCAGAGCGTCCGCGGCGTCTTCGGGAAGGAGGCCAAGGCGCTGATTGCCGCCGACGTCCTCGTGTCCACCAATGCGCGAGTGGACGAGCGAGGCCCGCCAGACCATCGAACATCGCTTCGCGGAGAACGGCGTCACCGAGTGGACCGAGTCGGTCGAGACGCCGACGATGTCGCGACCCGCGGACGGCCGCCCGCTCGCCCGCATGGTGGAGCTGCGGGCCGTTCAGACGGGCTTCCCCTTGTACGGGACGCTCGGGCTCGAGAGCGGCCGGGCCTACTCCTATTCGCTGCTGCAGCACCACGGCGTGCTCGTGCGTCCGGAGCTGCTCACCGCCCTCGACCTGAAGGTGGGCGACGCTCTGGCGATCGGCCAGGCGAGGTTCACCATCCGCGGCGTGATCACGACCGAGCCGGGACGGCGGGTGGGCGGCTTCAGCCTCGGGCCGCGCGTGCTCATCGACTACGACGATCTGCCCTCGACCGGGCTCCTGAACGTCGGCAGCCGGGCGCGCCGCGTGCTGCTCGTCCGGGTGCCCGATCAGGAGATCGACCCGCTCGTGCGCGCGTTGCGCCGCGATTTCCGCGCGCAGTACATCGCCGCGCGCTCCTACCGATCCAACGACGACGAGGTCGGCCGCGACTTCGATCGGGCGGAGAACTACCTGAGCATGGTCGGTCTGGTGATCGTGATCCTCGGCGGCATTGCGGTGTCGAGCGTGACGCGGGTGTTCATCATGCAGAAGATCCGCGAGCATCGCGGTGCTCAAATGCGTCGGCGCGCGGAGCGGCCAGATCATGGCCGTCTACCTGCTGCAGGTGATCGCGCTCGGGCTGGCCGGCAGCCTGCTGGGCATCCTGCTCGCGCGGGCGACGCTCGCCGCCATTCCGGTGGCGCTCGGATCGTCGACGTCGATTCTGGCGGAGGCCGACTACGGCCTGACGTGGAGCGCCGCCGCGCAGGGGATCGCCATCGGCGTGCTGGTGTCGCTGCTGTTCTCGCTGGTGCCGCTGATGCAGGTCCGGTACGTCAAGCCGTCGCTGCTCCTGCGCGACGAGGCGCCGCCCCGGGCACGCGACTGGACGCAGGCGGCCGTCCTGGCGCTCGTGTCGGTCGGGCTCGTCGCCGTCGCCGGCTGGCAGGCCGGCTCGCTGCGCGTCGGCATCGTCGTGTCGGTCGGCTTTGCGGCGCTGGCCGTCGCGCTGCAGCTGGCCGGCCGGCTGCTCATCGCGCTGATGGCGCCGCTGGCCGAGTCGCCGTCGTTTCCGCTGCGTCACGCCGTGCTGCACCTGTCGCGGCCCGGCAACCAGACGCGCGTGATCCTGCTTCGCGGTCGGGCTCGGGGCGTTCTTCGTGGTCGGCGTGCGATCGCTGCAGGCGAGCCTGCTCGAGGAGTTCTCGGTCCAGATCGCGCAGGACGCGCCCGACATGTTCCTGATCGACATCCAGCCGGAGCAGGCCGACGGCGTGCGCG
This sequence comes from uncultured Acidobacteriota bacterium, assembly GCA_963807925.1. Lineage (GTDB taxonomy): Bacteria > Acidobacteriota > Vicinamibacteria > Vicinamibacterales > CAVVIG01 > CAWEDP01. Next base: position 1,640,151 of record CAWEDP010000002.1, on the reverse strand, counting down.
CCTTTCTGGCCGACCCGGCGAACGGCGCCGGTCAATCGCGGCTCATTCCGGTCCTGCGGGCCCGCATCACGGCGGTCAGGGGCCGCACGACGAACCTCGAGTCGTTCGAGGACGTGCGGGCGCGCGGCTCGCTGGCGCGCGAGTACACGATTACCTATCGCGGCGCCCTCGAGTCGAACGAGCGCATCGTGCAGGGCACGTTCCCGTCGGATCCGTCGCCGGATCCGGAGGTCTCGGTCGAGCAGGGCATCCACGAGCGGTTCTCGATCAACCTCGGCGACACGATCCGGTTCGACGTCGGCGGGACGCATGATCACGGCGAGGGTCACGAGCATCCGCGAGGTCGACTGGCGCGACGCGCGGAGCGGCGGCTTCATGTTCGTGTTCCGCCCCGGCACCCTCGAGCAGGCCCCGCAGACCTACATCGCGCCGATCAAGGGCCCGGACGGCGCCGCCGCGCGCGCCCGGTTCCAGCACGATCTGGTCGAGAAGTTTCCCAACGTCTCGGTCATCGACTTCCACGAGATCCTGGAGACGGTGCGCGACATCATGTCCAAGGTGACCCTGGCGATCACCGTCGTCGGCGGCCTGGTGCTGTTCAGCGGCGCGCTCATTCTCATCGGCGCCGTCGCGATGACCAAGTTCCAGCGGGTCTACGAAGCCGCGGTGCTGAAGACGCTCGGCGCCAACACCCGCACGATCGCCCGCATGCTGCTGTTCGAGTACGGCGTGCTCGGAGCGCTGGCGGGCGTGGTCGGGTCGCTCGGGGCGGTGGCGCTCACCTGGGGCGTCAGCCGCTACGCGCTCGATATCCCGTGGCGGCTGTTTCTGGGCGAGCACGTGGGCGGCGTCGCCCTCACCGCGATCCTGGTCGCCACCATCGGCGTCGTGTCGAGCCTCGACGTGCTGCGCAACAAACCGCTCGCGACGCTCCGCGCGGAATAGCGCCCGGATGCGCCTGCTCGACTCGCAATTCGCGCTCACGGCGCACGGCACCACGGTCCGCACCGAGGTGGTCGCCGGCCTCACCACGTTTCTGACGATGGCGTACATCATCTTCGTGCAGCCGACGGTGCTGTCGGCGGCCGGGATGGATTTCGGCGCCGTGCTCACGGCGACGTGCCTGGCGACCGCGTTTGCGACCGCTCCTGATGGCGCTGCTGGCCAACTATCCAATCGCGGTCGCCCCCGCGATGGGGCACAACTTCTTCTTCGCCTACTCGGTCGTCGTCGGCATGAAGGTGCCGTGGCCCATCGCGCTCGGCGGGGTGGCGGTGGCCGGCCTCGTGTTCATCCTCACCGCCGGGATCGGCCTGCGCGAGCGTCTGATCACGGCGATCCCCGAGCCCATCAAGCACGCGATCGCCGGCGGCATCGGCCTGCTGATCGCGATGATCGGGCTGCAATGGGCGGGCCTCGTCGTGGCCGCGCCCGGCACGCTGGTGACGCTCGGCGACCTGCACAGCCGGCCCGTGCTGCTGGCGGTCGCGGCGCTGGCGCTGACGGCGGTGCTGATGGCGCGGCGGGTCCCGGGCGCGCTGCTCTGGGGCATTCTCGCGAGCACCGGGGCGGGCCTCGCGCTCGGCATCGTGCAGGTACCAGGGCCTGGCGGGCGCGCCGCCGTCGCTCGCGCCCACCTTCATGCGCCTCGACATCGCCGGCGCGTTCGCGCCGGGGATGGTCGCCGTCGTGCTCGTGTTCTTCCTGCTGGCGCTGTTCGATTCGGTGGGCACGCTGGTCGGCGTCGGCGAACAGGCGGGGCTGATGCGCGGCGGGACGCTGCCGCGCGCCCGCGAGGCGCTCCTCGCCGATGCGATCGGCACCGTGGCCGGCGCCCTGCTCGGCACCTCCACGGTGACGGCGTACATCGAGAGCGGCGCGGGCGTCGCGGCCGGCGGCCGGACCGGCCTGGCGAGCGTGGTGACGGCCGGCCTCTTCCTGCTGTCGCTGCTCTTCTATCCGCTCGTGCGGATGGTCGGCGGCGGCTACGCGACCGGCACGACCACGCTCTATCCCGTGATTGCGCCTCCGCTGATTCTGGTCGGCACGATGATGCTCGGCGGCCTGCGGCGCGTCGCGTGGGACGATCCGACCGAGGCGATTCCTGCGTTCCTGACGCTCGCGATCATGCCGCTCACCGTCAGCATCACCGAGGGCGTGTCGTTCGGCCTCGTGTCGTTCGCGGTGCTGAAAACGGCCGCCGGCAGGCGTCGCGAGATCCATCCGCTGGTGCTCGTGTTCGCCGCGGCGTTCCTCGCGCGATACGTGTTCCTGCGGTGAAATGCTATGATCGAGCGTTACGCGGGTCCTGCCGGACGCAGGCCCTGCGCGGGCCTTCGGCCGGGAGCGCGTCCCGGGAGGGGGCCCGCCCAAGAGGGGTTCAGGGGAGCATGGACGTGCAGCACTTCAAGGACGCGCTTCTCCGGAAGCGCGGCGAGATTCGTCGGCACCGGCGGCATCAAGCCGCTGCAGGCGTCGATGGAGAACAACACGCGCCAGGGCGACATGGCGGATCAGGCAAGCGGCAACAACGAAGTCCACATTCAACTGAAGTTGAAGCAGACCGACGCGAAGATCCTGCAGGCGATCGAAGAGGCGCTGTGGCGGATCGAGAAGGGCACCTACGGCGTCTGCCGCGACTGCGGCGAGCCGATTGCCGAAGCGCGCCTCAATGCGATTCCGTGGACGCGCGTCTGCATCACCTGCAAGGAAAAGCAGAACGCGTGAACGCGACCTCTGCCGCTTCTCCAGGAGTTCTACCGCCAGAAGCTCCTGATGATGCTGCAGCACCAGGCCGGAGCGCGCCTGGTCGCCCAGTACGACGCGAACAACACCTACCAGTACATCCTCGCGCGCGAAGAGATGCAGCTCTCGTGGGTCGCCAAGGCGATCGACATGCTGGGCGGCACGCTCCCCCGGCAGTCCGAGCCCGCGCGGCCCGGTGAGGGGAAGGGCGCCGACCGGGCGGCCGGCATCATCGACGAGGACGCACGCGACGCCCAGGCCTTCGTCGACCGATGGCGTCCGCGCGTGGAGGCGATGACCGACGCGCGCCATCGCGGCATGCTGCGCGTCATCCTGGGCGAAACGCTGGAGCAGAAGCGCTTCTTCGACCAGGCGTCCGCCGGGCGGACCGACCTGCTCGGCCGCCGCTCCGACGTGGCCGGTCCGGCGCAAGGCGAAGTCCTTCCCTCGCGGTGGATCGGCTGACGCCGCCGCACGTTCCCGTCGCCGTCGCGCTCGGCAGCAACCTCGGAGACCGCCGCTCCAACCTCGACTACGCGGCGGCGCGCCTGCGGACGCTGATCGACGATCTCCGCCTGTCCGCGTACCACGAAACAGCCCCGGCCGGCGTCACCGGCGAGCAGCCGGACTTCCTGAACGCCGCGGCCGCCGGCACGACCGCGCTCCCGGCGCGCGAGCTGTTGGACCGCCTGCTGGGGATCGAGCGCGAGCGCGGACGTGAACGCCCCTACGCGGCAGCGCCGCGGACGCTCGACCTGGATCTCATCCTGTTGGGCGATGCGATCGTCGATGCGCCGCCCGACCTCGTCGTGCCCCATCCGCGATTTCGCGAGCGCGCGTTCGTGCTCGACCCGCTGGCGGAGGTGGCGCCCGATTTGCGGGATCCGGTGACCGGCCTGACCGTGGCCGAGCTCCGCCGCCTGCTGGCGTCCGCCCGCAGCGGTGACTTGCGATGAGCGGGCACGTTCCCGACCCGGCCGACATCGCGCGCGGCGGGCTCAGGACGCGGTCAGGAAGGCGGCCTCCTCCACGCAGCGGAGGTATTCGGTGCTCGCCTGCCGGAGGTCGATCTGCCCGAGGCCCAGACCGAGCTCGAGCACTTCGAGCTTGGCGCGGCACGCCTGCGCGCGCGTGACCTTCTCCTCGACCTGGTGCGACTTGAGGAGCTGGGTGGCCACGGTGGCCATGAGCGAACACACCGTCGCCGACGCGCACAGCAGCCGCCACGACGGCGAGGTCAGCGCCAGCGTCTTGGTGAGCCACGCGGTGAAGGACTGCCCGCCGGCGGCGGGACCGGCCGTCAGCGCCGCCGCGAGGGTGCCGCCGACAATGGTCACGTTGAGCAGGCGGCGCTTGCGCGGGACCGCGGCCGACAGGAAGCTGTCGAGTTCGGCCCGCTTCCGGCGGACGCGATCGATGAGGTCGCTGGAGGTCAGGGTCGTGCTCACGAGTGCCGCCGGGCCGGCCATGGCGCCGCGCGGAACCGGCGCGTGCGCCTCGATGGCCGCGCCTCATTGTCGCGCCTCCCGGGAGCGGCCGCAAGGCGTTTCCCCGGGCGCCTGGTTCCCGCGGCCCGCTCAGGCCTCCGCCGCTTTCGCACCGCGGCCCGTCTTCTGCAGCCACACCCGGCGCAGGGCCGCCATCGGGGCCGATTCGCGCAGATCGTCGAAATACGAGTAGACGACCGGCGTCACCAGCAGCGTCAGCAGCAGGCACAGCACCTGGCCGCCGAGGATCGTGATGGCCATCGACGCCCGCGATCCGGCGCCGGCTCCCTTGCCGAGGGCGATCGGAATCATGCCGGCGATGATGGCAATCGTCGTCATCAGAATCGGGCGCAGCCGCACGTGGTTGGCGGCGATGAGCGCCTCGTGGCGCTCCATCCCCTGCGCACGCAGCGTGTTGGTGTAGTCGACCTGCAGGATCGAGTTCTTCTTCACGATCCCGAAGAGCATCATCAGCCCGATGGCGCTGTAGACGTTGATCGTCATGCCGAACGCCATCAGCGCGAGCAGACCGGCCGGGAGGCTGAGCGGCAGAGACGTCATGATGGTCAGCGGGTGGATGAAGCTGTTGAACTGCGACGCCAGCACCATGTAGATGAAGGCGATCGACAGGACGATGGCGATGACGAAGTTGTTCGACGCCTCGTTCAGCGTGCGCGCGCTGCCGCCGAACACCGCCTGGTATCCGGCTTTCAGGTGCAGCTCCTCCACCCGCGTACGCGCGGCGGCGAGCACCTCGCCGAGCGGCACGCGGTCGATGTTCGCCTGGATCGAGATCTGCCGCTGCCGGTTGTAGCGGTCGATCGACGCCGGGCCCCGGTCGTTCTTGAGCGACGCGACGTCGCTCACCTTGACGATCCGGTTCGGCCCCGCCGGCACCAGGAGGTCGCCCATCGCCGCCGGATTGTTCCGGAACTGCTCGTCGAGCCGGAGCCGGACGATGATCTGGTCGTCGCCGTCCTTGAACTCCGACACCTCCTCGCCGCCGACGAGCGTCCGCAGATTCGTGGCGAGCGAATCGATGTTGACGCCGAGGTCGGCCGCCCGCGCGCGGTCGACGGTAATCTGCAGTTCCGGCTGTGTCGGCTCGAAGTTGGAGTCCACGTCGACGACGCCGTCGATCGTGCGAACCTTCTCGATGAGCTGGGTCGTGTACTGCTGCAGTTGCTCGATGTCGGGCCCCTGAATCAGGAGCTGGAGCCGGTTGCTGCTGCCGCCCCCTCCCCCGCGGCCGCCCCCGCCGCCGGTGGCGGCGCCGGAGATGTCGGTGCCGCCCGAGACGCTCATCCGGACACCCTGGTACTTCCGGAGCAGCGTCCGCACGCGGCGCATCAGGTCCTGCTGCGAGATCTTCCGCTCTTCGAGCGGCGTCATGGTGATGTTGAAGTTGGCGTTCCCGGCGCCGATGAACTCCTGCACGCGGCTCAGATCGGGCAGCGCCAGGATCTCCTTCTCGATCGGCTCGACGAACTCCACGGTCCGCGGATGGCTGGTGCCGCGCGGCAGGCGGATGTTGACGCTGAACTCGCCCTGGTCGTCGTCGGGCACGAGCTCCTTGCCGACCGACGGGTACAGGAGCGCCGCCGAGGCGACCACGGCTCCGGCAATGGTCACCATGATCAGCCGATGGCGCAGCGACCACTCGAGCATGCGGCCGTAGAGGCGATCCATCGCGGCGTACATCCCGCTCGACTTGGTCGTGGAGTGATCCGATCTGGGCGTCCTCCTTCTTCAGCCACGTCGCGCAGAGCGCGGGCGTGAGCGTGAAGGAGACGAACATCGAGATCAGGATGGCGGCCGCCGAGGTGATGCCGAAGCTGTAGAAATAGCGGCCGATCTGCCCGGTCATGAACGCCACCGGCACGAAGATGACGACGAGCGACAGGGTCGTCGCCATGACCGCCAGACCGATTTCCGCCGTCGCGTCGGCGGCCGCCTCCTTCGGCGACAGCCCCTTCTCCTCCACGAACCGGAACACGTTTTCGAGCACCACGATCGCATCGTCGATGACGATGCCGGTGGCGAGCGAGAGCGCGAGCATCGTCATGTTGTTCAGCGTGAAGCCGAACACTTTCATGAACGTGAACGTCCCGATGATGGAGGTCGGCACCGCGAGCGCCGCGATCAGGGTGACGCGCAGGTTCCGGATGAAGAAGAACACGACCACGCTGGCGAGGAGCCCGCCGAGCAGGAGGTGGAGCCTGATCTCCTCGAACGACTTGCGGATGTAGCGCGACTGGTCGTTGCCGACGCTGATCCGGAGATCCGGGGGCAGCGTCGCCTGGATCTGGCTCAACTTGTCGAGCACGCGGTCGACGACCTCGACGGTGTTGGTGCCCGACTGCTTCCGGACCTGGAGCCCCACGGCCGACTCGCCGTTCAGCTTGTTGATCCCGCGGACCTCCTGGATGCCGTCCTCCACGCGCCCCACGTCCGCAAACGTGATGACGGATCCTTCGCGGTACGCCAGGACGATGCGATTGAAATCGTCGACGTTGCGGATGCGGCCGAGCGTGCGCAGCGCCACTTCCGACGGCCCGCTGATGAAGTTGCCGCCCGGCACCTCGACGTTCTGCCGGGTGATGGCGGTGCGCACCTGGTCGACGGTCAGCCCGTAGGCGTTGAGCCGGTCCGCGTTCAGCAGCAGCTGGATCTCGCGGCGGCGCTCGCCCTGCAGCGAGATGGCGCCGACGTCCTTCACCGTCTCCACCACCTGCTTGATCTGCTTGTCGGCGATGTCGGTGATCTCCTTCTGCGTGCGCGGCCCGAACACGTTGAACTGGAGGATCGGCGCGGCATCCGGATCCTGCTTCTGGATCTGCGGCGCCCCCGCGTCGCGCGGAAACCGCCCGACGATGGTGGCCACCTTGTCGCGGACGTCCTGGGTGGCGGCCTCGATGTCGCGCTCGAGCGTAAAGGTGATGCTCACCTGCCCCTGGCCCTGATTGGAGCTGGCGCGCAGCTCGTCGATCCCGCTGATCGTGTTGACCGCCTCCTCGATCCGCTTGGTGATCTGCGTTTCCACTTCCTCGGCGCTGGCGCCGGGCAGCTGGACCTGCACGTTCACCACCGGCTGGTCGGTCTTCGGCATCAGATCGAGGCCGAGATCCTTGTACGAGAAGGCGCCGAGCACGATGAGCGCGGCGGTCATCATGATCGCGAAGACCGGCCGCCTGACGCTGACGTCGGCGAGCTTCATCGGCCTGCTCCCTGCCGGCCGCGGCGGCCGCCGGCGCCGGCGCGCCGCTGGCCGGGGCCCGCCGGCACCGCCTCGTCGCCGGTGGTGACGGCGGTCCCGGTCGCGAGCTGGTTCACGTTGCTCGTCGCGAGCGCTTCGCTGCCCTGCAGCCCGTCCACGATCTCGATCAGCCTGTCCTTGCGCGCACCGAGCGTCACTGGCTGCTGGCGCGCGCGCCCGTCTTCGATGACAAACACCGTCGACACGCCCGCCAGCGTCGAAACCGCATCGTCGGGCGCGGCGAGCACGCTGTCGTCGACCCGCGTCAGCACCGATCCATTGGCGAAGAATCCAGGCTTGAGCGTCCGATCCGCGTTGTCGACGAGCACCTCGACCGGGAAGGTTCGCGTCGCCTGATCGACAGCGGGGCTCACGTACGCCACCGTGCCGTGGAACAGCCGCCCCGGAAACGCTTCGACCATGAAGTCGACCGACTGACCGGGGGCGATGACGCCCGCGTGCTTCTCCTGAATCGCGGTCTTGAGCTTCAAGGGCTGCATCTGGACGATCGTGGCCACCGGCGTGTTCTCGCGGATGTACTCGCCGGGCTGCACCAGCCGCTCGGCGACCGAGCCGGCCACCGGCGCGCGCACGACGGCGTCGTTGAGCTTCTTCTGGGCCAGCTCGTAGGCGGCGCGCCGATCCTGGAGGCTGGCCTTGAGGCTGCGCACCGTGTCGACGGCGGCCTGGTAGTTCGCCTCGGTGACCTTGAGGCGCGTCTCCGCCGTGTCGCGGTCGGACTTGGGCAGCAGGCCGCGGCCGTTCAGCTGTCGCGCGCGGTCGAACGCGGCCCGCGCGTCGTCGCGGTTGGCCATCGCCTGAAGGACCGACGCGATCTGATCGTCGGGCGGCGGCTGCTCGTCCTGTGCGCGGTCGATGCCCAGCTGCGCCTCGACCTGCCGGAGCGCGCTCTCGGCACGCTCGAGGGCGAGCGCGAGCTCGCGCGGCTCGATCCGGACCAGCACGTCTCCGACCCGGATTTCGCTGCCGAGCTGAACCGGCACGTCGCGAACGATGCCCGCCACTTCGGCGCTCACCTTGGCCTGATCGGGCGAGACCAGCGTGCCCGACAGCTCGACGCGCCGTTCCACGCTGATGCGGCTGGGCTGCGCGGTCTCGACGTGCACGGAGGCGCCGGCCCCCCGCCCGTCGGCGCCCTTGCGGCCGGCCGCAAGTCCGCTCGAATCGCTTGTCCCGGTACACGCCGCCGATGCCACGGCAGCAATCAGAAGAGCCGGCAAGAGAGGCAGGGCGCCGCCGCGGCGCCGCGCAGAGATCGGACGGGTACAAGGCAGCACGGTGGAAACCTTCCGCAAGGGAACGGAAAGATCAATTTTATGACGAAATTACGGCACGACCCCGCATTTGTTTATGCGGTGGATCGTGTTTGCTTATGGCGGGAGCGGCCGAAAACCCTGACCCTCGGTCAGACGGTGGTGGGCACCGGCTCGGTGACCGGGCGGCGCTTTCCGAATGCTCCCTGGATCTGGGCCATGTAGGTGTAGACGACCGGGGTGAGATAGAGCGTGACGAGCTGCGAGAACAGCAGGCCGCCGACCACCACCAGACCCAGCGGCTGGCGGGCCTCGCCACCGGCCCCGTAGCCGAGCGCGATCGGCACCGCGCCGAGCAGAGCCGCCATGGTCGTCATCATGATGGGACGGAACCGGATGAGGCAGCCCTGATAGATCGCGCGCTCCGACGTCATGCCGCTGCGCTCGGCCTCCAGCGCGAAGTCGATCTGCATGATGGCGTTCTTCTCGACGATGCCGATCAGCATGATCATGCCGACGAAGGCGTAGATGTTCAGGTCCATCCGGAAGACGAGCAGCGTGATCAGGGCGCCGAAGGCGGCCGACGGCAGACCGGAAAGAATCGTCAGCGGGTGGATGTAGCTCTCGTACAGGATCCCCAGGACGATGTAGACCACCATCACGGCAATGAGCAGCAGGATTGCCAGGTTGCCGAGCGAGCTCTGGAACGCCTTCGCGGCGCCCTGGAACTGGCCGGTGACCGACTCGGGCAGTGTGCGGGTGGCGATTTCGCGGACCTGGGTCAGCACCGTTCCGAGCGACGCTCCCGGGGCGAGACCGAAGGAGATTGTCACCGACGGGAGCTGGCCGAAGTGGTTGACGGTCTGCGGGCCGATCGTTTGTTTGACGTGGGCCAGCGTGTCGAGCGGGACGACCGGCCCCGCGCCTGTCCCACCGACCTTGAAGTACAGCAGCGACAGGGCCGTCGGATCCCGCTGGTACTCGGGTGCGAGCTCGAGCAGGACCTTGTATTCGTTGACCGGCGCGTAGATGGTGGACACCCATCGGGGCCCGTAGGCGTCGTAGAACGAGTTCTCGATTTGGTTGGCCGTCAGCCCGAGCGCGGCCGCCTTGTCGCGGTCGATGTCGACGTCCACCTGGGGGCTCGTCACCTCGAGGTCGCTCGTGAGGTCCTCGATGCCCGGCACCTCCCCGAGCGCCTTCCGAAGCGCGCGCGCGGCGGCGTACAGCTGGTTCCGATCGGGCGACTGCATCGAGAACTGGTAGAGGCTCTTGCTCACCTGACCGCCGATCCGCACGGTCGGCGGGTTCTGCAGGTAGACCTCCATGCCGGGGACCGTCGCGATCTCGGGCCTCAGCTTCCCGATAATCTCGGTCGCCAGCTCGTCGCGGTCGCCACGCGGCTTCAGGTGGACCACGATTTGTCCCAGGTTCGGTCCGCCCAGGGTCGCGGCGGCGCTGCCGCCGATGGTGGAGACGAGTCCCTCGACGTTCGGGTCGCGCCGGATGATGTCGGCCACCTGATTCTGGTACTCGACCAGCTTGTCGAACGCGGTGCCCTGGGCCGCCTCGGTCGTCACCGCGATCTGATCGGTGTCCTGGTCCGGAATGAACCCCTTCGGGACGATGAGGAACAACAGGACGGTCAGCGCGAGAACGAGGACGAACGCGCCCATCGTGGCGGGGCGGTGGCGGAGCACGACCTGCAACGTCCGGTCGTAGCCGTTCAGCAGCCACTGGAACCCGCGCTCGGTGGCGCGTCCGAACCGTCCCTCGGCGTGCGAGGAGGGCCGCTTGAGGAACCGGCTGCACAACATCGGCGTCAGCGTCACCGAGACGACGCCAGAGATCAGGATCGCCACGCAGATGCTGACGGAGAACTCGCGGAACAGGCGTCCGAGCACGCCGCCCATGAACAGGACCGGGATGAACACCGCCGCCAGCGACAGCGTCATCGAGACGATGGTGAACCCGATCTCGCGCGATCCGACGAGCGAGGCGGTCAGCGGCTCCTCACCGAGCTCCACGTGCCGGTAGATGTTCTCGAGCATCACGATCGCGTCGTCGACGACGAAGCCGACCGAGAGGATGAGCGCCATCATCGACAGGTTGTCGAGGCTGTACCCGAGCAGGTACATCACGGCAAAGGTGCCGATGATGGAGAACGGCAGCGCCAGGCTGGGAATCACGGTCGCCCACATGTTCCGCAGGAAGACGAAGATCACCATGATGACGAGGGCGAGCGTCAGGAGCATGGTGAACTGCACGTCGCGGTACGACTCGCGGATGGTGTCGGAGCGGTCGTACAGCACGTCGAGATGGACGCTGGCCGGCAGCTCGGCGCGGAACTGCGGCAGCAGCGCCTTCACGGCGTCGGCGACGGCGATGGTGTTGGTCCCCGGCTGCCGCTGGATGCCGAGCGTGATGGCGCGCTGCTCGCCGTCCGGCGTGTAGAACCACGAGGCGGTCCGCTCGTCCTCGACGCCGTCGACGATCTTTCCGAGCTCCTCGAGCCGGACGGGCGCGCCCTTGCGGAAGGCGACCACCATTGACTTGTACTGCTCCGCATTCAGCAGCTGCCCGCTCGCCTGCAGCGTGAACGCCTTGTGGAGGCCGGCGATCGTGCCGGTCGGCGTGTTCACGTTCCAGTTCTTGAGCGCGGTCTCCACCTCGTTGATGCCGATCTGCCGCGCCGCGAGCGCGTGCGGATCCAGTTGCGCGTGCATGGCGTACTTCTGGCTGCCGAGCACCTGCACCTGGGCGACGCCGCTGATCGTCGAGACGCGCTGCGCGATGCGGGTCTCGGCGTACTCGTCCAGCGTCCACGGCGGCATCGTCGTCGACGTGATCACGAGATACAACACCGGCTGATCCGCCGGGTTCACCTTGGTGAAGGTCGGCGGCGTCGGCATCCCCGGCGGCAGCAGGCGCGCCGCCTGGGAGATGGCGCCCTGCACGTCGACGGCGGCCCCATCGAGGTTGCGGTTGAGATCGAACTCGAGCGTGACCTGCGTCGTGCCGAGCGAGTTGACCGAGGTCATCGACTCGAGGCCCGCGATGTTCGAGAACTGGTTCTCGAGCGGCGTGGCGACCGAGGCGCCCATCGTCTCGGGGCTGGCCCCCGGCAGGCTGGCGGTGACGAGCAAGGTGGGGAAGTCGATGTTCGGCAGATCGCTCACCGGCAGCGAGCGGTACGCCACCAGACCGAACAGGGCGATGGCCGCCATCAGGAGGCTCGTCGCAATGGGTCGCTTGATGAATCCTTCGGAGATATTCACGGTGCCGGCCTGCCGCGTCCGGCTGAAGCCGGACACTACCGAAATGGGTCTACTACCGGTCCGGCTGAAGCCGGACGCTACTGGGTCCGGCTGAAGCCGGACGCTACACCGAAACGGGTCTGCCCCGCTGTCATGCGGTCGCCGGCTTGGTCGAGATGTCCGGAATCTTGCTCGTCTTGAACAGCTGCGCCATGTAGGTGTAGACGACCGGCGTCAGATACAGGGTGATCAGCTGCGACACCATCAGCCCGCCGACGACGGCGAGTCCGAGCGGCTTGCGGGCTTCGCCGCCGGCGCCGTAGCCGAGCGCGATGGGCAGGGAGCCGAGCAGCGCCGCCATCGTGGTCATCATGATCGGACGGAACCGGATGAGGCAGCCCTCGTAGATCGCTTCCCGCGGCGTCTTGCCGTGGTGGCGCTCCGCCTCGAGGGCGAAGTCGATCTGCATGATCGCGTTCTTCTTCACGAGCCCGATGAGCATGACCAGGCCGACAAACGAGTAGATGTTCAGCTCGTTGCCGAACAGATACAGCGTCACGAGCGCTCCCAGGCCGGCCGACGGCAGCCCCGAGAGAATCGTGATCGGGTGGATGTAGCTCTCGTACAGGGCGCCGAGCACGATGTACACGACGCCGATCGCCACAAAGAGCAGCAGCGACAGGTTCGTCATCGACGCCTGGAACACGCGGGCGGAGCCCTCGAAGCTCGACGTGATGGTCGGCGGCAGCACCCGATCGGCGACCTTCTTGACCTTCGCCGTCACGGTGCCGAGCGACACGCCGGGCCGGAGCCCGAACGACACCGACACCGAGGGGAGCTGTCCGGAATGGTTGATCGATTGCGGGCCGACGGTCTCCTTGAAGTCGACGACCGACTCGAGCGGCACGAGCGCGCCCGCCGGCGTCTTGAACGCGATCTTGCGCAGCGATTCGGTCTGCAACTGGTATTTCGGATCGAGCTCCAGCAGCACGCGGTACTGGCTCGTGTCGCCGTAGATGGTCGACGACCACTTCGGGCCGAGCGCATCGTAGAGCGCGTTCTGCACCTGCGTCGCGTTCAGCCCGATCTCTGCGGCCTTGTCGCGATCGAGCACCAGGTTGATCCGCGGACTCCGCATTTCGAGATCGGTCGACGGATCCTGCGCGTCCGGCACTTCGGCGGCAATCGCCTGCTCGAGGACGGGCGCCCACTGGTACAGCTCGTCGCTGTTCAGGCTCTGGAGCATCAGGCTGTAGTTCTGGTTGCCCATGCGGCCGCCGATCTGGATCGCCGCCGGCAGGCCGATGAACCCGCGGAAGCCGGGGAAGCGGAGGATCTGCGGCCGGATCTGCTGCGCGATCTGCTGCGCGCTGAGCGCCCGCTGACGGCGCGGCGCCAGCTGCACCATCATCCGGCCGTTGTTCGCCTGGCCGCCGTTGCCGCCGATCATCGTCATGAAGGAGTCGACGTAGGGGTTCCGGATCACCAGATCGGCGACCTGCTGCGTCCACTTCAGCATGTCGTAGTACGACGTGCCCTGCGCGGCCCGGAGCTGGACGAACATGAAGTCGTTGTCCTGCTCCGGGATGAACCCGGTCGGCACGATGTTGAACATGTGCACCGTCGCCCAGACGACCAGGCCGAACACCCCCATCATCACGGCGCGGTGCCGAAGGACGACGGCGAGGCTCCACCGGTAGCCGGCGAGCATCGCGTCGAACGCGCGGTCCATCAGGCCGGCGAACCCCTTCTTGCTGTGCACCACCTTCAGGAAGCGGCTGCAGAGCATCGGCGTCAGCGTCACCGAGACGACGCCCGAGATGAGCACGGCGGTCGTGATCGTCACGGCGAATTCGCGGAACAGCCGGCCGAGGATGCCGCTCATGAACAGAATCGGGATGAACACGGCCGCCAGCGACGTCGTCATCGTCAGGATCGTGAAGCCGATCTCCTTGGACCCCTTGAGCGCCGCCTCGATCGGCTTCTCGCCGCTCTCGAGATGCCGCACGATGTTCTCGAGCATCACGATCGCGTCGTCGACCACGAAGCCGATCGAGAGGATCAGCGCCATCATCGACAGGTTGTTCAGGCTGAAGTTCAGCAGCTTCATCACGGCGAAGGTGCCGAAAATCGAGAACGGCAGGGCGAGCGCCGGAATGAGCGTGGCAGACCCGTTGTGCAGGAACAGGAAGATCACCCCGACGACCAGCACCAGCGTCACCAGCATCGTGACCTGGATGTCGCTGAACGCCTCGCGGATGGTCTTGGACCGATCCTGCCGGACCTGCAGATGCACCGAAGGCGGCAAGAGCGACTGGAAGCTGGGCAGGAGGCGCTGCACCGCGTCGGTCACCTCGATCGTGTTGCTGCCCGGCTGCCGCAGCACCTGCAGCGTGATCGCCCGCTTGGCCACCGGGACGCCGGTCTCCTTGGAGTAGTACCAGCTCCCGTTGAACACGTTCTCGATGCTGTCGATCACGTTGGCGACCTGCTCCAGGCGCACCGGCGCCTTGTCCTTGTAGGCGACGACGATCGGGCGGAACGCCGCCGCGTTCATCAGCTGGCCCGCCGCCTTGATGTTGAACGTCCGCCGTCCGAACAGCTGGCCGGTCGGGATGTTCACGTTCCAGTTCTGCAGCGCCTGATCGATTTCGTTGATGCCGATCTGCTGGGCGTGCAGCTTGTCCGGGTCGATCTGCACGCGGACGGCATACTTCGACGCGCCCTGTACCTGGACCTGCGAGACGCCGCTCACCATCGCAATCCGCGGCGCGATCATCGTCTCGGCGTAGTCGTCGAGCGCCGACATCGGGACGGTCTGCGAGGTCAGCACCAGCTGCAGGATCGGATCGGCCGCCGGATTCTGGCGCCGGAACGACGGCGGCGACGTCATCGTCGCCGGCAGCAGCGGCATGGCGGCCGCAATCGCCGTCTGGACGTCCACCGTCGCGCTGTAGATGTCGCGATCGAGGTCGAACTGCAGCGTGATCTGGCTGCTGCCGGTGCCGCTCTGCGACACCATCGAATCGACGCCCGCAATCGTGGTGAACTGGCGCTCGAGCGGACTCGCCACCGACGAGGCCATCGTGATCGGATCGCCGCCCGGCAGGCCGGCCTGCACGTTGATGGTCGGGTAGTCGACCTGCGGCAGGTCGCTGATCGCCAGCGAGCGGTAGGCAATCACCCCGAACAGGGCGATGGCCGCCATGAGCAGGCTGGTGGCGATCGGGCGTCTGATGAAGATTTCGGAGAGGTTCATACGCTCAGGGCCCGTCGGGCCCGCGCCGTCCCTGGCCCTGGCCCGGACCGCCGCGGCCGCCGCGACCGCGGCCACGGCCGCCACCACCGCTGGCTCCGGTGGTCACCGTGCTGCCGGGCTCGAGACGGAGCTGGCCTTCGGTCACCACCACGTCGCCGGGCTTGAGGCCCTTGTCAATCACCACGTCCTCGTTGATGCGCTGGCCCGCGATGATCGCCCGCTGCTCGACCGTCGAGTCCGGCTTGACCAGGAACACGTACTGGCCCTCCTGGCCGGTCTGCACCGCTTCGCTCGAGACCACGGTGGCCCCGGGCAGGATGGCGAGCCGAAGCGACACGCGCGCGAACTGACCCGGCCAGAGCCGCCGATCCGCGTTGTCGAAGGTCGCCTTCAGCTTGATGGTGTCGGTCGTGGGGTCGACCGCATTGTCAAAGAAGGTCAGCCGCCCGACGATCGGCTCCGCCTCGGCGTCCTGCGGCACCGCCGTGACGGCGAGCGCATCGCTCGCGCGCGTGCGGTTCTTGATCGTGGCAAGGTGGCCCGCGGGCACCGAGAAGGTGACGTAGGTCGGCTGGATCTGGGCGATCGTCATCAGCTCGGTGGTGTTCGCCGTGACGAGATTGCCCGACTTGACCGCCAGGTTCCCGGTCCGGCCGTCGAGCGGCGAGCGGATCGTGGTGTAGCTGAGCGTCACCTTGGCGCTCTCGACGGCGGCCTGCTGCGCGACGAGTTGCGCGCGGGCGCTCTCGATCGAGGCGCGGTCCGCCTTGACGGCGGCGGCCGCGGCGTCGGCGGCCGCACGGGTCTGATCCGCCTGGTCCTTGGAGACGATGCCGCGCTGGACGAGCGCCGCCTGCCGCTCCGCGCTGAGCTGGGTGAACTCGGCGTTGGCGGCGTCGCGACCGAGCTGGGCTTCGGCCTGGGCCTCGAGCGCCTCGTCGCGCTTCAGGTTGGCTTCGACCTGCGCCAGGGTCGCCTCGAACGGACGGGGATCGATCGAGAAGAGGACGTCGCCCTTCTTGACGAAGTCGCCCTCATGGAACCTGACGTCTTGCAGCTGGCCGGTGACCTGCGATCGGTACGCTGATCGTCGCGTAGGCTTCGACGTTCCCGATGGCGGCGATGTCTACCGGGACGTCACGCTCGGTCACCGTCGCCGTGACCACCGGGACCGCCCCGCCGCCGGCATCCCCGCGCCCGCCGCGCCCGCGCCCGCCACCTCGCCCGGCGCCGCCCGGGCCGGCGGCTGAGGTGCCGCTGGAACACCCGGCGGCGACAGCGGCGAGCAGGATCACGGGCAGACACGCCACAGCGGTTCGGGACACGAAATTCTCCAGATGGAACTCCGGTACGGGAGCGAGCACAGGTTTGCTGTGAGGTATTACTGTCGACCGATCCGGCCCATTTACCTGCGGCAGCGGTCTTTATCGAGCTTTAACATGCTGCGGTCTTGCCCGGGCGCGCCTTGCAAGTTCTTTACACGTCCCCGCAGAACACGCACTCAAACCCGTCCGGGACCGCCCTCGGCAGCCCGCATGGCCACGGTGGCCTCCGCAGCGCCGAAGGCGCCTTCCCCGTGCGCGCGCCGCCGCATCAGCCAGAGCCGCGCCCCTTCGATGTACACGTAGTACACCGGCGTGATGTAGAGCGTCAGGAGCTGCGACACGACCAGTCCGCCGACGACCGCCAGACCGAGCGGCCGGCGCGATTCGGCGCCCGCGCCGAGACCGAGCGCGATCGGCAGCGTGCCGACCAGCGCCGCCATGGTCGTCATCATGATGGGGCGGAAGCGCACCAGACACGCTTCGTGGATGGCCTCGGCGGGCGTCTTGCCGTGCTCGCGCTGCGCTTCCACGGCGAAGTCCACCATCATGATGCCGTTCTTCTTGACGAGGCCGACGAGCATGATGACGCCCACGAACGCGTAGAGGCT
Organism: uncultured Acidobacteriota bacterium; assembly: GCA_963807925.1. Taxonomy (GTDB): domain Bacteria; phylum Acidobacteriota; class Vicinamibacteria; order Vicinamibacterales; family CAVVIG01; genus CAWEDP01. Next base: position 1,622,940 of record CAWEDP010000002.1, on the reverse strand, counting down.
CAGCTCGGTCCTGAAGATCAGCAGCGTCAGCAGCGCGCCGAACCCGGCCGCCGGCAGCCCCGAGAGGATCGTCAGCGGGTGGGTGAAGCTCTCGTAGAGGACGCCGAGCACGATGTAGATCACGATGATCGCCGCAATGAGCACCATCCCGAGACCCTGCAGCGAATCCTGGAAGGCCTGCGCGGCGCCCTGGAATGTGGTGGCGATGGTGGAGGGCAGGGTGGCGGCGGCCACGGCGTGAATGGCGTCGACGGCATCGCCCAGCGCGTACCCCGGCTTCAAATTGAACGAGATCGTCGCCGCCGGCAGCTGGCCGAAGTGGCTGACCGAGAGCGGCCCGACGTCGGTGTTCAGCCGCGCGACCGACTCGAGCGGGATGAGGCGGCCGGCGCTGGAGCGCACGTAGAGCAGCGACATCGCCGCCGGGTCGTTCTGGAACTCCGGGGCGACCTGCAGGATCACCTGGTACTGGTTGTTCGGCGCGTAAATCTGGGAGACCTGCCGCGTGCCGTAGGCGTTGTACAGCGCGTTCTCGACCTGATTGGCCGTCAGCCCCAGCGTCGACACCTTGTTGCGGTCCATCTCGACGGTGACCTGCGGGTTCCGCAGCAGCAGATCGCTGCTGACGTCCTCCAGCCCGGGCAGCTGGCGGACTTTCTCCTCCATCACCGGCGCGTACTTGTAGAGCTCGGCGGTGTCGGTGTCCTGCAGGGTGAACTGGTACAGCGCGCGCTGCCCGCCCTGTCCGGCGCCGAGATTGATCGGCGGCTGGTTGGTCATGAAGGCGCGGATCCCCGGGAGCTGCGCGACCTGCGGCCGCAGCCTCGCGATGACCTCATCGACCGACAGGCTCCGCTCGCTGCGCGGCTTCAGTTCGACCCAGATGCGGCCGGTGTTCAGCGAGCCGCCGTTGCTGCCGATGGCCCCGACCATCACGTTGGCCATGTAGACGTTGGGATCTTTCGTGATGACCGCCGCCGCCTGCATCTGGTGGCGCGACATGTCGCTGTAGCTGATGCCCTGTGCCGCCTCCGTGTTCACCATGAAGCGGCCCTGGTCCTCGCTGGGGAGGAACCCCTTCGGGACGACCATGAACAGGTACACCGTCCCCGCGAGCAGCATGACCGACACCGCGATGGTCACCACGCCGTGGCGGAGCGTCAGGCCGAGCGTCACGTCGTACAGACGCAGCCACCCGTCGAACATGCGCTCGAACGCGTTGTAGAACCGGCCGTGCTGCTGGGCATGCGGCGGGCGCAGGAACCGGCTGCACAGCATCGGGGTGAGGCTGATGGAGACGAACCCCGACACGAGAATGGCAACGCCGATGGTGACCGAGAACTCGTGCAGCAGGCGGCCGACGATCCCTCCCATGAACAGCACCGGGATGAACACGGCCGCCAGCGAGATCGTCATCGAGAGAATCGTGAAGGCGATCTCCTTCGAGGCGTCGTAGGCCGCCACCATCGGCGCCTTGCCCATCTCCATGTGCCGGACGATGTTCTCCAGCATGACGATCGCGTCGTCCACGACGAACCCGACCGACAGCGTGAGCGCCATCAGCGACAGGTTGTCCAGGCTGTACCCGAGCAGGTACATGACCATGAACGTGCCGACGAGCGACGCGGGCAGCGCCAGGCTCGGGATGAGCGTGGCGGAGATGTTCCGGAGGAACAGGAAGATCACCAGCACGACGAGCACGATGGTGATCCCGAGCGTGATCTTGACGTCGCGGACCGACTCGCGGATGGTCGCCGACCGGTCGTTCCGCGTGTCGAGCGTCATCGCCGCCGGGAGCTGCTCGCGGATGCTGGGGAGGAGCGCCTTGATCCGATCGACCACCTCGACGACGTTGGTGCCCGGCTGCTTGCGGATCGAGATCATCACGCAGCGCTCGCCGGCCTGCCACGCGGCCGACTTGTCGTTCTCGACGCCGTCGAAGACGTGCGCGACCTCCTCGAGCCGGACCGGATTGCCGTTGCGGTAGGCGATGATCGTCGGCGCGTAGGCCGACGCCCGCATGAGCTGTCCGTTGGTCTGGACGACGAAGGTCTTCTCGCCGTAGATCGTCCCGGTCGGCACGTTCGAGTTCGCGGTGGCGACCGCGTTGGCCACTTCGTCGATGCCGATGGACCGCGCCGCGAGCGAGCGGGGATCGACGTCGATCCGGACCGCGTACTTCTGCGAGCCGAACACGTCGACCTGCGCCACGCCGGACAGCATCGACAGCCGCTGCGCGATGGTCTGCTGCGCGTACTCGTCGATCATCGAGAGGGGCAGCGTGGACGACCGCAGCACGAGCAGGATCACCGACTGGTCGCCGGGGTTCGACTTCTGGTAGGACGGCGGCGCCGGCATCTGCGGCGGCAGGGCGCGCGACGCGCGGCCGATCATCGCCTGCACGTCCTGGGCCGCCGCGTCGATGTTGCGGCTCAAATCGAACTGCAGCGTGATGTTGGTCTGGCCCTGCTGGCTTACCGAGTTGATGTTGTTCAGCCCCGCAATCGCCGCGAACTGCTTCTCGAGCGGCAGCGCCACGGTCGACGCCATCGTTTCCGGGCTCGCGCCCGGCAGCGACGCGTTGACCTGGATGGTGGGGAAGTCGACGGTCGGCAGGTCCGACACCGGCAGCGTGCGGTACGCCATCGTGCCGAACACCAGGATGCCCAGCATGATCAGCGTCGTCGTCACCGGACGCCTGATGAAGATCGCCGAGAGGTTCATGGGGTGACCTTCGGGGACTCTTCCCCTTTGATGCTGACCCGGCTGCCGGCGACCAGGCGCAGCTGACCGTCGGTGACGACCACTTCCGAGGGCTTGAGGCCGCTCTTGATCACGCTTTCCTGATCGGTGGTGCGCTCCACGACCACCGGCCGGTATTCGACCGATCGATCGGGCCGCACGACGTAGGTGTACTGGCCCTGCTGCCCCACCTGCACCGCCGCCGCCGGCACCACGACGGCCGACGGATCCTTGGTGAGCGCGACCGTCACGTTGACGAACTGTCCCGGCCACAGGCGCCGATCCTCGTTGGGGTACGTCGCCTTGATCCGGATCGTGCCGGTCGTCTGATCCACGCTATTGTCGACGAACGTGATGCGGCCGTGCGACGAGGCGCCCTCCTCGGTGGGCGACCGGGCCTCCACGGCCAGCGAGCCGAGCGCCATGTAACGCTTCAGATCGGGCAGACGCGATTCGGGAATCGCGAACGAGACGTAGATCGGCGTCACCTGGTTGACGATGACCAGCGGCGTCGTGTCGTTGGCGCGGACCAGGTTGCCGGCATGCACCATCAGGGCGCCGGTTCGCCCCGCGATCGGCGCGGCGATGGTCGCATACTGCAGCTGCACCTTGGAGTTGTCGACGGCGGCGCGGTCGGCTTCCACCGTCGCATTGAGCGCCGCCGCGCCGGTTCGCATCGCTTCGACCTGCTCGCGCGTCGCGATGCCGCGCTCGGCCAGATCCTGGTACCGCTTGGCCTGCGCGTCGGCATTGGCCGCCTGCGCCACATCGCGCTGGAGGTTCGCCTGCGACTGCTGCAGCGCCGCTTCGAGCGGGCGCCGGTCCAGCTCGAAGAGCGTCTGCCCCGCGCGCACGTCGTCGCCTTCCCGGAAGTTGACGGCGGTCAGCTGGCCGGTAATCTGGGCGTGGATCGCCACGGTCGAGTACGCTTCGGCGGTGCCGATCACGCGGATCTCGATCGGCATCGATTTCTGTTCGACCGTCGCCACCGTGACCGGGACGAGGGCGCTCTGCTGACCGCCGCGGCCGCCGCCGGACGCCGGGGCGTTCGACGCCTCGCCGCCCGAACACGCGATCGACAGGGCGGACAGGGCGGCCAGGACCAGGAGTGGCAGACTACGACTGCGGCGCATGGAGTGACCCGATCTCACGAAGTTCGAGGACGTGCGGTCGTCGGTTGAGCCTGTTGGGAACCAAGTATTCCTACTATACACGCGCATCGGGGAGGCGACGGGGTACCTGATTACCGGTAATCGGGTCGCCGTCGACTTCCTTATTGCGCCTGCCGCTGACGTTTTCTCACTCGAATCGGAGCGCCTCGATCGGATCCAGCGCGGCGGCCTTCCGGGCCGGATAGAAGCCGAAGAAGACACCGGTCGCGGCCGCGAACCCGAACGCGACGGCGATGGAGTTGGCCGACACGGCGGTCGGCCACCCTTGCCACAGCGTCACGCCCTGGGCGAGCCCGAAGCCGAGCGCGATGCCGATGCCGCCGCCGACGAGGCTGAGCACCACCGCTTCCACCAGGAACTGCAGCAGCACGTCGCGGCCGCGGGCGCCGATGGCCATGCGGAGACCGATCTCGCGCGTGCGCTCGGTGACCGACACCAGCATGATGTTCATGATGCCGATGCCGCCGACGAGCAGCGACACACCCGCGATGCTCGCCAGGAGCGCCGTCATCGTCTGCGTCGCCTCCTTCCGGACGCTGGCCATCTCTTCGATGGTTCGCACCATGAAGTCGTCGGGGTCGCCCGGCTGGATCTTGTGGCGCACGCGGATCACCGCCGCGATGCGGTCGGCCGTCGCCGCCACCTGCGAGGAGTCGGCGGCCGACACGACGATCTGGTTGAGGAACGTCACGCCGCGCATCTTCTTCATGACGGTGGTGTAGGGCGCGAACGCCACGTCGTCGCGGTCCTGCCCGGTGTTGGACTGGCCCTTCGAGCCGAGCACGCCGACGACCGTGAACGGCTGCTGCTGAATGCGGATGACCTGGCCGACCGGATCCACGTCGGGCCCGAACAGCTGATCGCGGACCACCGTGCCGATGACCACGACTTTCGCGGCCGTGGTCACGTCCTGCGCCGTGAAGAACGCGCCCGAGTCGGTCTGCCAGGCGTTGATGAGCGGATAGTCGATGTCCACGCCCTGGAGCTGCGTGTTCCAGTTCTGGTTGCCGGCGACCATCTGGCCGCGCGTGTTCGACTGCGCGGAGGTGTAGAGCACGCCCGGCACCTGGGTGACCGCCGCCGCGTCGTCGGGGACCAGCGTGCTCGCGTTGCCCTGGCCCTGGCGGACGCCGCCCTGCGAGAAGTTGCCGGCGTTGATGATGATGGTGTTGGTGCCGGCCGTCTGGATCTGCGCGTCGATCGATGACTGGGCGCCCGTGCCGAGCGCCACCATCGTGATCACCGCGGCCACGCCGATGATCATGCCGAGCATGGTCAGCGCCGTCCGCAGCTTGTTGCGTCCGAGCGCCTTCAGGGCGATGCGGAAGATCATCAGGACTGCCATGTTGTACCTCGCCTCCGCTAGCCGGCCGCCGCCACCGGCAGCGCGGCCAGCTCGTCGCGCGCGTCGCGCCGCTCGGTCACCGCTCGATCGGCCACCACCTGACCGTCACGGAACTGCACGATGCGGGTGCCGTACTCGGCGATGTCGTGCTCGTGCGTGATCAGGACGACCGTGATGCCGCGCTCGCGGTTGAGCCGCTGGAAGATCTCCATGACCTCGATGCTGGTGCGCGTATCGAGATTGCCGGTCGGCTCGTCGGCCAGCAGGATGGAGGGGTTGTTGATGAGCGAGCGGGCGATCGCGACGCGCTGCTGCTGGCCGCCCGACAGCTGATTGGGATGGTGATCCGCGCGCTCGTCGAGGCCGACGGCCGACAGCATTTCCATCGCCCGCTTGTGGCGATCCACCCCTCTCAACCCCGACGCGCCGTAGAGCAGCGGCAGCTCGACGTTGTCGAGGGCGGTCGTGCGCGAGAGCAGGTTGAACCCCTGGAAGACGAACCCGATCTTCTTGTTGCGCACCGCCGCCAGCTGATCCTTCGTCATCCTGGACACGTCCTCGCCGTCCAGGAAGTACTGACCGGAGGTCGGCTTGTCGAGGCACCCGGCGATGTGCATGAAGGTCGATTTGCCGGATCCCGACTGCCCGGTCACGGCGAGAAACTCGCCGCGCTGCACCTCGAGGTTGACGCCGCGCAGCGCCTTCACCTCGATCTCGCCGACCACATAGGTCTTGACGAGATTCTTGACGGCGATGACAGGAACGTCCGGCGCCACGTCTATCGACCTCGGCCGCCGCCGGGGAACCCGCCGAATCCGCCCTGCCCGCGGCCGCCCTGCGGCAGGAGCGGATTGCCCTGCTGCCCGCCGGCGGCCGGACGCATCGCGCCCGTCAGGACGCCGGTGACGACGTCGGTGCCCGCCGGAAGCTCGCCGCCGAGCAGCTCGGTGTTGGTGCCGTCGGTGATGCCCAGGCGCAGATTGACCGGCTTGAGCTGTTTGCCGACATAGAGCCACACGCGGCCGCGCGATTCCACGGGGGGCAGCGGTGCAAACAGCGCGTCGATCGTTTCCGGCAAGACCGGGACGGCCGACTTGGCGGCGGTGTTCTTCGCGGGCTTGGCGATCCCCGCCTTTTCCAGCGCGCTCACGTCAACGCCGCGCTCCTTCATCCGGGCGATGAACTGCTTCTGCTCGTCGGGCGACATCGTCTTGAAGCGCTCCAGCATCCGCGCGTTGCGGTCGCCGCCGTCGGCGCCGAAGCCGCCGCGTCCTCCGACGCCGGCCGCGTTGTCGCCGCCGCGACCGCCGAACCCGCCGCGGCCGCCGGCCAGGTCGCCGCCCGTGCGATCGGCATTGAACTGGCCGCCCTGGCCGTTGCCGCGCCGACGGGGCGCGTCGCCCGCGGTGCCGCCAGCCGGCGGAGCCGCCGCGCCCGGCGCGGCGCCGGCCTGCGCGGTCTGTCCGGCCGGCTGACCCTGTCCGCGCGCGCTGGAGGTCGCCGGGGCGGCCGCCGCCGGCGTGTCAGGCTCGAGGCCGCCGCCCTGTCCGGCGTTGCGTCCCCGACCGCCGCGGCCGCGGCCGCCGACATACTGCGCGTCGGGCGGCGGCGTCTGGTTCAGCGCCGCGAAGATGTCGTTGTTCGGGCGGAAGCGGATGGCCGCGTTCGGCACCTTCACCACGTCGGTGCGCCGCGCGATCTCGACGCGCAGGTTGGCGGTCATCCCGGGCTTCAGCTTCAGCTCGGGGTTCGGCACGTTGATGATGGTCTCGTAGGTCGTCACGTTCTGGACGACCTTCGGCTGCAGGCGGACCTGCGCGACGGTGCCCGTGAAGGTCTCCCCCGGATAGGCGTCGACGCGGAAGGTCACGTTCTGCGACGGCCGGATGCGGCCCACGTCCGACTCGTCGATGCTGGCATTGACCTGCATCTTGGTCAGGTCTGCGGCGATCACGAACAGCGTCGGCGCCTGCATGCTGGCCGCGACCGTCTGTCCGATGTCGACGCTGCGCTGAATCACGATTCCGTCGATCGGGGCGGTGATGACGGTGTGATCCAGGTTCACCTGACTCTGGTTCACGCTCGCCTCGGACTGCTTGACCTGCGCCTCGGCCTGCACGACGGTCGCCTGCTGCGAGACGACGCTCGCCTGCGCGGAGTCGACGGCGATCTTGGCTGCGTCGAGGTCGCTCTGCGGGACGAGGCTCCTGGCCGCCAGCTCCTTCGCGCGGCTGAACTTCTGCTGGGCGTCCACGAGCTGCACCTTGTTCCGATCGAGGTCGCTGCGCGCCTTGGTCAGGTTCGCGTTCGCCTGACTGAGGTTCGCCCTGGTCTGCTGCATCTGCGCGTCGAAGAGCGACGGATCCAGGCGGGCGATGACCTGATCCTTCTTGACGATGGTGTTGAAGTCGGCGTCGAGGGTCTGGATATTGCCAGACACCTGGCTGCCGACCGTCACGGTCGTCACCGCCTGCAGCGCGCCGGTGGCGCCGACCGTGTCGACGATGTCGCCGCGGGTGACCGGCGAGGTGTTCACGGTGACCTCGGCCTTGCCCTGGCGCATGTAGTACGCACCGGCGCCAACCCCGGCGGCGATGATCAGCAGAACGATGATTGCGCGTTTCATGATCGTCGTCTTCTCCGAATCCTGGTCGAGACGAAACGGGTTAACGGCCGAGAATCGTGACGTTGGCGCTCTGCAGCGTCGTCGACTGCGCGCGCTCGAGCTCCACGAGTGCCTTGCGATAGTTCAGCACCGCCCGCAGCTCGCTGTTCTGTGCGGTCGCCAGCTGATTCTGCGCCTGGACGACGAAGTAGTTGGTCGACATGCCGACCTCGAACTTGCTGTTCTCCGCATCGAGCTGCTGCTGCGCCAGGTCGCGCGCCGCCTGCGCCGCCTGCACCGCCTCGGCGTTGTTGCGCACGGTGATCGCGGCGTTGGTGACCTCGGTCGCCACCTGCAGCTCGATCTGCTTCAGCTGCGCCTGCACCTGGCTCAATTGCACCCGGGCACGCTGCACCGACGCCTGCTGCGTGCTCAGTCCCAGCGGGTATGAGAAGTTCATCTGAACGGTCCACGTCGGGTAGTTCGAGCGCAGCAGCGACGACAGCGAGTCGAAGTAGCCGCCCGGAATGCTGCCGACGACCGTCCGGTTCACGCCGCTCCCTTCGGTGATGAGCTGCGACCCGCCCAGGCCGACGAGCCCGTAGGTCGCGACCAGGTCGGCCTGCGGCAGCAGCTGATCGTTCAGGTACTTCAACGTGGCGTCGTTCGCGGTGACGTTCTTCTTGGCGATGTCGATGTCGGTGCGTTCGGCGAGCGCGCGGCGGATGGCCGCGTCCAGGTCCACCTCGGTCGCGCGGAACTCGGGCCGATCCGTCGGATCGAGCGCCGCGCCCCAGTTCGCATCGTCGGTGCCGCCGACGATGAGCCGCTTGAGGGCGAGCTCGGCGGTCCGCTGGGTCGCCTGCGCGGCCACCAGGTTCTGCTGCGACGTGGCCGCCTGCGAACGCGCCTGGACGACGTCGATCGGCGCCATCGTGCCGACCTGCACGCGGACCTGGTTGTCCTCCACCAGCCGGTTCGCCAGGGTGAGCGACTGCCGCGCGACGTCCACCGCCTGCACCGCGTACACGTAGTCCCAGTAGGCGTTCCGGACGTTCGACAGCGTGTTGGTGATCGACGCCCGCAGTTGCACGTCCGAGATGTCGCGGTTGATCTTCGTCACCTGCAGCTGCTGCCGGGTGCTGTCGGTCCGGAAGCCGCGCATCAGCGGCTGTGTGTAGGTCCCGGACCAGTTGGTGTTGTAGATCGGATTGAACAGCGAGGTCGCATTGGTCGTGCTCTGCCGGTTGTTGTTCAGCGCGACCGAGATGTTGCCGCCGCCGAACGGAATGCTCTGGGCGATGCCGGCGTTATAGGTGGTCAGCGTCGTGTTCACCGCGGCGCCCGCCGTGGTGGAGCCCGCAATCGTCGTCGTCGACGGGTTCGCCGCCGCGCGGTTGAACACCGTGGAGGTGAGCGACGGGTGGTAGACCGACCGCAGGCTCGCGATCGCGATGTCGTTGATCTCCGGGTTCAGCCGCTGGACCGCGATGTCCAGATTGCGCTCGAGCGCCAGCTTCACCGCATCGTCGAGCGAGAGGTGGACGACCGGCCGGGCGTCGGCCGGCGGCGCCGGCGTCGCCACCTGCGGCGAGGCCACCTGCCCCTGCGCCACGCGCTCGGCCGCGACGCGAATCAATTCCTGGATGCGCGCCTCCGAGAGTTGTTGCGCCCGCGCCGAGGCCGGGAGCCCCCCGAGCGCCAATGCAGTCGCCAGAACCCAGATCGAACCTTCGCGTTTCATGCGTTCATCCTCGTGACGAATTGAGCGTGATTACCGGGACGGTCTCCGGTCCTTCTCGGGCGGGCGGGACGCCTCCGGCGTGCGATCTGGCGGACGCGGGTTGTCCCGGCGATATTGCTCAAAGACCACGTTGAACCTGGCGTTCTGTCTGGGCGTCAGCACTTGCCGCATGTGCAGCAACATGAGCGTCCGTGACTTGTTGAGACCGGACCGGACCGTTTCCACCTTGTCGACCTGCCGCACGACGGTCGGCTCGTCGGCGTTAACCTCCACGAGGCGGGACAGCTCGGCTTCCTGCCGATCCAGTTCCTCTTTGCTCTGACGCAGGAGCGGAAACGTGGCGCGGAAGATGGCGTCGACCCGCATGGACTGGTCCGGAGAAAGGCCCAGCTCCTGGACGACCTTCGGATCGTTCCACCACGGAAACCCGCTCTGAGCAGCGGCCGGCGGCGCCAGCACAGCCACGAGCAGGGCAGCCAGCGCCCAGCCGAAGACGGTCGGCCTCATGGATAAACCTCGGGGAAAGCCTGTTCCTAAACAAACTACGACGACCCGTCGCGTTCCGTTTAGCGGGAGGAACTCGAACCGGCCAGTTCCGCGATGCGGGCGACGGCCTGGCCGACCAGGTTGTCCGGCGTCGACGCGCCCGAGGTCAGACCGATCGACACCGGCCCCGACTCGGGCAGCCACCCCTGGCTGCGGAGCTCGGGCCCTCCGGCGATGGGCCGATGCCGGATCTCGCCGGCCGACAGCAGGCACTCGGGATCGGCGATATGAAACGTGGGCTTCGCCGCGGCGCAGATCCGCGCCAGATTGCAGGTATTGCTGCTGTTGTAGCCCCCGATCACCACCATCAGGTCGATCGGGCGGCCGGTCAGCAACGCGACCACCGCATCCTGCCGATCCTGCGTGGCGCTGCAAATCGTGTCGAACGCCTCGAAGTGCCCGGCGAGCGCATCCTCGCCGTAGCGATCGACGACGGCGGCTTTCAACATCTCGCCGATTTCGAGCGACTCGGACATCAGCATCGTCGTCTGGTTCGCGAGGCCGATGCGCGCGAGGTCGCGATCGGGCTCGAAGCCGTGCGAGGCGGCGGTCTTGAATCGGTCGAGAAACGCCCGCGCGTCGCCGCCCCGCCGGATGTAGTCGCACACCTGTGCGGCCTCGCCGCGATCGAGGACGACCAGGTAGCGGCCGCCGTGAGCGGCGGCCTGCGAGGCGGTGGCCTGCGTCTCCTCGTGCCACGCTTTTCCGTGGATGATCGAGGTGTAGCCGCCCTCGCAGTAGCGGCGGACGTTCTTCCAGACGTTCAGCACGGAGCCGCAGGTCGTGTCGATCAGCACCGCCCCCCGCTGCTCGAGCTGCTGGAGCATGGCGACCGTGACGCCGAAGGCCGGCAGGATGACGACCGCATCGGGCCCGAGGCGCTGCACGACGGCCGGGTCGTCGCTCAGAAACCGAATCCCCATGGCGCGCAGCCGATCGTTGACATGGGGATTGTGGATGATTTCACCGGTCAGATAGACGGCGCGATCGGGAAAGCGCTGGCGCGTCTGATACGCGTAATCGACGGCGCGGTCCACCCCGTAGCAGAAGCCGAACTCCCGGGCCAGGTGGATGGTGAGCCGTCCGTCGCGGTGGACGAAATCGTGCGCCTTGATGTGCTCGATGAGCGCGCTGTGATAGCTCTCCGCGAGCATGCCGGCGACGGCCTGCTTCATGTCCAGGCCCTTGCGGAAGATCAGGGAAGGCACGGGGGGTGCGACTGGCCGTTCACGAGTGACAGTTCACCGTTCGGGAAGGAGCGACGCTCACCGTTCGGGAAGGACCGACGCGCGGCCCCGGCGGCGTCGACTCCCGATCGTGAATCGTCACGACCGCGATGTCACCGCAGGGTCACCTCGCGCACGTGCGGCGTCATGGCATCGACGGCCGAGAGCTCCCGGATGCGCGGACGGTCGCCGGCCTCCTCGAGCTGGTACAGGAAGGCGTTGTCGGCGCGCGGATCGGGCCGCGAGATCTCCGGGGCGCGGTCGCGCCGCGCGGTCGTCGGGGTCGTCGTGAGCACGGTCTGTCGGGCGACGGTGCCCGACGGGCCGCTTGCCGGCGTACGGTCCCAGTCGAGCAGAATGCCGGTGCCGACGCCGATGAAGAGTCCGGCGGCGGCGGCGGCGGCGATCCAGCGCCGGGCCCGACGCGGGGCGGCCGCCCCGGCGCGCAACCCGGGGTGGCGGCCCGGGAAGCTGATGACCCGTCCCGGGTGCCCGAGATGCTCGAGGCGTCGCGCGATGTGCTGGCGCTGCGCCCGCAGACGGTCCGCGGTGAAGATCTCATCGGCTTCCGCCGTCGCCTCGACGTCGAGCCGTTCCATGAACTGCGTCAGCTCCGCGTAGCGCCGACCGCAGTCGTCGCAGTCGGTCAGGTGCTCGGCCACCGGTGGGTCGGGCAAATCGCCGCCGCGAACCGCGAGGTAGCAGTCGAAGAGCCGCTCCTCGCGGAGGTGCGAGCCGCGTGTCTTCACGGTTTTCCTCCGAGCAGGCCGCGCAGCTTGCGAGCGGCCCGGAACAGGTGCACGCGCACGGTCGATTCGTTCAAGCCCGTCATGGCGCTCACTTCGCGCGGCGTGTGGTCCCCGTAGTGGCACAGCATGAAGACCATCCGCTGCCGCCCGTCGAGCCGGTCGATCGCGCCCGCCAGGCGCGCCCGCCGTTCGCGCGCCAGCAGCCGCGCCTCGGGACTCGCGTCGGGCAGCGTGGTGACGGCCATTCTCGGGTCGTCGGGTCCGCCGGTTTCCCCCGCCGGCACGGTCCAGCGGTCGCGGCGCGCGCGGGCCTTGCGGCGATCCAGACAGCCGTTGGTCAGGATCCGGGTGAACCAGACCTCGAACGGCCACGCCTCGCGGTACGAGCTGATGTGCGCGAACACCTTGACGAACGCATCCTGGACCGCCTCGTCGGCGTCCGCGGCATCGCGAAGATACTGATACGCGATCCGGAGCGCCCGGCGCTGGTGGGTGTCCACCAGCCCCGCAAAGAGTTCGCGCGCCTGTTCCAGCTCGCCCCGGTCCACGAGCTGGCGAATGTCGATGGCCAGCCTGGTGTCTTTGGACAGGGGGGCATTCAGCCCGGGCCCGCGCGCCGGCGTCCTGGCGGCCGCCTCGGCCGGCCTGCCGTCGAGGGTTGCGTCAATCGCGGATTGCACGTCGCTGTTCATGATTACGATGCTCAAAAAACGGCCGTTTACAGTCTACCGTATCCCGCCGGAATTGTTGACTTGAGATTCAGCCGGCGGTTACGATGCGAGAATTCTACCTATACTGTTGGCCTTCTTGACCTTCTTGACCTTGGAGCCCCTGCATGAGCACTCAGCTTGACCGCGGTCCCGGCCTCGAACGCGAGGGGATCGAGACCGAATGCGTGAAATGGAACCTCAGCGACGCGGCGCTGTACGAGGAGGCGTTGCGCCGCGGAGAGGGGGTCCTCGTCGCGCACGGCCCGCTGGCCTGCCGGACCGGTCATCATACGGGGCGATCGCCCCTCGACAAGTTCGTCGTGCGCGAGCCGTCGAGCGAGGCGCACATCGAGTGGGGCCGCGTCAACCAGCCGATGAATACGCCCGAGTGGGACGCGCTCCACCGCGACCTCCTCGCCGCGTTGAAAGGGCGCGAGCTGTATGTGCTCGATGCCTTTGCCGGCGCCGACCCGCTGTACCGCCTGCCCATTCGCATCATCACCGAGTACGCGTGGCACAACCTGTTCTGCCGCAACCTGTTCATCGTCGATCCCGCCGACCCCTCGGCGCACACGCCGCAGTTCACCGTCATCGACTCGCCCAGCTTTCGCGCCGACCCGGCGCGCCACGGCACCAAGTCCGACGTCGTCATCGCGCTGAATTTCGCCGAGAAGATCGTCCTCATCGGCGGCACCAGCTACGCCGGCGAGATCAAGAAATCGATCTTCAGCGTGCTCAACTACACGCTGCCGATGCAGGGCGTGCTCTCCATGCACTGCTCGGCGAACGTCGGCCGCGACGGCGACGTCGCGCTGTTCTTCGGCCTCTCGGGCACCGGCAAGACGACGCTCTCGAGCGATCCGGATCGGATGCTGATTGGCGACGACGAGCACGGCTGGAGCGATCGCGGCGTCTTCAACTTCGAGGGCGGCTGCTACGCCAAGACGATCAAGCTCTCGGCGGAGGCGGAGCCGCAGATCTTCGCCACCACCCGGCGCTTCGGCACCGTGCTCGAGAACGTCGTGGTCGACCCCGAGACGCGGCTGCTCGATCTCGACGACGACCGGTACACCGAGAACACGCGCGCGGCGTACCCGATCGCGTTCATCGACAACGCCGTGAGGTCGGGTCAGGGCGGCCATCCGCGGAACATCGTCATGCTCACGGCCGACGCGTTCGGCGTGCTGCCGCCGATCTCACGTCTGTCCGCCGACGGGGCGATGTATCACTTCCTGTCCGGGTACACGGCGAAGGTCGCCGGCACCGAGAAAGGCGTCACCGAGCCGAAGGCGACCTTCAGCACCTGCTTCGGTGCGCCGTTCCTGCCGCTGCCGCCCGGCCAGTACGCGAGGATGCTCGGCGACAAGATCGCGCAGCACGGCGTCTGCGTCTGGCTGGTCAACACCGGATGGACCGGCGGTCCCTACGGCGTCGGAACGCGGATGAAGATCGCCTTTACGCGCGCGATGATTCGCGCGGCGCTGTCCGGGGCGCTCGACAGCGTGCCGTACGACACCGATCCGATGTTCAACCTCGACGTGCCGACCTCGTGCCCCGGCGTGCCTGCGGAGGTGCTGAAGCCGCGCAACACCTGGCCGAGCGCGGCCGCCTACGACACGCAGGCGAAGAAGCTGGCGGCCATGTTCGTCGAGCCAACTTCAAGGCGTTCGAGGCGGGCGTCAGTGCCGCCGTCAGGGCGGCAGGGCCGAGGGCCTGACCCGACGGGGATGGGCGCGGCCGCGCTCATCCCTGATCCCGACATGAGTCATTACGAAGCGGTCATCGGTCTCGAAATCCACGCGCACCTGTTGACCGCTTCGAAGATCTTCTGCGGCTGCAGCGCGGCGTTCGGCGGCGAGCCAAATACTCACATCTGTCCGGTCTGCCTCGGCCTGCCCGGCGCGCTGCCGGTCCTCAATCGCGCGGCGGTCGACGACGCCGTCCGGGCGGCGGTCGCGCTCGGCTGCACCGTGCACGAGATGTCGATCTTCGCGCGCAAGAACTACTTCTATCCCGACCTCCCGAAGGGCTACCAGATTTCCCAGTACGAACGGCCGCTGGCGACACGCGGGGCGGTGGCGTTCACCAGCGCCGGACAGCCGCGCCGCGTCGGCATCACGCGCGTGCACCTCGAGGAGGACGCCGGAAAGTCGCTGCACGAGGGGTTTCCCGATTCCGACCGGAAGACCTACCTCGACTACAACCGCAGCGGCGTCCCGCTCATCGAGATCGTCACCGAGCCGGACCTGCGATCGGCGGCCGACGCGGCCGAGTTCTTCAGCCAGTTGCGTGCGCTGCTCGTGTGGCTCGGCGTCAACGACGGCAACATGGAGGAGGGGAGCCTCCGCTGCGACGCCAACGTGTCGGTGCGGCGGGCGGGCGCCGCCTCGCTCGGCACGAAGGCCGAAGTCAAGAACCTCAACTCCTTCCGCTTCCTCCAGAAGGCGCTCGAGTACGAGATCGCGCGCCAGATCGACACGCTCTCCGGCGGCGGGCGCATCGTCCAGGAGACGCGGCTCTGGGACTCGGCCGCCGGCCGGACCGTCGGCATGCGCAGCAAGGAAGAGGCGCACGACTACCGATACTTCCCGGAACCCGATCTGCCGCCGGTGGTGGTGGACGCGGCGCGTCTCGCGGCGATCGAGGAGGCGATGCCCGAGCTGCCGGCCGCGAGGCGCCGCCGGTTCGTCGGCGCCTACGGCCTCAGCGACTACGACGCCGGGCAGCTGACGCAGTCGCGCGGGATGTCGGACTTCTTCGAGGCGGCGGTGCACGCGGGCGCGCCGCCCAAGGCCGCCGGCAACTGGATCATGGGCGAGCTCGCACGCCTGCTGAACGAAACGGGCGGCGCCATCGAGCGATCGCCCGTCCCGCCCGGGCGGCTCGCGGGCCTCATCGCGCTTGTCGAGAAGGGCACCATCAGCGGCCCGATCGCGAAAGGCGTCCTGGAGACGATGCACGCATCGGGACGATCGGCCGACGAGATCGTCGCCGCGGAGGGGCTTAGACAGATCGACGACGAAGCGGCCATCCTGGGCATCGTCGACGAGGTCCTCGCCGCGCAGCCCGACGCCGTCGCCCAGGTACCCGGGCCGGCAGGGCGGCGACCTTCGGGTTTCTCGTCGGACAGGTCATGCGGGCGGCGGCCGGCAGGGCCAGTCCCGGGCGCGTGAACGAGCTGCTCCGGCGGAGGCTCGAGGCGACGTGATCGAGGCCCATCGCCTGTCGAAGGTGTACAGCCGCGGCATGTTCGCGCTGCGGGACCTGTCGCTCACGATCGAGAAGGGCGAGTTCATGTTCCTGACCGGCCCGAGCGGGGCGGGCAAGTCCACCTTTCTCCGGCTGCTGCTGCGCGAGGATCTGCCGACCGGCGGATCGCTGAAGGTCGCCAGCCGCGATCTCGCCGCCCTGCGCGGCTCGGAGGTGCAGGCCTACCGCCGCACGCTGGGCTTCGTCTTCCAGGATTTCCGCCTGATTCCCCGCTTCACGGTCTTTCAGAACGTCGCGTTCGTGATGCGGGTGCTCGGCGTCGCGCTGGGCATCCAGCAGCGCCGGACCTTCCAGGTGCTGAAATGGGTCGGCCTGCAGCATCGGATGAACGCGTTGCCCGAGGAGCTGTCCGGCGGGGAGCAGCAGCGCGTCGCGATCGCGCGCGCGCTGGTCAACGATCCGCAGCTCGTGCTGGCCGACGAGCCGACGGGCAATCTCGACCCCGATCTGTCGCTCGACATCATGAACCTGTTCCGCGAAATCAACGCGCGCGGCACGACGGTCCTCGTCGCCACGCACGACCGCGAGCTCATTCAGCGGGTCGGCCGGCGGGCGGTGACGCTCGAGCACGGCCAGCTCGTCGAGGGAGGGTAGGCTTCCAGTGCGCGCTCTGCGCTATGCGCTGGACGAGGCGATGACGAGCATCTGGCGCGGCGGCCGGTCGGGGCTGCTCTCGACGGTCACGATCGCGCTCGCGCTCTTCGTCGTCGGCGGCTTCCTGCTCGTGACGTCGAACCTCGAGCGGCTCGCCGGCGAGTGGAGCCGTACGGCCGAACTGTCGGTCTACCTGCAGGACGATGTGACCGCCGCCGATCGCGAGGCGATCGACCGGACGCTCGCGGCGGACGCGGCGGTCGAGGCGCGCGAGTACATCTCGAAGGACGAGGCGTTGAAGCGGTTCAAGCAGACCTTCGGCGAGCTGGCGACCACGATCGATAGCGTCGGGGACAATCCGCTGCCCGCCTCCTTCGAGGTGCGGCTCAAGGGCGGCAGCCGCTCGAGCGACGCGGCTCGAGGGCTGTCCGGGAGCGTCCGGCGGCTGACCGGTGTGTCCGACGTGCGGTACGACGCGCAGTGGCTCGACCGTCTGCTGGCCCTGGTCCGCGCCATTCGCGGCGTCGGGGTCGCGCTGGGGCTGATTCTGGCCGCGGCGGCGGCGCTGACGGTGGCAAATGTCGTACGGCTCGCGCTTCACGCACGGAAGGATGAGCTCGAGATCATGCAGCTCGTCGGCGCACCTGGTATCTACATCCGCGGACCGTTCGTGGTGGAAGGCATCGTCGAGGGCGGCGCCGGCGCGCTCCTGGCGTTGGCGGCGTTGCTTGCCGGCTACGCGGCCCTGCGCGCGCGCTACCTCACACCGCTCGCCCCGACGATTGATTTGGCGTCGGTGCGCTTCCTCCCGCTCGAGCTTTGCGGACTCGTGCTGGTGGGTGGAATGCTGGTCGGGTGCGCGGGTGGTGTGGTGGCCGCGTGGAGCCGCTGACCGGTGCCCCTCCCTCGCCGTGCGGGTTGCCGTGCGACGGCGCTGGAGCTTACAGGTCCTTGACAGCGATTTTCCGACCGCCTTACACTGAACTGCACACGTCATCACTCAGAGGATCTGCATGCCACGCTTCGTTTCTGCATCGAGGCCGACCAGCGCGCAGCGCCCGCTCACCGAGTTCTACCGGCAGGAATTCCTGAAACACAAGCAATGTCTCCAGCGTCATCGACCCTACTATTCGGAGAGCGCCATCACCGACGTGGACGCGGCGCTCACCCGAATCATGGGGCAGCTCGAGCAGCTGTGTTCCAAGGACAACGCTGACGAGCTCGTAAGCGCCCTCCTCAAGAAGTTCGACGTCGTCACCGGCCTTTCTTCCTGGTCCGAACCCAAGCAAACCCACTGACAGCCACTCTCGAGACGCTTCGGTCCGATGCGCGCGCGATCCTGCGCGCCGGCATTGCCAGTGTCAGCGCATCCACGCTCGTCGAGCGCGCGCTGGCCGACGATCGCGCGCGCGCGTGGGGCCCGCTGCGGGTCCTCGCGGCCGGAAAGGCGGCCCACGCGATGGCGGCCGCCGCGTCCCGCCGGCTCGGGCCGGTGATTCGACACGGTCTCGTCATCAGTCACGTCGAGGGAGACGCGGTGCCCGGCTTTCGCGCCCTTCGGGGAGCCCATCCGGTGCCGGACGCGGCCAGCGAGCGGGCGGGACGCGCCGCGCTCCGCTTCGCCGCGTCGGCGGCCGGCGACGAGTGGCTGCTCGTCCTGCTCTCCGGCGGCGGATCCGCGATCATGGCGGTCCCTGCCGACGGCGTCACGCTCGAGGACAAGCAGCGCACCAGCGATCGTCTGCTGAAAGCGGGTGCGGACATCCATGCGCTGAACACGGTCCGCAAGCACATCTCGGCGATCAAGGGCGGACAGCTCGCCGCCGCGGCGCCGCGCCCGTCGGCGACGCTCGCCATTTCAGACGTCGTCGGCGACGACCTGAGCGTGATCGCGTCGGGACCCACGGTCGCCGACCCGACGACGTTCGGCGATGCCCTCGAGGTTCTGCGACGGTTCGGCGGATGGAACGAATTTCCGGCGCGGGTGGTCGAGCGGCTGCGCCTCGGGGCGGCCGGGACGATCGCCGAAACGCCCAAACCGGGCGATCCTCGTCTGGCGCACGCGACGGCCTCGGTGATTGGCGGACGGCGCGACGCGATGGACGGCGCCGCCCGCGCAGCGGCCCGCCGCGGCTACCGGGTCGTGCGGATGGAGGAGCCGGTCGTGGGGGAGGCGCGGGTCGCCGCGCCGTCGCATCTCGGCGCCGCGCTCGCGCGCGCGGCTGACGCGTCCCGGCCGACCTGTGTCGTGTCGAGCGGCGAGACCGTCGTGCACGTCACCGGGTCGGGCAAAGGCGGACGTAACCAGGAATTCGCGCTCGCCGCCGCGCCCTTTCTCGCGGCGAGTCCCGGAACCGTGGCCGTGGCGAGCGTGGGGACCGACGGGATCGACGGCCCGACCGATGCGGCCGGAGCGATCGCGGACTCGTCGACGGTGGCCAGGGCCACGGCGGCGTCGCTCGAGGTCTCGCCGTTCCTCGCCAACAACGACGCGTACACGTTCTTCGACCGCCTCGGCGATCTCATCAGGATCGGCGCGACCGACACCAACGTCGGCGACCTCCAGATTGTGCTGTGTGGCTGAGTCGAATCGCCGCGTGCGATCGAGGCGGTCGCACGAACGGGCACGCCACATTTCCTGTATAAGTCAGACCAGATGCTTTCACGCGACCAGATCCTGACGCTGATGCGCGAGCGGGTGCATCACCCCGCGGGGATGCGCGAGCTGCTGCAGATCCTCAAGATTCCGCGCGACGAGCGCGTCTCCTTCAAGCGCGTCGTGACGTCGCTCGTGGCGTCGGGCGATCTCATTCAGACGCGGGGCCACCGGTTCGGGCTGCCCGAGAAGATGGACCTCTACGTCGGCCGGCTTCAAACGCACCGGGCGGGGTACGGGTTCGTCACGCCCGAGCGGCCGCTCGAGCCGGCCGGCGGCGACATCTACGTGTCGGGCCCGCATCTCAACGAAGCGATGCAGGGCGATCGGGTCGTCGTGCGGATTGAGAAGATCAAGGAGGCGGGCCGCGCCGAGGGGCGCATCATCCGCATCCTCGAGCGCGCGAACGCGCTCGTCGTGGGCCGCTACGATCGCGACGAGAACAAGATGGGGTACGTCGCGCCCTTCGATCGGCGCGTGCTGATGGACATCGTGGTGCCCGCCGGACAGGAGGGAGGCGCCTCGCCCGGCGAGATGGTCACCGTGGAGCTCACCAGGTGGCCGACCTCGACGCGAAGCGCCACCGGCCGCGTCGTCGAGGTCCTGGGCGACATCGAGGCCCCCGGCGTCGACACCGAGATCATCATCCGCAAGTACGGGATTGCCGACGCCCATTCCGACGAGGCGGTCGCCGAAGCGGTGCGCCTTGGGGGCGCCGTGTCGGAGAAGGACCTTCATGGCCGCACCGATTTCCGCCACCTGCCCACCGTCACGATTGACGGCGAGCACGCCCGCGACTTCGACGATGCGATCACCATCGAGGCGCTGCCGAACGGCCACTACTGGCTGGGCGTGCACATCGCCGACGTGTCGCACTACGTGCGCGAGGGAAGCGCGCTCGACCGCGAAGCCTACGAGCGTGGGACGTCGGTCTACTTTCCCGAGCGCGCCGTGCACATGTTTCCCTCGGAGCTGGCGACCGGGCTCTGCAGCCTGAACCCGCGCGTCGACCGGCTCGTGCAGTCGTGTCTGATGGAGGTGAACCGGCAGGGAACCGTCGTCCGCCACGAGTTCCACGACGGCGTCATCCACAGCACCGAGCGCATGACCTACACGGCCGTGAACGGGATCCTCGCGGACCGCGATCCCGATCTCATCCGCCAGTACGCGCCGCTCGTCCCGATGTTCCAGTTGATGCACGAGCTGTTTCACGTCCTGCACGACGCGCGACGGCAGCGCGGTTCGATCGACTTCGACCTCAACGAGGCGGAAGTCGTCGTCGACGAAGGCGGCGTCGTGGAGGCCATCATCGCGCTCGAACGGAACGTCGCCCACCGCCTGATCGAGGAGTTCATGCTGATCGCCAACGAGACGGTCGCCTCCTACCTCGACGAGCAGGGCGCGCCGGCGCTGTACCGCGTCCACGAGCAGCCGGACATCGCCAAAGTGGACAAGTTCGAGGAGTTCGTGTCGGGCTTCGGCTACAGCCTGGCGGTCCCCCTCGCCGCTGTCGGGCCCCGCCACTTCCAGAAGCTGCTGGAGCGGATTCACGGCAAGCCCGAAGAGAAGCCGATCGCGTTCCTGATGCTCCGGACGATGCAGAAGGCCCGGTACGCCCCGGAGAACCTGGGCCACTTCGGCCTTGCCGCCGCCAGCTACACGCACTTCACGTCGCCGATCCGCCGCTACCCCGATCTCGTGGTGCATCGCGCGCTGCGCGCGTCACGGCACGGGCAGCTGACGGATCAATCGCGCGAAGAGTGGGCGGAGGATCTGCCCGAGACGGCGCGACACACCTCCGAGATGGAGCGCCGCGCCGACGATGCCGAACGCGAGCTGCTGCAGTGGAAGAAGGTGAAGTTCATGGCCGACAAGGTCGGCGATGAATTCGACGGATACATCACCGGCGTCGCGGCATTCGGCCTCTTCGTGCAGCTCGTCGAGCACTACGTCGAGGGACTCGTCCACGTCTCGACCATGGCCGACGACTACTACCGGTTCCTCGACGATGCGCACCTGCTGCGGGGGGAGAATACCCGGAAGGTCTATCGCCTCGGCGACAAGGTGCGCGTTCAGGTGATTCGCGTCAACATGGACATCCGCCAGATCGATCTCGGCCTGGTGGAGATCCTCGAGCAGGTCCGCGAGGGGGTCCGCGGCCCGAGGCGCAGCAAGGCGGCGCCGACGCCCCCGCGACGGCGTCCGAGCGGGCGGCCCGGCCGGCAAGAGCGCGCGACCCGCAAGCGCGGCCCGCGGCGCTAGGGTCGTGTCCGCGCTCCGCTGCGGCGGTCGCCCCGTGTCGACATGAAATCGATCGTCGTCGGTACGGCCGGCCACATCGATCACGGCAAGAGCGCGCTGGTCCACGCGCTGACCGGGATCGATCCCGACCGGTTGAAGGAGGAAAAGGCGCGCGGGATCACCATCGATTCTCGGGTTCGCGCACCTCGTCCTCGACGGTCTCAACGTGGCGTTCGTCGACGTGCCCGGACACGAGCGGTTCGTCCGCAACATGCTCGCCGGCGTCGGCGGGATCGACCTCGTCCTCCTCGTGGTGGCGGCCGACGAGTCGGTCATGCCGCAGACGCGGGAGCACTTCGACATCTGCAGGCTGCTGCGCGTCCCCCGCGGAATCATCGCCCTGACCAAGAGCGACCTCGTCGACGCGGAGACGCTGGATCTCGTACGCCTCGAGGTCCGCGAACTGGTGGACCACTCGTTCCTGGCGGCCGCCCCCGTCGTGCCGGTCTCGGTGCGCACCGGCGAGGGGCTCGACGATCTGCGCGTCGCGCTGCGGAAGGCCGGCGCAGAGTCGTCCGGCCGGTCCGCCGCCGGCGCGACCCGCCTGCCCGTTGACCGCGTGTTCTCGATGAAGGGATTCGGCACCGTCGTCACCGGCACGCTCGTGTCGGGACGCGTGGCGCAGGACGACGACCTGCGGGTCGTTCCTGGGGATCGGCGCGTCAAGGTTCGCGGTCTGCAGGTGCACGGGACCAGCCGGTCCGAAGCGGTGGCAGGGGAACGGGTGGCCCTGAACCTGGGCGGGGTCGCCGTGGACGCGCTGCACCGCGGCCAGTCGCTGACGGCGCCCGACGCGACCGTGGAAACCCGGATCGTGGATGCGGTGGTCGACGTCCTGCCCGACGCGAGACCCATTGCGCACGCGGCGAGAGTCCGGTTCCACCAGGGAACGGCAGAGCTCCTCGCGCGTGTGGCCGTCGTCGGTCCGGTCGAGCAACCGGGCGAGGAGCGGAGCCGACGGGCGCTCGGGCCCGGAACCCGCGGCTACGTGCGCCTGCGTCTCGAGCAGCCGGCCGCCCTGGTCCGCGGCGATCGGTTCATCATTCGCAGCTATTCGCCGCCGCGGACGATCGCCGGCGGCGCGGTGCTCGATCCGCTGCCGCCGCCGCGGACGGCGATTCGAAGCGACAAGGCGCTGGAGCGGTGCCGCCGTCTCGACGAGGAGGCAGATGGATCCGGGGAGGCAGATGGATCCGACGCGCCGACTCGAGCGGCGAGAGTCTTTCTCGACGAGGCGGGACTGCTCGGGCTGCCAATCAGCCATCTCATCGCGCGCGCCGGCATGCCGCCGGAGCGTCTGTCACAGCACGTGCGCGCGTTGGTGGCGGGCGGACATGCCGTCGAGATCGACGGACGCCTGGTCTCGGCGCCCCTTCTCGCGCGCCTCGAAGCGGACCTCATGGCCGCGCTGGCCGAACACCATCGGCGCCATCCGCTGTCGGAGGGTCTTGCCCGGGAGGAGGCCCGCACGCGCCTGTGCGGGCGTGGCCATCCTTCGGTCTTCGAGCGCGCGGTGGAGGATCTTGCGGCGTCGGGCGCCGCGGTCGCGCGCGACCGCCTGTCGCTGCCGACCCATCACGTCGAATGGCCGACTGCCGCCGCCGAGGCGAGGGGGGCCATCGAGCGACTGATCCGGGACGGCGGCCTGACACCGCTCGACCCCGGCGCCCTGGCCGCCTCGAGCGGGGTGCCGCCAGAGGTCGTCGATCAGGTGATCCGGCTCCTGCAGCGCGACAAGGTGGTGGTAAAGATCGAGACGCTCCCGTTTCACGCCGACGCGCTGGAGCGGCTGAAGATCGACATGTACGCCATGAAGGACGCCGGCGCCGGCGTCATCGACGTGCCGGCGTTCAAGGAACGGTTCGGCGTGACGCGGAAGTTCGCGATTCCACTGCTCGAATATCTGGATCGCGAGCGGGTCACCCGTCGGACGGGAGACGTCCGAGTGATTCTATGACTTCGGATTGGCCTCGCCGTCCTTCATCCCTTCCTTGAAGTTGCGGATCGCGCCGCCAACGCCGCGCCCGAGCTGCGGCAGCTTGTTCGCGCCGAAGATCAGGATCACGATGAACAGGATGACGAGCAGCTCGGGCAAGCCGAGATTCATGTGGAACTCCTTCTGACCGCGTTGAGCGATTGTACCACCTTGGCTGTCTTTACGTTCGTGTTATGCCATCCCGTGCCGGCCTCCCTGCCGCTCCATGAGCAGGAGTCGGGCCGCGAGACCGACGTGCAGCGTTTTCACGAGCCGTCGCTTCAGCGTCCCGTAGGGCTGCTCTCCGGCAACCAGGTCGGCCATCACGGCGCGGACCGAGGCGCTCCGGCGGAGCGCCTCGACCAGGAGCCGGGTGAACTGCGGGCGAAAGAAGCGCCGCTTCAGGCGGGCGGCGATCGCGAGCTCGTGGCCCAGCTCGTGCCGGACCCGCGCCGCGTAGGCGTGCCACGGCGCGACGTGGCGGTCCGCCCCTATGGCTTCGGCGGCCCATTGGGCCGACGCGAGCGCGAAGTAAATGCCCTCCCTCGTGAGCGGATCGACCAGTCCCGCCGCATCGCCGACGAGGAACCACCCGGCCCCGGAAGGTTGCAGCGACTCGAGCTCGGAGGCGGCAAGCGACGGAATCGGCCACGAGTACGGCTCGAGGCCCGCAGGTGCCGCGAGTCCGCGTCGTTCCATCCACCGCGCCGTCAGCTCGCGCAGACCGCCCGAGGTCACGCCGGAGTCCGCCTGGGCACAGATGCCGATGGCCAGATGATCGCGGCGCGGAAACGACCAGATGTAGCCGGGCGGGTCGGTGACGAACTCCACGAGAATGCGATCGGCCGTGACGCCGTGCGCGAAGAAGCCTGTGGCAATCGAGAGCTGATCGCGACGAAACGGCAGGGCGAGCCGCCGCCGCACCAGGCTGTTGGCGCCGTCGGCGCCGACGATCAGGCGTGCGCGATGATGCCCGCCTGGGGTCGCGACGATGAACCCGTCGTCGGCGTGCCGCACCTCCGTCGCTCGCGCCGCAATCCACTGCGCGCCGGCGCGGAGGGCTGCGTCGAAGAGGCGTTGATCGAGCTCCCTGCGACTGGCGACGATGAGGGCGTCCGGAGGGAGATCGACGTCGGCGAATCGGTCGGAGGCGAGATTGGCGAAGCGCGCGGACCGGATGGACACCGCGGGCGGCGACGTGTCGAACGCGTCGCGGACCAGGTGCAGCGCCCGTCCGGTGACGCCGCCGCCGCACGGCTTCTCGCGCGGATGCGAACCGTCGATCAACAGCACGCGCGCGCCGTGTCGGGCGAGCTCGCGCGCCGCCCACGCGCCGGCCGGTCCGGCTCCGATGATCGCGACGTCGGCAGTCACAATTCACAGTTGACGTGCACAATTGACCGATCGGCGCGTGGATGATGCGGCAGCGTGTTCACCGCGCAAATTGTGGATTGTAGACTGCCAATTTCTCCGTGATACAGTACCGCGGATGGTCGAGGTCGAAGCCGGACGCTTCACGGTCGCCGTGTTCCAGGACGTCGTATGGGCTCGAAAGGGTCTCCAGGCGCTTCAGGAGGCGGGTTTCCCTCCCGAGTCGCTGACGATTGTCGGGAAAGAGGACCCCGGGATGGCAGAGCTGATTCAGCAGGCGCTCGGCGGCGCAGGCCACCGCCTCGAGCTCGCCGCGGTCGGCCCGGCGCTGGCGCGCGGCCCGTTGATCGACGCGCTGCAGGGCGCGCGCGGCGATCTCGCGACAGCGGGATTGTCGGGCACGATGCGCAAGGTGGGCTTTCAGCCGCACGACGGCCGGATTTTCGAGGTGCTGACGGCGCGCGGGGGGGTGCTCGTCGCCATTCGCACCGAACCGCGGGCCGCCGACGCGCTGGCGATTCTGCATTCCTACGGCGGCGGCAACGCAGCGATTGGCGCCTGGACGGGACGCGTCTGATCGGCGCACGAGCGCGGGATCGCCAGCCCGACAGATGGGCGACCGAGAACGAGAGGACAACGACCCGGACCGTGCGGCGGACGTCATAATATTTGCGACGTATTCCTGAGGCATCTCTTTTGCAGTTGCGGCGGCCCGCAGGCGTGCGCGAAAATACCACCATCGTCCCGGTTTCCATGCAAGAGCCCACGCACCCGGCGCTTCGCGACAACTCGTCGGCCGGCCATCTGTCGGTCCATCTCGATCAGAGCGGATCCTCGGACATCAGTTTTTCATTCGAGAAACAGCGGCAGCGCATCGGCCCCGCGGCCATCGCGTCGCTGTTCTGGCACGCGGCGTTCGTGCTGTTCGCCATCCTGCTCGTCCGGTCCAGCAATCAGACGGTCAGCGGTCAGCCGGTGTTGCCGATGCAGCCACCCAACGGGATCATCTGGCTCGCCCAGCCGGGTCCGGGCGGCGGCGGCGGTGGCGGCGGCAACAAGATGAAGGATCCGCCGCGGAAGGCGGAGCTGCCCGGCAAGGACAAGCTGACGGTTCCGGTCGCCAAGCCGGCGCCCACGCTCGAGCCGCCCAGGGTCGCCAAAGTCGAGCCGAACCCGGTGGAGCAGCTCGTGATTCCGGCCAAAGAGCTCGCCGCGTCGAAGGACTCGCTGCCTGGCGCGATCGAGGGGCCGCCCGGACCGCCGACGCTCTCTCAGGGCTCGGGCAGCGGTGGCGGAGCCGGCACCGGCACCGGCAGCGGCATCGGTCCCGGCAGCGGACCCGGGCTGGGACCCGGCAGCGGCGGCGGCACCGGCGGCGGCGTGTACCGGCTTGGCAGCGGCGTGACCACGCCGGTGCTCCTGCGGGAGGTCAGGCCGCAGTACACGTCCGACGCGATGCGCGCGAAGATTCAGGGTACGGTCCTGGTCGAGTGCGTGGTCAAGTCCGATGGCACCGTCGGCGACGTCCAGGTGGTGCGGTCCCTCGACTCGACATTCGGTCTCGATCAGGAAGCGGTGAAAGCCGCCCGCCAGTGGCGCTTTCGTCCCGGCACGCTCCGGGGCGAACCGGTGCCGGTCACCATCACAATCGAGCTCACCTTCACCTTGCGCTGAGAAAGCAAGGGGCCCGGCGAGGATCGCTCCTTCCGGGCCCCTTCCATTCACGACTGCGATTGTACAAGCGACGACGTCGCAGGTCACCCGAACGGTCATCCGACCGTACGGTCCTCTAGTACATCCCGCCCATGCCGCCGCCGTGTCCGCCCGGCATCGCCGGTTCCTTCTTCTCCTCGGGGATCTCGCAGACGAGCGCTTCGGTCGTCAGCAGGAGCGAGGCGATCGACGACGAGTTCTGCAGCGCCGATCGCACGACCTTGGCCGGATCGATGACGCCTGCCGACACCAGGTTCTCGTAGCGATCGGTGAGCGCGTTGAAGCCTTCCTCGGCGCTCTTCATCTCCTTGACGCGCTGCACCACGATCGAGCCCTCGTGCCCCGCGTTGGTCGCGATCCAGCGCATCGGCTCTTCGATGGCGCGGGCCACGATGTTGACGCCGATCTGCTGGTCGCCATGGAGCTTGAGGTTGCCGAGCACCTTTGCCGCGCGGAGCAGCGCCACGCCGCCGCCCGGCACGATGCCTTCTTCGACGGCCGCCTTGGTTGCGTGCATCGCGTCCTCGACGCGCGCCTTCTTCTCTTTCATCTCGGTCTCGGTCGCGGCGCCGACCTTGATGACCGCCACGCCGCCCACGAGCTTCGCCAGCCGCTCCTGCAGCTTCTCGCGGTCGTAGTCCGAGGTGGTGTCCTCGACCTGCGCGCGGATCTGACGGACCCGGCCTTCGATGGCCGAGGAGGTCCCGCCGCCTTCGACGATCGTCGTGTTGTCCTTGTCGATGGTGACCTTCTTCGCCTTGCCGAGATCCTCGAGCTTGATCGACTCGAGCTTGATGCCGAGGTCCTCGGTGATGGCGCGGCCGTTGGTGAGGATCGCGATGTCCTCGAGCATGGCCTTCCGGCGGTCGCCGAAGCCGGGCGCCTTGACGGCGGCCGCCTGCAGCGTGCCGCGCAGCTTGTTGACGACGAGCGTGGCGAGCGCCTCGCCCTCGATGTCTTCCGCGATGATGAGCAGCGGACGTCCGAGCCGCGCGACCTGCTCGAGGACCGGCAGCAGGTCCTTCATCGAGCTGATCTTCTTCTCGTGGATCAGGATGACCGGATTCTCGAGCACGCACTCCATCCGCTCGGGATCGGTGACGAAGTACGGCGACAGGTAGCCGCGATCGAACTGCATCCCCTCGACGACCTCGAGCGAGGTCTCCATGCTCTTGGCTTCCTCGACCGTGATGACGCCGTCCTTGCCGACCTTGTCCATCGCCTCGGCGATGATCTTGCCGATCGTCTCGTCGTTGTTCGCCGAGATCGTGCCGACCTGGGCGACCATGTTGCCGCTGACCGGCTTGGCCATGCTCTTCAGCTCGGTCGTGATGGCCTCGACGGCCTTCTCGATCCCGCGCTTGATGTCCATCGGGTTGGCGCCGGCGACGACGTTCTTGGCGCCCTCGCGATAGATGGCCTGCGCGAGGACGGTCGCCGTCGTGGTGCCGTCACCGGCGATGTCGGAGGTCTTGCTCGCCACCTCGCGGACCATCTGCGCGCCCATGTTCTCGAGCGGGTCCTTGAGGTCGATCTCCTTGGCCACCGTCACGCCGTCCTTGGTGATGGTGGGCGATCCGAACTTCTTGTCGAGCACGACGTTGCGGCCTTTGGGGCCGAGCGTCACTTTCACCGCGTCGGCCAACTGGTTCACGCCACGCAGCACCGCCTGGCGTGACTGCTCGCCGTACACAATCTGCTTAGCCATTGTTCCTGTCTCCCTGTAGGGCGGACGCGCCGGGGCTCCGCCGATCCGTTACTTCTTCTTCTTTGTCTCGCCGCCCTCGATCACCGCGAGGACTTCGTCCTCTCGCATGATCAGGTACTCCTCGCCGTCGAGCTTGATCTCCTGGCCCGAGTACTTGCCGAAGAGAATCGTGTCGCCGGCCTTCACGTCGAGCGGCTGGCGCTTGCCGTCATCGCGCGTCTTGCCGTTGCCGGCGGCGATGACCTTGCCCTGCTGGGGCTTTTCCTTGGCGCTGTCGGGGATGATGATTCCGCCGACTTTCTGTTCGCCTTCCTCGATGCGGTGAACAATGATGCGGTCGTGCAGCGGTCTGACGTTCATCGGTGTATGCTCCGTCTCGAAGTGGTTTCGCGTCTGGCGGGCGCGTGGAAGTTGATGTGGGTTGGCACTCGCCGAGCGCGACTGCTAATTATACGGAAGCGGTTGGCAGTGTCAAGGCCGGACTGCCAACCCGCCCATCCCGGACCGCCCGCCCCTGCGCGAGTGCCCGGCTCCGGCGAGCCCGACGCTTCACTCCGAAATCTTCAAGCGCTTGATCTTGTAGCGTCCCATCTTCCGGCTGAGGGTGTTGCGGTGCATGCCGAGCGCGTCGGCGGTCTTGGTCAGGCTGCCGTCGGCCCGCACCAGCATTCGCGTGATGAACCGCTTCTCGAATTCGCAGACCGCGTCGTCGAACCGCACGCCGGTCTCCACCATCTCATCGACGAGTTTCTGGAGCCGGTCCGCGATCATTGCAGATCCCGGCCGGTCAGCCGGCGGAGCGCCTCGACGTACTTGTCGTGCGTCTTGGCGATCACGTCGTCGGGCAGCGAGGGAACCGGCGGCTGCTTGTCCCAGTGAATGCGCTCGAGATAGTCGCGGACGAACTGCTTGTCGAAGCTCGGTTGCGGACCGCCGGGCACGTACTGATCGCCCGGCCAGAAGCGCGAGGAGTCCGGCGTCAGGACTTCGTCGATCAGCAGGACCCGCGGCTCGTCGGAACCGCCCCCGGCCGGCAGCAGGCCGAACTCGAACTTCGTGTCGGCGACGATGATGCCGCAGGATTCGGCGTGTGCGGCGCCCTCCGCGTAGAGCCGCAGCGTCAACTGGCGGACGCGGTCGAACACGGCGGCCCCGACGCGATCGCGCGCCTCCGACTCGGTGATGTTGACGTCGTGGCCGCTCGCCGCTTTCGTGGCGGGCGTGAAGATGGGTTCCGGCAGGCGGTCGGACTCGCGCAGGCCCGCCGGCAGCCGCGTGCCGCACACCTGGCCGGTCGCGACATAGTCCTTCCATCCGGACCCCGAGAGATACCCTCGCGCGACGCATTCGATCGGCAGCGGCTCGGTCCGCGTGACGAGCATCGACCGGCCGCGCAGCAGCTCGGCGTCCCGCGCGTCGACGCCGGGAAAGTCGGCGGGATCGATCGAGCGCATGTGGTTCTCGACGAGATCGCGCGTGCGTTCGAACCAGAACGCCGAGAGCTGCGTGAGCACCTTGCCTTTGTCGGGAATGCCCGAACCGAGCACGTAGTCGAAGGCCGAGATGCGATCGGTGGCGACGATGATCAAGGCGTCGCCGGCTTCGTAGATATCCCTGACCTTGCCGCGCCGGTCGGGTGGCCGCTGGCGGAGTGTGGTGTCGAGGAGCGGTGAGGAAACCGGCAACAGATCCTCTGCCGAAGAGAGACGCGCCATCCTACAGAAACCTCGACGAGGTGACAACAACAACATGTAGCGGCGTCATCGCCGCGACGCCGTAGGGCGTTATAGTAGAGGGCGTTTCACGTCATGCGATCGCATTTGCGGGCCGCGCTCGTGCTCGTCCTCGTGGTCGGGCTGTTGGCGCTGTTCCTGCACAACATCGACCTCTGGCGCGTCGCGGCCGACATCGTGCGCGCCAGGCCGCGGTGGCTGGCGCTGTCGCTCGCCACGAGCTTCGCCAACCTGGTGATTCGCGCGTGGCGATGGAAATTCCTGCTCGCGCCGCTCGGTCCGACGCCGTTCGGGCCGGCGTTCCGGGCGACCGCCGTCGGCTTTGCGGCGACGAGCATCCTGCCGGCACGCGCCGGCGAAGTCATTCGCCCGTATTTTCTGGCGCGCACGACGCGACGCGACGAGCGGATGTCGGCGACCGGCGCCTTCGCCACCGTGATCCTGGAGCGGCTGCTCGACACGGTCACCGTGCTGATCCTCCTCGCGGTGTACGTCTTCGGTCCCGGACGCGAGCGCGGCACGGCCAGTTCGGCCGCGTTCCTCGCGGTGAAGTGGACGGCCGGCCTGGCCGGCGTCGCCTCGATCGTCGCGCTGGCCGTGCTGTTCGTCATGGCGGGCGATCCCGGACGTCTCGGACGAACGCTCGCGCGGCTGGAGCAGGTCGTGCCGTCGGCGTTCGCCGGCCTGGTCGCGCGCATCGCCGAGAAGTTCGCGCTCGGGCTCGGGGCGATTCGCCGCCCGGGCCGCCTCCTGCTGGCCCTCATCTGGTCGTTTCCGTTGTGGCTGTCGATCTGTCTGGGCATCTGGGCGGTGACCGAGGCGTTCGGCATGGACATCTCGTTCGCCGGATCGTTCCTCCTGCAGGCGGTCCTCGTGCTGGGAGTCGCCGTGCCGACGCCGGGCGCGGTCGGCGGCTTTCACGCGGCGTTCCGGGTGGCGTCGACGGTCTTCTTCGCGGCAGACGACGACACGGCGGTGGCCGCCGCCATCGTCCTGCACCTGCTGTCGATCGGACCGGGGCTGCTGCTCGGGCTGCTCTTCGCGGCGCAGGCGGGCCTCAACATGGGCGGCATGCGGCGCCTCGCCGAACAGACCCCGCCGGGACGCACGATCTGAGCGATGAAGTGTCCCTACTGCGGCCACCTCGGCGACAAGGTCGTCGACTCGCGCGAAAGCCGGGAGGGCGAGGTCATCCGCCGCCGGCGCGAGTGTCTCGAGTGCGGCAAGCGTTTCACGAGCTACGAGCGAATCGACGAGATCCCGTACATGGTCGTCAAGAAGGACGGCACGCGGGAGCGGTTCGATCGCCAGAAGCTGGTGCACGGCCTGCTCAAGGCCTGCGAGAAGCGGCCGGTCAGCGTCGCGGCGCTCGAATCGATTGCCGATCGCGTCGAGGCCACGCTGCAGGAGCGGTCCGAGAAGGAGATTGCGACCGCTGACATCGGATCGTTCGTCATGGAAGAACTGCGCAAGCTCGACAAGGTGGCGTACGTGCGGTTCGCGTCGGTCTACAAGCACTTCCGCGACATCGGCGAATTCTGGGACGAGCTCAAGGGCCTGCTGAACGTCAAGGAGTGAGCCCCGTCCCGCCCGGTCCGTCTGAATCTGATGCCTGCGACGGTCACCTCCTCCGCGCCCCGCGCCGACCTTCGGCCGCGATCCGTGCCGCGGCGGCGCTTCCGCGACAACCCGCGGCTGATTCTCGCGGGGATCGCGGTGCTGGTGTCGGTCCTGGTCGCGATCTACGTCATCGCGAACCGCACGCCGAAGCTGGCGCCCGATTTTCTCAGCGAGGTCGTGCTCTACGCGCTGTCGGCGGCCGACCTCACGATGATCGCGGCGCTGGTGTTCGTGCTGGCGCGCAACATCATCAAGCTCCTCGTGGAGCGCCGCCGCGCGCTGCCGTTCGCGCGGTTTCGGGCCAAGCTGGTCGCCGTGCTGCTCAGCATGACGATCGTGCCCGCCGTCCTCGTGCTGATCGCGGGCAGCGAATTCATCCGGACGAGCATCGACAACTGGTTCAACGCGCCGATGGAGGACATCCTCTCGTCGGCCAATCAGATCGCGGGCGATTACTACCAGGAGCGCGAGCTGCAGGTCACCGATCAGGCCCGCCGGCTGGCCCGCGCGCTGGGGGCGGTCGATCTCGGCGCCGCCGACGTGAAGACGGTCCGCGACCTCGTGGCGCCCGACGTGACGCTGCGCCGCGTGCAGATGGTGCGGGTGTTCCGTGCGGGCGGACGGACTGGGCTTGAGCCGATTGTCGATGTCGCCGCCACAGACCTGCCGGCCGGCTACGGCCGCGCGTCCGCCGAGCGGCTGGCCGCGCGGGTCCTCGCGGGACAGGGCGAGGCGCACTCGGTCGAGCCGCTCGGCCGGTCCGGCGATCTGCTGCACGCGGCCGCGGTGATCGCCGGCAGGAACGGCCGGCCGGCCGGCGTCCTCGTCGCGAGCGACGTCCTCAAAGGCGATCTGGCGGCGCGATCGCGGCGCATGACGCAGGCGTACGAGAACTACACCCAGCTGCGCGTCCTGAAGCGGCCGCTCACCGGCGTGTACCTCTCGTTCTTCCTGATGGTGACGCTCCTCATCCTCGTGGGCTCGACCTGGATGGGCCTCTATCTCGCCAAGCGCATCACACGGCCGGTGCAGATGCTCGCGGCGGCCGCCCGCGAAATCGGCGCCGGGCATCTGGATCAGCACGTCGAGCCGCAGAGCAACGACGAATTCGGATCGCTGGTCGAGGCCTTCAACGCGATGGCGGGCGAGCTCGCGGCCAGCCGGCGCAAGATCGACCAGTCCACGCACGAGCTCGAACGCAAGCACCAGGAGGTCGAGGCGCGCCGCCGGTACATCGAAACGATCCTCGACCGCATCACCACCGGCGTGGTCTCGGTCGACGCGGCGGGCACGATCACGACGATCAACAACGCCGCCGCGCGGCTGCTCAGCGTGAACCAGGCGAGCGTCGGCAGCCCCGCGCGCAGCGCGCTGAACCGGCCCGAGCTGCAGCCGATCGCCGGGCTCCTCGGCGGCGCGGCGCGGGCCGGCGGCCAGCCGCCGGCGCAGGAGATGGCGATCGCACGCGACGGCCACGAAGTGCACCTGGCGGTCGCGGCGACGGCGCTGGTCGGCGAAGGCGGCGATTCGGCGGGCGCCGTGCTCGTGCTCGACGACGTGACGCCGCTCATCCGCGCGCAGCGGGTGGCCGCGTGGCGCGAGGTGGCCCGCCGGCTCGCCCACGAGATCAAGAACCCGCTGACGCCCATCCAGCTCTGCGCGGAGCGGCTCCGCCGGCACTTCGCGGGCGCGCCGCCCCCCGCCCGGGCGCTGGTCGACGAATGCACGACGACGATCGTGGGCGAGGTGGAATCGCTCAAGGGGCTGGTCGACGAGTTCTCGCAGTTCGCGCGGATGCCGGCGCCGCGGACGGTGCCGACCGACCTCGCGCAGCTGATTGCCGAGTCGCTGTCGCTCTACGACGGCCTGTTCGGCGACATCCGCTTCGTGCGGCGCTTCGCCGAGGGCGCCCCGCTGGTGCGGCTGGACCCGGAGCAGATCCGGCGCGTGATCATCAACCTCGTCGACAACGCCATCGAAGCGCTGGAGCGGCGCGGCGCCATCGTGCTCGAGACGCAGGTCGATCGCGCCGACAGCGTCGTGCGCGTGATCGTCGCCGACGACGGCCCCGGCATTCCGCCGGCCGAGCGCGACAAGCTGTTCCTCCCGTACTACTCGACCAAACGGCGCGGCAGCGGACTCGGGCTCGCGATCGTCCGGCGGATCATCGCGGAGCACGGCGGCAGCATCGATGTCGCGGAGAACACCCCGCACGGCACCCGATTCACCATCGACCTGCCGTGCTGAAGCCGACCATCCTGATCGTCGACGACGAGCCCGGCGTGCGCAGCGCGCTCACCGGCGTGCTGGGCGACGAGGGCTACGACGTCGAGTCGGTCGCCAGCGGCGAGGCCTGTCTCGAGCGGGTGGCCCGCGGATCGGTCGACCTCATCATCCTGGACGTCTGGCTGCCCGGCATGGACGGCCTGGCGACGCTCGCCCGGCTCCGCGAGCGGCAGGTCGACGCCGAGATCGTCGTCATCTCCGGCCACGGCAACATCGAGTCGGCGGTTCGCGCCATCAAGATGGGAGCGTTCGACTTCGTCGAGAAGCCGCTCTCGCTCGAAAAGACCGTCCTCGTCATCCGCAACGCCCTCCGCCAGCGCCGGCTCGAGGCCGAGAACCAGGCGCTGCGCGCGCGGGTGGCGCGGCGGCAGACGATGGTGGGCGAGAGCGACGCCATCCGGCAGCTGCGCGAGCAGGTGCAGCGGGCCGCGCCGACCAACGGCCGCGTCCTCATCTACGGCGAAAACGGCACCGGCAAGGAGCTCGTCGCCCGCAGCATTCACGCGCTGAGCCGGCGGCGCGGGGCGCCGTTCGTCGAGGTGAATTGCGCCGCCATCCCCGAAGAGCTCATCGAGAGCGAGCTGTTCGGCCACGTGCGCGGCGCCTTCACCGGCGCGGTGGCGGATCGGCGCGGCAAGTTCGAGGCGGCCGACGGCGGCACCCTGTTCCTCGACGAAATCGGCGACATGAGCCTGAAGACGCAGGCCAAGGTGCTCCGCGTCCTCCAGGAGCAGACGATGGAGGCGGTGGGAGGCACGACGCCGATCAAGGTCGACGTGCGCGTGCTGGCGGCCACCAACAAGGACCTCCAGCACGAGATCCGCAGTGGCCGGTTCCGCGAGGACCTGTTCTTCCGGCTCAATGTCGTCCCCATCTTCGTTCCGCCGCTGCGCGACCGGCCCGAGGACGTGGCGCTGCTGGCCGATCACTTCATGGCCGAGTTCGGGCGCGAGTACGGCCGGCGCGTCAAGACCTTTCTGCCAGACGCCGTGGCCGTGCTCCAGCGCTACCGCTGGCCGGGCAACGTGCGCGAGCTGCGCAACGTCATCGAGCGCCTGATGATCATGGTGTCGGGCGACGTGATCGCCGAGAGCGATCTGGGATTCCTCGACCCCGACGCGCTCCGTGAGAGCGGACCCGAACCGGCGGCGGCGACGCCGCGCCTCACGCTCCACGCGGCGCGCGACCGCTTCGAGCGCGATCTGATTCTCCGGACGCTGGGGGAGCAGCAGGGCAACATGTCGCGAACGGCCGAGATTCTCGGCGTCGAGCGCAGCAACCTGTACCGCAAGATGAAGGCGTTCGGCATCGCGCCGTCTCGCCGCTTCGAAATCGCCGAGGCCGACGAAGAGACGGTATAGCGATGCTATAATCCGCCCCGACCTCGCGCCTCTATGCCCGACCCGTTGCGCACCGAAGGCGCACGCGCACTCGACGACGCGTCGCAGGCCGATCGCGACGCGAAGATCGAGCAGCTGCTCGTCGCCGGCCTCGATCACTACTTCGCCCGCCGCTACGACGAGGCCATCGACGTCTGGACGCGGACGCTCTTTTTCGACCGCAGCCACGCCCGGGCGCGCGCGTACATCGAACGTGCGCGCACCGCGCTGGCCGAGCGGGAGCGCCATTCCGAGGAGCTGCTTCACGGCGGGGCCGCCGCGCTCGACCGCGGCGAGGACGCCGAAGCGCGGCGGCTGCTCGAGGCGGCCGTCGAGCACGGCGCCCAGGCGGTGGACGTCACGCCGCTGCTGGATCGTCTCACGCGCCAGGCGCCGATCACGGTCCGCCCCTCCCAGTCGCCGTGGCCGCCCGGCGATCTCGGCGCCTCCACCGACGCCCGGCCGCCGGTTCCTCCGCGCCCCGGCCCCGCCACGCGCGCCTGGGCCTGGACCGGTGCCATTGCGCTCGCCCTCGTCGTCGCCGTGGCGGTGGCGGCCAGACGGAGCGGCTTGGACCCGATCGCCGCGTGGGGTGTGCAGGATTCGCCGGTGATTTCCCCGGCGCCGCCGGCGCCCCCTGCCGGGCTGCCGCTGCCGCGGCGCAGCGAGATGGCGCTGGGCCGCGCCCGGGTGCTCGCGGCGCGCGGCCAGCTGCACCAGGCGCTGGCGCTCCTCGAAACCGTGCGCCCCACCGATCCGGAGAAGGCGGAAGCCGACAGCGCGCGTGCCGACATCCAGCGCCAGCTTCTTGCGATAGGTGGTCGTCGGCCATGAAGTGTCCCAAGTGCGGCTACCTCGGGTTCGATCAGGTGGACCGCTGCCGCAACTGCGGCTACGAGCTCGCCCTGGCCGCCCGCCCGCCCGCCCCGGAACTGCCCCTGCAGGACGAACAGCGCGAGCCGATCGGTCCGCTCGACGATCTCGGCTTTCTCAAAGAGACCCCGTCGCACGCCGCCGCACCCGGCTTGACGCCCGATCTGCCCCTGTTCGAGCCGCTCGCCGCGGTGGACGATGCGCCGCTCATCACGAAGGCGTCTCCTCCGCGGCAGCCGCTGGCGGTCCGCCGTACCACGCCGGACACGCCGCGGCTCCGGGCCGAGCCGAAGCCGCAGTCGTTCGACCTCGGTTTCGAGAGCGCGGCCGCCGGCCGCGCTGCCTCTCGGGCCGCCGCCAGATCGAGCGCCGCCGCCACTGCGTCCGATGCGGGTACGGCCGATGCCGGCGTGGTGTCGCGACTTCTGGCCGTCGCGATCGACGTCCTGATCCTGGCCGCGGTCGACCTGGCTGTCGTGTACCTGACGGTGCAGATCTGCGGCATGACCCTCGCCGACGTGGCGGATTTGCCCCGGGCGCCGCTCCTGGCGTTTCTGGTGCTCCAGAACGGCGGGTACCTGGTCGCGTTCACCGCCGGCGGGCAGACGCTCGGAAAGATGGCGCTCGGCATTCGCGTGGTCACCGCGGAGGATGGCGAGCCGCTCGGCGTCGGACGCGCTGGCCTTCGCATCCTGGTGTGGACCGTGCTGGCCATCCCGGCGGGCCTGGGCTTTCTGACCGCGCTCTGGCGACCCGATCGCCGCGGACTTCACGACCGCTTCGCCGGCACGCGCGTCGTCCGCGCCTCCGCGTGACCAGGCGGATCGGCCTGCTGCTCGCCACGGTCGGCGGTGTCGGCTACGTGCCGATTGCGTCCGGCACGTTCGGCTCGATTGTCGGCGTCGTGCTCTGGGCGGTGCTGCCCTCGTCGGCCGCCGCTCAGGCGACGGCGATCGCCGTGCTGTTGGTCGTGGGCTCGTGGAGCGGCAGCGTGGCCGAGCGGCATTTCGGGCGCACGGATCCGTCCGAAGTCGTCATCGACGAAGTCGTCGGCATCCTCATCACGTTCTTTCTCAACCCGGTCGGCTGGAAGGGGGCGGCGGTCGGCTTCCTGCTGTTTCGCGCGTTCGACGTCGTCAAGCCGTTTCCGGCCGATCGCCTGGAGCGGTTGCACGGGGGCGTCGGCGTGATGGCCGACGATGCGATGGCCGCCGTGTACGCGAACGTGGCGCTGCGCATCTCGGTGTGGGGATTTCATCGCCTGATGTGAGGCGCCGCGCGAAGACGACCACCTGACATGAGAGCCTGCATCATCGCCGTGGGCAGCGAAATGCTGACGCCGTTCAAGCTGGACAGCAATTCGCTGTTCATCACCGAGCGCTTCAACGAGATCGGCATCGACGTGCGGTTGAAGCTGGTCGTAGGCGACGACGTCGACGAGCTTGCCGGACAGGTGCACGGCGCTCTGCCCTGGGCCGACGTGATCGCGATCACCGGCGGCCTCGGCCCGACCGAGGACGACATCACGCGCGACGCGATCGCCCGTGCGCTCAAGATAGCGCTGGCCCCCGATCCATCGATCGTCGACGGAATCCGGGAGCGCTTCGCCCGGCGCGGCATGCAGATGCCGGACATCAACCGGCGACAGGCGATGGTGCCGCGCGGCGCCACCGTGCTGCCCAATCCGAACGGCACCGCGCCCGGCCTGTGGCTGCAGCACGGGAAGAGCGCCCTCATCCTGCTGCCCGGCCCGCCGCGGGAGATGAAGCCGATGCTCGAAACCGTCGTGCGCGAGCGGCTGGCTCCGCGGACCGGGGGCGCGGGCCTGTTCCGGCGCGTGATCAGAGTCACCGGACGCCCCGAATCCGACGTCGACGCGCGCGTGCAGCCGGTGTACGCGACGTGGACGTCCCAGAAGGTGCCGATCGGCACGACGATTCTGGCCGTGCTCGGCCAGATCGAGCTGCATCTGACGGCGCGCGCCTACAGCCGCGAGGAGGCCGATCGGGCGCTCGATGCGGCGGTCGACCAGATGCGCGGCGTCCTCGGCGATTCGATCTACAGCGTCGACGGCCGGCAGCTGGAGGCGGTCGTGGGCGAGCTGTTGCGCGCGAAGGGGCTGAGGATTGCGGTCGCGGAATCCTGCACGGGCGGCCTGCTGGCCTCGCGCCTGACCGACGTGCCGGGCAGCTCGGAGTACGTCGACCGGGGCATCGTGTCCTACAGCAACCGCTCGAAGGTGGAGCTGCTCGACGTGCCCGGCGAGCTCATCGCCGCGCACGGCGCGGTGAGCGAGCCGGTCGCCCGTGCGATGGCCGACGGCGTGCGGGCGCGGGCCGCCTCGAACGTCGGGATCGGCGTGACGGGTATCGCGGGGCCGGGCGGCGGCACCGCCGAGAAGCCGGTCGGCACGGTGGCCATCGCGGTGGTCGCCAACGAGGAGACCCGGGTCCGCACGTTTCGTTTCATCGGCGTCCGTGAGCAGGTCAAATTCCAGGCCGCGCAAGCGGCGCTCAACATGCTTCGGCTGATGCTCTCGGCGTAGGCCGCTTCGGTCGATGCGCCTGTTTGTCGCCATCGAGATCGGCGAGGCGGCGCGCCACGCGATCGCCGGCGAGCAGAGGCGTTTGCGGGCGGTTGCCGGCCGGGACGGCGCGTCCATCCGATGGGTGGGCGAGGCGCAGCTGCACCTCACGCTGGCCTTTCTCGGCGAGGTGGCAGGTCGGCTGGGCGACGCGCTCGTCGCGACCCTGAGCCAGCCGATCGCGCGGCCGCGGTTCGCGGCGGTATTCGGCGGCCTCGGAGTGTTTCCGCCGCACGGCGCCCCGCGCGCGCTCTGGCTCGGGCTGCACCGGGGCGCCGAGGAGGTCGTGGCGGTGCAGGGCATCGCGGCCGATCGCGTCATCCGGGTGGGCCTGCCGCTCGAACAGCGGCCGTTTCATCCCCACCTGACGCTGGGGCGGTGGCGATCCGGTCGGCCGGGCGATCGCCGCCGCATGCTCGACGCGGATCGCGGGTCGGCGATTGCGCAGATCGAGGTGGCCGCCCTTTCGCTCGTGCGCAGCCAGCTGTCGTCGTCGGCGCCGACCTACACCGTCCTCTGCCGGTCGCACCTCGCCGAACCGACGGCTCCACATCTACAATCAGGGTCATGACGCTCGCCGTCCTGATGGCGTACGCGATCGGCTCGGTGCCGTTTGCGCTGCTGCTCGCGCGCCGGTGGGGCGCGGATCTGCGCGG
Organism: uncultured Acidobacteriota bacterium; assembly: GCA_963807925.1. Lineage (GTDB taxonomy): Bacteria > Acidobacteriota > Vicinamibacteria > Vicinamibacterales > CAVVIG01 > CAWEDP01. The sequence goes on along the minus strand of CAWEDP010000002.1, from coordinate 1,583,382 downwards.
CGTCGGCAGCGGCAATCTCGGCGCGGCGAATGTCGCGCGCGCCTCGGGCCTCGGGGCCGGCGTGCTCGTCGCGCTGCTCGACATCGGCAAGGGGATGACGAGCGTGGCGCTGGCGCGGCACCTCAGCGATCAGCCGCTCGCGGGCGTCGCTGCCGGGATCGCCGCCATCGTCGGGCACGTGTATCCGGTGTGGCTGCGGTTTCGGGGCGGCAAGGGCGTGGCGACGGCGTGCGGCGTCTTCTCGGTGCTGACGCCGGTGGCGATCGTGCCGGCGCTGTCGATTTTCGCGGTCACCGTCTGGCTCACACGGTACGTGTCGCTCGGATCCGTGCTGGCATCTGTCGCGCTGCCGGCGGTCGCGTACTGCAACGGCAGCCCCCAGCCGGTGGTTCTCGCGGCGCTCGGCGCGGCGGGGCTCATCGTCTTCCGCCATCGATCCAACCTGATGCGCATGCGGCGCGGCGGGGAGTGGCGCCTTGGCGCCCGCCAGCGAATCGACCGGGATCCCGGAGCGGGCGTGTGACGCGGCGTATCGCCGTGATCGGAGCCGGCAGCTGGGGAACCGCGCTCGCGGTCCATCTGGCGCGGCTCGGCCACGAGGTCCGGCTGTGGGGACGCGACCCGGCGCTGGTCGGCGACATGCGGGCGTGCCGTGAGAATGGCGCCTATCTCTCCGGCGTCCCGCTGCCCGAACCGTTGCACGTGACCCACGCGCTGGACGAGGCGGTGCACGGGGCCGAGATCGTCGTCTCCGCGGTGCCCTCGCACGGCTGCCGCGCGGTCATCCGGGCGGCGGCGCCCTCGCTTCGGGCGAGGGCGACGCTCGTCAGCGCCACCAAGGGTCTGGAGCTCGGGACGCTGCACCGCATGTCGGAAGTGATCGCGGAGGAGGTCGGCCCGCATCGCCCGGTCGTGGTGTTGTCGGGACCGAGCTTCGCGGTCGAAGTGGCGAAGCAGTTGCCGACGGCGGTGCTGGCGGCCTCCGCCGATGCGGAGGCGGCGGCGCTCGTGCAGGCGGAATTTCGCGGGCCCGGTTTTCGGCTGTACGGCAGCACGGACGTGACGGGCGTCGAGATCGGCGGTGCGCTGAAGAACGTGATCGCGATCGCGGCCGGTGTCGTCGAAGGGTTGGGGCTCGGACACAACGCGCTGGCCGCGCTCATCACGCGGGGCCTGGCCGAGATCTCGCGGCTCGCGTGCGCCGTCGGTGGACGGCGCGAGACGCTCGCCGGGTTGAGCGGACTCGGCGATCTCGTGCTGACGTGCACCGGCGACCTGAGCCGCAATCGGCACGTCGGCGTCGAACTGGCGCGCGGCCGCGAGCTCCGCGACATCCTCGCCGGCATGAAGATGGTGGCCGAGGGGGTCTCGACGACCGAAGCGGCGCTCGCCCTCGGCGGCCGCTGCGGCGTGGAGCTGCCGATCGCGACCCAGATGGGCGAGGTCCTGAGCGGCCGATCGGACGTGCGGACGGCGGTCGAGGTCCTGATGTTGCGGCGCCAGCGACCGGAGGCCGAGCCGGCGTGACCCGACGGCGCTGGCGGCAATTTGGTAATCTGGTGATCGACTCGGTCAGAAATTCCTCCTGTGAACGTCTTCGGCCGCATCCGCGACAGCCTCTCCCGCACGAAGCAGCAGATCGTCGATCGCTTCGACCAGATCGTGCGCCTCGCGGACACGCCGGAACGACGCGCGCGGCCCGTAGACGTCGAGACGATCGACGCGCTGGAGGAGCTGCTGATCTCGGCCGACGTCGGCGTCGCCGCGTCGGAGCGGATTGTCGCCGCCGTGCGAAAGCGATCGCCGGGCGGCGTCGGCCTCCGCGATCTCGTCAAGCGGGAGATTCGCGCGATTTTCGACGCCGTGGGTCAGCCGGTCGGCGACGGCCAGCCGCCGCACGTGGTGTTGATCGTCGGCGTCAACGGCACGGGGAAGACGACCACGGTCGGCAAGCTGGCCAATCTCCTCAGGCGCGAAGGCAAGGCGCCGCTGATTTGTGCCGCCGACACGTTTCGCGCCGCCGCCGTGGAGCAGCTCGAGATCTGGGCCGGGCGCGCCGGCGTGGACATGGTGCGGGCCCGCGAGGGCGCCGACCCGGCCGCCGTGGTCTTCGATGCCATCTCGTCCGGCAAGGCGAAGGGACGGGACCCGATTCTCGTCGACACCGCCGGACGGCTGCACACGCGCGTGAACCTGATGAACGAGCTGGAGAAGATTCGCCGGGTCGCCTCGCGCGAGGTGCCGGGCGCCCCGCAGGAAACGCTGCTCGTGCTCGATGCGACCGTCGGCCAGAACGGCCTGACGCAGGCCCGCGAGTTCATGGGCGCCGCGGGCGTCAACGGCATCGTCCTGACCAAGCTGGATGGGACGGCGAAGGGCGGCGTGGCGATCGCGATTGCGAACGACCTGAAGCTGCCCATTCGCTACGTCGGTATCGGCGAGGGCATCGAGGATCTGGTGCCGTTCTCGGCGGACGAGTACGTCGACGGACTGTTCGAAGAGAAATGGTGACGCGCGGCTCGCGCCCGGGATGATTCGATGCTGAGCGACGCCGACTACATGGATCGCGCGCTGTTCCTCGCCGCGCGCGGCCGCGGCCGGACGACGCCCAATCCGATGGTCGGCGCCGTGGTGGTCGCCTCCGACGGCGTCATCGAAGGCCAGGGGTTTCACGAGCGGGCCGGCGAGGCGCACGCCGAGGTGCGGGCGCTCGACATGGCGGGGGCCCGGGCGCGCGGCGCCACGCTGTACTGCACGCTCGAGCCGTGCGCGCACGTCGGCCGCACCGGCCCCTGCGCCCAGCGGATCGTCGACGCCGGCATCCGGCGGGTGGTGGCCGCCATCGAGGATCCCAATCCGCTCGTCAAGGGCCGCGGGTTCGAGTACCTGCGGGCGCACGGCGTGACGGTCGACGTCGGGCCCGGCCGCGCGGAATCGGCGCGCCTCAACCGGCCGTTCTTCACGCTGATGCAGTGCGGACGGCCGTTCGTCACGCTGAAGGCCGCCACCAGTCTCGACGGGTGCATCGCCGAGGCGCCGGGCGTCCGCACCGCCCTGACCTCCGCCGCCGCCAACCGGCACGCGCAGGCGGTGCGGGCCGAGGTGGACGCCATCGGCGTCGGCGTCGGCACCGTGATTGCCGACGACCCGCTGCTGACGGCTCGCGGCATTCATCGGCCCCGCCCGCTCGTCCGGGTGGTGTTCGACCGTCAGTTGCGGACCCCTCCGCGGGCGCGTCTGCTCTCGACATGCACCACCGGCCCTGTCATCATCGTGACGACGGCGGCCGCGGCGCAGCGCCGCGAGCGGACCGAGCCGCTCGAAGACCGGGGAGCCGCCATCGAGGTGGCGCGCGACGGCACGTTCCGTGCGGCGATCGAACGGCTCGCCGCTCGATCGGTCAGCTCGCTCCTGCTGGAGGGCGGCGCCGCGATGCATCTGGCGGCGTGGGACGGCGGAGCGGTGGACGTCGTGCGCTTGTACGTGACGCCGAAGGTGATCGGACCGGCCGGCGTGCCGTTCCTCGCGGGCCGCCGGTTCGCGACCGGCGGGTTGATCGATCGTCGCGTCGAGCCGCTCGGGCCCGACGTCCTCGTCGAGGGCTATGTTCACCGGCTTGATTGAAGCGACCGGCCGTTTGACGGATCGGCGACCGACGCCCGGCGGCGTCCGCTTGACGATCGACTCGCCGCTCGCGGCGGAGCTGCGAAACGGCGACAGCGTCGCCGTCAACGGCGTGTGTCTCACGGTGGTCTCGGCGTCCGGGGCAGCGATCCACGCGGACGTCGGACCCGAGACGCTGCGTGTCACGACCTTCGGCGCGCTGGCGCCGGGCGCCACGCTCAACCTCGAACGCCCGCTCCGCGCGGACAGCCGCCTGGGCGGCCACTTCGTCCAGGGCCACGTCGACGCGGTCGGCCGGCTCGAGGACCGGCGGCCCGAGGCCGAGTTCGAGTGGATGACCGTCAGCTTTCCCGCGCATCTGGCGCGGTACCTCGTGTCCAAGGGATCGATTGCGGTGGACGGCATCAGTCTGACCGTCGCCAGACTCTGTCCCGACCGCTTCGACGTGCAGATCGTGCCCTACACGCTGGAGCACACGAACCTGGGTACGCTTGGCGTTCGGGACCACGTCAACCTGGAATGCGACATCGTGGGCAAGTATGTGGCGCGTGCGGCGGAGCTCGCGGGGCTGGTTCCGCCGCGCGACGCCGTCACGCACTGAACGCCGCGCACCGAGGCGGCTCTTCGTCACTGTCAGGACCAGCCGATGAACAAACTCGAGATTGCCAAAGGGGCTCGGAAGCACGTCGATCCGTTCACGCCGATCGACGAGGCCGTCACCGCGATTCGCGCCGGCCAGATGGTCATCGTCGTCGACGACGAGGATCGCGAGAACGAGGGCGATCTGACGATCGCCGCCGAGAAAGTGACGCCGGAGGCGATCAATTTCATGGCGCGGTACGGCCGCGGCCTCATCTGCCTCTCCATGACCCCCGAGCGGCTCGACGAGCTGCACATCCCGCTGCTCGTCCGCGAGAACACCTCCCGTTTCGAAACGGCCTTCTGCACGCCCATCGACGTGGTCGGCCGGACGACGACCGGCATCTCGGCGTACGACCGGGCGGCGACCATTCTCGCGGCCATCGATCCGGCGACGCGGCCGGCCGATCTGCTGCGGCCCGGTCACGTGCACCCGCTGCGGTCGCGCTCGGGCGGCGTGCTCGTGCGGGCGGGCCAGACCGAGGCGGCCGTCGATCTCGCGCGCATCGCCGGCCTCTATCCTGCCGGCGTGATCTGCGAAATCATGAACGAGGACGGCACCATGGCCCGCGTGCCGCAGCTCACCAGGTTCGCCCGAAAGCACCGCCTGCCCATGATTACCGTGGCGGAGCTCATCCGGCACCGGATGCGGACCGAGTCGCTCGTCAAGCGCGTCGCCAGCGCGAAGCTGCCGACCGATTTCGGCCCGTTCCGCATCTACGCGTTCGAGCACCTGATCGATCGGCAGACGCACATCGCGCTCGTGTGCGGCGACATCACGGATGGCAAGGACGTGCTGGTTCGTGTCCACTCCCAGTGCCTGACCGGCGACGTCCTCCACTCGATTCGGTGCGACTGCGGCGCGCAGCTCGACGCGGCGATGCAGCGCATCGCGGCAGAGGGCCGGGGCGTCCTGCTCTACCTGCACCAGGAGGGACGCGGCATCGGCCTCGCCAACAAGATCCGCGCCTACGAGCTGCAGGACGAAGGCTTCGACACCGTCGAGGCGAACGAGCGGCTTGGATTCAAGGCCGATCAGCGTGATTACGGCATGGGCGTGCAGATCCTGCGGGAGCTCGGCATCCGCTCCATGCGCCTTCTCAGCAACAATCCCCGCAAGCTGGTCGGGATCGAGGGGTACGGGCTGTCGGTGTCCGAATGGCTGCCCCTGGAGATTCCCGCCTCCGAGTCGACGCGGCGCTACCTGAAGACGAAGAAGGAAAAGCTGGGCCACAAGCTGTCGTCGGTCTGACCCACGCCCCGCGCGTTGACAGGACGCTGCCCGTCAGCTACGATAAAGGTTTGCACTAGAGTAGGTTAGCGCCCCATGTTCGAGTCCCTCAGCACACGCCTGCAGGACGTCTTCAAGTCGCTTCGGGGCGAAGCGCGTCTCACGCCGGACACGATCGAGGCGGCGCTGCGCGAGATCCGGCTCGCGCTGCTCGAAGCCGACGTCAACTTCAAGGTCGTCAAGGCGTTCATCGACCGGGTGCGCGATCGCGCGATGGGGCAGGATGTCCTGCGGAGCCTTTCGCCGTCGCAGCAGGTCCTCAGGATCGTGCGCGACGAGATGATCGCGCTCTTCGGCGACGCCCAAGGCGGCCTCTCGGCGACCTCCAGGCGGCCGCGCGTCATCCTGCTGCTCGGGCTGCAGGGCGCGGGCAAGACGACGACGGCCGGCAAGCTGGCGAAGTGGCTGGCCAAACAGGGGCGTCATCCGTTGCTGGTGTCCACCGACGTCAAGCGTCCGGCCGCTATTCAGCAGTTGAACCTCGTCGGCCAGAAGGCGGGCAGCCGCGTGTACGATCCGGCCGGTCAGCTCGATCCGGTGGCGCGCGCCAGCGGGGCGTTGAAGGAGGCGGGGAATCTCGGCTTCGACGTGGTCATCGTGGACTCGGCCGGGCGCCTGCACATCGACGACGAGCTCATGGCCGAGCTCGTGGCGATTCGCGACGTCACCGATCCGGCGGACCGGTTGTACGTCGCCGACGCGATGACCGGCCAGGACGCGATCAAGAGCGCCGGCGAGTTCAACCGGCAGATCGGTGTGACCGGCGTCATCCTGACCAAGCTCGACGGCGACGCGCGCGGCGGCGCGGCGCTGTCGGTCGTCTCGGTCGTCGGCGTGCCGATTGCCTTCGTCGGCAGCGGCGAACGCCTCGAGGATCTCGAGCCGTTCCACCCCGAGCGCGTGGTCTCGCGGGTGCTCGGCATGGGCGACGTGCTGTCGCTCATCGAGAAGGCCGAAGCGGCGATCACCCAGGAAGACGCCGAGAAGCTCGAAGAGAAGATTCGGTCGAACGAGTTCACGCTCGACGACTTTCGCGATCAGCTGAAGATGATCCGGAAGATGGGGCCGCTCGAATCGATCGTCGGCATGCTGCCGGGGATGGGCAACGTCAAGGCGCTGGCGGACAACAAGCCGGACGAGAAGCAGCTGACGCGGGTCGAGGCCATCATCGGCTCGATGACGGCCGAGGAGCGCCGCAAACAGCACATCATCAACGGCAGCCGCCGCAAGCGAATCGCGAGGGGAAGCGGCACGTCGGTCGAGGAAGTCAATCGTCTGCTGAAGCAGTTCGTGCAGATGCAGAAGATGCTGAAGCAGCTCGGCGGGTTGTCCGGGCTGGCCGGCGGCGGCCGGAAGGCGCGCCGCCGGGCGATGGAGATGCTGCGCAGCCGCGGGTAGCCCGCGGCGCTCGGTGAACAAACGCGCGCAGCGAAACTGGCTCAGGGCGACCGAGCGCCGCGGGCCGTACAGGAGCGTCTCATGCTTGCAGTGCGCTTGCGTCGGGCGGGTTCGAAGAAGCGTCCGTTCTTCCGCGTCGTCGTCGCCGATTCGAAGGCGGCGCGCGACAGCAGCTTCGTGGAAATCCTCGGCTACTACAATCCCCGTTCGAAACCGGCGGTCGTCCAGGTGAACACCGACCGCGTCACCTACTGGCTCGGAAAGGGCGCGCAGCCGTCCGACTCGGTCCGCACGCTCATCGCGCGCCACCTGACGCCGAAGCCGGCGCCGCCCGCCCCGGCCGAGCCGCCGGCGACCGAGGCGTCGTGAGCGCCGCCCGCGACGTCGTGGAGGTCGTCGCGCGCGCGCTGACCGACCGGCCGGAGCAGGTGCGGGTCGTCGAATCCCAGCACCGGGGGACCACTCTCATCGAGCTGTTCGTCGCGCCCGGTGAGCTCGGCAAGGTCATCGGCAAGCAGGGGCGCACCGCGGCGGCGCTGCGCACGCTGGCCGCCACGGCGGCGGACAAAGAGGGGACCGCGGTCACGCTCGAAATCCGGGACGGAACCCCCTGACCTGGGAGCAGATGGCGGTCGTCGGGCGCATCGCCCGGCCGCACGGGATTCGGGGGCAGGTCGTCGTCGTGGCCGAGAGCGATTTTCCCGAGGAGCGGTTTCGCGCCGGCGCCGAGCTGTTCGCGCGGGATCACGGCGAGGTCAGGACGCTCACGCTGTCGGCGGTCAGGTTTCATCACGGGCGGCCGATCGTCGGGTTTGAAGGCGTCGATCGGATCGAAGACGCCGAGCCGCTCGTCGGCCTCGAGCTGCGCGTGCCGATCGAGCGTCTGGCGAAGCTTCCCGCCGGCGTCTTCTATCGGCACGATCTGGTGGGTTGCCACGTCGAGACCCCTGCCGGACGGCCGATTGGCATCGTGGGCGACGTGGAGGGGCCCCTCCACGCCAGCCGCCTCGTGGTCGTCTCGGGCGGCGGGGAGATATTGATCCCGCTCGCCTCGGCGATTTGCACGACGATCGACCCCGGTGCCCGACGCATCGTGGTCGATCCGCCGGAAGGGTTGCTGGAGTTGAACGTGAACCGCGGCGAGCCCGTCAAGCGGCCGGACCGAAAGGGCCACGGCACGCCCGAGGGCGGTGTTCGTTGAGGTTCGACATCGTCACGATCTTCCCGGCGATGGTCGAGCCTCTGCTGGCCGAGGGCGTGATCGGGCGCGCGGTCGAGCGGGGGACGCTGGAGGTCAAGGTCTGGGACCTCCGCGATTTCACGACGGATCGCCACCGGATCGTGGACGACGTGCCGTACGGCGGCGGGCCGGGGATGGTGCTGAAGCCGGAGCCGTTCTTCCGGGCAATCGAGGCGATCGAGGCGGAGCGCGGGCGGCCCGACGCGGTGATTCTGCTGTCGCCGCAGGGGGCGCGGCTCGCGCAGGACGACGCGCGGCGACTGAGCGGCCTGTCGCACCTCGTGCTGCTCTGCGGCCGGTACGAGGGCATCGACGAACGGGTGCGGGAGCGAGCCACCGAGGAGCTGTCGATTGGTGACTACGTGCTGAGCGGCGGCGAGTTGCCGGCGCTGGTCGTCGTCGACGCCGTCTCGCGGTTCGTGCCAGGCGTGGTCGGCGACGAGCAATCGGTGGCGGCCGATTCGTTCGCCCGCGGACTGCTCGATTTTCCGCAGTATACGCGTCCGGCGGAGCTGGCCGGCGCCGCGGGCGAGCCGCCGATGAAGGTTCCCGAGGTGCTGCTGTCGGGGCATCATGCGGCGATCAGGCGCTGGCGCAAGCGTCAGGCGGTGAGCCGCACGCTGGATCGGCGGCCGGACCTGCTGGCCCGCGCGGCGCTCGACGCGGAAGAGACCGAGATACTTCAGGAGTTGCAGGAACGGGACACGTCCGATTCTGCAATCGGTGAGAGGAGACCGTGATGCGCGCGATAGAGATCGTCGAGAAGTCACAGATGACCGAGCGGCCCGCCTTGAAGTCGGGCGACACCGTGCGGGTCCACGTCAAGGTCCGGGAAGGCGACAAGGAGCGAATCCAGATCTTCGAGGGGATCGTCATCGGCCTGCATCGCGGCGGCACGCGCGCGTCGTTCACGGTGCGCAAGGTGTCGTTCGGGCAGGGCGTCGAGCGCATCTTTCCGCTGCATTCTCCGACGATCCAGAAGGTCGAGGTGATGCGGACCGCGAAAGTGCGCCGCGCGAAGCTGTACTATCTGCGCGAGCTGAAGGGCAAGGCCGCCCGCATGCAGACGCAGAAGGTGGAAGTGAAGGGGTAGGGTCCTTCCGTGCGCGTGCCGGCGATGCGGACGTTGGAGAACGCGCTGCGGCGCGTCGGGTTCGCGTACGTCGCCGGCGTCGATGAAGTGGGACGGGGCTGCCTCGCCGGTCCGGTCGTCGCCGCTGCCGTCGTGCTGCACCCCGACAGGCACGTGCCGGGTGTGAGCGACTCGAAGGTGGTGCCGTCCGCGGAGCGCGAGCGGCTGTACGACGTGATCGTCCGCCGCGCCGTCGCGTGGGCCGTCGCGGCGGCGGACCCGGCGGAAATCGACCGGATCAACATCCACCAGGCGTCGCTGCGCGCGATGCAGCGCGCCGTCCTCGGGCTGGTTCCGCTGCCCGACATCGTGCTCGTCGACGCGTTCCGCGTGCCGGAGCTGCCGATGGCGCAGCGCGGCGTGCCGCACGGCGACCGTCGCTGCGCCGCGATCGCGGCGGCCTCGATTGTCGCCAAGGTCACGCGCGACCGCCTGATGCTCGACCTGCACGGCCGCGATCCCCGCTACGGATTCGATCGTCACAAGGGCTACGCGACGGCCGATCACCTCGATGCGGTGGCGCGTTTCGGCTATTCCGCGATCCACCGCCGTTCGTTCCGCCCTCCCACGCTGTTTGATACGATGGACTGACCGACACGTCCAGCGAGTGTCAGGTTCCACGTGCCCATTGACCGCGCCGCTGTCCTGCGCAACGCCGAGAAGCTGCTTCGACTGGGCAAGCTCGATGGCGCCCTCGCGGAGTACGTCCGCGTCGTCGACGATCAGCCCGACGACTGGAGCACGGCCAACATCCTGGGCGATCTGTATCTCCGCGCCGGGCAATCGGACAAAGGCGTCGAGCTGTTTGTCCGCATCGCGGACAGCCTGGCCGGCGAGGGATTCCTGCCGAAAGCCGCGGCGCTCTACAAGAAGATCCTGAAGATTCGCCCCGGCGACGAGCACGCGCTCCTGCAGGCCGGCGAGATCGCGGCGCGACAGGGTGTGCTGGTCGACGCGCGGACCTACCTGAGCGCCCTGACTGACGGCCGCACCGCCCGGGGAGACGCCGCGGGCGCCGCGGCGGTCCGGACGCGGTTGTTCGACATGCATCTTGCGGCCGGGGACCTGGATCGGGCACACGAGTACGCCGTCACCGCCGCCGAGCGCCAGGCGCTCTTCCGGGCGTTCGCCGCGCGCGGCGACGTCGGGACCGCTGCCGATCTGCTGACGGCGGAAACCGCCGGGGGCCATCCGGATCTGCTGCTGGCATTGGCGAAACGGCACCTGGAGGCCGGCGCTGCCGACGAGGCGCTCGCGAGCTTCCGTCAGGCCCTGAACCTCGATCCGTCTCGCGGCGCGGCGATTGCCGACGTGGCCTGGTCGCTGGCCGCCAGCGCGCCCGACCTCGCGTTGCGCGTCGTGGAAGTCGTCGCCGAGACCGCAATCATCGAGGCGAACTGGGCCGGAGCGGCCGCGTGGTTCCAGCAACTGGTGGCGCGCGTGCCCGACCATGTGCCCGCGCTGCAGCGGCTCGCCGAGACCTGCTTCGACGGCGGCCTCGAGGCGGCGATGTACGTCGCGCAGTCCCGGCTGGTGGAGGCGTACCTGGCGGCCGGCTCGGCCGCCCAAGCGCGCGTCGTCGCGGAGGACTTGATCGCTCGCGAACCGGACGAGCCGCTGCACGTCGAGCAGCTGCGGCGGACGCTCGTCATGCTCGGCGAGTATCCCGATTCCATCGTTGCGGACCGTCATCCGCCCGCCGAGCGGGCCGAGGAGCCGATCGAACTGGATCTGAGCTCCACGCGACAGGACGTTCGACTCCGGACGCCCGCGGAACCCGCGCCGCCCGATCTCGACGAGGTCTTCAGAGGGATGCGGGAGGAATGGGCGAGCGGCGCGGCTGACGGCCGGAACGCGTATGAGCGCGGCGTGGCCCTCCGGGACAGCGGCCGCCTCGACGAGAGCATCGCGTCGTTCAGGGATGCGTCACGCGATCCGCGCTGGCGCTTCGAGTCGGCGCGCGCGCTGGCGCACATCTACCAGCAGCGCCGGAACCCTCAGCAGAGCATCGAATGGCTCGAGCGGGCGGCGCAGTCGCCGGCGCCGGGTCCCGACGAGGTCCACGCCTTGTTCTACGAACTGGCCGAGGTGCTCGAGACACAGGGCGAAGTCGAGCGCGCGCTGGCGGTGTGCCTCGAGCTGCAGGCCGACGCCGGTCAGTATCGGGACGTGGCAGAGCGGATCAGGCGTCTGACGCGAGTGCAGGCGTGAGGGTAGCTGTCTGATCCGACGTCTCATGTACGCGGCGTTCTTTCTGGAGGTCGGCCTGCTCCTCGTCGTCCTGCCGTGGTCCGGGTTCTGGGACGGCAACTACTTCGGTGCCGCCGTGCCGGGCGTTCGGGCCCTCATCACCAACAATTACGTGCGCGGCGCCGTTACCGGCCTCGGCGTCGTCAACCTGTTCGCCGGCTTTGCCGATCTCGCCATGCTGTTTTCGGTCCGCGGGCGCCACGATGCGCCCTGATCCTGTCGACGCCGTCTGGGGCAGGCCGCTCCTGTGCCTGGTGACCGATCGCCGGCGCATGGGGATGGCCGACGATTTCGCGCGCGCCCGGCGGGCGCTCGCCGCGCTCGCGCGAGACGCCGCGGAGGCCGGCGTGGACCTCGTGCAGGTCCGCGAGCGGGATGTCGAGGCCGCTGCCCTGATCGACCTGGTCGCCGACATCCGTGGTGCGGTGCGCGGATCGGCGACCCGGGTTGTGGTCAACGATCGGATCGACGTGGCGCTGGCGGCCGGCGCCGACGGCGTCCACCTGCGGGCGGATTCCATCCCGCCCCGGCGGGCGCGCGAGATGGCCGCCGCCGGATTCCTGATCGGCCGATCGGTCCGCTCTGCCGCCGAGGCGCGCGAGCACGCGCCATGGGCCGACTTCCTCGTCGCCGGTACCGTCTTTCCCACGCCGTCCAAGCCGGCTGCCGATCGATGGCTGCAGGCGGGCGGTCTTCGGGACATTGTCTCGGCGGCGAGCGTGCCTGTCCTCGCCATCGGCGGCGTGACGCTCGATCGGGTCGGCGATGTCGCCGCGACCGGCGCCGCGGGCGTTGCGGCGATCGGTCTGTTCCTGCACTCTGGTGGCGTGCTGTCTCGGGTGGTGCGAGCCGTACGGGAGCGGTTTGACAGCGTCGGGGCGGCTTCCTAACATTGAAGGCTTCCAACGACGATGACCGCCGATCGCGTGACCGGAGACGTCGGGAGCACGCTGCGTGAGGCCCGCGAGCGAAAGGGCGTGACCCTGCGCCAGATTGCCGCTGCGACGAAGATCTCGGTGGCGGTTCTCGAGGGACTGGAGCGCAACGACATCTCGCGTCTCCCGGGCGGCATCTTCGGGCGGGCCTTCGTCCGGGCGTTCGCCGAAGAGGTGGGCCTCGACCCGGAAACCATCCTCCAACAGTTCATGGCGCAGTTGGGGAGCGAGGCGGTGGCGGCCGGGCATCCGTCCACCCGGCACACCGAGAACGTCGGCTCGCTCCAGCGTCACGGCCGAATGGCGCTCATCGTTGTCGGACTGATTGGGCTCTCCGTGCCTTTCGCCGCGCTGACGGTGTACTCGTGTCTGAGCGGCGGCCGCGTGACGGCGCCGGTCGCGACTCCAATTGCCGCGGCCGAGCCCGGGCCGTCGAATCCGGCGCCGGCGTCTTCGGGCCCCGGCGCCGCGTTGACGGGCGTGGCACCCGCCGCGGCCGAGCCGGCCGTCTCGCCCGTGGTGGACACCGAGGTGCGCCCGTCAGCCACCGACCCGGCGGTGGATCGGCTGGTCATCAGTCTGTCGGTCTCGCGCCGTTGCTGGGTGTCGGTGAAAGTGGATGGCGCAAAGCGGATCCAGCGGCTGTTCAAGCCCGGAGACAGCCGGCTCGTGGAAGTTCGCCGCGATCTGGTGATCACCATGGGCGATGCCGGGGCGGTGATGATGACCATCAACGGCACGGAGGCGCGCCGTCTGGGGCGGTCGGGCGAGGTCGTCACTGCCCGGCTCGATCTGACCAACTTCTCGAAATTCCTGCCAGACCGGTGATCGCCCCGACTCCGCTGCTGGACTTCTTCAAACGAGGCGAGGTTCCACGCGACGTGCGTCTGCTGGCCGCTCAAGGCGTGCTGGCGCCCCGCGCCGGCGAGCAGCTGGCCATCCTGGTCGCGCTGCTCGAGGACCCCGATCCGATCGTTCGGGAAACTGCCGATCGCACGCTGCGCGCCGTCCCGCTCGCGCCGCTCACCGCGTATCTCGGGCGCTCGGACGTGCCGATCGATCTCCGTGAATTCTTCGCCGACCGCGGCGTCTTTCCCGACGAGATCCCGCCCATCGAGGCTCCGGAGGTCTCGGACGCGCCGCTCATCGAGGCCGGGGCTCCGCAGGAGGACCCGGCCGATGACGACGAGGCGCGACGCAGCCTCACGCAGCGGGTGACGGAGATGGGCTTCACCGAGCGGCTCAAGGTCGCCATTACAGGCGGCCGCGACCTGCGGGCGGTCCTCATCCGCGACACCAACAAGATGATCGCGGCGGCGGTCCTGAGCAATCCCAGACTCACCGAGTCGGAAATCGAGAGCTTCGCGCGCATGCCCAACGTCGGCGAAGACGTGCTCCGCGTGATCGGCAGCAATCGCGGCTGGATGCGGAAATACGGGGTCGTGATCGGGCTGGCGAGGAATCCGAAGACTCCGCTCGCGCTGTCGCTGTCGCTGCTGTCGCGGCTCAGCGAGCGCGACCTGACGCACCTGTCGATCGACCGCAATGTTCCCGACATGCTGCGCATCACGGCGCGCAAGAAGGTGCTCGCCGCGGCCGTCCGGAAATGACCTGGGGCCCCGTGGCCCCATCGGTCTGACCCTCAGCCGTTGCCCCTCGGCCCTCTGCCCTTGATCTTCGGCCCTGTGTCGCGGGCCGCCGGTCCCGTGCCCTTCGTGTGTCCCGCCCATTCCGATCGCAGCTGGGCCAGGCCGTCCATGTACACCGTCGCGCGCTCGCGTTCGTCCTCCGTGCCCATCGACCTGAGCAGATCGAGCGCCTTCTCCAGGTCCCGCTGAATCGAGTGTCGTGTTGTCGTGAAGTACAGCCGGCGGATCTCGGCGAGCTTCTGATCGGTGGAGAGCATCGGCAGCTTCATCGCGTGCTCCGCCGGAGGGCGGCCCTGAACGACTCGAACGAACGCGTGTTCAGCACGTCAGCCGGTTCGAGCCACGCTCGCCGCGCCACGATTGCGCCCCACCGCAGCCGGCCGAAGGCCCGCCGCGAGTGCGCATCGCTCGAGATCACGAGGCGGACGCCGCGGGCGCGCGCCAGCCGCGCGTGCACGTCGTTGAGGTCGAGACGGTCCACCTGGCAGTTGATTTCCATGGCGACCCCCGCCCGGGCCGCGCGATCGACGACCGCCTCGATGTCGACCTGGTACGGCTCGCGCTTGAGGATCAGGCGACCGGTCGGATGGCCGAGGACGTCGACATGGGGATTGTCGATGGCCCGGAGCAGCCGCTCGGTCATCTGCCGGCGATCCTGGTTGAATCCCGAATGGACGGACGCGACGACCACGTCGAGCGCGGCCAGGCACTCGTCCGACAGGTCGAGCGAACCGTCGGACCGGATGTCGCATTCGATGCCCGCCAGCAGCCGGACGCCGCCCAGCTCGGCGTCGAGCGCACGGATGCGCGAGGCGTGCGCGGTCGCCCGACGCTCGTCGAGCCCGTTCGCCATCGCCAGCGCCTGGCTGTGATCGGTGATCGCGATGTACTCGAGTCCTGCCTCGCGTGCGGCCTGCGCGAGCGTCCGCAGATCGTCGCGGCCGTCGCTTTCCGTGGTGTGCATGTGCAGGTCGCCGCGAAGGTCGGCGGCCTCGAGGAGGCGCGGCAGCCGGCCGGCCATGGCCGCCTCGATCTCGCCCCGGCCTTCCCGAAGCTCCGGCGGAATCCATGGCAGACCGAGCGCCGCATAGACCTCTTCCTCGGTCGCGCCCGCGACCGGTCGATCGTCGGACACGCGAAACACGCCGTATTCGTTGAGCTTGAGGCCCAGACCGATGGCGCGATCGCGCAGGGCGATGTTGTGGCTCTTCGACCCGGTGAAGTACTGCAGCGCCGCGCCGCGGCTGTCGGGCGCGACCAGCCGCACGTCCGCCTGAAAGCCGTTCTGGAGGAGGACGCTCGCCTTCGTCTCGCCGCGCCCGAGCACCCGATCGACCGCCGGGAACGCGATGAAATCGTCCATCAGCGCCACGCCGGCCCCGCACGCGAGGATGTCGAGGTCGCCGCACGTCTCGCACCCGCGCCTGACGCTGCCGACGATGTCGATCTGCGCGGTGGGCGCGCGATCGGCCAGCACGGCGGCCAGCGCCGTCGCCGTCTCGTGCGCGTCCGGGAGCAGGTGCCGGCCCGCATGGCGCTGCCGCTCCTCGAGCGCCTTCAGGATCAGCGCTTCCTTCCTGGCGCCCATCCCTCGAAGCGATCGTAGGCGGCCCTCAGCGGCCGCCTGGCGCAGATCGTCGAGCGTCCGGATGTCGAGCTCGCGGTACAGCATCGCGACCGTCTTCGGGCCCACGCCCTGCAGGTGAAGCAGATCCAGCACGCTGGGCGGGAACTCGGCGACGAGCTCCCGGTGGAACTGTGCGTCGCCCGATTCGGCAATCTCGCGAATGCGCGCGGCGAGGTCCTTTCCGATGCCGGGGATTTCGCGCAGGGCGGCAGGATCGAGCATGGCGAGCTGATGCGGATGGTTGGCGGCCATCTCGGCGCCGTTGCGGTAGGCGCGAATCTTGAACGGGTTCTCGCCTTTCAGCTCGAGCAGATCGGCAATCTCTCCGAGAATCCGCGCGATGCCGAGGTTATTCAACGCGGAGGCCTTCCAGTTCGATGTCGAAATCGAGCACGCGAGCGCCGCCGTCGGCCAGCGCCTGGGCGATCGCGCCGCGCGCCGCGGGGGATCCGTAGCAGAAAAGGCAGCCGCCGCCTCCCGCGCCGCAGACTTTCGCGGCCGTCGCCCCTGCCCGCATGGCGCGCGCGATCAGGTCGTCGATGGTCGCGGTCGTCACGCCGGGCGCGAGGCGCCTGCGATTCCGCCACTCGGCGGCAATCTGACGTCCGACCTCGTCCCAGTCGCCGCGTTCGAGCGCCTGCCGCATCGCGGCGGCGGTATCGCGGATGCGCTCGAAGCAGTCGAAGACCTGCGCGTCGCCGTCGAGATGCCGTTTCACGATGTCCCAGTTGTTGGTGCCCGAGTTGCGCGGCGCGCCGGTGTAGGCGAGCACGAGGCGACGTCCGAGCTCGCGGGGATCCACCTCCAGCGCGACGCGGCGGATCCCGTCGACCCGCAGTTCGACGGCGGCAATTCCGCCGAAGAGAGCGGGGCGATAATCCTGAACGCCGGTCGGCACGCCAATCGCCCGACACTCGACGTTCATCGCGACCTGCAGCATCTCCGCGTCATCGGATGCGGCGCCTGTCCAGCGGAGGAGGGCGCCGCAGACGGCGATCGTCAGCGCGGAGGATCCCGCGATGCCGGCCCCCGCCGGCGATTCGCCGCGCGTCCTCAACGTCGCGTTGGCGAGACCATAGTGGCGCGCGAGGAGCGCCAGCAGCGGCAGCGCGCCCGCGGCGTCCAGCGCGGATGAATCGGGCGCTCCCACCCGGAGCCCCGTATCGGCCGAGACGATCTCGACCCGTCCGTCGTCTCTCGGATCGATCCGCGCATGGGCCCGCAGGCTGATCGCGGCGTTCAGGGTCGTGGCGCCGGGGTGAAACAGGTACAACGGCCAGATGTCGAGGGTGCCGCCGGCGAGATCGATGCGCGTCGGCGCCGACGAGGAGACGGACACTCCGGAGATTATAGGGTGGGATCGGTCGGCGCCGCGGCCGGGCGCGCGATCGGCATGGCGTACAATCAAGCGTCGATGCCAGGCGCCGTGCGGCGACAGATCGGACAGCTTCTGATCGCGGGATTCGACGGTTGGTCGATCCCGGTCGAATTGAAGGCGCTCGCGAAGGAGTTCGGCCTCGGCGGCGTGATTCTCTTCGCGCGCAACTTCGCCGAGCCCGAGCAGGTGGCGGAGGTGTCGTTCGAGGCCTCGCGTCTCGTGCCCGACCTGCCCCCCTGGGTCAGCATCGACCAGGAGGGCGGCCGCGTCGCTCGGCTGAAGGCGCCGTTCACCGAGTGGCCGCCGATGGCGACGCTCGGCCGCAGCGGGGACGCCGGGCTTGCGGAACGCTTCGCGCGCGCGATGGCTGGCGAGCTCAAGGCTGCCGGCATCTCGCTCGATTACGCGCCGGTCCTCGACGTGGACACGAACCCGAAGAACCCGATCATCGGCGATCGCGCGCTGTCGGCCGACGCGGAGACCGTGGCGACGCTGGGCGCCGCAATCGTGAGAGGGATGCAGGCCGGGGGCGTGGCCGCATGCGGCAAGCACTTCCCCGGTCACGGCGACACCAGCGCGGACTCCCACCGGGAGCTGCCGCTCGTCGAGCATCCCATCGAGCGGCTGCGCCAGGTGGAGCTGAAGCCGTTCCGTGCGGCGATCGCGGCCGAGGTCGCCAGCATCATGACGGCGCACGTGCTGCTGCCCTCGCTCGACGAGTTGCGACCGGCCACGCTGTCGCGGCGCATCGTCTCGGATCTGCTGCGCGACGAGCTGGGGTTCGGCGGCGTGATCCTCAGCGACGATCTCGAGATGACGGCGATCGTGTCGGCCTACACGGTGCCCGATGCGGCGGTTCTCGCCGTTGCAGCCGGCTGCGACGGGGTGCTGATCTGCGGCGGCAATCACGACTGCCACGCGGCCGCGCTCGAAGCCCTGGTGCACGCGACCGAGGACGAGAGCCTCCCGACGGCCGCCGTCGAAGATGCGGTCAAGCGACACCGGCGCGCGAAGGAACGATTCCTGGCCCCGGCGGTGGTGGCGCGTCCGCTGCAGGGCCCGCGGCTCCGCCAGGCTATCGGACGCGACGAACATCGCGCCATCGCCGACGAGATGGCCAGGTTCCTGTAGCCGCCCGCGATGATCAAGCCCCAGCGCCTTCAACCGGGCGATCGCCTCGCCGTGGTCGCGCCCGCGAGCGCCTTCGATCGCCGGCAGTTCGACGCGGGAATTGCAGAAATCAGACGCCTGGGATTCGAGCCGGTGTACGACCAATCGGTCTTCGAGCGGCGGGGGTACCTGGCGGGCTCGCCGGAGCGTCGCGCAGCGTCCATCGGCGCCGCGTGGCAGGATCCCGGGGTCGCCGGCCTCATCGCCGTCCGCGGCGGGTACGGGAGCGCGCAGCTCCTGCCGTGGCTCGACGCCGAGGCCGCGCGCCGCAGCCGAAAGCCGTTCGTCGGGTACAGCGACGTGACGGCGATCCTCAATTTCCTGACGATCTCGTGCGGGTTGGTGGCGTTTCACGGCCCGATGCTGGTCGGCCGGCTGGCCCGCGGCGAAGCCGGCTACGATCGCGATTCGCTGGTGCGCGCGCTGTGCAGCCGCGAGCCGCTCGGCACGCTCGCGCCGCCAGGCATGCGGGTCCTGCGGGCGGGGGAGGCGGTCGGTCCGTTGCTCGGCGGCACCATGACCACCCTGCTGGCGTCGCTGGCCACGCCGTTCGCGTTTGCTCCACCGACCGGCTATGTCCTGTTCTTCGACGAGGTCGGCGAGCGCCCGTATCGGCTCGACCGGATGATCACGCAGCTCCGGCAGAGCGGCCTGCTCGCGCGGGCGGCCGCGATCGTCATCGGCGAGCTGCCGAAGTGCGATGAGCCGTCAGGCGATCCGACGGCTCTGGCCGTGATGGCCGAGCTCCTGTCGGATTTTCACGGGCCGGTCGTCGCCGGGTTTCCATCGGGCCACACGACCGGTCCAGCGATGACGCTGCCGATGGGCGTGAGGTGCCGGGTGGTCGCGGACGAGCGGCCGCGCCTCGTGATCGAAGAGGCGGCCGTCGACTGAGCGATGGGCAAGCTTCATTTCATCGGCGTGTGCGGCACCGCGATGGCGACGGTTGCCGCGATGCTGAAAAAGAAGGGCTGCGACGTCATCGGCTCGGACCGGGATGTGTATCCCCCGATGAGCGAGTTTCTCGCCGCGGAGGGCATCGACGCCCGGAGCGGGTACAGCGCCACCCACATTACCGGCGATCTGGACCTCGTCGTCGTCGGCAACGCCATTTCCCGCGGCAATCCCGAGCTCGAAGAGGTTCTGGATCGCAAGATCCGGTACTGCTCGCTCCCCGAGCTCATCCGCGAGCGGTTCCTGTGGGGCGCGCGATCGATCGTCGTGGCAGGGACGCACGGGAAGACCACGACGACCTCGCTGATTGGATGGGTGCTGACCTCGGGCGGGCTCGATCCCAGCGTGCTCGTCGGCGGCATCGCCCGGAATTTCGGCGAGCAGGGCTCGAGCTACCGGCTGGGCCGGGGCCGTGATTTCGTGATCGAGGGCGACGAATACGACAGCGCGTTCTTCGACAAGACCGCCAAGTTCCTCAAGTACCTCCCCGACATCGCCGTCGTCAACAACGTGGAGTTCGACCACGCGGACATCTACTCGGATCTGGCGGCCGTGTCGCTCGCGTTCGAGCGTCTCGTCAGGCTGGTGCCGCGCCGCGGCCTGCTCCTCCTGGGCGGCGACAGCGCAGGCGCCCGCGCGCTGGCCGACTTCGCGCTCTCGCCCGTCGAGACCTTCGGCTTCGGCGAGGACGTGGACTGGCAGGCGCACGGCATGGAGGCGGCCGAGCGCACGACGATGTTCCGCGTCCGGCGCGGCGGCTCCCCCTACGGCACGTTTGAGGTTCCGCTGGTGGGCGCGCACAACGTGAGAAACGCGCTTGCCGCTGTCGCCATCGGCCACGCCTCAGGCCTCAGCGTCGAGCAGATTCGCGCGGGCCTGCAATCGTTCGCCGGCGTCAAGCGCCGCCTCGAGCTCGTCGGCTCGGCAGGAGGCGTCACGGTCTACGACGACTTCGCGCACCATCCGACGGCGGTGGCGGAAACGCTCGCCGCGGTGCGAAGGGCGAACCCCTCGAGCCGCATCTGGGCCGTCTTCGAGCCGCGCTCGGCCACGTCGTGCCGACGGGTATTCCAGACGGCGTTCGCCCAGGCGTTCGCGGCGGCCGACCAGGTGCTCATCGCGCCGGTGTTCCGGTCGACGCTGCCGGAATCAGAGCGGCTGTCGGTGCCCGAGCTCGTGCGCGATCTGCGGCACGCAGGGCGATCGGCCCGCGAGGCCGGGTCGATCGACGACATCATCGCGCAGATCGTCGGTGAGCGTCACACCGGCGATTTGGTGGTGATCATGTCGAACGGCGCGTTTGGCGGCATCCATCGCCGGCTGCTGGAGGCGTTGTCGTAATGCGCCGGTCACCAGTCGGCTGCCGACGGACCGTTTGTCGGCGCAACGGTCAGCGATGACCTCCACCAGCACGTTCCGCCTCGTCGCCGCGGGCGATTCGACGCTGCTCGTGCAGTTCGAGGCGCGGATCGATCCGGCGATCAATGCGCGTGCGACCGATCTGGCCGCCGCGCTCGAGGCGGCCGCCATCGACGGCGTTCGCGACGTGGTGCCGACGTACCGATCGGTGGCGGTCTCGTTCAACCCGCTGAGAACCGACCTCGACGCCCTGAAGCGGGCGATCGAACAGAGCGTTGGTCGATCGCCGGCGGCGTCGCCGGCAGAGTCGGCGCCGCTCGAAATTCCCGTGTGCTATGGCGGCGAGTTCGGGCCCGACCTGTCGGACGTTGCGAAGACGGCGGGGCTGTCGGCCGAAGAGGTGATCGCCATTCACGCCGCCGCGACGTACCGGGTGTTCATGCTCGGATTTCTGCCGGGATTCGCCTACATGGGCCTGGTGGACGACCGCATCGCGGCGCCGCGGCACGCCGTCCCGCGCGCGGTCGTGCCGGGCGGATCGGTTGGCATCGCCGGCCGTCAGACCGGCGTGTATTCACTCGAGACGCCGGGCGGCTGGCAGATCATCGGCCGCACGCCGCTCACGCCGTTCGATGCGCAGAGGCCGCAGCCGTTTCTGTTTGCGCCGGGGGACGCCGTGCGGTTCGCGCGAATCGATCGCTCGGCATTCGACCGCCTCCGTGGGTGAGCTGCTCGTGATCGCGCCGGGGCTGCTGACCACGGTGCAGGATCTCGGCCGGTGGGGCACACAATCGCGCGGCGTTCCGGTCGCGGGGCCGATGGATGGCTACGCCCACAGGGTCGCCAACGCCCTGGCCGGCAACTCGCCTGACGCAGCCACGCTGGAGATGACGCTGGCCGGGCCCGAGATCGAGTTCGACGACGATCGCGTGGTGGCGGTCGCGGGCGCACCGTTCGACCTGACCGTGGACAGCGAGATCGTCAGCATGCATCGCGCGATCGAGGTGAAACGCGGCGCTCGATTGAAGGTGCGCCGTTGCCTGAAGGGAGCGCGGGCGTACCTGGCCGTCGGCGGCGGCATCGCCGTGCCGCCCGTGCTCGGGAGCCGCGCCACGCACCTCAGAACGGCGATGGGGGGCTTCAAGGGCCGCGCGCTCAAGGCGGCCGACGTGCTGCCGCTCGGTCCCCCCGCCGTGCCGCCCCGCCATCACCCGCTCGATGCCTCGGCGTCGGCTGATTACATCCCGGTCGAGGCCTCGCTCCGCCTTCTGCGCGGACCGCAGGCCGACGAGTTCTCCGAGGGCGCGTGGCGCCTCCTGCTGAGGACCACCTACACGATCGATCGACAGTCGGATCGCATGGCGTTTCGGCTGGCGGGACCGCCTTTACCGTCCGAAGGCGTGAGCGAGATGATCTCGGATGCGACGCCGATGGGCACGCTGCAGGTTCTGCCGTCCGGACGGCCGCTGTTGTTGATGGCGGATCGCCAGACGACCGGCGGGTATCCACAGATCGGCACCGTGTGTACGGCGGATTTGCGGGTAGCCGGCCAGCTGGCCCCGGGGCGCTCGGTCTCGTTCACGCTGTGCTCGATGGGCGACGCCATGGCCGCGCTCATCGCCCAGGAGCGCGTCGTGATGAGGCTGGAAGGCGGCGCGGCGCCGTGAGCGGATTCCAAGAATCACTCGTCGAGGCTTTCGGCGATCGCGTCCGGCGGGAAGTGCCGCTGGCGCCGTTCACGACGTTCAGAGTGGGCGGCCCCGCCGAGTGGTTGCTCGAAACCAGGAACAGCGACGAGCTGGTCGTCGCCGCGAGCCTGGCACGCGCCGCCGGCGTCCCGCTCACGATGCTCGGCGGCGGATCCAACGTGCTCGTGTCCGACGAGGGCGTACGCGGGCTGGTGCTTCGCGTGCGGGGAGGAACGGTCGTGCGGATCGGGCGCGACCTGCTGAGGGCCGACGCGGCCGTGTCCATCAACGGCCTGGTGCGATGGTGCGTCAATCACGGATGTGCGGGTCTGGAAGCCTGGGCCGGAACGCCGGGCACCGTGGGCGGCGCTATCCACGGCAACGCGCACTTTGGCGGACGTCTCATCGGCGAGCTGGTCGAGCGCGTACGCCTGCTGGCCGGCGACGGCCGCATCGTCGAGGTCCCGAACGCGGCGCTCGGCTTCGGATACGATCGGAGCCGCTTGCAGGGGTCGGGCGAGATTCTGGTGTCGGCGGACTTCCGGGTCTCGGATGGCGACGCCGCGGCGCTTCGCGCGACGGCGCGCGAGTCGCTGGCGTTTCGCAAACGGACGCAGCCGCTCGACACCCGCAACGCCGGCTGTGTGTTTCAGAACCCCGATCCGTCGCGGGATCGGGTGCCGGCCGGGATCCCCTGGTCGGCCGGCGCGCTGATCGACCGGGCGGGGCTGAAGGGCGCGTCGATCGGCGGCGCCAGCGTGTCGCTGACGCACGGCAATTTCATCGTCAATGCCGGCGGCGCGACCTCCGACGACATCCGGCGGCTCATCGCACGGTGCCGTCAGGAAGTGCACCGGCGATTCGGCGTCGAGCTGCGAGAGGAAATCGTCTACCTGGGCGCCTTTCAGTGATCGCGAACATCGAGCACGTCACGCGCGGGCAGTCCTCGGCCTCCAACTCGGCGTCTGCAATGTCAGGGATTCATGACGACCTTACTCATTGAAGGGGGCCACCGGCTCTCCGGCCAGGTGGAGGTCGAAGGCAACAAGAACGCCGCTCTGCCTCTGCTGGCCGCCTGCCTGCTCACGACAGAGGAATGCGTGCTCAGCAACATGCCGCTCATCCGCGATGTCGAGGTGATGTCGCGGCTGCTGCTGGATCTGGGTGCGGAGATCGACGGCCTCGGGACGACGACCTTGCGCGTCAGGTGCCGGGCGGTCGTGAAGGACGAACCCGACCCGGTGCTGGTGGGACGCCTCCGCGGTTCGGTGCTGCTGGTCGGCCCGCTCCTGGCGCGCCGGGGCCGGGCCCGGCTGGCGCCGCCCGGGGGCGACTTTCCCGCGCGCCGCTCGCTCACGACGCATCTCGAAGCGCTGGCCGCGATGGGAGCCGGCCAGTCGCAACCGGGCGGACATCAACTGGAAGCGCCCGACGGCCTGCACCCGGCGTCGATTTACCTGTTCGAGGCGTCGGTCACCGGCACCGAGACGGCCATTCTCGCGGCGGCCGCGGCGAACGGCATCTCCGAGATTCGCCACGCGGCGTGCGAACCGCACGTCGTCGAGTTGTGCGAGTTCCTGTGTCAGCTCGGCGTCGGCATCCACGGCGCCGGTACGCCGACCGTCCGGATCGAAGGGGGCGCCAGGCTGGGGGGCGCCAGCCATCGCCTGTGGGGCGACTATATCGAGGCCGGCAGTTGGGCAGTCGTTGCCGCGGTGACGGGCGGCGAGGTGGAGGTCCGGGGAGCGCGCGCCGAGGACATGGAGGTGATCGGCGCCGTGCTTCAGCGCCTGCGCGTGGCGTGCTCCATGGAGGGTGACGTGTTTCGCGTCGAGCGCTCGACGCCCAGGGGCGCCGGCCGGCTCACGACGGGGCTGTGGCCCGGCTTCCCGAGCGACCTGGTCAGCCTGGTCACCGTGCTCGCCACGCAGGCGGAAGGACGGACGCTCGTGCACGACTGGCTGTACGAGCTGCGGCTCTTTGCGCTCGAGCAGTTGAGCGGCATGAGCGCCGACCTCTTCCTCTGCGATCCGCACCGGATCATCGTCACCGGCCCGAGGCGACTGCGGGGCTGTCCGCTGGACAGCCGCGATCTCCGATCGGGCATGGCGTTGATTGCGGCGGCGCTGGCGGCGGATGGCCGCAGCCGGCTCGCGCCGCTCGAAACGGTCGAGCGCGGGTACGGGCAGCTCGTCGAGCGGCTGGTCACGCTCGGCGCGCAGGTGGCGCGCGAGTAGGCGCAGGCCGGCGGCGGGCCGCCTATCCCGGCGGCCGGGCGGCCGGGGGCGTCGGGCCGAAAATCGGACCAGGCGCGGTCGGCTGGGTCGCGGGAGGAGTGACCGGCGCGGCGGGCGGCGCCGGCGTCTGGCGCGGCGCTTCCGCGGGAAGCGGCAGCTCCGAGATCGGGGCCGTGGAGTCGCGGCCGACGCGGAACGGCCGCAGGTCGGCCTCCGTCAGATCCAGTACCCGGATGATGTGCGGCGTCAGCGTCAGGATGATGTCGGTCTGATCGGTCGTCTTGCTCGTGTGTCCGAAGAGCCGGCCGACCAGCGGGATGTCGGTGAGGCCGGGAATCCCTTCGATCGACTGCCGCTCATCGTCGCGAATCAGGCCCGCCAGCATGTTCGTCTCGCCGTCGCGCAGGCGGATTGTCGTGTTGATCTCGCGATTACCGAACGTCGGCAGCCCGCCGAACCCGACACCCGACACGCTGGTCACCGCGATCTTGAGCTCCAGCGTCACGTCGTCGTCGTGGTGGGTGCGCGGGCGGATGTCGATGTTCACGCCGATGTTCTCGTATTGAAACGACGTGATGGGCTGCTGTGGCGTGCCGCCGGTCGCGATGGGCGCGAACTGCGTGATGGGAATCGGCACGCGCTCGCCGAACCGCGCCGTGGCCGACGCGCCCTCGGACGTGCGCAGCTGCGGGTTGGCCAGCGTCCGCGTGTTCGTGTCCGTCTTGAGCAGCCGATAGTAGAGCGCCGGCAGGTTGGCGAGCAGGACGTCGCTCTGCGACAGATTCCGAAGCGCCCGCAAGGTCAGCGTCTGGCTGGCCCCCGTGTCCACGCTGACGGATCCGTCGATGCCGGGCGAGGACGGCGACGCGAGCTGCAGGCCGTACTCGAGCAGGCGCGTGCGATCCACTTCCATGAGCTCGACGTCGATGATGACCTCCGGCTTGGCCTTGTCGATGGCCGAGAGGACGCGCGCCGCTGCGGCGACACGCTCGGGCGTGTCCTTGATGGTGAGCGCGTTGGTGGCGGTCGTCGGCGCGATACGGCGCAGGTCGATGACCAGGCGCAGCAGATCCATCGCTTCCTTCAGATCCGCGTTGCTCAGATAGAAGGTGCGGACGACCTCCTCCTCGTACTCGCGGCGCTTGGCCGGCGTGTCGGGGATCACCGCCACCGTCCGCGGCGCCGTCACGCGGAAGAAGGTGCGCGTCGCGCCGCACACCGCGTTCAGCGCGTCCTCGAGCGACGCGTTCCGCAGATCGACGGTGATCGGCGCTTCGCGAAACGTAGGATCGAAGGTCAGACTGATGCCGGCGAACCTCGCGATCGTCAGGAACACGTCACGGCTGCTCGCCTCGCGAAACACGAGCGTCGTCGGCATCTTCATGTCCGACGGGAGGTCGAGCCCGGGCGGAGGGAGATCGCGGGCGCGCTCGATGAGCGTCTGCAGCTCGGTCTTGCCCTCGCGGGCGACCGTCACCCGGGCGCGCAGCTGATTGCGCGTGGATCGGAGGGCATCGTCGATGTCGCCGCTCGCCGGGTTCATGTCGGCGGCGAGCTGATACTCGACCAGCGCCTCCTCGAATCTGCCGACCGCGGCCAGCCGCCGCCCGCGCTGGAAGTGATCTTCGGCCGCGCGCAACCGGGCGCGCTCGAGCGCCGTGCGCGCGGCGACATCGCCCGGCTTCAGCTTCAGCGCTTTCTGGTATTCGGCGACCGCCCGATCGTAGTCCTGCCGGACCTCTGCGTCACGGCCGTGACGCATCGAGGTGGCAGCGGCACAGCCGGCCATCACCAGACAGGTCGCCATGCAGACCGACGCCGGCCACGACCACCGGTGCGGCCGCCCGGCGTCAGCGCGTCGGGGCGTCGGTAACAACATCAACACCGCGCGGGATCGAGAATGTGAAGTCCGTATCGGGCAGTCCGACGTTCTCCTTCAGGTTGATGAAGGAAAACGTCGATTCCCCCCCCTGCGCGTCGACGGTCACCAGCCCCCGCAGATCGAGCGTGCCGGGCGCGACCTCGACGATGAGCCAATCGTAGTCTGTTTGGGACCTTTTGGGTACCAGCTTCAGCGCGCGGGTGCCGGAGAGCGATCCCGGCTGCGGCGCGACCAGGGTGGCGGTGAAGTCCCGGAGGATGTTGCCCTTGCCGCTCAGGAACAGAGTGGGCGTTCCGAGCTGGTCGCCCGGAGGAATCGTGCTGACGAAGACCTGCTTGTCCTGAGGGATGTACGAATACATCTTCACGCCGTCGGAGACGAACAGCTTCCGCTCGGGCACCTTGTACTCCCAGCGCATCCGTCCCGGCTTCTTGACGAGCAGGTGACCGCTTTCGGCGATTTCCTTCTTCAGCACGCCGCCGCGGTACCTGTGGACGAAATCGGTGGAGAAGTCCCGGATGCCGTCGGTACTTGCGCTGGAGCGATCGGGCCAGTTCCTGCGCGGTCGGCTCGGTTCCCTCGGGTGCCGTCCCCGAGGGCGCCGCCGACCAGCCGGACACGACCGCCAGCGCCGCAAGCGCCACGCGGCAGGCCCGCGGCACCCCGCCCCGCTGCCCGCTCCGATGTCTCATGCATCATCGAGGATAACAGACATACCTCGGCTGAGGTGCGAACAGGTTGGCCGCATACGCCGACGCGATCGGCTGTCCGGAGCGATCCAGCGCCACGAAGCTCACACCGCGTTCGACGATCAACGCGTGGCGACGGCCGGCGATGACGTGGCCGAACCCCATGCGCCGGATGGTGTCCGCCGACAGCCACGAGTCCATGCGGATCTCGACGCGCGTGCCATCGACGGCGGTGGTGCGCCGGAACGGCGTCGGCAGGCCCACGACGGCCGCCGGTGCCCGCCCGACCACTCCGGCAATCGCCGCGTAATCGCCCGGCGGGACGGCGGCGAGACGGCCGCCGGTGAGCGCGCCGATGGCGCGCGCGAGATCGTCGGGGTCCAGCGTGAACTCGCGAGTCGGCTTCAGAACCGTCAGAACGTAGCGTGTGCCGGCTGGCAGCGACCCGACCTGGTCCGAGAGGCTCGCCACGCGCGCCTCGGGATCCGGTGCCGTCGGGACCAGTGGTCCGTAGGCGGCCGCGAGGGCGGCGTGCGCGCGCGGCGTGAGGACCACGCGGCGTCCGACCGCGAGGTTGTCGCCGATAAGTGCCGGCGCGTAGAGCAGCACTTCGGGCATCCTGGCGAAGGCGACTTCGGAGTGGAGGCGGCTGCCGTAGTAGTTCAGCCCGTTCTGGACCTGCCAGTTGAGGTCGGTCAGCAGAATCGCGCGACGGTCGTCGATGCCCTCCGTCACACGGTCGAGCGCTTCGGTGGGCCGTCTGTCGGCGCTGCGATCGAGGGCGGGGTAGTCGCGGTAGATGCGAACGCCGGCATAAGCGACGAGCAGGAAGCCGGCAACCAGCCTGGCGCGATGGCGTGGCCTCGGAGCGGATCGACCGGCCGCCGCCACCGCCACGACGCCGGGCGCGGTCAGGAGCGCGACGATCATGTGCGACGGCAGATAGAAGACGTGCGTGTCGCCGACGTCGTACGAGAAGGCGAACAGGGCATTGGCGAGGTAGATCCCGAGCAGGAGCACGGCGACCCGCCATTCGCGCGCGAGCACGGCGACCGCGCCGACCGCGGCGAGCGCAACGCCGGTCCATCCGATCTGTTGCCACAGATCGAAGGCGTACATCGCGAAGTGATCTCGCAGCAGCGCCGGCGGCACGTTCAGCACCATCGTCGCCCGCCAGTCCGCCTTGGTGACGTCGAACCATCCCTGGGCGAGCGCGTCGAGCAGGCCCGAGGGCGGACGGGCGGCGAACCACAGCGAGCGCAGGTTCCACGCGTACTGGAGCGCGCCCGCGACAGCGAAGGCGATCGCCATCGCGACGATCCGCGGCCGGAACAAGGAGCCCCATCCCTGGGGCGCCGACGCCAACAGAAAGAAGACGATGGCCGGCGCCAGCAGGATCATCGACAGGTGATTGCCGAACCCGAGCGCGTATGCCGCGAAGAACGCCGCGAGCCGGGTGTCTGTCGGCCGCGCGCTCCACCGGAGCAGCAGCCAGACACTGAGGACGACGCACAGCATGTGCAGTCCGTACACCTCGGCGATCACCGACTGGCTCCAGAGGGTGTAGGACCCGGCGAGCAGGAGCGCCGCTCCGGCGCCGGCGACGATCGATCCCGACAGCTCCGCGGCGACCAGCGTCAGCACGCCGCAGGCGGCTGCGCTCTCGATCGCCGACGCCAGGTTGAGGGCGTGCGCGGGATCGCCGCCGATCATCCGACACAGCACGGCGCCGATGGCGAAGTACAGGGGGTACGCGTCGCGCGTGGAGATCGTCGGCAGACCGGCGACGACCTGGAACGACGCCGTGTCGCCGAAGTCCAGGCCGGGAAGAAGCGTGGCCCGATAGAGCAGGAAGGCCGCGGCGCCGACGCCGACAGCGGCGAGCATCCGCCACCGCCGCCGCGCGTCTCGGGTGCCGTCGGTCAGTCGCTAGCCTTTCAGCGCTCCCGGCTCAGGGGGCGTCTGCTTGGGGGCCGCCTTGGTTTCGGTCGGCAGGTTCGCGGCGAGCCATTCGGCGATGCCGCCCTTCAAGGCCGCTGCGTGGTACCCCTGCCGAATCAGATCCGCCGCGACCGACGAGCTCGCCAGCTCGTTCGGATCCGAGTCGTAGACGACGATCTGCCGGTCGCGACTGAGCACGGTGCCGACCTGCGGGGACCCGTGGCGGATCGACCCGGGAAGCCGGACGGTGCTGTGCTCGTAGGGGTACTTCAGCCGCGCGTCGATGATCACGGGCGCGTCGCCGGCGTCGAGTCGCTCTTTCAGCTGTTCTTTGGTGATGCGGGGAACGGCCACCGCGCGCTATTGTCGCCGCCACCATTCGACGTGTCAACGTGTCACGCCCCGCGTGACGGGCACCGACGCGGCGCTCGGTCACGGCCGCCCCCGGCGCCACGTCGTTGACATGCTCGGCGGGGCGTTGCGATACTCCGACCGATGTCGATTCGCCGCCTCGGACTCGCGGCAGCCGCGCTCGTCACCGCCCATCTGACTCTCGCCTTTGCCGCGGACTCGGCTCCGAAGACGCCGTGGGGCGACCCGGACCTGCATGGCATCTGGACGAGCGACGACATGCGCGGCATCCCGCGCGATCGTCCCGACGAGTACGGGACCCGCCAGTTCCTGACCGACGCGGAGTTTCTCGATCGCTTCGAGCGCGACCGGCGGACGCTCCGCGACGAGCTGCGCGGCCCCTACGGAGGCCGCAACGATCTCCGGTCGCGGACTTTCAGGCAGACCTCGCTCGTCGTCGATCCGCCGGACGGCAAGATGCCCGCGTTGACACCCGAAGCGGAGGCGCGCCGCACGAGCCGCGATCGAGGCACGTTCGGCGGCGGGCCGTTCGACGGCCCCGAGGACTTCAGTCTGTTCGATCGCTGCATCACGCGCGGCGTCGTCGGATCGATTCTTCCGGTCATCTACGGGAACGGCAACCGCATCGTGCAGGCGCCCGGCTACGTGGCAGTGTCGTACGAGATGGTGCACGACACGCGGATCGTGCCGCTCGACGGGCGGCCGCACGCCGGCCGCGGCATGCGGCTGTATCTGGGCGACGCGCGCGGCCGATGGGAGGGTCAGACGCTCGTCATCGAGACGACCAACTTCACCGATCGGACGAGCATCAGCGAGAACGGGAACGGCCTGCGCCACAGCACCCGGCTGCGACTGACCGAGCGGTTGACGCGCGTGGACGCGGACGTGCTGCAGTACCGCGTCACGATCGACGATCCGAGCACCTACACGCGCCCCTGGACGATGATGCTGATGTTGACCTCGCCGCGCGGATACGAGCTCCTGCCCTACGAGTGCCACGAGGGGAACCACGGGCTGCCGAACATCCTCAGTGCCGAACGGGCCGAGGACCAGGCGATCGAGGCGGACGCGCGGCGCGGCATTCTGCGGGCGCGCCGGCCGATTCCGAACAACCCGGACACGCCGGCGGCCGAGGGCGCTGAGCGATGAGCCGGTTCAGGTGCGTCGCGGCCCGGTGTACTGCTCGATCGGCGGCGTACCGTGCGTGTGAAAGCTCTCGATCGTCTTCAATCCCCACGCCTGGCCCTTCCTGCGGTCCGCTTCGGTCCAGATGATCGGCTGCCAGTCGGGCGCGAGGACCAGACGCGCCCCCGCGTTGGCGACCTCCACGCGATTGCCGCCCGGCTCGTACACGTAGAGGAAGAAGGTCTGCTGAATCGCGTGCTTGTGCGGGCCGGTCTCGATGTGCACACCGTTCTCCAGAAACACGTCGGCGGCCCGCAGCACCTCCTCCCGTGAATCGACGGCGTAGGTCACGTGATGGAACCGGCCGCGCGCGCCGTAGTGATCGGCGGTGAACGCCAGGTCGTAGCTCTTGTTCGTCGTGGTCATCCACGTGCCCGCCTCGTCGCCGTTGTCGAGGATGATCTGCTCGGTGACGCGAAGCCCGAGGCCGTTCTCGAAGAACGTGCGCAGGGCCGGGACGTCGGCCGCCAGCAGGTTCAGGTGATCGAGCCGTCGCACGTTGACCCCGCGCGCGGGGAACCGCTGTGCCTGATTCTTGAGCGCCGGCCTGAGCGCCGGCGGCGCGCGATACCACTCCGTCTCGTAGTAGATCTCCATCGCGTGGCCGTCAGTCGTCTCGAACGCGTAGGCGGGCCCGTGACCGACGTCGCCGTCGGTCCAGCCCCGGCCGAACCCCGACGCCTCGAGCGTCCGGGCGCGACGCTGGAGCGCCTCGGGGCTCGTCGCGCGGAAGGCAAAATGCCCCATGCCGGCGATTGGCGCGGCGGTCAGCTTCAGCGTGTGATGTTCGTAGTCGTCCCAGCCGCGCAGGTACACCGAGTCGCCCCGCTCGGCGCTGGGCGTCATCCCCATGACGTCGACGAAGAAGCGCAGGCTCGCCTCGGGCCTCGGCGTCAGCAGTTCCAGATGCGCCAGGTGCGCGAGATCGAACGATCGGATGGTGGGTGGCATCGGGCTGACTTCGTCGTTCTTCACGTTACCCTCCTTCGCGCTTGGAAGGGGAACCCGGTGAGCAGCCTTCCGTCGCCGTCCTGCACGACCAAAAGTCTACTCTGAGGAGACATTTGTGCCGGCTAAAGTCCGCGCTCGAGTGACCTTTTGGCTGTCGATTCAGTCCACTGCCGCCGCCGACAATCCCGTAACTCACGCACGGTCAGCACTATAACACGTGACCCTCGAGCCCGCGTGCAGAAGGTGAAGAAATTGCAGACTACTCCCCGACTTCAGTCCTGAATGGTACCAGGCATGCGGTTGAAGGTTATGATCCCAGGCACCCGTTTGCGACGAGAGTGGTCGAGATGAGGACATCAGGTCGCATCCACCTGATTGGGACCAGCGCCGTCATTGCCGATCTGACGGAAGAAATCGACCGCGTGGCCCGCTCGGATGCCAAGGTGTTGATCACCGGCGAGAGCGGGGTTGGCAAGGAGATCGTCGCGCGGGCCATCTACAGCGCGAGTCCGCGCGGCGACGCGGCCTTCGTCCCTGTCAACTGCGCCGGCATCCCCGAGACACTGCTCGAATCGGAGCTCTTCGGCCACGTCAAGGGAAGCTTCACGGGCGCGTACCGCGACAAGCCGGGAAAGCTCGAAATGGCGAGCGGGGGCACCATCTTTCTCGACGAAATCGGCGAAATGACCCTCCGCATGCAGGGGCTCTTCCTGCGCTTCCTCGAGACCGGCGAGATTCAGAAGGTCGGGGCCGAGCGGATTGTCAGCGCGTCGGACGTTCGCGTGATTGCCGCGACGAACCGCAACCTTCGGGAGCAGATCACTCAGGGGCAGTTCCGTGAGGATCTGTTCTATCGGCTGAATGTCATCCACATTGTCGTGCCTCCTCTTCGCGATCGTCGCGAGGACATCCCGCTGCTCATCGATCACTTCCTCGACGCCTTCATATCCAGTCATCGCCTGACCTCGGGCAGCGACCACGGTGCGAACGACCCGGCGGGCGGGACCGCCGATGTCGGTGGCCGTGCGAGCGGCCATGTCGCCGGAACCGGGCTCGGCAACGGTCACGCTCATCGTGCGTCACAGGGCAACGGCCACGGGGTGACGACCCGTGCGCTCTCGCCTGCGGCAATCACCGCGCTCTGCCAATACTCCTGGCCGGGTAACGTCCGACAGCTCGAAAACGTGATCGAGCGCCTGGTCGTCACCGGTCGGCGGGAAGTGATCCAGGTGGAGGATCTGCCGCCGGAGGTCCGGGCGCCCTCGCACGTGCGCCCGCGCCGCGAGCGCCGCCGCACGGTGGCCGACGAGCTGTTCAAGAAGCTGATCGACGATCGCGAATCGTTCTGGACGACGGTGTACCCGCTGTACATGAACCGCGAGATCACCAGGGGAAACGTGCGCGATCTCGTGCACAAAGGCCTCGAGGAGGCTCGAGGAAATTACAAGATCGTGCTGCGGCTGTTCAACATGGAGCCGCGCGATTACAAGCGCTTTCTCAACTTCCTGCGCAAGCACGATTGCCAGCTTCCGTTCAAGGAATACCGGCAATAGGCAGGCCCTCGGACCGGGGAGGCGACTCGGCTATCGCAGGCCAATCGAGCCGGGCGCGTCCGGCATCGTGTCTGGCGTCACTCGAAGCAGCTCATCGTCGGCGACCCCGCTGGCCGTCGTGCGACCGTTCGTGCATACGTACAAATCGCCGTCGGGGCCGACGACGATGTCGGCGAGGCGACCGAGCGCCTGATCGAACAGCCGTTCGGTGAAGACGATGCGTCCCGAATCGCTCGGATCGAACTGCACGCGACGCAGATGTCTGCCGCTCAGCGCGGCGACGAGCAGATTTCCCTTCAAGCCCGGAATTCTGTCGCTCGAGTAGAAGGCCGCACCGGCCGGATCGACCGGCGACTCGAACGTGTAAGGAGCCTGACGTGTGGCATTCGCCGGACCGCCGCGCACCGCCAACTGGAGTTCACGCGCCGTGTCGCGGCCATCCCAATCCCGCTGGCTGATCCACAACGCGCCGGTCGATGGCTGCCAATCGAACGCCGCGGGTGACCGGAACCCCTCTGACACGATGGGGGACGATCCCAGGTTGTCGCGGGGCGTCGTGCCGTCGTCGTTGATGCGCAGGATCTTGCCGGCATAGGCCGAACCGGTATCTGCAAGTGTTCGATCGGCCCCCGAAGAAAACGCGACGTAAAGCTTGTGGTCCGATCCAACGCGCACGCGGGGCGTCCGCTCGGGCAGGTCGGTCGTGGGAGACTCCATGATCACGATGCGCTCGCCGAGCGTGCCGTTGAGCTCGCGGTATCGCATGACACGATTCACCAGCGAGCCGTCCGGCAGGCGCGCGGTGTAGAGGAGGTACACGAGACGGCTCGCCGAGAAGTTTGGATCGAGAGCGAGGCCGAGCAGTCCGACCTCCGCTCCCGGGGCGATGTCGGGCAGGCGGAGGGCCGGCTCCCGATCGACCCGGCCGGCGTCCCACAGCCAGACATCGCCACCCCTGTCGGCAACGAACACGCGGCGATCGGGCGCGACCGCAAGTGCGGACGGTCGGTCGAATGCGTGCGCCAGAACCTGGACGGCCAGCCCGACGCCGTCCGCGGTCTTGATCGCGGGAGACACCGTTGCCGCGTCAACCGACGCGGACGGCCCGTCGGCCGGCGTGGTGGTGGAGACGGCATTCAAGTAGAGGGGGGCCGACCTGGCGCTTTCGAGGCCTCCGGGTCCGACCGCCGTGAGTTCCAGCCGGTGGATGCCGGCGACTATCTGCGGAAGTCCTGCCGAGCAGGTGAATGCTCCGGCTGCCGACCCGTTCTGACAGGCCGGGCCCGTCAACGGGCTGCGCGCGTCATCGACATAGACGGCGAACGCGTACTGGCGCACCGTCGCCACGTCAGGTGCGCCCTGAGTCCACGCCAGGACCGGGGACCCGGACACCGTGACGGGCGCGTTGTCGCCGGGGGTCGGCGTGCGGCAGCCGCACCACATCGCCACCGCTACGGCCATCCCGCATGCTGTCGGCCATCGTATCCTTCCGAAGCCGGCGCATGTCGGGCCGACGCCGGGTCGTTGCTGGACCGGAATCATGGTCCTGGATGCCCAGACACGATTTTTCAGGCGGCGCGACGAAAACGTGGATCCGGCTCTCTCCTCAGGCATCGACAGCAACCGACCGCGAACGCGCCGTTTTCATGGGATTGGCCGGTGATCGCCTGGGGAGGACGCTCGACGCCGTGCCGAAGCGGAATTGACCGAGCTGACGAGGGATTGTACGATGCTCAAGCACGGCCGTAGAAGACTGGCATTCCTTCATATGATGTCGCAAATCGACCGCAGGGCGACGCCCGGCCGCTATTTCCTCCCGGAGTGGGCGGCACCGACCGTGTCCCGAGCGGGGCAGTGGGCTCTGCTGCTGTGGAAGCTGCCGGGACGTTGACATGTACGTTGAGCATTTCGGATTTCGAGAGGCGCCCTTCGAGCTGACCGCGAATCCCCGGTTCCTGTTCATGACGGCGGGGCACCGAGAGGCGCTCGCGAATCTCCAGTACGGGCTCTCGAGCGGCAAGACGCTGACCGTGCTCACCGGCCAGGCCGGAACCGGAAAGACGACGCTGTTGCGCGCCGTCCTGGATTCCAACACGTGTCGGGCCGTGCGGTGCGTGTACCTCGTCAACCCGGGCCTGACCCGATCCGAGTTCGTGCAGACGCTGGCGAGCGGGTTCGACTTGAGCGTGCGCGCGTCCGAGTCGAAGGCGCAGTTGCTCGCCGAGCTCGAAAGCCGGCTCGCGGAGCGCCGCGGCCGCGGCGAGATCTGTGCGCTCGTGGTCGATGAGGCCCAGCGGCTGAGCGACGACTTGCTCGAAGAGGTGCGGCTGCTCACGAATCTGGAGACGCGGGACATCAAGCTGCTGCCGCTGGTGCTGGCCGGGCAGCCCGAGCTCGCCGACCGACTGAACCAGCTCTCGCTGACGCAGCTGAAACAGCGCGTCGCGCTCCGCTGTCAGATTGTGCCGTTCGACCTCGCCGAAACCGCCGGGTACATTGCCACGCGCATCAGCGTGGCAGGCGGACAGGCCGTCGACGTCTTCACGCGCGAAGCGGTCATGCTCGTGCACCAGTTGTCCGGCGGCATAGCCCGGACGATCAACGTCGTCTGCGACAACGCGCTCCTGAGCGCGTTCGCCTCGGGTCGCCGCACCGTCACGCGCGCGGTCATCGAGGAGGTCGGACGGGACTTCGACCTGAGGGCGGGCGAACCCGGCATTCAGCACGACCGCGACCATTCGCAGGTTCCGGACAGTCCGCCGGACGGGAGTGCGACGCCGGGCGAGGGAGCGCGCCCGCGGAAGTGGGGCCGCCCCACGACGACGAGGTGAGCAGGCCGCGAACGATTTCATTGTTCTGCTCACGCTGGCATCTCCTCCCTTGTTCTTCCCGGCAGCGTCCCGTCCAATCTCGTGCCGTCCGCGAAGATACGCCCGATTACACGATCGTGATTGTCGATCGTGTTTTGGAAGCACGATCCGGCGCGGTCAGCATCGATCCGCTGATTTCCTAACCAATCTGCACTTGGTCGCGGGGCATTTCGATTGCGCTCTCCGGCAGCGGACTAATTCAGTTCCGCCGTCGCGAGGAGCGCATAATGGCACGTTCGACACACCGCATCCGCCGCGTCACTGCTCTCACCGCCTTCATTATTCTGGCGGGGGCAGCGCTTTCAGGTCTCTTTGCACAAACCGTCGATCCCCGATACGGCCAGTTCGTCGCGTCGGCGGATCACTACGCGGTGAACGGCTCGGGCGAGCCGGTGGTCTCCGGGTACCAGATGGGATGGTACTTGTCGGGCGCATCGGCTCCGTACAGCGTTCTCGATCTTGGCAAGCCGACACCAGACAGCACCAACACGATCAAGGTTGATCTGTATTCGTATCTGGTCGGCACGCCGCTGACCGGCGTCACGTTCACCGCGCGCGTGTCGGCCCTCGGTCCCGCGGGTTCGGCGTCGAGCAGCGATTCCAACCCGTTTACCTTCAGCAGCAGCACACCGGGACAGACCGTCACCGATCCGCGATACGGCCAGTTCGTGGCGTCGGCGGATCATGACGCCGCCACGAGCGCGGGGCAGCCGGTTGTGTCCGGATACCAGATGGGGTGGTATATGCCGGGCGCCACGTCGCCGTACAGCGTCCTCGACCTCGGCAAGCCGACGCCAGACAGCGCGAACAAGATCACGGTCGATCTGTATTCGTATCTGGTCGGCACGCCGATGACCGGCGTCACGTTCACCGCGCGGGTGGCCGCGGTCGGTCCCACGGGTTCGGCGTCGAGCGGCGATTCCAACCCCTTCACCTTCAGCGGCGGCTGCAACTACGTGGTCTCGCCCGCGTCGGCTTCCGTGGCCAACGGTGGGGGCACGACGGTTGGATCGATCACGACCGGACCCGCGTGCGCCTGGTCGGCGACGAGCCTGGTCAACTGGATCGCGGTAAGCGCCAATCAGGGCATCGGTTCAGGAGCGGTGACGCTGACGGTGAGTCCAAACGCCGCCGGAACTGTTCGCCTGGGGACGCTCCTCATCGCGGATCACGACGTCACGATCACCCAGGACGCGGCGCCGTGCACGCTGTCAGTGACGCCGAGGAACGCGTCGATGGCCGCCACCGGAGGCAGCGGGAGCACGACCATCACGACGCCCGCCGGATGCGGGTGGACCGCGGGCAGCAGCGCCTCGTGGATCACGCTCGACGCCGCGAGCGGCGTCGGAGGGGAGTCGGTCGGCTACTCGGTCGCGGCGAACACCTCCACCGCTTCGCGGACCGGCACGGTCGCGGTGGGTGGCGACACCGTCACCATCACGCAGGCCGGCGCGGCATGCGCGTATTCGGTGTCTCCGACCAGTATCTCGGCGGCGGCCGCCGGCCTGACCGGCAGCGCGGCCGTCACCGCGCAATCGGGCTGCACGTGGACGGCGAGCAGCGCCGCGTCGTGGATCTCGCTGGCGGCGAGCAACGGCAGCGGCGCCCAGTCGGTCGGCTACACGGTCGCAGCGAACACGTCGACGGCGTCGCGCACAGGTTCTGTGACGATCGCCGGACAAGCGGTGAGCGTCACCCAGGCGGGCCAGGCGCCGATCTGCAGCTACGCGGCCAGCGTGACGTCCTACGCCTTCGGCAAGAACGGCGGTACTGGCAAGCTGTCTCTGACTACGAGCAGCGGCTGCAACTGGACGGCGACGAGCAACGCGGCCTGGCTGACGGTCACCCCGGCGTCGGGCTCGGGGTCCAGGTCGGTGTCCTTCACGGCGTCCAAGAACCAGGGCGCCGCTCGATCGGCGAGGTTGACGATTGGCGGGCAGCCGGTCACCGTAACGCAGGCAAAGAAATAGAAGACAGGCGAGTTCCCGTGCTCAGCGATGAGGACGGGAACTCGCGCCGTGTCCTTTGACGAGCGGGACGCGCCACCGCAACCCAAGGAGTCGGTTTCCTAGCCGACGCGCCCGCTCTTCGGTGAACCTGGAAGGGAACCCGCCCGCAACCCGAACCCCCTGAGAGACTTGGCGGAGCGGCCTCGACTCGGCCTTTCTGTTGCGTGAGAACAGGACAGGTTGAGAACAGTGCTCAGACCCCTGACGGCCCTCATCGCGATCCTCCCCGCGTCCGTTCTACACGCTGCGACGGCCACGCCCACGGCGAGCTGGGACCGGAATCCAGAGCCGGACATTGCCGGCTATAGGTTGTCGTACGGCATTGCGAGCGGCGTGTACACGACGACCATCGATGTCGGCAACGTAACAAGCCGTCAACTGTCGCTTGCCGGTGGTCAGAGGTACTTCTTCGCAGTGCAGGCGTACGACACGGCGGGATTGATCAGCGACTACTCAGCGGAGGTCGCGTTCGACACGCCGGTTGCGGTGTTGCCGCCAACCGTTGTCACCGGCACGGCCAGCGGTGTCGGCCCGACCGCCGCCACACTGAACGGCACCACCAATCCGAACGCGGCCGCGACGACCGCGTTTTTCCAATACGGCGTGACGAAGGGCTACGGCAGCGTCACGACGGCTGTCAGTGTCGGCTCCGGCTCCGGCAGCGTGGCGATTCGCGGCGGCATCGCGGGATTGACCTGCGCGACGACTTATCATTTTCGAGCCGTTGCGACGAATGCCGGTGGAACCACTTACGGAATCGACACGACAGTCACCACTGGGGCGTGCCCGGTCGGCCCGCCGAGCGTCGCGACCGGTACTGTGAGCTGGATCGGCAACACGGCGGCCATCGTGAACGGGGCCGCCAATCCCGAGGGTGCCCCCACGTCGGCGTTCTTCCAATATGGCCAGAAGGACTACGGCAGCGCGACACCCGCCGTCGATCTCGGGGCGGGCATCGACAACGTGCCGATCGGCGGCGGCGCCATCAGTGGATTGACCTGCGCCACCACCTACCGTTATCGCGCTGTGGCTGTCAGCGCCGGCGGAACAGCGTACGGGGCGGATGCCGCGTTCACGACTTCGCCGTGTGGAGCGATGGAGAGCATTGATCAGGGAGGTCCGCGCACCGTCAATCCGCATACGCTGCTCCCGCCGACCCATCTTGAGGCGTCGATCGTGGGATCCACCATGACTCTGAGGTGGAGCGGCAGCTCGCGCGGCGCGATCGCCGACGAGTACCTGGTGGAGGCCGGCAATGCGCCAGGGTCGGCTGTGGTGCGATGGCGAACCGGGAGCGCGGCCGCGGCCTTCGTGGCCACCAACGTCGCGCCGGGGACGTATTACGTGCGCGTGAGGGCCCTCAACAGAGACGGGGCAAGCGATCCATCCAACGAAGTCGGGGAGACCGTGGAGGAAGCTCTTTCGACGGTCGGGTGTCCGGTGCCGCCGGCCGCGCTGACGCCGACCCTCATCACTGGTTCCGCACTCACCGTCGAGTGGCGCCCGCCGCCGCCGGGGTGCGCGCCAACGAGCTACACGCTGGAGATCGGCTCGGCTCCGTCGACGATCGATCTCGGCGTGGCCCGGGTCGGCGCGCCTGCAACGTCGTTGACCCTGCCGGCGCTTCCACCGGGGACGTATTTCCTCCGCGCGCGCGCAGCGGATGTCGCGAGGACGAGCGGCGCTTCAAACGAGGTGAAAGTCGTCGTCGTCGCGTCTGGGCGCACCTGCTCGGAGCCTCCGGACGCTCCGGTGGGACTGACGTCAGCCGTGTCAGGCCCGACGGTTTGGCTCGCCTGGGCCGGATCTCACGACGCGAGCTCGTACGTGCTCGAGGCGGGCTCGAGGCCTGGCGCCGCGGATCTGATGACGGTCGATCTGGAGACCGCGGAGCAGGCGTTCACCGCGGCGGCCTCACCAGGAACATATTTCATGAGGGTGCGGGCGAGGAACGAATGCGGGACGAGCCGGGTGGCGACCAATGAGGTGCCGACCGTCGTCAGGTGACAGGACCGTCAACAGATCCAGGCGGCTCCTAAACCCGAAGTCAGTCCGAACAGACGGCGGTAGCCACTCGATCGGAGCAGCGGCGCCCGACCTCGTGCGCGACGCCTCGATCGCGGCTCAGAGGGCTGCGGCGGTCTTTCGGCGGGAGATCGCCCTGGAGATACCCTGCGATCGTGAGCGGAAGGCGCTCACGGACCTCCAGGAACGCGCCCGCGTCCTGGACCTCACGGGCGAGCGAGAGGTCCAGTCGATCGGCGTAAATGACAGTTCGAGTTCCCGAAGGGGCGAGATAGGCGAGGTGCAGCCCGTTGAAGCCATCCAATCGGAGATTGGCGACGACAAGCGCGTATCGGTGTTCTCGCAATCTTCGTCGGGCTGCTGAAAAGTTCCCGCACGAGTTGACTTCTGCTACTGAGCTGAGAGCCTGTCGCAAGGAGGCTCGCGCCAATGCATCCGGCTCGACGAGCAACACGCGCTGCTGCATGGCACCCGGCGAGGCAATCCAAGTGCCGTAAACGGGCGGGAGGTTCCGAAACGAGCTCAGGGGCCCATAGGCCCCGTTATTTCACCGTCGTCCGAACGTTACAGCGATTAAGGGTCTTCCCGTGATTGCCCGTCGTATCAAAGAAGGCATCCCTTGGCCTGACTTTGCTGTATCATTTCGACGACTCACATAAATAAACTGTAAATAGTACGCTGATCCGTTAGTCGTCCGGGAGTCCGACTGAAAGGTGGTGGCGCAGGGCGATCAGATCGACTGGTTTCAACAGGAACAAGGCGCCGGCCGCTTCCGCCTCGGCGCACAAGACGGGGTCGTCGAAACCTGACACCACGATGACGGCCGTGGCGGCATTGGACTGCTTGGCGAGATGGACCAACTGAAGCCCGTTGAACATTCCGAGTCTGATGTCGACGAGGAGGACGTCAGGCGGGGCGCCGCTGGTGAGCTCGGCCCGGGCACGCTCGAAATCGCCGAACGCGACCACTTCCAGGCCCCATTGCGCGAGCAGGCTCTCCATGGCTCCGAGCGTCGACAGGTCGTCGTCGACGATGATGGCTCGTCGAACGACTGTCGCCGTCTGACCGAACGCCGGGTGAACGTGCCCGTGAACGTCCATGAAGGGCTCCAGCTTGGGCCCCGCTACGCTTTGCCGCCCGCGACCAATCCCGGCTCGGGGGAGGACAGTCGTACCGGTGACAGACGAAAACGCTGAAACGGCAAGTGGCAATTGTGCTTGCGCAGGAAGGTCAGGAACCGTTTGTAGTCGTCAGACGGCATATTGAAGAGCTGGACGAGCATTCGGTAGTTGCCGTTCGTCTTCTCGAGTCCCATCTGAACGAGCTTGCGCAGGTCCTCGCGCGTGATGTCCCGCGCCATGAAATCGACGTAAA
This sequence comes from uncultured Acidobacteriota bacterium, assembly GCA_963807925.1. GTDB lineage: Bacteria > Acidobacteriota > Vicinamibacteria > Vicinamibacterales > CAVVIG01 > CAWEDP01. Next base: position 1,541,960 of record CAWEDP010000002.1, on the reverse strand, counting down.
CGACCGTCCAGAACGACTCGCCCTGATCGAACATCCGACTGGCCATCCGTTCGACCGCGGAGCGCGCCGGTTCGGAACGACCCCTATTGTTGCCATTGTCACTGGAATTGGCAACCGGCGCCGCAATGGTTTCAGCCGGCAGATCGGCGGGACGAACCGACCGTCCCGACGACTTGAGTACCAAGCGTTCGACCAGGTTCCTCAACTCGCGAATGTTCCCCGGCCACCGATACCCCACCAGGACGTCCATCGTCGCGGGGAGGAGCTGCGGGCGGAGTACCCGATGTTGACGGCTGTACACGTCGAGAAAGTGATCGATCAGTAACGGCACGTCTTCGCGGCGTTCGCGAAGCGGCGGGATGCAGATCCGGATCACGTTCAGGCGGAAATAGAGATCTTCGCGAAACGCGCCCGACTCGATGTGCTTCTGCAGGTCGCGGTTGGTCGCCGTGATCAGCCGCACGTTGACGCGCGTGTGCGAGTGCGTCGCGCCGATGCGCTGAATCTCTCCGGTCTCGAGAAATCGCAGCAGAACCGACTGCATGCGCAGGCTCATCTCGCCGATTTCATCGAGGAACACCGTGCCGTTGGGCGCCATCTCGAGCATGCCCGGCTTGTCCCGGAACGCGCCCGTGAAGCTGCCTCGCGCGTGACCGAACAACTCGGACTCGAGGAGCGAATCCGGCAGACCGGCACAGTTGATGGTGACCAGTCGCGCCGACGCGCGCGAGCTTCGCTGATGGATCAGCCGGGCGGCGATCTCCTTGCCCACTCCAGTCTCACCCGTGATCAAGACCTTGGCGTCCGATCGTGCGGCGCAGTCGATGTCGGCGCGCGTGACGTCCATGGCGGCGCTCTGCCCGAGCAACTGGACTTCTGGTGGGTTCATAGTGGTCGGAAACACCGGGGCCTCCTGCACGCTTCGGAGGAAGATGGACAATGTGTCGGTTCAAGTCCTGCTGAGCCACCGAATCCTACACTATGGCACCTCAGCTCTTCTATAGCATAACACGTTCGTCCCTGTACTCAGACTTTCGTCTGACATGGAAAATGCCCCTGTCGATCCAGTTGTCGGCGCCAGCAGGTTCGCCGTTCACTGCCTCGCCGGCCCGCGCCCCATCCCCGTGAACCGATATCGGTAGTACCGCTGGCCGTTGTTGACCTCGCCCACAAACAGGTTCCCCTTCGAATCAGCTGCGAGGCCGTGCGCGTGAAAGAACTCGCGAGCGTTGTGCCCCGCATGTCCGCCGACCGATGAGACGATCTCGAGCGTGGCACGGTTCAGGACGCGGATCGCCTTGTTCGAGCCGTCGACCACGTAGAGAAAGCGCTGCCCAGGATCGGACGAGACCGCGAACGCGTGCACGGTGCCTTCGGCCTGCAACGTGTTCCGGGAAATGAACGCCTCCTTGACGAAGGTGCCGTCGAGGCGGAACACCTGCAGTCGGTTGTTGGATCGATCCGCCACATACACCAGGTCGTCGTTCGTCACGAGCACGGCGTGGACCGGATTGTTGAACCCTGCGGGGGCGGGACCCGCAATCAACTGCGCCCGCGGCGGGAATGCCAGTGCATCGTCGGGCCTTCGGCCGTACGCGCCCCAGTGCCGCTTGTAGGCGCCGGTCGTCGCGTCGAACACGATCACGCGGTGGTTGAAATAGCCGTCCGCGACGAAGAGCTCGTTCGTCTTGCGGTAGACGAACAGGCCGGCCGGCCCGCCGAGATTCGCCGTGTCGTTGCTGCCGGCGTTCTTGCGCGCCCGTCCGATCTGCTGGAGGAACCGGCCCTGGCTCGTGAACTTGAGCAGTTGATTGTCGTCCTTCGCGTTCCCGCTCAGCCAGACGTTGTCGTCGCGATCGACGAAGATGCCGTGCTCCGAGGCGAACCATTCGTACCCGCGGCCCGGTCCGCCCCATGCCTGCAGGAACCGCCCGTGGCTGTCGAACTCCAGGACCGGCGGCGCGGGAATACAGCACTCCGCCTGCGGCGGCACGAGCGACGCGGCTTTCTCACCATCGGGAATTGTGGCCGGACGATGGAACACCCAGACGTCGTCGTGCGAATCGACGGCGATGCCGCCGACCTGGCCCGACACCCACTTGTTCGGCAGCGGGTCGAACCAGAGCGGATCCGGCTCGAACAGCGGCACCTGCTGCCGCGCGGGCTGTGCGAGGATCACGCTGTCGACGAGCGCCGCCAGTGCGACGACGAGAAGACCGGCGAGCGGCGGCCTGACGGGCATCGGCATCTCCTCCCTGACGGTGGAGAGCATACGCCACGGCGCGGACCGACCTCCGCGCGCAGCGTGGTCGCCGCGCCCCGGCGTCGGACATCGCGACGCATCGTGTGGGGGAGCGGCACGGCCTGAACCGGTTATACTTCTGGTATGAAAACGGCGGTGTCCATTCCCGACGAAGTCTTCGAAAGAGTTGAGCGCCTTGCCCGGCGCGCGGGACGGTCGCGAAGCGAGGTGTTCAGTGCGGCCCTTGCGGAATACGTGGCCCGACACGCACCCGACGAGGTGACCGAGGCGATGGATCGCGTGTGCGCGGACGTGGGCGAGCAGAGGGACGCGTTTGTCACAGCGGCCGGGCGCCAAATATTGGAGAACACCGAGTGGTGATTTCCCAGGGAGAGGTCTGGTGGGCCGATCTACGGCCCCCATCCGGCTCTGAACCAGGATTTCGCCGGCCCGTCGTTGTCGTGCAGGGCGACGCTCTGAACCGCAGTCGGATCGCAACCGTGGTTTGTGTTCCCTTGACGAGCAATCTGAAGTGGGCAGACGCGCCAGGCAATGTGCTGCTCACTGCTCGATCGACCAGCCTTCGGACGGATTCCGTCGCCAACGTGTCGCACATCATCGCCCTCGACAAGGGGGCGCTGACCGAAAGGGTGAGCAAGGTCGCCGCGGCAAAGGTGGCACTGCTCCTGACCGGAATCGACGTCGTTCTCGGCCGATAACGGACCGTTGACATGAGTTGAACCAAACCCGGTTCCGGCCTGATTCGACGCGATTCTCGACGCCCAGGCTGCCCTGATCTGGTCTCGACTTCAGTACCACATCCACATCGTGCGTCCGACACCCGCAATTCGAGCGGTGTACGACGCGATTTTCAAGAGCCTCCGGGAGGATCTGGAGCCACTTCGGTGCGGAGGACGACTCTCTCACAAGCGATTGTGGTGGACGGCAGGAGGCTCGAACTCCCGACCTCCGCGTTGCGAACGCGGCGCTCTCCCAACTGAGCTAGCCGCCCACTCGAGGACCGCTCATTGTACATGTCGTTACCACCGGGCCGCAATCGACGCCTGCTATAGTCTCGTATGCCTTCGGTCACACGCCTCGGGATCCTCACCGGCGGTGGCGACGCGCCCGGGCTCAACGCGGTGATCCGCGCGGTCGTCAAGTCCGCGTCCCACTGCGGGATCGACTGCATCGGCCTGGAAGACAGCTTCGACGGGCTCCTCGAGCCCGGCCGGTCGCGGCCGCTCACGCCGCGCGACGTCGCCGGCATCCTTCGCCTGGGCGGCACCATCCTCGGCACGATCAACCGCGGCAATCCGCTCGATCGCCTCATCACCACGTCGGAAGGCACCAAGGCGTACGCGCAGCGCGTCACCGAGATGTTTCGGAAGATGGGCCTCGACGCCCTCGTCGTCATCGGGGGCGACGGCACGCTGGCCATCGCGGACCGCTTCTGCGCCCTCGGCATCCCGATTGTCGGCGTTCCCAAGACCATCGACAACGACATCGTCGGGACCACCAACTGTTTCGGCTTCGATACTGCCGTCGATTTCGCGACCGACGCGATCGATCGCCTGCACACGACCGCCGAAGCGCACCACCGCATCATCGTGGTCGAGGTGATGGGACGCTACGCCGGGTGGATTGCGCTGTACGCGGGCGTCGCCGGCGGGGCGGATGCGATTCTCATCCCCGAGATCCCGTTCGACATCGCGCTGGTCGCCCAGCGCCTGCGCGACCGTGAGCGCTGGGGCGCCAGCTTCAGCATCGTCGTCGTCGCCGAGGGGGCGTTTCCGAAGGGCGGAGCGACGTCGGTGCTCGAGGCGAGGAGCGCGGAGCACGTCGAGCGCCTCGGAGGGATTGGCGCGAGGGTGTGCGAGGCGCTCGCGCGCGAAACGGGAAAGGAAACCCGATCGGTCGTGCTTGGCCACCTCCAGCGCGGCGGAACGCCGACGAGCGTCGATCGCGTCCTCGCGACCAGGTTCGGCGCCAAGGCCGTCGAGCTCGTTCGTGCCGGCGACTTCGGCATGATGGTGGCGCTCGATCCGCCGAACATCGTCGCGCGGCCGCTTCAGGACGTCGTGGGGAAATCGAGGACGGTGCCGCTGGACTTCGATCTCGTCCGCGCGGCGCGGGCGATCGGCGTCACCTTCGGCGACTGAGCCGATTCGCAGCTGGCGCCCGGGCCGGGAGGCGAGGCACGCGGCGTCAGTCGAGCACGTCCAGGTACTTGAGCGCCCCCCCGGTGTTGAACAGGACGACGGTGTCGTCGCGGCGGATCATCCGCTCGGCGACCAGCTGCTTGATCGCGGCGAGGGCCGCGCCCCCCTCGGGCGCCGCGCTGATGCCCTCCGCCCGGCCGATCTCGCGCATCCCCTCGACCATCGCCGCATCCGACACCGCAACCGCAGTGCCGCCGCTCTCGCGCAGGGCGTCCAGGATCAGGAAATCGCCGATGGCGCGCGGCACGCGGAGTCCGTCGGCAATCGTCTGCGCCCCCTCCCATGCCGCGGCGCGATCGGCGCCGTCGTGGTACGCCCGCACGATCGGCGCGCAGCCCTCGGCCTGGACTGAGACCATGCGAGGACGGGTGGTCGGCTTCATCCAGCCGATGCGTTCCAGCTCGTCGAACGCCTTCCACATGCCGATGAGGCCGGTGCCTCCGCCCGTGGGATACACGATCCAGTCGGGCCACGTCCAGTCCATCTGCTCGGCGAGTTCGAAGGCCATGGTCTTCTTGCCCTCGATGCGGTAGGGCTCCTTGAGCGTGGACACGTCGTACCAGCCGAGCGGACCGCCCCGCTCGGCGGCCACCCGGCCGGCGTCGGTGATCAGCCCGTCGACCAGCGTCACCTCGGCACCGTACAGCTCGCATTCGCGCACGAACGGCTTCTTCGCGTCGCGCGGGAGGAAGACCTGCGCCGCCAGCCCGGCGCAGGCGGCATATGCCGCTGCGGCGTTCCCCGCGTTGCCCGCCGACGGGAGGGCGACGGTCGTGGCGCCGAGGCCGCGGGCGCGCGTGATGGCGGCCGATTGGCCCCGCGCCTTGAACGAGTTGGTCGGGTTCAGCGACTCGTCCTTGATGTGCAGCCGCGACAAACCGAGGCGTGAGCCGAGGGTGCGGGCGTGCACGAGCGGTGTGAAGCCTTCGCCGAGCGTCACCGGCGACTCGCCGTCGAAGAGAGGCATCAGTTCGCGGTACCGCCACATCGTTTCGGCGCGGTCGCGCAGGCTCTCGCGCGGCCACCGGCTGGCCGCGTCCAGGTCGTAGCGGGCCAGGAGTGGCGCTCCGCAGACGCAGAGGTGATGCCTCTGTCGGGGATCGAGAGACGGCGCTCCGCAGGGGACGGAGCATTGGAGATGGGAGAAGAACGACATGGCTGGGCGGGCGTCGGCGGCCACTGCCGACCGCGCGCGGCTATCTGCCGAGCAGCTCCGCGTCCTTCTTCTTCTGGAGCTCGTCGACCTGTTTCACGTGCTGATCGGTGAGCTTCTGGACCTCGTCGAGCCCCTTCTTCTCGTCGTCTTCCGAGATCTTGTGATCCTTCAGGAGCTTCTTCATCCGCTCGTTCGCGTCGCGCCGGATCTGCCGGAGGCTGTTGCGCCCGTCCTCCGACAGCTTGTGCACGTGACGGGAGAGCTCCTTGCGGCGCTCTTCGGTCAACGACGGAATGGGAATGCGGATGACCTTGCCGTCGTTCGACGGATTCAGACCGAGATCCGACGCGCGGATCGCCTTCTCGATCGTGCCGAGCTGCGACGGATCGAACGGCTGGGCGACGATGAGCGACGGCTCGGGAATCGAGAGGCCGGCCAGCTGGTTGAGCGGCACCTTCGAGCCGTACGCCTCGACGTGGACGCCGTCGAGAATGGTCACCGACGCGCGTCCGGTCCGCACCCCGCTCAGTTCGTGCCGCACGTGATCGATCGCGGTGTTCATCCGCGCGTTCACGTCGGCAAACACCGCCTTCAAATCGTTGACGTCCATCTCCGTCCCTCGGTCGAAATGAAGAATCTCGGGTGTTGCACCGCCTCGGCGCCCCCCCGGACGCGCGATCGGCCTAGGCCGTGACCATCGATCCCACCTCTTCGCCCGCAATCACTCGCTTGATGTTGCCTGGCGTGAGCAGGTTGAACACCACAATCGGCAGCCGATTGTCCATGCAGAGCGAGATGGCGGTCGCGTCCATCACTTTCAGCCCCTGCTCTAGCACCTGCAGATAGGAAATCCTGTCGAAGCGCGACGCGCCCGGGTGGATCATCGGGTCGGCGTCGTAGATGCCGTCCACCTTCGTCGCCTTCATGATCACGTCAGCCTTGATCTCCATCGCCCGGAGAGCCGCCGCGGTGTCGGTGCTGAAGTACGGATTCCCGGTGCCGGCCCCGAAGACGACGACCCGCCCCTTCTCGAGATGCCGGATCGCGCGCCGCCGGATGAACGGCTCGGCGACGGCGCGCATCTCGATCGCCGTCACCACCCGCGTGACGACGCCTTGCTGCTCGAGCGCATCCTGCAGCGCCAGCGCGTTGATGACCGTCGCCAGCATGCCCATGTAGTCGGCGGTTGCGCGGTCCATCCCGCCGGCGCTCGCGGCCACGCCCCGGAAGATGTTGCCGCCGCCGATCACCACCGCGGTCTGCACCCCCAGGGCCTGGATCTCGCCGATCTCGCGCGCAATCTGCGCGGCGACGGCGGGATCGATCCCGTAGTGCTTCTCGCCCATCAGTGCTTCGCCGGACAACTTGAGCAGAACGCGGTTGTAGGCGGGCGCGAAGACCGGCATCGGGTGAGATTATCTGTCGAGGACCGAGCGGATGCAAAGGCGCGGGGGATCGCTCGCTCCTACCCGATGCCCTCGCCGACCTTGAGGCGCGCGAAGCGCGTGACGGTGACCGGCGCGCCGAGCGTCCTGGCCGCCGTCGCCAGGACGTCCCTGACGCTCATCTTGGGATCGCGGATCGATTCCTGGTCCGGCAGCACGACCTGCTTGTAGAAGCTGCCAAGCTTGCCCTCGATGATCTTCTCGATCACGTGCGCCGGCTTGCCGGCGTTTTCCATCTGTGCGCGGTAGATGGCTCGCTCCTTCTCGAGGACCTCGCCGGGCACCGCCTCGCGCGAGACGTACGACGGACTGGCCGCCGCAATCTGCATGGCGATCTCCTTCGCCAGCGTGACGACGGCCTCGTGCCCGGCCGATCCCGCCGGCACGCCGCCGAGCTCGACCTGCACCCCCAGCTTGCCGCCCAGGTGAATGTACTGGGCCACGTAGCCGCCGCCCGCGTAGCGCACGAAGCGGGGCACCGCCATGTTCTCGCCGAGCTTCCCGATGGTGGCGGCGACGCGCTTTCTGACCGGGCCATCGGGATCCTGGAGCCACTGGTCGGTCGCCGCGTCGCCCTTCCTCTCGATTTCCCCGATGACGTCGGCCATCAGTTGCTGGAAGTCCTCGGTCCGCGCCACGAAGTCCGACTCGCAGTTCACCTCGACGAGGATGCCGCTCGAATGGTCGTCCGCCACCCTGAAGCCGATGAGGCCCTCCCTGGCGGCGCGCCCGGCCTTCTTGGCCGCGGTGGCGACGCCGCGCTTGCGGAGAATGGTCGTCGCCTCGTCGAAGTCGCCATTCGCCTCGGTGAGCGCCGCCTTGCACTCCATCATGCCGGCGCCCGTCTGGTCGCGCAGCTTCTTGACCTGTTCCGCTGTAATGGTCGCCACGTCCTTGTCCTGTACGTGAAAACGCCGGCCCTGGAGGGAGCCGGCATCCACCTCGCGCGCGTCCGGGCCCGGCGTGAAGCCTCGCGCGCGACGCGCCCGGCGGTCGCGTCGCGCGTTACGCCGATGCCGGCGCCGCTTCGCGCGGGCGCCGGGGCGGCCTCGCGCCGCGCCGGCCGTCTTCCGCACCACCCTCGTCGGAGGCCTCGCGCGCGCCTTCGGCGTCGGCCGATTCCTTCATCCCGCGGCCCGCCAGCACCGCGTCGGCGATCCGGGACGCGAACAGCCGGATGGCGCGCAGCGCGTCGTCGTTGCCCGGAACGACGAAATCGACCTCGTCGGGATCGCAGTTGGTGTCGACCACGCCGATGACCGGAATCTTCAGCTTGCGCGCCTCGTCGACGGCGATCTTCTCCTTCTTGGTGTCGACCACGAACACCGCGTCGGGAAGCCGGTTCATGCCGCGAATCCCCTCGAGGTTCTTCTGCAGCTTGCGGCGCTCCTTCTCGGCGCGCGCGATTTCCTTCTTCGACAGCGTTTCGTACCGGCCGTCGCTGGCCATCGATTCGAGGTCCCGCAGCCGGCCGAGGCTCCGCTGGATGGTCGCGAAGTTGGTGAGCAGGCCCCCCAGCCACCGCTCGTTGACGTAGAACATGGCGCAGCGCTGCGCTTCTTCGGCGATGACGTCCTTCGCCTGGCGCTTGGTGCCGACAAACAGGATGGTCCGTCCCTCGGCCGCCAGATTGGTGACGAAGTCTTCGGCGTCGCGGAACAGCTTGACCGTCTTGCCCAGGTCGATGATGTAGATGCCGTTCCGTTCGCCGAAGATGTACTCCTTCATCTTCGGGTTCCAGCGCTTGGTCTGGTGGCCGAAGTGGACCCCCGCCTCCAGCAAGTCCTTCATCGCGATCGCTGCCAATGCTCCTCCAGGTTTCAAACTGTCGATTCCGGGGCCGGCCTCAGCGCTTGCTGAACTGGAACCGCTTGCGGGCCCCGGCCATGCCGTACTTCTTGCGTTCCTTCGCACGCGCGTCCCGCGTGAGCAGCCCTTCGTTCTTCAGCGCCTTCCGCAGGTCGTTGTTGTATTCCACCAGCGCGCGCGCGATGCCCAGCCGGATGGCGCCCGCCTGCCCCGACACGCCACCACCCGCCACGGTCGCCATGATGTCGAACTTGTCGCCATTCTCGGTGAGGAGCAGCGGCTGCTTGATCTGGGTCCGGAGAGCTTCGGTGGGGAAGAACGTGTCGAAGGCGCGACGGTTGACGGTGACCGACCCGGTGCCGGGCCGCAGAAAGACGCGGGCCGTCGAGGTCTTGCGACGCCCGGTTCCATAGTATTGAACGGCTGCCACCTTAGGCGACCTCGAGCGTGGAGGGTTTCTGCGCCGCGTGCGGATGATCCGGACCGGCGTACACCTTCAGCTTGCGGTACATGGCCTGGCCGAGCGTGCCCTTCGGCAACATGCCATGGACGGCCTCTTCGACGAGCCGCTCCGGGTGGCGCTGCCGGACCAGGCGCGCGCGCTCCTCGCGCAGACCGCCCTCGTATCCGCTGTGCTGACGGTAGATCTTCTGGTCTTCCTTGCGTCCGGTGAGCTTCACTTTCGCGGCGTTGACCACCACGACGGGGTCCCCACAGTCGAGAAACGGGGTGTAGGTGGCCTTGTGCTTGCCCTGGAGGAGCCGCGCCGCCACGGTCGCCACGCGCCCGAGCACCCGACCGTCGGCGTCGATGATGTGCCAGCGCCGGCCGTCGGCGGCCTGCCGGGCGTTGGCCATGAACGTAGACATACGTGAACCTGCTTCAGCGTCAGAAGCCGTTGTAAGGGGAGCCCTGGTCCGCTGAACTTCACGCGGGCGACTCGGCCAGCCCGACGCGGACAACGGTAAACCCAAAGCATACCGACCTTTCGGGGAACTGTCAAGCCGACGGCCCCGCTCTTGCCCCGGCCCCCGGCCATCGGTCCCCGAGCCCCTGACGCCTCCACGCCGGGACGGGTCGTCGGACGTTCCGCGCGCCGGCGCCCCTGGCATCGCTCAGAACGGTAATCGCCCCACGGAAGTGTAATCGGCGCCGTGCGCTTCGCGCCGCCGCATCGCAGTTCCTCTCACCCTGCTTCGGGTTTCTTGATCTTTCGAACGCGTGAGTCCTGGTACCGCCCTTGCGGAACACGTCGTCAACGTGTTTGGCTTCACCAAAACCAAGTCGGTTGTCGGCCTTGACATCGGCTCGAGCGCCATCAAGGCCGTCGAACTGAAACCCGCAGGCAAGGGATTCCGCGTCGCCGCGTTCGGCACCGAACCGGTGCCGGCCGACAGCATCGTGGACGGCGCCATCATCGACGGCGCCGCCGTCGCCGACGCGATCCGGCGCCTGTTCCAGGCCCACCCGTTCAAGACCAACGAGGTCGTCGCGTCGCTGTCGGGCAACGCCGTCATCGTGAAGAAAATCAGCCTTCCGACGATGACCGACGCGGAGCTGGCCACCTCTATCTACTGGGAGGCCGAACAGTACATCCCGTTCGACATCCAGGACGTCAACCTCGACTACCAGATTCTCGGGCCCGCCGCGGGCGGCGGGACCACCGGCACGATGGACGTGCTGCTGGTCGCGGCGAAGCGGGACAAGATTGCGGACTACACCGGCGTCATCGCACAGGCCGGCCGGGTGCCGGTGGCGGTCGACGTCGACGTGTTCGCGCTGCAGAACGCCTACGAGATCAACTACGGCCTGGATCCCGGCTCGGTGGTCGTCCTGCTCAATGCCGGGGCCAGCGGGATCAACATCAACATCCTGAGCGGCGACCAGTCGCTCTTCACGCGCGACATCTCCATCGGCGGCAACGCCTACACCGAAGCGGTGCAGAAGGAGCTGAACCTGCCGTTCGCGGCGGCCGAGCTCCTCAAGCGCGGCGAAGCGGTCGAGGGCGCCTCGTACCGAGGACGCGCGATCGGTGCTGCACGCCATGACGGACAACGTGCTGCTCGAAACGCAGAAGACGTTCGACTTCTTCAAGGCGACCGCATCCTCGGATCGGATCGACCGCATGGTCCTCAGCGGGGGCGCGTCGCGGATTGACGGGTTCGCGCAGGCGCTCGAGGAGCGGTTCGCGGCGCCGGTTCAGGTCTTCAATCCCTTCAAGAAGATCCTGATCGAGGCGGACAAGCTCGGCATCGCCGACCTCGAGAGCATGGCGCCCACCGCCGCCGTCGCGGTGGGGCTCGCGCTCAGAAAATCGGGCGACCGATGATTCGCATCAACCTGCTGGCAGGGGAGCGCAGGGCCTCGAAGAAGGCGGCCGTCCCGTTTCTGGTCGCGCAGCGGATCACGATCGGCTGCAGCCTCATTCTCGTCACGGCGGCGCTGTTCATCCTCTGGCGGTACTGGGCGGTCCGCGAGGCGTCGGCCCGCGTGGACCGGGAGATCGCCGCCGCCCAGCAGGAGACCTCGCGCCTGCACTCGATCATCCTGCAGGTGCAGCAGTTCGAGCAGCGCAAGGCGCAGCTGCAACAGCGCGTCCTCTTGATCGAGCAGCTGCGCAACAGCCAGACCGGGCCGGTGCACATGCTCGACCAGATCAGCCGCGCGCTGCCGCCGATGGTCTGGCTCACGGAGCTGAAACAGACCGACGACAGCGTCCTCATCGACGGCAGGAGCACCGGGCTGACGAGCGTCTCGGATTTCGTCGCGAACCTCGAGGTCTCCGGCTACTTCAAGCGATCGATCGAGATCGTGAGCAGTCAGACCGAGGTGCTGCCCGGACCGCCGGGCGAGGTGGTCAAGTTCAGCATCAAGGCGCAGTTTCAGCCGCCGCCACCGGCGGCGACCAGGTAGGTTCGGGAACGCCGGCGGATCGGCGTGCGATCGGTGGTCTGGTAAAGGCGGGCAGGCCCCGCCCCGATAGGGCAAGAGAGCGCAGGCATCGATGGACCTCAGTCTGACAAAGCTGCCGTGGTACGCACAGGTCGGCGCCTTCGTGGTGCTGGCGCTGGCGGGTGTCGGCGCCTTCTACTACTACTACGAGCATCCGCTGCGCGAGGACATCGCCATCCGCAGCGGCCAGCTGGCGGCGCTGCGCGCCGACGTGACCAAGGGGTATGCGACGGCGAGGCGGCTGCCCGAGTTCCGGTCGCAGGTGACGGAGCTCGAGGGGCGTCTCGAGGGGCTCAAGTCCGTGTTGCCCGACGAGAAGGACGCGGCCGATCTGCTGCGCCGCCTGCAGACCGTCGCCACGCAGTCGAACCTCACCATCAAGGGCTTCAAGCCGTCGCCGGTCGTCACCAAGCAGCTCCACGCCGAATGGCCGATCGCCCTGGATCTCGCCGGCACGTACCACAACCTGGCGATGTTCTTCGATCGCGTCGGCAAGTTCACGCGCATCATCAACATCACCGGCGTGAGCATCAAGGGCAAGGCCAAGCCGGATCCAGGCTCCACGATCAACGCCAGCTGCGTGGCGACCACCTTCGTGCTGCTGGACAAGCCGGCGCCGGCGAAGGCAGCGACCGGGAAGCCGGCCGTCAAGCCGGCCGCGACAGCGGCCAAGGGGGTATGAGCATGCGCTCCGCCCTCGCGCTTCTCGTGATGCTGAATCTCTCCGCTGCCGGGTCGGCGCAGGGCGGCGCGCCCCCGTCCCGGCCGGCGCCGCAGGCCGCTCCAGCCTCCGTGGCGGCCCCGCGCGTGCCGCTGGCCTCCGAAGACTACACCTACGATCCGGCCGGGCGACGCGATCCGTTCATGGATCTGCTCGGCGTCGGGACCGAAACGCGGCCGGTGTCGCAGAAGAACGCCGACGGTCCCGCCGGTCTGGCGGTGGCCGAGATCGCCGTGCGCGGCATCGTGCAGGGACGCGATGCGCTGGTTGCGATGGTGCAGGCGCCGGACAAGAAGACCTACCTGATTCACCAGGGAGACAAGTTCCTCGACGGCGTCGTGAAAGCGATCACCACGCAGGGACTTGTGATCGTGCAGGACGTGCACGACCCGCTGTCGCCGGTCAAACAGCGCGAAATCCGCAAATCGCTGCGATCTGTCGAGGACGCCAAACCGTGACTCAACGCCTGAACCAGCCATTGCCCATTGCCGTCGTTTCCCTGGCGCTCGCCGGCATCCTTGCGAGCGCGGCGGGACCGGCAACCACCGGGACGCCCCTCGTTCAGCTGACATCCATCAGCGGACGCCTCCACGCCAAGGGCACGTCCATCGTCATCGAAGCCAGCGAGCCGGCGGCCTACGTCGCGACGCAGCCGGATCCGTTGACGCTCGACGTCGACTTCCGCAATGTCGGGAGCGCCAGCGTGGCCAACCGGTTCGTTGCGAACGCCAAGAGCCCGATCGCGGGCGTCGCGGTCGAGACGATCGAGTCGATGGGCGTTCCGCTGTCCCGCGTCCGAATCTCGCTCGCAGAAGCGGTCACTCACCACGCGCGCGCCGATCGCAACGCGATCGTGATCGATTTCGACAAGGCGGCCGCCGACGCGCCGCCCGTGCTGCCGCCAGCCACGCGCGCCCGTCCCGACGCGATGGCCGCGCTCGAGCGCGTGGCGCAACCGCGCGCGGCGCAGGCCGCCGCCACGGCAGCCCAGGCTGCGCTGCAGCCCGCGCCCCAGGCGCCGCCCGCCGGCGCCGCTGCCGCGCCGCAGGCCCCGCCCTCCACCGCCCCGCAGCAGGTTGGCGCGCGGTCGGCGGAACGACGCTTTACCGGCACGCCGATCAGCCTCGATTTCCAGGGCGCCGACCTTCGCGCCGTGCTGCGGACTTTCTCCGAGGTGAGCGGCCTGAACATGGTCATCGACCCCGCCGTGCAGGGCTCGGTGGATGTCGCGCTCCGCGACGTGCCGTGGGATCAGGCGCTCGACATCATCCTGCGCGCCAACAAGCTCGGCTATCTCCTGGACGGCACGATTGTCCGCATCGCGCCGCTGACGGTCCTGGCCGAGGAGGAGACCCAGCGGCGCAAGCTCGCCGACGAACAGGCGCTGGCCGGCCAGCTGCGAGTCGTCACCAAGACGCTCAGCTACGCACGAGCGGAGGATCTGCAGGCGCTGCTGACCAAGAGCGTGCTGTCGCCTCGCGGCAGCGTGCAGGTGGATCCGCGCACGAACACGCTCATCATTAGCGACCTCGCTGACCGGATCCAGACCGCGTCGGACCTGATCGCGACGCTCGATCGCGCGCAGCCGCAGGTCGAGATCGAGGCGCGCATCGTGCAGACCTCGAAAACCTACGCGCGCCAGCTGGGGATTCAGTGGGGCTTCGGCGGCCGCCTCGACCCCGCGCTCGGCAACACGACCAATCTGGCGTTCCCCAACAACGGCAGCCTGACCGGACGCACCGGCGGCGCCCAGGGCGCCAGTGCCAACGGGGACGGTGTGCCGACGGCGGTCAATCTCGGAGTGGCCGGCGCCACCAGCGCCGTCGGGCTCGCGCTCGGATCGATCAACGGGGCCTTCAATCTGGACATGGCCCTCTCGGCACTCGAGAAGACCGGCAACGGCCGCCTCCTCTCGACGCCGCGCGTGTCGACGCAGAACAACATCGAAGCCGAAATCGCACAGGGCGTCCAGATTCCCTATCAGACCGTGTCGAACAACACGGTGACGGTCTCCTTCAAGGACGCCGCGCTGACCTTGAAGGTGGTTCCGCAGATCACCGCCTCGGACACGGTCATCATGAAGATCTCGGTCGACAACGGTTCGGTTGGCCAGATCTTCAACAACATCCCCTCGATCAACACGCAGCGCGCCAACACGACCGTCCAGGTCAACGACGGCCAGACGACCGTCATCGGCGGCATCTATGCGAGCCAGGAGAACACCGCCAACGACCGCACGCCCGGGCTGAGCCGCGTGCCGCTGCTGAAGTGGCTGTTCCGTCGCGACACGGTCGACGACGCCAGCTCCGAGCTGTTGATCTTCATCACTCCACGAATCATCAAAGGATGAGCGCGATGTCTGTTGTCCGTACGGCCTCTCGTCTGCTCTGTGCGGTGGCGCTCCTGCCGGTCGTGTCGGCCTGCGGGAACGTCGTCCGCCAGGGCCGGTCCCCGGTGCTGCTCGTTGTCGATTCCCTGCAGGGCGCCCCGACCGGCGGCGCCGGCACGGGCACCTACGGCAGCCCGCTGTTCTCCGACGTCATCGTCAACGTCACGTCGCCGGCGCCCTGCGCGCCCGAGTCGCCGTGCCCGACGGTGTACTCCGACAGCGGCAAGGCGGTTCTCCATCTGGAATCGAAGGACGTCACCATCACGCCCAGTGCCAGCAACCAGGTGACGATCACCAGGGTGCACGTCGCCTATCGGCGCGCCGACGGCCGCAACACCGAGGGCGTCGACGTGCCGTACGCGTTCGATCAGGGGGTCACGATCACCGTGCCGCCGAACGGCGGGCAGGCGGTGACGTTCGAGATCGTGCGGCACGTCGCCAAGGAAGAAGCGCCGCTCGTCCAGCTGCGGCAGAACCCCGCCGTCGTCAACGCCGTCGCCGACGTGACCTTCTACGGCACCGACCTGGTCGGCAACGACATCATGGCGAGCGGGTCGCTGTCGGTCGAATTCGGCAACTTCGGGGATCAGTAGGCCATGACCAAGCGACTCGCGCTACTCTCGACGATCGCAGGGGCGATGCTGTTCGGCGCCGCCTGCACGGTCCATCAGGACAACTCGGCGCCGCCACTGAGCGGACCTTCTGAATTCGCCCAGTCGGTGACGGTCACCGCCACCCCCGACGTCATCTCGCGCGACGGCCATTCGCAATCGGCCATCGTCGTCCGGGTATTCGACGCCGCCGGCCAGCCGGCGGCGGGCGTCGCGCTGCGCATGGACATCCTGGTCGGCGGATCGCAGGTCGACTTCGGATCCCTGGGAGCCCGCAACATCGTCACCGCCAGCGACGGCCGGGCGACGACCTCCTACACGGCTCCCCCACCGCCGCCGACGACGTCGACGGCAGCGGACGGGACGGTGGTCGCGATTTCGGCGATTCCGCTCGGCAGCAACGGGCAGGGCTCGCGCTCCTACAGCGCCGACATCACGCTGATGCCGCCCGGCGTGATTCTGCCCAACGTGCGCTTCGTCCCCGGCTTCACCGTCGAGCCGGCGGGTCCGACGCAGGGCACGCCGATCACGTTCGACGCCTCCAGCACGACCGACCCCGACAACGCCGTCGTATCGTATGCGTGGGATTTCGGCGACGGAACCCACGGCGCGGGACGAATCGTGACGCACTCGTACGCGCAGGTCGGCGGGGTGACGGTCACCTTGACGGTCAGCGATGCCCTCGGACGGGCGGCGTCGACGACCAAGGTCGTGACGATTGGCAGTGGCACCGCTCCAACCGCCGCCTTCAACGTCTCCCCGACCCAGGCCAAGGTCGGCGACACCGTGTTCTTCAACGCCGCCGCATCGACGGCTGCGTCGGGCCGCACGCTGGTCGGTTACCACTGGGACTTCGGCGACGGAGGCGCCGCCGACGCGCCGCTGGCCACCCATGTCTACACCGTCGCCGGCACCTACCTCGCCACCTTGACGGTCACCGACGATGTCGGGCGCAGCGGGGCCACGTCGCAGTCGGTGACGATTGGCGGCGGCGTCGTGGCGGACTTCACGATCTCGCCCACGAGCCCGGCGCACAACGAGGAAGCCGTCTTCGATGCCTCCGCGAGCAGACCGTCGCAGGGTCAGGCGATCGTCGATTTCGCGTGGGGCTTCGGCGTGGACACCAGTGTCGAACACACGGGGTCGCCGATCTGGTACCACGTCTATCCTGCAGCCGGCACCTTCACGGTGAACCTGACCATTACCGACAGCGCGGGGAGGACCGCGTCGAAGACCGCCACGGTCACGATAAGATAGTCACCGGAACCGGTGACTCACGACTCCCGCATCGAAGAGCTGCGACGCCGGGTCCGCAAGGATCCGGCGTCGACGGCGTTTGCGCTCGCCCGGGCGCACGATCTCTCAGCGGACACTCCCGCCGACTGCCTGCAGGCCGCGCGCGAAGCGTGGCTCGGAGCCATTCATGTCACACGCGCCAAGCGACGCGCTTGACGCCCGTCACCGGACGGTGCGCCAGGGCTGTCGGGCCGCCAAGCTCGATGCGCTGGTCGTGACGTCGCTGCCGAACGTCACCTACCTGTCCAACTTCACCGGCAGCGCCGCCATCGTGGTGATCACGGCCGATCGCTTCTTCTTCGTCACCGACTTCCGGTATCTGACGGCGGTGACGGAAAGCCAGCGGACGGCGTCGGCCTGCCCGAGCCTGGAGCTGGTTCGGGTCGCCGGGTCGTACGACGTGACGCTCGCCACGCTGTTGAAATCGATGCCGGACGCGCGCGTCGGCTTCGAGGCGGCGCACCTGACCGTGTCGCGCCACGACTGGCTCGCCGCCGCGCTGGCCGACACGTCGGTGGCGCTCGTGCCCGCCCTGGGCATCGTCGAGCAGGCCAGGATCCGGAAGGACGGCTACGAGCGGCGGACGCTGGAGACGGCCGCCGCGATGCTGGCGGAGCTGGTCCCTGATGCGATCGCGGAGGTGCGGCCCGGCCGGTCCGAGCGGGAGACTGCCTTCGGGATCGACGCGCGCATCCATCGCGCCGGCTTCGAGCGAACCGCGTTCGAGACGATCGTGGCCGCCGGGCCGAACGGCGCGCTCCCGCACGCCCATCCCGGCGAGCGAACAATACGCGAAGGCGATCTCGTCGTGCTGGACTTTGGCGGCGTCTACGACTCATACTGCGTCGACCTCACCCGGACCGTATCGGTCGGCGCCGCCGATTCCCGGACGCGAGACGTCTATTCCGCGGTGCTGGCGGCACACGATCGCGCCATCCAGGCCGTCCGCCCGGGAGCCTCGCGCTTCGCGGTCGATGCCGCGGCCAGAGACGAGCTGACGCGTCGTGGGTTCGGCGACGCCTTTGGCCACGGCACCGGCCATGGGCTGGGGATCGAAGTGCACGAGGAGCCTCGGGTCGGGCAGCGGCGGCCGGACGTTGATACCAGCGAGGAGGCCCTGGCGCCCGACATGGTCTTCACGATCGAGCCCGGCGTGTACCTGCCCGACTGGGGCGGCGTCAGGATTGAAGATGACGTGCTCGTGACCGGCGACGGGGTGAAGGTGCTGACGAACGCCGGGACCGAATTAGTCGAGTTGTGACGCTGCAGGACGCCGGGATCCTGCGACCGCCGTCTTCCGCCAATCGCACCCTGATGGACATCGACCAGTTGAAGCAGATCCTCGACCTCGTGCAGCAGCACGATCTCGCCGAGTTCGAGGTGGAGCACGAAGGGCTGCGGCTCCGGCTTCGGCGGCAGGCGCCCGGGAGCGCGGCCGGCGTCTCGGCTCCGGGGGGGGCTGCGGCCACGCCGGCTCCAGCCTCGTCAGCGGCCGCGGTCGCTGCCGCGGCGGTGCCGCCGTCAATCGCCGCCGCGCCGGCATCGGTGTCCGAGGACGTCGAGCTCGCCGTCGTGAAGTCGCCGATTGTCGGCACGTTCTATCGATCGCCGGAACCCGAGGCGCCCGCCTTTGTCGAGATCGGCTCGATGGTCCGGAAGGGGCAGGTGCTGTGCATCATCGAGGCGATGAAGCTCATGAACGAGATCGATTCCGAATACGACGGCGAGATTATCAACGTCTATGTGGAGAACGGCCAGCCGGTGCAGTACGGCGAGCGGCTGTTCGCCATCCGGACCCCCTGAGCCGATCTGTGGAACGGCCTCTTCTCGGCCACGCCGGGCACGCCGATCGCCACGCACGGGTCCGCTCTCTGCGGGCCGGGTCGGTCGCAGGTCGGCGATCCGTTCGGCGTCGCGCCTCTGAGACGGACCAATTCCTGTGTTCAAGAAGATCCTGATCGCGAACCGCGGGGAAGTGGCGCTTCGGATCATCTTTGCCTGCCGCGAGCTGGGCATCAAGACGGTCGCGGTGTACTCGGAGGCCGATGAGAACTCGCTGCACGTCCGCTTCGCCGACGAGGACGTGCGCATCGGGCCGGCGCGCAGCGCCGACAGCTACCTGAACGTGCCCCAGGTGATCAGCGCGGCCGAGATCACCGGCGCCGACGCGATTCATCCCGGGTACGGCTTCCTGTCCGAGAGCGCGTACCTCGCGGAGGTGTGCGAGGCGTGCCACATCAAGTTCATCGGGCCGACGCCGCAGGTGATTCGCCTGATGGGCGACAAGGCGCGGGCGCGCCGTGTGATGAAGAAGGCCGGCGTCCCGATTCTGCCCGGGAGCGACGGTCCGGTCGAGAGCGAGGACAAGGCGCTCAAGGTCGCCAAGGACATCGGCTACCCGGTGATCGTCAAGGCGACCGCCGGCGGCGGCGGGCGCGGCATGCGCGTGGTCCGCGCGCCGGGCGAGCTGTCGCAGGCCGTCAAGACCGCGCAGCGCGAGGCGGAGGCGGCCTTCGGCGTCGGCGACGTCTATCTGGAGAAGTACGTCGAGTCCCCGCGCCACATCGAGTTTCAGATCCTGGGCGATCACGCCGGCAACGTGATCCACCTCGGCGAGCGCGAGTGTTCCATCCAGCGCCGCCATCAGAAGCTGGTCGAGGAGTCGCCGTCGCTGGCGTTGACCCACAAGATGCGCCGGAGGATGGGCGCCATCGTCATCAACGCGGCCAGGGCGGTGCAGTACACCAACGCCGGGACGTTCGAGTTTCTGATGGATCCCGAGGGCCACTTCTACTTCATGGAAGCCAACACGCGGCTGCAGGTCGAACATGCGGTCACCGAGATGGTGACCGGCTTCGACATCGTGAAAGAGCAGATTCGCATCGCGGCCGGCGAGCGGCTGTTGCTCAAACAGAACGAGGTCACCTTCACCGGGCACTCGATCGAGTGCCGGATCAACGCGGAGGACCCGGAGACCTTCATCCCCTCGCCCGGCGTGATCCACGTGTTCAGCGTGCTGGGCGGGCCCGGCGTCCGCCTCGAGACGTTCGTCCACTCCGATTGCACCATCTCGCCGTACTACGACTCGATGATTGCGAAAATCATCGTGCACGGCCGCGACCGCACCGAGGCGATCGCGCGGATGAAGCGCACGCTCGAGATGACGGTGATCGAAGGGATCAAAACCAGCATCCCGCTGCACCTCCGCATCATCAACGACCCCGAGTTCGTCGCCGGACGGCTCAGCACGTCCTTCATGGAGCGGCTGCTGTCGCGACCGTCCGGGAGTCGCCTCGCCGAAGCCGTCTAGGCGGGTGGTGCTTCCCCGACTGCACACGATCATCGACGTCGAGGTCGCCGGCCGCGCCGGCTGGACGCCGGACGGCCTCGCCGCCGCCTGCGTGGCGGGCGGCGCCCGGTTTCTGCAGGTGCGCGCGAAATCGCTCGGTGGCGCGGCGTTCCTCGAGGTGTCGGCGCGCATCGTCGATCTTGCGCACCGCGCGGGCGCGATCGTCGTCGTCAACGACCGCGCGGACATCGCGCGGCTGGCCGCCGCCGACGGCGTCCACCTGGGCCAGCAGGATCTCAGCCCGGCCTCCGCCCGGACCATCGTGGGGGCGGCGTCGATCGTCGGCCGGTCCACGCACTCGCGCGCGCAGGTCGACGCGGCGCTCGCCGAGCCGGTGACCTACGTCGCCGTCGGTCCGATCTTCGAGACCACGACCAAGGCGACCGGGTACGCGCCGGTCGGCCTGGATCTCGTGCGCTGGGCGGCCGCCGAGGCGCGGCGCCGCGGCGACGCGCGGCCGATCGTGGCGATCGGCGGCATCACGCTCGAGACCGCCCCGCGCGTGCTCGAGGCGGGCGCGGCGGCGGTGGCGATCGTCGGCGACGTGCTGTCGACCGGCGACCCCGAGGCCCGCGTGCGAGCGACGCTCGCCCGGCTGGCCCAGACGGGCGGGGTATAATTTCGGCCGGGGCCTGATCGGACCTCCCATGAGTTCACAACTGTTTGCGACGAAATCGCTCGGACAGCTTCTCGACGAGATGGGCGGCGGGGAGCGCCTGCGCCGCATTCTCGGCCCGATGCAGCTGACCTCGCTCGGCGTCGGCGCAATCATCGGCACCGGGATCTTCATTCTCACCGGCGTGGCGGCCCACGATCGGACCGGTCCCGCGCTGATGCTCTCGTTTGTGGTCGCGGGGATGGCCTGCGTGTTCGCCGCGCTCTGCTACGCCGAGTTCGCGTCGATGGTGCCGGTCGCCGGATCGGCATACACCTACGCGTACGCGACCCTCGGCGAGCTGTTCGCGTGGATCATCGGCTGGGATCTCATTCTGGAGTATGCCGTCGGCGCGGCCACGGTGGCGCACGGCTGGTCGGCGCACTTTCAGGAGTTCATCCCCCTTCTGGGGTTCCGGGTCCCCGCGATCGTGCACACGGCGCCGGTGAACTACTGCGTGAGCGTCGGCGACGGCTGCCCGACGACCGGCATCGTCCCGACCGGCTCGTATTTCGATCTGCCGGCCGTGCTCATCACGGTCGTCCTCACGATCGTCCTCGTCAAGGGCATCAAGGAGAGCGCCACGTTCAACGCCGCCATGGTGGCGGTCAAGCTCGTCATCGTGCTGATGGTGATCGGCATCGGCATCTTCTACGTGAACCCGGCCAACTGGCATCCCTTCGCGCCGTTCGGCTACACCGGCGTCAGCTTCTTCGGCCACACGCTGTTCGGCGAGACGGCGAGCGGCGGCGAGCCGCTCGGCATGATCGCCGGCGCCGCGATCATCTTCTTCGCCTACATCGGGTTCGACTCGGTGTCGGTCCATTCCGAGGAGGCGCGCCATCCCGCCCGCGACGTGCCGATCGGCATCATCGCCTCGCTCATCATCTGCACGGTCCTCTACATTGCGGTGTCGGCCATCCTGACCGGCATGGTGCCGTCGAACGAGATCAACATCGACGCCCCGGTCGTCGACGCATTCAAGCGCGCGGGACTCACCTGGATGCAGTACCTGGTCGCGGCCGGCGCGATGACCGGCATCACCTCGGTGCTGCTCGTGATGATGCTGAGCCAGCCGCGCGTGATGCTGGCGCTGGCGCGCGACGGGCTCGTTCCGAAAGGCTTCTTCGGCGACATCCACCCGACGTTCCGCACGCCGTGGAAATCGACCATTCTCACAGGGTCGTTCGTGGCCGTGATGGCCGGTCTCGTCCCGTTGAGCATCCTCGCCGAGATGACCAGCATCGGCACCCTGTTCGCGTTCGTCATCGTCTGCGGGGCCGTGCTCGTGATGCGCCGGACCAATCCCGGCGCGCCCCGGCCGTTTCGCGCGCCGTTCGTGCCGTTGCTCCCGATTCTCGGCATTCTCACCTGCCTGCTCCTGATGTTCTCCCTGCCGGTCGAGAACTGGTACCGGCTGATCGTGTGGATGGCGATCGGGTTCGTGATCTATTTCAGCTACGGCCATCGCCATAGCGACCTTCGCAAGCGCCTCGAGATCTCGGCCAGCCGGCGGACGCGCGCGGTCGGCGAGTGACCCGGCGCGTGAGCCCGACCGGCAGCCGCTGGTTTCGCGCGCAGGGGCCGACGTTCGCGGTCGCGCTGTTCGCCACGATCATCGCCGGCGGCACGGTCGGGTACATGCTCGTGGAGGGCTGGAGCGCGTGGGACGCGTTCTACATGACGGTCATCACCGTGACGACCGTCGGCTACCAGGAAGTCCACGCGCTGTCGACCGCCGGCCAGGCGTTCACGGTCGTCCTCCTCCTGGGCGGTGTCGGAGCGGCCCTCTACACGTTCACGCTGCTCGCGACGCTCGTGGTCGAGGGTGGACTGCCCAAGCAGCTCGCACGGCGACGTCAGGCTCGTATGCTGGACACCATCAGGGATCACTTCATCGTCTGCGGCTACGGCCGCATCGGCAGCATCGTCGCCAGACAGTTCCTGCGGCAGCGGGTGCCGATCGTCGTCATCGAACGGGACGCCGACCGTCTGCAGATCGCGATGGAGGACGGCGTGCTGGCCGTGGAGGCGGACGCGAGCCGCGAGGAGGTGCTGAAGCGCGTCGGCATCGATCGCGCGCGCGGCCTGGTGGCGACGATGGGCACCGACGCCGAGAACGTCTATGCCGTGCTCAGCGCCCGCGTCCTGCGTCCCGATCTCTTCATCGTCGGACGAGCCGAAACCGAGGATGCGACGACGAAGCTGAGACGGGCGGGCGCGGATCGGGTGATCTCGCCGTACCAGATCGGCGCGGTGCACATCGCGCAGACCGCGCTCCGACCCGCCGTGGTGGACTTCGTCGAGCTGGCGACCTCGGCCGACAACCTCGATCTCGCCATGGAGGAAGTTCAGATCCTGGCGGGGTCGCCGCTCGCCGAGCGGTCGCTCGTCGACACCGATCTGCGCCATCGGTTCGGCGTCATCGTCGTCGGCATCCAGCGGTTCGACCGTCAGATGGAGTTCAACCCCGCCCCGGACGTGAAGATGCACGTCGGCGACAAGCTGGTGGTGCTCGGCCGGGCGGAATCGCTCAAACAGCTCGAAGGGGAGGGGATCCGGCACATGAGGGCCCGCGTGCTCGACGGCGCCGCCGTCGCCAGCCAGTTGCGAGGGGAGCTGCGCCCGGCCGTCGAGGCGTTCACCGCGAGGGCCGGCAGACCGCCCGGGCTCGGGATCGTTCTGGTCGGCGACGACCCGGCGTCCCAGATTTACGTGACCGGCAAGCTCAAGTCGGCCACCGAGACCGGACTGCGCGCCGATCTGGAGCGGCTTCCGGCGAGCGCGTCGCTCGGGACCCTGCTGGCTGTCGTCGATCGGCTGAATCGGAGCGAGGTGCACGACGGTATTCTGGTGCAGGCGCCGCTGCCCGACGCGATGGGCCGGGACGCGGAACGGCAGGTCTTCGACGCCCTGGATCCGGCGAAAGACGTCGACGGGTTTCATCCGCGCAACGTGGGCCTGCTCGTGCAGAATCGCGCGGCGCTCGTCGCCTGCACGCCGTCCGGCGTCATCGAGATGCTCGAGCGCCTGAACGTGCCGATCGCCGGCACCCGCGCCGTGGTGATCGGGCGCAGCGACATCGTCGGAAAACCGATGGCGCTGCTGCTGCTGCACCGGCACGCCACCGTGACGATCTGTCATTCGAGGACGCCCGATCTGGCCGCGACCGCGGCGCACGCCGACCTGGTCGTGGCGGCGATCGGCCGGCCGGCGTTCGTGACCGCCGAGTTCGTGAAGCCGGGCGCCACGGTCGTGGACGTCGGGATCAATCGGCTGACCGACCGGGCGTCGGTGGAGCGGATCTTCGCGGCCGGTGCGAAGGCGCGGGACACCTTTGCGCGGCGCGGATCGGTCGTGGTCGGCGACGTGCACCCCGAGGTGGCGGAGGTGGCGGGCGCCCTGACGCCGGTGCCCGGCGGCGTCGGACCGCTGACGATCGCGATGCTGCTGAAGAACACCGTGCGCGCCGCCGAAGGTCGCGTCGCCTTCGCGGATCTCCGCCGTTAGCAGGAGGCACGTCACCGACTCCGGCCGCGTCCGCGTCAGCCGACCGACGTGACCGAACCGACACATGCAGCGAATCGCGCTCACCGGCGGAATCGCCACGGGGAAGAGCTATGTGCTCGACCGGTTCCGCGCGCGCGGCGTGCCGGTCGTCGACGCCGACCTGCTCGCGCACCGCGCGATGGCGGCCGGGACGGAGGTCACCGCGGCGATTGCCGACCGATTCGGCACCGGGGCGATCGCGAGCGACGGATCGGTCGATCGCCGGGCGCTTGCGCCGATCGTGTTCGCGGATCCGGCCGCGCGCCGCGACCTCGAGCGGATCGTGCACCCCGCCGTCTACCGCGCCATCGTCGCGGCGCTGCGCGAGCTCGAGCTGGCCGCCACCGCCCCGTTTGCCGTCGTCGACGTGCCGCTGCTCTACGAATCCGGCCACGCCTCTGCGTTCGATCGTGTCATCGTCACCGCCAGCCCGGCGGACGTCCAGCTCGAGCGTCTCGTCCGCCGCGGGCTGACACCCGCCGAGGCGCGCCAGCGGCTTGCCGCCCAGCTGCCGACCGTCGAGAAGGCTTCGCGCGCCGACTTCGTGGTTCGGACCGACGGCAGCCTCGACGACACCGATCGGCAGGTGGACGAGATCCTGCGCGAGCTCGGCGCCGGGTCCCGGCGGTCCGGCTGAAGAGCCGGAGCGCGACGCTTCGGGCCGCGCGAACCTGCGGCGCCCGCCCGCGCCGTGCGCGTCAGACTTCGACTTCCGTCGGATCCTGCGCCGGGGCGATGCGTTCTTCGACGAAGGTATTCCAGTCGTGGCAGTGCGGACACTGCCACAGCAGCTCGGTGCTGCGATAGCGGCAGCGGATGCAGACGTGCGGATCGAGATAGAAGACGGCGTGCCGGGTGAGCTCCGTGTACCGATCGACGAGCGCCGGCTCGTGGTGCAGCTGCCCGAGGGCGAGCCAGATCGCCTGATGGATGCTGAGCGCGTGAGGATTCTGCACGAGCGCGGCGAACTGCAGCTCGAGCGCCTCGCGCGGGCGGCCGATCGCGGCCAGATGCCGTGACAGCGCCAGCCGCGCGCGCCAGTCCTGCGGGTTCGCGTCGATCAGCCGGCGGCAGATGCGGGTGAAGCGCTCGGGCGAGCCGGTGCGAAGCGCCAGCGCCTCGAGCCGATCGAACGCGAGGTACGCGCGGTCCGGCGCCACGTCGGTCAGCTTCTCCCAGATGGCCGCCGCCTCGCGCTCGGTGCCCTGCAACACGCGCACGTCGCCGAGATTCAGGTAGGCGGGCACCGCACGGGCGTCGAGGTCGATGGCGCCTTCGAACCGGCGGATCGCTTCCACGTAGTCGTTGCGCCGCATCGCCTCGAGCCCGATCTCGTTTTCGAGAAACGCGAGGATCGCCTCGTTCTGGGGCCTGGCGCTGGAATCGGTGAGCCGGGCCAGCCGCTGCCGCGTGTCGAACGCCTCCGACCACTGGTGCTGCTCCTCGTGCAGCTTCTGGACGTTCACCAGCGCGTACTCGTTCTTCGGATCCAGGCGCAGCACCTCGTTGAAGGCTTCGAGCGCCCGATCGACGAAGCCGCCGCGCTTGTAGTCGAGGCCGAGGCACAGCAGGCCGTTGGCGTGCTCGAGCCTGCTGAGCGTCGGCCGCTGCAGCAGGCGCTGGTGCACGGTAATGGCCTTGCCGACCTGCCCCTTTTCCCGGTACAGATTGCCCAGGATCATGTGCACTTCGAGGGCGTCGGCGTTGAGGCTGGCCGCCTTGCTCAACTCCTCGATGGCCAGGTCGATCTGGTTGGCGACGAGGAAGTTGAGGCCGAGCAGATAGTGCGGAGACTCGCGGGTGCGGCGGCGATCGAACCACCGGCCCTCGCGCAGCTTGTAGCGCTCCCACGCCTTGCCGGCAGCGATCCCCGCCAGGAGCGCGAGGAGACCGGCGAGCAGCGGCGCGTAGTCACTCATGATCGAGCAGCCGCTCCCAGCGGTCCTGCGCCTTCAACACGAGCTCCACCAGTTCCCGGGCGGCGCCGGCGCCTCCCGGCGCGCGGCCGACGTAGTGGACGCGCGACCGCACGTCTTCCACCGCGTCACACGGCGCTGCGGTCAGGCCGGCGCGCGCAATCACCGGCAGATCGAGCACATCGTCGCCCATGTACGCGACATCGGCGTCGGCGAGGCCGTGCGCGTGGAGGATGTCCTCGTATGCGCGCAGCTTGCTGGCCACGCCCTGATGGACGATGGCGATGCCGAGCTGAGCCGCACGATGGGCGGTCGCCGGCGACGAGCGCGCCGACAGAACCCCGACTTTCAGGCCGGCGCGCTGCGCCCAGACCAGCCCGGTGCCGTCCTTGATGTCGAACTGCTTGCTCTCGGTCCCGTCCGGATGCAGCAGGATCTTGCCGTCGGTCAGCACGCCGTCCACGTCGAACAGCAGGAGCCTGATTTTCGCCGCGCGCTCCCGAACTTCGTGCGTCATCGCTGCTGAACCACCACGGTCCTCCGGCCCGAAGGCCATCCGCCGAACCAACGCGTCCCCGTCCCGGCGCGTGTCATGCGCGCCAGGGTCGAGCCCGCCGCGGGCTCAGATCATCTCCGTGCGCCACAAATCGTGGAGGTGGATGACCCCGACGACCCGCTTGGACGGATCGTCGACGACCACCAGCGACGTGATCTTCCGCTGCTCCATCACGTTCAGCGCTTCGACCGCGAGCACCTCCGGCGCCACCACCACAGGTCCGCGCGTCATCACGTCGGACGCCTTGAGTTCCCGGATATCGGCGGCATCGTCCATGTGCCGCCGCAGGTCGCCGTCGGTGATGATGCCGAGCAGGATTCCGTTCGGGTCGACCACGCACGTCATCCCGAGCGCCTTGCGCGTCATCTCGTAGATGACGTCGCGCATCCCGGTCTCGGCCTGGACGATCGGGCATTGCCCCCCCGCGTGCATCAGACTCTCCACCCGCATCAGGCGCTTGCCCAGCTTGCCGCCCGGATGCAGGTTGGCGAAGTCCTCCTGGCGGAACCCCTTCTCGACCAGGAGCGTCATTGCGAGCGCGTCCCCGAGCGCGAGAGCGGCCGTGGTGCTGGCCGTCGGCACCAGATTGAGCGGACACGCTTCCTCGATGACGCTGCAGTCCAGCATCACGTCGGCCGCCTGCGCCAGCACCGATCCCCTCGCGCCGCTGATCGCGATCAGCTTGGCGCCGATCCGCCGAATCGCCTCGAGCAGGCGGATGATTTCGTCGGTCTCGCCGCTGTAGGACAGCGCCAGCACGACGTCGTCGTTCTGGATGACGCCGAGATCGCCGTGGATGGCGTCGGCCGGGTGCAGGAACAGCGACGGGGTTCCGGTGCTCGAGAGTGTGGCTGCAATCTTGTGCGCGATGATGCCCGACTTGCCCATGCCGGTGAGAATCACGCGGCCGCGGCAGCAGCGCAGCATGTCGACGGCCCGCGCGAACTTCGCGTCGAGCCTGGCCACGAGCGCGAGAATCGCGGCGGCCTCGGTTTCGAGCACCTTGCGGGCGAGCGTCAGATCAGCCATGCGCGACCCGCTCAGTCATGCCCGGGGTCCCGCCGTGGCTGTCGCGGCTCCCGATCGCCTGCCGTTCGCGGGCCCGCCGGCCTCGAGTACTCTCCGGCGTCGGCCGGACCGCCGTGCGGCTCGAAGAACTGTTTGGTGAGCCGATCGACCGCCATGAGGTGGCCGAGCAGCGGCTCGACGCGGTCGAGGCGGAGGGCGTTCTGGGCGTCGCTCCTGGCCCGAGACGGATCGTCGTGCACCTCGAGGAAGACCCCGTCGACGCCGGCCGCCACGCCCGACGCCGCGAGCGGCCCGATGTAGGCCGCGAGGCCGGCGCTGACGCCGTCGCCTCCACCGGGCAGCTGCAGACTGTGGGTCACGTCGAAGATCACCGGGACGCCATGCGCCCGGATCATCGGAAACGCCCGCGCGTCGACGACCAGATTGTGATAGCCGAAGCTGGTTCCGCGCTCCGTCACGAGAACGCGAGGATTGCCGGCGTCCCTCACCTTGGCGACGGCGTGCGTCACGTCGTCGGGCGCCAGGAACTGGCCCTTCTTGATGTTCACCACGCGCCCGGTCCTGGCGGCGGCGACCAGGAGATCGGTCTGCCGGCAGAGAAACGCCGGAATCTGCAGGATGTCGGCGATCTCCGCGACCGGGGCGGCGTGCGCGGCTTCGTGAATGTCGGTCAGAATCGGTACCCGCACGGAGTCTTTGATCGCCTCGAGCACGCGAAGACCCTCCCTGAGGCCGGGACCGCGGAACGAGCGCCCCGAGGTTCGATTGGCCTTGTCGTACGACGCCTTGAAGACGAAGGGCAGCTGCAACCGTCCGGCCATCGCGGCGAGCGCGCGGGCGATGCCGGTTGCATGTTCCTCGCTCTCGATGACGCACGGACCGCCGATGAAGACCATCGGCTGCCCGCCGCCGATGGAGAAACCCTCCAGTGGGACCGGAACCACACCCGACATTATAGGAGGAGAAACATCGGCGGCCCGGCCATGCGCGTCTGAGCTCCGCGTGGACTGTCGGTGCCGGACGGCGGTGGAACACCCCGGGAGCTCGCCGCTCAACGGGTGGGGCTCGTTACGCCACCGATTCGGCGGTGAGACGAGCGCCGGCCGAGGACGTCTTGCGGCGGAGCGCCGCCTCGACGAAGCTCGCGAACAGCGGGTGCGGGCGCAGCGGCTTGGATCGGAATTCAGGGTGGAACTGGACGGCGAGATACCACGGATGGCCCGGCAGCTCGGCGATCTCGACGAACTTGCCGTCGGGCGAGCGTCCGGAGATCCGCAGGCCGTGCTCGGTGAGCGCCCGCTCGTAGAGGCAGTTGAACTCGTACCGGTGGCGATGGCGCTCGTGGACGGTCGCGGCGCCGTAGACCCGCTGCGCGAGCGATCCGGGCGCGAGCTCGCAGGCGTAGCTGCCGAGACGCATCGTGCCGCCGAGATCGTCGACGCCGAGCAGGTCGCGGAGCTTGTAGATGATCTTGGTCGGCGTGTCCGGGTGGCACTCGGTCGAATCGGCGTCGGCCAGACCGGCGACGTTGCGCGCGTACTCGACGGTGGCCCACTGGAAGCCGTAGCAGATGCCGAAGTACGGAATGCCGCGGGTGCGCGCGATCTCGGCCGCCTTCATCATGCCGCGGGTGCCGCGAGTGCCGAATCCGCCGGGCACCAGCACGCCGTTCGCTTCGTCGAGCAGCGATTCGCCGCCCGGCTGCTCGAGCGCTTCGGCCTCGATCCACTTGATGTTCACCTTCACCCGGTTGGAGAACCCGCCGTGGTACAGCGCTTCGTTCAGGCTCTTGTACCGAGTCCTCGTAGCCGACGTACTTGCCGACCACGTGAATCGTCAGCTCATCGTCCGGGTTCTTGATCCGCGAGACGAGCGCCTCCCAGGCGGCCATGCGCCGCTCGGTCTGCGGCAGGTGGAGGTACTTGAGCACCATGCGATCGAGCCCTTCGGTCGCGAGGACGAGCGGGACTTCGTAAATGCTCGAGACGTCCTTGGCGGTGATGACCGCCTCCTCGTCCACGTCGCAGAAGAGCGCGATCTTCCGCTTCAGATCGGAATCGAGAAACCGGTCGGTCCGACAGAGCAGGATATCGGGCTGAATGCCGATCGAGCGCAGGTCGCGGACGCTGTGCTGCGTCGGTTTCGTCTTGAGCTCGCCCGCCGTGCCGATGAACGGCACGAGGGTGAGGTGCACGTACAGCGAGTTGTCGCGGCCGACGTCCTGCCGGAACTGACGGATCGCCTCGAGAAACGGCAGGCTCTCGATGTCGCCCACCGTGCCGCCGATCTCGATGAGCATGATGTCGACCTGGCCGGCGCCCGCGCGGATGGCGTCCTTGATTTCGTTGGTGATGTGCGGGATCACCTGCACGGTGCAGCCCAGGTAGTCGCCCCGGCGCTCCTTCTGGATGACGCTCAGGTAGATCTTCCCGGTCGTCCAGTTCGAGTCGCGCGACGCCGTGGTGTTGGTGAACCGCTCGTAGTGGCCCAGATCCAGGTCGGTCTCGCCGCCGTCGTCGGTGACGTAGACCTCGCCGTGCTGGTACGGGCTCATCGTGCCCGGATCGACGTTGATGTAGGGGTCGAATTTCTTCAGCGTCACCGTGTAGCCGTGACCTTCGAGCAGACAGCCAATCGAGGCGGCGGCCAGCCCTTTGCCGAGCGAAGACACCACGCCGCCCGTCACGAAGATGTACTTGGTGGTCCGTTCGTCGGTCATCGGTGCAGGCCCTCCTTCCGCGGGTCTTCGGTCCGCGCGGACGCGGTCAACTGGCCGTCGACGGCGCGAGCAGGCGCCGGACGTGCTCGAGATCTGCCGGCGTGTCGACGCCGAACGAGTCGTACGCGGTTTCCACCGCCTTGATGCGGATGCCATGTTCGAGGGCGCGAAGCTGCTCGAGCGCC
The DNA here is from genome assembly GCA_963807925.1 of uncultured Acidobacteriota bacterium. GTDB lineage: Bacteria > Acidobacteriota > Vicinamibacteria > Vicinamibacterales > CAVVIG01 > CAWEDP01. The sequence continues at coordinate 1,511,159 of CAWEDP010000002.1, read as the reverse complement.
TCGGCCCGTTCGAGCGGCGTCGGCTCGAGCCTCGCCAGCACCATCAGCGCGTTGCGCCGGTACGCGTACAGGCCGATGTGCCGGTACATCGGGGGCCACCCGCCGCGCGGGTCGCGGACGTAGGGAATCGGCGCGCGCGAGAAGTACAGCGCAAAGCCGCCGCGATCGATCGCCAGTTTGACGACGTTCGGGTTCTTCAGCTCGGCGCTGTCGGTGATGCGCCGATACAGCGTCGTGATCGAGACGCCCGGATCGGCAAACGGCGCGACCGCTTCGTCGATGGCGCCCGGATCGATCAGCGGCTCGTCGCCCTGGACGTTGACGATGAGGTCGCAGTCCAACTTGGCGGCCACCTCGGCGAGGCGATCGGTGCCGGTGGCATGGTCCCCCCGCGTCAGCTTCACCTCGCCGCCGAATTCGATCACCGCCGTCGCGATGCGCAGATCGTCGGTCGCCACGATCACCCGGGAGACGCTCCGCGCGCGCTTCGCGCGGTTGTACACGTGCTCGATCATCGGCCGGCCGTCGATATCGGCGAGCGGCTTGCCCGGCAGGCGGCGCGACGCGTATCGGGCGGGGATGAGGGCGATGGTTGTGAAAGGGAACGGATCGACCGCAGGACCAGTCGATGCAGGGTGCACGACGAATAGTAGCACACTCGATGACGAGCTTCGCGGCGCGTGTCCGGCCTCTCCATCGACGGCCGGCTCGCCGCGGTCGAAATGACGGCGGGCGACGCGCGACCGTGCTACGATCCCGCCAGCATTCATGACGCTGAAGCGAGCGGCGATGCTGCTGGTCGGCGGCGCGGCGCTGGCCGCATGGCTCGCCGCGGCGGCGACGACCGGCGTTCGCGACGCGGTGGATCCCATCCGGGTCGAGGCGCCGGCGATCGACGCCAACGCCGACGCGCTCGCCAGCGAGATTGCCCGGCTGCACGAGCACCTTCGTCCGACGACAACGCCGCGACAACCCGTCCGCAACCTCTTCACCTACGGTGCCCGACAGCCGCGTCCGGCGCCGCCGCCTGTCGCCCCGGCGGCGGTGACCGAAGGGCCACGTGCCGGGCGCCCCGCCACGCTGCCGCCGTCGCTGAAGCTGTCCGGGATCGCGGAGGACACCTCGTCGGGCGCCGTCGTGCGCACCGCCGTGATCTCCGCCGGCGGTCAGCTGTTCCTGGTGAAGGAAGGGGAGTCGGTCACGACGCGGTTCCAGGTGACGAGGATCTCCGGCGAGGTCGTCGAGCTCGCCGACCTGGCCGACGGCAGCACGCGTCGCCTGGCGCTCAAATAGCCGGCCGTCGACGCCCGCCGGGCGGTCGCGCGTCCGCCACGGACCGAACTCTTTGTCGACGATCCTGCACCGGCGCCGCCGACACCGACGATTCTCCGTTCCATGTCCATCGCCGTCATCATCAACCCGGTATCCGGTCGCTCCCGGCCCGATGCGGCACCCGAGCGCGCGCAGCTCGCGGCGCGCACCATCGAGCGCGACGGCGAGCGGGCCGAGATCTTCGTGACCGAGCGGCCCGGTCACGCGCGCGAGCTGGCGGCGGACGCGGTGCGCGCCGGCGCGCGTCTGGTGATGGCCTGGGGCGGCGACGGCACCATCAACGAAGTCGCCTCCGCGCTGGCATTCGGCCCGGTGCCGCTCGGCATCATCCCGGCCGGATCGGGCAACGGCCTGGCGCGCGAGCTGGGCATCGCCCCGCGCGCGGAACGCGCCCTGTCGGAGGCGATGCGGGCGCGGCCGTCGAGCATCGACCTCGGCGAGCTGGGCGGCCGCATGTTCGTGAACCTGGCCGGCACCGGCATCGACGCCTACGTCGCCGCCCGGTTCAACGATCGCGGCACCACGCGCCGCGGTTTCGGCGGGTACCTCCGCGAAGGGACGCGCGCGCTGGCGTCCTACCGACCCGTCGTGTACACGATCACGACCGATGACGACCGCCTGGTGGCCCGCGCGCTGGTCGTGGTCGTCGCCAACGGCGTGCAGTATGGCAACGGCGCTCGCATCGCCCCGGGAGCGACGCTCGACGACGGCGAGCTCGATCTGGTGGTCGTGGAGGAGCGCTCGCGGCTCACCACCATCTGCCGGGCGCCCCACCTGTTCCGCGGCACGCTCGCGACGGTGCCCGGATGCTCGATCCGGCGCATCCGCGAGGCGACGATCGAGTGCGACACCTCGATGATCTTCCACGTGGACGGCGAGCCGGTGGCCGACGGCACCCGTCTCGCGGCGCGGGTCCATCCGGCGGCGCTCATGATCGCCGTCCGGTAAGCGCGATCTGCCGCCGCCCGGCGCCGCCGCCCGATTTCTACAATCGAATGACGTTCGCTTCGCGAACGGCGGGGACCCGCCGGATCTCGTCGAGCGCGCCATCGAGGAGCCGGGTGACGGACGGGTCTTCGTCGACGTTGACAACGCCGACCGCGCCGGCCTCGCCGCGGCCGAGCGCGAAGCTGGCGATGTTGACGCCGTGCCGGCCCAGGATCGTCCCCACCTCGCCGATGACGCCCGGCTGATCGTCGTTGGCGATCAGCACCATCGTGCCGCCGATCGACGCCTCGACGTTGACACCGCGCAGCGAAACGAGCCGCAGGCTGGCAGGTTCGAAGACCGTGCCCTCGACCCAGCGCACGCCCGCGCTGGTCCGCAGCTGCACGGAGAGCAGGCTGAGAAAATGGCGGCGCCGCGTGCTGCGCGATTCGACGATGTCGATCGCCCGTTCCCGCGCGAGCGCCCGCGCGTTCACGATGGAGACGCCGCTCGAGAGAATCGGCCGCAGGACGCCGGCGGCGACGCTGGCGGCGAGGATGTCGCCGGTGCGGCCCTCGGCCAGCGCGCCGTAATAGCGGACGCCAATCGAATCGACGCGCGCCCGCCCCATCTGCGCCGCGATCGCTCCCAGCGCCTCGGCCAGCCGAATCCACGGCTGCAGCCGCAGCATGTCCTCGGCCGGCACGGCGGGGAAGTTGACCGCGTTTCGCACCGTGCCGTCGCGCAGGAAGTCGCGGACCGTCATCGCGGTTTCCAGCCCGACCAGTTCCTGCGCCTCCTCGGTCGACGCGGCGATGTGCGGGGTGCCGACGACCTGCGGCAGCCTGGCCAGTGCCCAGTCGCGCGGCGGCTCGGCCTCGAAGACGTCGAGACCGGCGCCCGCGACGATCCCCTCCTGAATCGCCTGACAGAGGGCGGCCTCGTCGACGAGCTCGCCGCGCGCCGTGTTGATGATCCGGAGGCCGTGCCTGCATTTCGCCAGGCGCTCCGCGTTCAGCACGTGGCGGGTCTCGGGCGTGAGCGGCAGGTGCAGCGTCAGGTAGTCGGCCGTCGCGCAGAGATCGTCGAGCGAGACCAGGCGGGCGCCGACGCTGTCGGCGATGTCGACCGCGATGAACGGATCGTGCGCGACGATCTCCATGCCGAACGCGCGCGCCCGCTGGGCGACTTCCTGGCCGATCCGCCCCAGCCCGACGACGCCGAGCGTCTTGCCGCGCAGCTCGTTCCCGAGGAAACGCCGCTTCTCCCACCGGCCTTCCTTCATGGCCCGGTCGGCGGCCGGAATCGAGCGCGCCAGGGCGAGCATGAGCGCGCACGCGTGCTCGGCGACGCTGATGGTGTTGGCGCCGGGCGAGTTCACGACGAGGATCCCGCGCGCGCTCGCCGCCGCGACGTCGACGTTGTCGACACCGGTGCCGGCGCGGGCCACGATGCGGAGGCGCGCAGCAGCGGCCAGCAGCTCGGCATCGACTTTTGTCGCGCTGCGAACCAGGAGGGCGTCGGCATCCGCGAGCGCGTCGAGCAACGCCGTGCGGGAACGTCCGACCTCGGCGTCGACGATCCAGGCCGAGTCGGTGCGGAGCAGATCGAGAGCGGAGGCTGCTAACGCGTCGGCGACAACAATTTTCATCCGGGTCCCTACAGTATAATTCGGCGTTCCGACGGTCGCCCTCGGCGTGGCCGGCGTGCTCGCCCTGTGTTGGTGCAATTCGCTAAAACATTCCAAATGCAGTATCACAACACCGTAAACACGCCCGCTTTTCCACAGAGTTTTCCACAGGAATCTGTGTGAAATCGTGTCGGCGTCGGGGGACGTGACCTAAACAGATGAAAGGCGCAGGCCGATGAATCGAAAAGTGACAGTGGTCGGCGGTGCGGGAAACGTGGGCGCCACGGTGGCGCGCGGCGTCGCGGACCAAGGGCTCGCGGACGTCGTCGTGATCGACATCGCCGAACAGAAGGCCGCCGGCGTGGCCCTCGACATCCTCGAGGCGTGTCCCGTCTGGGGTTCCGACGCGCGCATCATGGGCAGCGGCGATTACGCCGACAGCGCGAACTCCGACATCGTCGTCATCACGTCGGGAATGCCGCGCAAGCCCGGCATGAGCCGCGACGATCTGCTGAACGTGAACTACACCATCATGCAGAAGGTCACCGCCCAGGTCGTGAAGTACTCGCCCGGCTGCATCATCATCCCGGTCGCGAACCCGCTCGACGCCATGGCACAGGCAATCTACCGCCTGAGCGGCTTTCCGCGGGAGCGCATCATCGGGATGGCCGGCGTCCTCGACTCGGCCCGCATGCGCGCCTTCATCGCCAGGGAGCTCGACGTCTCGGTGGAGAACGTCCACGCCTTCGTTCTGGGCGGCCATGGCGACACCATGGTGCCGCTGCCACGGTACTCGACGGTGGCCGGGATTCCGATCACGGACCTGATGGATCAGAGGACGATCGACGCGATCGTGGACCGGACGGCAAACGGCGGAGCGGAGATCACCAAGCTGGTGGGCACGAGCGCGTGGTACGCGCCCGGCGCCTCCGCCGTCGAGATGGTCGAGGCGATCCTCCTGGACAAGAAGAAGATTCTCCCGTGCTCCGTCTTTCTGCAGGGGGAGTACGGCGTGCGGGATCTGTTCGTCGGCGTGCCCTGCAAACTGGGCGCGCGCGGCCTCGAGCAGATCATCCAGATTCAGTTGACGCCTCAGGAGGACGCGGCGTTCAAGAAGTCTGCGGCGACGGTCAAGGAGCTCGTCGACGTGATCAAGGTGTAGCCGCCGTTGACGATCACGTTTGTCCGCTCGGGCGGGTTCGCCGCCGTTCCCGGATTGCGCGTGGCGGGGACGGCCACGCTCGGGGATGACGGCGGCGTGGTGACCGCCGAGCCTTCGTACCGCCGACTGCTCGACGCAGGCGAGGGTCAGCAGCTGTCCGGGGCCGCGGACGCGCTGCTCGACGAGGCCGGTCCCGGGGCCGCCGCCGACCGCTCCCGGGACGCCTATCAGTACGCCTTCACCGTCGAGGACGGCCCCCGGCGGATCGTCGTGAGCGCGAGCGGCGGAATCCGACGCGCTGTCGCCTCCCCTTCGCGTGCTCGTCGAGTGGGCCGGACGGGAGGCGACAGCCATTCTGCGATCGACGGTCAGATGATCGCAGGCTCGGCAACGGGGACGCCGACCGTGCTCCAGGCCTGCCGCACGGCCTGCTGCGCGAGACTGCCGGTGCCGAACCGCGATCCGGCGGCCGCAAACGTCGCGTTGGCCGCCGCCTGGAAATCGGAGTCGAAGCGGAGGAACCTGGTCAGCGCGTCGTACCAGATCGGCCCGGCCTTCTCCCACGCGTATCCGCCAAGCGCATCGGCCACCAGGAAGAACGCACGATTCGGGATGCCCGAATTGATGTGCACGCCCCCGTTGTCCTCGGTCGTCTCGACTTAATCCCGCATCCGGCCCGGCTGCGGATCCTTGCCGAGCCGCGGATCGTCGAACGCGGTGCCGGGCTCTTTCATCGATCGCAGCGCCTTGCCCTTGACGCCGGGGGCCAGCAGACCGGCCCCGATCAGCCAATCGGCCTGCGTCACGGTCTGGTGGAGCTTCCACTGCTTCACCAGCGTTCCGAAGACATCGGAGATCGACTCGTTGAGCGCTCCCGATTGTCCCTGGTAATCGAGGTTGGCGGTGGAGCTGGTGACCCCGTGTGTCAGCTCGTGCCCGATGACGTCGAGGCAGGCGGTGAAGCCGGTGAAGATCACCCCATCGCCGTCGCCGTACACCATCTGGCTGCCGTTCCAGAAGGCATTGTCGAAGTCGCGGTCGTAGTGTACCGTCGAGTCCAGACGCATTCCGCGATCGTCGATGGAGTTGCGGTTCAGGGTCTGCTTGTAGAAGTCGTAGGTGTCGCCCGACCCGGCGTACGCCTGTTCGGCGGCACTGTCGGAGGAGGCGGGACCGTCTTCACTGCGAATCAGGTGGCCCGGCAGCCGCGTACGGTGACGGGCGTCGTAGATGGTGCGGCGCTTGGTGCCGGTGGTGGCGACGCCCACCATGAGCATGGCGCCGAGGCTGCGGCGGCCGCGTGCCTGCTCGGTGGCCGCGATGGTCCGCCGCGCGCGCTCCCGCGCCGCATCGTCGCCCGTGCGCGAGAGATGGTCGAGGACGTGTGGGGGAACGATGGAGCAGCAGGTCGATCGAGTCGGCATGGCAGTCCCTCCCTTGAAGTGCGCGATCGCTCGCGGATGGTCTGCGCACGATCATGCGGCCAGCACAGTCAACGCTTGCACACGGCAAGGCCTAACAGCCGGAGACCCGACAGAGTTCGTGCAACACCGATGAGCTGCCTGTCTCCTTGCTTCGATCCAGGACGTCGGCGCGAGCGCGGGCCGCCCCCGATCCGGCGTGCCCGGCGGTCGATCCGGCGTATCATCGACGGACCTTCGGGAGATCATCATGAAGAAACGGCTGCTGCTGTCGTTCGCCGTGTTCGTCGCCTTGTCGGCGGCCGGCCTCCGTGCGCAGGATGTCGTCGCCACGTGGCAGGGCACTCTCCAGGCCGGACGCGACCTCCGGACGGTGATCAAGATCTCGAACGACGGCGGCCTGAAGGCGGTCATGTACAGCATCGACCAGGGCGGGGCTGCGCTGCCCGGCACGGTGACCCTGCAGGGTTCGACGATCAAGAATCTCGATCCCAGGCGTGGGCGGAACCTATGAGGGGCGGCTGAGCGCTGATGGCAGCGCCATCGAGGGGACGTGGAGCCAGGGGGCGGCGTCGCTCCGCCTGACCTTGAAGCGCGCCACCAGCGAGACTGCGTGGGCGATTCCAGAACCGCCCGCGCGGCTGAAGCCGATGCCCGCCGCCGCGACGCCGTCGTTCGAGGTCGCGTCGATCAAGCTGAGCAAGCCCGACGCCCCGGGCAAGGCCATCACCGTTCGCGGTCGTCTCTTCTCCACGGTGAACACGACCTTGAGCGATCTGCTGACCTTCGCGTACGGCCTTCATCCGCGCCAAGTCACCGGCGGCCCGGCCTGGCTCGAAACGGAGAAGTTCGATTTGACGGCGCAGCCCCAGGGCGAGGGTCAGCCCAACGACAAGCAGTGGCGGGGCGCGCTGCAGACGCTCCTCGCCGATCGCTTCAAGCTCGCCTTCCATCGCGACCGCAAGGAGCTGCCGGTGTACGCGCTCACGGTGACCAGGACCGGACACAAGCTCACGAAGAACGACAGCGACCCGAACGGCCTGCCCGCGCTCTTCTTCCGGGGGCTCGGCGTCCTCCCGGTGCGCAACGCGACGATGGTGGATTTCGCCGGGACGATGCAGGCTGTCGTGCTCGATCGTCCCGTCGTCGATCAGACCGGGCTTGCCGGACGCTATGACTTCACGCTGAGCTGGACGCCCGACGAAACGCAGTTCGGCGGCCGTGGTGCGCAGGCGCCTCCGCCGGGCGACAACGCGTCGGCGCCACCGGGGCTGTTCACGGCCATTCAAGAACAGCTCGGACTGAGACTGGAGTCGACCAGAGCGCCGGTCGACGTCCTGGTGGTCGATCGCGTGGAGAAGCCGTCCGACGACTGAGGGCGGGTGAGACGTCGCTGGCGGCCCGGAGCTATCTGCCGGCGGTCCAGAGGGCTCTGACGTACTCGCGGGTCATCCGTGCGATGTTCGCGATCGGGATCTCCTTCGGGCAGACCGCCTCGCATTCGCCTTCGTTGGAGCAGCTGCCGAACCCTTCCGCATCCGCCTGCTCGATCATGGAGACGACACGGCTGACGCGCTCCACCTGTCCCTGGGGCAGCAGCGCCAGGTGGGAGATCTTCGCGCTCATGAACAGGTGTGCCGACGCGTTCTTGCACGCGGCGACACAGGCGCCGCAGCCGATGCAGGCCGCCGAATCCATCGCGGCCTCCGACACCGGCTTGGCCACCGGAAGCGCGTTGCCGTCCGGCGCGCCGCCGCAGTTCACCGACACGTATCCGCCGGCCGCAATCACGCGATCCAGCGCGCTGCGGTCGACGACCAGGTCCTTCACGACGGGGAACGCCCGCGCGCGCCACGGCTCGACGGTGATGGTGTCGCCGTCCTTGAACCGGCGCATGTGCAGCTGACAGACCGTGGTGCCGCGATCGGGGCCGTGCGGGATCCCGTTGACGACGAGGCTGCAGATGCCGCAGATGCCCTCGCGGCAGTCCGAGTCGAAGGCGATCGAGTCCTTGCCCTGCCGAACCAGCGTTTCGTTCACCACGTCCAGCATCTCGAGAAACGACATGTCGGTCGAGATGTCGTCGGCGACGTAGTCTTCGAGGCGGCCGGGCGCCGTCGGACCCGCCTGCCGCCAGATTTTCAGATTCAGTCTCACGATGATCCTCTGCTCTTCGCCCTACTTGTAGCTTCGCTGCGTCGGGTGCACCTCGTGGAATTCGAGCGGCTCCTTGTGGAGCACGGGCGGCTGGCCGACTCCCGTGAACTCCCAGGCGGCGACGTACGAATAGTGCTCGTCATCGCGGAGCGCCTCGCCGTCCGGCGTCTGGCTCTCCTCGCGGAAGTGACCGCCGCACGATTCACGGCGATGCAGGGCATCGAGTGTCAGCAGCTCGGCGAACTCGAGATAGTCGGCGACCCGGCCCGCGTATTCGAGACTCTGGTTGAGGTTGTCGGGCGTGCCGGGCACCGACACGTTGTGCCAGAACTCGTCGCGCAGCTTCGGAATCGCGGCGAGCGCGCGCCGCAGGCTCTCCTCGGTTCGCGCCATGCCGACGTCGTCCCACATGATCCGGCCGAGCTCCCGGTGGATCTCGCGGATGCCGCGCGCGCCCTTGACCGACAGGAGCTGGTTGATGCGCGTCTGGACGCAGTCGGCGGCTTCGGTGAACGCCGCGTGATCGGTCGAGACCTTCGGCAGCGCCGTGCTGGCCAGATAGTGCCCCACGGTGTACGGGATGATGAAGTACCCGTCGGCGAGGCCCTGCATCAGCGCGCTGGCCCCGAGTCGATTCGCGCCGTGATCGGAAAAATTCGCCTCGCCGAGGACGTGCAGCCCCGGCACCGTGCTCATCAGGTTGTAGTCCACCCACAGCCCGCCCATCGTGTAATGGATGGCCGGGTAGATGCGCATCGGGACCTGGTAGGGGTCCTCGTCGGTGATCTTCCGGTACATGTGGAAGAGGTTGCCGTATTTCTCCTTGATCGCCTCCGGACCGAGGCGCGCGATCGCGTCCTTGAAGTCCAGGTAGACGGCCAGTCCGCTGTCGCCGACGCCGCGTCCCTCGTCGGCGGCCTGCTTGGCGTTGCGTGACGCCACGTCGCGGGGCACCAGGTTGCCGAAGCTCGGATACTTGCGCTCGAGGTAGTAGTCGCGATCCTCTTCGGGGATCTGATCGGGCGGACGCTTGTCGCCCTTCCGCTTGGGCACCCAGACGCGGCCGTCGTTGCGGAGGCTCTCGCTCATCAAGGTCAGCTTCGACTGGTGGTCGCCCGTCACCGGAATGCACGTCGGATGGATCTGGGTGTAGCACGGGTTGGCGAAGAGCGCGCCGCGCTTGTGGGCGCGCCACGCCGCCGTCACGTTGGAGTTCACCGCGTTGGTCGACAGGTAGTACACCGTGCCGTAGCCGCCGGTGGCGAGGACCACGGCGTCTCCCGCGTAGCGTTCGAGCTCCCCGGTAATCAGGTTCCGCGTGACGATGCCGCGGGCCTTGCCGTCGATCACCACGAGGTCGAGCATCTCGCGGCGGGCGAACAGGCGGACGCGCCCCTCGTGCACCTGCCGCATCAGTGACTGGTAGGCGCCGAGCAGCAACTGCTGGCCGGTCTGTCCCCGGGCATAGAAGGTGCGCGACACCTGCGCTCCGCCGAACGATCGGTTGTCGAGGAGGCCGCCGTACTCGCGCGCGAAGGGGACCCCCTGGGCGACGCACTGATCGATGATGTTCACGCTCAGCTGCGCGAGCCGGTACACGTTGGACTCGCGCGAGCGGTAGTCGCCGCCCTTGACGGTGTCGTAGAACAGGCGGTAGACGCTGTCGCCGTCGTTCTGGTAGTTCTTCGCGGCGTTGATCCCGCCCTGCGCCGCGATGCTGTGCGCGCGCCGCGGACTGTCCTGGATGCAGAAGGTCAGGACGTTGTATCCCAGTTCGGCGAGCGAGGCCGCCGCCGACCCGCCGGCCAGGCCGGTCCCGACGACGATGATCGTGTACTTCCGCTTGTTGGCGGGGTTGACCAGCTTCATCTCGAACTTGTGCCGGTCCCACTTCTCGGCGATCGGGCCGGACGGCTCCCTGGCATCCAGCGTCATGACCGCGCTCCCATGAAATGCGCCCACAGCGCGATGAGCATGAACCCGCCCGCAATGAGGACGGCGAACACCTTGCCGGCGACGAGCACGCGCGGCGTCCACCGCGGGTGATCGCCGCCGAGCGACTGGAAGGCGCTCGATACCCCGTGCCACAGGTGCGATCCGACGACCACCATGCTGAGCAGGTAGAACCCGACGAGCAGCGGGCTGGCGAAGTTCTCCATCTCCAGGCGATAGAGGTCGCGCACCCCTGTGCCGGGCGTCTCGTACTCCGTGCCGTACTTGAACTGCTTCACGTGAATCACGATGAACGCCAGCAGCCACAACCCCGACGCGATCATGGTCGTGGACGAAAAGGTCTTGCGGCTGGGCGGACCGGCCGGCTTCTTCCGGACGTACTTCACAGGCCGCGCCGCCTGGCTGCCGAGATACATCGTGACGGTCTTGTAGATGTGGACGAGGAAGATCACCACGAGGGCGATCTCGATCACGGGAATCAGCGGGTTGGACAGGAGGGCATGGGAGTAGTTGTTGAACGTCTCGCGGCCGGCGAACACGATGACGTTGCCGGCGATATGAATGAGGAGATACAGGAAGAGGGCGAGTCCCGTTGCGCCGATCAGGAGCTTTGTCCCGACCGACGAACTGAAAACGCGCAAGCGTGTATCCATGTACTGAGAAATATATCAGAGGAGACCGGGGATGCCGAGCCTCGGGCGCAGCGTCGGTGTCCTCCGCCGCCGCGATCGATCGCGTTTGACGTGCCGCGGCGCGCCCGCTATCATCAGCCGTTTGCCATCATGAAAATTCACGAGTATCAGGCCAAGGCCATCCTGAGTCGACACGGCGTGCCGGTGCCGCGCGGCGAGGTCGCCTTCAATCCGGAAGAAGCGCACGACATCGCGGGCCGCCTGGGCGGCGGCGTGGTCGTCGTCAAGGCGCAGATTCACGCCGGCGGACGGGGCAAGGGTGGCGGCGTCAAGGTCGCGAAGTCGCCCGACGAAGCCGAAACGCTCGCGCGCGCCATGCTCGGCATGACGCTGGTGACGCATCAGACCGGGCCCGCGGGCCGCATCGTCGGGAGGGTGCTGGTCGAAGAGGGCCTGCAGATGACGCGCGAGCTGTATCTGAGCGTCGTCATCGATCGGGGCGCCGGCAAGCCGGTGATGATGGCCAGCGCCGCGGGCGGCATCGACATCGAGGAGGTGGCGGCCAGCACGCCGGAGAAGATCGTGAAGGTTCACGTCGAACCGGGCGTCGGCCTTGCCCCGTTCGAGGCGCGTCAGCTCGCGTTCGCCATCGGCCTCGACGGTCCGCAGACCGGCCGGTTCGTCAAGCTGGCGTCCTCGCTGTACGACGCGTTTGTCGCCACCGACGCATCGCTCGTCGAGATCAACCCGCTCGTGGTCACCGCGGGCGGCGACCTGCTGGCCCTCGACGCGAAGATGACCTTCGACGACAACGCCCTGTACCGGCACGCCGACATCCGCGAGCTGCGCGATCCGGCCGAAGAGGATCCGCTCGAGATCGAAGCGTCCAAGTACTCCCTCAACTACATCCATCTCGACGGCAACATCGGCTGCATGGTGAACGGCGCCGGCCTCGCCATGGCGACGATGGACATCATCAAGCTGGCGGGCGGCGAGCCCGCGAATTTCCTGGACGTGGGCGGCGGTGCCACCGCCGAGCAGATCCGCAACGCGTTCAAGATCCTGATGTCGGACAAGAACGTGAAGGCGGTGCTGATCAACATCTTCGGCGGCATCCTGCGGTGCGACGTCCTGGCGCAGGGCGTGATGGCCGCCGTACAGGAGCTCGGCGTGCTGGTCCCGATCGTGATCCGCATGGAGGGCACCAACGTCGACGAAGGCAAGCGCCTGCTGCGCGCGAGCGGCATGAATTTCACGACGGCCGACGGCATGGACGAGGCCGCCGTCAAGGTCGTTCAACTGGCTGGCTAGCCCCCGTCGCCCGAGCGAGATATGGCCGTACTGATTGACAAGTCCACACGCCTGCTGGTCCAGGGCCTGACCGGCCGCGAGGGGACCTTTCACGCGAAACAGGCCGCCGCCTACGGCACCGTGGTGGTGGGCGGCGTGACGCCGGGCAAGGGCGGCCGCACGCACGAAGGGTGGCCCGTCTTCAATACCGTCCACGACGCCGTGAAGGCGACCGGCGCCAACGCGTCGGTGATCTTCGTGCCGCCGGCCTTCGCGGCCGACGCCGTCATGGAAGCCGCCGATGCCGGGCTGGCGCTTGCGGTGTGCATCACCGAAGGGGTGCCCACGCTCGACATGATGAAGGCCTTCACCTTTCTCAAGGATCGATCGATGCGGCTGGTGGGCCCGAACTGTCCGGGGCTCATCTCGCCCGGCAAGGCGAAGGCCGGCATCATTCCTGGCAACATCTGCCGGGAAGGGCGCATCGGCATCGTCTCCAAGAGCGGCACGCTCACCTACGAGGCGATCCATCAGCTGACCCGGCTCGGCCTGGGCCAGTCGACCTGCATTGGAATCGGCGGCGATCCGCTGATCGGCACCTCGCACATCGACGCGCTCAAGCTGTTCGCCGCGGATCCGGAGACCGACGCGGTCATCATGATCGGCGAGATCGGGGGAACCGCGGAAGAGGAGGCGGCCGCCTGGATCAAGGCCAATTTTCGGAAGCCGGCGGTGGGATTCATCGCCGGACAGACCGCGCCGCCCGGACGACGGATGGGCCACGCCGGCGCGATCATCGCCGGCGGTACCGGCACCGCCGCGGAGAAGATGTCCGCGCTGGCGGCCGCCGGCGTGAAGGTGGCGAGGAGTCCCGCCGAGATGGGGGCCGGCATTCGCGACCTGCTCGGCCGCTGACCGCGACGGTCGCGCGGCGCGCTCCGCGCGCGCGCCGGCGGCGCGCGGGTGAGGGCGTTCGGACGGGCGCCACGATGCGACTACATCATGTGGGAGTGGCGCTTCTGTGCGGCACTACGGGTGGGACCGTGCGTGGCTGGTCGCGCGATCTGCGTGCTATACTGAATCGGATCGATACCTCAGGTTTCAACCAGCATTGGACCCCTCGTTTCATACCGGTAAGGACTTGCGAATGTCACCGACAGATGTAGCGGTTCAGGAGCACCAGAGCGTCGCCCGCCGCCAGCGGGTGGTCAACGACTTCAGCATCCAGGTCGCCACGGTCAACGGGTCGGGGAGTCAGACGGCCAACCTCGTGCTCCTGCGCTCGATTCTGTTGATGGGCGTGCCGGTCTCGGGCAAGAACATGTTCCCGTCCAACATCGCCGGCCTGCCCACCTGGTACACCATTCGCGCGAGCAAGCGCGGGTACGTCGGCCGCAAGAAAGAGGTGGACTTCCTCGTCGCGATGAATCCGGAGACCGCCAAGGAGGACGTGCTGACGCTGGACGCCGGCGCCGCCGTCGTGTACGACGAACCGCTCAAGCTGAACGCGCTGCGGAGCGACCTGGTCTTCTATCCGGTGCCGTTCGACAAGCTCGTCACGCCGGTGTGCCCCGACGCCAAGCTGCGCCGCCTCGTGCGCAACATGATCTACGACGGCATCCTCGCGAAGATCCTCGGCATCGATCTGGCGCTGATGGAGAAGGCCCTCGGCAAGCAGATGGGCCGGAAAGCCAAGGCCGTGGCGCTCAATACAAGCGCGCTCAAGGCCGGTTGGGACTACGCGGAGGCGCACTTCACCAAGCGGGATCCGTTCTACATCGAGCGCATGAACGAGACCGCGGGCAAGATTCTCATCGAGGGCAACGCGGCGGCGGCCATCGGCTGCATGATGGCCGGCGTCACGGTGGTGGCCTGGTACCCGATCACGCCCTCCTCGTCGCTGTGCGAGTCGCTCATCGGCTACATGAAGAAGTACCGCGTCGACAAGGAGAGCGGCAAGGCGACGTTCGCGATCGTGCAGGCCGAGGACGAGATTGCGTCCCTCGGCATGGTCGTCGGCGCGAGCTGGGCGGGCGCCCGCGCGATGACCGCGACGGCGGGGCCCGGCATCTCGCTGATGGGCGAGTTCGCCGGCCTGGCGTATTACGCCGAGACGCCGGCGGTCGTCTTCGACGTCCAGCGCGTCGGGCCGTCCACCGGTCTGCCGACGCGCACCGCGCAGGGCGATCTCCTGCAGGTCGCGTTTCTCTCGCACGGCGACACCCGGCACATCATGCTCATTCCCTCGTCGGTCGAAGAAGCCTACGCGATGGCGATTGAGGCCTTCGACCTGGCCGAGCAGTTCCAGACGCCGGTGTTCGTGATGATGGACCTCGATCTGGGCATGAACAACTGGATGTCCGACGGCTTCAGATACCCCGACAAGCCGCTCAACCGCGGCAAGCTGCTGACCGACGAGGTCCTGAAGCGGATCGGCGAGTGGGGCCGCTACAAGGACGTGGACGGCGACGGGATTCCGTACCGCACGATTCCCGGCGACGGGATGCCGGTGTACTTCGCGCGCGGATCCGGCCACAACGCCAGGGGCAGTACAGCGAGCGGCCCGACGATTACGTGGACAACATGGATCGCCTGGTCCGCAAGTTCCAGACCGCCCGCGCGTGGGTGCCCAAGCCGGCGGTCGACACGAACCCGAAGGCGAAAATCGGCCTCATCGCGTACGGCACGTCGGACTACGCCACCGGGGAGAGCCGCGACCAGCTCCGGGAGGAAACCTCCGTCGAGACGTCGTACTTCCGCCTGCGCGCGTACCCGTTCACGGCGGAGCTGCAGGCGTTCATCGACGCGCACGAGCGCGTGTACGTCATCGAGCAGAACCGCGACGCCCAGCTGCTGCAGCTGCTCAAGCTGGAGCTCACGCCGGAACAGCAGACCAAGCTCCACAGCGTGCTGCACTACAACGGGCTGCCCATCGATGCCCGCAGCATCTCCGACGACGTGCTGTCGCAGGAGGGCTTCGAGGTGGCGAAGAAGACGACGCGGATCGCGGGTGTGACCGGAGGCGAGTAGAGGCGCGGCGGGACGCGGACTCACGGATTCGGCGCGGGGATGTCGCGACTTGGCGCGCAGGCCTCGCAGATTGGACGGACGGACCCACAGACATGGCGACACTCAAAGTGAACCGGATCGGGCTGGAACCGCAGACCTACAGGGGCGGCAAGACGACGCTGTGCGCCGGCTGCGGCCACAACGCGATTTCCGAGCGCATCATCGACGCGTTCTTCGAGATGGGCGTCGATCCGCGGCAGGTCGTGAAGCTCTCCGGCATCGGATGCTCGAGCAAGAGCCCGGCCTACTTTCTGGGCGGCTCCCACGGCTTCAATGCGGTCCACGGCCGCATGCCGTCGGTCGGCACCGGCGCGATGCTCGCCAACGGCCGGCTGATTGCCATTGGCATCAGCGGCGACGGCGACACCGGCGCGATTGGCATCGGCCAGTTCGTGCACCTGATGCGCCGCAATCTGCCGATCATCTACATCATCGAGGACAACGGCTGCTACGGGCTGACGAAGGGGCAGTTCTCGCCGACGGCCGATCTCGGGGTCGAAGCTGAAGACCGGGGTCGTCAACGATCTGCCGCCGCTCGACACCTGCGCGCTGGCCATCGAGCTCGGCGCCACCTTCGTGGCGCGCTCCTTCTCGGGCGACAAGAAGCAGCTGCTCACGCTGCTCAAGGCGGCGCTCGCCCACCGCGGGACGGTGATGCTGGACGTCATCTCGCCGTGCGTGACCTTCAACGACCACGAGGGATCGACCAAGAGCTACGCATACGTCAAGGATCACGACGACCCGCTCGAGGAAGTGAGCTTCGTCCCCTTCTTCGAGGACATCAGCGTGGAGTACGAGCCGGGGAGCGTGCAGGAAGTCACGATGCACGACGGGTCGCGGCTGCTGCTGAAGAAGCTGGAAGAGGACTACGACGCGACCGACAAGATCAATGCCATCAAGCGGCTGCACGAAACGGCGCGGCGCGGCGAGTTCGCCACCGGCCTCATCTACATCGAACCCGACCGCGACGACTTCCTGACGCAGCTCAACATCATCGACGAGCCGCTCGCGATGCTGCCGCTCGGCAAGGTTCGCCCCGGCCCGGAGGCCCTCGAGGAAATCATGGAATCGCTGCGGTAGCTCGAGGCGCCCGCCTCCGGCTCATCCCTGCGTGTCGTCTTCGTTGGCGCCGAGCTCGTCCTCGGCCGTCGCCACCGGGTCGTCGGGCAGTCCGTCCTCGTTCACCCCGTCGCCGTGCGGATTGCCGATCTGCTCGTCGGTCGGGCGGTCGCCTTCGATCGCGCCTTTGTGGGCGTCGGGATCGTCCTGACGTTTCGTCGCCATCGTGGTCATGACGCGCTCCTGGCTGCCTGATCGCCGATTTCGGGCTGCTATAATCGCCCGATGTCCGAACGCACGCTCGCGATCATCAAGCCTGATGCGGTGGAACGGCGACTCGCCGGCCGCATCATCCAGCGGATCGAAGAGGCCGGATTCCAGATTCGTGCCATGCGGCGGGTGCGGTTGTCGACGCCGGAAGCCGAGGGTTTCTACGCAGTGCACCGGCAGCGCCAGTTTTTCGGCAGCCTGACCGCCTTCATGTCGTCGGGCCCGGCCATCGTCCTGGTCCTCGAGCGGCCGGACGCCGTCAAGGCGTGGCGCACGTTGATGGGAGCCACCGATCCGGCGAAGGCGGATCCCGGCACGCTCCGGAAGGAGTTCGCGGAGTCGATCGAGCGCAACGCGACGCACGGATCGGACGCCCCGGAGACGGCGGCGTCCGAGATCGGCTACTTCTTCGCAGGCGTCGACCTTGTCTGACACCGACCGACGCCACGATCGGCGGTGAATCCGGTGGGCAGAATCCTGGTCCTGATCGGGTTGGGGATTGCGGCGCTCGGCCTGCTGATCATGGTCGGCATCCCGTTCGGCCGGCTGCCGGGCGACTTCTACGTCAGGCGAGGCCATTTCAGCTTCTACTTTCCGCTGGCCACCTCGATCGTCCTCAGTGTGATCCTGACCCTGCTGCTCGCGCTGTTCAGGCGCTGACCCCGCGTCGTGCGCCGCCGGCCGGCCGATCCGGCTGGTATGCCGATCGGGCTGGTATAATGCCCGGCTCGATGTCGATCAAGAACGACACTTGGATCACGCGGATGGCCCTCGAGCACCGCATGATCGAACCCTTCGTGGACGGCCAGGTGCGCGCCGGGGTCGTCTCGTACGGCGTGTCGTCGTACGGGTACGACGTCCGCGTGGGCGAAGAGTTCAAGGTCTTCACGAACGTCTACAATACCGTCGTCGACCCCAAGGCGTTCGACCCGCGATCGTTCGTCGATATCAGGGCGGAGGTCTGCATCATCCCGCCGAACTCGTTCGCGCTGGCGAGCACGCTCGAGTACTTCCGGATTCCCCGTGACATCCTGACGGTCTGTCTCGGCAAGTCCACTTACGCGCGCTGCGGGATCATTGTCAACGTGACGCCGTTCGAGCCCGAGTGGGAGGGGCACGTCACGATCGAGATCTCCAATACCACGCCGCTGCCGGCCAAGATCTACGCCAACGAGGGGATTGCGCAGGTCCTGTTCTTTCAGAGCGACGAGCCGTGCGCCGTGTCGTACAAGGACAAGCAGGGCAAGTACCAGGCGCAGCGCGGCGTGACGCTGCCGCGGCTCTGAGGCGGTGCCGCGTCGGCGGGCGGCGCCCGGCGAGTATGCGCCTGTCTTATGATCAAGTAAAGATTATCAATTTGACTTCTAGGGCGACGGGCAGTCTAATGGGGCCTCCAATGCACGGCATGTCAGCTGCCCGCCTCGCGCGCATGGTCGCCGTTAGGGTCGATGTTCGGGCCTTCTTTGGCCCGGGCATCGGGACGCCACCCGAACGCGGATGATGTGAGCGAGGGCCGGAGGGAAACCGGGGCCATCATCCGAGAACGGGTGATGGCCCTTTCGCTTTTTCAGGGGCGCATCAGGCGAGCGGGAGGGCGCGGGGCACCCCGCCACGAGGGCACCGATCATGAGGATCGCCTACCAGGGAGAGCCGGGAGCGTTCAGCGAGGCGGCGGCGCACCGCGTCGCGCCCGATGCGCAGCTCATCGCGTGCCGCACGTTCGAGGAGGTCTTTTCCTCGGTCGAAGGCGGACCGGCCGGGTACGGGGTCGTGCCGATCGAGAACTCGATCGGCGGCAGCATTCATCGCAACTACGACCTGCTGCTGTCGCACCACCTGCCGATCGTGGCCGAGATCGAGCTGCCGGTGGTGCATCACCTGCTCGCGCTGCCGGGCGCGGTCATCGGGCGGCTCAAGCGCGTGTATTCGCATCCGCAGGCGCTGGCGCAGTGCGAGCGATTCCTGCGCACGCTCACGGGCGTGGAGATCATCGCCACCTACGACACGGCGGGCAGCGCGAAGATGGTGGCGGACGAGAAGCTGGCGGATGCCGGCGCGATCGCGTCGGCGCGCGCGGGAGAGATCTTCGGGCTGGTGCCGCTCGCCTCGGCGGTCCAGGACTACAGCGACAACGTCACGCGATTTCTCGTCATCGGCCGGCGTCCCTTCACCGACAGCGTGCCCGACAAGACGTCGATCGTCTTCTCGCTGCCGAACGAGCCGGGTGCGCTGTTCAAGGCGCTCAGCGCCTTCGCCCTGCGCGGGATCGACCTGACCAAGCTCGAATCGCGCCCGCTGCAGGGGCGGCCCTGGGAGTACCTGTTCTACGCCGATCTGGCCGCCGCCCGCGACGAGCTGCCGTGCGCGCGGGCGCTCGCGCACCTGGCCGAATTCGCGCCGACCCTGCGGACGCTCGGCTCCTACACCAGCTGGAAGACGCGCGAGAGCCGCCAGCCGGATCCCTTCGAGGTGGTTTCATGACGTTTCGTCCGAATCCGCTGACCACCGGCCCCAGCCGCGCCCCGGCGCGCGCGATGCTGAAGGCCGTCGGCTTCAGCGACGCCGACCTGAAGAAGCCGCTCATCGGCGTCGCGAACACCTGGATCGAGATCGGCCCGTGCAACTACCATCTGCGCGATCTCGCCGCCCACGTGAAGGACGGCATTCGCCGGGCCGGCGGCACCCCGATGGAGTTCAACACGGTCTCCATCTCCGACGGCATCACGATGAACACCGAGGGGATGAAGGCGTCGCTGGTGAGTCGCGAGGTCATAGCGGACTCGATCGAGCTGGTCGCGCGCGGCAACGGCTTCGACGGCGTGATCGTCCTGGTCGGCTGCGACAAGACCATTCCCGGCGGCATCATGGCGCTGGCGCGCCTGAACGTGCCGGGCCTCGTCCTCTACGGCGGGTCGATCGCGGCCGGCCGGTTTCACGGGGACGCCGTGACGATCCAGGAAGTGTTCGAGGCGGTCGGCGCGTACGGGGCCGGCAAGATGACGGCCGCCGAGCTCAACGAGCTCGAAGGGGTCGCCTGTCCGGGCGCCGGCGCCTGCGGCGGACAGTTCACCGCGAACACCATGGCACTCGTGGCCGAATTCCTCGGCATTGCGACGGCCGGCAGCGGCAACGTGCCGGCGACCGATCCGAAGAAGGCGGACGTCGCGCGGGCAGCCGGCGAGCGCGTGCTGGCGCTGGTCGCCGACGGCGTCCGGCCGCGCGACATCCTCACGCGGCCGGCGTTCGAAAACGCCATCGCCTCGGTCGCGACGACCGGCGGATCGACCAACGCGGTGCTGCACCTGATGGCGATTGCGCACGAGGCGGGCGTCGAGCTGTCGCTGGACGACTTCGATCGCATCAGCGAGCGGGTGCCGCTGCTCGCCGATCTCAAGCCGTCGGGGCGCTTCGTGGCGACCGATCTGTACGCGGCCGGCGGTACGGCGCTGGTCGCGAAGCGGCTGATCGAGGCCGGCGTCCTCTCGGGCGACACGCCGACGGTCAGCGGCAGGACGCTCGGGGAGGAGGCGGCCCGGGCGAGGGAGGCGGCGGGACAGCAGGTCGTGAGGCCGGCCAGCCACCCGCTCAAGCCGAGCGGCGGTCTGGTGATTCTGCGCGGCAATCTGGCGCCCGACGGCGCCGTGATCAAAGTGTCGGGCGCCGGGCGCACCGAGCATCGGGGGCCGGCGCGCGTCTTCGACAGCGAGGACGCGGCGTTCGAGGCCGTGCAGCGGCAGACGATCCGCCCCGGCGACGTCGTCGTCATCCGCTACGAGGGGCCGAGCGGCGGTCCGGGCATGCGCGAGATGCTCGGCGTCACGAGCGCGCTGGTCGGGGCCGGGCTGGGCGATACCGTGGCGCTCGTCACCGACGGGCGATTCTCGGGCGCGACGCGCGGCCTGATGGTCGGCCACGTCGCGCCCGAAGCGGCCCGCGGCGGGCCGCTGGCGATCGTCCGCGACGGCGATCCGATCGTGATCGACGTGACGACCCGGCGGCTCGACCTCGCCATCGGCGACGCGGAGATCCGCGCGCGGATGACGGGCTGGACGCCTCCGCCGCCGCGTTACGCGACCGGCGTGATGGCGAAGTACGCGCGGCTCGTCTCGTCGGCATCGACCGGCGCGGTCACCGGGTGAAGAGGACCAATCATGAGAACAGGTGCGCAGATCATGTGGGAGTGTCTCGTGCGCGAGGGGGTCACCGACGTGTTCGGCTACCCCGGCGGCGCCATTCTTCCCGCCTACGATGCGATGCTGGAGTTTCCGATCCGGCACGTCCTCGTCCGCCACGAGCAGGGCGCGACGCACATGGCCGACGGCTACGCCCGGGCGAGCGGGCGCGTCGGCGTCGCGATTGCCACCTCGGGCCCGGGCGCGACGAACATGGTGACCGGCATCGCGACCGCGATGATGGACAGCTCGCCGCTGGTCTGCATCACCGGGCAGGTGGGCAGCAAGCTGATCGGATCCGACGCGTTCCAGGAAACCGACATCACCGGCATCACGCTGCCGATCACCAAGCACAACTATCTGGTCACCAGCGCCGCCGACGTGGCGCCCGCGCTCCGCGAAGCCTTCGCGGTGGCGCGGTCGGGACGTCCCGGCCCGGTGCTGGTGGACATCACGAAGGACGCGCAGCAGGGCGCCGCGGTGCTCGACTGGGCGGCCGCCGAGCCGCATCTGACGGAAACGCAGGACGAGGCGCTGCCCGGCGACGGGGATCACCGGGAGGCGCTCCAGTTGATCAACGCCGCCGAGCGTCCGCTGATCCTGGCCGGCCACGGCGTCACGCTGGCCGGCGCCGAGCGCGACATCGTCGCGTTCGCCGAGCGCGGCCGGATTCCGATGGCGGTGACGCTGCTCGGCATCGGCGGCGTCGCGGCCTCGCACCCGCTCAATCTCGGCATGATGGGGATGCACGGCGAGGCGTGGGTGAACACGGCCATCCAGGAGGCCGACCTCCTGATCGCGCTCGGCATGCGGTTCGACGATCGCGTGACCGGCAACCTGAGGACCTACGCGCTCAACGCGCGGAAGATCCATGTCGACATCGATCGCGCCGAGTTGAACAAGAACGTTCGCGTCGACGTGGCGATTGCCGCCGATCTGAAGGCCACGCTCGCCGAGTGGATTCCGCACGTCGAGGGCAGCAGCCAGCGCGCCGCGTGGCTCGCGCACATCGACGAGCTCAAGGGCGATGCCGCCGTGCGCGACATCCAGAACCTGCCCGACAACGGCCATCTGTACGCCGCGCACGTCATCAACGATCTCTGGCGCCTCACCGACGGCCGCGCGGTGGTCGTGACCGACGTCGGCCAGCACCAGATGTGGGAAGCCCAGTACTACAAGCACGATCAGCCGCGCTCGCTCATCACGTCGGGCGGCCTCGGCACGATGGGATTCGCGCTGCCGGCCGCGATCGGGGCCAAGATCGCCCGGCCCGACGCCGAGGTCTGGGTGGTCGCCGGCGACGGCGGCTTTCAGATGACGTGTCCGGAGCTGGCGACCGCCGTCCAGGAGCAGCTCGACCTCAACGTCGCGATCATCAACAACGGCTACCTCGGAATGGTCCGGCAGTGGCAGGAATTCTTCTACGACAAGCGCTACGCCGCCACGCCGCTCTCGGGCCCCGACTTCGTGAAGCTGGCGGAGGCCTACGGCGCCTGGTCCACGGCGGTGACCGAGCGGTCCCAGGTCGAAGCAGCGGTCTCAAACGCGCGGCGGCAGCGGCGGACGGCCCTCATCGACTTCCGCGTCGAGCAGGAGGATTCGGTGTATCCGATGGTGCCGGCCGGCGCCGACCTCCACAAGATGATTCGGCGGCCGTCGCCGCTCGTGGAGACCGGAGCCGACTGAGCCACGACCGGGATGGGTGGCGCCGCCGGCATCGGTGGATTCGGGGCGCCCGCACGCCACGGTGGTCAAACGGGAACGAAGTCATGATTCACACATTCGTCGTCTACGTGGACAACAAGCCGGGCGTGCTGAACCGCGTCGCATCGCTGTTCCGGCGCCGCGCGTTCAACATCGAATCGCTGACCGTCGGCCGCACCGAGGAGCCGGGTGTCTCCCGGATGACGGTCGTCGTCGACACCGACGCGTACGGCGCGCGACGCCTGGAGGCGAACCTGTACAAGCTGGTGCCTGTCAAACGCGTCGACGACATCACGGCGGCGCCCGCGATCGTGCGCGACCTCGCGCTCATCAAGGTGTCGGCGACCGGCGAGGCGCGCACCCACGTCATGCAGCTCGTCGACGTGTTCAGGGCCCGGGTGGTCGACGTCAGCCCCGAGTCGCTCGTGATCGAGACCACCGGGACCGAGGACAAGATCGACAGCATGCTCGAGGTGCTGCGCCCCTACGGCGTGAAGGAAATGGTCAGGACCGGTCGTATCGCCATGGCGCGCGGCAGCGTCAAATCGACGCGCGCGGCCGACCCGGGATCGGACGCCCTGATCGCGGACGACATCAGCAACTGTTCGGTATAAGGAGACGTGATGGCGAAGATGTACTACGACGACGCGGCGGATCTGGCGCTGATTCGGGACAAGAAGGTGGCGGTCATCGGCTACGGATCCCAGGGGCACGCCCATGCGCTCAACCTGCGCGACAGCGGCGTCAGCGTCAAGGTGGGATTGCCCCCGACGAGCCGCTCGCGCCAGACGGCGAGCGAGGCGGGCCTGATCGTCGGCGACGTCGCCGAGGTGTCGAAGTGGGCGGACGTCATCATGGTGCTCATTCCCGACACCATCACCGCGAAGGTGTTCCGCGAGGACATCGAGCCGAACCTCGCGCCCGGCAAGATGCTGATGTTCGCGCACGGCTTCAACATCCGGTTCGGCACCATCGCCGTGCGGCCCGACGTCGATGTCTCGATGGTCGCGCCCAAGTCGCCCGGCCACCGCGTGCGGGAGCTGTTTGTCGAGGGCGCCGGCACGCCCGCGCTGTTCGCCGTCCACCAGGACGCTACCGGTCACGCCCGCGCGCTGACCCTCTCGTACGCCAAGGGCATCGGGGTCACCCGGGCCGGCGTCATCGAGACCACGTTTGCCGAGGAAACCGAAACCGACCTGTTCGGTGAGCAGGCGGTGCTCTGCGGCGGCGTCAGTGCGCTCATCAAGGCCGGGTTCGAGACGCTGGTCGATGCGGGCTACCAGCCCGAGATCGCGTACTTCGAATGCCTCCACGAGCTGAAGTTGATCGTCGACCTCATCTATCAGGGAGGCCTGAGTTACATGCGCTACTCGGTCAGCGATACGGCCGAGCACGGCGACTACACCGGCGGCCCCCGCATCGTCACCGACGCGACCAGGGCCGAGATGAAGAAGATGCTCGAGGAAATCCGGAGCGGCGAGTACGCCCGCGCCTGGATCGAGGAGAACGAGTCGGGTCGGCTGTGGTTCAACAGACAGCGTGAGCTCGAGGCGGCGCATCCGATCGAGGAAGTGGGCGTCCGGCTGCGGGCGCTCATGCCGTTCCTCAAGCCCGTCCGCATGCGGCAGCAGTCGCAGCCGGTCGGACGCTGAACGGGTCCGCGCGCGGCTCCCGCGTGAGCCGCCGAGTTGGTTCGCGGCCAGCGAAGAACGGCCCGCGTTCTCGGCGGCCCGGCGCGCTCGGCGGCCGGCGAACGTCCCCGCGTCCCGCTGCGCTCCTGCTTGACCCCTAAACCGCACACGTAGTAAAACTTGCCAGATTCGGGTCGACTCGGTTTCCCCTACATGGACAAACTCATCGAGCGCGACGCCGCGCCTCGACATCCACTGGTTGCGGCGCCCGCCCTCGCTGTTCAGTTTTTTCTGATCCCACTGGCGGTCGTCGGCGTGACGGTCCTGGTGTTTGTGGGCTTCCGGTCGCTCGTGACCGACGCGCGCACGCCACAGGACTACATCAACGAGGTTCGGTTCGGCGGATCGAATCGACGGTGGCCCGCGGCGTACGAGCTCTCGCGGCTGCTGTCGGATCCCAAAGTGCGCGCGAACCGCCAGCTCGCGCCGGCGCTGGTGGAGGCGTACGAGGATTCCAAGAA
The DNA here is from genome assembly GCA_963807925.1 of uncultured Acidobacteriota bacterium. Taxonomy (GTDB): domain Bacteria; phylum Acidobacteriota; class Vicinamibacteria; order Vicinamibacterales; family CAVVIG01; genus CAWEDP01. Next base: position 1,486,229 of record CAWEDP010000002.1, on the reverse strand, counting down.
CGCCGACGACCCGCGCGTGCGCCGCTATCTGGCGCTCGCCCTCGGGCGTCTCGATCCGCCGCTGCCTGCCCGCGCCGTCGCCGATCTGACGCACGCGCTCGACGATCCGGACAGCGAAGCTCGTCTGAGCGTGATCTGGGCGCTCGGGGCGTCGGGCGACGCGTCCGTGGTGCCGGCGCTCCAGCCGCTCTATCAATCCGCCGACCCGGGCATTCGCAAGATGGTGGTGTACGCGCTCGGCGCACTCCCGGGCGACGCGCAGGTCGTGACGCTTCGCGCGGCGCTGCAGGACGGCGCGGCCGACGTGCGCTGGAACGCCGCCGTGGCGCTGGCGCGCCACGACAACCGTGACGGCGTGCCGGTGTTGCGCCAGATGATCGACCGCGACTACGTCGAGCGCACCGTGCGGCGCGAGGTCCGCCAGGACGAGGACGAGGATCCGGTGGCCGACGTGATGATCAGCGGCATTCGGGCCGGTGCGGCGCTCAAGGACGCCGCGCTGCGCGCCTCGATCGCGACGCTCAGCGAGACGGACCGCAGTTTGCGCGTCCGGCAGGCAGCGCTCGAGGCGCTCAGGCAGATCGGCTAGTCGACACGTAGAGGGGCACCATGGCTGACGAGAGCAAGGCCGCAATTCCCAGCGCACCGCCGAGCGGTGCGAATCCGGCGGCAACGCCGCACGTGAAGCCGACGCCAGCCGGCGGCGCCGAGGCTGCGACGGCGGCGGCCGCGACGGCCACCGGCGCGGGCCCAGCCCCGGCTGCGCCTCGTCCGGCCGCTCCGCCCCGGCCGGCGGCCCCGCCCAGGCCGGCCGCGGCGCCGATGCCGGATCTCGCCGGCAAGACGACGTCGGTCGCCTCGCCGGGAGGCGCCGCCGCCAGGGTGTCGGTGCCGGTGCCGAAGCCGGCCGCGGCGGCCGCGGGTCGGGACCCCGACGACACCTCGCCCCTGCTCACGCGCCGCGCGTGGATCGGACTGGCGTGGGGCGCCTTCTCGGCGGCGTCAGCCGCCGCGCTGGCGGCCACCGGCCGGTTCATGTTTCCCAACGTGCTCAACGAGCCGCCGCAGCAGTTCAAGGCGGGATTTCCGAACGAGTACGGCATCGGCGTCGACGAACGCTGGAAGGACAAGTTCGGGGTCTGGCTCGTGCGCACACCCGAAGATCTGGTGCAGGGCGCCAGCGGCTTCTACGCGCTCATCAGCGTCTGCACCCACCTGGGCTGCACGCCGAACTATCTCTCGGCGGAGAACAAGTTCAAGTGTCCGTGCCACGGCAGCGGGTTCCGGCTCACCGGCATCAACTTCGAAGGGCCCGCGCCGCGCCCGCTCGAGCGCGCCCGCGTCGTGCTCGCCGACGACGGACAGATCCTCGTGGACAAGAGCAAGCATTTCCAGTACCGAGCTCGGGCAGTGGACGGATCCGGAATCGTTCCTCAAGGCGTAGCGACGCAGTAGAGACGTATGGCAGATACCAAGACAATCGACCCGCAGGAAGGCTCGCTCGTCAGGTTCTGGAACTGGCTGACGGAAACGCAGGCGTGGACGTCGATCTTCCGCCACGGGCGTCCGACGACGGATCGCAATCGCGTGCTGGTCATGCTGTCCAACGTGTTCCTGCACCTGCACCCGGTGCGGATCCGCAAGTCGGGCGTCAAGCTGCGCTACACCTGGTGCATGGGCGGCCTCAGCTTCTTCTTGTTCCTGTCGTTGACCCTGACCGGCCTCCTTCTGATGTTCTATTACCGGCCGACGCTCGAATACGCCTACACCGACATCGTCGGGCTGCGGGAGCACGTGCCGCTCGGGATCATGCGTGAGATGCACCGCTGGGGCGCGCACGCCATGGTCATCACCGTGTGGCTGCACATGTTCCGCGTCTTCATGACCGGCTCGTACAAACCGCCGCGCGAGTTCAACTGGTCGGTGGGCGTCATCATGCTGGTCCTCACGCTGCTGCTGTCGTTCACCGGGTATCTGCTCCCGTGGGATCAGCTGGCCATCTGGGCCATCACCGTCGGGTCGAACATGGCGCGCGCCACGCCGTTTCTCGGCCACGAAGGCCCCGGCGCCCAGTTGCTGCGCCTGGGTGACGTCCCGCTGATCCACGCGGCCGACGACGCGCGGTTCGCGCTGCTCGGGGGGACGTTCGTCGGCGAGGGGGCGCTCCTCAGGTTCTACGTGCTGCACTGCGTCGGGTTCCCGCTCGCGATCGCCGTGCTGATGGCCGTGCATTTCTGGCGTGTACGAAAGGACGGCGGCATCTCGGGACCGCTCTAGAAATTCACCCTTCACGGCCGGGAACGCGGCATGCCCGCGTGCCGGCTGCTGATTGCCGGAGGACGTGTGGGCTTCATCACGGACATCTTCAACTGGATTGCGGACCCACGGCGGTTCTTCATGCTGGCCGTGGCCTCGCTCGGCGTGCTGATTTGGAAGCGCGAGCGGATCGCGTCCAACACGTTCGGATCCCTCGTATTCGGGCTGCTGGCGCTGTTCTTCATCTTCGGAAGCTTCGACGAGAACTTCCGCCTGATCGTCACCAAGCCGGACAACGTGCCGATCGTGGGTCTGATCTTCCTCCTCGTGTTCTTCGTCTGGTACTCGATTCGCGAAGCGGTGCTGAACGATCGGCGCATCCGGGCCGGGCTGGGGCCGATCGAGAAAGAGGAGTCCGATCGCGTGTGGGTGTGGCCGGACCTGGTCTACACCGAGCTGATCTCGCTCATCGTGTTCTCGGTGCTCCTCATCGTGTGGTCGATCTTCCTGAAGGCGCCGCTCGAGCAGCCGGCGAATCCCGCCAACACGCCGAATCCGTCGAAGGCGCCGTGGTACTTTCTCGGCCTCCAGGAGATGCTGGTGTACTTCGACCCCTGGCTGGCCGGGGTCGTGCTCCCGGGGCTCATCATCGTCGGCCTGATCTGCATCCCGTACCTCGACAAGAACCCGAAGGGGAACGGGTACTACACGTTCAACGAGCGCAAGCCCGAGATCGTGCTGTTCTTGTTCGGGTTCGCGGTGCTCTGGTCCTCGCTGATCGTCCTCGGGACGTTCCTGCGCGGGCCGAACTGGAACTTCTTCGGCCCCTTCGAGTACTGGGACATCCACAAGCTGGAGGCGCTGACCAACGTCAACCTGTCGGAATACATCTGGGTGCGCGGCTTCCGGACGGGACTGCCGAGCCAATGGTACATCCGTGAGATCTTCGGCATCCTCTTCGTGCTGTTCTATGTCTTCGCGCTGCCGGTGATCCTGGCCAAGGGGCTGTTCAAGGCGTACTACGGCAAGCTGGGGGCGGCCCGGTACTACGTGGCGGTGTTCCTGTTCCTGAGCATGATGTCGCTGCCGCTGAAGATGCTGGCGCGGTGGCTGTTCAACCTGAAGTACGTGGTGGCGATCCCGGAATTCTTCTTCAATATCTAGGCGCTCGGCTGAACCCCTCGCGCTCCGCACCCCGGGGAGCGCGGGCCTCGAGGTGAACGAAATCACGCTATGGCTGAAAAGAAGGGCGTTGGGCACGCCTACAACATCGACTTCCTGAACGTCGTCTTCGCGGCGTCCAGCCTGTTTCTCTTCCTGTCGGTCGTCTGGATGGTGTGGGACGACTTCGATCGGGACTGGAAGAACACGCAGCGGCGCTTCGCGGAGCTGCAGTACCAGGTGACGCAGGCGCAATACCGGCAGGCGGCGGCCGGGGTGGACAAGGCGAAGCTGACCCAGTTGCAGGCGCAGTTGCAGGCGGCGCGGAAGAATGCCGCGGCCAACCAGCAGAAGATCGCCGAGCTCCAGAAGCAGGTGGACGATCTCGGCGTGCAGCTCGATCGGGCGCAGCGGGACTACCAGTATGCCAAGGCCAATTACGACCACGACCGCTACGACTTCGAGGCGGCGCGCGCGGCCGGCCTGTCGGGCGCCGCGAAGAAGGGCGAGAACGTCACGGCCGAGGCGGCGCGCCTGAACGATCTCGATTTGGGAGTGCAGTCGCTGACCAGCCAGCGCGCGCAGGTCCAGAAGGATCTCGGCCAGTACAACGGCCAGGTCGGCACGATCAGCAAGCAGATCGAGGATATGCACACCGAGGAGACGCGTCTGCAGAAGCTCCTGGCGACGCAGGCGCCGAGCCTCACGAAGGACTACTTCCGCAACGCGCCGCTCCTCGACTTCATGGCGCCGACCATCAAGGTCCAGCAGATCATCCTGCCGAACATCGTCGACGATGTGAATTTCACGCGCGTGCCGAAGATGGACCGGTGCCAGACGTGTCATCTGGCCATCGACAAGAAGGGCTTCGAGAAGTATCCCCAGCCCTTCACGACCCATCCGAGTCTCGACCTCTACCTGGGCGGCAGCTCGTCGCATCCGATCGACCGGATCGGCTGCACCGTGTGCCACGAGGGCATGGGACAGTCGGTGAGTTTCCGCGACGCGGCCCACGCGCCGACCGGCGCGAAGCAGAAAGAGGAGTGGGAGAAGAAGTATCACTGGGAGGAGCCGCATCTCTGGGACTACCCGATGCTCCCGATCAAGATGACGGAAGCCTCGTGCGCCAAGTGCCACAAGGAGCAGGAGTTCATTCCGAAGGCGGACGATCTGAACCTCGCCTACGCGACGTTCGAGCGCGCCGGCTGCTATGCGTGCCACAAGACCCGCGGGTTCGAGGTGGCCGGCGACGCGAACCCGAACGGCCTGCGGAAGCCCGGGCCGATCCTGACGAAGATCGATTCGAAGCTGACGCCCGACTGGGTGAAGACCTGGATTCGGAATCCGCGCGCCGTGAAGCCGGCGACCTGGATGCCGCGCATCTGGTACAACTCGAACTCCAGCTCGCCCCAGGACGCGGTGCGCAACGAGGTCGAGATCAGCGCGGTCGCCGCATACCTGTTCGCGAACACCGAGCCGTACGAGCCGGCGGTCCGGAACCCGCCGCCCGGCGACGCAAAGAGCGGCGAACAGATCGTCAAGTCCATCGGCTGCCAGGGCTGCCACGTCGTCGGCGAGGGGACGCGCGTCGACGCGGGTCCGCACCGCACCTTCGGCCAGCCCCTCGAGAACATCGGCAACAAGACGACCTACGAATGGGTGTTCAACTGGGTGCGCGATCCGAAGCACTACAACCCGAACACCTACATGCCGAACCTGCGGCTCACCGACGCCCAGGCGGCCGACGTCGCCGCGTATCTGATGACGCTCAAGCAGCCCGGCGGCGATGCCGCCAAGGCGTCGTTCGAGGAGAAGGACGTCGATGCGGCGCTCCTCGACTACTTCAAGGCGGCGCTGCCGTTCAAGGAGGCCGAGGACGAAGTGAAGAAGCTGGGCGGCCTGCCGGCCAAACAGGTGGCGCTCGGCCAGAAGGTGATCAGCCGGTACGGCTGCTTCAGCTGTCACGAGATCAAGGGATTCGAGAAGGCACAGTCGATCGGGACCGATCTGTCGGAGGAGGGGAGCAAGCTGGTGACGCGGCTGGACTTCGCGTTCATCAACGACATCCCGCACACCTCCAAGGTGGCGTGGTTCCGGACCAAGCTGCACGATCCCCGGATCTTCGACCGGGGCCGCGTTCTGCAGCCGCTCGACAAGCTGCGGATGCCGAACTTCGACTTCACCGACGCGGAGGTCGATCGCCTGTTGACCGCGATCATGAGCTTCCAACGGGAGATTCAGCCCGCGGCGGCGCTGGCGCCGCGCTCGGCGCGGAACGACTACCTGGCCACCGGGCGCACGCTGGTGCACCGGCGCAACTGCGTCGGCTGCCACGTGATCGAGGGCGACGGCGGCGACTTCGTGAAGCTCCTGCCCGATTCCTCGCTCGGTCCGCCGATGCTGACGCCCGAGGGCGCGCGGGTCCAGCCCGACTGGCTGTATGCGTTCCTGCGGGGACCGATTCAAATCAGGCCGTGGCTGAACGTGCGGATGCCGACTTTCGGTCTCGACGATCGGAACCTGAACACGGTCATCCGGTATTTCGGCGCCGTCTCCGACAGCATCGGCCCGTTCCGGAGCCACGAGATCGTCCGGGCGTCGGACCAGGAAGCGGTCGGCAAGCAGCTCTTCGAGCTGCTGAAGTGCCAGCAGTGCCACGTGCTCGGCACGATCCCGAAGGATCAGCCGACGGCGAATCTCGCGCCCGACCTGCGCATGGCGTCCGACCGGCTCCAGCCCGAGTGGATTCTGCAGTGGCTGAAGAAGCCGTCCGACATCCTGCCCGGCACGCGGATGCCCGCCTTCTGGCCGGACTATCCGAAGTCGTTCTACACGCAGTTGAACGGCGACGCCGAGGCGCAGATTCGCGTCATCCGGGATCATCTCCTGACCTTCCGCGGCGGACCGACGCCGAAGAAGAACGGGTCGGCCACCGAATCCGCGAACTGAGGGCGACGGCCACGACATCACCAGCGACAGCGCCACCACCCTCCGGCGTCGTGATGTCGTGGCGGCGCCGTCCGCCGGCGCGTGCCCTCCGGCGGACCGTCACGCTATAATTCGCCGAATGCTCCGCCCGTACCGCGGCGTCCTTCCGCGCGTGCATCCGACGGCTTTCATCGACGACAGCGCCCAGGTCATCGGCGACGTCGACATTGGCGAGGAGAGCAGCGTGTGGATGGCCGTTGTCGTCCGCGGCGACGTCCACCGCATTCGGATCGGCCGGCGGTCGAATCTCCAGGACGGCACGGTCGTGCACGTCATGAACCGCACGCATCCGACGACGATCGGAAACAACGTCACCGTCGGCCACGCGGCGCTCCTGCACGGGTGCACGATCGAGGATTGCTGCCTGATCGGGATGGGGGCCATCGTCCTGAACGGCGCGCACATCGCCAGCGAGTCGATCGTGGCGGCCGGGACGCTGGTGGTCGAGGAGATGAAGGTGCCGCCGCGCTCGCTCGTGATGGGGAGCCCCGCCAGGGTGAAGCGGGCGCTCACCGATGCCGAGGTCGCGGGCATTCAGGGATACGCCGATCGGTACGTCGGGTACCGGCTGGATTACATGAACCCGGTAGACGATCGCAGCCGGTCCAACCGCGGAGGAGTCTCAGGCGATTGAGTTCGACGAAACCACCCGGGGGCACGCGGGACTTTCTCCCGGACGACATCCGACGGCGCGAGCATGTCATCGGCGTGGTTCGCGACGTGTACGAGCGCTACGGGTTCGAACCGCTCGAGACGCCCGCCTTCGAGAACATCGACACGCTCCTCGGCAAGTACGGCGACGAGGGCAACAAGCTCATTTTCAAGATTCTCCGACGCGGCGAGCACGAGTCCACGGGGGCGGCCGATCTCGCGCTCCGGTACGATCTCACCGTCCCGCTCGCACGCGTGGTCGCGCAGTACCAGAGCGAGCTTCCCCGGTTCTTCAAGCGCTATCAGATCCAGCCGGTGTGGCGCGCCGACCGGCCGGCGAAAGGCCGGTTCCGCGAGTTCTTTCAGTGCGACATCGACACGGTCGGCACGACCTCGGTGCTCGTCGAGGTCGAGCAGATCGCGGCCGTCAGCGAGGTTCTGCAGACACTGGGGTTCAGCGACTTCGTCATCCGGCTGAACCATCGTCAGGTGTTGACGGCTCTGCTTGTCGCGGCCGGCATTCCGAAGGTGCAGCACCCCGACGCGCTCGTCGCGATCGACAAGCTGGACAAGATCGGACGCGACGGCGTCATCGGCGAGCTGGAGGAGCGTGGAATCGCGTCCGGCCCGGCGACCCGGTGCGTCGACTCCCTCGCCGCCGACGGGCAGCATCTGGCGCGCCTGCATACGGCCTCCGTGGTGCCCGCTGCGAACATGGCACGAATCAGCCATTTGAGTCGCCTCCTCGACGACACCGAACGGCACGCGCTCGATCGGGTTCAGGAGATCGTCGACCTGGCAGCGGACACGGCGGCGGCCGGACGCGTCCGGATCGACCCCGGTCTCGCGCGAGGACTGTCGTACTACACGGGCGCTATCATGGAGATCGCCGTGCCCGATCTCGCCGGCAGCCTGGGCGGCGGCGGCCGGTACGACAATCTGATCGGCACGTTTCTCGGCCGGGACGTTCCCGCCTGCGGGTTCTCGCTCGGTCTCGAACGCATCATCGTAGTGATGACGGAGCGCGATATGTTTCCGGCTTCGCTGGCGCGGTGCGCCGTCGACGTGATGGTGACCATCTGGAGCCACGAGACGCGTTTCGAGTCGCTGGGGCTGGCTGCGGCCCTGCGGGCGGCCGGTCTCCGCGTGGACGTCTACCCGGAGGCCGATCGGCTCGGCAAGCAGATCAAGTACGCATCGAGCCGGCAGGCGCCGTTCGTCGCCGTGCTGGGCGACGACGAGCGCGCGCGCGGCGAGGTCTCGGTCAAGGACCTTCGAACCGGCGAGCAGACGACGGTTCGCCGCGCCGAGGCCGCGGCCTTCGTCGCCGCGCGGCTGAACAGCTCGCCATGACGCCCGCTCTGTTCCCCGTTCCGCTTCCTCCACCTGCGAGACCACCGACGCATGGCTGAACCGCTCGGCGACCTCACCCGGACCCACACCTGCGGTGCGCTGCGGCCCGACGACGTCGGCGCGGACGCGACGCTGCTTGGCTGGGCGCATCGCATCAGGGATTTGGGCGGTGTCACGTTCATCGACATCCGCGATCGCGCCGGCATCTCCCAGGTCGTCGTGCGCGACAACGAGGCGCTCATGGCCGTCGCCAAGCGCCTGCGCCCCGAGTACGTCATCGGGGTGAGGGGCGCGGTGCAGCGGCGCTCCGAAGACACGATCAACCCGAAGATCGCGACCGGCGAGGTCGAGGTGCTGGCCAGCGAGATTCGCGTGCTGAACGAAGCGCGGACGCCGCCGTTCCAGGTGGCCGACGAGACGCCGGTGTCCGAGGATGTGCGGCTGCGCTATCGGTACCTGGATCTGCGGCGGTCGCGGGTGCAGCAGAACATCGGTCTCCGGCACCGCGTCGCCATGATCATCCGGCGGTACTTCGACGCCAACGGGTTCTGGGAAGTCGAGACCCCGATTCTCGCGAAATCCACCCCCGAGGGCGCGCGCGATTTCCTGGTGCCCAGCCGCGCCCACCCGGGAGCGTTCTACGCGCTGCCGCAGTCGCCGCAGATCTTCAAGCAGCTCCTGATGGTGGCCGGCACGGATCGGTACTTTCAAATCGTGCGCTGTTTCCGCGACGAGGATCAGCGCGCCGATCGGCAGCTCGAGTTCACGCAGGTCGACGTCGAGATGTCCTTTGCGCGGCCGGGCAGTGTCTATGGACTGATCGAGCCGCTGATGGCGCAGATCTTTTGCGAAATCGGGCAGGATGTCGCCACGCCGTTCCGCCGCATGACCTACGCGGACGCGATGGCGACCTACGGGTCCGACAAGCCGGATCTACGGTGCGGTCTGGAAATCTGCGATCTGTCGGACGCCTTTCGCGAATCGGAGTTCAGGGTGTTCCGCCAGATCGTTGCCGAGGGCGGCTCGGTCCGCGGATTCGCCGTGCCCGGCGGCAACCGGCTCTCGCGCAGCCAGCTCGATGTCCTGGTCGATCAGGCCAAGCAGATGGGCTTCACGGGGCTGATCTGGGTCCGTCCCGGGGAGCCGCCGCTGTGCTCGGTGAAAGCACTGACGGAGGCCACGCTGAGGCTCGCGCTCGCCACCGCGCGCGCGTCGGCCGACGACCTGCTCCTCATGGCGGCCGGGGACGCGGAGGCCACCTCAAAGCTCCTCGGGCAGCTGCGCCTCGCCATTGCCAGGAAGGAGCAGCTGCTGAAGGCGGACGCGTACGAGTTCCTGTGGGTGACCGATTTTCCGCTGCTCGAGTACCACGAGGAGGATCGGCGCTGGTATTCGATGCACCATCCGTTCACGGCGCCGCTCGACGAGGACGTCGACACGCTCGACACCAATCCGGGCGCCGTCCGGGCGCAGGCGTACGATCTGGTGCTCAACGGGTCGGAGATCGGCGGCGGCAGCGTCCGTATTCACGATTCGGCGCTCCAGGCGCGGATGTTCAGGCGCCTCGGGATCGGCGACGAGGAAGCGAAGCTGCGGTTCGGGTTCTTCCTCGAAGCGCTCGAGTACGGGACGCCGCCGCACGGTGGCATTGCGCTAGGGCTCGACCGGATTGTCGCCATCCTCGCGGGCGAAGCCTCGATTCGCGAGGTGATCGCCTTCCCGAAGACCGCGAACGCGCTCGACCTGATGGCCGGCGCGCCTTCGACCGTGGACGCGGCGCAGTTGCAGGAACTGCACCTGAGGATCGTCCCGTAACATGAAGCGGATTACGGTCCCCGAGCAGGGGATTGAGACGCTGTTCGGCTCCTACGACGAGAACCTCAAGCATCTCGAGCTCCTGTTCAACGTCCGGATCCGGACGCAAGGCCACGACCTGCTCGTGGACGGCGAATCCTCGAACCTGGCGCGCGTCGACCGCGTCGTCGGGCAGCTGTCGGCGCTGATGCGCGATGGCTACAAGCTGTCGAACGCAGACGTGAAGACGGCGTCGTCGCTCGTGGCGCAGGACGAGTCGGTGGACCTGCGCGACCATTTCCTCAAGGGGAGCCTGACCTCGGCCGGCAGGCGGCGCGTGGCACCGAAGACGGTGAACCAGCGTCGCTACCTGGAGGCGATCGATCAGCACGACATCGTGTTCGGCATCGGTCCGGCCGGCACCGGCAAGACCTATCTCGCCATGGCTCAGGCGGTGGCCTTTCTGCTGGCGAAGAAAGTGAGCCGCATCATCCTGGCCCGTCCGGCGGTGGAGGCGGGCGAAAAGCTCGGCTTTCTGCCCGGCGACCTGCAGGAGAAGGTCAATCCCTACCTTCGCCCTCTCTACGATGCGCTCTATGACATGCTCGACACAGAGCGCGTGGCGCGGTATATCGAGCGTGGCACGATCGAGATCGCCCCCATCGCGTTCATGCGCGGTCGAACGCTCAACGATTCCTTCGTCATTCTCGACGAGGCGCAGAACACGACCACGGAGCAGATGAAGATGTTCCTGACTCGGCTCGGATTCGGCGCCAAGGCGGTGATCACCGGCGACATCACGCAGATCGACCTGCCGAGCGGCCGCACCTCGGGGCTGGTGGAGGCCGTCAAGGTCGTCGGTGGCATCGAGGGCATCGCGTTCGTCCGGTTCGACGAGCGCGACGTGGTGCGCCACCGGCTCGTGCAGCAAATCGTCAAGGCGTACGACACGTTTTCGAGCGGCCAGCGCGACCGTGAAGGCGGCCGTGCGGAGGGCCCGCCGGCTGGCGAGCCGTCGCATGGTGCCTGACGGCCGAGGTGGCCGGCGCCGGCCGCCAGGCCTTCGGCACGCCCCGAAGCTGGCGGTGATCGTGGGGGACGGCCGCGGTCGCGCGGCCGCGCCCGGCCTGGCGCGATGGCTTGTCGGGGTTGCCCCGTCGCGCGCCCGCGGCGTCGTCAGCGTCGCCATCGTGGGTGACGGTCAGGTCCGGGCGCTGAACCGGCGGTATCGTCGACGCGATTACGCTACCGATGTCCTGACCTTCCCCGCGTCTTTCGAGTCGCCCGGCTCACGAGCCGGGACCTCGCGCGGGGGAACCGCGACCGCCCTCCATCCGGACGGCCATCGGTTCCTCGGCGACATCGTCATTGCGCGCGGCGTCGCGCGTCGCCAGGCGTCGGCCGCCGGCCACTCGGCCGGGACCGAGCTGCGCGTCCTCGCGCTGCATGGGCTCCTTCACCTTCTGGGATACGACCACGAGCGCGACTGCGGCCAGATGCGCCGCCTCGAGCAGCGGCTGCGGCGCCAGGGAGGGCTGCATGAGGGCTTGATCGAGCGCTCCGGGTCCGCGCGATGATTCCGCTGCTGGTGTTTCTGCTGGCGTGCGCCGCCGTGTATCTGGGCACCATCGAGGCGGCTTTCAGCGCGCTGATGCGCCTGTCGCTCCGCCTGGTCGCCGAGCGCAGCGATCGGCCCGGCACGCTCGGCACCTACCTCGACGAGCCGCTGCTGCTGTTTCTCCCGCTGCGGTTTCTGCTGGGGCTGGTCACGGCGACGGCGACGACGCTGCTCGCGATGGCGATCGGGATCGACAGCGCGCACAACGTGACGCTGGTGGTCGGGGCCGTGGCGGCGTTCGTCGTCATCTGTGAGCTGCTGCTGCCGGTCGCCCTCGTCGTGCACGATCCCGAGCGGGTCCTCGAGCTGCTCCTGCCGTCGTTCGTGCCGGTCGCGCGCTCGCTCGGGCCGGTGGCCCGCTGGATTGCGCGCACGGTGCCGTCCCCGCGGCGCGACCCGGCGCCGGCCGTGCCGGCCGAGGAGGCCGAAGAGGCCAACGAAATCGCCAAGGCGTACCTCGAGAATGCGGAGCAGGAGGGCATCATCGAGGGCGAAGAGCGCCGTCTCCTGCAGAGCATCGTCGACTTCGGCGACACCCTCGTGCGCGAGGTCATGACGCCGCGCCCCGATATCGTTGCGATTCGCGAGGATGCCTCGATCGGCGACCTGCGGACGTTGTTCCGCGAACAGGAATACTCGCGGTTCCCCGTCTACAAGGAGAACCTCGACAACATCGCCGGATTCGTGTTCATCAAGGACCTGGTGCTTCTCGGACCGACCGACGACGGGCGTCCGCTCCGCGGGTTGATCCGGCCGGCCGCGGTCGTGCCCGAGACCAAGCGGGTATCCGACCTGCTCAAGCAGTTTCAGCGTCAGCAGACGCAGTGCGCGATTGTCGTCGACGAGTACGGCGGCACCGCGGGCCTGGTCACCATCGAGGATCTGCTCGAGGAGATCGTCGGCGAGATTCGAGACGAGTACGACGTCGAGTCCGAGCCGATTGTGGACGAAGGCAACGGCCAGTACGTGTTCAGCGGCAAAGTGGACATCGACGAGGTCGCCGAGCGGCTGAACGTCCAGATCGCGCGGGAGGGATTCGAGACGGTGGGAGGCTACCTGATGTCGCACCTCGGCAGGGTGCCGGGGGTCGGCGAGCGGTTCGACGTGGATGGTCTCGCCGTGGAGGTGCTCGACGCCGAGCGGCGTCGCGTCAACAAGGTGCGCATGTCGAAACAGACGCCGGTCGAGGCGGTGACGGGGGACGACCAGACGGCATGAAGTGCGGGTCGGTTGCGCTCATCGGGCGGCCCAACGCCGGCAAGTCCACGCTGCTCAACCGCCTGGTCGGCGTCAAGCTGGCCATCGTGTCGGAGAAGCCGCAGACGACGCGGACCCGGATCCTGGGCGTTCGGAACTATCCCGACGCCCAGGTGGTCTTCCTGGACACCCCGGGGATTCACCGGCCGCTGCACCGCATGAACGTCCGGATGGTCGACGTCGCGGTCGAGACGATCCCCGACGCGGACGTGCTCGGCCTGGTCGTCGACGTGACCGAGCGCCCCGGGAAGGGCGACAGGTACCTGCTCGATCTGGTGAAGAAGTCCGGATCGCCCCTGTTCCTCATTCTCAACAAGATCGACGTGGTGAAGAAGACGCGTCTGTTGCCGATGATCGCGGCGTATTCCACGCGAGCCGACTTCGCGGCGATCGTGCCGGTCTCGGCCGCCACCGGGGACAACATCGATCGGCTCGAGCGCGCGATTCTGGACCGGCTCCCGGAAGGGGAGCGCCGGTTTCCCGACGACTTCCTCACCGATCAGCCCGAGCGCTTCTTCGCGGCGGAGATTGTCCGGGAGAAGCTGCTGCAGGCGACGCACGCGGAGATTCCGTATTCGAGCGCGGTGCTGGTGGACCGCTTCGAGGAACCGGATCCAGTCGCGGCCCCGCACAAGCAGCTGCTGCGTCTGTACTGCACGATCGTGGTCGATCGCGAGTCGCAGAAGCCGATTGTCGTCGGCCGGAGCGGGGCGATGATCAAGAAGATCGGCACGGCCGCCCGGGAGGACCTCGAGCGCTTCTTCGGCGTGCGGGTGTTTCTGGACCTGCATGTGCGCGTCCGTTCCGACTGGCGCGAGGACGGCCGCACGCTCGGCGAGATCGGCATCGGCGGTCGCGATTCGTGAGTCGAACCAGGCGTCTGGTTCTCGGTCCGGGCGTTTCGATCGGGCCACGGCCGTCCACGTCACGATCGGAAGGCGAGATGACCCGTGACGGGATGCCCGGATTCGAGGTAACGTGAGGGATCGTCTCCACATGCCGCTCTACACCAGCGATGCGCTGATTCTCCGGTCGTACACGCTGGGTGAATCGGATCGGATTGTCGTCTTCCTGACGCGCGATCGGGGCAAGAAGCGGGGCGTCGCCAGGAACGCGCGGCAGAGCCGGCGGCGCTTCGGTGGCGCGCTCGAGCCGCTGACCTGCGGGCGCGTCGCGTACCTGGAACGCGAGCGCCGCGATCTCGTGCGGCTCGACTACGTGGCGCCGACTCGATCGCCGCTCTCGGCCACGAGCGTCGACGCGCTCGGATACGTCGGATATTTCGCCGAGCTGATCGACGAGTGGGCGCCGGAAGCCGATCCCAACGAATCGCTCTACCGGCTCGGCGCCACGACGGTGGAGGCGCTCGCGGCCGGCGTGCCCGTCGAGCCGCTGGCCCGCTATTTCGAGTACTGGCTGCTGCGGCTGCAGGGCGTGTACGAACCGGGCCACGGGCTGTCGGCCGACGCGCAGGCGTTCCTGGCCGTGGCACGGACGTCGACCCCGCTGGCCATCGGTGCAGCGCGCGTCTCGGCGATGGCCGTGCGGGAGCTCGAAGCGGCGCACCGGACGCTGATTGTCCGGCACCTGGAGAAGGATCTGAAGTCGACGCGGGTGCTGCGACAGATCTCGAAGCAGCGACCGGAACCGTGCTGATGGCCAGCCGTCCATGACCTTTCAAGGCCTCATCCTCAAGCTGTCGGAATTCTGGGCCTCGCGGGGCTGCGCGCTGCAGCAGCCGCTCGACGTCGAGGTCGGCGCCGGCACCATGCACCCGGAAACCTTCCTGCGGGTCCTCGGGCCGGCTCACTGGAACGTCGCATACGTGCAGCCGTCGCGCCGGCCGGCCGACGGCCGGTTCGGCGAGAACCCGAACCGGCTGTTCAAGCACCATCAGTTTCAGGTCATCCTGAAACCGGCACCCGACGACGTCCAGCAGCTGTACCTGGACAGCCTCGAGACCTGCGGCATCAACCCGCGGCATCACGACATCCGCTTCGAGGAGGACAACTGGGAATCGCCGACCCTCGGCGCCTGGGGCATCGGCTGGCAGGTGATGTTCGACGGCCTGGAGATTTCGCAGTTCACCTATCTTCAGCAGGCGGGCGGCCTCGAGCTCTCGCCGGTCTCGGCCGAGTTGACCTATGGCCTCGAGCGAATCGCGATGGCGCTCCAGCGGGTCGACAGTGTCTACGATCTCGAGTGGGGCGCCGGTGTGAAGTACGGCGACGTCCGCCTGCGCGAGGAGATCGAGCAGTCCAAGTACGTGTTCGGCCAGGTGAACATGCCGCCGGGGGAGTTCGGCGCGTTCCACCGCGATTTGTTCGAGCGCTACGCGCAGCTGACGGTCGTCCTGCTCAACTCCGGCCTGGTCTGGCCCGCGCTCGAGCACTGTCTCAAGTGCTCGCACCTGTTCAACATCCTCGACGCCAGCAACAGCATCGGCGTTGCCGAGCGGACCGCCTACATCCTGCGCGTCCGGCAGCTGGCCGTGGCGATCGCGAAGGCGTACGTCGGCGCGGGCGAAGCCGTCGCGGCGGAATCGAAAGCGCTGGCCTGAGCCGTGGATCGCGAACTGCTGCTCGAAATCGGATGCGAGGAGCTCCCGGCATCGTGGCTGCCCGATCTCACGAATCAGATCGGCGAGGTCGTCAGCGGCCAGCTTCGCGAGCATCGGCTGGCTCCCGAATCGCCGGCCGAGAGCTTCAGCACGCCGCGCCGCCTCACCGTGCGGGTCGCCCGCGTGCCCGAGCGTCAGACCGACCTGGAGGAGCTCGTCAACGGTCCGCCGGTGTCGGCCGCGTTCGGCCCCGGCGGCACACCGACGCCGGCGGCGGCCGGGTTCGCGGCCAGGCACGGGGTCGAGGTCGCCGTCCTCGAGCGCGTCCCCACGCCCAAGGGCGAATACCTCGCGTACCGCAAGCATCAGCGCGGCCGGACCACGGTCGATGTGCTGCCCGACGTCCTCGCCGGCGCGCTGCGCGGGCTCACCTTCCCGAAGCTGATGCGGTGGGACGCGACGCTCGAGGATGGACGCGGCGAGCTGCTCTTCGGCCGGCCGATCCGCTGGATCCTGTTCACCTACGGCGGCCGCGTGGTGCCGTTCACCATTACCCGCCCCGCGTACGCACAGACGAGCCAGGTGCAGGACGTATCCTCCGGCGCCGTCACTTACGGGCATCGCTTCCTGACGACGAGCGGACGGGCAGGCCGCGCCATCAAGGTCCGGACGTTCGACGACTACCGCGCCCGTCTGCTCGAGAATTTCGTGATCCTCGAGCGCGGCGAGCGGCACGACAAGATCGTGCGGGAGCTGGACGCCAAGGCGCTCCGCCTCAAGGCGCGCGTGAGCCGCGCGGCCCACGGCGACTCGGGACTCCTCGACGAGGTGCCCGATCTCGTCGAGTACCCGTCGGTGGTCGCCGGCACCTTCGCGCCCGAATTCACCAGCGTCCTTCCGCAGGAGGTGCTGACGACCACGCTCATCCATCACCAGCACTACTTTCCCGTCGAGGGCGACGACGGCCGGCTGAGGCCGGCGTTCCTGGCGGTCATCAACACCGAGCCGGACAGCGACAAGGCGATTGCGCGCAATGCCGAGCGCGTCGTCACGGCGCGGCTGCGCGACGCGATGTTCTTCTGGGAAGCCGACCGGCGGTCGTCGCTCGACTCGCGGCTGGACCGCCTGGCGACCCTGGCCTTTCACAAGAAGCTGGGGTCGTACCGAGAGAAGGCCGATCGCATCGAGCGTCTGGCCGCGTGGATCGCGCGCGCAGCCCTCAATGCGCCACCGGACCGCGTGGCACAGGCGGCGCGTGCGGCGCGGCTCGCAAAGGCCGATCTGACCACCGACATGGTCCGCGAGTTCACCGAGCTGCAGGGCACGATGGGCGGCATCTACGCGCGGGAAGACGGTTTGCCCGAGGAAGTGTGGAAGGCCATCTATTTCCACTACCTGCCCCTGTCGATCGAGGCGGGTGCGCCGCCGTCGCGCGCGCAGCTCGGGCGAGGCGCGATCACATGGGCTGCCGTGTCGCTGGCCGACAAGCTCGACACGATCGTCGGGCTGTTCGCGGCGGGCGAGCGCCCGACCGGCTCGCGCGATCCGTTCGGCCTGCGCCGGGCGGCGCAGGGCGTGTTCAGAGTTCTGGTCGATCTGCAGGAGCTGGCGGGTGTGAGCGTTCGGCCCTTCGTGCAGCCGCTGCTCGATGCGGCGGCCGACGGGCACGGCAGACCGTTCGGGGAATGGGAGGCCGACCGCGCGGCGGCGTTCCACGCCTTCATGGTGGAGCGCCTGGAATACGTGCTGGAGAGCCGCGGGTTCGACGCCCGCAACGTGCGGGCGGTCACGCGAGGGCGCCGGCTCGACGCCATTCAACCGGCGGACGCGCTGCGAAAGCTGAGCGTCCTGCCCGAGTTCACCGAAACGCCGCAGTTCCAGCAGCTGGCGATCGCCTTCAAACGGGTGCGCAACATCGCGCGCGAGCTGTCGCTCGACCGCTTCCTGGCGACCGAGGCGGGCGGGCAGCCGCTCGTCCTCGAGGAGCCGGCAGAGGTCGCCCTCGCCGAGGAGCTCGAGCGGCGGCGTCCGGTCATCGATCGGGCGGTCGAGTCGGGAGACGGCTATCGCGAGGCGTTTGCCGAGGCGGCGAGGTTCAAGCCGGCCGTCGACCGCTTCTTCGCGGACGTTCTCGTCATGGCGCCGGATCCCCAGATCCGGGAGGCGCGGCTGCGCCTCCTTCGGCGGCTGGAGTCCTGCATTCTCAGGCTGGCCGACATCTCCGAGATCGTGCCCGAAGAGACCCGGTCGGGCTGAAACACGGTCGTCAGGCGGACCCACGACCATCTTCGACCGCCATCGTGCTGGCCGCCGGCGTTGCGGGCGAAGAGAGTCATCCATCCACTCGTACGACGGAGCGTTGAATGTCCAAGAGAGCGATCGCGACCAAGAGGGCGAAGGCGAGCCGCGCCTCCGGCAGGCACGTGTACTTCTTCGGATTCGGCAAGGCCGACGGCAACCGCAGCATGCGGGATGCGCTCGGCGGAAAGGGCGCCGGACTCGCCGAGATGACCAACGCCGGCCTGCCGGTGCCGCCCGGGTTCACGATCTCCACCGCGGTGTGCAACATCTACTACGAGCAAAAGGGCGGGATCCCGGCCGCGATCGACGCCCGGATCGCCGAGAACCTGAAGAAGCTCGAAAAGGCGGCCGGCGCGACGCTCGGCTCGGCCGAAAACCCGCTGCTCGTGTCGGTCCGATCCGGCGCGAAGTTCTCGATGCCGGGCATGATGGACACGATCCTGAATCTCGGGCTGAACGACGAGGCGGTCGAGGGGCTGAAACATCGCACCCGGAACGGCCGGTTCGCCTTCGACAGCTACCGCCGCTTCATCCAGATGTTCGGCAACGTCGTGCTGGAGATCCCGAAGGAGTCGTTCGAGCACGAGTTCGAGGCGGTCAAGGCGGCCCGCGCCGTCAAGCTCGACACCGATCTCGACGAGAACGCGTTGAGGGAGGTCGTCGAGCGCTACAAGGCGGTCGTCCGGCGCCGGAGCGGCCGATCGTTCCCCCAGGATCCGCACCAGCAGCTGAGGATGGCGCGCGATGCCGTGTTCCGGTCGTGGATGAATCCGCGCGCCAAGGAATACCGGCGCATCTACGACATCCCCGATCACATCGGCACGGCGGTCAACGTGCAGATGATGGTCTTCGGCAACACCGGCGACCGGTCCGCCACCGGCGTCGGCTTCACGCGCAACCCGGCGACCGGCAAGAAGGAGTTCTACGGGGAGTTCCTGATCAACGCGCAGGGCGAGGACGTGGTGGCTGGCATCCGGACGCCGCAGCCCATTCGCGCGCTCGAGCAGGTGATGCCGAAGGCGTACAAGCAGCTGCGCGAGATCACGACCCGGCTCGAGCGGCACTACAAGGACGTGCAGGATTTCGAGTTCACGATCCAGGACGAGCGGCTGTTCATGCTGCAGACGCGCAGCGGCAAACGAACCGGGTACGCGGCCGTCGTGATCGCCACCGATCTGGTGGCGGAGAAGCTCGTCTCGCCCAAGGAAGCCATCCTCCTCGTCGATCCGGAGGCCCTCAACCAGCTGCTCGCGCCCGGATTCGATCCCGACGAGTGGAAGAAGATCCCGACGGCCACCACCGGATTGCCGGCCTCGCCCGGCGCCGCCAGCGGCCAGGTCGTCTTCTCCGCCGATCACGCGGTGGAATGGGCGCAGCAGGGCAAGCCGGTGATTCTCGTCCGGCGTGAGACGGTGCCGGACGACATCCACGGCATGTTCGTCTCGCAGGGCATTCTCACGGCCACCGGCGGCATGACCTCGCACGCCGCCGTCGTCGGCCGCCAGATGGGAAAACCGTCGATCGTGGGCGCGGGCGAACTGGAGATCGACGAGGGGGCGAAGCAGTTCGTCGTGAACGGCACGACCGTCAAGCAAGGCGACTTCGTGTCCTTCGACGGCCTGTCGGGCGAGGTGAAGATTGCGCGGGTGGCCTCCAAGCCGAGCGAAATCCTGCAGGTGCTCGCG
Organism: uncultured Acidobacteriota bacterium; assembly: GCA_963807925.1. GTDB lineage: Bacteria > Acidobacteriota > Vicinamibacteria > Vicinamibacterales > CAVVIG01 > CAWEDP01. The sequence continues at coordinate 1,466,605 of CAWEDP010000002.1, read as the reverse complement.
GGCACGCTGCCAGCGGCCAGGTCGGACATCTATCAGCGCTTCGACAAGCTTCTCGGGTGGGCGGACAAGGTCCGCCGGCTCGGGATCCGCGCCAACGCCGACCTGCCCGATCAGGCCGAGCTCGCCTATGCGTTCGGCGCCCGCGGCATCGGCCTCTGCCGCACCGAGCACATGTTCTTCGGCGAAGGCCGCATTCCGATCGTCCAGCGGATGATCCTCGCGGACAACGAGGCCGACCGCCGCAAGGCGCTCGATGAGCTGCTGCCGCTGCAGCGCGGCGACTTCTACGGGGTCTTCAAGGCGATGCACGGGACGCCGGTCACCATCCGGACGATCGATCCGCCGCTGCACGAGTTCCTGCCGAAGCGGGAGGAACTCATGGTGGAGATCGCGCGGATGGAGGCGGTCGGGAAGCACGGGGCGGAGCTCGAGGACAAGAAGACCCTGCTGCACCGCGTCGAGCAGCTCCACGAGTTCAACCCGATGCTCGGCCATCGGGGCGTCCGGCTCGGCATCACGTATCCCGAAATCACGGAGATGCAGACGCGCGCCATCATCGAGGCGGCGTGCCGGCTGCACAAGGAAGGGTTGAAGACGGTCCCCGAGATCATGATCCCGCTCGTCGGCGAGGTGAAGGAGCTCCGCGACCAGAAGGCGGTCGTGGATCGGGTGGCCGGAAAGACGATGAAAGAGCAGGGCGTCAGGATCAAGTACCTCGTGGGCACCATGATCGAGGTGCCCCGCGGTGCCGTAACCGCAGACCAGATTGCGCAGGAAGCGCAGTTCTTCTCGTTCGGCACCAACGACCTCACGCAGCTGACCTTCGGCTTCTCGCGCGACGACGTCGGCAAGTTCCTGAAGGTGTATCTGGAGAAGAAGATTCTCGAGAAGGACCCGTTCGCCTCGATTGACGTCCAGGGCGTCGGCGCCGTCGTCAGCCTCGGCGTCCGCCTGGGACGCCAGACCCGCGGCGACCTCAAGATCGGCGTCTGCGGCGAGCACGGCGGCGACCCTGCGTCCATTCACTTCTTCGAGCAGGCGGGCCTCGACTACGTCAGCGCGTCGCCCTACCGCGTGCCGGTCGCGCGTCTGGCGGCCGCCCATGCGGCGTTGTCCGTGAAGGTGGGGGACTGAGCGCCTGACGTGAGTCGCATCACCCGTCTCTCCTCCGAACTGGCTAACCAGATTGCCGCCGGCGAGGTCGTGGAGCGGCCCGCGTCGGTCGTCAAGGAGCTCGTCGAGAACGCCATCGACGCGGGCGCCCGGCGCCTGTCCATTCACATCGAGCTCGGCGGCAAGAGACAGGTTCGTGTCGAGGACGACGGCGAGGGGATGGACGCCGACGACGCGCGGCTCGCCATCGAGCGGCACGCGACGAGCAAGATCCGGCGGGCGGACGATCTCGCAGCCATCACGACGTTCGGATTCCGGGGCGAGGCGCTGCCCTCGATTGCGTCGGTCTCGCACTTCGTCCTGCGGACCCGCGGGCGCGGAGAGCAGACCGGCACCGAGATTCGGGTCAACGGCGGAACGGTGGCGTCGGTCACCGAGGTCGGATCGCCGGAGGGCACGATGGTGCAGGTGGACGATCTCTTCTACAACCTGCCGGCGCGTCGCAAGTTCCTGAAGGCCGACGGCGCCGAGTCGGCCCAGGTCTCCCGCATCGTCACCCAGCTGTCACTCGCGTATCCCGATGTCGGGTTCACGTTGACCAGCGCCGGCCGCCGCGTGCTCGAGTGCCCGCCGGCGCCGTCGTTGCGCGACCGGCTGTATCAGCTGTACGGCGACCGCGCCGATCTGCTCGAGGTGCGGAAGGAGGCCGGCGGGATCCGCGTCTTCGGTTACGCGGCGTCGCTGGCCGAGCAGGGGCCGACCCGCGGGCCGCAACACGTCTTCGTCAATCGCCGGATCGTCAAGGACCGCACCATCGCGCACGCGGTCATCGACGCGTACAGCGTGGCATCGATCAAGGAGCGCAGCCCCGAGGTCCATCTCTTCATCGAGATGCCGCCCCAGGCCGTCGATGTGAACGTCCATCCGACCAAGGCGGAGGTCCGTTTCCGCGAGCCGTCCTTCGTCCATGAGGTGGTCCGGCGGGCGCTGCTCGACGCGATCGGACAGGGAGGGCCGCCGCCGCTCCAGCTGCGGCCCGAGATCGCCGTCAGCTACCCGACGGCGGCGGCGATTCCCGGTCTGGTCGGAAGCGGCGTGTACCCGAACCGGTGGATCCCGGGCGCTGCCGCCGGCGCCGGTGCGCCTCCGGGGGAGGCGGTCGCGCCGGCTTGGGGCTCCGCGCCGGCCGGCACCGCGGGAACCACGGCGCCCGACGCCAGGGTCAGGCCGCTCATCCCGCTCGGACAGTTTCGCGACACGTTCATCATCGCGGTCGACGATGAGGGAGTGGCGATCATCGACCAGCACGTGGCGCACGAGCGCGTGCTGTTCGAACGGGTCATGCAGCGATTGACCGCCGGCAGGATGGAGTCGCAAATGCTGCTGGTGCCGCTCGTCGTCGAGCTCGCGCCCGCGGCGCATCAGGCCCTGGTGGGGCGCATCGGGGAGCTGGGGCGTCTGGGCTTCGAGATCGAGGCGTTCGGCACCTCCGTCGTCAAAGTGTCGTCGACACCGGCTCTGCTGGGCCCGGAAGAGTGCTCGAGGACGATCGCCGCGCTCGCCGAGGATCTCGACGGCCTCGACCGCGGCGCCGACGTGCAGCAGGCGCTCCAGCGCATCGCGGCCACGACGGCGTGCCACGCGGCGGTCAAAGCCAACGACCGGCTGACCTACGAGAAGATGACGCACATTCTCGACGAGCTGCGCGCCACCGCGTATTCGACGGTCTGCCCGCACGGACGGCCCGTCATGCTCCGCCTGACACGCCGCGAGATCGAGAAGAACTTCGATCGCATCTGATACGGCTGAGGCCGGGACGGAGCCGACGGACGCCGCCGCGGAGGTCAGCCTGGAACTGGAGAGGGCCGTGACGCGCGCCGTGTACTACCTGGGTCGGTTCGGGCAGATGGTCGGCATGTGGATACTGCTGGTCGATCTGTTCACGGCCGGCCCGATGGGACCCAACCCGCGGCTGTTCGCGGCAGGCGTGGCGGCTTTTCTGGCCGGCTGGGGGTTGACCCGGGCGGTCCGGCGGTCGTAACGGCACGCCGTTGCACAGATTTCGATCGGAATCTCGTGCGGGATTCCAATTGACGGTCTCCGCGGGCGTTTGGTACACTAATCCCATCGACCCGACCCGATACAATCCTTAGCAGCTCAACGCTTTCCAAGCGAAAGGGCCTTGACGTCGCGGCGGCGCCTGTGGCGCTCGTCACGGCGGGAGGGCAAAGCTGTAAGCCTTCGACCGGCATCGCGCTCTAGACTGGCGCGGAGGCGGAGGTGGTCTAGCTGCCGAACTTGGAGTCTGTGATGATGTCCCGACGGCTCGTCTTCGTCGCTTCGATCGTGGCCACTGCCGTCTCGTGCTTCACGCTGGGTGTTCTGCAGCGCCGCGGCGGCGACCGTGCCGAGCGCGCGCTGAACGACCAGCGCATTCGCGAGCTCCGCGACGAACTGCAGCGCGACGTGGCGGCGACCGCCGGCACGACCGGCCGGACCCAGTCGGGGCGGGCCACCGACGCCGACCGCGCCTCGCGGGCGGAAATGATCGCGGAGATCAAGCAGGAGATTCAGCACGACATGGGCCTGTTGCCGGTGAACCTGATCCGGGACCGGCGGCCGTCCTTCGTCGAGCTGTACGCCGATGACAACTTCGGCAAGACCAGCTACGGGACGGCCGGGTATCTGGGGCACGGCTACTTCGTCACGGTCAAGCACGCGGTCGTGGCGCTGAAGGACGAGGACAACCGGCGGGGCACGCGGAGGGTGACGTCGGTCCGCGTGGTCTATAACGGCAAGGACGTGTCCGCCAGGGTCGTGGACTACGGTGACGCGCAGGTCGAGGTCGACAAGGGCGACTGGGCCATCCTCAAGACGCGCGATCTGGATCTGCCGCCGCTCGCGGTCGATCCCGACTTCGCGTTCGACTTCGCGGAACCGATCTTCCGGCTTGGCAACGATTACTCGAAGGGCATCGTCGCAGCGACCGGGTACGTGGGCCAGAAGACCGGGAACGGTCTGGTCACGGCGCTGACTGACGGCCATCCGGGGGTGTCCGGCGGCGGCGTCCTCGACCAGCGCGGGAACCTGGTGGGCATTCCGATCGGCCGGATGCAGGGAGACTACCGCTTCTCGTTCATCCTGCCGATCCGCCGCGAGATGCTGCGCAAGGTTCCCGGGCCCGACAAGACCGACGCGGTCGTGCTGGCGACGAAGATTCAGTAGCCTCGAGGGCTCAGTCCTTCTACTCTCGCCGACGCTTCCGTTCCTTCCACGCGTCGAGCCGCTGTTTGAGTTCCTTCTCGAATCCGCGCCCGGTCGGCAGGTAGTAGGTTCGTCCTTCGAGGGCCGGCGGCAGGCAGGTCATGTCGGCGACCGCGTCCGGTTCGGCATGAGCGTATCTGTACCCCCGTCCGTACTCCAGCTCCTTCATCAGGGCCGTCGGCGCGTTCCGGAGGTGCAGCGGGACCGGCTGCGCGAGGTCCCCGTGCGCGTCGCCGGCGGCGCGCCGGTAGGCCTCGTACACGGCGTTGCTCTTCGGCGCGGTGGCGAGATAGATCGCCGCCTGGGCGAGCGCCGTGTTGCCTTCCGGCATGCCGATGAAATGCACCGCATCCTTGGCGGCGACGGCCACGGTCAGCGCCTGGGGATCGGCGTTGCCGACGTCCTCGGACGCGAAGCGGACGAGTCGTCGCGCGATGTACAGCGGATCCTCGCCGGCCTCGACCATCCGGGCCAGCCAGTAGACCGCGGCATCGGGATCGCTGTTGCGCATCGACTTGTGGAGCGCGGAGATCAGGTTGTAGTGCTCTTCGCCGGTCTTGTCGTAGAGCAGGGCCCGGCGCTGAATGGCTTCTCGCACGCGCGACGCGTCCACCCGCCGCAGTCCGTCGGCGATCGGCGCGGCGGCGACGCTCAACTCGAGAAGATTGAGCGCGACGCGGGCGTCTCCGTTCGCGTACGCGGCGATGGCCTGGAGGGCGTCGGAGGAGACGTCGGGCGACTGCGCGGCCAGGCCGTGCACCGGATCGGCGACCGCGCGCGCGAGAATCGACGCGACCTCCTCGGTCGTGAGACCGCGCAGCACGAAGACCTTCGAGCGCGACAGCAGCGCCGCGGTCACCTCGAACGACGGGTTCTCGGTCGTGGCGCCGACGAGCACGATGTCGCCGGCCTCCACGCGCGGCAGGAACGCATCCTGCTGCGCCTTGTTGAACCGGTGAATCTCGTCGATGAAGACGATGGTGCGGCGTCCTGCGGAGCGGCGCTGCCGCTCGGCTTCGGCCATCACGTCGCGGATCTCCCTGATGCCGGAGAGCACCGCGCTGAACGACACGAAGCGCGCCTTCGTCCGGTCGGCGATGATGCGCGCGAGCGTCGTCTTGCCGGTGCCGGGCGGGCCCCAGAGGATGATCGACTGCAGGAGGTCGCGCTCGATGGCTTCCCGCAGAGGCCGTCCCGGCGCGAGCAGTTCCTCCTGTCCGACGAACTCGTCGAAGGTCCGCGGCCGCATCCGCTCGGCCAGCGGCGCGTCGGGGCGCTCGGCTCCGGCGTTGTCGGGAGGGAACAGAGAGTCCATAGCCTGTTGGGCCGGGTTGCCGCCTCAGCCGGCCCGCGCACGGCGCTGCCGGCGCGCTTCGTACACGAGAATGGCGGCGGCCGCGGCGGCGTTCAACGATTCGACCCCCGGCTCCATCGGGATCGTCAGGCGCTGGTCGGCGCCCGCAATCACGCTGGCCGGCAGCCCGCCGCCTTCGCCGCCGATCACGAAGGCGACGGCGCCGCGAAGGTCCGCTTCGACGTGCGGCGTGCCTCCGGCCGGCGCGGTCGCCGCGATCCGCCATCCGTGGCGGCGGGCCTCGTCGATCGCCGCGTCCACGTCTCGGTACTGGGCGATCGGAAGACGCAGCGCGCTGGCCATCGAGCCGCGCAGCGCCTTCCAGCCGAACGGGTTCGCCGTGCGGCCGGCGACCAGAACGCCCGCAGCGCCGCCGGCGTCTGCAACGCGCACGATGGCGCCGACGTTTCCCGGATCCTGGATGTCGGCGGCAATGACGATCGCCGTCCGCTGCCGGAACACCCGATCCGCCGACCCTGCCGGCGCCCGCGCGATCGCGACGATTCGGCCCGGCGACCGGACCGGACTGACGGCGCGCATGACCGACGATGACACGGTGGCGACCCTCACGCCGGGCGGCATCGCCTCGAGCAGCCGCCGGATCTCGTCGTCGTGTCGCCCGTCGGTCGACACGATGACCTGTTCGATCGTCAGATCGCAGTCGACCGCGCCGCGAACCAGGTGCGGACCGTCGAGGAGCAGGTGGTCGCGATCCCCGCCGCGCGCGACCTCGCGAACGCGCGCGACGACCGGACTGCGGCGGCTCGTGATCGTCGTCGGCATAACCGGGAACCTCGCGCGATCGGCCGGGACCCCCGCGCGCCGGCGCCCGTTGAAGGATAACACTGTGGTACGATCGGCCAACCGATGCCAGACGCGATGAAGGAGCGCCTGATCAGGAAGTTCGAAGACGAGATCTCGACGCTCGAGCGCGAGCTGAAGCTCGAGCTGCCGAAGGAAATCCGGCGCGCCCGTGAGCTGGGGGACCTGCGCGAGAACGCGGAGTACGCGGCGGCGAAGGAGCGGCAGCGGCTGGTCGAGGCGCGCATCAGCATGCTGAAGAAGCGCGTCGCCGAGATCGCGCTCATCAACGTCGATCGGATTCCTTCCGATCGCGCCGGCTTTGGCTCCCGTATCCACGTCATCGAGAGCACGGGTGAAAAGCTTGTGTTTCACCTCGTCATGCCGGAGGACGCCGACGCGGCCAAGGGACTCATCTCGACGACGTCGCCGATTGGCCGCGCGTTTCTGAACAAGGAGACCGGCGACACGGTCAAGGTGGCGACGCCCGGCGGCTCGCGCGAGTTCGAAATCGTCAAACTGCTCACCATCCACGACGCAGCCGAGGAATGATCGAGCGCTCGCCGTCTGCGCCGGCGCGCTCCGCCCCGATCGACCCGGCTCCTTCCGACTCCTATTCCCCGCAACGGCGCACCGGCCTGGTGCTGACCGGGACCGGTACGGGTGGCGCGTACCATGCCGGCGTGCTTCGCGCCCTCCACGAGGCCGGCGTGAAGATCGACATCGTCGCCGGGCACGGCGTCGGCGTCATCGGCGCGCTGTTCTGCGCGGTCGACGGCACGCAGCGGCTGTGGGACGACAGGGGATTCTGGCGGACGGCGGGCGCAGCGCGGCTCTATCGGTGGCGTCCGACGGTGCGGCTGCTGTTCTGGTGCTGCGCGGCCGCCGTCGCGGTGGTCGCCGTCCCGCTCGTCGCCGTGGCGCTCGGGCTGATCGTGTACCCGATCGATTTCGTCCTCAAGATGATCGGCATCGCCCGCGGGGGTGGACTGACATCGGCGTACCTCCGCGTGGCGGAGGCCGCGTTCGCCCCCGGCGGATTGCCCACGTGGCTGCCCCGCATCGCCGTCCTGGTGCTCGGCGTCGCCGGGCTCGGCGCGCTCGTCGGCGCCCTCCTCGGCGCCGGCCGCCGGAAGGTCCGCGGGCCCCGATGGTGGCGGCTGGTCCGGGCGCCGCTCTCGTCGGCCGAAGCGACGGCGCTGTGCTGGCGGTCGATCTGGGATCTCGTGCGCGGCGCGGCGCGGTTGAAGGCGCCCTCGCCGGTCGAACTCGGCCGGCGGTATCTCGAGCTCGTCGCCGAAAACGTCGGACAGCCGGGGTTTCGCGAGCTCGTGCTGGCTGTGCACGACCTCGACAGCCGGCGCGACCTGGTGTTCGCGGTCGTCGCCGAGACGCGCCGGCGCGACTTGATCCGGCGCGCCAGCCGGGAGGCGGCCGAGGCGCGGCGGGCCGAGGTCTTCGATCTGGCAGGCATGGCCCGGGACTATCTGCCCGACGTCGTCGCCGGCGCGCTCGCGGTGCCGATTGCGTGCGAGCCGCGGGCCATCACGTTTTCACCCGACGGGTACTGGCGCGGCGAAACGCACCGGCTCTGCGATCGACCGGCGGCCGTGGTCCGCCTCGTCCGCGAGCTCGCCGAGCTCGGAACCGAGCAGATCATCGTCGTGTCGGCGGCGGCCGAGGCCACCGGGCCGCACACGCTCGGCGCCGCGCGGCTCGACGGTCACGGGCGCATCGGCGAGTATCTCCACTCGGCGGAATCGGCCCTCGTCCGCGACGTCGAACGGCTCGCGGGCGGCCCGCCGCTCCGGATCTACACCCTGCGGCCGGCCCACAATCCAGTCGGTCCCTTCGACTTCTCCGCGGCGTTCGACGATCGATCGGACCGGCGGCCCGGTCTGGCGGAGCTGATGGCGCGGGGATACGAGGACGCGTATCACCAGTTCATCGAGCCGATTGTCGGGGCGAGTGGCGAGCGGGTGGGGCGCTGAGCGGCGGGAGCCCTCAGACTTCGGTTCTCACCTCGGTCTTGTGGCTCTTCACCTCCTTGATGTCGTGGAGGAAGTGATCCACCAGGTCGTGCAGCCAGCCGGCCATCGTTTCGCCGTCGATGTCCGGATACTTGCTGCGGAAGGCGTGCATCGGGATGACGGCTTTCGCCATCGCGCGGTGGCCGCCGGCGCTGCCGACCTCGGAGAAGAACCGCCGGACGAATTCCCCGGCGTTCTTCGTGTACCCGAGGTTCCGGACCGAAATCACGAGCGAATCGTTGACGATGCCGGCGACGACGGTCCATTTCACGTCCTCGACCTGCAGGAAGAAATCGGCGACGTAGGGGATGAAGTCTTCGCGCGCCGACGGCCCGACAAACGCACAGAACACCTGACCGCGCAGCGATCCGCCGCGGTAGGCCTTCAGGACGTAATCGAGGCGTTCGAGCGTGATCTCGGCGCCTTCCATCTTCCGGATGAGGGCCGCGTCGGCGAGCGGATAGAGATAGGAAAACGCGTCGAGATCGACGCGATTGGTGTGCCGGCTGAAGAAGAGCGTGTCGGACTTGATCGCGTACAGCATGGCGGTTGCCGTCCGCTCGGAGATGTTCACGTCCACGGCCCGGAGGTGCTCGGTGAGGATGGTGCAGGTCGATCCGTAGTCGGCGCGGATGTCCTTGTACACCGCCGTGTACCCCGGCTGCTCCGGGTGGTGATCGATGACGAGATCCACGCGATCGATGAGGCCGCCGAAGTAGTTCGGCTGCACGTCGACCATGGCGATGCGGTCGAAGCCGCCCAGCGAATCCGGCGCGATGGCCTCGACGTGGATGTCGAGCAGGTTCACCATGCGCAGGTTTTCCGGCCGGGTGACTCCCTGGAGGGCCCCGATGATCGCGGTCGCCTTGGTGCGCCGCAGGATGTTGCGCAGCGCCAGCCCGCTGGCCATCGCGTCCGGATCCGGATCGTTGTGCAGCAGAATCAGGATGCGGTCGGCATCGCTGCAATAGCGCTGGTACTGCTGGACGCGAGCCCGGGTGAGCGAGCGGCTGAATTCGGTCAGCAGCGGCCCGCCGAGCAGCTCCGACATCGCCAGATACGAGACGTCGGGGAAGTCGGCGTGGAGCTCTTCGATCCGGTGGGCGCTCCCAGCGGCGCCGATCCCGAGCACGTAGATGAGCGTGCCGCCGGCGTCCCTCACCGCTTCGAGCACGCGCTTGAGGCTGCGCCGGTGGTTGTCCTCGATGATGATGCAGGTGCCGGGTCCGATGTCCGCCTTGACGAAGGTGTCCGCGCGGCGCGGGTCGCCGGCCACCGCGTGGATGCCGCCTTCATGGAGGCGGCGGGCGATGGTCCGGCTTTCGACGATGACCTCGAGGTCGAAGGCGGGTAACAGGATTTCGTCGAGCAGCTTGATGACGAGTTCGTCTTGACAGACCGCAACGCACCGCATCAGGTGTCCAAGCCCTGATTATACGCCTCGGGGCGATGACACCGGTGTACAGTGGCCGGAGGGGTCGCCGGCGTGAGGTGCATGGTCGCAGCCCTCGTCTGCTCGCTGTGGCTGCCGCGGCTGTCGATGGACGCGGCTGCGCAGGCGCCCGTCTTCCGGGCGGGCGTCGATCTCGTGACCCTCGGCGTGACCGTGGCGGACCGGAAGGGGCGGCCCGTCGCCGGCTTCGATGCCGACGACTTCGAGGTGTACGAGGACGGGACGCGCCAGCCGATTCGCTACTTTGCGCCGGGCGACGCCGACCTTTCCGGGCAGCCGCCGCTGCATCTGGGCCTCCTGCTCGATGTCAGCGAGAGCATGGGCGAGGACGTCAGGTTCACCCGGACGGCGGCCATCAGGTTCGTGAACGCTCTGGCCGCGGCCGTCGATGTCACCGTGGTCGACTTCGATTCGGAGGTGCGGGTCGCGCGCTACGGGCAGGACGAGTTCGCGCGGCTCGTCGAGCGGATCCGCCAGCGGAAGACGACGGGCATGACGGCGCTGTACGACGCCGTCGGCGTGTATCTCGACGGCGCGGCGGAGCAGGACGGACGCAAGGTGATGCTGCTCTACACCGACGGCGGCGACACCCGCAGCTCGCTCCGGTTCACCGAGCTCATCGACCTGCTCAAGGCGTCCGACGTGACGGTGTACGCGATCGGGGAGCTCGATCATCAGTCGCCCGGCGCGCGCGAGCAGGGGCGCGCCGTTCTCCAGCGGATCGCGGAGACGACCGGCGGACAGGCGTTCTTTCCCGCGTCCATCAAGGAGCTCGACGAGGTCTACGGCAAGGTGCTGGCCGAGATACGCGCGCAGTATGCCGTCGGCTACATCTCCAGCAACGAGCGCGCCGACGGGTCGTGGCGGAGGGTCGAGATCGTCCTGAAGCATCGCGGCGCCAGGGATCTGCGCGTGCGCGCACGCAAAGGGTATTTCGCGCCGTACCGCAAGGCGGACTCCGAGCATTGACCCCCCGAGTCCCGGGCCCCGAACCCCGAGCCCCGCCCATGGTGGTACGATGGAAGTTTCACATGGCCTCGCTCCACGACCGATTCACCCTCGTCTCCGATTTCGAGCTCGCCGGCGACCAGGCGCGTGCAATTGGCGAGCTGGTCGAAGGGCTCGACCGCGGCGACCGGCATCAGGTGCTGCTCGGCGTGACCGGATCGGGCAAGACCTTCACCATGGCGCAGACGATCGCGCGCGTGAATCGGCCGACGCTGGTCATGGTGCACAACAAGACGCTGGCGGCGCAGCTGTACCAGGAGTTTCGGCGGTTCTTCCCCGGCAACGCCGTGGAGTACTTCGTCAGCTATTACGACTACTACCAGCCCGAGGCGTACGTGCCGGCGACCGACTCGTACATCGAGAAAGAGGCCACGATCAACGACGAGATCGACCGGATGCGCCTGTCGGCCACGCGGTCGCTCTTCGAGCGCCGCGACGTCATCATCGTGGCCAGTGTGTCGTGCATCTACGGCCTCGGGTCGCCGGAGGCCTATTACGGCATGCTGCTGCCGCTCGAACGGGGGCAGCGAATCGGCCGCGATCAGGTGCTGCGCAAGCTGGTCGAAATCCAGTACGAGCGGAACGATCACGAGTTCGGCCGCGGCACGTTCCGCGTCCGCGGCGACGTGGTCGAGGTCTACCCCTCGTACGAGGAGCAGGGGCTCCGCATCGAGCTGTTCGGCGACGAAGTGGACGAGCTCGCGTCCTTCGATCCGCTCACGGGCAGGACGCTCCGGCGGCACGACAAGATCGCCGTCTACCCGAAGTCCCACTTCGTCGCGCCCCGCGATCGGACGACCCGGGCGGTCGAGACGATCAAGGAGGAGCTCGGGTGGTATCGATCGAAGCTGGAATCGGAGGGGAAGCTGCTGGAGGCGCAGCGGCTGCACCAGCGGACGATGTTCGATCTCGAGATGATCCGCGAGATCGGCTACTGCCACGGCATCGAGAACTACGCCCGCCACCTGACCGGGCGCGCGCCGGGCGATCCGCCGCCGACGCTGCTCGATTACCTGCCCAAGGACGCGCTGATCATCGTCGACGAGAGCCACCAGACGGTGCCGCAGGTCCGCGGCATGTATCACGGCGATCGCTCGCGGAAGGAGGTGCTCGTCGCGTACGGGTTCCGGCTGCCGTCGGCGCTCGACAACCGGCCGCTCAATTTCGAGGAGTGGGAGGCGCGGGTCGGCCAGGTGATCTTCGTCTCCGCCACGCCCGGCCCCTACGAGCTGGCGAAGGCTCAGGGCGTCGTCGTCGAACAGATCATCCGGCCGACCGGCCTCATCGATCCGCCGATCGAGGTCCGGCCGGTTCGCGGCCAGGTGGACGACCTCTTGCAGGAGATCCGGGCGCGCGCGTCGCGGAACGAGCGCGTGCTGGTCACGACGCTGACCAAGCGCATGGCCGAGGACCTGACGCAGTACTATCAGGAGCTGGGCGTGCGTGTGCGGTACCTCCATTCCGACATCGAGACGCTCGAACGGATCGAAATCCTGCGCGATCTGAGGCGCGGCGCGTTCGACGTGCTGGTCGGCATCAACCTGCTGCGTGAAGGGCTCGATTTGCCGGAAGTGTCGCTGGTGGCCATTCTCGACGCGGACAAGGAGGGCTTCCTGCGCTCGGCCGGATCGCTCGTTCAGACGGCCGGGCGCGCGGCCCGCAACGTCCATGGACGCGTCCTCATGTATGCCGACGTGGTGACCGACTCGATGCGGTCCGCCATTGCCGAGACCGATCGCCGGCGCACGCTGCAGGCGACCTACAACGCCGACCACGGCATCACGCCGCAATCCATCGTCAAGCAGATCGACGACGTGATGTCGAGCGTGTACGAGCGGGACTACGTGACGCCGGCCTACCTGCGGGAGCCGTCGCAGCCGCTCCTGACGCCAGACGAGCTCGACGCGCACATCGGGACGCTCCAGGACCGCATGAAGGCGGCGGCGGCCAATCTCGACTTCGAGAAGGCGGCGTCCATTCGGGACGAGATCAAGCGGCTTCGCGAACAGGAGCTCGGGCTGCCGGTGCGGGGGGCCTGACGCCGCGTGGGCGCGCTCGACACGTGGCTGAAGCGGGCGGTCCTCGACGTGCAGGAGTACGTCCGGCTGTGCGCCGCCGCGTTCCGCAGCGCCGTGACGCCGCCCTTCTACCGGTACGACTTCATCGAGCAGCTCGACGCCATCGGCGTCGCCTCGCTCACGGTCGTGCTGCTCACGGGGTTCTTCACCGGCGCCGTGCTGGCGCTGCAGAGCGGGCTGACCCTCGACCAGTTCGGCGCCCGCCCCGTCGTGGGGCGGCTGGTCAGCGCTTCGATGATCAAGGAGCTCGGCCCCGTTCTGACCGGTCTCATGCTGACCGGCCGCATCGGGTCGGGGATCGCGGCCGAGCTCGGTTCGATGGTGGTCACCGACCAGATCAACGCGCTGCGCGCGCTCGGGACCGACCCGATCCGCAAGCTCGTCGTGCCGCGCGTGCTCTCGGGCATCATCATGGCGCCGGTGCTCACGGTGATCTCCGATTTCGTGGGGATGGTGGGCGGCTGGATGGTCGCGCGGTTCCAGCTGCAGGTGTCCACCGGCCTCTACTGGTCCTCGATCGAACAGGCGTTGTACATGCAGGACGTCTGGATGGGGATTATCAAGCCGTTCGTCCTCGGGTTCGTCATCGTGACGATCGCCTGTCACGTCGGCCTGCGGACCACCGGCGGCACGCAGGGGGTGGGCCGATCGACGACCATGTCGGTCGTCGCCGGCTCGGTGGCGGTGATTGCCGTGGACTTCTTCCTCACGCGCGTGCTGATCTCGCTCATCTACTAGCGTGCTGACCGACGCCACACCGCGCGCCACCACCGACGCCCACGCCGCCGAGACGCCGGCCGTCGTCTTCGAGCACGTGTCGCTCGCGTTCGACGACAAGGTGATCCTGAAGGACGTCAGCTTCACGGTGCTGCCGGGCCATACGACGGTCATCCTCGGCGCGAGCGGCGCAGGGAAGTCGCTGTCGCTCAAGATTCTGCTGGGGCTGCTCAAGCCGGACGGCGGCAGGGTGTTCGTCAACGGCGAGCGCGTGGACCGGCTGAGCGAACCGGAGATGATGGCGATTCGCGCCAACATCGGCATGGTGTTCCAGGAGGGCGCGCTGTTCGATTCGCTGACGGTCCGGGAGAACGTCGGCTACCGCCTCTACGAAGAGACGCGGCTGCCCCTCGACGAGGTCGATCGGCGCGTCGAGGAGGTGCTCGGCTTCATCGGCCTCGGGGAGTTCATCGATCGCATGCCCTCGGCGCTCTCCGGCGGCCAGCGCCGCCGCGTCGCGATTGCGAGAGCGATGGCGTCCAAGCCGCACCTTCTGCTCTACGACGAGGCGACCACCGGCCTCGATCCGATCACCGCCACGACCGTGGACGACGAAATCATCAAGCTGCGCGATCTGGAGAACGTGACCTCCATCGTCGTCACGCATCAGTTGCGGGATGCCTTCTACGTCGCGACGCATTCGGCGTCGAAGGATCCCGACGGGCCCATTCGCATCGCCCCGGCCCAGCGCGTGAAGGAGCGGGAGACGGAGTTTCTGATGCTGCGCGACGGCCTGATTGTCTTCGAGGGCGACGCGGACGCGCTTCGCCACTCGACCGACGACTACATTCGCACGTTTCTTTCGTAGGGGGCAGTCATGCCGAGAACGCGATCGCTCGCCTGGTCGGAGCTCAAAATCGGCGTGATCACGCTGGCCGCCCTCGTGATCACCGCCGCGACCATCTTCACGCTCACCGGCAGCCGCGGCTTCGTGTGGCAGCGGTACCACCTGAAGACCCGATTCGACAACGTCGCCGGCCTGAACAGGGGCGCCCCGGTGCGCGTGGCGGGCGTCGAGGTCGGCCAGGTCACCGAGCTGGAGTTCGCCGGCCAGCAGGTGGACGTGGTGTTCGAGGTGAACAGGGAGCAGCAGTCCCGCATCACCACCGCCTCGCTCGCAAGGGTGGGGTCGATCTCGCTGCTCGGCCAGGGGTCGGTCGACATCTCGCCGGCCACGCGGGGGACGCCGATTCCCGACTGGGGCTACGTCCCGGCCGCCCCCGCCGGGGCGGCGTTGAGCGATGTCACCGAGCAGGCGAGTCAGGGCGTCCAGGAGCTGACCGGGCTGCTGCGGGACATCCGGTCGGGAAAGGGCACGATCGGCAAGGTGGTGACCGACGATCAGCTGTACGTCGAGCTGCGCGACTTCGCTGCCGCCGCCGCCGCCGTCATGCACGGGATTCAGCAGGGCGACGGCACGATCGGGCGGCTGCTGAAGAATCCTCAGGCCGCCCGCTCGCTCGAAGCCTCGCTCGACAACCTGCGGATCATGACCGAGCGGATCAACGCGGGCGAGGGCAGCATCGGCCGGTTGCTGAACGACGGGACGTTCGCGCGGACGCTGTCGGAGACCACGGCGAGCATGCGCGACGTGGTCGGACGCATCGACCGTGGCGAGGGCACGGCGGGCAAGCTGGTCACCGATCCGACGCTGTTCAATCGGCTGAACGAGGTCAGCGCACAGTTCGATCGGATGATGAATCGGCTCAACGAAGGGCAGGGCACGGCGGGCCAGTTGCTGAAAGACAAGCAGTTATATGAGAACATGAATGGAGCCGTCACCGATCTCCGGACGCTCCTGAACAACATCGAGAAGGATCCGAGGAAGTATCTGAATCTCAAGGTCAGCATCTTCTAGAGAACAGAAGACAGGAGGAACGATGGCAAGAGAAGGCGCGGGAGCCGGCACCGTCCTGTTGGCGTTCTTCGTCGGCGCGGTCGCGGGCGCCGCGGTGGCGTTGCTGTATGCGCCGGGGACCGGCGACGAAACACGCGAGTTCCTCGACAAGAAAGCGCGCGAAGGCCGCGACAGAGCCACCGTGCTGGCCGACAAGGGCCGGCAGGTGTTCAACGACGGTCGCGAGACGCTGGCCCATGCGATCGAGCGCGGCCGGGAAGCCTATCAGCAGGCGCGGACGCGGGAGACCCCGTGACGCTCTGGGCGGACGTCTTCCTGGGAGTGATCGCCGCCGCCACGCTCGCGACGGCGATCGTTCAGATCGGCGTGCTCATCGCCGCCGGCCTGCTGGCGCGCCGGGTCGCGCGCCTCGTGGAGAAGGTCGAGCGCGATCTGCAGCCGACCTTCGCGAACGTGGACGCGATTGGCCGCGACGCGTCGCGCGCGGTCGCCTCGGCCACCGCGCAGGTCGAGCGCGCCGAGCGTCTCTTCAGCGACCTGGCCCACAAAGTCGAGGAGACGATGGCGACCCTGCAGGCCGCCATCGTCGCGCCCGCGCGGGAGGGCAAGGCGGTGATGAGCGCGCTGCGCGCCGCCATTGAGGTCGTGCGCGAGGCGCGCCGCCAGGCGCGCGCGCGGCACCGGTCTGAAGACGAGGACGCCCTGTTCATCTGATCGCGCGCCCCGCAGCTCGGGCATGTCGGCCCGAAGCTCGACCACAGCGTTCTTGCAGCCCCGCTCGAGCTCGCTTTACAGACCATTTACGCTATCATCAACGGCAGATGACGACGAGACGCCATCGGAACAAAGCGTCGGCTGCGCCGTCGGTGGATCTGCGCGGCTGGTCCGGCATCGGCGAGCGTGAACACGCCGTTCAGTTCTATGCGGAAGACCGGCATCTGATCGAGCTGCTCACGCGATACGTCGGGACCGCCCTCGTCTCGGGGGACGTCGCCATCGTGATTGCGACCAGGCCGCACCGCGAGGCCCTCACGGGGGCGCTGAAGCGTCGTGGCATGAACCTCTCGATTCCCCAGACCAGCGGCGCGTTCGTCATGCTCGACGCGGCCGCGACCCTCGGCCGGTTCATGCGCGACGGCCGGCTCGACGCGCGGCTGTTTCGGGAAACGCTCGGGGCGAAGCTGCTGGGAATCACGGAGCGCTGGCGGCCGACCGGTCGGCGCGTGATGGCGTTCGGCGAAATGGTGGCCTTGCTCTGGGCGTACGGAAACCCCGACTCGGCCATCCGCCTCGAGGAACTGTGGAACCGCCTCGCGCAGCAATGCGCGTTCACCCTCTGCTGCGCCTATCCGATTACCGCGTTCAACGACGCCGAAACCGGATCGTTCCTGCGGATTTGCGCGCAGCATTCGCACGTGTTCGCCGCGCAGCACGTCGCTTCGATCGCGCGCCTCAACGGCACCGCCCCTCCCGACCTCAGCGCGCCACGCTGACGCGCGCCGTCACGCTGGCGCCGGCCAGTACCCGTACGGCCGTCCCGCGATCGTCGAACGCCCGCAGGAACTCGGCGTCCTGCCACGCGCCGTCGTCCACATTCTCCCACGCGAAGATCCGGTAGTCGCCCGGTGGCATCGCCTCGAAGCGGAATCGGCCCGTCCCATCGCTCGTCGTCGTCCGGAAGAGATCGAACCGGTGCCGGACGTCGGGAACCATCACGACCGTGACGCCTGCCGCTGCGGGAAGGACTGACCCTTCGACCGTGCCGCCGCGAGTGCTGATGACGATCTCCAGCGCGTCGCCGGGGCGGCCCTCGAGGTGGACACCGTCGTTCAGCACGTCCACGCCGCCGAGCCGGATGGCCTGGACGAAGGCGCCGGCGAGGCCTGCCGACGCGCCGAGTGGCCCCGGCATCCAGACGCCGAGCGTCAGCAGCGGCGCCACCGCGACGCGGTAATTCCCCGCGGTCGCCGCGAGCACGAACGACCCATCGGCGCGCGGCACACTGTAGGACTGCTGCGGCGCCAGCACCGGCAGATCGCGCAACAGCATGATGCGGAGACGTGCCACATCCTGCGGGGCGATCGATCCGTCGATCCGCAGGCGCCCGGGCACGTCGAATTCCGGCATCGCCACGATGCGAACCCCCTCGAGGTCGGCGTCGCCCACGACGACGGTGAGGTAGCCGGTGCCGCTGCCGGCGGTCCCGACGAGCGTATGCCGTCCGGGCAGCAGCGTCACGTCGAACGACCCGCTCGGATCGATCGGCGACTCGCCGTTACCGGACAGACCCATCGCGCCGCCCGGCCCGCCCATCCCATCGGCTCGCAGTTCGCGCAGCCCGGCGTACTGCGCCACCTGCCCCGTCGTTCCGTCGATCACCGCGCCCCGGACGTGACGGGCGCGGACGGCAGCAATGGGAATGTCGATTCCGCTCAACTCGCCCGCCGCGCGCACTTCCAGCACCGCTGCGCTCTCGTCGTCGAGTGTGGCGGGGTAGTAGACGGGAACGTACCGATCCGCCCGCGACCCGGCATCGGCGGGCGGAAGCGCATCGAAGAGCGTGGCGTCGCCCGTGCCTCTGATCGCGAAGATGTTGCCGTTCGCGCCGGGACCTCCGGAACCCGAAATGGCGATACCGGAGCCACTCCGCATGCCCCGGCCCGCCATCACGCCGACGAGCATCGTCTCGCTCTCGGGATGGGTGGCACGTACAAGGTACTTGCCCGGTGCCAGCCAGAACAGGCGGTATTCGCCGCGATCGTCGGTGCGGACCGACTGGGCGGGCATCAGCGCGCGGCGGCCGTTGCGGTAGACGATCGTCAGCGCTTCGACGCCGACGTTGCCGATCGGCTCACCGGTCGGCGCGTACACCCGTCCCGAGATCGCGCCCGTTCCGGTCATCGTGACCTCTACCGCGACGCGCTGTCCGGACGCCACCGTGACCGCCGTCGGTCCGTGGACGAAGCCCGGGTGCGTGGTGACGAGCTGGTAACGGCCCGGGCTGACACGTGGAAACACGAAGCGGCCGCCGGCATCCGTCGTTGTCGTCAGGAGAGGCGCGGGCGCGAGGATGAAGCCTGACGGCAGCCCCGGCGGCGGCGGGGCAGGTGGGCTGTCGTTCCGAAGTTCGACGGCGGCGCGCGACAGCGGTGCGCCGTCGGCCGTCACGAGCCGGCCGTCGATTGCGCCCGATGCTGCCTGCGACGGCGCGTTCTGCGCGAGAGCCAGCAGGAGCAGGAACAACAGCTTCATCGTTGTCCTGCGGAGATGACGGTCAACTGGATCGTCTGATCGGCGGCGTCGCGCACGCGCACGGTCGCGGCCCGACTCTCGAACGGCCTGACGAAGTCGGGATCCTGCCACGCGCCGTCTTCGACATCGTCCCATGCGAGAGCCGTATAGGTTCCCTCTGCCACCCCTTCCAGGCGAAACCGTCCGGATCGATCGGTCAGTCCGGTCCTGTACAGGTCGGCGCGGTGACGGAGCGACGCGTCAGGCACGAGCACCACCCGGCTGTTTACCACCGGATCCTGTCTTCCGTCCACGACTGCGCCGGACACCGTCCCGCCGGCCGCGATGACGATCTCGAGCAGATCGCGCGGCGGCCCCGCCACGTGAAGCCCGGTTTCGAGGACGTCAGCGGCGCCCAGTCGAATCGATTTGAGGTAGGCGCCCGGCGGAAGGCCGCGGACGGTCACCTGGAAGTCGCCCGGCGGCACGCCCTCGAGCACGAACGATCCGTCGGCTGACGGTGGCGGCGCGAACGTGGGACCGCCCTCGGGCATGCCGAGAAGCGCTGGGGTGCGCGTGATCGTCGCGCGCAGCAGGCCGATGTCCGAGACGCTGGCCCGCGCGCGGTCGTCCAGCAGCAACCGCCCGGCCACCCGAAAGCCGGGGATGAGCGAGATGGCGAGGCTGCCCACGTCGGCGTCGGGAACCTGGAGGGGGACTGCGCCGCTCGTGCCGCTGTTGGTCGAAGCGAACAGGAGATACGAACCGGGCAGCACGCCCGGAACATCGAACGAGCCGTCGGGGTTGGTGCGCGCGGCGGCAATCGTCGGGCTTGGTCCGGCGTCCCGAGGAATCGCGAGAATCGCCGCCGCACCGGCGGGCTGTCCGTTTGCCGTGACCGCGCCCCGCAGGTGATGGGTGCGGACGGGGGCGTCGTCGATCGACACGTCGAATCCGTCCAGACTGGCGCCGGCCGTGAGCTCGATTCTCGCAGCCCCGCTCGGATCGGTCGTGCCCGGGAAGTACACAGGCAACTGGGTTTCCTCGATCGTCTCGCCGGTCGGCAGCACGCGCGTGACGATCACGGGACTCGACGCCAGTTCGAACGTGCCGGTTCGGCTCGGCTCGACGATGCTGACGCCGCTGATCATGCCGTCGTTGAACGGCCGCGCCGTCACGTGGTACGCACCGGGCGGGAGCCAGAACAGGCGATATTCCCCGCGATCGTTGGTCTGCACCGACTGCACAATCGTAAGCGAGCGCACGCCGTTCCGGTAGACAGGTCGAAGCGCCTGCACCTGAATCCTGCCGACCGGGCCCTCGCGGCCGTACACGCGGCCGGAAATCGATGCGGTCGGCGTCAGCGTGAGCTGAACGTTGTCCAGGCGCTCGCCGGGGGCGAGGTCGAGCGGGATGCCTACACTGGTCGCGGAACGCTGCGCGAATTCGCCCGGGACGTACGCGCCGCTGTGCAAGGCGACGAGCCGATAGGTGCCGGGCGCGACGTGGTCGAAGACGAACCGGCCGTCCTGTGCGGTTCGAGCCGAGTATCGCGCGAGGTCCTCCGGGCGCGGCCCGGCTGGCCCGCCCGGACCGTCGCCCTGTCCTTGCGGCGGCTGGCGCCCGGACGCGTCGCGCGCCCCGGCGCGAAACAGCTGCACCGACGCCCCGGCGACCGGCTGTCTGGTGTTGGACAGCACGACGAGCCCTGTGACCGTCGCCGAGGGCGGCGGCGGGGCCGTCGGCGTCTGGGCGACGAGGGCCACCACCGCGAGACGGGCGAGATTCACGGCGTCATTTTAGACGCGAATCGTTCCGTCACTTCGCCAGCTGGAAATTGACGACGACTGTCATCGCCGTGTCGATCGGCACGCAGTTCAGCTGTGTCGCCTCGAACTGCCATTGGCTGATCGCCTGGACGGCCGCGTCGCCGAGGTCGGCGCTCGGCGTTCTGAGGACGTGGAGATCGGTGACGAAGCCGGTCGTGTCGATGCGACCGCCGACGATGACCGTGCCTTCGATCTTGTCGTCCCGCGCGGTCGCCGGATAGATCGGCCGGACGTCGATCAGCCGGCTCGGCGGCTTGATATTGCCGCCGATGCCGCCGGCGACAGGCGCGCTGCAGGTCCGCGCCTGCCGGCCCGACCGCTGGGTGCCGTGGTCGGCCGGATAGTTGTCGTGGTCGGTCACCGTCAGCGTTTCCGAAATGGAGCCGATCGACAGCGTGATATCGCGTTGCGCCGCCTCGCCGGGCCCGAAGGTCACCGCCTCGCTCAGCGACTTGAATCCCAGGAGTGTGCTCGAGAGCGTGTAGGTCCCTGCGGGCAGCCCGACAAACTCGAACCGCCCGTTCTGGTCGCTGTGCACTTCCTGTTTTGCGTGCGTCTCCGAGTTGACGAGCGTCACCGTCACGCCCGGGAGCAGGCCGCCGAACGGATCGAACAGCGTGCCGGCGAACGACGCGAACGCCGATTGCGTCAAGGTCGCGCCAGAGACGGCGCCGGCACGGCGCGCACTGATTGATGGCCGA
Organism: uncultured Acidobacteriota bacterium; assembly: GCA_963807925.1. Lineage (GTDB taxonomy): Bacteria > Acidobacteriota > Vicinamibacteria > Vicinamibacterales > CAVVIG01 > CAWEDP01. The sequence continues at coordinate 1,445,108 of CAWEDP010000002.1, read as the reverse complement.
CGGTCCAGGACGCTCACGCGCACGAGTGTCACCGGAGGCACGACGCTGTGCGGCGTCGGAGCCACAGGCGGCGGCGCCGTGGTGAAGGCCGCGACCGGCATCGTCACGGCGAGGCACGCGACGGAGGCGAGCAGGCCGCCGCGTTTGGAGAGAGGACGGCGATTGAGATCGGCGGTCAGCATGGCGCGGATTCTCCTTTCGAGCGAAGACGGGCGCGCGATCGCGAGCGCGGGAGCCCACGGCGGGCTGTGGCGCGCCGCGGAGCGCGCGAGGTCCAGCAGGTGCGTCGCGTACTCCGAGCTGCCGATGCCGGCGCCGATCACGACATCGTCGCAGGCATACTCGCTTTCGCGGCGCAGGCGCCGGCAGGCGAGCCATGGGAGCGGATTGAACCACTGCACGGCGCGCAGGAGTTCCGCGGTCATTTGCACGGGCCAGTCGCCGCGACGGATGTGCGCCAGCTCGTGGCGCAGGACCACGCGCATGCGGTCGGCCGGCCAGTCGTCCGCATGCTGCGGCAGGATGACGACCGGCCGCCGCCAGCCCCACGTGACAATCAGCGTCGGATGGTCGCTCTGCACCAGGCGAACGGGCCGGAGCAGGCCGTAGTCCCAGGAAACGTCGGCCGCGGCGGCGATCCACGCCGTGGGCGGCGTACCGCCGCGCACGGTCAGCCACCTCAGCCGCGTCAGCCCGGCCGCGAGCGCCGCGGCGTTCACCGCGGCGCCGATGAGCCACAGGGCGACCAGCCACCACCTGGCGGAGGCTGCGCGTGCCTGGTCCACGCGTGCGGCCGCGGCCGCCGTGATCCCGGGGCTGTCGGAGAGCTCGACCGACCCGTCGGCGGCCTCCGCGCCGGCGCGGGGCAGCGTCCATCCGGCAATCGACCGCCTCCGCGCGGGCGGCACGACCACCTGCAGCGACACCGCGGCGATCGTGCCGATGACGGCGGCCGCCAGAACGCGATGTCGCACCGCGGCCGACGCGCGGCTGAAGAAGGTCGTCAGCAGGATGGCGATCAGCAGCCCGGCGGAGGTCTGGAGCGTCGCGTCCAGCAGGGTGATCATCGCGATTCTTCCTTTCTGGCGTCGGCCACCAGCGCGGCGATGCGATCGAGCTCCTCCTTGGACAGGCGGGCGCCCTCGCCGCCGAGCAGCGCGGCGACGACCTGCTCGGCGGAGCCATCGAAGAAGGTGTCGACGAGATGGCGGAGGGCCGACTTGCGGGCGGCACGCCGCGGCAGCACCGGCACGTAGACGTAGCGCAGGCCCTCCTCTTCGTGCCGCACGTGGCCCTTCTGCTCGAGGATCCGCAACTGGGTGCGGACGGTCGAGTAGTTCGGACTCCCCGCCAGTGCCGCCATGACGTCGCCGGCCGTGGCGCGCCCGAGGCGGTAGAGAATGTCCATGATCTGGCGTTCGCGCCGGGTGAGGGCCGCGTGAAGAGGTCGGCTCATAGATGTTACACACCTAGCACAGTGCTAAATTTATAGCACAAGATCCGCGGCCGGTGTCAAGCCCGATCACGCGCGATCCCCACCCGCGTTGCGGCGCGGCCCGCTTGCTGGTATAAGAGGCCCATCGCTCGCACTCCGCAACTCACGGCACCGCAGGCGGCTCCCGACCGGATCGTGACGGCGATCGACGATCGCCGCCCCGCCGTCCTCGACGTGATTCGCTCGGCCCGCGAACGCATCGTCCTGTCGCTGTTCCGGTGCAACGACGCGCCGATTCTTGACGAGCTCGCGCGGGCGACGGCGCGTGGTGTGGCGGTCGATGCGCTCGTGACGGCCCGCGCCAAGGGCGGCCGCCGCAGGCTCGAGAAGCTCGGCGCGGCGCTTGCGGCCGCCGGAGCAACCGTGCACGTCTACAGCGATCCCGTCGTCAAGTACCACGCGAAGTATCTGGTCGCAGACGACGGCCCGGCGGTCGTGGCGTCGCTGAACTTCACGAGGAAGTGCCTGACCTCGACGATCGATGCGCTGGTCATCACCGGCGATCCCGGTGTCGTGACCGGACTGCAAGCGCTCTTTGCGGCGGATCGCGACGGCCGCCCGCTGCCCGACCCACTCAGCCAACGGCTGATCGTCGGACCGGAGCGGGCCCGAGCGCAGTTCACGGCGCTCATCGACGGCGCGCGCACGCGCATCCGCCTCGCCGACGCGAAGCTGAGCGACCCGGCGATTTCGGCCCGGCTGGCCGTCAGGCGCGCCGCCGGCGTCCGGGTCGACATCTATTCGAGCAAACGCGTCGGCGCCCTGAAACTGCACGGCAAGTTCCTGCTCGTCGACGATCGCGCGGCCGTCGTGGGGGCGCTGGCGCTCGGCGCGCTCAGTCTGGATTTCAGGCGCGAGGTGGCGGTGCTCGTCGAGCAGCCGGACGCGGTCTCCCAAATCTCCCGCCTGTTCGACGAGATCGCGGCCGCCGCGCCGGCTTCCGACGCGGTGACTCCGGTGCCGGCGGGCGACGCGCGTGGCTGAGGGTGGCTCCGCGCGTCAGGACGCACGCCGGTCGGTCGACCCGTGACCCGCGAAGGGCCTCGGTCGGGCCGGGACCTTCGGCAGGTGCGCCCGCGTGCGGGTCCAGAGCTCCCGTTCGGTGAGACCGAGCTGCCGGCCCGCCAGCCGCGCGCAGCAGAAGGCCACGAATCCCTCGAGGTCCGGCGGCCGCGGACGCGAATCGACTCACCAGCTGGGTTGCGCTCGCCGGAGCGAACTGGAACAGCGCCTTCAGCCAGCCGCTGCGCAGTCCAGCCGCGCGTCCGACCGCAATCGCCGTGCCGACGTACGGCGCGGCGACGACCGTCTTGTCTTCGGCGAGCATCGGCTCGATCTCCCACCGGAGCCTGAACGCCAGGTCGGCGGCATAGAGCAGCAACAGGGTGCGGGCCGACGCAGTCGACTCGTCCGGGGCGACGACGAGCTGCTCGAACAGGCCTGACGCGTCGAATCGGCTGATGCCGCCACGGTGCGGCGGGCCGACCCTCGAGAGCGCTTGCCGCGCGGCCGCCAGCACCGCCCTCTCGCCCAGGCCGTCGACCGCGATCAGCGTCCCGGCCGGTTGCGTCACCGTCTCCCGTCCCCGCCGAGCGCCAGCCATTCCGCGACGGCATCGACGTTCCAGTCCGACCACGGCCGCTGTTCGCCTTCAGAGTACAGCTGGCGGATATGGCGGTGCTGGTCGCTGATCGACCGCTCGGCGTCGATCGTCACGAAGTTGAAGATGAGCGCGAGCGCCTTGTTATCGGCGATGACCCGCGTGATGAACCGCTGATAGCTCTCCACCGGATCGTCCACCTGCGTGACGTCCTGGCCCGCCTCATAGAAATTCGGCGTGCGCGTCGTCGTCACCCGCAGCCCAGAGGTGGCCGCCGAGACCGAGAAATAGAAGACGAGGTCGGGCCAGAGCAGCGGTTGATACAGCTTCAGGACCCAGTCGAGATCGAGCCCCCGCGCCACGTCGCGCGCCAGGCCGGTGAAGAGAAATCGGTCCGCGATGACGATCTTGCCGTTCCAGAGCGCCGGCATGATGTCGCGCTCGACGCGGTGCCGGAAGTCGGCGGCGTGAAGCAGCGAAAACTCCTCGGCGCTCAGGACGCGAAGCGCTTTGCGGCTCTTGATGAGCGGCTTGACGAGCGGCGACGAATTCCACTTCGTCGTGACGACGTCGCAGCCACGCGCCTGGAGCCAGGCCTTGAACAGCTTGCGCTGGGTGGTCTTGCCCGATCCGTCGGGCCCCTCGAAGGCGACGAGCAGCCCGCGCGGTCCCGGTTTCGAGAAGTGCTCGCGGGCGCGCCGGCGGTGGAGGCGGAGCAGGGCGGCAGCGGCCGAGCGGCGCATGAAAACGCCGTCATGATACCGCATCCATTCTCGTCCCTGCGCCGTCGTATCGTGTATTCTCCCTCGCATGCGCACGCGCTGTTCGGCTCTGGCGGCGGCGTTCCTGCTCCTGACGCGCCCGGCTGCGGCGGCGGATGCATCAGCCCCAGACTGCGATCGCGAGTGCCTTCGCGGCGCCATCACGGAGTACCTGAACGCGCTCGTCGCGCACAACCCGCGGACGCTGCCCCTCGCACCCGGTGCGCGCTTCACCGAGAACGGCGACGAGCTGAAGCTCGGGGAGGGGCTGTGGCAGCACGCGTCGCGGCTGCGGCCGTACCGCCTCGACATCCTCGACGTCCAGGAGGCCGTGGCGGCGGCCCACGTCATCGTCGAGGAGAACGGCGCGCCCGTCATGCTGGGGCTCCGTCTCAGGCTCGCCGATCGCAAGATCTCCGAGATCGAGACGATGGTGGTCCGCAATCAGCAGGACGGGGTCGTCTTCGACGTGGACAAACTGCAGGCGCCGAGCACGGCGATGACCATCGCGCCCGTGCGCGAATCGCTCAATTCGCGCGAGGAGATGATCGCGATCGCCACGCGGTATCCGGCGGGACTGAAGATCGGCAGCTTTGTCGCCTCCGACGTGCCGTTCGCCCCGGACGCGTACCGGTTCAGGAACGGGCGGTTGACGGCCGGTCCCGGGTGCACGGCAATCGCGGGCTGCGACCAGATCGAGACGCAGCCGATTCCGACGCTGTCCGGCATCACCTACCGGGTCGGCGCCGTCGACGAAGAGATCGGAATCGTCTGGCTGCTGCAGAACCTCGGCCCCGGGTCCGTTCGCGGCAGCGACCGCGATCTGAGCGTGTGGGAGGCGTTCAAGGTCTACGGCGGACAGGTCCACGCGGTCGAAGCCTTCATGCGGGCGATGCCGTCGGGATCGCTGTCCATCTGGGACGCGGTGGCCGCCGAGCGCGCCGCCGAGCAGGTGGCGCCCGCCGTCCCGGGCTACAAAGTGCCCCGGACGCCGTGGGGCGATCCGGACCTGAACGGGATCTGGCCGAGCATCGACATGGTGCGCGTGCCGGTGCAACGGGCCGCGCAGTACGGCAGCCGGCTGTTCATGACCGAGGCGGAGCACGCGGTCGTCGAAAAGCAGGAACAGGAACGCATCGCCCAGATGGCCAGGGAGGGCGCCGGCGGCGCCACCGGAGCGCCTGGAGATTGGGTGGAGTGGGGGAAGACGCAGCGCCAGACGTCGCTGCTCGTGGATCCGCCCGACGGACGCCTGCCGCCCCTCACCGCCGAGGGCCAGGCCCGCGCCTTCGCCGCGCCGCGCGGGACGATGGGCACCGCGCCGCTCGACAGCCCGCTCGATTTCACGATGTGGGAGCGCTGCATCTCGCGTGGCGCTCTCGGCTCGACACTGCCGGTCCTCTACAACAGTGGCATCGACATCACGCAGGGGCCGGACCACATCGTGATCCGGTACGAGATGATCCACGATCAGCGCGTGATCCCGCTCGACGGCCGGCCGCACCTGTCGGCAGCCATTCCGCAGTACATGGGCGATGCCCGCGGCCACTGGGACGGGAATACGCTGGTGGTCGAGACCACGAACTTCACCGACCGGATTGGCGTCGGCTTGAGCGGCGGCGGGACCCCGAACAGCCGGTCGATGCGCCTCCTCGAACGGTTCACGCGGGTCGGACCGGACACGATTCGTTACGTTGCGACCGTGTCGGATCCCCGGACGTGGAGCGCGCCCTGGACGGTGGCGTTCCCGCTGACGCGCATGCCGGATACGGCATGTACGAATACGCCTGCCACGAAGGCAACTACGGCCTGCGCAACGCGCTCAGCGCGTCGCGCGCCGCCGACGCGCGGGCGAGGGACGCGAACTGATGCGTGGCGCGACGTGGGGGTGGCTCGCGCTCTGTGTGCTGTCGCGCTAGGGACGGGTGGTGGCCGCCGACTGGGCGAGGGGGCTGAACGCGCCGAAATGGCTGCGGAGCTACCAGGGCACGCTGTACGCGGCCGACATCGATGAGGTCGTCGCCTTCGACATTGCCGCGGGCCACGTGACGGTGAAGATCAGTGTCCGGCGCGCGGGGGCTTCCTCGTCAGCGACGTCGGGTCGGGCCGCATCCTGCCAGGTGACGCCGGGCGGCGAGTTCGCGTCCTGCGCTCAGCAGGATCCGCAGACGGCGGACATCTGCTTCATCGCCGGTCGCGGGCTGATGCTGGTGCCGCGCCTCGGCCCGAACCGGGTCTCGGCGTACGAGCTGCCCGAGCTGCGGCCCTCGGCGCGGTAGCGATGCCGCGTCCGAATCGGATTAGAATCACCTGGGGAGAACGAGTCCAGGCCGGCCGCGCACACCCGGTCCCGGGGGGTATACGACCATGATGATGCATGCTGTTCGCGATCGAATCGTGACGGGTCTGGTGCTGGCGGGGCTGATGGCCGGTGTTCCGCCCGCGGTCCGGGCGCAGTCGGTCGCGGCGAAGAAGCCCGCGGCGTCGGCAAAGCCGTACGTGCCGCCCAGGACGGCATGGGGCGATCCGGATCTGCAGGGGATCTACACCAACAAGGACGAGAGCGGCATCCCGTTCGAGCGCCCGAACGAGTTCGCCGGCCGCCGCATCGAGGACATCACCGACACCGAGCTGACGGCGCTCATCCAGCAACGGAACGAGGCGACGGTCGAGAACGCGGCGGACCTCGGCATCATGGAAACCGGCGCCGGCCCGACGCACTGGTACGAGAACTTCGACGCGAAGAACAGCCGGCCCTGGATGGTCATCGATCCGGCCGATGGCAAGATTCCGGCGATGCTGCCCGAGGCGCAGTCCCGCATTCGAGCGCTGCCGCCGCAGAAGAGCAGCTTCGGCGCCGGCCCGTGGAACTCGCCGGCGGACTTCAGCCTCTACGAGCGCTGCATCACGCGCGGGATTCCCGGATCGATGATGCCGGCCATCTACGGCAACTCGTACCAGATCGTGCAGGGGCCCGGCTACGTCGGCATTCGGTACGAGATGATTCACGAGACACGGGTCGTTCCCACCGACGCCCGTCCCCATCTCTCGTCGAACCTGCGACCCTACCTGGGTGACGCCCGCGGTCACTGGGACGGCAACACGCTGGTGGTCGAAACCACGAACTTCAATCCGCGGACCACGTACCGCAACGCCAGCAGCGACACCTTCAAGCTGATCGAGCGATTCACGCTCAAGGGGCCCGACAAGATGGAGTGGGCGGTGACCATCGACGATCCGAAAACGTGGACGCGGCCGTGGACGTTTGCGATGACGCTGACGAAGGACGGGACGCAGATGCCGTACCGAGTACGCCTGCCACGAAGGGAACTACGGGATGCCGAACATCCTGCGGGCGTCCCGGGACGCTGAAGCGGCCCGCTAGGCGATGAGCGGCCAATGCCGCTGGTTGAGCTGTTCAAGCGACTGTTCCTGGCTGCGGCGTTCGGCGCGGCGATCGGCGCCGAGCGTGAATTTCACCAGAAGCCGGCCGGGCTCCGTACCAACATCCTGATCGCCGTCGGTTCGATGCTCTTTACGACCCTCTCGATCCTCACGAGCGGGGACGGCGGGTCGCCCGACCGGATCAGCGCGCAGATCGTGACCGGCATCGGCTTCCTGGGCGCCGGCGCCATCCTGCGGGGGCGCGCGTCGGTTCACGGCCTGACCACGGCGGCGACGATCTGGGTGAATGCGGCGATCGGCATGGCGGTGGGGGCCGGCCAGTTCGTGCTCGCGGCGGCGACGACGGCGGTGACCCTGGTCGTGCTGGCCGCCCTGCCGCCGCTCGAAGCGTATTTCGAACGCCGGGCGCGGGGGGCGTCGAGCACTATGCGCAGGACCGCGCTCGGGACCGGTAGCGTCCAACTGGCGGCGGTTCGCCTAGACTCTGGTGTTGCGTGTTCAGTTTTACCCGTGCTGGAGGAGACATGAGCAGACGTTTGACGTCCTGGACGGTGGCGGCAGCAGTGACGGCAGCGCTCGCGTTGGCGGCCATCGGATCGGACCGCGGCGCGCGCACCGTGATGAATCAGGTGGCTCCCGCAGTCGCCGCGGCGCCGGCGGTGAGCGAGCACGCCGGCCATGCGATGACGGCGACCGAGCACATCGCGCACATGGCCGCGGAAGGCAACGTCCATGCGGGGCACGCGATGGACGAGATGGCCTGGGCGGCGGCGCGCGCGCAGGCGGCGTCGGCGGCGGCGGCCAACCGGAACCTGCCGGCCGACGACATGGGCGTGCAGGCGCGCCTCGCCTCGTCGACGCGCAAATCGGAGTACGTGACGATCGACGTGGGCGGCATGCCGATGCGGGCGTGGGTCGTCCAGCCGGACCGTCGCGACAAGGCGCCGGTGGTCGTGGTGATCCAGGAGATTTTCGGCCTGAGCGACTGGATTCGCGGTGTCGCCGATCAGCTGGCGGCCGAAGGGTTCATCGCCATTGCGCCGGATCTGCTCGCCGGCCACGGCAAGGACGGCGGCGACTCGTCGTCGCTGACCAGTCAGCAGGAGATCACGCAGGCGACCCTCGGCCTCCAGGCACCGGAGATCGTGTCGAGGCTCAAGGCGGCGCGCGAGTACGGGTTGAAGATGCCGAACGCGAACGGCAGGAGCGGCAGCGTCGGCTTCTGCTTCGGCGGGAACCAGAGCTTCCTGTTCGCGGTGAGCGACCCGGCCCTGAACGCCGCCGTCGTGTACTACGGCACCGCGCCGACCGACGTGGCGCCCGCGCCGCGGGGCGCACCACCGGCGGGCGGGGCGCCGGCGGCCGGTGCGGCCGGTGGGGGCGGCCGCGGGGCGGGTCGCGGCGCCGGTCGGGGCGCACCGTTCATGCCATCGGACCGCCTCGCCAACGTCAAGGCGCCGATCCTGGGACTGTACGGCGGCGCCGATGCGCGGGTGGACGCCAGCATTCCGGCGACCGAGATGAAGATGAAGGAGCTCGGGAAGGTGTACGAGCCGCATGTCTTCGAAGGCGCGGCGCACGGGTTCCTCCGCGCCCAGACCGGCAACGACGGCGCCAACATGAAGGCGACCGAGGAGGCGTGGCCGCTCACGATTGCCTGGCTCAAGAAGTACACGGCGTGATTGGAGGCACCAAGATGGACGCTCGCCGCACGCGGTCGTCGGCGATGGCTCTCGCGCTGGCGTTTCTCGCTGGCGGTCCGATGGCCGCGCAGAGCGGCGTGGCCCGGAGTTCCACGGCGGCCGCGTCCACGAAGAAGGGAACCGTGGCGCGCACGCCGTGGGGCGATCCCGATTTGCAGGGCTCGTACAACAACACGGACGAAAGCGGGATTCCGTTCGAGCGTCCGGCCGAGTTCGCCGGCAAGCGGCTCGAGGACGTGACGCCGGCCGAGCTCGACGCGGCCATCCAGGCGCGGAACCAGCGCAAGCGCGACGTCGCGCCGGGGCTCGGCGGCCGCGAAACGGGCGCCGGCCCGATTCACTGGTTCGAGGACTACAACTCGAAGAACAGCCGCGCCTGGCTGGTCACCGATCCGCAGGACGGGAAAGTGCCTCCGCAGACCGACGAGGCGCGCCAGCGCGCGCTCGCGACGGCGGCCAGACGCCGCGGCGGCAACGGGTTCGACGTTGGACCGTTCGACGGCCCGGAGGATCTGACGCTGTACGACCGCTGCATCACCCGCGGCATCCCGGGATCGATGATGCCGGCCATCTACGGGAACTCGTACCAGATCGTGCAGGGGCCCGGCTACGTGGCCATCCGTTACGAGATGGTTCACGAGACACGCGTCATTCCACTCGACGGCCGCCCGCACGTCGGCAGCCGCCTCGAGATGTACATGGGAGACGCGCGCGGTCACTTCGAGGGCGACACACTCGTCGTGGAAACGACGAACCTGGTGGAAGCGGCGGCCTACCGCGGGGCGTCGAGGAACCTGAAGCTCACCGAACGCTTCAAGCCGACGGGGCCGAAGACGGTCGAATGGTCGGTGACGCTCGACGATCCCCGCACCTGGACCCGGCCGTGGACCTTTGCGATGAACCTCACGAAGGACCCGTCGCAGCCGGTTTTCGAATACGCCTGCCACGAAGGCAACTACGGTCTTCGATCGATTCTCAGCGCCGCGCGCGCCGAGGAGGGAAACGGAGGACGATGACGTCGTTGAAACTTGTGGCGGCGACCGGCGCGCTCGCGCTCGCCATGAACGGGATGCTGGGGGCGCAGGCGAGCCCTCCCGCATCGGCATCGGTGACCATCGGCGGGAAGACGATATCGATCCGGTACTCCGCGCCGTCGGTCCGCGGGCGCCGGATCTTCGGAGACGGCGGGCTCCTGTCGCGCGATCCGACGTATCCGGCGTGGCGCGCCGGCGCCAACGCGGCGACGACCTTCCGCACCGACGCCGATCTCGACGTTGCGGGCCTGGCGGTGCCCCGGGGCGCCTACACCCTGTACGTGTGGGTGAAGGATCCCAACGCATGGGAACTGATCGTCAACAGGGAAACGGGCCAGTGGGGGCTGAGCTACAACGCGCGGCTGGATCTCGGCCGCGTCAGGATGACGATGGCGAAACCGCCCTCCCTCGTCGAGGCCCTCAAGTACACCCTCTCCGACCGGGGCGGCGGCAAAGGCGAGCTCCGTCTCGAGTGGGAGCACCATATCGCGACGGTGCCGTTCACGGTGAAGTGAGCGCGCGGCGCGTTACCGGTCCGGCTGCGCCTGCGCGATGCGCGCCCGTGCGACGTACCGATGGCACTGGACGCACGACAGCGTCAGTGACACGTAGGCGAGCGGTGTCGCATCGAGCTCGTGGGCCCGCGCCGCGTCGAGCAGATCCTCGGTCGCCGTGACGAACGCCATCGTGTGCCGCGCGTACTCGGGCGTCTTCAGGACGGCCCATCCGGGGTCGTCGGTCAGCGCGCGCAGCGCGCGCGTGTGCTGCTCGAGCGCCGCCCAGTCGCTGGTGACGACGGCCTCGAGCATGAGCTGCGAGTGCTCCAGCTTTTCGCGCATGACGCGCCGCAGCGAAAGCGTCTGATCCGCGCTCGCCGTGACGCTCAGCGCCCCCGCCAGGGCCAGAACGGTCGTGAGTTTCGAGAATGTGCGCATACCCCTGCTCCAGATGTGTCGGGTCGGTTGTCCCGGCCCGGATCGGGACGCGGCGGAGGGTCAGCTCGTGCTGATGTGCGTCGCACGCGGACCCCTGCCGCGCTCGGTGACCTCGAAGGTGACGCGCTGCCCTTCGTCGAGCTGTTCGAGCGTCACCGTGCCGCCGAGATCCGTACGGTGAAAGAAGTAGTCCACACCGTTGTCACCCCGGATAAAGCCGAACGCCCGATTCCTGGTGAGCTTCTTGACCTTACCGGTCATGACCTCCTCCCCGGATCTCCGTGAAGCTCTTCCCGCCGCCTCAGGGCGCGACTTCGAGGCGGTCGTCGACCCTGGTGACGCCCGGAGCCGTTCGTGCCGCCTGCTCGGCTTCGTCCCGTTCGTGCAGCGATCGCACCGTGCCGGTCAGAATGACGGTCCCGCCGTGCGCGTCCACGGCGATTTGCCGCGCGTCGAGTTCGGCGCTGCGCCTGAAGGCCGCCTCGATTTCGGCCTTCACGTCGGCCGTGTTCGCGCTCGGCGCCACCACGATGGAGTTGGCCACGCCTTTCACGCCGTTGAGACGATCGACCGCGTGCTCGGCTGCCGTCTTCTGGTACGGCCACGTGACGTTGCCGGTCAGCGTCACCCAGCCGTGCCGCACCGTGGCCTTCACGTTGTCGTCCGGGACGGCGCTGTCCCACTCGAGTGCCGTCGCCGCCGCCCCGGCGATTGCCGTGTCGGAGCGGCTCCGGTGCTCGTCCGGTTCGACTTCGACGTCGTTTGCGACGGCCCGAACGAGCGCGATGCGCCGGGCGGCGCGCTCGGCGAGCCACTTCTGTCGCAGCGTGGTGACGGTGCCCTGCAGCGTGACGACGCAGTCGGTCACCGACACGCCAATCCTCGCGGCGTCGAGCCCGGGGTCGCGCCCGAGAGCGCCGATCACATGCTGTTGAATCTCTCGGTCGATTTTCATGGCGCCACCCGCGTCCGCGTGCGGTGACGGAATTCCGCCACCTCGCACGCTCCTGATGGAAGTGGCGCAAGTGAGGTGCCACGGCGGGCAGCGCCGCAAAAGCACCGCGGCGGCCGTCGCGTCGTCTTGTCGCCGGATTTCCGGCCCGCGAGCGTGTTCGGGTCCCTGCCGAGCCCCGGAGCGCGCGGTGCCGTGAGGCGGCCGCGCTAGCGGACCCCGCTGGCGGCGCTCCCCACCGCGGTGTCGGGATGCACGAAGTCGTGTTCGGGGTGCCTGACGATGAGCACGGGGCAGGGCGCGGATCGGACGACGGTCTCGGCAACGCTGCCCATCAGCAGGTGCGCGAAGCCCTCGCGTCCATGAGTGCCCATGATGATCAGGTCGATGCGGTGCTCGGCGGCGTAGTGGACGATCGCCTCGGCGGGCCGATCCGAGGTCTCGAGCACGGCGTGCCCGCCGCGCTGACGATCGTCGGCGGTGAGTCGCTGGTCCAGAATCCGAAGCGTCGCCGCCCGCAGCGTCTCGGGGTCGGCGGGCGTCGCCTTCAAGAACGAATTCTCGCGGACGTGCAGCAGATGGAGCGCCGCGCCGAAGGTGCGGGCGAGCGCGCGTCCGTACTGCAGCGCGTTGTCGGATTGCAGACCGAAATCGGTGGCGACCAGGATGCGCTTCAACATGATCACGACGTGCCTCCGATAGAAGCGGGAATCAGCGTCTCGGGGCTCGAGCGGAGCGTCGCCAGATAGTTCAGCCGTTCGAGGCGCTGCGGGCTGGCGGCCCGCACGAGAGTCGTGCAGCCGCGCATCGCACCGATCGCGCCGTACCCGTGGCGGTCGCCCCAGGCGGACAGTCCGTCCCGCAGCTCGGTCAGGCGTCCGGGGCCGTCCTTCATCAGCGCCGAGACCACCTGCACGACGTCGGCCCCCGCCATGACGCCCTTGACGGCATCGATCGGCTCGTGGACGCCGCCGCTCAGCGCCAGCGACGCGCGGATGCGCCCCGCCAGAATCGCGATCCAGTGCAGCCGCAGCAGGAGCTCCGCCGACGTCGAGGTCCTGCAGCCGCGTGGTCGTTTCGCGCCGATCGGGATCGATGTCGGGCTGATAGAAACGGTTGAAGAGGACCAGGCCGTCGGCCCCGATCCGTTCGAGCTCGGCGGCCAGATACGGAAGGGCCGAATAGAACGGCGACAGCTTCACCGCCAGCGGGATCCGGATCGACTCCTTGAGAACCGCGACGATGTCCACCACCCGGCGTTCGACGGTGTGTCCGTCTTCGAGCAGGTCGGTGGCGACATGATAGAAGTTCAGCTCGAGGGCGCTGGCGCCCGCCCGCTCGATCAGCCGGGCGTACTGCAGCCACCCCTCGGCCGTCGTGCCGTTCAGCGACGCGATGACTGGCAGGGCGACCCGCCGTTTGAGCCGGAGCAGGTGTTCCAGGTACCGATCGGGCGCCCCGCCGTATGTCTCGATCTCCTCCTCGAACAGCGAGTGCATGACCAGGGCGGCCGCCCCGGCGTCTTCGAGGCGCGCCGCCATCGCGAGATCCTCATCGAGCGGCGACGCCCCCACCATCAGCGGGTGGGGCAGGTCCAGGCCCAGGTAGGTGGTGGCGAGATCCATGGGACTTCCTCTATCGTGCCGCCCGACCGGCGAGCTCGCGATAGAGCGCCAGCCGTCGGGTGATCTGCAGGCGCGCCCGATCGAGCAGCGCGCCGCCGTCCGGTCCCTCCGCCGGTTGAAAACGCCCTTCGACGGCGAGCAGCTTCGAAACGTCCGTTTTCGGCGCCGCCGAATCGAGCACCAGCGGCGGGGCGTTCTGGGCGTCGCGCCGGGGATCGAACCGGTAGAGCGGCCAGTATCCGGTGTCGACCGCCAGCCGCTGGTGTTCCAGGCCGTCGGCCATCTCGTAGCCGTGAGCGATGCAGTGGCTGTACGCGATGATCAGCGACGGCCCCGGATACGCCTCGGCCTCCTGGAACGCCTTCAGCGTCTGCGCGTCTTTCGCGCCGAGCGCCACCTGCGCCACGTACACGTGGCCGTACGACATGGCCATCAGGCCGAGATCCTTCTTCGCCATCCGCTTGCCGGCGGCGGCGAATTTCGCCGACGCGGCGATTGGCGTCGCTTTCGACTGCTGACCGCCGGTGTTCGAATACACCTCCGTATCCAGCACGAGGACGTTCACGTTGGCGCCGCTGGCCAGCACGTGGTCGAGGCCGCCGTAGCCGATGTCGTACGCCCACCCGTCGCCGCCGACGATCCAGACGCTCTTCCTCACCAGGTAATCGGCGAGCGCGAGCAGGTCGTGGACCTCGGCGTCGCGCTCGCCACCCTGCAGCGGGGCCAGCGCGCCGCGCAGCGCCGTGACGCGCTCGCGTTGCGCCTTGATCGCCGACTCGCCCGCCTGCGGCGCCGTGAGCAACTCTTCGGCCGTCCCGGGCGGGAGTAGCGGCGCCAGCGCCTCCACCAGCGCCCGCGCGCGCGCCTCGTGGCGGTCCAGACCGAGGCGCAGGCCGAGTCCGAACTCCGCGTTGTCCTCGAACAGCGAGTTCGCCCAGGCGGGCCCGCGGCCGTCGCGATTGGTGGTGAACGGCGTGGTCGGCAGGTTCCCGCCGTAGATCGACGAGCAGCCGGTCGCATTCGCGATGACCGCACGGTCCCCGAACAGCTGGGTCAGGAGCTTCACGTACGGCGTCTCGCCGCAGCCGGCGCACGCGCCGGAGTACTCGAAGAGCGGCTGCAGGAACTGCGTTCCTTTGACGTCGCTGCGGGTGGCGGCGCGGTCCACCGGAGGCAGGCTCAGGAAGAACCCATAATTCTCCCGTTCGGCGTCCCGAAGCGGCGCCGCGGGCGCCATCGCCAGCGCCTTGCGGTCCCTGGCGATCTTGTCCTTCGCCGGGCACACCATCACGCACAGCATGCAGCCGGTGCAGTCTTCCGGCGCGACCTGCACGGTGTACTCCCCCCGCAGTTCGGTGCCCTTGTACGGCACGTGCCTGTAGGTCGGCGGCGCCGCCGCGACGCGGGCCGGGTCGACGACGGTGACGCGGATGGCCGCGTGGGGGCAGACCAGCGCGCACTTGTTGCACTGGATGCACAGCAACTCGTCCCAGACGGGGATGTCGAGGGCGATGGTGCGCTTTTCCCACCGCGCGGTGCCGGTGGGCCAGGTACCGTCGGCCGGCAGCGCGCTCACCGGCAGCCGGTCGCCGTGGCCCGCGAGCATCAGGCTCGTCACCCGCCGCACGAAGTCCGGCGCGTCGGCGGCGTCGAACGATCGGCGGTGCCGCGAGGCGGTCGGGAACGCGGGCACAGCCACCTCATGGAGGTGGGCGAGCGCTCGGTCGACCGCCTCGAAGTTCCGCCGGACGACCTCCGGGCCGCGGCGCCCGTACGTCTTCTCGATGGCCGCCTTGATGCGCGCGACCGCGTCCTCGCGCGGGAACAGGCCGGAGATCGCGAAGAAGCAGGTCTGCATGATCGTGTTGATGCGCGATCCGAGCCCGGCGGACTGGGCGACGGCGTAGGCATCGATGACGAACAGCCGCAGCCGTTTCGCGACGATCTGCTGCTGGATTTCGAACGGCAGCATGTCCCACACGGCGTCGGGCGATCCCGGCGCGTTCAGGAGCAGCGTGGCGCCGGTGTCAGCCGCGTCCAGCACATCGTCGCGCTGCAGCAGGCCGAACTGATGGCAACCGACGAACGAGGCGCGCGACACGAGGTACGGGGCGTGGATCGGCTGGCGGCCGAACCGCAGGTGCGAAACGGTCACCGCGCCGGATTTCTTCGAGTCGTACACGAAGTAGCCCTGCGCCCACCGCCCGGCGTCGTCGCCGATGATCTTCACCGAGTTCTTGTTGGCGCCCACGGTGCCGTCGGACCCGAGCCCGAAGAAGACCGCCCGGACCGTGTCCGGCGACTCGATGTCGAAGCCGTCGTCGACCGGGAGCGACAGGCGCGTCACGTCGTCGAGAATGCCGACCGTGAAGCGCGATCGGGGCGCAGGACGCGCCAGTTCGTCGAACACCGCCTTGGCCATGGCGGGGGAGAATTCCTTCGATCCCAGTCCGTACCGGCCGCCGATGGCGCGCGGCATCCGCAGGAACGGCGTCCGGCCGCGCACGAACGCTTCGGCCACCGCGGCGGTGACGTCCTGAAACAGCGGCTCGCCAACCGCGCCCGGCTCCTTGGTACGGTCGAGCACCGCGATCGCCTGCACGGTCGGCGGCAGCGCGTCGACGAACACGTCGGCAGCGAACGGCCGGTACAGCCGGACCACGAGGACGCCGACTCGCGCCGCGGCGCCGAGTGCGTCCACCGTGGCGGCGACGGTTTCCCCGCCCGACCCCATGATCACGACGACGCGCTCGGCATCCGGCGCGCCGTGGTAATCGAAGAGCTGATAGGAACGGCCCGTGAGCTCCGCGAAGCGATCCATGGCGCGTTGCACCGTCGCGGGCGTCCGATCGTAATAGCGGTTGGGCGCCTCGCGGTTCTGGAAGAACACGTCCGGGTTCTGCGCCGTGCCGCGGAGCACCGGGTGATCCGGCGTGAGCGCACGCCGCCGGTGCGCCTCGATCAGCCCGTTGTCGATCATCCCTTTCAGCGCCGCCTCGTCCACCGTGGCGATCTTCGCCAGTTCGTGCGACGTGCGGAAGCCGTCGAAAAAATGCAGGAACGGCACGCGCGATTCGAGCGTCGCCCGGTGCGCGACGACCGCCAGGTCCTGCGCCTCCTGCACCGAGGCCGACGCCAGCATCGCGAAACCGGTCGTGCGCACGGCCATCACGTCGCTGTGGTCGCCGAAGATCGAGAGCGCGTGCGTGGCCACGGCCCGCGCGGCGACGTGAAAGACCGCGGGCGTGAGCTCGCCGGCGATCTTGAACATGTTCGGGATCATCAGGAGGAGGCCCTGGCTGGCCGTGAAGGTCGTCGCCAGGGCGCCCGCCTGCAGGACGCCGTGGACCGTACCGGCCGCGCCGGCCTCGCTCTGCATCTCGACGACGGTCGGCGTCGCGCCCCACAGATTCGGCCGGCCGGCGCTGGCCCAGGCATCGGCGTTCTCGGCCATGCTCGACGACGGGGTGATGGGGTAGATGGCGATGGCGTCGCTCAGCTGATAGGCGACCGACGAACACGCATCGTTTCCGTCCACGACGACCGCACGCGCCTTCACGGAACCTCCTCCATCACCGCTCGTCTACGAGGGCCACCGATGCCGGACACGCCCCGCGCTCAACGCACGCTGAAGTGGAACGTCACGGTCAGGACGAACGACGTGGCGATGCCGTTCAGCACGAGCGGTGAATACTGCCATTGCATCAACGCTTCCTCGGACGCCTTGTCGAGCAGCGGATGCCGCGAGCGGAGCAGTTTGACCGACTGCACGCATCCATCCGTGCCGACCGTTGCCTCGAGGATCACCACGCCCGAGAGCTGCGCGAGCGCGGCCACGTCCGGATAGATCGGCTCGACTCGCTTGATGAGCGCCGGCGCGGTGATCTGCCCGCCGATGCGCACGACGCGCGGCGGCGGCGGCGCCGCCGGAGCCGGCGGCGGAGGCGGGGGCACCGCCGAGACGAGACCGCCGACGACGCCTCCCACCACACCGCCCGGCACTCCACCCTCGACACCGCCCAGAACGCCCGCGTTGGATTCCACGGGCCGGGCCGGGGGCTCGGGACGGATGTCGCTCGGCGCCTCGACCGGCGCGGCGAACTGTCCCGCGGTGTGCGCCGGTTGGGGGGCCCGCGCGGGCGCGGCCGGCGCCGGAGCTGGCGGCGGCGGTGGCGGCGGTGGCGCGGTCGGCGCCGGCGCGACGAACGCCAGCATCGTCGGCATGACCGGCGGCAGCTCGTTGGTCGCGCGCAGCAGCGGGATGACGACGACCACGAGGATCACGATGACGTGGGCCGTGATCGCGAACGCTCTCGAGAGGAGGGACCGGTGCCGCAGCGGGCGCTCCGTCTTGTCTGTAATCAGGTCGAACATGTGGCCCTCCGCCGATGATCGGATGACTGAAGAGGTGGCACCCGGCGAGCGGCGCGCGCTATGCCGCGGCGCCGGCCTTCGCGAGGGCCGCATCGGTGACCGGAACGTACGCGTGCCCGGGGCAGTGGACCGTCAGCACGGGACAGCCTGCGCGGCGCACTACTTTTTCGGCCACGCTGCCCAGCAGGACGCGCGACATCCCTTCGCGTCCGTGGGTGCCCATGACGATCAGGTCGATGGCATGCTCCTGCGCATAGCGCACGATCTCGTCGGCGGCATGTCCGATCCGCATCGCGCATTCCGGATTGAGGTCCGCGGCCTCCCGCGGCGTCAAGAGCGACCGGAGCCGATCGTGGGCGGCGTTCTGCATCGTCTCGAACAGTCCGATCGGGTACTCGGCCTCGGCGGCCTCGCCGGGATGATCGGGCACGTTCAGCAGACAGAGATGCGCGTGGAACCGCCGCGAGAGCTCGATCGCGTACCGCAGTGCGGCAGCCGAAGTCTCGCTGAAGTCCGTGGGGACGAGGATGCGCTTGAGATCGATCATGGCCTGCCCTCCTGCGACCGACAGGGGCAACACCGATGCCAGCCCGCGTCCGCGCCAAAGGCCCGACTTCTGACGCCGGCGCGTGGCCCCCTGCCGGATTCCCGGCAGTCCGCTGTGCCGATTCGTGATGCCGGAAATCCGTCGAAAACCCGGGCACTGCTCTTGCCTGCACGGGAAGGACAGGTGGACTGGCAAGGGAGGGTGCGATGACTTACTCGGTGCACGGAACGATGGTCGGCGTCGGGCACTTCTTCGAGCACGCGGCTGTCGTCGCGCTTGGCCTCGTGATGATCGTTGTGGGCCTCGGCCTCGGCGTCACCATGATCATGCTGCCGGTCGGCGTTGTCGTCGGCCTGCTCGGCGTGGGGCTGGTCATCGCGGGCCTGTTTGCGCGACTCACGCCGCCGGCGCGCTGAACGTGGACCGGTTCAGATCCTGGAGGCGCACCGCGGTGGGGGACGCGTCCGCAACCACCGCGTGCGGAACGGTTATGGTGGACAGACAGAAAGTAGAAGCGATTCTCATGCGCCGCTTTCCGGGTGCGGGATTCCAGCAGGTGGCCGCTGCGGCCAATGCCATCATGGGTCTCGACGATGAGTGGGAGGAGGTCGTCCACGACGACGCCTTCAAGTTCCACACGGCGCCGTCCTGCAGCGCGGACTGCTACCTGGCGAGCGAACTGGCAGACGATCTCGAATTTCGAGTGTTCAGGCGGCGTGAAGCCTGACGGAGCATGCGCGTGACCGTCTATCAGCTGCTGCGGATTGCCGCGGGAGTCTGCGCCCTGGCGCTCGTGCCCGCCGCCTGGATCCTCACCATGAACGCCGTGCCGTCCTTTGCCCAGATCAGGCTCTCGCACACGGCGGACATCGTCGGCGTGTGGGTCTTCACGTGGGCGCTCACCTGGACGGCCAGCATCTGCGGCATCGCCATCGCCTGGACCTGCTGGGGCTTCGACGCCGAGGACGCCGCCGAGCGAGCACGCACCGGGCGCAGCGGCGCCTAGCGGACCGTCCTCCGATCGTCCGCTCATCCGGGCACGCCTTTTCACTGCGGCTTTTGCAGCGTCTCGATGTACGCGACCAGGTTCTCGATTCGGACCTGTGTCAGTCGGTCGTGCGGTTCGAGGCTCCGGAAGATCGGTCCCCAGACCGGCATTTCGCGCGAGCCGTGCGCAGGCGCCGGCTGATCGGTGCCGGCGACAAAGCGCCGGAGCTCCTCGCTCGGGAAGTGACCGCGATGCCGCGCCGCGATCTTCGTGAGGTCGGGAGGCGGCTGTCTGAGCGACGGGACCACCGGACCGTCGCCTTTGCCGTCCACGCCGTGGCATGTCGCGCAGTAGAAGCGAAACAGGTCGGCTCCCGACACTGCGGAGATGACGGCGGGCGGCTGGACGCTTCGCTGGGCGGCCGCCGGCTGGACGGCCACCGACATCGAGAGCGCGAAGGAAGCCGCGAAGACGGTGGAGAGCGCGAGTGAGCGTTTCATGATGGCCCTCGTGAACCTGAGTCCGCCTATACAAGACGCGCTCCGCCCTGCGCGGGGCAGCTGATGGTCGTCGTATCTGCACGGCTGCCGGATTTCCGGCGGCTGTGGCGCCAGCGCGCGCAATATCGGCCGGCATGGCGCATGCGTAAAAATTCGCACATCCGAGGAGAATTTCAGTGCACGGAGCCTTCGATTCCTTGTTCGTGCTCGCCGTAATCGCGCCGACGGTGATTCTGCTGGTGGGCATCGCCCTGCTCGGCGCCGGGGTCGTGTCGGTGCGCGGCGCGGGTGTGCCGGCCAGGCCGGCGGCGGCCGCCGGGACGCGGGGCATCTGACGCGGCGCGCGCGTCCCTGCGGGGGAAGCGAGGAGGCCTCATGAATGGCGTCATGACGGCGCTCGGTTTCGTGATCGCGCTGGCGGCCCCGGCAGCCGCGCAGCCGAGTCGTTGCGCGGATTGCCATTACGCCGATCGCGCGGCGCCCGAAGGATGGCATCGCGATCAATGGGCGCTCTCGCCGCACGGCCGCGCGGGCGTCGGCTGCGATCGATGCCACGGCGGCAATCCGGGCACCTACGACCCGCTGGTTGCCCATCGCGGCGTCCAACAGGCGGAGGCGCCGACCAGTCCGGTGAATGCCGCCAACCTGCCGGCGACGTGCGGCGGGTGTCATCTCGGGCCGTACATCGCCTTCCAGGAGAGCTGGCATTTTCAGATGCTGCGGACCGGTGATCTCCGCGGCCCGAGCTGCGACACCTGTCATGGGGATGTCGAAGGCTATCGACTCTCGCCGAGGAACCTCGAACGACAATGCGCCGAGTGCCATGGTCCCGACGGCGTGGCTCCGCGGGCGGACCGCGCCAGGGAGGCCCGCGTGCTGCTCGAATCCATCCGGGAGATGCGGGGCCGCCTGGCCGCCGCGCGCGTCGCGATCCGACGCGAGCCGGCCGCGCGTCGGAGCGGCCTCGAGACGCACGCACGGCAGGTCGAAGTGGTGCTGGTCGAGGCGACCGAGGCGATTCATCGCTTCGCGTTCGCCCGATCGCAGGACGCCCTCGATACGGCGCGGCAGCGTGTGACGCTGCTCGAAGAGGCGCTCGCGCCCCGCGCGGGCGCGCGGTAGCCCGGGCGGCTGCCTGCCGGGAAAGCGGCACGCCGCGCCGTGCGGCGCGCAATGGTGGGCGGCGCACGGCCCGTTCCTCGCGGCCGACGAATTGCAGGAGCGCCTGCGTCACGTTTCCCTGGGAAGGAGGCACCATGGCCGTCGCTCCATCGGTTCAGGAATATCTCCGTCGCGCGAATGTCTGCGTACAGCGTGCTCTCGCACCTGCCCGCCTACACGGCGCAGGAGGAAGCAGCGACGATCCACGTTCCGGGGCGCGACTGGGCCAAGACAGTCATCTGCTTTGCCGACGGCGAGCCGATTGAAGCCGTGGTGCCGGCCAATCAGCGCGTGAATCTCGAGTGGCTGGCCGCGCTCGCCGGCGTGCGCGAGATCAGGCTGGCGGCGGAGGACGAACTGGACTGGCTGTATCCGGATTGCGAACCAGGGGCGGTGCCTCCGCTCGGTCCGCTGTTCCACCAGACCGTGTTCGTCGATCAATCACTCGCGCAAGAAGAACAGATCGCGTTCTGCGGCGGCACCCACACCGATGCCGTGGCGATGCGGTACCGCGACTTTGCGGCGCTCACGCAGCCGATCGTGGGCCGGTTTGCGCAGCGGCCCTCGTGACCGGATCGGTTCGCGAACGCCAATTGGACGTGACTGAAGGAGGGATTCCATGTTTGACGCATTGATTCGTCGCTGGTGGATCGTGGCGATTCGCGGCAGTGTCGCTGTCGCCTTCGGGGTGGCGGCGCTTCTCGCGCCCAAGGCCACGTTGACCGCGCTCGTGTCGCTCTTCGGCGTCTTCGCCCTGGCTGAAGCGGGATTCGCCATCGGCGTGGGATTGACGCTGAACTGGCTGTCGCTGTTCCTCGAGGGCGTGTTCGGGTTCGTGGTCGGCCTCTTCACGGTGGTCTATCCGGCCGCGGCTGAGTTGTGGTTCGTCAGTCTGATCGCCGGCTGGGCGTTCCTGACCGGTATCATGGAGCTGGTGGGCTGCGTCGAGCTGTCGCACGTCATCGGCGGCGCGAAGCTGTTCGGCGAATGGATCCTGGCCGCCAGCGGCCTGCTGACGCTCGGGTTCGGCGCGCTGCTCGTGGCGCAGCCGGATCCCCGGGCCGCATCGCTTGTCTGGATCGTCGGCGGCTATGCGATCAGTTCGGGCGTCCTGCTGATGGCGCTCGCCGTGAACATCCGCGCGTGGCGTCCGCTGCCGCCGTCGGTGCTCGCGTGAGGAGCGGTTGGAGGAGATGATGGCGACGACCAGGCAGAAGACGACCAGGCAGAAGACCACCAGGAAGGCGCCTCGCCGCCGCGCGGCGATCGTCGGTCGGAGGCCGCAGGCGACAGCCGCGAGGGCCGCGCATCCGGGCGGCAGGCTCGCGGCGCGGCCGACGACCGCGTCCCGCGACCGATTCGATCTCGTGTCGGCAGGCGACCTCGATCCGGAGTGCTGACCGGCGGAGAGGGACCATGACGGCCAAGCCATTGGAAGGCAGTCCGCTGCAGGATCCCGAAGGGCGGCTGGAGACAGCCCTCATCGATGAGTACCTGCACTCGCGCGGGCAGACGCCGGCCAGTCTGGCCGGCCTCCCCGCCGACGAGGCGAGACGGCTGCTGAAGGAGGCTTCGGTATACGCGGCGTCGAAGCTCGCCGAGGTCGAATCGCGCGCGCATTTCGTTCACGGGCTCCATCGGGAGGAGTGAGCGCGGCCGGGTTCGGCGGGATCATTCGAAACCGCCCTGATTCTTCAGGGAGGCTCTATGGTCGAGATCCGAAACGTTCTGTGCGCCGTCGACTTTTCCGACACGTCGCGGCACGCGCTGGAGCACGCGGCGGCGATTGCCGGGTGGTATCACTCGAAGGTGACGGCGCTCCACGTCATGCAGTCGCTGTACTTCGCGAGCCCGCCCGTGCTCTTTGCGGACTTCGCGATGGCGCCGTCCGACACCGATCGGGCGCAGGCGCGCGAGTGGCTCGCCGAGTGGGTGTCCCATACGCCCACGCAGGGCGTGCCGATCGACGTCCAGGTCACCGACGGCCTGCCGCATCGCAGAATCCTCCAGTACGCTGCCGGGCTGCCCGCCGATCTGGTCGTCCTCGGGACGCACGGACGAAGC
The DNA here is from genome assembly GCA_963807925.1 of uncultured Acidobacteriota bacterium. GTDB lineage: Bacteria > Acidobacteriota > Vicinamibacteria > Vicinamibacterales > CAVVIG01 > CAWEDP01. The sequence goes on along the minus strand of CAWEDP010000002.1, from coordinate 1,421,964 downwards.
GGCGTGGAGCGAATGCTCATGGGATCGGTAGCGGAGAAGGTGCTGCGCAAGGCCGAGTGTCCGGTGCTGACAGTGCCTCCGAAGGCCCGCGAGACCACGCTGCCGTACAAACGGCTCCTCTGCCCGGTCGACTTCTCGCCATCCTCGCTGCTGGCCCTTCGCTTCGCCACGTCGCTGGCGCTCGAGTCCGACGCAAACCTGATGATCCTGTACGTGTTCGAGTGGCCGCCCGACGAGGAATGGCTGGTCGAACAGGTCGACACCCCGGACCTGCGGAGCCAGATCGAGAAGACCACGCGCCAGCGGATGGATCGCCTCGTGTCCGAGCAGGTGCGCACGTGGTGCGAGCCCGAGACGAAGCTCGCGTACGGGAAACCCTATCGCGAGATCCTGGACCTCGCCGATCGCGACGCGACCGATCTCATCGTGATGGGCGTCCGCGGCCGCAACGCGCTCGACATGATGCTGTTCGGATCCACGACCAATCAGGTCGTGCGCCATGCCACATGTCCCGTGCTGACGCTGAGAGGGTGACACTCGCGCTCCCGAGCCGGGCTGAGGAGCGCGAGAGCCCGAGCCGGCCGGGTGGCCCCCTACCGTGACGGCGTGATCGGGTGGTCTTCGAAGCGATAGCCCAGCCGCACGCCGACGGTGACCATCGTGTTGGTTTCGCCGCCCGACCGGACCAGCAGCACCGAGGCCTCCGGCCGTATCGTCAGATGACGTCGCGTCAGGATGTCCACGCCCGCCGTCAGGCGTGTGGCCGGATCGGTGAACGCCACTGCGTTGACGGCGAAGGTCGAGCCGTCCAGCAGGCGACGGCGATAGAACCCGGGCATGGCCTGTCCCGTCGAGTCGAACGACGCGCGGTAGAGGCCGTAGCCTGCGCCGACAAACGGCGTCACTGACGACTTCCGTCCGAGATTGAGGAGGCCGCTGAGATCCGCGGCGAAGGCGTTCGCGCCGACACCGCGATCGATCCAGGTGCCGCGTCCCTCGATGGCGATCCAGGGATTCACCTGCCAGGCTGCCGTGCCGGCCAGCGTTCCGCCGTCGCCGACCGACGCGGTCGTGAAGCCGCCGAGGACGCCGAGCTCTGTCGCGTGGTTCCACTGGTTCCCGGCGGGCGGCGTCTGGGCCGCACCGATGTGCGGGAGCGCCAGAAGCAACGTCATCGCCGCTCCGCATGCCGCGTTGCGCATAAAGCCTCCATCGCTGTCCCGTGCGTGTTCCAGCCAGAGGTGCAAGCGAGAGCCGTGCCTCTCGTTCATCGCCCTGAAAGGGCTGCGCGGGCGCCGCGAGCGCCGGGATCACGGCAGGGGCCGGGCGTCCCGATGGCGTTGAGAGGCGAGCGGTGGCGGAGCTCGCCTCGATCGAGAGCGACCTGCTTCCGGCGGACGCGGTCCGCCGCCTGGAAGCGTGCGGGCCCAGCGAGCCGCCAGATTTCCGTCACCAGCGACGATCCCGGCAGCGATTCGAGCATCTGTGCGGCGGAGATCGCCGGCACGCCCTTTGCCCGCACGGATCGTGAAAGGCAGCGACCACGAGCCTCCGTCATGACTGCGGCCGATATCCGAACCATCCTCTGTCCGGTTGACTTCTCCGAGTCCTCCGAGCACGCCATTGAGCAGGCGATCTACCTGGCCGCGTGGCTGGGGGCGTCAGTCACGGCGCTGCACGTCTGCGAGAGCCTGTTCACGCCTATACCAGGATTGCCGTCGCCGGAGGATCGCCTCTCTCCGGGCGAGGTCGAGCGCGCGCGCGAGCGTCTGTCGGTGTGCTTCGCCGCCGCCGCCGCTCGGGGCGTCCCCGTCGAGGTCCTAGTGGACGTGGGGCGGCCGGCGCGCGCCATTCTCGACCGGGCGGCGGTCCGGCCAGCCGGCCTGATTGCGATGGGTACGCACGGCGCGGGCGGGTTCGAGCGTCTGGTGCTCGGGTCGGTCGCCGAGAAGGTGTTGCGCAAGGCGCCCTGTCCGGTTCTGACGGTGCCGCCGCGGGCGCAGGCGACCTCGACCCTTCCGTTCCGCCACCTGCTCTGCGCCGTCGACTTCAGCGAGGCGTCGGTGGACGGGGTGGCGCTCGCATGCGCGCTGGCCGCCGGAGCGAACGCCTCCGTGACGTTCGTGCACGTGCTGGAATGGCCGTGGCAGGAGCCGCCGCCGCCGTCGTTCGACGAGCTTCCACCGGCGCAGGCCCACGCGCTCGTCGAGTTCCGGCAGTACGCGACAGCGAACGCGCGCCGGAGGCTCGAGGCGCTGGCCGTCCGACACCAGGGTGCGTGCGCGGCGGTCGTGCGGGTTGGCAACGGCAAAGCCCATGCGGAGATTCTGCGGATCGCGGAGGAAGAACGGCCGGACGTCATCGTGATGGGCGTGCACGGCCGGTCGGCCGTCGACCTCATGGTGCTCGGCTCGACGACGAACCAGGTGGTCCGTCACGCGTCGTGCCCGGTGTTGACGATCAAGCGGTGAAGAAAGGACCGGAGGCGTGACTGTGAACGATTTCGAGGTGCCCGGGTCGAGCCTCGACGCGGGCACCCATCAGATTGTGGCCGCCGCGCTCGTTGACGCCGAGCGGCGGGACCACACGATTCTCACCTGCCAGCACATCGCGTATGCGGCGGCGCACACCGACTGGGGCCTGTTCGTGGAGACCATGCGCGGCCGTGGAGTGAACCCGCTCGTGATGCTCAGCGGCGTGGAGCGCAGCCTCAACGTGATGCCGGCGATGCACGGCGTCCAGCCGTGCGTCTCGCCGATCACGAATCGCGCGCTGCGTCTCGCGCTGACGCGCGCCACCGAGGCGGGTCGGAATCTGGTCGGCGCAGCCGACCTGCTGGCCGCGCTCCTGGACCAGCCCAACGGCCTCTCGTCGCTCCTCGTCGACACCGACCCCGCACCGGCCGTGCCGTGGGAGGTGTCGCCGGGTGCGGCGGGCGCCTCAGCCGCCGGCGATGCGCGGTACGAGCTGCCGACCTATCTGCGCCAGTTCGCCACCAACATGAACCTGCTCGCGCGCCAGGATCGAATCCGGCCCGTTTTCGGACGAGACGACGAGATCGATCAGATCGTCGAAGTGCTCTGCCATCGCGAATGCGCCAACTCGGTGATGCTGCTGGGCGAGCCGGGCGTCGGCAAGACCGCGATCGTCGAAGGGCTCGCGTGCCGGATCGAGAGGGAGCCAGAACGGGTCCCGGCGAGGCTGCGCGACTGCCAGATCGTCAACCTGCAGATGAATGCGATGGTCGCCGGCACGATGCTGCGGGGGATGTTCGAGGAGCGTCTGCAGCGCGTCATCGACGAGGTGAAGGATCATCCGAACCTGATTCTGTTCGTCGACGAAGCGCATACGATGGTGGGCGCGGGAACCGCGATGGGCGCGAGCGCAGACGCGGCCGACGTCTTCAAGCAGAGCCTCGCCCGAGGCGAGATTCGGATGATTGCGGCGACGACCGTCAACGAATACAAGGCCTCGATTGAGGAGGACGAAGCGCTCGCCAGGCGCTTCCGGACGGTCACCGTGGAGGAGCCGTCCACGACCGAGACGCGCCGGATTCTCGCCGGCGTGCAGCCGCGGCTCGAGCGCACCTACGGCGTGCACTTTCGTCCCGAGGCCATCGATGCGGCGCTGGATTCCTCGGACCGGTACCTCCGAAACCTCCGCCTGCCCGACAAGCCGCTCGGCTGGCTCGACACGGCGGCCGTGCGGGCCGAGATGGACGGACGCCGCGAGGTCACCGGCGCCGACGTGACGAAGGTCGTTGCGCGAGCCGCCAGAATTCCGCTGGACATGGTGTGCCGCGACGTCTCGGACCGGTTCGAGCACCTCGAAGAGCGGCTCGAGAGGCGGGTCGTGGGACAGCAGGAGGCGGTCCGCGCGGTGGCCCGCCGCCTGAGGCTGAACAAGGGACCGCTCAAGGACGGGTTCGATTGGCCGGACGCCGTGCTCCTGTTCCTCGGCCCGACCGGGGTGGGCAAGACCGAGCTCGCGAAGGCGATCGCTGCGACGGTGTTCGGCGACGAGAAGAAGATGGTGCGCGTCGACCTCTCCGAATATCAGGACGGCACGGTCGCCGTGGACAAGCTGATCGGCATGCCGCGCGGCATCGTCGGCAGCGATTGGGGCGGTATCCTCACCAACCAACTGCGCAGCAATCCGTGCACGGTCGTGCTGCTCGACGAGGTGGAAAAGGCGAGCCCGTCGGTGTGGAATCTGTTCCTCCAGGCGTTCGACGAAGGCTGGCTGACTGACGGACGGGGACGGCGCGCCTATTTGAGCGACGCCATCATCGTCATGACGTCCAATCTCGGTGCGGAGCACTTCCGCGAGCTGACCAGTCCGCTCGGGTTCCTGTCGCACCCGGTCGGCCTCGGTCACGTGCGCGGCGAGGTCATGCGGGAGCTCGAGCGCCGGTTCTCGCCCGAGTTCCGCAATCGGATCGACGAAGTCGTCCTGTTCGATCCGCTGACAGAGGAGAACGTCGCCGAGATTGCCCGGCACGAAGTACAACGGCTCGCGGCCAGTCTGGCGCGGGCGGGGAAGTCGCTCACCGTCGACCAGGACGCCATGAGTCGGCTCGCCTCGGATGGCTACAGCGTCGCGTTCGGCGCGCGCCACCTGAAACGGGTGATCGAGCAGCAAGTCGCCGCGCCGATCAGCACGGCGTGGCGAGGCGCCCGGACGTTTCACGTCTCGGTTCGAGACAACCGTGTCGTCGTCGAGGCAGGCCCGCCGCTGTCCGTCGTGCGGGACAGCTCGCGGTCGGCGGCATGAAATGAGCGGCGCCGGCCCCATCGTCTTCTGGCACCGCGAGCTGCCGCCGCTCGACGCCGTGCCGCTGGGCGATCACACCGTCGAAGCCGCCTCCGCGCGCGTGCCGGGAACCATCGCCCGCCGCGACGAGCTGTGGGATCGCTGCTACGACGACCTGATGAGGGAGGCAGCTTCGCGGCTGCGGCAGGAAATCGCCCGGCTGGGCGGCCACTGCGCCCACGTGACCGAGGAAGCGATCGACACCCGGCACGACCCGGCGACCGGCGAGGCGTGGCTGCACGGCCGCTTCAGCTACACGTTGTACCGTCGGGCCGACGCTCCTCCACGAGCTCCTGCCGGGCCGCCTGTTTCGGAACCGACCGACCATTGAGTCGGCGGACCGCTCCGCCAATCTGCTCATGGGCCACCTCGCACGGCCAGCAGCTCCCGCTTCAAGCCGAAATGCCACTTCCAGATTTCGTAGATCGCCGGATAGACGATCAGCTCGAGGACGAATGACGTGAAGATGCCGCCGACCATCGGGGCCGCGATGCGTTTCATGACGTCCGCCCCGGTGCCGGTCGACCACATGATGGGCACCAGCCCCAGCCCCATCGTCGCGACCGTCATGACCTTGGGCCGAATCCGTTTGACGGCGCCGTGGAGCACCGCCTGCCGCAGGTCTTCCAGAGAGCGCAGCCGTCCGCTGCGTCGTGCCTCGTCGTACGAGAGGTCGAGGTACAGCAGCATGAAGACGCCGGTCTCGGCGTCCACGCCGAGCAGCGCAATGAGACCGACCCACACGCCGATGCTCATGTTGTAGCCGAGCCCATACAGCAGCCAGACCGCGCCGACCGCCGAGAACGGCACCGCCAGCAGGACGATCAACGTCCTCGCCATCGAACGCGTGTTGAGATAGAGCAGCAGCAGCACCAGACAGAGCGTGACCGGCAGGACGATGGTGAGGCGGCTCCTGACGCGCTCCATCGCCTCGTACTGGCCGCTCCACGTGAGCGTGTAGCCCGGCGGCAGCGACACATGCCGGGCGATGGTCCCTTTCGCCTCGGCCACATAGCGGCCGATGTCACGGCCGGCGATGTCGACGTACACGTACCCGGTCAGCATCCCGTTTTCGTCCCGCAGCATCGCCGGACCGCTCGTCAGGCGGACGGTCGCGAGCTCGCCGACCGGCACCTGCATCCGTCCGTCCATGACCGGGACGACGACGCGGCGCAGCCGGTCGACATCGCTCCGGTAGTCGCGGAGGTACCGGACGTTGACCGGATACCGCTCCCGTCCTTCGACCGTGGTGGTCACCGTCTCGCCGCCGATCGCCGAGGTCACGACCGTCTGGGCGTCGTCGATCGACAGGCCGTAGCGCGCCAGCTCGTCCCGCTTCCACTGCAGATCGACGAAGTAGCCGCCCGAGGTCCGCTCGGCGAAGACGCTGCGGGTGCCGGCGACGGGCGGGAGCACCGACTCGATCTCGGTGCCGATGCGCTCGATTTGGTGGATGTCGGATCCCTGGATCTTGATGCCCACCGGCGTCCGGACGCCTGTCGTGAGCATGTCGATCCGCCCCTGGATGGGCATCGTCCACGCGTTGGTGGTGCCCGGCAGCGCCAGCGCCTCGTTCATCTGCTGGACCAGCTGCTCGGTCGACAACCGGTCGCTCGTGATGTGTCGCAGGGCGGGCGTCAGCCAGGCGGGCGCCCACTCGGTGTACCAGGTGTCCACGTGTCGCCACCGGTCTCGCGACTTCAGGGTGATAACGGTTTCCATCATCGACAAGGGCGCGGGATCGGTGGAGGTGTCGGCACGCCCGGCCTTGCCGAGCACGCGTTCCACCTCCGGGAACTGTCTGATGATCCGGTCCTGCACCTGGAGCAGCCGTTGCGCCTCCGAGACGGAAATGCCCGGCAGCGTCGAGGGCATGTAGAGGAGCGTGCCTTCGTCGAGCGGCGGCATGAACTCGGATCCGAGACGGTGGAACGCCGGCCACGTGGCGAGCACCGTGGCCACGGCGCCGGCCAGCACGCACCATTTCCACCGCAGCGTCCAGGCGCAGATCGGTTCGTACCAGCGGATCAGGGCGCGGCTGACGGGATGCGTCTCTTCGGCATGAATCCTTCCGACGAACACGCCGGTCACCAGGCGCGCCAGCCACGCGGGACGGAACGTGAACGCACGCATGTGCGTGAAGGTCAGCCGCAACGCGGGGTCGAGCGTAATCGCGAGGAGCGCGGCGACGATCATCGAGAGGGTCTTGGTGTACGCCAGCGGTCGGAACAGGCGTCCCTCCTGCGCCTCGAGCGTCAGGACCGGCAGGAACGACACGGCGATCACGAGCAGGGCGTAGAAGCTCGGTCCGCCCACCTCCTTTACCGCGTCGACGACCACGCGACGGTACTCGCCCTGGCGCCCCGTCCGCTCCCAGATCTCGAGCTTCTTGTGCGTCTGTTCGACGACGACAATCGCCGCGTCGACCATGGCGCCGACGGCAATGGCGATGCCGCCGAGCGACATGATGTTGGCGCTGAGCCCCATCATCCGCATCGGGATGAACGCGACGGTCACCGCCACCGGAATCGTGATGATGGGAATCGCTGCGCTCGGCACGTGCCAGAGGAACAGCACGATGATCGCCGACACGATCAGCACTTCCTCGATCAGCGTGTGCTTCAGGTTCTCGATCGACCGCAGGATCAGCTCCGATCGGTCGTAGACCGTCACCACCTTCACGCCCGCCGGCAGGGCCGGCTCGAGGTCGTGCAGCCGACTCTTGACGCGGTCGATCACCTGGAGCGCGTTCTCGCCCTCTCGCATGACGACAATGCCGGCGACCACGTCGCCGTGGCCGTCGAGATCGGCGATTCCCCGGCGCAGGTCGGGGCCGACCGTGACGGTGCCGACATCCCGCACGCGGATCGGCACGCCCCCGGCGCCCCGCCCCAGCACGATCTCGCCGATGTCGTCGGTCGTCTTGGCATAGCCGCGCCCCCGGATCATGTATTCGGCGCCCGCCATCTCGACGAGCCGGCCGCCGACATCGTTGTTGCCCGTCCGAACGGCGTCGACGACCTTGCCGATTGGCACGTTGAGCGCGCGCAGCCGGTTCGGATCCACCTGGACCTGATATTGGCGCACGAAGCCCCCGAGCGGCGCCACTTCGGCCACGCCGGGCACCGCCTTCAAATACGCGCTGAGGTACCAGTCCTGATAGCTGCGCAGCTCGTCGAGTCCCCGTCGGCCCGTGGTGTCGACCAGGGCATACTGAAAGACCCATCCGACGCCGGTCGCATCGGGCCCCAGCTCGGTGCGGACGCCCTGCGGCAGGCGCGGGAGCACGCCCGAGAGATATTCGAGGGTCCGCGATCGTGCCCAGTAGATGTCGGTGCCTTCGTCGAACACGATGTACACGTACGAGTAGCCGAAATCGGAGAACCCGCGGACCGCCTTCACCCGCGGCGCGCCGAGCATCGCCGTCACGATCGGGTAGGTCACCTGGTCCTCGACGATGTCGGGGCTGCGATCCCAGCGCGAGTACACGATCACCTGCGTGTCGCTCAGATCCGGGATCGCGTCGAGCGGCAGCGTCCGCATCGACCAGACGCCGGCGATCACGGCAACGCCGGCGGCCACCAGGACGAGGAGCCGGTTCTTCGAAGAGAACTCGATGACCGCGTCAATCATGGCGAGGCTCCCCCGGGGTCGGAGTGCGGGGCGCCGCCGTCGCGGATGCGGCCGTCCCGCCGTCCTGGGGCGGCCGGTCGGGCGGGGCGCCCATGCCGGCCGCCGCCGCCCTCAGCTGGCTCTCGGAATCGATGAGGAACGTGCCGGACGAGACCACGCGCTCGCCGGCCTCGAGCCCGCGCTCGACGACGAGCCGATCGCCGATCCGGTCGCCGATCTCGACCTCGCGCGGCTCGAGATACCCGCCGCCGAGGTCGACGAAGACGGTCTTCCGGTCGCCCGTGTCGAGCACCGCGTCGGCCGGCACGACCAGCCGCGGGGCGCCGGCCACGCCGAATTCGACGTTGACGAACATGTCGGGCTTCATCCGAAAGCCCGGATTGGCGGCTTCGAGCCGAACCTTCATCGTGCGCGTCGCCGGGTCGAGCTGCGGCTGAATGTAGGCGACCCTCGCGCCCAGCGGCGGCGCGCTGCCGTTCGGGAACGAGACGTACGCGAGGCTGCCTATCTTGATCGCGGCCACGTCGGACTCGAACGCGTCGGCCATGATCCAGATTCGACCGAGATCGGTGATCGTGTAGAGATCGGTATCGCCTGTGACGCGTTGGTTGGGAAACGCGTTGCGCTCGGTGACGAATCCAGCGGCCGGGGCCGCGACGGCGACGCTGGCGATCGGCTGCCCGGACTCGAGCACCCGGTCGATGTCGGCGGCGCTCAATTGCCAGAGCGAGAGGCGGTGCCTGGCCGCCTCGAAGAGCGACTCGCCGTGCTCGGCGGCCGACGCAAGCGGATTGTCGCGCATGAGCGCACGGGCGCGGCTGGCGAGCAGCAGTTCCTGCTGGGACGCGAGCATTTCCGGACTGTAGATGGTCAGCATCGGCTGGCCCTGCGTGACGAGCGCGCCGGTGAAGTCGACGAACACCTTCTCGATCCATCCGTCGAACCGCGGATGCACCCGTACGATCCGAGACTCGTCGGCCGCGACCGTCCCCACCGTGCGGATGGCGCGTGAGCTGCTGTCGACTTCCACCCGCGTGAACTTCACGCCGATGAGCTGCTGCCGTTCGATGGGAACGTGAATCGCCCCCGCCGGCGTCCGACCGTCGTCGGCGGCGCGGGCCGTCGGCTGCGGGTCGGCGTAGACCGGCTCGAGCGCCATTCCGCAATCGGGCGCAATCCCCGGTTTGTCGGACTTGTACGCCGGGTGCATCGGATCGACGTAGTACAGCACCTTGCGCGCGGGTGGCGCGCCGGCGCCCTTGATGGCGCGGAGCGCGTAGCCGCTCGTGAAGGCAGCGCCGCCGACGAGCAGCAGCAGGACGAGTCGTTTCAGGGTTCTCATCGCGTCCTCAGTCCAGAAGCGTCGTGCCGGTGACCTCTTCCAGCCGGCTGATGGCCACCCGGAACGACGCGACCTCGTCGAAATAGGTCATCTCGTTCTCGAGCACCGACCCGAAATTGGTCAGCACCGTCAGGAAATCGACCTGTCCGGTCTGATAGCCGACCATCGATGACTCCAGTCCGAGTCGGGTCTGCGCGAGCAGCGTGTCGCGATAGAGGCGGGCCAGGCGCGCCGACGTCATGGCGGTCTCGTAGTCCTCCCGCATCCGCGCTTCGATCGAGAGACGGCTGGCGTCGTAGGCGTGCCGGGCCGCGTCGACCAGGCGCTGGCGCTCGGCGACGGCCGCCGCTCGGCGCTGCTGTCGAAGCGGGACCCTGACGTCGAAGCGGAATTCGTACATCGAGGGCATGGCGCCCATGTACGCGTAGCCGCCCGAGACGGCGAAGTCCGGCTTGAAGTCCAGCCGCGCCGCGTCGACGGCGATGTTCGCGCGATCGATGACGATCCGGTCGCGTCGCAGCTCCGGCGCGCGATCGACGGCCAGCGCGACCAGCGACTCCAGCGGGCGGTCGAACGGCGCGAGCGACAGGTCGTCCGGCCGCGCGAGCTGGTCGGTCGCCGCCCGACCCATGAGCGCGTTCAGCTCGCCGGTTCTCACCGCCTGCTCCTGCGCGAGGCGGACCTGCCGCAGCTCGAGGACGGTCACCTGTGTCTGAGCGCGAAAAACGTCCTGCTGCGCGGCATGGCCGACGCTGTACCGCGCCTCGCTGGCTTTGAGCAGCGTTTCGAGCAGCGCCCGGTTCCGCGCCAGCACGTCGCCGGCCGCGTAGGTGTATGCCAGACGGAAGTAGGTCTGCTTCACGCGTGCGGCGATGCCGAGCCGTGCCGCCTCCACCTCTTCCTGCCCGGCGGCCGCCTCGCGGGCGGCGATGGTGCCGCGCAGGACGAGCTTCCCCGGGAAGGGAATCTCCTGCGTGAGCATGACGCCGATGTTCGCCGTCGGCTCGACGCCCAGGCCCGCCCCGGGCAGGGGCGTTCCGCTCGAACGGTATCCGGCCGAGATCATCGGATCGGGCAGGCTGCGCTCCTGGGCCGGACGTGTGAGCGCCGCATCGTAGCGGCGGTCCGCGGCGGCGATTTCCGGATTGCGCGCGAGCGCTTCAGCGATCGCACCCGCCAGCGTGAACCGCCCGTCGGTCTGGGCCGCAACGCCAGCCGCCGCCGTGACCAATCCCAGCATCGTGAAAAAAGCTCGGCCCCGCATACGTGTCTGCTCCCTGGCGGTCGTCCATCGCCCGCCTGTCAGGCGGCGATTTCCAATCCGCACCAGCCTGTGATTGGTGGTGGCCTCGTCGGCATCCGAGTCGCCGATGGCGGCTCAGTCCGACGTATGCACTATGTCCGGATGGGGATCAGATGCGGAGGACAGGCGGAGAATCGGCGGCAGCCGGCAGCCGATCCCAACCGCCGGGTCGCGCATAGAGGCAGTGGAGAAGAGGTGGTGTTCCGGTTCCCTGGCGCGGAAGCCAGCAGGGCGACGCGTCGGCGGAGAGACTGGATCGCACCTCGATGAGGCCGTTGGACCGGGTGCCGTCGTTTTCTGGACCGCAACAGCACCGGACAGACGTAGCGGTCGCGCCGCAATGATGCTGGTTCAGGGCGCACGCCTCATGGCGCGCGGCGGGAACGGCCCCCAACCCGCTCGCCATCATCAACGCAGCCGTCAGCACCGCGGCCGCCCGACGTCGAATCCAAAAGGCCATCGCAGCCTTGCCACGCACCGACGATGCCAACCACCGTGCGCGTGGCCGCGGGCAGGAAACGTCGTGATTGGCCAGGACGCGCCGGAAAACCGGCGCCCGCCTCTCCTTCGACTCGGTCTGCGGATTCGCCGAGCGGCCCTGCCCTCTGGACGAGCGCGGGATATTCCGCGCCGCGCGGGGACTTTCGCTCGGGCGTGGATCTCGACCGCGCGGGTACCGCGAGGATTCCTCCGAAACCCGACGCGGATCCGCGAGGTCGTCCCGGTACGCCGCTTGCCTCAGCCGGTGCCGACTCGAACGAGGACACCCGATGATCAACGACCGCAGCGTCGTCGAATGGCTCGATCTGATTCAGGCGGAGTATCTCGAGATTCCCGGCCTGCATCTCACCAGGTCGCAGGTGCGACGCCTCTGGAGCCTTGACGAGCACCTCTGCGATGCGCTGCTCGACGCGCTCGTCGACGCGCGGTTCCTCTCCCGAACGGCCAAGAACGCCTACGTGCTGGCTCGTTAGGACTCCACGTTCGCCTTCGGACCGGGACGGTCGCGGGTCGATCGGCGCCGTCCCGGTGTACGATCCTGCCGTGCCCAACTCGAGCCAGCGGCCCGAAGGAGACGCCCGTTCCCTGCTTGCGGCCGTTGTCGACTCCTCAGACGACGCGATCTTCGCGACCGATCTGGAAGGAGTGATCCTCACCTGGAACCGGGGCGCCGAGGAAATGTACGGCTACTCGGCGGCCGAAATCGTCGGCCAATCCATCGGCATTCTCATTCCCGACGATCGGCGCGACGAGCTCGTCCGCACGCCGCCGCGCATCAAGGCGGGAGAGCGGATTCAGCATCAGCAGACCGTGCGCCGCACGAAGGAGGGCCGCCTCATCGACGTGTCGGTCAGCCTCAGGCCGCTGCGCGACGGCGAGGGGCGCATTGTCGGCGCCTCGGCGACCGTGCGCGACGTCACCGAGCAGAAGCGAGTGGAGCGCGCGCTCAAATCGAGCGAGGCGCACTGGCGCTCGGTCATCGAGTCGGCTGTCGACGGCATCATCGTGATCGACCAGCGCGGGATCGTCCAGGCGCTCAATCCGGCTGCGGAGCGCCTGTTCGGGTACGCCGCGGCGGAGGTCGTCGGCCGGAACGTCAGGATGCTGATGCCGTCGCCGTACCACGAAGAGCACGACGCGTATCTGCAGCGCTATCTCGAGACCGGCCAGCAGCGCATCATCGGCATCGGGCGTGAGGTGACGGGCCTCCGGAAGGATGGCAGCACGTTCCCGGTGCATCTCGCGGTCGGCGAGATGCTGATCGAAGGGGAGCGGAAGTTCACCGGCATCCTGCACGACCTCACGGCGCGGGTGGCGATGGAGGAACGCCTGCGCGAACAGTCGGCGCTCACCAAGCTGGGCGAGATGGCGGCCGTCGTGGCGCACGAAGTCAAGAATCCGCTCACGGGAATTCGGGGGGCGATTCAGGTGATCGGGACCAGGCTGCCTCCGGGCGGCAAGGACGCGGCGATTGCCAGGGAAATCGTCGCCCGGCTCGACGCGCTGAACGAGCTGATGAAGGACATGCTGCTCTTCGCGCGCCCGCCGCAGCCGAAGATCGCGCATGTGAACGTCGTGGCGCTCGTCGAGACGGTGACGCACCTGGTGTGCCAGGACCCGTCGACGGCCGGTCTTCACGTCGAGCTGTCGGGGACGATTCCGCCGGTGCCGGCCGATCCCGAGCTGCTCAAGATCGTCCTGCAGAACCTGTTGATCAACGCGTCGCATGCCATGGATGGCCAGGGCACCATTCGCATCTCGACCCACGTCGACGGCGACGGCTGGCGCATTCTCGTCGCCGACGAAGGCCCCGGCATCCCGCCCGAAGTCCGTGACCGCCTGTTCACCCCGTTCTTCACGACCAAGGCGCGGGGCACCGGCCTCGGGCTGTCGACGGCGAAGCGGCTGGTCGAGGCGCTGGGCGGCTCCATCGACCTCGAGTGTCCGCCCTCCGGCGGCACCGTCGTGTCGCTGCGGTTTCCCGCACAGGCCGTCTCGTCCTGACCCCGGGCAACCCCGGGCAGCGTCGTTGCACGTTCCTTCTCGGGGCCGGTCAATCCGCCGGGTTTCCGGCGGCGCCGCACCCGCGGGAAGGAGGTTCCATGACTCTCGTTCGTTGGAATCCGTTCCGGGAATTCCAGGACATTCACACCCGCCTGGATCGACTGTTTGCCGAGTTTCCACGCCGATTCGGCGACGAGGAACCGGTGCTGTTCGGCGACTGGGCGCCGGCGGTCGACATCGAGGAAACAGAGACGGAGTACTCTGATCAAGGCCGACCTGCCGGAGCTGAAGAAGGAAGACGTCAAGGTGGAAGTGCGTGAAGGCGCGCTGACCATCGAAGGGGAGCGGAAGTTCGAGAAGGACGAGAAGGACAGGAAATTCCACAAGGTGGAACGGTCGTACGGCAAGTTCGTCCGTCGGTTCGCGCTGCCGGTCGAGGTGGATGCCACCAAGGTGCAGGCCGAATTCAAGGAGGGCGTGCTTCACGTCCACCTGCCGAAAATCGCGCTCGCGAAGCCGAAGACGATCGAAGTGAAAGTCGCGTAACGTGCCGGCCGTGTCCGGCTACGCTGCCGAGGGCCTTCGTCCGAGCCGCGCGACCACCGGCTGCCAGACGGCCGCCTGCCGCGCGCCCTCGGGCGCGGTCGCCGCGTCATAAGTCACCACCGCCGGTCCTTCATCCTCGCCAAACGCCTCAGCCGACTGCAGCTGGCTTTCCAGCACCCGTGCGTCGGCTTCCGACGCGTCCGATGCCGCCCGGCGCCGCTCCTCGATCCTGGCGCGCATGGTGGCGGGCGCGGCCACGAAGTCCACGATGACGAACGGCACAGCCAGCTCCGAGGCGAGCTGCCGAAACATCTCGCGCTGCCAGCGCTTGAGGAAGGTGCCGTCGACGATGGCCGGAAAGCCACCCGCCACGACATCGCGCGTCAGGGACCGGGCCCGTTCGTAGGTCCGCTCGGTTTCGCGGTGCGAATAGAGCCCGGCGTCGAGCGCGGACTGGCTCGCCGCCAGCGACGGCACGCCGTGCAGCCGCTTGCGTTCCACGTCGGTGCGGATCCTGACGGCGCCAATCAGCTCCAGGAGGCCCTCCGACAAGGTCGTCTTGCCGGCCCCCGACGGCCCGTGCGTGAGGATGAGCCCGGCGTGAGGCGTCTCGGTGTAGTCCAGGGCGAGTCGAACGTGCGCGCGGTACTCGGCGTCGGCGCCGGCGCGGAGGTCTTCGGCCACGAGCTCGGCTGAGCGGACGCGGGCCACCTTGGCGCGAACCATGGCCCGGTACGCGGCATAGAAGCGAAACACGCGTACTCCGGCGTAATCGCCGGTGCTTTCGACGTACAGGTTGAAGAGCCGCGCGGCAAAGTCCGGACGCGTGCGGTAGCGCAGATCCATCACGAGAAACGCCACGTCGGCCATCACGTCGCCCCAGCGCATCCGCTCGTTGAACTCGATGCCGTCGAACATCGTCACGATGCCCTCGACCAGGGCGATGTTGCCGAGATGCAGATCGCCGTGGCAGGCGCGGACGAAGCCGTCGTTCCGGCGCCCGTCGAAGACCGGGCCCAGGGCGTGGTGCTCCCAGTCGGTCCAGGCGCAGAGTGCGGCGAGGTCGGTGCGGTCGTCGGCGTCTCCGAGCAGCGCGTCGATGTCGGTGAAGTTCTCCATCGCCAGCGCGCGGACGGCGGCGGCGGTGCCGAACGGGACTGCCGGGTCAATCCGCTCCGCCAGGTCGTGAAACGACGACAGCCGCGCGGCCAGGTCATCGAGGTGGGCGTGCGTGAGCGCGCCGCGGGCGAGCATGGCCCCGAGCAGCGCGTCCTGCGGGAACTGCCGCATCTTGACGGCGTACTCGATCGGCGGACCGGACCCCGCAATCTCGGGACGGTCCGCCGTCCCGGTAATCGGCACCACTTGCAGGTACAGGTGCGGCGCGAACCTGCGGTTCAGTTCGAGCTCGCGAACGCAGTAGAATCGGCGCGCCTCGAGGGTGCTGAAGTCCAGGAAGTTGAGGCGGATCGCCTTCTTGATCTTGAAGGCGTAGTCGCCGGTCAACAGTACGTACGAGATATGGGTTTCGAGGAGGCGAACCTCGGATGCGCCGTACAGCGCAGCGTTCCGAAGCGCCTCGATGAGGCGGGTCTGGTCGTCCTGCAGCATCTCGACGCCCATGGGCCGTGCGCGGCTCAGCATGCAAACCTCGGACCTCGTGAAATATCCCCGCCGATTGTGGAATATTCACGCCGCCGACGCGACGGTCGGGCCGATCACGCCCGGGGAGCCCTCGAAAACCTGAGGAAAAGGGGCTGCCCTCGGCTGCGGGTCGGCGCGAGTCGCCGGTACGTCCCTTGCCGTTCGGCCCTTCGCATGCCTGCAGAATTCGACGCACGGCGGTGGGTCCGCCGCGGCGTGGCGACCGTTCTGTCGAGCGCCGCCGCGATCCTCTTGATGAGCGCATGGGGATGCTCGGTCGCCCAGGTGCAGGGTTTCAGCATGGCGCCGACGCTCGAAAATCGCGACTATCTGGTCGTCGATCGCCTGGCCTACGACTTCGCCGATCCGCGCCGCGGGGACATCGTCATGCTCGCGTACCCCCACGATCCCGACATGTGGATCGTGAAGCGCGTGATTGCGGTGGCGGGCGACGTCGTGGAGATCGTGGACGGCCGTGTGACGATCGACGGCCGATTCACTCACGACGTGAATGTCCCGCCGGCGTTCCGCAGCTACGATCGATGGGGGCCGGCGCGGATTCCGGCCGGCTACTACTTCGTGATGGGGGACCACCGGAACAAGAGCTCTGACAGCCGCCATTGGGGCACGGTGCCAAGACGCGATATTCTGGGGCGCATCGCGGTGCGCTGGTGGCCGCTTCGCGGCATTCGACGGTTCTGATCGCCAACCAACGAGGAGGGTGTTGAAAATGCGCCGATTGATGATGCTGACCGCGGTGTTGAGCCTGGCCGTCGTGGCAACCGCCGCCGCCCAGGACGCGAAGAAAGGCGAGCAGCTCTTCACGGAGCAGAAGTGCACGCTCTGTCATTCGATCGCCGGGAAAGGCAACGCCAAGGGGCCGCTCGACGACGTCGGCAGCAAGCTGAAGGCGGACGAAATCCGGATGTGGATCGTCGATGCGAAAGCGATGACGGCGAAGATGAAGGCGGACCGCAAGCCGGAGATGAAGGTGTACACCCTCGACAAGGGCGACGTCGACGCGCTCGTGGCCTACCTGTCGGGTTTGAAGAAGAAGTAGACCGGCCGGCCGCGCGTCAGCGCGAGGCTGGCGCTCTGACCGGCGCCACGTCGTACCGGCCGGCCGTCCGGTTGGCGGCGTGGACGACCTCGAGCGCCAGACCGGACGCGAGCGTGGCCAGCAGGCTCAGTCCGACCCGGAAGCGCCGCCCCAGCGGCCATTTCAGCTCGTCGTCGCCGAACATGGTGCGATGCGTGCCGAGTTCCGCCGGGAACTCGCGATCGGTCTCGCCGCGATCGTCGGCTGCCAGCAGGCCGCGGGCCGCGCTCAGGCGCCGCGCAACGGATTCGAATGTGGCGTGGTCGATCAGGCCGTGCCGTCGCTTGATGTGGTTCAGTCGCTCGGCCGCCTCGTAGGTCGCCGCGGCAATGTCGCTGCGTGTCATCGTGTCGGTTTCGTACGACAGGACCTGCTGCCACGACGGCTGGAGCACGGCGCGCTCGTGGTCCTCGAGCGAATGGCAGAAGCGTCGGTACCCGAGCGCCGGCTGCTCGAAGGCCCGGCTGCCGGGGTCGAGAAAGGGTCCGAGCGGCGCGACGAACGGCCGAAGCCGGCCGTCGCCGCCGAACCGGTCGAGGAGATGTTCGCAGTAGTCAGCGATGCGGCCGGCGTCCTCGCGCGGCTGATGCGGCAGGCCGATCATGAAGAACAGATCGAGCTTCCGGCACCGGTGGGCGAGGGCCTCTGCGATGGTCGCCTCCACCGCCTCGTTCGGCCACGGAAACTTGCCGTTGACGCGGCGGACCGCTTCGTCCGGCGATTCGAGCGTGATCTCGGCGCTCCACGACGGCACGCTGCGCTCGACGGCCGCGAAGAACGCCTCGTCGCCGGGAAAGAACAGCTCGAACACCATCTCGTTGGGCGCGCCGAGGCGTTCGAGCAGCGACAGGAACCGCAGCGCCCGGCGCAGGCCGCCCATGCGCGGATCGTGCACCATGAAGATCGGCGCGCGCGAGAAGCTCGCGATCGTCCGCACGTCGTCCGCCATCTTCTCGGGCGAGCGAAACGCGGGCCGCGTGCGTTCGCAGATCCGGCGGTAGGCCGATCGCGACCCGCCGCACGCGGCGCATTCCTGCGTGCACCCGCGGGCGCTGAGCAGCAGCGTCACCGGATAGTGCAGCCACTCGAACGAGGGAACCAGGTTGAGGAGGCTGCGGTACTTGAACATCGATCGCAGGAGGTAGCGATAGGCCGGCACGTCGACGTAGTCCAGATTGTCGGGCACGAAGGACAGGGGATTCGCCACCACGGACCCGTCCGCCCGCTTCCACGTGAGGTTCGCAACCTGATCCAGCGGACGCGATTCGCGGAGCGCCTGCAGCAGCTGACGCGCCGGCTCCTCGGTCGAGTCCCCGCGCAGCACGAAATCGATGAACGGATAGCGAATGAGCTCCTCGTGATAGTAGCTGGCCGACAGGCCGCCGACGAGCACCCGGCTCGTCGGATGCAGACGCTTGACGAGTTCCGCGATGCTCAGCGCCCCCTGCACGTGGGGCAGCCAGTGCAGGTCGATGCCGAAGACCGGCGACGACAACGCGGCGAGATGACTGGTGACGTCGAACGACCGATCCCGAAGCATCCGGTACGCGAGATTGACGATCTCGACGTTGTAATGATTCCGCTCGAGAAAGTCCGCCAGGCTCGTGAGGCCGACCGGGTACATCTCGAACATCGTCGTCGCCGGCACCGCGTCCGCGACCGGGCCGAGGAAGGTCGGTACCGTCCGGAAATCGTAAATCGCCGGGGCGTGGAGCAGGATCAGGTCGCGCGCGAACGGGTTGCGCATCGCTGTCGCTCGACCCGCTCGCAAGCAGCGTGCCCCACCGGCTGGCTGCCGGATTCCCGGCACCGCGAGGGTTTCGGCAGTTGCCCGGCGCCCTGTTTCGCGCCGGAATGCGACCGGGGTCGTCCGTGGCAATGCGCTTGCTCAGGCAAGACGCCGGAGGAAGGGACTCATATGCTGCGAATGTTTGTGGCCGCCGTCATCGGCGGGATGGTGTGGACGGCGGCGCCGGTCGCCGCGCAGGACCTGGCGCGTGGCGAGAAGGTCTATGCCGATCAGAAGTGCGGGCTGTGCCATTCGATCGGCGACAAGGGGAACAAGAAAGGGCCGCTCGACGGCGTCGGGAGCAAGCTGAAGGCGGACCAAATCCGGATGTGGATGGTCGACGCGGCCGGCATGACCGAGAAGGCCAAGGCTCCCCGCAAACCGGCGATGAAATCGTATACGCTGCCGAAGGACGACCTGGACGCGCTCGTCGCGTATATGGCGTCGTTGAAGAAGTAGCGACCACCGGAGGCGGCGATGTCCAGGTCCCTGTTGGTGTCGGTCGTCACGACCGCCTGGCTGTTGGCGGGCGGCGCCACGCGCGCCGCCGACGAGGCGAAGCCGCCGGCCAATGAGGACTGTCTCGCGTGTCACGGCGACGCCGGGGTGACGCGGAGCAACGGCACGAGCGTCGCGGTCAAGAAGGCGGCGTTCGACTCGTCGGTTCACGGTCCGATGGCGTGCGTCGATTGCCATGCCGACCTCGCGAAGACGACGGAGTTCCCGCACCCCGAGAAGCTGGCGCCGGTGAAGTGCGCGTCGTGCCACGACGACGTGAACGCGCAGTATCACGACTCGATTCACGCGCGGGCCCGTGAGAAAGCGGGCCTGGTCGTCTCGCCCGCCTGCGCCGACTGCCACGGCACGCACGACATCGCGGCGCCGGCCGATCCGTCGAGTCGCGTCGCCCGGGCCAACATTCCTGCGACCTGCGGCACCTGTCACGCGGGCATCCGCGACCGTTACAACGCGGGCATCCATGCCGTTGCGCTGAGGCAGGGCAATCCGAAGGCGCCCGTCTGCAGCGACTGCCACACCGCGCATTCCATTCAGCGCGCGGACACCGATGGCTGGCGGCTGAGCGTCGCCCGCGAGTGCGGCACCTGTCACGCGCGCGTCGTCGAGACCTTCGAGCGAACGTTCCACGGCAAAGTCACGCAGCTTGGTTTCACCCGTGTGGCCACCTGCGCCGACTGCCACGGCGCGCACGACATCCTGCCGGGCTCGAATCCGGCCTCCACCGTATCGCGGGCGCGTCTGGTCGAGACGTGCGGCGGATGTCACAAGGGCGCGAACGCGCGGTTCGTCCAGTACGATCCGCATCCCAACCCGCATGACTACAGTCGCGGCAAGGTGATGTGGTGGGCCAATGCGTTCTACTGGGCGCTGATCCCGGCGTGCTTCGGGTTCTTCGGCCTGCACAGCGCGCTGTGGTTCACCCGATCGCTGAAGGAACGGCGATCCGCCAAGGAGCGATGATGACGCCGGCCCCCACGCCGGGACGTTCCGACGGCCCGCGCCCCCATGAGCCGGCGTTCGTCCGGCGCTTCGACGTGAAGACCCGGTGGCTGCACGCGGTCATCATGATCACGTTCCTCGGCCTCGCGGCGACCGGCATGCCGCTGCTCTTCAGCGAAGCGGGCTGGGCGCGGGCGCTCGCGCTGATGTTCGGCGGCTTCTACGGCGCCGGCCTGGTGCATCGCACCATGGGGGTGACGCTGCTCGCGGCGGTCGCCTTTCACCTCGGCGACATCGCCTGGCGGGTCTTCGTCCGCGGCGAGCGCGGGCTGTTGTGGGGGCCGACGTCGATGGTGCCGCAGCCGCGCGACTTCGTGCAGTTCGTGCAGCAGCTGAAATGGTTCGTGGGCCTCGGGCCGCCACCCGGCTTCGAGCACTTCACCTACTGGGAGAAGTTCGACTACTGGGCCGTGCTGTGGGGCACCGTCATCATGGGGGCCGCAGGCCTGGTGCTGTGGTTTCCCGAGCTCGCGTCGCGGGTGCTGCCCGGCTGGATGTTCAACGTCGCGCTGTTCGTCCATGGCGCCGAGGCGACGCTCGCCATCGGTTTCATCTTCGTGGTCCATTTCTTCAACGGCCACCTGCGGCCGGAGAAGTTTCCGATGGACCTCGTGATCTTCACGGGGACGGTCGCCACCGAGGAGCTGCGCCATGAACGGCCGCAGCAGTATGCGCGCCTCGCCGACACCGGCGAACTTGCAGCCTCCGCGGCGGACCGCCCGTCCCCGTCCGATATCCGGCGTGCCTACCTCGTCGGATCGACAGGCCTGTGTCTCGGTCTCGCGCTCTTCGCCTTGATTGTCTACGCGGTTCTGTACAATGGCATACGGTAGAGGCGGTCCCGTCGACCGCCTCGCGTGCCAAACGTGCGACACGACGTCCGCCTGATTCGAAGCCCGATCTCGGTCGCCGGCATGGTGCTGACCACTGTCAGCGCCGCGGTGTTCGTGGTCGTCTTTCTCGCGGATCTGTTCGGGCTCCATACCAACCCGTATCTCGGCATCCTCTTCTTTCTCGTGCTGCCGGCGATGTTTGTGGGAGGCCTCGCGCTCATCCCGCTGGGCGCCTGGGTCGAACGCCGCCGACGGCTGAGGGGACGGCCGCCCTCGGAGATCCGGTGGCCGCGTGTCGATCTCAACGATCCGGTCCAGCGCCAGCGCGCGATCTTCATCTTCGCGCTGACGATGGCCAACATGGTGATTGTGTCGCTGGCGGCGTACCGCGGCGTCGAGTACATGGACTCGGTCCAGTTCTGCGGCCAGGTCTGTCACACGGTCATGCAGCCCGAGTACGTCGCCTACCAGGACGGCCCCCACTCGCGTGTCACCTGCGTGCAGTGCCACATCGGAGCCGGGGCGTCGTGGTTCGCGCGGTCGAAGCTGTCTGGCACGCGCCAGGTGTTCGCCGTCACGTTTCACACCTACTCGCGGCCGATCCCGTCGCCGGTGGAGAACCTGCGGCCCGCGCGCGACACCTGCGAGCAGTGCCACTGGCCGGAGAAATTCCACGGCGACGTCGTGCGGCGCGTGGTGGAGTACGGCAACGACGAGAAGAACAGCGAGTCGGTCACGACGCTGAACGTGCACGTCGGGGGCGGCAGCGAACGGTTCGGCATCGCGACCGGCATCCACTGGCACATGAACGTCGCGAACGAGATCGAGTACATCGCGACCGACCCGAAGCGGCAGGTCATTCCGTACGTGCGGCTGAAGGATCGCGAAGGCCACGTGCGCGAGTACTTCGCCGACGGCGTGACGCCCGAGCAGCTCGCCAGGGGTGAGCGCCGGCGGATGGACTGCATGGATTGTCACAACCGGCCGAGCCATCCGCTGGCGCCGACCGCCGATCGCGCCGTGAACGAGAGCATGGCGCGCGGCGAGATGCCGAAGACGCTGCCGTACATCCACCGGGAATCCGTCGGGCTGCTGAAGGCGAGCCATCCGACGCAGGATGCCGCGGCCGAGGAGATTGCGCGCTCGCTGCGGGATTTCTACCGGACCACGTACCCGCAGGTGTTCACCGTGCGCCGCGCCGAGGTCGAGCGCGCCGTGCAGGCCACCGAACAGATCTATCGCCGCAACGTCTTTCCCGAGATGAACGTCCAGTTCGGCACGTACCCGAACAACATCGGACACATCGACTATCCGGGCTGCTTCCGCTGCCACGACGACAGTCACCGATCCACCGACGGCCGGAAGATCAGCCAGGACTGCGACACCTGCCACGCCATTCAATAGGCGACCGCTTCCGGTCGACCGCGTCAGTCGCGTGAGCGATCGGGACCGGCCGATCGGCGGCTGACGCCGGCCGGCGGCGGTTGCCGCCGCGCTTTGGCACCTGCCGTGCAGCTTCGGGGCGCCGGGCCCCTCATTCTTCCGGAGTTCCGGCGCAGTTATTCGAGGGCTGCAGACATGAGTCAACGGAGTGACGGTTTTCCGGCGCGTCTGCTGGCGGCCGTCGTCACGCTGGTCTGGGTGCTGGCCGCCGCGGCTGCCGCGGGCGCGAGCCCCTCAGGCGACAGACCGGATCCGCGTGCGGCAACCACCAATCCATCGGCCGCGTCCACGCCCGGACAGGTCAGCGGGTTCGTCGGCGACGATACCTGCGTCACCTGTCACGAGTCGGAGGGCAAGGGCCTTCACGCCACCCTTCACGGGAAGGCGCAGAACGAACGTACGCCGGCGGCGACCGGCCGCAGCTGCGAATCGTGCCACGGACCCGGCAAGGCGCACGTGGACTCCGGCGACGCCTCCGCGATCAAGCGCTTCGGGACGATGTCGGCGCGGGAAGTCAACGAGTCGTGTCTGAGCTGCCATGAGAAGGGCGCCCACGCCAACTGGGCCGGCAGCATGCACGACGCGCGCAACGTCTCCTGCACCTCGTGCCACAGCGTGCACAACGCCAAGTCGGAGAAGACGCTGCTGAAGACGGCGAGCACCGTGGACACGTGCGCGACCTGTCACAAGACCGAGGCGCTCAAGGTCCGCAAGTCGGGCCACATGCCGGTGCGCGAGGGCAAGATGGAATGCACCTCGTGCCACAGCGCGCACGGCTCGACCAACGTCCGGATGCTCAAGGTCGGCAACTGGGTGAACGAGAGCTGCGCGAGCTGCCACACCGAGAAGCGGGGGCCGTTCCTCTGGGAGCACGCCGCGGGCCGCGAGAGCTGCGTGAGCTGCCACGATCCGCACGGGTCGAACAACGACCGCATGCTCGTGGCGAAGGCGCCGATGCTCTGCCAGCGCTGCCACGTCAGCAGCCGGCACCCGGCGACCGTGTACGACGGCGCCCAGGTCCTCGCCGCCAGCAACCGCATCGTCGGCCGCAGCTGCGTGAACTGCCATTCGCAGATTCACGGGTCGAACCACCCGGCCGGCAACACCTTCCTTCGGTAGCGGCAGGAGCCATGAACATGCGCACCAGATTCCTCGCAATCCTGGCCGCACTCCTGCTGACGGCGGCGGGCGCCGCCGCGCAGGAGGCGGGCGTCGGCCCGCAGCAGGACGTCCCGGCCACCACGCCGGCGGCCATCCGCGACGTGTCCCTGGTCAATGAAATCAACTTCGGATTCCGGGCGACCGGCTTCGGTTCCGGATCCGACGAGGCCCGGTATCAGCGATATCAGGATCTCCGCAACGGCGGCTTTCTCGATGGCTTCCGCTTCAACAAATCGACCGATCAGTACCTGTTCAACGCCGAGGCGACTCACATCGGCTACCGCGACCAGCAGTTCGCGATGTCGTACAACGACTACGGCAGGGTGAAGGCGTCGTTCGAGTGGAACCAGACGCCGCTGTTCTACAGCCAGGACACGCGTACGCTGTACGCGACGGCGTCGCCCGGCGTCCTCACCCTGAGCCCGGACGTCCGGGCCGGGCTCTCGGACCGGACGCTCTCGCTCGCCGATGCGGTCGGCGGCGCCTCGCCGCTAACGCTGCGGCAGGGACGTGACGTCGCGGACTTCGCGCTCACCTACAGCGCCAACCGCCACGTCGACGTGAACTTCACGGTGAAGAACACCCGGAAGACCGGCACCGAGCCGTGGGCCGGGAGCTTCGGCATCAGCGGCGCCGTCGCGACGGAGCTGGCGGTGCCGCTCGATCACCGGACGACGGAGCTCGGATCGAGCCTCGAGTGGGCCAACGACCGCGCCTTCGCGAAGCTCGCGTACGACGGATCGTTCTTCCGCAACAACATCGCCACCTTGACCTGGGACAACCCGCTGCGGGCCGTCGACGCCGCCACCGCCGGCCCGGCCGCCGGCCGGATGGCGCTCTGGCCCAACACCGACTCGAACACGGTGAGCGCCTCTGGAGGCGTGAAGCTGCCGGCCCGGAGCCACGCGGCCGCCTACGTCTCTCTCGGCCAGCTGTCGAACAACGATCCGCTGCAGCCCTTCACGGTCAACACCGCGATCGTCTCGCCGGATCTGCCGCGGCAGACCGCGGAGGTGAGCGCGCGGGTCATCGCGATGAACTATACGTTCACGTCGAGACCGCTGAACTCGCTCTGGTTCAACGCGCGGTACCGCCAGTACCAGTTCGACAACCGCACGCCGCTCTTCAACGTCCTCCAGGGCGTCAACTACGACACCAGCCTGGTGACGCTCGACATCGCCAGCGAGCCGCTCGGCTACACGCGGCACACGTTCGACGCGGACGGGTCTGTACTCGCCCTACCGGTACGTCGGCTTCCGCCTCGGCTACACCCGGGAGCAGGTCGACCGTACCTACCGCATGGTCGAGAACACGATCGAGGACACCGGGCGGGCGTCGATCGACCTGACCGGCGTCTCGTGGGTCACCGTCCGCGGCGTCTACGAGCACTCCAAGCGGACCGGCTCGTCGGTGGACCAGCTCGAACTGCTGTCGTTCGGCGAGCAGCCGCTCCTGCGGCAGTACGACATCGCCGATCGCAACAGGGACCGGTTTTCGACGATTCTGCAGCTGACGCCCGCGTCGGTCTTCTCGGTCAACGGGTCCGTCGCCGTCGGGAAGGACCAGTACCCCGGCTCGTACTTCGGGCTGCAGCAGACCGACAACCACGAGTACACGCTCGGGTTCGACGTCGTCCCCGGCAAGACCGTGTCGTTCGGCACGATGTACGGGTACGCGCGGAACACGGCGCTCCAGGCCTCGCGCAGCGCGAATCCGCTGCCCGCGAACACGATCGTGTATCTCAACGACCCGACGCAGCAGTTCAACGATCCGCGCCGCGACTGGACCGACAACAGCGCCGACAAGGTCCACACAGTCAACGCCTCGATCGACCTGCTGAAGGCCATCCCCAAGACCGACATCAAGCTCGGGTACGACTACACACGGGCCGAGTCGGTCTATGTCTACGGCGTGCCGGCCACTTCGGTGCTGGCCGCGCCGGTCCAGCTGCCGGCCGTCACCAACGAGCAGCAGCGGGGGACCATCGACGGCAAGTACTACCTGACGCCGCATCTGGCGCTCGGCGCCGCCTATTGGTACGACAAGTACACGGTGAACGACTTCGCGCTCGCGCCGCTCTCGAGCCTGGCGCAGCCGGCGACCGCCTCGCCGGCGCTGCTGATGCTCGGCTACTACTACCGGCCCTACACGGCGAACACCGTAATGGGCCGTCTCACCTATCTCTGGTAGGGGCATCCCTGCCAGACTGGGACCTGACGCGCGGGCCACCCTCCGCCATCGCGCGTCAGGTCTTTTTTGGGCCCCAGACTTTTACGCAGCCTCCGGGGAGAAGTCCCCAGACCTCCGACCGGCCATCGGTCGCTCCGCTCGATTTCATTCGCAATTCCGCGCACGTGCGACGGCATCGCCCTTGCGCCTGGGCGTCGGCGCATGGCCTGTCACGTGGTTCACGAGCGTCGGGCCGCAGGGTCTCCGATGCTTCGGCTGCGCGCGCGTCCCCTCCGGATCGCGCTGGTGGGCAACCCCAACGTCGGCAAGAGCGTGCTGTTCGGGCGTCTGACGGGCCGCTATGCCACGGTGTCGAACTATCCTGGCACGACCGTCTCGCTCACCCGGGGGCGGGCTCTCGTCGGCGCCGAGGTCTGCGACCTCGTGGACACGCCGGGCGTCAATGCGCTCGAGGGGGCGCTCAGTGAAGACGAGCGCATCACGCGCGACGTGCTCGCCGACCCGGAAGGCGTCGATCTCGTCGTGCAGGTGGCCGACGCGCGGAACCTGCGCCGGGCCCTCGCGCTGACGGCGCAGATTGCCGCGTTTCGCAAGCCGACGATTCTCGTCCTGAACATGGTCGACGAAGCCTGGATGCGCGGCATCTCGGTCGACGCCGCCCGGCTCGCCGGACGGCTCGGCATTCCGGTCGTCGAGATGGTGGCCGTCGAAGGCCGGGGCCTGCCGGCGCTGCGCGACGCTCTGGCCTCGGCAACGGTCCCCAGCGTCCCGGTGCGGCAGCAGGCGCTCGAGCGGGCTGCGTGGGCGCACGAGCTGACGCGCGAGACGCGCCGCGTCAGCAACCTCACGCTGGTGCGCGCGCAGGAGGCGCTTGGCCGTGCAACGCGCCAGCCGGTGCCCGGCCTGCTGATCCTGGCGGCCGTGCTCTATGGGGTGTACCTGTTTGTCGGCGTCTTCGGCGCCCAGACGCTGGTCGGGTTCTTCGAGGACACGCTGTTCGGCCGCCTCGTCAACCCGGCGGCCATCTGGCTTGCGGACCGGTTCATTCCCGTACCGCTCGTCCGTGACTTCCTGGTCGGCGAGTACGGCCTCGTCACGATGGGGATGACCTACGCGATTGCCATCGTGCTGCCGGTGGTGACGACGTTCTTCCTGGCCTTCGGGTTTCTCGAGGACAGCGGCTATCTCCCGCGCCTGGCCATCTTCGCCGATCGCATCTTCCGCGTCATGGGGCTGAACGGCAAGGCGGTGCTCCCGATGGTCCTCGGCCTCGGCTGCGACACGATGGCGACCATGACGACGAGGATTCTGGCGACGCCGAAGGAGCGGCTCATCGCGATTCTGCTGCTCGCGTTGGGGATTCCGTGCTCGGCGCAGCTGGCCACGATCATGGGCATTCTGGGCGGCATTTCGTTCGCGGCGCTCCTCACGCTGTTCGGCGTCGTGGCGGGGCAGATGCTGCTGGTCGGCTGGCTGGCGGCGCGCGCGCTGCGCGGCGACCGGTCGGAGTTCGTCCTCGAGCTCCCGCCGATTCGGTGGCCCAAGGCGCAGAACGTGCTGATGAAGACGCAGCTGCGCGTGCGGTGGTATCTGGGCGAAGCGGTGCCGCTGTTCCTCGTCGGCACCGCGCTGCTGTTCACGCTCGACCGATTCCACGCACTGGGCATGATCTCACGCGCGGCCAGGCCGATCGTCACCGGATGGCTGGGGCTGCCCGCCGACAGCGCCCAGATCTTCGTCATGGGCTTCCTGCGGCGCGATTACGGGGCGGCTGGACTCTTTCGGCTCGCGCGCAGCGGTCAGCTGACCGGTGCGCAGTCGGTCGTCGCGCTGACGGTGATGACGCTCTTCGTGCCCTGTGTGGCCAACTTCCTCATGATCGTGCGCGAGCGCGGCCTGAGGGTCGCATCGACCATGCTCGCCTTCATCACGGTGGTGGCCGTCGTGACCGGTGCGGGACTCAACCATGTACTCGCCACTCTTGGCGTTCGCTTCTAGTCGGCCGCGATTGATTCGGCCGAAACGCTCCGGCGGGCGGCTGTTTGCAGACCACGGGGGCGCCGTCGCCCTGTCGACGCTGTCGGTCGGCGCCGTGGGCACCATCGAGCACGTGCATCCCGATCCGGCGGAACGGGCGGAGCGCCTGCTGGCGCTCGGCGTCACCCCCGGGGCGCGCGTGGAAGTGCGGCAGACGTTCCCAGCCATCGTGTTCGTGTGCGATCAGACCGAGCTCGCCGTCGAATGGGCGGTGGCCGAGCTGATCCTTGTCAGGTCGGAGGAGGAATAAGTCATGGCATCGCCGCTGCGTCTGGTGTTCTGGGAGACCACGAAAGCCTGCAATCTGACCTGCCGCCACTGCCGCGCGGTGCCGCAGACCTCGCTCGGTCTCGGGGAGCTCACGACGGCCCGCGCCTTCGATCTGATGGACGAGATCGCGATGGTAGCCAGGCCGGTGCTCGTGCTGTCTGGCGGCGAGCCGCTCTTCAGGCCTGACATCTTCGATCTCGGCGAGTACGGAGTGCAGAGCGGCTTTCGCATGGCGCTGGCCACCAACGGCACGCTCGTGACGGAGCGTATCGCCGCCAAGATCGCCGACACCGGCTTCTCGCGCGTCGCCATCAGCGTGGACGGGGCCAACCCGGAGACGCACGACCGCTTTCGGGGCGTCTCGGGGGCGCATGCGAAAGCGCTTCGGGGGATGCGGCTGCTGCGGGACGAAGGGGTCTCGGTGCAGATCAATTCCACCATTGCGCAGCACAACGTGGCCGAGCTGCCCGCGCTGCTCGACCTCGCCCTGTCGATTGGCGCCGACGCGCTCCACCTGTTCATGCTCGTTCCCGTCGGGTGCGGCCTCGAGATTGCGCCCACCCAGATGCTGCCGGCCAGCGAGTACGAGCGGGTGCTCCACTGGTTCGACGAGCAGTCCAAGACGTGTCCGATCGACCTGAAGGCGACCTGCGCGCCGCATTACTACCGGATCCGCGCCCAGCGGCTCGCCGCCGACCGCCGCCGCGGCGACTTCACCGCCACCTTCATCGCGCCGGGAACCAGGGCGAAAGCGGCGCCGATCTTCACGGCGGCGCATCCTGTCGCCGGCGGGCAGCCGCTGTCGGCGATGACGCGCGGGTGCCTGGCCGGCACGACCGTCTGCTTCATCTCCAATCTGGGCGAGGTGTACCCGTGCGGCTATCTGCCGGTGCCGGCGGGCGATACGCGGGTTCAGCGGTTCGCGGACATCTGGCGCTCGTCGCCCGTCTTTCAGCAGCTGAGGGATCCGGACGCGCTCGAGGGCAAGTGCGGCGACTGCCGCTTCGACGCGATCTGCGGCGGCTGTCGAGCTCGCGCTTACGCCGCGACCGGCAGCTTCCTCGCCGAAGAGCCGTTCTGCACGTATCGACCGGACCTCGACCGGCCGGCCCCACGGCGCGCCGGTCGCGGCGTCGAGCCGGGCGAAGGCCGCGCGCCCCACGCGGCGCCGTCGATCGACCAGCCGCGCTAAGGGCGCGAGGCTCGTCGATCGACCTGTCTGATCTTCAGCCCGAGCGCGATCACGACGAGCAGGATGGCGCCGAGCGAGACGAGCAGACCGCGACGTCTGAACGTCAGCTCGGCGGACGCACCGTCGGCCGCCCGATCGACCTCCGACACGATCTTCAGCCCGTCTCCGATGACGGGCGTCAGCCGGGCGGGCTCGAAGGTGTGCACCTCGGTTCGCGCCAGCGTCAGCTTGGATCTGGCGGACGCCAGGGCGAGATCCTGGGCGCTCATCTCCATGCCGGCATTCTTCACGCCCGCCAGCCGGACGCTCGCGCGCTCGATGGCCGCCTTGAGCCGGTCGATCCCGCCGCGCATGCTCGCGGCTGCCAGCGCCCCTTTGTCGTCGGCGCCGGTGTGGCAGGTGGCGCAGATCGCGTGCGCGTCGGTTCCGAGCATGTCGTCGGACGGTTTCAGGACGGCGTGGTTGCCGTGGCACTCGACGCAGCCCTTGTCGAAGATCTCGTTGTGCACGCTGGTCTGAAACCTCTGCGCGAACACCACGTGACAGGTGCCGCAGACGTTGGCGACGGTCCCGACGCCGGGCGGCGCGGCGCCGTGATTGCCGTGGCAGTCGTTGCACGTGGGCGCTGAAAGGTCGTTCTCCTTGGTGAGCGCGGCGAAGTGGACGCTCGTCTGGTAGAGCGCGAGCTGGTTGGTCGGCAGCGGCGACGTGGTCTTGTCGAGGGTGTACCCGCTCATTCGCTTCGGATCGGCGTGGCACGATCCGCACGTGGCGGCCACGTTGGTCGGGAACACGGGCGATCGGGCGTCGTTGACGAGCCTGATGCCATGCGCACCGTGGCAGCTGACGCACGTGGCCACGTTCGGGTCGCCCGCGGCGAGGCGTTTGCCGTGGACGCTCGTGACGTACTCGGCTTCCTGGTCCACCCGCTGGCGGGGCGCGAACCGGCGCATCAGCTCGGCATCGCTGTGGCAGCGGGCGCACGTCGCGACGATCGCCACGCCTGACGGCTTGCCCTTGTATCCTCGCGTGACGTCGTGCGCACCGGCCTTCTCGGTCGACTGAGGATTGCCCCCGTGGCAATCGACGCAGCCGAACGCGCGGTCGCGATGCACGTCCTGGCCCGCGAACAGGGCGGCCGGCGTGGCCAGCCGCTGGTCCGACTGCTTCGCGTGACAGGCGACGCATTCGTTCCGGGGGCTCGCCGGCTGCGCGGAAACAGCTGCCGGAAAAAGGAGGGCGGCGCCCGCAATTGCCATGAGGCATCGCCACGGATGCCGTGAGATGCCGGAGCGTCTCCGGTAGGCTGCGTTTCGAGAGCGCGTCCCGATGTCTCCGAGGCCCGGTCCGAGCATCACGTCACCTCGCGTACCGGCCCACGATGGTGAAGATCACCAGGTAGGCCAACCCGAAGAGCGCCAGCGCCGTGAACAGAGGGCTCCGGTGACCGGCATTCGAGCGGCGATCGAGAAACGGCAGCATCACCATCACGACGGCCGCCAGGCCGAAGACGACGACCCCGAGCCGCTCGCCCTCGATCCCCATGACGTGGCTGGGCAGCAGCTTGAGGGTGTGGAACATCGCCAGGAAGTACCACTCCGGCCGGATGCCGGGCGGCACCGCCGCGAACGGGTCCGCTTTCTTCCCGAGCTCCCACGGGTAGAAGGCCGCGAGCGCCGCCAGGATCGCGAGCGCGACATACCACGCCAGCACGTCGCGGAGGACGTAGTTGGGAAAGAACTTCATCACCCGCGCCGCTTCGCCCCGTTCGAGCCGCCGTTCGACGCGAAGCGGCACGCTCATCCCCTGGCGCTGGACGAACAGGAGATGGAGGGCGACGAGCGCCGTCGCGAGCGCCGGCAGCACGGCGACGTGCAGCCCGTAGAACCGCGACAGCGTCGCGCCCGTCACATCGTCCCCGCCACGGAGGAGGTGTATCAGGAACCCGCCGGCCAAGGGCACGGCGCCCGCGATGCCGGTGCCGACCTTGGTGGCGAAGAACGCCAGCTCGTTCCACGGCAGCAGGTAGCCGCTGAACCCGAAGGCGAGCATCAGGAGCAGCAGCAGCACGCCGCTCACCCAGGTGAGCTCCCGCGGCTTTCGATACGACTTGAGCAGGAAGACGCTGAAGAAGTGCGCGAAGGCCGCGGCGATGAGCAGGTTCGCCGACCAGCTGTGGATGTTCCGGATCAGCCAGCCGAACTGCACGCGCGTGACGATGAACTGCACGCTCTCGTACGCCTCCGCCGCGCTCGGCCGGTAATAGAGGAGCAGGAGGATGCCGGTGAAGATCTGCACGGCGAACAGGAACAGCGTCAGGCCGCCGAGGTAATACCACACTTCCTGCGTGTGGATCGGCACGGTCTTGGTCGCGACGAAGTGCTTGACGCCGCTCAGGTCCAGGCGCTCGTCGATCCAGTCGACGACGCGGTCAACCGCGCGAGACAACGATCTCCTCCTCTCCCGGCTCGCCGCGCAGGTTCACGACGAACCGCTCGAGGGCGCGCGGAGGCGGTCCTGAGACCACGTTGCCGCTCAGATCGTACAGGCCGTTGTGACAGGGGCACCAGAGTTGCGACGTATCCGCCTTGAGCTGCACGGTGCACTCCAGGTGCGTGCACACCGCGCTGAACGCCCTGAGCTCGCCATCCATCGTTCGGACGACGATCGCGGGCCGGGCGCCGAACGGGAAGATCAGGGCGGAATTCGGCTTGACCGCTGCGGCCTTGCCAGCGACCGCCGTGTCGGTGGCGGCTTCGCCGCTCGGAGGCGGAATCAGGAATCGTGAAACCGGGTACGCGACGGCCGCCGCCGTCGACAAGAAGCCGACCGCGAGCAGGACGTCGAGAAAGGTCCGGCGGTCGAAAGGGGCGTCGGCACCGACGTCGAGACGATCGACGGGTTTCGTCACGTCCGGTGGGGGGGTGGAGCAAACGGGCGGCCGGGGCCCGAAGGCGCATGGTCGCCCGGCCTGTGTCCGATCGCGCCGGATTTCCGGGAGCGGTGCCCGCCGCTGCCAGCGAGCGCCGGGATTTCGTCGTTCGCCCGTGCCGTCCCGTGCCAATCGCACCGGGTGTCGTGCAATCGTGCGCGTTCGAGCGAGGACATGAGCTGGCACCGCCGTTGCTCCTGCTCGTCGATGTCAATCGCGCCGCGTGCCCGGCGACGCGCACCCCCGTCCCCATCGCGACCGACGGTCGCG
This sequence comes from uncultured Acidobacteriota bacterium, assembly GCA_963807925.1. Classification (GTDB taxonomy): domain Bacteria; phylum Acidobacteriota; class Vicinamibacteria; order Vicinamibacterales; family CAVVIG01; genus CAWEDP01. The sequence continues at coordinate 1,389,445 of CAWEDP010000002.1, read as the reverse complement.
CAGGGCGGCAGTTCCGCCGAAGCGAGTCCGAACGCACATCGCCTTGGCGGACCTTCGATGGTTGCGGTCAGGAGGTGCACGTCATGTTCCCCCCAGTCACCCGCTCCGACGGAACGGCGACTGCGAGTATCGGCCGTCGTGACTTCGTCCGGCTGTGTACGATCGCCGCAGCCGCCGTCGGACTCGGGCCGCTTGCTGCCGAGCGGTTCGTCGAGGCGGCGGTTCGCGGCGTCAAGCCGTCGGTCATCTGGCTGCAGTTTCAAGAGTGCACCGGGTGCACCGAGTCGCTCCTGCGGACCTCGCACCCGGCGGTTGCCGATCTCATTCTTGATCTTATCTCGCTCGACTATCACGAAACACTGTTTGCGGCCGCCGGTCATCAGGCAGAAGCCGCCCTCCGCCAGGCGATGCAGACGCACGCGGGCAAGTTCGTCTGCATCGTGGAGGGCGCCATCCCGACCAAGGAGGACGGGATCTACTGCATGATCGGTGGCCGCACCGCGCTCGAGATCGTCCGCGACGTGACCGACAAGGCGGGCGCGATCATCGCGATCGGCTCGTGCGCGTCGTGGGGCGGCGTGCCCTCGGCCGATCCCAATCCCACCGGCGCCTCCGGCGTGGCTGACGTGCTGCCGGGCAAGACGATCGTGAAGATTCCCGGCTGTCCCCCGAACCCGTACAACCTGCTCGGCACGGTCCTGCAGTACGCCACCTACGGCACGCTGCCGGCACTCGACGCCGACGGGCGGCCGAAATTCGCGTACGGCCGCACGATCCACGAGCACTGTCCGAGACGCGCGCACTTCGACGCCGGTCGATTCGCCGAGAAATTCGGCGACGAAGGCCACCGCAACGGCTATTGCCTCTACAAGCTCGGCTGCAAGGGACCCGTCACGCACGCGAACTGCTCGGTGCAGCATTTCGGCGAGGTGGTCGACGCCTGGCCGATCGGTCTCGGCCATCCCTGCTTCGGGTGCACCGAGCAATCTATCGGCTTCCGGGTTCCGTTGCATCAGACGGTCGAGATCTACCGTCCGACGCCCCCCGATACGTATCCACCAATTCACGCGACGCAGGGCGGCGTGAGCCCGGTCGCCACGGCCGTCGCCGGCGCGGTGGTCGGCGCGCTGGCCGGTGCCGGGTACGTGGCATCGAAGAAGCTGTCGGATGAACCTCCGACCGACGGCCCGCACGTCGGGAGCGAGGTGTAGCCATGGCGATCACGCGGCGCGCAGCCCTCAAAGGGATGCTCGTCGGCGGAGCGGCGGTGGCGGGTGTGACGCCCGCTGCGGCGGCCGAACGCGCCACCGCGCCCGCCGACGCCGTGGGCCTTCTCTACGATTCGACCCTCTGCATCGGCTGCAAGACGTGCGTCGTCGCCTGTCAGGACGCGAACGGCCTGCCCCGCGATCCAACCGGGCTCGGCCCGCGGTACGACGCGCCCGTCGATCTGAGCCAGCGCGCGAAGACCGTCATCAAGCTGTATCGGCAGGGCGAGCAGCACGCCTTCATCAAGGCGCAGTGCATGCACTGCGTCGATCCGGCCTGTACGACGGCCTGCATGCTGGGCGCGCTGAAGAAGCGCGAATTCGGCATCGTCACCTACGACCCGGATCTGTGCGTGGGGTGCCGGTACTGCGAGGTGGCGTGTCCGTACGGCGTGCCGAAGTTCGAGTGGGCGAAAGCGGCGCCGAAGGTCGTGAAATGCGAGCTGTGCAAGGAACGGCTGCGCCAGGGTCTGGAGCCGGCGTGCACGGCGGTGTGTCCGCGCCAGGCCGTCATCTTCGGCAAACGCGAGGATCTGCTGCGCGAAGCGAAGCGCCGTCTCGCGGCCGAGCCCGACCGCTACGTCCAGAAGGTGTTCGGCGAGACCGACGGCGGCGGCACGCAGGTGCTGTACATCTCCCAGGTGCCTTTCGAGGAGCTCGGCCTGCCCGCGCTCGCCGATCGACCGGCGCCGGAGCTCGCGCGATCGATCCAGCACGGTGTCTACCGCGGATTCGTCGCGCCGCTGGCGCTGTACGGGGTGCTGGCGGCCGTCATGCTGCGCAACCGGCGGCATCCCTCCGCTGAAGGAGAACGGTCATGAGCGCGCGTGCCGAACCGGTCGGCGGTCCCTTCCTCACACCGGCCACGGGCGTGCTGGGCGCCCTGTTCGGCCTCGGCGCGCTCACGATCCTCTGGCGGTTCGTCGCGGGCCTGGGCGCGACGACGGCGCTCAACGACGGCTACCCGCTCGGCCTGTGGATCGCCTTCGACGTCGTCACCGGCACCGCGCTGGCGTGCGGCGGGTACGCCGTCGCGATTCTGGTGTACGTGTTGAACAAAGGCCGGTACCACCCGCTCGTGCGCCCGGCCATCCTGACGAGCGCGCTCGGGTACTCGCTTGCCGGCTTCAGCGTGGTGCTCGACGTCGGACGCTGGTGGCTGATCTGGAAGGTGCCGATCTTCTTCTGGCACTGGAACTTCAACTCGGCCCTGCTCGAAGTGGCGCTGTGCATCATGGCCTACGTCGTCGTGCTGTGGATCGAGCTCGCGCCCGCCTTCCTCGAGAAGTTCCAGGACGACGGCGCGCACCCGACGCTCCGCCGCGCCTCGCGGGCCGTGCTGCCCGTCCTCGACCGCGCATCCCTCTGGATTGTCAGTCTTGGACTGCTGCTGCCCACCATGCACCAGTCGTCGCTCGGAACGCTGATGCTCCTGGCAGATTCGCGGCTGCACGCGCTCTGGCGGACGCCGCTCCTGCCGCTGCTGTTCCTGCTCACGTGCGTCTCGATGGGATACGCCGTCGTCGTGTTCGAGTCGGCGTTCGCCAGCGTGGCGTTCCGTCGGACGCCCGAGATTTCGATGTTGAGGAGCCTCGCGCGCGCCATCGTGCCGCTGCAGCTGGTGGTCGTGGCGCTGCGTGTCGGCGACCTGGCGTGGAACGGACATCTCGGGCTGCTCGCCGCGGGCGACGGGCGGGCGCTGCTCGTGTGGGCCGAGTTCGCGCTGTTTCTCGCGCCCGCGGCGATGCTCCTGTGGTCGCGGCTCGATCTCGGCGGGCTGGTCCGCGCGGCCATGGCGATGATGGCGGCCGGCGCGCTCTACCGGTTCGACACCTACCTGGTGGCGTTCAACCCCGGCGCCCACTGGTCGTACTTCCCGAGCGTCCCGGAACTGATGATGACCGTCGGCCTGGTCTCGGCTGAGATTCTGGCGTACATCCTGATCGTCCGGGCGTTCCCGATCATGTCGGGGCGCGCGGCGGTCGCCGAAAGTTAGGAGCTCCGATGAGCACGCACATCACGGTCGATCCGGTGACCCGCATCGAAGGCCATCTGCGCATCGACGTCGAGATCGACGGCGGCGTCGTGAAGAAGGCGTGGTCGTCGGGACAGATGTTCCGGGGGATCGAGCGCATTTTGATCGGGCGTGATCCGCGCGAGGCCTGGCTGTTCACGCAGCGGTTCTGCGGCGTCTGCACGACGGTGCACGCGATCACGTCGGTCCGCGCGGTCGAGAATGCGTTGAAGCTCCAGATCCCGCCCAACGCGCAGTACATCCGCAACCTCATCGTCGCCGCGCACGCGATGCACGACCACATCGTGCACTTCTATCAGCTGTCGGCGCTCGATTGGGTCGACGTCGTCTCCGCGCTCAAGGCCGATTCCGGCAAGACGGCGGCGCTGGCCGCCAGCCTGTCGGACTGGCCGGGCAACAGCCAGAAGGCGCTGCAGGCGGTGAAGGACCGGCTGGCCGGATTCGTCGGCAGCGGTCAGCTCGGGATCTTCACCAACGGATACTGGGGACATCCGGCGATGCGGCTGTCGCCCGAGGTCAATCTGCTCGCGGTGTCGCACTACCTGCAGGCACTCGATTACCAGCGAAAGGTCAACCAGGTCGTGGCGATCCTCGGCGGCAAGACGCCGAACATCCAGAACCTGGCGGTGGGCGGCGTGGCCAACGCGATCAACCTCGACAACGAAGCCACCCTGAACATGGCCAAGCTGTATCAGGTGAAGGACTTGCTCGACTCGGTGAAGCAGTTCATCGAGCAGGTGTACTTCGTCGACGTCTGCGCGATCGGCGCGATGTACGCGGACTGGCTGACCTACGGCGGCGGTGTGACGAACTATCTGGCGGTGCCCGATCTCCCGACCGACGCCACAGGCACGAGCTTCGATCTGCCGGGCGGCACGATCTTCAACGGGGATCTCGGCCGCGTCACGCCCATCGCGTCGTTCGAGGAGCCGTACTTCCAGAGGAACGTGGCCGAGTCGATCGCGCACTCCTGGTACGACGGGGAGTGGCAGCGGCATCCCTACGAAGAAGACACCGTGCCGAAGTACACGACGTACGAGCCGGACAGGAAGTACTCCTGGATCAAGGCGCCCCGCTTCGACGGGCACCCGATGCAGGTGGGACCGCTCGCCCAGGTGCTCGTCGGCTTCGCGCAGGGGCACGAGCCGACGAAGCGGTGGGCCGTGAAGGCCCTCGAGACGGCGGGGAAGGTGGCCGGCGTGTCGCTGGGGCCGGCGGTCCTGCACTCGACTCTCGGCCGCCACGCGGCGCGCATGGTGCGCACCGCCGTGATCTCGGAGCTGGCCGACAAACACTGGCAGCTGCTGGCGGACAACATCGGCCGGGGCGACACCGCGATCTTCAACGAGCCGGTGTTCCCGAAGGGCGAGCAGCAGGGGTTCGGGTTCCACGAGGCGCCCCGCGGCACGCTGTCGCACTGGATCGTGATCGAGAACGGCAGGATCAAGAACTACCAGGCGGTGGTGCCCTCGACGTGGAACGCGGGGCCGCGCGACGGAAAGGATCAGCCGGGCCCGTACGAAGCGTCGCTCGTCGGCAATCCGGTGGCCGATCCGGAGCGCCCTCTCGAGGTGCTGCGGACGATTCACTCGTTCGACCCGTGCATCGCGTGCGCCATCCACACGCTTGACGTCGAAGGGCGAGAAATTGCACGCGTCCGGGCCCTGTGACGGGGGCTCCGGCGGCCCCGGCACGACGCTGGCCCGACGTCCGACGCGACTGACAAACGACGAATGACCAAGATACTGGGTCTGGGCAACGTGCTCATGGGCGACGACGGATTCGGTCCTGTCGTCGTTCGCGCGTTCGACGCGGAGTACGACGCCGGAGACGACGTGGAGGTGGTCGATCTCGGCACGCCGGGACTCGACCTGACGCCCTGGCTCGCTGACAGCCCGCGCGTGATCATCGTCGATACGGTGAAGAGCGAGCTGCCGGCTGGCACGCTCCGCAAGTACACGAAGGCGGACCTGCTCGAGCGGGCGCCGACCGCCCGCACCAGCCCGCACGACCCGGGCGTCAAGGAGACGCTGCTGACCCTCGAGTTCGCCGGCCGCGCCCCCCGGGACGTCACGCTGATTGGCGCCGTGCCGGCGCGGACCGATCTGCGGCTCGACTTGAGCGACCCGGTCCGAAGCGCCGTGCCTGCGGCGGTGTCGGCAATTGTCGAGGTGCTGGCGGAGTACGGAATTCCGGTCCGGCGCCGGCGGCGCACGGCGCCGCCACCGGACGCCTGGCGGCCGCAGCTTGCGTGAGGCCGCCGGAATTCCGGCATTTCGCTCGAAATCCCCAGTATTCCTTCGCAGATTCCGGCGGCAGAGCCTTTGCGTCGAACGGTCCGCAGCCATGAGCGTTGCCGTCCTGCACGGGCGCCGCATCCACATCCGGGGCACGGTTCAGGGCGTTGGCTTCCGGCCGTGGACGTATCGGCTGGCCACCGGGCTCGGGGTGACCGGTCGAGTGCACAACGACTCGTCCGGCGTGGTGATTGACGCATTCGGCACCGAAGCCGCCCTCGGTCGGTTCATCGACGTTCTCCGCACGGCTGCGCCGCCGGCCGCCCTCATCGAGCTGCTCGTTGTCACCGACATCGAACCCGAGCAGATGCCGTCGTTCGTCATCGTCGGCAGCGAGCGGTCGGACGAGCGCGTCGTCTCGATCCCGCCCGACCTGGCGACCTGCGACGAGTGCAGGGCCGAGGTCTTCGACCCGACGGACCGACGCTATCGCTATCCGTTCACCAACTGCACCAACTGCGGCCCCCGTTTCACGATTGCGACCGATATCCCGTACGACCGGGCGGCGACGACGATGGCGTCGTTCACGATGTGCGAGGCGTGCCGCCGCGAGTACGACGATCCCGGCAGCCGCCGTTTTCACGCCCAGCCGAACGCGTGCCCCGCGTGCGGGCCCCGGCTGACGCTGCACACGTGCGACGGCGCGCCGATCGACACCGCCGATCCGATTGGCGCAGCGGCCGAAATCCTGCGGTGCGGCCTGATCGTCGCGGTCAAGGGAATCGGCGGCTTCCACCTGGCGTGCGACGCCACCTACCGGGGCGCGGTCGCGGAGCTGCGGCGGCGGAAGCGTCGGGACGAGAAGCCGTTCGCCGTGATGGTGCGCGATGTGGCGGCGGCCGAGGCGATCGCCGAGCTCGACGAGCAGGAGCGGCTGCTGCTGACCGCGGTGGAGCGCCCGATCGTGCTCGCGCGGCTGCGGCACGATGCGGCGCTCGCGACCAACGTCGCGCCGCGCAACCGGCTGGTCGGGTTGTTCCTGCCTTATACGCCGCTGCACCATCTGCTGCTCGCCGACGCCGGCGTCCCGCTCGTCATGACCTCGGCGAATCTCTCGGACGAGCCGATCGCCCTGACCAACGCCGAGGCGCTGGAGAGGCTGGCCACGATTGCCGATGTCTTTCTCCTGCACGACCGCGACATCCAGACGCGCTGCGACGACTCGGTCACGTCGGTGCTGGCCGGGCACCCGACCGTGCTGCGGCGCTCGCGCGGGTACGTGCCGCGGGCCATCCAGACGCGGCCGGCCCTCTGTCAGCCGGTGCTGGCGTGCGGGGCGCAGCTGAAGAACACCTTCGCCATTGCCGAGGGCGACAGCGTGTGGCTGGGTCCGCATGTCGGCGATCTGGAGAACGTCGAGACGCACGACGCGTATGTGGACGCCATCGATCGTGTCCTGGGGTTTCTCCGGATCACGCCGCACGTCGTCGCCCACGACATGCACCCGGACTACATGTCCACGCGGTACGCGCAGGGGCGGCCCGAGACGATCAAGGTGCCGGTCCAGCACCATCACGCGCACGTCGTCAGCGTGATGGCCGAGCACCGGATCGAGGGGCCGGTCATCGGCGTGGCGTACGACGGCACCGGCTACGGCCCGGACGGCACGATGTGGGGCGGCGAAATCCTGCTGGCCGATCTGGCGTCGTTCAGACGCATCGCGACCTTCCGGCCGATTGCGCTGGTCGGCGGCGATCGGGCAATCCGCGATCCGTGGCGCATCGCCTACGTGCTGGTGCTCGATGCGTTTGGCGAGGTGCCGATGGAGGCGCGGCCGCTGTTCGACGGGGTCGACCCCCGCGACATCCGCTTCCTGCACACGGTGCTGTGTCACCAGATCCAGGCGCCGATGGCGCACGGCGTCGGCCGGTATTTCGACGCGTTCGGCGCGCTGTTTCTCAATCGTCCGCGCGCGAGCTACGAAGGGCAGATCGCGCTCGAGTGGAATCAGGTGGCAGGGGCGGGCGCCGCCGCCTCGTATCCCTTCGAGATCGACGAGGCGACCGACCCCTGGCAGATCGATCTGCGGCCGACGACGCGCCAGGCGGTCGCCGATTATCTCGGCGGCAAACCGGTGCCGACCATCGCGGCCGCGTTCCACCAGACGCTCGCCGACGCGACGGCCGCGGTGGTCCGGCGGGTTGCCGCGATTCACGGGAGGCTGCCGGTCGTCGCCAGCGGCGGCTGTTTTCAGAACGCGCGACTCGCCGAAGGCGTCTCCGCGGCGCTCGCGCCCGAGTTCGAGCTGCGGCTGAACCGGAACGTGCCGCCCGGGGACGGCGGCATTGCGCTCGGCCAGGCCGTCGTGGCCGGCGCCATCGCCGGCCGGATTGCCGGCGGCGTCGCTGTGTCGCCGGATAGGTGAAGCCATGTGCCTTGGAGTGCCTGGTCGGGTGATGGAGGTCGAGGACGGCCTGACGGCAATCGTCGACTTCTGGGGTGTCCGGCGGCGGGTTCGCCTCGATCTGGTCGACGAGCCGGTCAGCCGCGGTGACTACGTGTTGAATCACGTCGGCTTCGCCATCCGGCGGATTCCGGCCGAGGACGTCGGGACGACGCTGGCGCTCTACGAACAGCTGGTGCGAGAGAACACGGGCGAGGGACCGCAAGATCTGATGGCGGCCGACGTGTCGAACGAGATTGCCGCCGGTTCGGTGGGGACGGCGCGCAAGGCCGGGGAGCCATGACCGCGCCGCTGGAGTTCCGCGACCCGGCGCATGCGGTCGCCCTGTCCAGCGCGCTCGCGCGCGTGGTGGAGCAGATCGGCCGGCGCGTGTCGCTCATGCACGTGTGCGGCAGCCACGAGCAGGCGATCGCCAAGTTCGGGCTGCGCGCGGCGTTTCCGCGCGATCTGGACGTCATCATGGGGCCGGGCTGTCCGGTGTGCATCACCGACCTGCCGGAAATCGACGAGGGCATCGCGCTCGCGCGGCAGGGCGTGCGACTGGCGACCTACGGCGACATGCTGCGCGTGCCGGGGACCGCGGAGTCGCTGGCCGACGCGCAGGCCGACGGCGCCCGCCTCGACGTCGTCTACAGCGTGGCGCAGGCGGTGGACGTCGCGCGATCGACCGCCGACGAGGTCGTCTTCTTCGCGACCGGCTTCGAGACCACCGCGGTGGCGACGGCGGCGGTCATCCTGGCCGGGCTGCCGCCGAATCTCTCGGTGCTCTCCGCGCACAAATACATCCCGCCGGTGATGGAGATCGTCGCCGAGATGCCGGGGACGCGCGTCGAAGGTTTTCTCGCGGCCGGCCACGCGGCCACGATCACCGGCTGGGGTCTTTTCGAGCCGTTCGTCCGCCGCCACGGCGTTCCGGTCGTCGTGGCCGGATTCGAGCCGCTCGACATCCTGGCGGCGCTCGTCCGACTGGCAGAGATGGTGCGCGACGGCGAGCGCGCGGTCGTCAACATGTTTCCCCGCTGCGTCACCCGCGAGGGCAACCGCAACGCCCAGGCGCAGCTCTGGCGCGTGTTCCGTCCGCTCGGCGGACGCTGGCGCGGCATCGCGCACGTGCCGAACGGGAATCTGCGGCTGCGCGACGAGTGGGCGCACGTCGATGCCCGGCGCCGGTTCGCCATCGACGTCGCGTCGCTGTGGAGCCACGCGCCGTCCACGCTCGTCCGGCAATGCATCTGCGGAAACATCATGGCGGGGATCGCGTCTCCGAGCGATTGTCCGCTGTTCGGTCAGGCCTGCGTGCCCGATTCGCCGGTCGGCGCCTGCATGGTGAGCAGCGAAGGCACGTGCCGCATCTGGCATCAGTACCGGCGGGGTCCCGGATCTCCGGTCAAGCGAGGACTGCCATGTCTGTCACGGTCGATGAACGAGTGATGTTGAAACACGGCGCCGGCGGACGGTCGATGCGCCGGCTCATCGAGGAGGCGTTCCTGCCCGCATTCCAGACCGATCCCGAACAGCCGGCCGGCGTCATCGGCCTCGCGGCGATGGACGATGGCGCCGCCGTGCGGATCGGCGACCGATGGCTGGTGCTGACGACCGATTCGCACGTCGTGCAGCCGCTGTTCTTTCCCGGCGGCGACATCGGGCGCCTGGCGGTCTCGGGCACGGTCAACGACCTCGCGATGATGGGCGCCACCGACGTGCTGGCGCTGACCGTCAGCCTGATTCTCGAGGAGGGATTCCCCTACGCCGATCTCGAGCGGATCGTCCGGTCGATCCGCGATACGTCGCGCGAAGCGTCCGCGCCGATCCTCACCGGCGACACCAAGGTGATGGGCAAAGGCGAGATCGACGGGATGGTCATCAACACGGCCGGGATCGGCCTCACCTCGCGCATCGTCCCCGATGCCGGCCTGCGGCCCGGCGATCGCCTGCTGGTGACCGGAACGATCGGCGATCACGGGATGGCCGTGATGGCGCGCCGTCACGGTCTCGGCCTCGACACCGAGCTCGTGTCGGACGTCGCGCCGATCAACGGCCTGATCCGCGCCGTCCTGGACGCCGAGCCGCGGAGCATCGCGGCGATGAAGGATCCGACGCGCGGCGGCGTCGCCAGCACGTTGCACGAGATGGCGGCGAAGAGCGGGGTCGGCATCGTCATCGACGAGTCGGCAGTCCCGGTGCGGCCGGCCGTGCGCGGCGTCTCGGAGCTGGTCGGGATCGACCCGCTGCTGGTGGCGAACGAAGGCAAGGCCGTCCTGGGCGTCAGGCCCGAGCACGCGGACGGCGTGCTCGCGGCGCTGCGGGCGCACGCGCTCGGACGCGACGCGGCGATCGTGGGCGTCTGCACGTCCGAGCGTCCCGGAATGGTGATTCTGGACACCGGCTTCGGCCGCAGGATTCTCGCCGAGCCCGACGGCGAGCTGCTGCCGCGGATCTGCTGACATGGTGAAGCGCCGCCTGCGTGTAGCCGTCCTGTGCTCGCGGCGGGCGCCCGGACTGCTCGACCTGTTGCGCCACGATCCAGCGCGCGGGCTCGCCTACGACATTGCCGGCGTCATCACCAGCGATGACGCGTTCGACGACGGGCGGGCCGTGGAAGCGCTGGGCGTCGCCACTCGGCCGCACTCGATTCGGCGGTTCTGCGCCGGAGGCGGCGCGACCGCCGTCCGAAACCGCGAGGCGCGCGCCGCGTACGACGCCGAAACGGTCGCGCAGCTCGAGAGGTGGGCGCCCGATCTGGTGCTGCTCGCGGGCTACCTGTACCTCGTGACCGCTCCCGTGCTGACAAGGTATGCCGGCCGCCTGCTGAATCTGCATTTTGCGGACCTCACGCTGCGTCGGCCCGACGGGCGTCCCCGGTTTCCGGGGATCCGGGCCGTGCGCGACGCGATCGCCGCGGGGACGGCGGTCACCGCCGCGACCGTTCATCTGGTGAATGCGGGGCCCGACGAGGGCGCGCCGCTCGTGCGATCGTGGGCGTTTCCCGTCTCGCCGCTCGTCCACGACGCCCGCGGCTGGTGTGCCACGGAGATGCTGAGCGCCTACGCGTTCGCCCACCAGGAGTGGATGATCCGTGCCGCGTCCGGTCCGCTGTGGGCCGCCGCCCTGGGATTGATTGCGAGCGGCGCGATCGATCTCGACCGGTACGACGGCGCCGGGCCGTGGCCGGCGACGTTGTGGACGCTGGAGCGCAGCGGACGGCTCCGCAGGTCCGAACCGCCGCGGGAAGCGGAGGATCGCGTGATGACGGCGGGAGGTCGATGATGGAGCGGCCGCTGCACGTTCGATCGCACGTCGAGGGGGCCGTCGGCACGATCGCGATCGACCGCCCGCATCGCTTCAACTCGCTCGACGTCCGGACCGCCCAGGATTTTCGCCGGGCGGCCCTGCAGTACGCGCGCGACGAAAACGTCCGCGTCGTCGTCATTCGCGGCGTGCCGGGCGTCTTCTGCAGCGGCGCGGACCTGAAGTTCATCCGGGACGGCGGCGACGGCGACGATCTGCGCTACCTGGCGCCCGACGCGCCTGTCGGCGGGTACGGCGCGGTGTTCAAGCAGATCCTGGAGTACTTGCACAGCGCGATCTCGGAAATCCGCCGCGCGCCGAAGCCGTTCATTGCCGCCGTCGACGGCGCGGCCGCAGCCGGCGGGCTCGGGCTGGCGATGGCGTGCGATCTGGTGCTGGCCTCGACGCGCGCGACCTTCGAGTGGGCGTACGCGAAGACCGGCCTGACCGGCGCCGAGAGCACGACGTTCTTCCTCCCGCGTCTCGTGGGGTTGCGCCGGGCGCTGGAGCTGATGCTGCTCAATCCACGGCTGACCGCCGCGCAGGCGCGCGACTGGGGACTGGTCACCGCGGTGGTCGACGTCGAGGCGTTCGACGCGCGTGTCGCGGAGGTCGCCGCGGCGCTGGCCGCCGGCCCGCCGCGGGCGTTCGCCGTGGCCAAGGAGTTGTTGAACCAGTCGGCCGGCATGGACCGGCTCGACGACCACCTCGATCGTGAGCTGACCGAGCTGGCTCGCGTGGCCGACGGTCCGGAATTCGCGGCCGGGCTCGCCGCGTTCCTCGGGAGGACGCGCGCGCTCAGCGAGGAGCACGGCCGTGCATGAGTACAGCGTCGTGCAGGCGATGTTCGATCAGATCGTGACGAGACTGCGCGCGCGCACGACGCGCGATCGGTCCGCGGCGTTCACGTCCGCATCGGCCGTGCGGCCGGCCTCGACGTGGCGCTGTTCAGGACCGCCTACGAAACGTTTCGCGAAGGCACGATCTGCGCGACCGCGCCGCTCGAGGTCAACGAAGTGGCCGTCGAGTGGCGGTGTCCGGACGGCCACCCGGGCATCGTCCCCCAACTGGGACCTCGCTGCGCGGTGTGCGGCCGCCCGGCCGTCCTGGCGGCGGGCGACGAGATCGTGCTGGACAGGCTGGATTTGGAGGTGCGGTGATGTGCGACTCCTGCGGGTGCGGTGACTCTGAGGTCGTGTCGTTCCCGATCCAGGAGCGGATCCTGGCGAAAAATGATCGGGCCGCGCGGCACAATCGCGAATGCTTTCACGAATTCGGCGTCGTCGCCGTCAACCTGATGGGGTCGCCCGGATCGGGCAAGACCGCCATCCTCGAGGCCACGGCGCGGCATCTCGGCGCGGAGGCGAAGCTCGGCGCGCTCGTCGGCGATCTCGCCACCGACTACGACGCGCAGCGGGCGCGCGCGGCCGGATTCGTCGCCCAGGCGATCACGACCGGCTCGGCGTGCCATCTCGACGCCACCATGGTGCACCAGGGACTCCATCACCTGCCGTGGCGCGATTTGGAGTTCCTCTTCATCGAGAACGTCGGCAACCTCGTCTGTCCGGCCGTCTACGATCTCGGACAGGACGTCAACGTGGTCGCCCTGTCGATGACCGAGGGCGAAGACAAGCCGCTCAAGTACCCGACGATGTTCCGGAAGGCCGACCTGGTGCTGCTGACGAAGGTCGATCTCCAGCCCCATCTCGGGGTGCGCCTCGAAGTGTTCCGCGACAACCTGGCCATGGTGATGCCGAACCCGGCCGTGATTTCCGTCTCGGCGCTCACCGGGTGGGGCATCGAGCGATGGCTACGGTGGTTGCGCGGAATCACGCCGAAGGTCCGCAAACAGGCGCTGGCCGTGCCGGCCTAACTTAGGAGGCGCCGTGACGAATCTGACGCTCGCGCTCGTCGCCGGGGCTGCCAGCGTCGGCGCCGCCCACACCATCGCTCCCGACCACTGGATGCCGTTCGCGGCGCTGGCGAGGGCGGAAGGCTGGTCGGCCCGGCGTACGACGCTCGTCACCTCGGCGTGCGGCCTGGGACACGTCACCGTCTCCGCGGCGCTGGGGGTCGGCGCCGCGTTGTTCGGCCTCGACGTGCTCGAATCGCTGGGCCGGCGGTTCGAGGCGGTCGCCGGATTCCTGCTGATCGGGTTCGGAGTCGCGTACGCGCTGTGGGGCGTCCATCGCGGCGTTCAATCGCGCTGGCACGACCACGGCGATCCTCATCCGCACTGGCATCATCATCACCATGGCCACGACCACCTGCACGCGCACGGGCGCGACGGCCGCGTCACCGCGCGCACGCTGTTCCTGCTGTTCGCGGCGGATCCCTGCGTGGCGGTGATTCCCGTCATCTTCGCGGCGGCGCCGCTCGGCGCCGTCAGCATCGCGGCCGTGATCGTCGCGTACGAGGTGGCCACCATCGGCACGATGGTCGCGCTCGTGCTGCCGGCGCGTGCGGCAGCCTCTGCGATCGCGGGAACGTGGGCCGATCGGTACAGCACCCCGCTCGCGGGCGGCGTCATCGCCGCCGTCGGCCTGGTGGTCGTCGGCTGCGGCTGGTAGAACCGCCAGGTTGTTGGCGTCGCAGCCGGCGTCAGCCGGCCGCGCGTCGTGCGCCGACGGCGAGCACCGATCCGCCGAAGGGCAGCCAGCCAAGGATGCGATATTCCAGGCGAAACCACGCCTGCACCGCCCGATTGATCGCCGGCGCCGGCAGCTCGGGCACCCGCCTCGACCGCGGTCTCCCCGATTCGGTCAGCTTCACCAGCAGCTTCGCCACGACGAGCGATTGAAAGATGTAGCCGGTCTCGGCCGGGGTGACGCCGGATTGCTCGAAGACGCGACGGACGGCTCCGGCCGTGTACCGGGTGACGTGGTGGTTCAGGTCGTCGTGCGCGGTCCACAGCCATCGGTACGCCGGCACCGTGACGAGGATGTGCCCGCCTGGGGCGAGCAGGCGAGCCGCCCGGCAGACCAGCGCGCCCGCATCGTCGAGGTGTTCGAGAACGTCGAGCATCAGAATCAGATCGAAGGGCGCGCTCGGCCGATAGGCGTCGTCGAGCTCGCCAACGACGATGTGGCTGCGCCACGCGCCGCTGCGGGCGACGGTGTCGGCGTCCGATTCGATGCCCTCCACCCGGCCAAACGGCCGCAAGGCGTCGAAGAACAGGCCGGCGCCGCAGCCGACGTCGAGGATCCTCGCATCGTGCCTGTCGCCCAGCATGGTGCGGATCTTCTGCAGCAGGATCCACTCGCGCACCCGCCACCACCAGTGGCGGCGGTAGAGCTGCGGATATGCGGCGGCGTACTCGGCGTCCATCAGTCGCCGCCCACGATGTCGGCCACGATGTAGGTGGGGCGGCCCTTGGCTTCGGCGTAAATCCGGCCGAGGTACTCGCCGATCACGCCGAGAAACAGGAGCTGGACGCCGGACAGAAACGTCATGACGACCAGCGACGCCGTGAAGCCGGCGGGAACGGCTCCGCCGGCGAGGCGTACGTAGACGGCGTAGAAGGCGAAGGCGACGGCGAGCACCATCGCCAGCAGGCCGGTGAGCGTCGCCGCCCGGAGAGGCACGATCGAGAACGAGCAGATGCCGTCGACGGCGAGTTGAATGAGCTTCCAGGTCGTGTACTTCGGACGGCCCGCCGCTCGGGCTCGCCGCTGCACGTCGATGCCCACCTGCCTGAACCCCACCCACGAGCGGAGTCCGCGGAGGTAGCGCTGGCGCTCGGGCATCCGCCGGACGGCGGCCACGACGGCTGCGCCCAGCAGCGCGAAGTCGCCGCTGTCGAGCGGCAATGGCACCTCGGACAGCGAGGCGACCAGGCGGTAGTACGCGCGATACGCGATCCGGACGATCAGCCCCTCTTCTCGCGACGCCCGGCGTGCGTACACGACATCGGCGCCAGCTTCGTAGTGGCGCACGAGGTCCGGAATGACCTCCGGCTCGTCCTGCAGGTCGCCGTCCATCAGCACGACGGCATCGCCTGTGGCGAAATCGAGCGCCGCGCCCAGCGCCGCCTGGTGGCCGAAATTCCGCGACAGGGCAATCACTTTCAACCGGCGGTCGCGCCGCGCCGCCTCGGTGAGCAGGCGCCGCGATGCGTCGCGGCTCCCGTCGTCGACGAAGATCACCTCGTGCGGCCCACCCGGGAGCGCATCGAGGACGGCGACGAGACGCGCGACGAGCTCGGGAATGACCGGCTCCTCGTCGTGGATGGGAATGCCTACCGAGAGCCGCATGATCTCGCCCTGCCCTGGAAGTACACCATGGCCCAGAGACGGCCGCCCAGCATGTACGGCTCCACGTGGACCGGGTCGAAGCAGCCCTCGAACAGGTCTCGCCAGGTGCCGAGCGACCGCGCGTACCGTCCCCGATCGAGCCTCGCCATCAGGCGCGCCAGCGACGGCCCGTCCGGCCGCACGAGCTCGAGCAGGTGCACGTGCCCGCCGGGAGCGAGCCGATCGCGAAGCTGCGCGAGCAGGCGAACGACGACCTCATCCGGCAGGTGATGCAGGAAGCTGTTGACGAGAATCGTGTCGAAGGTCCCGAGCGACGACAGGTCGGCGCGCGCGAGATCCGCCTGGATGAATCGGCCACGGTGTCGGGCGCGCGCGATCGCCAGATAGTCTTCGTTGATATCCACGCCAACGTAGTCGGCTGCGGCGAAGCGCGGCGCGTTGGTGCCGGGCCCGCACCCGACATCGAGCACGCGGCGGATCTCGGCGCCGCGGAGACGGCGCTCCACGGGAGCGAATTTCTGCGCGACGAACGGCGCCTGCCACGCCGCGTACACGGCGGGATGCTCCAGCAGCCGATCGACGAGGCGTCTCATCGCCATCGGAGCTCGAATTTCCCGAACTCCTGTCCCTGCGGGAACAGGCGCCGGAGGCGCTCCACCAGGAGCTCCGACGGCGCCGGCGAGAACTCCGGCACGTGGTTGATGACGATGGTGTTCCCCCGGTTCCAGGGCGCCGGATTGTCGGGGTCGGCCCGATCGGAGAAGAAGTCGAACAGCCGGCCCGTCGGATTGGGCAGGCCCGTGAGGAAATACACCTCGGGACAGTCGGGGCCGGCGACCAACGGACCGACCTGCAGGTGCGAGAGGATCCCGGCGACGAGTCCCCGGTACACGAACGCGTCGCCGCCGCCGACCCGCAGGTGCGCCCTGGGCAGGTTGAGCTTCGCGTCGAACCGACGCGGTTCGTGTTTCACGCCGAGCGATTCGACATAGGTGCGGTTGGTGCTCAGGATCGCAAACGACAGCAGCATGACCCCCCAGGGGAGGAGCGTCCAGCGGGGCGCGGCGGCGCTGGTGCGGGCGGCGGCGACAGCCGCGATGACCGCGAGCGGCGTGACGTACGAGAAGTAGATCGGCGCTGCGAACGGGAACTGGTTGATGGACGTCCAGGCCAGCGCGGCCGCCGAGGCGTGAAGCACCGCCCGGTGCTCGGCACGCGCCACCGCGCCGGACGCCAGCCGCCAGCAGACCGCAAGTGGCGCGAGCGCCGCGAACGCGCGCGCGGACTGCCAGATCGCCTGATAGCTGGCGGTGTGCCACAACGCAGCAATCGGGAGGACGATCGCCGCCGCCCAGGCCGCGACCTTCACGATGGTGCCGCCTGCCCGGAGCGCTGGCGCTCGCGTGATGACGGCCACGAGCGGGAGACCCGAGAGGATCGTCCAGCCGCCTTGCATCGGCGCGGATGCGGACGCCAGCCGCTTCTGAGGAAGGACGATCCAGCCGTTGACGAAATCGGCGACGTGGCCATGCCGCACGTAGGGCAGCAGCAGGACAATCATCGGCGCCGCAGCCCCGGCGAGCGCCGCCAGGAGGCGCCAGATCTGGGCCCGGGGCGGAGCATCCGACGATCGTTCGGCCGGGGTGAACAGGACGAGCGCGCACGCCGCTGCCGGGCACCACAAGTAGATGCCTTCGGCCGCGACCAGCCGGGGCGCGAGGATGAGCGTCGCGAACGCAAGGGCGGCAGCCGCGGCGCCCCATCGAACCGCGCGCTCGACCCACACGACCCGATCCGAGCTGCGTGGCCGTGCACGACCGCCGTCATAGAGCACCGCCAGCACGAGCGCGATCACCAGATAGCTGCCGGTCTGCTTGATGGCGACGGCCAGACCGGCAGCCACCCCCGCCAGCACGAGAAACGGCCAGCGATCCGTTTCCGCATGGCGAACCATCGCCCACACGCACAGCAGGGCGCACACCAGCAGCCACCAGGACGGCAGCCCGGCGAAGTAGTTGGGAAAGCTCCACACGATGGCGACCCATGCGCCCAGGGCGGCCGCAGGCGGCGGGAGAAACCGCCTGAGGACGGCGTAGACGAGCCACGCCGAGCCGCACGCGGCGACGAACAGCAGCCAGCGGAGGTTCAGGAGATCGACGCCGGCAATCCTGAACGCGGCCGCGTACAGCCACGAGAGCCCTCCCGTATAGGCTTCCTCATAGGCGACATGCGGAAGGCCGCCGCGCAGCACGTATTCGGCGGACTGACCCAGCATGCCTTCATCGTGCGGAATCCAGCCCCTCGGCACGAACGGCACGAGGTAGACGAACGCCGCCGCCAGCATCGCCGCGGCGAGCAGTCGCTCACGCGAAGAGGCGGGGAGCGCCATCAAGTCGCGGACGCGTCCTTCTGCTGACCGGCGACCGCGTCAGGCAAGCGAGAGATAGTCAGGCTGCAGGAACCCCGAGCTGTCGCCCAGCTTCTCGAGCTGGACGCCGACCTTGTCGAGCACCGTCAGCAGCAGATTGGCCATCGGCGTGTCGTCGGCGTAGGCGAGGTGCCTCCCCGTCTTGAGCCGGCCGCCGAGACGACCGGCGAGCAGGCAGGGCAGGTCGGCATGGCGGTGCAGGTTGCCGTCGCCCATCCCGCCGCCATACAGAATCAGACTGTGGTCGAGAAGCGAGCCATCCCCGTCGCGCGTCGCGTCGAGTCGCGTGAGGAAGTGCGTGAGGAGCTGGACGTGATAGGTGTCGATCCTGGCCTTCTTGGCGATGAGCCCCGGATCATTGCGGTGATGCGAGGTCGGGTGATGCTGCTCGGGAACGCCGATCTGCGGAAAGGTTCGCGGGCTGAGCTCGCGGGCCATGATCATCGTGAAGACGCGGGTGACGTCGGCCCGGAACGCCAGCACCATCAGGTCGAGCATCAGTTTCGTGTACTCGTCGAACGAGTCGGGCACGTCCACGGGACGTAACGGCAGCTCGAAGGAGGCGGTGCTGCTGGTCTCGGTGATCTGGATCCGCTGCTCGATCTCCCGGATCGAGTCGAGATACTCGGTCAGCTTGGACGCGTCGCCCGGGCCGAGGGTCCGCGCCAACGACCGGGCCTCGGCGGCAACCGAATCGAGGATGCTGCCGGTGTCCCTGGCTCGCGCCAGCCGCTCGCCGGCACTGCCGCCGTCGCCGAAGAGCCGTTCGAAGACGAGGCGGGGATGCGACTCGGTCGGATTCGGCGTCGTCGGATTGCGCCACGAAATCGTGTTGACGTAGAAGCAGTCGCCCGAGTCGCACGCGCCCTGTGTCGGCGCATCGACGCTCAGCTCGATGGACGGCAGCCGGGTGCCCGCGCCGATCTTCCGGGCGGCCAGTTGGTCCGCCGTGGTCGCGAGCCGGACTTCCACGCCGGGCATCGTGCGATCGTACGCATGGACGCCGGTGAGCCACACCGCTGAGGCGCGCGGGTGGTCACCGGTGCCGTCGCCGAACGTGTCGGCCTGCAGATGCGACAACCCGCTGAGGACGTTCACCTGGTGCCGGACGGGATCGAGCGGCTTGAGTATCGGCGAGAGCTCGAAGTCCGCGCCCGTTGCCGCCGGCTTCCACTGGTTCTGGATGACGCCGTTGGAAACGTAGATGAAGCCGAGACGGGGCGTCGGTTCGCCCGACGCCGAAAGCGCCGGCACCATCGCGTCGAGGAACGGCAACGTCATCGACACGCCGATGCCGCGGAGGAAGGTCCGACGAGGCAGGGTTCGTTTGGTGACAACCATCGCCGCCCTTCACCTCCTCGCATCCCGGCGTTCGCCGTCATTCGAACGCAGCTGGAACGGCACGCTCCGCACGACCCCCGACACCAGCGAGCTCAGCGTGTAATGGCCCCGCGCGGCATCCCGGACGATCGCCCGAACCGCCGGCGCGTCATAGTACTGCAGGTTCCGGCCCAGCGCGTACATCAGGAGCTTCTCGGTCACTGTCGAGACGAACGGCTCGGGATGCGCGAGCAGCGTCTGCCTGAGGCCGGCGATGCCGTCGAATCGTTCACCGCCCGGCAGGGTGCCCGAGGCGTCGATCGGACGGCCCGACTCGTGGTCCCGCCAGCGCCCGACGGCGTCGAAATTCTCCAGGGCGAAGCCGATGGGATCCATGCGCGCGTGACAGCTCGCGCAGGCCGGATTCGCACGGTGCTGTGCCATGGCGTCGCGCATCGAGAGCGTCCGACCCGGGTCGGTCCCCGTCGTCTTCAAGGCCGGGACGTTCGGCGGCGGCGGCGGCGGCGGCGCCCCGAGCAGGTTCTCCAGCACCCATTTGCCGCGCACGACCGGCGAGGTGCGCGTGGCGTACGAGGTCAGCGTCAGGATGCTGCCCTGGCCCAGCAGGCCGCCGCGAGGGCTGCCCGCCCGGAGCGCGACCCGCCGGAAGTAGCTCCCCTGCACGCCCGGGATGCCGTAGTGGCGAGCGAGCCGCTCGTTGAGGAACGTGTAGTCCGCCGACAGCAGATCCAGGACGCTGCGCTGGTCGCGGAGCACGCTGTCGAGGAACAGCTCGGTCTCGCGCCGGAAGCCGTCACGGAGCGTTTGGTCGAAATCGGGGAAGAGGATCTCGTCCGGCTGCTTCGCGTCCAGGTCGCGCAGGAACAGCCACTGCGCGGCAAAGTTGGTGACCATCGATTCCGACCGGGGGTCGGACAGCATCCGCCGCACTTCAGCGTCGAGCGTCGCCGGGTTCGACAGCTGACCGCGTACGGCCGTCTCGATCAGCTGGTCGTCGGGGATGCTGCTCCAGAGAAAGAACGACAGCCGCGACGCGAGCTCGAGATCGGAGATGCGGTGCGGCGCGCCCGGCGTCTCGCGCTCCACGCGGAAGAGGAACTCGGGGCTCACGAGCACCCGCTCAATCGCCTTCTGGATGCCCCGATCGAAATCCCGCTCGGCGCGCCCGGCGGCGTAGAAGGGCAGGAGACGGTCGATGTCCGACGCCGCCGCGGGACGGCGGTACGCGCGGCGAACCAGCGTCGAGAGGATGCCTACGACGCAGGCGTGTTCCTCGGCCGCCGCGGCAGGCCGGCACTCGAAGATGCGGCGGCGGCCCGGGGTGTCACCGGGGCCCCTGGCGTCGTACGGACCGCTGATCGTGACGCTGGCGAGCGCAGGCTGGGTGCCGCGGCCGCGCATGCGCGGCCGGAGCGTCTCCTCGTCGCGCACCTCGTTCTGTTCGACGAAAGTGACGCCGAGGAGCCGCGGCCCCGCCTTGACCGGCACGCGGAACTCGAGCGGGCGGTCTGGCGCCGCGCCGCGTCCCCGGCCGCCGCGGGCGGCTCCGCCGACCGACGACAGCGCGACGCGCTCCTGATCGATGGTCAGCTCCAGCTGGTGCGCATCCCGTGGCACGCCGGCGAGATCGACCTTGACCACGTAGTCGGCGTCGAGCGGGAAGTAGGCGCGAACGGCGAGGCCTCCGCGGGTCCCGATCGGCAGCTCGTCCACCCGCACGTCCTGCCACTCTTCAGGGTGCAGCCGGTGGATGTTGACCATCACCGGCGTGTCCGGATCGCCGACCGCCAGCCGGCTGATCTTCCGCGCCGCGTCCAGGTAGCGTTCCATGGTCGGCGGCGGCAGGAAGAGGAGATCGGCGATGTTGTCGAATCCGCTCGACACGTTGTCGGCAGGAAGGAGCAGGGAGAAATCGAGCTCTCGAGGCAGCCAGTCGACGGCCAGCAGATCGCGAACCGCATTGGCGTACTCGGTGCGGGTGAGCCGATGCAGCAGCGGCAGGCGGCCGGGATTGGGATGCGCGGCGGCGGCGCGATCGAGCTGGGTTTCGACGAACGTGGCGACCGCGTCGTAGGTGCCGGCGTCCGGCCGCGGCGCCCCGGCGGGAGGCATCGTCCCGGACCGCAGCTTGCGAACCACCTTTTCCCAGAGTTCCGGGTGGGCGCCCGCCTGCGCGGCGTCCGCAGGGTCGAGGACCAGTCCCGCCGTCTTCAGCCGATCGTTGTGGCACGTGACGCAGTACCTTCTGAAACACCGCGGCCGGCGCGTTCGGTGCCGGCGGCTGGGGCGGCGACAGGACGGCGGCTCCCGAGCGCACGCCCGAAAGGGCAACAGCCAGTGCGACGGTGATGACCGAGACGGAGCGCACCGCGGGCCATCTTACTAGCATTGCCGTCGAGGGCACGCTACAATCCGCCGCAGCGAGGGCCCCTACGAACGTTCCGCTGAGATGCATTGCCGTCGTGTCGCTGTGGGCGGCAGGCGTGACCAGCCTCATGGCTGGCGCGGCGGATCTGCGGCTCGTCGACGCGGTCAGGCGCACCGACGTCCAGACGGTGCGAACGCTGATCGCGCAGCACGTGGACGTGAATGCCGCCGAGCCCGACGGTTCAACCGCGCTCCACTGGGCCGCGCGTCTCGATCGTCCCGAAATCGTCGCCCTGCTCCTGGCCGCCGGCGCGAACGTGCGGGCGACGACGCGGTACCGGGTGACGCCGCTCTCGCTCGCGTGCGCCAACGGAAGCGCCGTCATCGTCGAGCGGCTGCTGAAGGCGGGCGCCGACGCCAACGGCACGTCGGAAGAGGGGCAGACGGCGCTCATGACGGCCTCTCTGACAGGCAACGTGGCGGCGATGAAGGCGCTGCTCGATCGCGGCGCGAAGGTGAACGTCGCCGAGCCGTACAAGGGCCAGACGGCGCTGATGTGGGCGGCGTCGGCGGGCAACGCCGAGGCGGCGAGCCTGCTGGTCGAGTACGGCGCGGAGGTGAACGCACGGTCGAAATCCGGATGGACGAGCGTTCTGTTCGCGGTCCGCAACGCGCACGCCGACGCGGCGCGAGTCCTCCTGGATCGAGGCGCCACCGTCGACGACGTCGCGCCCGATGGGACGAGCGCGCTGAACATGGCGGTCGTCAACGGCTATTTCGACGTGGCGTCGATGCTGATTGATCGCGGCGCCGATCCCAACGCGCCCGATCCGCGCGGCTCGGCGCTGCACACGCTCGCGTGGCTGCGAAAACCGGGGGCCGACGGCGCCGCCGGCGTCGGCAACACGCCGCACGGGCCGCCGCCGCCCACCGGCCGCACGACCGCGCTCGAACTGGCGGGGAAACTGCTCGAGCACGGCGCGAATCCGAACGTGCGTATCCGCTGGGAGGAGAAGAAGTTCGACAAGGAGGGCGGCACGATGAAGAACCCCCCGCTCATCCAGCTGGGTCGTCACTATCTCACCTACGTGGGCGCGACGCCGTTCTACGTGGCGGCACACAACGGCGACGCGCCGTACATGCGACTGCTCGCCGACCACGGCGCGGATCCGAAGATGCCGAACGTGCTCGGGGTCACGCCGCTCATGGCGGCCTCGGGCCTCGACTATTGGGAAGGCGAAGCGCCAGGCCCCTTCACCGGCGTCTCCGAAGCGGAGCGGCTGGAGGCGGTGAAGCTGGCGCTGGAGCTGGGCAACGACATCAACGCGCACGCCGATTTCGGCGACTACGCGATGGTCGGCGATCCGCAGTACACGCTGCTGTACTACCCGTTGAACATGGACGATCTCGCGGGCAAGGTCATGGGCGATCCACGCTGGACCGGCAGCACGGCGCTGCACGCGGCCGTCGTGTCGGGCCAGCCGTCACTCGTCCAGTTCCTCGTCGATCACGGCGCGGACGTGCATGCGACGACCAGGCTCGGATGGACGCCGCTGATGCTGGCCGGTGGCGTCTTTTTCGCGAACGCGAAGAAGGAATATCCCGCCGCCGCGGCGATCCTCGAGGACCGATAGCCCCCGTTTCACGACCGTCACGCGCTCAGGGTGCGGCGGGCGTCGGCGTGTACCGGCGCGCCGGGTGTCCCACCTTCATCCGGGCGTCCACGATGCGGCAGCCGCGGCCTTCGGCGAGCACGATCACGGGATTCAGATCGAGCTCCAGGATCTCGGGTACGTCTTCAGCCAGCCGGGACACGCGCAGGATGACCTCGGCGAGGCTGTCGATATCCGCCTTCGGGCGGCCGCGGACGCCGTTCAGGAGCGCGAAGCCGCGCATCCCGCGAAGGAGCTCGTCGGCATCGCGGTCGGTCAGCGGACCGACGCGGAACTGCACTCCGCCGAGCACCTCCACGTTCACGCCGCCGAGGCCGACGCCAATCAGGGGGCCGAACGACGGATCGTCGACGAGCCCGACGATCGTCTCCGTGCCGTCCGACACCATCGGCTGGATCGTCACACCCTCGACCGGCTCGATGCCGCGGCTCTTTGCGTTCGCCACCATCTCGTTGAACGCCTTGCGAACGGCCTGTGGCGTCGTCAGGTTCAGGCGGACGCCATCGGCATCGGACTTGTGGAGCAGGCGTGGCGAGCTCAGCTTCGCCGCGACGGGAAGGCCGACGACCGTCGCGACAGCGATGGCGTCATCCGCGGTGCGCGCCAGGACGCCCGGCACGAGCGGCAGGCCAAACGCGCTGGCGACTCGCTGGAACTCGTCGGGCGTCAACCAGTCTTCGCCGCGCCGTTCGACGACCTCGCGGCACACCGCTCGCCCCTCGTCGGCGCGGATGTCGTTGAAGCTCCAGAACAGACCGGGCGTCTGCGCGCGCCAGGTCGCGTAGGCGCAGATCCTTCCGAGCGCTCGGACGGCATTCTCCGGAAACGCATAAGCGGGAACCCGTTCGCCGTCCACCTCGAGCGGCAGCGCATGGCCCGGGCCGGCCATGACGCACGCGAGGACCGGCTTGGCGATCGCGCCTGCGCGACGGCCGGCGGCCACGCCCTGCCTGATTCCGTCGAGGATCGCCGGCGTGCGCGAGTTGTCCACGGCCGTGTAGATGACGAGCAGCGCGTCGACCTGTTCGCTCGCAAGACAGGTTTCGATCGTCCGGCGGTACTGCTCAGCTCCGGCTGCCGCGACCATGTCGACAGGGTTCCCGAGCGAGGCGGCGGCCGGCAGAAACGCCGAGAGCCGATTGCGCGTCGCGTCGGAGAACTCGGGCAGCGTCAGCCCCGCGCCCTCGCACGCGTCCACCGCCAGGATGCCGGGTCCGCCTGCGTTGGTGACGATGGCGACACGGCGTCCGGTCGGGAGCGGCTGGGCATCGAGGCAGGCGGCGAGGTCGAACATCTCGTCGATCGTGTCGGCCCGGATCACACCTGCCTGACGGAACAGGGCATCGACGGCGACTTCGCTGGCGGCCAGCGCTGCGGTATGGCTGCCGGCCGCCCGGTGGCCGGCACGCGTGCGTCCGGCCTTCACCGCCACGATCGGCTTCTTCTGGCCGATGCGGCGCGCCAGGCGGGCAAAGCGGCGCGGGTTGCCGAACGATTCGAGATAGAGCAGGATGACGCCGGTCGACGCATCGTCCTCCCAGAACTGCATGAGGTCGTTGCTCGACACATCGGCCTTGTTTCCGATGCTGACGAAGGTCGAGAGGCCGACGCCGCGCTCGGCGGCCAGCGACAGAATCGCGAGCCCCAGCGCGCCGCTCTGGGACGAGAAGGCGATCCGCCCGGGGGGCGGGAACACCGGCGAGAACGAGGCGTTGAGCCCGAGGTCGGTCGTGAGCAGCCCCATGCAGTTGGGACCGATCATCCTCATCCCGTAGCCGCGCACCTTGGCCAGGAGCGCGTTCTGCACGGCCAGGCCCTCGGGCCCGACCTCCGCGAATTCGGCCGTGATGACGACGAGCGACTTCACGCCGGCGGCGGCGCAGTCGTCGACGACCGCGAGGACCGCGTCGCGGGGAACGGCGATTACGGCCAGGTCGACGGGCGACGGCAGGTCGCGCACCGATCGGTACGCCTGTCGCCCCGCGATGTCGCCTCCGTGGACGTTCACCGCGTGCAGCGGTCCGCGATACCCGGCGGCTAACATGGCGTCGAAGATGCGGCGCCCGAGGCTGGTGGCGTCGTGTGACACGCCGACCACGACTACGCCCTCCGGCCGAACGAGCGGGCGAATCGATGCGACGGCGGCCAGGTGTTCGCGTTCCTGCGCGGCCGCAACGCTGCGGGCCGACGGGGTCAGCGACAGCTCGACCTCGACGGAGGAGCCGTCCAGCTTCGACCGCACCATGAAGCCCGAGTCGCGAAACACCAGCAGCATGTCCGCGTTGTCGACGAGCGTGGTCGCCTGGAAGCGCGCGAACCCGGCATCGCTGGCAAGCGCCGCCAGACGTTCGAGCAGTCCGGTGGCGATGCCGAGATGATTGAAATGATCGTCGACCGCGAAGGCGACTTCGGCGACCGCGGCGCTGACGCGCAGGTACGACGCGGTGCCCAGCAGATGCTCGGACCCGCCGACCGACCGCAGGGCCAGCAGCGTCACGCTGTCGGCGACGTCCATCGGCGTGCAGAGTCGGGCGACGACCTCGTCGGAGGGCTCGCCCGCCATCATGAAACGCCGGTACCGAGACTCGGGTGACTGATCGCGGAAGAACCGCCGAAGCCGGTCCCGGTCTGCGGTCGCGGCAGCCCGGATAATCGCGACCGTGCCGTCACGGAGAATCAGCGGGCTGCCCGGAGGGGCGTCGAACGCCGCGGGCGGAGGGGCAATGATGCGCATGGGGCCCCTAGGCCTGCGTGGTGGCGGCCAGCGTGTCCGGCACCACGAACTCGTGCTCCGGATGATGAACGGTCAGCACCGGACAGGGCGCACTGCGGACAACCCGCTCCGCGACGCTGCCGAGCAGCAGGTGCGCGACGCCACGGCGCCCGCGCGTGCCCATCACAATCAGATCGATGTGCTCGTCTCTTGCGAACTCGATGATCGTCGTCGCCGCCGTGTTGGAGATGCGGAGCGCGGTCCGCGTGGGGGGGCCGCTGCCGTCGCTGTCAACGACCAGCGCTTCGAGCTGCTTGCGGGCCGCCTCGTTGATCTCCGCCTGGAGGCTGGGATCCACCGGGACGTAGAACTCGGAGCCGTAGGCCGACAGGTAGACGTCTTCAATGACGTGCAGCACGTGGAGCGTGGCGTCGAAGGCGCCCGCCAGGGCGCGACCGTAGGTGAGCGCGGCATCGGCCGGCTCGCTGAAATCGGTGGCGACGAGGATGTTCTTGAGTGCAATCATGGCGTCCTCCACCCGTCCCCATTACACATGACATGCCACGGCGACGAGCTCGAAAAGAGTGCCGCCGCGCGCCCCACGCCGCCGGCCTGCCGGAAATCCGTCGGTGCCGGCCTCTCGGGACTCCTGCTCGGCTGGCGGGAATCCGCCATCCAGGAGCCCTGCAGCACGCCACGCGCGAACACATCGGCAGGCATCGCTCTAGGCTCTTCGCCCTCGACCACGTGCGTTAGTCACCGTCACACGCGCCACTCCTCACCTTCGTGAAGGATCCCTGCGTGTCCCCGTCCTCGGCGCGGACGGTCCTCGATCGGCACAGTCAGCGGGAAGCCCTGGCACGCCGGGAGGCTGGCGCGGGTCTTGAAGCGCACCCTGGCATGACCGGGATTCGAGCCGAGATGCACGAGAAAAATCACGAAATGGCGAAAGATTCCGCGCCCATTCACGTGCTGGTGGTCGAAGACGACGCGCTCATGCGGTGGGCGCTCACCGAGACGCTCACCGAAGACGGGTATCACGTCGTCGGGGCCGCGTCGGGCCGCGAAGCCACGGACCTCCTGCAGGAGGGGCCGCCCTTCGATGTCGTGCTGCTCGATTACGTACTGCCCGATTCCAGCGATCTGTCGCTGCTGGCTTCGATCTGCCGGGAGGTCCCGCATGCGCAGGTGATCCTGATGACCGCGTTCGGGCAGGCTGACACCGTACGGAATGCGCTGGAGCTCGGCGCGTTTTCGGTGATGTTCAAGCCGTTCGAAATGCAGCAGGTCCCCCGTTTGGTGGCGACGGCGTACGCGCGACGCTCCGAAACACACTAAAATACCAGGACATGCAAGCCCCGACCATCCTCGTCGTGGACGACGAGGAGCTGATTCGGTGGTCGCTGTCCGAGCGGCTCACCCAGGAGGGGTATCGCGTCGTCCAGGCCGACACCGCGCGGGCCGCGCTTGAGCGGCACGCCGAGGGCGTGGATCTCGTGCTCCTGGACTACAAGCTGCCGGACGTCGACGGCCTCACCGTGCTCCGGCAGATCAAGCAGGCAGACGCCGATACGCTCGTGATCCTGCTCACCGCGCACTCGGCGGTCGACACCGCGGTCGAGGCGATGAAGCACGGCGCGTATCACTATGCCAACAAGCCGTTCGACCTGGACGAAATCGTCCTGCTGGTCGAAAACGCGCTCGAAACGACCCGCTTGCGGCGTGAAGTCCGGGCGCTCCGGGCCAGCCAGGCCCAGCCGTTCAGCATCGATCGGATCGTGGGTCAGAGCCGGGCCGTGCAGGACGTCAAGGCGCTCCTGCAGAAGGTGGCGACGAGTCCTTCGTCCACCGTGCTCCTGACCGGCGAGAGCGGCACCGGGAAGGATCTCGCCGCGAAGGTGGTGCACTACGCGAGCGACCGCGCGGCGCGGCCCTTCATGAACATCACCTGCTCGGCGCTGCCGGACACGATTCTCGAAAGCGAGCTCTTCGGCCACGAGCGTGGCGCCTTTACCGACGCGCGCCAGCAGAAGCGCGGACTGCTCGAATCGGCCGACGGCGGCACCGTGTTCCTCGATGAGATCGGGGAGATGGCGCCGACGCTCCAGTCCAAGCTTCTTCGCTTTCTGGAGGAGAAAGCCTTCAAGCGTCTGGGCGGCGTCGTCGACATTCACGTGGACGTCCGCGTGATGGCCGCGACCAACCGGAACCTCGAAGGCGAAGTGAAGGCGGGCCGGTTCCGGGAGGACCTGTACTACCGGTTGGACGTCCTGCCGATCGTGCTTCCGCCCCTTCGCGCGCGCGCCGACGACATCCCGTCGCTCGTGCACTACTTCATCGACACCTACAACACCGAGTTCCGCAAGAAAGTGCGCAGCGTCAGGGCCGACGCGATGGACCGGCTGCAGACCTACGGCTGGCCGGGTAACGTCCGCGAGCTGCGCAATGCCGTGGAACGGGCGATGCTCCTGACCGAGGGAACGGAGCTGACGCCCGAGCACTTCCCGGTTGTCGCGGCCGCGGCGTCGCGGCTGAGCGAGGGCGTGGAGCTGCCACCGTCGGGCGTCGATCTCGAGCGGCTGGAACGCTCGCTCGTGGTACAGGCCCTCGAGCGCAGCGGCTGGAATCAGACCCGCGCGGCGGCCTTGCTCGGCCTGAATCGCGACCAGATCCGCTACCGGATTGAGAAGTTCAAGCTCGAACGGCCCGCGGCACTGTAATCATTGGCTGCGGCTTTTCGCACGCCGGTTGGGGAATAATCCGCACGCCGATCCCGCCCGTACCGCGTCCGGCTGGCGAAATCCCGCCAGTCATTCGGATTTCCGGCAACGCTCGACTGGCACACCCATTGCGCTGTGAAGCGATAGCTGACAGCGGAGGACCCGATGATCACCAAAGAGCGAGTGGAAGCCGTGCTGGATCGCGTTCGGCCGTTCATGCGAGCCGACGGAGGAGACATCGAGCTGATCGATGTATCGGGCAATTCCGCCGACGTCAAGCTGACCGGAATGTGTGCCGGCTGTCCAAGCGCGCACATGACGCTCTATCTGGGTGTCGAGACGGCCCTGCGCGAAGAGATTCCGGAATTCGAGAACCTCCGCCTCCTGTGAGGTGATTCCATGACCCCAACAGCTCTGACGATGGATTCCGTGGTGGTGGGGCGGAGCGCCCGCATGCGGGCGGTGTTCGAGTTCCTCCGCGTCATCGGCAACAGCGACAGCACCGTGCTCGTCACCGGCGAGAGCGGCACCGGCAAGGAAGTGACGGCGACGCTCATCCACCAGTCCAGCCGCCGCAAGCACCATCCGTTCATCGCGGTCAGCTGCGCGCTGTTCTCCGAGACCCTGATCGAGTCCGAGCTCTTCGGGCACGAGCGGGGCGCCTTCACCGGCGCGATCAAGGATCGCCCCGGCCGGTTCGAGCTCGCCGACGGCGGCACCATCTTCCTCGACGACATCGACGACGTACCGCTGTCCATGCAGGTGAAGCTGCTGCGCGTGCTGCAGAACCGCACCGTCGAGCGCCTCGGCGGCACGCGGACGGTGCCGGTCAACGTGCGGATCATCGCGGGCAGCAAGCGCGACCTGAAGCAGATGGTCGTCGACGGCAAGTTCCGCGAGGATCTGGACTATCGGCTGAACGTGCTGCCGGTGGCGCTCCCGCCGCTCCGCGAGCGGCGCGAGGACATTCCGGTGTTGATGGAGCACTTCCTCCAGCGATACTTCCGGCGGAGCGGCGAAGAGGAGCCGCAGGTCTCCGACGCGGTGCGTCAGGCCTTCATGCGCTACAGCTGGCCGGGGAACGTCCGGGAGCTCGAGAACGCCTGCGAGCGCATTGCCCAGACCTGCACGTGCGGCACGGTGCGCATCGGGTGCATGTCGGCGCATATTCTCTTCCGTGCCGGCTCGCAGCCGCCGGATCCCTCGCTGCCCGTCGCGGTGCTGCCGCGCGAAGCGGCGCCGGTCGCCCTCGACGATCGCCTGCGCGAGCTCGAATCGAATCTCATCTCATGGGCGCTCAAAGTGAGCCACGGGAACAAGTCCAAGGCCGCCGAGCTCCTCCAGATCAAGCGGTCGACGCTGGGCGATCGTATCAACCGCTGCGGCCTGGCCAATCTCGAGACGGCCCACCCCGCGGCCGAGCCCGCGCAGCAGGGCGGGATACCGCAGATCTGACACTCGCTTCGAGCCGCCTCTAGGATCCGCGTTGCTCCCTTTGCAGGGGATCACCCCCCAACGCCGACATGGCGCCCGGTGCTGGTCCTCCTCCGGACCAGGGGAGCGTCGTATGAGAGTGCGGGAAGTGATAGGCCCAAGGCGTCGAGACGGTGTCGCCAACGCTCGGCGCGGCCTACGCCTGGAACCTCGTGCGGCTTAAGCGCACTCGCCGACAGCAGCTCGTCGATCGCCCGAAGCTCGAGCTCGTCCCGCCGCTGGAGCGAGCGCCCGATCGCGCGCAGCAGCCGCGAGCCGGTTTTGCCCGACATAGATCCTTCGGTCGGCGCTCAGGCGACCAACGCCACGACGTCGGCCGCGCGCGGCCCCTTCTCGCCCTCGACGGGCACGAAAGTGACGCGCTGCCCGTCGCGAAGCCCGTCGAACACGAGGTCGCCGCGCAGTTCCGTGTAGTGGAAGAAGGTACTCGGTGCCGTCCTCGCCCCGAATGAACCCGAATCCGCGGTCCTTCGTGATCTTCTTGATAGTGCCGGTCATGGCTGGCTCTCCACCGTGCTTTCCCCGCCGCTTGAAGAGCAGTGCAACCGCATGGCCAGCCTCAGAGGCAGGGAACGGCCATCGCGTCACCCCCGAGTGACGGATCTTCGTCAGCACAGGCGCGGACCGAGCGGTGCGGTGATGCGCAGTCACCAGCGCGGCGCGCGGCGCGGCGCGACGTCTCGAGCGAGCATCGACAGCACGGTGCTGACGAGGCTGACGACGAGCGCGCCCCAGAACGCGGCCCAGAAACCGGCGACCCGGAACGCGAACCCGAAGAATCCCGAGAGCGAGGCGGTCAGCCACAGCATCAGGCCGTTGACGACGAGGGCAAAGAGCCCGAGCGTCACGATGATCAGCGGAAACGTCAAGATCTTCGCGACGGGCCGGATGAAGGCGTTGACGACGCCAAAGAGGAGGGCGACGCCGATGAACGGAAGAATGTCGCCGCTGTAGGTGACGCCCGGCACGATGCGCGTCGCCACCCAGAGCGCCGCAGCGTTGACCAGAAGCCGCGTGATGAACGCCACGACTGAGAGTATACGGCCGGCGGCGTCAGGGCACCACGACGATGGGAGCGCGCCAGAAGGAGACTTTCTGGCCCGCGGGATCGAGCACGGTCACCTGGCAGTCGTACCGACCCGGCGGCACACGCTCGAGCGGCACGCTGAAGCGCAGCGGGACGGCCTTGGTCTTCGGATCGAAGGGGTCGGTGGTAGCCAGCGGCGCCGTCTCGAACGCCTTCACATCGCCGCGATAGAAGGTGACGAACGCGACGAGCGGCTGGGCGGTGGGCGCGGACCGCTCGTACGCCTGGAGAAAGACGAAGAGGTCGCGGCTTCTGCTGAAAACGCGGGTGACGCTCGGCATCAGGGTCTGACCGTCCGACACCAACGGGTTGGCCACGTCGGCCGCGATCTTCTGTTGCACCGAGTACACCGCGTCCGACAGCGGGACGCGCTGGCTGCTCAGGACGACTGAGCTGGTCGGCACGTGCGTCGTCTCGCGTTCGAGGTTGGGGACCGTGAACGACGCCTGATAGGTGCCCATGCGGCCCGTCTCCGCGTCACGCGCGAGCAGCTTGATGACGTACTTTCCTGGCAGCAGCGTGAAACCGATCTCGATCTGGATCGGCCGCGTGGCCAGCTGGGCGGCGGTCTCGTCGGTAAGCTTGAGGTCCAGCTTGTCGCGCAGGTTCTGCCAGGTGTAGCCGTAGTCGTCCTTCACCTCGCCGATGAAGTCGATGACGGTCCGCGCGGCGCCGCCGCGGCGCGCGAGCGCGAGCTCGCTGCCGGGAATCTTCACGGCCACCGGGATGAAGTACTGGGCGCGGTTCAGCTGAAAGTAGTTCACCTCCATCGCCATCGTGATGTCGGTGACCGGGTTGTCGAGCATGAGCGCCTCTTCGAGCTGGCGCTCCTTGTCGGCCGCTGTGAACTTCGCGAACTCCTTGTCCGCGAAGTAGCCCTGGCGATACGAGATGTCGGCCGACAGCCCGCCATTGAGCGAGACGCGCACGCGGCGGAACTTGCCGTCCGACGCGGTCTCGGTGCTGTAGTAGCCAATCAGGTAATAGCTCGTCATCGCCTGCGCCGCGTCCACGATGCCGCGTGAGAGATCGTTGTAGTCGAAGAGCGCCTTCCCGCCGGTGTCCTTCGCCAGGGCGTACAGCGAGTCCTGGGAGCGCTGGAAGTTCGTCATCGCGGCGTTGGCGACCTGGCCGGAGAAGATGCCGACGCCGCCGGCCGACGGGCGCGTCGCATCGCCGAGCGGGGGCATGGCCACCAGACCGCGCGCGTCGATCGTGTGGATGATGACGTTCGATCGAATGGCGGCGTTGACCGTGGCGCGCAGCTGCGCCTGGTTGTCGGTGCCGTTCAACCGCAGCCCGCTCGCGAAATAGATGACCGCCTTCTGTTCAGCGAGCGGACGCAACATCGTGACCGCCGTCTGCAGCGCCGACAGCTGTCGATCGGTGTTGAAGATGTTGAACTCGCCATCGTCCTGGCCGAAGGCGGTGCCCGGTTCGGGGTCGGGGATCCCGTCGCCGTCCTTGTCTTCCCCATAGATCAAGTCATCGAGGACAGCGGAGAGTTCTTCGCGCTTGTCGGTGAAGTCGTGGCGGACCCGGACGGCGGCGCCCTTGAAGCTCATGATGGCCACAAGGTCGGCCGGTGTCATCTGCGTGTCGAGGAACCGTCGTGCCGCGGCGCACGCGCGCAGCAGGTCGGGCGGCGGCAGCGCGGTGACGTCGAAGTACAGCACGAGCAGCCGGCGATCGCGGTACCGGATGCCGCCTCCGGGCGAGCTCGAAATCTGCGGCGGCGCGTCGGGGGAGCCAGCGGTCAGGTCGTTGGCCGCCTCGACCGTTGGCGGTCGGGCCGGCGCGACCCTCCGATCGGGCGCGCCTGGGCTCGACCCGGCCGATCCGTCAACGCGCTGGAACTCGACGAAGCTGATCGTCTGCGGCTGGCCGTCTTCGGTGACCGTGAAGTCCTTCGCCGTCAGCCCTTCGACTGGCTTGCCATCCTTGTCCTTGACGGTGACGGTCTCCACGATCAGGCGCGTGCCGCTTCGAAACGTCGCGCCGCTCTGAAGGGGCTGCTGGCCGGGCGCCGCGAAGGACGAGCCTCCGAGCAGGACCAGCCACGCGATCACCAAGGGGGAGCAGGCGGCCAGAATTGGACCAATGGTCCGCCTGAAGGCGGACGCTACCGGAATCGTTCGCCCGAGGGTCCGCCTGAAGGCGGACGCTACAGATATCGCTGACCCGGGTCGTCCTCGGCTCACTCCGGGTCGCGCGCCCTCTCCGGACCGTGCGGTCATGGTCAGAATCTCAGTCGCATCGTCGTCTGCACTTTGCGCATCGTGCTCGCGCGGTTCGGGAGGCCGAACTGCGGGCTGCCGACGAGCGCGTTGATGCCAGTATAGGTGACACGATTGAGAACGTTACTGGCATCGATGCGCCAATCCAGGTTGAGGCGCTGGCCCAGCGTGAACGTGCGGGTGATCCCGGTGTTCAGCCCGAATTGTGCCGGCCCGGTGATGGAGTTGCGTCCGGCGGTTCCCCAGTGACCCGCACCCGGCACGGCGAACGCCCCGGGGTTTGCATAGTAGCCGTCCGGCACCGCCGTCGCTGCCGCGACGATGTCGGGGCGCAGCGTGCCGGTGACGCCGGTGCCGGGAACCGGTGCGAGATACACCGGCGTGACCGGCAGGCCGCTGCCCGCGTTGAGCGCCGCGGTCATGGTCCAGCCCTTGAGCAGCGTCCCTTTGATCCCGTCGACCAGCGTGCCGCCGCTGACGCCGACGCCGGTCGTGAACTGCGCCTGCAGCGTGAACAGGTGCCGTTGATCGAAGGTCGAGGGCCCCCATTCGGCGTCCAGGTTGAGCCAGTCCTGTGCGATTGCCGAGCCGTTCAGCGTCACCCCGGTAAACGCACCGGCATCGTCGCTTGCCTTCGAGAGGGTGTACCGTCCCGTCGCCGTGAACCCGTTGCGAAGCCGCCGTCGCAGCTCGAGCTGCGCGGCATGACGGCTCGAGCGCCCGTTCGACGTCAGATACACGAATCCCGACGGGCACGATGGACACCGGTTTGCCGTGCCGGCCGGATACGTATTGGGAAGGAACTCCTGGAGCAGGTGGGATCCGCGCGTGCCGAGATAGGTGCCGATGACCGTCAACGATGCGGGCAGATCGCGCTGCACGGACGCTTGCCAGTTCTCGGCGGCGCCGACGCGAAAGTCCGGATCCACGGCGAAGGTATTCGAGTCGTGTCGGCCGGCACCCGGAACCCGTTCGCCAGTGTCAGCGGGTTGGCCGCGCTGTTCTGGATGATGAACGCCGTCGAGAGCGGCGGCTGCTGCGCGAGCAGCAGATCGATCGACTGGTAGACGTTCGTATTGCGGTAGACGCCGTACCCGGCGCGGACAACGAGCGACGAGCCGGCCACCGGCCGCCACGCTACGCCGAGGCGCGGCTGCACGCCCCGCCAGTCGGAACGCAGCAGCGAGTCGGGATAGACGGTGCCCGTCAACGAACCCACCCGGTCGGTGGCGACCACCGGTGACACGGCGGCGAAATCGGGCGCGACGTCGAGGTTGACGAGCCGGCCGAATCGCTCGGTCATGGGCGACTCGTATTCCCACCGGACGCCCACCTTCAGGCTCAACGTGGCGTTGATCCGCCAGTCGTCGTCCACATAGGCCTCGTAGGCGGACCCGCGCAGATACTTGTCCGCGTTGCCGAACGCGATGGCGCTCGTGGCCGGACAGCCCGAGCAGGAAATCGGCGAGGTCGGAGCCGCTCGCCGCGCCGGTGAACGTGAACGTGCCACGCGCGTTTTGCTGCGAGAGCACGTCGTAGAGCTGACGATGAACGCCGCCGCCGAACGTCACGTTGTGGCGGCCGCGGCTCACGAGCGCCTCGCCCGACCACCAGTGCGCCGTGTTGGTGGTGGACGCGGTCTGGGCGGTCGCCAGTGACTCCAGCCCGCTGGAGAAGACGAGCGAGGGTGGTCCCCAGTTCACGGCGTCCTGATTGTTGCCGGCGATTCCAGCCTCGCCCGACACGTTGGTGCGATTGGCGAAGAACGGCGTCACCTCGGTGTGCTGCCGCGTGAGCTGATATCGCGCGCGGACGGAGAAGAACGGCGACAGGCGGTGCGACCAGTTGAGGGCCCCGTCGACGCCCGAGATGCGGGTCGTGTCGGTGAAGCCGAAGATGTTGGTCGACGAGGTTTCGTTCCGCTGCCAGGCGAGCGTGCCGTTCAGCTGGTTGCGGCGGAACGGGGCCTGCGTGATGCGCGTCTGGAGCACGTCCTGTCGCGTGACCGTGACGAGCGGCGCCTGATAATTGCGGCCCGCGACGTCGATGTTCGGCAGCGGATAGTAGCCGAGGAGCGCCGCGGCCTGCGGGCTGATGCGATCCGGTGGGATGACGTTGCCGGCAAACGGCGCTCCCGTCACCGGATCGACGATCTGAAGGGGCCGTCCGAACGGATCGCGCGTCTGCGAGAAGTCGCCAAGCCGCTCCAGCGGCGTCGGGACGAGCGTCGGCTGCGTGTTGGCGGCATGGTCCGACGTGCGCTGGTAGCCGAGGAACACGTTCGGCCCGTTCTTCAGCAGCCCGGGAATCCTGAGCGGTCCGCCGACGTTGGCCGCGACCTGCACGTCATCGTACGACGGCTTGGGCGCCGGCTGGTTCGCGAAGGAGAACGGCGCCGAGTCCCACGCCGAGTTGTCGAGAATGCCGGCGATGCCGCCGGTGTAGAGCGCGCGTCCGCCGCGCCGGTTGTTGCCGAACGCCTGCAGCTGCGCGAAGGGCGACGCGGCGCCGTTGTTGACGCTGCCGTTGACGAGCAGACCGTCCGCCGCGCCGAGCGCCGGATTGCCCGCGGCGGCGTCGGCGGGCGATGGCGTCGCTTCCGCCGCCGGCGCGGCTCCCGTCGTCGTCACGGTCCCTGTAGTGTCCGGCTTCAGCCGGACCGAATCGCCAGTCGACTGAGCGGCGCCTGCCGCACTCTCGCGCGCGATCTCCTCGAACGACCGCAGCTTCAGGTTCCAGGTGGACGGCGGTGAATCCGGCGCCACGGTGACGTCGGTGGAGATCGTCGCGAACCCAATCATCTCGACTCGAATCGTCCAGGCGCCGTCGGCGAGATCCGGAAAGCGATAGACGCCCTCCTGATCGGTGCTCGTGACGACCTGCTTGTCGCCTTGCGAGGCCGTGATCGTGGCGCCGGGGACCGGCACCGTCCCGAACGCGACCTGACCGCGATGCTCGGAGGCGGCTCGTACGGGCGGCGCCGCGGAGACGAGCATGCACGCGATGGTCGCCGCGGCCACCGACCGTCCACGCGCTCCCGTCTGTGACCTCCGCATCTGCGTCATCCTTCTCCACGTGAGCGCCCACGCGCGGCCAGGGCCTGACGCGGGCGCGGCCTTCTCCGGGGGTCTTCCCCGCGAAAGAGCCCGATCCGCGCGTCCCGCGCCCGGCGCAGCGAATCTTCGAAAAGCATGGCGGACACTACCGGAACTACCGCAACTACCTGAACTTGAGACTACCGGAACTCCGGCACGAGAGGAACCTCGAGACTCCGGTGACTCCCGGCCCGAGTCAGTCCTCGCTCGGGCGCTCCACGCTATCGACGACGAGCACGTCGACGCTGCCGCGGGCCGGCTCGAGCTTCAACCCGAGCTGTTCCCGCAGCGCCGTGAAGATCGACGGGCCGTCCGGATCGATCGTGGGGAAGCGCGCCCGGTCGAACGGCCCCTGGAGAAACGTCTGCGGCGTCCAGGCGAGCTCCCAGTCGAACGCCCCGGTCAGGCCGGTCTTGTCGTGCACCGGACGCCCCGCGTCGCGCGCGACGATCAGCAGGCTGGCGAGCGTGAGTCCGCGCGCCCGCATCCTGCCGGTGACGAGCGCATTCGCGAGGGTCAGCAGCCCGCACGGATCGCGGTTGCCGGCCTGACCGGCCCGGGCGCGCAGCGTCTGGCAGTCGGTCGCGGCACGGCGAAGACCATCACCGAGCGTGCCGTCGCGGCGGGCGACGAGGAGGCTGTAAACCGGCTCGTCCCGCGTGGCCGCGTGAGCCTGCAGGTGAAGACGCTCGATGAGAAGAGTCCGCAGCATCGACCGCCACTGGTCGGCCGACGAAAACGGCGCGCCCGCCCGCGCGACGACGTCGAACCGATCGCGGGCGATCCAGCCGGGCCCGCCGACGATGCGATCGGCGTCGAGGTTGTACGCCATCTGAATCAGCAGTCGGACCGGAACGGCGGTGGCGGCGAACCGCTCGCCCTGCGCCCCTGACCCGGTGCGCTCCGGCCCGGCCGATCGGTTCGGCTTGATCGAGGCGGCCTCGAACCGCAGTGCCGGCGCGGCGTCGGTCGTCGTCTGGCCCCGGAGCCCGATCCCGCCGAGCGCGACGGCGACGAGCACGAGCCCCGTGGGTTTGCCGTGTCGTGCCATCGCGGTTCTCGCGCTGGTGCTAGTCTTCGGTCGGGTGCTCGACGCGATCGATCACCAGCACGTCGACCGGCGCTTTCTGAGAGTCGAGCTTGAGACCGAGCTGCTCCTGGACGGCCGTATAGATGGACGGCCCGTTCGGATCGATGGCCGGAAAGCCGGGCGGCAGATCGCGGCCTTGCGGGAGTTGATCGGGCGTCCACTTCAGATTGGCTTCGTAAGTGCCCGTGAGCTCTGTCTTGTCCTGCACGATGCGGTTGACGAGCTGCGACAGCGATTGGGCCAGTTGCGGCATCGCCAGACCGCCAGACGAGAAATCGCCTGGTCCCAGCCGCGAGCTGCCGCATGGCATCTTCTCGCCCGGCTGCGGCAGTGGCGGCGGCCCCGGCGGACCGGCCGGGCCGCGGCCGTCCGGACCGCCGGGGCCGCCGCGGGGAGGGCCGCCGCGCCGAGCCGCCAGCGTGCTCGCGCACTCCGCCGACACCGGCGTCAACTGCGGGCCGAGCTTGCCGTCCTTGCGCGCCAGCACCAGCGCGTACACCGGCAGCTCGCGGGTCTCGGTGTGGATCGCGAGCTTGAACCGATCGGCGAGCAGCGCGCGCAGCATCAACTGGACCGGCGCCGGTCCCGACCCCGGACCGCCCGGCGGCGGGCCGAGCAGGCTCGGATCGGCCTTCGCAATGATGTCGAAGCGATCCGAATCGACCCAACCCGGAGCGCCCACGAGCTGCGAGTCCTGAATCTGGAACGCGTTTCTGATGAGGAACCGCAGCGGCACGTTCGTCGCCTGGTAGCGGCCTCCCGGCTGCATGCCGAGCATGACGAGGCCGCTGCCGGAGGTGTTCTGTTTGACCGAGGCGACCTCGAAGGTCGGCGCCGCGCCGGCTGCCGGCCCCTGCGCGAGCAGGCGAACGACCGGATCTCTCATGGCGAGGCCCCCGGCGAGTACCGCGACACACCCGACACCGACCTGCGCGAACATCCGACGGAGCTGCGGCTGATGTCTCATTGACGCCTCGCGTGGCTGGTCCGGCTCAAGCCGGACACTACGTGGCTGGTCTGGCTCAAGCCGGACACTACGGGAGCGCTCTCTCCGCTGCGCACTTAGACGCCGAAATCGGATCTTCGGCACGGGTCCGGTATTTCGACGTTACGTTGGACGATCCAGTTGGGTTAGCAGGCGTCGCTCGGCACGTCTCGGATCCGTATCCGGGGGACCCACCGGGAGGCCCGGACTTCGAGCCCGATCGTCATTCGGTCGATTCAATCACACAGGCGGCCGTCAGCGCCCGGATGTCGGTCTGCTGCCCGATCCGTCGAACGGCATCGAGTGCCTGCCCGGCAGCGGCCGGCGACAGGGCTCGTCCGGCACAGTCGCGGAACTTGCGCGTCAACTCATCGCCGCTCAGACGGCCGGGATACCCGCGCGCGCCGTCGGCGTGAGCGGAGACGACGCGGCCGTCGCGGAGGCGGACCGTGACCGTCGCCTGCGAAAGCGGCGCGGCGGCGTCGAAGGCAGGGTTCGCGCGCAGCGTGACCAGCGGCATCAACCGCTGAACACTCGGATCGCGGATGCGGGCGACCTCGAAGGTCGCAATGCTCGGATGGCCGAACACCAGCGCGGCGGCGGCGCAGAAGGGCATGCTGAACTTGCCTTCGAGCGCGCTCGAGGGTCGATCGTGAATGAGGAGCCGCGGCGTCATCGAGTCGACCTCGACGTCGACCGCCTCGACCTCGGCGGCCGAGAACCGGTGAACGGCCTGCAAATCGAGCAGCGCATCGAGCGGTGGATGCGTCGCGGCGCACGAGGGATAGAGCTTCACGGTGATCCCGGTGTCGAGAATCTCCCAGCGGCTCCCGAGGTCCGACACTGCGCCGACCAGGGCCGAAGGCGGCTGCTCGCTGTCCATCGCGACGAGATATCCCTGCGGTCCTTCGATCGTCTGCGCGCTCGCGGTGAAGCCCTCGCGCGCCAGGCGGGCCGCCATCACGCCGTTGCGCGCCGCGAGGCCCGCGTGCAGCGGCTTGACCATGGCGCCGAGGTTCTCCTTCAGGCCGCAGGCCGACGACGCGGCGATGCCCAGCGCGTGCACCGTCCGGGCAGCGGACAATCCGAGGATTCGCGCCGCCGCGGCCGCGGCGCCGAGCGTGCCGATCGACGAGGTGCAGTGCCAGCCGCGAACGTGATAGTGCCGCGGGTTCATCACCATGCCGAGACGGCACTCGACTTCGAAGCCCGCGATGTAGGCGTCGACGATCGCCGGCCCGGCCGCCCGCACCGTCTCGCCGGCCGCGAGCGCCGCCGGGATCAACGCGCAGCTGGGATGCGCGAGCGAGACGAAGCACATGTCGTCGTAGTCGAGGGCGTGCGCCGCGACCGCATTGGCGAACGCGGCGTCGGCTGGGGCGGCGGAGACTGCCGTTCCAAGGACCCGGCAGACGCCCTGGCTGCCGCCGACCATCGCGCTCCGCGCAATCGTCGCCGGCGGCTCGGACGCGCCCGCCAGAATCACGCCGATCGTGTCGCAGAAGGCGACCGCCGCGCGCCCGCGGGCCGCCGCCGGCATGTCGCCGCCGACGATGAACTCCGCCATCATTTCCGCCACGCGCCTGCCGGTTGCGACTGCCATCCGCAGACTCCGGCCCGATTCTAGTCGATGTCCCGCTGAAGCGCCTCCACCCCCGGAACCCGCCGCGGGAGCGAGGGCGAAGTCGTCCGCGTGCTCTCCGTGTTCGCCGGTTGATGTGCTAACGTCGGCGGGCGTGCAGACCCGCTCCTCCGGCTGGCTGACGTGGATGTGGGCGGCGCCGCGATCGGCTCGGCGCGCGTTGCTGGCCGCCTGGCTCGGCTGGGCGCTCGACGGGTTCGACGTCATGCTTTACGCGCTCGTCCTGCCGACAATCATCGGCGCGTTCGCGTTGACGAAACCGCTGGCCGGCCTGTTGGGATCGCTCACGCTCGTCGCATCGGGCGCCGGCGGCGTGCTCTTCGGCCTGCTTGCCGATCGTCGGGGCCGACGGCCCGCCCTGATGGCCAGCCTCGTCGTCTACTCGGTGTTCACCTTCGCCTGCGGCCTTTCCGCAGCAGTGTGGCAGCTGGCGATATTCCGCTTCCTGCTCGGGCTGGGGATGGGCGGCGAGTGGACGAGTGGCGCGGCGCTCGTGTCGGAGACCTGGCCGGATGAGCATCGTGGCAAGGCCATGGGGTTCATGCAATCGGCGTGGTCGGTCGGCTACGCGGCAGCGGCGCTCGTGTCGGCAGTGGTGTTGCCGCGCTTCGGCTGGCGGGCGGTGTTCTTCGTCGGTCTGCTGCCGGCATTCGTGGCGCTGTGGATCCGACGGGGTGTCGACGAGTCGCCCGAGTGGATCCGGGCGCGGCGGGTACGCGTCGCGGCACCGCCCAACCCCATCGGCGCCATCTTCGCGCCGGCGTTTCTGCGGTTCACCGTCCTGCTCACGACGCTCAGCGCCGCGGCGCTCTTCGCGTACTGGGGA
Organism: uncultured Acidobacteriota bacterium; assembly: GCA_963807925.1. Lineage (GTDB taxonomy): Bacteria > Acidobacteriota > Vicinamibacteria > Vicinamibacterales > CAVVIG01 > CAWEDP01. The sequence continues at coordinate 1,348,202 of CAWEDP010000002.1, read as the reverse complement.
CTGAACCTCTGGATTCCGGCCTACTTTTCGCTGCCGGTGGCGCAGGGGGGGATCGGCCTGACGGCGGGCCGCACGACGCTGCTGGTCGCCCTGACGCAGGCGGGAACCTTCGTGGGCTATCTCTCCTTCGGGTTCGTCGCGGACGCCGTCGGTCGCCGCCGCGCGTTCGTCGCCTATCTGGTCAGCGGCGCCGTGCTCGTTCTCGCGTTCGGCGTGAGCCGGCACGTCTGGTTGCTGGCGGTGCTGGCGCCTGCCACCACCTTTTTCGGCACCGGCGTCTTCTCCGGATTCGGCGCCGTTGTCGCCGAGCTGTACCCGACGGCCATTCGCGCGACGGCAGCGGGCTTCACCTACAACGTCGGGCGCATTGCCAGCGCGCTCTCGCCGTTCCTCGTCGGGTCGCTGGCCGAGACGCGCGGCTTCGGCGTCGCCTTCGCGGTGCTGGCGGCGGCGCTGCTCCTCGGCGCGTCGACCTGGATCTGGCTGCCCGAGTCCATGCGGCGGCCTGACGCGGCGTCCCGGCAGCGCGTGGCGACGGCCTGAGGATCGATGGCCGCGCCGCCGCTCGCCGGCATCACGGTTCTCGCGCTCGAACAGGCCGTTGCCGTGCCCTTCGCAACGAGGCAGCTCGCCGATCTCGGTGCCCGCGTCATCAAGATCGAGCGGCCGGGCGTCGGCGACTTCGCGCGTCAGTACGACACGACCGTCTCGGGCCTGGCCAGTCACTTCGTGTGGCTGAACCGCTCGAAGGAATCACTGACGCTCGATCTGAAGCGGCCGGAGGCGCGGGAGGTGCTGGCGAGCCTGCTGCCGCGCGTGGATGTCTTCGTGCAGAATCTCGCGCCGGGCGCCGCGGATCGTCTCGGGCTCGGCGTCAGCCGGCTCCGCGAACGCCATCCGCGGCTGATCGCCTGCAGCCTGAGCGGGTACGGATCCACCGGCCCGTATGCGGACAGGAAAGCGTACGACCTCCTGGTGCAGAGCGAGGTTGGTCTGGTGTCGATCACCGGGACCGAGGAGACGCCGTCGAAGGTCGGCCTCTCGATCGCCGACATCGCCGGCGGCATGTACGTCTACGCCGGCGTGCTGACGGCGCTGCTCCGACGTCATCAGACCGGGGAAGGCACGTCTTTCGAGGTGTCGCTCTTCGAAGCGCTGGGCGAGTGGATGGGATACGCGATGTACTACACGTTCGGCGGGCGTCCGCCCGCGCGGACGGGCGCGAGTCACGCGACGATTGCGCCGTACGGGCCCTATCGCACGCATGACGGCCTCGTCATCTTCGGGATTCAGCACGATCGCGAGTGGAAGGCGTTCGCGCGCGATGTCCTGCGGCGGCCCGAGCTCGCCGATGACGCGCGATTTCAGGGCAACGCGCTGCGGGTCAGGAATCGCGCGGCCATGGACGCCGAGATCGACCGGACGCTCCGCACGCTGAGATCGGCGGAGGTCGTGGCCCGTCTTGATGCCGCGCAGATTGCAAGCGCGCGGATCAACTCCGTGGCGGAGTTCATCGATCATCCGCAGCTCGCCGCACGCGCCGCCTGGCGCGAAGTGCCGTCGCCGGCCGGCCCCATCCGTGCGCTCGTGCCGCCAGTCCGCATGGACGGCGTGGACCCGGTGATGGACGCCATCCCGGCCGTGGGAGAACACACCGACGCGATTCTCGGCGAGCTCGGGTTCGACGCGGCGACGATTCAGAGGTGGCGCGGCGAAGGCGTGATATGAACGGGTGGCGGCGGTCAGGTCCGGCTGCAGCCGGCCGCGACGCGAGGGATCGATGGCTGTGAAGAAGGGCTGGACGGGCCGGGTCTACGAGGACTTCGAGGTCGGCGACGTCTACGAGCACCCCCTGGGCCGCACCGTGTTGGCGGCCGACAACGTGTGGTTCACCCTGCTGACCCAAAATACCAACCCGGTGCATTTCGATCACCACTTCGCCGCCGCCACCGAGTTCGGCAAGCCGCTCGTCAACTCCTGTCTCACGCTCGCCATCGTCACGGGACAGTCGGTGACCGACCTGTCTCAGAACGCGATGGCCAACCTGGGCTGGGACGACGTGCGACTCCCCCATCCTGTGTTCGAAGGCGACACGATCTATTCGCGCAGCGAGGTGCTCGACATGCGCGAGTCGAAATCGCGGCCGGCGGTCGGTCTTGTCCGCGTCAAGACCACCGGCGTCAACCAGCACGGCACGCCGGTGCTGGAGTTTACGCGCACGTTCATGGTGTACAAGAGCGGTCACGTGCCCGACCGCACTTCCGTGGGGCCGCCAAGAGATGCGTGAGGGCTGTTCTGGTCCGGCTGAAGCCGGACACTACGGGAATTGGCCCGCATTATTGCGGATCGGCTTCGACCGCTTTGTCCTCCGCGCGTTGGCCGCCGAGCGCCTGCAGGACCGCAAAGTTCTGACGGAACGATCCGATGGCCTTCTCCGCACGCGTGCGTGCGGTGGTGTCCCGCTCGACCTTCTTCTGGAACTTTTCGTCGGCCAGCTCGGCGCGGCCGGCGAGCTCCGCCGGGCGCTGCAGCGGGTGGCCGTCGATCTCCTCATGTCACCCCTTTGCGTACCGCCGGTCTGTCGTGGGGGGCGGTCCCCAAGCGGATGAACAGCAGGCGGCCGCGGCGAAACAGAAATTTCCGGACCGGGCCGGCGGCCTATTCGACCAGGTGCGCGTGGTGTGTCGCGCGGACCCGCTCGAAGGTGCCGCAGCCGGCGGGGCAGACGTAGAAGTCTGACAGGCCTCCGCGGAGGTCGCCAGCGGTCGGCTGGCTGCCTTCGTGCTCCAGCGCCCACCCGCAGCGGGGGCACAGAAAGGCCGGCGCGCCGGCCGGCAGGTGCGACGCGAGCGCCTCGCGCGTGATGTACTCGTGAGCAGGGAATTGGGGCACGACGGCCATGGTCGGATCTCCTCGTCCCTCCGCACGAAAGACCCGTACCACCTCGCCGGCCGCCGGAGTGGCCGGAAATCGGCTCCGGAGCCGCCAGCGGTGACGGAATTCCGGCAGCCGATCGCGGAGTCGCTTCTGTCGGACGGGAATCGCACGGCATTTGGCAGGGCGTCCGCGCGCCCGACGCCTCCCGCGCCGCGCGAGGCCGGCACGAGTCGTGCGATCTGGTGACATCCGACCGAATCAAACCTGACACTGCGCGAGGCATTGCCAATGGCGAGCACACTCGACGTCTCCGTGCCCCCGGCCCGATCGTACCGAGGACCGTTTCGACCCGGTGACCGGCGAGCGGTACGTCGCGGTCTACCGGCGCGGACTTGCCGTCCGGGACGATCCGATTCTGAACAAGGGCACCTGCTTCACCAGCGACGAACGCGAAGCGCTCGGGCTGCGGGGTCTTCTGCCGCCGGCCGTGGCGAGTCCGTCCGAGCAGGTCGCGCGCGCCTATGAGAACTTCCTGCGCGCGCCGGACTCGGTCGCCCGCTACCTGTTTCTCGCGGGCCTTCAGGACCGAAACGAGACGCTCTTCTATCGCCTGATCCTCGAGCACGTGGAGGAGATGGTCCCGATCGTGTACACCCCGACGGTCGGCCTCGTGTGCCAGCAGTACAGCCACTTGTATCGCCGGCCGCGCGGCATCTATCTGTCGGCTCGCGACCGCGGACGCGTGGCCGAGGCGCTTCGACACGCCGAGCGGCCCGACACGCAGATCATCGTGGTGACCGACAACGAGGCGATTCTCGGGCTTGGCGATCAAGGCGTCGGCGGCATGGGAATCGCCGTCGGCAAGCTCGCCTTGTACACGGCCGGTGCGGGCATCCATCCCGCGCGGACGCTGCCCATCGACCTCGACGTGGGCACCGACAACCCCGAGCTGCTCGGCGATCCGCTGTACCTCGGTGTTCGCGAGCCGCGGCTCCGCGGAGACGCCTACTTCTCGCTGCTCGACGAGCTCGTCGAGGCGATCGGCCGGCTGTTTCCCGGCGCGCTCGTGCAGTGGGAGGACTTTGCGAACGAACGCGCGTTCGAGGTGCTGCACCGCTACCGTCGGCAGCTTCCCAGCTTCGACGATGACATCCAGGGGACCGGCGCGGTGATCGAAGCCGGCGTGAGAACCGCGCTCGAGCGTGTGGGCCGTGACCTCAAGGACGAACGCGTCGTCTTCTACGGCGCCGGCGCGTCGGGCGCCGGCTGCGCGCTGCAGCTGCGGCGCGCGATGCGCGAGGCCGGCCTGAGGTCCCGCGACATCTCGCAACGGATTCTCTGTCTGGATCGGCGCGGCCTGATTCTCGGCGACCGGCCCGGCCTCGCCGGTCACAAGCGCGACGTGGCAGCGGCGCCGGACATCGTGGCGGGGTGGCCCGAGCCGTCGGGAAGCTTCGGTCTGCTCGACGTCGTGCGCCACTTCAGGCCGACGATCCTCATCGGTGCATCGGGGCAGCCAGGCGCCTTCACCGAACAGATCGTCAAGGCGATGCACCGGCAGTGCGCACGGCCGATCATCCTGGCGCTGTCGAATCCCACCGCGAACATCGAGGCGCAGCCGTCGGACATCCTGCGTTGGACGCACGGCGCGGCCGTCGTCGGCACAGGCAGCCCTTTCGAACCGGTAATCCTCGACGGTGCCGCGCACGAGATCGGCCAGGGCAACAACGTCCTGGCGTTTCCGGGCATCGGCCTCGGCGCGACGGCGGTGGGGGCGCGATGGATTCCCGACGAGGTGTTCTCGGCCGCAGCGCGGGCGATCCACGAGATCACGGGGCCGTCCGACATCCCCGGCGCCGCGATCTTTCCGCGGCTGACGCGGCTGCGCGAGGTCTCGCGCGAGGTGGCGATCACCGTCGGCCGGACGCTGGTCGCCGCCGACGCGGCCCCCGCGCTGTCGCCACACGAGATCGAGCGGCGCGTGGCCGCCAACACGTGGGAGCCGGTGTACCGGCACTACCGGCGCGGCGTGTAGACGCCGGCGTCCTTCCGGAACACTCCAGCCTCAGGGCGGCCGAACCGGCCCGGCCGTGTTCAGGCGAGCTGCGGCCGACGCTCCCTGCTCTCTCGGAGCCGGTCGGATGCCACGATTCGTGCCGCGGGCGGCGCGGTCGGGTATGATTCGACGCCGGCACGCGCGTCGGGCGGGCCAGAGCGCGGGAGAACGAGCATGATCCGATCAGCTGTGTTCGTCGTCGTGTTTACGGCGATTGCCGTCGCCGCATCCGCCCATCACGGGCCGGGCACGTTCGATCTCGGCAAGACGGTGACGCTGCAGGGAAAGCTGACGCGCGTCGACCTCATCAACCCTCACTCGTGGCTGTACTTCGACGTGATGGAACCCGACGGGCGCGTGTCCCACCATCGGTGCGAGATGCGATCGGTGCACGTCCTGCGGCGTTCCGGGTGGTCGAAGGAGCTGTTTCCGATTGGCCAGCGCATCACCGTCGAAGCGTCGCCCGACCGCGCCGACCCGACCTCCTGCTACCTGCAGACGGTCACCTTCCAGGACGGCACGCACATGGATCGGTATGCGCAGTACATCAAGGCGCCGCAGGGCCGCCTGCAGGAGGTTCGAGGGCCGATTCAGGCGCCGAACGCGAAACGCCCTGCGCGTCGGCCGACAGGCGAGCCGAACATCGCGGGAGACTGGGCCGCCGAACAGCTCGTCATGGTGAACGCCAAGGGCACTGGCGGCGGACTGGTGCCGCTCGGTTCGCTCAGCCAGTATCAGCCCGGTCAGCGACAGAACGGCGCCGGAGGCGGCCGCCGGGGCGCCGGCGCGCCCGCCGGACCGCGCCTCTACGGCGGAACCGAGCTCACGGCCGCCGGCGCGCAGGCGGCGGCGATTTTCAAGCGCGAGGACAACCCGCGATTCCGGTGTCAGACGACCAGCATCGTCTTCGATTGGACGTTCGACGGCCCGGTGAATCGGATCGCGCAGAACCGGGACACGATCGTGCTCGAATACGGCCAGATGGGGCTCAAGCGCACGATCTACATGGCGCTCAAGGAGCATCCCGCCAACGTCAAGCCGACGCGCGCCGGCCACTCGATCGGGCGTTGGCAGAACGACGTGCTCGTCGTCGACACAATCAGCTTTCTGCCGGGCGTGCTGAATGCGCCGGTCCCTAACAGCGACAAGCTCCACGTGATCGAGCGGTTCTCCCTGGATCCGAACACGATGAAGCTGACGCGCGCGTACACGGCGGTCGATCCTGTGTACCTGAAAGGGGAGTACACCGGCTCCGATGTCGTGCAGGTGGCAGATGCGCCGTATACCTCCGACACGTGCAAGGACACCAGCTTCGTCGATTTCTCGAAGCAAGCGGGCCGTTGACGGGATCGAGCGCCTAATCGATCTTCACGCGCCGCCGGAACTGCTGGTTCTCATTGCAGATGAACTCGATCGGCTCCTCGTCGGGCAGGATGCGCTGATCGACGCGCACCGTCCAGGGCTTCGTGTACGCCTTCGCATCTTCGAGCGTGAGATCCACCTGCAGGTGGCCGAACGTGAGCCGCCGGAACCGCTCGGTGAACTTCGCCTGCTCGCTGTACGGGCTGCCGTTCACATCCAGCCAGCCGTCGTTGGGACTGTCCTCGGCGCCGCGCAGGTTGTTGGTCTCCACGACGAGGGTGTCGCCTTCCCAGTGGCCAACCGAGTAGCCGTACCACCACGGCTGCGGTTCCCCCGGAGGCGGGAGCTTGCGTCCATCGAGGTAGATGTGCCGCAGGCCGTAGTTCGCCTCGTACTCGATCAGAATCAGCTTCGGCGTCTGGATGATCTTGCGGGGCTGCGGCTGCTGGTGGAACTGGAGGAAGCCCATCGGCATGCAGTTGGCGTCGGGATTCTCCCGGTCCTGAAGCGCCAGTCGCTTCTTCTTGATATCCGATGCCCACGGCGTATAGGGCAGGCCGCCGTCCATGTTGCCGCCCGCCTCGAAGAAGGTGGCAACCGGCGGCCCGCTCGGATCGTACGGGAACGCCGTGGTCGCCGGCTCGAGCGACACACCGCCCCGCGCGCCGGGCTGTGGAGCGCCGACATTCTGGGTGGGGGCTCCGCCCGCGCCTGGGGCCGCGTCGGCGGGTGCCGCCGGCGCCGCCGGCGCGGCCGCCGGGCCGGTCTGCCGACCCGGTGCGCCCTGACGCTGGCCGCCGCGCCCGCGGCCGCGTCCGGGCGGCCCGCTGTTGGCGTGCATCCAGACGCCCGAAAAATCGATGTGGCCGTCAGCGGTCCGGGGCGCCGGCGCGTCCATCTGCACCTTGCCCTGCGCGTCGCGCGGCACGCTGGGATCGGGGTGTTTGGGCCACTGCGCTGCGATCGACGCTGAACACGCGACCACCGCAATCGCCATCACGCCGGAAGTCACATTCTTCATCTCAACCTCTCGAAGTCCACGGCCGCACACGGCCGGTGGGCCCTACAAGCTTAGCGTTAGCACCTCCTCGCTTCAAGGATGTTGAATGTCCGGGCGATCGGGGAAGCGGCCGGGCGCACCGGTCGATTCGACCGGTTGCCGGGAAGCGGTGGCGGCGCCGGCCCGCGGCCCGGCGCTCGTGCGGACGGATCGATCACTGAACCGTGACCGAGCCAATCATGTTCGGGTGGATGGCACAGTGGTAAGTGAAAGTGCCGGCCGAGGCGAACGTCGTGGTGAAGGTGCCGCCCGGCGCGATATCGCCCGAGCTCCACGGCCCGCCGTCGGAGGTCGAGGTGTGCGTCGTGCTGTCGTTGTTGACCCAGGTCACGGTCCCGCCGACCGCAATCGTGATCGGGTTCGGCGCGTAGGCGCCGGTGGTCATCACCGATGCTCCGGACACGATTGAAACCGCCGGGCCCGTCGTGGGCGGCGGCGACGGCATGGTCGGGGTCGAACTTCCTCCGCAGCTCGCCAGCACCGGAAATGCCGCGAGCACAATCAGTCTCCGCATGAGGTCCACTCCTTTTCCGGTTCTCTTTCGCAAACCGATTGCCGCTCCTCGATGGCCCATATCCCGCGTGATTCCGCGCCGACGGGGCGAAGACGCCTTACGACACGTCGAATCCGTTTCGAGCGACGTAAACCGGCCGGAGGTCGAGCCGCGTCGTCTGAACGTGGAGGACGTGATGCGACGATACCGTCCCCTCCGGTTCATCCGCGTGCTGTCCGTGCTCTGGCTCACTGGCAGGCTCGGAGCGGCGCAGGCTCAGGCAGATCCGTCGTTCGAGGTCGCATCGGTCAAGCCGGTCAAACGGGAGATCCCGCTCCAGAAACCTTTGAACTGCACCTTTCCGGCCCGCGGCCGATTCAGCGGCTTTGGCGACCTCCGATGGCTGATCGCGTGCGCCTACGGGATCTCGCCGGCGCGCGCCCGGCAGGAGATCGTGGGCGCGCCGAGATGGGTTGACGACGAGCTGTTCGAGATCCAGGCCAAGGCGTCAGACGACGACACGCCGGCGTTCACCGTGTCACAGGGTCTGCTCATGGTTCGGGCGGTTCTGGCCGACCGGTTCATGTTGGCGGCGCACCGCGAAAGCAGGGAGTTGCCCGCCTACGCGCTGGTGACAGCGAGGCGCGACGGCAGGCTCGGCTCTCAGCTTCGCCCGACGCCAGGCAACTGTGCGGCGTGGATCGCAGGCGGACGGCGTGGTGCGCCACCGCCACTGCCTGGCGATCTGCCCTGCGGCCGTCAGGTGGTCAGCGCGTTTGCGTTTCGGGGAACTGCGATGACGCTGTCGCAATTGGTGAATCTCCTGTCTTCGCGGGTCGAGCGGCCGGTGCAGGATCGGACCGGCCTCGAGGGCACCTTTGCGCTGGACCTTCAGTGGAGACCGGAGGAAGCACCGCCGAACGTCAGCCTCCCCGATGGTCTGCCGACATCGATCTTTACGGCGTTGCGGGAACAGCTCGGGCTCAGACTCGAATCGACCAAAACCGCGATCGATCTGCTCGTCATCGACCACGTCGAGCACCCCACCGCGAACTGAAAGGTCTGGTGGGCGCTACTGGACTCGAACCTATGACCTCGTGCGTGTGAAGGCGATGCACGGGAGGCGGCTCGATTCGATCTGCTTCATTTGGTTCGAATTCTACTCAGATCGCCGTGAGTCCGAATCGCTCTTTGCCGGTGTTTTCTCCGACAGATTGTCTCACCGTGTCTCAGGGGGCGCCGTGGGGATCCCTGGGGCGGGTGGGTCCCGTCCCAGGCTCTTCGATCGCGTGCGCTCGAATCGATCCGGGTTCGCCACTGCAACCAGGGCGGAAGATTCGAAGTCCGTTGGATTTCAGTCCTGCGTACTGGGCGGTGAGCTGGAAGGTGACCGCCTCGCGCCGTCCGATGCCGCGTGTATTCTTCACTTGTCGGTCCTATAATCCGCGCATGCAGACGTGGAAGTACGCGCTGCGACAATTGCGCCGGAACCCGGCATTCACGGCGGCGGCGGTCATCTCGCTCGCACTTGGCATCGGCGCGAACACGGCCATGTTCACTTTGGCTAACGCCGTGCTGCTGCGCAAGATTCCGGTCGCGGATCCGGACCGGCTCGTACGCATCGCGACCAACAGCGGCCCCAACGGAGGGCCAGGCGCGATCCTTAGCTCGATGGCGGCTCTGATTCAGCATGAGCAGCTGTTCAACGGGCTGTGCGGATTCCTGTCTCCACTGTCGACGGTGAGCGTAGACGGTCGTGTCACGCAGATGGCGTCACACGCGATGACCGGGCAATGCTTCACCACGCTGGGTATCCACACCGTGATTGGCCGGCCGCTGACCGAGGCTGATGACCAGCCCAATTCTCCGAAGGCGGTTGTGCTCGCCTACGAGACGTGGCTGCGCGATTTCGACGGAAACGCGACGGCGATTGGCCGCACGATGCGGATTGAAGGCGGCACGTTCACGATTGTCGGCGTCGCCGAGCGCGAGTTCACTGGACTGATGGTCGGCTATCCGGAAAAACTCTTCATTCCGTTCGCCCAGCTGGACCTTGGCGTGGACACGCCCCCGCGTGAAATGTTGCCAATGGAGGTCTTCGCACGGCTGCCGCGCGACGCGACGGTGCAATCAGCCACCGCGCGCTTAACCGCCCTGTGGCCGAATTTCCTCGACGCTTCGGTGCCGGCGCAATATGCCGGCGCGGTGCGCGATCGATATCTGAAGCGGCGCCTGATCGTCACCGACGCCGCCACTGGAATTGACTACTCGCTGCGACCGCGCTTTCAGAAACCGCTGGTCGCGTTGCTCGCGATTTCTGGCATCGTACTCCTCGTGACGTGCGTCAACGTGGCGAATCTACTGCTAGCGCGCGGCGCCCAGCGGCGCCGTGAAGCAGTCGTGCGAACGGCGCTCGGCGCATCGCGATGGAACCTGGCTTGCGACGCGCTGGCAGAGAGCGCGCTCCTGCTCGTTGCCGGCGCCGCCGCTGGACTCACCGCGTCGATGTGGATAGACCGGCTGCTTGTGGCGATGTTTAGCGCCAACGCGCCGACCTTTGCCATTGACGTAGCGCCCGACGCCCGCGTGCTAGGGTTTACGTGCCTCGTCTCGGCGATCGCATTCGCCGTGTTCGCGATCTTACCGACGCTGGCCTCGAGCCGTGTGGATGCCTCGGCGCTGGGCGCGGCGTCACGACGCGTCATTGGTCATCGGGATCGACCGCGACAGATCGTCATCATTGCGCAGGTCGCGTTGACGATGGTGCTCGCGGCGGCTGGAAGCGCCTTTGTTCAGGAACTGCGGCGGCTCCAAGCGGAACCGCTTGGCATGACACTGGACCGCGTGGTTTCTGCGCAACTCTCTCCGATTCCTGGCGGGTATCAACCGCCCTTCACCGGAAGCACATATTTTCCTCGGCTCCTCGAACAGATCGCATCCATTCCTGGCGTCAGGTCAGCAGCGTTCTCGCGTTCACCTGTGCTCGTCGGACAGCTAGCATTCGTCCCGGCTGCAGTCGCTCGATCAGAAGGCGAGGTGCCGATCGAGCAGATGATCGTCAGCGACCAGTTCTTTTCGACGCTAGGAATCCCGCTTACTACCGGTTCGCCATTCGACAGGAATGGCAAGTCCAGTGACGTCCGCCGAACCGCCATCGTCAGCGAGTCGGCCGCGCGCGCCCTCTTTGGCGCGGCGCCGGTCGTGGGACGGCAGATTCGCGTGGGCACCAACCCGCTCAACCAATCACTCGAAATCGTCGGAGTGGCTGCAGACGCCGTCGTGTCCAGTCCTCAGCGGCGCAACGTCCGCGTCGTCTATCTGAACTTCTGGCAGTGGGGCAACACGATCCAAGGCTGGGCGGACCTGGTTGTGCGAACAGACCGCGATCCGGTGGCAACCGTGGACGTCGTTCGGCGCACAGTCGCTGATGCCGGCCACGAATACGTATCGCATCTTCACGAACTGACGGATCAGCGCGACATCGCACTCTCGCAAGAACGACTCCTGGCGACGCTGTCGACCTCGTTTGGCGCGCTTGGCCTCACGCTTGCTGCCATTGGACTCTACGGGATCCTGACGTTCTCGGTCGCGCAAAGGACGAGCGAGATCGGGATTCGGATGGCCCTTGGTGCGGATCGCATGCGCGTGTTGGCCCTCGGTACTGCGAGACGCGGCAACGCTTGTTGGTATTGGTATCTTCGTTGGTGCGCCTCTCGCGTGGGCGGTCGATCGCCTCGCCGCGCCGGGTCTGTACCAGCGCACGTCGACGCCCATCCTGCCCGTGGCGACGGCGCTCGTCCTCATGCTGGTCGTAAGCATAATTGCGGTCTGCTTACCGGCTCGGCGCGCATCTTCAATTGATCCAATGCAGGCGCTTCGTCGCGAGTGACTGCGGCGGCGCGATGGTCATTCGTGATCGTTGGCAACCCTCGCGGTCACCGTTTCGGCGGTGCGTTCCATCTCATCAACGAATCGAATTGTCGACGCTCGGCCGGCGTCATTATGACGACGCGGTGCTCTACGAACTCTGCAAACTCCAATCGCGAGCGGAGGGTGACGAGTTCTGCTGTCCAGGGCCGCGTGACGGCTGCGTAGCCAGCGCCGGCTGCCGCGGCCGACACCAGGGCAAAGACGAGGGCGAGTGCCCAGCGCCGCCAAACACCCGGCCAGAACCGTTGCATCTCCACCTGCCGCCACCTGCGCGCTTCCTCAATCGTGCGCTGCGCCTGGTCGAGCCAGCTCTGCTCCCGCTGGAGAACCGCGTGCAGCTCACCGTTGCGCGCCAGCGCATCAGCCTGTCCGCGTAGTTGATGGAGGAGTTGAGAGACTTCCGTAAGACGGGCGTAGACGCCTTCAGCGGCCTCTCGTTGCGCGCGAAACGTGTCGAGGGCAGTCGGCATGGCTACCTCCCTGGAGACCAATCATCGAGGCGGTCAGGGCCTCCGCGGTCATGGTCTCGTCGACGCTCGGGTTCCTCGTCGTCGTGACCGGTCATCCCCCGGCCACCACCTCGTCCACTGTCTTCGGCCTTCGCGACTTCGCGATCGATGGCAGTCGCGAGCTCCCGACGGTCTTCGCGGGTCACGGCCTCGTCGAGGCGGTCGTGGTCGAGACCGCGGGCCACCATGTAGGCGGCTGCGGGTCCGTAGTGATGGCCTGGCTCGCGATCAAGTCCTTGCCGCTCGTAGCTCCGGTGATCGACACGTTCGTGTCGGCCGTTTCGCTCGAGCGCTACGTTTGTGAGGTCGGCCCACCGCTCGCGCGCGCGTTCCATCCATTCGCGCCCGTGAAAGGTGCGGCTCTTCGGTGCGCCGCCACGCTCGGGAGCGGCATTGTTCGCGCGGCGAAACCATTGCTCGCGGCTGCGCGAGACGCCATCGTTTTTGCGTTCGGAGATCATCAGGTGCGCGTGCGGATTGTGTTCCTGTCCATCTGCGTCGCGCCCGGCGTGGATCGCGAGCGTATACGGCAGCCGTTCTTCCGCGGTTAATTCTCGCGCGAACGCGTGCGCCAGGGCGACTTGTTCGTCGGGATCGAGGTCCCGCGGCAGCGCGAAGTCCGCGTTGACATACAGCCGCCCGTTGGCGCGCTCGTATATGTCGGCTGCGTCCCAATACTCGCGCGCGTCGTCCCCGACCCAGTCCGGCATGTGGTCCGATTCCGTGTAGGTCGCGGCGTCACGATCGGGGTCGTCGTACTCCTCGCGTCGCGTGATGTAGTCGTGCGCTGCACTCGCGCACGATCCGCTCGCGCGCGAGCCCGACCGAAACGACAGATGGTAGCAGCCGCCGCTACTGCGCGCGTGACCGCCGCCACGCAGGTCGGGATGGCGTTCGAACCAATCCATCGCGGGAACCTCAGGTCGGCCAAAGGCGCACGCGCGTTTCGAAGAAACGCCAAAGTGCGCCTTTGGCCGACTCTCGTCGTCCTGCAGGCGATGTGCCACGCGCGGCGGTCGCTGTATTTCCGCCGGCTCATTACGCTCGATCGCGGTGGCACTGCGGCTGCATCAGTGGGTGCTTGTTGGAGGTCCGCTCATGCCGCAGGCCGAAAAGGTCCTCGCCAGAATTCAGTCGCTCGACGAACGCCTCGCCTGTTTGCGGACCGAGAAGAACCGGCTCATCGCGCGCGCCGGTCACGCCGAGCGCAAGCGCGACACGCGGCGAAAGATCCTGATCGGCGGCGCGGTCCTGGCGGCGATCGATCACGAGGGCGTGCCGGTGATGCGCTCGGTTCCCGAGCTCCTCCGTTGGCTCGACGCGAAGCTCACGCGACCGCACGATCGGGCCGCGTTTGACTTATAGCCGAGTAGGAACAAAGGGCGCCGGCGGGGACTCTCGCCTTCGGCCATAAGAGCCTCTGGTCCGCAGCGAAGCGGTGGTCAAGGATGCCTGTCAGGAGGCACCGTAACGCGGCGCGCAGCGTCCTTGACGGCCGCGTGAGCGGAGGGCATTCTGACGGTCAGGCCGAAGGCGGACGCCATCAGGGAGTATCATGGAACCCAGCTCAAGGAGCATCCAATGACCTGGCAGGAACGCATCGTCGTAGACCCGCAGATCCTGGTGGGGAAGCCGGTCATCCGAGGCACCCGCCTCGCGGTGGAGCTGATTGTCGACCTTCTAGCTCAGGGATGGTCCGACGAGGAGATTCTTAAGAACTATCCCGGACTGACTCACGAAGATCTCCAAGCCTCTCTGAAGTACGCGAGCGCGGTCATGCAGTCCGAAAAAGTCTATCCCCTCATCTCCCGGTGAACGTGGCCGTCCGGCTGCTCGCCGACGAGAACGTTCCGGGTGCCGTCGTCGCCGCCCTTCGACAGCAAGGACACGACGTCGGGTGGATTCACGAGGATGCTCCCGCAGGCCTGATCCCGAGGTCTTGGAACGTGCGCAACGAGAAGGCCGGGTTGTCGTGACGTTTGACAAGGACTTCGGCGAGCTGGCATTTCGGCGCGGCCTGGCGGCCTCAGTTGGAGTGGTGCTCTTTCGGATCACGCTGACCTCGCCAGATCATGCGGTTCGAGCCGCCGTGGCCGCCTTTGCGAGTCGCGCCGACTGGACCGGTCAGTTCGCCGTCGTCGAAGACGACCGCATCCGGCTCCGAGCGCTCCCGAGCTAGTCGGGCTTTTTGCCATACCGTGGCTTTTTGCCAGCCACGCCCCTGTCACAAAACTGGTACGAGGAATGGCCTCCAATCGTGCGCAAGATCGGTCGCATTCAAGTCACGCGCAATGCCGCGATTCGTGCGTGGCGATCGACGTGACGACGGACAGGGATTTGTCCACACGATGATCGCATCTGGTCATGGTGCGCGTCGCGGCTAAAGTCACGCGCAGATCACTTCCGCAGCACTACCTCACGACCACGAAGTTTCGCGTGCGTGATCGCGAGTGCGATCCCACGCGCATTCTCGAATGCGTGCGCAAAACGGATCGAATTCCAGTTCTCTCGAATCGGCATTTTCAGAGAGCGCGACCTGAGACCGGTAGCACGCTTCTTGTTCCCGTGCGTTCTCATGATCATCGTCGTTGATTGGTTTCGGTAAATTCTCGCAAGCTGCAGCGTTGGCAGACACCTGTCGTGTAACTTCTTGGCTCTTCGTCGATTTGAGTACAGCGATTTGAGGTAATACCCGGCCGCCTGCGCGGACCGCTGTTGGGTGGGCGGTCTGCTCGGCGGCCTGGTCGATCAAGGCGATCCCACGTGCACCGGACCATCCGGTGTCATCTTCTCTTGATGTGCAAACAACAAGGGAGGACCGGTGGGATCGCGGCGCGATTGTACGTGGATTCTGGGCTTGCCGGGGTTTCGGGTGGTGGCGACGGAGAGTGATAGCGACGCGGTCGACAGCCGGTTGAGGATTCGAATCGAGCGCCGCGGGGTCCGGCGCTACGGATGCAGTGGCTGTGGGCGCCGCACGAGTCGCGTACGATCGGCGCGCGAGCGCACGTGGGACGATGTCCCGTGGGCGTCGCATCCCGTCACCCTCGTGTATGTGCAGCGACGCGTCCGGTGTCGCCACTGCGGCATTCGCACCGAAGCCATCGAGTTCGCCGATTCGAAGGCGCGGGTCACGCGGCGCTTGCGGCAACAGATCGGGGTGGACTGTCAGTCGATGCCGACGTCGCATGCCGCGATCCGCCACGGCGTCAGTTGGGGAAAAGCCCGTCGAGCGGAGCACGCGTTCCTGCGCGACTGGGACGGGCAGCGTCCGCGACGCCGTCCTCGATATCTCGGCGCCGACGAAATTCACCGCGGCAAGGCGCAGAAGTTCTACACGGTGCTCTCGGACTTGGTGCACGGCGAGGTGATCGGCGTGGCGAAAGATCGGACGGAGGCGAGCTTGGCCGGCCTGCTGACCACGTGTCTCGATGCCCGGCAGCGCGCCGCGGTCGACGCCGTCTGTACGGACATGCATCGGCCGTACGCCAACGCCGTGGCCCAGCAGCTGCCGACCGCGGCGATCGTGTACGACAAGTTTCATGTGCTGCAGCACGCCTCGGCCGCGCTCGACGACGTGCGACGCCAGGAGTTCTTTCGCGCGGGTGCCGTGATGCGGGCATTCGGTCGCGGCAAGCGGTGGCTGTTGCTCAGACGGTGGAAGACGGTCCGCGGCTCGAAGCGCCAAGAACTGCGTGCGCTCTTTGCCGTCAATCGGCGCCTGTTCAAAGCCTATGTGTTGCGCGAAGAGCTCGATCACCTGTGGACCTATAAGACCCGCGATGGCGTCGCCAACTTTCTGTGGGGATGGCTCGAGGCCTTGCGCTGGCAGCGGCTCCCGGAGATGGAGAAACTGGGTGACACGTTAGTCGCGCACATCGATGGCATCGCCGCGTACTGCGACCATCCCGTTCGGTTCGGAGTCGTCGAGTCGTTGAACACCACGATCAAGGCCGTCCTCCGACGCGCGCGAGGCATGCGCGATGACGCGATGCTCCTCTTGAAATTGAAGTGGGCCACCGCTCACCCGATCCGGTCCGCTCGCGATCTGGCTCGTTTTCTCAGCCCCCAGAGGCTGTACTCAAATCGGTGAAGACCGAACTTCTTCGGGTACGACTGAATTCGATATAGCGGGAACGGAGGTCTTTCATGTCAACCACGATGGACAAAGCAAACCCAACGAGCGGTGTGAGTGAGAACGGCAACGAGCACTCCCAAGAGAGGGAGTGGATGACCGCTGCAGAGGCAGCCGAGTACGCCGGCGGAGTCGGGGTTTGCACGATCCGAGAGGCGTGCAACCGCAACACGCTGCGGCATATCAGGATTGGTGGCGGAATCGCCGGGCCGATCAGGACGCGAAGAGAATGGATCGCCGACTGGCTGGGGCGTTGGGCGCGGGGAGGCGACGTCCATTGACTTGCTCGCGCGCTCTCGGTACAAGCAGGGCGATGAGAGCTTTTCGGCGCTCTCTGTCGACGGAAGGGAGGCGTGAGGTCTATGGCGATTTACAAGCGATGCGCTCATCGCGGCCGTGACCGCGATCGATGCCCGCATCCGTGGTATGGCGGCTACAAGCTTCCCGGCGAGGCCCGGGCGCGCGTATCGCTGGAGAAATGGAGTGGCGCGGACGTTCGTACGAAAGGCCAGGCGCAGGCCGCCTTTGACGACCTGAAGGCAGCGATCCGTGACGGCACCTTTAATCCACATGGACGAAGCGTCTCGATTCGCCGGGATGCGATGACGTTCCCGCAGCTCGTAGACGATTACGAGAAGAAGTATGTCGCGGCCAAGGGGCTGCGAACTGCTTCAGAGTTCAAGTACCGCGTCAAGCCGCTGCTGGCCCATTTTGGTTCCAGGCCGATCACGAAGATTCGAACCTCAGACATCGAAGATCTTCAAACGGAGCTCCGACGTCCGCGGTTGATTCAGGGCGTGATGCGGAAGCCATCGAAGGCCAGCATCAATCGGCCAGTCAGCGACCTCAGACGGATCCTCAACTGGGCCGTGTCGCGCGAGTACATCGCGGCAACTCCTTTCCGCCGCGGTGGAGTGGCCGTCGTCAAGCTGGATAAGGAGGATCTTGGACGCAACCGCCGCATTTCGCCCGAGGAAGAGGACCGACTGATCCAAGCCGCCCCTCCGCACTTGCGGGCGCTGATCATCATCGCGCTGGATACTGGCGTTCGCGCCGGCGAGATGTTGGCCATTCGCATCAAGGACGCAGACCTCGAACGAAATCAGATCACGTTAAGGGGCACGACCACCAAGAGCGCGAAAACGCGCGTCGTACCCATTCCGACGTTGCGCCTTCGGACCGTGGTGGAGTGGCTCCGGTTCGACGCGATCGGCAAACCGAAACCTGTCACGGCGCCGCTGATCAGCAACGAAGTCGGTGAAGCGATGGGCAGCTTTCGGACCGCCTGGGCGACTGCCGTGCTCAAAGCGCACGGCTTGGTGCCGACGAAGGAGAAGCCATTGCGCCGTATCGGGACGGCGAACCTTCTCCCCGACGCGCGCGCGGCGCTTCAGAGGATCGACCTCCACTGGCACGACCTGCGGCATGAGTACGCGTGTCGGTTGGCAGAGCGGGGCGTTCCGGTGACGAAGATCCAAGCGCTGCTCGGGCACGCCGCGATCACCACGACGATGCGCTACATCCATCACACGCTCGACGAGCTGGCGAAGGCGACCACGGTGCTGGAGACCGGCGGCGTATTCGACCCGAATGTTGGTCCCGGTGTCTCACCTGTGTCTCAGGTGAGTCCGATCGCGGAAAACTCCAAATCCGGCGGCGTCCACTAAATGACTGAAATGGAGTGTGTTGGGTGTGGTGGGCGCTACTGGACTCGAACCAGTGACCTCGTGCGTGTGAAGCACGCGCTCTAACCAACTGAGCTAAGCGCCCAAGCGATTGATTCTAGGCGGGGTTGCGGACTCTCCAGCCTCGCGCCGAACCTCGATTGTATCAGCGTGTGGCCCTTTTTGTGGCCCCTGCGGCAAATTCTTCCGCCGTTCGGCCAGGTCCTGCTCCCATCTTGCCGCCTCGCCGCTCGCGCGTCGCTGCTCGTCGATGCGTTGAATCGCCGTGTGCAACGCGAGCTTGGACGGTTTCAGGTAGCGGCTGCTCGTGGAGATGTTCGCATGGTCCAAGAACAGCTGCACCGTGTGGAGATCGGCGCCGCGCTCCAGCAGACGGCTTCCAGCCTCTCGCCGGAGGTCGTGCATATGGAGGTTCATCTTCCGAAGCTGCTCGCGGCAGCAGGGAAGGAATCGGCCGGTCGGTCCCCAGTGCGGACCGTGACCGATGACGCGGAGCCGCAGCGTCGACCACGCCTTTTGGTAGTTCTTCAGGCGCTCGCCGACTTCGTTGCCGAACACGTACGCGTCTGGTTCGAACGCCTCGCCATCTGGATCGAAGCGCCGCAATTCCAGCATCGCCCGAAGTTCCTGCGAGAGCGGAATGTACCGCGTGCGCAGACCTTTCGTCGTCCGATTCGACAAGTGCAGCTCATTCAGGTCCCATCGCAGCTGCTTGACCTGCACGTTGAGGAGCTCGCCGATCCGACAGCCGGTCTCCAGCGCGGCGACGATCCGCAACCGCCAGAGCCAATCGTCCTTCGTCAGCGCACGAAGGCGTTCCTCCTCGCCTGGCTCGAGCCGGCGCTCCCGTTCGAACTCGCGGAGCTTCCGAATCCGCTGAGCCGGGTTCGCCGTCAGGTATTCGCGTTCGAGCGTCCAGTTGAAGAATGCCTTCAGCCGACACAGACATCGATTGGTCGACACGGCGCCGCCGCGAGGCGCCATGTAGGTGTGGCCCCTCGTGTCCGTGATTGTTTCGACCCGCTCAACGCGATTCGCGTCGACGAACGCCTCGACATGATGCTTCTTGACGTCAGTGACGACGTAATCGCCGAGCGGCCGTCCGTGAACCTTCGTGTCGAGCATCACGCTCCAGCGGTACTGCTCGTTCTTGCCGAGCGGCCGGCCGGTTTTCGGGCTGATGTACGCCTTGAAGTACCGCTCGCCGAGCTGGCGTAACGTGAGCGTCGCCGCTGACTCGCGACCGAACGTGCCGTCCCTGACGGCGTCGTAGATCTTTTCCACCTCCCTAAGCGCTTCCGACTTGCCGCTCACGTGCCGATGCAGGACATCGTCGAGCGCCGCACGATACCGCTGGCCGTTCCACTTGAACTTGTAGTGCCAACTGTGCGGGCACCCGTTCGTCCACGCGCGTCGTGGACATCGACAGCGTTTCGTCAATCCGAACTTGCCCATACGTACCTCCTCATCGCGTCCTCCTTTGTGTCGTTTACGGTGCAGTGGCATCGTGCGATCGATGTTCGAGCGTTCGCGAGCTCTCCGGCGCCTGCGCATGTCGTTCGAGCCATGCGTCGATCCACTGCGGCTTGATGCGGATCGACCGACGGCCTCCGATGCGCGCATGATTCAGCTCCCGCCGCTCGCACGCAGTGTAGATCGTGTCTCGACTGACGCCGGCGTACTCGGCGCTCTCGGCAACGGTCAACCAGGTCCTCATGGTCCCTCCGGTGGAGGTCCGCGTTTTGCGGACCGCGAAACGAGTTGTGTTGGGGGGCGCCAAGGCGCGCCGGCGATGCGGCCGGCGCGGTGCGAGATGTAGGCGCGGGTGCTGGCGTGACGCGAGCACCGAACCACGTGGACGATGGACCGACGCGGTGTGGGCAGCGATTTCAGCGATCGCTCTCTATTCCCACTTGAAGTCCGGCGAGTCCTCACGACCCAAGGTCGAGACGCATTCGCCGCTGCCAGCTGGCTGACGCTCGCCTTTGAAGACGGCGCCGCTGAGTGCCAGCGGTCTTGTCGTTGCCGTGCGCGACGTCGTTGCGCTCAGCGCAGCGAGTTGCCAAAACGGCTTTGCGTTCGACGGAGGACCTGGGTCGTCAGTCGTAACGCGCTCCGCATGCGATGTGGTAAGCGGAGGAGGTGCTCGATCAGCACCGACGATACGAGCAGGATAAGACCGACCGGGACGCGCGTCAACCTCAACCGCACGACGTGCGTTCCGGCTGCTCGATTAGCCGGCCCGTCGATGATGCGCGCGCACTCGGGTCACTGGCTTCCGACGCTTGCGGGCGGAAATTGCCGACCGCAATTGTGCGTTGACCTTCGCCGACGAATCGAAGACGGCGGCGACATCCGATTCCAGGACGATTGCGACAACCCGCCGCGTCATGCGCGACGCAAACCGGTTCGCCTTCGCCTGCGAGTAGTCGAACTGGTATTCCGGGCGGACGTCATCGACCTCAGGCCGTGGTTTTCGGACCGTTTTCTTCATAGTCTCGATAGTCTCGACGTCGCCTCCAGCCTGGCTTCAGCCGCCGTGTCCCAATCCCTCCAGACGCGCGATCCATGCGTCGAGATGGGGACAGGCGGCTCTGAGCTTTGCGATGCCGATGCTTGCCGCAATTGCCGGGCCCGCGATGGACTTCAGATACTTGTATGCCGGAACTTCACCAATGAGTCTCTTCGACGGGGCCGTCAGGTTGCCGTCGTTAATGTCCTCAGGAGCTGTGGCCCCGACCTGCTGTCGCAGGCGAGCTGCTGCACCTTCTGCCTCCCCGTCTGGGAATTGCGAGGGCAGCTCGTCAAGGTCCACAAAGACCAGGGCCTCGAACTCGTGCACCTGAATATAGGGAACGAACCGATTGTTCGGCAATGCTTGCGACATGCCGGCTTCGATTCGAGCGACTCGTTCGAGCGTTGACTCACCAGGGCTCTTCTCAACTCCTGGGAATTGCGAGAGGCCGTACAAGTCGATCATTGTGGTTACGTATTGATGGTTGCGAGAACGTCCCACGTCCCGTTTGATCGCTTCGTACAGGACCCTAAAGGGCACGGTTCCCGACCGACCTCTGGCCAGTGGCTCCGCTCGCGGAAACACGTCGAACGCCTGCAAATGCGGGGCGAGTGCCTGCGTGACGAATCCTTGCTCCGTGGTGCCCTCGCAGAGCACCCGCAGCTCGATCGACATTACCGAGGCCCGCCGCCGGTGATATTCATCTCGAACAGAGTCCCGAGGTCATAGTCGTTCACCCAGTCGCCCAGTTCTTCCGCGCCAAGCCGCTTGAACTTCGACTCTCCATAGCCTTTTTGGTCTTCCTCACGCTCAACCACGACGATGTCCTCCGCTGCGAAGTCCGCGAGAAGTCGTGGCGACTGTGTGGCGACGACGACCTGGCGCTTGGCAGATATCGTTTTGAGCAAGTTCGCGACGATTCCGATAGCGGAGGGATGCAGACCGAGTTCGGGTTCATCGATAAAGATCACCGTCGGCAAGAACTCTTCAGGCTGAAGAAGGGCTGTGATCAATGCGATCGCCCTAAGCGAGCCGTCGGAGAGTTGGTGTGGCCCGAACTCGTAGTCTGGATTCCGATCGCGCCACCGCAATTGAATCTGTTTCGCGTTTAGCCGATCCGGCTCGAGATCGAAATCGCGCAGATAGGGCACGGCCAAGCGAACCGTCGACACGATCCGTTCGTAGTGCGAAGGAAAGGACTGCCGCAGCATGTAAAGGAACGACGCGAGATTGCCACCATTGCTCAAGAGCATCCGATTTCGGTCAAGGTCTTGATTTGTACGGATGAAGGCAGACTCCGACGTATCGTGGAAGTGGTAGACGCGCAGGCCCTTGAGGCGGGTTAGAAAGATCTGCGCGACGTGCGCGGCAGCTCCGCCGCTCGTACTGACGGCCGCGAGGTCGGTCTCCGCCTGCCCGGAGCTGAGAACTTTCCTAAACGGCTTGGCCTCTCCCGGCCTCTGAAAAGCGACGTGCTCATCTGTGAAGATCAATCGGTCCGGTGAAGCGTGAGCTAGAGTGCAGCCGTATTCGCTCCAGCCTTTGTCGCCCTCGAACTTCAACGTCGTCGCTAGAACGGGCGTTCGTTTTGGACCGTAGTGCAGGATCGAGCTTCCGCCGCCCTTTCTGGCGATGTACAGCTGAAGGCTTTCCGTCACCATGAAGCTCAGCATGTTGAAGAACGCCACGAAGTTCGACTTGCCAGATCCATTTGCTCCAATGAGGACGGTGAGATCTCCGAGGTTGATATCGATCTCCCGAATTGAGCGGAATCCGGATGCCGTCAAACGAGTGAGTTTTTCCACTTGGTGTCCTTAGCTCCGTCTCGAAGGACGTCGCGTGCGCGCGTTGTAGACGGCATCAGCCGAGTTGTTCCAGAACGCGAAACTCTTCTCGGCAGACTTCAGCCAACCCATCGTCTCGCGGATCTCCGCGAGCTCTTCGTCAGAGAACGCCGTGTAGTTCTGGCCAGGAGGCACGCTCGTAACGTCCTCGACCGGCTCGAATACACCGTCCCTGTACGTGACCTTGATGCTCATGCTGGCTCCGAGAATGATACCGCACCAAGAACACGCCCCAGCCATCACGCAAGTGCCTGGTTCGCGCGCTGCGCGCAGGGGCCGTCAATGCCCGAAGGCCGCGCGGAACGCGCGGTCGAAGCGAACGCGAAGAGCATTGACGCGCCCCGAGCACAGCGGCACGCTGAAAGGCGTGATGGCAGCCGTGCATAGCGGAATCAGAATCAGCTGCAAGATCGGTGGCCAGTGCGTGGCCAGAACGTGGTCATGATCGCGACCAGATCCAGCGCCACGACGGCGGTCCGATCGCCGTGCAGATCGCGGTCACGAGGGCGGCGCATGTGCGGCGACGATCTTATCGCCACGCACACGAACAGCGACACGCAAGCCGTGGTGTGAACGACCCCATCCATTCACGCGCGGGGCCACCCCGCGTCGTCGGCGCCGGGGTCGTTCACACCACGGCTTGCTCACCAATCGCTAACGCCGTGGCGTTTTGACGGGCGGCAGAGTGCGCCGCCCGATCGCGGCGATCCTGTCGCCAACTCCTTCTGTGGATTCATCGTTGACGAAGTCAGAGACGTCGTCGCGGTGAGGTCAGTAAGCCGTGAATGTGCGAGGGAGCGGAAACGGTTCAGGACAACCTACGCGAGTCCTAGGTTGTCCCCCTCTGGTAGGCCCTTCTCCAACGCCGCTGGGCGCGCCGATGAGGGGTGTCAGCTGCAAATACTGGTGCGGGAGTTCGGTGAATTCGACGCGGCCCTCGCCGCGCTGGAGCTGGTCCCGGAGTGTCGGGCTCTGCATCGCCCAGAGGGCTTGCGCGTCGCGCTGCTGCCACATACGGTAGAGCGCCTCGAATCGCGCTGCGCCGAACTTCCGAGAGGCTGCCGTGAGGTCGAGATCCCGGTCCGCCGACGGGCAGACGACTTCACCTCGACGGGCTCGAAAGTACCAGTCGAGCTCCTCCGTGTCGCGCGGGGTCAACGGCATCATGAACGCGTCGCGAACGGCGTACCTATGGAGCGTCGCGGCCTTCCGAAATCGGTGCGGCAGAAGGACGCGAATCGTCCACTCGTCGACCGATTTGAGCAGGTCGGCGTGGCGCAGCAGGAACACCCGAAACTCGTTCGGCACCTCGCGCGTCGCGAGATAAAGAAACACATGCCGCCGGTGGCCTTTGAGCGGCACGCCAATCGGCTGCTTGTCCGGAAAAAACCGCGTCGTTTTCTCCGGGCCGTCGCCGAATGTGACATGCGGGTACCAGTCATCCGGCAGCTCTCGTTCCAGCGCTTCCCGAAAGTACGTTCGCTTGTCCGACTCGGTGCCCAGCCATCCGTGGTACCGGTCCGCCAGCACCGCGTCCAAGAGCATCAATCGCTCGACGAAGCGACCGAGCGACGCGACCTTCCGGTGTCGGTTATTGGGCTCGCCGATGGCCTCGTAGAGCGGCTTGTACTGGACGTGATAGAGCCGGCCACGGTGCAATGCGCCAGGGGTAATCGGCGTGGCGTACCCGTCTCCGACGAGCTTGGACAGAAAGTCGTTCGTCTTCTGGCCGTGGGCGAGACCGGTGAACGCCCGGGTACTGTCGCTCGAGAAACACGCCGGAGAAGACGAGCACGTGTACCAGAAACCGAGCCTGGCGGATCGGAAAGCCAAGGTCCATGAGGGCCTGGACGCGACCTGGGCGGACGCTCTCCTGCAAGTGGTACGGGACCGAGCGGATCATACGAAGTCCTCTGCCACGCGCGGATCGAACCCGCGTCCACCACTTCGGCCGCTCCCACCGCCGCGCCCGTAGCACGTGAATCCTGCTCGGGCCACGCTCGCAGCGTGCTCGCCGCGATAGTGCTCGGTGACGACCTCGACGTCCTCGTGCTGGTCGCGTCCGTGGAGCTGGTACTCGATGCGAAAGTCAGGGAAGTGGACCGACTCATCGAAGTATGGGAGGTCGTGTTCGTGCGCCCACGCCTCGATTTCTCGGGAGTCTCGATCCTGTCAGCACTCACCTGAAACCGCGTAAATCTGGACTTTCGTCGTCGTAGGGTTCTTCGTTCTTCTCTTCAGAAAAAAAAGAGGATGGCTGTGGGCGCTCGTGGGAATCTCGCGTTCTTCAGCGAGATTTCCAAGCAGCGGTGGGCGCGTTCTGTGCGTCCACGGCTGCGGCAGCGTCCACAGCCTCTTCGTTGAGCCAGTACGGGCGGCTCGCGTAAGCTGACAGCCGCGGCGGTTGAAGGTGAGGGCCTGGAGCTTGGACCTCCAGACCCTCGGGTGACCGTCTCGATGCTCCGACGGACCGATCCGGTCGTCTCTCTTGTGCCACGGTTTGCGAGCCGTGTCCAGTCGAAGCGGGCTGCCGCTCCGACGTCGTGGACACGCCGCTTCGCCAGAAAGTGTGTCGTCGCTGCAATGGTCTCTTCGCGATCTGCGCGTCCTGCGATCGCGGCCACGCGTATTGCTCACCGGCGTGTCGTCTGGCGGCCCGGCACGCCTGCGTCCGCGCCGCGCGCCAGCGCCATCGGCGCAGTCCTGAGGGGCGCCTCGATCATCGTGATCATCAGCGCGCGTACCGCGCCCGCGTGAGGGATCAGACTTCCCGCCCTGTGGCGTCGATTGACACACTGCCTGCGGACACGACGACGGATCGGGTGCCGACCGCGCCTCTGGCAGGTGCGTTGCGCTGCATGGTCTGTGGCCGGGAAAGCGCCGGGCTCCTTCCACCGCCCTGGCGGATCCGTCGCGTGTCCCCGGAGACGCGCCATGATCACGCCCGAGCAGCACGCCGAGATTCGTCGGCTCTATTACGGCGAGCACTGGAAGGTCGGCACCATCGCCGCGGCCCTCGGCGTCCACCATGACACCGTGGGCGCGGCGATCGCGCACGATACCCGGACCGTCCGACGCGGCACCTGCCGAGCGAGTGCGCTGGATCCGTATCTGCCGTTCATCCACGACACGTTGGCGCAATATCCGCGGCTGCGCGCCACCCGGCTCTTCGAGATGGTGCGCCCCCGCGGCTACATCGGATCGGTCGTGCAACTGCGGCGGATCGTGCGGACGATCCGCCCGGCCACGCCGCCCCTTGTTTATCGCCGCTTGACGACGCTGATGGCTGAAGAGGCCCAGATTGACTGGGGCGCTTTCGGGTCCATCCGGATCGGGCGCGGTGTCCGACCGCTTTCCGGCTTCGTGATGGTGCTGTCGTACCTCGCGCGCCCTCTTTGCCCTCTTCACCCTCGACCAGACGCTCGAGAGTTTCCTGCGCGGCCACGTCGAGGCCTTTGACGCGTTTCGTGGCGTCGCGCGCACCCTGGTCTACGATAACCTTCGCAGCGCCGTCCTGGAACGGGCCGGCACCGCGATTCGCTTTCACCCCCGCTTGCTCGAGCTCGCCGGGCACTATCACTTCGCCCCGCGGCCGTGCACTCCGTACCGCGCCAATGAGAAGGGCAAGATCGAGCGACAGATTCACTACCTGCGCCAGGCGTTCTTTGCGGCCCGCACCTTCGCGGATGTCGACGACCTGAACGCGCAATTCCGCCGCTGGCGCGAGGACATCGCGCACCAGCGGCCCCATCCCGAGCAACGCGATCGGAGCGTGGCGGACGTCTTCGCCGAGGAGCAGCAGCGGCTCTTGCCGCTGCCGGCACATCCCTTCGAGACCGACGTGATGCGGACCGTCACGTCCGGCAAAACCCCGTATGTGCGCTTCGATCGAAATCACTACTCGATTCCCCACACGTACGTGCGTCGCCTCGTGACGCTGCTCGCGAGTGCCACGACCGTCCGCGTGATCGCGGGCACGGAGGAGATCGCGCGGCACGCCCGCAGTTACGACACCGGGCAGACGATCGAGGACGAGGCGCATCTGGCCGGCCTCATCGCGGCGACCCGACACGCCAATCCCTCGAGCGCGCGTGACCGCCTCCGCCTCGCCGTCCCCGTCGTCGCGACGCTCTTCGAGCGCCTGGCGGCGCGGGGGGAATCGCTCCGGGTCCACACCGCGCGGCTCCTCGGACTCCTCGACGACTACGGCCCGCAGGAGCTCGCCGCAGCCGTGACCCAGGCGCTCAGGACTGACGCGCTGGGTGCCGGCACGATCGCGCACGTGCTCGAACAACGGCGCCGGCAACGGCGACAACCGCCGCCGATCCGCCTCGTGCTGCCGGACCATCCCGGCGTGCGCACGCTCGACGTCACGCCTCATCGCCTGGAGAGCTACGATGCCCTCACCCGACCCGATCCCGACGACGCTGAGTGACCACCTGCGCCAGCTGGGGCTCGGCCACACGGCCGCTGAACTCAACGATCTGATCGCGCGCGCCACGCAGAAGCGCTGGAGCCCCGTCGTGCTCCTCGAACAGCTCGCGCAGGCGGAGCTGACGGCGCGCCTGCATCAGCGCGTCGAGCGCCGGCTCCACGACGCTCGGCTCGGCCGCTTCAAAGCCCTGGCCGATTTCGAATGGACGTGGCCGACGCAGATCCATCGCCCGACCGTCGAGCGCGTCTTCACGCTCGACTTCCTGGCCCAACGGGAAAACGTCATCATCGTCGCGGCCCACGGGCTGGGCAAAACGCTGCTCGCCAAGAATCTCGTCCACCAGGCGATCCTCGCCGGCCACTCCGCGCGCCTCGTCACGGCCGCCGATCTGATCCTCGACCTGACCAGCCAAGACACGGCACGCGCGCTCCAGCGGCGCCTGCGCACCTACCTCCGCCCCAGCCTGCTCGCCATCGACGAGGTCGGCTATCTGGCTTATGACGCGCACGCCGCCGATCTGCTCTTCCAAGTCGTGAGCCGTCGCTACGAGGAGAAATCCCTGGTCATCACTACGAACTTAGCCTTCAAGCAATGGGACACGGTCTTCCCGAACGCCGCCTGCGCCGTCGCCTTGATCGATCGGCTCACGCATCACGCCGAGATCGTCACGATCGAAGGGGAGTCCTATCGCAAGCGGGAAGCCGAGCAGGCGCAGAAGGCCAGGCACGCCCAAAAGTCGCCGAAGCCGAAGTCGTGAACCCAGGCTTCATGACAGGCCGCCCAGCGTCGGTCCAGATTTACGCGGTTTTACGTGAGCGGCGACAACCCTGCGCGCGCCACGCCATCGTGATCACCTGTTCCACGCCATCGTGATCACTCATTCCACGGCATCGTGATCACCCGTTCCACGGGTCGTGATCACCGATTCCACGCCTCGTGATCACCGGTCGGCGACGCTGAGCCAAGGGTTCTGCCATCGTGGCTTGGGCGACATCCCGTCCCAAGGAGTGCGATGGCCACGGAACGACTGCTCATGCGACACATTCGAGAGATTCTGCGGTTGAAATGGACATTACGCCGGAGTCACCGGGACACGGCCCGGAGGCTGGGGATCAGTGCGGGCGCCGTCGCCTCGGTGATGACCCGGGCCAAGGCGATGGCGCTCACCTGGGACGCCGTCGGCACCCTCAGCGACGACGCGTTGGAGCGCACCCTGTATGGGCCGAAGCTCGCGTTGACCGTCGCCCGGCCGGGGCCCGATCTGGTGTGGATGCACACCGAGTTACGGCGGCCGGGCGTGACGCTGGAGCTCCTGCATCTCGAGTATCTGGCGACGCATCCCGACGGCTACCGGTATTCGGCGTTCTGCGGGCACTACCGGCGCTGGCTGGCGCAGCAGCGCACCTCGATGCGCCAGGTCCACACGGCGGGCGAGAAAACGTTTGTCGATTACGCAGGGCAGCAGCCGTCGTTGGTGGACCCCACGACCGGCGAGATCGTCCCCGTCGAACTCTTCGTCGCCGTGCTCGGGGCCTCCAACTACACCTACGCCGAGGCCACGCTCACCCAGCGCAGCGTCGACTTCATCCAGAGTCACACGCGGACCGTGGAGTATTTCGGCGGCGTCTCCGCGGTGGTCGTGCCGGATCAGCTGCGGACCGGCGTCACCGATCCCTGCCGGTATGAGCCGACCATCCAGCGGACGTATGCGGACTGGGCGCGGCACTACGGCACGGCGATTGTCCCCGCCCGGCCGGCCAAGCCGCGCGATAAAGCGAAGGTCGAAGTCGCCGTCCAAGTCGCCGAACGCTGGATTCTCGCCCGGCTGCGGAACGAGACCTTCTTCGCCCTGGTCGCGTTGAACGCCCGGATCGCCGAACTCCTCATCGATCTCAATGACCGTCCGATGAAAGGGTACGGCGGCGCCTCGCGCCGCGCGCTCTTCGAGCGCTTTGATCGGCCGGCGCTGCAGCCGCTCCCGCGCGATCGCTACGTCCACGCCGACTGGCGCCACGCGCGCGTCAACATCGATTACCACGTCGAGGTCGACCGGCACTATTACTCCGTCCCGCACGCGTTGATTCACGCCGCCGTCGAGATCTGCCTGACGGCGACGACCGTCGACGTGCTGCTGCGCGGCGTGCGCGTGTGGCTCCACGTGCGCAGCTATCTGCCCGGCCGCCACACGACCATCCCGGAGCACATGCCGAAGGCGCACCGCGCGCATCTGGAGTGGAGCCCTTCCCGCTTGATCGGCTGGGGCGCCACCATCGGGCGCCACACCGAGGCGCTCGTCCAGGCGCTGCTCGAGAGCCGGCCCCATCCCGAGCAAGGCTATCGCTCGTGCCTGGGCATTCTGCGGTTGGCGAAGCAGCATGGCCCGGACCGGCTCGATGCCGCGTGCGCCCGCGCGCTCGCCGCCGGCGCGCGCTCCTATCGTCACGTCGAGTCGATCCTCAAACACGGCCTGGACCGTCTGCCCCTGGACGGCGAGCCCGCGCCGAGCGCGCGGCCCGTGCATGCCAACGTCCGCGGCCCTGCGTACTACGAACCGCCTGATGCCGAAGGAGACCGCCATGCTGACTGAACCGACCCTCGATCGCCTCCGCGCCCTCCGTCTCGGCGCGATGGCCGACGCGTACCGGACGCAGCTGCAGGACCCGGCGATCGGGGCGCTCAGCTTCGACGAACGCGTCGGCCTGCTCGTCGACGCCGAGCATCTCTCGCGCGACAATCGCAAGCTCGCCCGTCGGCTCAAAGAGGCCAAGCTGCGCATGGCCCAGGCCTGTCTCGAGGATCTCGAGTACGCGCCGCGCCGCGAGCTCGATCGGGCGCTGATGCGCCAGCTCGCCACCGGCCGCTGGATCGCCGAACACCGCAACGTCCTCATCACCGGCGCGACCGGCGTCGGGAAGACCTACGTGGCGTGCGCGCTGGGGCAGCACGCGTGTCGGCAGGGCTACCGGGCGATCTACCGGCGACTCCCGCGCTTCTTTCAGGAGCTGGCGCTCGCGCGCGCCGATGGCTCCTACACCACCGTGCTCGCGCGGCTGGCGCGCGTGGACGTCCTGATCCTCGATGACTGGGGCCTCGCCGCCGTGACCGATGTGCAGCGCCAGGATCTCCTCGAGGTGATGGAGGATCGCGACGCCACGCGCTCGACGATCATCACGAGTCAGCTCCCGCGCGATCAGTGGCACGCGTATCTGGGCGACCCGACGATCGCCGACGCCGTCCTCGATCGCCTCGTCCACAACGCGTATCCGATCACGCTGAAAGGCCCGTCGCGACGCAAGGAGAAAGCCTGAGTGGCGCGACGGGCCGTGGACGGTGCCAGACCTATGGACGCGCAGACGCGCCCACAGGTCTTTGGAAAACCGCGCGGACGCGGTTTCCCACACCGCCCACCGCCATCATCGTCTTGAAGGAGGAAGAAAGCAGAACGAAGATAACCGACCCGTACCTTGAACCACTATCACTGGAGGCGAACACCGGTTAACCTATCCCGCAACTCAGCGTCGCGTCGCTCCGATCACGATGCCGTGGTCCCCGTGATCACGATGGCGTGGACGGACTGATCACGATGGGTGGAATGCGCAAACCCTCGGCGAGGTACACGTCCTTTGATTATTGCTTTAACTATTTTCAGTCACACCGCGAGCGCAAGAAGCTGCCAGAACTTCTTCGAGATGATGCGCTACAGCTCTCGTGTCTACACCTCGGGTTCTACCTCGCAAGCTGGGGAATGTTGCGCGGTTCCTCAGAGCTGCTTCAGAGGAGCGTCCGGGCGTTTGTTCCGCTGATCAAAGTCATCGCGAACGCGCCAGCAGAGATATGGGAGATCGACGCGAACATGTACGGTGATGGGAGCTGTCCAGTGGTCTTCGACACGGCTCGCCGAATCACCGCGGCACTGCCGAATGGCGCGTCGGACATCCTCCTTACGAAGATCATGCTTGGCACATTCGGCTGTGTACCGGCCTTCGACACGTACTTCAAGAAGGGATTTGGCGTATCCACGTTCGGCCGCAAGGCACTCAGAAAGATCGGAGAGTTCTATACTGCGAACGCCGAGGTCATCGAACGCAATAGAGTTCAGACATTGGATTTCGTCTCCGGCGTTGATACAGAGCGAAGGTACACCCGGGCAAAGGTGATCGACATGATCTTCTTCGTCGCTGGTGGATCGTGACCAGCGTTCTCGTCACGTGGCGCTTCGAATGATGGGGCGTCCAGCAACTCGCCTGCAGCCGACGGCTGCTGAAATTCTTGGCCGCCGTTGGCTGAACCGCCACGTTGGTCCGTGTGGCCCTTTTTGTGCGGTCTTCACCGATTTGAGTACAGCCTCTGGGGGCTGAGAAAACGAGCCAGATCGCGAGCGGACCGGATCGGGTGAGCGGTGGCCCACTTCAATTTCAAGAGGAGCATCGCGTCATCGCGCATGCCTCGCGCGCGTCGGAGGACGGCCTTGATCGTGGTGTTCAACGACTCGACGACTCCGAACCGAACGGGATGGTCGCAGTACGCGGCGATGCCATCGATGTGCGCGACTAACGTGTCACCCAGTTTCTCCATCTCCGGGAGCCGCTGCCAGCGCAAGGCCTCGAGCCATCCCCACAGAAAGTTGGCGACGCCATCGCGGGTCTTATAGGTCCACAGGTGATCGAGCTCTTCGCGCAACACATAGGCTTTGAACAGGCGCCGATTGACGGCAAAGAGCGCACGCAGTTCTTGGCGCTTCGAGCCGCGGACCGTCTTCCACCGTCTGAGCAACAGCCACCGCTTGCCGCGACCGAATGCCCGCATCACGGCACCCGCGCGAAAGAACTCCTGGCGTCGCACGTCGTCGAGCGCGGCCGAGGCGTGCTGCAGCACATGAAACTTGTCGTACACGATCGCCGCGGTCGGCAGCTGCTGGGCCACGGCGTTGGTGTACGGCCGATGCATGTCCGTACAGACGGCGTCGACCGCGGCGCGCTGCCGGGCATCGAGACACGTGGTCAGCAGGCCGGCCAAGCTCGCCTCCGTCCGATCTTTCGCCACGCCGATCACCTCGCCGTGCACCAAGTCCGAGAGCACCGTGTAGAACTTCTGCGCCTTGCCGCGGTGAATTTCGTCGGCGCCGAGATATCGAGGACGGCGTCGCGGACGCTGCCCGTCCCAGTCGCGCAGGAACGCGTGCTCCGCTCGACGGGCTTTTCCCCAACTGACGCCGTGGCGGATCGCGGCATGCGACGTCGGCATCGACTGACAGTCCACCCCGATCTGTTGCCGCAAGCGCCGCGTGACCCGCGCCTTCGAATCGGCGAACTCGATGGCTTCGGTGCGAATGCCGCAGTGGCGACACCGGACGCGTCGCTGCACATACACGAGGGTGACGGGATGCGACGCCCACGGGACATCGTCCCACGTGCGCTCGCGCGCCGATCGTACGCGACTCGTGCGGCGCCCACAGCCACTGCATCCGTAGCGCCGGACCCCGCGGCGCTCGATTCGAATCCTCAACCGGCTGTCGACCGCGTCGCTATCACTCTCCGTCGCCACCACCCGAAACCCCGGCAAGCCCAGAATCCACGTACAATCGCGCCGCGATCCCACCGGTCCTCCCTTGTTGTTTGCACATCAAGAGAAGATGACACCGGATGGTCCGGTGCACGTGGGATCGCCTTGATCGACCAGGCCGCCGAGCAGACCGCCCACCCAACAGCGGTCCGCGCAGGCGGCCGGGTATTACCTCAAATCGCTGTACTCAAATCGACGAAGAGCCTTTTTGTGGCCCCTCGTGCAGAAAACGCTGCCAAACGACCCGACACAACACGAAGGGCGCATCCCAGAAGCTGAATGAAACCAACAGCTTCCAAGATGCGCCCTTTCAATTGCGACGCGTGTGAAGCACGCGCTCTAACCAACTGAGCTAAGCGCCCGACGGGGACCGACGAGACGACGCGCCCGAGAGAGGCGCCGCCGTTCCGGGCGATTGTACCAGTTTCGCGCCGATGTGGACGCCATTGCGGAGACTACGGGTGCCGCGCGACGACGCAGTCGTGAAAGCGGACGATCATCTTGCGGAGATCCGCCTTCGCTCGATTGGGGTGGCCGCCCAGTGCCACCGCCACGTATCGCAGCGCCCTCGCGGGGTCTCCTCCACGGTCCACGCGCACGATCGCGCAATCGTGGGTGAAGCCGCACGCGGGCGGCGGGACTTCGTCGCCGCATCCGATCTTCGACGCAATCGCGCCGAAGGGTCGCGGCGGCGCCGCTCCGGCCAGGGCGCCGCGAACGTAACTGCCGATCCCGGCCACGCCCGTCATCATGCCGATCATCTCCCGGCTCGACTCCTTGCTGACCAGCCGCCCCTGCGCGAGCAATGCGAGCAAGCGCGCCACCTGAAACGCCGTCCCCGCGAAATTGGTTACCCGCCGACGCTGCAGGCGCGCCCAGCGCGGGCTCAATGGCTGCCCGGCCGCATCCCCCTTCAGCCAGTCGTGATTCAGATAGTCGCCCGACAACCACAGGCCGTGGGCTGGCGCTGCCCCGGAAGGCTTGTGGAAGAAACCGGCAGCGGCCAGCGTGCCGTTGATGTACGGATAGGTCAGGGCGCGGATGCACTTGCTGGCAGCCTCGTTGTTGGACCAGCGGAGCATCAGGCGCATCCAATCGCGAAACTTGCCGGGCGGCGTTTTGTACTCCGGGCTGATAGGAGGATGCCCTGGCTTTGGATGCGGCGGTCGGACATCGAGGTCCGCATCGCTGAGCGGCGGATCGTGCTCGGCGAATGTCACGTTGCCGGTGGAGGAGATCAAGAAGATGTCCGAAAACTTCGGCATGTCCTCGGGAAGCATCGGAAAGGCCGCCTTGAGTCTGGGTTTCCAGGCCTTCTCCAGCGAAGCGAATACCTGGCGTTCCCATCCGGCGGTGGCGGTGGAGAGGCCTGACGCGATCATGTCCACGGCCTGCTCCTGGACGCGCTTCCGCAGCTCGAAGGCCACATAGAGCGGGTAGATCTTGGCGAGGCTGGCGACATACAGCATGTCGACCGGGTTGTGAGCGTAAAAAGGGGGAAGCTCGGGATTGCCCGTGAGGTCTGCAACCGCGCCGCACATGGCGTTCAGGTCGGGATCGCGTTCGACTTCGGCGGCACACGTCGAAAAGTCCTGGTTCGCCATGTCGAGCGCGAGCACGTAAGGGTATCGCGGGAATGGATCGACGGCACGTGCCGCGCCGCCAACCTGACGCTCGAACAAGGTCGAATCCGGCCCCCGCGGACGCCGTTCGAGGCCCGTCAGTTCTCCGGTCCACACCTCGCCGAATGGCGGCGGCTCGGGGCCAAGTGCTTCCGTCTCCCGCGCATCTCGTTCGAGCGCGGCAGCCCACGCTTCGTCAAGACCTGATGCCTTCCGCATGTCGATCTCGTCGGGCGCCTCCAGGGATGGAGGCTGGTCCATCATTCCTGCAGAAACTCTTCGTCTGAACCGAACGTCTCTTCCTCTCCACCCCTTTCCAGCGCCTGCGCGTCAGCCTCCTGCGCAAAAGAATCCTCGTGGGCCGGCGCCGGCGACGCGTCCTGCCACTCGTTCTCGGAGACGTTGCTGTGGTACAGCGGAAACTCGACGGTTGTCGTGTCGATGCCGGGGTCCATTTGTGGTGGTTTGCGCAGCCTCCACTGTTTCTCCCGCTGATCCGCCGTGGCGTTCCAGAACCATTTGGCCCTCGCCAGCGGCACCCAGATGGCGTCGTCGGCCTTATCGGTGGCTGGCTTGAACATGAGGTAGTAGGTGAACCGGTCGTTGACGGAAACCGTGTTGGCGATCGCCGGGAGCTCGGTATGTGGACTGTCCTCGATACCTCTGCCTCCACTGGTCGCTGTCTCTCCGGCACCGACCTTCGACTCGTAAAGTCCAGCCGTGTAGGCAGCCTGGTTATCGAAATGCCCGTCGAGCTGCACGTGGGGATCGGTCCTGGAGGGATGCCGCCACACCGACTTGCGGGTATTACCGCCCGGCTCGAGGCGAATGATGTGGGATCGATCGACCAGGACCGTCTGGACGTCCTTGATGTAACCCGCCTGGCCTGGAGGCAGCGTCACTTTCCATTTCCAGACGATGCCCGGCGCCTCGAGCGGCTTGCCGAAACGCATCGCCATGAGACCGCCACGCTTTTCAAACTGCGTGACTCCTGCCTTGCCTGTAAAGAAATTCACCGTGGGTCGCTTGACGTCGAAGAGATAGACGACCTGTCCGAGGCCGCCCCCCTCCGTCCTGAACCTCGCTCGAACGGCCCTCCCGTCGGCCGCGTCCACCCAGTAGAAGGTGATCTTCGGCCGTGCGAGGTCGGCGTCCGTCAGCTTGATGAGCGCGGCGTCGCGCGCGGTCCCGTCATAGCCCCGCACTCTCGTGCCCGGTATCGTCCAACTGATGGCGTCCGCGTTCTTGGCGAAAGCGATGTCGTTGAGGTCGAGCTCGATTCGCTGACCGACGACGACCACCCGTGTGGAGTTCTTCGGAACATCACGCTCGACGACGAGGGGGAGGTGAGGGCTGTCTTCCCCGGCCTCGGACGGTCGGTCCTCGAGCGTCATCACCTCCGAAGCGTCGCCGCTCTCACCTTCGAAGCCGGACACCACGTCCCCGGAGTCCTCGTGATCGGGCACCCAGGTCTCTGTCTCGTGCGCCGCAGGTGGAGTTGCCCGCTCGACCGGGATACCGAAGACCCAGCTCGAGAGGTGCATCGCCTGGGCCGTCCGGACCGTGGCATTGCGCTGTGTCTGGTATGCCCGGACAGGGATGGCCTTTCGGACGAAGATATCCACTCCATTGAGCGCATCCTTCAGATAAGGTGTGGCGCCGCCGGTTCCAGCAGCCATCGCCATCCGGGTGAGCGCAAACCGCGTGGGGAGCGGGAGGCTATCGAAATCCTTGCCCCATGCCGCGGCTATCTCTCGAAGACGGACCTCGCGAAACTTGACATAGACGGCCGTCGCGAGGGCGGCATCCGCACCGGAGTCGAACAGGATGGTCTTGACCAGCCGCGGATTGGTCTGTGCATCGTTGAGATGCTCGACCGGCTTCTGGGTCCTGTCCCACTTGATCCGGGCGTAGGCGGGAACCCGCGCGCTGATGGCAGCGCGCGCCTCGTAGAAGTCGTCACAGCCGATATGGTACGAGCTGACCTTGTCGCTCGACAGGTAGCTGAGCGGCCTGCGGGTTTCGGCCATCATGATCGTCCCGAGCAGCCCGGGATTGAGATCCCCCTCCTTGGCCGTCGTCTCGATCAGCTTCTTCAGCCGTGCGCCACTCGCTCCACGGAAGAACGACCGGTGATGATCGGTCACTTCTTCGCCTGACACGACGAGATCCGTGTTCTCTGCGGATCGCTGAATCGCCTTCCAGACTTCCTTGTCGAGAATGCTCGTCCATTCGGCGCTGAGCTGT
Organism: uncultured Acidobacteriota bacterium; assembly: GCA_963807925.1. Taxonomy (GTDB): domain Bacteria; phylum Acidobacteriota; class Vicinamibacteria; order Vicinamibacterales; family CAVVIG01; genus CAWEDP01. The sequence continues at coordinate 1,311,870 of CAWEDP010000002.1, read as the reverse complement.
TTGAAGTGCGGGTCGTTGCGTTTGAGCGGCTCGGTCGGCAACTCGGGATGCCGGGCGAAGAAGACGAGGTTCGTCAGGTCGTTCTCGTCACGCCATCCCGCCTGGATCGCGAGGTTCAGCGCCTGGGCCCAGTCGTGGCCGGCCAGTGCCTTGGCCACGTCAGCGGGAACGGCAGCCGGGTCGAACCGCTCGCTCGTCGGCTGCTCCTCGAGCAGCCGACCGTCACTCTCCTGGTCCTCGAAGCTCGCAGCCCCTTCCTCGAGGGTCTCCTTGCCTAACCAGGGCGTCTCGAGTACCGCCTCGAACCAGTGGGAAATCTGATCGAAGACGTCTTGGGTGATGCGAACGGCACTATTCAGCGACACCGTGCCTGTCGTGGCGTTGTAACCGGTACCCACCTTCGTGAAGACGCCGACCAGGTGCCGCTTGCCAGCCTGTTCGATCCAGATCGGCGAGCCGCTCTGACCGGGACAGCCGTCCGCATCGTAGTTCATGACCTCGGTGCGGCCGCGTATGTCCACGCCGCTGAGCATCCCGGATGTCGAGTAGAGCTTTGTGCCGCCGCCCAGATCGGCGGGGTAGCCGGCCGTGTACGCCGTCTTTCCCGCCACCTGAGTGGCCGCCAGTACATCAAGATATGTGTTGCCGCCACATTCCTGACTGCCCCAGAAGCAGAGCAGGTCCTGGTTCAGGACCGGCGCCCGCTTCGCTCCGGCGGGCTCCTTCAGTTCGATGACCGCGTAGTCGTACCTCCAGGCGTCGGCCGCATGAGGGTCGTACTTGGGGCACAGCTTCCAGCCACGCGCCTCATATTTCCCAAACGGCGCCCTGTTTGCCGCCGACGCGCTGTCGTTGCGCGCCGGAGTCACGACCACGTACTCGGTCTCTGAATCGACCCATTGCCCGCGATCGTCCTTTTCGCTGTTGCGCAGGAGGTGGGCGGCGGTGAGGACGAAATGCGGTGAGATCAGGATGCCTGTACCCACGGGACCGAACTTGAGCTGTTGTCCTCCTCTCCGGCGCGTGGAGGAAATCTGGCAGATCCAGCGATAGGGAACATCCCACGCCTGGCGCACCGGAACGCGGTCGTCGTGCCCGATGATGCCGAGGCACGGTTTGTCCGCGAGTTGGTTCTCTTCTTCCCGCTCGACGCCCCCGGTCCTGCCCGGCTCGAAGGCGCCGGCAAACGGGCTCTCCGCCTCGAGCGCGCCCAGGCTCGGTTTCCAGTCCTGTTCACCGCGCCCGGCAAACAGTTCCTGGTCGAGAAACGGAGACTCGAGTCGTTCGGGCCTATCGAACGGCCACTTTACCGGCTTTGACATCGTGACCCGTGATGGCGGACCAGTGAGTGATGATCTTGTTCATGGCGTCGGCCAGTTGATTGGGAGTCGTCGGATCGTAGAACGCGCGCGCCGCCCCGGAGACCTGGTACGCGCCGGTCTCGATGGCAATGAGCACCGCCGAGATGGAATCGGCAATCTGGAAATAGTGGTCCGCCAGGCCGTTGGCTGGAAGGCCGACCATTTGAGCGATCTTGAAGAGGACCTGTTCGGCCGTGGAGCCTTCCGCCCGCAGGTCTCTGACGATGGGGAGATTGCTGTTTTCAACCGTCAGATGAAACCACGACATCATCGCCACGAGGTAGAACTCTTCGCGCGAAAGGTTGCCGAACCGCCTGCGGTCGATCAGCTGACTGTTCAGCTTTCGTGCAAGATCCTCGATCTTCGCATCGTCGGTGGGATTCGCGCCGCTCGTGGTCGACCGGTTGATGAACCCGATCCAGCTCTCGCGAAGGAGCTCTTCGAAGGTGGTGACGAATTCCTTGTTGGCGGCCGCCACCTTCACGTACGGGTAGGGCGAATTGTCGTCCTTGCCGTGATTCAGGTCCATGCCGAACATGCGGTAGTAGGCCTGCCGTTCCGTGGTCTCGATGTCGGGACGCACGTAACTGGTGAGCGTAGTGATCGAGAAGGGCGGCTGGTCCCGGAAGAAGAGCTCTTCGGTATTGCGCAACCAGAGCTGCGTATCTTCCCGCGGCGGCCCGAACGCTTCACCGTGCAACAGTTCGTGGACGACCCGCCGGAAGATCGGACGGATGCGGGTGTTGGCAATCATGTAGGCATAGATCAGATGGTCCCATCGGACTCCTGGCGTGCCCTTCTCACCGGTCAGCGTGCTCGTCAGCACGTCGGTAAAGGGCTTCGCAGGATCCGGGTTCGCGCCGTCCAGGCTGGGCGGCGCTAACACCGGGAGCGGCATCTGGGGGATCGCCAGTCCGGGGGTGTCGCTCCGGTGGTCCGGATGACCGGTCGGGGGAACGGTCACGCCGGGAGCGGGATTCACTCTGAGGTTCCAGGCCTGCTCGAGCAGGGCCGTCAACTCTGCCGGGTGCAGCCTGACCAGTTTGGCGGCGCCGTCCGGCACCACATGAGCGGCGAGATATCTGAACATAGCGGGTCTCCTTATCTTTCGTCGCGATGGCTGCCGGGTGCCCCGACGATATTGGAGGGCGTCTCGCCCCTGGCATTGAAGGCGACCACCTGGTAGCGATAAGGGGTGCGTTCGGACAGGTTGGCGTCGCGAAAGGACCGCGCCGTCGACGAGAGCCGCGCGATCTCAAGCAGGTCCTGACAGTTGTAGCCCTGACACCGGGCGACCCTGTAGCCGTCGGCGTTGTTCGGCGCGTCGGTCCATGTGAGCTCGATCTCGGTTGGCGACACGCTCTGTGCCAAGAGTTTGATGGCCCGCGGCCGGGACTCGAACCTCAAGCCGGCGACGATATCGTTGAACGTGTCGGCCGCGATCTTCGCATTGCCGGTGAGCGGCTTCGGCACCTCGGCCTGCAACTGCTCACGAAACGTCGCAAACACTCGGTCGAGGGTGCCCAGCAGCTTCCGCATGTCGGACGCTTGCGTGTCCTCCGGCGGCCGGTAGGCGTGCTCCTCGTTCCTCGGGCTGTCTTTGCCTGGCATGGTGCAATCCTCCGAATGTGGCCTACGCGGCTTGCAAGGCGCCGCCGAGCCGTAAGAGCCATTCCTCCGCCCGTTCGAACGTGGCCGCCTCTCTGCCCGGCGTCGTGGCGATCCGAAATCCGGTGAGCGCCAGCAACCGCAGCGCTTCGGTCCAGATCCAGTGCATCGACGTGTAGAGCGCCGGCCCCAGCTCGTGCTCCATCGCCAGGAGCGCCTCCGGCTTCACGCGGTCCGGGTTGATCACGGCGGCCAGCGGCCGCCCCGCAAAGGCCCGCATCGGTTCACGCAAGGTGATGCGGACAATCAACGGGAGGACCGGGACCGAGGCCTCCAGCAACTCGCGGGTGTCGCCCGGCGCCTTCTGCAGCGAATAGAGCGTCACCCAGGCCTGAGCCAGGTCGTCCCACGGGCCCGCGCCGTAGAACTGTCGGCACATCTCCACGCCGAGCAGCACGCGGATGTAGCTGATGGGATGGGGATCGCCGGGCATATGCCTGAAGACCACGGCCTCTTCCGCCGCCAGGACGTCGTGCAGCGCGGCGACCGCCGCGTATCCGGTATGGACGAACGCAAATGCGTCCGCCGCGATCTCGGACGCCCACCCCGCCCATTCCCCGGGCACGCCCACCGGCACGCCGGTCAAGCCGGTGGCGAGCTTGGCGGCCAGTTCTTCGTTCCAGCCGACCACAGCCGCCGCCTGGTGGCCCGCCTCGTGGATCAAGGCGGTGTTGCGCAGCAGGTTATGGTGCGTGATCTTGATGGCGGCGACAGGATTCACGCCGGTGCCGTCCCAGAGGCGCAGGTTTGCCCGCAGGACCGCCGCGCCGATGCCCTTCTCGAAATAGGAGAGCGCGTTCGGCGTTGGCTTGCCCAACGGGTCCAGGAGCATCGCCATGCTCCGGTACGCCAGGATGTCGCAGGCCTTCAGATACCCGGCAGTCTTGGGATTGGTGCGCGTGTTGATCGCGTCTGCGAAGAAGACCAGCGTTGTCTCGACGCGTGTATAACGCGTGCGAAACATCAGCAGCTGCCGGCGCACCCTCAAGAGGTCGTCGGGAGAAGCCGCCGCGTCGAGCGCGGCCTGCAGCAGGTCTCCCTCGCGGACCAGTTGAGCGACCACCGCCGAGAGGTGATGGCGGATGGACAGGCCCAGGTACCGTTCCAGGCCGTGCCACGCCGCCGCCGATGCCAGGTCGTCGAGGTCCTCCAGCCGGGCGGCCGCCGCCGTCCAATGCGCGACTTGACGTCCCAACTGGGCTCGAATCGCCGTTACCAGATCAGCCACGCTTGTGCCCCGGGTAGACATCGAGCTTGACGGTGGGATCGCCCTCCGGCAGTTTGAGCGTGGAGAGCGAGATGCCCTTGCCTTTGAGCGCTTCGCCAAGCTGGCGGAACCCCGGGGGATTTTCAAGCGTGATGACGAGCGTCACGCCATCGGCCGTATCGTCGGCCGCCTTGATGAACTCCTGGGCGTGCCGCTGCAGGTGATCGGCCAGGCCCTTGACCAGCCATTCCGTCACCCGGCCCCGGAGCACCTGAGGAACGAGAGACGGCAGCCGGTTGAGCGCGTCCACCGGCCGGCCGGGGATCACCGCCCCGTGCACGATCTTCAGGCGGCCCGGGTGCCCGGCAAACGCTCGGTTGACGGCGCGATCGATGAAGCGGCGCAGGCGCTCCGCCACCGTGCCCATGTGAGCGTGCTGTCGGAGTTTCACCGCGATCTGCTGCGCGCGGACTTCGCTGAGGTACAGCCGGGCGACAATCTCGTTCCTGGGAAAGTGGAACACGATCCGGCCTCGGGATCGGTGGCGCACGTGAGCGCGACCACCCGGCATCGGGACCATGAGCGGACGTTTGCCCGGAATTTCCAGGTAATAGAAACGCTGGCCGACCTGCGGGGCGGTCGGATCGCCCGTTTCGCCGGGCCCCTCGTCCCGACCCAGCTCCGGCTGGTCCAGCAGCAGCGCGGCGGCATCGCGGGTGAGTGGATGGAGCTGGTTGTGCCCACCCTCGCCGTCGCTCTTCGCGATGACCTCCTCCCCCCGGACGATGTCGGAGAGGCGCATACCGGGCATCGCTTCGTAGAGATGGACTTCCGCCTCCAGCTCCTCGCCGGGCGCGATGGCGTATTGCTCTTCGAGGGCCTCTCCAACGGTGGTGCCATCGAAGGTCTCCAGACTGGCAACCTTGTAGGGAGAAATCCGTGCGGTGATCCTCGGCCCCAGGCGCTTCTTGTACCGCCGGCCGCGGCGGTGCCAGAAGCCCCGGCGATGCTCCCTCAGCTCGGGGCGTTGACGGTAGACATCCTCTGGGAGCACCGGCGGCAGGTTGTTCGCCGCCGCCTGCTCGAACGCTTCGAGCGCCGCACCTTCGAGCAGCTCCTGATTGTCCAGCACGTAATCCGGGAGCGCAGCCACCCGCCGCACGGTTTCTTCGACGGTGGACGCCACGGCCTCCGCCGCCGCCCCCGACTCGCCCTGGGCGGTCGTCTCCAGCTGCAGCAGGCGCAGCCCGGCGTCGACGATCGCTTTCGAGAGGGGAGGCGCGTACTGGGGACCGACGAATTTCTGAATGAGCTTGCCGAGAAAGTTGGCCAGAAAATCGACCACCCGTTGCCGGCCGGCCAACTTGAGGCCTATCTTCAGAACGGGCAGGAGAGCCGGCAGAAAATTCTCGACCTGCGGCGTCGGATCTTCCCCCTCCCTCAACTGTCTCAAGCCGTCGATGAACCGTTCCCTGGCCTGTTCCAGTTCCGCGACGGGATAGGCGTCGGGGACGCCCGGCCGGTTGACCGCGCGGGCGACCTCCAGATCCTGCTCGGTCTCCGTCTCGGCAAACAGGAGGTTGGCCACCCCTTGATTGAACTCATTCTGAATCTCTCTGATCTCATGGATCCCGGCCGTCTCCGGCTCGGCGCCCTCGCCCTCTTCCAATTCCTTCAGGAAGGGAAGCTTGTCGCGGAGCGTCCGCGCGATCGGCTGAAGACCAGCGGGCAACTTGTTGATCGCGCTCTCAATCACCCGCTTGATCAGCGGCTTGACGAGCGCCAGGAGCTTGTTAAGAATCGGTCCCAGGCCCAACTTGGCCACGGCGCCGGCGGCGCTCTTCGCCAGGTTGAGGCCCTTGTTCACGACCTTCTTCAGGAACCCTCCCAGCCACTCCTCGAACTGCGGGTCGATCTGAGTGGACGGGTGGTACGCCCCGACGATGGTCTCGACCTCGCCCTCGCCCAGCGTCTCCGGATCGCGCTTGTCCAGTTCGGCGGCCACCGTGCGGATCATCGTCTCCGCCTCGGCGACCAGCGGGGCAAAGTGCTGGTTGAGGAGCCGTTCCGCCTGGTAGCCAGCCGTACGCGGGTCCTGCTGCGGGCCGGCGAAGTTCGTCTCGTAGATGGCCGCCGCTTCGTCCACGAGATGAGAAAACGCCTCGTTGAACTGCTCGTCGTAGAGCTCGTTCAGAAACGACACGTACTCTTCCGCCTGCGGGTCGACCCGCGCCTCGTTCTCGAACTCGTAAACCGCCAGGAAGGGGCTCGAGGACTGCAGCCGCGCGGGCGACTCCTCCGCGCGCCCCGGCGCCGCCTCCTCTTCGAAGCTTCTGACGTCCAGAAACGGAGAGTAATTAGTCATCTACATGCCTCTGGCAAGTGTCCGACTCACAGCCGGGTCCGACCGGGCCCACACGGAGCGAACGAGGAAGGCGCCGTGCGAAGGTCATGACCGAAGCAAGGGTCCCTGAGCGAGGAACGTTCCCGGTCGGCACGTTGTGCGAGCTGCTGCGTCTCGGTGGGATTGTGTGTGCAGCGTTCGGAAGCAGCGCGCGGTCGTAAGTCTACCACTGCGGCGAACTGAACGCTGCCGGGGAAGCGATTGTTCGGCGTCGAGCCGGACGTGCGGTTCAGGTCACGCGTCGGGCGGGCGACCTAAAGGGCGCACTCAAGAACCTCCTACCGGTTGAAACCCTCGGGCAATCGGCGTTCGCGCGGGCCGTCGTACTCGTGGTCCTTGGGATCGATCTGACGCATGGGCGCCTGGCGCGCGCGTTCCTCGTGGGCGTGGGCGATCAGCCCCGGCAGGCGCGAGATGAGAAAGATGGCGTTGCCCAGGTCGTAGGCGAACCCGAGATCGGCCGAGATCGCGGCAATGGCGCCGTCGACGTTCACCGGCACCGCGCGCCCGTACTGCGCCTTGCGCGCCTCGAGCGCCCGCTCGACCACGCGAATCAACCGGACGTGCTCGCCTTCGAGCTCGAGTTCGAGCGCCATCTGGAACAGCCGGCTCGCGCGCGGGTCGCGCGTGTGAAAGCGGTGCCCGAACCCGGGCGGCACGATGCGGTCGCGCGCGGAGTCCTCGACGATCGTGTCGGCGGCCTCTTGCAGCGAGGCGCCGTTGCGCATCAAAGTCAGCCCGGTATCGAGAAACCGCATGCACGATTCGATGTCGCCGCCGTGATGGGGGCCGAACGCCAGAATGCCCGCGGCCACCGAATCTTTGAGCGGCGCGCGCGACACGGCGACGTTCCGCGCCGCCAGCGTCGACGGCGGCGTCACGCCGTGATCGATCGATGACACCAGCACGGCGTTCAGCATCCGGCTGATCGCGGAGGTGGGCAGCTCGCCCATCAGCATCAGGTACACCGCATCGGCGAACGAGATGCGGCCCATCAGCTCGTCGAGCGGATAGCCGCGGATCAACACCTGGTTCGGCGCGGTATAGGTGAGGGCGGAGTTCCAGCGGCCGCTCGGCGTGCGCGGCTGCGCTCGACGCTCCCGCTCGACGACGGTGCGATCAGATGGTGCCATACAGTCGATCTCCGAAATCGCCAAGACCGGGCACGATGTATTTCTGTCGGTTCAATCCGTTGTCGACGACCGGCGTGTAGATCTCGACCTCCGGGTGATGGCGCTCCACGAACGACACGCCCTCGGGGGCGGCGACAATGCAGACGATGCAGATCGTCCGCGCGCCGGCGCGCCGCAGCACATCGAGAGCGGCGACCGCGCTGCCGCCGGTGGCCAGCATCGGATCGACGACGATCACGCTGGTCTGCTCGATGTGCGGCGGCAGCTTCGCGTAGTACTGCGACGCGACGGCCGTCATCTCGTCCCGTTGCAGGCCGATATGGCCGACGCGCGCGCCCGGCAGCAACTCCAGCACCGCGTCGAGCATCCCGAGTCCCGCCCTCAGGACCGGCACCACCGTCACGCCGCACGCGATCCGTCGCCCCTCGGCCGCGGGAGGGTAGAGCGGGGTGTGCACCTTGACCGCCTCGGTGGGCAGACGGCGAAACGCTTCGGCGGCCAGCAGCAGACTGATCCGCCGCGCCGCCAGGCGAAACGTCCCGGGCGGCGTATCGGCGCCGCGCAGCGTCACCAGCGCATCGTGGACGAGCGGATGATCGACCAGGTGCAGCGGCACCGAGACACTATACCATCGCGGGATCGCGCCCCCTGACGGGACGCCGCGCAGAGGAGGCGACGGGCGCGAGGTGGCCGATCGATCAGCGATCCGGGCCGTCGAGCACCGCGATGAACGGCAGGTTTCGGTACTCCTCGGCATAATCGAGTCCGTATCCGACGACGAAGCGGTCGTCGATGGTGAAGCCGATGTACTCGACCGCGACGTCCCTGAGCCGTCGTGACGGCTTGCTGAGCAGGCACGCGGTCCGCAGCGAACGCGGGTTGCGCGCGCGCAGGATCTCCTGGAGGTAGGTCAGCGTCAGTCCGGTGTCGACGATGTCCTCGACGATGACGACGTTGCGGCCGTCGAGCGTCGTGTCGAGATCCTTCTGCAGGCGCACCTCGCCCGAGCTGGTCGTGCCCTTCGCGTAGCTCGACACCGCCATGAAGTCGAGCGACACGCGTCCCTCGATGTGTCGCACGAGATCGGAGAGGAACACGAAGGCGCCTTTGAGCACGGCCACCAGGTGAAGGTCGTCGGGGAAGTCGCGCCGGATCTCGCGCGCCATCGCCGCGATGCGCTTCTGGATCTGGTCCGCAGAGAGTAGGATCTCGGACGGTCTGGCGTGTGGCATCGGGGCGAGATTCTAACGCAATGAAACGGTTCGATATCATCACCGAGGCCGACGCGCGGATGCTCGCCCACGGCGAGGTGGTGGAGCTGGCGCGCGGAGGCCACGTGACGCCGCTCGCGCAGGACACGCTGCGGGAGCGGCGCGTGCGCGTCGTGGACGAGGGTCGGGTGAGCGCGGAGGTCGGCGCGCTCGCACCGCCCGCCGAGATCCGGTCGCTGGCGGTTGGCAGCGACCACACCGGCATCCCGCTGCGCCGCGCCCTGACGGCGTTCCTGCGGGCGCGCGGCCTCGCGGTGAACGATCTGGGCACCGACGACCCCGCGCCGGTGGACTACCCGGACATCGCGGCGGCCGTGGCCCGGGCGGTCGCCCGCGGCGAAGCCGACGCGGGGATCGCCATCGACGGCGCCGGCATTGGATCGGCGATCGCGGCCAACAAGATCGACGGCGTGCGCGCGGCGATGGCCACGACCGAAACGATTGCCCGGTACGCCCGCGAGCACAACGGCGCGAACGTCCTCACGCTCGGCGCCTCCCTGGTCGGCGTCGAGGAGGCGCAGGCCATCGTCGTCGCCTGGCTGGGCGCGGCGATGCGCGAGCCGCGGTACATCCGCCGGCTGGCGAAGATCCTCGATCTCGAGAGAGCGCGATGACCCGGGAGGAGCTGCGCCGGCTGATCGACGTGATCGTCCAGGAGCTGGTCCTGGCGAACGGACGGCCGCAGGGGCGCTGCCGCTGCCACGCCGTCGTGGACGACTGCTGCCCCGACCGGCTGCGCGGCGTCCTCGACGCGGGCGCGACGCGCGTCGGCCTGCACGCCGCGGGCGGCGCTCCGACCTCGATCGCCTCGATGATCGATCACACGCTGCTCAAGCCCGATGCGACGCGGCCTGAGATCGAGGAGTTGTGCCGCGAGGCGGCGCAGTTCAAGTTCGCCACGGTTTGCGTGAACCCCACCTGGGTGACCCTGTCGGCGCGGCTGCTCGCGGGCAGCGGTGTGGGGGTGTGCACCGTGGCGGGCTTCCCGCTCGGCGCGAGCACGGCCGACGTGAAGGCGTACGAAGCCCGCCGCGCCATCTTCGACGGTGCCCGCGAAATCGACATGGTGATGAACGTCGGCGCGCTCAAGTCCGGCGATCTGGCGGCCGTCGAGCGCGACATCGCCTCGGTGACGGCGCCGTGCCGCGATTGTGGCGTCCTCAGCAAGGTGATCATCGAAGCGGCGCTGCTGACCGACGCTGAGAAGGTGACGGCGTGCACGCTGGCGAAGGCGGCGGGCGCCGACTACGTGAAGACGTCGACCGGGTTCGGCCCCGGCGGCGCCACGGCAGGAGACGTGGCGCTGATGCGGCGGGTCGTCGGATCGGAGATGGGCGTGAAAGCGGCGGGCGGGATCCGGGATCTGGCGTCGTTGAAGGCGATGGTCGCTGCCGGCGCCACGCGGGTGGGCGCCAGCGCCGGCGTGAAGATCGTTCAGCAGGGCGCAGCATAAGGGTTTCATAGCGGGTCTGTCGCGAGCCGAACGCGGCCCTATAATCGCATCATGCGGTGGTTCGGGTACCTCGCCGCCGGTCTGACCGTCGCCGTTGTCATCGCCCTGATGCGGGCGGCATCGGTCGACGCGGCCGGCATCGCGGCGCCGCTCCTGCTCCTCAATGTCGTCGTCGTCGCGCGGTTCTGGGGCACAGGGCCGGCGCTGCTGGCGGCGGCCCTGTCAGCCGGCGGGATGTCGTACTACTTCCTGCCGCCGGCCGGATTCGAGATCGAAGAACCGACCGACTGGGTGGCGTTCATCACGTTTACAGGCACGGCGGTGATTGCGGGCGAGCTGGCGTCGCGGGCGGAGCGGCGCGCCGTCGAAGCGCAGCAGGGACGTGTGGAAATCGAGCGCCTGTACCAGGAGCTGCACGCGGCGTTCGATCGGGCAAGCGAGGCGGAAGCCGCCCGCCGCAACGAGCAGCTCAAGGCGGCGCTTCTCGACGCGCTCACGCACAACCTGCGGACCCCGCTCACCTCGATCAAGGCGGCGGTCACGGCGCTCATCGGCGCGCGGGTCTGGACGAAACACCCAGACCTGTCGAACGAGGGCCACCGGGAGCTGTTGCAGGTGATCGATGAGGAATCGGATCGGTTGAACCGGTTCATCGAAGGGCTCACCTCGGTGGACCGGCCGGATCAGACGCAGGCGCAGACGCTCCGCAGGGAACGGCTCGACGCCATCGTCGCCGCGGCGGTCACGCGAGCCGAAAATCTCACTCGCGATCACCGCGTCGTCGCCACGCTGGATCCCGATCTGCCGACGCTCTCGGTGGACGCGGCGTCCATCACCGAAGTCGTCTACATGCTGATCGACAATGCGAGCAAGGTACTCGCCGGCGGCAACGACGATTCAGATTCGCGCGTGGGTCGACGACGATCATTTCATGCGGGTCACCGTCGGGGACGAAGGACCGGGCGTGCCCGAGGAGCTGCGCGAGCGGGTGTTCGAGAACTTCTTTCGCGTGCCCCAGCGGGAGCCGCGCGATCCACGGCGGGTCGGCGTCGGCCTCGGCCTGCCGATCGCGCGCCGGCTCGTGGAAGCGCAGGGCGGACGGATTTCGATCAAGGCGGCGGCGTCGGGACACGGGACCGTGGTCGTGCTGCTGCTGCCCACCGCGTCGGTCGAGCGCCCGCCCGCGTCGCAGCCGGAAGCGCTCGAGGCGCCGGCCGTCTAGATGGCCGGCACGAAGAGGGAACCCAGTTGAACGTGGCCGGCCGCAGCCGGACGGGAGTGGAGCATGGTAGCTGCCGCAGTTGAGACGTCACGCGTGCTGGTCGTCGACGACGAACCGCAGATCACCCGGGTGCTGAAGACGGTGCTGAGCAGCCAGGGGTACCAGGTCCGCACGGCGGCAGAGGCCGAATCGGCCCTCGCGAGCCTGAACGAGTGGCATCCCGAGCTGGTCATCACCGACCTGTACATGCCGCGCATGAACGGGATCGAGTTGTGCCGCCGGATCCGCGCAGTCTCCACCGTTCCGATTATCGTCCTGTCGGTGAAGGGCGAGGAGCGGACGAAGGTGGAGGCGCTCGATTCCGGCGCCGACGACTACGTGACCAAGCCGTTTGGCGCCGACGAGCTGCTCGCGCGCGTGCGCGCCGCGCTGCGGCGCCGGAATGCGCCGACGACCGACGTGGCGTCGTTCGACGTGGGCGATTTCCGCGTCGATCTCGACGCTCGTCGCGTGCACATCGGCGGCAACGAGGTGCGCCTGACGCCGAAGGAATTCGACCTGTTCGTGTACCTCGCGCGCCATCCCAACCGCGTGCTCACGCACCGGACGCTGCTCGAGGCGGTCTGGGGCGAGGCATCGCAGGAGCAGCCGGAATACCTGCGGGTGTTCATGGGGCAGCTTCGCAAGAAGCTCGAAGCCGACCCGTCGAATCCTAGGTATCTGGTCACCGAGCCGTGGGTGGGATACAGGTTCAATCCCGCCGGGTGAACCGGACCGAGCCGCGCCAGTCCGCCACGACTCCTTTGTCCGAGGTTCGCGTGATGAAGACGGTCGTCGTGGTCCTGTTCGCCTCGCTCGCCGCGGCGCCCGCGCTCGCCCAGGTGGACCTGTCCGGAGAGTGGGGAGCCCGGCTGCACGAGGATCAGGTGTATCGCGGGCCGGGCCCGGAAGTGGGGGAGTACCTCGGCCTGCCGATCAACGCGGAAGCGCGCATGAAAGCCGACAGCTGGGACGCGTCGGTCTACACGATGCCGGAGCGCCAGTGCATCCCCTTCGCGGCCGACCACGGGCTGACGATCGGCAGCATGCGCCTCTGGAAGGAGGTCGATCCGGCGTCCCAGGACGTCATCGCCTGGCATCAGCACCAGGAATGGCAGGCGCAGGATCGCACCCTCTGGATGGACGGCCGTCCGCATCCCCCGGCCTGGGCCGCGCATACGTGGCAGGGATTCTCGACCGGGCGGTGGGAGGGGACCACGCTCACGGTGACGACCACGCATCTCAAGATGGGCCAGATCGAGCGCAACGGGGTGCCGCGAAGCGATCTGGCGACGCTCGTCGAGCACTACATGCGCCACGGCGACTACCTGACCATCGTGCAGATCGTGACCGATCCGGTCTACCTGACCGAGCCCTTCATGCGGTCGCGCAACTTCGTCTGGACGCCGAACCAGCAACTGAACGCCTATCCGTGCCGGCCGGCCGTCGAGGTCGATCGGCCGAAGCATCAGGTCTCGCATTTCCTTCCGGGGACCAACCCGCATCTGACAGCGTCGACCGTACGGTTCAAGGTGCCCGAGACCGCCGCCCGCGGCGGGGCTGAGACGATGTATCCGGAGTACGCGCTGACCCTGGCGGGCGAGCCGGGCCGGCTGAAGCCGGCGGCGGCTGCCGCGCCTGCGGCTTCAGCGGGGGCGTCGGGCTCGAGCGGGATCAGCGATTCGAACCATACGGTCGTCGCCGACGGCGAGATTCACGTCCTGCCGGTACAGGGCAACGTGTATCTGCTCGCCGGCCGCGACGGCAACTCGGTCGTTCAGCTGAGCGACGATGCGGTGCTCGTGGTCGATACGCAGCCGGCGGCGTTCAGCGACAAGCTGCTGGCCGCCATTCGCCAGCTCTCTCCCAAACCAATTCGGTTCATCATCGACACCGATGCGCACGCGGATCACGTCGGCGGCAACGAAGCGGTCGGGAAGGCCGGTCGCGCGTTCGGCGGACGGACGGCAGGCGTGGGGTTCCTGGCGCCGGATCCCGCCGAGGGCGCGACGATCATCGCGCACGAGAACGTGCTCAAGCGCATGAGCGCGCCGGCCGGGCGTCAGGCGCCGACGCCCTTCGCGGCGTGGCCGACCGAAACCTACTTCACCGACGAGTACGAGCTCTTCAACGGCGAAGCCGTGCAGCTCGTGCACGTCCCGCAGGCCCATACCGACGGCGACAGCCTGGTGTTCTTCCGCCGGTCCGACGTCATTGCCGCAGGCGACCTCTTCTCGACCGTCGGCTACCCGGTGATCGACGAGAACGCCGGCGGCAACGTGCAGGGCGTGATCGCCGGGCTCAACCGGATCCTCGACCTGGCGATTCCACGGGCCACCGAGGAAGGCGGCACCTACGTGATTCCCGGCCATGGCCGTCTCTGCGATGAGGCGGATGTGGTGGAGTATCGCGACATGGTGGTGATCATCCGGGATCGGGTACAGGACCTCATCAAACAGGGACGAACGCTCGCGCAGATCCAGGCGGCGCGGCCCTCGTTCGATTACGATCGCCGGTATGCGACGCCCGGGTGGACCGGCGACCAGTTCGTGGCCGCCATCTATCGAGGTCTGACGCGGTAGGTCGCGCATGAGAGGTGCGCTGTGGGGATTCGCAGGGCGATGGTGGTCTCGCTGCTGGCAACGATGGCGATGATGGTGGTGGCGGCGGCGCAGGAGCGCGATCGCTCGAAGGTTCCGCAGAAGTACACGTGGAACCTCGCCGACCTGTACCCGAGCGACGCCGCCTGGCGCGCCGCGAAGGACAAGCTGACCGCAGACCTCCCCTCGATTGCGCGCTATCAGGGCCGCCTCGCATCGTCGGCGGCGACGCTGGCGGAGGCGCTAGACGCGAAGTCGAGTCTCGACAAGGCGCTGTCGCGCCTGTACGTCTACGCCAGCCTGCTCGCCGATGAGGACACGCGCGACGCGCAGCATCAGGGCATGCGCCAGGAGATGGTGCAGGTGGCGGCGTCGCTCGAGGCGCAGTCGGCCTACATCGAGCCGGAAATCCTGCATGCGGATGCGCAGACGCTGCGGACCTTCGTCGACGCCGAACCCCGGCTCAAACCCTACCGGTTCTATCTCGATGACATCGTTCGGCGCGCCGCCCACACGCTGAGCGCGAGCGAGGAGAAGATCCTCGCCGAGGCGGGGCCGGTGCTGGGCAACCCGGCGAGCGTCTTCGGGATCCTGTCGAATGCCGATTTCCCGTACCCGTCGGTCACGCTCGGCGACGGCCGGAGCGTCAAGCTGGACCAGGCGGCGTTCACCGATGTGCGCGCCCTGCCGGACCGGGCGGATCGCGAAAAGGTAATGTCCGCGTTCTTCACGTCGCTCGGCGCCTACAGCCGCACGTTCGGCACGACCATGAACGGCGAAGTCCAGAAGCTGCTGTTCCTGGCGCGGGCGCGGAAGTACGGGTCGTCGCTGGAGCTGGCGCTCGACGGCCCCAACATCCCGCTGTCGGTCTACACGCGCCTGATCGACGGGGTGAACCGCAACCTGCCGGCGTTCCATCGCTATCTCCGCCTGCGGAAGCGCATCCTCGGCGTCGACCAGTTGCACTACTACGACCTGTACGCGCCGCTCGTCGCCTCGGTCAACCTGCAGTACACGCCCGAGGAGGCGGAGCAGGAAGTGCTGGCGGCCGTCGCGCCGCTCGGGTCCGAATATGCCTCGGTGATCAAGAAGGCCTTCACCGATCGCTGGATCGACCTGCTGCCCAACGACGGCAAGCGATCGGGCGCGTATTCGGAGGGCGATGCCTACGACGTCCACCCGTACATGCTGATCAACTACAACGGCAAGTACACCGACGTCAGCACGCTGGCGCACGAGCTCGGGCACACGATGCAGAGCTATTTCTCGAATAGAACACAGCCCTACCCGACGGCCGGGTATCCAATCTTCGTCGCGGAAGTCGCCTCGACGTTCAACGAGACGCTCCTCATCGATCGCATGCTGAAGCGCATCAAGGACGACGACACGCGGCTGGCGCTGCTCGGCAACTATCTGGAGAACATCAAGGGGACCGTGTTCCGTCAGACGCAGTTCGCGGAATTCGAGCTGCGGATGCACGAGATGGCGCAGCAGGGACGGCCGATCGTCGGCGACGCGCTGGCGAAGCTGTACCTCGACATCACCAGGAAGTACTACGGGCACGACCAGGGCCTCTGCATCGTCGACGACTACATCGCGCACGAGTGGAGCTACGTTCCGCATTTCTACCGGGATTTCTACGTCTACCAGTACGCGACCTCCTTCACCGCGTCCGAGGCGCTCGCCGAGAAGGTGAAGGATGGGGATCCGGCCGCCATCAGGCGATACCTGGACTTCCTGAGCGCGGGCGGGTCGAAGTACCCGATCGAGCTCCTGAAGGATGCCGGGGTGGACATGACGAGCGACGAGCCGCTGGAGCTGACGGTGAAAGCGATGAACCGCGTGATGGACGAGATCGAGGCGATTCTGGCGAGGCAGAAGAAGTAGCGAGGGTCCACGCGGTCGTTTTTGCTTGACCTTCCGTAAGCCGGACGATAGTCTAGCCCGACAGTAGCGGTCAGTAACGCGTGGAAGCAGAAGGACTGAAAAGGCCGTCTGAGGACTTTGACGGACGTTGCCTGACAACTTCGCACGCGTCCTTGCTGGAGGTGCAACGTGCCGGGCCTCGTCCACCGCGCGCCATCCTGCTCTCGCGGCGAAGATCTCGACTCCTCTTCGGCCGTGGGCCGAAGACACCCGTCGGCCGGGCGTCTGCTGATTCTGGTCCCCTTCCTCCTGCTTCTTCCATTTGCGGTCGGTGAGGCTCTCGCCCAGGGTGCGATCACGAACGGAGACAACCATTTCGCCTCTATTTCTGCGGCAGGTGAGATTGACACCTGGACGTTCTCTGCGACTGCCGGCGATTATGTGGCGTTGACTGCCGCTGAAGTCGGATCTGACACGGCTTTCGCTCCGTGGGTTCGACTCCTCAACCCCAATAACGTCCTCATCAGCAGCAACTTCGGGCCACTGGTCGGAGCGGTCAATGTGTCGCTGACCCTGACGGGCACCTACACCGTGCTCGTGGCGAGCGCGGACGCCGGCAATGACGCAACGGGAGACTACGTGCTCAGGCTTGCGAAGCCTCGCGCGCCGTTTGTCGTCCCGGTCGGAGACGAAGGCGGGCCGGCGGCCAGCGGCTTCAATTATCTGGGCGCGATCGATCGCGGGGACCTCGACATCTGGACGTTCACGGCCACCGCCGGCGCGTACATCGCGATCACCGCAGTGGAACCGTCTGCCGATTCGGAGTTCTCTCCGTGGATCCGGCTCATCAATCCCAACGGGACCCTTATTGCCAGCAACTTTGGAACGCTTGCGGCGCAGATCAGCACGTCTGCGTCCGTGTCCGGCACCTACACGGTCCTGGTCGCGAGCGCCGACGCCGGCGGGGATGCCTCGGGCGACTACGTCCTGCGAGTGGCCCGCACGCCCGGTGAGTTCGTCCTCCCGCTTGGCGACGAGGGGGGACGCCTGTCTCCGGGCTTGAGCCATCCAGGCTTGATCGACCGAGGCGATCTCGATGAGTGGACCTTTGGTGCGGTGGCCGGGAACCTCATCGTGCTCAGCATCGGGGAAACCGGCGGCGACGGTCCCTTCGTCCCGTGGATTCGCCTGATCGGTCCGACCGGTACCCTGCTCGGTTCCGCGTTCGGCGCCGCCGCAGCCCAACTCAGTCATACGGCTCCGTCGACCGGGATCTACCGTGTGCTTGTCGCGAGCGCCGACTCCGGAGGCGATGCCAGCGGAACCTATGCCCTGACCGTGACGGGGGTGGTCGCGCCGCCGGCGATGACGATGATGTTCGACGCTGACGGCGACGCGAAATCCGATCGCACCGTGTTCCGCCCGAGCACGGGAGCCTGGTATACGGCGCTGAGCAGAGGCGGTGCGTCGGCTGTCGGCTTCGGGACGTCGACCGACGTCGACGTCGCGGCCGACTACGATGGGGACGGCAAGCTCGATATCGCGGTCTGGCGGCCGTCGAACGGCGCGTGGTTCATCGTCCAGTCGAGCACGGACACGGTCCGCGTGGAGGTGTGGGGCACCGCCGGTGACATTCCGGTTCCCGGTGACGTCGACGGCGATGGAAAGGACGACCTTGTGATCTGGAGGCCCGCCACCGGGGCGTGGTACGCGAAGAAATCGACCGGTGGCTCCCTCGTGGTGCCCTGGGGGACGAGTGGCGATCAGCCGCTCCTCGGAGACTTCGACGGCGACGGGAAGGCTGACTTCACCGTCTACCGCCCGAGCATCGGCGGCTGGTACTCGGTTCTTTCCGGGGGCGGCGCCTTCATCCGCGCCTGGGGCACGGCGACCGACATCCCCGTGGTCGGCGACTGGGACGGCGACGGGACCTCCGACACGGCGATCTTCCGCCCGGCCACGGGCCAGTGGTTCATCAAGTACTCGGCCGGCGGAACGCTCGTCCTCCCCTGGGGCGCGTCGGGCGACATCCCGGTGACCGGCGACTGGGACGGCGACGGTCGAACCGATTTCACGGTCTGGCGGCCGAGCGGGGTCTGGTTCACTCAGTACGCGGCTGGCGGCGCCGACGCGGTCGCCTGGGGCGCCAGCGGCGACAGACCGGTCGGACGCCTGCCCGGCCGGTAGCGCTGAACTGCCGTTTGATAGACTATTGTGCGTCTCAGTCTCGCTTGCCTGCCGCTTCTCGCACGGCCCTGTTCATGGTGACTTCATCCCATAAGTGATTCGTGTACCCGTCTGGGTCCAGAGCCTCGGCGCCATAGCCCCAGAATTGGAGCTTTGGTGGACTGATGAATGCCACACCGAGATTCGCAAGTTCTTCGGTACTTGCTGTCGACGTTGTCGACTTGAATCGTCAGAGTGATTTTGTGACCAGGTAAACTACCCGCGACTTTCTGAAGAAAGATCGTCAAACCCGATTGATCTCTGATCCCCTGGACTCCTTCATGTTCGCGTTCGATTGTGAAACCCAGTTTGTCCACGTACCAATCACGCGATTTGCGCACGTCGGAGACGGGCAGCACCATATGACTGACTTTGGCCATTTGTTCGGTCCTCACTATGTCTCGGCGTTCTCGACAGTCATCCTAATCGGTTAAGGCGGGGCCGTGTCTGTCAATTGGTGGAAAAGTTCAGCGCGTCATCATCCGGCATGATGATGTGAGCTACGCTGCCTTTTTCACCTCCTTCATATCCTTGTAGCCATCCAGAACTCGCAGCTTGATCTGGCCGCGTGCGGAGCAGACCAAACAGCAGCAAGAGGACGGCGTCTTGGCCCGGCAAACTCGCTTGCGTCTTCGTGCGGCGGCGAAACTCTCCGTTGATGCGCTCGAGCGCATTGGTGGTGCGCAGCGCCTTCCACTGCGACGCGGGAAAGCCCAGAAATGTGAACAGATCGTCGCCGGCTTCCTGCAGACTCTCGACGACCGCCGGGCACCGCAGCCGAAACTTTTTGGTGAACCGCGCCCGTGGCTGCTCGACGGCCGAGGCAGTCTCGCCGTAGGGCGCTGGCGCGGTGGACGTGGCAGGTCGTGCGAGCCCAGGCCGTTTCTCCCATTTCGGGCGAGTGTCCCGCTCGAGCGGACCGTCGTCTCCGTCTCCAGCACCCCCTCATCGAACCGTACGTGAAGTTTTCCCTCATACGCCTCTCCGAGAGCCGTCCCCCGGCGGCATTCAGCACGTGTGCGCAACGGTCCCGTGCAACGTGCACAGGCCAGCCCGTTCAAACTGGTCGCGGCGTGAGCACCCCACTCGATTGCATGCTCTCAGTGGCTTTGTCATGACCGACTGAGAAACCATTGGCAGGCGTCCCCGAGCGCGGTCCGATGGGCGCCACTGAGATAGTTCGGGTGCCGCACGGACTGGAACACGCAGATCGGCCACGGCACCTCGGGCACGCCCACCAGCATCTGCCGACGCTGCGCGAACGCGACCGCCGCATATGGATTCGCCGCACACTGAAGGGCGTGCGGCGTCAGCGTCGTTGCCATGGTCTCCCACACGGCATTCGTCACCGCGCAGACCAGCCGCGGCTGCGTTGTCAGGATCGCGGGCCAGATCACGACCCGAAAGCTCGTGTCAAAGCCCGCCGTCGGCACCGTGGAGCCATCCGGGGCATACATCGGCACAAGGTTCAGCAACGCCATCAGCGCACGGGCGTGCGCGTCACTCCCCAGAATCCCCGACGCGAACGCCTGCCATTTCGTGCCTGCGCCAGACCGCCGCCCGTCCTTCCCGGGCCAGTCGTAGTTCATCGCCGCGGGACCGAGCCGCTTCGGTTTGCCGGTCAAGCCGTAGCGGACGTTGTCTGCCGTGGCTGACTCGCCCCCCGGACTCGGCCCAACCGCGACGAGGAAGGCATTCGCTGCCCCTCCGCCGCCGCCGGGCCAGTACTCGTCCATGATTTGTGTCGTTCCAAGCCGCGCGCTGGCGGCATACCGAACCGCGAGCGAGGCTGCATACAAGTCGCTCATGCGCACTGCTCCTCTAAACTTCTGCTCGGGGTGATTAGGTGACGTCCTAAACTTCCTGTAAAAGCAAAAGAGGCGTTGGTATCCTCCTGGTGACTCAAACCAGGCGGCTCCGTTGAAGCGGGGCCGGAGAGGAGATCAACGCCATGAAGAGAGTACCACCGAGCGTTGAACCAGGAATTCGAGACCTGGCGCCGACGGGATCTCAGCGATCTGCCGGTCGCGTACCTGTTTCTGGACGGCCAATATCACGCGGCGCGCCGCGGGACGGACGAAAAGGAAGGCGTGCTGTCGGCGGCCGAGTGGGGTCTGGTTCACGCAGTACGCGGCCGGCGGCGCGGACGCGGTCGCCTGGGGCGCCAGCGGCGACAGACCGGTCGGCCGCCTGCCCGGCCAGTAGCGCTGAACTCCCCGCCAAGGATCGCTGACATGCGGAGCGACCGCGGCAGCTCCGGTCGCGATTTCAATCACCAAGGCGATCCATACCGGCGACCTCGCGGCGCTCCGCCAACTGTTGTCGGACGATCCCGGCCTCGCGAACGCGCGAATCGTCGGTGCGGATGGCGTCGGGCGTTCGATGGTCCACATGGCTACCGACTGGCCTGGGCATTTCGATGCCCTGCTGGATCTCGGCGGTGACATCGAGGCCGCGGGCGCGATCTTCACCGGAGGAACGTCGCTCTCCGATGCGGTGGTGTTCGCCAACTGGCTGGCGGCGCGGCGCCTCGTCGAGCAATGAATTTCGCGATCATCGGTCGACAACTTCAGACCGATCACAGCGGGCGCATCCGACCTGCTTGCGCTCGATCAAATAGAGCCGTCACGAGTCGCCACAACTCGCCGGCGCGAATCGCATCGGGATCACGCCGCAACGCTGCCACAAGCCATGGATGGACGAACTGCAAACGAGAAGTGACGCCTGGCGGACTTGCCGCTGAGCCGACGCACTTGTCAGCGGCCGGCTCCAGCGGCGTGTTGGGCCGCGCATCGAATCTCACCGTTCAATACTTGCGAGTCGCGAGCGAATTCGCAGCCAGCGGGGTATCTCTTCATGTATTCGCGGTAGTGGTCGCCAAACTTAGCCTCCAAGTCTCGTTCCTCTCTCCGGTCCTAGGCGATGTACGGCAACACACAAAATGGTGAAGCCGGCCAGCACCGTGAAGCTGCCAAACGTGATGGCCCAGCCAAGCCACAGTGCCAGGTCGGCGAGATACATCGGATGGCGGCTGAACGCGTACGGCCCTCGCTCGATCAAGATCTTTGGTGCCCAGTCCAACTCTACACGCGCGGGAAGTCTCGCGGCTTCACGGATTCCGACCACCATGAGCCACATGAAAAATGACTCCTCCTGCGATCGGCACAAGCCCCATCAAGTTCCAGCGCCCGGGGTACCGGGGCTGTCGGTTAGCAGAAGGTATGGACCCCGGTTTTTCAAAACCTTTCCCCCCGGAGTTCCCTTCGTCTGATCGCGCGTTGAGCCTGCCCGAATCCGTTCCCGCTGTCCAGTCCTCCTTGCGTTCGTCTTCCGTCTGATAGCGATGATCGGCGGTGGGAATGTAGGAATCTCGCGTTCTGTGCGAGATTTCCAAGCCGCTGTGGAAACCGTTCTGTGGTTTCCATGGCGGCGCCATTTCCACGGCCGCTCACGCCGGTCGGCGCTCCTTGGTCAGCGTCGGCTTCAGCCGGCTGCGGTACGATTCGCCGTCGATGACCACGTCGTACGCGTTGCTCGTAAAGCGATCGATGCCGCTCTGTGCGCGAATCGGATCGGCGAAGGTCACGAGCCACTCGTCCGGCCCGCGATTCGACGTGACGATGATCGACCCGGCGCGATGGCGTTCGAGCAGGATCTCGTACAGGTCGCGACTCTCCGTCGGGTCGAGCGTGTCGAGCGCAAAGTCATCAAGGATCAGCAGGTCGACGGCGAGCAGTTTTCGGAATTCGGCTTCATAGCTGTGATCGAGACGCGCGTGCTTCAGCGTCTTCAGCATCTGGTCGGTGCGCACCGCGAGGACGCTGCGGCCGCGCCGACACGCGATGTGGCCGAGCGCGTGAGCGAGAAACGTTTTGCCGACGCCAACGGGACCCACGATGGCGACGTGCGCATGGGCGTCGAGAAACCTCAGTGTCGTGAGCTCATTGAGCAGCGCGCGATCGAAGGTGACCTTGGCGGTCGGATCCCATGCGTCCAAGTGCATCGCGGGATCGAGCCGCGCGCGCTGCACGCGCAGAGCGACGGCCAGACTGTCGCGGCGTGTCGCCTCATCGCCGAGGGCGAGCAACAGGAAATCTTGATGCGGCATCTTTTGCTGGCGCGCGAGGAGCACGCGCTCAGGCAGCGTGTCGAGCATGCGTCCGAGCTTTAAGCGACGGAGGACGGTTTTCAGATCGGGACCGATGATCTCAGTGGTGGTCATTCGGACTCTCCTTCGGAAACGGATCGGTCGGCGACAGGTAGCGGTAAGGCGTACTGACTGGCGGGGCGGAGAAAGCGGCCGAGCGGAATCACGCGCGCCGGTGCGCCGGCGGGCGGCGCCTGGCCGAGCGCGAGCATCCGTTTGAGACGATGCACGTCGAGCATGTCGGCGGCCAGCGCGATCTCGCACGCGTCATCCACACGTGCGGCGCCGTAGCGACGCGCGAGCCCGAGCAGCGCGTAGACACGCCGCATCCGTGTCCAGGGCAACGGCCCCTCGAGCACAGCGGCGGCGAAGCGCCCAACCGCGTCGCCGTAACTCGCGGCCTGCCGGCGCAGGGCGTCGACATCGCGCAAGGCGTAGACGCTCCGCTCGGCGGGGAAATCGGCGGGGTCGGTGGCGCGTCCACCCGGCGCCTGACGCGCGTGCGTCTTGATCAGTGTGCGGCCGTCGTACACGCGCACGGTCTGCTGATCGGCGCGGGCGCGCAGCGTGCGGCCGACGAAGTGGCGCGGCACCGAATACAGGGCCTTGGCGACCTGGACGTGCTGGTCGCGTGCGACCTTTGGCTCGCTCCACGGCGGAATGTCATAGGCGGTCGCCGGCGACGGGAGCAGCACGGGCTGCTCCTCCGTCTCGAAATGCTCGCGTGGGGCGCGCTGCGTCCGACTGTGCCGTCGCAGGCCGTAGTCCTCGCAGCACCAGTGCACCGCGTGCGTGCGCGCGTCATCGAGAGTCGCGAGAATCTCGCCGGCAAAGCAGTCGTCGCGTACCGTCTGCACGGCCCGCTCGACACGGCCTTTGTCGCGGGGATGGCGCACGCGGGCCGGATCGATGTGGAATCCACGCGCCTGCGCGTACTCAAGAAACGCGAGCGTGAGGTGCGGTGTGAGCGGGTCTGCCTGCGTGATGATCGCCGACGTGTTATCGGGGATCAGCACTTTGAAGACGCCGCCGAAGAAGTCCCACGCGGCTTCGTACGCTTCAATCGCACGTGCGGTGGTCTCCTCAAACGTCGGATAGACGAAGCGGTGGCGGGATCGGACGGCGGTGAAGATCCAGGCGCGGAAGCGCCGCTTGCCGCCGAGCAGCGTGAGCCACCCGACCCAGCCGGTATCGAGCTGGACCTCTTCGCCCGCCTCGCCGTCGGCGACCGGCATTGTCGGCGTCGTGCGCCCGAACCCGAGCTCAAGGACCGCGAACCGATACAGCGTCGGATACGGCAGCTCGATGCCCTGCCGCACGAGCAGCTTGCGAATCTTCGTTAACCGCAGACCGTCCTTCAACCAGCTGCGAATCGCCTCCTGCTGCGCGCGACAGCGGTCCCAGTCATCGCCGCGCGGCCGCCCGCCGGCGGGATGCAGCGCGAGCAGCACGTCGCGGAGCGCATCTCGCTGACGGCCTCGTCGCCGACGCGCAGCCCGGTGCCTTCTGCCACCGTGACGTACCGCCGAACCGTTTTGGGATCCAGCCCCAGCCGCGCGGCGAAGCGCTTCTTCGGCACGCCAGCCCGCCAGAGACGGAGCACTTCCGTGATTTCGACCATCCTGACCTCGCGATACATCCAGGGCCTCCCGCCACGGGCTAAAGCCCGGGACCAGAGACCGTTATCGCGCGGTCAGACGAGGGGGGGAAAGGTTTTGAAAAACTCTCAGCTCAGAGGGGGAAAGGTTTTGAAAAAGTCGTTACGCCGGGGTCCATAGGTTTTGAAAACCGACAGGTCCTGCCAGCCGTATCGCCGCCCCAGCAGCGAGGCCGCCCACGGCACGACGCCGTGGCTTAGCGGAACCGCCACCAGCCAGACAAGAGGAGCGAGAGCCAGTGCTGCCCGGCGTGGAATACTGAAGGACGTTTCCCGGTCACGAGTCTTGGATCTGGTCGTTCTCCTCGCTACAGTTCGTCCGCCTGTCGGCTGGCATGCGACACCTCCTTGATCAGAATCCAGTCGCGAGAAATACCCGCGCGCAGACTTGAGATCACGGCGGGGCGCTCGCATGTACACCTGCCTCGGCGCCCGAGAACCGACGTGTTTCATTGCGAAGGAGTCCGGCAGCCGCCGAAGATGCGATTGGGCTGCTGGAGCGGGCTACGGGGATCGAACCCGTCTAACTGGCTTGGGAAGCCAGGACATTACCACTATGCTAAGCCCGCCGACGCGAGGGCAACCTCACGTAATCTACACTTTGCGATTCACGATTGACAAGCGCCCCAACGCGTCGGCGTACCGGGCGGGCCGCTACCGCGGCGTGCTCAGCATCCGCTCGAAGAACTCGCCGGCGGCCGACATCGACGTCACCCAGTTTCTCCACAGCAGCGGATCGTGCACATCGTCGGGCAACACCAGCTCCTCGACCGTCACGCCCTTGTCTTTCAGACGTCGCTCGAGATCGATCGTCTGCCGGAAATCGACCGTGCGGTCGTCGTCTCCGTGAATGAGCAGCACCGGCGAGCGCCACGTGCCGACGGCGGCGATGGGGGAGGAGGCGTATTCGACCTTCATGGCCTGCCGGAGATCGGCCTCCGTGATCCCGTCGCCCACGATCGCGTGCGCGAAAAGGGTCGGGTTGATCGCCGGGAGCCGATCGTGCACGCCGTGGACGTCCACGCCGGCGGCGAAGACATCCGAGTTGCGCCCCAGAGCAAGGGCGGTGAGATAGCCGCCGTAGGAAGCGCCCCAGACGCCGATGCGCCGGGGATCGACGTCGGCGCGCTGCTGCAGGTACTGGCCGGCGGCGAGAACGTCGCGGTACTCCGAAGCGCCGCGCGCGCCGCTTCGTTCGGGAAACTGCACGGCCTTCCCGTAGCCGACGCTGAGCCGATAGTTCACGGCGAGGACGACGAACCCCCGGCTGGCGAGGTACTGGTTGATGCCGTAGTCGTTGGCGTACTCCCAGCGGTAGTGCCACCCGAGCAGCATCTGCCGCGGCCCTCCGCCGTGGACGTACACGACGGCCGGATGCCGGGCGGCCGGAGTGCCGGCGACAGCGGCGCTCCCGGAGACTGGCGGTTTGAACAGCTGGCCGTGCACGTCGACGCCGTCGGCGGCCCGGAACGTCACCGGCTCGGGAACCACCAACTGCCGCGCGGGAAAGCCGGAGGGCACGTGATCGGCCGCCAGCACCCGGACCTGGCCGCCGGAGCTTGCGACCACCGCGGGCAACGGCGGCTGCTGGGCGTCTGCCTGCAGGAACGCGATGTTCCCCCCGTCGGCCAGTACGGCCGCCCCCCACTCGATGCCGTGGCCGGAGGTGAGTGCCGCCGGCGAAGGGGCGTCAATCGGCACCCGAAAAAGATGTCGCCGGTCGAGGTCGGCGCGATCGGCCCCGGTGTTCGCGTTGTACACGATGAAGCGGCCATCGGGCGAGATCGCGAACTGTTCCACCATGAACGCCCCCGGCGTGAGCATCAGCGGACGGCTGCCGGTTCCGGGATGGCGGAGCGAATACAGGTGAGGCCAGCCGTCGCGGTACGATCGGAACACCAACGTGTCGTCCGCGGCCCACTGCATGCCAAGTCCTCCGGGGTTGCGGAGGATCAGGTCCTGCGCGTCACCGCTCGTCAGGGCAGTGACCGCCGACACGGTGGGGTGGTCGGCGAGGGAGGAGTCGACAGTGGCGACGAGCAGCGACCACGTCGACGGAGGTTCGACGAGCGGCGATCGCGGCGCGCCGCCGGCGCCCGGCTGCCGCACGAATGCGATGCGCCGGCCGTCCCGCGACCAGACAGGCTCGGAATCGCGCGACGTCGACGGCGCGAGGAAACGGATCGGCTGCGACGGCGTGAACAAGCCGATGAAGCTGTGATCGCCGCGGTTGGAAACGAACGCCAGCGTGCGGCCGTCCGGCGACCAGGCCGGTGACTGGGAACCGCCGCGGGCGAAGAACGCGGCTTCGGCGGCCCTGGCGCCGTCGATCGGCGCGATCCAGATGCGTCGATCCCGCACGAAGGCCACGCGGGTCCCGTCGGGAGAAATCGCCGGCTGATCGCCGTCCGCAATCGCCCTGGCGGCGCCGCCGGCGAGTGGAACCGACCAGATTTGCACCTTCGGGGCGACCGGCATGTCCGCCGGATTGGGCGGGTCGGCCGGCCGGTTCGCCCCGTGATCGCCGCCGCGCACGTACACCAGTCGCGCGCCGTCAGTCGAGAACGACAGCTGCGTCAGCTCCTGGCCATCGTCCTCGGTGTAGGCAGTGAGCCGGCGCGGCGCGAAGTCCGGGCCCTCGGCGACATAGATGTTCCGGACGCCCCGCTCGTCGAACGTCCACGCGAAGGTGGACCCGGACGGAGAGGCCACGAGATTGTCGGGTGTCGGCAGGCTCAGAATCTCGTCGACGGTGAACGACGGAGCAGCCGAGAGCCCGACCATGAGGCCGAGCGCCAGTCCGAGGGCGTTCCGCATGACGGCTCCTTTGCTTCGCCTCACGACGCGGCGCGGTGCACTCCGTACTCCGCACGATGCACTCCGCACCCTGCACTGTGCACGAGCCTCACCAAGGCATCGTCCGCTTGGTGTACTGCCGGCCGATGGCGGCCGCGCGCTCGTTCGCGGGCCCCAACATGACGCCTTCCTTGATCATGTCGACGACGTCGTCGGCGTTCATCGAGTTGAGGAAGAAGACCTTGTTGGCCTTGGTGGCGGCCAGCACGGTCGCGCGGGCCCGGCGCAGCGGCTCGGGCATCGGTCCGCGGCCGCTGTTGCGAACGCCGAGCGACAACGCCATGTCGCCCGGGCCCCATTCGGCGAATGCGATACCTGGCACCTTCAGGTTCGCGTCGGCGTGCTCGAGCGCGTACTTGTCTTCCAGCTTGAGCCCGAGGAGCAGTTCGCCGTCCGGATTCAGCGGCCAGGCGTCGGCCCTGGCCAGATACTCCTGCTGCGAGACGCCCCAGATCGGTGCGGCGGTCTCCGCGCCGTGCACGCCGCGCCGCCCTTCGTTGAGCCCATGGCCGACGCCCTGCATGTTGTTCGGCAGGCGAACCGCTTCCACGAACGCGCGGACGGCGCCCGGATCGTCGGCGTGGCACAGCAGGATCCCGTGGACGCCGGTGGCCAGCACCTGCTGGAACATCCAGGCGTTGGCGCGAACCGTCGTCTCGTCGGTGCCGTTGACCGGCACGTTGACGATGACGGCCGGCGTCTTGTGGCCGCTCCTGGTCGGCCCACCCTTTGCCAGGCCTTTCATGTAGTCGGCAAGCCCCTTCACGTCGAACGGCGCGTGCTCCATGTCGTAGCTGATGTAGTCGGCCCAGGTCTGCGCGTCCTTGACGCCCTGCTCGAAGCTGCCCTCGGTGCCGGAATGCGAGCCGGTGTAGTAGACCGGCTGGCCCTGCGCGAGGAGCTCGATGGCTTTGTTGACGCGCCTGGGCGAGGGGGTCTGCGCCGCCAGGGTGGCCAGGCAGGCGACCGACAGTGCCAGGATGGGAAGCGCCGGAACCCGCCGCGGGATGCGAGGCATCGCGTGCTCCTTGATTGCCGGCGATTATAGCGTCCGACGAGGCGTGGTGTCCGCCTGCGGCCGGCCTAGGATCGCATCAGCGCGACGACCTCGTCGCGCTTCGCTGACATCTGCTCCTGCGACGCGAGCGACTCGAGATTCAGCCTCAACAGCGGCTCGGTATTGGACGGGCGGACGTTGAAGTGCCAGTCGGGGTACTCGATGGAGATCCCGTCGAGCGTGTACTGGCGCGCGTCGGCGTAGTAGGCCGCGATGTGATCGAGCTTGGCCGGCACCGCCTCCATGCTCGGCAGCGTCGTGTTGATCTCGCCCGAGATGAAGTACTTCGCCGCGAGCGGCTGCACCAGCTCGCGGAGGCTCCGCCCCTTCTTCGACATCAGTTCCAGGATCAGCAGCGACGGGATGAACCCGTTGTCGGCGTAGAAGTTGTCACGGAAGTAATAGTGCCCGGTGACCTCGCCACCGAAAATCGCGTTCGTCTCGCGCATCCTCGCCTTGAAGAACGCATGTCCGACGCGGTTCATCAGCGACGTGCCGCCGTAGTGCGCGACGAGGTCCCTCACCGCGAAGCTCGCACGCAGATCGTAGATGACCGTAGCGCCCGGGTGCTTCAGGAGGAACGCCTCGGCCAGCAGCGCCGTGATGAAGTCGCCGCTGATGAATGCTCCGGCCCCATCGACGAAAAAGCAGCGATCGGCGTCGCCGTCCCACGCGATGCCGATGTCGGCGTGCTCGGCCACCACGCGCTCGACGATGTGGCGGCGGTTCTCCTCGATGAGCGGGTTGGCCTCGTGATGCGGAAAGCGCCCGTCGATGTCGAAGCACAGCCTCGTCGTCCGGCAGGGCAGCCGATCGAACAACTGCGGCGCCACCAGCCCGCCCATGCCGCTGCCGGCGTCGAGGACGACGTTGAAGGGGTGGATCACCGCCGGATCGATGAACGACATCACGTGATCGACGTACGGGGCCAGGATCCCTGCGGAGGTGACGCGGCCGGGCGTGGACGCCGGCGGCGGAAGGCGCCCTCCCGCGATCATGTCGCGGATGTCCGACAGCCCGGCATCGCCGCTCAGCGCGAGCGCCTCCCGGCGCACCATCTTCATCCCGTTGTACTCGGAGGGATTGTGCGAGGCCGTAATCTGCACCCCTCCATCGTGCCCCTCCCGGCCGACGGCGAAGTACAGCATGTCGGTCGCCATCATCCCGTAATCGACGACGTCGGCGCCCTGCGCGACGGCGCCCTCGATGAAGGCCGCCGCCAGCGATGGCGAGGAAAGCCGCATGTCGCGGCCGACGGCGATGCGCTTCGCCTGCAGGTACACGACGAACGCCGCGCCGATGGCGCGCGCCGCGTCCTCGTCGATCTCGGACGGGTAGACGCCCCGAACGTCGTAGGCCTTGAAGATCCTCGGATCGACCTGCATGTGGTCGCTCATCTACAGCCGACTGTAGTCGGTCACCACCGATTTGTCGCCGAGCACCACGCCGTCGGCGATGACGGCGCTGCGCCCGACGTGGCAGTGCCGCCCCAGGATCGACCCGCGCACGACGGCCTCCTGGCTGATGCGGGTGTTGGCCCAGACGATCGCGTGGTCGAGCTGGGCATGCTCCTCGACGTGAACCTGCCGGCCGATCACGGTGTACGGCCCGATGCGAGCCCCCGCCTTGACGATGGCGCCCTCGTCGACGAAACACGGCCCCTCGAGCACGGCCCCGTCCTCGACGCGGGCGTCCGGCGACACCCAGCAGGTCGCGGGACCGGCGGTGAACGGCGGCATGCGGTAGCGGCCGTCCATGATGTCGGCGTGCACCTGCATGTACTTTTCGGGCGTGCCGATGTCGATCCAGTAGCCGCGATCGACGTAGGCGACAAAGGTCTCGCCGCGCTCGATCAAGGAAGGAAAGAAGCTCCGCTCGATCGACCAGGGCACCTCCCGGGGAATCCGGTCGAACGTGTCGGGCTCGAGCACGTAGATGCCGGCGTTGATCGTGTTGCACGTGATCTCGTCGGCCGACGGTTTCTCGAGGAAGCGCTGGATGTTGCCCGCCGCATCGCTTTCGACCAGACCGTAGGCGGCCGGGTTCTCGACCGGCGTCAGCACGATCGTGGCGCGGGCGCGGCGCTCGCGGTGCAGGGCGATGACGGCCCCCAGATCGAGCCCGGTCAGGACGTCGCCGTTGAACACCACGACCGATTCCCGCAGCGCGTCGCCGGCGTAGCGGATTGCGCCGGCCGTCCCGAGCGGCGCCGGCTCGACGACGTACCGGATGGCCACCCCGCTGTCGCCGCCGTCGCCGAAGATTTCCTCGATCCGGCGCGGCTGGTAGTTGAGGCTCAGGATCACTTCGTCGATTTCCGGCACCTGTTTCAGCAGGTCCAGCTGATAGTGCAGGAACGGGCGGTTGAAGATCGGGACGATCGGCTTCGGGGTATGAATGGTCAGTGGGCGAAGGCGCGTGCCCTTGCCCCCGGCCAGGAGGATCGCCTTCATCGACAGCCCCCGATGATATCATCGGTCTTCACGGCGCCATGAACCTGCCGAATTCGTTGACGGTCACGCGCATCTTCCTGGTGCCGCTGCTGGTGGTGGTGCTGCTGACGAAGTTCGAAGGGCGGCAGATTTTCGGCGTGCCCAAGGAATTCGTGGGCGCGGCTATCTTCGGCCTCGCGTCGCTCACCGACTGGGCCGATGGCTACCTCGCGCGGCGGCGGAAGCAGATCACCTCGCTCGGGCAGTTCATCGATCCCCTGGCGGACAAGCTGCTGATTCTCGCGGCGCTCATCTCGCTCGTGCAGATGGATCTGGCGCCGGCCTGGATGGTCGCCGTGATCCTGGGGCGCGAATTCGCGGTGATGGCGTTCAGGAGCTTCCTGTACGCCCGCGGCGTGGTGGTGCCGGCCTCGCCGCTCGGCAAGGTCAAGATGGTGGCGCAGGTCGTCGCGATCCTGGCGCTCATCCTGGGGCACGGCCGCCAGGCCCAGCTGATGCTGATCGGAAACGCCGCGCTGTGGGTGGCCGTCGCCGCGGCCCTCGTGTCGGCGGCCGATTACTTCCGCCGCTTCGGCCCTCTCAGCCCGCGGGTCGCGGACTTCACCGCCGCCCAGGAGCGGCGCGGCGACCGCAAGGCGGGCTAGTCCTTCGAGGCGTCCGCCTTCGCGGCTATCGTCGCTTTCAGCTCGGCGACCCGCTTCCGTGCGTCGTCGAGGTAGTCGCTCTCCTTGAATTCCGTGACCACCCGCTCGAAGTACGGCAGCGCTTCGGCTTCGCGCTTGACCTTCAGGAAGGACTCGCCCAGATGGAAGTACACGGCGTCGCGCCGCGTGTACTCCGGATCCTCCTTGAGCACCGACTGGAAACGGTCGACCGCTCCCGGGTACCACCGCTGGCGGAAATAGAAGAAGCCGACGAGGTAATCCGCGTCGCTCAGGCGATCGCGCGCCTCGCGCAGCTTGGCCTTGACCTCCGGCATCAGCTCGCTGTTGGGGTAGCGCGCGATGAGGGTCTGGAACTCCTTGATCGCGTCGCGCGTCTCGGTCTGGTCGCGCTCGGGCCGCCGCATCTGGAGAAAGTGCGCCAGGCCGAGCTTGTACTGCGCGTAATCGGCGCGCTTGTTCGTCGGGTAGAACGCCAGGAACTCGGTGAATTCGTTGATGGCGAGGACCAGCGACTCGGCGTTGCCTTCGCCGAGATACGTGTCGCCGACGGCGAGCTTCGCGTCGGGCCGATACGGGCTGCCGGTGTAGGTTTCCACCACCTGCTTGAAGTACTCGCGCGCCGTGAGCCACTTCTTCGCCTGGAGGGCGGTCGTGCCCTTGTCGTACAGGAACTTGTCGGGTTCGAGCGTGCCGGCGGGAAGCGTTCTTGGCCCCTCGGTCACGCACCCACCCGCCAGCGCGACCGCTGCCGAGATCAGCAGGAGAGAGGCGCGAAGGGTCACAGGGTCTTTGCCAACCATTGGTATTCGGCAGTCAGTCCGTCTTCGAGCGACACGGCCGGGGCGAACCCCAGATCCAGCCGGGCGCGCGACGTGTCGGCGTAGGTATGCCGCATGTCGCCCTTCTGAGCCGCGTCCCTCCGGATGAGCGGCTGCCGGCCGGCGACCCTCGCGATGACCTCGAGGACGTGATTCAGGGTGACGCGCGAGCCGCCTCCGATATTGTACACACGCCCGGCCACGCCCCGCGTGGCGGCGGCGACGGTGGCCGCGACCGCGTCCGCCACGTAGGTGAAATCGCGGGTCTGCTCGCCATCGCCGTAGACGGTGATCGGGTCGCCGGCGAGCGTTGCGCGGAGGAACCGGTGGAACCCCATGTCGGGGCGCTGTCTCGGGCCGTACACCGTGAAATAGCGCAGCGAGACCGTCGGGACGCCGTGATTCACGTGGTACAGGTAGCAAAGCTGTTCGGCGGCCAGTTTCGTCACCCCGTACGGCGACACCGGCTGCAGCGCCACGTCCTCCCGCATCGGCAGCGCGACACCGTCGCC
Organism: uncultured Acidobacteriota bacterium; assembly: GCA_963807925.1. GTDB lineage: Bacteria > Acidobacteriota > Vicinamibacteria > Vicinamibacterales > CAVVIG01 > CAWEDP01. The sequence continues at coordinate 1,279,255 of CAWEDP010000002.1, read as the reverse complement.
GTACACCGACGAGCTCGACGCGTACACCAGACGCTCGAGCGGACGCTCGACGCACGCCTCGAGCAGCACTTGCGTCGCCTCGATGTTGTTGCTCGTATAGACGGCGAAATCGCGCCCCCAGCTTTTCCGGACACCCGCCTGCGCCGCCAGGTGGAACACGTGCGTGCGATCGGTCAGGATCGTGGCGAGGTCGGCCTCCTGAAGGGTGTTTTCGACGAACCGGAAGCGAGGCTGCGTGCGCAGCGCCGAGAGGTTGCCTTCCTTGACGCTGCGCGCGTAGTAATCGGTGAAGCAGTCGAGGCCGATCACCTCCGCGCCCAGGACGCAGAGCCGCTCCGCGAGGGTGGACCCGATGAACCCGGCCACGCCGGTGACGAGCGCCTTCACCGCGTCTCGGCTCCGGTCGTTTCGATTGCGCTCTCGAGCAGCGCTCGTACGCGGCGCGGGAGCCGGCACGGACGGCCGGCGCGGTCCAGCGCCGCGTGCACGGTGTGGCCGGTCACGAGGAGCACGCCGTCGGTCAGGCGCACGATCTCGTAGGTGAATTCCAGGCGCACGTGGGTCAGGATCGACCCCGTTGTCCGGATTTCCAGTTCGTCGTCGTACCGCGCGGGCACCCGGTACTCGCAGTGCGCGAGGATGACCGGGAGGCTCACGCCTTCGGTTTCGAGCTCGCGATACGTTTCGCCGGACTGCCGCAGCAGATCGGTCCGGCCGACCTCGAACCAGACGAAGTAGTTGGCGTGATAGACCACGCCCATCTGGTCGGTTTCCGCGTACCGCACGCGGACGCGCGAGACCGATCGGGCGCTGCTCACCGACATCCCGCCTGCTGTGGAGCGTCTGGCTGGATCATCGAGCGACGGGTTGGTCGAACGGGGCGAGGGCGGCCGCTTTCAGCGCGCGCGTCGCCGCCTCGGGGTCCGGCGTGTTGAAGATCGCGGAGCCGGCCACGATGACGCGCGCGCCGGCGCGGACGACCCGTCCGACGTTCTGGGCGTCGATGCCGCCGTCGACTTCCACCGGCACCGGATGGCCCGCGCGATCGAGGAGCGCCCGGACCGCGGCGATCTTCGCCTCGCTCCGCGGAATGAACCGCTGGCCGCCGAAGCCGGGATTGACCGACATGACCAGCACGAAATCGACATCGCCGGCGATCTCCTCGATCGTCACGACCGGCGTCGACGGGTTGAGGACGACGCCGCTCTTCACGCCGAGCGCCTTGATGGCGTGAATCGTCCGATGCAGGTGCGGGAGCACCTCCACGTGGACCGACAGCATCGCGGCGCCCGCCTCCGCGAATGCCTCGATGTAGCGATCCGGATCCTGGATCATCAGGTGCACGTCGAGCGGGACCGAGGCGACCCGCCTGATCGCCTTGACGACCGGCGGCCCGATGGTGATGTTCGGGACGAAGTGGCCGTCCATGACGTCGACGTGAATCAGATCCGCGCCGCCGCGCTCCACCGCTTCGATCGCCGCGCCGAGCGCCGCGAAGTCGGCGGAGAGGATGGAGGGCGCGACGAGCACGCTCATCGGCTGACCTCGATCGAGATCGGCTCACCGGGACCGATCTGGAATCCGGCCTGTGGATTCTGGCGTAGCACGATGCCGGCGGCCACGCCCGGGTACGGGTTCGAACCGACGATCGCGACGCGGAAGCCGTGCCGCCGCAGAAGCTCGGCGGCCCGGTCGCCGTTGACGCCAATCAGGTCCGGCATGACGTAGGTGGTCCCGCGCGCTCCGCGGTTGACGAGCAGGGTGACGCTCGACGCGGCCGTCTTGGCCGGCGGCTCCTGCGCGACCACGACGTCGGCCGGATACGCGTCGCTGCGAATCTCGGACACGGCGGCGATCGTGAGGCCGTCGCGCGCCAGCCGCAACTGCGCGGTCCGCTCGCTCTCTCCGGCCAGCGCGGGCACGAGCGCCGCCCGGTTGCCCGTGCTCAGCCACACGCGCACGCTCCGCTGACGCCGGGCGATCGAGCCGGCCGCTGGCTCCTGCGTGATGACGCGGCCCGCGGCGATCTTGAGATCGGGCCGCCGCAGGTCGTCGACCTTCAGCGTCAACCCCGCATCCGCGGCGAGCGCCGTCGCTTCGTTCGCGGTCCGGTCGGTCAGGTTCGGTACAGCGACTTCGCTCGCGCGAAGAGCCACGCGCATCGACACCGCCGCGAAAACAGCGTAGGTCGTGAACAACGCGGCAATGAGGACGAGAATTTTTCCCGCAGACCAGACGCGGGTCGTGAGCGCCATGCAACTTCGGATCGTACCACAACGGCCCGGCTCTCTAGCGGGCCCGGACGAACGACGCGCCGAAGAAGGCCTCGAGCCCGTGCGCGTGCGGCAGGGTGCGCAGGTGACCCGCCTCGTCGACCACAGCCGGCGGCAGCATCGGTGCGGCCCGCCGTGCGTCGAGCGGCTCGAACTCCGGCTGCGCCGCGAGGAACGCCGACGCCACCTCTTGGTTTTCGTCGGGTTCGCTCGAGCAGGTCGCGTAGATCAGGCGGCCGCCCGGGCGGAGGACGGCGGCTGCATGGCGCAGCATCGTGAGCTGCGAGGCGGCCAGCGCGGGCAGGTCGGTCGGACGCCGCTTCCACTTGATGTCCGGATCCCGCCGGAGCGTGCCGAGACCGGAGCAGGGCGCATCGACGAGCACGGTGTCGAAGACGCTTGAGAACGGCAGCGGCCGCAGCAGATCCGCCTGGACGAGTCGAACGTTGGACACGCCGCTCGCCCTCACGGTCCGCTCCAGCAGCGCCATCCGGCGCTCGCGGACGTCGCACGCCACCAGCCGCGCGTCGTCGGCCATCCACGTGGCGATCGCCGTGGTCTTTCCCCCGGGCGACGCGCACGCGTCGAGCACGCGGCGGCCGGGATCCGGCGCGGCGAGCAGCGTCACCAGCTGGGAGGCTTCGTCCTGCAGGACGAACCAGCCGTTGTCGAGACCCGCCGTCCCGAGCGGCTGTCCCTCGCGAACCAGCCAGGCATCGGGCGCGTAGCGACCGGGTGTAATCGCGACGTCCTGCCGCGCCAGCTCGCGGATGAGGTCCTCGGAGCCGATCCGACGGCGATTGACGCGCAGCGTCAGCGGCGCCGCCGCGTTGTCGAACTGCGCCCAGCGCTCGGTCGCCTCGAACCCGTACCGGTCGTACCATCGCTCGACCAGCCAGCGCGGATGGGACAGCGTGATGGCCAGGTAGTCGAGGGCAGCTTCGCGATCGGTCGGCGCGCCCGGACGAGGGGGCAGCGGCAGTCGGTACCGCTGGCGCGAAATCGTGCGGAGCACGGCGTTGACCAGCCCGCTCGCGCTCCGTTTGCCGGCGCGCCCCGTCATCTTCACCGCGTCGTCGACCACGGCGGCCGCCGGGACGCGTGCGAGGTGCAGCAGCTGATACGCGCCGACACGAAGAATCTCGAGCACCTCGGCGTCCAGTTTGTGGAGCGAGCGCTCGGAGATCCGCGCGATGAGGTGGTCCAGCCTGGCGCGCCAGCGCTGGACCCCGATGGCGATCTCGGTCGCGAGCGCCTTGTCGCGGTCGTCGTGAAGGGTGCGGCGGGCCGCTGCAAGCGCATCGGCGAGGTCCGAGCGTCCCGATGCGATCGCCACGCCGACGTCGTACGCCGCCACGCGGGCGGGAGAGATCATGGCGGGTCGGTCAGGACCTCGCCGGGCCGGACCGGATGGCCGGCCAGGAATTCGCGCGCCGTCATCGGCCGCCGCCCTTCCGGCTGCAGCTCGGAAATCGCCAGCACCCCGCGTCCCGTCTCGACGTCCAGCGTCAGGCCATCGGCTCCGAGGATGGTGCCGGGCGACGAGACATCGGTCGGCGACGCGTCTTTGACGGTCGATCGCAGCAGGATCAGCCGCTTTCCCCGGTACTGCGTGAAGGCGTGCGGCCAGGGGTGGAGGCCGCGGACCAGGTTGTGCAGCCGATCGGCCGGACGCGACCAGTTCACCCGTCCCTCGTCGCGGCTGAGTCGCGGCGCGTAGGTGGCCAGGCGGTCGTCCTGCGCAACCTCCTCGATCGGGCCGGCTGCCAGCGCGTCGATCGACGACAGGGCCAGGCGCGCGCCGATGTGCGCGAGATCGCGCTCGACCTCGTCGCTGGTTTCCTCGGGACCGATCAGGCGAGGCAGCGACGCGAGCATCGGTCCGGCGTCGAGCGCGCGAACCACGCGCATGATCGTGACGCCCGTTTCGCGTTCGCCGTCGAGGATCGCCCGCTGCACGGGCGCCGCGCCGCGATAGCGAGGGAGCAGCGACGCGTGCACGTTGATCAGGCCGAGCCGCGGAATCGACAGGATCGCCTCGGTCAGGATCCGGCCGTACGCCGCCACCACCCCGAGGTCGGCCCCCAGCCCTGCGAGCGCCGCCAGCCAGGCGTCGTCCCGCATCCGTTCCGGCTGCATCACCGGGATGCGGGCGTCGCTCGCGCGGCCCTTCACCGGTGTCACGCGCAGCTTCTGGCCGCGGTCTCGCGGGCGGTCCGGCTGCGTCACCACGCCGACCACCGTGTGCCGCGACTGCAGGAGGGCGTCGAGCGTCGGCACGGCGAAATCAGGCGTGCCGAAAAAGACGACCCTCAACGACGCGATCACCATTTGCCCGCGCGCGTCAGCTTCCTGATCCGGCGGACGATCAGATCGCGCTTGATGCCCCGGAGCCGATCGACGAACAACAGCCCGTCGAGATGGTCCATTTCATGCTGGAAGGCGCGGGCGAGCAGCCCGGTGCCTTCGCATTGGTGTTCCACGCCGTTGCGATCGAGCCCCTTGATGACCACACGCGACGGCCGAACGACGGTCGCGTTGAAGCCCGGCACGCTCAGGCAGCCTTCCTCTTCGAGCTGCACGCCCTCGCGCTCGACGAACGCGGGGTTGACGAACACCATCAAGCCACTGGGGTCGCGGCCGAGCGAGATGTCGGCGACGAACAGGCGCAGCGGCACGCCAATCTGGGGCGCGGCGAGGCCGACGCCCGGCGCGGCGTACATCGTTTCGATCATGTCGTCGATCAGCCGTGCGATGTCCGAGGTCACGGCCTCGACCGCCGCCGCCGTCTGGTGCAGCACGCCGTCGCCGTACTTGAGGATGGGTCGGATCATGAAGGCGACGTGCCATACCTGAAGACGGGTCTCACCGCCGTCTGAAGCGAGCCGTCGTGCGGCTGCGAAAACGTTCGCAGTTGTCCACGAGTTCCTGGACGGTGTCAGCTCCGAACTTGTCCATCGCGGCGTCCGCGAGCACGATGGCGACCATCGCTTCGCCGACCACCGCGGCGGCCGGCACCGCGCAGACGTCGCTCCGCTCGATGGCCGCCGGGCTTTCGTCGAGCGTCGCCAGATCGATGGAGCGGAGCGGCTTCATCAGCGTGGCGATCGGCTTCATGTACCCAGACACCCGGAGATCCTCGCCGTTGGTGACGCCGCCCTCGAGGCCGCCGGCGTTGTTGGTCGGCCGGACAACGCCGACCGACGTGGGCCGGCCGTCCGGCGGCAGGATCTCGTCGTGGACCCGCGACCCCGGAAGCTTCGCCGCCGCCGGGCCGCGGCCGATGCCGACGGCCTTGATGGCGGGGATCGACATGATCGCCTGGGCGAGCCGTCCATCCAGCTTGCGGTCCCATTGAACGTAGCTTCCAAGCCCCGGCGGCACGTTCCGCGCGATCACCTCGAAGCCGCCGCCCACCGTGTCTCCGGCCTCGCGCGCGCGATCGATTTCCGCAATCATCTGCCGCTCGAGCTCGGGATCCACGCAGTGGAGCGGCGAGTCCGCGCGGATCGCGTCCGCGTCCTCGAAGGTCACTGCGAGCGGATCGGGAAGGGCGATCGATCCGATCGACGTCACGTGGCTGACGATGGCGGCGCCGACGCGGTGCAGCAGCTGACGGGCAACCGCGCCGACCGCGACCCGTGCGGCGGTCTCCCGCGCGCTGGCGCGCTCGAGGACGTCGCGGATGTCGCTGTGCCCGTACTTGACGGCTCCAGCCAGGTCGGCGTGACCGGGACGCGGCCGGGTGACGGCCGGGCGGTCAGGCCCGGTCGCCTCCCCGGGCTGGGCCGGTTCCGCGTACATCGTCTTCTGCCAGTTCTCCCAGTCCTTGTTCGGGATCAGCAGGGCGACCGGAGCCCCGGTCGTCACGCCGTGGCGAACGCCGCTCAGTGGCTCGGCGCGATCCGATTCGATCGCCATCCGGCGCCCGCGTCCGTACCCGCCCTGCCGACGCCGGAGCTCGGTGGCGACGGCGTCGAAGTCGACGGAAAGACCAGCCGGCAGGCCTTCGATAATGGTGACGAGCGCCTTTCCGTGCGATTCGCCGGCGGTCAAAAAGCGCAGCATCCGGCCTTCATTCTAGCCGAAGTATTTGCCACGTTCGGGCAACGGGGGCCGTCGTTTCCGAGTGAATTGGCGAGGCCGTCATCTTGCACATCGTCTCGCGGCCGATGACCACATGCAGCTGATTGTCGATCGATTCGCGGTGATCGACCGACGGACGACAATCGATCTGGCGACCGGCGATCGTGTGGACGTGGCCGTGAGATCAGCCGGCGGCGAGAGCGAGCAGCGCCGGTGGATGATTGCCTGCGGCGCGCGCCAGGCGTTTCATCATCCGTCGCGGGCCACGCTGGTCGATTACGGGCTGATCGGCGAGACCCAGCGCTTCGAGGCGTGGCGGGCGGCGCGATGGAGCGCCCCGGCGAACGTCCTCGGCTTGATGACCATCGCACGACCGGTCGTGATGGCGCTCGGCGAGTTGCTCGAGCGCGCCGACGCGTTACGGCCGCGGGTTGCCGCAATCTGGGGACCCCGCGGCGCCGGCAAGACGACCGTTGTCGCCGCGCTGGCCCGAATCGCGCGGCTGTACGGCTTCGTGCCCGTGGCCGCGCACCTGGTGCCGTGCACGCTCGACGCGTTGAGTGGCCGAAGCCTCTTCGTCATCGACGATGGGGGCGTGCAGGACGGATGGAAGGCGCTCTTGTACGCGGCGTCGCGATCGGATCGACCGCACGTGGTGCTGCGAGCGGGACGCGAAAATCCGCCGGGTGTCGAAGGCGTCGCGCTCGCGCCGCTGCCGCTCGACGACCTGGTGAACGCGGTCCGCCCGCGACAGCTGGCGGACCGGAGCCGCGAGGCGCTGCGGCGGATGGCGGTTCGGGCCGAGGGATGGCCGGGCCGATTCGCGCAGCTGCTGTGGCGAGGAACCGACCGTGGCCATGCAGAGGCGGGCCGGCCACGTCAACTGAAGGGAGCAGGACCTGCGATGGGGAATCTGTCGTACGAGCGTCCCGCCGTATCCGGAATGCCGCAGCCGACGTTCACGGGACCAGGCCTGGGCACCGTCCGCGCCAGGGAGCAGGCCGCCGTCTATCAGGTCGACGGCCACGCGCCGCCGGGGACGCTGCCACAAGGGTTGTGGGCGCCCGTCGGAGACGTGCGGGCGCTGCAGCACCGGATGGAGGCGGGGAACCGCCTGATGGCCGACGGACGGCACGGGCCCGGCGAGCGCCTGCTGCGGCAGACGGTCGGCGCGCTGGCGCGGCGGGAGCAATGGCGGCTGGCCGCCGACGGTGCCCTCGCGCTCGCGACCGGGCTCCTCGACCGGGGCCGCGTCCGCGACGCCCGGAGCGTGCTGGACCTGGGCGGCGAGTATTGCCGGCGCGCGGGCGACGAGCAGCGGTTGCTGCACCTGGCGATCCTGTCGGGAACCGTCGCCATCGATCTTGCCCGTCCCGACGAGGCAGAGACGCGCCTCACCTCTGCCGTGGCGGCCGCGCGCGCCCGTCGCGATCCGGTGCAACTGTCCCGCGCGTCGGCGGCGCTCGCCCGCGCGCTGTTCTGGAGCGGCCGTTACGACGCGGCCGAACGCGCGCTGGGGGCCGTCGCTCCGCGGTACGGGCCGGTCGATTCCGGGTCGATGTCGCCCGCCGATGCCGACGACCGAGCGGTGCCGCCGACCGACGTGGGGAGTGCCGCGCGCGGTGCGGAGCGTTCTGGCGGCGCCGCCGACCAGCGCTGGCGCAGCTCGATTGCCGGCCTGCGGTCGGTCATCGCCATTGGCGCGGGGCAGGTGCCGCACGCGATGGCCTTGGTGACCGACGCGCTATCGCGGGCGCACCGCCGTGGCGACTGGTGGTCGATTGCCGAGGCGTCCAGCCGTGCGGCGTTCGTCCACCTGGCGGCCGGTGACTTGCGGGCGGTGGCCGAGGATGCCACCGTGTCGATCGCCGCTGCCCGTCGCGCGCATGCGCCGCTCGTCTCGATACGGGTGCGGTTGCTGCTGGTCGAGGCGCTGCGGCGGTCGGGCCGAAAAGCCGCCGCGACCCGGCTGCTGGCTCGCATCACGCGGCTCCGCGGCACGGCGCTGCCGCCGATTCTTCGCGTGCGATGCGATCTGCTGCGGGATCTCATCTCCACCACTTCATCGTCGGAGCAGGTGGTCGCGCGCCATGTTGCCGCCACCGGTGTTGGCGCGCTCGCGCTCTTCGTCCCGCGGCGGAGTCCCGCCGATCACCAGGGGTTCGACATCATGGTGGACGACATTGTCGGCATCCTGGATCTCTGTCAGACGTCGGACGACGAGGGGGCCTTGCTGACGGAGGTGAGCCGGCGGGTGCGGACGCGGTTGCACGCCGCAGCCGCGGGTGTCGCCGTCGCAGAGCGTGGAGCCGTCGAGGTGCTGGCCTCCGACGGCGGCCGGCTCGATCGCGCCATCGCCGAGCGGGCGATCGCCCTAGGGCTGACCATCGATCCGCATCGGGCGGACGACCGGATCGAGGCGGCCGCCCCGGTCCGGTACGGCGGCACGGTGATCGGCGCTCTCGTTGCGCGATGGCCGATCGGCACGCTCCACGACCTATCGCCGGCGTCCTCGCTGTTGACGACGGTTGCAGCCGTTGTCGCGCCGATCGTGTCTGGCGCAACGGTCCGCCGGTGCCGGGCGGCGGACGTGGCGACGGCCAGCCTGATCGGGTCGAGTCCGGGAATCGTCGAGGTGCGGCGCGGCATCGATCACGCAGGTCCGGCGCCCTTTCCCGTGCTCATCGAAGGGGAGAGCGGGAGCGGCAAGGAACTGGTGGCGCGAGCCATTCACCGCGCGAGCCCGCGCCGGGATCGACCGTTCTGCACGCTGAACTGCGCGGCGCTGCCCGACGAACTCGTCGAAGCGGAGCTGTTCGGCCATGCGCGCGGGGCGTTCACCGGCGCCGTGGCCGACCGGCCGGGAGTGTTCGAGCAGGCCCACGGCGGGACGCTGATGCTCGACGAGATCGGCGATCTTTCGTTGCGTGCTCAGGCCAAGGTTCTGCGCGTCATCCAGGAAGGCGAACTGCGACGAGTCGGCGACCAGATGTCGCGCCGCGTCGACGCCCGGATCGTGTCGGCCACCAATCGCAACCTGCGCGACGAGGTTACCGCCGGCCGTTTCCGGCTCGACCTGCTCTATCGCCTCGACGTGCTGCGCATCGCGGTGCCGCCGCTGCGCGATCGGCGGGAGGACATTCCCGAGCTCGTCGAGCGCATCTGGCGCGACGCGGCTGCGCGCGTCGGCAGCCGCGCGATGCTGGCGGCGGCGACCGTCGCGGCGCTCGCGCGCTACGACTGGCCGGGCAACGTGCGCGAGCTTCAGAACGTGCTGGCGTCGCTCGTCGTCCGCAGTGCGAAACGGGGCGTCGTCGGGCCGTCCGCTCTCGGGCCGCAGTTCGCGGATCGGCCCCTCGTCGAAGCGTCGCGTCTCGACGCGGCGCGCCGGTCGTTCGACGAGCGATTCGTCCGCGCGGCGCTCGTGCGGACCGGTGGCCATCGTGGACGCGCTGCAGAGGAGCTGGGCGTGACGAGGCAGGGACTGGCGAAGCTGATGACGCGACTGGGCATCGGCGCCGAGCCGCGGAGCTGTTCAGATTAGACTACAGATGGTTTCAACAGCCTGTGCTGCGATTCTTCATACGACGCCTCGCTCTGACGATTCCCCTCGTCCTTGGCGTCGCGACGCTGGTGTTCTCCCTGATTCATCTCGTGCCCGGCGATCCCGTGCAGGCCATGCTTGGAGAAAGTGCGTCGCCTGCCGACATCGCGGAGCTGCGGGGACGCCTCGGGCTGGATCGTCCGCTGCTCGTCCAGTACCGACAATTCCTGGGCGGTCTCGCCAGGGGCGATCTCGGGCGATCGCTCCGGACCAACCAGACGGTCGCCTCCGCGATCGGGGAGCGGCTGCCGGCGACCTTCGAGCTCGCGCTGGCGGCGATGATCCTCGCCGTGCTGATTGCGGTGCCGCTGGGGATCGTCGCGGCGGCGCGCGCCGGCACTGCCGTCGATCACCTGGCGACGACCGCCGCCCTGGTCGGCATTTCGCTGCCGAACTTCTGGGTGGGACCGATTCTCGCGATCGTGTTCTCCGTCAGCCTGGGATGGCTGCCGGTGTCGGGGCGAGGCACGCTCGCACATCTGGTCCTGCCGGCGGTCACGCTCGCCGCGCCGCTGGCGTCGGTGTTGGCGAGGATCACGCGGGCGAGCGTTATCGAGGAACTGCGCGAGCTGTACGTGCTGGCGGCGCGCGCCCGCGGCGTCTCGCGCTGGGGCGCGATTGTCCGCCATGCGTTCCCGAACAGCCTCATTCCGATTGTGACCGTGCTCGGCCTTCAGGTCGGCGCCGTCCTCACCGGCACGGTCATCACCGAAACCATTTTCGCCTGGCCCGGTGTCGGCCGCCTGCTCGTGCAGTCGATTGGATTCAGGGACTATCCGCTCGTGCAGGGATGCATCCTCCTGATTGCCGTCACCTACGTGACGATGAACCTGCTGACGGATCTGGCATACGGCGCGCTCGATCCGCGGATCCGGTATGAGTAGCCCGCTCGGACGAGGCGGTCGGCCGCTGACGCTGAACCTGGGCGCCGCCATTGTCGCGATCATCGCCCTGGCTGCGATCGTGGGGCCGTCGTTGACGCCCTACGATCCGGCCGTCCAGCAGCTGCCGCTCAGGCTCCAGGGCCCGAGCCTCGCCCACCCGTTCGGGCTGGACGAGCTCGGCCGCGACATTCTGGTCCGGGTGCTCGCCGGCGCCCGCATCTCCTTCTTCATCGCTCTTGTCGTCGTGACCGTGTCGGCGGTCGTCGGCACGCTGCTGGGCGCCGTCGCCGGCTACTTCGGCGGTCTGGTGGACGAGATCGTCAGCCGATCTACGGATGTCCTGCTCGCCTTTCCCGGGCTCCTGCTCGCGATCGCGCTCGTCGCGGTGCTCGGGCCGAGCTTGGTCAACGTGCTGCTGGCGCTGACCGTGATCGGATGGGTGGGCTATGCGCGGCTGGTGCGGGGACAGGTGCTGCGCGCGCGGGAGCTGGAGTACGTGCGAGCGGCGCAGGCGCTCGGCGCGGGAACGCCGCGCGTACTCCTGCGGCACATCCTGCCGGCGGCGATGCCTGCCGTCATCGTGCAGGCCACGCTCGGAATGGCGGGCGCCGTCATCGCCGAAGCCTCGCTGAGCTTCCTGGGCCTGGGCGTTCAGCCGCCGACGCCCAGCTGGGGGACGATGTTGAACGGCGGCCGCGCGCACCTGCTCGACGCGCCGCACCTGACTCTATTCCCGGGCCTGAGCATCGCCCTGCTGGTGCTCGGCTTCAACTTCCTCGGCGACGGGCTGCGGGACGTCACCGATCCGAAGCAGGGGACCTAGCGGCCGCCTCCGAACCGTTGAGCAGGCTTCACCGACCGGCGCGTCACTGGAGCCGGTGCTGCAGGTTCAGAAGGCTCTCGTTGCTCTTGTCCCGCTCGAGCCCGCGCCGCACCCACTGGGAGGCGGTCTCGCGATCGTTCAGCCTGAGCGACAGCGCGGCAATCCGCGCCGCGCGGCCGCCGAATCCCTTCTCCTCGTCGGTCAAGGCCGCATAGGTCACCAGCGCGTCGCGCGCGGCGGACACGTGGTTCCGTCGTTCCGCGACTCCGGCGTAGAGCAGCAGTGCGGCCGGGTCGACCGGATACCGGGACGCGGCCTGCTGCAGCGCGCGCTCGGCCCCCTCGACCCGTCCGGCCTCGACGAGCGCGCGGCCGTACAGCATCAGCGAATGGCTGGACGCTGCGCGGTCGGAGCCGACGCGGTCGAGCGCTTCAATCGCCATGTCCAGCGCGACGCGATCGTCGCGCGTCTCGGCGATAGCGAGCCACACCTCTCCGAGCGCGGCGTAGATCGCCGGCTGATCGGGGGCGCGCTCGAGGGCGTTGCCCAGTGTCAGCACGGCGAGGTCGGCCTGCCTCGCGCGGCTCGCGGCGGATTCGCGGACATCGCCCGACCAGCGGGCGTGCGCCAGGCCGAGGGCGACGTCGCGCTCCACGCGGCGATCCAGCACCGCGAGCAACTGCAGTTGTTCGAGCTCGTCGCTCCAGCGATCGAGCGCTTCGTCGAGATCCGCGAGTTCTTCGCGTGCGGCAACGAATGCGGGCGCCAGGGCAATCGCCCTCTCGAGGGCCCCCTGTGCCTGACGTGCGCGGCGCTGGTCGCGGAAACACAGGGCCTGCAGATAGTAGGTATCGGGCGCGCGGTCGTCGTTGCGCAGCGAGGCGTCAACCGCGGTCAACGCGGCGGCGAGATTGCCCTCGCGGTAGTGCGCCAGGGCGAGCTTATAGCCGACGTGCGCGCTCCGGTCGTCCAGCCGCAGGTACCGTTCGTACAGGCTCGCGGCCTGCGTGTAGCGCAGCTGGATGTACCGGACGTCGCCCAATTCTTCCAGCGGGCGCGTGGCCGCAGAGTCGAGCCCGGCGGCCCGACTCAGATCTCGCGCCGCCGCATCGAGGTTGCTCAGTCGCTGATACGTTTCGCCCCGGCGGAGGTAGGCGAGCATCGACTCCGGTCGAAGGGCGATGGCGCCGCTATAGGCTTCGAGCGCTTCGAAGGCCCGACCGGAGGCGAGCGCCTCGTCGCCGCGGCCCATCAGCAAGCGGTACTCGCGGTCGTGCTGGACCGCCGCCCGGTACGACAATCCGCCGGCCAGCGCGGCAACCAGGAGGGCGACCAGAACGAGGACGCGCTTCACGTGCTCATCCTACCCCGGCGCTCGTTCTACCCTGGTAGTGTCCGGTTACCCTGGTGTCCGGTTACCCTGGTGTCCGGTTCCCTGGTGTCCGGTTCCCTGGTGTCCGGTTCCCTGGTAGTGTCCGGCTTCAGCCGGACCAAGAGAATCTTCGTGTTCCCCGGGCGACGGGCCGCCCGGATCAGTCGGAACTTTTTGGCCCCGTCAGGGTCTAACACCCCAAGTCCGGCATCCGTCCTGTTATAGTGGAAGGAGTTACCCGCCCTTGGCACCGCCAACCTCTGGGGAACTCTGGGTGAAACAGGCGCAGGTCGTCAGTTGGTCGGACGTCGGCGATCGTGAGGCAGCGCTCGTACAGCGCTGCGCCGCGGGGGACGAAAGTGCGTCTGCGGAGCTCGTCGCCGAGCACCAGCGCACCGTGGTCCAGCTGGCGACGAACCTTCTCGGCGACCACGAAGAGGCGCTGGACCTGTCCCAGGAAGTCTTTCTCCGGGTCTTCCGCACCATCCACCGGTTTCGGGGACAGTCGAGCCTGCGCACGTGGATTTACCGGATCGTGGTGAATCAGGCGCGTAATCGCCACCGGTTCTGGCGCCGGCGTCACCGCGACGAGCAGGTGTCGCTCGACCAGCATGTGGCGACGCACGGCGACGTCCTGCGTGGATCGAGCCCGACGCCCGATCGCGTGTTCGCGCAGAAAGAGCTGGCAGTGCGGCTCCAGAAGGCGCTGGACCGACTGCCGTTCGAGCAGCGGACGGCGATCGTGCTCCGAGAGGTGGACGGTTTGAGCTACGAGGAGATTGCGTACTCGCTGGAGCTGGCGGTCGGGACCGTCAAATCGCGGCTGACGCGCGCGCGGCAGGCGCTGCGCGCGGAGTTGCGCGACGCGAGGACGGCATGAAGCCGATGACGTGCGCGACCGCTCGGCGGCGGGTTCAGGCGTTCCACGACGGCGAGCTGTCGCTGGCCGATCAGGTCGCCGTGCAGAGCCATCTGGACTGGTGCGACGTCTGCGGCGACTGGCTCGCCGATGTGCGCGCGATCGGTGCCGTCGTTCGGCACGACGGCCTCACGCGGGGTGTGCTGAGCTACGAAGAAGCCGGCGCCTTCGTCGCCGCCGTCGTGAGCCGCAGCAAAGCCGAAGAAGACGCGTCGCTGTTCGCGCAGGTCCGGCGGATGTTCGACGACCTGCATCTGGTGTACGCGGGCGTCGGCGCGGCCGTCGCGACGGCGGCGTGCATTGTCGTCATGCTGGGGATGATGCGCTTCGCGCCGACCGAGCACCCCGACGCCAGTCCCTCGGCCTCGCTCGCCGCCATCGTGTCGCTCCTCACGATGCCCGGGAGCGCCAACGCCATCGCCGTAGACCCGGCGTCGCACGCGCGCGGCACCGCCCGGTTCCAGGCGGCCAACGAAACAGCGGCCGAGGACGCGGTGTTCCTGGTGGCCTCGGCGGTCACGCGTGGCGAGCGCCTCATCAACCTGGAACATCTGAGGACAGGGCACAAGGCGACACGCGCCGAGGCCAAGGCCATCGACGAACTGCTTCAGGCCGTGGCGCGCGCCCGCATCGATCCGGCCGCCGACACGCCGGTTTCCGCCGGCGGCATGGTGTGGCTGGTGACGAGCATGACCGTCCGCGCCTCCAAGACGCTCGACGGCGACCTCCAGCTGCCGCCGATGAAGACGCCACGCGTGAGTCACGCCGACGATCATTCCTCAGGCGTGCGGCTCTAATCGATTCACGATCGGTCGCGCGCACCCCCCGAACAGCGCCCCTCGGGCAATCACCGTCGCCGCGGCGCGTCAACGTGGCCGTTCGCCACGTTGTTCATCGCGTCGGTCGCACGCAGCGTCAGCCCGCGGTCGCCGAGCTCGCCGGTGATAGTCACTTCGTAGTGCTCGTCCTTCGAGTCGGCGACGCCGTCGGTCGGAAACACCCCGAACCAGCGCTGGCCGTCGACTGAATACTCGACGCGCTGGACGACCGACTGGTCGTCCTTGACCTCGAAGCTGATCGTCGTCTGCCCGCCCTCGAACCTCGCGCCCTGGATGGCGATGACCGGCGGCGTGTTGTCGACGTCGAAGGCCGAGCTGTCCAGTTCGCCGGTGAGCGCGGCGGCCGGCGGGTTCGACGGCAGGTCGGACGCGATGACCCGAACGAAATAGGTGCCGTTCGGGACCGTGGTCGTGTCCCACACGAGGATCGTGTCGTTGACCGCGCGGCGCAGCATCTTCCAGCTGGTCTCGCCCTCGCGGCGATAGAGCACGTCGTAGGTCAGGTCGTCGTCGTTCTCGTCGTCGGCCTTCCAGGCGAGCGTCTGCAGACCCTGCTGAAACGTCCGGCGTCCCAGCCCCGGCGGATTCTGGCTCGTCAGGGCCGCGTTGGTCAGCTTGCGCTCAGGAGTTGTCTGGTCGTCGAAGCCGGCGAGGTCGGGCTCGCCGGTGGAAAACGGCTTCTGAAAGACGATGCCCGGCGGGTGCACGGTGATCGAATGGACGACGGGCCGCAGGTTGCGCTGCAGGTACGCTGCCGTGATCGACGTCAGGACGGGACTGTCGCCCCGGCCGGTGAGCACGGCGCGCCACTGCAGGTAGCGCGCCTTCGGACTGGTGATTGGGGAACCGTCCGGCGACCGGTACGCCGACGACCACGCGCTCCAGGTGTCGTCCGGCGTCTCGGTATTGCCCGATCGCGTGAACACCTCGATTTGGTCCGACCCGGCCGCCGTGCCGTGCCACGTCAGGGTGCCCCAGGTGGACACCATCTGGGCGTCGTGCGGATCCGATTCGTACGCGCCCCGGGTCGATCGCTCCGACGAGAGACGGAAGACCTTCCCCGGATTCGCGGTGGCGTAGTACAGCCGGCCGCGGGGGTCGGCGAAGAACGCGGTGACCTGCTGAGCCGCGGCTCGGGCGAGCAGCACGGGCTGCACCGGATCGCCCTGCAGGCGGTAGATCTTCCCCTTGTTGCCGGTCCCGACGATGAGGGCGCCATCGGGCGCGAACGCGAGATCGTACGGCGCGTCGTCGCGCGCATCCCACACCTGGTCCCACAAGCCGTCGGACGTGATGCGGTAGACCCCGCCCCGGGAGGCGCGTTGCGCGTCGCGGGACGGCGACGCCGCCGGCGTGGACGATGCGGAGGTGTCGGCAATGGCAATCGACGTCACTTCGACCGACACCGACGGCGTGAGGGGACGGGACGCATCGGCAGCCGGCGTCGGCGTCGTGTCGGTGAACGTCGTCGTGCCGCTGCCTGTGGTGGTCGTCGGACGGCCGCTGAGCGCGGTGACATACAGGACGCCCTTGTCGTCGAACCGCATCGAGTGGATCTCGTCGTACGGCGAATCGAGCAGGACGAATCCCTTGCCCTGCTGATCGACGCGGAGCACGCGTCCGGGCATGCCGGTGCCCACGAGCAGGTTTCCGGACTTGTCGAACGCGAGCGAGGTCGCATGCGTCGTCTTGGTCTCGTAGAACCTCGTCCCGACGCCGTTCGGGGTGATCTTGTAGATCACGCCGTTCTCGCCGGTGCCGGCGAACAGGTTTCCCCGGGCGTCGACGGCGAGCGACCAGATGTACTTGTCGTCGGGATCGAAAAAGGTGGTGTCCTTGCCGTCGCGATCGACCTTGTAGATGCGGCCGTCGGGAGAGGTCGCGACGTACAGGCCGCCGTTCGGCGCCGGAGCCATGGCATGAACCTCGAGCTCGGCGGCGTCGAAGAACACCGTGCCTTTGCCCTGGGCGTCGATGCGCAGCACTTTTCCTTCGTTGCCCGTGCCCGCGAACAGCGAGCCGTCGGTCCCGGGGACCAGCGACCAGAGAAACGGCGCCGCCGTCTCGTAGACGAGCTCGGTCGCGGGACCGAGCGTCAGACGTCCCTGGCTGTCAACCGACAGGTTGTCGACCTCGCCTTTGAGGAAGTCCGCCTGAGTGGCCGCCTGGAAGAACTTCGACGAGGACGCGTCGAGAGCGACGGCCGTCAGCGCGACGGCGGCCGCGAGCGAGCACCCCAATTTGAGCATAGGACCTGTGAAGACGCGGCGGCTTCAGTTCGCGGAGACGGCCACCGACAGCGTGCGCGAGCCGCTGACGGCCTGGTCGGTTGGCAGCTCCCATTCACCGAGCGTGGCGGTGCTGAGCGGGTTGAAGGTGCCGCCGTTGCGATCAGCTTCGAGGACGCCCAGGACCGACGGCGGCAGCGAGGACAGCGATTCGCCGCTGACGACCGCGCCGGCGTTGGATCCGAGCAGCTTCACGTAGAGCGCGTTGTTCCGGCGTCCCTTGTTCAGCGTGCGGATCACCTGGCTGACGCTCCGGAACTGCTGCGGCAGGCGCGCTTCGCGCTGTTCCGCCTGCGCGAGGCGCGTGCCGTCGGTGATCAGAATCGACAGCGGTCCGTTCGCCGTGGCCGGAATGGCAATCGGCAGCGTGCGCACCACTTCCTCGCCGCGGAACGTCCGCAGCTCGACCTTCAACGGCACGGTGCGGCCGGCACGGGGACGCGGATCGTCGATCCACACGCGCTGCAGCGTGGCGGTCTTCGGCTCCTCGCTCGACGTGATCGTGAAGTCGAGGCCTTCGAGATCGACTTTCTCGTAGTCGTTCGCCATCAGGTACGTGATCGGCGCGACCATGTAGCTCGCCACCCCGGTCGACGCCTGCTCGCCGGAGAACAGATTGTCGTAGGCGATCGCGTCGTGCTTCTTCACCCTGGCGGTCCCGACGACCCGATAGGTCGCCGTGCCGTTCTGCCGCTCGTAGGAGCCGATCGTGTCGAGAATGGCGGCGTAGGCCATCAGCGGCGTGAACAGCTGGTCGTCGACGACGTTGTAGTGGAAGGTGTGCTTCTGGCCGCGATCCGACTCGAGGGTCAACGAGATCGGAACCATCTGCGGACCCGGTCCCAGGCGGCCGGCAATCGCCGTCGCGCGATCCTGGAGGAACGTGCCGATCACCTCGCCGGTGGTCGAGAGCTTGAGCGACGACGCGAGGCTTGGCAGCACCGTGTAGACATAGGCGCGCGTCATCGGGAATTCGGTCGGGCCGAGGTTGTACATCGGATGGCCGAAGGCGTACACGCGGTCTCCGTCGATATGGGTGACCGTGCCGGTCGCCCCCAGCTCGAGATCCCCGGTGAGGAAGTTGACCCCGATGGCGTCGCCCGGCTTCAGCGGCCCTTCGAAGGGCATTTCGCCCGCGGCGGCGCCGCCCGCCCCGCCACCGGTCGGCACGAAGCCCTGATCGCGGAACGCCGAGCCCAGAAGACCGGCCAGATCCGGCTCGAAGCCCGATATCACGAGCGGCGTCGCGATCGGCCGAAGCAGCGTACCGACCTCGTCGTCGGCCAGCCCCGGCAACCCGAGCGCGCCGACCGTGCGCGCGTCGCCGGATCGATCCGCGAAGGGACGATTCCAGTTGAGCGCGCGCCGGAACGCCAGCGTCAGGTTCTCGCGCGTGAGCGGAAAGTCGAGCTGCACGCGTGCCGCGCGCGGGCGTGGCGCGCCGAGCGCGGCGGCGTCGGTCATCTCGTCGATCGGAGTGATCCCGGCAATCGGCTCCTTCGAAAAGCTGCCGAGCGCGTACGACACGGCGCCGATCAGCCGGCCGTCGATGTAGACCGGACTGCCGCTCATCCCCGCAATGACGCCCGTGTTGGCCAGCGGACCGCCCTCGAGGCGGGCGAGAATCAGGTTGCGCCGCGTGCCGATCACGTTCTCGATGACCCCGAGAATCCTCACCGTGAATTCTTCGACCCGTGTTCCCTCGAACACGGTCCGGCCGACGCCCACCATGCCCGGACGGATGTCGGAGATCGGCATCTGCTGCTGGGCTGCCGTCAGCAGGGTGGAGAGCGCACAGGTTCCGGAAAGCAGCAGGATCAGAAGACCAACTCGTCGCATGGCTTTGATCCATTTAAGCGGAGGAAGTGCTTTGCGGTCAAGGAGAAAGAGCCTTTGCCCGCGCCCTGGCGCGTTCCCCGCCCACCGGTGGCCGTCCGCGCGCGTTGACGCGGGCGCGAGGCGTCTGCTAGATTAGCGCTTCGCCAGTTCAGAGATGCCGACGATATCACGGCCCACGTGCGGAAAGAGCGACCGGGCGTTCTGCGATCGGGCGTTGAACGTGCGCTCGTTTACGTGGCGGTTCTACTGGGGCACCTCTGAAGAGGCAACCGCGATGGCCTGACCGCCACAGCGCACCGGGCACTTCTCAAGCCTCTTCAGCCTCAGCGGTTGAAGAGGCTTTTTTGTTCTGGGGGCCACGGCGTGCGGTCCGATGCGGGCCGACGCTTCGAACGATGCAACGTCTCTGTGTCACGATCTCCGCGCCGACCACGGCCGACCTTCGCCGGCAGCGGGATGCCGTTGTCGACGCCGATCTGATCGAGCTGCGCCTCGACACGGTTCGCGACCCCGACGTCCACGCGGCTCTCGAGGGGCGACGACGGCCGGCGATCGTGACGTGCCGGGCGGCGTGGGAAGGCGGATCGTTCCGCGGGTCGGAGGAGGAACGCAGGCGCATCCTGAGCGATGCGATCGCTGCTGGCGCGGAGTGGATCGACGTCGAGGCGCGGGCGGGATTCGACGACCTGATCGCGCGGGCGCACGGGACGCGCGTCGTGCTGTCGGAACACCATTTCGGCGGCGTGCCGTCCGACCTCGAGGCCAGGATTCGCGCGCTCCGGGCGCGAGGCGCGGACGTCGTCAAGGTCGCCGCGTCCACCACCCGGCTCGGTGACTGCGTGACGCTGCTGCAGATCGCGCGCGCGTGCCGGGAGGAGGACCATCGCCGGGGCCTGGTCATCGTCGGCATGGGCGAATCCGGCGCGATCACGCGCGCCTGGCCCTCGGGCTTCGGATCGATCTGGAGCTACGCCGGAACGCTGGAGACCGTCGGCCAGCTGACGCCGGCGACGCTCGTCAACGAGTTCCGGTTTCGTTCGCTGGGGACCGGCACGGCGCTGTACGGGATCGCCGGCTTGCCGGTCGGCCACTCGGTGTCTCCGGCCATGCACAATGCCGCGTTCGGCGCGGCGGGGATCGACGCCATCTATCTTCCCCTCCCGGCGGTGGACGTCGAGGACTTCGTGCGGTTCGCGACGGCGTTCGGGTTGAAGGGCGCGAGCGTCACGATCCCGTACAAGGTGCAGATGTTCGAGCGCGTGAACGACAGCACCGACCTGGCGTCCCGCGTGGGCGCCGTCAACACGATTCGCATGACCGGGGATCGGTGGACCGGCGACAACACCGACGTGCAGGGGTTTCTCGCCCCGCTCATGGGACGCGTCGCGCTCGGCGGCGCGCGCGCCGCCGTCGCCGGGACCGGCGGAGCCGCGCGGGCCGTGGCGATCGGGCTGGCGAGCCAGAACGCCCGCGTGACCGTGCACGGACGCGATCGACGGCGGGCGGCGGAGGTGGCCGCGCTCGTTGCCGGCGCGGTCGGGGGGTGGCCGCCCGAGCCGGGATCGTGGGATCTGCTGGTGAACTGCACGCCCGTCGGCATGCACCCGCGTGTGAACGAGACGCCGATTCCACCGGCGCTCTTGACGGGCGCCGTGGTGTACGACCTGGTCTACAACCCGCCGAAGACGCGACTGCTGGAGGACGCCGAACGGGCCGGCTGCCGGACGATCGGCGGCCTCGAGATGCTGGTGGGCCAGGCGCGGCAGGCGTTCGAGTGGTGGACCGGCGTGCCCCCGTCCGCCGACGTCATGCGAAGAGCGGCCGAACAGCGGCTGGCGGAGTTCGTCGATTATGGAAATCACGTCGTTTGACGAGTTCAAGGAACTGGCCCGGCGCGGCACGTTCGTGCCCGTGTGCAAGGAAGTGGTCGCCGACCTCTTCACGCCGGTATCGGCGTTCCTCAAGATCGCCGAGCACGCCGACTACGCGTTTCTTCTCGAGAGCGTGGAAGGGGGCGAGCACGTCGGCCGCTATTCGTTCCTCGGAAAGGATCCGTTTCTCATCCTGCGCGCGCGCGACGGCCGCACCACGTTCGAGCAGGCGGGAACCCTCGCCGCGACCGACGAGCCGTTCATCGACGCGCTCCGGCGGCTGATGGCCGACTTCCAGTCGCCGTTCGTGCCGGAGCTCCCGCGCTTCACGGGGGGCGCGGTCGGGTACCTCGGGTACGGCGCATCGTCGTGGTTCGAGCCGGTGCTCGGCGATCTCGGCGCCTCGACCGACGGCGCGGACACCGCCGGCTTCATGCTGTTCGACACGGTGCTGGCCTTCGATCACGTGCAGCATCGGATCCTGATCATCGCCAACGCCCGGATTACGGCCGACGAGGAGCTCGAGTCGCTGTATCAGTTCGCGTGCGCCAAGATCGCGTTTCTCGAGCGCGAGCTGGAGCGCAGCCTGTCGTCACCGGCGCGGGGGTCGGCTCAGACGCTGGAGCTGCGATCGAACTACACGAAGGACGCGTTCGAGGCACAGGTGCGGGCGGCCAAGGAGCACATCGCGGCCGGCGACATCTACCAGGTCGTGCTGTCGCAGCGATTCGAGGCCGAGGTGGCGGCCGAGCCATTCACCGTGTACCGCGCGCTGCGGCACGTCAACCCGTCGCCCTACATGTACTTCATCCGCATGGGCGGCGTCTCGGTCGTCGGATCGTCGCCCGAGATGCTGGTACGGGTGGAAGGATCGCGCGTCGAGACGCACCCGATCGCGGGAACCCGGCCGCGCGGGCGCACGCCGGACGAGGATCTGAGGCTCGGCGAGGAGCTCAAGCGCAACGAGAAGGAGCGCGCGGAGCACGTCATGCTGGTCGATCTGGGCCGCAACGACGTCGGCCGCGTGTGCGAGTACGGGTCGGTCCGCGTGCCGCAGTTCATGGGCCTCGATCGTTTCTCCCACGTGATGCACCTGACCTCGATCGTGGAAGGCCGGCTGGCCGGCGACCGCGATCGGTTCGACGCCCTGGTGTCGTGTTTTCCGGCCGGCACGGTGTCGGGGGCGCCGAAGGTGCGGGCGATGCAGATCATCCATGAGCTCGAGCCGTCTGGACGCGGCCTCTACGCCGGCGCCGTCGGGTATCTCGATTTCGCGGGCAACCTCGATTTCTGCATCGCCATCCGGACCGTCATCATGTCGAAGGGCAAGGCGTTCGTGCAGGCGGGCGCCGGAATCGTGATGGATTCCAATCCGGCGGCCGAGTACGAGGAGACGCGCGACAAGGCGCGCGCGCTGGTTCGCGCGCTCGAACTGGCGCAGGCGGGGCTCTGACCATGGTGCTCGTCATCGACAACTACGATTCGTTCACCTACAACCTCGTGCAGTACCTCGGCGAGCTCGGCGCCGACGTGCAGGTCGTTCGCAATGACGTCGAATCGCTCGACGCGATTGCCGCTCGGCATCCGGCGCAGATCGTCATCTCGCCCGGACCGGGGCGCCCCGAGGACGCCGGCGTCACGATGGAGGTGATCCGGCGGCTCGGCCCCGGCATCCCGATCCTCGGCGTGTGCCTGGGACACCAGGCGATCGGCGCGGCGTTCGGCGGATCGGTCGTGCGCGCTGCCGCGCCGATGCACGGCAAGACGTCGACGATCGACCACGACGGCCGCGGAGTGTTCGCGGGCATCGAGGGCCCCTTCGTCGCCTCGCGCTACCACTCGCTGGTCGTATCGGACCAGGGACTGCCGGCCGTGCTCGAGGTGTCGGCGCGGACGAAGGAGGACCACACGATCATGGGCCTCCGGCACCGTGAGCTGCCGATTCACGGCGTGCAGTTCCATCCCGAGTCGATCCTGACGGGCCAGGGGCGGACCCTGCTGCGGAACTTCCTCGCCGGATCGCTGGATTAGCGCGATGTTCCCGCAGCTCATCGACAAGCTGACGCGACACGAGGACCTGACGACCGAGGAGGCCGCCGCGGCCATGACCGAGGTCATGCAGGGGCGCGCGGCGCCGGCTCCGCTGGCGGGCTTTCTGATCGGCCTTGCAATCAAGGGCGAGCGGCCGGCCGAAATCGTCGGCCTGGCGCGCGCCATGCGCGCGCACGCGGTGCCGCTCGCGCACGAGCATCGCGACGTGTTCGACACCTGCGGCACGGGTGGCGACCGGTCCGGCACCTTCAACATCTCGTCGTGCGCGGCGATCGTGGTGGCCGCCTGCGGGGTGCGCGTGGCGAAGCACGGGAATCGCTCCGTGTCGAGCCTGTCGGGCAGCGCCGACGTGTTCGAGGCGCTGGGCGTGCGCGTCGCGGCGCCGCCCGCCGTCGTCGAACGCTGCCTCGAGGAGGCGGGCATCGGCTTCTTCTTCGCGCCGACGTTCCACCCCTCGATGCGGCACGCCGCGGCGGTGCGGCGCGAGCTGGGCGTCAGAACCGCCTTCAACCTGCTCGGGCCGCTCACCAACCCGGCTGGCGCGACCCGTCAGCTCGTCGGCGTGCCGCGGCCGGAATTGACCGAGCTGATCGCGCGCGCGCTGCTCCAGCTGGGCTCGACGCGCGTGTGGGTCGTGCACGGTGCCGATGGCGTGGACGAGATCTCGACGACGGGGTACACCAAGGTGTCGGAAGGGCGGGACGGCGCCGTGAACACGTTCTACCTGCACCCGGCGGAGCTCGGGGTGGCGAAAGCGGCGCCGGGCGCGCTCGCCGGCGCGACTGCCGTGCAGAACGCGCGGATCATCGAAGAGGTCCTGGCGGGCGCGCGCGGCGCGGCTCGCGACGTCGTCCTTGTCAACGCGGGGGCGTCGCTGTTCATTGCGGGCGCCGTGGATTCCATCGAGACCGGCATCGCCCGCGCGGCGCGCGCGATCGACCACGGGGAGGCGAAGCGTAGGCTCGATCGGCTCGTCTCGCTTTCGACCGCCGATGAGCGGCCGGCCGGAGTCGGGGCGTGATGACGATCGAGACCAGCGCCGGCGCGGACCTGCTCGCCACGATTGTCGCGGCGACCCGGCGGATCGTCGAGGCTCGCGCCGAGCGGCTGCCGCTCGACGCCGTGGCGCGTCAGGCCGACCGGCGGCCACCGCGAAAGGAACGGTTCCGGGATGCGCTCGCGCGCCGCGATCGGCTCAACGTGATCGCCGAGTGCAAGCGCCGATCGCCGTCGCGCGGCGTTCTGCGCGCCGCCTACGATCCGGCGGCGATCGCCTCGGGATACCAGGCGGCGGGCGCCGCGGCGATTTCCGTGCTGACCGAGCCGACCTTCTTCGACGGCTCGGTCGAGCATCTCACGGCGGTGCGGGCAGCCGTCGACGTGCCGCTGCTGCGGAAGGACTTCATCGTCTCGGAGTATCAACTGTTCGAGGCCAGGGCGGCCGGCGCCGATGCGGTCCTGCTGATCGCCGCCGCGCTCCAGCCGCCCGAGCTCGGGCAGTTGCTCGGGCGCGCGGAGGCGCTCGGCCTCGATGCGCTCGTGGAGGTGCACACGCTCGACGAGCTGATGGGGGCTGTCGATGCCGGGGCGGGGATCGTCGGCGTGAACAACCGGAATCTGCGCACGCTCGAGGTCGACCTGCACGCGTCGGAGACGCTGATCGACCGCACGCCGGCCGGCGTCCTCGCCGTGAGCGAAAGCGGGCTGCGGGACGCCCCGGATATCGATCGCTTGTACGTGCGCGGCTACCGCGGGTTTCTGATCGGCGAACGGCTCATGACCGCCGCCGATCCGGGTGGAGCCCTCCGCGAGCTGCTCGCGGGATGCGTGACCGCGAGACGCCTGGCCCCGCCGGGATCGGCGCGGCCTCCCTTTCTGATCAAGGTGTGCGGCATCACGCGGCTCGAGGATGCGCGGGCCGCCATCGACTGCGGCGCCCTGGCGATCGGGTTCGTGTTCTGGCCGCGCAGCCCCCGGTTCATCGCGCCGGAGCGGGCCCGCGCGATCGCCGACAGGCTGCCGGGGTTCGTCAGCAGGGTCGGCGTGTTCGTGAACCAGACCGCCGACGAGGTCAACGCCATCGGCGAGCTCGTGGGCCTGGACGCCGTCCAGTTGCACGGCGACGAGACGGTCGAGTACGCCGCGCACATCACACGGCCGGTGGCGAAGGCGATTGCGTTGACCGCCGCGACCGACGAAGACATCGAGCGGTGGGACCTGAGCACGGTGCTGCTGCTGGACGCGCACGATCCGGCGAGGCGCGGCGGGACCGGGCAGACGACCGACTGGACGCGCGCGGCCGCGATCGCGGCGAAACGGCGCATCGTCCTGGCCGGGGGGTTGACGCCCGACAACGTCGCCGACGCCATCGAGCGGGTTCGGCCGTTCGGCATCGACGTGTCTTCGGGTGTCGAAGTCGCGCCGGGCGTCAAGGATCCCTCGCGCATCAAGGCGCTCGTCGAGGCGGCCGCGCGCGCCGAGGCGACGGCCCGTTGACGGCGGGGCAGAACATCATGGACAAGCTCGCCAGACGCGATCCCGACGCGCGGGGGTATTTCGGGGAATTCGGCGGCCGCTTCGTTCCCGAAACGCTCGTCGAGCCGATCGAGCAGCTCGAGCGCGCCTACTTCGCCGTGCGAAGCGATCCCGGCTTTCAGGCCGAGCTCGCCCGGCTGTTGAAGGACTACGTCGGCCGGCCGACGCCGATCTCCGAGGCGCGTCGGCTGACGGAGGCATGGGGCGGGGCGCGGGTGTTTCTGAAGCGCGAAGACCTCAACCACACCGGCGCGCACAAGATCAACAACGCGCTCGGGCAGGCGCTGCTGGCGGTGCGCATGGGCAAGCACCGGATCGTGGCGGAAACCGGCGCCGGACAGCACGGCGTCGCAACCGCCACCGTCTGCGCCCTGCTCGGCCTCGAGTGCCACGTCTACATGGGGTCCACCGACATGGACCGCCAGGCGCTCAACGTCTTCCGGATGCGGCTGCTCGGCGCGAACGTGTGCCGCGTGGATGCCGGGAGCTGCACGCTCAAGGACGCCATCAACGAAGCGATGCGTGACTGGGTGACCAATGTCGGCGACACGCACTACCTGCTCGGGTCGGTGCTGGGCCCGCATCCCTATCCGCTGATGGTGCGGGAGTTCCAGTCGGTGATCGGTCGCGAAGCGCGCGCACAGATGCTCGAGGCGACCGGGGCGCTGCCCACCGCGATCGTCGCGTGCGTCGGCGGCGGCAGCAACGCCATCGGCATCTTCGACGCGTTCGTGCCGGATCGCGGCGTCCGGCTGATTGGCGTCGAGGCCGGAGGGGAGATGATCGTGCGGGGACGGCACGCGGCCCGGTTCGCCGGCGGCAGCGCGGGCGTGCTGCAGGGCACGCGCACCTTCGTGCTCCAGGACGAGGACGGCAACATCGAGCTCACGCACTCGGTCTCGGCCGGGCTCGACTACGCCGCGGTCGGTCCGGAGCACGCGTGGCTGCGCGCCACCGGCCGCGCGGAGTACGCCTATGTGACCGACGGCGACGCGCTCGAGGCGTTTCAAAGCCTGGCGAGGCTCGAAGGGATCCTGCCGGCGCTCGAGTCGGCCCACGCCGTCGCATACGCTCAGCGGGTGGCGAGGGAGCTCGGCCGCGACGCCGTGCTGCTCGTGAACCTGTCGGGCCGCGGCGACAAGGACGTGCAGACGGTCGAGCGGATGCTCCCGGTCCAGGGTTAGGCATGCGGATCAAAGACACCTTCGACCGATTGCGCGCGGCGAAGCGGCCGGGACTGGTGACCTACACGACGGCCGGCGATCCGGACCTGGCGCGCTCGGCGCAGATTCTGCGCGCGCTCGACCGCGCGGGCGCCGACCTGCTCGAGGTCGGCGTGCCGTTTTCCGATCCGCTCGCCGACGGCCCGGTGATTCAGCGCGCGACCGAGCGGGCGCTCGCCGCGGGCGGCAGTCTGAAGGCGGCGCTCGCGCTGGTCGCCGACGTGCGTCCACACGTCGCGGCGCCGATCGTGCTCTTCAGCTACGCCAACCCGCTCTTCCGCATGGGCGTCGAGGCCTTCGTGCGGCGCGCCGCCGACAGCGGGGCCGACGGCGTGCTGGCGCTCGATCTGCCGGTCGAAGAGGCGGACGACTTTCACCGCGCGCTGCAAAGCGTCGGCCTGGACACGATCTTTCTTCTCAGCCCGACGACGAGCGACGCGCGCATCGCGCGGGCGGCGGCACTGGGGAGCGGGTTTCTGTACGGCATTTCCCGGCTCGGGGTGACCGGCGCCCGCGAGATGGTGGCCTCGGGCGCCGCCGATCTCGTGGCGCGAATCCGGGCGCACACCTCGATGCCGGTTGCCCTCGGGTTCGGCATCTCCCGGCCCGAGCACGTGACCGAAGTATGCGGGTACGCCGACGCGGCCGTCGTCGGCAGCGCCCTGGTGTCGATCATCGCCCGCGAGAGCGGATCGCCGGCGCTCGTCGACCGCGTGGAAGGGTACGTGCGATGGCTCAAAGGGGACGTGACGGTATGACGAGCTCGAGTCTGGACGACCTGCGGCGCGACATCGACCGCGTGGACGAGGTGCTGGTCCGCCTGCTCAACGAGCGGGCGCGCTGCGTGTGCGAGGTCGGCCGCCTGAAGAAGGAGCAGGGCGTCGAGGTGTATCAGCCGGACCGGGAGAAGGACGTGCTGGCGCACGTGCGCAGCATTGCCGCGGAAGGGCCGCTCGGGCCGGACGCGATCGGCCGGCTGTTCGAGCGGATCATCGACGAAGCGCGGCGCCTGGAGCGCCGCGTCGTGCACGACGGCGCCGACCCGCTCGAGGACGTCGAGCCCCGCGGCCGGTGACGCGAGGCAGCAGACTACAATGAAGGTTCGCCATCTGGAGGACACAGACGCCATGGTTGTCGTAATGGAAGAACGGGCGACGGAAGCGCAGATCGAGCAGGTCGTGTCGCGTCTCGTCGAGATGGGCATGGACGTGCACCGCTCCACCGGCGTCACCCGCACGGTGCTCGGCGTCGTCGGACAGAAGCGGCCCGACGCGGCGCTCATCGAGATGCTCGACGGCGTCCACGAAGTTCTGCGGATCTCCGAGCCGTACAAGCTGGCGAGCCGCACGTTCAAGCCGGACAACACGGTCGTGACGGTGGGCGACGTGCGCATCGGCGGCGACGAGGTGATCGTGATGGCGGGGCCCTGCTCGGCGGAGAGCGAGAAGCAGGTGAGCGCGACGGCCGCTGCCGTGCGGCGCGCCGGCGCGAAGATTCTCCGGGGCGGCGCGTTCAAGCCGCGCAGCTCCCCGTACAGCTTCCAGGGCATGGGCGAGGACGGCCTCAAGCTGCTGCGCGCGGCGTGCAACGCCGAGGGGATGTACCTGGTGTCGGAGGTGATGGACGCGAGCCAGATCGACGTGATGGACCAGTACGTCGACATCTATCAGGTCGGCGCGCGCAACATGCAGAACTTCACGCTGCTGCGCGAGCTCGGCCACGTGCGCAAGCCGGTGCTCCTCAAGCGCGGCATCTCGGCCACCATCGAGGAGTGGCTGCTGTCGGCGGAGTACGTGCTGAGCGGCGGCAACACCGACGTGATCCTCTGCGAGCGCGGCATCCGCACGTTCGAGACCGCCACGCGCAACACGCTCGATATCGCCGCCATTCCGATCGTGCAGAAGATGAGCCATCTGCCGGTGGTGATCGATCCGAGCCACGCCGTGGGCCGCCGGGACAAGGTGGCGCCGGTGGCGCGCGCGGCGATTGCCGCCGGCGCGGACGGCCTGCTCATCGAGGTGCACTGCGATCCCGATCACGCGTTGAGCGACGGCGCGCAGTCGATGTTCCCGTCGCAGTTCGACCGGCTGATGGCGGAGCTCCGGATCATCGCGCCGGCCATCGGCCGCAGCATCTGCCTCGAGACGGTGGCCCGCCGCGGCTGGGGATCCTGAGTGGTAGCGAGATTGGAGCTCCCCGTCATTCAACCCGGCCGGCGCCCGGAAGAACGGCCGCCGGTGTTCGCGAAGATCGGCATCGTCGGCCTCGGCCTGATCGGCGGGTCGATTGCGCTCGCCTCGCGGCAGCTCTGGCCGTCGTCGCTCGTGGTGGCCGTCGACCGCAAGGAGGTCCTGGAGACGGCGATGCGCCTGCACGCCATCGACGTGGCAGCAGACGACTTGATCGTCCTCGCGGAGGTCGACCTCGTGATCCTCGCCGCCCCGGTCCGCCAGAACCTCGCGCTCCTGGACCGGCTGGACGAGCACGTTCGCGGCCAGGCCGTCGTGACCGACACCGGCAGCACCAAACGCATCATCGTCGAGGCGGCGCGGCGGCTGCCGCCGCGGTTCACCTTCATCGGCGGTCATCCCCTGGGCGGGGCCGCCAAAGGCGGGCTCGAGCACGCGCGGCCGGATCTCTTCGCGAGCCGGCCCTGGCTGCTGACGCCGGCCGACGACGGTTCGGCCGACGCGGTCGAGAAGGTGTCGGCGTTTGTGTCCGCGCTCGGGGCGATCCCCGGATCGTCCCGGTCCGGGCCCACGATCGTCTCCTGAGCTATCTCAGTCATCTCCCGCAATTGACCGCGAGCGCGCTCATGACGGTCATCGGCGACGCCGTCGGCGAGGACGGGCTCGCACTGGCGGGGCGGGGCCTCGTCGACACCACGCGGCTCGCCTCGAGCCCGGCCGGCATCTGGAGCGACATCGCGGCCACCAATGCCGACGAACTTCGCGCGGCTCTCGACGCGCTGATCGCCACCCTGACCGATCTGCGCGACGACCTCGAGGCGGGCGACCGTCTCGCCGAGATCTTCGACGCGGCGAACCTCTGGCGCGACCGGCTGGTGAAATAGCTGCCGCAAGAATCGCGCTATGAACAAGGTCCTCGCCAGCGCAGCCGAAGCGGTCGCCCTGGTGCCCGACGGCGCCACGATCATGATGGGCGGCTTCGGGCTGTGCGGCATCCCCGAGAACCTGATCAAGGCCGTCCGCGAGCGCGGGACGAAGAATCTGACCGTCATCAGCAACAACGCGGGCGTCGACGATTTCGGCCTCGGCATCCTGCTGCGGTCGCGACAGGTCCGCAAGATGATCTCGACCTATGTCGGCGAGAACAAGGAATTCGAGCGCCAGTACCTGAGCGGGGAGCTCGACCTGGAGCTGGTGCCGCAGGGGACGTTCGCCGAGCGCATTCGCGCGGGCGGGGCCGGCGTCGGCGGCTTCTTCACGCCAACCGGGTACGGGACGCTCGCCGCCGAGGGCAAGGAAACGCGCCTCATCGACGGCAAGCCGCACGTGCTCGAAGCGCCGCTGACGGCAGATTTCGCGTTCGTGCGCGCGCACCGCGCCGACCCGAAAGGCAATCTCACCTATTACCGCACGGCCCGCAACTTCAATCCGGTGATGGCGACGGCCGCTCGGGTGACGATCGCCGAAGCCGAGGAGATCGTCGGCGCGGGAGATATCGATCCGGACGAGGTCGTCACGCCGGGAATCTTCGTGCGATACGTCGTTCGCGGCGAACGGTACGAGAATCGCATCGAACGACGAACCACGAGGACGTGACCCACGGCGCGTGACCTCCGTTGTACGATGCTGCAGGCGAGGTGCTCGTGAACGATCAGGTCGAGGCCGTGATTCTCAGCGCGTGCCGGACGCCGATCGGGTCCTTCGGCGGCGCGTTCAGGGACGTCTCCGCCGCCGACCTGGCGGCCACGGCGATGCGCGAAGCGATCGCCCGGGCCGGCGTCGCGCCGGCCCAGGTCGGCGACGTCGCGCTCGGGTGCGTGCTGCAGGCGGGCGCCGGGATGAACGTCGCGCGACAAGCGGCGCTCAAGGCGGGCCTCCCGGTCGACGTGCCGGCCGAGACGGTGAACCGGGTCTGCGGCTCGGGCCTCCAGGCGGTCGTGCACGCGGTCGAAGCGCTGCGCGTCGGCTACGTCGACACGGTGATCGCCGGCGGCACCGAATCGATGTCGAACGCGCCGTACCTCCTGAAGGGCGCACGCTGGGGGTACCGCATGGGCCACGCGCAGGCCACCGATTCCATGCTCGCGGAGGGTCTGAGCTGCGCGATCGACGAGATCCCCATGGGCCTCACGGCCGAGGAGGTGGCGAGCCGGTACCACGTGTCGCGCGCCGATCAGGACGCCTTCGCCGCCGAAAGCCAGCGTCGTGCGGACGCTGCGATCAGGGAAGGGCGCTTCGCGGCGGAAATCGTCCCGGTCGATGTGCCGCAGAAGAAAGGTCCGCCGCAGCGCGTCGACACCGACGAGTACCCGCGGCCGGGGACGACGGTCCAAAAGCTCGGCACGCTCAAGCCGGCGTTCGCCACGGGCGGGACCGTCACCGCCGGCAACGCGTCGGGCATCAACGACGGCGCCGCCGCGCTGGTGGTGACGACGCGCGCGAAGGCCGAGGGGGGAGCGACGGCGCCGCTGGCCAGGATCCTTGCCTACGCGACGACCGGCGTCGAGCCGAGGATCATGGGCATCGGGCCGGTGCCCGCGATTCGCAAGGTGCTCGAGCGCGCACGCCTGACGCTGGACCGGATCGACCTCGTCGAGTTGAACGAGGCATTCGCCGCGCAGTCGCTCGCCGTCATCCGCGAGCTGCACCTGGATCCGCTGAGGGTCAACGTGAACGGCGGCGCCATTGCCCTCGGCCACCCCATCGGCGCCAGCGGCGCGCGGGTTCTGACCACGCTCGTTCACGCGCTGCGCGCGCGCAGGCTGCGGTACGGCGTGGCGTCGCTCTGCATCGGCGGCGGCATGGGAATCGCGATGGCCGTGGAGGCGCTATAGCTGTCCGCATCGCCGCCGCCGCGCTCGAGGACATGGCCGCCCACGCCCGTGACGCGAGCCCGTCCGAGTGCTGTGGCGTGCTCATCGGCCGTGCCGGCGAGATTGTCACGTCGATCCGAAGCGCGAATCTGGCCGGCGATCCCCGCCGGCGGTTCCTCCTCGATCCGGCGGTCCACATCCGTGCGATGCGGGAGGCGCGCTCGAACGGGCTCGCCGTGGTCGGCTTCTACCACTCGCATCCCGATTCCCAGCCGCGGCCCTCGGCGCTCGATGGCGAAGGCGCGACCTACGAGCAGGACCGGTACGCCATCGTTCGGCCGCTGACGAGCGGCTGCGAAGCACGTTTGTTCCGGCTGACGAAGAAGGGATTCGTCGAGGAGTCGATGACGACGATTGCCGGCGGGCAGCCGCAGGGACGACCCGGACCGCCGTGAATACCGCCTGTCGGTGCGCTCCGTGATCCCGCGAGGTGAGCGGAATCAGCGTCCGAAGTCGGCGCCGCCCTGCACCTGGACGGTCGCCGTGACCGACGCGACCGCCTTGTCGCGATGTTTGAGGCGGAACGCGACCTGATAGTAGCCGGCGCGGAAGACATGTTCGACCGTGAAGCGCCGTCGGATCTCGCTCTTGCCCGGCTCGTACGGCTCGCAGTCGCTCATCGATTCCGAGGTCGTGCCGTCGCCCCAGTCCCATTCGATGGTGGGGCAGTAGAACTCCTCGTAGTCGTTGGCGCCCCCCACCAGCTCGGCCCGCAGTGTCACCTTCGACGGTGCCATGCTGATCACCGGCTGGGCCTTCAGCGTCAGCTTCGGACGATGGTCCTCCTTGTCCCTGGCGTCCTTGCCGTCTTTCTGCGCGGCCATCGGGAGGCAGAGACAGACCCATGCGGCCGACGCACACAAGAAGAAACGCTGGGCTCGCGATTTCATGAGGCCCTACCTGCCTGGAGAGACGGATTGTACGCCGCGCCTCGGGCGCGGACAAGCTGTGGGGGACATGCGCCTCGCGCGATAATACCCAAATGGCCATCGCCTCGGACGTCGATTCGATCGCGTGCAGTGTGAGCCCGGCAGCTTCGGTGGATGCCGATCTGCTGGTCGTGCCGTGGCTCGAAGACGAGAGCCGGTTCGAACCGCTGGATCGAGGGTCGGCGCCGGGACGCGAGGTCGCCACCGCCCTGGAATCGGGCGAGTTCTCGGGGCGGCTGTTCGACACGTTCGTGACCGGCGTGTCCGACCCGACGTGGCGCGTCCGACGCCTGCTGCTGGTCGGCTGCGGCAAGCCCGCGGCGTTCGGCGCCGACCCGTTGCGAAAGGTCGCCACCGCGGCCGGTCTCTGGGCGCGGCAGCGACGGATCGCGCGCGTCGCGTTCGTGGCGGGGGGCCTTCCCGGCGGAAGCCCGGACGCCATGGCGCAGGCGGCGGCCGAAGGCCTGACCCTCGCCGAGTTCGAGTCCGGCAGCTACAAGACCACCGAGGATCTGGGCCGCGCAGCGCCGGCGTGGACGGTGGTCGTCCCCGGCGCGGCGGAGGAAGCCGGCGTACGGCAGGCGGTGGCGCGCGGCCGCGTGCTCGGGGCGTGCAGCAATCTGTCGCGCGAGCTCTGCAATGAACCCGCAAACACGCTTACGCCGCGCGAATTCGCCCGCCGCGCTGGAAGCATCGCGGGCGCGGCGGGGGTCGCCATCGAGGTGCTCGACGAGGACCAAATCGCCGCGCTCGGCATGGGATTGCTGCTCGGGGTGGCGCGCGGCAGCAGCGAGCCTCCGCGCGTGGTGGTGTTCCGGTACGAGCCGCCGCACGCCCCGCCCTCACCGGTGCTCGGGCTGGTGGGCAAGGGGGTGACCTTCGACACCGGCGGCATTTCGATCAAGCCGGCCGACGGCATGGACCGCATGAAGGACGACATGGCGGGCGGGGCAGCCGTCGCATGCGCGATGCGGGCGATCGGCATGCTCGGGGCCCCGATTCGGGTCGTCGGTGTGGTGCCGACCACCGAGAATATGCCGGGCGGCCGGGCCGTCAAGCCGGGCGACGTGCTCAGGAGCGCGGAGGGAAAGACCGTCGAAGTGATCAACACCGATGCGGAAGGCCGCCTGATTCTGGGCGACGGCCTGTGGTACGCGCGCCGACTCGGTGCGACGCATCTGGTCGATGTCGCCACGCTGACCGGCGCCTGCGTGGTTGCGCTCGGCAAGCTGACGAGCGGGCTCTTCGGCACGCCGGCCGACTGGCTGGAGCAGGTGCGCGCCGTCGCCAATCGGGCGGGCGACCGCGCCTGGCCGATGCCGATCTTCGAGGATTACCGCGAGCAGTTGAAGAGCGAAATCGCGGATTTCACGAACACGGGCGGCCGACCGGCCGGCTCGATTACGGCGGCCATCTTTCTCCAGGAGTTCACAGGCGGTCTGCCGTGGGCCCACCTGGACATCGCCGGAACGGCGTGGGCGGAAGAGGCCAGGCCGTACATGCCGAAAGGCCCCACGGGCGTCGCCGTCCGTACGCTGGCCGAGCTCCCCTTCTCGTTCGACAGGTGACAGGATCCTGGTGAACCTCCTCCTGTTCCTGGCCGTTCGCGTGCTCGAGCGCGCGACACGAGACCCGGTCGTGTCCGGGTTGAGCCGGACCCTCTCGCACGCCCGGTCCGCGCAAAAATCGGCGCCAATCATCGTCAGGATCGTGGAGACCCCGCACGATCCGACAGGCCTGGCCGAGGTGCTGGTTGGCGCGCTTGGATTGACCGGTGTCCTCGTCCTGCTGGCCCTGGCGGTCGGCCTCGCGTTTGGCGGAATCCTCTTCTACTTCCGATCGCGGCGTCCGCTCGGGTGAGACTCGCCCGGCCGGACGGCTGCCTTCCGGGCGCGGGCGCCAGGGCTGGAGCGCGACGTCCCGGTCGATCAGTGGACGGCGACCGACTGCGAGCGCGTCAGCGATGTCTGATAGCTGCGGACGGCGTCAAACAGCGATTCCGCGATGCGCTGCCGGTAGGCGCTGCTCTTGAGCAGCCTGGCCTCCTGCGGATTGGTGACGAAGGAGATCTCGGCGAGCACGCTCGGCATGGAGGCGCCGATCAGGACGAGGAACGGCGCCTGTTTCACGCCGAGATTCCTCACCGACTTGTTCGTGAGCTGAAGGCGATCGACGAGCGCCTGCTGGACGATGGTGGCGAAATCCTTCGACTCGTCCAGCTTGTTGTTGAGCGCGATGGCCTTGACGAAGTCCGGCAGCGCTCCCATCGCCTGCCCCGAAGCCGCGTTCTCGCGGGCGGCGACGGCGGCGGCTCCAAGGTTGTTCGCGAAGCTCAGGAAGTAGGTCTCGACGCCGCGCGCCTGGCTGTTCGCGCTGGCGTTCGCGTGGACCGACAGGAAGAGATCGGCGCCTTCGCGGTTGGCGATGGCGGTCCGTTCCTGGAGTGGAACGAAGCAGTCGGTCTGCCGCGTCAGCACCACCTCGACGCCCTTCAGCCGATCCATCAGCAGCTTCTGCACGCGCAGCGAGATGTCGAGCACGAGCTCCGCCTCGGTGAGGCCGCCCTTGCCCCTGGCGCCGGGATCGTGTCCGCCATGGCCGGGATCGATGACGATCTTCGAGACCCCGAGACCGAGCTGGCGGGCCATCGACAAGCTGGAGGGCGTTGGCGGCGCCGGCGGCACTGCTCGGCCCGGTGCCGCGGCGGCCGCCGCCGTCGTCGTCGTCGGGAGCGCGGCGGGGGAGAGCGCGGCAGCGATGAGACTGGCGCCCGCCGGCGCGGCGCCGGGCAGCGCGCGGGTCCAGGCCGCTCCCACCGCGCGGCCGGCGAGCGGTGGCATGAGAGCCGCGTTCAGCAGCGACGTCGCGCGGGGAGCGGACGCCGGCAGCGCGCGCATGGAGGACGCGCTGACGCGCCGGCTGGCCAACCGGGGAGGGACCGGCGGAGGCAGCACGATGGCAGCGGGCTTCACGCCTCTGACGATCCCTTCGGGGGTGGAGCCGAGGCCGTGCGCCGCGATCGGCGCTGCCGCCGCGAGCCGTGGCGGGCGTGCCGGCTGGGTGGACCGCGCGCAGTCAATCACGAGCCGATACGGGTTGTACATCGGATAGACGCTGTAGCTCGACACGCCGATCGCGTCGAGCACGATGCGCGTGGTGGTGACCGAATGACGGCCGATCCGCACCTGGCGGACGAGGTCGGAGTCGCCGTCGAATCGCAGCGTGCGGTCGGTCAGCGACGCCGTGGCACGGCTGGCGGGAAGATCGACGAATATCCGCGCCGGGCCCTCGATTCGTTCGTCGTGGAACGGGACCTCGGCGTCGAGCGCGATTGTCACGCGCACGACGTCGGGCAGCACCGCCCGCCGAATGGCCGTGATGGTTGCGCGCTTGGAGGAGACCGGCGTCGGCGCCGCGATGGCCGGCGCACGGGGCGTGGGCTTCTCGACCGCCTGAAGGTCGTTGGCGGTCCGGGCGGGCGGCGGTTCGGTCTCCGCCCGCTGCGCTCTGGCGAGCTGCTCGGGGACCTGTCTGGCCAGCCGGCTGGTCCGGGTACTCGGCTGCGAGCAGGCGCAGCAACCGGATACCGGCGTCCCTGTCGCGCGGTTGGGAGAACTTCGCGTACGCATCGAGCGCGAGCCGCGCCGCCTGCCACAACGCGTTGTCGCTGTAGCTGCTCGTCGGATGGCGCCGCACGACGCCCTCGTACACCGCGATGGCCCCCCGGACGCTCCTGAGCGCCGTGGCGGGCGCGGCCGACGCCGCCATCTCGGCGCGGGCCGTCCGATCCACTTCGACGGCATGCGCGTACTCGGTTCGCACCGATGCCGCGGCATCGGCCGCCGCCATCGCCAGCACCGCGATCGAGAGCGCCGTCAGATATCTCGCCATGGCTTCACTCATTTCATCGGAGCTGCGCGTCCACCTCCGCGAAGTAGTCCTTGTCGACCAGGACCTCGCGGGGCTTGCCGCCGACGCTCGCCGACACGAGACCTTCCATTTCCATCATGTCGATCAGGCGCGCGGCGCGGCTGAACCCGATCCGCAGCCGGCGCTGCAGGTACGAGATCGACGCCTGGCCGGTGCCGACCACAATCCGCGCGGCCTCGTCGTACAGGTCGTCTTTCTCCAGGTCGATCGCGTCGGGGCCCGATTTCTCCTCGGCGGTGATCGATTCGTCGTAGGTCGGCCGCCCCTGCTTGCGGAGGAAGCTGGCGAGCCGGGCGCTCTCCTGCTCCGAGATGTACGGACCGTGCAAGCGCACCAGGCGCGACGATGCCGGCGGCAGAATCAGCAGGTCGCCCTTGCCGAGGAGCTGCTCGGCGCCGTTGCCGTCGAGAATCGTCCGCGAATCCACCTTGGACGACACGCGGAACGAGATGCGCGTCGGCATGTTGGCCTTGATCAACCCGGTGATGACATCGACCGACGGCCGCTGCGTCGCGAGAATCAGGTGGATGCCGACCGCGCGCGCCATCTGCGCGAGACGCGCAATCGACTCCTCCACCTCGCGGCTCGCCACCATCATCAGATCGGCCAGCTCGTCGATCACGACGACGATGAAGGGGAGCGGCTTGGGAGGCGCCGCGTTGTCAGGCGTGGACCGCTCGGCCAGCCGGTGCTGGATGTTGCGGTTGTACTGCTCGATGTTCCGGACGCCCTCCGCGGCCAGCGTCTTGTAGCGCTCTTCCATCTCGCGCACGGCCCAGCGCAGGGCGTTCGACGCCTGCTTGGGATCCACCACGACGGGCGTCAACAGGTGAGGAATGTCCTCGTACATCCCGAGCTCCAGCCGCTTGGGATCGATCATGATGAGCCGCACTTCGTCGGGGGTGGCGCGGTAGAGGATGCTCGTGAGCATCGCGTTCAGCCCGACCGACTTGCCGGTGCCCGTCGATCCCGCGATCAGCAGGTGGGGCATCGTCGACAGATCGGAGACGAAGGCGTCGCCGTGGATCGTCTTCCCCAGCGCGAGCGTGAGCTTCGACGGCGATCGACGGTAGGTGTCCGACTCCAGGAGCTCGCGCAGCGAGATCTGCTCGCGATTGAGGTTGGGAATCTGGATGCCGACAGTGGACTTGCCGGGGATCCGATCGATCAGCACGGACTCGGCCTGCATCGCGAGGCACAGGTCCTCGGCGAGACTGGTGATCTTGGCGTACTTCACGCCCGCCTCGGGCTTGAACTCGAAGGTGGTGACGACCGGCCCGGGATGGATCTGCACGACGGTGCCTTCGACGGCGAACTCGCGGCACTTCTCCTCGAGCAGACGGGCGCCGTCCATGAGCTCGCGCTCGTCGATCTTCCGCTCCATCTTCGGCGCGTCGAGCAGCGCGAGCGGCGGCAGCGCGTAATCGCCCTTCCGCCGCTCGGCGGGCGCCTTTGCGGTCGGCTCGGGATCGGCGAGCGGCAGCGGCGGCGTCGGCAGCGTGACCTTCGGAGCCCTGGCGGGCGCGTAGGAGCGCGGCAGCGGCTTCGCGGCGACGCTCTCGTCGGCCTCGCCGTCCCGCGGCCCGCTCGGGACCGGCCGTGCCCGCTTCGCCAGCGGTTCGAGGAGCGGAGGCGCCGCCGCGCGACCCTCGACAGGCGCGTTCTTCCGGTGCTTCGCAATCACCTCGAGGCGCTGCTTCTCCCGTCGCCGATCGTCGCGCCGGTCCTTCACCCTGCTCCAGCCGCGCCGGATCCCGTTGGCGATCATGGCGGTCAGCGCCGCGAAGAGCCTGCCGAACGAGAACTGCGTCGAGACGATGACGGAGAGGAAGATGAGCGTCAGGATGACGATGACGGCGCCCGTCCGGTTCAGATACGCGTTGAGGATTCGCGCCAGCCGTTCGCCGGCATACCCGCCGGCGCGGAAGGCCTTTCCGGAGACGTCGACCATGCCGAACACGAGGCTGAGCAGCGCGCTGAGCGATCCGAGGAGCAGGGCGGCGCCGCTCGCCTTCGTCGCGGCCGCGTCGAACGTGCGGCACCAGAAGTAGTTCCACCCGATGACGACCAGAATGGCCGGAATGAAGTACGACGCGTAGCCGAACAGCTGGAACGACAGCTCCGCCAGAAAGGCGCCGATCCGACCGGCGAAGTTGTTGACCACTGCGTCCGCCGGCGCCGCGGCGCTGAAGAACCAGACGGGATCCTTCGGGTCGTAGCCTGCCAGCGAGACGATCCAGATGAGCGCGGCCGCGAAGAGGGCCACACCCACGAACTCGCTCAACCGGCGCGAAACGGTCGATCCAGCCACGATGTCAGATCTCCATGATGACGGGCAGCACGAGCGGCCGCCGGCCCGAACGTTTCCGGATGAAGCGGCGCAGCTCGATGCGGAGCTTTTCCTTGATCAGTCCCTGATCGGTCCGCTCCTCGACGCTGGCGTGGTCGATGACGTCGGCGAGCACGCGCGCGCCCTCGGCGAGGAGTCCCTGGCTGTCGTCCATCACGAATCCGCGCGTCACCATCTCCGGCACCCCTTCGATCATGCCGGTCTGCCGGTTGATGGCGACGACCGGCACGACGAGGCCGTCCTCGGCGATGTGGCGCCGATCGCGGAGCACCTCGTCGGCGACCTCGCCGGTGCGCGTGCCGTCGATGAGCACGCGGCCGACCGTCGTCTTGCCGGCGATCCGGCCGGTGCCCTCCTCGAACTGCAGCACGTCGCCGTTCTCGGCGAGAAGGATCCGGGGCCGGGGGTCGCGGCCGGCGAACACACGGCCCGCAATCCGCGCGTGCTGGGCGAGCTGGCGGTACTCGCCGTGGACCGGCACGAAGTGCCGCGGCTTGACGAGCGAGAGCATCATCTTCAGCTCCTCTTCGCTGCCGTGCC
Organism: uncultured Acidobacteriota bacterium; assembly: GCA_963807925.1. Lineage (GTDB taxonomy): Bacteria > Acidobacteriota > Vicinamibacteria > Vicinamibacterales > CAVVIG01 > CAWEDP01. The sequence continues at coordinate 1,239,836 of CAWEDP010000002.1, read as the reverse complement.
CCGACACGTGAACGTGCTTGATGCCCTCGTGAATGACCTCCGCGCCACGGTGCGCGACGTGATTGATCACGCGCCCGATCCCTTTCTCGTTTCCGGGGATGGAGCGCGCCGAGAGGACGACCGTGTCGTCCGGCCCGATCTTGACGTACCGGTGATCGTCAATCGCGATCCGCGAGAGCGCCGACGTCGGCTCCCCCTGCGATCCCGTGCAGAGACACAGCACGTCCTCCGGCCGGTGGGTCGGCACGTCGGCGTCGCGGATCTGGAGGCCGGCGGGGATGCGCAGGTAGCCAAGACGCTGCGCAATCTGCGAGTTCTCGATCATCCCCCGCCCGACGAACGCCACGTTGCGCTCGAACTGGGCGGCCAGGTTCACGAGAATCTGCATCCGGTAGATGCTCGAGGAAAAGGCCGCGACGATCAGGCGGCCGTGGGCGCTGGTGAAGATCTCCTCGAACGCCTCGACCACCTCGAGCTCCGAGCCGGTGAACCCGCGTCGATCGATGTTGGTGGAGTCGGCAAAGAGCGCCAGGACGCCCTGGTCGCCGAGCTGCGCGAACCGGTGCACGTCGAAGTGCTCGCCGTCGATCGGCGTCTGGTCGATCTTGAAGTCGCCGGTGTGGACGACGACGCCTTCGGGCGTGTGGATGGCCAGCGCCACGCAGTCAGGCATGCTGTGCGTGACGCGGATGAACTCGATCTCGAACGGCCCGATCGTGAGACGCTGCGGCGGTCGCAGCGTCGTCAGCCGCGCCCGCGTCACGTCGATGCCGTGTTCGACAAGCTTCGGCTCGACGAGCGCCAGCGTCAGCGGCGTGCCGACCACCGGGCCGTCGATGTGCGGCAATACGTACGGCACGCCGCCGATGTGATCCTCGTGACCGTGCGTGAGCACGAGCGCGGCGATCGGGCGCTTCTGCTCGAGGTACGCGAGGTCCGGAATGATCAGGTCGACGCCCAGCAGCTCCGGATCCGGGAACATCACCCCGGCATCCACCACGATCGTCGAGTCACCCCACGAGACCGCGAGCATGTTCATCCCGAACTCGCCGAGGCCGCCGAGGGGCACCACTTCCAACATGCGCATCCAGGAGATACACCCGCACCAATTCAGTTCCGGGAGGAACCAGGTCGGCGCGAGGAGCCGCAAGGCGGCTCGGTCAGGCTGCTGGGCGCGCCTGAATCAACGAGGCGGGATGTCGTCAGTCGCCAGTCGACTGGCGCTCGACTGTAACACGAGACTTGCGTACGACTTAGGGCGAAACTATAGCACAGCTCTGTCTGCGCGGGGGGGTGACGGTGCATCTGAATCGGCCAGCAGATCCGACAGGCGCGCCAGCTCGGCAATCGTAAAGGTCTCCGGACGCCTGCTGGCGTCCAATCCGTTTCGTGCCAAGAGCTTATGCAGATCCGTGCTGGCGGCTCGATCGAACGCGAGAAGGGCATTGGCGAGGGTCTTTCGGCGCCGCGAGAAGATGGCCCGAACCATGGCCGTGAAAGCAGCCGGCCCCTGGACGGCGGGGGAGCGGGGATGAAAGCTCAACCGCACCAGCGCGGAGTGGACCCGCGGCGCCGGACGAAACGCGCCAGGCGGCAGCGCGAGCACTCGTTCGACCGACGCAACGTGGCCGATCAGAATCGTGAGGACACCGTAGTCCCTGGTCCCCGGCTTCGCGACGAGGCGATCGGCGACCTCCCGCTGCAGCATCAGCGTGGCTTCTGAGATCGGCAATCCACGATCCCTCAGCTCGACGAGGCGGAAGAGGATCGGCGACGCGATGTTGTACGGCAGGTTGCCGGCCACGCGAACCGGCTCACGCTCGAGGCTCGCCTCCAGATCCCCGGCGGAGAGCGCCAGAAAGTCGCCCTGGAGAATCGTCACGTTCGAGAGACTCGCCGAGCCGAGGCGCCGGACCAGATCGCGATCGATCTCGACGGCGACGATCCGGCGGACACGCCGCGCGAGCAACGCAGTGAGCGCGCCGGCCCCCGGACCGATTTCGAGAAACGTGTCGTGCGGCTGCGGATCGATCGCACGCACCACCTTCTCGGCCCACGCGGGCTCCAGGAAGTGCTGGCCGAAGCGTTTGCGCGCACGAATCATCGCCGCGACATCGAGCCCCAGTAGTTCTCTTCGATGTCTTCGATTTCCTCTTCGCTCAGCCCGAAATAGTGACCGATCTCGTGAATGAGCGTCTCGCCGATGGCCACTACGAGATCGTCTTCGTCCTCCGCCTCGCGCTCGATCGGGCCCTCGAAGAGGAGAATCCGGTCCGGCAGCATGTTGCCCTGGCCCCAGTGGCGTTCGGTGAGCGGCACCCCCTGGTAGAGGCCGAGCAGCGTGTCGGGCGGCTCGATCTCGAGCTCCCGGAGGAGGTCCCGCGACGGTTCCTCTTCCACCACGATGGCCAGGTTGCTCATGGCGTCGCGGAAGCGCTTCGGAATGCTGGCGAGCGCCTCGCCGACGAGCTGCTCGAAGTCCGCGCGTCTCACGGCCGCGGACGCCTCTTCGGCTTGATGGTGACCGCGCGCTCGCGCTCCGGTCCGACGATGGTCCGGAAGTAGTCGCAGTCGCCCTGCACCACGCAGCTGTCACAGAGCGGGCGCGGACGACAGACGCGACGTCCGTGCAGGATCAGCGTATCGGAGGCTCGGGTCCAGCGCTGTTTCGGCAGCGCCGCGCACAACTGCTGTTCCACGATGTCGGGACTGTCGGACTCGGCGATGCCGATGCGGGTTGCGACACGCAGGACGTGCCGATCGACCGGCAACGCCGGCACGCCGAGCGCGTGGCCGAGGACGACGCTGGCCGTCTTCCGTCCGACGCCGGGCAGCGCGACGAGCGCCTCCATGCTCGCGGGGACCTCGCCGCGATGGTCCGCCACGAGCGCCTGCGCCATGCCGATGAGCGCCTTCGATTTGGCGCGAAAGAACCCGGTCGAGTGCACGAGCGGCTCGAGCGCCGCGGGCGCGACGCGGGCAAGCGCCCGCGCGTTGCGGTATTTCCTGAAGAGCGCGGGCGTGACCTGGTTGACCCGCTGATCGGTCGATTGCGCGGACAGTATCGTCGCGACCAGCAACTCGAAGGCGGAGGCGTACCGCAGCTCCGTATCGGCGTCGGGATGCTGATGTTCCAGCTGATCGAGAATCGCGCGCGTCTCGGACGCCGTCTTCATCGATTGAATGGCTCTAGTGAACCGGCCCGGGGCCCTTGTTCCAACCGACGTTGCTGTACGACTCCGAGTACACGCGCCAGTGCTCCTGAAGCGCCGCGATGAGGTTGGGCACGAACTGCACCGGCACGACGATGCGGCTCCGAACCGGCGCACGCACGACATGCTCGGTCTCGGCCTCCTTGACTTCCTTGTCCGACAGCGGCATCACCTCGCAGAACGTGAGCGTGAAATCGAACGGCGTATGGGCAATGGAGCAGAAGTTGGAGTAGGTCCGCGGCGCCGTCGAGGTTTCGTCGGGGACGATGGTGAAGTTGATTTGCTTGGGCTGATCGGCCATACGGCAGTCTACCGCCGGAACCCCGGATTGCCGATCGCAGACTGGCGACCCGCGGCGGCGGCGCGTCAAGCTGCGGTCAGTACTTGCGCATGACGCCCACGACGACGCCCTGGACCTGGACCTGGTCGGGCTCGGCGAAAATGGGCTGCATCGCGGCGTTGGCCGGCTGCAGGCGGATTTTGCCGCCCGGGTCGCGATAGAACTTCTTGAGCGTCACGTCCGAGCCGCGGAGGAGCGCGATGACCATCTCGCCGTTGTCCGCGGTCTTCCGATCCTCGACGACGACGAAATCGCCATCGCGAATCTGTTCGTCGATCATCGAGTCGCCGCGGACCCGCAACACGTAGGTGTCGCGCTTGCCCACCAGGTCCTCGGGAATCGAGATCGTTTCGCTCGACGCGACCGCCTCGATGGGAGCGCCGGCGGCGACGTAGCCGAGCAGCGGAAGCTCGACCGCGCGTCCGCCGGTGCGCGTCGGCACCATCTCGACCGACCGGCTCCGGTTCCAGGCGCGCCTGATGAATCCCTTTTCCTGAAGATTCGTGAGGTGCTTGTGCACCGTCGCGAGCGATGAGAGACCGAATCGCCGGCCGATTTCCTCCAGACTCGGCGCATAGCCGTGCTGCTGGATGAACTCGGTGAGGTAATCGAGAATCTCACGCTGCCGCTTCGTCAGAGGAAGCACGTCGACCTCCGTGTTGCGGAATCCGCCAGTAAAACTCCGCGCGCGCAGCGCCGCGCGAACCGGGAGCACTATACGCAAAAGAAAGGCGAAGGTCAAGCGATATGCTGGTCGATTTCCGTCAGAAGCGCGCAGTTTCGCGCGAGAGCACGAAAAGACGACTCTCGCCAACGCGTTACGATCAATTGACGTGCGGATTCCGATCGCGATTCCAGGGGCCGCCTCCAGACCGTTCGATGTCGTGGGGCTGGGACTCAACAGTGTCGACCTGCTGACCGTCGTCGCCGAGTTTCCCGCCAGCGACACGAAGCAACGGCTTCAGCGGTTCGCGAAGCTGCCCGGCGGACAAATCGCCACGGCGATGGTCGCTGTCGCGCGGCTGGGATGGCGTGCGCGCTACGTCGGCAGCTTCGGCGCCGACGAGTTCGGCGCCCTGTCGCGGGCGAACCTCGAACGGGAGGGTGTGGACCTCAGCGCCGCGCGCACCGTGCCGGGCGCCACCAATCAGTTTGCCGTCGTCATCGTCGATGCGCGGACCGGGGACCGAACCGTCCTGTGGGACCGGCATCCGGCGTTGACGATGCAGCCGAAGGACGTGCCGGTCGGTCCGGTCACGTCCGGCCGGGTCCTGCTGGTGGACTGCTACGAGACCGCCGCGGCGACCGAGGCCGCCCGCCAGGCCCGCCGTGCCGGCATCGCCACGATGATCGACGTCGAGAAGGTGCGGCCTGGCATCGGCGATCTGCTCCAGCAGATCGACGTCATCATCGCGGCGCAGGATTTCCCCGCCGCGCTGACCGGATACGAAGATCCGGCGCGCGCCATCGAGGCGCTCGGCCGCGAGTTCGGCGCCGCGGTCGTGGCGGTCACCCTCGGACGCGACGGGAGCCTCGCCTGGTCCGGCGGGCGTCACATCCGCACCCGGGGATTCAGCGTGAATTGCGTGGACAGCACCGGTGCCGGCGACGTCTTTCGCGGCGCGTTCGCCGCCGCGTGCCTGCGCGACCCGGCCGGCGAGCTCGAAGACGCCCTGGCGTTTGCGAACGCAGCCGCGGCCCTGAGCTGTCGCGCTCTTGGCGCCCAGTCCGACATCGCCACGTCGGACGAGGTCGATCAACTTCTCGCGCTGCGGCCTCACCCGTGACGGCGTCTTACTTTTCCCGCCCCGCTGCGGTCTAATAACTGGAAGGCCCCGCCGAGACGAACAAACGGCGCAAGGGCCTGACGGTCTGACCTTCATGGCGGCAACGTTTGCGTGGACCCTCCCTCGATCCGGCGGACCGCCCTGGGATGTGACGGTGGCGGACGGCGCTGACGTGATCGACCCGACGATCGCCGATCTCGATGACGCGGCGCTGGTGGAGGCGTGCCGCGCGGGGCGGCGTGGCGCGTTCGACCTGATCGTCGAGCGTCATCGGCGGCAGGTCTATCAGCTGTGCTATCGGTTCGCCGGCAATCACGAGGATGCGAGCGACCTGTCGCAGGACGTCTTCATCAGGGCGTTTCAGGGGCTGAAGACCTTTCGCGGCGCGGCGTCGCTGTCCACCTGGCTCTATCGGATCGGTGTGAACGTGTGTCTCAGCCGCGCCAGCGCGAAGAAGCTCGCCACGGAGGAGCTGGACGAGCGGCGCCACGTCGACACCGAGGCGGAACCGGCGGACCAGCGGCTGCTGAAGGAGGAGCGAGCCGCCCGCGTGCGTGCGGCCATCGCGCGCCTGCCGGACCGGCAGCGCGCCACGCTCATCCTGCGGGTGTACCGCGGGCTTTCGCATCAGGAAATCGCCGAGACTCTCGGCAGCTCCGTGGGGGCTGTGAAGGCCAACTTCTTCCACGCGCTGGCGAACCTGAAGCGCCAGCTCCGTGGCCGGGTCGGGTGATGGCTCACCTGACCGCGGAGGAGTTCGTCGACCTCGCGGAAGGGACGCGGAGCGCCGGGTCGCTGCCGCATCTTGCCTCCTGCGCCGGCTGTCGCGCCCAGGTCGACGCGCTCCGCGACACAATCGCCTCGGTCGGCGTGATCGAGGCGCCCGAGCCGTCGCCGATGTTCTGGGATCATTTCTCGGCGCGGGTCCGGGATGCGGTCGGCCAGGAGCCGTCCGCCGTCTGGTCATGGGTCCGCGTCGGATGGGGCTGGCGCCTGGCGGTCGCCGCGATCGGCGTGCTCGTGGTGGCGGTCGGCATCAGGAGCCGCATCGGCGACGAGCGAGCCGCTCCGCCTGCGGCCTCGCGCGCGGACGCGACGCTCGAGGGGCCGGGCGCCGCCGACGATGCCTCGCTGGCGCTCGTGGCGGACCTGCTCGCGGACGTCGACTGGGAGGTCGCCGGTGACGCGAGTCTCGTACGGGGCGGAGCGGATGTGGGTGCCGAGGCCGTGAGCGTGCTGAGCGAGGACGAGCGCCGCGAGCTTCGGCGGCTGCTGCAGGACGCGCTGTCGCCGGGTCGACGAGGGGCCTGAGATGGTGGACCCACTCACGATGTGCAGAAACGGTCTCGTTGCCGCCGCGCTGATGGTGGCGGCGAGCGCGCCGGCGGCGGTGGCGCAGGCGCCGCGGCGTGGTCCCTCCGACGAAGCCGGCGTGACTCCGGCCGAGATTCAGCGGATGTTCGACGCCTACGCGCTCGTGCAGGCACAGGACCAGCTGCAGCTGCGCGACGATCAGTTCACGCAATTCCTGCCGCGATTCAGGGCGCTGCAGGAGGTGCGACGCCGGCTGCAGGGCGAGCGCACCCGGCTGATTCAGCAGCTGCGGCAGGCGTCTGCCGATCCGAAAACCGACGACGGCACCCTGCGCGACGAGCTTCGGAAGCTGCAGGATCTGGATGCCCGCTCGGCCGCCGACGTGGGCAAAGCGCTCGATGCGATCGATCAGGTGCTGGACGTGCGGCAGCAGGCGCGGTTTCGCGCCTTCGAGGAATTGATGGAGCGGCGGAAGATCGAGCTCGTCACGCGCGCGCGCCAGAACAGCCGGCCACGCGTTCTCCCGCGGGGACAATGACGCCCGCCCGCCGGGAGTCCGCCAGCACGAAGGGAAGCCGGCCTTTGTAGTAGACTTCCGGAAGTACATGGCGTGTAACGCTTTAGCTCCACGTCTCGGCGCGATGGCGCTTGGATTGGTGGTCGCCCTGGCATCCGCGCTCGTGATGGCCGTCGACGCGAAGCCATCTCGGGCCGATGCCGCGTCGCTCCGGCAGAAGGTGGCCCTCATGACGCGCTACGGGACGGCACGCGCGCGACAGCCGCGGCGCACGCTCGTCACGCAGAATGAGGTGAACGCGTTTCTTGCCTTCGACGCGGCCGATCAGATTCCTGCCGGCATCGTCGATCCTGCCGTGTCGATTCTCGGCGGCGGGCGAGTCACCGCTCGTGCGATTGTCGATCTCGACGCAGTCCGCAAGCAGAAGGAGCGGGGCGTCCTCGATCCGATGAACTGGATCAGCGGACGGGTTCCGGTGACCGCGACCGGCGTGCTGCAGGCGACCCGCGGCGTGGCCCGCGTCAATTTCGAGTCCGCCGCGGTGGGCCCCATTCCGGTCCCGAAGCTCGTGTTGCAGGAAATCGTCAGCTACTACTCGCGCACCCCCGACAATCCGTCCGGCGTCGGCCTCGACGACCCCTTCAAGCTGCCCGCGAACATCAACGAGATCCAGGTCGAGGTCGGACGCGCGATCGTCGTGCAGTGACGCCCGAGCTCCTGGCGACGCCGCTCCAGTATCTCAAGGGCGTCGGCCCGCGCCGCGCCGCCGATCTGGAGCGCGTCGGCCTCCTCACGGTGGAAGACCTCCTGTACCGCTTTCCGCTCCGCTACGAGGATCGCAGCCGTCTGCAGACGATCGCGTCGCTGCGCCCGGGACCGATGGCGTCGGTCCAGGGACGCATCGCAAGCTGCGGCCTGCGCGCGACGCGGCGCCCCGGGTTCAAGATCTTCGAAGCGCTGATCACCGACGAGACCGGGGCCGTCCGCGCGACCTGGCTGAATCAGCCCTTTCTCCGCGACGTGTTCTCCCGCGGCCAGCGCGTCGTGCTGTTCGGTCCGGCGGAGATGCCCGGTCATGGGGGCATTCAGCTGACCAACCCCCAGTACGAAATCCTCGAGGACGAAGAGGGCGGGACGATCCACACGGGACGTATCGTGCCGGTGTACGAAAGGGCCGGCGCGATGACGCCGAAGATGCAGCGCCGGCTGGTGCACGACATCCTGGAGCGTCTGCCCGAGGATCTGTCCGATCCGCTGCCCGAGGCGGTGCGTCTTGCGCATGCGCTGCCGTCGCGTCTTGCGGCGCTGCACGGGTCGCACTTTCCCGCCGGCGACGCGTCGATCGAGGAACTGAACCGCTTCGGAACGCCGGCGCAGCGGCGGCTCATTTTCGAAGAGGCGTTTCTGTTCCACAGCGGCGTGCTCGCGCAGCGCCGCCTGGGGCTGAGCGAGCCGAAGCCGGTGGTTGTTCGCGTCGACGACCGCGTGCGTGAAGCGGCGCGGCGCCTGCTGCCCTTCAGGCTCACCCCGGGTCAGCGCCAGGCGTTGAAGGAAATCGTGGAGGATCTGCAGAAGCCGCAGCCGATGAACCGGCTGCTCCAGGGCGACGTGGGCGCCGGCAAGACCATCGTCGCCGTCCTGGCGGCGCTCGTCGCCATGGAGAGCGGTCTGCAGGTCGCATTCATGGCGCCGACCGAGATTCTCGCGGAGCAGCACTTCCTGACGCTGTCGCGGCTGCTGCAGCCGTCGCGGTTTCGCGTCGCCCTCCTGACGGGCAGCGTGGGCGGCGCGGCCCGGCGATCGCAGCTCGCCGAGATCGAGTCCGGCGCGGTGCACCTGGTGGTCGGGACCCATGCGCTCGTGCAGAGCGACGTCGCGTTCCGACAGCTCGGGCTCGTGGTCATCGACGAGCAGCATCGCTTCGGCGTGGTCCAGCGGGCGACGCTGCGGTCCAAGGGAAGCCGTCCCGACGTGCTCGTGATGACGGCGACGCCGATACCGCGGACGCTGGCGCTGACGCTCTACGGCGATCTGGACGTGTCGGTGATCCGCGACACGCCGCCCGGACGACAGCCAATCAGGACGGCGGCGAAGCCGGAGAGCCGGCGCGACCAGGTGTACGGGTTCATCCGCACCGAGCTCGAGGCGGGCCGGCAGGCGTACGTGATCTATCCGCTCGTCGAGGAGTCCGAGAAGATCGACCTCCGGGCGGCGACCGGAATGGCCGATACGCTGGCGCACGACGTGTTCCCCGAGTACCGCGTCGGCCTGCTGCACGGGCGGTTGAAGGCGGGCGGCAAAGACCGGGTGATGAAGGCGTTCGCGGCAGGCGAGCTCGACATTCTCGTGGCGACGACGGTCGTGGAGGTGGGCATCGACGTGGCGAACGCGAGCGTGATGCTCATCGAACACGCCGAGCGGTTCGGGCTGGCGCAGCTGCATCAGCTGCGCGGCCGCGTCGGACGGGATCGGCACCCGTCGTTCTGCTTTCTGATGTACCAGTCGCCGCTCTCCGAAGACGCGCGCGAGCGCCTGAAGGCCATGACCGACACGACCGACGGGTTCGAGATCGCCGAGCGCGATCTGGGGCTCCGGGGCGCCGGCGACTTCTTCGGCACGCGCCAGGCCGGCCTGCCCACCTTCCGCCTGATCGATCTGGTACGCGATCGGGACCTGCTCGAGGTCGCGAGGCGCGACGCCGACGCCTGGTTTGCGTCGGCGCCGGCCGGGAGCCCGGCGCTGTCGCACGCGGTCGAGGCCTGGGAGAAGCGGTTCAAGCTGATTGAAATCGGGTAGCGATGCGGGTCATTGCGGGTACGCTGAAGGGCCGCCGTCTCAAGGCGCCTGCCGGCGCGGCGGTGCGGCCGACGTCGGACAAGCTGCGGGGGACGCTGTTCAACGTTCTGGGGCCGCGAATCGGCGGCGCGCGCGTGCTCGACGGCTACGCCGGCACCGGCGCGCTGGGGATCGAGGCGATCAGCCGCGGCGCCCGGGAGGCCACCTTCGTCGACGACGATCGCCGCGCGCAGGCGGCGGTGGCGGACAATATCGCGCACTGCGGGATCGCGGACCACTGTGCTATCATCCGAGCCACGGTCGCCCGAGCCTTCGACACGTTGTCGGTCCAGCCGGCATTCGAGCGGTTCGACATCGTGCTCCTCGATCCACCGTATGCGCCGGAGCGCCGCAGCAACCTCGACCTCATTCTCCGCGGAGCCGCCAGCGTTCTCGCCCGAGATGGCGTCGTCGTGCTCGAGCACGCCCGCCGCGTGGCGGCGCCAGAAGCGGCCGGCGATCTGGTCCGGACGCGCCTGGTCGAGTCCGGCGACTCCGCGCTATCGTTCTATGAGCGGCGATAGGGCGCGGGCGGCGGCACCGGGCGAACCATGTCGACGTTAGCCGTGTATCCCGGGTCGTTCGACCCGCTGACCAACGGTCACGTCGACATCATTCTTCGCGGGGCGCGGCTGTTCGATCGCATTGTCGTGGCGGTGCTCGTGAACACCGAGAAAGCCCCGCTCTTCACGATGGACGAGCGCGTCGACATCGCGCGGCAGGTGTTTCGCGAGCAGGCCAACGTGGAGGTGGACACGTTCGCCGGGCTCCTGGTGGACTACGTGGCGCGGCGGCAGGCGCAGGTAATCGTGCGGGGCCTGCGCGCCGTGTCGGACTTCGAGTACGAGTTCCAGATGGCGCTGATGAACCAGCGGCTGAACCGGAGCATCGAGACGGTGTTCATGATGCCCGACGAGAAGTACACCTACATCAGCTCCCGGCTGATCAAGGAGGTGTTCGCGCTCGGCGGCGAGGTTCATGGGCTGGTGCCCGCGCTGGTCGAAGAGCGCCTCCGCGAGCGGCGGGCGGCCCGCGCGTCGCGCGACTTCCAGCCGGGGGTCCGGTAGGAGCACGAGGCCCGGTAGTGTCCGGCTTCAGCCCGGTAGTGTCCGGCTTCAGCCGGACGAGGCCGGTGGACACGTTCGAGGATTGAACCGATGGCACGCCTAGCAGAGCGCACGACCCGGATTGCCAGTTCGCCGACGATGAAAGTGACCGCGACGGTCGATCGCCTGCGGCGCGAGGGCGTCGAGGTGATCGATTTCGGCGCCGGCGAGCCCGACTTCGGCACGCCTCCCGCCATCAACGCCGCGGCGCACGCCGCGATCGACCGCGACTTCACCAAGTACACGCCGGTCCCGGGCATTGTCGAGCTGCGGCGGGCGATCTGCGATCGCTACCGTGCCGACTACGGCGTCGAGTACACGGAACCCGAGGTCATCGCCACGGCGGGCGGCAAGCAGGCGCTCTTCAACACCGCGCTCGCGCTCTTCGGCGCGGGCGACGAAGTGATCACGCACGCGCCGGACTGGCCGACGCTCACCGAGCAGATCAAGCTGGCCGAGGCCACACCGGTGCTGGTCCACACGTCGCCGGAGGACGGCTTCGCGATCACGGCGCGGCCCATCCTCGACGCGCTGACGGCGCGGACGCGTGGCATCATCATCAACTCGCCGTGCAACCCGACCGGCGCGCTCGTCGCCGAAGACGAACTGGCCGTGCTCGCCCGTGAGACCTCCGCGCGCGGGATCTGGCTGGTGGTGGATCTCTGCTACGAGCGGCTGATCTACGACGCCGTGCCGCACAATCTGCCGGCAGTGCTCGACAGGTCACTGCCGGGATCTGTCGGTCATCTGCGGGTCCGCGTCCAAAGCGTACGCGATGACCGGCTGGCGCTGCGGCTGGGCCATCGGCCCCGCCGACGTGATTGCCGCCGAGAACGCGCTGCAGAGCCACTCGACGTCCAACGTCAACTCCATCACGCAGAAAGCGGTGGTGGCCGGCCTGACCGGATCGCAGGCGCCCGTGACGGCGATGCTCGACGAGTACCGCCGGCGCCGCGATCAGCTGCACGGCTGGCTGACGGCCGATTCCCGGATTCGGTGCGGCAGGCCGGCCGGTGCGTTCTACATGTTCGTGGACATCGGCGACGTGCTGTCGCCCGACGGCCTTCGCACGTCGGCCGATTTCGCGCAGGCGCTGCTCGAGGAGGCGCGGGTGGCGCTGACGCCCGGCGAGGCGTTCGACGCACCCGGCTTCGTCCGGATTTCCTACGCGACCTCGCTGGACGATCTCCGGGAGGGCAGCCGCCGTCTCGTGGAGTTCGTTCGCGCCCACGCGCCCCGCGCGGTCGTCGCCGGCTGAGAGTGGTCGGCGGGGACCGGACAGTGGCTGGAGGCACGGCGAAAGTGGTGGCGATCATCGGGGCATCCACCGATCGCCACAAGTTCGGGAACCGGGCGGTGCGCGCGTTCCGGCGGCAGGGCTACACCGTCGTGCCGATCAACCCGCATGCGGCCGAGATCGAAGGGATCAAGGCCTATCGATCCGTACTGGACGTCGAGGGCCCGATCGACATGGCCAGCTTCTACGTGCCGCCGCAGATCGGCGAGCAGGTGATCGACGAGGTCGCGCGGAAGGGCATTCCCGAAGTCTGGCTGAACCCGGGCGCCGAGAGCGACCAGTTGATCGCGCGGGCGCGCGCGCTCGACATCCGGCCCATCGTCGCGTGCAGCATCATCGGCATCGGAGAGACGCCCGACGCATACTAGGTACGGCGATGTCATTCTGACATCCTGAGATTCACCACGCGAGCTCACCAACCAACACCATGCCCACACATCACAAGCGCCAGGGGCCGCCACGGCCGGCCAACGGACCGTCGTCGCCCGACCGCAGCGCGCCCGTCGAGACCCCGCCGGACCCCGCCGTCGCCGCCCCCGCCGCGCCGGTCAAGGTCGAGACGCCCCGCCGCGCCGAAGGCCTTCGGATCACCGATCTGAAGGACATGAGCATCCAGAAGCTCACGCAGATCGCCAAGGAGCTGAACGTCGCCGGGGCGACCGGCATGCGCAAGCAGGAGCTGATTTTCCAGATCCTGAAGGCGCAGACCGAGCAGAGCGGATTCATCTTCTCGGAAGGCGTGCTGGAAGTGCTGCCGGACGGGTTCGGCTTCCTGCGCGCGCCCGACTACAACTACCTGCCGGGCCCGGACGACATCTACGTCTCGCCGTCGCAGATCCGGAAGTTCGATCTGCAGACCGGCGACACCGTGTCGGGGCAGATTCGTCCGCCCAAGGAGGGCGAGCGCTACTTCGCGCTGATCAAGGTCGAGGCGGTGAACTTCGAGGCGCCCGAGCAGGCGCGCGAGAAGCTGTTCTTCGAGAACCTGACGCCGCTCTACCCGCAGGAGCGGCTGCGGCTCGAGACGTCGGCGGAGAACCTGGCGGCCCGCGTGATGGATCTGATGACGCCGATCGGAAAGGGCCAGCGCGGGCTGATCGTGGCGCCGCCGCGCACCGGCAAGACGATGCTGCTGCAGAACATCGCGCAGTCGGTGTCGGCCAACCACCCGGAGGTCTATCTGATCGTGCTGCTCATCGACGAGCGGCCCGAAGAAGTCACCGACATGCAGCGCTCGGTCGACGGCGAGGTGATCTCCTCGACCTTCGACGAGCCGGCGCAACGCCACGTCCAGGTGGCGGAGATGGTGATCGAGAAAGCCAAGCGGCTCGTGGAGCACAAGAAGGACGTGCTCATCCTGCTCGACTCGATCACGCGCCTGGCGCGCGCCTACAACACGGTGATTCCGCCGTCCGGCAAGGTGCTGTCGGGCGGCCTCGATTCGAACGCGCTCCAGAAGCCGAAGCGGTTCTTCGGCGCCGCGCGCAACATCGAAGAGGGCGGATCGCTCACCATCATGGCCACCGCGCTCATCGACACCGGGTCGCGGATGGACGACGTGATCTTCGAGGAATTCAAGGGCACCGGCAACATGGAGATTCACCTCGACCGGAAGCTCACCGACAAGCGCGTGTTCCCGTCGATCGACATCACCAAGAGCGGCACGCGCAAGGAGGAACTGCTCCTGGCGCGCGAGGACCTCAACCGCATCTGGGTACTGCGCAAGGTGCTGAATCCGCTGTCGCCGGTCGAGGCGATGGAGTTGCTGCTCGACAAGATGGGCAAGACCAGGTCGAACAGCGATTTCCTGGCATCGATGCAGAAAATGGGGTAGCGACAAAGGAGACCGATGGCGAACATCAAGGTTCGACTGAACGGGCCCTATCTGGTCGAGGGCGACGACGTGACCCTCGTGGACTGGAACGGCAACGCCTATCAGATTCCGAAGCGCCCGTTCGCGCTGTGCCGGTGCGGCGGGTCCACCACCAAGCCGTTCTGCGACGGCACCCATTCGCGAGCCGGCTTCGCCGCCGCGGAGGCCGCCGTCCCCGACAGCGGCGACAAGCCCGCGTCGTGAAGCCGGGCGGGCAGCTCCGCTAGTGTCCGACGTCGGAGGGGCCCGGGCGCCGGCGCCGCGCACCTTCCCCGTGATGCTCGCGGGCTTCTCCGCGTTTCTCGATCTCTACTCGACGCAGCCGCTGCTCCCGATGCTGGCTCGCCTGTTCGGAGCCAGCCGCTTCGCCGTGAGCCTGACCGTCACCGCTCCGACCATTGCGGTGGCGATTGCGGCGCCGCTCGTCGGCCGGCTCGCGGATCGCGTGGGACGGCGGCGCACCATCGTAGGCTCCGCGTTCGGGCTTGCCGGCGCCACGATGCTCGCGGCTTCGGCCACCACCCTCCGTCAGCTGATCGCGTGGCGCTTCGTTCAGGGCGCGTTGACGCCCGGACTCTTCGCCGTCACGATTGCGTACATCCACGAAGAGTGGCCCCCCTCGCGGACCGGGCGGGCGACGGCGGCGTACGTCAGCGGCACCGTGGTCGGCGGTGTCACCGGCCGATTGATCGCCGGCATCATGGCCGCCGAGATCGACTGGTCCTCGTCGTTCGTCGTGCTCGCGCTGATGGGAGTGGGAGCCGCCGGCGTGCTCTGGCGGACGCTGCCGGCCGAGCGGTACCGCGCGCTGGCGGCGGCGTCTCCCCGCGGATCGTGGCACGCGCACCTGCGCCATCCGAAGCTCGTCGCCACCGACGCGGTGGGTTTCTGCATGCTGTGCACGCAGGTGGCGATGTTCACCTACGTGCCGTTCAGGCTCGCCGCGCCCCCGTTCTCGCTGTCGACCGCAGCGCTCGGCTCGATCTTCCTGACCTATCTGGTCGGCGCCGTCGCGACGCCGTTTGCCGGCGCGCGGATCGACGTGTACGGGCATCGCGCCGTGCTCGTCGCCGCGCTCGCTTTCTGCGCGGCGGGATCGCTGCTGACGCTGGTGCCGATCCTGGCGGTCGTCGCCGTCGGGCTGGCGCTGTTCGCGTCCGGCGTGTTCTTCGGGCAGGCGGCGTCGAGCAGCCACGTCGCGCATCATGCGGAGCACGATCGTGCGGTCGCCGTCGGCATCTACGCGACCGCGTACTGACGTGGGCGGAAGCGTGGGCGGGACCGTGCCCGCGGTGCTGTGGGACCGGGGCGGCTGGCCGGCGTGCGTCGGGTTCGTGCTGTCGGTCGAAGCGGCGATGCTGGCGATCGCCTGGAAGTTCTGGACGAGGCCCGATCGGCTGCCGGACTGGCCGGCGGCGACCGGATCGTAGTCAGTCGGGGCGTCCATCGCGCGAACACGCGCGATGGACGACCAACGACCGGCGGTCAACGGCTCGCGGCCACGTTCTCGTACCACTTCAGATTGGCCGTCGCGGTCCCGATGCACGCGATGTCGAGCCGCTTGTCCCCATTGAGGTCGCCCGTCGCGCATCCGGCGGCCGCCATGCCGCCATCGTCGAGGACGTCTTTGGTCCAGTCGGCGCCGTTCTCGTCGCGCGCGGAATAGATGTACACGCTCCGCTTGCCCTGGCGCTCGCCGACAACGATGGCGTCGCGGCCGCTGCCGTCGAGGTCGCCGGTGACGAGCGTGTGACCATCGGTGATCTCGCGATCGATCACGTGGCGCGTCCAGGCGCCGTGCTCCATCCGGTAGACGGCGACCTCGTTGCCGTGCCACGGCTCGATGGTCGCCAGCAGCCGCTGGCTGCCGAGATGCACGACGGCGATGTCGCTGACGCCGCTCTTGGGCCACGGCTCGGGATCCCCGGCCGTCAGCACGGTGCGCATCCACGAGCCGGCGTTGTACTCGTCGATCGTGGCGCCGCCGAAGCCCGCGGTGAGGATGCTGTCGCGCCCGCGATGGGTGAAGTCCTCGATGAGGATCCCATGCACGAGGCCCTCGGTCTGCGCGATCTGTTCGCGCTTCCACCCGCCCGGACGGTAGATCACGAGCGGCGTCTGGCCGTGATAATCCGGCGCCGTCGCGCCTGGGCCGAGGAGCGGCTGATCGACGAGCACCTTCCGGCCGCTGCCGTCGATATCGGCCCACCGGATCCGGTGCGTGGTGGGCAGGCGGTCGATCTCTTTGGCGATCCAGGGATTGGCCGGATCGCCCAGATGCGTGAGCAGCGTGATCACGCCGGCGCTCGTCGCCGGGTTCATCGAGAACCCGTGCGCCAGCGCAATCTCGGGAATGCCGTCGCCATCGATGTCGTACGGCGCGGCGTTGATCATCTGGGTGAAGCTGCCCGCAATGACGTGCCTGGTCCACATGGGATTCTCGAACCACAGCAGATCGGGGAGCTGCGAGGCGACGGCCAGCAGATCCGGCCGGCCGTCGCGATTCAGGTCGGCGATGACCACCTGGTAGCCCCCGCGAAGCCCGGTCGCCACCTCGTGCGGGGCGAAATGCCCGGCGCGCCCGTTGGGCGCATCAGCGGCGCCGCCTGTGAGGCCGGCCGACAAGAGCACGGCGAGAATGACGGGAATCGTGCGCGGCATCCGCCAACTATATAAGGGCGGGGTCCGAAGGCAAACAGGCAAACCTCGGGGCGGGCGCTCGGCCTCGACGCTCTCACCGTCGTCGCAGGTCGTACAGGAATACCCTGGTTCCTCCCGGGAATGTCCACGACCTGACCGGCGGCCAATCGAGCCGGGCCTGTGCGCTGGCGGCGAACCGTCGCCGGAACCGCTCGAGTTCCCACCCGTCGAGCAGCAGGTACGGGTGGGCCCCCCGCGCTTCGAGCGCGTCCACCGCCGTCGGGAGCGACGGCACGAGGTCGGTACCGGACGGTCATGCGATTGGCGTAGTACCCGCAGAGTGCCGGAATGCTGCATCGCCAGGATGACGCTCCCCGAGGGTGTCAGGGTGCTCACATCCGACGCGACGGCGGCGTAGCGGTCCTCGTCGGTGGCGACGGCCATCGCGTCGCGCGTCTGGGTGGTGCCGAGCTGCCACGCCAGCACGGTCACCATCGCCAGCCCGAGGGCCGCCGGCCCGGCCGAGGGCGCTGCGCGCGCGGCGGTCCATCGCGCGACGGCGACCGCCCCCACGAGGACGACCGGGTAGGCGGGAAGCAGGAAGCGGAGGTACGTCCAGTTGTCGAAGTGCTCGTAGAGGAGATAGGAGCCTGCCAGCGACGCCACGAAGATCCCGAGACCTAGACGCACGCGTCCCCGCTCCCACAACGTGCCGGCCGGCGTCACTCGCCGGACGAGGAGGGCGGGGACCGCAAGCAGCACGAACACCGATTGCGTCTGGAGGAGCCAGCGGGTGTACGACACGGCGTTCGGCCAGACGTTACGCCAGTGGTACAGATTCGCCGTCGGTCCGTAGCCCGACAGCCACGGGAGCCCGTACAGACGCGCGTTGATGGCGGCCACGGCGACAATGCCCGGCAGCACGGCCAGGCCGAACCGCGCGAGCGATGGCCACGCGTCGCGACGCGAAGGGCGCACGCCGCTCGCGTTGGGAAGGAGAAGCGCGACCGGAACGACGAGAAACACGAGATTGGGCCGTACGAGGACGGCAGCACTCGACGCGAGGCCGGCTGAAAGCGGCCGGCCGCCGAGGGCGAGCACGAGAGCGAGGGTCCACGCCGCGGCCGCCGGCACGTCGCTCATCGGAAACATCGCGTGATAGAGAAAGGCGGGGCTGGCGGCGAGAAGGACGCAGGCCCACAAACCGGTTGCGGTGTCCACCAGTCGCGCGCCCAGTCGGAACGCGAGCCAGACGGCGAGGGCGGCCAGGAGCGGGAGGACCGTCCGCCGCCCGTAGGGGCCGCCGAGGAGATCGGCGCTGGCGACCAGGAGCGGGAGGCCCGGCGAGTAGATCGGGACAATCGTCCGGGGCGTCAGACCGGGACGGTACCCGAGCGGCGTGAGCGTCCAGTCGTCGAACGGCCACGGATCGAACGCGTGCTGATCGATCGTCAGGTGTCCGCTGCGCCACAGATCCGCCTCGCTGAGGTATCCGTACGGATCCGCCCCGCCGGCGTTCGCCGTGCCCCACCCGAACGCCAGCATCGCGACGACGACGCTGACGCCGGCCGCCACGAGCGGGGCCCGGGAGACGGCCGCGTCGAGGCGGCGCGACGCCTGGCGCATCGCCCCGGGCGTCAGGCGCCAGTAGAGCACCAGCAGGACGACGGCCACGACGGCGGGACGAAAGGGATCGCGGGACGTGAAACAGAAGGTGGCGGTCGACCAGTCGATGCCGCCCGTGACGAGGATGACGACCGCCCAGACGCCAGAGAGCGTCGCGCCGACGGAGAGGGCCTTGCGCACGCGGGATGTGAGGTCATCCTATCGACGCCCACTGCCAGGGTCAACATGAAGGGCTCTGGCCCGCTGGCGCCGGCCGCCGGCGGGGGCGAGACCGACGCGCGACGAGGTCGTCAGCGCGGCGTCAGGCGGACGTGGCCGTTCCGGGGCCTGGCGGCGGCCACGCGGCCGGCGTGGCCGCCGGCTCGCTTGTCGGCGGCAGGTCGAGGATCTGACGCAGTTCGTCGCCCTCCATCACCTCGATGGCGAGCAGCCGCTGCGTGATCGTCTCGAGCTTGTCGCGCTGGTCGGTGAGGATCCGGCGGGCGGTTGCGTGCGCATCGGTGAGGATCCGCTTGATCTCGGCGTCGATCTTCTCGGCCGTCTGCTCGCCGTAGAGGCCGCGTTCCTGCGGCATCGGAAAGTCGAGGAACCGCGCGCGCTTGTTGCCGTCGTAGTTGATGGCGCCGAGCGCGTCGCTCATCCCGAATTCGGTGACCATCGCGCGGGCGATGTCGGTCGCGCGCTGCAGGTCGTTTTGCGCGCCGGTCGAGATTTCGCCGAGCGCAATCTCCTCCGCGGTGCGCCCGCCCAGCAGCACGGCGAGCTGGCCGAGCAGGTCGCCCCGCGTCATCAGATAGCGGTCCTCGAGCGGCAGCTGCATCGTGTACCCGAGCGCGCCGAACCCGCGCTGCACGATGGAGATCTTGTGCACCGGATCCAGCCCCGGCAGCACGCTGGCGACGATTGCGTGGCCGGACTCGTGATACGCGACGATCCGGCGCTCCTTGGTGCTCATCACGCGCTTCTTCTCGAGCCCGGCGACGAGGCGGTCGATCGCCGATTCGAAATCCTTCATCTCGACGGAGGACTTGTTGCTGCGCGCCGCCAGGAGCGCCGCCTCGTTCACCAGGTTCGCGAGGTCGGCGCCGGCGAACCCCGCGGTGCGCGCGGCGACGACCTTCAAATCGATGCCGGGGGCCAGCTTCACGCCCTTCGCGTGGATGCGCAGGATCTCTTCGCGGCCTTTCACGTCGGGTTTGTCCACGAGCACCTGGCGGTCGAATCGGCCGGGCCGGAGGAGCGCCGGGTCGAGCACCTCGGGACGGTTGGTGGCGCCCATGATGATGACGCCTTTGCGCGAGTCGAAGCCGTCCATCTCGGCGAGCAGCTGGTTCAGCGTCTGCTCGCGCTCTTCGTGGCTGCCGAGCGGGCTCTGCACGCGCACCTTGCCGAGCGCATCGAGCTCGTCGATGAACACGATGCACGGCGCCTTGGCTTCGGCCTGCTGGAACAGATCGCGGATCCGCGCCGCGCCGACGCCGACGAACATCTCGACAAACTCCGATCCGCTCAGGCTGAAGAAGGGGACCCGCGCCTCGCCGGCCACCGCGCGCGCGAGCAGCGTCTTGCCGGTGCCGGGCGGGCCGACGAGCAGCACACCCTTGGGAATGCGGCCGCCGAGGTTCGTGTACTTCTTCGGATTCCTCAGGAACTCGACGATCTCCTTCAGCTCGTCTTCCGCCTCGTCCACGCCTGCCACGTCGGTGAACCGCACCTGGACTTCGTCGTCCGCATAGATCTTCGCGCGGCTGCGCGCGAACGACATGACGCCGCCCTCCGCGCCGCCCATGCGGCGGAAGAAGAAGCCCCAGATGCCGACGAAGAAGAGCAGCGGGATGATCCAGGAGAGCAGGTCGGGAAGCCACCGGCTGGCGACCTCGCCCATGTACTTGACGCCCTTGGCCTCGAGCTCCTCGGTCAGTTTGGAATCCTCGACGCGCGTCGTGGTGAACTGCTTGCTGCCCGACTTGTCGCCCTCGGGCACCTCCTTCAGCGTGCCGCGGATCACCGAATCGCCGACCGTGACTTCGACGACCTCGCCGTTCTTCAGGAGCGTCTTGAACTCCGAATAGGGAATCGAACGCCCGCCCGGCGTCAGGTAGTACATCTGCGCGAGCGCGAGCAGCAGGACGAAGGCGAGGCCGTACCAGAGCGACGATGCGGGCCGCTGCCCGATGGGGCGCTGCCCGCGCCGATCCGCGGCGCGCGGGTTGAACCGCGGTTTGCCCTTGGGAGTCGCCATCCAGTCCTTCTTCTCCGCCTACCGTCCCCGGCCTGCCGTCGTCCTCCGAACCATGTTACGCCTTGACGGGCTCGCCCTTCCGGAACTTCAGGGCGTCCTCTTCGGCGTCGATGGCGACCGTATCGCCTTCGCCGAAGTCGCCCTCGAGCACGTGAAGGGCCAGCGGATCCAGCACGCGGCGCTGGATGGTCCGCTTGAGCGGCCTCGCCCCATAGGCGGCGTCGTACCCCTCGCGGACCAGCAGATCCTTGGCCGCCTCGGTGAGGTGCACCTGGATCTTGCGCTCCGCCAGCCTCTTCATCAACCCCGCGAGCTGGATGTCGATGATGCGCTTCAGGTCCTCGCGGCTGAGGGCGTGGAAGAAGATGATCTCGTCGATCCGGTTGAGGAACTCGGGCCTGAAGTGGGCACGCAGCGCGTCGAGGACCTGCCGCCGCGCCCCCTCGCTGACCGCCCCGCCCTCGCCCGATTGATCGGCGAGGAACTGGCTGCCGAGGTTCGACGTCATGATCACGACGGTGTTCTTGAAGTCCACCGTCCGCCCTTTGCCGTCGGTCAGCCGCCCGTCGTCGAGGAGCTGGAGCAGTACGTTGAGCACCTCGGGATGCGCCTTTTCCACCTCGTCGAACAGGACGACCGTGTACGGCCGCCGGCGGACCGCCTCGGTCAGCTGGCCGGCTTCCTCGTAGCCGACGTACCCCGGCGGCGCGCCAATCATCCGCGAGACGGTGTGCTTTTCCTGATATTCGGACATGTCGATCCGCGTCATCGCCTGCTCGTCGTCGAACAGGAATTCGGCGAGCGCGCGGGCGAGCTCGGTCTTGCCGACGCCGGTCGGGCCGAGGAACAGGAAGCTGCCGAGCGGACGATTCGGATCCTGCAGGCCGGCGCGGGCGCGTCGAATCGCGTTCGACACCGCCGTGATCGCCTCGTCCTGCCCGATCACGCGCCGATGCAGCCGCTCCTCCATGTGAATGAGCTTCTGGACTTCGCCTTCCATCAAGCGGCTCACCGGGATGTGCGTCCACTTGCTGACGACCTCCGCGATGTCCTCCTCGTCGACTTCCTGCTTGAGCATCCGCCCGCTCTTCTGCAGATTGACCAGCTTCGCGTCCATCTCCTTGATCTGCCGTTCGATCTGCGGCACCCGCCCGTACTGCAGCTCGGACGCCTTCTGGTAGTCGCCGGCGCGCTGGGCGCGCTCGACCTCCTGCTTGATCGCCTCCAGCTCCTCCTGCATCTTCGCGACCTGCTGGATCGCGTCCTTCTCCTGCTGCCAGTGCACGGCGAGCCGCCCCTGCTCCTCCTTGAGATCGGCCAGCTCCTTGTCGAGCTTCGCGAGCCGATCCTGCGAGGCGCGGTCCTTTTCCTTCCTGAGCGCCTCCCGCTCGATCTCGAGCTGCATGACCCGCCGGCGGATTTCATCGAGCTCCGCCGGCATCGAGTCGATTTCCATCCGCAGCTTGGACGCGGCTTCGTCCACGAGATCGATGGCCTTGTCGGGCAGGAACCGGTCCGAGATGTAGCGGTTGGACAGCACGGCCGCCGCCACCAGCGCCGCGTCCTTCAGGTTCACCTTGTGGTGAATCTGGTACCGCTCCCGCAGACCGCGCAGGATGCTGATGGTGTCCTCGACCGTCGGCTCGCCGACCATCACCGGCTGGAAGCGGCGCTCGAGCGCCGCGTCCTTCTCGATGTACTTCCGGTACTCGTCGAGGGTCGTCGCGCCGATCGTGTGGAGCTCGCCGCGGGCGAGCATCGGCTTCAGCATGTTGGAGGCGTCGATCGATCCTTCGGCCGCGCCGGCTCCGACCACCGTGTGGAGCTCGTCGATGAACAGAACGACCTGCCCTTGAGCGTCGACGATCTCCTTGAGCACGGCTTTGAGCCGCTCCTCGAATTCGCCGCGATACTTCGCGCCGGCCACGAGGGCGCCCATGTCGAGCGCGACGATGCGCTTGTTCTTGAGCCCTTCGGGGACGTCCCCACGGACAATCCGGCCCGCGAGCCCCTCGACGATGGCGGTCTTGCCGACGCCGGGCTCGCCGATGAGGACCGGGTTGTTCTTGGTGCGGCGCGAGAGCACCTGGATCACGCGCCGGATCTCCTCGTCGCGCCCGATGACCGGGTCGAGCTTGCCGCGCCGTCCCAGCTCGGTCAGGTCGCGGCCGTAGCGCTCGAGCGCCTGGTAGGTGCTCTCGGGGTTCTCGCTCGTGATCCGCTGCGAGCCGCGGATGCCCTTGAGCGCCTGCGCGACCGCCGCCTCGGTCACGCCGGCGCCCCCGAGCAGCTGCGCGGCGGGCGAGCGGCCGGTTTCGCCCGCGATGGCGATGAACAGGTGCTCGGTGCTGACGAACTCGTCCTTCACGCGGTCGGCCTCGGCCTGCGCGCGATCGGTGACGAGCTTCAACCGCGGGGACAGATGCGGCTCGGCGCCCCCGTAGGCCTGTGGAATCTTCGTGAGCAGCTCGCGCGCCGCGCTGCGCGTCTGCGCCACGTCGATGCCCATCTTGCGCAGCAGCTCGGGCACGATCCCTTCCGGCTGCTCGACGAGCGCGACGAGCAGGTGCTCCGGCTCGACCTGGGGAGAGTTGTTCTGAGACGCCAGCTCGATGGCCTTCGCCACTGCCTCGCGCGCTTTTTCGGTGTACTTGTTGATGTTCATCGGATCCGCCTTTTCGCCGCCGCTGCACCGGGATCGCCCGGGCGCCGTGAGACCGCCTTTACGCGACCGACGTGGTCTTCACCTTGGCCAGCTTCGCCAGCTCCTCGTAGTGCCGCCGCTCCTCGGCCGTCAACTGCCCGGGCAGCTGGACGTCCACCGTGGCATAGAGGTCGCCGCGCTCGTCGGGTTTGCCCACCGTCGGCATGCCGTGTCCCTTGAGCCGGAATACCTGTCCGTTCTGGGTCGTTTCCGGCACTTTGAGCCGCAGGGACTTGCCGGCGAGCGTCGGGACCTCCACTTCGCCGCCAAGGACCGCCGTCGTGAGCGGCACGTGCACCCGCGTGTAGAGATCCCTGGCCTTGCGCTCGAACCGGGGGTGCGGCGCCAGACGGATTCTGAGATAGAGGTCGCCGCTCTGGGCGCCGCTCGATCCGTGTTCGCCTTCGCCTGCGACGCGCACGCGGGACCCGTCGTTGACGCCGGCCGGGATGCGGACATCGACGGTCCGCGCGTGGCCGTCCTGCTGGATGGACAGCCGTCGTGTCGTGCCGTGATACGCGTCTTCGAGATGCAGCTGAATCTCGTCCTCCACGTCGCGACCCTTGCGCGGTCCGCGCCGCGCGCCCCGCGCGCCCCGCGGCTGGGCGCCGCCGGCGCCGCCGAAGAACGTGTGGAAGAAGTCGGAGAAGGGATCGGCGCCGCCGCCGAACATCTCGTGCATCTCTTCTTCGGTCATGGTGCGGAAGCCGCCGCCCGGACCGCCCGGCCCGCCGCCGAAATCGGCGTTCCAGGCGCCGCCCGGCGCCCCGCCCGGGGCGCCGCGGCCCGCCTGCTCGTACATCCGCCAGTTGGCGCCGAGCTCGTCGTACTTCTTCCGCTTCTCCGGATCGCCGAGGACCTCGTACGCCTCGTTGATCTCCTTGAACCGCGATTCCGCCGCCTTGTCGCCCGGGTTCACGTCGGGATGATGCACCCGCGCGAGCTTCCGGAACGCCTGCTTGATTTCCTTGGCCGTCGCCGTTTTGGCGACGCCGAGCGTGGAGTAGTAGTCCTTGAAATCCATCAGTCGTCAGCCATCAGTAGTCGGTCGGCAGCGGTTGGTCAACCGTCCGTCCGCCGGTGTCAGTCGAGACCGAGCATCCGACTCAGCTCGTCGAACTCCTGCGCCAGCCGCCGCTTCGCGTCGCGGGCCGACAGCGTGTCGTCCTGCATGAGCGGGCGGATCCGTTGCACCACCTCCGCGATCGACATCAACCGCTGAATGCCCGCGAGGTTGATGCCGGCGTCGCCGACCAGCCGCTTGATGACCTTGAGCCGGTCGAGCTCGTCACGCGAGTAGAGCCGCATGCTGCCGATGGTACGAGACGGACGCACCAGCCCCAGGCGTTCGTACTTCCGCAGCGTCTGCGGATGCATACCCAGCATGCGGGCCGCCATGCTGATGAAGTAGAGATCGTCCTGTTCGAACGGCATACCGCGTGACTCTCGCTGACGCTCCGAGGCCGAGGCCGGTCCGGCCGACATTGCAGCGATCCAAGTGTAGGCCTTGATACGGACCGTGTCAACCCTCTGATCCATACTGGAGCGCGTGGCGGTGGCGCCGTCCGACTTTCTCACAATCGCGCTGCTCGTCGCGCTGGAGGGGCTGCTCAGCGCCGACAACGCGATGGTGCTGGCGGTCCTCGTCCTCGGGCTGCCCAAGCGGCAGCAGCGCAAGGCGCTTCGATACGGCATCGGCGGCGCGTTCGCGTTTCGGTCGCTGGCGACCGTTCTGGCGGTCTATCTCATCAAGCTGATCGTCGTGAAGCTGATGGGCGCCGGGTACCTGCTCTATCTCACGTACCGGCATTTCGCGTCGGGCGACAGCGCGGCGGTCCGGCGGACGCCGCCGCCGGCGCGGCCGTGGATCGGTCTGACGGCGTTCTGGGCGACGGTGGTCAAGGTCGAGCTCACCGATGTCGTGTTCGCCATCGATTCGATCCTGGTGGCGGTGGCGATGTCGCCAAAGCTCTGGGTGATACTCGCCGGCGGCATCCTCGGCATCGCCATGATGCGGATGGTGATCGGGCAGCTGCTGTCGCTGGTCGAGCGGTATCCGCCGCTCGTGGACGGCGCGTTCGTCATCATCGCGTGGGTCGCGGTCAAGCTGATTATCGAGTTCCTGCACTCGGAGCGCTACATCGGGTTCGAAATTCCGCGCTGGCTCTCGCTCGGGTTGATCGTCATCATCTTTGCAGCGGCGTGGGTGTACGCGCGGCGCCTCGAGCAGCGGGCGCGCGCGGAGCCAGGCGACGCGGCCGCCACGCGCGTCGAAAGGAAGAAGGAGCACCCCCACTGAAACCTCGGCTCCTCTGGAACTGGGTGGCGATGGCGCTCCTGGCGATCTTCATCGCGGGCGGAGGGGTGTCGGTGTGGTGGCTGTCCCGGTACGTCCTGGCGGTCCATCGTCTGACACGCGGGGTGGGCGACACGGTCTTCTACGGCGCCGACGGCAAGCCGTGGTTCCGGCTGGACGAACAACGCCACGACGTGCCGCTGGCCGAGATCGCCCCCGATCTGCAGAAGGCGGTCGTCGCGATCGAGGATCGACGCTTCTACTACCATCCCGGCGTCGACCCGATCGGAATTGTCCGGGCGCTCGAGCGCGACCTCAGGTCGGGCCGTCGCGCGCAGGGCGGCAGCACGCTGACCCAGCAGCTCGCCCGTACGCTGTTCCTGTCGAACGTCCGCACGTTCGGCCGCAAGGCCCGGGAGACCGGGCTCGCGCTGCTCATCGAACAGCAGCTGACGAAGGACCAGATCCTCGAGCTCTACCTGAATCGCGTGTATCTGAGCGGAGGCGTGTACGGGGTCGAGGCGATGTCGGAGCACCTCTACCGCAAGTCGGCGCGGGCGCTGACGCTGCCCGAGTCGGCGCTGATTGCCGGGTTGATTCAGGCGCCGTCCACGCTCTCTCCGTGGACCAACTACGAGGGGGCGCTCGACCGCAGCCGGCGGGTGCTGGCGGCCATGCGACAGCAGGGGTTCATCACGGCGCCGCAGGAAGCGGCCGCGGCGATCGCGCGGCCTCGCATCCAGCCGTTCCGTCAGCCGGGCGACACGCGCGCCGCCTGGGCCAAGGATTATCTGCGCCAGCGCTTTCGCGAACAGTTCGGCGGCGACCACCCGCCGGACTGGCAGGTGCAGACGACCTTTCTGCCCGAGGTGCAGGAGGCAGCGGAACGTGCCGTGGCGAGCGGGCTGGCGCGGTTGAATCGTGCGGGACTGCAGGCGGCACTGGTCGCCATCAACCCGGCGAACGGACATCTGCTCGCGATGGTCGGCGGCGGCGACTACCGCAAGAGCACGTACAACCGCGCCACGCGGAGCCGTCGCCAGCCGGGCTCCGCGTTCAAGCCGTTCGTGTACGCAGCCGCGCTCGCGCATGGATTTTCGCCCGTCTCGGTCCTGTCGCATCTGGACGCGGCCTCGGCGCCGGGGGATCCGGACTGGCAGCCCCGGAACGCCGAAGGCGACCGCCCATCCGAGCTGACGCTGCGAGCGGCGCTCGTCGAGTCCAACAACGCCGCCGCCGTCTCGCTGCAGCAGCAAGTGGGCGTCCGCCAGGTGCTGGACGTCGCCGGCGCGGCCGGACTCGGAGGGCTTCCCGACGTGCCCTCCCTCGCGCTCGGCACCGGCGAGGTGTCGCCGCTGGATCTGACGGCCGCCTACACGGTGTTCCCGAACGCCGGGGAAGTGGTGCGGCCGGTCGGCATCCTCGAGGTGCTGGACGCCGACGGCAACGAGGTATTCGACCAGACGCCCGAGCGCAGGCGCGTGATGGATGCGGAGGTCGCGTTTCAAATGACGAGCATGCTGCGCGATGTCGTGGATCGCGGGACCGGATCCGCCGCGCGGGCGCTCGGCGTCCGGGGCGCTGTGGGCGGCAAGACCGGGACGACCGACGACTATCACGACGCATGGTTCGTCGGGTTTTCGTCCTCAGTCGTGGTTGGCGTCTGGGTGGGCTTCGATCAGCCGGCGCCCATCGGTCGCGAGGCCTACGCGGCGCGCGTCGCGCTGCCGATCTGGGCCGACTTCATGAAGCGCACCGCGACGCGGTTTCCGGCCGACGAATTTCCTGTGCCCGACGGCATGACGGTCGAGGATCTGTGCAGCGTGTCCTATCTGCGACCGGTCGACGGCTGCCCTGTCTATCACGAGTACTTCAAGAAGGGCGACGAGATTCCCACCCGGACGTGCCCCATCCATCAGGGATCGCTCAAACAGCGCGCCGCCCGCGTGGTCGAAGGCTTCTTCCGCTCGCTCGGCAGCAGCATTGCCGGCATCTTCCGGCGCCGCTGAGGAAGCCCGTTCCAGCCCTGCGCGGAGCGCGAGACGCCCTGACGGCCGTTAGCCGGACCGTTGGTCGTCGGCGGCCCCGCCGACCGCAGGCACCGTTCGTGCAGCCTCGGCCCGACATGAGTCGGTCCGCGGGAAGCGCGTCTCCCAGCCTCTCCGACCTTCGCGCCGTTCGCCGGTTTCCGGTCGGCGCCGAGTGCGTCGAGGCAGGCTGCGCGAGCTTCCGCGTCTGGGCGCCGCGCTCCCGCCGGGTGCGCGTCGTGTTCGATGACGGACGCGACGGGATCCTGACCGCGGAGCCCGACGGCCATTTCGCCGGCGTGCTCGAAGCGGTCGCCGGCAGCCGTTATCGGTTTCAACTCGACGAAGGCGAACGTCGGTACCCCGATCCCGCCTCGCGGTTCCAGCCGGAAGGCCCGCACGGGTGGTCGGAGGTCGTCGATGCCCGCGCGTTTCGGTGGAACGACGGCGCGTGGCGGGGCGTGTCGATGCCCGGGCAGGTGCTGTACGAGCTGCACGTCGGCACGTTCACGCCGGAAGGCACCTGGGACGGGGCGGCCGCTCAACTGCCCGAACTGGCGCGAATCGGAATCACGGTTGTCGAGCTGATGCCGATCGGCGATTTCGACGGACGGTTCGGGTGGGGGTACGACGGCGTGAACCTGTGGGCGCCGACCCGCCTCTACGGCCGTCCCGACGATCTGCGCCGCTTCGTGGACCGGGCGCACGCCCACGGCGTTGCGGTGATCCTCGACGTCGTCTACAACCATTTCGGACCGAGCGGCAACTACCTGCGTGAATTCACGCCGGCCTATTTCACCGATCGGTACGAGAACGAGTGGGGCGATGCGGTCAATTTCGACGGTCCCGATTCGGCCCCGGTGCGGGCCTTCTTCGTCGCGAATGCCGCCTACTGGATCGACGAATTCCACATGGACGGCCTGAGGCTCGACGCCACGCAGCAGATCTTCGACGCGTCGGCGGTGCACATCCTGGCCGATGTCGGCCGTGCCGTGCGCCAGGCGGCCGGCGCGCGCGCCACCATCCTGATCGCGGAAAACGAGCCGCAGGATGCGCGTCTCGTCCGCCGCGTCGATGAGGGCGGCTTCGGGCTCGACGGCCTGTGGAACGACGACTTCCACCACAGCGCCATGGTGGCGCTGACCGGTCGCGCGGAAGCCTATTACAGCGACACGCGCGGCGAGCCGCAGGAGTTCGTGTCGGCCGCGAAGTACGGGTTTCTCTTTCAGGGGCAGCGCTACCAGTGGCAGCGCCGGCCGCGCGGCACACCTGCACGGGATCTGCAGCCGTGGCAGTTGGTCGCGTATCTGCAGAACCACGATCAGATCGCGAACTCGGCGCGCGGGCTGCGCGCGCACGCGCTGTCCGCCCCGGGGCGATGGCGCGCGATGACGGCGGTCCTGCTGCTCTTGCCATCGACGCCGATGCTCTTCCAGGGGCAGGAGTTCGCCGCGTCGGCGCCGTTCCTGTACTTCGCCGATCACAATCCGGATCTTGCGCCAGCGGTCCGGCGGGGGCGCGCCGAGTTCCTCCGGCAGTTCCCCAGCATCGGCGGGTTCCTCGCTCGGGAGACGCTCGACGATCCGGCAGACGAAGGCACGTTCCGTCGGTGCCGGCTCGATTTCAACGAGCGGATGGCGCATGCCGAGGCGTACGCGCTCCACGGCGACCTGCTCCGCCTGCGCGCAGAGGACGAGGCGTTCAGGCGGCAGGCGCGGGGTGAGGTGGACGGCGCGGTGCTCGCGGCCGGCGCGTTCGCGATTCGGTTCTTCGCCGCGGCCGCGGCCGACGATCGACTGCTCGTCGTGAACCTCGGCAGGGAACTGCGGCGCGGCTCGTTCGCCGAACCGCTGCTCGCGCCACCAGCCCGGCGTGATTGGACGGTTCGGTGGTCCAGCGAAGATCCCCGGTACGGGGGCATGGGCCTGGGCCATCTGTGGCCGGAGGGATGTTGGCGGATCCCGGGCGCCTCGGCCGTCGTGCTGGCGCCCGGCGATCGATCCGGTGAGCGCGGGCCGACGCCGGTCGCGCGCCGCACCGCGTGAGGCCGCCGTGAACGAACCAGTGCGTCGAATTGCGTGGCCCGTCGTGGATCGGTCGGACCCCGACGCGCTCGTCACACGCGAATGGCTGGTCACCAACGGGCTTGGCGGCTATGCCTCCGGCACGGTGCCGGGCGTCATGACGCGCCGCTACCACGGCATGCTGATTGCCGCTCTCGGCGCGCCGCACGGCCGCACGGTGATGCTCAGTCACCTCGCCGAACAGCTTCGATTCGAGGGCGGCCGGAAAGTGGAGCTGGGCGGACGCGAGCGGACCGTTGATGCAGCCGACGCGCACGGCACCGGCTGGCTGGAGGAATTTCGCCTCGAAGCGGGGCTGCCGGTGTGGCGGTATCACGTGGACGACACCGTTGTCGAACGACGCGTCCTGCTGCCGTACCGCCAGAACACGGTGCACGTGACCTACGAGCTCGTCAGCGGCCCGGCGGCCATCGAGCTCGCGCTGCGACCCTCGGTGCATTTTCGTCCGCAGGAGCTGCCGGTCAGCACGCCCCTGGGGGGTCGGTACCAATTCCACGCGTGCGAGGACGACTACGAGATCAGGTTGAGCGGCAGCGATCTGCCGCCGCTCCGCATGAAGCTGATTGGCGAGGAGGCGACCTTTACCCTGAAGGGCCGGCGGATCGCGAACATCCTGTACCCGGTCGAGGAGAGCCGCGGGTATCAGGCGCGCGGCGACCTGTGGAGCCCGGGGTATTTCCGCTTCACGCTGACCCCGGGCGGCCGCGCGACCTTCATCGCGTCCACCGAATCGTTTCAGGCCATCGACGCGCTCGGTCCGGATCAGGCAGCGGCCGGCGAGCGCGAGCGCCGCGAGCGGCTGCTCGCGCAGGCGGTCCCCGAAGCGCAGGTCGGCCCCGCCGCGGAGCTGGTGCTCGCCGCCGATCAGTTCGTCGCGACGCCGGCGGGGCGGGCCGACGATGCGCTGCGCGCGCGCGCGGCCGGCGACGACATCCGCACCGTGATCGCCGGCTATCACTGGTTCACCGATTGGGGCCGCGACACGATGATCAGCCTCGAAGGGCTCACGCTCGTCACCGGCCGCGAGACCGAAGCGGGGTACATCCTCCGCACCTTCGGTCAGTACGTGCGTGACGGCCTCATCCCGAACATGTTTCCCGAGGGAGAAAACGAGGGCTTGTACCACACCGCCGACGCGACGATGTGGTTCTTTCATGCGTTGTCGCGGTACCTCGCGCGCACGGGCGACAGCCTGACGCTGACGCTCCTGTTTCCGACGCTCGCCGACATCGTCCACCATCACGTGCAGGGCACGCGATTCGGGATCCACGTGGACCCGGAGGACGGGCTGCTCGCCGAGGGGGCCGAGAGCTATCAGCTGACATGGATGGACGCGAAGGTGGACGACTGGGTGGTGACGCCGCGGCGCGGCAAGCCGGTCGAGATCAACGCGCTCTGGTACAACGCGCTCCGGTTGATGGCAGCCTGGAAGGACCAGCTGAAGGCCGACGGTCCCGACTACGCCGCGATGGCCGGGCGGGCGTGCCGGTCGTTCAACGAGCGCTTCTGGTACGCGGCCGGCGGCTATCTGTACGACGTGGTCGACGGCGAAACCGGCGACGATTCCAGGTGCCGGCCGAACCAGATCATCGCGATGGCGCTGCCGCATCCGGTGCTGTCACGCGATCGGTGGGAGCCGGTCCTCCGGATCGTCCGCGACCGATTGCTGACGCCGGTCGGGCTCCGGTCGCTCGCGCCGGACGACCCGGAGTTCAAGCCGCGCTATTACGGGGATCTCCGGACCCGCGATGCCGCGTATCACCAGGGAACCGTCTGGGCGTGGCTTGCCGGGCCGTTCGTCGATGCGTGGCTGAAGGTGCATCCCGAGGACCTGGCCGGCGCGCGGGACGCGATTCGCGGATTCGAGCGCCACCTCGACGAAGCGTGCATCGGGTCGATCAGCGAAGTCTTCGATGCGGAGTCGCCCTACACCCCCCGCGGCTGCATTGCCCAGGCGTGGAGCGTGGCCGAGGTGCTGCGGATCTGGACCGGGCTCGAGCGCCGCCGCCGGCAACAGTCGGATCGCTCGGCTGACCTGTCGCGCTCCCTGGCGAACAGCGGCACTCAATCCGGGTAGCGTCGCTTCGGCCTGGCGACAGCCTCAGTCGTCCCGTCCCCGCAACCGCCGCAGCGCGCGCCGTTCTCGTTTGTCGGGCGCGCGGGGCGGCGACACCGAGGCCCGGAACAGCCGCTCGAGCCGCCGGCGCTCCACTTCCTCCGCGGTTGGCCTGGGCGTGATGTCCTCGTACATCAGCCGCGCATCGGCCCTGGCCACATGCTGCGACCTCGTCGTGCGGACGATGATGCGCTGCGTGCGTCCGAGCGGACGCGTGATGTCGATGCGGTCGTCGGCCCTCACGACGCGGTTCGGTTTGCCGGACGCGCCGTTGACCGTGACCTTGCCGCCTCGGCACGCCCGCTGCGCCTCGGAGCGCGTGCGAAACAGGCAGGCCACGTCGAGCCAGACGTCCAGGCGAACGTCCGCAGCGTCGCCGCCCGGTTCCCCGTCCCTCACGGATCGTCTCGATCGAACTATTATCGTAGCCGTCGATGGTCCGCAAACCGTTTCTGACGACCCTCTACGGCCAGGTGCTGGTGGCGACCCTCGCCGGCGTCGCGCTCGGCTACTGGTTTCCGCAGACGGGCGCGGCCATGCGACCGCTTGGCGACGGCTTCATCAAGCTGATCAGGATGATGATCGGCCCGATCATCTTCTGCACGGTCGTCGCCGGCATTGCGGGCGTCGGCGACGCGAGAGCCGTGGGCAAGGCGGGCGGGCTGGCGCTGCTGTACTTCGAGGCGGTGAGCACGCTGTCGCTCGTCATCGGCCTGGCGGTCGTCAACCTGGTGAAGCCGGGCGCCGGGATGAACGTCGATCCCGCAACGCTCGACGCCAGGGCCGTGGCGCAGTATCTGACCGGGGCCGGCGCCCAGGGCGCAGCCGACTTCGTCCTGGGGATCATTCCGAGCACCGTCGTGGACGCCTTCGCCAAGGGCGACATCCTGCAGGTGCTGCTCATTTCGGTCCTGTTCGGCGTCGCGCTTCACGCGCTCGGCCGATCGGGGCGTCCGGTGTTCGAGCTCGTCGAGCTGCTCGCGCGCGTGCTGTTCCGGATCGTCGGCATCATCATGCTGACGGCGCCGCTCGGCGCCTTCGGCGCGATGGCGTTCACGATCGGCACTTTCGGCGTCGGGACGCTCGCGCCGCTCGGGAAGCTGATCGCCAGCTTCTATCTCACGTGTGTCCTGTTCGTCGGGCTGGTGCTCGGGGCGATCGCGCGCGCCCACGGCTTCAGCGTCTGGCGCCTCGTCGTCCACATCAAGGAGGAGCTCTTCATCGTCTACGGCACCTCGTCGTCGGAATCAGTGCTGCCGCGCATCATGGCGAAGCTCGAGACCCTGGGGGTGGACCGTTCGGTGGTGGGCCTCGTGATCCCGGCCGGCTACTCGTTCAACCTCGACGGCAGCGCCATCTATCTGACGATCGCGTCGGTGTTCATCGCGCAGGCCACGAACACGCCGCTCGGCATCGGACGGCAACTGGCGCTGCTCGCGATCCTGCTGCTGACGTCGAAGGGAACGGCGGGAGTGGCCGGGGCGGCGCTGATCGTGCTGGCCGGTACGCTCTCGGCGACCGGCGCGATTCCGGTGGCCGGTGTCGCGCTCGTGCTGGGGATCCATCGCTTCATGGGCGAGGCGATGGCGGTGACGAACCTGATCGGGAACAGCGTCGCGACCATCGTGGTCGGCAAATGGTGCGGCCAGGTGGACGAGCGGCGCCTCGATCGCGGTCTGGCCGGCGTCGGCGACCCGCGGGCCGGCGAGGAGGCGTCGTTGGCCGATGTGGTGTAGCGGTCGTCAAAATACCATGCCTGAACGTCTGGCAGTCATGCCACAATCGCGTCGCCTGTCGGCGGAAATCGTCAAAGGAGTCGTCAATGACCTTCCGGACCATCCGGACGCTGATCCCCACGGCGGCAGTGGCCGGAGCGATGGCCGCAGGCGCGGTGACCGCCTCTGCCCAATGGATTCGGATTCCGCTCGCGGGCACGCCGCGGACCGCGGACGGCAAGCCGAACCTTTCCGCGCCCGCCCCGAGGACGGCTGACGGCAAGCCCGATCTGAGCGGCATCTGGCTGGTGGCGAGCGGCAGGTATCTGGGGAATCTCGCCGTGGACGGCGTGGACGTCCCGTTCCGGCCCGAGGGCGCGGCGCTCTACAAACGCCGCCAGGAAACCAACAGCATCGGCCGTCCCACCGAGCGATGCCTGCCGCACGCGGTTCCCGATGCCGCGCTCGTGCCGTATCCGTTCAAGATCCTGCAGACGCCGGCCCAGCTCGTCGTGCTCTTCGAGCCGTTCATCGACTACCGGCAGATCTTCACCGACGGCCGCGCGCTGCCGAAGGATCCCCAGCCGACGTGGATGGGCTATTCGGTCGGCCGCTGGGACGGCGACGCGCTCGTCGTCGAATCGGCCGGCTTCAACGATCAGACGTGGCTGGACGACGGCGGCCATCCGCACAGCGACGCGCTGCACGTCACCGAGCGGTACCGGCGGAAGGACTTCGGGCACATCGATCTGCAGATCACGATCGACGATCCGAAGATGTACACGAAGCCGTGGACCGCGACCGTGCCGTACAACCTGGTACCGGACACGGAGTTGATCGAGTACGTGTGCGAGAACGAGAAGGATCTCGCGCACCTGGTCGGCAAATAGCGTAGTGTCCGGCTTCAGCCGGACCTACCCCCCGCGCGTGTGCATCTCGAGGTGCGGATCGCGTCGCAGATCCGTCATCGGCACGAACGTGCGCCGGTCGCCGATCTGGAGCCGCTGCTCGGCGCCGCGATCGGTGCGGCCGCTCCAGCCGCGCGCAATCAGCGCCCGCAGCGCCTCGGGCGTGACGCCGGCGCGCAGCGGGGCGCGGAGATCGATCCCGCTCGTCGCGTACAGGCACAGGTACCACATCCCGTCCGCGGTCAGACGACTGCGGTCGCAGTCGCGGCAGAACGGCGCGGTGGTGGACGAGATGATCCCGACCGTCGCGCCGTCCGGCAGCGCAAAGCGCTCGGCGGGCGCCGAATCGTTCGCCGCGAGGGGAGTGACCGTGCCGTAGCGGCCCCGGAGCGCATCGAGCATCTCCGCGCGCGAGACCACGCGGTCGGCGGACCAGCGGGTGGCGCCACCGACGTCCATGTACTCGATGAAACGCACTTCCCCCTGCACCGACCTCGCGTACTCCACCAGGTCGACGATCTCGTCGTCGTTGACGCCGCGAATGACGACGGTGTCGAGCTTGAGCGTGCCGTACGCCTGACGGGCGGCGTCGATGCCGGCGCGAACGGCGCCGAGCTGATCGAAGCGCGTGAGCGCGATGAACCGATCCCGCTGCAGCGTGTCCAGGCTGACGGTGACCCGTCGCAGCCCGGCGGCCTGCAGCGCCTCGATGTGATCGGCGAGCAGGATGCCGTTGGTCGTGATCGCGAGATCCCGCAGCCCCGGCTTTGCGGCGAGCAGCCGCACGAGCGTCGGGAGATCGCGGCGGAGCAGCGGCTCGCCGCCGGTCAGCCGCACCTTGTCGACGCCGAGCGCGATGAAGATGTCCACCAGCGCGCTGATCTCCTCGAAGTGCAGCATGTCCTCGCGCGGCAGCCAGACGTACTCGTCCTCCGGCATGCAGTACGCGCAGCGGATGTTGCACCGGTCGGTGACCGACAGGCGCAGGTTGCGCAGCGGACGGTTCAGGCGATCCTCAAGCACCGGCGGCACGCGGAGAAACTCGCGATTCACAGTTCACAGTTCACAATCTACAGGATCGCGACGACCAGGATCGCCGGGATCCGCCAGGTCTGACCCTTGCCGGCCTGTCCGGCTTCGCCGCGACTCATCAGCGGGAATTGTAAAGCGCCCAGCGCCGGTCGCGCGACACGGGGCGTGGCCGCGACGTCAACTGCCCTGCAAACGACGTCGCCCAGCGGCCGGGAATCGGCCTCCCGCACCGGCCGCACCCGCCGTCCGGCGTCACGGCGTACTCGCGAATCGCGTATCCGTAGCGCTCGATGACGGCCTGGCCGCACGAGGCGCACCGGGTATTCTCGAGCGACCCGACCCTGCCTGGCAGGTTGCCGGCATAGACGTGCTGCAGGCCGGCGGCGCGGCCGATCGCCGCCGCGGCGACGAGCATGTCGGGCGTCGTGTCCTCCGGCTCGTTCATCCGGTAGTCGCCGTGGAACGCGGTGACGTGCCACGGAATCGAGGGCGACACGCTCGCGATGAACGTTGTCAGCCGCGTCAACTCGTCGGGCGAGTCGTTGAAGCCTGGAATCAGGAGCGTCACGACCTCGACCCAGAAGTCCATCTCGTGCAGCCGCCGAATCGTGTCGAGCACCGGCTCGAGGCGTCCGCCGAGCTGGCGGTAGTGCCGATCGTCGAAGCTCTTGAGATCGACCTTGTAGAGATCGACCCACGGCCGCAGGTACTCGAGCACTTGCGGCGTGCCGTTGCCGTTCGACACGAAGCCTGTCACCAGGCCGGCCCTCTTCGCCTCCTTGAACACGGCGACCGACCACTCGCTGGTAATCAGCGGCTCGTTGTAGGTGCTCACGAGGACCGAGGCGCCCTGCGTGAGGGCGTCCTCGACGAGCCGCTCGGGCGACGCGCCGAGCGGCGCCGATACCGCGGCCGGGTCGCGCAGCGCCTGCGACGTCACCCAGTTCTGGCAATACGCGCAGTGGAGGTCGCAGCCGAGCATGCCGAAGCTGTAGGCGAGCGCCCCGGGATAGGCGTGGAAGAACGGCTTCTTTTCAATGGGATCGCACTGAACGCCGCTGACGTAGCCCCACGGCACGCGCAGGCGGCCCCCTTCGTTGTAGCGGACCTTGCACACGCCGATCGCCCCCTCGGGCAGCGGACAGCAGTGGCCGCAGGCGTGGCAGCGCAGGCGGCCGTCGGCGAGCGTATCGTAGAGCTCGCCGTCGACCGTGTGACGGGCGAGCGCCTCGCCCAGACTGGACATTTGCAATTCCCTGGATCGATCTGTACTCTTCGCACGATCGGCGTGCCGTGCCCTCACGCGGTTGAGATGGAAGCTGCGAGGCTGATATGGAACCCATGCGGACGCTTGCGTGGACGATGGCGGCGATGCTGATGGCGGCGAGTGGCGCCGTGGCCGAAGCGTGCCAGGCGCCGTCGCCCGAACCGTCGATTACGGCCGCCCCGGCAGGGTGGCAGGTCGAGAACGAACCGATTCTCTTCCAGGGCAGCCTGTACTATCCGGCAGGACCCACGGTCTTCTTCGATCCCAACGTGATGGGGCTGTCGGGCAACTGGCGCGGCGTGCCGCTGTATCAGGACTCGAGCATCGAGCCGAACAGCGTCCTCCTGGTCCCGATCGGCCGCGGTCTCATGCGCCCCTACGAGCGGCGGCGAACCGGAGAGCCGGCGGCTTCGACCGCGGTCGACCAGCGCGAGGCCCGGGACGCAGCAAATCCAGCACCTCCGGACGCCGTCGCGTCCCGGCCGCGCGAGGCGTCGCCGTTCCCGATTCCCGCGCGATGGAACCGCGGCCTCTGGATTCCTTTCAATGGATCCGTGTGGTCCCTCGCGGGCGAGGCGGTCGCGTATGCGGCGGATCGGTTCACGAAGATCGGCGAGTACCACGGGCAGCCGGTGTACCGTCGCGGCGGCGACCGCAAGACCATCTACGTGCCCTCGACCGCCGACGGTCCCATCGCGCCCTATCAACAGCGGTAGTCGACGGTCGGCGTCACACGTCGCCTTCTGCGCGCCTCCACGCCGGTTGGCTCCAGCCAGAACGAATCCGGTCGTGCCTGCATCTCACATGTTCAATCTGCCCCGCGCTGTCTGGCTGCTTGGATTCGTCAGTCTTGCGACCGACGCCGCGAGCGAGGCGATCTATCCGTTGCTCCCGTTCTTCCTGACTCGCGTCCTCTCCGCCGGGGCGATCTCGGTCGGCATCGTCGAGGGCGCGGCCGAAGCGGCCAACAGCCTGTTGAAGATCGTCGCCGGCCGCATGGCCGATC
The DNA here is from genome assembly GCA_963807925.1 of uncultured Acidobacteriota bacterium. Taxonomy (GTDB): domain Bacteria; phylum Acidobacteriota; class Vicinamibacteria; order Vicinamibacterales; family CAVVIG01; genus CAWEDP01. The sequence goes on along the minus strand of CAWEDP010000002.1, from coordinate 1,201,892 downwards.
GGTCGCCGGCCAAGCGCCCGCTCGTGCTGCTCGGGTACAGCGTGTCGTCGGCCGTTCGTCCGCTGATTGCGCTGGCGACGACATGGACGCACGTGTTCACGGTGCGCGTCGCCGACCGGATTGGGAAGGGCGTGCGCACCGCGCCGCGCGACGCGATGCTGGCGGCGTGGGCGACGCCGGCGACGCGCGGCCTCGTGTACGGGTTCCACCAGGGGATGGACAACCTCGGCGCCGTCATCGGGCCGGCGCTGGCGACGCTGTTCCTGATCCTGTATCCGGATCGCTATCGCACGCTGTTCGCGCTGACGATCGTCCCGGGCGCGGTCGCCGTGCTGCTGATCCTGCTGGTGCCCGAACGCGGGGAAGCGGCGCCGCGGGGCGATGCGGCCGCGCCGGCTCCGGCCGCGCCCGCGGGCCCTCCGTCAATCAGGCCTGTTGTCGCGGGCGGAGGTGGGGCCTCCTCGCCGCTGGGAGTCAGCGCCCGCGTCCAGTCGGACGCCGGCGCCGAGCGCCTGCCGCGACGCTTCTACGCGTTTATCGGCGTGCTGAGCTTCTTCATGCTCGGCAACTCGACGGACGCGTTTCTGCTGCTCCGGCTCACCGATGCTGCGGGGAGTCCTCGCTACGTGCCGCTCATGTGGGCGGGCATCCACGTCGTCAAGACGGTCGTGTCGCTGGCGGCGGGCGCCTGGTCGGATCGCGTGGGGCGTCGAACCGTGATTGCGATCGGGTGGCTCGTGTATGCCGCCGTGTACGCCGGGTTCGCGATCAGCGCGACGCTGCCGGCGCTGCTGACGTGGTTCATGGTGTACGGCTGCTATTACGGATTCGCCGAGGGCGTCGAGAAAGCGCTCGTCGCGGACCTGGCGCCCGCGGCGCGTCGCGGTACCGCGTTCGGCTATTACAACGCGGTGAGCGGGATCGGCGCGCTCACGGCCAGCATCGTCTTCGGACTGATCTGGCGCGCGTACGGGGCGCCGGCGGCGTTCGGCGTCGGCGCGTCGATTGCGCTCGTCGCCACGGCCGCATTGTTCGTCATCCTATAATGATTGCTGCCGATGCGACGCATTCTGGTCACCAACGACGATGGGTATCGATCGCCCGGGATCCACGCGCTGGCCGAGGTGCTGACGCCGTTCGGCGAGGTGACCATCGTCGCGCCGGTGGAGGAAGCGAGCGCGATCGGCCACGCGCTGACGCTGCGCTATCCGCTGCGGCTCGACAAGATCGCGGATCGGCTGTTCGCGGTCGACGGGACGCCAACCGATTGCGTCAACATCGCCGTCACGCAGATCTTTCACGGGCTGCCGGATCTCGTGGTCTCCGGCATCAACAAGGGGTGGAATCTCGGCGACGACGTGACGTACTCCGGGACGGTGGCGGGGGCGCTCGAGGCGGCGCTGCTCGGGGTGCAGGGGATTGCCGTCTCGCTGCGCTTCACGCGGGGCGAGTACGACTTCGGGCCGTCGGCGGGGGCGGCGGCGGCGATGGCGGAGGCAATCCTGCGGCATCCGCTGCCGGCGCGCACGTTTCTCAACATCAACGTGCCGGGAGGGCAGCCGCGGGGCTTTCGGGTGACGGTGCAGGCGAAGCGGAACCACGTGACGTCGGTGGCCGAGCGGCACGATCCGAAGGGGCGGCCGTACTACTGGATCGAGGAAGGGGAGGATCAGTGGGAGCCGCACGATCGGTCGGACTACCAGGCCGTGCGCGACGGGTTCGTGTCGCTGACGCCGCTGCATCCCGATCTGACGGCGCACCGGGCGCTCGGGGCGGTGGAGCGGCTATCGCTGGAGCTGGAAGCTAAGGTAAGATAGGGGACCACTAAGTGTCGGGGCGTGGCTCAGCCTGGTAGAGCACTCGGTTCGGGACCGAGGGGTCGGAGGTTCAAATCCTCTCGCCCCGACCAATTTTCAAAGCGACGAGAGGTCAGATTCCCTAGGAAATCTGACCTCTTTGCTTTTTCGAGCGGCGATTTTCCGTTAAGTGTGCCGGTCACTTGGTTTCTGACCGAGTGACCTGAAGTCCAAATCCGGTCCGTCTGCACCATCACGGGCGTTCCAGGCCGCTCGAGCCACAGCACTGATCGGGTTGGACACAGTGGTCCGTACTACCCTGACGCTACCCGACGGAGCGGTCGTGAGGTTGACTGTATGCACAACTGTGCATATACTCAACAGAGGGAATGGGCGACGATGCCGAGTGGGACCCTCGGAAGGCGGCCGCGAACCTCAAGAAGCACGGCGTCGATTTCGCCGATGCGGCCACGGTACTGCATGACGAGCACGCCGTTACCATTCGAGAGGATGCTGAAGGTGAGGAACGCTACATCACCGTCGGCATGGACGCCCTCGGAAACGTGGTCGTCGTCGTGTACACATGGCGGGGCGATCGGCCGCGGCTGATATCCGCTCGAAAAGCCGAGCCGAAAGAACGCGAACAGTACGGAAGCAAAGCATGAAGACACACTACGACTTCAGCCATGGAAGGCGCGGCGCGGTGTTGAAGACTCCGCCGGGGAAGACTCGGATCACGATCCGCATCGACGATGATCTGCTCCACTGGTTCCGGAAACAGGTGCACGCGGCCGGCGGAGGAAGTTATCAGACCCTGATCAATGCGGCTCTACGCGAGTACGTTCAGGTGAAACGCGAACCGCTCGAGGCGACTCTTCGACGGGTTCTCCGGGAAGAACTCCCACGCGATGTGAAGCGTGCCGCAAGTCGGTAAAGCGGGCCGGTGCCGTGCAGGTTCGCAACGAATCGTTGAAAGCGTTTCTGGACGATCCCGCGCGGCCGGCTGACACGCTCCGGTATCACGAACTTCAAGGGTTTCTTCTTGCAGTCGCGAGCGCGCCCGAGTTAATCCCACCGTCGGAGTGGATGCCGCTGGTTTTTGGCGACACCGAACCGGACTACACGAGTGTCGACGAAGCCAGACGCGTCTTGGGCGACCTCATGTCGCTCTACAACGCGGTCAATGCCAGCGTCATCGGCGAGACGGCTGCTGTGCCAGCTGATTGTGTCTTCCGTGACGATGTTCTTGCCAACCTGGCTCCCGACGCGCCGGTCAGTCAATGGTCGCGTGGCTTCATGCGTGGTCACACCTGGCTCGAGGATGTCTGGGATTCTGTACATCCCGGAAGACCTCGATGACCAGTTCGCGGCGACGTTGTTGGCCTTGAGCTTCTTCGCGTCGCGAGACATCGCAGAAGCGTTCCGCAAGGAGAGCGCCGCCGACAAGACGTTGGAAGTCCTCGCGACGACGATCCGCCGAGTGTTTCCGAATGCTGTCGCGGAGTACGCGCACTTCGGCCGATCGATTTCTCAAGTGCTCGCAGAGCAAGCGGCGGTCGAACGTTCCCCACGCCGGAGCGTCAAAATCGGGCGGAACGATCCATGTCCGTGCGGCAGTGGGCGAAAGTACAAGAGATGCTGTGGAGCTTCCGCCCACTGAGAGTTCTGACGAATGTGCCCCGGCTCTTGTCCGATTTCGTTGCTACCCGAGCGTCGTAAGCCACCGAAGATTGCGGGCTTGGCTGTCGCCGCGGACGTGGCGGAGATCGTTAGCCGCTGGCCACCTTCGCCTGCCGGAAGCAATCCGCGGGCATCGGCCTCCGCAATTTCCACACAAAGCTGATTGGCCGATCGCCCTTGTGCGAGACGTAGTCTGCAGGGCCCAGAAACGTGTATGGCATCGTGCGGCCCTCGTTCTTCTTTCGTGGACGCACGAACAGCAGGATGTTGCCGCCACGGTTCCGGTGATGAATGTAGCGCTGCCCCGTTTTCGACCGCTGCGTGGTGGTCGACTGCGACTCCCAATGGAACAGCGTGGGAGAAATCGCATAGTCCTTGTACAGCGTGGACGGCGAATACTCGCGTTCGGACTTCTCGAGTGTCACAAAGAACAGGTCCGAGTTCGTCCCCTCGTCTCGGATGGTACCCGTCTGCTTCCACACGGTTTTATTGAAATCCACTATCCCGAACGCCGTGAGCACATCGTCCACTGTGTGGCGCGCGTGCACGGACAGAGGGACGCAGACTGGCGATCCGGCAGGCTGGGCAAGGTCGAGCGGATAGGTGAGATGCTCCGACCGCTCGTCGAGCAAGGGAAGCAGCTCGCGCAGCTCTTCGACGATGGCAGGATGTGCGCGAAGAAGCGCGACCGACTCCGCGAGTGTCTCGGGTGCAATGTTAGAAGCGATCACGGCGAAGTGAAAGCCAGTCATGAGGCGGCGGTCGGCGTCCGACATCGCGCTCACCGATGCCGATGCCGCAAGGTGTTCATAGGCACCGAGCCGAAGCGGATCGTCCACGTGCAGAATGCCGGCCAGCCGATCGCCGATCAGCGTTTCATGTGGCCCCGGAGCGGGCACCTTGAGGCCCGCGTCACGTTGCAGGCCCGACCAACTGCCGGAGCGGTACACGTCGTCCAGGTCGAGCCCTGCCTCCTGAAGGAACTCGGCAAGCGTGATGCGACGTCCGGAAGCCGAACGGGCCTCAGCGAGCGCCTTCAATTCCCGCACCATCGCGGGACGACGCGAGGGGACAGCGCTTTTCAGATTGTCGAGGACGATCTGGGTGGCGACGCGATCCAACTGCATCGAGCAGCCCGCAGGCAGGAATGGAAAACCGAGCTGCACCTGTTTCTCGACTTCGGTCCGCGTGGTCCCCGTGACCGCGCGATAGCGCAGGTCGAAGCGGAATTGCCGATGCGACTGGCCGATGAAGTCCAGTACGGTGACGCAGTCTTTTCCTTCGTGGCGTCGCAGCCCGCGCCCGAGCTGCTGGAGAAACACCAGGGCGCTCTCCGTCGGCCGTAGAAGGAGCAGCGTGTCGACTTCCGGGAGATCGACACCCTCGTTGAACAGGTCCACCGCGAAGAGGGCTCGCACCCGCCCCGTCCGCAGCGACGCCAGAGCGTCCTTTCGCTTGTCGCTGTCGGTGTCAGCGGACACAGCCACCGATGGAAGCCCCGCCTCGGTGAACCGCCGTGCCATGAACTCTGCGTGCGCAATGCTCACGCAGAACCCGAGCGCGCGCATCGTCCCCACATCGCGGTGCTTCTGCCGCACCTGCTCCAGCACCAGTCTCACCCGCGCATCGTCTCCCGTGTACAGGCGCTCGAGCTCCGCCCTGTCGTAGCCCTTGCGGGACCACCGAACCGACGACAAGTCGGTGTTGTCGTGCAGCCCGAAATATTGGAACGGGCAAAGCAGCTCACGCTCGAGCGCGTCCCAGAGCCGCATTTCCACCGCGATGTGATTGTCGAAGTAGTGAAGGATGTCGTCGGCGTCGGTGCGTTCCGGCGTGGCGGTAAGACCCAGAAGGACTCTCGGCGGCTGTGTAAGCGAGTGGGCCTCCTCGCGGTCGAAGAGATGTTTGAGCAGCCGTCGATACGTCGGCGCCGCCGCATGATGAAATTCGTCGACAATCACGACGTCGAAGGCGGCCGGATCGAGCAGGTCGAGATCGACCTGTGCGAGCGATTGAATGGACGCAAACACGTGGCGCCACTCTTCGGGCCGATGGTTGTCCACGTAGAGCTCGCCGAAATCCCCGGACCGCAGGACCTGGCGGAACGCGCCGAGGCTCTGTTTCAGGATTTCTTGTCGATGCGCGACAAACAACAAGCGTAGATCGCCGTGCTGATCGCACAGGCGCTTGTAATCCAGCGCGGCCACGATGGTCTTGCCGGTGCCTGTGGCGGCAACGACAAGATTCTTGAAGCGGTGATGCCGTTCGCGCTCGACGGCGAGCTTCTCGAGCATCTCGCGCTGATGTGGCCAGGGTTCGACGTCAAGGAAGAGGAGCGGCGCCTCAAGCGATTCGCCTTGTTGCGGCGCGACAGCCCGATCGAATCGAGCGGCATCCCGTTTCGGTTCATAAGACTCGTATTCGGGGCTTTCCCAGTACGTGTCGAACGTGCCATCGAACTTCTCGAGGATGTCCGGCGAGCCCACCTGCGACAGACGCACGTTCCACTCGACACCGTCCACGAGCGCCGACTTCGACAGATTTGACGAGCCAATGTAAGCGGTGGAGTAGCCGGTGGCGCGGCGGAAGAGCCACGCCTTCGCATGGAGGCGGGTGGACTGAGTGTCGTACGAGACCTTGACCTGCGCGCCGCGCGCCACCAGCCAATCGAGCGCTTTGCGTTCGGTCGATCCGGTGAAGACGGTCGTGATCACGCGTAGCCGCTTGCCCGCCCGGCAATGCGCCCCGAGTTGATCCTCAAGTAGCCGCAACCCATGCCATCGCACGAAGGCGCACAGCAGGTCGATGGAGTCGGCGGACGGAATCTCGTGCGCCAGCGCGTGGGCGAGGCCGGGCTCGCCGCGTGCGTTGACCAGGAGGTCTGACGCGGACAGGGCGACCAAGGGCGCGACCACGTCCCGATCCGCATTCGGCATGTGGCCGATGGCCTGAATGGCCCGAAGTTCTTCGGGCGGGATTTCAACCAGGTCTTCGTGAGTCGTGGCGTCAGCTGAATGGGCGGCAAGCCAGCCGATGACTTGATTGGTCAGCTCGGATTGTGCGGCGGTGCGGTCATGTTCAGGGAGAGCTTTGAGTGCACGCGCCACAACGTGTGCGACGTGCCGGGCCAGCGTGGCGTACGCCTCGGTGGGATCGATCTGCCTTTTGACGATGCGGGCGGTGTTGGAATCGAAACGGAGGAGTCGCGCCTTCAGGCCGGCTGTAACAAGCCGCTCGTAGAGACCGAAAGGAAGGTCATCCTTGTCGTCGGACATCAGGGAATGCGAACAAGGTTACTTGAGGGTGACCGCCCACACAATGAACGTCAGGCTTGAACCCGTCGCGGGGCCATGCTCGGACCGCCATGGTCGCAGTCATCACACCGTTGAACGTCAAATCCGCGGGCCGCGTTCGCGACGCGAGCCCCAGAGAGCGCGAACGATCACCCTGGTGTCGTCGAACGTGTAATAGAGATGGGCGGCGAGTCTCCTGAGGTAGACGCGGCGGACGCCGGGAGAGGACGACTGATTGTAGAGAGTTCCGGCACCCGGAAGCGCCGTGATGATCTGGAGCGCTTGTTGGAGTTCCTCGGCGAACACGTCGGGGTGGTCGCGATTGGCCAGCCACCAGGCCTCCTCCCGCCGAACGTGTTCCTGCGCAGTGGCTGTGAAGCGGACGCGGCGGTTCTTCAACGCGATCGAAGTTCGCGAAGGATCACGTCCGCGTCAATGAGACGGCCCGCCTTGATGTCTTCGTCGGATTCTTTCAGAGCCCGATGCAAGGCGGCACGATCGTCCTCGTCGAGCCAATCTCCGGGATCGAGAGCCAGCAGCTCGATTTCCGTTCCTTCGGGCAGGTCTGTGGGTTCGTCAACGACCAGCCGGCCGGCCTTCACTCGAGCCTTCAATGTCATAGCGATCACAGTAGCACCGCGCAGCGTGGGGTAACAAGCTGGCCCGCGTGTTGCGTCTTCGGGTCTCGCGTTCACCATGTCGGCGATGGCCGGCTAAGGTGGGCCGCTGGCACTTCCGAGCCGCTACCCGGTTGCGACCCGAGTCCGGAGAGATGCGAAATCGTTTGCAAATCGGTGAGGCTCAACTCGATTCGGGACCGAGGGGTCGGAGGTTCAAATCCTCTCGCCCCGACCAAGAAATCGCAAAAATGGGCCGGTCTTCCTTCGGGATTCCCGGCCTTTCGTTTTTTGGGACGTTGCCAGAAATGGGTCGAAGCGGCGCGTCAAGGTCCTGGATAAGCACCTCTTGAGCACGTTCTTCAAGCTGACCGATCAGCCAGCCGACGTGGATCTCTTGTCCGGTGCCGATGAGGCCAATGACGACGCACCATTCGGGAACGCGATCGGCAAACTCCACGAACAACTCGGGTTCTGACTTGTTGTGCGCAGTTGCGGTGTCGTGCTTGTGCGTGACCGTTGTGGGATCCAGGTCCGGCCGAACGACAGTCAGCGGTGTCTAAAAGCCAACATGTCAAGGCTCATTGCCATCATCTTCCTCGTCTCCAGCACGGCACTGCTGCCCGCTCAGAATCCGCGCCCCAATCCCGACGCCGTGCTCGCCGGCGCGCGCATGGCGCTCGGGGGCGACTCGCGCCTGGCGGCCGTCAGGACGCTGACGGCGACCGGCCGGACGCGCCAGATTCGCGGTGAGAATCTTGTTCCCATCGAATTCGACATCGCGATCGAGCTGCCCGCCAAATACGCGCGGAAGGACGAGGTGCCCGCGCAGGGAAGCGGACCGACGACGCTCGGCTTCAACGGGGACGATCCGATCCAGGAGCCGCCCAACGCCGGACCGCCGGCCGGGCGCCCCGGCGGACCGTCGCCGCCGACGGCCGAGCAGTTGGCGGCCGCGAACCGTGCGCGCGTCGTCGGCCTCAAACAGGATTTCGCGCGGCTGATGCTTGGAATGTTTGCCACCTCCTTTCCGAGCTACCCGCTCGCGTTCACCTATGTCGGCCAGGCCGAAGCTCCCGAGGGCATGGCGGACGTGCTGGAGGGCAAGGGCGCGCCCAACCTCACGCTCCGCTTTTTCGTCTCTCGAGACACGCACCTGCCGGTGCTGCTCACCTGGCAGGGACCGCCGCCAGCCGGGGGTCGGGGCGTGGGCCCCGCGCGCGGACCGGACCGGGCGGATGCGCCGCCGCCGGAGAATCGCCTCTACTTCGCGGACTATCGGGAGGTCGACGGCGTGAAGCTTCCGTTCCGGCTGCGCCGCGCCATCGGCCCGGACACGGTTGAAGAGACCATCTTCGATCGGTTCCGACTGAATGCGCGGATCGACCCGAAACGGTTCGGGATCCGCCGATGAGCGGCGAGGCGGATCGGCGACCGCCGGCGTTCGTCAGCGTCTTGCTGGCCGCTTGCCTGCTCGTTCCGTCCCTCCTCGATGCGCAGACACGGCGGGACGGGCGGCTCCTCATCACCGTCGAGGATCAGACCGGCGCCGTGCTGCCGGGAGCGACAGTGAAGGTAGACGGCCAGGAACCCGCCACGCGCGCCATCTCGCCAGCGGCCGTGACCACGTCCGATCAAGGCGTGGCGTCCGTCTCCGGCCTCGCGCCGGGCCGCTACGTGGTGCAGGCCGCCTTTCCGGGGTTCGACACGAACGTTCTCAAGGACGTCCGCGTGCGACCGGGCGACACCAGAGCGACGATTGTACTGGCGATCGCCCGGTTGCGCGACGAGGTGACCGTGGGCCGCGACAAGCAGGAAGCCGCCGCCGACGCGAAGACGACGTTCGGCTCGGCGCTCACGCGCGAGCAGATCGACGCGCTGTCGGACAACCCGGAAGAAATGAGGAAGCAGCTCCTCGACATGGCCGGCGCCGGCGCGGTGATTCGCGTCGACAGCTTCGAAGGCGGCGATCTGCCGCCCAAGTCCCAGATCAAGTCGATTCACGTCACGCGCGACACCTTCGCGGCCGAGAATCACAACGCGGGCGCGATCTTCGTCGAAATCATCACGCAGCCCGGAGTGGGCCCTCTACGGGGCGCCGGCCGGTTCAGCCTGCGCGACGGCGCGTTCAGCGGGCGCAGTCCGTTCACGCCGACCAAGGGGCCGGAACAGACGGAGAACTACGGGTTCAATTTCGGCGGCTCCATCGTGCCGCAGAAGAACTCGTTCTCGGTGTCGCTCGACGGCATGACCTGGTACGACACGCCGAACCTCAACGCCGCCCTGCCGACCGGCGTCCGCTCGGAGGCGTTGACGCTGCGGACGCCGCGCGACCGCGTCAACGTGTCGGTGCAGTTCGACGACGCGATCACGCGGGATCAGACGCTGCGGATCGGCTTCTACACGAGCCGGAACGCGGCCGAAAACCTCGGCGTCGGCGCGTACGATTTGCCCGAGCGCGCCTTCTCGACCCTCGACCGGTCGTACACCGTCCGGGTGCAGGAGGCAGGCCCCCTCGGCCGGCGCTTCTTCGTCAACAGCCGGGTGAACGTCAACGTGCTGCACAACGAGCAGCACTCGGCGCTCGAAGCGCCGACGATTCGCGTGAACGATGCGTTCACGAGCGGCGGCGCGCAGGTGGCCGGCGGGCGCGATTCGAAGTTGATCAATCTCCAGTCCGATCTCGATTACATCCGTGGCATCCATTCCGTGCGCACCGGCATCGCCCTGGAGGGCGGATGGGTCCGCTCGGATCTCACCTCGAACTACCTCGGGACCTACACGTTCGAGAGCGCCGACGCATACCTGGCCGGCACGCCCCGCAGCTATACGCGGCGCATTGGCGATCCGGTGATCGACTACACGGACCTTCGTGGCGGATGGTACGTTCAGGACGATATTCGCATCCGCCGGAGCCTGACGCTCAGCCCGGGGCTCCGCTACGAGCTGCAGACGCACGTCCACGACTTCGCCGCGATCGGGCCGCGCTTCGCCGTCACCTGGGCGCCCTCCAGGAGCGGCCGGACCACGCTTCGCGCGAGCACCGGCGTCTTCTACGACTGGCTCGATCAGAACACCTATGAGCAGACGCTGCGCGTCGACGGCTTCCGGCAGCAGGAGGTCGACATCGTCGATCCCGCGTACCCGAATCCCGGCGACGTCGGCACGGTGCTGCCGGTCAATCGATATCTGCTCGGCTCCGGCTGGCAGCTGCCTCGCTCGAGCAGAGTGACGCTGGCAGCCGACCAGACGTTCACACCGAAGCTGCGCCTCGGTCTGCTCTACACATACATGCGGCGAGAGAACATCGCCCGCGGGACCAACCTCAACGCACCGATCGACGGCGTGCGCCCCGATCCCCTGTTCGGCAACATCGTCACGGCTGTGTCGGACGGGAGCGCGCGACAGCACACCATCGGCTTCAATTATCAGATCGGGAATCTGCCCCCGCCGGTGCTTCCGCCCAACGCGCCGCGGATCGACTGGTCCCGGTTCTTCTTCATCGGCCAGTACCAGTACAGCCTCTTGGACAACAACTCGGACGGCCCGTTCAACCCGCCTTCGACCGGCACGCTCGCGACCGAGTGGGGCCCGGCTCCCGGCGACGTCCGTCACCGCATGTTCGTCACCTTCATCGGCCAGACGGTGAAGAACCTCCAGACACAGGCCAGCCTGAACTTCGCGACGGGCACGCCGTACACGATCCTGACCGGTCACGACGACAACGGCGATCTCATCTTCAACGATCGGCCGGCCGACACCGGCCGCAACACCCTGCGGACCGACGGTCAATGGACCCTCAACGCCAACGCGAGCTACTCGTTCCAGTTCGGCAAGCGGGGCGGGGCGCTGCCGCCCGGCATCCGCATCATCAACCTGAACGGGGCGCCGCAAGTCGATACGGTCGCGCTCAACGGTCAGCCGCGCTTCCGCGTCGGCTTCTACGTCAACGCCCAGAACCTCACCAATCATGCCAACTACGGCGGCTACAGCGGCACGATGACCTCCCCGTTCTTCGGCCAGCCGACGCTCGTCTTCAACCCGCGCAAAGTGGACGTGGGCATGCAGTTCCAGTTCTGAGCGCGGCTCGATCGTACTGGCTGTCCATGAGCAGCCGGCGGTGCAGACGGCCATCGAGCGCGCAGGTCCGATTTCTGCCACTCGTGATGGCCGTGGTGGATCCTTCAGCGGCCGGTCAGTCGCTCCAGTTGTTCGGGGTAACGAGCGCCGTGCACGGTGATCTGCGAGGCCGCACGCTCGATTTCCCGGAGATCGTCCGACGTGAGTTCGACTGACGCTCCGCCAAGGTTTTCCTCGAGCCGATCCAGCTTCTTCGTGCCCGGAATCGGAACCATCCACGGCTTCTGCGCCAGCAACCACGCGATCGCGATCTGCGCAGGCGTTGCGTTCTTGCGTGCCGCGAACTGCTTCAGCCACTCGACGAAGACGAGATTCGCCTTCCGATTCTCCGGCGTGAAGCGCGGGACGAGGTTGCGGAAGTCGGAGCTTGCGAACGTCGTCTTCTCGTCAATCCTTCCGGCGAGGAAGCCTTTTCCGAGCGGGCTGAACGGCACGAAGCCGATGCCGAGCGCCTCGAGCGCCGGCAGCACTTCTTTCTCGGGCTCCCGCCACCACAACGAGTATTCGCTCTGCAGCGCCGTCACCGCCTGGACCGCATTCGCGCGACGGATCGTCTGCACTCCGGCCTCGGACAGACCGAAGTGCCCGACCTTGCCGTCGCGGATCAGATCCTTCACCGCTCCCGCGACGTCTTCGATCGGCACGCTCGGATCGACGCGGTGCTGATAGAAGAGATCGATGCGATCGGTCTTGAGTCGCTTCAGCGACGCCTCGGCGACTTCCCTGACATGGGCTGGCCGGCTGTCCAGTCCCGCCTGTTTCCCGTTCTCGAACCTGAAGCCGAACTTGGTCGCGATCACAACGTCGTCGCGGACCGGCGCGAGCGCCTCGCCGACCAGCTCTTCGTTCGTGAACGGGCCGTAGACTTCGGCGGTGTCGAAGAAGGTGACGCCGCGGTCAACCGCGTTGCGGATGAGTGAAATCCCGGTCTCCCTGTCGACGGGCTGGCCGTAGCCGAAGTTCAGCCCCATGCAGCCGAACCCGATGGCCGAGACGTCCAACTTGTTCCTGCCGAGTCTGCGTTTCTGCATCGTTGTCCTCGAATCCGGCGTAGCGAGGTGGACGAAACAGCGATGAGAGTGAAGGTGGAGGCGATGGGATGTACAAAATGTGGCGGAGACGCCGGCCGACGCCTTTCCAATTGTATTGTCGGTCATCCGGCGTGTGCGTTCAAGACTGTTCATCACCTGACAGGACCGCTATTATCCGCAGTCCCATGACGAAGCCGCGGCCCCTCCTCGATCGCCTGCTGAAGACGCCCGCCCTGGCGCAGATCGTTCCTCACCTCGAGCCCGACGTCGTTCACCGCGTGATTCAAGTCTGCGGCCTCGAGGACTGCGCGGAGTTGGTGGCGCTCGCCACGCCTGAACAGATCGCGCGTGTCCTCGATCTCGATCTGTGGCGCGTTCGCGCGCCAGGCGCGGCCGAGCAGTTCGACGCCGATCGCTTCGGTACGTGGCTCGAGGTGCTGATGGAGTCGGGCGCGGCGGTTGCCGCGCAGAAGCTCATGGGGCTCGACCTGGAGCTCTTCACCGCCGGACTGGCGCGCCATGCGGCGGTCTTCGATTGCGCCGCGGTGTCGTCGTTTACGACGTTGGACGGCGCGCTGGTCCGGGGCCCTGAGCCGAGCGGAGATCTCGGGTGCGAGATTGGCGGCTACGTCGTCAAAGCGAGGCGTACGGCCGCGTGGGATGCGATCGTCGAGCTGCTCGTGTTCCTTGACGCGGAGCACTCCGCGTACTTCCGCCGGGCGATGCGTCGGTGCGTTCGATTGTCGACTGGCGCTCGCGAGCCGGACGGGTTCCACAACCTGCTCGAGGAGGTCGACCAGGACATGTTCGACCTGGCGTGCGCGCGCGAAGCGCGGCGCGACAGGCAGGGATACGTTGCGCCGGCGCAGGCACGCGCGTTTCTGCGGGCCGGTCGAGAGCTTCGACTCGACGGCGATCCGCCGCCGCTCAGTCCGGTCGCGCGGGCCTATTTCCGCGCGATTCGGTCCACGCTCCTGCCGGAGGGCGGTGCAACTCGCGGACCTGTCGGTGCATTGTGCGAATCAAGTCGTGACGTCGCTCCGGATGTCGAGCCGGCCGCAATTGCCGAAGTCGTCGAGGCTCTGCGAGAGGCGGGTGTCGTCACGGCAACACCGCGGGGGCTGCTCCAGAGCGGCGATCCGCGCACCTCGCGCCTCGCGTGGATTCAGGCGTATGTCGAGTCTCATGGAGCGGGCGCCCAGGAAGTCGCGTATCTGGCCAATACGCTGATCGCCGGATGCTCCATCCAGGCGCGGGCGTTCACGGCCCGGGAAGCCTCCGACGCGGCCGTGGCGATCGGCAATCTTGGCCTGGAGAACTGGCCCCGGCACTGGCCCGATGGCGACCTGATCGCAGCATTTCAGGTCGGCTGGACCCTCCTTCATCGCGACGTCTGCCTCTTCACCGCGGAGCGGCTGATCGAGGTCGTCACCGATATCCGCGGCAGAGACCGCGACATTCAACTGCGGCTGAACGGACTGCGGCGCGAACTGCGCCGCCACATCTCCGATCGGGCGCCGTGGCGCGCTCGGCATGCGCTCGATGTCATCGTGATGCTGGACGCGCCGTCCTGGGCCGCCCTGTGCGCGCTCCTCGACGAGTGTCCGGTGGTGCACGCAGCCATCGGCGCATCCCGGCGTCGCTGCCGTGCGATCGGCGCCGGGGATTTCGAGTTCATCGCCGAGAACAGCCAGATCGCAACCGTCCGCGAATTCGTGGAGTCACTGCCGTCTGCGTTGACGGCTTGAGGAGTAACAACAGGAGCTCCGGTTCACGGTGCTCACGAACCGACGGCCATCGTCGTGGCCAGAGCCAGCAGGATCGCGACCGCGGCGACTATCCACAGCCACCGCTGCGTGAGATAGGCGTTCGCCATCTCGTCGAGCGCCGCCATCAGGTGCTCGACGTCGCTCCCCCGAGTGCTCACGATTCGCCGGAAGTGGGTGGCCGCCTGATAGAGCTGCGCGGCCAGGAACGCGACGGCGATTGCCAACGGAGCGACCATCGCGGCCCCGACCACCGTCGATCGACCGATGAACACTGCAGCGATGCCCACCGTCCCGCTCGCCAGCACCATGACGATCGCGACAAACCGCATCGCCCCGGCGAGCCTGGAGAAGATGGCGTTCTGGTCTGGACTGAACTCGTATCGGCGCTCCGGCGATGGCGTCGGCATCGGCTCTCCTCGAATGTCATCAGAGCATACGGCAACCGACGCGTCGGCGTCGGTCGCCGGCCAGAGCTCGCCGGCCCCATCGCACCAGTTGCCCGAACACGTACTCGACGAACCCCTGCGAGGGTTGATCCACAATCAGGACCTGCGACGTCCGTGGAGCAGCCTGCCCTCGTGGCGCCGCCTTGCCGCCCGTCGGCAGCGACGCGACGCGACGACCACTGACGGTCGCAAAGCCATGCCTGATACCGGGCCGTTTCCGCCGCCGCCCTCCGTCCGAGCGCTCGGCGACCGCGCCTTCGCGCGTGCTGCCGGCGCGCCGCTGGTGCCCGGCAACGCCGTGCGGATTCTGAAAGACGGCGAGAACTACGCCGCGTGGCTCGAGTCGATCGGCTCGGCGACCGACACGATCCATTTCGAGACCTACATTATCCACGGCGACGAGGTCGGGGTTCGGTTCGCTGACGCGCTGGCCGAGCGCGCGCGCGCCGGCGTGCGCGTGCGCTGCCTGTGCGACTGGTTCGGGTCCTTGCATGCAGGTTCGCGACGCGTGTGGTCGCGGCTCAGGGCGGCGGGGGTCGACGTCCGCTTGTTCAATCCGCCCCGGCCTGATCGCCCCTTCGCGTGGATCAGCCGCGATCACCGCAAGGTCGTGATCGTGGACGGGCGGGTCGGCTTCGTGTCCGGTCTGTGCGTCGGTCGCGCGTGGGTCGGGGATCCGTCACGCCACGTCGAGCCGTGGCGTGACGTCGGCGTGGCGATCGCCGGACCGGCCGTCGCGGATCTGGATCTGGCGTTCGCCGAGACGTGGGCGCATGCGGGCGCGCCCCTTCCGCCCGCCGAGCTGACGGAGCGGGCCGCCGTCCCGGTCGAGGGCCCGGTGCCGGTGCGGGTGGTGGCGGGCACGCCGGTCGCCGCGGAGCTCTACCGGCTGGATCAGCTCATCGCCGCCGGCGCGCAACGCTCGCTGTGGCTGACCGATGCCTACTTCGTGGCGACGACGGCCTACACGCAGGCGCTGAAAGCCGCGGCGCTCGACGGTGTCGATGTTCGCCTGCTCGTCCCGGGCGCCAGCGACGTGCCCGTGATCCGATCGATTTCCCGTGCGAGCTATCGGCCGCTGCTCGAGACCGGCATCCGCATCTTCGAGTGGAATGGCACGATGCTCCACGCGAAAACCGCCGTGGCCGACTCGCGCTGGGGCCGTGTGGGGTCCACGAACCTCAACCTGGCCAGCTGGATGAGCAACTGGGAGCTGGACGTCGCGATCGAGGACGAGACGTTCGCCAGGGCGATGGAGACCATGTACCTGGACGACCTCACGCACGCGACCGAAGTCGTGATCACCGCCCGGAGACACGTGCGTCTGAGCACCACGACAACGCCAGGACCGACACCGTCGGACACCCGCAGGGCGGGGCGCGCGCGGCGCGCGGCGGCCGGCGTTCTGGGCGTCGGCAGCACCGTCGGCGCGGCGATCACCAGCCGTCGCGTGCTCGGCCCCGCGGAAGCTCGGGTCATGGCCGGTGCCGCGACGGCGTTGCTTGCGGCCGCCGGCGCGCTGTTGGTGTGGCCCAGGGCGTTCACGATTCCGGCGGCGGTCGTGCTCGGCTGGGTGGCCGCCGCCCTGTTCGCCAGAGCCGTCGCGCTCGGCTTCCGGGGACCGTCGTGAGCCGATGGACGGGTATCCTGCAACAGGGCGGTTCGCGCCATCGGCGAGGCGTCCCATCGCCCCGATCGCTTGTGATGGAGGATTCATGGCCACGATCACGCGCATCCTTGTTCCGCTGGATCTTGGGGAATCTGCCGAGCGCACGCTGGACTACGCGGAGACGTTGGCGACGCGGTTCGACGCATCGCTCGTGCTGCTGCACGTGGTGCCCAATCCGTACCTGACGGCTGCGAGCGACGTCTACATGCCGCCGCCGCAGGAATTCCTGGACGAGCTCGAGCGCGACGCCCGCAAGCGGTTGAACGAGATCCTGACCGAGTCGGTACGGAACCGCCTGAAGGTCGAGGCCATCGTCGAGATTGGCGACGCGCCGAGCGAAATCATCGCGTACGCACGGGGCGCGGGCGTGGATCTGATCGTCATGGGGACGCACGGTCGGACCGGCGTCGCCCACTTCGTGTTGGGCAGCGTGGCGGAACGGGTGGTCCGCACGGCGCCGTGTCCCGTCCTCACGATTCGATGACGGGCGACGCGGGGCCGTTCGCGCGTACCTGCAGCAACGCCCGATTGGGAAACAGCCGGAGACGCCGTCATGAGCTCGCAGGAGACCGACCGCTTCCGGGAGAACCTCGCTGATGAACGCAACGGGGCCGCGCTCTACCGCGCGATGGCCCAGGCCGAACCCAACCCGAAGATCGCTGAACTCTACCGGCGGTTGGCCGCGGTCGAAGATCGCCACGCCGAAACCTGGGCGAACCGCCTCCGCGCCGCGGGCGTGTCGCTGCCTCCATTCCGCTTGTCGTGGCGCACCCGGGTGCTGAGCCTGCTCGCACGACGGCTCGGCGTGGGCGCCGTGCTCCCGACCATTGCGACCCTCGAGGAGGTCGATTCCCACGCGTACAGCGACCAGCCAGACGCGGTGGAGCTGGTGCCGGACGAGCGTTCGCATGCGCGGCTGCTGCGCCAGATCACGCAGCCGTCCTCGGAGGGTGTGGCAGGGAGCGCGCTCGCGCAGATCGAAGGCCGGCACCGCGCCGCCGGCGGGAACGCCCTCCGCGCAGCGGTGCTCGGCGCGAGCGATGGCCTCCTGTCGAATCTTGGTCTGGTGATGGGTGTGGCGGGCGCCGAGCTCAGCAGGCGGAGCATCCTCATCACCGGGGTGGCAGGGCTGCTGGCCGGCGCCTCGTCGATGGCGCTGGGCGAATGGCTGTCGGTGCAGAGCTCGCGCGAGCTCTACGAACATCAGCTTGCCATCGAGCGGCGCGAGATTGAGTCGGTGCCGGAGGAAGAAGCGGAAGAGCTGGCCCTGATCTATCAATCGCGCGGCGTCGAGGAGGAACGGGCGCGCCATCTGGCCGCCGAGATCATGAGCGACCGCTCGAGCGCGCTGGACACCCTGGCGCGCGAAGAGCTCGGGATCGATCCGAGCGAGCTGGGGGGCTCTGCGTGGGAGGCCGCCATCACCTCCTTCTTCATGTTCGCGATCGGCGCGATCGTCCCCGTGCTCCCGTTCGTCGCCCTCGGCGGCCAGTCAGCCGTCGTGGGGAGCGTGCTGTGCGGCGCCGCCGGGTTGTTCGTAATCGGCGCGGGCATCACGCTCTTCACGGGCCGCTCGGTCCTCAGCTCTGGCGTCCGGCAGGTGGTGTTCGGACTGAGCGCCAGTGCGATCACCTACCTCATCGGCCGGATTATCGGCGTGCAGCTCGGTGGCTGACCTCCCCGCGAGGATCCTCGCGGCGTCGATCGCGGCCGGCGCGCGAGCCGCCGGCGAACGGGAACGCGGGCCCGCATCGATCCGTCCAGACGATCGATCGTGAGACGATTGCGAAACAGGAGCCAGGCTGATCGTGGATGCTCCTCCATTCCAGGCCTCAGAGCGTCTGACAGGACCGTTGCCGGACGGAGCGACCAGCGTCATGCCCAATCCGGACAGGCAGGCCGCGCCGACCGCCACGCTGCCGGCATGGCAGCTGTCACTGCTGTCAGCGCTGGTCGGAGCCGTCGGGGGGCTCGGGGCCGTTCTGTTCAGGGCCTTGATTGCCTTCTTCCACAACGTGCTGTTTCTCGGACACGTCTCGGTCTCCTACGACGCCAACCTGCATACCCCGCCCAGTCCCTGGGGTCCGTTCGTCATTCTCGTGCCTGTGGTCGGCGCGCTGGGCGTTGCCTTTCTCGTCAAGAACTTTGCGCCGGAAGCCCGGGGGCACGGCGTGCCCGAGGTCGTGGACGCGATCTACTACAAGCGGGGCCGGATTCGTCCGGTCGTGGCGGCGGTCAAGTCGCTGGCCTCCGCCATATCCATCGGCAGCGGGGGCTCGGTCGGACGCGAGGGCCCCATCATCCAGATAGGCGCGTCGTTCGGATCGACCGTGGCGCAAATCCTCCGTCTGTCCGCGTGGCAGCGCATCGTGCTCGTCGCCGCCGGCGCGGGCAGTGGCATCGCGGCGACGTTCAACACGCCGGTCGGCGGTGTGCTGTTCGCGCTCGAGATCATGATGCACGAAGTGAGCGCGCGAACCCTCGTTCCGGTCGCGATTGCCACCGCCACGGCCACCTACATCGGTCGTCTGTTCTTCGGATCGCATCCGTCGTTCGTGATTCCGGCGCTGGAAACGCCCTACTTCCAGTTGACCGGACCGCTGGTGCTCGTCGCGTACGTCGGGCTGGGTCTGGTCATGGGCGTGATGTCAGCGGCTTTCATCAGGTCGATCTACGCGTTCGAGGATCTGTTCGAGCTCCGGATCAGGGGCAGCTATTACCGGCAGCATCTCACGGGCATGCTGCTGGTGGGCATGCTGATGTACGTGGTGATGGTCGGCTGGGGGCACTACTACATCGAGGGCGTGGGCTATGCCACCGTGCAGGATCTGCTCACGGGCGCCAGGCTTCCGCTGTACCTGCTCCTGGCGTTGTGCGGGTTGAAGCTGCTGGCGACGTCGCTCACGCTCGGCTCCGGCGCATCGGGAGGGATTTTCTCGCCCGCGCTCTATATCGGCGCCACGCTGGGCGCGGCGTACGGCAGTCTCGTCGGCAAGGTCGTTCCCGGGCTCGGGATCAGCGTCCCGGCGTTCGCGGTCGCGGGCATGGCCGGCATGGTCGGGGGGACGACCGGGGCGGCCATGGCCGCCATCGTGATGATCTTCGAGATGACGCTCGACTACAACGTCATCGTCCCCATGACCATCACGGTGGCCATCAGCTATGGGTTGAGAACCGTTCTCTCGAAAGGGAGCATCTACACGCAGAAGCTGTGGCGTCGCGGCCACTACACGCCCGACGGGCTGCACACCAGCCCGCACTACGTGAAACGAGCCAGGGAATTGATGCAGCCGGACTTCTGCATCGAACCGGCGACGGCGCCGATCGACCGGTATGCGCGCATGCTGTCGGAGCAGCCGGTGCCGTCGTGCGTGCTCGTCACCGATCCGGACGGCGTGCGCATCGCGGGGTTCGTTCCCGGCGTTGCGGCCCTCCGAGCCCTGGCCGGCAAGGAACAGGGCCTCACCCTCGGGCAACTGGCCACGCGGCGCTTCGTGGTCGTCCAGGAGTCGGACTCTCTCTTCGACGTCATTGCCCGCATGCACGCACTCGGCGCGACCGTCGCCCTGGTCACCGACGGCGCGCCGCCGCTCTCGGCCGATCGCGTGAAGGGCGTGATCACCAGGGAGCGGCTGGCCGACGCCATGGTGGACGCGGCCGATCTGTTCTCCGATGAGTAGACCGCGCGTCAAGTCAGGCCGCCACACGAGGTCGAATCCCCCTGCCACGGCGGATCGGCCCGGCGCCGGGACGGTCTCGCGAGTCGCTACTGGCGATTCTCGGCGCGTTGTTCGTCGGGTTCCCGGTTCGGGCCGTTGGTGGTCCGGTGCGAGAGGAACTGCCACTCGCCGTTGCGCCTGGCATAGACACGCTCGAACCAGACGAACAGATGCGTACCGGCGGTCGACGGATTCGGCGTGTTGGCGCGCGGCAGGTAGCGATAACGGCCGAGCGTGATGGCGATGTCGCCGTGGAGCTCGACCTGGATCGAGTCGAGGTTGCGATACACGTAGGGCAGCGGCTGCTTGCCGACGTACTCGAGCCAGCTCTTCTTCGTGTCGACCTTGATCGGCATCCCGCCGGAGGTCCAGCCGTCGCCGTGCGTCATGATGAAGTCGCGGCTCAACGCCCGATCGAGAAACGCCACGTCGCCTGTGACCGCCGCGTCGTCGCACTTCTTCTCGAACGCCATCACGTCGGCGATCGTGGCCGCTTCGGCCGCGGTGGGTGCCGGCACCCCCGGCGGGGCGCCACCGACACCCGGCGACACCGATCCGCGTCCCGCGCCGGCCGCCCGCGGGCGCGCGGTCGGAGCGTTGGCCTGTTGTGCCGCCAGCGATCCGATCGCGACGAGCACGAGCACGAAGGTGAGCCGAGCGCGCATGAGCATCCTCCTCTGTGCCGTTACGCTTCCCCAGCGATGCGATAGGCGTCGAACGTCAACTGGACGGCGCGGGCGCAGTCGCGCGCGGTGGCCGGCGGCGGCTCGCCGCGACCGATCCGATCGAGGCATTCGTTGACGACTCGCGGCCAGCCGCTCAGATATCCCTCGGGCGCCTTGCTCACTTCGTTCCTCCCGGGCCCGATGATCTGGACTCCCTCGCCGCCCGTCGTCGTCGCCCTCAGGAAGGCCTTCTGCGCCGAGATCTTCCGCTCCTGATCGGAGCCGGCGCCCGGAAACGTGTAGCTGGCCTCATTGAGGAAGATGACGCCGCTCGGCGTGCGCAGCGTGACGAAGGCGTAGTCCTCGATCTCCTGCTTGTGCACGTTGTGGCTCGTCACCGCCGACACCACGTTCGGTTCTTCGCCGGTGATGTACCGGCAGAGATCGAAGCCGTGGATTCCCAGATTGATGAGCGCGCCGCCGCCGGCTTCCTTCTTCGACAGCATCCAGGCGCTGCCGAGGTCGATGTACCGTTGAATGCCGGGTTGATTGAAGCGCATGAGGCCGTGCGAGATTGCGCCGAGCTCGCCCTTGTCGCGCATGGCGACAGCCGTTTCCGCAAACCAGCCGTAGCGGAAGGGCATCGGCACCGCCGCCCAGGCCTTCCGCGATTCCGCCAGGTCGGCCAGCTCGTTGACCGTCTTCGCGTCGATCCCCCACGGCTTTTCCATCAGGAACGGAATGCCGGTGTCGACGAGGTAGCGGAACTCCGCGGGCATCGCCGCATGATGGCCGAGCGCCACGACGAACTCCGGCCTGGTCTTGTCGATCATCGCGCGGTAATCGGTGTACGGCGTGCTCCCGTACTGCTGCGCCCACTTCGCCGCGATCTGCGGCTCCGGCGCGTGCACCCCCGCGATCTCGAGCTTCTGATTCTGCAGAATGCGCAGGTAGTTCGGCGTGGACGTCGCGTGGTAGTGATCGGCGCCGATGAGCGCGACCCGCTGCGGGCGGCGACGGGCGCCCGTCGTCGAGGGCTGCTGCCCGGCCGCGGCCGCGTTGGGGACGGCAACGCCGTCGAGCACCGTCACCGCCAGGCCGCCGACCGCGAGCTTCCCCGCGCGATCGAAAAACGTGCGCCGGCTGATTTCTCCGTCTCTTCGGTCCATCAGGGTCTCTCCGTCGGCTGACACTCGCGAGTCGCAGTCTCTTGCGACGCTCCACGGCGCCGGGCGAAGCGCTCGAGCACTGCGGTGGCGATCATCGTGCGCGTCGTACAGCTCATCAGCCCCACGACTGGCGACGGCAGTATAGGGCGGAGCCGCGCCGCGAAATGTCGCAACTTGTCTCAGCGTCGGAGTGCCTCGCGTTTGCCGCGCCGGTTCGCGTATAGTCGCGGCATTGACCGCGTCGGACGACCCATGCCCCCGCGTCCTCGCCGCCGTGGCGCCCCCCTGCTCCTGATGGTGGCGGCGGGCGCCGCCGTTGCGTCCTCGTGTGGCCGGCGCGAGGCGCCGCCGCCGCCGCCCAGGACGGTCATCCGCGTCATCACCGGCACGCCCGGCGGAGGGCTGCGGCCGCTCGCCGAAGGTCTCGCCGAGTTCTACCAGCGCGCGCTCCCCGAGGTGACGGTCACGATCGAGCCCAGCCCCGGGGCGGTCGCCAACGTCGAGGCGATCCAGCGCGGCGACGCGGACCTCGGGTTTGTGTTCGCCGACGTGACCTACACGGCGTTTGTCGGCGGCCTGACCCCCGCCGGCCCGCCCTACGATTGGGTGCGCGCGATGGCGGTCCTGCAGCTCCCGGCGGTTCACCTGGCGGTGCGCCAGGGGACCAACATCACCGAGGCGCGCGAGATTCGGGGACACTCGGTCGGCATCGGCCCCGAGGGCAGCGGCACGGCGCTGACCGCCGAGCTCGTGTTGCGCGCGCTCGGGATCTCGAAATCCGACATCCGCGCCGAGCGGCTGCCGTTCGACGTCGCCGCGCGCCACATGGTCGACGGCACGCTCGATGCGATGTTCGACGACGCGATCTACCCGGCGGAAGCGATTCGCACCGTGACGCGCGCGGGCGGCCGATTGATCCCGCTGGTCGGGCCGCCGATCGAGCGCCTCCGCCGCACCTATCCCTTCTTCAGGGCCACCACCATCCCCGCGGGCTCGTACCCGGGCGTGCACGACTCGATTCGCACGGTCGGCGTCGACAGCGTCCTGGTGTGCCGGCGCGATCTCGACGAGGCGCTGGTGTACGACCTGACCAGGCTCTTCTTCGACGCGCTTCAGACCCTGGCGGTCTCCCAGCGGTCGCTGCGGCTGATGGATGTCGAGCAGGCGCCGGCCGCGCCGATTCCGCTGCACGAGGGCGCGGCGCGATATTATCGCGAGCGGGAGCTGAGACGGTGACGTGCCGAAGCTGACCAGGGGGCGCGGCGTCACGTGGCTCGCGGCCGGCCTGTGCGCGTCGGCCTGTCTGCTGACGTGGTACGGCTACGGCGCCACGCGTCAGTGGCAGCGCAGCTCGGCGCTGCTCGCCGAGCAGCGGGCCACGCAGACGGCCGACCTGCTCGTGATGGCGCTGACGCGCGACATGCAGGCCGTCCAGCGCTCGGTGCTCCCCTCGTCGGAGTGGGATCGCTCGCCGCAGGAAGCGCCTTACGATCTCACCAGCGTCGTTGCCAGCGCGTTCGCGCGCTATCCCTACCCGGAGGCGTTCTTCGCGACGCGGGGGACCCTCGGCGACGACTCGCTGCTGTTCTTCACGCGGTCGGATCGCCCGCCGCCGTGGTCCCGGTCGGCGCCGGTGTCGAATCAATTCCCGGTCACCGTCCTCAAGGAGCCCCGCCTCGCCTCCGCGATCGTCGAGCGCGTCGAACGCGACGCGACGGGCGGCCGGCGATTCGCCGTCTTCGGACTCTCCACCGACGAAGCCGAATACCAGATCGTCGTCCACCTCCGCTACCTCGGCGCGTTCCGCGATCATCCCGACGGGATGTTCGGCTTCATGGTCAACATGGCGTGGGCCCGCCAGCACTATTTTCAGGAGCTGACCAGCCAGGTCGCTCGCACCGGCGGGACGACCAGCGGACTCGCGCTGGCCGTCGTCGACGAGACGGGCGTTCGCGTGGCGTCGACACAGCCGGGCGCGTGGGAAGGGCAGGCGACGCGGCCGTTCCCGGTGACGTTCTTCGATCCGCTCCTGCTGGCCGTCGCGCAACCCAAGGACCTGGGGCGGCAGCAATGGACGGTGCAGGTCGGGGGTGCCGACGATCCGGCGCTTGCCGCAGCAGTCCGCGGCGCCGATCGAACGCTGGTCATTGCCGCGGTCGCCGTCTGCTCGCTGGCGCTGGGCGTGATGATGACCGCGCGCGCGATCGGGGCGCGCGATCGCCTGGTGGAGCTCCGCTCGGAATTCGTGTCGACGGTGACGCACGAGCTCAAGACGCCGATTGCCACCATTCGTGCGCTGGGCGACACGCTCGTGTCGGGACGGATCGCCTCGAAGGAAGGGCAGCGCGAGTACGCGGAGCTCGTCGTGCAGGAGGCCAAACGGCTGACGCGCCTCATCGACAACCTGCTGGCGCTGTCGCGGATCACCGATGTGGCGGAGGTGTACTGGTTCGAGCCGCTGGCGCTCGAGGGGGTCGTCGAGCGGACCCTCGCGGGCTTCCAGTCTCAGATGAAGGCGGCCGGCTTTGAAACGCGCGTCGACATTCCGGCCGACCTCCCGCCGGTCCTGGGCGATCGCATCGCGGTCGGGCTGATGCTGGACAACCTGGTGGACAATGCCATCCGGTATTCGCCAGGCGAACGGTCGCTCCACATCAGCGCCTGCCGGGGCGACGGCGGGGTCGTGTTGAGGGTCGCCGACCGCGGCCGGGGCATCCCGCAGGACGAAGTCGATCAGGTGACGCGCAAGTTCTTCCGCGGGCGCGACGTCGGCGCCAATGGGAGCGGCCTCGGCCTCGCGATCGTGAAGCGCATCGTCGAGGATCATCGCGGGCGCCTGAAGATTTCCAGCCGGGCCGGCGCGGGCACCACGGTGAGCGTGACGCTGCCCAGCGACGAGCGCGCCTGAGCGCCGTGCAGGGCCACCATCACGACCACGACCGAGACCGCCCGGGTCACTCCGGGAGCGGTGCACGAGAGATGACGAAGCGGATTCTCATCATCGAAGACGACCCGGCGCTCGCGAAAGTGCTGCGCGACAACCTCCAGTTCGAGGGGTTCGACGTCACGACGGTCGCCGACGGCGCGTCGGCCCTCAGCGAGGTGAAGCGCTCGGGCCCGGATCTGGTCGTCCTCGACATCATGCTGCCCGACGTGGACGGCTTCGAGTTGTGCGGCCTCCTGCGGCAGGGCGGGCGGACGCCGATCGTGATGCTGACGGCGCGCGGCCAGAAGGCGGACAAGCTCCGGGGGCTCGATCTCGGCGCCGACGACTACATCACCAAGCCGTTCGACCTGGAAGAATTCCTTGCGCGCGTGCGCGCCGTGCTCCGCCGTTCGCGTCCGATGGTGGAACGGCTGGTGCTCGGCCGTGTCACCATCGATTTCGGCGCGCAGCACGCGGTGAGGGGATCGCGGACGCTCCACCTCACGCACCGGGAGTACGTGCTGCTCCAGTTTCTCGCCGAGCGGGAGAATCGGTTCGTGTCGCGCAACGAACTGCTGCGCGAAGTGTGGGGATACCCCGACGTGCCGGCGACCCGGTCGGTGGACCATGCGATCGCGCGTCTTCGAAAGAAGATCGAGGCGGACGCCCGCCACCCGCGGTTCATCCACACGGTGTACGGCGACGGTTACCTGCTGACGCCGGGCGGAACGCCGCCCCTGCTGCCCGCGCGCCCGAGATGACGCCGGCCGACATGGCCGCGGCGCGGCGCAGGCGGTGTCGCGGTTGCGACAAACTGCGACAACCGGCCGTCACCTGAAATGTCACACTCGTCGCGGCCCGGTTCGGCCAGGCACATGCGAGGTTCTGCACATGTCGAGCAGCGGGATCGATTCCACGAGCAGCGCTCAGACGCCGTTCTACGGCTACACGATCGTGGCAGCGGCCTCGTTCATCATGGTGCTGATCTTCGCGGTGCACTACGCCTTTGGCGTGTTCTTCAAGCCGGTGCTGACCGACTTCGGCTGGACCAGGGCGACCACCGCCGGCGCCTTCTCTCTTGTCTGGGTGACGCAGGGCGTCGTGTCCATCCTCATGGGGGGATTGAACGACCGCTTCGGTCCGCGCATGGTCCTGACCGTGTGCGGGACGCTGATCGGCGTCGGCTTCATGCTGATGTCGCGGATCAGCGCCGTGTGGGAGCTCTACCTGTTCTACGGCGTCATCGTGGGCGCCGGACTGGGCGGCACCTTCGTCCCGCTCACCTCGACCACGGCGAAATGGTTCGTGGCGCGCCGGGGCATCATGACCGGGATTGTCACGGCCGGCGTCGGCGTCGGCGCGCTCCTGGGACCGCCGATCTCGAACTGGCTGATCGGCGTGTACGACTGGCGCCGCTCCTACACGATTCTGGGCACCGTCGTGCTGTTCGGCGTCGTCCTCGCGGCACAACTGCTCAAACGAGACCCCGCACAGGTTGGCGGCACGCCGTACGCCAGCGCGGGACGCAAGCACCACGCGGTGAGGACGGTGGCGAGCGGGCTGTCGCTCCGCGAAGCCATCGCGTCGCGCCAGTTCCGGCTGATCTTCGTCACGTTCTTCTGCTACGGCTTCGGACTCCAGGCGATCATGCTGCACCTGGCGCCGCACGCGACCGACCTGGGAATTTCCACCGCGAGCGCCGCGGCCATCCTCGCCAGCATCGGCGGTGCCAGCGTCGTCGGCAAGATCCTGCTGGGCGGCCTGGCCGACCGCATCGGCAACAAGCGCGTGTACGTCATCAGCTTCGTGCTCATGGCGGCGTCGCTGTTGTGGTTGTTGCCCGCGAAGGAGGCCTGGGCGCTGTACCTGTTCGCGGGGGCGTTCGGACTGGCCTATGGCGGGCTGGCGACCGCGCACTCGCCGCTCGTCGCCTGGCTGTTCGGCATGCGGCAGCACGGGCTGATCTTCGGGGTGTCGTTCAACGGGTGGACGCTGGGCTGCGCGCTCGGCCCGATCGTGGCCGGCTACGTGTTCGACGTGACGCACAGCTATCAGACGGCGTTCGCCATCTGCGCCGCCGCCTCCGCGGTCGGGTTGGTCCTGACCACGCGCCTCGATCCGGCCATGCCGCAGGGTGAGTCCCTGGACGGCCGGCCGCGCCTCGAAGGGTCGGCCGTGTCGCGGCCCCGCGCGATGGCCGGATCGGTCGACTGAGGGGCGCGCGTGGCGACGTCCCGAGCGGTTCGCATCTACCGCAACGGCGGTCCCGAAGCGCTGCAGCTCGACACGATCGAGGTCGGGCCGCCCAGCCCCGACCAGGTGCGCCTCCGCCACACGGCCATCGGCCTCAATTTCACCGACATCCACCACCGGACCGGACGCTATCCCGGTCCCGGCTTCCCGCTCACGCTCGGCATGGAGGCGGCCGGGGTCGTCGAAAGCGCCGGCGCCAACGTGCGCGAGCTGACGGTCGGCGATCGCGTGGCGTACGGCGGCGCGTCTCCCGGTCTGTCGCCGGGCGCGTACTGCGACCTGCGGATCATGGACCCGGCGCGGCTGGTCAGGCTGCCTGAGTGGATGGACGACGAAACCGCCGCGGCCGTCTTCCTGAAGGGACTCACGGCGCAATATCTCATCCGTGGCGCGTATCCGGTTCAGCGCGGGCAGACGATTCTGATCCATGCGGTCGCCGGCGGTGTCGGGCTGCTGATGTGTCAATGGGCGCGCCACCTCGGGGCGACGGTGATCGGAACGACGAGCTCGCTGGCGAAAGCGGCGCTCGCCCGCGATCACGGCTGTCAGCATCCGATCGTCTCCACGACCGAGGACGTCGTCGCCCGCGTACGCGAGCTGACCGGGGGCAAGGGCGTTCCCGTCGTGTTCGACTCGGTCGGCGCGAGCACGTTCGATTTCTCCCTGGCGTGCCTCGCCAGGCGCGGCACGGCGGTCTCGTTCGGGTCCTCGTCGGGACCGGTGCCGCCGCTGGACATCTTTCGCCTCAACCGCATGGGATCCCTCTACGTCACCGGCGCCGGGTTCGCCGACTACACGGCCGACCGATCCGAGCTGCTGCAGCGCGCCGGCGAGCTGTTCGACGTCGTGAAGAGCGGCGCCGTGCGAGTGGCGATTCAGCAGCGCTACGCGCTCGCTGACGCCGCGCGCGCTCATCGCGATCTCCAGGAGCGGAGGACGACGGGCAGCTCCGTGCTGATCCCGTGATCGGCCGTCGGGCCGCTCCGCTGCTCCATTACCGGCTCGAGGGCTCCGGCCGCCGCCTTCTCCTGTTGCACCCCGTTGGCCTCGACCTCACCTGCTTCGATGCCATGGCCGGCGAGCTGACGCCGCAGTATCAGGTGCTTCGTGTGGACCTGCGCGGACACGGCCGCTCGCCGATGACCGGGGACGCGGTCACTCTCGAGAGCTACGCGGAAGACGTCCACGCCCTCCTGAGGCACCTCGACTACGCGCCTGTCGCCGTGATCGGGTTTTCCTTCGGCGGCATGATCGCGCAGCTGGTGGCGCTCGACCACCCGTCCGACGTGGACGCCCTCGTCGTCAGTGCGTGTCCGAGCACGCTCACCCCCGGGCTGCGTGCCGCGCTCATCGAGCGTGGGTCGCTCGGCGAGCGCGCGGGCATGGCGGCTGCGCTCGACGCCACGCTCGCGCGCTGGTTCACGGACGCGTTCCTGGCGCGCGGCGGCGCCGATCAGGTCCGGCGGCAGTTGGCGAGCGCGCAGGTGCGCGGGTGGTCTGCCGCGTGGCGCGCGATGGCGGCGCTCGACACGGCGCCGCGGCTGCCGTCGATCGGTGTGCCGACGCTGTGTCTGGCCGCAGAGCTCGATCGCTCGTCGCCGCCCGCGGTGGTCGAGGCCATTGCGACGGCGGTTCCCGGTGCCCGATTCGAGGTCGTCGCCGGCGCGCCGCACATGCTCTTCATCGAGCAGCCGCACGCCGTCGCGGCCGTCATCGCCCGCTTCCTCGGCTGAGCCGCGCGCCCGCGATCCATTCCTGCGGACGTCGGCGCCGATCCCGCGTTTTGCGACAAGTTGCGACAATTCCGCCACGGATCTCACTCCTATACTCGCGCCGTTATCTCACCGTGAGAGCGGGTCTGCCGAGGAGGAAGCATGCGTTCGATGCTGTTGGCTGCGTCAGTCTTCGCCGGCGTCATATCGGTGATGGTGCCGGACGTGGCGTGGTCCCAGGCCGCAACGAGCGGAATCGCGGGCGTCGTCAGGGATGCGTCGGGTGCCGTGGTTCCGGGTGTCACGGTCGAAGCTTCGAGTCCGGCGCTGATCGAGAAGGTCAGAGCCGTGGTCACCGACGGCGAGGGGCAATACAAGATCGTCGACCTCCGCCCCGGCATCTACTCGGTGACGTTTTCCCTGACCGGGTTCACGACGTTCAAGCGCGAAGCGCTGGACCTGCCGCCCGGGTTCACGGCGACGGTGAACGCCGAGCTGCACGTCGGGGCCGTTGAGGAGTCGGTGACCGTCTCGGGCGTGTCGCCGGTCGTGGACGTTCAGACCAACAAGGATCAGAAGGTCCTGTCGCAGCAGGTGCTGGAAGGGCTGCCGTCCACGCAACGCAATCCGAACAACTACACGCCACTCATCCCCGGCGTGACCGGCAACCTGGGACAGGTCGGGGTGTTCGGCGGCACGTTCACGATCCACGGCAGCGCGATCAGCTCGACCAGACTGGCGATCGACGGCTTCGAGACCAACAGCATGGCGGCCGACGGCGCCGGCTTCATCTACTACGTCAACATGGCCTCGGTGCAGGAATCGAGCGTGTCGATCAGCGGCGAATCGGCTGAACTGCAGCTGAGCGGCGTCCGGAACAACATCGTGCCGAAGACCGGCGGCAATCGCTTCAGCGGGTTCTTCTTCGCCGGCGGCGGCGGCCACAAGCTGCAGGCCGACAACCTCACCGACGGTCTCAAGGCCGGCGGGCTCACGGCGGTCAACTCGCTCAAGGAGCTCTACGACGTCAATCCGGCGTGGGGCGGGCCGATCGTCAAGGACAAGCTGTGGTTCTACAACGCGTATCGCTACAACACGGAAACCGACTACCTGGCGGGCCTGTATTTCAACGCCACCCCGACCGCGTGGACCTACACGCCGGACACCGCGCATCAGGCGGGCACCACGGTCTGGGACGTCAGCACGAATCTGCGCACGACGTGGCAGGCGTCGAAGAACCACAGAGTGAGCCTCTTCTTCGACGCGGCGCCGCACTGCACGTGCAACCGCGGGTTCAGCGCCACGGTGTCGCCCGAGGCGACGCAGATCGGCATCTTCTGGCCGAACTATTTCGGTCAGGCGACCTGGCGGTACACGGCGACGAACCGGGTGCTCATGGAAGCCGGCGTGGGGTCGAGCTGGGGATCGTTCCAGTACAACCGGCAGCCGGGCGTCGCGGTGGACACGATCGCAGTCACGGAACAATCGACGAACTTCTCCTATCGGGCCAACTCGACGTACGGCCAGAACCCGACGAATCCGCTGAGCGTGAGATTCGCGCTGACGTATGTGACCGGGTCGCACGCCGCCAAATTCGGCGTCAGCGACGTCTTCGGTCACAACATCGCGACCAACGAGACGGCCGGCTCACGGGCCTACCGGTTCAACAACGGCATTCCGAACCAGGTCACGCTGCAGGCGACCCCGTCGGTCGTCGTCACGAACATGAACGCCGATCTGGGGCTGTACGCGCAGGATCGCTGGACGCTCAAGCGCCTCACGCTGAACTACGGGCTGCGGTTCGACTACTTCAACGGGTCGGTGCCGGTTCAGGACGAAGGCGCCCTGCTGGCGCAGTTCCGCCTGTCCAACCCCATCTTCGTGCCGGTCACCACCTACCCAGCGGTGGACGATGTCCCGAACTGGAAGGACTTGAATCCGCGGGTCGGAGCGGTCTACGACCTGTTCGGCGACGGCAAGACGGCGGTGAAGTTCTCGGTGGGCCGGTACGTGGCCGGCCAGACGGTCAGCATCGCGACGGCGAACAACCCGATCACACGATCGGTGACGAGCGCCACGCGCACGTGGAACGACAGCTTCTTCGGTCCCGGCGATCCGCGAACCGGCAACTACGTAGTGGACTGCGATTTCAACAATTCGGCGTCGAACCAGGAGTGCGGGCCGCTGTCGAACCTGAACTTCGGGAAGGCCAATCCGCTGGCGACCACCTACGCTGACGACGTCACCCGGGGGTTCGGGAAGCGCGGATACAACTGGGAGGTCACGGCAGGCCTGCAGAAGGAGCTGTGGCAGGGCGCATCGGTCACGGCGAGCTACTATCGGCGATCCTTCGGGAATTTCAGCCAGACCGAGAACACCGCGACCAGTCCCTCCGATTACACGTCGTACTGCATCACCGCGCCTGTCGATTCGCGGCTGCCGGGCGGCGGCGGCAACCAGATCTGCGGCTTCTACGACGTCAACCCGGACAAGTTCGGCCGGAACATCACCCTGATCACCCAGGCGTCGAACTTCGGGAAGCAGGAGTCGGTCTGGGACGGCTACGGTCTGACCACGAGCATCCGGTTGCCGAGGTCGGGCGTGCTCCAGGGTGGTGTGGATCAGGGGCGGCTGCGCACCAACAACTGCTACGTCCTCGACCAGCCGAACCTGAGCGGCCTGGCAGGTCAACCCAACATCACCGAATCGTGCGACGTGCGCCCGCCGTGGCAGCCGCAGATCAAGTTCCTGGCCAGCTACCCGGTGCCCTTCGGGATCCAGGTCGGCGTCGGATTCCAGAGCCTGCCGGGACCGCAGATCACGGCAAGCTATACCGCGACCAACGCCCAGATTGCGCCGTCGCTCCATCGCAACCTGTCGTCGGGCGCCAACGGGACGGCGACGCTGCAGATCATCCCCCCGGCCACGTTGTACGGAGCCCGGGCGCAGGAGCTCGACGTCAGCCTCAGAAAGGCGTTCACGATCGGCCGCGGTCGCATCCTCGGCACTGCCGACATCTTCAACGTGCTGAACAGAAGCGACGTGCTCACCACCAACAACACCTTCGGTCCTGCGTGGCAGCGGCCGACGAGCATTCTGACGGCGCGATGGATCAAGCTCGGGGTGCAGGTGGACTTCTGAGTCGCGCGCACTCCTTCTCAGCCGCGCGCCATCGCACCCTCGGGCGGCGGTGACGCGCGGGGCAACGCGAGGCGTCATGATCAAGCCGCACCACGCGTCGGGGCATCCGCCGGAGCTCCTCGATCTCGCCCGCCGGTATCGACGCGGCGCGATCGGCCGTCGCAGCTTTCTCGATCGGATCGCGAAGTGCGCCGTCGCGGGGGTGACCGTCTCGTCGATTCTGGACCGCGCGGAGCGGACCGAGGCGTCCGCCCAGGCGGTCCGCAAGCGTCCTCAGCGCGTCGCGGTCATCGGCGTGGACCACTATCACGCGCCGCAAATCTACCTGCCGGCGCTGCAGCGGGAACACGTGGAGATCGTGGGTGCGCACGCGCCGGATGCGGCGATGGCCGGCGCCTTCGCCGATCGAGCGGGCAGCGCGGCCTATACCGACTACCGCGAGATGATTGAAGAGACGAAGCCGGAGTTCGTCGTCGCGCTCGGCCACCACGCGGCGATGCCGGCCGCATTCCGCTACCTGGTCGACACCGGCATTCCGTTCCTGATGGAGAAGCCGTGGGGCATCGACGACAAGACGGTGAACGAGCTGGCGACGCTGGCCGAGGCCAGCAACGCCTGGGCGGCGGCGCCGATGCCGTTCCGCTACAGCTGGATCGTCGAGACGGCGGTCTCGATGATACAACGAGGCGAGCTCGGGACAATCGCGCACGGGCTCATGCGCTTCAATCAGCCCGGCGTCCAGCGGTACATCGACAACGGCAGTCCCTGGATGCTGTCGAAGAAGGAAGCCGGTGGGGGCGCCCTGTTGAACCTGGGGATCCACGGCATCGACATCTTCCGGCACATCACCGGCGAAGAGCCCGAGGTCGTCTCGGCCATCACCAGCCATCGGCTCCACAAACGGGAGGTCGAGGACTACGCCCACGTCACGATGCGGACGCCGAGCGGCATCGTGTGTCTCGCCGAAGCCAGCTACACGTTCCCGGGGGCGCGCGGGAACGACGTGGAGCGGAAGATCTCGGCCGAGAAGGCATTTCTCAGGGCAACGACCGGAGGCGGGGAGGGCGTGCAGATTATCGGCGGCGATCGGAACGAGACGATCAAGGCGCCCGACGGGTACCTGACCGGCTGGCCGCGCGTGATCAAGGAGTGCCTGGATCGGATCAGCCGCGGCGAGCCGCCGCCGGCGACGCCGCGCGACTGTGCGCGGGCGGTGTCGGTGATCTTCGATGCGTATCGGATGGCTGGTGAAGCGTAGGAACGGTCCGGGGTCCCGGCGTGCGACAATCTGCGACATATCGAAGGGGCGTTCCCGTGTAGCATCTGCGCGGCCCTGCGCCTGGCGCGAGGCAAGGAGCATTCATGAAGGCGAAGCCGAAGAGCGCGGATCGACGGCGGTTTCTGCAGAAAGGGGCTGCGTTGGCGGGGTTGGCGGTCGCGCCCGCGAGCGCCGTCCTCGGGTCGCCCTCGGCGAGCGCCGTTTCCGCCGCCGCCGACACCGACGCGACCGTCGACGACATCAACTCGATCGATGCGGTCCTCTACGGCAGACGCTCGCCGTTCGCGAACGTCGTGCGGAAGCTCGAGGGGTCGATGAGTCCCGACAACTCGCCGCCGCGGCCGAATCCGTCGC
The DNA here is from genome assembly GCA_963807925.1 of uncultured Acidobacteriota bacterium. Lineage (GTDB taxonomy): Bacteria > Acidobacteriota > Vicinamibacteria > Vicinamibacterales > CAVVIG01 > CAWEDP01. Next base: position 1,168,233 of record CAWEDP010000002.1, on the reverse strand, counting down.
GCATGGGCGCGAAGACGCCGTTCGGCGATCTGACCGGCATCATCACGCCGTCATCGCTGCACTACACGACGCAGCATTTCTACGGCGTCCCGACGATCGATCCGGCCTCGCACCGGCTGATGATTCACGGACTCGTCGAGCGTCCGCTGAGCTTCACCGTCGACGAGCTGAAGCGCCTGCCGTTCGTGTCGCGCATCCACTTCATCGAATGCATCGGCAACCGGCCGAATCCGCAGGGACGAACCGTCGCCGATACGCACGGCCGCGCGGCGTGCAGCGAGTGGACCGGCGTGCCGCTCTCGGTGCTGTTCAACGAGACCGGGCTGAAGAACGGCGCCAAGTGGCTCGTGGCCGAAGGCGCCGAGGGGGGCAAGCACGGCAAGAGCGTCCCCCTTCCGAAAGCGCTGGACGACGTAATCGTCGCGTTCGCGCAGAACGGGGAGGCGGTCCGTCCCGATCAGGGATTCCCGCTCCGGTTGATGGTTCCCGGCTTCGAAGGCATTTACCAGGTCAAGTGGCTGCGGCGCATCAAGGTGGTCGATCAGCCGTATCTCACGTTCCAGGAGAATTCGAGATTCCTGCACGAGGATCCGAAGACGCAGCTCGACAGCTACGAGTTCGGCCCCAAGTCGGTGATTACCTATCCGTCGGGGACGCACCGGTTGGCTGCACGCGGCTCGTACGTGATCAGGGGCCTGGCGTGGTCTGGCGGGGGGGCGGTGCGCAAGGTCGAGGTCTCCACCGACGGCGGGAAGACCTACGTGGAGGCCAGGCTGGCGGACCGGCCGCTTCCGCGGGCGTTCACGCAGTTCTACCACCCGTGGAACTGGGACGGCGAGGACGCGACGCTGCAGTCGCGGTGCATCGACGAGAAGGATCAGGTGCAGCCTTCCGAAGCGGAATTCATCAAGTACTGGGGCTTCACCCGGCAGCAGCTGTACCGCGCGTCCAATACCACCGTCGGCCACTGCAACTGGATTCAGGCGTGGAAGGTGAACCGAAACGGTGAGGTGACCAACGGACTCCCTCCAGTCTCCGTCACCATTACCGACATGCATGGGGATCGGGGATGAAGCCAGTGGCTTGTGCCGCTTACGCGTCCGCGTTCGCGGTGTGCTTCGGTCTGATCTCGGCCTCGGCGCCGCACGCGCAGCAGCGGGGCCGGTCCTCGGGCGGCATCGGGTTGTCGGAACCGCCCACCACCGGCGCGAAGGGGCCGAGCGGCCTCGGTCGCGCGCCGAGCGCCCGGGAGCTGGCGGCGGAGGACATCTCGATCGGCCCCGACGGTGCGGAGCTGCCGCCGGGCAGCGGCACTGCGACGCAGGGCGCGTTGGCCTTCACACAGCGCGCCTGCTCCACCTGTCATGGCCCGACCGGCAAGGAAGGCCCTGCGCCGAACCTGATCGGCGGCAAGGGCGGCAACGAGGAAAGCTACTACCCGATTGTCACCTGGCCGTTCGCGACGATGATTTGGGACTTCATCCATCGCGCCATGCCCTACGACAAGCCTGGCCGCTTGACGCCCGACGAAGCCTACGCGCTGACGGCGTTTCTGCTGTTTCGAAACGGCATCATCCAGGAAGACGACGTGATGGATGCCAAGAGCCTGCCGAAGGTCCAGATGCCCCATCGCTCGGAGTACAAGGTTCCTGAGCCGTGGAAGCCGGGCACGCCGAGAGGGCTGCAGAACAAGATCGCGACATCGGGCGGTTAGTGCTCGTGGCCCCACTTCCGAGGGCGGTGGCGCTTGCGGTCCTTCTTTGGGCCGGCGGTGGCGTCGCCTCCCTCGCCGCGCAGGAACCACATCTCCACACCCCCGGCGTGAGCGGTGTTCCGCAGGGCGTTCCACGCTTCTGCGCCACGCCGACGGTCACCAGCATCGCGACCGGCGTGTGGTCGGATCCCAGGATCTGGTCGACCAGCCGCGTGCCGGGGGCGAACGACAAGGTCGCGATCGATACAGCTCATTCGGTGACCTACGACGCCGCGTCTGACGCGACGATCGACTGTATCGAGGTCCGTGGAGCTCTGAGGTTCAAGACCGGCGCGACGACTCGCTTGAAGGTCGTCACGATCATGGTGATGCCCGAGGCCGTGCTGGAAATCGGCACCGCCGCCCAACCTGTGGCCGCGAGCGCGAAGGCGGAAATCGTCATCGCCGATCGCCCGTTCGATCTGGAGATCGATCCGACCCAGATCGGGCACGGCATCGTGGGGCTCGGCAAGGTGACGATGCACGGCGCCGTCAGGACGCCGACGTTCGCGAGGCTCGGCCGGGAGCCGCTGGCCGGCCAGACGATGCTGGTGCTCGACCGGCCGCCGGAGGGCTGGAGGGTCGGCGACCGGGTCGTCGTCCCCGATACGCGGCAGTTGCGGGCGAATCAACGCGGACGGGGCGAGTCTCCGCAGACCGAGAAGGCGCGGGTGGCGTCGGTCTCCGGAACCAGCATCACCCTGACCGCGCCGCTGGCGTACGACCACAAGGGCGCCCGGGATGCCGCCGGGAAACTGGAGTTTCTGCCCCACCTCGGCAATCTGACGCGCAACATCGTCGTGCGATCGGAGAATCCGGCGGGGACGCGCGGTCACACGATCTTCATCTCGCGCGCCGACGTCGATATCCGTTACGTCGAGTTCGACGACCTGGGACGCACGAAGATGGGCATCCTCGACAACACGGAGTTCGACAGCAGCGGTCGCGTGAGGAAGATCGGCACGAATCAGATCGGCCGCTACGCGGTCCACTTCCATCACGATTTCGGCCCGGCGAAGACGCCGGCCAACGGCTATCAGTTCACGCTCATCGGCAATGCCGTGGACGGATCCACGAAGTGGGGCGTCACGGTCCACCACAGTCATTACGGCCTGGTCCAGGACAACGTCGTCTACAACACGCGCGGCGCCGGGATTGTCACCGAGGACGGGAGCGAGAGCTTCGACATCTTCGAGCACAATTTTTCGCTGCGCGTGGCCGGATCGCGTGACGCCGCCCCGGGCAACGGCTACAGCAGCGTCCTGCCGAACCCCGGCGGCGACGGATCGGCGTTCTGGTTTCGAGGCCCGAACAACATCATTCGCAACAACGTCGCCGCCGACGCCGCCGAGTCCGGTTTCGGGCTGCCGGTCACCTCGCTCGGGGTCGTGCGGACGCCGAAGTTCAAGGGCGCCGATACCAGCGTTGCGAGCGATTCGCTCCCGCTCGACACGGCGCATGCCGTGGTTCCCGAGTTCTCGAACAACGAGGCGTACGGCGCGCTGCAGAGCGGCGTCTCGTGGGCATGGAGCGGCACGATCGCCGATTTCACCGTGTGGCACGCGTCGCGGCAGGGAGTCGTCGCAACGCCGATCGACGCGCTCACCGTCGATCGCTTGAAGGTCCGCGGCGACGCGAGCGCCCTGACGAGCGCCGCCGAGAATCCGGTCGGCGTCTGGGTGGGGAACTATGCGTCCCGGCAGGTCGCCATTACGGGAGCGAACGTGCAGGGCGTTCGCATCGGGGTGGGCAGTCCGTTCTTCTACAGTCAGGCCCCCGAAACCGCCGGTGAGGGGCGACTGACCGTGGACCACAGCTATTTCCGGACCACCATCGGCATCAACGTCGCGACCGAGTACGTCGATCCGGCGGGCGGAGGGGTCCCGCACAAGAGCGCCGTCGTGCGAGCCTCTGTTTTCGAGCCGCTCGAAACGCGTGCCGAGGGCGTGCCGGCGCCTGCCGCCATCTCGATGAATTACGGGATGGCGCCGCAAGACGCCAGACCGCGCGCGCCGCTCCTCGTCTACGACTTCGACAACCAGCCGGGCCAGAACTTCAAGGTCTACTACTCGCTGAACGGGCCGGCAGCCGGGGCACCGTGCCACGAGACGCGGCCGGGCATCGCGGGCTGGGTCTGCCGCGCCGACTGACGCGACCGGACGGCCGGCTGCCACCGACGCCAACCGACACGCTGATTTCTGCGACAACTTGCGACACTCGCCCGGGCGCGGTTCTGGGATACTCCCCCCGCCGTGAGCCGCACGGTCGCGGTCGATTCCCTCGTGCAGGGACCCAAAGGGAGGAAGGAATGAGACGGACAAGGAGACGAGCCGGCACGCCGCTGCTGGGCACGGCTGTTGTGACGGTCTGGATGCTCGTCGGGTTTGCAGCGCCCTCCGGCGCGCAGGGCGTCGGATCCATTGCAGGGACGGTGACCGACGCGACAGGAGCGGTGCTGCCGGGCGTCTCGGTGACCTTGTCGGCGCCCGAGGGCACCGTCGGGGCGAAGCAGGAGACGGTGACCGATGCTCGCGGCGCGTACCAGTTCCTCCGGCTGGTGCCGGGCGCCTACACCGTGCACGCCGAGCTGTCAGGGTTCCGCCCGGCGGAACAGCCGATGATTGCCGTCAACGCCGACAACACGTCGCGCGCCGACCTGCGGCTCGAGATCGGCACGCTGCAGGAAGGGGTGACGGTGACCGGCGGCGCGCCTCTCCTCGATACCAAGACCGCGTTCAAGCAGACGGTCCTCGGACGACAGGAGCTGGAGGCGCTGCCGAACCGCACCGACGTCTGGTCGATGGCGAAGATCGTGCCCGGCATCGTCTTCGGCAATCTCGACGTCGGCGGGTCCGAGCGGTTCTTCCAGGCGTTGCCCGCGGCGCGCGGCTCGAACAGCGAGAACAAGATGATGATCGACGGAATGGATATTTCGAGCATGAACGTGCGCGGCACGACGGCGATGATGTATCCCGATCCGTTTGCGTTCGAGCAGGCCAGCATTCAGCTGGGCGCGCCGACGGCGGAGTACTCGGCCGGCGGCGTCACCTACAACATGATCACGCGGTCGGGGACCAACCAGTTCCACGGCGGCGCGACGTTCAACGGCACGACGCCCGGACTGGCGGAATCGCGCAACTACTCGCCCGATCTGTACGCGCAGCTCATCGCGAGCATCCCGGCCAAGGTGAAGGCCGCCAACCCGAACATCCAGCCGAACGCCGACATCCGGCGCATGACCGACGCCGCCGCGTGGCTCGGGGGGCCGATCGTGCGTGACAAGCTGTGGTTCGCCGCCACCTGGCGCGACCAGCGGCTCAATCAGTACACCGTCGGCAACTACGACGCCGACGGCTCGCAGGTGCTCGACAACAACGCCATCTGGACGACGTCGGGCAAGGTGTCGTGGCAGATGTCGAAGACCGTGCAGCTCTCCTACTTCAACAACGTCCAGTACAAGCTGCAGGGACACCGCTCGCCCGGCTCGGGCTTCTTCGACAGCCACGCGACGACCTACAACTACAAGTACCCGACGGTGAACCAGGCGAAGTTCACCTCGGTGCTCGCGCCGAACGTGGCGATGGACGTCACCTACAGCCGGCTGCGCGCGAGCGACTTCTTCAACCCGCAGCCAGGCGTCGCCGGCGGCGACATTCCGACCTTCGATTCGACGACGCAGGTGAGCGGGGTGGCGCAGCCCTCGTACAACGTCAACGATCACCACCGCGACGCGGTCCGCGCGAGCCTCAGCTGGGTGACCGGTCGGCACGACATCAAGGTGGGCGGCGAGGTGTCGCACAGCTCGGTGGCGACGACCGTCTGGTCGACCTCGGCGATGCGTGCCAACTTCTCCAGCGGGACCCCCGTCTCGGTCAACACCTACATCGTCGCCATCACGCAGGAGACCAACGGCACGGCGGGCGCCCTCGACCCGGCGTACCAGTACGTCGAGAACGTCCGCGATGCCTTCATCCAGGACAAGTGGACGCCCCATCGCAAGCTGACGTTCAACGTGGGGCTGCGGTACGAGCGGCAGGCGAGCTACCAGCCGGCGACGTGCTATCCGCAGAACCAGTTCTTCACCGAGTCGCGCTGCTTCGACCAGGTCGTCGCGCCGTCGTTCAACAACTTCGCGCCCCGGTTCAACGTCGTGTGGGACGTCACCGGCGACGGCACGACGGCGCTGAAGTTCACGGCAAACCGGTACCTGCAGCCGATCGCGAGCAGCATCGTGTCGCGCCTCAATCCGCTCGCCGGCGGCACCAATGCCGGCCAGGCGACCGTGGTGAGCGACACGCGCCAGTGGCTGCCGCAGAGCCGCTGCGGCACGGCCGGCGTGGTCGGCTGCGATCGCAACGGCGATCTCCTCCCGCAGATCGACGAGCTCGGGCCGGCGCCCGGTTACGTCTTCCTGGGTGTGAACGCGTCGTACGATTCGGACGTCAAGCGTGAAATCTCGAATGAATACACGGTCGAGTTCCAGCGGCAGCTGCCGATGGGCATGGTCTTCTCTGCCCTCTATGCACGCAAGGAGACGCGCGACAACATCGGCAACATCAATACCGCCGCGCCGCCTTCGTCGTGGATCGGGCCGATCACGGTGACCGAGGTCACGAGCGGCCGCACGGTCCAGGTCTGGAACCGCGGGACCACCGCGAGCGCCTTCTTCAACTACAACTCGTCGGACCTGGACCTCAATTACAACGGCCTCGACGTGACCCTGAACAAGCGGATGAGCAACCGCTGGTCGTTGATCGCCGGCGGCAGCTTCGGCCGCGCGAGAGTGAAGACGCGCGGCGGCAACCGCAACGATCCCAACATCAGCCAGTCGCCGTTCGACGCCGGGCTGCCGTCGAGCGACGCGCCATGGTCGTACCGGATGTCGGGCGTGTACCTGTTCCCCTACGACATCGCGTTCAGCAGCACGCTGGAGCACCAGGTGGGGGCGCCGGAGACCACGACCGTCCTGGTCACGAACCAGACCGTCTCGCTCGCCCAGGGCAGCCAGAGCGTCGTCGTCGCCCCGATCGGCGACGTGCGGCTGCCGAACATCTTCGAGCTGGATCTGAACGTCCGGAAGGCGTTCCACATCGGCCACGGACGCTCGATCACGCCGCGGTTCGAGGTGTTCAACGCCACCAACAACGCGACGGTCAACGGCTGGATCAGCCAGCTCGGCCCGACCTACCACAGGCCGAGCAGCATTCAGCGGGGGAGGCTGATCAAGTTCGAGCTGGGGTTCGATTTCTGAAGCGCGTGACCGATCGACAACCGGATTCGCCATGCACGTGAGCGACCGGCGGAACGGCGGTTACACCGTGCCCGCGAGCGCGTGGCCTTCGATCGGCACCTGGATCCGGCCGTCCTCGATGCGCTTGACGTCGTCGACGTACAGCGTCGGCTCCAGGATCACGCCGTCCATGTGGATCCGTGACTTCACCGATCCGCCGACGTCGATGTTGGTGCCGAGCCCGAAGTGCATCGTGCCCATGATGTTCTTGTCTTCACGCTGGATCCCGCGGATCACCGCCTTGGCGTTGACGCCGACCGACGCTTCGGCCGGGCACATGTACGCGTTGTCGTCGCCGTACACCCGGAGGTAGTCGCGCAGGATCCGCGCGTCCGCGCCGCCGTCGATCCTGACGACGCGCCCGTTCTCGACGGTGAGCTCGATGGGCGTCCAGAGCCGGCCGAGATGGTGCATCGTGAGATCGATCACCAGGGTGCCGTTGGCGCTGCCCTCGATCGGCGCGACATTGAACTCGCCGGTCGGGAACAGGTAGTAGTAGAGATTCCCGCCCTTGCGGTTCTCGTCCTTGTCGAAGTTGACGATCTTGTACGGATCGAACAGGTCGGTGGGCAGCGGCGGAACGAAGATGCGGCCGTCGACCCGGTAGGTGAACGACGTGCCGTAGCGCGAGGTCACCCGGCATTCCTTCGCGCCGGCCCCGAACACGTCCCTGGCGACGTAGTGCTTCCGCACGGCGATCTGTTTCATGTCGTCGGTGACGGCGCCCGACTGGAACATCTCGAGCGTCATGCCGCCGTCCATGCAGATGGCCGGGATGCCGGCCTCCATCGCGCGAAAATTGGCGGGGCAGTGCAGCATGCCCGTCGAGGCGACGAGCACGTTGATGTCGGACTTCATCATGGCCTCGCAGACCGCCGACGGCGGATCGTAGTAGTCGGCGGGACGGCGATCGAAGAGCGCCACGGTCACGTCGGCGCCGCGCTCGGACACGATGCTGTGGACGGCCTGCCACACGCGGGCGTCGTGCGCCGTATCGCTCAGGACGAGCACGCGGTCGCCCTGCTTGACGTTGCGGACGAAAGGCCGGCGCAGATAGTCCAGGCTGCCGGTCATGAGCGCGGATCCGTTCATCGCCACACCTCGATTCGTTGTCGTCGATTCAATCCCGGCCCGAGAAGGCTTGTCAATTGCGCGCGCCGCTTTGCGACAAGTTGCGACATTTGCCTGTCAAGGGGTCGCCTATACTCCGGCTCGTACTGCGCCCTGCAGGAGCGCGTCGGCGACCAGTACCGCGTGGCCGCCATGAGCGTTCGGAGAGACAGGAGAGCCGTATGCGTCCGAAGACACTCGCGTGGCTGCCGGTCCTTGGTGCAATGCTGGCGTGGCCGGCCGGCGGCGTGGCGCAGACCCTGACCAGCGGCACGATCGCCGGCGTCGTCCGGGACTCGACCGGCGCGGTGCTGCCGGGCGTCACCGTCGAGGCTGCCAGTCCGGTCCTGATCGAAGGGACGCGGACGGCGGTGACCGACGCGGTTGGCCAGTACAAGATCGTCGACCTGCGTCCCGGCACCTACTCGGTCTCGTTCACGCTGGGCGGCTTCAGCACGGTCAAGCGCGAAGGCATCGAGCTGACCGCCGGCTTCACCGCGGCCGCCAACGCCGAGATGCGCGTCGGCACGGTCAGCGAGACGGTCACCGTCGCCGGCACCAGTCCGATCGTGGACGTGCAGAACGTCGTGTCGCAGAACGTGCTCGGTCGCGATCGCATGGATGCGCTCCCGGCGAGCCAGGCCATCGCCGGGCTGGCGGCGCTGACCCTCGGCGTCATGCCGTCGGCCTCGTCGGGCTCGTTCTCGGACGTGGGCGGGAACAAGGGCGAGCAGATCGCGTCGATGGCGGTGCACGGCGGGCACCAGGCCGACGAGATTGCGATGATCGACGGCCTCTCGATGCAGCACACGCTCAACACCGGATCGGGATTCTTCCGCCTGTTCTTCTACAACCAGTTGATGGCCCAGGAAATCGGCATCGTCACCCATGCGGGCGGCGCGGAGGTCGAGACCTCGGGCGTGCAGGTCAACATGGTGCCGCGGTCGGGCGGCAACACGTTCAAGTGGAACGCCGTCGCCAACGGCACCAATGGCGACCTCCAGGGACGCAACATCGACGATGCGCTGAAGGCGCGCGGCGCGACGGCAGGGCCGTCGGTGAAGAACATCTACGACTTCGGGGTCGGCGCGGGCGGACCGTTCGTGCAGAACAGACTCTGGTACTACGCCGCGACCCGCGCGTGGGGGGCGTCCGAATATCTGCCGGCGAACTACTACAACAAGACGAACGGCACCTTCATCTACACGCCCGATCTCGATCGTCCCGCCGACCGGCCGAATCCGAACAAGGACGTGAGCGTGCGGCTGACCTGGCAGGCAGGCGACAAGGACCGCTTCACGATCTTCCCGGCCTACCAGTCCAACTGCAACTGCCGCCGCGGCGTGGACGGCTCGCCCCCGGTCGCGCCGGAAGCGAGCGAGATGGGGTACTTCAAACCGCTGCTCAATCTCGCGGGCACCTGGACGCGGACGATGACCAACCGCTTCCTCCTGCAGGCGGGCTTCAACCGGATGGACACGCATGCCTGGTACGCGCCGGCGCCGGAGGTTCAGGCGGGCGCCATTCCGCTGACCGAGCTGTCCACCGGGCTCCAGTACAACTCGCGGGTCGACACCGCGCTCAATCACTTCCACGATCCCCAGATGAACGGCTACGCGTCGGCCACCTACGTCACCGGCTCGCATTCCTTCAAGACCGGCGTGACCTTCAAGCGCGGCTATCTGGATCAGTGGGCCGATTCGACCTCCGATCCGCCGCTCTCCTATGCGCTGCAGAAGGCGACGCCGACTTCGATCCCGACGCCGGTGCGCATTACCGAAATCGCGCTGCCGACCCACCAGCGTGACGATCTGTCGGGCCTCGGTCTGTACGCCCAGGATCAATGGACGATCAAGCGCCTGACGCTCGACCTCGGCGTGCGGTACGACTACTTCCACGGCTGGGTTCCGGCGCAGACGCGGCCGGCAGGGTTCTTCACGCCGGCGTACTCGTTCGACATGGTCGACAACGTGCCGAACTGGAAGGACGTCACGCCGCGGATCGGCGCGGCGTACGATCTCGTCGGCAACGGCAGGACGGCGCTCAAAGTGTCGCTGGGCCGCTACGTCAACGCCGAGTCGACGACGCTGTCGTCGGCGAACAACCCGTCGAACCAGATTGCCACGAGCGCGACGCGGAACTGGAACGACAGCTTCTTCGGAGCCGGCGATTCGCGGACGGGCAATTACGTGCCCGACTGCGATCTGCACAACCCCGCATCGAACCTGGAATGCGGCGCCCTGTCCTCGACGACCTTCGGCACGCTGAGCTCCAACACTCACTACGACCCCGCGGTCCTGACCGGTTTCGGCGTCCGCCCCGCGAGCTGGCAGGGGTCGGCGCTCCTCCAGCACGAGCTGCGCCCCGGGCTCGGCCTGCTGGTCGGATACTACCGGACGTGGTTCGTCAACCAGCGGGTGACGAAGAACCGCGCCGTGACGCCGGATGCCTACGACCCGTTCTGTGTCACGCTGCCGAACGATTCGCGGCTGCCCAACGCCGGCAGTGCGCTGTGCGGGTTCTACGACATCCAGCCCGCGTTCTTCGGTCTCACCGACAATTTCGTCACCTCGGCGTCCAACTACGGAAACGCCTCGGAGGTCTACAACGGCTTCGACGTGAACGTCAACGCGCGATTCGCCGGAGGCGCGCTCCTCTCGGGCGGCGTGGCCACCGGTCGAACGGTGACCAACAACTGCTTCGTCGTGAATTCACCGCAGGAGCTTCGGTACTGCGAGGTCGCGACGCCCTGGTCCCAGTTCCAGAGCAAGGTGAACCTCGTCTATCCGCTGCCGTTCTGGGACATCCGCACGAGTCTCGTGTACCAGAACATGCCCGGTCTCGCGATCGCCGCCAACGGCTACGTCGTGCCGAACGCCCAGATTGCCGGGTCGCTCGGCCGGAACCTCGGCTCGTGCCGCGGCCAGGTGCCGTGCACCGGCAACGTGAGCCTCAGCAGCCTCTTCGAGCCGAACACCCAGTTCGAAGAGCGCCTGGCGCAGCTCGATCTCCGGTTCAGCAAGATCGTCCGCCTCGGCAAAGGGCGCATGACGGCCAATTTCGATATCTACAACCTGACCAATTCGAATACGATTCTGAGCCGCAACAACACCTACTCGCCGACCAGCAGCGCGTGGGGGACGCCGGCGAGCGTCCTGGCCGCCCGGTTGTTCAAGTTCGGCGCCCAGTTCGATTTCTGAAGCACAAGGAGCGGCCATGGTGAAGTGGAAACTGATCGCGGTGCTGGGAGCGGCCGTCGGCGTGGCCGGTGTCGGGTGGGGGTACGCGCAGCAGGCGACGGCTCCCGGATTCTATGAGCTGCGCATCTACAAAGCGTTGCCCGGCAAGCGGGACGCGCTGGCGGCGCGGTTCGCCAGCCGCACGGCCGGGACCTACGCCCGGCACGGCATCACCAACGTCGGCTACTGGATTCCGGTGCAGACCGACAGCGAGCTCGGCATCGACGCAAACGACACGTTCATCTACATCCGCGGCTATCCCTCGAAAGAGGAGCGCGACAAGCGCCTCAAGGCCGCGCACGACGACCCGGAGTTTGCCGAGGTCGTGCTCAAGCAGGAGCGCGATCCGGCCACGAAGCTGATCGTGAAAGCGCACAACATCGACATGGTGCCGAGCGGGTCGTACACCGCCATCACGATCGCTCCGTAACCGTGCTGAAGGAGGATGCGATGCGCGCTCGACTCGTCACCCGATGGCATTGGTCGGTACTCCTTCCGCTCTTCGTCGCAGGCGTGACGATCGGCGTCGCGGGCCAGGCGACTCAGGCGCCGGCCCAGGGGCGAGGTCGCGGAGGGCGCGGGGGAGCCGCACGGCCTGCGCCGCCGCCGGAGGTGACCGCCGCCAACGCGACCGGCGACGCCGCCGAGGTGCTGGGGCTCGAACAGAAGATCGAAGCGGCCGTCGTGAAGGGCGACGTGGCGTTTGCCGAGACGGTGCTGTCGAGCGACTTCCATTTCCGCCACGGCGACGGCTGGACGCGGGGAGAGAAGACCGGCGGCATCGAGGACGATCGCGCCGCGTTCATGAAGCGGATCGCCGACAAGGAGTACCTGGTGCACGATCTCGACAATCCCAGGATCGAGATGCACGGGAACGTCGCAATCACGCATGGACGCTACGTCAGCTTGTTCGTGCCGAAGAACCGGAACAACGCCAGCCCGGCCCGGCTGAGCACCATTTGGTTCGAGCGGGTGTGGGCGAAGCGCGACGGCCGCTGGCAGTGGCTGTCGCACCGCACCGTCTGGGGTCCGCACCCGTCGCCTGCGGGCGTCGACCCGACCCAGATAGCCTCCGAGACGCCGGCGGACTACGTGCCGGGCCTGCCGCTGGCGAAGGCCGCGCCCGAGGTCTACAAGCCGTCGTCGAAAGAGGCGGCCGAACTCCTCGATCTGGAGACGAAGCTGGGAGCCGCGGTCCCCGGCGGGGATCAGGCGTTCTTCGACAGTCATACGTCCGCCGACTTCCTGATGTGGCACAGCGATCCGTGGACGCGAGGCGGCCGCTCGCGGCTGATCGACACCAGGCAGGCCTTCTCCGATCGCGTCAGGAACAAGCAGTACCTCGAGTGGCATTACGACTCGCAGCAGGCGGAGATGCACGGGGACGTCGCCGTCACCTTCGGCCGCTATACGGCGACATTGAGGGGGAGCAACCCGGATCGGGCCTGGTTCGCCGTCTGGTACGAGCGCGTGTACCGGAAGGAGAACGGCCAGTGGACGTTGCTGTCGCAGCGCACCGTCCACGGCGCGACGTACGGACCGACGCGGGAGTCGGTCAGCACCAGTTAGGAAATCCGCCGCGAACCAGCCAGGAGCAGAGGCGATCATGCGATTCCATCTTCGTTGGCTTCCCGTCACACTTCTCGCCGCGATGGCCTTCGGACCACGGGGGCTGGCCGGCCAGGCGCCGGCGGCGCCCAGAGCCGCGGCGGCTCCGGAAATCACGGCAGCGACCGCCACCGGGGCGGCCGCCGAAGTCGTCGCGCTCGAACAGAAGATCGAGGACGCCGTGGTGCGGGGCGACGTGGCGTTCGTGGACCGCGTCACGCCGGCCAGCTTCAGCTTCGTCCACGGCGACGGCTGGACCACGGGCGGCCGGCCGCTCGCCCAAGACGACAAGGCCGCGTTCCTGAAGCGCGTCGCGGACAAGGAATATCTCGTGCACGATCTCGACCGCGTGAAGATCGAGATGCACGGCGACGTCGCGATCACTTACGGCCGCTACGTCAGCCTCTACATGCCGCCGACGCGCAACGCCGCCGCGCCGGGCCGATTGAACTCCATCTGGTTCGAGCGCGTGTACGCGAAGCGCAATGGTGCGTGGCAGTTTCTGTCCCATCGGACGGTTCACGGCCCCAACGTTGCCCAGGCGGGCGTCGATCCGACAGCCGCCGGTGCGCCGCCGTCGCCGGTGCCGGCCGAGGCGACCGGCACGGCCGGACGAGGGCAGCGCAGCACGGGGGGTGGCGGCCGGCGAGGCGCGGGAACTGCGACGCCGGCCGCATCCCGCCCCGCCCCGCCCGCCGAAGTGCTCCAACTGGATCAGAAGATCGCGGATGCCGTCGTCGCCGGCGATCGGGCGTACGTCGACAGCGTCACGCCGGCCGACTTCGTCATGGTCCACGGCGACGGGTGGGCCAACGGCGGACGGCCGCTCCTGACCGACACCAAGCAGAGCATGCTGCGGCGCGTCGAGCAGAAGTCGTACGCGGTGCTCGCGTTCGACTCGGTCATGGCCGAGATGCACGACGATGTTGCAATCACCTACGGCCGCTATCTCGGCAACACGCCTGCGAGCGCCGTGGACCGTTCGTGGTTCTCGGTATGGTTCGAGCGCGTTTACGCGAAACGCGACGGCAAGTGGATCTATCTGTCGCACCGCACCGTGCACGGGCCAACCTACGGCGCGGATCGGAAGGCGGTCAGTGACAAGTGATGAGGTGAGGGGCGGGACGGGTGCCTGCGCGCCATAATGGGACGTGCCCTTTACTCATCTGAAGCTGAATCCGGCCCTGACGAGAGCCATCAAGGAGCTCGGCTTCGTCCGCCCCACCGCTATTCAGGCCGAAGCGATTCCGCCTGCGCTCGACGGCCGTGACCTGATCGCCTGCGCGCAGACCGGGAGCGGGAAGACCGCGGCGTTCCTGCTGCCGATCATCAACAGGCTCGTCGATCGGCCGCGCCGGACGACGAGGGCCCTCATCCTCGCGCCGACGCGCGAGCTGGCGGCCCAGATTCTCGAGGACTTCAGCGCGCTGTCGGTCCACACGCCGGTGACCGGCGCGGCAGTGTACGGTGGCGTCGGCATGGGGCCGCAGGAGCACGCGTTCCGCAGCGGCGTCGATGTCATCGTTGCAACGCCCGGACGGCTCATCGACCACATGCGGTCGGGATACGCGAGGCTGAATCAGATCGAGCACCTGGTCCTGGACGAAGCGGACCGGATGCTCGATATGGGATTTCTGCCCGAGATCCGCCGCATTCTCTCGAAGCTGCCGGCCCGGCGGCAGACGCTCCTCTTCAGCGCAACCATGCCGGCGCCGATTGTCGTGCTGGCCGGCGAGATGCTGCGCGATCCGGTGTCGATCCAGATGCAACGGCAGGCCGCCCCGCCGTCGGGGATCACGCATGCGGTCTACCCGGTCCCGCAGGAGCTCAAGTCCGCGCTCATCGTCCACCTGCTCCGGCGGCAGACGATGCGGCAGGCGCTGATCTTCACGCGGACCAAGCATCGCGCCAACCGGCTCGCCGATGCGCTGGTGCGGGCCGGCATTCGCGCGGAACGCATCCACGGCAACCGGTCACAGCCGCAGCGGACCGCGGCCCTGGCGGGGTTCAAGAACGGGACGTTTCCGGTGCTCGTCGCGACCGACATCGCGGCGCGAGGCATCGACGTCGACGCGCTCGGGCATGTGGTGAATTTCGACGTGCCCCAGGTGCCTCAGGACTACATCCATCGCGTCGGCCGCACCGGACGGGCGGAGGCCACCGGGGAAGCGTTCACCTTCATGTCGCCGGAAGAGGAGGGCGACCTGCGGGCGATCGAGCGCGCGATCGCGAAGCGGCTGCCGCGGGTGACGGTGCCCGACTTCGACTACGCCGCGCGACCGGCCGAGCGGCTCGAGATTCCGCACGCGCAACGCATCGCGGAGATCCGTGCGCGCAAGCGTCACGATCGCGCCCGCGCCGAGGTGAACGCCGCCCGCCGTGCGGCGGCCGATCGTCGCTCCACGAGTTCGAGGAATGCGGGAGCGACCAACCACGGAGGTCGCCCCGGGCGCGGTCGCCGGCGCTGAGCTCCCGCGGGACACGCGTCGCCCCGAGGTGCGATCGTGCGTCTGTCCGGAGCTGGCGCGGCTTCTGCATGCCGGTCCTTCAGGTGGCGCGCCGGCGGGCCTGAACGCGCGTGAAGGGGGGACGAGCATGATCCGGAAGCTGAAGTCGGGCGGGTACCGGCTCTACTCGCGAAAGATCGACGCCAGGACGGGCCGGCGGCGGAACCTCGGCACGTTCAGGAGTCGAAGTGCCGCGGAGAAGCACGAGCGGGCCGTCCAGTTCTTCAAGCACGGATAGCCCATACCGAAGAAGCGCGCGACGAGACGACGAAGACGGCCTCGCCGGTTGGCCACCGCAACCGGCCAGGCCTTGCCACGATTCAGCGGTGGGTGGGCTGCGGGGAGGCGACGCTGCTCATGAAGGCGTCCATGCGCTGCTTCATTTCCTGCGGCGCGAGATCTTCCTTGTGCGTCGCGATCGTCCACTGGTACCCGTGCGGGTCGGTCAAGGTGCCGGAACGGTCGCCCCAGAACTGATCCATCATCTGACCCATGGGCCCGGCAGCCGTCTTCGCGCCGGCCGCGACGGCCCGGTTGAACAGCGCGTCGCAGTCCTCCACATACAGCCAGAGCGACGCGGGCGAGCCGCCGATCGCTTTCGGGCTTTTCCCGCCTCCCATCTCGTCGTTCAGCATGATGAGCGAATCGCCGATGCGGATCTCCGCGTGCATGATCTTCCCGTCGGGTCCTGCGGCACGCGCCACTTCCTCCGCGCCCATGGCCTCCTTGTACCAGTCGATGGCCTGCGCCGCGTTGTCGAGTGTCAGGTGCGGCGTCACGGTATGGTGTCCCTCCGGAACTGCCCTCTTCGCCTTTGCCATGAGACCTCCTTCGCTTCAAACCCCAAGTCTTGCATTGTGCGGCGAGCGCCCCGCGACGGCAAGCTGAGGAAGAAGCGCCGCACGCGCCTCATCTGTGGAGTCGACTCCGGCGCGGCGGGCCGCGGGAGCTTCGGAGTAGCGCCGGACCGGGATGTCCGGCATCATCAAGACAGGCGAGCAGGATCCAGGACGAACGATGGCAGCCGGCCAGGCGCGATCCGCGATCGAGCCTGGGCGGTTGGTACGCGGTCTGCACCGTCCTCGGTGTGACATGGTTGCTTGCAAATGCGGTCGCTCACGTGTCGATTGGAGTGTTGCTCGCATGGCTGCTGCTGCTCGTCGCGATGCTCGTGGCCACGACGATGGTGGTGGTCGGCATGTTCGAGGAGCTGCCCGGAATCATCCGGTCGGCGATGATGCGATCATCGAGAAAGCGGCGCACGTGAGCCGGTTGACGCTCTCGTCGCCTCGATAGGATCCTGTTTCCCTTCACTCGGTCGACAGCCGACACCGGCGTCTGCGCGCTGAAGCATGCGTCAACTGGCCACCATCCACTGGCAAAGCGGCGTCGACTTCTTCGTCCTTGCGATTGCCTTATATCTGCTCCTCAGATGGAGCCGGCAGGCCCGTGCGCTCCGGCTGGCGCTCAGCATCCTGGCGCTCCGGGTGGGCGCCCTCCTGGCCCGGCAGCTCGAGCTGCTGATTACGAGCTGGGTCCTCGACGCCGCGACGATCATCGCGATTCTTGCGCTCCTCATCGTCTTCCAGCCCGAGCTCAGGCGCGCTCTCATGCGATTCGACATCATGGGGCGCGCCAGCAATCGCGAGCAGGTGTCTGCCCTGTCGGCGGTCAGCACTGCGGCCTGGTCGCTGGCACGAGCGCGATGCGGCGCCCTCATCGTTCTCGCCCGCAAGGATTCGCTCGCGGAGTTGACGACGCCAGGCATCGTCCTGAACGGGCGCGTGTCGCCGGATGTTCTCGTGGCGCTGTTCCAGAAGGAGTCGCCCGTTCACGACGGCGCGGCGATTGTGGAAGGCGATCTCATCACGCGCGTCGGCGCGATCCTGCCGCTCACCCTGCGATCGCACGTTCCTGAGCAATACGGGACCCGGCACCGCGCAGCCATGGGCCTGGCCGAGCGATCCGATGCGTTGGCCGTCGTCGCGTCCGAGGAACGCGGCGAGGTCACGCTCATGTGGGAGAACCAGATGCGCGTCATGACCGACGCCGACGCGCTGCTGGCGACGTTGCGGTCGATGGGCGGGCAGTCGGCAGCCCGTCCCGGGTTGTCACTGGGAACTCTTCGGGCGCCGGCGTTGAGGCTTCAGGCCACGGCGATTGCTCTGGCGGCCCTCGTCTGGAGCGTGACTTTCCTGTTTCCTGGACGTTCCGTGCAGGTTCGGACCGTTCCCGTCGAATTCACGAACGTTCCGCCGAGTCTGACCGTCGCCGGTCAATCCACCGACACGCTGCAGGTGTGGCTGCGCGGGAACCAATTCCTGTTCGACACGCTGGATCTGAATGCCCTCGCTGCGCGGTGCGATCTGGGGGCTGCCCACGAAGGCATGAATGCCATTCCGCTGCGCGCCGCGGCAGTGGACGTGCCGTTCGGCCTCAAGGTCGAGGCGGTCACGCCTCGTGAAGTCAAGGTCCGCCTGCTGAGGAGTTCGGAGGTCCCGTCTGGCCGGTGACGCCCGTCACCGGAACGCCGCTTCGTCGATCGTCGCCCGGAAGAATTCGCCCTCCGATGCGAACCGCGGCGACCCGATGTGCCAGCCGACACGCACGCGCACGGGAATCGTATAGCCGGCGAACGTCCGTTCCTCCTCCAGGACGCCGCCGAAATCGACCGATTGGAAACGCCCGGGCTCGGGCGGCGGATTGCCCCAGCGCGACACCCGCACGGCACTCAGCCGCCCGTGCCCGTCGATCGCGAAATCCACCGGCGAGGTCGCGCCGGCGACGCTGACGGTCGCCGTGGCGTGGGACGGGTCCGTCGAGGTCCAGGACACCTCGTTGCCGCAGAGCAGCGACGGCAGCCAGATCGATTCCGCCCGGGCACGACCGGCCGCCGAGTGGGTGATGTCCGGGCCCGAGGCCGTGACCACCGGAACGAGCCCGAGCAGCTTCCATTGCATCTCGCCCGCGCCGTCCACGAGGCGGTCGAACCCGCGAAACAGCGGAACGCCCCACGGGTTCATCGTCGCTCTCCACAGCATGTTCCCGTCGCGCCGGATGACCTGCGAGGCGCGAAACGGGAGCCAGCGTCCGAGCTTGATCTCGCCGTGCATCTGCAGCCGGACGGCGGATGCGAGCGGCGTTCCGGGCGCAATCGCGTGTTCGAGGAGCCGGCGTGCGGGTTCGGGCAGCGTCTCGATGTGCTGTCGCGAAAAGACGCCCGCCGGCGCGGGCGCGGAATGCCACAGGCCGTCGAGTGAAACCTCGTCGCCCATCTGCCGCCCCGGGCGCTCGCGATTCACGTCCGCGCGTGTGCGGCGATCTCTCGCACCCCGGCGCGACGCAGGATCGTCATCATCGGACACCAGTTCGTGAGGGCCGATTGCGCCAGGTTCAACCCGACGAAGAGCGTGAACCACAGGAAGTAGGGGTGGACGAACAGGCCCAGCAGCACGCTGGCGCTGACAAACACGCCGGCGATCAGACGCAGCATCGGTTCGACAGTCATGATGACGCTCCTTCGGTGGGCTCAGGCACGCAGCGCGGCGCAGCCGCGGAGGTGAACGGCCACGTCTGCGGGCGATGCGTGAGGTAATACGTGATCGGGACGGTCATACGGGACAGGAGCAGCGACGCGACTTCGCCCGCCATCAACGAGATCGCGAGGCCCTGAAAGATCGGATCGAACAGAATCACGGCGGACCCGACAATGACAGCCGCCGCCGTGAGCGCCATCGGGCGGAACCGCACGGCGCCGGCGTCGACCACCGCGTCGGCGAGCGGCATGCCTTCCCTCACTCGCAGCTCGATGAAGTCGACCAGGATGATCGAATTGCGGACGACGATTCCGGCGCCCGCGATGAAGCCGATCATCGACGTCGCCGTGAAGAACGCCCCGAGCAGCGCGTGCGCCGGCAGGATGCCGACGAGGGAGAACGGAATCGCGAGCATGATGGTGAGCGGTGTGACGAACGACTGGAACCAGCCGACGACGAGGATGTAGATGAGGACCAGGACGGCGGCGAACGCAATCCCGAGGTCGCGGAACACCTCGTAGGTGATGTGCCACTCGCCGTCCCATTTCATCGCGTACTTCGAGCTGTCGAACGGCTGTCGCGCGTTGAAGATCTCGAGCCCGTAGCCCTCGGGCATCCGGATCGATGAGAGCGCGCGATTCATCTGCAGGATGGCGTAGACCGGGCTCTCCGCCGCGCCGGCGACGTCGGCGGTGACGTAGGTCACCGGCAGCAGGTTCTTGTGATAGATGTCGCGCTCTTCCTGGAGAGCGGCGACCCTCGTCAGCTCGCCGATCGAGACCGGCGGCCGTCCCTGGAGCTGGATGCTCTCGACGCTGTCGAGCGACCCCCGCAGCTCCCGCGGCAGCCGCAGGACGATCGGAATGGCTTCCCGTGCGTCCGGATCGTGCAGCAGGCCGGCGGATGCGCCCGATCCCGCCAGACGGACCACCGAGGCGACCTGAGCGGCCGACAGCCCTGCCGCGGCCGCCTTCTCTTCGTCCACCTCCAATCGCCACTTGGGCTGCGCCGACTCGACGTACCAATCGACGTCGACCACGCCCTCGGTGCGCTCGAAGGTCGATCGCACGGTCTGCGCGAGCGCGAGGCGGCGCGCCGGATCCGGCCCGTAGACCTCGGCGACGATCGTCTGCAGCACCGGAGGGCCTGGCGGCACCTCGACGATCTGAATGCGAGCGTCCAGACGCGCGGCCACCGGATCGAGGCGCGTCCGCAAACGCTTCGCGATCTGGTGGCTCTGCTCGCTTCGCTCGTCCTTGCCGGTGAGCGTGATCTGCAGGTCGGCCAGGTTCGGATCGCGGCGCAGGAAATAGTGGCGCACCAGACCGTTGAAGGTGTACGGCGCCGACGTGCCGGTGTAGCTCTCCACGCCTGTCACCGCCTCGTCCCGCAACGCCTCGTCCGCGAGGGCGGACGCCACGGCCGCCGTCGTTTCGAGCGGCGTGTCCTCGGGCATGTGCACGACGACCTGCAGCTCGCTCTTGTTGTCGAACGGCAGCATCTTCACCGTCACGAGCCCCAGCGGCACCAGCACCAGCGCCAGGACCAGAAGGAGCGCGACGCCGCCCAGGAACATCCAGCGCGCCCGCGGCCGGGCGATCAGCGCGCCCATCAGCCGCCGATAGACCGCCGTGAACCGGTCGTCCACCGGTTCGGTGTGCGCGTGCGATCGGCCGAGCAGGCGGACTGCCGCCCACGGCGTGACGATGAAGGCCACGAGCAGGGAGAACAGCATGGCGGCCGACGCGCCGATCGGGATCGGCCGCATGTAGGGGCCCATCAGGCCGCCGACGAAGGCCATCGGCAGAATGGCGGCCACGACCGTGAGCGTCGCCAGGATCGTCGGATTGCCGACCTCCTCGACGGCGCGAATCGCCACCGCCTCGAGCGCGTGCCGATCGCGCGCGAGGCGCGTATGCCGCACGATGTTCTCGACCACGACGATGGCATCGTCCACGAGAATGCCGATGGAGAAGATGAGCGCGAACAGCGTGATGCGGTTCAGCGTGTAGCCGTAGAGGTAGAAGACGAACAGCGTCAGCGCCAGCGTCACCGGTATGGCAGTCAGCACGACCGCGGACTCGCGCCGGCCGAGCACCAGCCAGACCAGCGCCGAGACCGACATCACGGCCAGGAACATGTGCCAGAGCAGCTCGTTGGACTTCTGCGCCGCGGTGTCGCCGTAGTTCCTGGTGACCGAAATCTGGAGATCGCGGGGCAGAAGCTGCCCACGGACGGTCTCGAGCTTCCGCTGCACGGCGCGCGTCAGCGCAATCGCGTTGGTCCCCTTCCGCTTCGCGATGGACACGGTGACGGCGGGGAAGGCCTGACCTGCGCGAGGGTAGTGGGTGACATAGGTGCTCGGCTCTCCGCCGCCGTCGCTGACGATGGCCACGTCGCCGAGATGGACCGGCGCGCCGCCGCCGGTGCCAACCACCACGTCGCGGAGCGCCTCGGCGGATTCGATGAAGCCGCCGCTCTCCAGACGCCAGCGCCGATTGGTCGCGACGATGTCGTCGGATGCCGATCGGGCGTTGCGGCGCGCGAGCGCCTGCTGGACCGCCAGCGGATCCAGATGGCGGGCGGCGAGCGCGGCAGGGTCGAGGTCGATCGTGACCTGCCGCGGGCGCCCGCCGATCATGGTCACCTCGGAGATGTCCGGCAGTTCCTTGAGCGCTTCCTGCAGCTGACCCGCCATCTGCCGCAGCTGGACATCGTCGTAACGCGTGCCCCACAGGGTGAGCGCCATCACCGGCACGTTGTCGATCGAACGCACCTGGACGAGCGGGGCCGGGGCGCCGGGCGGCAGGGCCGCCGCGTTGGCGGCGAGCTTCTCGTTGACCCCCACGAGCGCGCGGTCTTCGTTCTCGCCGACCAGGAACCGGACGACGATCATCGTCCGGCCCGGGCTGGAGGTGGAGTACAGGGTACTCGACGCCGGGCACCTCCCATAGCAGCTGTTCGATCGGCCGCGTGACGCGCTGCTCGACCTCGGTGGGCGAGGCCCCGGGCAGGTCGACGAACACGTCGATCATCGGCACGACGATTTGCGGCTCCTCCTCGCGCGGCAGCGCCAGCACGGCGTAGGTACCGAGCAGCAGCGATGTCACGATGACGAGCGGCGTCAGCTTCGAGTGGATGAAGGCCGAGGCCAGCCGTCCGGCCAGGCCGTGCGGGCGGGTCATCGCTCGACTCCCGTGACGCGTGCGCCGTCCACCAGCGACGCAGCCGGCTCGGTGACGACGCGGTCGTGCTCGCGGACGCCGGCGAGGACTTCGAGTCGATCGGACTCCGTCACGCCGGCCGAGACCGGCTGCAGCCGGGCGCGGTTGTCCGCATCCACGACGAACACGAAGGTCAGCTGGCCGCGCCGCACGGCAGCCGACGGCGGCACCGTCAACCGACGACGCGCCGGCCCGGCGAACCGCGCGCGCCCGAACAGGCCCGATCGCAGCCCGGCGTCGTGAGGCAGGTCCAGCTTGAGCACGAAGCTGTGTGATGCCGCATCGACCCGCGCCACCTCCGCCACGCGCGCCCGAGTCCACCGCTCCGGCGACCCGCTGGTGACGTCCAGGGCCACGTCGGCCGTCTGCCCGATGGCCACCTGTCGCGCGCGGGCCTCGTCGAGCGGCACCTCCAACCGGAATCCGGTCGTGTCTTCGACGGTCATGAGAGGCGTCCCCGGCGTGGCCATCGATCCTGAATCGACCGATCGCTCCGTGACCACGCCGTCGAAGGGCGCGGTGAGGATGGTGTAGGAAGTGGCAATGGCGGCAGCATCCACGGCAGCCTGCGCGGCGTCGCGTGCGGCACTCGCGGAGGCCGCACGCGCGCGCGCGCCGTTCAGGTGCGCTCCGGCGCCATCGAGGGCGGCCACCGCCTGATCGAGCTCCTGCGACGTGGCCGAGCGCTTTTCGTGAAGCGAGCGAACGCGATCGTGGGTCGCGCGGGCCAGCGTGACGACGGCTTCGGCGGCCCGGACGTCGGATTCCGCCGCCCTGGCCGCTTCCACGGCGCTCGTCAGCGAGCCCGCCGCCCGGGCGCGATTCGCCGTGACTTCCCGGGCGTCGAGCGTCACCAGGGGCGCGCCGCGATGGACCCGATCGCCGGGCCGCACCAGCACACTGACGACCGGCGACATCAGCCGGCTCGAAATGATCGCGGTCGAGACGGCCCGCACGACGCCACCGGCCTCGAACGACGACGAGATGTCGGCAAGTTCAACGGGACTCGTGGAAACGCTGACCGGTGGACTCTCGGGCGCCGCGCTGCGCGACGCGGTCCCGCAGCCGACGGCGAATGTCGCGAAGGACAGCAGGACGAAGACAATGGACTTCACGGCTGAACCTCGGCTGTCGGACTCTTACGGTTCACGACCTACGGCACGGCGCAGCATGGCGTCGCCGACCATGGCATCGACCAGCGCGGCGGTGCGCTGCGCGTCGGCGTCGAGCACGGCGCTCGACGCGCGCAGCACGTCGCCCACCGGCGCCATGCCGGCATCGAATCGGTCTCGAAGGATCCGCTGGCTCTCCCGCGCCTGATCCAGCGCCGTGCGCCCGACCGTCTCGCGCGCCCGGGCCGTCTCGAGCCGTCGCAGCGCCGTGACCACCTCCACGTGCACGGCCGCCCCCGCCTCGTCGGCCTCCGCGCTCGCGCGCGTCGCGGCTGCGGACTCCGCGGCCAGCCGGGCGCGCTCGGCGCCGCCGAGCGACAGCATCCAGCGCACTTCGCCGCCGACAATCCAGGCCGAGGCGCGATCGGCGACGCTGGTCCCGCTGACGTCGAGTCCCGCCTGCGCGGCGACCTGGGGGAAGAACGCGGAGCGGGCGCCCGCGCGGCCGGCGGCGGCCAGCCGGCTGGCGGCCGCGGCGCGTTTCAGCTCGGGCCTGGCCCGATCGGCCTCGGCCAGCAGCGCGTCCAGCGGCGTCGGTTCATCGGCAGCGCTGTCCAGCGTTGTCGGTTCCACGATGTCGAACGGCCGGTCGATGGGTTGTCCCATCGCTCGGCTGAGCTCGGCGCGGGCCACGTCGGCGTCGCCCTGCGCCTGGATGAGGCGCTGTTGCACATCGGCGACGTGAGTGGCGAGCGCGAGCACGTCGGCGTCCGTGAGCAGGCCGGCATCGCGTCGCCGCTCCGCGCTCGTCAGATCCTCGCGCGCCGCGGCGACGGCGCTTTCGGCCGCGCGCCGGCTCGCGTTTGCCGTGACGATCCGGCCGAACGTGCGGGTGGTCGACAAGACGAGGTCGGCCGCCGCCTCGTCTACGCCGAGGCTGGCCATCTCCTGGCGTGCCGCCGCGCTCTGGACGGCGGCCCGCTGCCGCCCCGCGTCGAACAGCGTCTGTTCGATGCCGACCGACGTGCGGAAGAACCCGATGGAATCGGGATGATTGAGCGCATCGATCGCGAAGTTCGCCGCGCCGAACCGGCGTGACGACAGCAACGAGCTGAAGACGAAGACCGGCTGGTCGCCCCGCTGCCACGACTCGCTGACTGAGACGCGGGGAAACCAGCCGGAGCGGGCTTCGGTGACCCCCGCGCCGGCGACTTCCGCCGTCGCCCGGCTGGCGCGAAGCGCGGCATTATGGCCGAGGGCCTCGCGAATGGCCCCGTCGAGCGCGACCGCTTCCTGGGCAGCAACCGCGAAGTCTGACGCGAGCGTCAGAAAGAGGGCGACGAGGACAAGAGAGCGACCCATCCTCCTGAGAGATGCAGGAACCGGCCAGTGGTGACGCGGGGTTGGGCAGCGCCCCGGGGGCTACTTCGACTCTTTTGAGTCTGGCTCCTCGTCTTCGGCGCTCTTGCTGGCGATCTGATAGGCGAGCAATTCGGCCCAGGAGGACAGGGTGCGAAGGTAATTGGCGCGCTCGAAGGCGTTCGGATCCGGACTGTTCCTGAGGCTCAGGCGACCGCGGATGTCGGAGACGCTTGCGAACTGGCGCGACTCCATCCAGCGCGCCAGCCCGTCGCGCATCAGCGTGAAGTAGGGCGGCCCGTGTCGCAGGACAGCGGACACCATCTGCACGGCATGCGCACCGGCGAGGATCGCCTTGATGCCGTCGGTCGGCGTTTCGATCCCGCCCGTCGCGGCGAGCGAGCATTGGAGGCGGCCGGAGAGAATCGCCAGCCACCGCAGGCGCAGCAGGAGCTCGGTGCTGTCGGAGAGCTGCAGTCGGGGGACGACCGCCATCTCGCGCAGATCGATATCGGGCTGGTAGAACCGGTTGAACAGGACCAGGCCGTCTGCGCCGGCGCGATCGAGGTCGCGCGCCACGTTGCCGAGCGCCGTGTAGAAGGGCGACAGCTTGACCGCGATTGGAATCCGCAGCAGGCTCTTCAACTCGTCGACGACGGTTCTGAGCTCGGTCTCAACGGCCGCCCCCGGCTCCTCGAGGTCGGTGACGACCTCATACAGGTTGATCTCGAGCGCATCGGCGCCGGCGTCCTGGATGAGGCGCGCGAACTGGAGCCATCGCTCGACGGTAGTGCCGTTGAGCGACCCGATTACCGGCGCGCGCACCGCGCTCTTGACCCGCCGCAGATGCTCGAGGTACTCGTCCGGGCCCAGGGGGTAGCGACCCGGCTCCGGAAAATACGCGAGAACCGGCGCGAATTCCTCGTTGAGCGGATCCATGTGTCGGATGCGCCCGGACTCGCGCTGTGTGATTTGCTCTTCGAACAGCGAATGCAGGACGATGGCGGCGCACCCCGCGTCCTCGAGCCGGCGGACCGTGTCGAGATGGTCGACGAGCGGCGACGCGCCGATCATGAAGGGGTGCGGCAGCGTCAGCCCGAGATACGTCGTGGAGGTGTCGATGGCAGCGGACATGCGGTTCCACTCACCATTGTGAATTCTCCATGGTGAATTGTAAATTCCGCAGGTGTCCGGTCAGCTGCGCGGCGTCCTCTGGA
The DNA here is from genome assembly GCA_963807925.1 of uncultured Acidobacteriota bacterium. Lineage (GTDB taxonomy): Bacteria > Acidobacteriota > Vicinamibacteria > Vicinamibacterales > CAVVIG01 > CAWEDP01. The sequence goes on along the minus strand of CAWEDP010000002.1, from coordinate 1,142,278 downwards.
GGGCGGCCGGAAACCGCCAGTCGTTCAACTGGCGAAACGGCGTCCGGCAGTCGGCGTGCCGTGGCGATGCGCGAGGTCCGCCTTGGCCGTCTGGCGCGGCAGCACCGAAGGAGGGCCGTCGGTCCGACGGGCGTAGCGACCATCCGAGGTGCGCTCGAGGAACTTGAGATCGGTCAGGGCGCTCAAGAGACCCTGGCATGTCAGATGATCGAGTTGCCACAGGTGCTCTGCCTGAGCGGTGGTGAGGCGCAGACCCGGCATTTCGAGGTACTCGCCCGTAACGCGCTGGATCAGACGCTCGTCCCAGGACTTTGCCGGTTTCCGCATGGTGCCTCCTCTCTGACGCGTGAGGCGCGAACGACCATTCGACGTTACCTAAAGTGTAAGTCTTCACGAGCGATTGTGTTCGTTATTATTTGGCAAAACGTGCATCATGACGAAGCCACCAACGCGTCTGGCCTTGTGGCATAGTGACCGCGCAACGTTCAGATGGAGACACAGGATGACAGGTTGTCATCAGAGGTGGATGGGGATCGGCGCGACGATTGTTCTTGTCGTGTGGTCGGTCGCCTGGTCGGCTGCGGCGCCGCAGGGTGGCGGCCGCGCCGGCCGCGGGCCGGCGGCCCAAAGCGTCGAGAAGATCAGGTCGCTCAAGCCGGGGCTGTTCCTGATCACCGGCGCCGGCGCCAACACGGTGGTCCGTGTCACGGCCGAAGGCCTGATCGTCGTCGACACGAAGCTGGCTGGAGACGAGACCTACCGGCGTCTGAGCGAAGAGATTGCCTCGGTGTCACCGCTGCCCGTAAAGTATGTGATCAACACTCACCATCACCCGGACCACGTGGGCAATAATCAGAAGTTCATCGACGCCGGTGCTCAGGTCGTCGCGCTCGAAGCGCTGAAGGCGCGCATGGCCAGCGATCCCCGAACGAAGGACATCCCCGGTCTCCCGACGATGACGTTTGCGAAGGACTACGTCCTGAAGCTCGGCGGCGTTGAAGTGGAAGCGCACGCGTACGGACGTGGACACACCGGCGACGACACGATGGTGTACTTTCCCGACGCCAAGCTCGTGATGGTCAGCGACCAAATCACCGACGCTGCGCCCATCGTCGACTTTGCCAACGGAGGGAGCGCGCTGGAGTGGACGCGGGTCCTCGATGGCGTGCTGGCGCTCGATTTCGACATGGCCATACCGGGCCGCGGGGAGCCGAAGACGAAGGCGGAGGTGCGGGCGTACCGCGAGCGGTTCGCCGCGCTCGTGTCGCGCGCTTCCGACGCGGTCAGGAACGGGACGGCGCGCGATCAGCTGGCCGCAACGGTCAAGACCGACGATCTGGGCTGGCAATTCAGCCCGCAGTTCTTTGCACAGCTGTACGACGAGATCACCACCCGATGATCGAAACCACTGCGAGGACCGCCATGAACATTCCGCAGACACGCCGCGAGGTGCTGAAGTCGGTTGCGGCAGGACTGACCGCGCTGGCGGTCCCCGAATGGGCGTTTCCGGCGCTCGCGGCCAGCGAAGTGCTGGTGCCGTTCACCGACATGCCCGAAAGCTTTCCGCTCGTGACCGCGCCCGATCGCCGCATCATCGACGTGCGGAAGATCGACGGCCCGTTCACCCCCAAGGACCAGTTCTTCACGACGCAGCATTACGGGCACCCGGAGGTCGATCTGGCGACCTATCGCCTGAAGATCTCCGGGCTTGTCGAGCACCCCAGATCCTTCTCGGTCGACGAGCTGCGGCGCATGGGCGAGGCGGAGCTCGTCGCGGGATTCGAATGCTCGGGGAACCGGCGTCCGCTCCAGGGCCTGTCGGGCAACGGGCGCTGGACCGGCGTGCCGCTGCGCGCGGTGCTCGATCGGGCGGGCGTGAAAGAGCAGGCGCGCGAGATCGTGTTCTTCGGAGCGGATCATGCCGAGGAGGAAGTCGAGTTCCGCACGCAGAAGTTCAAGGTGGAGCAGCAGTTCGGGCGCAGTCTGTCGCGCGACAAGGCGCTGTCGCGCGAGCCGTTCCTGGCGTACGCGCTCAACGGCGAGCCGCTCACGCGGCATCAGGGATCGCCGTTGCGCCTGCTCGTGCCCGGGTGGTACGGCGTCGCCAACGTCAAGTGGCTGTCGCAGATCCACGCCCAGGAAGAGGAGTATCTCGGCAAGTTTCAGGCGCGCTGGTATCGCACGCTCCGGGGCGAGATGATCGACGGCGAGATGAAGTGGACCGAAACGGCGGTCACGCACATGCAGCTGAAATCGTTCATCGCGCGCGTGTCGCACGACGGCGGACGGTACACCGTCATGGGTGTCGTGCTGAACGACGGCACCCCGATCAAGTCGGTCGAAGTCCGCGTGGACGACGGACCGTGGCAGCCGGCGACGCTGGATCCGGCGACCAGGAGCAAGTACTCGTGGAAGCTGTTCACCTATGCGTGGACTGGCGTCACGCCGGGCGACCATACGCTGGTCTCGCGGGTCACCGACGTCACCGGAGCGGTTCAGCCGACGGCCGAGGACCTCGCCACGAAGAAGACGTTCCTCGAGGACAACTCGCAGCAGCCGCGGAAGCTCACCATCTCCTGATCGCCGGCCGCGTCGACCAGACCATCGGGCCGACCCGTGCCGGCGGTGGCGTGACCGGGGAGCGGTTCGTTCGCGCCCTCGTGAGGCCGATCGGGTAGGATACGACGTCGCTCCGGCCGCGGATCGGACGTGGGCAAGGGAGGATGTATGCGGACTCGATGGGCGGTCTTCGGCTTCGTGGCTGCGCTCGGCGGCGCCGCTCTCGCTCAGCAGGGAACCTCGGGCGGGTACTCCAAGGTCGGCGAGATTCACATCGGCGGCTCGGGGGCGTTCGACTATCTCACCGTCGACTCCGCGGGCAAGCGCCTCTATGTCACGCATGGCACCGAGATCGTGGTCATCGATACGGGGACCAACGCCATCGTCGGCAAGATTGCCGATACGCCGCGCGTCCACGGCATCGCGCTGGCGGGCGATCGTGGATTCACCAGCAACGGCGGGGAAGACAAGGTCGGCATCATCGACCTGAAGACGCTGATGACGCTGAACAAGGTCCCGTCGGGCGGCGCGAACCCCGACTACATCGCGTACGAACCGAAACAGAAGGAAGTCTACGCGATCAATCACACCGGCAAGTCCGTCACCGTGATCAACGCGGGCACCGGCGCAGTGGTGACGACGTTCCCGATTGCCGGTCTGGGCGAGGCGGCGCAGCCGGATCCCGATCTCGGCCGGGTCTTCGTCAACGTCGAGGACCAGAGCTCGGTGGACGTCGTCGACATCGCGCAGCACAAAGTGATCGCCAACTGGCCCGTGGCGCCGGCGTCGAGTCCGACCGGCATGGCCATCGATACGGCGAGCCACCGGATCTTCGTCGGCGGCGGCAAGGCGCTCGTGATGATGGACGCGAAGACCGGCAGGGTGATTGCCGACGTACCCATCTGCATCGGCACCGACGCGACGGCCTACGATCCTGGCACGAAGATGGTGTTCGCCTCGTGCGGCGACGGCAACATCACGGCGGCGAAGGTCGAGGGCGACAAGCTGTCGGTCGTGCAGACGATTCAGACGGCGCGGGGCGCCCGTACGATGACGATCGATCCCGCGACGCACACGATCTACGTGGTCGCGCAGGATTTCCAGCCGCCCGACCCGAACGCGCCTCCGCCGGCGCCCGGCGCCGGACGCGGCCGTGGACCGGCCGCGGTCCCCGACTCGTTTCACGTGCTGATGTTCGGCCCGAAGTAGGGCGTGCCTAGTCCTTCACGTACTTCTGCGGGTCTTCGTCGAACTTCTTCTTGCAGCTCAGTGCGCAGAAGTAGTACGCCTTGCCCTTGTACTGGCTCTGGCCCGCCGCCTTGCTCTCGTCGACGGTCATGTGACATACGGGATCGACTGCCATCTGCGCACCTCCGCGCCTGGTTCTCACGACGTCTCGTGAACCACGAGCCTGCAGGTTCACTTTCCGCAAACGCAACGCGTTGCCGATGACCGAGACCGAACTGAAGGTCATTGCCGCGCTTGCCCAGACCGGTCCGATGAACGCGCCGGTGAACGGGTAGAGCGCGCCGGCCGCCACAGGGACACCCACGGCGTTGTACACGAATGCCAGAAACAGGTTCTGGCGGATGTTGCGCATCGTCGCCCGACTGAGCGCGCGCGCGCGGACGATGCCTTGGAGGTCGCCGCCGAGAAGCGTGATCCCCGCGCTCTCGATCGCGACATCGGTGCCGGTTCCCATCGCGATGCCGACCGTCGCCTGCGCGAGCGCCGGTGCATCGTTGACGCCGTCGCCCGCCATCGCCACCATCCGGCCGTCGCGCTGGAGGGCCTGAATCACCGCCCGCTTGTCCTGCGGCAGCACTTCCGCGCGGACTTGACCGATGTTCAGCTCGCGCGCGACGACTTCGGCCGTTTCCCGGTTGTCGCCGGTCAGCATCACGAGCGTGAGTCCCTGCGCCTGCAGCTCCTGCACGGCCGCGGCGGCGGTGGCCTTGATCGGATCGGCGACGCCGAACATCGCCACGAGCCTCCCGTCGACGGCGAGAAACATCACCGTGTGCGCCAGCTTGCGCAGCGCGTTCGCGCGCGCGGCGACCGGCTCGAGCGACACGCCAGCGGCTGCCATCATCGCCCCGTTGCCGAGGACGGCGTGCGCGCCATCGATGCGGCCCCGGACACCGAGGCCCGGGGTCGACTCGAACAGGTCGGCGGGCCGGACGTTGGACAGGCCGTACTCGCGCGCGGCCGACACGACCGCCGCCCCCAGGGGGTGCTCGCTGCCGACCTCGAGCGCGAGGGCGACGCGCAGCGCGTCCTCGTTGGTCCAGGCGTTCACCGTGTCGATGGTCACGACGCGCGGGCGCCCTTCGGTCAGCGTCCCGGTCTTGTCGATCACGAGCGTGTCGACCGTTTCGAGCCGTTCGAGCGCCTCGGCGTTTCGAATCAACACGCCCGCCGTTGCGCCGCGGCCGGTGCCGACCATGACGGCCATGGGCGTCGCGAGGCCGAGCGCGCACGGACAGGCGACGATCAGGACGGCGACCGCGTTGACCAGCGCGTGCGCCAGACGGGGCTCGGGGCCGACCGCACTCCACACCACGAACGCGGTGAAGGCGACGGCCACGACGGCCGGCACGAACCAGGCCGAGACGACGTCCGCCAGCCGCTGAATGGGCGCGCGGCTGCGTTGCGCATCAGCGACCATCCGCACGATCTGCGCCAGGAGCGTCTCGCTGCCGACGTGTTCGGCGCGGTACAGGAACGTCCCGGCGGAATTGATGGTCCCGCCCGTCACCGGATCGCCCGGCGTCTTCTCGACGGGGATCGGTTCGCCCGTAATCATCGATTCGTCGACGGCGCTCCGCCCCTCGATGACGATGCCGTCCACAGCGATCTTCTCGCCGGGTCGGACGCGGCAGACCTCGCCGATCCGGAGCTCCGCCAGCGGGACGTCCTCTTCGCGATCCCCACGGACCACGCGCGCCGTGCGAGGCGCCAGGCCGAGCAGCTTCTTGATCGCCGAGCTGGTCGCGCTCCGCGCGCGAAGCTCGAGGACCTGCCCCAGGAGGACGAGCGTCGTAATCATGACCGCCGAGTCGAAGTAGGTGGCGACTACTCCGTGGTCCCGGAAACCGCCGGGGAAGACGCCGGGAGCGATCGTCGCCAGCACGCTGTACGAGTAGGCCGATCCGATGCCGATCGCAATCAGCGTGAACATGTTCGGACTTCGATTGAGGATCGACGCCCAGGCGCGTTCCAAGAACGGCCAGCCCGCCCACAGAACGACTGGTGTGGCGAAGATCAGGCCGGCGAGGTTCGCGCGCTGCATGCCAATCCAGGCGGAACCGCCGCGGCCGAGGATCATGCCGGCCATCGACAGCAGGAGGACTGGCGCCGACAGCGCCACCGCGCTCCAGAACCGCCGCGTCATGCCGACGAGCTCCGGATTGGGCCCGCTGTCGAGCGCGATCACACGCGGCTCGAGCGCCATCCCGCAGAGGGGACACGGACCCGGCTGGCTGCGCACGATCTCCGGGTGCATCGGGCAGGTGTATTCCACCGTGCCCGCTGCTGCGGCAGGCCGCGGCGGACGCTCGCCGGCCGGCGCCAGAAATGGCTCCGGATCGGCGCCGAATCGCTCGAGGCAGCTGACCGCGCAGAAGTAGTACGTGGTCCCCCGATAGCTCGTCGTCCCAACCGCTTGGTCGGGCTCCACCGTCATGCCGCAAACGGGGTCGATGGGCATGCCTTCACCGGGAATGCCGCGGTCGGGCTCGGACGTGGCTCGAACCGCTTGGCGTGTCATTCGACGATCTGAACCACATGGGGCACCGGACCGCGAGCCCCACAGGAGCTGCGAGCTCAGTTGTATCACGTTGCGGCGGCTTCGGGCCGCCACAGCCGTCCCGCTAGAAACTCAAGAACAGCAGCAGGTCGATTCCCGCGCGCTCGACGCGCCGGAATGGCGTGCGAATGGCCGACGATCCGGCGTCGGAAAAGGTCGCGCGAAGACGAAACAGCCGCGACAGCGAGTACTCGAGGACCGCCTCGTCGAACTCATCGCGCCCGAACTGGCGACTGAATCGCGCCACGAGGCCGGGCGCGATCTCCTCGCCGATCGTCACGCGCGTGCCGGCGGTCGCGTCCGCGGCTTCGATTTCCAGGATGTCGAGGCCGAGCGACCGCTCGATCCCGGACACGATCGGTTTCGCCAGGAATCCGGCGGCGATGGTCGCGGCTCGGACCGCCAACTCCTGCTGCTGCGGGATGCTGAGCGCGTTCGCCGACGTGTTGAACACGATCAGCGACAGGATATCGGACGGCTGGAGGGGCGGCGTACTCGTCAGTCGAAGCTCCGGATTGTGCAGGTCGCCGACGATCGTCACGCGCGTCTCGACGCCTGACACGGTCCGCGTGACGCTCACGTAGAGCTCCGGGTTGACGTCGCCCCGGAAATTGATGGAGCTGCGGCTTTCGTCGATGTCGAAGCGCCGGCCCTGGAAGCTGTAGGTCCCGGCCATTCGGTCAAGCGACCCCGTTATCGACAGGCTGTCGTTCGGTTCCTTGTACAGATACAGGTCGCCGCCGACGCGGAGGTTGACGTCGCCAAGGCCGATCGGCGTGCCCTGCGCCACCTGAAGGTCTACGCCCGTCAGCCGCAGCTCCTGGGGGATGTGGAGCGACACGTCGAGGGCAAGACGGTCCCAGGGGTTGAGCGCGGCCACCGCGTCGATGGTCGGTGCGGCAATCGGCTCGGTGCGGTACGGCCGGAGCAGCGTGCGATCCAGGATCTCGGTCACGTCGAGCGTGCCTCCGACAATGGACAGATCGCCCACCATCTTGGGCGCCTCGAATCGTCCCTCCAGCCGGAGGGCGGCGTCGAGCTCGACGCGCCCGAACTCGTTCCTGAGCACCTGGAAGCGCCGGGCCGAGGCTTCGATGGACAGGTCGCCCACGCGCAGTTCGTGGGTGCCGAGGCTGCCGCGCACGTCCAGCGGACGTCCGTCAGGATCCTCGAGGTGCAGCGCGTCGACCTGGATTCTGTCGGGCGCAAGGCGCAGGCTCGTGCGCCCGCGCTGATACCGCACGCCGGTCGAAGCGACGAGAAAGGCGGCGTCGCTCACGTCGATCGTGCCGCGGAAGTGCGGGTCGCGGCTCGTGCCAACCGCCGTCACGTCGATCTGCATGCGGCCGGTCACGTCCCGGACCGTGTCGGTCAGTCCTTCGACGAGCGCAAGATCGATCGGGCTGGACGTTATCGCCACGTCGATCGGGCGCTCGGGGCCGTTTCGATCGATCAGGCCGGCCGGCACCACCCCCTTCGCAGTCAGCCAGGTACCGGGGGATTGGTCCAGTCGAAGGTCGATCGTGAAGTCGCCGCCCGAGTAGTCCACCTGACCGGCCAGCCGCTCGTACGAGAACCGGCCAATCCGACCCGCAGCCACATCGACGCGTCCGGCCACGATCGGGCTGGCTCTCGTCCCCCGAATCGTGGCCTCGGCGTTCACCACGCCGCCATACGTCACCGGTCCCGAAGACGCCGGCTGCAATGTCTCGAGCGCGACGTTGCGCGCCGTCACCCGAAATTCACCCCCGCCGTCGCGCCGCCAGGCGCCGGACACGCCGATCTGCTCGTCCGCTGACGGCCCGCTCAGGTGGAGGTCGCTGACGGCAACCCGGCCGGTCTCCCACGACACGACCGGCGGCGGGGCGTCGGCGGTCAGCCGCCATGCCGTCGCGCCGACCGATACGGTCAGGTTCTGAAGCGTAGCGTCCCGCTGCTCCGGCCCTAGGGCGACATCGCCGCTGAAGCTGCCGCGGCGTCCTCGTGCGTCCTGCACCTGGGTGGCGAACGTGACGCGGCCGTCGGCCAGCGTCACCTTCGCGTGCACGTCATTGAGCGCCAGGCCGAAGGCCGACGCGAACGACGCCTCCGCGTCGGCACCGCCACCGATTGTTTCCAGGCGGCTCGACAGCGGGCCGATCTCGTAGGTTCCCGCGATCGACGCCGCCTGGAACTCCGGTCCCTCGAACCCCTTCACCGTTGCACCGCCGACGATACTGAGCCGGCCGACCGGCCCGGTGATGCGGCCCGAGGCCGTAACCATGCCGCGCAGCTCTGCGCCGGTCCACGCTTTGAATGGCGCGAGGTCGGCCCGCGGGATGTCGTAGCGGAAGTCGGCGAGGCACTGGTCGCCTTCTGCCGCGCAGCCCGGCAGCGGGATCGCTCCGTCGCCGGCGATCTCGGTGTCCGCGCTGTTCATCTGCAGGCGCCGAAGGTGGGCCAGACCGTCCCGAAGCGTGCCGTCGATTTCAGCCGCCCCGACTGCGAACCCATGGACCGTGGACGCGCGCAGCGTGACGGTGCCGTCGAGGTCCACATCGCCGGCCGTCGGGTGCCGCAGCAGCAGGCCGCGCACTGCCACGCGCAGGCGCGCCACGCCGGTGAGCGCTGCGGCCCATCTGGAGTCGCCGGTCGCCACCGCCGGGTCGATGCCTGCCAGCGTGCCGTCGAAGGAGGTCTGGAGCGAGCCGTTCGCGATGTCGATTGACACGTCAGCGTCGTCGAGGCGCCCGCCGAAGATGCTCGCCCGGCGCACGCGGCCGCCGCCGGTGATGCGCGCCGCGGCGCCGCCGCCCGATCCGGCGACATGGAACCGGCCGGCCATCGTGCCGGCGTACCGCGGATCCTGCATCCACCCCACGTCGAGATCGCGGCCGAACCGCGCGATGTCGAGGTTGTCGATTCCGCCGTCGCCGCTGTAGGCGACCGGATCGGTGCTCGTGTCAATGGTCCCGACGAACCCGTCGTCGATCCTCGCGCCCAGGAACTCTGACGGCGCGAACCGCGCCGTGGCAACGATGAACGGCCGCTCGAACGTGCCCCTGACGTCGTAGGCGAGCGCCAGCGCGCTCTCGACGTGGGGAACGGGAATGGGCGCCGGAAGGCGGCGCAGGTCCAGAGACGTCACGGTTCCCGGGAAGTGGTAGACGTAGGGCGACTTCAGCGCGATGGACCCGTCCGTCGTGCGAATGCTGGCGCCGTAGGCGGTCGCGGTCGCCTCCGTGATGATCGCGGCGTCGGCCGTCAGCACGCCGTGCGCGCGCACCTCGTCGCCCGCATAGTGCATGAACATAGCGTGCGGGCCGTCGAACGCGTAAGAGCCGCGGGGGAAGTGCTCGCCGAACCCGAACGCGAGGTCGAACGTGGTGCGGCCCGTGATGTCCGACGCCTTCTCGGGATTGTTCAGCCAGCGGGCGAGATCGATGCGCTCGGCGTCGATTCGGCCGCGGCCGTGCCAGCCGGGAACGGTCGTGTTCAAGTCGAAGGTGCCCCGGATGCCGCCTGCATTCGACCGGAACGTCAGGTCGGTCGCCAGGCGCGTGAGCGGACCGCGCAGCGTCGTGTCGAACTGCGCGTCCACCGCGATGTTGCGGAGCCCGTGCAGGACGCCGCCCCACTCCTGGAACGCGAATCTCGCCGCGTGCACCTGGAGATCGAGCTCGGTCGGCCGCTCGCCCCTGAGAATCCGGCCGTCCAGCGTGAAGGCCGATCGACCGGTCGCGACCCTGAGCGCGGTGAAGACGATGCCCGCCGGGCCGTTCTCGATGCCGCCCGACAACCGATCGAGCACGAGATCGGGCGCCGATCCCTGAAACGAGACCTGCTGGAAGTCGAGCGCCCAGTGCACCGGCTTGTAGGTGAACGACAGCAGAGCGTCGAGTCGCTCGTATCGCGTGGGAATGTGCGCGGCGCCGAACGCGACGTCCTGGGACAGCGACACGGTCCCATCCGTCACGGCGATCGAGGCAATCTCGATCGGCCGGCCAGGTCCGGTCCGCTCCTGCTCGCGCGCGTTGCGCTTCACCAGTGTCGCCAGATCCCAGCGGCCGTCCGCCTGCCGCCTGGCGGCGATGATCGGCCGGACGACGCTGATGCGCCGGATCACCAGGCCGGGCTGCAGCAGCTCGCGGATGCTGTAGTTGAGGATCACACGATCGATCGTGACGAGGGTGTGCCCATTCCGCGTCATGCGGATGTCACCGAGTTCGAGCCCGCGAATCAGCGAGCCACCAAGCTCGCCGATTTCGAGCGTGGCGGTCAGATACTGGTTGGCCTGTCGGACGACCAGCTCGCGGATCAGATTCTTCGCCCAGCCCGTCTGGATCGCGGCGAGACCCACACCGACCAGGGTGAGGACGACAAGGGTCGTCCCGAGCAGGGCTCGCCCGAGCCACCCAACGGCCCGCCGCGCGAGACTGGAGCGGTGCACCAGATCGATCGTATCAACGAGTGTGCCGGATTGTGTTCGGGGCGGGGCCGCAGTAGGTCCGCACGATCTGCAGGAGTCGCTCGAAATCGAGCGGCTTCTTCATGAATCCGTGCGTGGCCGCGTCCAGGGCGCGGCTCTCGTCGAGCGCCGACAGCACGACGACCGGCACGTCGACCAGGGAGGGATGGCGCCGGCGCTCCCGCTGGAACTCCCAGCCGTCCATCACGGGCATCATGAGGTCCAGCAGGATCAGCTTGGGCGCGGGACGCCGGCGCAGGTAGCCGAGCGCCTCGAGTCCATTGGCAGCGGTCGCCGCGCGAAACCCTTCAAGCGAAACGAATTGCGACATCATGTCGCGCAGATCCGCATCGTCTTCCACGATGAGCACGTCGCATGTCGACAGTCGTTCGTGTTCGGTCGGTGCGGCGAGCGGCTCAGCCAAGTGTATGCACTATAATCCGAACGCTACCGTCCCTAGCTGAACCATTCCCGATGATCACTTCCGGTGGCGGCGCGGCCGTCGCGCGTCCAAACGCGGCTGCGGCGCCGATGTCGGTCGCCGGCGTCGCGCTGATCGCGTGCATCGTCCTGTTCTGGCGGCTGGGCGCGCCGACCTTCTGGGATCCCGACGAGGCTCATTACGCCGAGACGACGCGCGAGCTGATCGCCACCGGCGGCTGGATGGCGCCGCTCTACAATGGCGCGCCATTTTTCGACAAGCCCATCCTGTTTCACTGGCTGCAGGCCGTTCCGATGGCGATGCTTGGACCGACCGAGCTCGCCGCGCGCCTGATTCCGGCCGCGGCCGCCCTCGCGCTCGTCGGCATCACGGGATGGGTCGCGGCTTCGCTCGTGTCGACCGACGTCGCGCTCATGGCCGCCCTGCTGCTGGCGACGAGCCCTGCCACGTTCGCGCTCGCCCGCTACGCGATCCTCGACACGCTGTTCACGGCGTTTCTGTTCGGCGGCGCCTCGCTCGTCGCGGTGGCGGCGCTCGGCGAGCGGCCGCGGTTGCAATGGTACGGGTATCTGGCGATCGCTCTCGCGGTGCTGACCAAGGGGCCGCTCGCGCTCGTGCTGTGCGGGCTCGCGCTCGGGCTCGCGGCCGTGTTGTCGCGCCAGGTCCGCGCCCGGTTCTCGCGACTGCGGCTGGTCAGCGGCCTGGCCGTCGTGCTTGCGGTGGCGGCGCCCTGGTTCGTGTACATGGTCGTGCGATTCGGCCGTCCGTTCGTGGATGGCTATCTGCTCAACGAGAACATCCGCCTGTATGCGATCGATCGGTTCACGCCGACCGAATCCTCGTCGCCGTGGTTCTACCTTCGCGTGATCGGCGCCGCGCTCCTGCCATGGACCGCATTGATTGTCGGCCGCCTCGTCGACGAGGGACGGGCCTGGCTGCGAGGGGAGGGTTCGATCGATACGGTGGACGTGCTGCTGTGGAGCTGGACGATCGCCGTCGTCGCGTTCTTCACGTTCTCGAGGTTCAAGCTCGATCACTACGTCTTTCCGGCCGCGCCGAGCCTGTGCGTGATCGGCGCCCGCGCCTGGATCTCCCTCGGTGAGCGGAGCGGACGCAGCCGGTTGCAGGGCACGCGGGCGGGACAACTAATGGTCGGGCCGTCGCTCGTCGTCGCGGCCGGGGCCCTCGCATGGCTGCTGATCGCCCGTCTGGAGCTGCCGGGGGCTGCGCTCATCGTCCCCGTCGTCCTGGGGGCTGCTGGCGTCGCGGTGGGCCTGAGAGTGCGCATGCAATCCCGGCAGCCGGGGATCCCGTGGGTCGTGTTCGCGGCGCTGCTCGTCACATACGTCGGGGCCCTGGTCTGGGTCCTGCCCGCGCTCGAGACGCGCAAGGTGATCCCGGACGTCGCGCGGTGGGTGGCATCGCGCGCGACCGCCGCCGACCGGGTAGCCACCTACCGGCTCAATCGCTGGAATACGGCGTTCCGGTTCTATGTGGGCCGCGACGTCGCCATGATCGACGCGCCGGAGGCGGCACGGGCGCTGTTTGGAGGCGCCGAGCCGTTCTACTGCACGATGCTGAGCGACGCGTACGACGATTTCGTCGCGCACGGCGCGCCCCTGCGGGTCGCGTACGAGCGCGACGGGATGTGGGCGACCTCCGGCCGTGTGCTGTGGCGCCGGCCCGCGCCGCTGACACGCTTCGTCGTCGTCACACGGCGCCAATGACGCGCTGCCGCCGCGCGGGGCCGCTGCGGCGAGCGGACTATAATGGCCCTCGCCATCCATGCGGGTTCGGCGCCGATACCTGATCAGCGGTCGCGTACAGCGCGTGGGTTTCCGGTTCTTCGCGGAGGCGGCGGCCGCGCGCGAGGGGCTGAACGGGTGGGTGCAGAACCTGCCCGACGGCCGCGTCGAGATCGAGGCCGAGGGCGAGGCGGAAGCCGTCGAGCGCTTCGAGCGCAGCGTCCGACACGGTCCGCCGGGCGCGCGCGTCAGCGACGTGCACGTGGACGAAGACGTGCCGACCCGGCACACAACGGGATTCAGCGTCCGGTGAAAACACTCAACATGGAGCATCTGAAGACGAAGATCCGCAGCGTGCCGGATTTTCCGAAGGCCGGCATCCTGTTCTACGACATCACCACGCTGCTGCAGGATCCGTCAGGTCTGAAGGCCGCGCTCGACGGCATGACGACGCCGTTCGGCGACGGGGACATCGACGTCGTGGTGGGCATCGAGAGCCGGGGGTTCATCTTCGGCGCGGCCGTCGCCGATCGCATCGGTGCCGGATTCATCCCTGTGCGGAAGCCGGGCAAGCTGCCTTCGAAAACCGTCCGGCAGACCTACGCGCTCGAGTACGGCACCGACTCGCTGGAAATGCACGAGGACGCCGTGACCCACGGGCAGCGCGTCCTCATCGTCGACGATCTGCTGGCCACGGGCGGGACCGCGCGTGCAACCGCCGATCTGGTGCAGGGCCTCGGCGGCCGCGTGCACGCGTTTGCGTTTCTGATCGAGCTCGTCGCGCTGAACGGCCGATCCAGGCTCGGCAGCCACCGCGTCCACACCGTGCTGCAGTACCTAGCGGTACGCGGCGTGTCGGACGGCCATCGCCTTCGCGGGGTCCTGTGATTCTCCTGGTCTCGGCGTTCATCGTCGCAGCGGCCCTCGCCTGGGGCGCGCTCGCGATCGTCAGCGAGCTGAAGACGTCGCGAGCGGATGCGCGCCCTCGGCGGCTGCTCGAGCTGCTCCAGGTGTTCGCGCCGGCTCGGGGCGCGGCCGCGGCCGATCCCAAAGCCATCCTCGTCTGGGAGCCGCTGGCGCGGGCCGGCCGTCATCTCTTTCCGGTGGAGTTCACCGACCTGGATCGCGCCTTCGGCGACACTTTTCCGTTTGGGGCGCAGCACATCCAGGCTGCTCACGCGCAGTGGACCGCCGACTGGCTGGCCTGGGAGCGCGCGCACGACGCGACCTACAAACTGAAGGCGGCGGAGGTCGAGGCGCGCCTGCAGGATGCCCCGGACGACGCTCTTGCACGCGCCCGTCTCGAATCGGTCGAGCGCGAGAAGCTCGATCTCTATCAGCGGAAGTATCAGGAGTACGTTCAGGTGGGCAAGGCGTTGCAGGCGTTTCTTCGGTGATCGCCACGAGCGCCCCCGCGCCGGCCCTCAGGCGCGCATCCGCGCGCCTGAAGCCTCGCGCCTCGACCCCGCTCAGAGCACCGTCCGGCGGCCGGACAGCACCGCAATCAGGAGCAGCACGATGGCGAGGACGAGCAGCACATGGACGAACGCGCCAATCGTGTACGTGCCGACGATGCCGAGCAGCCAGGCGATCAGTAGAATCACCGCCAGTGTGTACAGCATGTTGAGCCTCCCGTAAGAGGATCCTGCAAAGAGCGGTGCCTCAGCCGCGGAACCGGGTGGTCAGGCCCGTCGCCGCCATTTGGGGGACGGCATCGGTATGAGGAGCAGCAGAGCCGTATAGAGGAGGACGAACAGGACGGCGGTCAGCGACCAGAGGGCCTGCCAGGCCGATTTCCACGCTGCCATGAGGCAGTGTGGTCGCCTGCCATGTCCCTGTGCGTGCATGGGGCGACTCCTTGAGCGCCATTATGCCCTGCAGGTCCACACATCTCCAGCTCATGGCACGCCACCAGGTCCGTCTCGGCAGGTACGATAGACAGCGTCGGCTCAGCCCGGGCCGGCACCGGTGCCGACGCGTGGGGCGCGTCCCGGGACGGCAGGAGATGCCATGTTCGAGAAGGTGAAACGGTGCGGCGGCTGCGGGGCGTCGTTCGAGTGCGGCGGGTTGTGGGGCTGCTGGTGCGGCCGCGTCGATCTGAACGACGCCGCCCGGCGGGAGCTGCGCGAGCGCTACGCCGACTGTTTGTGTCCGACGTGCCTGGAACGATATGCGGCCGGCCAGCGGGACACGCACCCCCTTCCCGTGAAACCGTCGGCGTAGGAGGTGGCGGCGAGGCAGGCGTGTGACGCTGATACACTACCCTCGAATCCACCATGCGCCCGTAGCTCAGGGGATAGAGCACCCGCCTCCTAAGCGGGGGGCCGGCAGTTCAATTCTGCCCGGGCGCACCATGTTCTCTTCGGTCGCGTTGACATCGGCAACACTGAGCATCACGTGAGGCAGCGCATGTCCCGATACGCGCCGTTCGCCACGAGCTGTCTGTTGCTGGCGACGGTCGACATCGCACATGGTCCCATCGGCAGCCAGCTTGTGGGACTGTCGCCTCAGGCGAAGCCCTCGTTCGACGTCGTCTCGATCAAGCCGAACACGACGGGTGTCCTGCCAATCGGCCCGCCTGAAGAACGCCCCGACGGCGGGTTCCGGGTGACGAGTACCTCGGTGCTGGCTCTTCTCAACCGCGCCTATCCCGGTCTTCAGAAGGTGGGGCTGCCCAGTTGGGCCACGACCGAACGGTACGACGTCAGCGTCACCTCCTCCTTGACTCGTCCGACGGCTGATACCCGCGCGGCGATGGTCCGCACGATGCTCGCCGACCGATTCCATCTGGTGGCGCACGTCGAGAAGAGCGAGCAGCCCGTCTACGATCTCGTCCTCGCGCGCAGCGACGGCAGACTCGGGCCGGGAATCCAGCCGACGACAACCGACTGCGCGCGAATCGCCTCCGGGCGGGCCGCCGAGGCCGCCGGGACGGCACCGACGCTCCCTCAACGACCTGACTTCAGTGCGCCTCCGCCGCCATGCACGCTCCGCGCGGTCGCCGCCCTCCTTCGCGATCGACAAGGCGATCGACAGGGTGCCCTCGGCGATCTGCTGGAGGGAGAGGCCACGATGGACACGCTGGCGTCGGTGCTTCGCCTGGCCGGACGGGTGGTCATCGACAAGACGGGCCTCCCCGGCAGCTATCGCGTGAAGATGAACTTCGATAGGAGGTCGGGCCGGGGGCTGGACGTCTTGCCCTCGACATCGGCGACGGCACCGTCTGTCTTCACGGCTGTTCAGGAACAGCTCGGGCTGAAGCTCCAGCCGTCGCATGCCGAGCAGGAGCGGCTGATGATCGATCGCCTCGATCGGCCCACGGAAGACTGACGGACATTACGCAGGGAGGTCATTTCATGCCCGCCGGGGAATCTGCCATGAACGCCATCGAAGCTCGCAAGCTGGTTCGCAAGTTCGGGGAGTTCGTCGCCGTCAACGCTGTCGACTTCAGCGTGGGTCAGGGCGAGATCTTCGGCTTCCTCGGTCCGAATGGCGCCGGCAAGTCGACCACCATCAACATGCTCTGCACCATGATGCGGCCGACTTCGGGAACGGCGACCATCAACGGCTGCGACGTTGCGACCAACCCGGCGGGGGTCCGCCAGTCGATCGGCGTCATCTTTCAGGATGCCAGCCTGGATGACCGGCTGACCGGTCGCGAGAACCTGCGCTTTCACGCCATGCTGTACGACGTGCCGGGCGCCACCTTCGCCCGGCGCGCGGCAGAGCTGCTGGCCATGGTGGACCTCGGCGACAAGGCGGACGCCACGGTCCGCACCTACTCCGGGGGCATGAAGCGCCGGCTCGAGATCGCCAGGGGCCTGCTCCACCATCCGAAGGTGCTCTTTCTCGACGAGCCCACGATCGGGCTCGACCCGCAAACGCGCCGGCACATCTGGCAGTACCTGCTGAAGCTTCGCCAGCAGGAGAACGTCACCATGTTCATGACGACGCACTACATGGACGAGGCGGAGCACTGCGATCGGATTGCGATCATCGATCACGGACGGATCGTGGCGCTCGACACGCCGCCGAAGCTGAAGGCCATGGTGGGCGGCGACATCATCTCGGTGCGGACCTCCGACAACGATCGGGCCACGGAAAAGCTCAAGACGGTGGCCGGGATCGAAGTGCGAGGCGGCCCTGACGGGCAGCTGATCGTCGAAACGACCGACGGCGATCGGTTCATTCCGCGGATGATGGAGCTCTTTGGCGATTCGGGAGAGCCGCTCGCCGTCCAGAGCGTCAATCTGAGCCGCCCGACCCTGGAAGACGTCTTCGTGAAGCTGACGGGCCATGCCATTCGCGCGTCCGAAGCCGACGCGGTGCAGCCGCTCCGGCAGATGGCGCAAATGTGGACCGGCCGGAGGAGATGAACGTGCTGCGCAGGAACCTCAAGGGCGCCTACACGATCTGGTATCGCGACGTGCTCCGGTTCGTCCGCGATCGTCCCCGCATCGTCGCGTCGCTGGCGCAACCGCTGCTCTACCTGTTCGTGTTTGGAACCGGTCTGGCGACCGCCATTTCGAGCACGGCCGGGGGCGCCTTGAACTTCCGACAGTTCATGTTTCCCGGCATTCTCGCGATGGCCGTGCTCTTCACCTCGATCTTCTCGGCGATCTCGATCGTCTGGGATCGGGAGTTCGGATTCCTGAAAGAGGTGATGGTTGCCCCGGTGGCGCGGACGGCCGTGGCGCTGGGCAAGGTGGCCGGCGGCGCGACGGTCGCGATGTTCCAGGGCGTCGTGTTGCTGCTGCTGGCGCCGTTCATCGGGATCAGGCTGTCGTGGGATCAGGTCGTGGTCCTGATTGGGCTGATGCTCCTGATGGCAACGGTGATGACCGCCCTCGGGACCATGATTGCGGCGCGGCAGCGGTCCATGGAAGGCTTCCAGATGATCATGAACTTCCTGTTGATGCCGATGTTCTTTCTGTCCGGCGCCTTCTTCCCGCTGCGCGGCGTACCGCTCTGGCTCGCCTGGCTCTCGAACCTCGACCCGGTCACCTACGGCGTGGATTCGATGCGAGGCGCTGCGCTTCGCCGGAACGTGTCGCCGGGCCTGCTGCAGACGCTCACCCTGCACCCAATCGCGGTCGATGTGACGGTGATGGCGGGCCTCGCGCTCGTGTTCATCGTCCCGGCCGTGTGGCAGTTTGGAAAGGCGGACTGACGTGGACGGCAAACGCGATAAGATGAACGGGATATGAAGCGCGCGCAGCGGCACCACCTGAAAGAGAACGAGCTTCAGCAGTTCGCGCTCAGGGCCCGGGCGTTCTACGAGGAGCGGCGCGACCAGACAACGAAGATCGCCGTGGCGCTCCTGGTCGTCGCCATCGCAGCGGGCGGTTACTTCCTGTGGCGCGAGCACGTCCAGTCGCGTGCGCATGCGCTGCTGGCCGACGCCCTGGCGGTCCAGGAGGCGCCGGTCGCCAGTCCGGGCACCCCGGCGGCGCCGGGCAGCTACCCGACCGACCGTGCGCGGCTGGAGACGGCGATGGCGAAATTCAAGGCGGCGGCCGACGCCTATCCCTCAACCGACGCCGGCATCTTCGCGCGCTATCAGGAGGCCGCCGACGAACTGGCGCTCGGTAACGCCACGGCGGCCGTTGCCGCCTACCAGGAGGTGCTGCGCCGCGGCGGCAGCGCCATCCACGGGCAGATCGCCCAGCTCGGACTGGCCGAGGCGCAGGCGCGTGCCGGCCAGTACGATGCGGCCATCAACACCCTGAAAGAGGCCTCGCAGCGCAAGGACGGACCGCTTCCCGTGGACGGCATCCTGATGGAGCTCGGCCGCGTGTACCGCGACGCCGGCAAGCGCGCCGAGGCGCAGCAGACCTTCAATCGGCTCGTGGAGGAATACCCCGACTCACCGTACACGCAGGACGCGAAGCGCGAGCTCGAGACGCTGAACAAAGCGGCGTAGCGGGTCCGGCCGACACCATGGCGCCGGTCAGAACGACCCTCCGAGACGCACGTAGATCGACGCGCCGTTCCTGACAACGCCGCTGCCGTCCCGCCCCCAGGCCGCTCCGGCCGTCGCAGTCAGCGGAAACCAGTACCCGGCCACGACCTTCGCCGACAGCTCGGCGCCAACCGACGCCTTCAGGTCTGCGGCGGTGAACGACCGCGTCCACGCGTGACCCATATCGGCGAACACCGCCGCATGTACGGTGTGAACGAGCACGGGCCATGTGCCATGGCCGCGCTGCGGGCGAGCCAGGGGAAAGCGATAGTCGGCATTCACGAGCGCGACGTGATTGCCCGCAAAGGTGTCGCTCTCGAAGCCGCGCAGCAGACTGATGGCGTTCCGGCCGAAATCGAGCGTGCTCCCGTTCGATTGCGCCCCGCCGAGGTGGAAGGTGCGGCGCAGGATCGGATCGCCGCTCGACCGTCCGGCCGCGAGGCGGACGGCCAGCACCTGGTGCCGCCCGAACGGCGACCAGTACATCCGACCGTCGGCGGTGACGGCGTCGGCATCTGCCGACGCACCGAGGGCCTGCCGGACGACCTCGATCGTGGCTCCGAATGCGATGCCGCCCTCCGGGCTGACCGAATACCCGTACTGCCTCGCCGAGGTGAACGACCATCCGGCGCGCCACGCCGCCCGGCGCACGGTGAGGCGCTCGTCGCCCGCAGACAACTCGTCGGACGCGAGCGAGTACGATGTGAGCGCACGCTGCGACGTGCGCACGTGCGCGACCCCCAGCAGCACGCCCACCTGGATCTGACGCTCCCGTTCGGTCGCAGTCAACGGCACGCCGGCCGCATCGGCACCGCCGGCGAAGAACGATGTGGCCGACGAAGCGGAGGCAAAGGGCGTCAGCTGCCACCGCTGGTAGGCGTACGCGGCGGTCCAGTCCGGCGTCCTGCGATTCGGCGTGGTCGCCCCCGCGGGCGCTGCGGCCAGCCAGCTCGACGACACCTGATAGCTGTGATAGCCCAGGACGTCCGTGCCGCTGGTTCCGGCACCGATCCGCACCTGATGTCCGTCGCTCTGAACGGTCGGAAACCAACTCGTGGGCTTGAGGGTGTGAAACGGGGAGTACCGGACCGAGGCGGCTGCCGCTTCGGGCAGCGGGGGAGTCGGCGCAGCGCCGCCCTGGTCCGACCGCGGCTCGACACGATCGGACGGGTTCGAGCTCAGCGTCCGGTCGGCCGGAGGATACGGCTCCATGAACACGTCGAAGCCGTCGACCGTGTAGCCGACGAACACGATGGCCGCGCCGTCGGGCGAGACATCCGGCGCCATGGCGCCCCCCGTCGTGTGGGAGAGTTGTCGAAGCGGCGCGGACGGGAGGGCATCGAGCGAAATTTCGTACAGGTTGAACGGCCCCTCCCGGACATCGGCCGCCGCGACAATGGCGCGTCCATCCGGGCGCCATGCCGGCGTCACGAACCGGGTGTCCGTCTCGGACGCCACGATCCGGACGCTTCTCGACGCCGGGTCGACGACGACGATTTCAGACTGATGGCCCGGTCGATGACGCTCGGCCGCGATCAGGCGGCCGTCGGGAGACCAGCGCGGCGTGTTGAACTGTGTGTCGGGCTGCGACACCAGCGTGACGGGCCGCAGGCTGCCGCTGGTCAGGGCGATGGTCACCAGGTTGCGACGCCCCGGTCGGCTCTGAACGGCGACGAGCGTCGCGCCGTCGGGCGACGCGTCGGGATCGAGCAGCCGCGCCTCCTGGGTGAGGCGGGACACGCGCCCCGTCGCACGATCCAACGCGTACAGGTCGCCGTACAGCCCGCTGCTGCGGCGGAGCTCCAGCTGATCGAAGTACATGGTTCGATCGGTCAGCCCTGTCGTGGACCCAAGATAACGTTCGGCGAGCGCCGTCGGCCGGCTGCCGTCGGTCGGGACGGCGTAGAGCGTGGGGAACCCGTCGGGGCCGCGGGCCGAGTAGATGATCCGCTGCGCGCGGGAGAATCGATCGAACCGGGGGCCGGCGACGATGAATCCCTGGCGAGTCAGCCGTCGAGCGCCCGCCGCGGGCGTCGGGTCGTTGTCGATTGCCGCCCCGGCGCGGCTGCTGGCGTTCTGATACTCGCGCCAGAGCACGCCGAGCGACTCGCCGTACACCTCGTCGAACGCGCGCGACGCGGTGTACGGCACCCTCCGCGCCGTCACCGCTGCGAGCGCGGCGAGGCTCTCCAGCCCGAAACGGTCGGCGAGATACCGATGAAAGCCGGCGCCGTAGGCGTACGCGCCGTAGTCGGATGGCCACGCGCTCACGCCGCCATTCACGCGGTCGAGCGGCTCGAACCGTCCGCAGCGCGCCGCCTCGTCGACGATGGCGCCGAAATCGCCGGCGTGCAGCCGGCCCTCTCCGGTCAGGGCGCTCTCTTCGTATGTCGCCAGCCCCTCGATTTGCCACTCCGGCAGGTAGACGTTGGGGAACGCGAGCGGCAGGCGGCCGAACACCTGGCGCACCGCGCGCGCCCACCCCTCGGACCGATCGAGGTGCACGATGTGGGTGAACTCGTGGGTGAAGACGAGCCGCAACCAATCGTCTGTCCTGCCGATGAACTCGGCGCCGGACGGCCAGGCGGCGGTGACGACCACCGTGTCGTAGGGCACAGGCGTTGCGAAACCGTTGGACAGCTCGGTCCAGTCGGCGAGGACCACCTCCGTATGCGGCGGCGGGCGGACGCCGAGCGGCGGCTCGAGGCGCCGCCAGACGTCCTCGGCGATCGCAGCGAGACGTCGCGCCATCCCCTCTTCGCCCTGGTGGAAGTGAATCGAGAAGTGCGTCGTCTCCAGCGTGCGGAAGCGATGGGCCGGATCGAAGGGTGTGGTCGCGCCGGCGCTCGCAGCCAGCGCCACGACGAACAGGCTAGTGGACAGGCTGACGATCCGCGGTGCGCGCGACATCTTTCAGGAAGAGCAGGTCCGCCGCGGGCCGCAGATGAATGCCGGACAGCGAGCGCTGGGCCACGGCGTAGTTGGTCTTGTCCCACAGGCTGATGTACGGCACGTCGCGCGCGAGAATCTTCTGGACTTCACCGTACAGGCGTCGGCGCTCCGCCAGGTCGGTCGAGACGGTGGCGCGGTCGATGAGGGCGTCGACCCGCGGATCGCTGAAGTACCCCCGGTTGTATCCCGTCGGCGGAACCTGCTGGGAGTGGAACGCGCGCCGAAGAATGTCCGGATCGGCCGCGTATCCCCCGGTCCACTGCAGGGTGTACATCTGGAAGCTGCCGCTGAGCACGTCCGCGTAGAGCGTGGCGAATTCGTACATCCGCACGTCGAGGCCGATGCCGACCTCCTTGAGGTTCTGCTGGATGAAGGCCGACTGGAGGCGGTTGAACTCGATATTCGACACCTTGAGCGACAGCGTGAAGCGCGTCGCCGGGCCGTCACCGTCGGGGTCGGGATAGCCGGCGTCGTCGAGCAGCTGCTTCGCCCGCGCCGGATTGTGGGAGAACCTGAACACGTCCGGCTGGAAGGCCCATGCGACCGGCGGAATCATGCCGACGGCCGGGTAGGCGAGGCCGCGGCGGAGGTACTCGATGATCGCCTGGCAGTCGATCGAGTACGCGAGCGCCTGCCGCACGCGCAGGTCCTGGAGGATGGGGTCGCGGAGATTCAGCCCGATGTACTGGTAGTCGGTGCCGCGCGATTCCACGAGCTGCAGCGTCGGCGCCTGCTCGAGCTGGTGCACGATGTCGGGGGCGATGTCGTTGATCGCCAGGTCCATCGTGCCCTTCCGCAGTTCGAGACCCCGCATGATGTCATCCGGGACGAAGCGGAGGACGAGGCCATCGTTGCGCGGACGGCCTTCGTAGTAGTCGTCGAATGCCGCCAGCTCGATCCTGTCGTCGGTCAGGTACCGCACGAACCTGTACGGCCCGGTGCCGATCGGATGCTCGCGGAACGAGAGGCCTGCGCCGGCCGGCACGATGGGGGGGAGGACCAGGTTTCCCAGAAAGGAGCCGAACGGCTCTTTGAGATGGAAGGCGACCGTGTACCGATCCTTCACCTCCACGCTGCCGATCAGGCGATAGGCGCCGCGCAGCGGGGACACGAAGCCGGGCGCGAGCAGGCTGTTGAAGGTGTACGCGACGTCGGCCGCGGTCAACTCGTGCCCGTCGTGAAATTTCACCCCTCGCTTCACGCCAATGAGATACGTCAACGGATCGGGCGTGTCGATCCGCTCGGCGAGCTGGGGCACGACCTGCAGATGACTGTCGAGCGTCATGAGGCTGCTGAAGATCAGCTGGCCGATCTTCTGCGATGTGTCGTCGGTGCCGATGCGCGGATCCAGGTTGTTGGGACCGCTCGTCATCCCCATGACGATGACGTTGGGATTGTCGACGGGCCGCCGGATGCAGCCGGGTGAGAGGAGGAGCGTCGCAACTGCCGCGACGAGCGGCATGCGGCAGCCTCGATCGGTCGCCCGTGGCCTGCCTTTCATCCGGCCGCTTCCTTCTTCAAGTCTGCCAGCAGCGTGAGCGCATCGAGCGGCGTGAGCCGATCGATGTCGATGGCCGCGATGCGACGACGAAACGCATCGTCGGCGCCTTGAAAGAGACCCAGCTGCTCCTGCGGCCCGGAAGGCGTCGCGCTGACCGCTGGCCGCCCACCGCGCGCGAGCTCGTCGCGCTCGAGAGCGGCCAGAATGTCGCGGGCACGGTCGGTGACCGGCTGCGGCAGGCCGGCGAGGCGGGCGACCTGGATGCCGAAACTGCGATCGGAGCGGCCCGGCACGATCTTGTGGAGGAAGACGATGTCGTCCTTCCATTCCCGCGCGTCCACATGAAAGTTGACGACGCCCGGCAGCGCGTCGGCGAGGTCGGTCAGCTCGTGGTAATGCGTCGCAAACAGCGTCTTCGGCCGCGCTCTCGGGTTGGTGGCGAGAAACTCGGCGACCGCCCAGGCGATGCTCAACCCGTCGAAGGTTGCCGTGCCGCGGCCGATTTCGTCGAGCACGACCAGACTGCGCGACGAGGCGGCATGGAGGATGTGGGCCGTCTCCTGCATTTCGACCATGAACGTGGAGTGGCCGCGGGCGATGTTGTCGGACGCTCCGACACGGGCGAAGATGCGGTCGACGAGCGGCACTTTGGCGTCGCGGGCCGGCACGAACGATCCCATCTGGGCCATCAGGCAGACGAGCGCGGTCTGACGCAGATACGTCGACTTGCCGCCCATGTTCGGGCCGGTCAGGATGACCAGCTGCCGCGCAGAGCCGTCCAGCAGGATGTCGTTGGGCACGAAGGCGCCGCCGGCCGCGCTCGTCCGCCGCTCGACGACCGGATGACGCCCGTCGAGCACCGAGAGCTCGTCGCCGTCGTGGACGTGCGGCTTGCTGTAGTTGGCGGCCGAGGCCGTTTCCGCGAGCGCGGCAAGCACATCGAGCGCGGCCAGCGCCCGGGCTGACGCCTGGATGCGCGGCGCTTCCGACGCGACCGACGCGCGCAGGCGCTCGAAGATCTCGACCTCGCTGTCGAGAATGCGCTCGTCGGCGCCCAGCACCTTTTCCTCGTACTCCTTCAGCGCCGGCGTGATGAACCGCTCGCCGCCGGCGATCGTCTGCTTGCGAATGTAGTCGACCGGCACCGCGTGCAGGTTCGATTTCGAGACTTCGATGTAGTAGCCGAACACCCGGTTGTAGCGGACCTTCAGCGACCCGATCCCGGTGCGCGTCCGCTCCCGGTCCTCCAGTTCGGCAATCACCTGCTTGCCGGACCGGCTGATCGTCTTCAACTCGTCCAGCACCGGGTCGACCCCGTCTCGCGTGAAGCCGCCGTCGCGGGTGAGCGCCGGCGGGTCGTCGATGAGCGTGCGCTCGATCGCCTCGCGGACCTCCGCCACATCGTCCAGGCCGGCCACCAGCGACGTCACCAGCGGCGCGCGGAGGTCGGCGAGAATGCTGCGAACGCGGGGAATGAGCCCGAGCGAGACCTTCAGCCCGACGAGATCGCGCGGCCCCGCCGTGCCGAGCGCCACCCGCGCCACGAGCCGCTCCAGATCGAGCAGCGGCTTGATGGCCTCGCGCAGCTTGCCGCGCTCGGTGGTGCGAAATGCGAGCTCCTCCACCGCGTCGAGCCGATCGCGGATCGGCTCGAGCGCCACGAGCGGCCGCAACAGCCACCGGCGCAGGAGTCGGCTGCCCATGGACGTGATGGTACGGTCCAGTTCGTGGAGGAGCGACCCCTCGCGCCCGCCCCCGACGGCCTCGACGATCTCGAGGTGCTTGAGCGTCGTCGGATCGAGGAGGAGCGCATCGCCCCGTTCGCGGTACACGATCGAACGGACGTGCGCCAGGTCCAGCTTCTGCGTGGCGCGAAGGTGGTGCACGAGCGCGCCGGCGGCGGCCACCGCCGCCGGCCGTCGATCGAGCCCGAACCCTTCGAGCGCGCCGGCACGCAGCTGATCGAGCAGCGTGCGGCGCGCGGACTCCGGGTCGAAGGCCCACGGGTCCACCGGCGTGAGACGGACGCCGGAAGCCGCAATCAGGGGCCATCGGGCGAGCAGCGCGTTCGCCGATTGGTCCGGCGAATCGGCCGCGGGGACGAGGATTTCCCGGGGGTTGAGGACCGCCAGTTCGTCCGCGAGCGCCCGGGTGCCGTCCGGTCCGGTGTACTCGGCCGCGGAAAATTCTCCGGTGGAGAGATCCAGGAGGGCGGCGCCGATCGTCGCGGCATCCCCTGGGGCCGCCCGTGTCCCGCCGGGCAACGCCAGCGCCAGGAGGAAGGCTGGTTCGCGCGCGTCCAGATAGGCGGCGTCGGTCAGTGTGCCCGGGGAGACCACGCGAACGACCTCGCGGCGGACGATGCCCTTGGCTTTCTTCGGATCCTCCACTTGATCGCAGATGGCGACCCGGAACCCCTTTCTGACGAGCCGCGCGATATAGCCGTCGACGGCGTGAAAGGGCACGCCGCACATCGGGATGCCGCCCCCGTTGTGGGCCTTGGACCGGGAGGTCAGCGTCAGGTCGAGCGCGCGAGCGGCGACCAGCGCGTCTTCGTAGAACATCTCGTAGAAGTCGCCCATGCGGAACAGCAGGATCGCGTCGCGATGCTGCTGCTTGGCGTCCAGGTACTGGCGCATGGCCGGCGTCACGGACATACTGGTTCAGTGTATATCTGATAGTCGGGTCATCCGGTCATCTGGACGCGCGGTCATTTTCACGTCCGGCCGTCTTCTCCATCCCGAATTCATGTGACGCGATGACCCGACCACCCGACGACTGGTGAACGATGCGTGTGCTGGCGCTGGACACCACCACCCGAACGGGGAGCGTGGCGCTCCTCGAGGACGATCGCGTGATCGCCGAACGCACCGGGGATGCGTCGCGCACGTATGCCGAGCGCCTGCCGGGCGAACTCGCCGCGCTGCTCGACGAGGTCGCCATGCGGTCGTCGGACGTGGACCTGTTCGCGGTCGCCTCCGGGCCGGGATCGTTCACCGGCCTCCGCGTCGGGATTGCGACGATGCAGGGGCTGGCGTTCGTGCACCGGCGGCCAGTCGCCGCGGTGTCCGCGCTCGACGCGCTCGGGAAGGTCGGGGCTGCCGGTGCGGCGCCGGGCGCCTACGTGGGGACGTGGATGGACGCCCACCGGCACGACGTGTTCACGGCGCTCTATCGATCGTCTCGATCCGCCGTCATGGCCGGCCCGGACGCGAGTGATGGGGATCCCACACCGAGGTCGATCGGGCTGGTCGAGATCGAAGGGCCGCAGGTCGGCGAGCCCGCAATGACGCTCGACCGGTGGGCCGGCATCACCGGCGGCGAATCGCTGGTCTTCATCGGGGATGGCGCCTCGATGTGGACCGAAACGATCCGCGCGCGCCACCCGGCCGCCGCGATCGCCCCGCATCCGCTCCTGGCGGGGGCAATCGGCCGCATCGCCGTTGCGCGAGGCCTCGCGGCGGCACTCGATCCTGCGGACGTGCGGCCGCTGTACATCCGGCGGCCTGACGCGGAGATCGCGCGCGAGGCCCGCGCCCTCGAGCGGCAGGCGGCGCCGGGGCGGGGAACATGAGGATCGAGCCGCTCTCGACCGCCGCCGATCTCGATGCCGTCATGGCGATCGAAACCGCCGCGTTCACGAGCCCGTGGACGCGGGAGATGTACGTCGCCGAGCTGAAGAACGTCGGCGTCTCGTTCTGTTATCTCGCCCGCGATCCGACCGGCCTCGTCGTCGGCTTCTGCTCGTTCTGGCGCGTGGTCGACGAGCTTCACATCAACAACCTGGCCGTGGCCGAGCCGTTTCGGCGCCGCGGGACGGCCCGGCGGCTGCTGGTGCGCGTGATGCAGGACGGCGCGCGGATGGGCGCCCGTCGCGCGACCCTGGAGGTGCGGCGATCGAACGACGCCGCGCGCCAGCTGTACGCGCAGCTCGGGTTCTCAGCGGCCGGAGTGCGCCGCGCGTACTACACCAACCCGGTGGAGGACGCGCTGGTGCTCTGGCGCGAGAATCTCGCGGATCTCCAGGCCGCGCGCTCTGCGGCCGACACAGGCGCCTGATCTTGCGTGGCCTCAGCCCTTGTGTTACGGTTCTGTAGGACCGGACCGACCAACCATGCCGCCGCAAGAGTCGACCCAGCGGACGCGGTTCCACATTCAAGGAGGCGGAGCATGAATGCGCAGGGACAGAACCTGAAGGAACTGTTGCTGCAGACCGACGAGGAATTCCACAGCCTCGCGGACAGACACCACCAGTTGGAAGATCGGCTTCACGAACTCACCTCCAAGCAATACCTCTCGCAGCCCGAACAACTCGAAGAAGTCACCCTGAAGAAACAGAAGCTGCAACTGAAAGATCGGATGGAGAACATCCTGCGCCGCCACATGAAGGCTCACGATCAGATCCCCGCGCGCACCTGACGATCTCCATCTCGCGATAGTGGGCCCGTCCGCTGGCGGGCACGCCCACCACCTTCCGCTTGGCCTCCTCCGTCGTTGCCCACTCGCCCGCGAACTAACATACGGTGATGCGTCTGGATCCGGCGGGTTTCCCGTTCGTCGGCGGCGCGCTCGCCGTCGCGCTCGTCGTCGGCTTCGCCTTCACCTGGATCGGGGCGGCGCCCTGCGTCGCGATCGCGGCATGCTTCGCGTTCTTCTTCAGGGACCCCGAGCGCCGCGCCGCCCTTCGCGGCGACGACGCCGCCGTCCTGGCGCCGGCCGATGGCCGGGTGCTGGTTGCGGGACCGGCGGCAGCCGCGGCGGCGCCGCCTGGGCCGTGGCTGCAGGTCAGCATCTTTCTGTCGCCGGTTGACGTGCACGTCAACCGGGTTCCGGTATCGGGCCGCGTGACGCGCGTGGCCTTCTCCCGTGGCCGCTATCTGCCGGCCTACCGTCACGAGGCCGCCGCGGTCAACGAGCGCAGCGAGATCTGGATCGATCACGCCGGACAGACGGTGGTGGCGCGGCAGATCGTCGGCATCCTCGCGCGGCGGGTAGTCTGCCGCCTGAAGGCCGGCGCGGAGGTGCGTGCCGGAGATCGGTACGGGATCATGAAATTCGGATCGCGGATGGACGTCTTCCTGCCGCCGACGGCGGAGGTAACGGTGACTGTCGGCCAGCCGGTGCGGGGCGGCGAAACGGTGATCGCGGTGCTACACTGAACGTGGATGCGGCCCCAGGAGGAAGGGCGTCTGCGATTCCTGCGGCACCGGAACGACGCGCCGCGGAGGAGGTTCCGCCGTGGCGTGTACCTGCTGCCGAGCCTCCTCACGATGGGCAACATGTTCTGCGGCTACGCGTCGATCGTGTACGCGATGCGCAGCGAGTTCGACGCGGCCGCGTTGTTCATCGGATTCGGCTTCGTGCTCGACATGCTCGACGGCCGTGTCGCGCGCCTGACGGGCGCGACGAGCGACTTTGGCCTGCAGTTCGACTCGCTCGCCGACGTCATTTCGTTCGGGCTGGCGCCGGCCGTGCTGTCGCTCGAATGGGGGCTGCAGCCGCTCGGCCGCCTGGGGTGGGCGGTCGGCTTCATGTTCGTCGCCGCGGCGGCGATGCGGCTCGCGCGCTTCAACATCCAGAGCGCGGCGGGCGGCGACAAGCGGTACTTCGTCGGGATGCCGAGCCCGGCGGCCGCCGCCGTGCCGGCAGCGACCGTCTATGCGTATCCGTGGGGCATTCACGAGTACGCGAGCGCGCTGCCGGTGCTCGTGATGGTGCTCGTGCCCGCGGTGCTCATGGTCAGCACCGTCAGGTTCCGCAGCTTCAAGACGATCGATCTGCAGTCCCGCCGGCCCTACACAGTGCTGATCTTCATCGCCGCGGCCATCGTGCTGGTCGCCACCCATCCCCGTATCGTGCTGCTCGTGATGGCCTACATCTACCTCGCCTCCGCCTTCATCGGCATGGCGTTGACGCGGTTCAGACACCGGGGCGGCCGCGCGCCGGTCGACGCCCCGAGTACGGCTGCTCCCGGACAACATCCCAGGGACTCGGCCGCCGGCTGATCGTTTCTTCGGCGGCCTTCACCGGCTCGGCCGTGAACGGTCTATGGCAGGACGGTCACGGGTCCGCCTGAGGCCCCGAGCGCGCGCTCGATCGCCTCGCGCGCGACCCGCGGTCGATCGACGCCGACCAGGATCATCCCATCGGACACCGCCGGGTCGTACAGGCGCGGCCGGCGCCGCGGCAGCTTGGCGGTTACCAGCAGCGTCGCCACCGTACACACGACCGCAGACAGCATTGTCAGCTCGAACATGATGACGAGGTTCGGCCACGTCGCGACGATCGGCATGCCGCCGGTCGGCAGCGGCCACGACACCTCGGTCAGGCGGGTGAGCCAGACGGCGAAGGCCAGCCCGGCCGCCCCGGCGCCGGCGGCAATCCCGAACATCCACGTGGGGCGGTCCGCGTGACTGAACGCGTAGGCCTCGAGCGGTTCGGACGAAATGACCGTGATGTCGGTCGGCGCGACGCCCTCCTCGCGTAACCGATTGACGGCGGCCTGCGCCGCGTCGGGGTCCGGATAGAGCGCGTAGAGGGCGCTCACGGCTGCATCCGCCAGAGCGTCTCGTCGGCCTCGAGCTGGGCCGGCGCTTCCAGGTGCACCGGGTCGACGCCGACTTTCAGCTCCCAGACCGAGATGATTGGCACGAGCTTCGCGAAGAGCACGTAGAGGAGCGACATGGCCGCGAACGTCGCGAGCGTGATCAGGATCTCCACCGGCCGCGGCCGATAGCTGCCCCAGCTGTACTCGAGGGTACTTGTGGCCGAGCGACGGCACGATGATCAGAAAGCGCTCCAGCCACATGCCGACGAGCACCGTCGTCGAGGCGACGACGCAGCCGGCTATCGTACGCGTCTTCTTCCAGGCCAGGATCGGGAACGGGATCCCCACATTGCAGATCACCATCGTCCAGTAGAGCGGCGCGAACGGGCCATGCTGGGTCGCCGTGAAGACGGCCATCTCGGCGGTATCGTTCCCGTACCACACGGTGAGCCGCTCGGCGAAGACGAAGTAGGTCCAGAGCAGGCTCATCATCAGCAGCAGCTTGCCCAGGTTCTCGAAGTGCACCGGGTGCAGATACGCTTCGAGATGGAGCGCGCGGCGGAGCACGGCCATCACGAGAATCAGCGCGGCGATCCCGCTGAAGATCGCGCCTGCGACGAAATACGGACCGAAAATCGTCGAGTGCCACATCGGCACCGGCGCCATCGAGAAATCGAAGGACACGATCGTGTGCACCGAGATCGCGACCGGCAGGATCGCGATCGCCATGATCTGCATGGCCGACTCGAGCCGGTGCCATTGACGCGTGGTGCCCCGCCAGCCGAGGGACAGCGCGCCGTAGACGCGCCGCCGCCAGCCGGTCGTCCTGTCGCGCACCAGCGCGAGGTCCGGGATCATCGGCAGGAAGAGGAACAGCGTGCTGCCGGTGAGATAGGTCGAGATCGCGAAGAAGTCCCAGACCAGCGGTGAGCGCAGGTTGGGCCAGATGCCACGCTGGTTCGGGTAGGGCACGAGCCAGAAGAACAGCCACGGCCGTCCGAGATGGATGATGGGAAACATCGCCCCGATCAGCAGCGCGAACACGGTGATCGCTTCGGCGCAGCGCGTCACGGGCCGCCGCCACCGCGCGTTCACCAGCCGCAGAATCGCCGAGATCAGGGTGCCGGCGTGACTGATGCCGATCCAGAACACGAAGTTGGTGACGTAGAAGCCCCAGAAGATCGGCCAGCGGATGCCGCTCATCCCGAAGCCGCGGTACATCTGGTAGATCCAGGCGCCGAGGCCGGCCGCGACCACGGCGCCGAGCCCGACGACGAGGAGCCAGAATCCGCGCGAGCTGGCGGTCAGCGGCCGCAGCAGATCCTCGGTGATGCGGGCGTGGCTTGCGCGGTTCATGCCGGCGATTGCCGCGCGAGATACGTGATCTTGGGCGCCGTGCCGAGCTCGTCGAGCAGCTTCGACCCGCGCGGGGACCGCGACAGCCGCGACACCTCGCTGTCGGGATCGTTCAGGTCGCCGAACACGAGCGCCTTCGCCGGGCACGACTGGGCGCACGCCGGCTGCAGGGCGCCGTCCTTGATCGGCACGTTGTCGGCTCTGGCCTGCACTTCGGCGGCGGTGATGCGCTGCACGCAGAAGGTGCACTTTTCCATCACCCCGACTTCGCGCACCGACACGTCCGGGTTGAGCTGCAGGTGCAGCGGCTTGTCCCACCGCGGATTGAAGAAGTTGAAGAACCGGACGTTGTACGGACAGGCGTTGGCGCAGTACCGCGTCCCGATGCAGCGGTTGTAGACCTGCGCGTTCAGCCCCTCGTCAGTGTGATGGCTCGCGTAGGTGGGGCAGACCGCCTCACACGGCGCGGCATCGCACTGCTGACAGAGCACGGGACGGAACTTCAGCCGCGCGTCGGGGAACTCGCCCTCCCAGTACCGCTCGACCCGGATCCAGTGGATCGCCCGGCTGCCGGCCGCCTGTACGGGACCCACCGTCGGAATATTGTTTTCCGCCCGACACGCCGTCACGCAGGCCTCGCAGCCGGTGCAGCGATCCAAATCGACGGCCATCCCCCAGCGGTGCGGCATCAGCGGTCCTCGACGCGCCGGGTCATCGCGGCCCCTCGTGCGCGTGCTCGCGCGTGTCTCCGGCGAAGAGAATCAAATCGCCCGTCGGCCCGCTGACGCGCGTCACCCGCACCCGCGTCGCCGCCCACGCGAGCGACGCGGTCTCCGGCTCGGTGAGCGGCGCAATCAGGCGCGTCGGATTGGCTCCCCGTCCGCTGGCGTACCGGGTGAAGGTCTCATGTCCCTGGCCGACCGGCATTGCGAGGACGTCGGGCGCGATGCCTGGCGACAGGAGCGCCGGCACCCGAAGGGCGCCCTGCGTCGACGCGACCTCGACGAGGTCGCCCTGGGCGATGCCGAGCCGCGCGGCGGTCTGCGGGTTGACCTCGACCCAACTGCTCCACATCGCCGTGGAGATGACGTCCGGCAGCTCCTGCAGCCACGGCAGGTGCGCCAGCGAGCCGTCCAGCAAGGCCTGCGACGCATACGGCAGGAAATAGAACGGATACGTCGCCGGGTCGCCGTCGAATCGCGGATCGGCATCCCGCCTGGCCGCCGTGCCGGCCTCGCGCCCGCGGGCGGGCTCGCGGCGGGCGGCCTCGGACGTCGCGGGCGACGAAGCGTCTCCCCACCAGCCCCCCTGCCGCTGCGCCGTCGTCCACGCGTCGGCGTCGGCGGCGGAGGCCGGCAGCGCGCCATAGGTCGTCATGAGCATCGCGTCGTAGGTCTTCCACGGCAGATCCAGCGGCCTCGCCAGGCGTTGCGCCACCTCGAGCAGCACGTCGGGCGTGGCGCGCGTGTCGTGAAGCGGCTGCATCGCGGGCGCCGCGAGCGAGACGACGGCGACGGCGGCGCCGGACTCGGGCGTCCAGTCGACCCACGACTCGAGAAACGAATGGTCGGGCAGGATCAGATCGGCGAGCGTGCTCGTGTCGTCGATGAAGCTGCCGACGCTGGCGATGAACGGCACCTTCAGCAGGGCGTCGCGCACGCGCCACGCCGGTGGCGCGGCAAACACCGGGTCGGCACCGTCGACGATGAGCGCCTGTATCGGCGGCTGGTCGCTCCGGAGGATGTCGGCGGCCACACTCCCCAGCGATCGCGGTTCCCGTTTCACCGGCAACCGAACCGGCGGCGCCGGCGTGAACGTCAGGCCGCCGGGCTCGCCGACGCTGCCGAGCAGCTCGTTCAGCGCGTTCACCGCGAGCGCGGCGAACAGGCCGTTGGTGTGCGCCAGCGCGGCGCCCCCGATGACGGCGACGGCGGGCGCTTGGTCGGCGACCTCACCGGCGAGCTGCTCCAGGCGCGCCGCGGGTACGCCGGTGCGCCGCTCGACATCGGCCGGGGCGTACGCGGGCAGGCCGGCGGCCCAGCCCTCGATCCCGGCACCCCTCCGAGCCGCGCGTTCGCGGGCGCCGCGCGTCGCCGCCATGACAAGGTGGGCGATGCCGAGTGCGAGCACCCCTTCGGTGCCGGGCCGCACCGGAATCCACTGGTCCGCGTTCGCGCCGGTCTGGGACATCCGCGGTTCGAGCTGCACGAAGGTGCCCCGGACGCCCCGACGCCCCTGGCGCATCCGGCCGTATGCCGCGTTCTGCGCGACCGGCGAGTTCCAGGTGCCGAGGAGATCGGCCCCGAACGACAGCACGTACCGGGAGTGCGCGAGGTCGACCGTGGGCAGTTGCTCATGGCCGAAGCTCACCAGATTCGCGCGGCGCAGGACCTGCTCGCCGAACAGCTCGAACGCAATGGCGGGCGGCGCGCCGAAGCGCTCGAGGAATTGCTCGATGAGCGCATCGCGCTGACTGCGCCCCGGGCGCTTCAGATACGCCAGCCCCGCGCCGGGGCCGGCACGCCGCACGCCGTCGAGCGCGGTCACGAGCTCGCCGATCGCGGCGTCCCAGCCGACCTCCTGATACTGGCCGGTGCCGCGCGGACCGCTGCGCTTCAGCGGGTGTGTCAGCCGATCGGGATGATAGGTCAGCTGAATCGCGGCCTGTCCGCGGACGCACAGCGCGCCCTGGCTGATCGGATGGGCGGGATTGCCTTCGAGCTTGCGGGGCAGACCCATGCGCATGACCCCCGCCTGCCCGTGGCGAACGACCTCGGCATCCCCCTCCATCACCCGCACGAGCACGCCGCAGCCGGCCGCGCACAGCGGACAGACGCTGGGCTTCCACTCGGCCACGCCCGGGACGAGCTCCTCGTCGGGAATGAACCGGATGATCTGATGCTCGGGGTGCCCGCAACTCGCGAGTGCCGTGCTCGTGCCGGTGACCGCCGTCAGCTGGATGAAGGCGCGGCGATCCATCAGAAATGGCA
This sequence comes from uncultured Acidobacteriota bacterium, assembly GCA_963807925.1. Lineage (GTDB taxonomy): Bacteria > Acidobacteriota > Vicinamibacteria > Vicinamibacterales > CAVVIG01 > CAWEDP01. The sequence continues at coordinate 1,107,969 of CAWEDP010000002.1, read as the reverse complement.
CGTCAGGCACTCGTTGGGTGCCTGGTTCCTCTTGTGGCAGTCGACGCAGAATCCCATTTTCAGATCGACGTTGCGCTGGGCCACCGTCTGCTGGTCGATGCGCCCGTGGCAGGTCGCGCAGGCCACGTTCGCCCGCAGGTGCGGCGCATGGTTGAATCGGACGTGCGACTCGGCCGCGTATCCGTACACGCGCTGCCAGGAGAGGTCGAGGCCCTGCTTGGACAGCGCCGTGATCTGCTGGATGAGCGGCCGGTCGGTGGCGATCGATTCATGACAGATCATGCAGGTCTTCACGCTCGGCAGGCCCGCGACCGGACCTTTGGTGACGCTCTCGTGGCAGTACTCCGTGCAGCCGACCTTCTTCTCGACGTGCGTCTTGTGCGGAAACGGAAACGGTTGCGTCGCCGTTGGCCGGATGTTGAAGAAATCGTTGACCGCCTCGCCTATCGTCTCGTGCGCCGGCGAGTACACGTCGGGAGGCGTGGCGGCCTCCTCGACGAGGCGACAGCCCCCGGCCGTGGCCGTCACAACCAGCCATACCGCCGCCCAGCGGACGAACCGGCCGTGCCTGAAGGTGTGCACGTTCGCCGTGGTTCAGCGGGGGGCGCCCTTGGGACCGATGCTGCGCAGGTAGTTGACGATGCTCCACATCTCCTGCGGCGTCATCTTGCTGTTGTAGCCCTTCATGTCGAACTTCGGACCGATGCCGTCCTTGATGACCGCGAAGATGTCCGCGTCGGTCGAATCCGTGCCCCCACGTGGCGTCGACCAGATTCGGCGGGTGCGTGTCCTTCGGCGCCTGCGGGCCGTCGCCCTTCGCATCGTCACCGTGGCAGAAGCGGCAGTACTTCTTGAAGAGGGTCTGGCCGGTGGCGATCGAGTCGGGCGTGGACGGCACCGGATTCTTGACGGCGGCGGCCTTCGATGCGGCTTTCTTCGCCTGCGCGGCGAGGTCGACGCCGGCCGCCGTGACGAAGCACAGCAGGGCCGTCGTCAAAATGAGACTGATCAGTCGGCGCATGAGTCCGTATCCTCTCCAGCTAGGATGTGCGCGTTAGCGCCGAACATTCTGACACGCGTCTGTCGAATCCCGCAACCGCCGGCGCGTCCTCGCTCCTGATTCGCCGCACGCGAGCGTAAGGATTCGATGGTGCCGTCAGACGACCGGAAGGGTGATGGTGACGGTCGTGCCGCCCCCCTTCTCGCTGTTGACGGCAATGGTTCCCCCGTTGAGCTCCACGTTGCGCTTCGCAATGGTCAGACCAAGGCCGGTGCCCGTGGCCTTCGTCGAGAAGTACGGCTCGAATATCCGGCTGAGCGCATCGGCGTCCATACCGACACCGCTGTCGGTGATCTCGACGACCAGCGCGGTGTCGCCTTCGTCCGCGCCGGGGGGGCCTGCTTCACTCCCCGCGGCACGACGCGTGATGACGACACGCAGGGTGCCGGTGCCCGGCATTGCATGGAGCCCGTTCTCGATGACGTTGGTGAAGGCGCGCGCCAGGAGGGTCCGGTCCACGTTGGCGCGCGGGAGGCTGTTGCCGGCAACGACCTCGACGGCGATGCGACCGCTCAGTCCGAGGCGGTATGGTCCGACCACTTCCTCGACCAGGGCGACGAGGTCGGTGGGCTCGGGACGCGCTTTGGCGGACGACGCGAAGCTCGAGAACTCCGCGGCAATCTGACGGAGCAGCCGCACCTGCGACAGGATGACCGCGATGCACTCGTCGAGAACCGGCGACAGCGGCCGGCCCCGATCCACGTTCACGCGCTGGGCGTGTTCGGCCGACAACTGGATGGGCGTCAGCGGGTTCTTGATGTCGTGGGCGACCTGCCGGGCCATGTCGGCCCAGGCCTCGAGCCGCTGCGTCCGCTCCAGCTCGGCGCGCTGGCGCTTCAGGTCCGCCGCCATCGTGTTGAAGTCCCGAATGAGGCGGCCGAGCTCGTCGGAGGTGGCCGCGGCCATGCGCGCGTCGAGGTTGCCGCGCGCGATCCGATGCGTCGCACGCGTGAGCCGGTTGATCGGGTCCGCGATCCGTTCGGCCATCCAGTAGCCGAGCGCGGCGCCGAGCAGGCTGAAGAGCACGGCAGCCGACAGCACGCGGTGGTCCAGCTCGTCGATCTGCCGTTCGGCCTCGTCGCGGCGTGAGGTGACCGGCACGGTGACGATACCCTCGCGGCCTTCGGCGCGCACGGGCGCCGCCGCAACCAGATAGCTGATGTCTCCCACCTGTTGCTCGCCGACGAAGGTCGGCAGCCGATCGAGCACGATGCGCCGGTAGACATCGCCAGGCGTCCGCCGCGGCAGAAGGCCCGACGCGAACACCTCGAGCGCGCTCGTCGCGCGCAGCTCCGACTGCTCGAACAGCGTGACGTCCTGGTCGATGGCGCGGCGGATGAGCACCATGATCTGATCGTCGATCGTCGGCCGCTGCTGGAGCGCGGCGTAGTCCTCGACCAGGCGCTGAGCGACCGTGGCGGTGTTCGCCGCGGCTTCCCTGACCTCGGCTTCGAACTGCGACGCGAAGTAGACGTGCGTGGCGTAGGCGAGAATCAGGACCGGCACGACGGCCGCCGCGACGAACGCGAGAAACAGCTTGCGGTAGAAGCTCGCCCGGATCTCGCGCAGGAGCGCGCCGCCGTTGGTCGGCGTCTGCGAAACGAGGGCGTTGGCCGCCGTCACGCCGCCGAGCAGCAGCACGTAGAGCACGCCGGCGAGGAAGACCAGCTCGGCGAGGTTCACGACGTGGCGGCCCCACGTGATGACAGGGTAGCCGAGCGCGTAGATCCCGCCGCGGTCGCTCATGAAGTACACCCGGAACCGGACACCGTTGCGATCGGCTTCGGCCCAGAACCGCTCACGGGAGGCCGCGAGCCGCTGAAAGACCGCGTCCGACAGCGGCCAGACACTGGTCCCCGAATAGTTGATCGGCGCCCTGCTCCAGCCGTATACGACCAGCTCGACGTCGCGCCCGAACACGCCTTCCTGTGCCAGCGCCGGGCGATCGGGGCGGAGCGATTCGAGATACGGGCTTTGCGTCTGGATGAACGGCAGCGAGAGGTGATCGAGCATCACGCTCACGACAATCGTGCCGCGGTTCACGCCGCCCTCGCAGATGCCGCGGCTGGCCCGCAGCACGTGGCGTTCGGTCGATCCGAACGGAGACGGTTCGTCCACGACGTCCCAGTTCCGGCAGCGCGCCTCCCGACTCGACCCGTCGGCGTACTCGGGAAGATTGAACGCGAAGCGGCTGATCAGGCGGCCGCCGGGGCCGTAGAGCTCGACGGCGGAGGTGAGACGGTTGACGTTGAGATCGGTCTGCGACCAGATGCGGAAGGCGCGTGACGGCGACGCGGCGGCGTCGGGTCCGCCGGCGACGAAGTCCGGCAGCGACCGAATCGCCTCGATCTCGTCGAGCGACGCGTACAGCACCCTTTGAAGCTCCTCGCGCTGCCCCAGCGTCTCCGGGCCGTCGCGCGTCGAAACCAGCTGTTCTTCCGCTTCCGTCATGAACCACACGAGCGACGGATACATGGCGAGCGACGGCGCCGCGAGCGCCACGAACAGGGCGAACCCGCGCGCTGCCTGCGAGGCGCGGCGCAGCCGCCGGCGGAACTCGTCGAGCGCCACCGCGCCCGCTCCTGCCGCCGCCACGGCGCCGAGCATCGGCGCTGCGGGCACCGTCAAATCGCGGCGGATGGCCAGCAGCACGCACGCGCCGACACCGGCGGCCCAGCCCATGCCGGCCGTCACCAGCCGCCGCCTGCCGCGCGCCGGCCGCCAGCGCGACGGGATCCGCGTGACGATGACGGCGGCCCAGAAGACAGCGGCGTGGAGCAACAGGAGCCCGAACATGGTCGCGAGCCGCCCCGAGTCCAACGGGTGCAGTGAGAACTGGAGCAGGTCGAAGGTGGTCTGCGACACCAGACGGCGCAGCACGCCTTCGTACATCCACAACACGGCGGCGGTCGCGAACCCGGCGGCCGCGTACCCCGATGCCAGCAGCGGCCCCGATGCCGCGCCGCCGCTGCGGAAGCCTTGCCGCCCCGCCCGCGACAGACGACGGCGTTCGCTCGTCTCGACCGCCAGCCACACGACGACGAGAGCCGTCAGGCCGTTCGCCAGCACCCCCACCGATCGCTGCAGCGTCGTATCGACGAGCAGCGACGCGACGGTCAGTCCGATGACGACCCGGGTCAGCCCGACGGCCACGAGCGCGGCAATCGTGCTGCGGGCCAGCCCCCCGACCGTCGTCTCCCGTCCCCGCAGATGAAAGATGGACGCCAGCCAGACGACCAGCGTGAGCGCCACGACGAGCAGGGCGACGCCGCGGACCTGCTCGGACCACCGCTGGCGCGCCGCATCGAGATCGGCGGGCGCGACCTGGGCGTCGAGCAGGGGACCGCCGGGGGAGCCCACCGCAAAGGTGAACCGCCCCGGCGGCGCCACGTCGCCCACGTGCACCCGCACCGTGACCGGCACGATCGTCGTCGAAATGACGAACGACTCGGGATCTTCGGGAGTTGCGTGACCGGCGCCCAGCTGTTGCTCGGCGACCACGGTGGCGGTGCGGACGGGAAAGCCGCGGCTACGGTCGATGACCGGTTCGATGCGCACGAGTCGGGGGCCGAGCGCGGTCTGGGCAATCAGAAGCGCAGAGGGACCATCGATTCGCGACCGCGGCAGGTCCGAGGTGCGTCCGCCCCACGCGATGGGCTTGCCGAGCGGGTCGTAGATCGTCAGGCCGCCCCGACCGGGCTCCTGCCCCGCGAGCTCGAGGGCGACCGCGTCGAACAGTCTGGCGGCAGCCGCCTGGGTGCGGCGGGCCTCCGCGATCAAGTCGCGCCGCGCGGCCAACGCGGTGGCGATCCGGTCCAACCCGCTCGCTGCCGCCGCCACCTGCGCCCGGAGCTCGTTCTCGACGCGCGTGACCGTGTCGGCATTCGAGCGGCCCAATCGCGCGCGCCCGATGCCCCACCCGGCCGCCGAAACGAGTGCAGCAATGAGCAGGCCGACGCGACCGATTCGTCCCGCGGCGTGTAACATGAGTGGAGCCACTTCGAATGTACGTCCCCCGCGGATGAACCTCAAGCACCTCCTCAAGCGTGGCGCGCTCGTCGCCGCTGCCAACTGGCAGACCGTGGCGATTCAGTTCGCGGCGGAGACCACGTTCCAGATGCTGCTGGCGGTGCCGGTGATCGGCGCGGCGATTCTCGTCGCGGCGTTACTCGGCGGCGATTTGGCGGAGCTGCTGCGCGGCAACATGCGGGAGATGTTCACGACGATCACCGGCACGCTGATGTCCGAGCCGCTGGCGCTCGTCGCGTTCATCGGCGCGTTCTCGGTCGTTCTACTCGGCGGCTCGATTCTGATGTTCGTCGTCAAGGGCGGAACGGTGGAGGTGCTCCTGACGGCCGAAGCCGCCGCCGGCCCGATCGAGCGCGAGCCGCTCACCTACCACCACGTTGTCGGCGAGGCGTCGCGGTTCACGCTCGAACGCTTCCTCGCCGGGTGCCGGCGGCTGCACCGGCGGTACGTGCCCCTGGGACTCGCGTTGATGGTCGTCTACGCCGTGTCGGGCGTCGCCTACCTCGCCTTCATCGTCTACGGCTATCGCGCCGCCGACGGCAAGCTCCTGGTCATCGGCTGGGCCTTCATCGCGACGCTGGCCACCTTCGTGCTCGTCGTCTGGATTACGTTCGTCAACTGGGGGTACCTCCTCATTCAGATTGCCGTCGCCACCGAGGATCTGAGCGTGCTCAGAGCCGTGGCGGCGGTCGCGCGGTTCGTCCGCACGGAAATCCGGGAGCTGGCCGGCATGTTCGGGGTCATCCTCGCGGTGATCGTCGCCGCGACGCTGGCGTCGGCGCTCGCCTGGTCGGGCGTCGGGTTGATTGCGTTCGTTCCTCTCGTCGGGCTGGCGGTGTTTCCGCTGCAGCTGGCGGCGTTGATCATCCGCGGTCTCGTCTTCGAGTACATCGGTCTGAGCGCGCTCGCCGCCTACGCGACGCTCTACCACCGATATCTCGCGGAGCGGCAGACGCAGTCCGTGCGCGGGCTGAATCCCGCGCGAGGACGCGCCTGAGCGGCGCGGGCGGATCGTTTCACCCGCCCCTGGATCCCGGTAGGGCGCGAAGGGGAATCGACCTACGTCCTGGGAATCGCCGGTGGCGTGACGCCCGCCAGCGGGTTGGTCCCCGCGATCGGAGGCGGCTCGATGGCACGGGCGCTCGCCGTCACCGTCGCGTCGTCAGTCGACCGGGTGACGAGCAGGATCACCGGCCCGAAGGCCGACGGCGAGGCGAAGGTGTAGAGCGGCGCGGCTATCTCGCCCTCCTGGTCGGTCGTCAACACATCGGCCGGCGTCCCGTCCTTCCGGAAGTACGCCCGTGGCGGCAAGCCGAGCCCCGCCACCACGATCGTGTCGAGCGCCATCACCGGATTCCAGGCGGGACGAAATGGAAGCGCGCGCATCCACTGCTGTACACCGTGGCCGCGGTTGAGCGCGCGCAGCACGTTGTCGAGCGACACGAAATAGACGTTGTTCTCGTCAACCAGCGGACGATGGACGACGTCGGCGCCCGTGCGTTTGGACCAGTCCACTTCGCCGGTGTCTGCCTTGAGGCAGTACAAGTAGTTGTCCGTCGAGCCGACGAAGAGCTGCGCATCGGCGACCAGAATCGAATTCGGCTTCCCGCCGATCCTCTGCTCCCAGTCGACCACACCGTTGTCCACGCGCAAGGCGACGATCCGTCCATCCTCGGTGGACAGAAAGATTCGATCGCCGGCCACGGCGGGCGCGGTGCGGATGCCGCTCACCTCGCGCCGCCAGCCCGGCGCGCCGTCGTCGGCTCGAACCGCCGTCAGCCCGTCGTCGGTGGGGACGAGCAGCCACCGATGCGCGAGCACGAGCGGCGCGACCGGTGCGCTGGCGAGCGGGATCTCCCAGGCCGTTGATCCATCCATGGCGCGAAGCGCGCTGACATGCCCGGGCTGATCAACGAACACGAGACCGTCGCCGGCGGCTGGCGCCGAGCGGGGCGCGGCAGTGACGAGCCAGCGCAGCGTGCCCGGTGCGAGGTCGTACGCGGCGAGACGGTTCCCCGCAATGGGAAAGTACCCGAGCGGGCCGTCGAAGGCCGGCTCTGCGGTGAGCGGATTGTTCAGCGGCAGCGACCAGATCTGCTGCGGGGGAAAAGGAGAGAGCGGCTTGGGACGCCCCGTCGGCGACGCAGCGGACCGGCGTCCGGCCGGCGGCGCCTGGGCGGTGATTGGGGTCGGGCCCGTTGCGCTGACGACGATGATGAGGGCAACTGCACTACAAGATGTTGTGGTTGTCCGAGACCCCACCCCGCTATAATAGCCTCAACTTCACGCACTCCGTGGCCCACCAAACCATCATTGTTCTGGATTTCGGCTCGCAGTACACCCAGTTGATCGCCCGCCGCCTCCGCGAGTTGTCGGTGTATTCCGAGATCTGGCCGCCGGACACGTCCGCCGACCGGCTTCGGGCGCGCGGGGCGATTGGAATCATCCTTTCGGGTGGACCGAAAAGCGTTTCGGACGCCGGCGCGCCCAAGTGCGACCCGGCGCTGTTCGATCTGGGTCGTCCGGTCCTGGGGATTTGTTACGGGATGCAGCTGATGGCGGACGTGCTCGGCGGTATCGTCGCGCCGGCGCCGCAGCGCGAATTCGGTCATGCGAACGTGAAGGTGGCGTCCGGTGGCGCGGGCACCGCCATCTTCGCGGACGTTCCCGGTGAAATCAGGGTCTGGGCGAGCCACGGCGATTTGGTCAGCGCTCCTCCGGCGGGGTTCGCCGTGATCGCCACGAGCGCGAATGCGCCGGTTGCGGCCATGGCCGACAGCGCGCGCCACCTCTATGCGCTCCTGTTTCATCCGGAAGTCGTGCATACGGAGCGCGGCCTCGAAATCCTGCGGAACTTCGCGTACAGCGTTTGCGGGTGCACCGGCGATTGGACGATGGCCTCGTTCGTCGACGAAGCGGCGACGAGGATCCGCGCGCAGGTGGGCGACCGGCGCGTCGTGTGCGCGTTGAGCGGCGGCGTCGATTCGACCGTGGCGGCGCTCCTCGTCGATCGCGCGGTGGGCGGGCGGCTGACCTGCGTCTTCGTCGACAACGGCCTGCTGCGGCTGGACGAGGCGGCGCAGGTCCGCAAGCGATTCGAGCGGTTGCAGCTCCCGCTGAGGTTCGTCGATGCGTCATCGCTGTTTCTGACCCGTCTGGCCGGCGTGACCGATCCGGAGGAGAAGCGCAAGATCATCGGAGCGACCTTCATCGACGTTTTCGAGGGGAAGGCGGCCGAGCTCGGGGATGTCGAGTATCTGGCGCAGGGGACGCTGTATCCGGATGTCATCGAGTCGGTGGCCATCGTCGGCCAGTCGGCGCTCATCAAGAGCCATCACAACGTCGGCGGCCTGCCCGAGCGGATGCGGCTGAAGCTGGTCGAGCCGCTTCGGGAGCTTTTCAAGGACGAGGTGCGGGCGGTGGGTCGGAAGCTGGGTCTCGACGAGGAGTTCGTCGTTCGGCAGCCGTTTCCCGGGCCGGGGTTGGCGGTCCGGATTCTCGGCGAGGTGACGCCGCCGAGGCTCGACCTGCTGCGCCGTGCGGATGCCATCGCGGTCGAGGAGGTGAAGCGCGCCGGCTGGTACGAGCGGCTGTGGCAGAGTTTCGCCGTGTTGCTGCCGGTTCAGAGCGTCGGAGTGATGGGCGACGAGCGCACCTACGAGCACACCGTCGCGATTCGCGCCGTCGAGAGCCGCGACGGCATGACGGCGGACTGGGCGCGTTTGCCGCACGATCTGCTCGCCACGATATCCTCGAGGATCGTCAACGAGGTCCGCGGCATCAACCGGGTCGTCTACGACATCAGCTCGAAGCCGCCGTCGACGATTGAATGGGAATGATGGTCCGCCGCGTCTGACCAGCAGAGAGCCGATCGATGAACGAGTTTGTCCACCTGCACCTGCACACCGAATTCTCGCTGCTCGACGGCGCCTGCCGGATCGACGAGCTCCTCGATCAGGCGGCGGCGCTGAAGATGCCCGCGATTGCGGTGACCGAGCACGGCAACCTGTTCTCCTCGGTGGTGTTCCACGATCACGCCCGGGAGAAGGGCGTCAAGCCGATTCTGGGCTGTGAGGTTTATGTCGCGCCCGGCGACCGGCGCAACCGCAGCGGGAACCCGGGCGAGACGCAGAACCATCTGGTGCTGCTGGCGGAGAGCGGCGAAGGCTATCACAACCTGATCAAGCTCGTGTCGGCGGGCTATACCGAAGGCTTCTATTACAAGCCGCGCATCGACAAGGATCTGCTGGCGGCGCACGCCAGGGGCCTCATCGGCTTGAGCAGCTGCCTCAAGGGAGAGGTGGCCGAGAGCCTGTCCCACCAGCAGGAGAAGCGGGCGATCGCGGCGGCGGCCGCGTACCGGGACATTCTGGGTCCCGGCAACTTCTTCCTCGAGATGCAGTGGCACGGCATCGACGAGCAGCGGCTCGTCAACGGCAGCCTGCCCGCGATCGCGCGCGACCTGGGTCTGCCGCTCGTGTGCACCAACGACGTGCACTACCTGCGCGAAGCCGATGCGCACGCGCACGACGTGCTGCTGTGCATCGGCACGGGGAAGGCGTTCAGCGATCCCAGGCGGCTGCGGTACGACGCGCGGCAGTTCTTCCTGAAGACCGGCGAGGAGATGGCCGCGACCTTCCGCGACCACCCTGACGCCGTGGCGAACACGGTGCGCATTGCCGAGCGGTGCAACGTCACCCTGGCGTCAGGGGACAACTACCTGCCGAACTTCGAGGTGCCCGCCGGCCTGACGCTCGACGAATACTTCGAGCAGGTCGTGCGCGGAGGCTTCGCGGATCGTCTGCCGCGGCTGAGGCAGCTGGCGGCCGGCGGCGCGCTCCGGCACACGATCGACGAGTACGAGCGGCGCCTGTCGTACGAAATCGAGATGATCCGGCAGATGAAGTACCCCGGGTACTTCCTGATCGTCTGGGACTTCATCCGGTACGCGCGCGAGCGGAACATCCCGGTGGGGCCCGGGCGCGGGTCGGCCGCCGGCAGCCTCGTGGCCTACTGTCTCCGCATTACGGACGTGGATCCGATCGACTTCGATCTGATCTTCGAGCGTTTCCTGAATCCCGAGCGGGTGTCGCTGCCCGACATCGACATCGACTTCTGCGAGCGGCGGCGCGGGGAGGTGATCGAGTACGTCACGCAGAAGTACGGCCGGGAGAACGTCGCGCAGATCATCACGTTCGGGACGATGAAGGCGAAAGCGGTCGTCCGGGACGTGGGTCGCGTGCTCGAGATGCCGTACGCCGACGTCGACAAGGTGGCGAAGCAGATCCCGGCGGCGCTCGACATGACGCTCGCCAAGGCGCTCGAGGAGAGCGAGCCGCTCCGGCAGATGGAGCAGACCGATCCGAAGGTGAAGGAGCTGCTCGCGGTCGCCAGGCGCCTCGAAGGCATGACCCGGCACGCCTCGGTCCACGCCGCCGGCGTCGTCATCGCGCCGCACGCGATCACGGAATACGCGCCGCTCTACAAAGGGGCGCACGACGAAATCGTCACGCAGTGGTCCATGAAGGACATCGACCGTGTCGGGCTCCTCAAGATGGACTTCCTCGGGCTCAGCACGCTCACGCTCATCGACGACGCCATCAAGGGGATCGAGCGGACGACGGGCGAGCGGCTGGACATGGACCAGGTGCCGCTCGACGATCCGAAGACGTATCAGCTGTTCCAGGAGGGACAGACCTACGGCATCTTCCAGTTCGAGTCGAGCGGCATGCGCGACATCCTGCGGCGGGCGAAGCCGCAGCGGCTCGACGACCTCATCGCCCTGAACGCGCTCTACCGCCCGGGCCCCCTGCGCAGCGGCATGGTCGACGACTTCATCGCCCGCAAGCAGGGCAAGACGGAGGTCACCTACGAGCTGCCCGAGCTCGAGGCGATCCTCTCCGACACCTACGGCGTCATCGCGTACCAGGAACAGGTCATGCGCATCTCGAACGTCGTCGCCGGGTTCACCCTCGGCGAGGCCGACATCCTGCGCAAGGCGATGGGCAAGAAGAACGCCGCGGTCATGCAGACGATGCGCGACACGTTCGTGCGGGGTGCCCGGAACCAGGGGCACAGCGAGAAGAAGGCGGGGCACCTGTTCGATCTCATGGAGCACTTCGCGGGGTACGGGTTCAACAAGTCGCATTCGACGGCGTACGCGCTGCTCGCCTACCAGACGGCGTACCTGAAAGCCAACTACCCGGCGCATTTCGCCGCGGCGCTGCTGACCATCGAAGCGCAGAACGCCGACAAGCTCGCGCTCTATCTGGGCGAGTGCCGCGAGCGGGGCATCCCGCTGGAGCCGCCCGACGTCAACGCCAGCGAGCTGCGGTTCATCGTCGAGAGCGGCCGGGGCGCCGTCCGATTCGGCCTGACCGCGATCAAGAACGTCGGCGAGGGCGCGATCCAGTCGCTGCTGCAGGTCCGGCGCCTGCAGGGGCGGTTGACCTCGCTCGAGGCGCTCTGCGAGGATCTCGACCTCCGCCTGGTCAACAAGCGGGTGTTCGAGAGCCTCATCAAAGCAGGCGCGTTCGATTCGCTGAAGGGTTCGTACGGCGTCGAGGGGCTCGCGCCCAAGGCTTTCCGTCCGCGGCTGCTCGCGGCGGTCGATGCGGCCTGCGAATACGGCGCACGGCATCAGCGGGACCGCGAGGAGGGACAGGCCGGGCTGTTCGGCACCTCGCTCGCCGGAGACGACCCTGCCGGTGCGGCCGCCGGGAGGCCGGGGCGGGCCACTCTCCCCGACGCGAAGCCGTGGACGGACGCCGACATCCTGGCGGCCGAGAAGGAGACTCTCGGGCTGTACTGGAGCGGCCATCCGGTCGATCGATACGCGGCCGATTTGACGGCGCTCGGCGCGCGATGCACCACGGAGCTTGCCGACGCGCCGGCCACAGGATCGCGCAGCGACGCCTGGAGTCCCGGCGGTCCGAGGCCCATCGAGCCGGACACCACCATCGGCGGCATCGTCGCCGCCTGCCGGCTGCTGAAGACGCGCAAGGGCGACCGCATGGCCGTGTGCACGCTCGAAGACGCGCACGGCAGCGTGGAGGTGGTCGTGTTTCCCGACGCCTACCAACGCGCGGCGGCGCTGCTCGAGATCGGGACGCTGGTATTGGTCACGGGGAGGCTGGAGAGGGACGACGAATCGGCGAGGATTCTGGCGTCCGACGTGACGCCGCTCGAGGCGGTCGCCGAGCGGCTCGCCCACGAGGTGAGCATCCACCTGGTCCGCCCGGAAAGCGGCGTCCTCGCCGCGCTGCGCGAGGTCGTGCTGCGGCATCGCGGGGATCGGAAGGTGAGCTTCGAGGTCGAGACCGGCGGTCCGACCCGGCTGCGTGTGCGGCTGGACCTCAGCGCGCAGATGCGGGTGAAGCCGTCGCCGGCGCTCGTCGCCGACGTCGAGCAGATTGTCGGACAGGGCGCGGTCTCGCTGCGCTGAGGGATATGGCCACCGAAAGCCTCGATTTCGAAGAGCCGATCGCCGCGCTGCTGAAGGAGATCGACACGCTCAATCAGCTGCCGCGGACCGACGGCCGCGATCGGCAAGTCGACACGCTGCGCCGGCGGATCGAAGCCGTGCGGGCGTCGCTGTACGCGTCGCTCACGCCGTGGCAACGCGTCCTGGTGGCGCGTCATCCCGACCGCCCCGGCCTCGAGCACTTCCTCAAACTGTTGTTCACAGGGTTCGTCGAGATCCACGGCGATCGGCGCTTCGCCGACGATCACGCGATCATGACCGGATTCGCGCGCTACAAGGACCAACCGGTGCTGGTCGTCGGGCACGTGAAGGGGCGGGACACGAAGGAGAAGATCTTCCGCAACTTCGGGTACGCGCGCCCGGAGGGCTACCGCAAGGCGCTTCGCGCGATGCGGCTGGCCGAGAAGTTCGGTCGCCCGGTCCTCGTGTTCGTCGATACGCCCGCCGCCTATCCCGGCATCGAATCGGAAGAGCGGGGCGTGGCCGAAGCGATTGCGGTCAACCTGCGGGAGATGGCGACGCTCGACACGCCGATTCTCGTCGTGATCAGCGGCGAGGGCGGCAGCGGCGGCGCCCTCGGCATCGCCATCGGTGACCGCGTGCTGATGCAGGAGTTCGCGATCTACAGCGTGATACCGCCCGAAGGGTGCGCGGCCATCCTGTGGCGCGACGCGTCGAAGAAGGTCGAGGCCGCCGCCGCCCTGAAGCTGACGGCGCCGGATCTGCACGCCGCCGGCATCGTCGACGAAATCGTCCCCGAGCCGATCGGCGGCGCGCACACCGACGCCGACGCGGCCGCGCGCCGTCTGGATGAGGCGCTCGCGCGCGCGCTGCCGGAGATTTGCGCGTGGGACAGCCCGACCCGGCTGAATCTGCGGTTCGAGAAGTTCCGGCGGATGGGGAGGATGGGCATTGATTTCGTCGAGGACCGCTAGACCAGATTGCGGGGGCGTTCCGCGCCCTGTGGGGGCGCATCGCCGTCCTTGGCGGTGGCATTTCGCGGAGCAGGACTCGAGCCGCCGATGACGCCTCCCCGGTGGGACACGCAACCCTGCGACGAGCCGGCGGCCGCGCGCCTGGCCGCCGCGCTGGATCTCGATCCGGCCGTGGCGCGCCTCTTGTGTCAGCGCGGGCTCGGCGATCCGGAGGTCGCCGCCCGGTTTCTCAAGCCCTCGCTCGATCACCTCCACGATCCGATGGCGCTGGCCGACATGCGGGTGGCCGTCGATCGGCTGCTCGGGGCGCTGGCCCGCCACGAACGGATTGCGATTCACGGCGACTACGACGTCGACGGCGTCACGTCGACCGTGATCCTGCGTCGGGCCCTCGAGCTGCTCGGCGCCGACGTCGTGCACTTCATCCCCGAGCGGCTGCGCGACGGATACGGCCTGCAGCCCGCAGCCATCGAGCGGCTGCACGCCGAGGGCGTGTCGGTGGTCGTCTCGGTGGACTGCGGCATCCGCGGCGCCGACGCCGCCCGGCGGGCGCGCGAGCTCGGCGTCGACCTGATCATCACGGATCATCACGAGCCGGACGCGCAGCTGCCGCCGGCGCTCGCCGTCATCAACCCGAAGCGCGCCGATTGCGCGTATCCCGACAAGTTCCTGGCGGGCGTCGGGGTCGCCCTCAAGCTGGTGCAGGCGCTCTGCCGGGCGCGCGGCCGCGAGGCGTGGCTGCCGGGATTCCTGAAGATCGCGGCCATCGGCACGCTCGCCGACGTGGTGCCGCTGGTTGGCGAAAACCGCGTCATTGCGAAGCTCGGACTCGACCTGCTGTCGCGCGGCCCGCACAAGATCGGCCTGCGATCGCTGCTCGACGTGTGCGGCCTGTCGGGCCGGACAATCGACAGCTACCACGTCTCCTTCGTGCTGGCGCCGCGCGTGAACGCCGCCGGCCGGATGAGCACGCCGGACATCGCGACGCGCCTGCTGCTCGCCAGCGAGGAGGCGATGGGCGAGGAGGCGCGCACGCTGGCCCTCCAGCTCGACGGCGAGAACCTCCGCCGGCAGGAGGAGGAAATGACGGCGCTGGCTGCGGCCCGGAAGCTCGTGACGACGGATCCCGACATCGGGGCCCGGTCGGTGCTCGTGGTTGCCGGCGAGGGATGGCACCGGGGCGTCGTCGGCATCGTCGCCTCGAAGCTGGTGGATGCCTTCCACCGGCCGGCCATCGTGCTGTCGATTGAGGGGGACGTGGCCCACGGGTCGTGCCGGAGCATTCCGCAGTTCGACATGCTGGGCGCCCTCGAGCGCTGCGCGCCGCTCATGATCCGCTTCGGCGGCCATCGTCAGGCGGCGGGGCTCGCGATCGAAGCGTCCGCCATCAGAGCGCTGCGCGCCGCGGTCAACGCCGTGGCCGACGAGACGCTCGGCCCCGAGGATCTGATGCCACGGCTCAGGATCGACGGCGATCTCGCGTTTCCGTGCATCACCGGGCGCGTGGCGGCGGGGGTGGCATCGCTGGCGCCGTTCGGATCGGGTAACCCGCGACCGGTGTTCGCCGCCCGACGCGTGGAAATCGTCGACGGCCCGCGCAGGCTGAAAGAACGGCATTTGAAGATGGCGCTCAAGCAGAACGGGCGGGTGTTTCGCGCCATCGCGTGGCGGGCCGCAGAGCAGCACGACTATCTGACCGAGCACCGAGCCGCGCTCGACGTCGCCTTCTCCCTCGAACAGAACCAGTACAATGGAGAGACGTACACCGAGCTGACGCTCGCCGACGTCAGACGGTCCGAGTGATGGCATCCAGAGATGACGAGATGGCAGCGGCGGGCCCGGGTCGTGGTGGCCCTGTTTGCGGTCGCGTTTGCGGTCGTGCTGACGCTGGCCTTCAGGCGTCGCGTGGCGATCGTCGCGCCGGCCCCCGCCCGCTTCACCGATCCCAACGCCGTGGTCGAGAGCACCGCCGGCCGGTCGTTCAAGGTCACCGGCACGCGTGAGGACGTCAGCGTCGAATACGATCGCACGCTGACCTACAAGGACGGCTCCTCGAAGCTCCTGGGCGTCCGCATCGTGACGACCGAGCGGGGCGGGGATCGGACGTTCACCGTCACTGCGAACGAAGGGCATGTCGGGCAGAACGAATCGGTGATGATCGTCAGCGGCGCCGTCACGCTCGTGTCGAGTGACGGCTTCACCGCGAAGACCGAACACGCCGAGTACAGCCAGCTCGACGGCATCGTGCGCGCGCCGGGCGTCGTCGAATTCGCGCGCCGGGGCCTGAAGGGCAGCGGCGTCGGGATGACCTACGACAACAACCAGGACGTGCTCGTCATCCTCGATCAGGCGCGCGTTCGGCTGGTCAGCAGCGAGGGCGGAGTCACCGACATCGAATCGCCGACGGCGACCGTGGCGCGGCGCGACCACTCCATCGCATTCGGTCGCGGCATGAGAACCGTGCGGGGAGGGCAGGTGGTCCAGGCCGACAGCGCGACCGCCCGCCTGAGCGCGGACCAGGAGCGGGTCGAGGGCGTCGAGCTGCGCGGCCATTCGCGCGTCACCGCGTCCGCACCCCAGCCGGGGTCGCTGCAGACGCTGACCGGACGCGATATCGATCTGAAGTACGGCGCCGACGGCGAGACACTGGAGCACGCGACCGTCACCGGCGATGCCGTCCTTCACATCGCCGGCGCCGCAGGGTCCTGGGGACGCGAGATCACGGCCAACTTCATCGACCTCTCGCTGGCGCCTGACGGCACGACGCCGGTGGCGCTCGCCGGGCGCGACGCCGTCCAGCTGACGTTCCCCGCGGAACAGGGGAGCGCCGGCCGCACGATCAAGGCACGCAATCTCGACGCGCACGGCGAACCCGGGCGCGGCCTGACCACCGCGCGGTTCACGGGGGCGGGCGGGCCGGCATGTCTCGACCGCCGGACCGCCGCGGCCGATTGCGACGTCGATTTTCGCGAGCGGACGGCGACGTCCGGGCGGGCCGCGCGGTCGGGATCGCTCGAGGTGACGCTGAAGCCCGGGATGAGCGAGCTCGAGGAGGCGCGGTTCGCGCGAAACGTCCGCTTCGAGGAAGGAACGCTGGGGGCGGTCGCCGCCACCGCGCGGTACGTGCTCGCCTCGGGCATGCTCGAGCTTGCCGGCCGCGAGCCGGCGGCCCCGAGGCCGCATGTCGTTGACGACCAGATCACGATCGACGCGGACCGGACCGACGTGACGCTCGCCGGTCCCAGGATGAAAGCCACCGGCGACGTGCAGAGCGTGCTGCGGCCGCGAGCCGATGACCCGAAGGGAGAGAGAAAGACCCCGGCGATGCTCAAACACGACCAGCCGGTGCGGATCGTCAGCAACACCCTCGAGTACGACGGCGCGGCCTCGAAGGCGACGTATACCGGTAGCGTGAAGCTCTGGCAGACCGATACCTCGATCCAGGGGGACACGTTGACGCTCGACAACAGGAGCGGCGACATGGCGGCGTCGGGATCGGTGACCACCAGCACGCTGCTCGAGCAGAGAGACAAACAGAAGAACAAGACCGAGCGCGTCCGGTCGGTCGGGACCGCGCAGGACTTCGGCTACGAGGAATCGACGCGCCGGGCCACCTACACCGGGCAGGCGCACTTGAGCGGCCCTCAGGGCGACATGACGGCGGACAAGATCGAGCTGTACCTGCAGCCGTCGGGCGATGAGGTCGATCGGGCGGAGGCGTACAGCCATGTCACGCTCCGCGAACAGGCCCGGACGACGAGTGGCGACCGGCTGACCTACACGAGCGGCAGCGAGACTTATGTCGTCAGCGGCGCGCCTCTGAAGATCGTCGACGCCTGCGGCCGCGAAACCGTCGGCCGGAAGCTGACGTTTCTGGCCGGCACCGATACGGCGATCATCGACAGCGGCGGCCAGTCCCGCACCCAGACGAAGACCACCGGCCAGTGCTCGTGACGGCTCGCAAGGGTCGAACCTGATGTCGACGCTGCACACCCGGGGGCTCACGAAATCGTACGGCGGCCGTACGGTCGTGCGCGGCGTCGATCTCGACGTCTCCTCGGGCGAAGTGGTCGGCCTCCTCGGCCCCAACGGCGCCGGCAAGACGACAACGTTCTACATGACGGTCGGGCTGACGTCACCCGATGCGGGGCGTGTGGTGCTCGACGGCCACGACGTGACCGACGACCCGATGTACGTGCGGGCGCGAAAAGGCATCGGCTACCTGCCGCAGGAGCCTTCGATCTTCCGAGGACTCACGGTCGAGCAGAACATCCTCGCGATCCTCGAGACGATTGCCCTCGATGGGGCGGCGCGGCGCTCGCGGCTGCGTGAGCTGCTGGCCGAGTTGAACCTGACGCCGCTCGCGCGGGCGCCGGCCTACACCCTGTCGGGGGGAGAGCGGCGCCGCGCCGAGATCACGCGGGCGCTGGTCATCTCGCCCAAGTTCATCCTCCTCGACGAGCCGTTCGCGGGCATCGACCCGATCGCGGTCACCGACATCCAGAAAATCATCTTTCACCTGAAGGATCGGGGCATCGGCGTGCTGATCACCGATCACAACGTCAGGGAGACGCTGCGGATCACCGATCGTGCGTACATCGTGCACGATGGCGTCATCTTCAAGAGCGGGACGCCAGCGAGTCTGGCGGCCGACGAGGAGGTTCGCCGGATTTATCTGGGGACTGAGTTCCGGTTAGACTAGACTACGGTCTGGGAATTGCATTAGCTGAGGTCGCGCCGCGCGGCCTCCCTGGTTGCGACTGGCGGCGGTGAACCGCGCAAGACCCGTCATGACAACCACTTAGCTGATACGCTCGAGTCGATGGGTATCCAGCAGAAACTCCACACAAAGCTCGTCCAGAAGCTGATTCTGACGCCGTCGTTGCAGCAGGCCATCAAGCTGCTGCCGATGTCCACGCTCGAACTGTCGGATCTGCTCAACCAGGAGATGGTCGAGAACCCGATGCTCGAAGAGGTTCCGACCGAGGAACTGCAGCCGGCCGACACGGCGGCGGCGCCTGAAAAGAACGACGCCGAAGAGAAGATCAACAAGACCGACACCTGGGACGATCAGGACTACGAATACTTCTTCGGCGACTATCTCGACGACGGGTACCGGCCGCGCGTGCCGCAGGAGATGAAAGAGCTCCCGCCGATCGAGAACACGCTCTCCACGTCGAGCTCGCTCGCCGACCATCTCATGTGGCAGCTGTCGATGCAGACCGACGATCTGCTGATGCGCGAAATCGGATCGGCGATTGTCGGCAACCTGGACGACGACGGGTATCTGGTGGCGTCGTTCGACGAACTGGCGGCCATGGGCCCCTGGCCGGTGGGCGAGGTCGAGCGCGCGCTGCGGATGATCCAGGCGTTCGACCCGACCGGCGTCGCCGCCCGCGACCTGCAGGAGTGTCTGCTGCTCCAGCTGCGGCACCTGGGCCTCGAAGGGACGCCCACCGAGAAAGTCGTGGCCGAACACCTGCGGCTGCTCCAGAACCACCAGGTGCCGGAGATCGCCCGCAAGCTCGGGATGACGATCGACGATCTGAAGGAGCACATCGAAGTCATCCGCCACCTGGATCCGAAGCCCGGCAGCCGTTACAACCCGTCGCAGTCGCAGTATGTCATTCCCGACGTGTACGTGGTGAAGGTCGAGGATCAGTACGTGGCGATGCTGAACGAGGACGGCCTGCCGCAGATGCGCATCAGCCCGGTGTACCGGCGCCTGCTGGACAAGACGGCGGCCGACAACAACGACGAGACGCGCGCCTACGTCAAGGACAAGTTCCGGTCGGCGCTGTGGCTGATCAAGTCGGTCGAACAGCGGCAGAAGACCATCCACAAGGTCGCCAACAGCATCATCAACTTCCAGCGTGAGTTCCTGGACCACGGCATCGAGCACCTGCGGCCGCTGGTGCTTCGCGACGTGGCCAACGACATCGGCATGCACGAGTCGACGGTGAGCCGCGTCGTCACCAACAAGTACATGCACACGCCGCAGGGCGTGTTCGAGATGAAGTACTTCTTCCACAGCGGCATCAGCAGCTCGTACGGCGAGAGCGTCTCGTCGGTGACGATCAAGCAGCGCATCCGGAAGATCATCGACAACGAGGATCCGCGCAAGCCGCTCAGCGACTCGAAGGTCGTGAGCATTCTCCAGCGCGAGGGGCTGATGCTGGCGAGGCGCACCATCGCCAAGTACCGCGAGGAGCTGAAGATTCCCACGTCCAACCAGCGAAAAGTGCTGTACTGATCATCTGGCGCGGGGATGTCGGTCCCGCGAGCCTCCTATGCGATTCGAATTGACCGGTCGTCATCTCGAAGTCACGCCCGCCCTTCGCCGCCTCGTCAACACCAAGCTGGTCCGGCTCGAGCGGCTCCTGAACGACAGCGCGCTGTCGGCGCGGGCGGTTCTCACGCGCGAGAAGTACCGGCTGCAGGCCGAGATCACGCTGCACGCGCGCGGGGAGAAGTTCCTGCACGGCGTCGGCAGCTCCGCTGCCTGGGGGACGTCGGTGGATCAGGCGATCGACAAGATCGCACAGCAGGCGCAGAGGGTGAAGGGGAAGTGGCAGGGGCGGAAACGCCAGGGCCGTCGCGCGGCCGCCCCGGCCGTCGTCGCCCCGGCCGACGCGGCGCGCGAGCGCGCGCCGCTCGGCGGCCCGCGCGAGTCCACCGAGAGGACACGGATGCCGCGGATTCTCCGGTCGTCCCGGCTGGCGGTGAAGTCGATGTCGCTGGCCGACGCGGCCCGCACGATCGACGCGCGGCGGGACGATCTGCTCGTGTTCCGCGATCCCGAGCGCGCGGCGATCAGCGTGCTCTACCGGCGCAACGGCGAACTCACGCTGGTGGAAACCGAGAATTAGCGGCTGATCGGCGGGCGGCCGCCGCCATCGGGGTCGCTCGCGACGTCGGACACGACCGATCATGATCGACGCCACCACGAGCGACTGACCGGCCTTCAGCGACTACGCGCATGCCCCAAGGCGTCACCGTCGGCGCGCTCCTCGGCAGTCGCTCGGACGCGATCGGGCTCAGGTTCGAGATCCTGGCCGGCCACGCCGGGCTCGCTCGACGCATCACGAGTCCCTACATCCAGAAGACAGGCCTCGCGCTCGCCGGGTTCCACGAATACCTCAAGCCCGGACGCGTCCTGATCTTCGGCGAGAGCGAGATCCGGTATCTCGAGAGTCTCGAAACCTCCTCGCGGATCGACTCGCTCCGCCTGGCGCTCACCCTGGATTTTCCCTGCGTCCTCATCACCGGCGGCTTCACGCCGCCCGCCGAAGTCGTGATGGAAGCCGATCGCGCGGCGCTGCCGCTGCTGAAGACGCCGGTCCCGACCCCGACGGCGATCGCCAAGCTCACCTCGATCCTCGAGGACTGGCTGGCCGAGCACGTGCTGATGCACGCCGTGCTCCTGGACATCCTGGGATTGGGCGTGCTGATTGTCGGTGAGAGCGGCATCGGCAAGAGCGAGTGCGCGCTCGACCTGATCGTCCGCGGCCATCGCCTCGTGGCCGACGACACGGTCGACATCCGGCGGCGGGCCGAATCGATCCTGATCGGCACCTGCCCGGAGTTGACCGAGCACCACATGGAGCTGCGGGGCGTCGGCCTGATCAACGTCAAGGATCTGTTCGGGATTGCCTCGACGCGATCGTCCAAGCGGGTCGAGCTGGTGATTCAGCTCGAGCGCTGGGACTCCGCGCGCGAGTACGAACGCCTCGGACTCGACGACGAGTTCTTCGAGATTCTGTCGCTGCGCGTGCCGCTCATCCGGATGCCGGTCGCGCCCGGGCGCAGCGTCGCGATTCTCGTCGAGGTCGCCGCCCGCAATCAGCTCCTGCGCGCGCGCGGTCATCACGCCGGGCGCGAGCTGGCCGCGCGGCTCGATCGCACGCTCCGGGGTGCGGCGCCCCCGTCGACGCCCGCGTCCCGGGAGCCGCTGGTGGCTCCCGACGCGACGGCCGACGACGAGGACCTGGATCCGGAGGACGGCCGTTGACCCCGGCGGCGGGCGCGCGCCGCGGACGCCGTCGGGCGGCGCCGGCCCGCGCGGGCCGGCGGCGGCGGGCAGGCGACAAGCCGACCGCCTCGCTCGGAGGGGGCCGGGGACAGCCGTTCATCGTGCTGACGGGGCTGGCCGGGTCCGGAAAATCGCAGGCGATCCGCGCGCTCGAGGACCTGGGCTATTTCTGCGTCGACAACCTGCCGACCACCCTGATCGAGACGCTGGCGCGGCTGTCGCTCCGTCCGGAGGGCATCGACAAGGCGGCGATCGTGGTCGACGTGCGCGAGCGGAACTTCGCGGCGCTGTTTCCCAAAATCTTCAACCGCCTGCGCAAGATGCGCGGGCTGAACCCGGTGCTGATCTTCCTCGAGGCGGACACCTCGACCCTCGTGCGCCGTTTCAGCGAGACGCGGCGTCCCCATCCGCTCGCCCGCACGCGCTCGGTGAGCGAGGGCATCCGCGACGAGCGCGACGAGCTCGCGCCGATACGGAACCTCGCCGACGAGATCATCGACACCTCCGACATGACGGTCCACGAGCTGCGGCAGTTCTTCATGACGCTGTCGCGCGGCCGGTCACGCGGACGTCTGGTCGTGACGCTGCTGAGCTTCGGCTACAAGCACGGTCTGCCGGTGGACGCCGATCTCGTGTTCGACGTGCGCTGTCTGCCCAACCCGCACTTCGTGCCGGCGCTGCGCCGGCGGACCGGGCGCGATCGGGCGGTCGTCGCGTTCATGGAGCGCGATCCGTCGACCGCCGAGTTCATGGAGAAGCTGGAGGGCTACCTTCGGTACGTCGTGCCGCACTACGTCGCCGAGGGCAAGAGCTATCTGACCATCGCGATCGGCTGCACCGGCGGACGCCATCGATCCGTCATGATCGCCGAGCGGCTCCGGCGGGCGCTCGCCGACATCGGGCCGCGCGTGCGCGTTCGCCACCGCGACATCGGGGTGTCATGAGCCGCACCTTGCCCCGGCGATCGTGGGGCGAGAGAATCCGATTGTGATTCAATCGCAGGCAGCGCGATGATTGGAGTCGTCGTGGTCACGCACGGGCAGCTGGCTATCGAGCTGGTGAACGCCGCCGAGATGATCGTCGGCGATCTGCCGCAGTTCACCGCGGTTTCCATCGGGTGGCACGACGATGTGAACGATGCCAGGGAGGAGATTGCCCAGGCCATCGAGCGGGTCGACGGCGGATCGGGCGTGCTCGTGCTGACCGACATGTTCGGCGGAACCCCGTCGAACCTGGGCATGACCTTCCTCGCCATCGATCGCGTGGAGGTCATCACCGGCGTGAATCTCCCGATGCTGATCAAGCTGGCCGGCCTGCGGAGCTCCTCGGATCTGCTCGGCGTCGCCCGATCGATGCGCGATCACGGCCGGGCGGCCATCTGGGTCGCCTCCGATCTGCTCCGCAGCGAGAAGAGCGGTGCGTAGCGCCGCGCGCGGACGCCACGGCGTGCGATGACTTCGCGTGACGTCACCGTCGTCAACCGGCTGGGGATGCACGCGCGGGCGGCGGCGAGGTTCGTGCACCTGGCCACGCGGTTTCAGGCCGCCGTGCAGGTCGCACGGGATTCGCGGCGGATGGACGGCAAGAGCATCATGGGCATCCTGTTGCTGGCCGCCGCGTGCGGATCGACGCTCACCATCAGCGCCGACGGCGCTGACGAGCGGGAGGCGGTCGAGGCGCTCGCGGCGCTGGTGGCGTCGGGATTCGGCGAGGACGTCGCGTGCGGCGCCTGACCGGCATCGGGGTGTCGCCGGGCGTCGTGGCCGGTCGCGCGGTCATCCTGATCCAGCGCGCCAGGGCGCTCCGCTACCAGATTGCGCCGGCCCGCATCGAGCACGAGCTGGCCCGCCTCGCGCGAAGCCGCAACCTCGCGCGCCGGCAGTTGACGACCATCCGGGCGTCGCTGGCGCGGCACCGCGGCCCGGACCTCGCGTCGATGTTCGACGCGCAGCTGCTCATGCTCGACGATCCCATGCTCATCGAGCGCGCCAGCGGGATCGTGGGCGAGCAGCGCGTCAACGCCGAATGGGCCGTGCAGCAGGTGTTCGAGGAGCTCAACGCCGTGTTCGAGGAAGTCGCCGATCCGTACCTGCGCGAGCGCCGCGGCGACGTGGCCGATCTGGTGGGCCGTCTGCGCATGAACCTGCGGCAGGGACTCGAGTCGCCGCGCGATCTGCTCCGGCAGCTCGACGAATCGTCCGTGCTGATCGCCGACGAGCTGACGCCGTCGCTGGCGGCGCAGGTGGACTGGACCAAGGTGCGGGGGTTCGCGACCGACGCCGGCAGCCGCACCTATCACACCGCGATTCTCGCGCGGTCCCTCGAGGTGCCGGCCGTCGTCGGACTGCACGACGCGAGCGCGGTCATCGAGCCGGGACAGCTCGTCGTCGTCGACGGCGGCGCGAGCGCCGTGATCGTCGATCCGTCCGAGGAGGTCCTCTCGCGCGTCACGCGACACGTACACGATCGCCAGCCGGCGGCGGCGGAATCGATCCGCCGGCGGCCCGCGATGACCGCCGACGGCGTGCGCATCCGCCTCGACGCCAATCTCGAGTTCTCCGACGATCTCGCGTCGGCACGCTACGCGGGAGCCGAAGGCATCGGTCTCTACCGATCGGAGTTCCTGCTGTCGAGCGGCGCCTGCGACATCGCCGACGAGGAACGTCAGTTCGAGATCTACCGGGAGATGGTCGAGGGGATGGCGCCGGGAACGGTGACGATCCGGACCTTCGACGTCGACGAGGATCAGGTCGCGGCGCGGCCGCGCTCGACGCCGGTCGACGGGTTCTGGGCCGAGCAGAGCCGCGGCAGCCGGCAGGGCCGGCGCGGGCTGCGCCTGAGCCTCGCGCAACCCGACGTCTTCAGGACGCAACTGCGCGCGCTGGTGCGCGCCGCACGCCACGGATCGCTGCGCATCATGTTCCCCTTCGTGTCCGGCGTGGAGCAGGTGCGCGAGGCGCGGCGGATCGTCGACGACGTGATCGCGGAGGTCGGCCGGCGTGAGGGCACGCCGGCGCCTCGCGTGCCGGTCGGCGTCATGATCGAGGTGCCGGCCGCCGCCTACACGGCCGACTTGCTCGCGCGTGAGGTCGACTTCTTCACGATCGGGACCAACGACCTCATTCAGTACCGTCTCGCCGTCGATCGGGCCGACGAACGGGTGTCACAGCTGTACGAGCCGCTTCACCCGGCCATCCTGCGGATCATCGTCATGGTGCGCCGGGCCGCCGCGCGCCGCGGGATTCCGATGTCACTGTGCGGCGAAATGGCGTCCGACCCGGCCCTGCTCGCGCTGCTCGTCGGCCTCGGGCTGCGGGACTTCAGCATGACGCCGGGAGCCATTCCGGTCGGCAAGCAGGTGCTGGCGGACCTCCACAGCACCGAGCTCCGCGGCCTGGCACGGCGGATCCTGCGGCTCGCGACGTCCGACGACGTCGAACAGGAGCTGATGGCGGCGCTCGGGCGGCTGTCGCACTCCGCCGAGTGAGGCGGAGCGCCGAGAGGCGCCGCGGGAGCGGCGGCACAGGATGAGGGACCGGAGGATGCGAGGAACGCATGAGCGATGGAGTGACGAGAGTCGACAAGCCGTGGGGCTATGAGCTGCATTGGGCCAAGACCGATCGGTACGTGGGCAAGATCATTCACGTCAACGCCGGTCACGCCCTGAGCCTGCAGTACCACAACGTCAAGGACGAAACCATCTACCTGCAGGCCGGGCGCCTGCTGTTCGAGATCGACGAGGGCGGCCGCAGGGTCGAACGCGAGATGCACCCCGGCGAGCGCGTACACATCGCACCCAAGACGGTGCACCGCATGACCGCCCTCGAGGACAGCGACATCCTCGAGGTGTCGACGCCGGAGCTGCACGACGTCGTCCGGATCGAGGACCGGTACGGGCGGGCGGATAGGTAGCGAGGTGCCGCCTCACCGGCGGCCACGTTTCTCAGAAGGGAATATCGTCGTCGGTGAGCGCTTCGGCCGGCTCGGGCGCCGGGTGCCCCACGGCCGCGTCGCCGCCGCGGTCAATCGAGGCGCCGCGGCCGCCGCCGCCGCCGCCGCTCAGCAACACGACCCGGTCACCGCGGATTTCGGTGGTGTAGCGCTTGTTGCCGTCCTTGTCGTCCCACTGCCGGGTCTGCAGCCGCCCCTCGACGTAGATCTGCTTGCCCTTCGTCAGGTACTCCGACAGCGATTCCGCCGGCTTGCCCCAGAGCACGACGCGGTGCCACTCGGTTTTTTCCTGCCGCTGACCGCCTTTGTCGTTCCAGACATCGGTTGTCGCAAGACTCAGCGTGGCGACCGCGGCGCCGCCGGGCGTGTAGCGCAGCTCGGCGTCGCGCCCGAGATTGCCGACGAGGATGACCTTGTTCACGCTTCCCATAGGCGCGCATTGTACATCGTCGGCTGCGCGCCGACGCCGTGCCATCGGCGCGCGAGACGACCGCGGTTGGCGCGCGGATGTCAGCGCGCCGGCGGTGCGGGCGTCGTGCCGAGTTGCAGAAGGGCCTGGCGGGCGAGCGACGCGGCGTCGCTCTGCGGGTAGGTCCGGATCACGTCGTCGAACGCCTGGCGCGCCGCGTCGGTTTGCCGCAGATTGCGGTGCGCGAGGCCTTTCTTGTAGTACGCCTCCGGAATCGCGTTGCCGTTCGGGTAGGTGCGAATGGCGACGTCGTAGGCTTCAATCGCCTTGTCGAACTTCCCGTCCTGCAGATACGCGTTTCCGATCAGGACCTGCGCATCGTCCGCCATGTCGGATCGAGGAAAGGACGTGATGTACCCGCGGAAGCCGGAGATGGCGAGATCCCACAAACCAGCGGCGTAATCCGCCTTGGCGCTGTCGAACATGCGCTGCGGCGACGCGCCCACCGCCAGCGGCGGCGCCGGCGGCGGAACGGGGGCAACCTCCGGGACTGGCGGTGCCCCGGGCGATGTGGCGTCGGCGGGCTCGAGCGCGGCCGCCTGGCGCGCCGCCGCGGCGGCTGCCTGCTGTTGCTGCAGCGCCTGCTGCTGGAGCGCCTGCCGCAGCGCCTCCACTTCCTGCGAGACCGAGCCGACCCTGGTGTTGGTGTCGTCCAGCTTCTCGCGCACGACGCCGAGATCCTTCGATACGGTGTCGACCACCAGCTTCTGGTCGGCGAACGCCTTCACGCTGATCTTGCTCTGATCGTCCAGACGCTGGTTGACGGCTTTGAGCGCGTCGCCGAGCTGCCCGAGCAGGATCTGGAGCTGTTGCGCCTGTTCCTGCAGCATGCGGATGTCGGCCGCCAGCTGCTGGTGCTCCTTGTCGCGCGCCATCGCCGGCAGCGCCCCGAACGCGACCAGCGCACCCACGGCCGCGGCGACGCGAACGAAACGTTTGATCATGACGATCTCACTTCGCGGTGATGACGAAGTGCGCGCGACGGTTCTTCGCATACGACGCTTCGTCGTGTCCCGGATCGAACGGGAACTCCTTGCCGTAGCTCACCGTCCGCAGTCGATCGGCGCCGATGCCGAGCGACACGAGATACGCCCGCGCCGCGACGGCCCGCCGCTCGCCCAATGCCAGATTGTACTCGGCCGTCCCGCGCTCGTCGCAGTGGCCTTCGATGGTCACCGTCCAGTTGGTGTACTGCTTGAGGATGGCGGCGTTCGCTTCGAGGACGCCCCGGCCCTCGGGCGTGATGTCGCTGCTGTCGTACTCGAAGAACAGCGGCTTGAGGGGCGAGTTCCGGTTGATTTCGTCGAGCGAGGACGAGGCAATCGTGTCCTCCCGTACGGGCTCGGCGGGGACGACAGCGGGCTCGGCGACCGGCTCGGGGGGCGACGGCGGACGCGAGGCGGCCGGCGCGGCCGTTCCCGACGGCGGGGCCGTCGGGTTGGCGACCGGCGGCTTCTTCTTGCCACAGGCCGACACGAGGCAGGCCACGAAGATCACGGCCACCACTGCGGTCCTGGATACCCGACGTCTCATCATTGGCTGGCTCCACGTCCGGACGCGCCGGACTCGATGGTCTTGCGATGCTACCGCGACCAGTCGGGGTAGTAGTTGTTCCCCGCGGTCGTGATCTGTTTGAGGTTCTTGCCGTCCCTCGCCATCACGAATACCTGACTCTTGCCGCTGCGCGTCGACGTGAACGCGAGATGCCGTCCGTTGGGCGCCCACACCGGGCTCTCGTTGGTGCCCTCGCCGAAGGTCAGCTGACGAATCTGCCCGGTCGCGATGTCGACGACCTTGATGTCGAACCCGGGACCGGTGCGCGCCGAGTAGGCGATCTCGTTGAACGGGAGCGGCGACCAGGTCGGTCGCGTGGCGTACGAGTCGCCCGTCGTCACGCGCCGAAGCCCCAGGCCGTCGGCGCCGATCGTGTAGATCTGCGGCGACCCGGTGCGATCGGAGACGAACGCCAGTTGCGTCCCGGACGGGGACCAGGTGGGCGATTCGTCGATTCCGGGGCTCGTGGTCAGACGCCGCGGGTTGGCGCCATCGCGGTTGGCGATGTACAGCTCTGCGTTGCCGTCGCGATTCGACCAGAACGCAATCCGCATCCCGTCGGGCGACCACGCCGGCTGGAACGTCTCGGCCTGTCCTGCCGGCCTCGGAAATTCATCGAACGTGCCCTGATAGATGTGCGAGACGAAGATGTTCGGCAGACCGCGGCGGTAGGAGGTGTAGGCGATGGAGCGGCCGTCGGGCGACCACGCCGGCTGAATGTTCAGCGAGCGTCCGACGGTCACCCGTCTCTGGTTCGCGCCGTCGTAGTCGCTGATGTAGATTTCCCGGACGCTGCGGCTCTCGACCGTGTTGGCCATCCGCTCGCCGTCGCGATCCGAGGCAAAGGCGAGCTTGGTGCGCGCGACGCCCTTCAGCGCCCGCTGGGTTTCGTGCACCTCGTCGGAGATCGTGTGCGCGTACAGCCGCGGATTGGCCGCCGAGCCGTCGTAGGACTTCGCGAACGCCGAGCCGAGCGCCGGCATCTTGAAGAGCCGCACCTCCACGTGGATCCCGCTGGCCGTCTTCTGCACCGTGCCGATGAGCACCCCGTCGGCATTCAGCTCGCGCCAGCGATCGAAGGGCACGTCCTCGAAGGATCGGGCGGAGGGAATCGTCGCGTAGGTGTCGCGCGGGATCAGGGCGAACTCCCGCTCGAACGCGAAATCGTCGAACAGCACCTGTGCGATCTGCTTCGCGACGGCGACCGTCTCGGCGTCCGGCGACAGGGCGATGAAGTCCGGTACGGCGAGCCGCGGTTGGGCACCCGGCCCGCCGATGATCGTCGTGGTGATCTCGCTCGGCTGCTGCGGCGCGGGTGCCTGCGGCGCCTGGCCGGGACGCGCCGACAGGACGGCCGTTCCCAGCGCGCCGGCGGCCGCCGCGATCCAGAGGGTGCGCATCATCCTCGTCATCTCATGTATTGAAAATTCAGGTTGACGGTCAAGGTCGGGTTCGGGAACTGCGCCGGCAGCGGCGGGAGCTGGCGCGTCAGCACCACGGCCCGCTCCGCGGCCGTATCGAGGACGGCATCGCCGGTGGATCGCTCGAGGTCAATCGAGGTCAGCGTGCCGTCGCGCTGAATCGTGAACCGGACGACCGCCACGCGCGGGTCGGCCCGCTGGTCCCAGTTGTGCCGGATGCGATCCACCATGGTCAGCAGGTACTCGGGACAGCAGAAGTCGCCGACGTCGAGCGTCAGGCCTGAGCCTTGCCCCCCGCCGGTCGACAGACCGAAGCCCTGTCCACGCGCGCGCGTCTCGGCGACCGCCGTCCCCTCGCGCACGGCGTCGCCGCGCGTGGGCGTGCGACCGCGCGCCTCGTCGGGCGCCTGCTTGACCGGCGTCGCGGCAGGTGGCGCCTTCACCGGCCGCTTGTTCGGCAGCGGCACCGTCATCTCTGGCGTCTTCGCCGCCGGCGGGCGCACCGCCTCGCGTTTGGGTGTCTCCTCGGGCGGCGTCTGGACCTGGACGGGACGGCCGCCGATCGAGGTGAGACCCCCGCTGGCCGGCCCTTCGTCCCCGGCGCCGAGCGAGATCGTCATGCCCGGCCGCGCCGGTTCGGCCGAAGGGAGCAGAAACCCTCTCGGCGCGAGCACGAGCGCGGCGATGAACGCCGCGTGCAGCGCCAGCGACACGGTGACCATGCGCTGCAGGCCGGCCGGGGCCTGCATGCGATCGTGCAAAACCTCGGTCACGTCCATCGGTTACCGGTCACCCGGCGCCTTGGTGATGAACCCCACGTGCTCGACACCAGCAGCCCGAAGCATGTCGAAGATCTCGGTCGTTTCCTGGAGCGTCACGCCTCCGTCGCCGCGCAGGTAGACGTCCTTCTGCGCCGCGGTTTCCATTTTCTGCCGGATGCGCTCCTGCAGCACGTCGGCGCGAATCAGCTCCGTCCCAAGGTACACCTTGCGGTCCCGGCGGTAGGAGAGCGGCACGGTGACCTGGACGCGCTCGGCCGCGTTCTGCTGCGCGCGGCGGGCGACCGGCAGGTTGACGTCGATGCTGCGCTGCATCATCGGCGCGGTGATCATGAAGATGATGAGCAGCACCAGCATGACGTCCACGAGCGGCACGACGTTGATTTCGTTCAACGAGCTCGCGACGCGGCGGCCGCGCCCGGCCCGTGCCACCGTTCCGGCGGGCGACGGTGCAAGCAACTTCATGCGATGCGCCCCCTAGGTGAAGTTGCGTTCGGCAATGTTGAGGAACTCCATCGCGAAGTCGTCCATCTCCGACGCGAAGAGCTTGGTCCGATGCGTCAGGTGGTTGTAGAAGAACACGGCCGGGATGGCAGCAAACAGGCCGGCAGCGGTCGTAATCAACGCTTCCGAGATGCCCGGACCGACGGCCTGCAGGTTGGTCGAACCCGACTGGCTGATCTGCTGGAACGCAATGATGATGCCCCACACCGTGCCGAACAGCCCGATGAACGGCGCGATGCTCGCCGTCGTGGCCAGCCACGGAATCGAGTGCTCGAGCTTGTTGACCTCCACGACGGATGCGCGCATCAAGGCCCGGTCGACCGCCGTCAGGCTCTTGAGAGTTGGACGCGGCGCCGTCTGGATTGGATGGGGGCCGTTGCCGACGTCCGGCGGCGAGCTGCGCAGCTGGGCCGTCAGCTCCGCATACCCGGATTGAAACAGACCGACGAGCGGGCTCGCCGCCAGCGATCGACAGACGGCCTGCACTTCTGAAAACTTGTTGCTGCGGCGGAATATGTCGAGGAACTGCCGCGACTGCGACCTCGCGCGCCGGAAGACGACCGTCTTGTACAGGAAGATCGCCCAGGTCAGCACCGACAGGACCAACAGCGACGCGAGAACGGCCCAGGCCACCCACGTGGAGTGAGCGACCAGGGAAAGGAAGCCGGGCCCGGACGGACTGTCAGTTCCAGGCCCGCCCTGAGCCTGCAACTGCAGGCCGAGCAGGCTTGTCAGCGTACACAAACGGCCCTCCGAGAGATTCGCGATGCGCCGCGGGGACAGCGCCACCAGGATGGGGAACGCGAGTGAAATGCGAAAGTGTATCATGGCGGGAAATAGCTGTCAAACCTATGCTAGGATTGAAGTTCTCCGCCTTCCATGCTTCGTTTTCTGCGAGTGAGACACCTCGCCGTCATCGATGAGCTCGATGTCGAGTTCGGGCCCGGGCTCAACGTCCTGACGGGCGAGACGGGCGCCGGCAAGTCGATCCTCGTCGAGGCGGTCGGCCTGCTCCTCGGTGACCGAGCCTCGGGCGAGCTGGTGCGAACGGGCGAAGACCTCGCCACGGTCGAAGCGGTCTTCGACACGGTCTCGGGCGGGGAACTGCTGGTCCGCCGCGAGGTGACCGCGCAGGGGCGCAGCCGCGCGTTCCTCGACGGCGAGCTGGTGACCGCCGCCGCTCTCAGGAGCACGACGGCGGCTCTCATCGAGCTTCACGGGCAGCACGAGCATCACACCTTGCGGGACCCGGCCGAGCATCTGCGGGTGATCGACACCTACGGACGCCTCGATCGGCCGGCCTCAGTCGTTGCGGCCGCCTTCGCCGAAGTCCGCCGCACCGCCGACGAGCTCGCGCACTATCGCCGCCTCGCACGCGACCGCGCGGAGAAGCAGGAGCTGTTCGCGTTTCAGCTGGCCGAGCTCGACCGGGCGGCGCCGCTCGACAACGAAGATGAAGCGCTGGCCGCCACCCGGCAGGTGCTCGCGAGCGCGGACCGTGTCGAGCGTCTGTGCGCCGACAGCTACGCGGCGCTCTATGAGAGCGACCAGGCCGTGCTGGGCCAGCTCGGCGGGATCTGGCGGCGCGTCGCCGACCTGACGGCCCTCGATCCGGTGTTTCAGCCCTACCTGCAAGCGCGCGACGGCATCAAGGCACAGCTCGAGGACCTGGCGATGTTCCTGCGTCGGTACGCCGCCTCGGTCGATGCTTCGCCCGCGCGCCTGCAGCAGGTGCAGGAGCGGCTGGCGCTCCTCGAGCGGCTCAAGCGGAAATACGGCCCCACGCTGGCCGACGCGATCGCGCGCCGTCGGCAGCTGCAGCGGCAGTTGGCCGACCTCGACGAATCGGCGGAGCGCGCGGTCGACGCGGAGCGGCGGCACGCGGCCGCGCGGGGCGCGTTCGAGGTGGCCGCCTCGCAGGTTGCGGAGGCTCGTCGCGCCGTCGCGGTCGAGCTGAGCCGCGCGCTGGAGGGACTCCTGGGCGAGCTCGCCATGGAGCGCGCGAGGTTCGACGTCCGGTTCAACGACACGCCGCTGCCGGAGTCGGAGTGGGCCGCGAGCGGCTTCGACCGCGCCGAGTTCATCGTGTCGCCGAATCCGGGCGAGGATCCCCGGCCACTGGCGCGCATCGCCTCCGGCGGCGAGCTCTCCCGGATGATGCTGGCCGTCAAGACGCTGACTGCGGGACGCCGGCCCGCCTCCACCGTTCCGGACGATCGGGGCAGTGAGGGCGCTGCGCCGGGAATGGTCTTCGACGAAATCGACGCGGGCATCGGGGGCCGCGCCGCGGACCACGTCGGCCGCAAGCTGCGTGCCCTGGGCGCCGCGTTTCAGGTGCTGTGCATCACGCACCTGCCGCAGATTGCGGCCTACGCCGATGCCCATTTCTCGATTGAGAAGGAGGTCCGGAACGGGCGCACCAGCACGCGCATCACCCGCCTCGACGATGAGGGCCGCATGGTGGAGTTGTCGCGGATGCTGGGGGGAGCAGCCGTCACCGACGCCGTCAGAGCCTCTGCGCGCGAGATGCTCGCGACGCGGAGGTTGCCCGCCAACCAGGGAGCGAAAGGCGAATCGACGACGAAAGGCGAAAGCGAAAGTGCGGAACGGCCATGATTCAATACACAATAGGACGCTGGTGTCGCGCAAATACTTGATCGAGACCTTCGGCTGCCAGATGAACGTCCACGACTCGGAGCGGATGGCGGGGCTCCTCGAACAGGCGGGGTTCGAGGCGACGACCGACGAGCTCGAGGCCGACGTCGTGGTCATCAACACCTGCAGTGTCCGCGAGCGTGCGGAGGACAAGCTGTACACGCGGCTGGGCGAGCTCCGGCAGCTGGCCTCCGAGCACGATCACCATCCGATCGTGGCGGTCGCCGGCTGCGTCGCGCAGCAGGAGGGGGCCGCGCTGCTCAAGCGCGTCCCCGGCGTCGCCGACCTCATCGTCGGCACGCAGGCCATCCGTCGGCTGCCGGTTCTCGTGGAGACCGCCGGCGCGCGGCGGGTGCCGCTCGTCGACCTCACGCTGTACGACGACGTGACGTTTCCGTTCGGCGTCACGAGGCGCGCCGATCCGGTGAAGGCGTACGTCACGATCATCGAGGGTTGCAACGAGTTCTGCAGCTTCTGCGTCGTACCCTATACGCGCGGGCACGAGCGGATGCGGCCGAAGGCCGACATCCTGGCCGAGGTGCGGGAAGCCGCCGACAGCGGACGGCGGGAGGTGCAGCTCCTGGGCCAGATCGTCAACCACTACTCGGCGCCGGACCAGGCGGATTGCGACTTCACCGGACTGCTGGAGGCGGTGCACGAGGTGCCTGGCATCGACCGTATCCGGTTTGCGAGCCCTCATCCCCGCTACGTCTCCGATCGCCTCCTCGAGGCGCTCGTCCGGCTGCCGAAGGTGTGCCGCCACCTGCACCTCCCGGTGCAGTCGGGGTCGACGGCCATTCTGGCGGCGATGCGGCGCCGGTACACGCGCGAGAGCTACCTCGATCTGATCGGCCGCATCCGGGACACCCTGCCCGAAGTGGCCCTATCGACCGACATGATCGTCGGGTTCCCCGGCGAAACGGAGCGAGATTTCGAGGAGACGCTGACGCTCACCGAGGCGGTCGGCTACCACAGCATGTTCTCGTTCAAGTACTCGGCGCGGCCGAACACGCGTGCGGAGAAGCACCTCGCCGACGAGGTGGCGGACGAGGAGAAGACGCGACGGATTGTGGCGCTGCAGGCGCTGCAGCGCGAGATCCAGTGGCGGCTGAATGATCGGCTGGTGGGACAGAGCGTGGAGATCCTGGTCGACGCGGCCAGCCGGCGTCGTGAGAGCGAGGTCTCGGGTCGCACCTCCACGAACGTGGTCGTCAACCTGCCCGGGCCGCCGGTCTGGATCGGCCGGACGATGGGCGTCCGGATCGAGCGGGCGGGGCCGCACAGCGTGTGGGGCCGCGCGGTCGACGCGGAGGCGGGACCCGACGCGGCGGGGTCGTCGGGAGCGGAGGGAGATCAGCCGCAGGCCGCGCCGGGGGACAATGGTGTCACGGCGCGTTGAGAGTGGAAGGCGGTTATGCAAATCGAGATGACGATCAAAGGGCTGATGGTCGATCCCATTACGAACATGCCGATCATCATCCTGCGCGACAAGGAAGGGCAGAAGGTGCTGCCGATCTGGGTCGGCATCTTCGAGGCGAACGCCATCGCGCTGCAGATTGAGAACATCGCGACGCCGCGGCCGATGACGCACGACCTGCTGCGGAACGTGATTCACGACCTGAACGCGTCGGTGCAGAAGATCGTCGTCAGCGATCTGCAGGAGAACACGTTCTACGCGCTCATCTACCTGTCGCTCGCGGGCGACACCGTGGCGATCGACGCCCGTCCGAGCGACGCCATCGCGCTGGCGCTGCGCGCGCGGGCGCCGATTTTCGTCGAGGAGACGGTCATCGATTACGCCAAGACGGTGGATTTCGCCTCCGAGAAGACCGACGCGGATCGTCTGCAGAAGTGGCTGGAGAGCCTGGATCCCGACGATCTCGGCAAGTACAAGATGTAGGCGGCTGGCGCACGACTTCCCGCTTTCACACGTCCGGCCATCCTGCTAGAATGCAGCGTCCATCCGGCAGCCTTCCCTGATGATTGTCGCCATCTGTAACCAGAAGGGCGGCGTGGGCAAGACCACGACCGCCATCAATCTGGCCGCCGCGCTGGCGTTGCGCGGCAAGCAGACGCTCCTCATTGACCTGGACCCG
Organism: uncultured Acidobacteriota bacterium; assembly: GCA_963807925.1. Classification (GTDB taxonomy): domain Bacteria; phylum Acidobacteriota; class Vicinamibacteria; order Vicinamibacterales; family CAVVIG01; genus CAWEDP01. The sequence continues at coordinate 1,073,001 of CAWEDP010000002.1, read as the reverse complement.
CAGGCCAACAGCACGATGTCGTTTCTCGACATGCCGCTGGTGTCGCGGAGCGTGTACGACGCGATCGTGGACCCCGGGATCGGCCTGCGCGAGATCGTGGTGCCGTCGCCGGTCGAGAACCTGTCGATCGCGCCGTCGCGCATCGCGCTGGCCAAGCTCGAGGCCCGGCTGGTCGGCGAGATGGACGCCCATTTCCGTCTGAAGGACAAGCTCGAGCCGCTGCGATCGGAGTTTCCGCACATCGTGATCGACTGTCCGCCGACGCTGGGGCTGCTGACTGTCAACGCGTTGGTGGCCGCGACGCATCTGCTCATTCCGATTCAGTCGTCGTATTTCGCCCTGGAGGGCACCGACGACCTGCTCGAGACGATCGAGAAAGTGCGTGCCCGGCCCAATCCGGCGCTGAGAATTCTGGGCGTGGTGATCACGATGCACGACAAGCGGACGGCGCTGGCGCGGGACATCCGCGCGCAGATTCAGAAGGTGTTTGGCGGCAAGGTCTTCCGGACCGTCATCACCAAGAGCGTGCGGCTGGAGGAGAGCCCGGCCTATAAAGAGTCAATCTTCACGTTCGCGCCCGATTCGACGGGCGCTACCGAGTACTACCGCCTCTGCGAGGAGGTCATGGATCGTGCCTAAGCGAGGGTTGCCGAACAGCGTGGCGATGCGCCACGACGAACACTACGTCGAGACGCTGGCCGCGTCGGCAGGAACCCCCGTGGGCCGCCTGGTCCCGATCGACCAGCTCGACCCCAATCCCAACCAGCCCCGGCAGGTGATGGGCGACCTGTCGGAACTGATGGCGTCGATCGCCGAGAAGGGGATTCTCGAGCCGCTGCTGGTCCGCCAGCGCGGCGAGCGGTTCCAAATCGTCGCGGGCGAACGCCGGTACCAGGCGGCCGTCCAGGTGGGACTCCGCGAACTGCCGGTCGTCGTGCGCGACGTCGACGAGACGGAAATGCTGGAACTGGCGCTGATCGAAAACCTGCAGCGCAAGGACCTCACGCCGTTCGAGGAAGCGGAAGCGCTGCACGGCCTGGCCGGCAGCTGCGGATACACGCACGAGGACCTGGCCCGTCGGTTGGGGAAGTCGCGGACGTCGATCACCGAGTCGCTGGCCCTGATTGGCATCCCGGAAGAGATCAGGAACCTGTGTCGGCTGGCCGACATTTCCTCCAAGTCGCTGCTGTTACAGGTAGTTAGACAGAATTCACACGAAAAAATGGCGGGGCTCGTCGAGAAGATCGCCAGCCAGGGCGGTGCGACGCGCCAGCAGATCCGCGACGCGGCCGCCAAGCCCAAGGCTGGACGCCCTAAGCACTACGTGTTTGCCTTCCGGCCTCCGACCAAGGCCTTCAATCTCCGGCTGTCTTTTGCCCGCAGCCGCGCCTCGCGCGACGATGTCATCGAGGCGCTGGAACAGATCCTGGCCGAACTGCGCAACACCCCGTAAGGTCGGCACTCACGTCGGTCGGCGTTTGGATCCGCAGACACCTCCAGCGGACCCACCTCGTTGCGTGACCCGCTGCGCAGAATCGCCCAGGTTCGCCGCTGCGTCCGCGTGACCGTCACCGAGTTCCACCCGGCCGAGGTCGCGGGGGCGAGCCGTGTCAAGGCGGAGGGGCGACGAGGCTCGCCGCGCGACTCGTGCATGCGTTGGTGCCACTTCCAGGGCCGTCCATCGGCCGCTTTCCGGGCCGGCCGCATGAGTCCGATAATGGATGTTATGTTAACCTGTTGGTCCTCAGGTTGCCCCGGGCGCGCCTATGCCGTCCAGTTCCTCGCTTCGAACCGCTCGTCGGGAACGGTGACTTCCAGCGGTCGATAGGCCGGATGGCGTTCGACCTCGTGGGCGGCCGCATCCTGCACGGTCACGAAGAACACCAGCGGCGACCCCGCCGGGACCCCGAGCTGGTCCAGCGACAGCGCCGCTTCGAGGATCGTCCCGACCGCAGCCGTGACCGTGAAGCCGTCAGCGGCTTCGGTTCGGTCGCCGGGTCGCTGGCGGGCAATGGTCGCCCGGACACGGCCGTCCTCCCCTGCGATCGTCAGCCGCACGCCCGGCGGACGTAGAAACGCCAGGGAGCAGCTGTACCCGGCGGCCAGCAGACCGGCCATCGGCTCACTCCCGTCCAGCCGGACGTAGAAACGCTCGCGGTCGAAGCCGTACTGCACCGCGCTCAGGAGCGCCGGCCCGCGGGCGCTGCGGTCCATGGCGCCGCCCGCGTCGCGGACGCCGAGCCGTCCGGCGCCCACCCATTCGAAATAGCTGGTCTCCTCACCGTCGAGGGTCGGCGTGAGGAAGGCCGTCGGGGTGGTGTCGGCCGCGGCCGTCGGCGTGAGCGTCGAGATGTTGCTCAGAAACAGCTCGTCGGGAACCGGCTGGCCGAGCAGCGTGTAGACGTTGCGCAGGTGGCGCCGGAAGAGATCGTCGAACTCGAGATCGTGGTCGGAGGAGTGATCGTCGCCGTACCACCAGAACCAATCGCTGCCTTCGGCGATCAGGATCTCTTCGCGCGCCTGCCGGCGGCGTTCGGGATCGGTCGCCGCCGCAGATTCGAACAGCCGCCGCGCCTCGGCCAGTTGGGTCCACGCCCGCCGATCGTCCTGGTGGCCAATCCAGATGTAGAAGTTCGCGTCGATCCACGATCCAGGGAAGATGCTGGTCAACTCGCGGTCGGCGCCGCGGCAGGCGTCGGCCATGGTGACCGTGCGGAGATCGGGCGTGCGGGACAGCCGCCCGTAGAGCGCGCGCAGAAACGGCCGCCCGCCGCCCGCGTAGTGCTCCCACGCATTCTCGCCATCGAGGATCACGGCAATGGTTGCCGTTCGCCCGCCGGTCTGCGTCGCGTACCTGCGCCCGGCTTCGACCAGGCGGCCGACGAAATCGGCCGCCGCCTGGTCGGGATCCCAGTTCGCGTAGGTGAAGCCAATCAAGTCCGACAGCACGTGATCGCGAAAGACGCAGCCGACGCGCCGCGAGAGGGTCCCGACGAGGTACGGGAGGTACAGCCGATCGGCGCGTTCCAGGTGCCCGTCGCCGTCGCGGCTGAAGGCGATATTCTGCGTACGGGCGAGGATCAACTCGTCGGTCGCCATCCACTGGAACCCGGCGTTCGCCACCAGCGGGACCATCGCGTCGGACACCGATCCCTCCGACGGCCAGAGTCCGACGGGGCGGCGGCCGAACAGGCGTTCGTGCAGCGATGCGGCGCGCGCGAGCTGCTCGGCTGCGTCTTCAGGATGGACGAACCGGTGCCGCGGCATCGGCGAGTCCGGGTGCGTGCGGAGGTAGATGTCGGTGTCGCAGAGCAGCGGGAGAATCGGATGATAGAAGGGCGAGGTCGACAGCTCGGCCTGGCCGCGATCCGCCGCCGCGCGGTATTCGGGGATGACGCGGTTCAGGATCTCGACCTCGAGGGCGCGCAGCGCCTGCTTGTCCTCCTCGGTGTACCCCCGTCCCTTCTGCACGAGCGCGCGCGTCCGCTCGTCGGCCTCCAGGTACGACGGATCGAGCCACGCGAGCTTGTGCCACACCTGCAAGTCGCGGAGATCGTCGCGGCTGAACCGGCGTTCCGCGCCTCGTCCGTCGCCGGTTACGCCGCCGCGTCGCGTGAGCAGCTCCGCGTAGCGTGGGTACGGCTCGATCATCCGTTGCCGGTGCGCGTGAAAGAAGTTCTGCAGGATGAAGGCGGTGTCGCTCTCGTCGAGGTCGTCGGCCGGCTTGAGGCTCAGCTCGAGGAACCGATCGCGCGCGCGGCCGGTGGCAAACGCCTCCAACTGCACCAGCAGAGACGGGACGAGGTTGAACGTGACGCGCACCTCGGGGAACTCCCTGAGCAGCGCCGCCATCCCGTAATAGTCCTTGAGGGCGTGCAGGCGCGCCCACGGGAGGATGTACTCGCGCGTCACGAGATCCTCGTAGAACGGCTGGTGCATGTGCCACAGGATGGCCACGTCAGTCATCGTGCTACTCTGGGACCCAAACCGGCAGTGAGGTCCCGGTCAATCTAGCATGTTCAAGATCCTCGATCGCTACCTCGTTCGTGAGGTGCTGCTCCCCTTCCTCCTGAGCCTGATGGTCCTCACCTTCGTCCTCGAGATCCCGCCGATCCTTCAGCAGGGCGAGCAGTTGATCGCGAAGGGCGTCGGATGGGCGACGGTGGCGCGCGTGCTGGCGACGCTCCTTCCGCAGGCGCTGGGCCTCACGATCCCGATGGCGGTGCTGCTGGGCCTGCTGCTCGGCCTGGGCCGCCTCTCGGCGGACCGCGAGTTCGTGGCGATGCAGGCGTGCGGCGTCAGCATCTTCCGCATGCTGCGGCCTGTGGCGTGCCTCTCGGCCGTTGCGGCGGCGGCGACGGCGTACGTGATGATCGTCGCGCTCCCGGAAGAGAACCAGCGGTTCCGCGAGATCACCTTCAACATTCTCGCGTCGAGCGCGGAAGGCGACGTCAAGCCGCGCGTGTTCTTCCAGGGGTTCGGCGCCAACCGCGCGCTCTACGTCCGTGACGTGGTCTCCGCCGGGGGCTGGCGGGAGGTCTTCTTCGCTGATACGAGCGGCAACGAAACCACGGCGTACTTCGCCCGGCGCGGGCGGCTGGCCATCGATCGCGAGAAGAAGACGGTCCGCCTCATCCTCGACGACGGTACGCGCCATACCACGTTCCTGAACAAGCCCGACGAGTACGACGGAGGCTCGTTCGCCGAGCTCGTCCTCAGCATTGACGCGGACACGGTGTTTCCGCGCGCAACGCTGCTCAAGGGCGACAACGAGATGACGATCGCCGAGTTGCGCGCGCGAATCGCGGAGAACGACCGGCTCGGCGTTCCGTCCTACAGTCAGTGGTTCACCATTCAGCAGAAGTTCGCGTTTCCGGTGGCCTGCCTGGTGCTGGGCGTCATCGGGCTCGCGCTCGGCGTCTCCAACCGGAAGGACGGCACTCTCGGCGGCTTCGTCGTCGGGTTCGTCGTGGTCATGATCTACTACTTCCTGTTGTGGACCTCGCGGGCGATGGCGTTCAACGGCAAGATTTCACCCGGCCTCGCCGCGTGGATCGCCAACATCGTGCTGGGCGCGGGGGGGATCGTCCTCGTGATGTGGCGGGCCGGATCGACCGACCGCGGGATACGCGTGCCGCTTCCCTCGTTCGGGATGGCCGAACGGGGCGCGCGCGACGGGGCTCCCGCCGCCGGGCCGGCCGGGACGCGCAAGTCGGGCGTGAAGATTGTGGTGCGCATTCCCCGCTTCGATGTCCCGACGCCGCGGCTCCTCGATCTGTATGTGGCGCAGAAGTACCTGCGCGTGTTCGCGCTCGGCGTCGTCGGGCTGCTGGGCCTGTTCTACATCTCGACCTTCATCGACATGGCGGACCGCCTGTTCCGCGGCTCGGCGACGACCGGCATGCTGCTGCAGTACCCTGTACTTCGAGACGCCGCGATACGCCTACTACGTGATTCCGATCTCCGCGCTGGTCGCCACGCTCGTGGTGGTCGGATCGCTGACGAAGAACAGCGAGTTGATCGTGATGCGCGCCTGCGGCGTCAGCCTGTACCGGTCGGCGATTCCGCTCGTGCTGTTCGCGATGATGCTGAGCGGCGCGCTGTACGGGCTCGAGGAGCACGTGCTCGCCTACTCGAATCGGCGCGCCGACGCCATTCTCCACGTGATGCGTGGCTTCCCCGCCCAGACCTTCGGAGTGCTCGACCGCCGGTGGATCGTCGGCAACGGGGGTGGGATCTATCACTACGAGTACTTCGATCCCGCTCACAACACGTTCAACCGCCTGACGATCTTCGATCTCGACGTCCCGCAGTGGCGCCTGGCCTCGCTCACCTACGCGCGAGACGTCGTGCTGGCGACGGCGGCTGGTGCGCCCGGCGGCGAGGAGGAGCGCGCGGTGGAATGGGAAGGGCGCGCGGGCTGGACGCGGACGCTGTCGACGGCGCCCGCCCGCGGCCGCGGCGGCCGCACGCGCAGCGGCGTGCGCTTCGCGCGGTTCGACGCGATGAAGCTGCCGCTCGAACCGCCATCCTACTTCAAGACCGACGAGCCGGATGCCGACCGCATGACCTACGATCAGCTGAAGGCGTACATCGCGCAACTGCAGACCAGCGGGTTCCAGGTCGTACCCTACATGGTGCAGCTTCAGCGCAAGGTCGCGTTCCCCTTCGTGACGCTGATCATGACCCTGTTGGCCGTCCCTTTCGCGGTGACGACCGGGCGGCGCGGGGCGCTGTACGGGGTCGGCGTCGGCATCGTGCTGGCGATCGTCTACTGGACGACCCAGAGCGTCTTCGGGGCGGTGGGCGCCGGCGGCCTGATTTCGCCCGTTCTGGCGGCGTGGGCAGCGAACATCCTCTTCGGCGCCGCCGCCGCGTACATGCTCCTCACCGTACAGACCTGAGCGGCACGCCTCGATCGACTCCCCTTCCCCGCTACCGCTGAAGCACCGCGCTCTTCAGCCACACTCGTCCCGACGTCCCCGGCCTGGCGTGCGTCGTGTCGATGAGGAGCAGGATGTCGTGGAGCGTCGAGGGATCGGGATGCGGGGGGCTTGTGCCGAGCGGCTGCGCCTCGTCGAAGCGGATGGTGGACTCGCGACTCTTCTCGTCGACGTAGACCGATCCCTGCCACATCTGACTCCTGGTGAGCGGCAGCAGGCGGACCTGCAGCCGCATCGGGCGTTCGGCCCGCAGCGTCAACGTGACGCGATCGTAGGCTGCGGCCCCATCCGGCAGCTCGACGTCGAGCGCGGCGTACTGTCCAGCCGGCGCGCCGCCCGACAATCCATAGCGCAGGCGCAGCTCCGATCCCTCGAGCGTCGACGCCACGTCCAGCGCCGCCACGGAGGTCGCGTCGGTCTCGGTGCGCCACCCGTGCAGCGTCCGGCCATCGAACAGACGCATTGATTCCGAGGCGGCACGGGCCGCCGGGGCCGGAGGAAACGTCAGGCCGACGTAGATCGGGTTGCTGATGATCCACGCCGCCGATCCGAGCTCCGGCGGCGACACGATGACCGCCCGATAGATCCCAGGCGAGTCGGTCGTTCGCACGAGCTCCACCGTGTCCCGCACCGTCGCGAACGGCTCCCCTTCCTGCCAGAGGATGGTCAGGAACGAGGACGGCGCGTTGCTGCGCACGCGCAGGGTGACCGGACCGTCCGCCTCGAGCAAGTCGCCCTCGTGCGCCGTTCGGCGCCCGTTGCTCGCGGTGAAGGAGAACGACGGCGGCCCGGCGACGCCGTCGATCGCCGTGTACGCGTGGCCGCGGCGCAGCGCCTCGAGAATCGTGGTCGCATCGCGATCCGCGTCGCCCGTCAGCGGACGATCGGGCACGACGTGCGTCGACATGGCACGAAACGACGACTCGTATCCGGGGAATGGCAGCGAGAGTCCCGTGTTGCCCGGATCCGCATTGCCGAGGTCCAGTCTGGCATGCGCGTCGGCGCCGGCAAGAAGGACGACGCGGCGCTTGTGCGCGAACGACTCCCAGCGGTCGGCGCCGAGCGACGTGCCGGTGAGCAGGTGCGCGATGCTCTCCGGCGATTGAAAGGGATATCCGAGCAGCGTGGCGGCCACGCTCCAGCGCGCGTGCCATCCGGACTCCCGCACCTTGATGCGCCAACTGGTATCCGGATTGAGCCACTCGATGCCGTCGAACGGCGCGTCCCAGTCGCGCCAGGCGAGGTCCGGCTTGGGCGAGTTGGGGTGCGCGACGACGCCGAATCCGCCGAGCCTCTTCACGTCGTCGACGACGCCGGCCGGATCGCCGCCGAGCGGGTACGGGGCGGCGCCCATGTCGAGCGCGAGGTAGTGGCCGCCGGTCGTGCTGATCTCGACCGCGTCGAGACACAGCACGCCGGATCGGTACGCGGGCCGATCCGGCGTCCGCGTCGCGTCGCCGTGATCGGTGAAGACCACGAACCTCAGGCCCGCGCGCGCGGCCGCGGCGGCGACCTCGTCGGGCGAGCCACGGCCGTCGGATCGGCTGGTGTGAACGTGAAGGATGCCCGCAATACTGCCGTCGGATTGCGAGACTTCGAGCGTCAGCCGCCGGGGCGGCAGGCTGATGACCACCAAGACAGCGACGGCGGCCACGAAGGCCGCCGTCAGCATCACTACCCGTTTCAAGAGAGGCTGTCTAGAGCTTGGCTCCGGCCTTGAGCGCCGCGGCCTTGTCCGTGCGTTCCCAGGTGAACTCCGGCTCGGTGCGCCCGAAGTGGCCGAACGCTGCGGTCTTCTTGTAGATCGGCCGCCGCAGATTGAGCTCTTCCATGATGCCCCGCGGCGTCAGCTTGAAGAGGTCGCGCACGAGCCGCGTGATCTCTCCCTCGGGAATCCGTCCGGTGCCTTCGGTCCGAACCATCACCGACACCGGATCGGCCACTCCAATCGCGTAGGCCAGCTGCACGAGGGCGCGATCCGCGAGCCCCGCCGCCACCACGTTCTTCGCAATATATCGCGCCATGTAGCACGCCGAGCGGTCCACCTTCGTCGGATCCTTGCCCGAGAACGCGCCGCCGCCGTGCGGCGCCGCGCCGCCATACGTGTCCACGATGATCTTCCGGCCGGTCACTCCCGCGTCTCCGTGCGGCCCGCCCACGACGAATCGCCCGGTCGGGTTCACGTAGAACTTCGTGTCCTGATCGATCATGGCGGCGGGAATCGTCGGCTTGACGATCTTCTCGATCACGTCGGTCCGCATCTGCTCCTGCGTCACGTCGGGGCTGTGCTGGCTCGACACCACCACGGCATCCACCCGCACCGGCCGCATCCCTTCGTAGTCCACCGTCACCTGCGACTTGCCGTCGGGGCGCAGGTACTTGAGCGTCCCGTCGCGCCGCAGGCACGACAGCCCCTTCACGAGTTTGTGGGCGAGCATGATCGGCAGCGGCATCAGCTCTTCGGTCTCGTTGCACGCGAACCCGAACATCAGGCCCTGGTCGCCCGCCCCGCCCGTGTCGACCCCCATCGCGATGTCGGGCGACTGGCTGTGAAGCGACGACAGCACCGCGCACGTCTCGGCGTCGAACCCGTACTTACCGCGCGTGTAGCCGACCTCGGCGATGGTCGAGCGCACCACGTCCTGATGATCGATCACCGCGCTGGTCGTGATCTCGCCCGCCACGATGGCCAGGCCGGTCGTCACCAGCGTTTCGCACGCCACCCGGCTCATCGGGTCCTTCGCCAGAAGCGCGTCGAGGATGGAGTCCGAGATCTGATCGGCAATTTTGTCGGGATGGCCTTCGGTCACCGATTCGGACGTAAACAGATGTCGGGTGTTACCGCTCATGCAGTGCTCCTTCGGACTGGAATGTAAAAGGTCGTGAAACGGCTAAGTCTAGCAGATCAGGCGCGCGGGTGGAAGCGATCGTAGACCGTCCGCAGCCGCGCCTCGAGCACATGAGTGTAGATCTGAGTCGTCGAGAGATCGCTGTGGCCGAGCATGAGCTGGATGGCGCGCAGGTCGGCGCCACGGTCCAGCAGATGAGTCGCGAAGGAATGGCGCAGCACGTGCGGACTGAGCGAACGTGGCAGCCCGCCGCGCCGGCCGTAGTCCTTGAGAATCTTCCAGAAGCCGACGCGCGTCAGCGGCCCGCCGCGGGCGTTGACGAACAGGCGCGCGGCCGTCCGGCCTTTCACGAGCGCCGGCCGCGCCTCGCGCTGGTAGCGCCGCACCCAGGCCGACGCCTGCTCGCCGATCGGAATCAGCCGCTCCTTGTCGCCCTTGCCGATGCACGTCAGGTACTCCTGATCCAGATGCAGATCGGCGGCGCGCACGTTGAGCAGCTCCGATACCCGCATGCCGGTGGCGTACAGGAGCTCGATGAGCGCGCGGTCGCGCAGTCCGCGGGGCGTCGTGACGTCAGGCTGCGCGATCAGGCGATCCACCTCGTCGAGGGAGAGGAATCGCGGCAGCGCAGGCCAGGCCCGGGGCGGACGCAGGTCGGCGGCGGGGCTCTCCTCGAGGCGGCGATCGAGCACCAGGAAGCGGAAGTATCCGCGGATGGCCGCGACCGCCCGGGCGACCGACCGCGGCGACAGGCCTCGGGCCATCAACTGACGGACGAACGCCTCGAGGGCGTGGCGGTCCAGCGTCTCCGGCGCACGGTCGAGGCCGGCGGCGAACTCGGCCAGCCCGCCGAGATCGCGCGCGTAGCTCTCCAGCGTATGGGCCGCGAGTCTGCGCTCGACGCGCAGGTGATCCAGATACAGATCGATCATGAGTGTGCGGGACGCCCGACCGACAGTCTACCGTCGCCGACACCTGTGCGGCGGGCCATCGACGCGCCACGGGTCGCGCGACGTGCGGGCCGCCGATGTGATGACTGTGATACCATCCGCGCCCGGTTCGTGAGGTCCAGTGCACCATGGCTGCTCGCTCGAAATGGCAGGGCTTGCCCACCGAGGCCATCAACCCCGCCACTCTCGCGATCGACAAACTCCCGACTTCGGACATCGTCGAAAGCATGCTCGCGGAGGATCGCAAGATGCTGGCGGCGGTGCAGCGCGAGAAGTCGCGGATCGCCGTCGGCGTCGACGTGATCACGCAGGCGCTCCGCCGCGGCGGACGCATCGTGTTCGTCGGCGCCGGCACGAGCGGCCGGCTCGGCGTCCTCGAATCCGCGGAGATGCCGCCGACCTTCGGGACCAGTCCCAGCCTGGTGCAGGCCATCATGGCCGGCGGCCAGAACGCGCTCATGCGCCCGCGCGAGGGCATCGAGGACAATTACGAGGAAGGGGCGCGGTCCATCATGCGGCTCAAGCCGTCGAAGCGCGACGTCGTCATCGGCGTGTCGGCGAGCGGCATGACGCAGTTCGTCCGCGGCGCCCTGACGCGCGCGCGCCGCGCCGGCTCGAAGATCATTTTCGTCACCTGCGATCCGGCCACGGAGCTGCAGACCTTCGTGGACGTCACGATCGCGCCGGCGGTCGGACCGGAAGTGATCGCCGGGTCGACACGGCTGAAGGCGGGAACCGCCACGAAGATCGTCCTCAACATGCTGACGACGGCGTCGATGATCCGCATCGGGAAGACCTACGGCAACCTCATGGTCGACGTGCAGACGGGATCCGAGAAGCTGAGGGATCGTGCCCGTCGCATCGTCGGCATCGTGACCGGCCTGGAGTACGAGGAAGCCGACCGTCTGCTGCGGCGCGCGCATTGGAACGTCAAGGCCGCGATCGTCATGCAGAGGGCCGGCCTCACCTATACCCGCGCGCTCGCGCGGCTCCGCCACGCCCACGACTTCGTGCGCGACGCCATCGGCGAGGATGTCGAACATCGCTTGAAGGAGCTGCTGAAGGTCGGCTGACCGGCCCGTGAGCTCCACTGCCAGCGCGCGCCACGTCCTGAGCGAGGCCCTCCGGCGCCGCGTGTTTCCCGCCGCCGCCGTTCACGTGGGGTCGAGCCGCAGCGCGCTGTGGCACGAAGCGATGGGCGCGCTGACATTCGCCCCGGGCGCCGCCCCCGCGGACGAAGACACTGCGTTCGACCTCGCCTCACTCACGAAACCGATCGCCACAACGACGGTGGTCATGCAGCTGATCGCATCGGGCGTGGTCGACCTCGAGGAGCCGGTGGCCGACTCGCTCACCGACTGGCGCGGCGCGGACCGCGAGCACGTGACGGTGCGCGATCTGCTCGAGCATACGTCCGGTCTCCCGCCGCGACTGCTCGAGGCTCCGCCGGCGACGGCGCGGGAGTTCGCGCACGACATCGCCTCGATGCCGCTCGCCTACCGGCCGCGGACGCGATCTGTCTACTCCGACCTCGGCTTCATTCTGCTGGGCCTTCTCGTCAGCGGCCGCACGGGCCGGCCGCTCGCGACCGAGTTCGATGCGATCAGAGGTCGGCTGGGCACGGTGGAGACGGCGCTCGAGACCGGCCCGCTGACGTTCGCGCTTCCCGACCCGACGCGCGCCGCGCCGACGGTCCCGATGGACGAAGACGTGCGACGCGGTCGGACGCTCGTCGGCGTCGTGCACGACGGTTATGCGGCGGTCCTCGGTCCGGTCGCCGGGCACGCGGGGCTCTTCGGGACGGCGGCGGCGGTCGGCGCGTTCGCGAGGCTCGTGCTGCGCGCCCTTCGCGGCGATGGTGTGGTGCCCGAGCCGCTGACGCCACCGCGGGTCGCCCGGTTCGCCACCAGGACGACGGTGCCCGGCAGTTCGAGAGCGCTGGGCTGGGACACGATGATGCCGGCCTCCTCGTGCGGGACGCAGATGTCGCCGTCGGCCATCGGCCACGTCGGCTTCACGGGCACGTCTCTCTGGATCGATCCGGCCCGCGACCGCTATTACGTCCTGCTGACCAATCGCGTCTGCCACGGCGGCACGCTCGACGAGATGCGCGACGTCCGACGCACGTTTCATGACGCGCTTGCCGGATTCTGAATCCCCGCGCCGAACGGCGCCGTTGGTGACGAATCGGTCGGTCCGTCGCGACGCGGGTTCGGTTCTGGCCAAATCGCGGCGTCGAACGTCTTAACGGCGTGTCGGAGGCGGAGGCGTGAACGGGTTGTTACCCTGACCGCCACCGCGAGGCGGCGGATTCCCTGGATTGAACGGTCCTCGATTCCCGCGCGGCGTACCCTGCCGGCCGCCCACGCCGAACGGGCCGGGCGGGTTCTGAGGATTGCCCTGATTGCCTCGCTGGCCGCGGCCGGGACCTCCCGGGCCCTGACCGGCCCCGGGAGCGGCGGTACGGACGACGGCCATGAACTGCCACTCGTTGTAGTGAGTGCGGCCCTTGTAGCTGCGGATCGACTGGTCCTTGCTCTTGCTCGTGAATCCGACGATCCCGCCGGCACCCGCCGCTCCGTTTCCAGGGGTTCCGCCCGGAATGGAGCCTCGCTGGGCGGCCAGCTGCTCGACCTGGGTGCGAAGCTGCTGAAGCTGCTGAAGCTGCTGCGTGGCCGCAGCGCGGAACGCCGCGCCGGCAGCGCCGGTCTGACCCGGACCTGGTTGTCCTCCGCCCGGCGCGCCCTGTCCGGCCGACTGGAGGATCGGGACGAAATCGTCGTTGGTGATCGGGTCCTTGTACTTCTTTCGGAGGAAGCGCTGCGTCGACCAGCACATCGACGTTGGGTGGAGTCGTTCCGGGTCCGTTCTTCGCCTGAAAGAGCGTGAGCGCCCGCGCGTACTGTTCGCCGCGAAACACGAGCTCGGCTTCCTTTTCGCGCTGCGACATCTGGCGCCACGTCGGCAGGGCGATGGTCATCATGATGGCCATCACGCTCATCGCGATCAGGAGAACCGCCATCGCGTAGCCGCCCTCACGCGCCCATTGTGGCCCCGGCGGGCCGCCGGCGCCGGAGCCGCTCGAGCGGAATTGACGCTGTAACTTCATGGAAGTAAAATGCTTAGCTCCCAGATGATAGCACGCGGTCGCGCGAACCTCGTTGCGGCTCTCGCCCTGTGGTCGCTGGTCCTGGTGTCCTGCCAGCGGGTGCCGCTGCTCGCCCCAACCGGCTCCACCATCAGCCTGACGGCCGCGGCGACGGCCTTGCCGCTGAACGGCTCGACCGAGATCAGGGCTCAAGTCGTCGAACCGTCTGGAACGCCGCCGCACGAGGGCACGCAGATCACGTTTACGACGACGCTCGGCACCATTCAGCCGGCGAACGTGGAAACCGACATCAACGGGCAGGCGGTTGCGACCTTCAGCGCCGGCACAGCGAACGGAACGGCAACGATCACGGCGATTTCCGGCGGCGCGGTGGCGGGCGATTCGAGCACGCTCAAGATTGCCCTGGGGACGGCGGCGGTTGGCCGCATCACGCTGTCGGCGAATCCGACGATCCTGCCTCCGACCGGCGGCGCGTCAGCCATCACCGCCGCGGTGTACGACATCAACGGCAACGCGCTGACTTCCGCTCCAGTCTCCTTCTCCACGACCGCAGGTACGCTCGATCAGGCCATCGTCACGACCGACACAGGTGGCCTCGCCACGACCACGTTGCGAACGGCCAACCAGGCCATGGTCACGGCCACCGTCGGGGCTCAGGGCGCATCGACGAGTCCCGGGACAGGAACGGGCACCGGCACCGGTACAGGAACCGGCGCCGATACGTCCGGACAGACCTCTGCGACCATCACCATCAACGTTGCTGGCGCAGCAACGCTCTTGATCACGCCGCCGTCGACGCCGCCGACCGCCGGGCTCCCCGCGTCGTATACGTTCGCTGTGACGGCGTCGACGACCAACGGCAGCGTGATCCGCGACGTCACCGTCAACTGGGGCGACGGGCAGATTCAGGATCTCGGTGCGGTAAACGGCAACGCGATCGTCTCGCACACGTACCGCACGGCCGGCAGCTACACCATCACCGCCACCGTCACGGATGCCTCCGGCTTCAGCGCGTCGGTTTCGACCGGCGTCACCGTGAACCCCGCGGCCCTCGGCCTGACCATCACGCCCCCCACGACGCCGCCGAACGCGGGCCTGCCGGCGGTGTTTCAGGTCGGGACCGGAACATTGCCGCCCGGTGACGCCGTGCGGAACGTGCACATCGACTGGGGCGGCAGCGAAGGCGGGCAGGATCTCGGCGCGATTACGGGGACCGTCTCGGTTTCGCACTGTGTACACGAACGCCGGCAACTACACGGTGACGGCCACGATGACGACGATCTCCGGGAACAGCGTCAGCGTGTCCACGTCGGTAACGGTCGTGCCGACGGGACTGCCAACCGTGCTCGTCACCGTGCAGTCGATTTCGCCGCCATCCGGTCACCCGGCGACCGTCACGTTCCAGATTCAGGTCACGCCGCCGTCGGGGGTGTCCATCGTCCAGGCAACGATCAACTGGGGCGGCACCGAGGGGTCGCAGGACCTCGGCGGCGTCAACGGGACGATTTCCGTGACACACACGTACAACCAAGCCGGGGCGTATGTCGTCACGCTGACCGTGACCGATTCGCTCGGGCGTCACACCAGCGGCACGACGTCGGTGACGATCTCGTAGCCGCGCGTCGGCGACGGCTGAGCCGCCGTATGGATTTGGCCCACGCGCGAGATCACGCCACTCAGACGACCGCGCCAGCGTGGCGCGGTCGCGCCTTTACCAGTCGCTGTACTTGGTGCCGTTCAGAGCGGTGCTATCCGATCCGCTCTTCACGTCGTAGACGCCCGGCTCCGCGGTGGGATTGGTCGGATTGGGCTCGGCGGGAACCGCCTGCCAGGACGCGGACGATTTCGTGAAGGGATCGTCGGGCAGCTTGCGCAGGTACCCGTCCGTCACCAGCGCGTCAAGACTGCCGGGGTACCGCCCCTTGTCGGCGTAGTACCTGATCGATCGCATCCCGCATCCGGAACAAGTCCTCGCTCAGCACCGCTTCGTTCGCGCGGACGATGCTGTTCCGGTATTGCGCGAGCCCCATCGACGCCAGGATCACGATGATCGAGAGCACGATGAGCAGCTCGATCAAGGTGAAGCCGGCAGCCCTGCGCAGGCGTCCTGTGGTCATTCGGTCACCCGGTGCGGGCCCGGAGCGCCAGTCACCAGTCGCGGTACCTGGTGCCGTCGAGCGCGATGCCGTCGTAGGTCGTGTGGACGTCGAAGACGTTCTGGCCGCCCCAGCGCGTCGAGTCGGGCGGGTCCTGGTACGAGCGCATGCCCCACTCCATGCTGTGCGTCATCGGATCGACAGGGACGCGCCGCAGGAATTTGAGCTTCACGCCGCTCGCGTCGTTGGTCCGCGTGACGCCCTGGACCAGCGTTTCCAGATCCGGCGGGTAGTTCTCGCTGCCAACCTTGATCTCGAGCGGCGAGATGGCCATCTGGTCGGCCGCGTCCTTGTACTGATCGATCCCCGTTCGGATTTCGCGCAGCGCGCGACGGAGCTCCACCTCGCGCTGCCGTGTGGCCGACACCCGGGCGAGCGGCATCACGGCGGAGGCCAGAATCAGCACGATCGTCGACACGACCAGCAGTTCCACGAACGTGTAGCCGGCGGCGCGATCCCGCCGTTCGCTCCCCCGCCATCGGCGAATCTCTGTCAGTGTCATTGCTGGACGCTTACCGTGACCGGTCTGAACTGCAGCCCCATCGCCGTGCCCCCCGGGCCGGTACCGGTGCCGCTGAGCGTCAGGGTGGCCGTCCCCGGCGCAATGGCATCGAACAGGATGGCCGCGGCGGGACCGGTGCCGGTCGCCCCGGTCGCGTCGGAGGTGCGCACCACCGTGAGGTCCACGCGTCCGGGCGCCTGCTGCTGGGTGAAGGTCGCGGTCGCGCCGCCCGATCGCATGAAGCTGCCTTCCTGAACGCTCCGCACCCGCAGCACCATCGGATCGTAGGTGAGCGTCAGGGCCAGGCCGGTCAACCGCGAGGCGTTCACGATCGTCAGGGGGACGGTGTACAGGTCCCTGGCCCACGCGGAACGTGGTGGCCGGGAGAGAAATCAGGACCTGCGCCGCGCCAACGCCCTGGGTGACCGCCTGATCCGCGGGTGCCGGCTGGACAGCGGCCGCAGGCGGTGTGCCGGGCGGTGGGACGGCACCGGCTTGCGGCGGCACGGCGGGTGGCGATACCGCTTCGGGCGCCTGTGGCGGCGCCGGAGCCGGCGGTGCCGGCGGCGGGGGCACCGCAATGAATCCCGGCACCGGCGTCGTGCCTGGCGGTGGCACCAGCACGGCGCCCGGCTGCGTCTGAGGGGGCGGGGCGGCGGGGGCCGGCGCGGCGGGGGCGGCGGGCTGCTCGGGCGGCGCAATCAACGGCGGCGGACCACCGAGGCCAAGGCTCTGCTGCGATCCGATGTAAATCGGCCGGAGATCCGATTCCGTGATCTCGCTCGTGCGCACGATGTGCGGCGTGAGCAGCATGATCAGGTCGATCTGCGACTTCGAGCTGGTGTTGTTCGAGAGCACCTGCTTGAGGCCCGGCACGTGGATCGCGCCGGGCAGCCCGTTCACGGTCGTTGCCTCGTCCTCGCGGAGCAGACCTGCCAGAAGGTTCGATTCTCCATCGCGAAGGCGCAGCCGGGTGCTGACCGCGCGCCGCGTGAAGGACGGGTAGTTCGCCCCGGCGACGTTCTTGTCCGGTCCCTGCGCGTTGCTCTCGACGTTCAGATCCAGGAGGATGTCGCCGTCGAGCGTCACGCGCGGGGTGATGTCGATGTTGATCCCGACGTCCTTGAGGTTGAACGAGTTGAGCGGATTGACGCCGGCGCCCCCGGTGGCGATGGGCGTATAGCTGGTCGTCACGATCGGGACCTGTGTCCCGAGGTTCAGCGTCAGCTTCGCGCCTTCGGCGCCGCGCAGCTGCGGCTTGGCCAGCAGCCGCGAATGCGTGTCGCTCTCGAGCGCGCGCACCACGGCGGTCGGCACGGCCAGGTAGAAGTCGGCGGTCGACACGCCGCGCGAGATCGTGTTCAGGTTGAACGGCGGCGGCGACACGACGGCGCTCGGCGACGTCGATCGCCCTGTGGTCGTCGTGGTGGTGCCGGTCCCGGTCCCCGTCGTGGCGGCGGTGGTCGTCGCGCCGGGGGAGACCTCCGGCGAGAAGACGGCGCCCAGCGCGAACTCCGACAGGTTCAGCCCGTAGGTCTTCGCCCGATCGCGGTCGACCTCGAGGATCTCGATGTCGAACACCAGCTCGGCTCGCGGCTTGTCGTTCGCCTCGATGACCTTCTCGAGAATCTGCATGACCGTCGTGCTGGCGCGGATGGTCATCGTGTTGTTGGTCTTGTTGAACGAGATGACCGGCTGGACGGCGATGTTGGGCAGGCGGATGATGGCGCTCAGAATCTGACCCAGCTCGGTCACGTCCGCGTGCTGGATGAAGAAGGTGCGAATCACCTGCTCGTCGTACTGCTGGTGCTTGTTCGCGAGATCCTGGAAGACGAAGATCGACGTCGGGTTGACGATCTTGTACGAGAGCTGGTTCATCGCCATGATCTGGTTGAGCGCCTGCTCGACCGTCACGTCGTTGATCTGGATCGACATCGGTCGATCGACGACCTCGCGGTCGTAGGTCACGTTGATGCCGCTGGCGTTTGCGATGAAGTTGAGGACGTCCTTGAACCCGGTGTTGGTGAAGGTCAGATTCAGCCGATCGATCGTCGGGTTGAGGATGGGCTCGGCGGATGCGGCGCGGACGCGGTCGCGCAGTTGCTGGCCGGGCGGCGTCGGCCGCGATGCCTCCAGCCGATCGCGAAGCGTCTTCTCGATGGCGGCGACCTTGGTGGCGATGCCGCGATTGCTCGGATCGTACTCGCTGGCGGCCCTGTACCTCGCCAAGCGCTGCCTCGAGCTGATCCTGCTGCTCGAACTTCTGCGCGCGGTCCAGGTGCATCCGCGACGCCGCCTGCATTGCGCGCTCCAGCGAAATCTTGTATCGCGTGCTGTCGGGGTCGGCGAGCACGGCGCGACGATACGCCGCGACCGCCTGATCGAGGTCGCCGCTGCGCGTGGCGGCGTCGCCCTGGCGAAAGGCCCGGCTGGCGGCGCAGCCGCCGACCAACAGCGCGATCCCGACGACGCCCGCGAGTGTCCCCAGCCGTTTCATCATGAGCTTCTCGAATCTGCGGTTCCGATTCCCTTCGGCGTCCGCTGCCCGACGTCAACTGCCGGACAGCCGAATCGTCTGGCGTCCGCGGCCGTCGAGGTACGCCATCTCGATGGATTCGTTGCCGATGCGCAGGATCCGGAAGCGGCCCTCGATGATATCGCCTTCCTTGCCGGAGATTGGCGACCCGCCACGCCCGTCGCTGAGCACGGCAAGACGCTCGGAGCGGTTGGCCCGCTCCACGATCCCGATGAACTTCAGCGCAATCGGCGGCGGCGGCGGCGGCCCGGTCGGCGCGCTGACCGGCGGCGCCACCGGCGCGCCGGCGCGCGCGGCCTGCACGGGGGCAGGGGGCGGCGCCTTCGGCTTGAACCGGAACAGATTGCGCGGCACGCCGTCGGGCTCCCCCCGCGCCTCCTTCAGCGCGTCCAGGTGCACATCGGGGACCCCGGCGGTCGGCGCCGGCGTCTCGCGCCGGTCCGCCCCGGCGGCTGCCCGCGCCGCTGCTCCATTGGACGACGGCAACGGAATCACGGACGTGCGCCAGACGCGGCTCGCCACCACCAGGAGCACCCCGACGAGCGCCGCCAGCAGGATCTGCTTTCGACGGTCAGGAGCCATTGGGTCTGCGGAAGTAGGTGGACAGCTCGATGTCGAAGGTCAGCGGCTTGCTGGCGTCGCCCTGCGCCAGCGCCACGCTGTCGATGATGATGAACTCGGGCGCCGTTTCGAGATCGAAGATGAACCGGCGCAGGCTCTCGTAGTCGCCCTGCAGCGCGATCTTGGTCACGAGCCGGCCGACGCGCCCCTCTTTCAGCGTCTGATCGATGGCGAACGAGCCGCCGGAGTACTGCAGGTTCGCCTTCCTCGCGAGCGCCGGCGGACGGGAATACGTGATGCTGCGGGCGGCGATGAAATCCGCCGGGAGCACCTTGTCGTAGAACGTGGCGAGCTCCTGCTGGGCACGGGCGCGACCGGTGAGGACGGCGCGCGCGGCGTCGTGATCGCGCCCGGCCGCCCGGAGCGCGGCCGCCGAGTTCGCCGCCCGATCGGCGGCGCCGGCCGCCCGCCGCTCGAGCGGGTAGACGACGAGCACGTAGGCCAGGACGTCGACGAGGATCAGCAGCGCCAGCGGCACGATCGCCGCGCGCTTCTCCGTCAGAATCCGCCTGAGCAGCGTCATGGCCGCACTCTCATCGTCCTGCGGTGGGCGTGTAGACGCATTCCACCGTCGCGAGCAGCTGCTGGCTCTGCTGGTCCACGCGTTCGTCGCGTTTCTCCAGCTCGGAGAACGGGCCGCTCGCCTGCAGATTGTCGATGAGCGCGTTCACGTCCTCCACCGATTTCGCGGCCACGATGATGGTGACGACGATGCCGCGCTTCGGATCGAGTCTCGGCCTGACCGCGGTGAACCGCACGTCGTCGGGCAGCGCCATCTCGAACCTGTTGAACAGCTCGGTCCACGAAAACGTCCGCCGGTCGATCAGCTCGTTGGCCTGCCTCGCGTCGGCCGACGCCGTGGCGACGAGCCGCGGGTCCACGCTGGCTCGCAGCCGGGCCGCGCGATTCCGGAGGTCGGCCGCCGCCGCCTGATCGCGCGCTGCCTCGGTGGCCATGCGCGTATCGCGCCGCGACAGCTGCGCGATGCGCGTGAGGTTGAATCCGGTAGCGGCGATCGCGATGACGCCGACCGCCACCAGGCCCAGGCGCACGGCCCGCTCGTTGTAGAAGGGACGCGTGGCGAGATTGATGCCGATCATGCCGCCTCGCTTCCGCGCACGAGCAGACCGACGAGCGGCGCCAGCGTGTCGAGGAGCGCCGGCGAGGCGGCTATGCGATCGGTCAGCGCTGCCGCATCGCGTGGATCGACCGCGTCGATCGGGCTCGTCAGGCGATCCGCCAGACTGCGGCGGACCTCCGCGAACTCCTGCCCGCGCCGCGTCCGGGCGCCGCCGGCGAGGACCACCCGTCCGAGACCGCCGCCGCCGAGGCGGTCCTCGTAGTACATCGCCGTTTGATGGACGAGATCGGCAAACGTGCCTTCGGTGTTCGCGATCCGGTTTCTGAAGAACATCAGCTGCGCGCCCCGCAGGATGGCGATGGAGGCGTAATCGTCGGCGACGTGCACGAGCAGCCAGTCGCCCTGGGGCGGAGTGGATCCGGCGAGCACTGCATTGGCGATGTTGAAGGTGGCGAGATCGACCACACCCGGGTGGGAGCCGAGCTCGAGGCACACGCCTTCATACTCGGCGACGATGTCGCGGCGCGCCAGGCACACGACGAAGTCGGAGCCGTCGGACGCGCTGGCGCCCGCCGTGTAGCTGAGCTGCGCCTGGTCGACGGGGAACGGCGCCGTCTTCCGGACCTGCCACTGCACCACCTTGTCCAGATCCTGCCGCTTGGGCGGCACATGCTCGAGGCGCACGAGCGACACCTTGACGGCCGGATCCGGGATGATCAGGCCGAGACGGCGCGGCCGTCCGCCCATGCGGTCGAGGACGCGCCCGAGCGCGCCGATCACCGCCGGCCGATCGAGAATATTGGCGGCGGTGAGCGACGGCACGATGACGCCTTCGGCCAGCGGCTCGCTGGCGTGCGCCGTCACGATCGCGCGGCCGCGACGCACGTCGATCTCGGCCGCCGACACGCAGCCGGCCGACAGCTCGACGGCCACGGCCGGCGGCGTCGGGCGGCGCAGGGTGGACAGCAGGGTCATTCGACGAAGGTCACCTTGTTGATTTCACGCAGGGTCGTGGACCCCTCGAGCACGCGTTCCACCGCCGACTCGCGGAGGAACCGCATGCCCTCGTCGCGCGCGGCCTTCTTGATCTCGGAGGTCGGGCGCCTCTCCAGAATCATCTCGCGAATCCGATCCGTGAGATCGAGCAGCTCGCAGATCGCGGTCCGGCCCTTGTAGCCGGTCCCGCCGCACTCGATGCAGCCGATCCCCTCGTAGAAGGTGTGCGTCTGGTCGAGCGCCGGATCGAGCGCCGACTCCTCGAGCGCCTGGCGCGACACCTTCGTCGGACGCTTGCAGTGCAGGCAGATGGTCCGCACCAGCCGTTGCGCGAGGACGCAGTTCAGCGCGGACACGAACTGATACGGCTCGACGCCCATGTTGAGGAAGCGTCCCAGCACGTCGAGCACGTTGTTGGCGTGGACCGTCGTGAACACCAGATGGCCGGTGAGCGCCGAGTTGATGGCGATCTGCGCGGTCTCCGAGTCGCGGATCTCGCCGACCATGATCTTGTCCGGATCGTGGCGCAGGATCGACCGGAGGCCGCGGGCGAAGGTCAGTCCCTTCTTCTCGTTGATCGGGATCTGCGTGATGCCGCGCAGCTGGTACTCGACCGGGTCCTCGATGGTGATGATCTTGTCCTCGATCGACTTGATCTCCGACAGCGCGGCGTACAGGGTGGTCGTCTTGCCGCTCCCGGTCGGGCCGGTGACCAGCACCATCCCGTAGGGCTCCGCGATGTACTTCCGGAACCGCTTCAGCTCCGCGTCGGGGAATCCCAGGATGTCGAGCCGCAGCTCGGTGAACTGCTCGCTGATCGATTCCTTGTCCAGGATGCGGATCACCGAATCCTCGCCATGGACGCTCGGCATGATCGAGACGCGGAAGTCGATCGTCTTGCCGGGCATCCGCAGCTTGAAGCGTCCGTCCTGCGGCACCCGCTTCTCGGCGATGTCGAGCTCGGCCATCACCTTGATGCGGGAGATGATCGAGCTGTGAAACTGCTTGGCGATCGGCCGCATCGCCGGCTGCAGCACGCCGTCGATGCGGTACTTGACGTGGACCGCATCGTCCTGCGTCTCGATGTGAATGTCGCTCGCCCGGCGCTGGATGGCGGTGTAGATCGTCGAGTCGACCAGCCGGATGACCGGGCTGATGTCGCTCGTCAGCCGTTCGACCGTCAGGCTCTCGTCGCCGTTCTCCTCTTCCTTGAGCAGCTGGAGCTGGAAGCTCTCGGTCGCCTCTTCCAGCACGCGCGTCGAGCTCTCGCTCTTCTTGAGAATGGACTCGATCGCAGAGGGCGCCCCGACCGTCACCCTGATCGGCGTCGCGAGGAGGACGCCGAGCTCGTCGATCATCGGCAGATCCGTCGGATCGGAGACGACGATGACGAGCGTCCGGCCCTCGCGCCGGTGCGGCACGAACCCGTAGCGCAGCATCAGATCCGCCGGAATCGACCGGAAGAGCTCCTGGTCGATTCGGAACGCGTCCATGTCGACGAACTCGAGACGGTACCGCTCCGCCAGGCGGCGGGCCTGGTCGAGCTCAATCGCCCGCTCGCCGGCGCCGAGCTCCACCGGCTCGGCGTGCAGTCCCCCCGCCAGGTTCGTCGCGTCTGTGGACATCGCCCTGCTCACCCTGCCCTCGCTTCGACCGCCTGAGGCGCTTACTGCCCGAGCACCGAGCTCAACTGGAAGAGCGGCATGTACAGCGCCAGCAGCAGCGCGGCGATGACGATGCCCATGATGACGAGCAGTATCGGCTCCACCAGGGTGACGAACCGCTCCATGTTGGTCGAGATCTCTTCGTCGTAGAAGTCGGCGACCGTGTTCAGCATGTCCTGCAGCGCGCCGGTCGACTCGCCCACTTCCGCCATCTTGACGGCCACGTCGGGGAAGACCCCGCGCGCCTCGAGCGCGGCGGCCAGCGACTCGCCCTCGCGCACCCGCGTGCTGACGACCTCGAGCTGGGCCGCCATGTACTGATTCCCGATCGACTGCGACGCGATGTCCAGCGCGTTGACGAGCGGAAGCCCTCCGCCGAGCAGCGTCGCCAGCGTCCGGGCCATCTGCGAGGTCGAGAACTTCCGGGCCACGTCGCCGAGCCACGGCACGTGCAGCAGCAATCGATGGGTCCGGATGCGCCGGCTCGACTGACGCAGCCAGGCGGCAGCCACGAGCCCGCCGCCGCCGACCACGAGCAGGACGATCCAGAACTTCGAGCGGATCGTGTTCGAGACGCCCATGATCACGCGGGTCGCCAGCGGCAGGTCGGCGCCGAACGACGTGTAGAAGTCGGAAAAGGCCGGGACGACCTTGAGGACGATGATCGACACCAGCGTCAGCGCGAGCGCCGTCAGAATGGCCGGATAAACGAGCGCCGACACGGTCTTGCGTTTGACCGTCGCGATGATCTTCGTGTACTCGACGTAGCGCCTCAAGACGGCGTCGAGGTTGCCGCTGCGCTCGCCGGCGAACAGCGACGCGGTGTAGACGCGGGGAAACAGATCGGGGTGCGCCCCGAAAGCGTCCGACAGCGAGGTGCCCGCCCGCACCTTCTCGTAGACATCCTCGAGCACGCTGCGGAACACGGGCGACTCGACCCGCCGGCGCAGCAGATCGAGCGATTGCACGAGCGGCATGCCCGCGCGCAGCAGCGTCGCCAGCTCCTGGTTGAAGACCAGGAACTCGCGGACCTTGATCGAGCGCCGCTGCGGCAGCCGCAGCGAGAGCCCCGGAATGGCGCTCTTGGCATGCAGCGCGAGGACGAAGAGCCCCTTGTCCTCGAATTCCTGACGCAGCCGCGATTCGCTGTCGGCGACGTAAACGCCCTCGACGATTTCGCCGTTCGCCGACGCCAGCCGGCAGCGAAACTCCACCTCAGACGCCTCCGCCCGCGACGCCGGCCGCGCCCGATCGGCCGTAAGCGTTTGTACGATGAGGCATTACAGACATCGAATTATAGCAAGTCCGTGCAGGACCGCCCGCCGGCGCTCCCGATGTGGCCCTGGGATTAAGACGATCCCGCGGCGGAAAAGCTCGGCTCCTATCGGAGGAAGTCTTCGAGCACGCGATCCACGTACTGGCGCGTTTCCGGGTACGGAGGGACGCCCCCGAATCGCCGAACAGCCGCCTCTCCCGCGTTGTAGGCGGCGAGCGCGAGGCGGAGCTCGAACCGATCCAGCAGCGACCGCAGATACTTGATCCCGCCTTCGATGTTGGCCTGCGGCTCGTAAGGGTCCGCCACGGCGTATTGGCGCGCCGTCCCCGGCATCAACTGCATGAGGCCCATGGCCCCCCTGGGCGACCGCGCGCGTTGCTGATAATTCGACTCGACCTTGATGACGGCCCGGACGAGCTTGGCCGGCACGTGCTGCTCAGCCGCGACGCGCTCGATGATCTCGCTGTAGGGAACGAGGGCGGAATCCGGATCGCCTCCACCGGCGGCCCCCCGGGTGTTGCCGGCGCCGGGTCCGGATACGGCACTTCGTCGGGCTCGATGCGGGTGATCACCAACCGATCGCAGACAATTTCGCCGCCGCTTCGCAGGCTGAGGATCAGCGAGTCGCCGTCGAGCCTGGCCGCCTTTACCGACAGCGAGCGTCCGGACGCGAAGAAGACGAGCTCGGCATACGCCGGGGCCGCCGTGCCGGCGAGCAGCACGGGGATCGCCAAGGCGGGGATGAGGCGCCAACGCATCAGGCTCTCAGCTCTATTTCTATTTCGCGGGCTCCACGAACGCGTGGAAGACCCGTACGCCGAGCTCTCGCGGATCCTTGCTGTTCGAGCCGGCCAGCAGCGCCGGGACGAATGTCTTATCGACCAGGATGTGCATCTCCACCATGGCAGCGTCGCCGAACTGCGCAGCCGTCAGCGGAATCTTGTGCAGGACACGCGGCTGGAACACCGTGAATTCGCTGACCGGTGTGCCGTCGATCGCGATCTGCACGTGCTGGCCGTCGGGAAACGTCCGACTGGGGTTGTCGAGGTCGAGGTAGAAGACGCTGTCCTTCTTCGGGTTCTTGAACGCCAGCGTCGCGTCCCGCCTGGTCCATTGCCATTCGGTTCCGGCGTTGTCCTGCGCGTTCTCCGGACCGTGCCACCCTTCCTTGAAGACGGTGAAGATGTTTTCGGTCTGCGGCAGCAGCTGGATCTTCGCGACCTGGTACGCCCGCTGCCCGGCGTCGGTTCCGATGAGCGAGACGCGCTTCTTGGTCGAAGGCGAGTACAGGCCCATGTGAATCGACGCGTCGCCGATGTACGGGTAGATGGGAATGAAGACGGTCCGGGTGTACTCGATCTTCTGCCCGGGCTTCCAGCGCGTCGTCGGCACCGGCGGCTCGTGATCGTCGGTCCACATCAGCTCCTCGTCGGCATCGACGACGCCCACAAACACGGTGTAGTCCTCGGCGAAGGCCGGCGCGTCGTTCGCCACCTCGAACCGGTACGTGATCTCGATGGGGCTGCCGAGCGGCGCACGATCGCGGCTGAGCGACACCGACGGCGTGGCGACGCCCGGTTCGGGCGCCGGCTTGCGACTGCAGCCGGCAAACGACGCGGCTGCCGCGGTAAGCACGAGAATGCTGGTGATGCGCATAGGCCCTTGGCTGTGTCGGGGCTCGATTATACGCCACGCGTTCAGTCGGGCTTCGGGCACCTCATCAGGACGAGCGGTCCGGATCGATCGGTCGCCGGCCGGCACTCGACCGGTGCACACCCGACGCCTCGCGATGCGGTCTGCAGGAACCAGTCGTGCGGCTGTCCGCTCGCGTCCAGGCTGACCTGAAACCGCCGCTCGAACCATGCGTGCAGCCCCCAGTCGGCATTCGCTTCCGGGCAAATCCCGACGGTGGCGCCGGTCGGCATCGCCGACTCGAGACGATCCAGGTTGGCGATGCGTGCGCGGTCGCGGCCGAGTCCGGGCGCGCGTGCGGCAATCAGCAGGCCGATGACGATGAGAATGGCGGCCGCGCTGGCCCAGTGCGCCGCCTGGTGCCGGCGGCGAATGAGAAGAGACATCGTGGGAGCGATGGCCTCCGCGCCCGCGAGGGCGAAGAGCGGCGTCGCCGGCATCAGGTAGTGGCCCGCCTGCTTGGCGCTTGCGACGATCGGCAGCGATCCGGCCAGACCCACGAGCAGGAACGTGACCGCACGTCGCCGCGCCGCACTGCTGACCGATGCGAGGCGTGACGCGCCGATGGCCGTGAGCAGGCCGACCCCGACGATCGGCGCGATGACGCCGACGAGCAGCGCTTTGAGGACCGTCAGCGACCCGGCGCTCACTTCCCTGCCGCCGCCGAGCGACGCGATCACCTGCACCCGGGCATAGTCCAGCAAGCTGGTGCGCGATACGTCGAAGGCCGCGAGAGCGGCCGCGCACGCGGCGACGGCGATCCATTGGGCGCCCGTCGTTGCCGCGACCCTTCGTGACTGTGGAAGAAGACCAAGGACGAGCGGCGCGGCGAGCGGGAACAGGCCGACGGGACCCTTCGTCAGCGCGGCCGCCACCGTGCACGCTCCCGAGACGGCACCCCACGCGACGGCCCCGCCGGTGGCGCCACTCGTATCGCCGAGGAGCGCCGCCAGCACCGCCCACGTCGTGAAGACGCTCATCGTCGTGTCCAGGAGGTTGCCGACGATCGACCACGAGACGACGGGCACCGCGATCCACAAGAGGACTGGCAGCCAGTCCAGACTGGACTGGGCCGGCTCGCGATGAAGGTAACGCCAGATCGAGACGATTGCGGCGGCAATGAGAAGAGCGGCGACGAGCGCGTAGGCGCGCTCCACGTAGGGATGATCGCCGAGGACGCGGAACCAGATGGACTGCAGGAAGAGGCCGAGAGGCGGGTGGTCGATGAAGCGCGGGTAGATGGTGGCCGTGTAGAAGGGGGCCCAGAAGCTGCCGCGGCCTTCGGCCAGGTTGCGCGCGATGGCGGCATAGGTGATGCCGTCGACGAACATCCCCCGGTGCGCGAGACGAGGCAGGGTCGCTGCCGCGAACACGGCGGCGGTCAGTGCACGGAACGACTTCATCTGACGTTTCATCCTAATCGCATTGCGAGCGTCTCCGGCTATCTGTTACAGTCGCCGCGTGTCGTTCGAAGCTTTGGGCATGATCGAGACCCGGGGACTCATCGGTTCGGTGGAAGCGGCCGATGCGATGGTCAAGGCCGCCAACGTCGTGCTGGTGGGCAAGGAATACATCGGACAGGGGTATGTGACCGTCATGGTGCGAGGCGACGTCGGCGCCGTGAAGGCCGCGACCGACGCGGGAGCCGCCGCCGCGCGCCGCGTCGGCGAGCTGGTGTCGGTCCACGTGATCCCGCGGCCGCACGCCGAGGTGGAGAAGATTCTGCCGAAGGGAGGAACGACGTAGTGGCCCCGGCTGTGGAGCGTCTCTAGGCCGTGGCCGACGTCGCTCCCGCGCCCGCCGCCGATCGCGATCTCGCCTCGATTGCCGAAGCGCGAGCGCTGGCGCGGCGCGCCAAGCAAGCCTGGCTGCAGCTCGCCGAGTTCGACCAGGCCCGGGTCGACGCCATCGTCGATGCGATGGCCGCGGCCGCGGCCGCTCAGGCCGAGCCGTTTGCCAGGCTGGCCGTCGAGGAGACCGGCTTCGGTGTCGTCGCCGACAAGGTTCAGAAGAACCTGTTCGCCGCGGAGAAGGTCTACCGCTTCATCCGGCCGATGAAGACGGTCGGCGTCGTCGCCCGGCACGAGGACCGGCGCGTGATCGAGATCGCCGAACCTTTCGGCGTGGTCGCGGCGGTCGTGCCGTCGACCAACCCCACCTCCACCGCCATCTACAAGATCCTCATTTCGATCAAGGCGCGCTGCGCGATCGTGCTGAGTCCGCACCCCTCGGCGGTCAAGTGCATCACGCGCGTGGCGGAGGTGATGGACGAGGCCGCGCGGCGGGCCGGCGCGCCGGTGGGCGCCGTCAGCTGGATGAGCCAGGTCACGCTCGAAGGCACCCAGGAGCTGATGAAGCACCGCGACATCGCGGTGATTCTGGCCACCGGCGGCATGGGACTGGTGCGCGCCGCCTACAGCGCCGGCAAGCCGGCCTACGGCGTCGGCCCCGGCAACGCCCCGGCGTTCATCGAGCGGACGGCGAACGTCAGGAAAGCCGTCCGCGACGTCGTGACCGGCAAGACGTTCGACAACGGCGTCCTGTGCTCGTCGGAAAACTCGGTCGTCGTGGACGAGCCGATCGCCGAAGACGCCAAGCGCGAGTTCGCGGCAGAGGGCGGCTACTTCATGTCCACACCCGAGATGGACGCCGTGGCTCGGGTGCTGGTCACGCCCCAGCGGCTGCCCAACCCGGCCCTGGTCGGCAAGCCGGCCACCTTCATCGCGGAGAAATGCGGGCTGTCGGTGCCGCCGGATACGCGCGTGCTCCTGGCGCCGCTCGAAGGCGTTGGACGCGACTACCCGCTGTCGATCGAAAAGCTCTGTCCCGTGTTGTCGTTCTATGTCGTGCGCGACTGGCGCGAAGGGTGCGAGCGCTGCAAGCAGATCCTGCGCTACGGAGGCATGGGACACACCATGTCGATTCACTCAGAGGACGAACAGGTCATTCTCGAGTTCGGGCTGAAGAAGCCGGCGTTTCGCATCGTCGTCAACTCGCCGACCGCGCACGGCTCCATCGGGCTGACGACAGGTCTCGATCCGGCGATGACGCTCGGCTGCGGCGGGTACGGTGGCAACATCACCTCCGACAATATCTCGCCGCGACACCTCCTCAATATCAAGCGCCTCGCGTACGAGATCGCGCCGGCGGCCAGCCGGTCCGCAACCGACGGCGCCGCGCGGGGCCGTCCGGAGACGCCGCCCCGCTTGCCGGGCCCGCCGAACCGGCAGCCGGGGCCGGCCGGCATCAGCGCCGATGCGCTGACCCGCCGGATCGACGAGTTCCTGACATCCCGCGGTCTCGGTTCGGACGGTCGCGCGGGCGGGTTGGCCGCCGAACCCTCGGCTGAGCGTGGCACCGACGACCAGACCGTTCTGGACTTCGTGTGCGAGGAGGATGTTCGCCGCGCCCTTCGAGCCGGCACGAAACTCGTCGTCTCGGAGCGGGCGATCGTTACACCAGCCGCCCGCGACCTGGCGAACGGGCACCCGGTCCTCACCGTCGCGCCGTGGCACGCCTGACCTCGGGCCGGCGCGCTGGCGCCTGACCCCGAGCTAACTGCTGAGGCATCTGGATTTAGACAGCCAGTTTTTCGATTGACCGGCTCTGCCGCGGGTGCTAGCATCGCCTCAGCCATAGTCTGAGGCGGTCCTCAGGCGGAACAGGCGGGGGCCCGCAAGCCTTCGCGTGACCACACGACCGCGTCGGCTGCTCCCTCAGAACTGCCCGCGGAAACGTGAGCCCCCGCTGTACTGGGGGCGACTTGCGAGTGCCGAGCAGCGCGGCTGTCTCGGTGATCTCGCGGAGCGCCCGGATGGTTCCACACTCGAAACGCTGTTTGTGTCCGCTTGCCGCGCTGTTTGCCGCCTCGACGACGCTGATGGCGTGCGGATCCCAGATCAGGACTCGCACACCGGTTGTGACGCCGGCGGCACCGCCGGTGATTGCCACCGTTCCTGTCTCACAGCTGCAGCCCTTGAGTCCCCCTGTCGTCGAAGATCCGGTGCTCACGCTCATTGCGACCTCCGACAGGCAGTTCAGGGCCGGTCAGCGGGAACTGGAGCTCGGCCACACTGACGCCGCCCGGCTGGCGTTCGACCGCGCGCTCGACGTGCTGATGGAGTCTCCGTACGGCGGGCGGACCGAGCCGCGCATTCGCGAACATTTCGATCGCCTGGTCGATCGCATCAGCACCTACGAGGTGAAAGCCCTGGCCGATGGCGACGGCTTCGCCGAGAAGCAATACGCGACGGCGACCATCGACGACTTGCTGGCGTTGTCCACCACCTTCGGCACGCCGCCGCCGGCCGCCGAGCTGACCGCCACGGTCCAGTCCGATCTCGCCGGTGAATCGCACGACATCGACATCCCGCTCAACGAGCGCGTGCTCGCCTATGTCCAGCTGTTTCAGGGACGGCTGCACGATTTCATCCAGGACGGCATGAAGCGCGGCAGCAGGTATCTGCCGATGATTCAGAACGTCTTCCGCGCCGAGGGGTTGCCGCTCGACCTCGCCTACGTTCCCCTCATCGAGAGCGCCTTCAATCCGAACGCGTTGTCGCGCGCGAAGGCGAAAGGCGTGTGGCAGTTCATGAGCGGCACCGCGATCGAAAACGGATTGCGGCGCGACTGGTACATCGACGAGCGGTCCGATCCAGCCAAGGCGACCGTCGCCGCAGCCAAGTATCTGAAGACGTTGGCCGACCTCTTCAGCGGCGACTGGCACCTGGCGCTCGCGTCGTACAACGGCGGCCCCGCGAGGCTGCAGCGGGCGATCAAGGCGGCCCATGTCGAAGACTTCTGGTCTCTCGCCGAGAAGCCGCGACTGCTCCCGCGCGAGACGCGGGAGTACGTCCCGATGATCCTGGCGGCCATCGTCATCGCCAGGAACCCGGCGCAGTACGGATTCGACTTCAACCCCGATCCACCGGAAGCCTACGACCTGGTGACGCTCTCACAGCCGGTCGACCTCCGCCGCATTGCCGAATGGGCCGGTACGACAATCGGCGAGATCCAGTCGCTCAATCCCGAGTTGCGCCGCTGGACGACGCCGGTCCACGACGAGCAGTACGCGCTGAAAGTCCCGGTCGGCAGCGCCGAGCGGGTCGCGGCGCGTCTGCAGGATGCGCCGCCGGTCGAGCTGGCGTCGCTCAATCGGTACACGGTAAAGAAGGGGGACACGCTGTCGACGATTGCGCGCAGGCTGAATGTCAGCAAGGCGGAGCTCGCCGACGCCAACTACAT
Source organism: uncultured Acidobacteriota bacterium (assembly GCA_963807925.1). Classification (GTDB taxonomy): domain Bacteria; phylum Acidobacteriota; class Vicinamibacteria; order Vicinamibacterales; family CAVVIG01; genus CAWEDP01. Next base: position 1,041,882 of record CAWEDP010000002.1, on the reverse strand, counting down.
GAAGCCGACGGCGACGGTGAACATCGGGCAGAAGCTGATCGTGCCGCGGGAGGCGACCGCGCTCATGGCTGCCCGCACCGAGCGGACGGTCCCGGTGGCCGATTCACGGCCCATCGGGAGTCAGACGCCCATCCTCGCGCAGAACGCGGCCAGCTCGAACAGCGTGAAGCTCTCCTACGTCGTGCAGGACGGCGACACGCTTGGCTCGATCGCGAGGGTGTTCCGGACGACGGTCGCATCGCTCCAGGCATGGAACAAGATTGGCGGCAGCCACATCGCCGCAGGCGACCGTCTGATTATCTACGCGGCGCGCGCGGCCCAGGCCGACTGATCTTCCACCCGTCCTCAGTGCACACCGGCGCGCGGCCGCAAGGTTTCGTCGACGGCAGCGACCAGCGCGGCCGATCGAAACGGCTTCGCCACGAACCTCACCCGGTTGTGTTTGATCGGGTGCCCCGTGGCTCCGTGTCCCGTCATGAACAGCACGCGCAGGGCTGCCCGCCGGGCAACCAGCCGCTGGGCGACCGCCGGTCCACTCAGGTCCGGCATCACGACGTCTGTGACCAGCATGTCGATGGAGTCGCGGTACCGATCGAACAGCTCGATCGCCGCCTGCGGGGTCGTTGCTTCGATGACCTGGTAGCCGCGCTTCCGGAGCGCCGCTCCGGCGACCTGGCGGATCGCCTCCTCGTCATCGAGCAGCAGAATCGTGGACGCGCGCGGCGTCCCGTCGGTCGACCGTGGGATTTCGCGCGACGCCGGCGGCGCCGCGTCGCCGCTGATGCCGTCGAGCGGGAAGTGAATCGTGAACGTGGTCCCGTGACCCGCTTCGCTCTCGACAGCAATCGTCCCGCCGTAGCGCTGGACAGTCCGGTTGACGGCCGCCAGATCCGGGCCGGTGTCCTTCCCCGGGGCGATCCCCGCTCCATCGTCGCTCACGCGCAGCCGAGCGTAGTGTCCGGCGGCGAGCGTCTCCCCGCTCGCCCGGTTGGGCCGCGGAGCGATTTCTACGGCCGACAGCTCCACGTCGATGTGGCCGCCGGCCGGCAGCGCGTCCTGGGCAATCAGGACGAGATTCAGAATCAGTTGCTCGGTCTGCTTCGGATCGATCCAGACGGGCGTGGGCCGGTCGGGACGATCGCACGTGAGGACGACGTCTTCGTGCAGGAGCCCCCGGAGCATCGGCTCGAGCGAGGCGACCGCCTGATTCACGTCGACGGTCTCGGCGGCCGATTCCTCGTTGCGGCTGAGCGTCAGCAACTGCTGGGTGAGCGCGGCCGCCCGCCGGGCGACGTTCTGAATTTCACGCAGATCCTCCTGCATCGAGGCGCTGGCCGTCGCCTCATCGAGGAGCAGTTCGGTCATCCCGAGAATCGCCGTCAGCAGGTTGTTGAAGTCGTGCGCGACGCTACCTGCCTGCCGCCCGACCGCCTCGAGTTTCTCGGCCTGGCTCAGCCGTTCCTGGAGCGCCCGCATCCGCAATTCGGAGCTCTTCTGGACGGTGATGTCGCGTGCAATCGCCTGGAAGCCCAGGAGCGCGTGGCGCTCGTACACTAGTTGGACTTCTTGCCCCAACCAGAGGGTGTCGCCTGCGGCCGTCACCGCCGGGAATTCGATATAGGTGGACCGCGTCCGCTCGACCAGCTGCCGCTGATACGCCCGCCGCACGCGCGCCTGGTGATCCGGGCGCACGAAGGTCAGGCAGGGACGGCCGATCAGCTCGGACTTGCTACGACCGACGGTCCGGGCGGCGCTCTGGTTGACGTAGGTGAGCCGCCCCTCCATATCGCACATGTAGATCAGATCGGACGCGTTTTCAACGAGACGCCGGAACCGGTCGTCGACGGGGACCGAGGGAAACGGGGCGGTTCGGCAGGCGTCTTCGGTTGTAATCGACAGGTTCATCAGCCCGACCCTTCGTGTCTACGGGCCAGCCTCAGGGCAACCCTCGTACCGCCGCCCCGAACGCGCGCACCACGTAATTTCCGTGGAATTCGCGCGCCGGCAGCTGGCCCGGACGCTGGCGGCGCGGGAACTAATCCGCGTGCGATGCGGAAGAGTCCCTGGGCGCGCTTCCTGCGACCGATGCAGGCTTCGAATGTGGCCAAAACCGCGACCCGCACCCCTCGAACACCCACAAGTGCTTGCGCGCAAAGAGGATCTCCAAGGCATCGGCTCTTGCACGGGCGCCGCCATGCTCGCCTGTCTGCGCACCGCGACGGTGTTCGGCGTCGAAGCCTGTACGGTTCACGTGGAGGTCGACGTCTCGTATGGACTGCCCGGCTTCACGATGGTGGGGCTGCCGGACGCGAGCGTGCGCGAGAGTCGGGATCGCGTGCGCAGCGCAATCCGCAACTCCGGATTCGAGTTTCCGCCGCATCGCATCACGGTGAACCTGGCCCCCGCCGACGTCCGCAAGGCCGGCGCTTCCTTCGATCTGCCGATCGCGCTCGGCATTCTCGCCGCGCAGGGAGTCGTCGAGCGCCGGCACATTGTCGATCTCGTGCTGCTCGGGGAGCTGTCGCTCGACGGCTCGATTCACCCGACGCGCGGCGTCCTGCCGATTGCCGCCGCGGCCCGGCGCGACGGGGTCGAGGGGATGCTGCTCCCCACGGGGAATGCGGCGGAGGCGGCGGTGGTCGCCGGCCTCGATGTCTTTCCCGTCGCCTCACTTGCCGACGCCGTCGAAGCGCTCAACGTGCCGGCTTCGCGCGCACCGGTGGCCGGCGCGCCCCCACCGAGCCGCGCCGCCCAGGCGCCCGACCTCGGCGACGTCAGGGGGCAGCGGCTGGCGCGCCGGGCGCTCGAAATCGCCTCGGCCGGCGGTCACAACCTGCTCCTCATCGGCCCACCGGGCGCGGGCAAGACGATGATGGCGCGGCGGATACCGGGAATTCTGCCGCCGCTGTCGTTCGAAGAGGCGATCGAGGCGACGGCGGTTCATTCGGTGGCCGGGCTCCTGACTCCTGGATCCGGACTGCTCGCCGATCGGCCGTTCCGGGCGCCCCATCACACGATTTCGGACACGGCGCTCATCGGCGGCGGCTCGCATCCGCGGCCTGGCGAGGTGAGTCTCGCGCATCATGGCGTCCTCTTCCTCGACGAAATGCTCGAATTCAGCCGCCACGTCCTGGAAGTCCTGCGTCAGCCGCTCGAAGAAGGGCGCGTGACCATCGCGCGTGCGGCGCGGACCGCGGTGTTTCCCGCGCGATTCATGCTCGTGGGCGCCATGAACCCGTGCCCGTGCGGATTTGACGGCGACATGACACACGAGTGCCGCTGCACGCCCCAGCAGATCGCGCGCTACCGGGATCGGCTGTCGGGTCCTCTCCGCGATCGCCTCGATTTGACTGTCGAGGTGGCCGCGCTTCCGCCACCGGCGCTGGTGGGGGCGGCTGGCGGCGAACCTTCCAGAGCAGTGCGCGCGCGGGTAATGGCCGCGCGCGCGCGCCAGGGCGAGCGCTACGCCGGCGACGGGATCCTCACGAATGCGGCGCTCACGCCGTCGCTCGTCGCACGCGATTGCGGGCTCGACGCCCGCGCGGCACGCCTGCTCGAAGCGGCGGCCGCGAAGTTGAGGATGAGCGCCCGCGGCTACGATCGGGTGTTGAAAGTCGCCCGCACCATCGCGGATCTCGCCGGCGGCGACCCGATCGCCGCCGACCACGTCGCTGAGGCGCTGCAATTCCGGATGTCGTGAGCGCGTGGCCCGCGATGGGGAGCGCTGCCCTGCTCGCCTCGTCTCCGATACAAGCCGCACGCGTTTGTCGAGCGGTACGGCGCGGCGGCGTCGGCTCCTCCCGGATCGTTTCGGCGAATCGGGTAAACTACTCTGTTAATGTCCCTTGAACCCCACTCTCCGGACCAGGTTGCAACCGTGGTTCAGGGCATCGTCTCCCGGTTGCGCGAGATGCCGGGGGCGCTGCTCCCCATTCTCCACGCGATTCAGGATGCGCTCGGGTATGTGCCGGCCGGCGCGGTCCCGCTCATCGCGTCGGGCCTGAACCTCTCACGTGCCGAAGTGCACGGCGTCATCAGCTTCTACCACTACTTCCGCGAGACGCCGGCCGGCCGCCACACGATCCATCTGTGCCGCGCGGAAGCCTGCCAGTCGATGAACCAGCGGGCGCTCGAAGCGCACGCCAAGGGCCGGCTCGGCGTGCAATACCACGAAACCACGGCGAATGGGGCGTTCTCCTTCGAGCCGGTGTACTGCCTCGGGAACTGCGCCTGTTCGCCGGCCATGATGATCGACGGCGAGCTGTACGGCCGCGTTACGCCCGATCGCTTCGACGAGATCGTCTCGCAGTGGGAGGAGCGGTGATGGCGACCACCGTCTACGTTCCGCGGGACGCGGCGGCGCTGTCGCTCGGCGCCGAATCGGTTGCCACCTCGATTGCCGCCGAGGCGTCCGCGCGCGGGCAGGACATCCGCATGGTCCGCAACGGCACCCGCGGCATGTGCTGGATCGAACCGCTCGTCGAAATCGACACGCCTGCCGGACGCGTGGCGTACGGACCGGTCGCCGCGCGCGAGGTGGCAGGCCTGTTCGACGCGGGACTGCTCGAGGGCGGCGAGCACCCGCTGCGCGTGGGCCCGGTCGAGCACATCCCCTATTTCGCGCGGCAGGAGCGCCTCGCTTTCGCCCGAGTCGGCGTCATCGATCCAGTCTCGCTCGAGCAGTACCTGGCGCACGACGGCTATCGAGGTCTGGCGCGTGCGCTGGAGATGAGTCCGGCCGCCATCGTCGCCGAAGTGACTGAGTCGGGCCTGCGGGGCCGTGGCGGCGCGGCGTTTCCCACCGGCATCAAGTGGAAGACCGTCCTCGACGCGCCGGCCGGCCAGAAGTACGTGACCTGCAACGCCGACGAAGGCGACTCCGGGACCTTCGCCGATCGGATGCTGATGGAAGGCGATCCGTTCGTGCTCATCGAAGGCATGACCATTGCGGCGCTCGCCGTCGGAGCCACGCAGGGGTACGTCTACCTGCGCGTGGAGTATCCGCACGCGCACGCCGCGCTCGGATCGGCGATTGCGACCGCGTACGAGCGGCAGTATCTCGGTGACGACATCCTCGGCAGCGGCAGGCGCTTCCACCTCGACATCCGGCTGGGCGCCGGCGCGTACATCTGCGGCGAAGAGACCTCGATGCTCGAGAGCCTCGAAGGCAAGCGCGGCGAAGTGCGGCCGCGGCCGCCGCTTCCCGCGATCAAGGGGCTGTTCGGGCAGCCGACCATCGTCAACAACGTGATGTCGCTCGGCGCCGTCCCGGTCATTCTCGACAGAGGCGCCGCGTTCTTCCGCGATTTCGGCGTCGGGCGGTCGCGCGGCACGCTGGCGATCCAGCTTGGCGGCAACGTCAGGCGGGGCGGCCTCATCGAGAAGGCGTTCGGGCTGACGCTCAACGAGCTGCTGTACGACTACGGCGGCGGCAGCGCGTCGGGGCGGCCGATCCGGGCGGTGCAGGTCGGCGGGCCGCTCGGCGCGTTCATGCCGGCCTCCCAGTTCGACACGCCGCTCGACTACGAAGCCTTCACCGAGGTGGGCGCGCTCGTGGGCCACGGTGGTGTCGTGGTGTTCGACGATACGGTCGACATGGCGCAGATGGCGCGATACGCCATGGAGTTCTGCGCCATCGAGTCGTGCGGCAAGTGCACGCCGTGCCGCATCGGATCGACGCGCGGCATGGAGGTGATCGATCGCGCCCTGCGCGGTCCCGACCGGGCGCTCAACCTCACCGTGCTCGAAGAATTGTGCGATACCATGGTGAGCGGATCGCTCTGCGGGCTCGGCGGCATGACACCCTATCCGGTCCAGAGCGCGCTCAAGCACTTCCGCGAGGATTTCGTCAAGGCCTGACGCGGGACGGAGCACTCATGTATTCCACTGACTACATCGATCAGGGCACGCCGCGCGCCGCCTCCGACACCCTTGTCACGCTCGAGATCGACGGCCGGCCGGTCACGGTGCCCGATGGCACGTCGATCATGCGCGCGGCCGCGGCCCTCGGACGCCACATCCCGAAGCTCTGTGCGACCGACACGCTCAAGGCCTTCGGGTCGTGTCGCCTCTGCCTGGTCGAAGTCGAGGGCCGCAAGGGCTACCCCGCGTCGTGCACGACCCTCGTCGCCGATGGCATCAAGGTGCGCACCGAGAGCCCCCGCCTCACCACGCTGCGCCGCGGCGTCATGGAGCTGTACCTGTCGGATCACCCGCTCGACTGCGTCAGCTGTCCGGCCAACGGCCACTGCGAACTGCAGGACATGGCGGAAGCGCTCGACATCACCGAGACGCGGTACGGCCTCAACGGCGCCAATCATCAGCATCTGCCGAAGGACGTCTCGAACCCCTACTTCACGTTCGACCCCACGATGTGCATCGTCTGCTCGCGCTGCGTGCGCGCGTGCGACGAGGTGCAGGGGACGCTGGCGCTCACGATCCAGGGGCGCGGTTTCGACTCGAAGGTGTCGGCCAGCCAGAACGAGCCGTTCCTCGCCTCCGAATGCGTGTCGTGCGGAGCATGTGTCGAAGCCTGTCCGACGGTCGCGCTGACGGAGAAATCGGTGATTCAGCTCGGCCGGCCCGACAAGACCGTGACGACGACGTGCGCCTACTGCGGGGTGGGCTGCTCGTTCAAGGTGGAGGTGACCGGCAGCACGGTCGTGCGCATGGCGCCGAACCGCGACGGCCATGCCAATCACGGCCACGCCTGTGTCAAGGGGCGGTTCGCCTTCGGCTACGCCACCCATCCCGACCGCATCACGACGCCGATGATTCGCGAATCGATTCACGACCCCTGGCGGCCGGTGAGCTGGGAGGAGGCGATCGGACGCGCCGCCCGTGAGTTCAGGCGCATCCAGGCCACCTACGGCAGCGATTCCATCGGCGGCATCACGTCTTCGCGCTGCACCAACGAGGAGACCTTCCTCGTCCAGAAGCTGGTGCGGGCCGTCTTCGGCACCAACAACGTCGACACCTGCGCGCGCGTGTGCCATTCGCCGACCGGCTACGGCCTGAAGAGCACGATTGGCGAGTCCGCCGGCACCCAGGCGTTCGACTCGGTGATGAAGGCGGACGTCGTGATGGTGGTCGGCGCGAACCCGACCGAGGGGCACCCGGTGTTCGCCTCGCAGCTCAAGCAGCGGCTCCGTCAGGGCGCCCATCTCATCGTGATCGATCCGCGCGAGATCGCGCTGGTGCGGACGCCGCATGTCCAGGCCGATTACCACCTCCAGCTGCGGCCCGGCACCAACGTGGCGCTCTTCAACTCCATCGCGCACGTGATCGTCACCGAAGGACTGACCAAGGAAGACTACGTCGGCGCCCGGTGCGAACCCGATTCGTACGACAAGTGGAAGGCGTTCGTCGCCGAGCCGAGGAATTCGCCGGAGGAAATGGCGGCGTCCACCGGCGTGGATCCCGCGCTCGTGCGGCAGGCGGCGCGTCTGTACGCCACCGGGGGCAATGCGGCGATCTATTACGGGCTCGGCGTCACCGAGCACAGCCAGGGTTCGACGATGGTGATGGCCATCGCGAACCTCGCCATGGCGACCGGGAACCTCGGGCGGGAGGGCGTCGGCGTCAACCCACTACGCGGACAGAACAACGTGCAGGGCTCCTGCGACATGGGCTCGTTCCCGCACGAGTTCAGCGGGTACCGCCACGTGTCGGACCGGGAGACGCGCGGCCTGTTCGAAGCCGCGTGGGGCGTGCCGCTCTCCCCCGAGCCGGGTCTGCGCATTCCGAACATGTTCGAAGCGGCGCTCGACGGCAGCTTCAAGGGCCTGTACATCCAGGGCGAGGATCCCGCGCAATCGGACCCTGACACGCAGCACGTCACCACCGCGCTCGCCGCGATGGAATGCGTCGTCGTCCAGGACCTGTTCCTGAACGAGACGGCGAAGTACGCCCACGTCTTTCTGCCCGGCTCGTCGTTCCTCGAAAAGGACGGCACCTTCACCAACGCCGAGCGTCGCGTCTCCCGCGTCCGCAAGGTGATGGAGCCGCGCGCCGGGTTCGAGGACTGGGAGATCACGGGGCTCCTCGCCAGCGCGCTCGGCTATCCGATGCATTATCGGCACCCGTCGGACATCATGGACGAAATCGCGAGGCTGACGCCCACCTTCCACGGCTTCAGCTACGAAAAGCTCGATCGGCTGGGCAGCATCCAGTGGCCGTGCAACGATCAGGCGCCCGAGGGCACGCCGACGATGCACGTCAACGTGTTCGTCCGGGGGAAGGGCAAGTTCTTCGTGACCGAATTCGTGCCGACCAGCGAGCGCGCCACGCGGCGCTATCCGCTGCTGCTCACCACCGGCCGCATCCTCACCCAGTACAACGTTGGCGCGCAGACGCGGCGGACGGCGAACGTCGCCTGGGCGTCGGCCGACGTCCTCGAAATCCACCCGCACGATGCCGAGGTGCGCGGCATCCGGACCGGCGACACGGTCGGCCTCAGCAGCCGATCGGGCGAAATCGTGCTTCCCGCCGAGGTCACCGAACGCGTGCGCCCGGGCGTCGTGTACACGACGTTCCACTTCCCGGAATCGGGCGCCAATGTCGTGACCACCGAAAACTCCGACTGGGCGACCAACTGTCCGGAGTACAAGGTGACCGCGGTGGAGATCGTGCGGGTCAACGAGCCGTCCGCCTGGCAGAAGCGGCACCGTGCCTTCACCGACGAGCAGCTGCATCTGCTGAAGGGACAGGAAGCGACGCACGCATGAGGGCGGATCGCCTCGTGACCATGGCCAACGACATCGGCGCGTTCTGGGCGGCGGAGCCGGACAGGGCCGAGGCCGCCCGGAACGTCGCGAGCCATCTCAAACGGTTCTGGGATCCGCGCATGCGCCGCGAGATCATCGCCCACTATCGCGGCGGGGGCGCCGGCCTCGACGACCTGGCCCGGTCGGCGATTGCGCTGCTGATGGACGATCGCACCGCGGGCTCTGGCAGGACGTAGCGCCAGCGCGCCTCCTGGCGCCCGAAATCCGACCTGCCGCGACTGCGATCTTCGATACCCGTCCGAGTCCGGTGTGCAGGCAGAGCCCGGGGTCTGCGGCAGGCACTTTCGCCGGACATTTGCCGTTGTCAGTTTTCATGTTTGTCGCGCCCGGTGCTGTGTGGTAACTTTCCGGCGCTGGCGGCGCGATCGTTCTCGCGTCGCATCCTCAACCTCGTCCGCTGGGTGCACACGACGGTCACCGGTCGGTGTCCCGGACCGGTTTATCTCGGAGATCATGCGCGGCAAACGTTACACGGTATTGATAGCGGATTGTTCGAGCGGCGTGGTTCGGCGCCTCACGATCAATCTGCGCCTGGCGCTCGCGATGACCGGCATGGCCGTCGGGCTGCCCATCCTGATAGGTCTCGGCGCAAAGTGGAGCGCCGGCGCCGAAATCGGTGAGGTGCGGGCCGCCAACGCGATGCTGCGCGAGGAGAACGGCAGTTACCGCGCGGCGACCGGCGCGCTGACGGCCCAGATCCAGTCGCTCGAGGGGGTCATCAACGATCTCGGCGCGCGCGCCACGCTCGACCCCGACAAGCTGCGGGCGATGCAGAAGCTGCCGACTGTGGTGAAAGCGAGAGCCGTCGGCGGGACGACGGCCAGCACTGCCGTCGCGGCCAGCGTCTTCTCCACGGCGCTGACTTCGCCGGAAGACACCTTCGGCGTGCTGCGGGATCTGCTGGGCGGTCTCGAAAGCCGGCTCCGAAACGTCCGGAAGGACGTCGAGCGCCGCGAGGCGCTGGCCAACGCGACGCCCTCGCTGTGGCCGGCACACGGCTGGCTGACGGGCTCTTTCGGCGAACGCAGCGATCCGTTCACCGGCGAAGAGGGCTTCCACCAGGGCATCGACATCTCGACCGAGAAGGGTCAGCCGGTGTACGCCACCGCTGACGCGCGCGTGGAGTCGGCCGGCTACGTGGGCGACTACGGCAACCTGATCGTGCTGCAGCACGGCTTCGGTCTGGCGACGCGATACGGTCACCTCAGCGCCTTTGCGGTTCACGCCGGCGACACGGTCCGCCGCGGCCAGGTGATCGGCTACGTCGGAGCGACCGGCCGCGCAACCGGATCCCACCTGCATTACGAGATCCTCGCCAACGGCCGCCTGATCAACCCGTTGCAACTGCTCACGCAGCCCTCGACCGCGCAGCCCCCGGTACGCTCAGGTCCGGCTCCGGGGCCCCTGGCGATCCGGATCCGGGCGAGGTGCGCCCTGCCGCTCGCACCGCGTCGTGCCGCCCTGGCGGCCGGGCCGCATCGACTCCACGTGCTACAATCGTTGGAATTCCCCGGTCTCGTTCACGCCGCAGATGAATCTCTTTGAGACAGCCCTCGCGAAGGTCGTCGGGACCCAGAACGATCGCGAACTGAAGCGCCTGCGCCCGATCGTCGAGCAGGTCAACGCGCTCGAACCGTCGATTCAGGTGCTCAGCGACGAGCAACTCCGCGCGAAAACCGGCGAGTTCCGCGAACGGCTGGCCCGGGGAGAAACCGTCGACGGCCTGCTGCCCGACGCCTTCGCCGTCGTGCGCGAAGCGGGGCGCCGCGTGCTGAGCATGCGGCACTTCGACGTGCAGCTCATCGGCGGCGCCGTGCTCCACAAGGGGCGGATCGCGGAGATGAAGACGGGCGAAGGCAAGACGCTCGTCGCCACCCTGCCCGCCTATCTCAACGCGCTCGACGGCAAGGGCGTCCATGTCGTCACGGTGAACGATTACCTGGCCCGGCGCGACTCGGAATGGATGGGCCGCGTCTACCGGTTCCTCGGCATGACCGTGGGCGTGATTCAGCACGACCTCAACGACGCCGAACGGCAGCTGGCGTACGGCGCCGACATCACCTACGGCACCAACAACGAATTCGGCTTCGACTACCTCCGGGACAACATGAAGTTCGAGCTCGCGCACTACGTGCAGCGCGGGCACCACTACGCGATCGTCGACGAAGTCGACAGCATCCTGATCGACGAGGCGCGCACGCCGCTCATCATCTCCGGACCCGCCGAGGAGTCGACCGAGCTGTACTACCAGATCGATCGGATCATCCCGCTCCTCAAAAAAGGGGCGGTGACGCGCGGCGATACGAAGGCGGAGGAACGCGAGGCGCTCGAGGCGACCGGCGATTACATCGTCGACGAGAAGCACAAGACGGTCACCTTGACGGAAGGCGGCATGGCGAAGGCCGAGCAGCTCGTCAAGAGCCTTCCGCAGTTCAAACACACGGCCGCCGGGCTCTACGATCCGGAGAACATGCAGGTCCTGCATCACCTGAACCAGGCCCTGCGAGCGCACGTCATCTTCCACCGCGACGTCGACTACATGGTCAAGGAAGGCGAGGTCGTCATCGTCGACGAATTCACCGGCCGCCTGATGCCCGGGCGGCGGTGGAGCGACGGCCTGCACCAGGCGGTCGAAGCGAAGGAGAAGGTGAAGATCGAGCGTGAGAACCAGACGCTCGCGACGGTCACCTTCCAGAACTACTTCCGCAAGTACGGCAAGCTGGCCGGCATGACCGGCACCGCCGACACGGAAGCCGAGGAGTTCGCGAAGATCTACAACCTCGACGTCGTGGTGATCCCGCCGAACCGGAAGCTGCTGCGGGTCGAGAATCCGGATCTCGTGTACCGCACCGAAAAGGAGAAGTGGGACGCGATCGTCACCGAGATAGTGAGCGAGCACGAGAAGGGGCGTCCGGTCCTCGTCGGCACGGTGTCGATCGACAAGTCCGAGAAGCTGTCCACGATGCTCGACCGCCGCGGCCTCAAGCGTGGGACGAGCACGGGCGGGGCGGTCGACAAGCACGTGGTGCTCAACGCGCGCTACCACGCGCAGGAGGCGGAGTACGTCGCGCAGGCCGGACGCCGGGCGGCCGTCACCATCGCCACCAACATGGCCGGGCGCGGGACCGATATCCTGCTCGGCGGCAATCCCGAGTTCATGGCGCGCCAGCAGGCGCTGGCCGAGGAGATCGCGCAGCGGCTGCCGAAGGGCGAAGAGCGGTTCGTCGAGGACGAGGAGTTCGTGTACTTCTATCACCTCGACGCCTTCTACAAGGTGCCGAAGGCGGAGTACGAGCGGATCTACTCGCACTTCAAGGGGCAAACCGACGACGAGCACGACCAGGTCATCGGCGTCGGCGGTCTGCACATTCTCGGGACCGAACGGCACGAGGCGCGGCGCATCGACAACCAGCTGCGCGGCCGCGCCGGCCGTCAGGGCGATCCCGGCTCGTCCCGGTTCTACCTGTCGCTCGAAGACGACCTGATGCGCATCTTCGGGTCGGACCGCATCTCCGGGCTGATGCAGAAGCTGGGGATGGAGGAAGGCGTTCCGATCGAGCACGGGATGGTGAGCCGGGCCATCGAGCGCGCCCAGAAGCAGGTCGAGGCGCAGAACTTCGCCACCCGCAAGCACCTCCTCGAGTACGACGACGTGATGAACAAGCAGCGCGAGAACGTGTACGCGCTGCGCCGTCAGATTCTCGACGGGCAGATCCGCTTCCAGGACGAGGACGGGCAGGAAGAAATCGTCGACACGCGCGAGTACCTGATGTCGCTCGGCGAGGACCTGCTCGATTCGTTGGTCGAAACCTACACCCCGCGCTCGGCCGACTTCGAAGACTGGGATCTCGAGGCGCTGAAGCGCGAAGTGACCAGGGTGTTCGCCGTGGACGTCGCCGCGCTCGATGTCAGCGACCGCACGTCGGCCGAGATCCGCGAGCTGTTGTGGGAGCGGATCGTCGCGTCGTACGCCGAGAAGGATCAGCTCGTCGGAGGCGACGTGCTGCGCCGCGTCGAGCGCGACATCATGCTGCAGGTCGTCGACACGCAGTGGAAGGATCACCTCTACAGCCTCGACCACCTGAAAGAGGGCATCGGCCTGCGTGGCTACGGGCAGCGCGATCCGCTCGTCGAGTACAAGAAGGAAAGCTTCGAGCTGTTCCAGGGCATGAAAGAGCGCGTCGACGAGGAGATCGTCCGCTACCTCTGGTGGCTGCGTCCGTACCTCGGCGAAGAGCCGGTCCAGCGGCCCGCGCAGCGGGCGCGGGCGCCGCTGACGCTCAGCGGTCCTGCGGGTTCGGCCCCGGCCTCGCCGTTCGGGGCTCCACGCCGGGAGCGCGCCCCCGAGCCGGCCGCCGTCGGCGCGGGACGGGCGCAACAGCAGCCGGCGCGCGTCGGCGGCGACGACGCGGCCGTGAAGACGGTCCGCCGCGACGAGCCCAAGGTGGGACGCAACGACCCGTGCCCCTGCGGCAGCGGCAAGAAGTACAAGAAGTGTCACGGAGCGGCCGCCTGACGGTCGGCCGTGTAGGAGTGCCATGGAACTGAAATCCGCAGCTTCCACCCTCCTCTCCGCCGAGGGCATCCGCGAGGCCGGGCTCGCGACCGCGCTCACCTTCGACGACGTTCTGCTGGTGCCCCGCCATTCCGACGTCGTGCCGACACAGGCCGACGTCACGACGCGGCTGACCCGCAACATCCCGCTGAACGTGCCGCTGGTCAGCGCCGCCATGGATACGGTCACCGAATCGCGGCTGGCGATCGCGATGGCGCAGCACGGCGGCCTGGGCGTCATCCACAAGAACCTGTCGGTGGCCGAGCAGGCATCGGAAGTCGATCGCGTGAAGCGGTCCGAGAGCGGGATGATCGTCGATCCGATCACGCTGTCGCCGCTCAATCGCATTCACGAAGCGCTCGACCTCATGAAGAAGTACCGGATCTCCGGCGTGCCGATCACCGAGGACGGCAGCAAGGAAGGGCGGCTCGTCGGCATCCTCACCAACCGCGATCTCCGGTTCGAGACCAACGTCAGCCGTCCGATCTCGGAGGTCATGACGCGCGAGCACCTCATCACGGTGCCGGTCGGTACGACACTCGACGCGGCGCGCCGCATCCTGCACGAGCACAAGGTCGAGAAGCTCCTCGTCGTGGACCACGACTTCCGTCTCAAGGGGCTCATCACCGTCAAGGACATCCAGAAGGCGGTCAAGTATCCGCTGGCGTCGAAGGACCCTCTCGGCCGCCTGCGCTGCGGGGCGGCGGTCGGCATCGCCCGCGACACGCTCGACCGCGCCGAAGCGCTCGTGGCCGCCAATGTCGACGTCCTTGTCGTCGACACGGCGCACGGCCATGCGCAGGGCGTTCTCGACATGGTGCAGGTGCTCCGTCGGCGGTTTCCCGAAGTCGATCTGGTCGCGGGGAACGTGGCGACGGCCGAGGCGACCGAGGCGCTGATCCGGCTGGGCGTCGACGCCGTCAAGGTCGGCATCGGCGCCGGCTCGATCTGCACCACGCGCGTGATCGCCGGGATCGGCGTGCCGATGGTCACGGCGGTGACCGAGTGCGCGCGCGCCGCCGCGCCGCACGGAATCCCCGTGATCGCGGACGGCGGCATCCGATTCTCCGGCGACGTCACCAAGGCGATCGCCGTCGGCGCGAGCACGACGATGATCGGCAACCTGTTTGCCGGCACCGATGAAAGCCCGGGCGAGCTGATCCTCTACCAGGGGCGCAGCTACAAGGAGTACCGCGGCATGGGATCGATCGGCGCCATGCGCCGCGGCAGCAAGGATCGGTACTTCCAGGACGAATTCGACCTCGAGGCGCCGGGCGGCAGCGACAAGCTCGTCCCCGAGGGCATCGAAGGGCGCGTCGCCCACAAGGGCAGCGTGGCGGCGCTCATCTACCAGCTGGTCGGCGGCCTGCGGGCCGGGATGGGCTACTGCGGCGCGCGGAACATCCCGGCGCTGCAGCGCGAAGCCAGGCTGATCCGCATCACGCCCGCCGGCGTGCGCGAAAGCCACGTCCACGATGTCGCGATCACGAAGGAAGCGCCGAACTATCGGTCGGAGTGAACCGTCAACCGTCAGGAGATTGTGAGCGTCCGTTCGTCGCCCTCCCCGTGCTCGATGGTCACGCGAATCACGTGAGGCGGCGGCGACCGATATTTCTCCGCCCACTCGATTGACAGCACGCCGCCCGCGGCCACCTCGTCCAGCCCCAGGTCGTCGATTTCACGCGGATCGCTCAAGCGGTACAGGTCGACGTGGACGAGCGGGAGCCGCCCGCCCCGGTACTCCTGCACCAGCGTGAAGGTCGGGCTGTTCACCTCGTCCGGGGATATCCCGAGGCCGTCGGCGAGGCCGCGCACGAAGGCGGTCTTCCCCGCGCCGAGATCGCCGTACAGCAGGACGACATCGCCCGACGACAGCGTCGAGGCGAGCGCGCGCCCGGCGGCCGTCGTTTCCGACTCCGAGCGGGTCATGACGCGCTTCACCACGTCACGCTGAGCCCTGGTTGCGATCGACGACCTTGCGGCGCGCGGTCAGCTCCAGCACGGCGTCGCCGAGGTGACCGACCACCTCCATGGCCGTCATGGCGACCTCCCCCTCGTCGGCTTCCGCGAGGTCGCCCGCCATGCCGTGCAGATAGACGGCCAGCTTGCACGCGGCTTCCGCGTCGAGCAGCTGCGCCAGCCACGCGGCAATCATGCCGGTGAGCACATCGCCGGTTCCGCCGGTCGCCATGCCGGGATTGCCGGTCGGGTTGATGAACACCTTGTCGTCCGGCGTCGCGATGAGGGTTCGATGGCCCTTGAGCACGACGAACACGTGATGCGCGACTGCGAAGTTGCGCGCGATTTCGAGCCGGCTCGACTGCACTTCGTCGGTGGACATGCCGACGAGGCGCCCCATCTCGCCGGGATGCGGCGTGATGATGACGTCGCGGCCCTCGCGGCCGGCCAGCCGATCCGGGTCGCCGCGGAACGCGTTCAGTCCGTCCGCGTCGACGACCAGCGGCATCGTGGCGCGATCGACCAGCCGGGTGATGAACTCGCGCGTGGCCGGCGCCTGTCCGAGACCCGGCCCGATCGCGAGCACGTCGCGGGCGAGCTCCAGCACCTGCTCCACCGCGTCGGGATCGAGACCCTCATCGCTCTCTTCGAGCGCGACGGTCATGTACTCGGGCGCCATCGACGCGACGACCGGCTGGCACCCGGCGGGCGTGGCGACGGTCACGAGGCCGGCGCCCGACCGCAGCGCGGCGACGCCCGCCAGATGCGCCGCGCCGGTCTTTCCGCGCGAGCCGGCCACGACGAGCACGCGTCCGTAGTCGCCTTTGTGGCTGTCGGGGGTTCGCGGCGCAATCAGCTCGCGCATCGATGCGCGCGTCAGCAGCTCGACGCGGGGCCCGCCGACGGCCTCGATGACCGACGCCGGCAGGCCGATGTCGGCGATGACGATGTCGCCGGCGCGCGTCTCGGCCGGGGGCAGCACGAGCGGGAGCTTCGGCGCCGCCACCGTCACGGTGAGCCGCGCCTCGATCGAGTCGCCGATCGGCTCCGACGTATCGGCCGACAAGCCGGACGGCAGATCGACCGAGACGACCGGAATGCCCGACGCGTTCACGTCGGCGATGACGCTCTGGATCAGGCCGGCCACCGGGGCGTTCAGGCCGGTGCCGAAAATGGCGTCGATGGCCAGCGTACACGCGCTGAACTCGGAGAAGTGCAGCTCCCAGGCCTGGCTGTCCGCGACCTCGGCCACGGTCAGCCCGAGGCGCCCCAGGATCTCGAGGTTCACACGGGCGTCGCCGCGCACTTCCGCCACGCGGCCGAGCAGAAACACGGCCACGTCGACGCCCCGCTGGAGGAGCGTGCGCGCCACCACGAATCCGTCGCCGCCGTTGTTGCCGCGCCCGCACAGGACGGCCACGCGGCGCTCGCTCAGGTCGGCGTACATCGCCTCGACCGCCGCGACGACCTGACGGCCGGCATTCTCCATCAGCACCAGCGACGGAATGCCGATCTCTTCGATCGCGCGCCGGTCGGCCTCGCGCATCTGCGCCGCGTTGAGGACTCGCATCGGATGAAAGAATATTACGAGTGCACGTCAAAATCACGGCCCGCGCCCGCCATCCGGCGCCGCCGGCGAGCGGACGCCGACCTCTGTGGTACACTCGCGTCGCGATGGCAGCAACCGTCAACGTCAACGGCCGGATTACCGATGGCGGCCGCGCCGTCGTCTCGGTGTTCGACCACGGGTTTCTCTACGGTGAGGGCGTGTACGAAACGCTTCGCACCTACAACGGCGTGCCCTTCCTCTTCGACCGCCACATGCGCCGCCTCCGTCGATCGGCCGGCATGCTGTCGCTGCCGATCCCGCTCGCGGACGCCGACCTTCTTCAGCGATTTCGCGACACGATGCGGGCGGCGGGGCTCGACGGCGGCCGCCAGCGCGAAGCCTACATCCGACTGCTCGTCACGCGAGGCGTCGGCGATCTCTCCTATGATCCCGCCGTCTGCCCGGAGCCGTCGTTCGTCGTCATCGTCAAGCCGCAGATCGATCCGCCGCCGGAGGCGTACGAGCACGGCGTGTCCGCAATGATGGCCTCCACCGTGCGCAATCATCCCGGAACCGTGAACCCGTTGATCAAGTCGAACAACCTGCTGAACGTCGCGCTTGCGGCGCAGGAAGCCGTCAAGCGAGGCGTGTTCGAGGCGGTGATGCGCAACTACCGGGGCGAGCTCGCCGAATGCACCACCTCGAACCTCTTCGTCGTCGTGGACGGCGCCGCCCTGACGCCACCGCTCGAGTCGGGGCTGCTGCCCGGCATCACCCGGGAGTTCCTGTTCGACGTGGGCGCCGAAGAGCACGTTCCGGTCCGTGAAGCGGTGCTGACCGATGCGGATCTGTTTGGCGCCGACGAAGCGTTCCTCACAAGCACCACCCGCGAGCTCGTGCCGATCGTGAGGGTGGACGACCACCCGATCGGCACCGGCAGGCCCGGCCCGATCACGCGTCAGCTGCTCCAGGCGTTTCGCACGAGCGCGCAGCGGCTGACGGCCCCGCACGCGCCCTGAGCCGACTGCCCAGGGGCCAAAGCCTCGGTCGCCGGGCTCGGGCTGCCGCGCGAGCGTCGCACCTTCGTGCGCGGGACTCATGGCGAGCGGTCGGCCCAGGCGGTGACGGGCGGGCACGAGCACATCAGATTGCGATCGCCGTAGGGATTGTCCACCCGCCCGACGCTCGGCCAGACCTTGCGCTCGCGCACCCACGCCAGTGGAAACACCGCCTGTTCGCGCGAGTACACGTGGTTCCAGCGGTCCGACGCCGCGGCGGCCGCCGTATGCGGCGCGTTCTTGAGCACGTTGTCACGCGGATCGGCTGTGCCGTCGATCACCGCCTGTATCTCCCGCCGGATGGCGATCATCGCGTCGCAGAACCGATCGAGCTCCTGCTTCGATTCGCTCTCGGTCGGCTCCACCATGAGCGTGCCCGGCACCGGGAAGGAGACCGTCGGCGCATGGAATCCGAAATCCATCAGGCGCTTGGCCACGTCGGTCTCATCGACGGCGGCGTCGCCCGTCTCGCGCTCGAGCGACCGGAGATCGAAGATCAACTCGTGGGCGACGCGTCCGTTGGGACGTGCGTACAGCACCGGATAGTGATGCTCGAGGCGCGCCTTCAGGTAGTTGGCATTCAGAATGGCGTGCCGCGTGGCGCTGGTCAGTCCGTCGGCGCCGAGCATCCGGATGTAGCCGTACGAGATCACGAGAATGCTCGCACTGCCCCACGGCGCGCCCGCCGTTGCCCGAATGGCGTGCGCCCCCCCGGTGGGAACCACGGCATGTCCGGGCAGGAATGGCGCAAGGTGGGCCGCCACGGCGATCGGCCCCATCCCGGGGCCTCCGCCTCCATGCGGGATGGCGAACGTCTTGTGCAGGTTCAAGTGGCAGACGTCCGCCCCGAGGGCCGCGGGGCTGGTGAGGCCGACCTGCGCGTTCAGGTTGGCGCCGTCGAGATACACCTGGCCGCCGTGCTCGTGGACGAGCCGGCAGGCCTCCTGAATCGCCTCCTCGAATACCCCGTGCGTCGACGGGTAGGTGACCATCAGGGCCGCCAGTCGATCGCGATGCTCGGTCGCCCGCCGGCGGAGGTCGCCCACGTCGATGTCACCGGAGGACGTACTGGCCACCACGACCACCTGCAACCCGGCCATGACAGCGCTCGCCGGGTTGGTGCCGTGCGCCGACGCGGGAATCAGCACGACGTCGCGGTGCGCCTCGCCGCGGCGCCGGTGGTATTCGCGAATGACCATCAATCCGGTGAACTCGCCCTGCGCGCCGGAATTGGGCTGCAGCGAGACGGCGGCGAACCCTGTGATTTCGGCCAGTGCCGCCGACAGATCCCGAAACAGCGCGTGATACCCGTCCGCCTGCTCGACCGGCGCAAACGGATGCAGCGCCGCAAACTTGGGCCACGTCAGCGGCAGCATCTCGGACGCGGCGTTGAGCTTCATCGTGCACGACCCGAGCGGGATCATGGCCGTGTCCAGACCGACGTCCTTCCGCTCCAGCCGCCGCAAGTAGCGCATCATCTCGGTTTCCGACTGATGCGTGTTGAAAACAGAGTGGGTCAGCACCGGGGACGCCCGCCGAATCGACGGCGGGTAGTCCGTCGCGGCATCGCCTGCGACAGCCCCGGCCGCCTCGAGCCGTTCCGGCCCGTATCCCTGCGACGCGACGGGGCGTCCTGGTGCAAACACGTCCGCGACGGCATCCACGATCGCGAGATCGGTGGTCTCGTCCAGCGCGATGTTGACCGATCCGTCCGCGCGATAACGAAGGTTCAGGCCGGCGGCTTCCGCCGAGCGTCGCACCGCGGCCATATCGTGCGGCAGCACGCGAAGCGTATCGAAGTAGGTGTCGTTCAGTTGCGAAATGCCGAGCGCGGCGAGCTTCCGTTCGAGCAGCACGGCTAGGCCGTGGACGCGCCGGGCGATGGCGGCCAGTCCCTGCGGACCGTGATACACCGCGTAGAAGGCGGCGAGGTTGGCGAGGAGCGCCTGCGCGGTGCAGATATTGGAGGTCGCCCTGTCGCGGCGAATGTGCTGCTCGCGCGTCTGCAGCGCCATCCGGTACGCGGGATTGCCGTGGATGTCGACCGAGACCCCGATGATCCGCCCCGGCATCTGCCGCACGTACGCGTCGCGGGTCGCAAAGAACGCGGCGTGCGGGCCGCCGTACCCCATGGGCACGCCGAACCGCTGCGAGCTGCCGAACGCGATTGCGGCGCCGAGCTCTCCCGGGGGGACCAGGAGCAGGAGGCTGAGGAGATCGGTCCCGACCGCGACCAGCACGCCCTGCCGCGCGGCCTCGTCGATGAACGCGCCAAGGTCGTGAACCCGCCCGGTCTCGTCAGGCGTCTGGACGATCGCCCCGAACGTGCGCTCGTCGAACGGCGCGGACGCTATCGGTCCCACCACGAGCTCGACGCCCAAGGGCTCGGCGCGGCCACGGAGCACGTCGAGCGTCTGGGGAAAGCACGAGCTCCCGACGAAGCATCGTGGCCGCCCCCCTGCGGCGCCAATTCGCTTGCTCCGCAGCCGGTGCAGCATCGCCATCGCCTCGGCCGCGGCCGTGGGTTCGTCGAGCAGCGACGCGTTGGCGATCGGCATCCCCGTCAAATCGCCGACCATCGTCTGGAAAGTGAGCAGCCCCTCGAGACGGCCCTGGGCAATCTCGGCCTGATACGGCGTGTAAGGCGTATACCATCCCGGGTTCTCGAGCACGTTGCGAACGATGACGCTCGGCGTGATGCAGTCGTAGTACCCGAGACCGATCAACGAGCGGGCGATCCGGTTGCGGGACGCGATCCGGCGGATGTCGGCCAGGTAGGCGTGCTCGCTGATCCCCGGGGGCAGGTTGAGAGGCCGTTGGAGCCGGATGGCCGCCGGGAGCGCCTGGTCCATGAGCGCCTCGAGGGAGGAGGCGCCGATGATCCGCAGCATCTCGTCCACATCGGCCGGCCGCGGCCCGATGTGGCGTGTCTCGAATCGATCCTGATCGACGGCCATCGCACCTCGTCTACTTGACGAGGCCTTCGGTACTGCGCGGCGTCGAGCAGGGCATCGCCCTCGCCGGGACTCGCCAGCTCGAGCGCGATCATCCAGCTGCCGTGGGGATTGACGTTGACGGCCTCGGGCCTCTCTTTCAGCGACGCATTGACCTCAACGACCTTGCCGGACATCGGCGCGTAGAGCTCCGACACCGCCTTCACCGATTCGATCGTCCCGAAGGAGTCGCCCTGTTTCAGACTCGTGCCGACTTCGGGGAGCTCGATGTACACGACGTCTCCCAGTTCCTTCTGCGCGTGGTCGGTGATGCCCACGCGGCCCCTGCCCCCGGAAATTTCCACCCATTCGTGATCCTTCGTGTACTTGAACGTCGTCGGATAGGCCATCGGTTCCGTTCCTCGTCGGGTGAGACCGCCCGCCCGGCTGACACCGCTCCAGTCGCTCTGCGACTCGGGACCGGCAGCCGTTGGATCCGGCCGGGGGAGACACTACGGGTTTGGCGCACGCTTGTAGAACGGCAGCGAAACCACCCGGGCGCGCGACCGGCGCCCGCGAATATCCACGTCGATCTGCGTGTCTGGAGCGGCGTCATCAACCGGCAGGTACGCCATGCCGATCGCCTTCTTCAGATACGGCGTGATCGTGCCGCTGGTGACCGCTCCCACCTTCCGGTCGCCCACCCAGACACCGTGCCCCGCGCGGGCGACGCCCGGGACCACCATCTCGATGCCCGCCAGCATGCGTCCCACACCGGCCGTCTTCTGCTCCACCAGCTCCGCACGGCCGTTGAACGCCGGCTTGTCCCAGCCGACCATCCAGCCAAGCCCGGCTTCCAGAGGCGTCGTCGTCTCGTCGATGTCGCTGCCGTAGAGTCTGAGCGCGGCTTCCAGTCGCAGCGTATCCCGCGCGCCCAGGCCGCACGGCGCGATGCCGAGCGGCTGCCCCGACGAGAGAACGGCCTGCCACACGCGGTCGGCCGACTGCGGCGGGACGAATATCTCAAAGCCGTCTTCACCCGTGTATCCCGTGCGGGCGATCGTTCCGCGGACGCCGGCGATCTCGCCGTGTGCGAACGCGCGAGGCGGAAGGTCCGCCAGACTGACGCCGGTGAGCGGCTGCAACGTCTCGACGGCTGCGGGTCCCTGAAGCGCGAGGAGCGCGTAGCGCGAGCTGGCGTCGACGAGCACGACGTCGCCGGCGTCGGTCAGCTGCCCGGCCATCCAGGCGTAGTCCTTGGCGGCATTCGCCGCGTTCACCACGAGCAGGAAGTGCTGCATTCCCAGCCGATACACCATCAGGTCGTCGACGAAAGTGCCGCGATGGGTCAGGAGCGCCGAGTACCTGCGCGCGGCCGACGGGAAGGCGCGACAGATCGTTGGCGGTGACGATCTGGAGGCCCGCCAGCGCGTCGGCGCCCGCCACTTCCAGCTCGCCCATATGACTCACGTCGAAGAGTCCGGCGCAGGTCCGCACGGCGAGATGCTCGCCGACGATTCCCGAGTACTCGAGCGGCATCTCCCAGCCGCCGAACGACACCATCCGCGCCCTGCTGGCGCGGTGACGAGCATGAAGAGGGGTTTTCTTGAGCGCGGCGGCGGTGGCCTGATCCATGACCGGCGGCTTCGACCGCGAAGCCGCCACAAACGGTACTATGGCCTCTCGAGCCGGTCAAGAAACCGGCCGGGCGGCTGAAACCGGCCGCCCGGGCCGCGTCTAGACGCCGATGGCGGCATCGCACTTCACCGGCTCGTCCGCAATCGGGTTGGCCGCCTGTTCGACGAGCGGATTCGAGCCCGCCGGACGGGCGGCCGCGCGCCAGGCCGTGTCGTCGCCGTTCTCGGCGGCCTCGCGCAGATACGACTGAAGCGTGTGGTAGCTGATGTCCAGAATCCGACAGGCCTCGCGCTTGTTGCCGTTGGCGCGGCCCAGCACCAGACAGGCGTACCGCCCGGCCCACGCACGCAGCGTATCCTGGCGCACGAGCGACGGCACGACGGCGGCGGCATAGTCGCCCCGGATGGTCGGCGGCAGATCGTCGAGCTCCAGCGCCTCGGTTCCCGCCAGCGCCACGGCGCGCTCCATCAGCCGCTCGAGCTCGCGGACGTTGCCGGGCCAGTCGTACACGGTGAGCGCGTTGGCGGTCATCGGCGTCAGGCGCAGGGCGCGTGTCGCGCGATGGCGCTCGAGAAAGTAATTGGCGAGCTCGAGGATGTCTGCGCGACGCTCGCGCAGCGGCGGCACCTTGATGTCCACACCGCTCAGCCGATAGTACAGGTCCGCGCGAAACAGCCCGCTGTGGACGAGCGGCTGCAGGCTCCGATTGGTCGCCGCGACAATGCGGATGTCGACGCGACGCGTGCCGCTGCCACCGACCCGCTCCACGGCGAGATCCTGGATGACGCGTAGCAGCTTCGCCTGTGCCGACAACGACAGATCGGACACTTCGTCGAGGAACAGCGTGCCGCCGTCGGCATGCTCGAACTTGCCGCGCCGGCCGCGCACGCCGGTCGCCGTCCGTTCCTCGATCCCGAACAGCTCGGCCTCGAGCAGCGTCTCGACGAGCGCCGCACAGTTGACGGCGACGAAGGGGCCGTGGCTGCGGCGACTCAGGTCGTGGATCTGCCGCGCCACCAGCTCCTTGCCGACGCCGCTCTCGCCCTCGAGCAGCACGGTGAAATCGGTGCCGGCCACCCGCTCGATGGCCGCCCGGAGCGCTTGCATGGCCGGCGTCGAGCCAAGGAGCGGCGCCGCACCGTCACGCCGCGGCCGGGCCGCGGCCCCGGCAAGGCGGCCCTGCCGTGCCCGGATGCGCTCGATTTCGAGGATCAGCGCGCCAACCTGCGCGGCGAGCCCGAGCAGTTGAAATTCCCAGTCCCCGAGCCGGCTGCCAGGTTCGAAGGTCGCCTCGAGAACGCCAGCCGATCCGCCGTCGGCCGCCGGAACCTCGAACGACACCGACTCCGGCCCGACGCTCCCATCCACGCGCCGCGCCGACCACCGCGCCGCCCCGTCGCGAAGGTGAACCGACCGCACCGGGACCACGCGGCGCAGCGCGTCTTCGAAGGCGCACCGTACCTGCAGCGGATCGCCGCGGCTGTCGAGCGTCTTCATCAGCGACGCCAGCACTTCGCCGAGCGCCATACGGCGATCGCGCTGACGCGGGGTCCAGTCGTCAACAGCCGTCAGGTCGGCCACGGTCATCTCAGAGCTCCTCCGCCGGGTGCCCCCATACCAAGTTCGATGCCAGAGGAAGGATCCAGAAAATCCCCACAAATCGCTGGTAAACAGATCGTTCGGCGCCCTCCGCGTCCGACTGACGGGAACAGACTGCCCGCCGCGACCGGTACCGCGAGAGATTCGACGCGGGAAGCCGCTACCCGCCAGGTTCGAGACCGGTAACTGAATGCCCGAATGCAATGGCCGCCCGGTAGGTCATCGCGTTGGAGCGAACCCCGACCACCGCACATCGCAACACGCGGCCGCGCACGCTCTCCCCTTCCCCGCGCGCCTCCCGGCTGAGAAGAATCTCCGCGCTGGCGCCCGGCAGCAACCGGTGACTGGTGTCGAGGAGCGCGCCGCCGGCGGAAATGTCCACGATGGACGTCTCGTAGCCTGGCCGAATCCGCGCCCGCTGGATGCCGTGCTCCTGCAGGCGCGTCCGGCGTACGCTGCGGCGGCGCTCGACCGAGTGGCACGTCATGCCGGTCCCCACCGCCGGGTCCCGGCGTTGTATTTGACAATCCGCACTTTTCCCGTCACCCCATACGCGCAGATGGCGTACTGAATATCTCGTCGTCCTCGCAGATAGAGCGAGCCCGAGGAGGACGTGCCGAGAGGCGTAAAGGTGAGAATGTGGCTCGCGCCCAATCGAATCGGATCGGCGCCGGGTGCCGTCCCGCCCGAATCGACGGCGGGAAGGGCGGGCATCGCGCCGAAGTCGATGCCCGCAAACCGGTCCGGCAACCGTTCGACCGGGCCGATTTGGGCGTCGATGCTTTGCAGAATGTCCTGGCTTCGGACACCGTTGCCGTTTCCATCGGCGTACGGCGCGTATTGGTAGCCCTCCGGGGTCGCGACGAATTGCCAGCCCACGGCAGTCGACCGGACGATGGCTTCCGCCCTGGACTGCTGCAGTCTGGTCGCGATATACCTCGCCGCTCCCGCCGCCCGCACGTCGTCCACCCGGAGAGCAAGTTCTGGCGCCGCAACGGCTCCGACGAGCGCGGTCAGCGTGAGAGCAAAGAGCACCTCGAGAAGAGTGAACGCCGACTGCGCGACGGCTCGGTAGATGCAGAATGCCCGGCGCATCGATAGCCCGCGGCACCGGGCATCCTGCATGATGGCCGTGTGCAGGTTACCGCGGCGCGGCGGGCGCATCGGGCTTCTGCGTCCCTACGCTGATCTGCGCCTTCAGTTTCAGGAAGTTCTTCTCCCCGATGCCGCGGACGTTCATCAGCTCCTCCACCTTCTTGAACGGGCCGTTCTGCTGCCGGTACGCGATCACACGGGTGGCCGTCTTCGCGCCAATCCCGGGAAGGCGCTGCAGGTCGGCGGCCGACGCCGTATTGATGTTGACGGTGCCGGTCGCGGCCCCTGCTTTCGCTGACGCCGGCGCCGCAGCCTTCGCTTGAGCGCCTGCGTCTGACGCGAGAGTCACCAGACCGACGACGACGACCGCTGCGAGAAACGTGCGAACCATTCGAATCCTCCTTCCGCGCGCTCCAGCGCGCGATGGGGACCCCGCCCGTGCCATGAGTCGTGCCCGAAAGGGAGGTCGGGCCCCACGCATCGACATCGAAGCGGGGTCAGCCGAAGGGTGGCAAGGCTCGCGCCGAGACTCCCGCTCACGCGCGTCACTGCAAAGTGCTGGCTCAAAATAGGATAGCGACGGAGTGGCAGCGGAGGCCGTTGAGGCACGGGGGAAGCCCCGCGCCCATTGACGCCGGCGGTTTCAGGGGCGCGCGGCTGATGTTCGCATCGACGGGCGGGTCCGGCCGAAGCCGAACACTACCGAACCGGTCGACTCAGGCAGGATCCGGCTCGCTCGTGCGAGGCAGTCCGGCTGCCTGGCGCAGGAGCGCGACGATCCGGCGGGCGGCGAAGCCGTCGCCGTACGGATTGCCCACGGGGAGGCGGGCCCCGGCGGTCGTCAGAATTCTGGACGCCTCTTCCACGATGACATCCGGATCGGTGCCGACCACACGGGCGACTCCCGTAGCGATGCCCTCGGGACGCTCGGTCGCGCTCCTCAGGACGAGCACGGGGACGCCAAAGGTGGGCGCCTCTTCCTGGATGCCGCCCGAATCGGTCAATACGAGCGACGCCTGGCGCAGCGCATGAACGACCTCGACGTAATCGAGCGGTGGAAGCACCCAACAGTTCTGCGCGGTCAGCATCCGCGTCACCGTTTCGGCGACGCGCGGATTCGGGTGGACCGGCACGATGACGTGAATGTCGGGAAAGGCCTCGGCGATCCGCTGCACCGCCACGCAGATGCGTTCGAGGGGCGCGCCGAAGCTTTCGCGGCGGTGGGTCGTCACCAGGACCCAGCGCCCGGCGCGCGGAACGGAGGCCAGCGGACCGCCGGCCAGATCGCACGAACGACGGGCCATCCCCAGGACGGCGTCCACGATCGTGTTGCCGGTCACGTGCACGCGTTCTGCCGGCACACCCTCTCCCAAGAGATTGACGCGCGCCCGCTCGGTCGGCGCGAAGCACAGATCCGCGCACTGGTCCGCGATCCGACGGTTCATCTCTTCGGGAAAGGGCTGATGGACGTCGTGGGTCCGAAGGCCCGCTTCCACGTGGCCGACGCGCACGTGGCGGTAGAAGGCGGACAGGGCTCCGACCATCGCGCTGGTCGTGTCGCCCTGGACCAGCAGCCAGTCCGGACGCTGCTCGCGGATAACCGGGTCGAGGTGGTCGAACAGGCGCCCCGTCAGCGCCGCGAGCGTCTGGTCGGGTCTCATCACGTTGAGATCCCGATCGACGCGCAGACCAAGAACGTCGAGCGCTCGATCGAGGAGCTCCCGATGCTGTCCCGTCGCACAGACGAACGACGCCATGTCCTCCTGATGGCGCGCCAGCTCGCCGGCGACGGGCGCCATCTTGATCGCCTCGGGCCGGGTGCCGACAACGATCATCACCTTGACCGGCGCGCGTGGTGTCATCGCGGTACGTTCCCCATCATAGGCGCCTCTTTCGCCGCGCGTCGGACCGTGCGCTATGCTGTGAGGCGACTTCGATGGAATCCTCGCCTGCCTGATGACGTCGAGCCCGGGCCCCTCGCCGACGACGCTCCTCTACTTCGCGCCGGTCGCGTGGGACAGCTATCCGCAGCGGCCGCACTATTTCGCGGAACACTTCCTGAACCAGACGCACGGGCGGGTGGTATGGGTCGATCCGTACCCGACGCGATGGCCGGCCCTCCGCGACGTGAGGCGGCTCGTGGATCGCACCGGCCTGCGGCGCGAGCGGCCGCCCGGGCTCAGCGTGCTGACGCTGCGCGCGCTGCCGCTGGAGCCGCTGGCCGCCGGCCGATGGTTGAATCACCGGCTGCTCTGGCGGACGCTCGTCGGCTGCGTGTCGTCGTGTCCCCCAAACGCGCTCGTCATCGGCATCGGCCGGCCGAGCAGCCTGGCCCTCGCCGCCCTCCACAGGTTGCGGCCGGCGCGGAGCTTCTTCGACGCCATGGACAACTTCCCGGAATTCTACCGCGGCTCCTCGAGAAGGACGGTCGCGGCTCACGAGCGCGAGATCGCGGCGCACGTCGACGTGGTCGTCACCTCGTCCACGGCGCTGTGGGAAAAGTTTCTGGCGGTCCGCGCCTGCCGTCTGCTGGTGCGCAACGCGTTCGACATGGCGGCGCTGCCGCCGCTGCCGATCGCGAGGGACGGGCGGCCGGTCCTCGGCTTCGTCGGCTGCGTCAGCGAGTGGTTCGACTGGCGAATCACCGTGAACCTCGCGCGCGCCGTTCCCGACGCCGAAGTGCGGATTGTCGGGCCGGTGGTGGCGCCGCCGCCCCGCATGCGGCCGTCGAACATCACGCTCTTCCCGGCGTGCCTCCTGCCTGAGGCGATCGAGCAGTTCCGGCAGTTCTCAGTCGGCATCATCCCGTTCAGGCGGACGCCGCTCACCGAGGCCGTGGACCCGGTCAAGTACTATGGCGCCCGCGGGATGGGCCTGCCGGTGCTCACAACGCGCTTCGGCGAGATGACCCGTCGCGGCATCGATGACGGCGCCTTCTTCATGGATCGGGGCGGAGACTTCGAGGAGGCGCGCACGGCCCTGCGGGCGCGCTTCGACGACGGCGCGATCGAGCGTTTCAGGCGGGACCACAGCTGGGAGCGCCGATTCGAGGAATCTGGACTCTGGCAGTCGGTGCTGCCCTCATGAGGACCGGTGGTGTCGCACGGCGGGCGACCCGGTCCCCGACGCGGTGAGCTGTTCGTAATACGCGAGGCCGTCGTCCACGCGCCCGTCGAACACCAGGTGTCCTTCGTCCAGCACGCAGACGCGGTCGCACAGCGCCCGAACAGCGCCCGGCGCGTGCGAGACGAACATGATGGTCTTCCCCCGGGCGCGGAAGTCGTCGATCGTCGCCGCACACTGCCGCTGGAACTCCGCGTCGCCGACCGCGAAGATTTCGTCGAGCAGCAGGATGTCGGGATCGAGGTGGGCGGCGACGGCGAACCCGAGCCGCATGTGCATGCCGGAGGAGTACGCCTTGAGCGGCGTGTCCATGAACGGCTCGAGCCCGGAGTACGCCACGATGCTCGAATAGCGCGCCTCGATCTGCGCCCTCGTGAACCCGTACACCGACGCGTTCAGGAACACATTCTCCCGACCGGTCAGCTCGGGATGGAACCCGACGCCCAACTCGATGAGCGCGCCGACGCGAAGGTGTCCGGCGACGAGGAGTCGTCCACTGGTCGGCCGGTAGAGCCCGGCCACGATCTTGAGGAGCGTGCTCTTGCCGGATCCGTTGCGGCCCACGAGGCCGACCGCTTCGCCGTGGCGGATGGTCAGCGACACGTCACGCAGCGCCCAGAACTCCTCGATGGTCTCGCGGTACCGGTGGTCGAAGACCGCGAGCAGGCGGACCTTGAGGTCGGTGGATCGGTTGTGACGCAGGTAGAACCGCTTCGAGACCTGCTGCGCGTCGATCACGACGCTCATGAGAGCTGCTCGTCCATCCGTTCGGCCGCGCGCATGAACCACCAGCCGCCGGCGGCCAGCATGCCCGCGGCATAGATGCCGGCCGCGAGCCACGTGGTCCGATCCGGCCACGTGCCGTCGTAGAAGATGCGCTGGTAGGCGACGATGAACGGCGACATCGGGCTGAGCTTCACGAGCCAGCGCACCGAGACGGGCACCTGCGTGAGGGGATAGACGATCGGCGTGGTCCAGAAGATCATCGGCAGCGCGATGTCGACGAAATGGCGCACGTCGCGGAACCACGTGGTCGCGAGCGCGAGCGCCAGCGCCACGCCGATCGTGAACGCGAGCTGCAGGGTCAGAAAGACGGGAAACAGCAGCATCGGTCCGACGGGCGGCAGCCGGTACAGGAGGAACATCATCGGCAGCAGCACGACGACCGACAGCACGTACTGCGCCAGGTTGAACAGGACGGTGGCGATCGGCAGAATGGCCCGGGGGAATCGGACGGCCTTCACGAGGCTTCCGCTCTCCACAATCGCGCCGGTCGACATGATCGCGGAGTTCGCGAAGAAGGTCCACGCCAGCACGCCGAGCAGCACGAAGAACGGGAAACCGGCCTGGCCGAGGCGGAGGATGTACCTGAACGCGAGCGTGTACACGGCGGTCAGCATCAGCGGGTTCGCCAGCGACCACAGAAAGCCGAAGACCGAGCCGCGGTACTTGAGCTTGAGATCCTTCAGGACCAGATTCCGGACGAGCTCGCGATACGCGACGATCGCGATCAGCATCGACCACAGGGACGGACGCTCGGCGTCGAGATCGATGAGGTGCAGCGAGTCGGCGGGGGGCACCCCGCCGCCCGCGGCCGTCAGCACGTCATCCCGAGCCACGGTCGATCATCGGCGGGAGTCCGAGGCCGGCTGGATGGAGGCTTCGGTGACCACCGCGCGCGGGGTCGGGCGCGCGCGGGCCGCGCGTTCGCTGAGGGCGCGCCGCAGCCGCCGGCGACCGCGGATCGCCAGGGCGGCGCGCACGAGCGGGGCGAACAGCCGGCCGGGCGGGAGCCGGTGCTTCCAATACAGATGCGCCGCGCTCCGATGGAATTCACGAATCGCCAGCGCGAGCACGTGGTCCGCGCAGGCGCCGCCGGTGTGGACGACCTCGACCGCCGGCACGTAAGTGCAACGAGCGCCGCGGTCGGCGGCGCGGCGACAGTAGTCGGCGTCTTCCCAGTACAGGAAGAACGACTCGTCGAGGCCTCCGAGCTGCTCGAACAGGTCGCGGCGGGTCATCAGGCACGCCCCCGACACCCAGTCGACGTCCACCGCGTCGGCGCTCTCGCGACCGGGCAGGTTCCACCGCGACAGCCAGTTGTTCGGAAACGCACGCGTCAGCCACGTCGAGCGTCCGGCCAGCACCGTCGAGAGATTCGGAAACCGCCGCGCCGAGGGCTGCACGGTGCCGTCTCCATTCAGCACTCGCGGTCCCGCGACGCCCACGTCCGGGTGCGCCACGAGCCACGACTTGAGGACGCACGGCACCGGGCCGGCGAGCTGCGTGTCGGGGTTCAGCAGCAGAAGAAACGGCGATTGCGCGAGCCGGGCGGCTGTATTCACGCCGGCCGCGAAGCCGCGATTCTCCCGCATCGGCACGACCACGGCCCGCGGACACTGCACCTCGATGCGACGCCGCTCGGACTCGTCGCTCTCGTAGTCGACGATGATCACTTCGTCGCTCGGTCCGAGATGGGGCATGAGCGCACCGAGACACCGCTTGAGGCTGTCGTGCGCACGAAAATTGACGATCAGGACCGCGACCGGCACGCCGCCGCATTGTAACCCGCCGAGGTGACCGGGCAAAATCAGGAGGCGCTTTGACCTCCAAATCCGGAAATCCGGATTGCCGGTCCGGCGCGCCGCGCACGAGCGCCGCGGGCGGGAGACGTGGTCTAATCGTCACGGTGACATTGGATCCGACGTCCGCCAGATGAGGGTGGCCGTTCTCGTCGTCAACTGGAACTCGGGCCAGCTGTTGACGACCTGCCTCGAGTCGATCGACACGCAGCGGCGGCGGCCCGACCACGTCATCGTCCTCGACAACGCGAGCACCGACGATTCGGTGCGGCGGGCGGCGAAGTGGCTGCCCGCCGCGCAGCTGATCAGCCTGCCATCGAACGTCGGGTTCGCACGGGGAAACAACCTGGCCGCGCAGGCGGCGCGCGGTTTCGATGCGCTCGCGCTGCTCAACCCCGATGCGATCGCGGATCCGGGATGGCTCGAAGCGCTCGTTCAGGCGGCCGACGCGGCGCCCGACGCGGCGGCCTTTGCGAGCCAGATGCTCATGGCATCCGCCCCGCACTATCTCGACGGGGCGGGCGACAGCTACCACGTGTCGGGCCGGGCCTGGCGCAACGGGCACGGCCGGCGCACCGCCGACTGGCCGGCCGCCGACGCCGAGGTGTTCGCGCCGTGCGCGGCCGCGGCACTGTATCGAAGCGACGCGTTCCATCTCGTGGGCGGCTTCGACGAACGGTTCTTCTGTTATTTCGAAGACGTCGACCTCGCCTTCCGCCTCCGCCTGCGCGGATATCGCTGTCTGTACGTGCACGCCGCCATCGTCCACCACGTGGGCTCGGCGGCCAGCGGCTATCGCAGCGACTTCGTCGTCTACCACGGCGAGCGCAACGCCGTGTGGACGTTCGCCAAGAACATGCCGGCGCCGCTCGTCTGGCTCTACCTGCCGCAGCACATCGCGCTCAACGTCGCGGCCCTGTGCTTCTATCCGGGCCGCGGACAAGGCAGGGCCGCGCTCGCCGCCAAGATAGATGCGCTTCGGGGGCTGCGGCCGGTCCTCAAAGAGCGGCGAGCCGTCCAACGGACTCGGCGGGTCGGAGCCCTGGCCCTTCGCCGAAGCTTCCGGCGGGGGCTGCTGGCGCCGTACCTCCGCCGCTACCGCTGACGGGACGCTCCGCGCGCGCGAGGGGTGCTCAGATGCGGGCGACCACCGGGACCGCCCAGTCCATCGGCCAGATGATGCCGAACTCCGGCACGTTCTCGGTGCAGATGCGAACCGACGAGAAGCCGGCGTCCGCGAGATGGCGGCGCAGATCGGGCTCCGAGAAGATTCGCATTTCCAGCGTCGCGCCCGGACCGCCGTGAAATACGAGCTGATCGAAGATCTCCTCGTCCCCCTCGATCGTCCGGTTGTAGAGGAATCGCTTTCCCCTGGTCTCGACGAACCTGAAGTCGTGCAGCCGCGGAAAATGCTCCTGCGTTGCTCCGGTCTTGGTAAACGGGACGGTCAGCAGGAACAACCCGTCGTCCTGCAGCAGCCGCCGGCTGTTGAGGAAGGCGCGGCCCAGGATCGCCGGCGGGACGTGCTCGAACACGTCGCTCGAGATCAGGAAGCGGTTGCGACCGACGGCGCCGTCCGGAATGTCGGCGATGTCGAGCCGGGGTTCGTCGTGATAGAACGTGTTGACGTACGAGAACTTCTCAGCCAGCCGGTACCAGTATCCCTCCCAGTCGCTCAACCCGGTTCCCGTGATCGACTTGTCGACCGGGAACTCCGGCAGGATCATCGGCTTGCCGTACAGCTCGATCGACAGGGCGTGGATCACCGAACGCATGCGCAGGCTGCTGTGGCACGAGGCGCAGGAGGGGTGCTCGCGATTGCCGACCTGATCGAGCGGCACGCGTCGATTGGGATGCCCGCAGACGTTGCAGACGAAGTCCACGGCGCGGGCGTGCGGCGCCGCCGGCCTCGCAAGACCTCTCAAGGCGCGCAGCACACGACGCGCCGTTCTGAAGGTCACCCTGGGGAGCCGGTGCCGCAGCGCGTCCGCCGCCGGTTTCTTCCGGGCAATCAGCACGTCCTGCGCGAACTCGGCGGCCCACCAGTTGCCCGGGGTGATCCGGGCGATCTCCATGCCCGCCCGGGTGAACACCTGCGCGAGGTACGCGTCCGGGTAGGCGATGGCCGCTTCGGGCAGCTCCGCCGACGTGCTCCAGTATCCACCCGGCCGTGGCGCGAACGACCTCACGCTCTCGCCCGCGTCGAGGTGGCGGCGCGCCTCCGCGGAGATGACGTAGGCGGTGCAGAAGCAGCGGCCACCGGGCTTCAGGACGCGACCGATCTCCGACGTGTAGTGCGCAACGTCGGCCGGCAGCATGTGCGTAAAGACCGAGGTCAGGAAGACGAAATCGAACGTCGCGTCGGCGAACGGGAACACGTAGCGGGAGGCCGGCTGCCCGGCGTCGGGGCGGTACGCCCCATTCCGCACGTCGGCGAGAAAGAACGAAAAGTTCGGAAAGCGAGGCGTGATCTCCTGCCGGCACCACTCGATCCCGTGGGGCACGATGTCGAACCCGCAGTACCGGCCGGAGGTCAGGTATTTCGTGAGCGGAATCGCGATTCTGCCGATGCCGCAGCCGACCTCGAGGACGGTCTCGTCAGGTCGCAGTCCGCATTGGGACCGGAACCACTCGACCATGGTGTTGCCCACGGTCTTGAAGAGCTCGAGCCCGCCGTCGCCGACGTATCGGGCGATTGCATAGTCGGGAACCAATTCCTCGGGTGACATCACGCCGTTCTCCGAAAGGCGGGTTCACGACGCTCCGGCTTCATGAGACGGCCGTTACGACACATCGACAAGCCGAGGCGCGTCACGGCTGACCGAGACGAACATCCTGTTCGGCGACTCCGATCGTCTCGCGACGCGACGGCTGACGTCCAGGTCGCAGCTCAGAGGATAGCGCACCTCCCATGTGGTGCTCTCGAGCGACAGGGCCGGATTGTAGTACGGGTCGCCGCCGTCCAGCAGCGGCCGCCACCGGGCCTGGAAGAGCGCCGTATCCTCGGGATGGAGATCCCCGGTGCCGCGAGTCGACGATTCGTGGTGCACGAGCCTCGCGCGCGGACAGAGCAGCACGCGGTAGCCGCACGCCCCGACGCGAAGACAGAGGTCGACGTCGCCGAAGCCGACGCTGAACGCCTCGTCGAACCCGTCGGCCGCGTGGAACGCGTCGGCGCGAATCAGGAGGCACGCCGCGGTGACGGCCGCCACTTCGTGCGTGAGCACCAGGCTGCCGAGATACCCCGGCTCGACCCGGTGGGACGGCAGGCGAAGGAACTTCGCGTAGTGCTCGGCGCGGCCGTACGCGCCGACGCAGACGCCGGCATGCTGGACCCTCTCCCGATCCGGGTACAGCAACACCGGTCCCGCGATGCCGACCGAGGGATTCTCGGCGCGCTCGAGCATGTGCTCCAGCCATCCCGGCTCGATCGCTTCGATGTCGTTGTTGCAGAACAGATAGTGGGAGTAGTTGCCCACGAGCCGCCTCACCGCCCAGTTGTTCATCGCGGAGAAGTTGAACCGCTGCGTGTAGTGGAGCACCGTCGCGCCGGCCGCCAGGTCGGACAGATAGTCGAGCGTCCCGCGATCGTCGGACTGATGGTCGACAACCACGATGTGGTAGGGAACGTGCTGGACGGTCCGGTGAATGCTCTCGATGCACTTCTCAAGGAGGTCGCCGTGATTCTTCGTCGGGATGATGATGGCGACCATCAACCCCTCGGCCAGCGGATAGCGGGCCGAAAACAGATTGAACCCGGCGCCGTCGAGAATGGTGCCGGCCTCGCCGGCGCGATCGAGGTGCCGCTGCAGAATGCCCCTCGAGGTGGCCATCACCTCGCCCATCCGCCGATGCCCCGCCGAGCGGCCGTGGACGCGCCACTGGTACAGGATCTCGGGGATATGGACGATCGTCCGGGCCCGCTCGGACGCCCTCAAGATCAGGTCGTAGTCCTGCGAGATGCGCAGGTCCTCGTCGAATCCGCCGATCTGTCGAACGAGCTCGGTCCGGAAGCCGACCAGATGCACGATGTAGGGGTGCCCGCGGAGGAGGTCGGGCGAGAACGAGGGTCGAAACACGTACTGTTTGACCGCGGAGGCGTCCTCGGTCACCAGGACCTCGTCCGAGTACAGGAGATCAGGATCGTCGGCAACGATGGATTCGGCAACGCGGTAGAGCGCCTGCTCTTCGAGAAGGTCGTCGTGATCGAGCAGCACGACGAACTCGCCGGTCGCCATCGCGAGCGCGCGGTTCGACGCGTGCGACACGCCGCGGTTGATGCTGTCGAGGTGAACCTTCACGCGCCGATCGCGCGCGCGGAACTCCTGGAGAATCCTCGCCACGTGCGGCTCGCTCGACCCGTCATCGGCCGCGCAGAGCTCCCAGTTCGGATAGAGCTGACCGGCAATCGATGCGAGCATCTGGCGCAGCATCGGCTCCGGTGTGTCGTGGGTCGGCACGACGACCGAGATGAGCGGCTGGCGATCCATGTCACGGATGCGCGCGGTCATGCGCGGGCGCACGTCCCGGCGGAACCGGTCGTGGACGTCGATCCACGCCCGGGAACGTCCCATGGCGTCCGCATCCTCGGCCAGCGCGGCCGCGATGCGGCGCAATCCGCCGGCCCGCCACGCACGCCGCAGTGCGCGCGCCTTCCCGGACGTCGACGGGTGGTTCCTCAGTGCCTGTCGAACCTGGCGCGCCAGCGCCTTCGCGCGCCGGATCCGGAGACCCGTGTACCGAACCGGCCATCCCCATTTCCAGCTGGTCGAGGCAAAGATCTCGGTGAGCTGCGCCTGCCGGGTGTCCAGAGCGGCTTCGAGCGTGCGGATGCGGCCGTCCTTGTCGTCAAGCGTGGACTGCAACCCACGCACGACCTGGCGCTGCGCGGACGCCTCGGCCTTCAGTGTCACGATCGCCTCTTCGCCAGCCGCGATCCGACGCTGCGCGGCCTTCAGCTCCGTCCAGAGCCACGACGTCACCTGCTCGCCCGACGACGCGCGTGCCGACAATCGCTCGACGTCAGAGGTTTCTGCGAAGATTGAGGGTCCCTCGGGTGGCTCTCCCCCTAATCGCGCTTCGCTGCCGGGCGGCGGGTTCGGGCCCACCAGGAACCTGCCAAACGAGTACATGCCGGGGTGTTTGCGGCGAATCCGGTCGCGCAGCCGGGCGAACGCGTCTTCGGAAGAGATCGCGGTAACGAGCGAACTCGGCCGGACCCGGTATTCGAACGTGATCCCCGGCAGACGGTGAAAGCGCCAGCCCTGCTTCGCGGCGTGAACCCACAGCTCCCAATCCTCCATGGGCGACATGCGGGCGTCGTATCCGCCGCACTCGCTCCAGACGCCGCGGCGGAAGACGGCGCACGCGTCGATGTAGTTCGCCTTCAGGATCTCTGGCAGCGCGAACTCCGGGATCGGCTGCCGTCCGGTCCGCAGGCCGAAGTCGTCGCGGTCCCCGTAGACGACGCCGATGGCCGGCTCGCGATCGAGGACCCGCACGGCGGTTTCGATGAACCCTCCGGCCAGCCGGTTGTCGTCGTCGAGCGGCAGGATGTACCGGCCGCGCGCGAGCGAGATTCCACGGTTTCTCGCGGCCGCGAGCCCGCCCTGCTCCTGATCGACCACGAAGTAGCCGCCCCGGCGGAGTCCGTCGAGGATCTCCAGCGTCTTCCCCTGCGTCGATCCGTCGTTGACGACGATCAGCTCGGTGCGGGCGGGCGCGTGCCGTTCGACGCTGGCGACGGCCTCGATGAGCAGCGTGCCCTGGTTGAGCGTGGGGATGACTACCGACACGTCGACGCCACCGTCAGCCGCCCTGTCCGGCCGGCGCAAGCGGGTCCTGAGGGGACGCGCGTACGACTCGTCAGGGTTCGAGATATCCGCGACGGCGTCCATCTCGGCCAGCAGCCGCGTGCACTGCGGCCACGCCATGGCGACGAGATCGATCAACGCGTCAGGACTGCTCGTGGATCGGAACAGTTCCGGACGGAGGTCCTCCGCGTGGGGCTGTCGCTCGGCAACCGGGAGGTTCAGTTTCTCAGCGAGCAACCGGTGGAAGGGCTCGAGGCGGCTGCGCAGGGCCGTCGAGTTGACGAGGACGCATCGATCGGAATGCCGGACGTAGAAGTCCAGAAGATGCGCGTTATAGAAGGTCCAGATGCGGTACGCGTAGTCGGGATGCCGGAGGAACACGTCGGAGCCCAGCCGCTGCACGGATTCGGCGACGTCCCACGGCGCGCGGTACACGAGGACGTATCGCGCGCCGCCGGCGATGCCGTTCCAGAAGTCCAGCAGGAGGGTGGTCCGCGGATCCTTCCACCCCCACATGGCCTCGCGGTCGCGAGCGGCAATCATCATTCGCGCGACCGGAAGGAACGGGTGGAATCCTTCCCGATCGAGACGCTCGTGCTCGGTCCAGCCCCAGTCGGGATGGCCCCCATCGTCG
Source organism: uncultured Acidobacteriota bacterium (assembly GCA_963807925.1). GTDB lineage: Bacteria > Acidobacteriota > Vicinamibacteria > Vicinamibacterales > CAVVIG01 > CAWEDP01. The sequence continues at coordinate 1,004,558 of CAWEDP010000002.1, read as the reverse complement.
GCCGGGCAGCAGGCCGCGAGAAGCCGCCGCTGAAAATCGAGGAACTCGACATCCTCGAAGTAGCCGGCGGGATTGTGCGGGTCGGGGGAAAGAAGTCGCGGCCCCATGTCGACGGCGACGCGGGCGAGAAGCGACGCCACCAGCGACGTTCTCGACCGATGCATGCCCGTCACGATGACCGGGCCGGGTTGCCTGCTCACAGTTGACCGCCTCGAGCCATGCCGACTCAGCCATTCCCCGTCCGCTGTACGCCTGAGGTCGACTCGTGCGCCCGCGGAACCTCCAGTGTGGCGATAATATACGTAGCGACGCGTCGATGGTCAGGTCGCTCTGTTGAGGAGGTCACCGTGAGTCATCGAGCATTCGCCGCCTGCTCGTTCGCGATCGCCGTCATCGCCGTGGGGTTCGTCGGCTGCAGCTCACCTGCCGGCTCGTCCACTTTGATCCCGACCGGCGTCTGGGGCGGTTCCCAGGCGTCGATGACCGTGACCATGTCCGGCGCCCACCTCGAGTTTCCGTGCGCCACAGGCGATATCACCCAGGCCATGGTCGTGGACGGGTCCGGAAACTTCACCGTGAACGGCACCTACGTGTCGCAGGCCGGACCGATCCAGGACGTCTCCCAGACGGCCCACTACACGGGACGTGTCGAAAACCAGACGATGACGCTTTCCGCCGACGTCGCTGGTCAGACCGTGGGGCCGTTCGTGCTGACTTTTCGTGCAGACGCGTCGTTCGTGAGATGCCTCTGAGCCGGCTCGCGCATGCGTCGGTCGCCGCGGCGCCGGCGAAGCGCTCGAAAGCAGCGCGTCGCATGTCGCCAGTCTGACGACACGAGTCTCGACGCCGACCGGCTTGCTCTCGGAGGTGTCACTCCCGAGCGCGTCGGACGCAGCACGTCCCGGCGAGAGTCTGCTCGTATCGGCTGGGCGCGCCAACGGCAGTCGATGTAAGAGTCAACCAACGTGCAGACACAGACATGATGGCGCACCGGTAGCTCCATGCGACAGGCCGGCGACGGTCCTGGTCGTGAAGACGACCACGACCGAGCCATGTTTGGGACAGACTCGCGAAATTACCCGCGTATCTGTATCACATCTGCAACTTCGTTATTGACCAGCACTGTCTGATGAGCCTACGATCCCGCCGGGTTTCAACGCGTCGTTCACTCGAGCCATGGGGGCGGGGTCATGAGATCGAGATTAAAGCTCGCGGGGCAGGTCTCTGTCGGGATTGGCGTTGTCGCGCTGCTGGCCGGGATCCTGCTGTCCCGCAACGCCAAGGTCGAAGCGCAGTCGATCCCTGGCCAGCGCTTTGGCAACGTGATCTTCCAGACGGCGTACCACTACGACACCTCGCCGCCGCTTCGCGACATGCCGGTGCTGCCCGCCGGTTCCGGGTCTCGCGAGGAGCGTGAAGCCAACGAGAACCCCAACGTCGGCGTCCCGCATCTGGACCAGCCCGACGCCGCCCTGCAGGATGAGGCCGTCTCGAGAAAGGCGCTCGAATCCCCCAACATGCCGGTGACGACGCTGAACTTCGACGGCGTCGTGTTTCCCGGCGTCTCGTGCAACTGCGCTCCTCCGGATACCGACGGCGAGGTCGGCAAGACGCAGTTCGTGCAGATCGTCAACGAAGGCTTCCAGGTTTTCAACAAGGCGACCGGCGCATCGGTCTACGGGCCTGCCTCGATTGTCTCGCTGTGGAGCGGCTTCGGCGGCGCGTGCCAGAATGGCGGCGCCGGCGATCCGATCGTGCTCTACGATCAGCTGGCGGATCGTTGGCTGATCAGTCAGTTCGCCACTCCCACCGGGAACCTCCCGATCACCGACGAATGCGTCGCGGTCTCCACGACGGGCGACGCGACCGGATCGTACTATCGCTACGGGTTCCACCTCGGGTCGAACTTCTTCGATTACCCGCACTTCGGCGTCTGGCCGGACGGCTACTACATGAGCATGAACGTCTTCAACTCGGCGGGCACCGCGTATCTCGGCCCGCAGCCGTTCGCGTTCGATCGCACGCGCATGCTCGCGGGCCTCTCGGCCAGCTTCGTCACCCCGGGCGCCACCGGCGGGTCGTCAGAGGACCCCTTCCTCCCGGCCGATCTCGACGGCCTGACCCCGCCCGCCGTCGGCGCGCCGGAAACGTTCGTCGAATTCCCGGGGTCCGGCAATTACCGGCTGTACCACATGCACGCGGACTTCGTGACGCCGGCCAGTACCACGTTCACGCTGTTCGCGAGCCCGGCGGCGGCCGCGTTCACCGAGCTGTGCCCGACGACCCGCAGCTGCATTCCGCAGTCGGGCACGACGAGCGGGCTGGACGGCATCGGCGATCGACTGATGTTCAGGCTGGCGTATCGCAATTTCGGAGACCACGAATCGGTGGTCGGCAACTTCACGGTCAACGCCAGCGGCGTCGCCGGCATCCGGTGGTTCGAGTTACGGGGAGTGACCGCCGGGCCGGTGACGAAATACCAGGAGAGCACGTATCAGCCCGACACGGCGTGGCGCTGGATGGGCAGCGTCGCTCAGGATCATCAGGGGAACATGGCGCTCGGGTTCAGCACGTCGAGCGCCGCCCTCTTCCCGCACATCACATACGCAGGGCGTCTGGCCACCGACACCCTCAACACCCTCGCACAGGGCGAAGCGACGTTGTTCGCCGGCACCGGCAGCCAGGTCGGCACGAGCAACCGCTGGGGCGACTACAGCGACATGACGGTCGATCCGGTCGATGAATGCACGTTCTGGTACACGCAGGAGTACTACACGACGACCGCGTCGTTCAGCTGGCGCACGCGCATCGGCAACTTCAAGTTCCCCGGATGCGTCGCGCGGGAGCCCGGCGCCGACTTCGACCACGACTTCCGGTCGGACCGTTCGGTGTTCCGGCCGAGCACGGGGGCCTGGTACTCGTTCCTGTCGGCCACCAATACGGCAACGGGCGTCGGGTTCGGCGTGTCGACCGACATGGATGTGGCTGCCGATTACGACGGCGACGGCAAAGCCGATATCGCCGTCTTCCGTCCGTCGACCGGCGCCTGGTTCATCGTTCAGTCGACCACCGGCACCGTGCGAGTGGACTCCTGGGGCACGAGCGGCGACATCCCGCTCGCCGGGGACGTTGACGGCGACGGAAAAGCCGATCTCGTCGTCTTCCGGCCGAGCACCGGCGCCTGGTGGATTAAGAAGTCCGCCGGCGGCTCCTCCACCATCGGCTGGGGCGCCGGCGGCGATCAGCCGCTGCTTGGCGACGTCGACGGCGACGGCAAGGCCGACCTCATCATCTTCCGATCGGGCGGCTGGTACATCCTGAAGTCGGGCGGCGGAGCGACGATCACCGGCTTCGGCACGACCGGCGACATCCCGGTGCCAGGCGACTTCGATGGCGACGGCAAGACCGACCTCGCGATCTTCCGGCCGAGCACCGGGGCGTGGTTCGTGAGCAAGTCGAGCGGCGGGTCGATCAGCGCCGGCTTCGGGACCGCCGGCGACGTGCCGATCGCCGGCGATCAGGACGGCGACGGCAAGGCCGACTTCCTCATCTACCGGGCTGGAGCCTGGTACTCGCTGTTCTCGGGCGGGGGAACCGCCGCAGTCGCGTTCGGCGTCCCGACCGACAAGCCGATCGGTAGACTACCGGGCTCGTAGAGAGCGCGTCGCACCATCGACCGGCCGAGTCCGCCGGGAGCCTCGGCGTAGGATCTCCCGGCGGCTTCGGGCGCGGTCACTGGCATCTTACCAGCCGGGCTGCTCCTCCCCGCGTCAGCGTGAACGTCCCGACTGTTTCGCTGTTCTCCGTCAGCAGCACAGCGACGGTCAGCGTCGACTCGTGCAAGCTCCCTGTGTAGCGCGCCGGCCGGGCGCGCTCACCATCCTTCCGCGTCGGCCCGCCGCGCTCCGGCGCAAAGGTGCCTGCCAGCGCAAAGCGTCCGTCCCGGTCGAGGAGCAGCGGCGCGCTGATCGTGCCCTTCGCGCAGTCGAACGTCACGGTTGCACCTGCGTCCGTCACATCGAGCGCGATGTGCGCACCGCCCCACGCGCCGGACGGAACGCGCGAGCCCTGCCGGCCGGCCGCCAGCCCGAGCGCGGGGCCCAGGACGGCGAGCATCGTCAGGATTCGGAGTGAACGACCGCTCGGTAATCGCATCGGCACCGCTCCTGGCTGCCATCATACGACCTGCGGCAGAAGTCTGGCCGCGTCCGCGCAGGTGATGCATACTGAAGCCGGAACCGTGACGCCTTGCGCAATCGTCCCGAAGGAGCTCGCGTGAGGGGCATCACCCTGGGGGTCGTGCTCGCCAGCCTCGTCCAGGTTGGATGGGCCGGCGTGGCGGGCGCGCAGGACGAGGTCTCCGCCCGAGTCCAACAGGCCGTGCCGGCAATCGACGTCCGGCCAGGCCAGGACGGAGGCCTGCGCGTGATCGCCACCAACGCGGCTGTCGAAGAGATCATCGGCGCCGTCGCGGCAGCGGCCGGAGTCCGCGTCACGACGGTCGGCGTCCTGCCGCGCCAGATCATCTCGGTGGTATTCGACGATTGGCCGGTCTACGACGTGCTGGCCGCGCTGCTGAACGCGGCCGGCATCAATTTCGTGCTGGCGACCGGCGGGCCGGCCGACGCGCCGGTTCGGTTGATCATGACAGCGGCCGGCTCGGGTTCTGTGACCGGGCCCCAGCCGCCCCGGCCGCCGGCCTCGGCCAGCGTCGCGCCTGACACCGGTGCGGAACCGTCCGCCGTTGCACAAGCCGCTGCGGACTCCCCCCCGAACGCCCTGGAACGAACCGGCAACCAGCGTGACGGGGCGGCGCAGCCATGGCCCGACGGGATTCAGCCCGTGAACGCCGGCGTGGTGACGTTGCCTGCGACGGCCGAAGAGTTGTTCCTCGCGGTCAACGGATCCAGACCGGTCTCGTACCCTCCGGACGCGACGCCCGACATCGGGCCGCAGCTTCGCCCCGACCAGATGGAACCGGTCAATCGCCCCGGTCCCGGTGGCGTGGCGGTTGCCACAGCCGCGCGGCCCGGCGAGCTGACTGGCGGCGGTCCGACGGGCCGTCTGACGGCGACGCCTCTGGGGGCGGCACCGCCCGATCCCGCAATGACGGTGCCGCCAAAGACGTTCAGCATCCCCGCTCCGCCGATGGTTCAGTTCCCGCCGCCCGCCCGCTGACGCCACCCGGGCCGCGCTCGCTCATCGCCCTCCGGGCGCCTCGGCGACTCCGCGCTCGACCAGCACGGACCAGATGCGATCGACGCTCTCCTCGATCGACTCGCGGTCGGTGTGCAGCCAGACGTCCGCCGCCGGCGGAGGTTCGTACGGATCGGACACGCCGGTGAACCGGTTCACCTCACCGGCGAGCGCGCGCCGATACAGGCCCTTCGGATCGCGGGCGATCAGGCAGTCGAGCGGAGCGTCGACGTAGATCTCGACGAAGACGACGCCGGCCTCGTGCGCGCGCCGCCGGGCGTCGAGCCGCGCGCCGGCGTACGGGGAAATCGCGGCCGCAATGGCGACGACGCCGTGGCGAGCGAGCAGCGTCGCGACGAACGCGATGCGGGCGACATTGGTATCGCGATCCTCCTTGGAGAAGCCCAGGTCGCGCGAGATGTGCGCGCGCACCTGGTCGGCATCGAGCACCTCGACCGCCCGCCTGGCGCGGTCGAAGCGTCCGCGAAGCTCGAACGCCAGCGTGCTCTTGCCGGCGCCCGAGAGGCCGGTGAGCCACAGAATCGCGCCGCCGCCGCGCACCGGCCGCGGCCGATCCACCGGCTCGCCCGGGGTTGTCGACCTGTCGTCTGCTGGTGCGTTCCGCCGGAGATCACGCACGCGGCAGCAATGTACAACGAGAGTGGCGGCCGGCGACATCCAGCGCGCCCAGGATCATTCCGCGGAGGCGAGCGCCGCCTCGGATCGGAACCAGTCGATCGTGTGGCGCAGGCCGTCGTCGAGCATCACCAGCGGCGCGTACCCGAGAAGGCGCTGCGCCTTGGAGATGTCGGCCTGCGAATCGCGGACGTCGCCAGCCCGGGGCTCGCGGTAGACAGCGCGCGCGTTCGCACCAACGATCGCGTTCATCACCTCGAGCAGCCGGTTCAGCGAAATCCGGCCACCGGTGGCCACGTTGATCACCTCGCCCGCCACGCCGTCGGCCTCGCACGCGCGAAGGACGCCGTCCACGACGTTGGCCACGTAGGTGAAGTCGCGCGTCTGCTCGCCGTCGCCGTAGACGATCGGCGGACGGCCGTCCAGGAGCGCCGTCACGAAGAGCGAGATCACGCCGGAATACGGCGACCCGGGATCCTGGCGCGGCCCGAACACGTTGAAGTAGCGGATCGTGACGGTTTCGAGCCCGTACAGCCGTGTGAAGAGCTGGCAGTACTGCTCCGCCACGTACTTCTGCAGCGCGTAGGGCGACAGCGGCAGCGCGGGCATCCTCTCGTGCTTGGGAAGCGTCGGCGTGTTCCCGTAGACGGACGAAGAGCCCGCATACACGAACCGCTTCACACCCGCGTCGCGGGCCGCCACCAGCACGTTCAGCGAGGCGTCGATGTTGGCGCGGTTCGAGGTGACCGGGTCGGCCACCGATCGCGGTACCGACGGAATCGCCGCCTGATGGAGCACGTAGTCCATGCCCTCCACGGCGCGCGCGGCAAACGACGCCTCGGCAAGGTCGCCTTCCAGGAACTCGACGTCGTCAAGATGGCTCAGGTTCCGGCGCTTGCCGGTGACCAGGCTGTCGGCGACACGCACCCGGTGGCCGCGTCGCCGCAACGCCTCGGCGAGATGGGATCCGATGAATCCTGCGCCGCCCGTCACGAGGTAGGAAGACATGGCCCCATCCAGATGCAAGACGTCGCAGCAGGCCGTAAGCCGAATTCTGTACCCTTCGACGCCCGTCGGCGCGGACGCGCGCCGACGCTCGCTCGGGGTGACGACCATTCCTCTAGCCTCGCCATTGCTGGCGAGGTCCAGCGACCGACCCGGAGGCTCGGACGGGCCGTCCGCCGCGGCGTCTCGGCCGCGCGCCTCCCTATTTGGTCTTGCTCCGTGCGGGGTTTTGCCTGCCACCGACCTTACGGCCGGCGCGGTGCGCTCTTACCGCACCTTTTCACCCTTACCTCTACGCTCACCCCGCGGGGCTCGCTCGAGGCGGTATGTTTTCTGTGCCACTTTCCTTCAGGTTGCCCTGACCGGACGTTATCCGGCGCACTGCCCTGCGGAGTTCGGACTTTCCTCCCCTCGACTCGGCGCTCCGGACCTCGCACAGGGCGCGGCCCCGGAAACGAGTCGAACGGCGGCCGTCTGGCCTGCTGCGAACGTTCCGATTGTAACTCACCACACTAGGCATCCTTCTCCTGCGAGATCTGGTATTGCTCCAGTTTCTTGTACAGATTGCTGCGCGGCGTGTCGATGGCCTCCGCGGTCTTGGAAATGTTCCAGCCGTGCTCGCGCAACTTCGAGACCAGATACGCGCGTTCGGCGTTGTCCTTGAATTCGCGCAGGGTGCCGGCCCTGGCGCCGTCCGCATCGGCGCCGGCAGTCGCCGCTGCGGCGCGGGCCGGGGCGGACCGGATCGTTTCGGGCAGATCGAGGACCTCGATCGTGTCGCCGGCCGTCATGATCATCAGGCGTTCCACCGTGTTCCGCAGTTCGCGGATGTTGCCTTTCCAACGGCTCCGCTGGATCAGGTCGAGCGCGGCCGGCGCGATGCGCTTGGGCCGGACGTTGTTTTCGCGCGCGAAGTAGTCCATGTAGTGGCGGACCAGCGGCGGCACGTCCTCGGGACGCTCGCGCAGCGGCGGCACGTGAATCGGGATCACGGCGAGGCGGAAGTACAGGTCCTCGCGAAAGTGTCCCTTCTCGATCTCCTCTTCCAGGTTCTTGTTGGTCGCCGCGATCACGCGGACGTCGACCTTGATCGTCCGGGCCGATCCGAGGCGCTCGACCTCTCCTTCCTGCAGGACGCGGAGCACCTTGGCCTGCGTCTTGGGGCTCATGTCTCCCACTTCGTCGAGGAAGATCGTCCCGCGATCGGCCTGCTCGAACTTGCCGATCTGCTTCTCGGTCGCGCCGGTGAACGACCCTTTTTCGTGGCCGAACAGCTCCGACTCGATGAGCTCCTCTGGAATCGCGGCGCAGTTGACCTGCACGAAGCGCTCGCGGCTTCGCAGGCTGTTGCGGTGAATCGTGCGCGCGACCAGCTCCTTGCCGACGCCGCTCTCGCCGTGAATGAGGACGGTCGCATTGGTCGGGGCGGCGCGACCCACCGCAGCCATCACCTGTTTGAGGGCGGCGCTGTCGCCAATCATCTGGTGCCGGATCTCGACCGCGCGGCGCAGCGATCGATTCTCGTCGCGCAGCCGGCCGTGCTCCAGCGCGTTCTTGATCGTCACCAGCAGCCGATCGGTGCTCTCGAACGGCTTGTCGAGGAAGTCCATCGCCCCTTTCTTGATCGCTTCCACGGCCGTCGTCGTCGTGCCGTGACCGGAGATCATGATGACCGGGAGCGTCTCGTTCGCCGCCCGCAGCCGGCTGAGGACGTCCATGCCGTCCATGCCGGGCATCTTGATGTCGAGCAGCACCAGATCCGGCGATTCGCGATCGGCCAGCGCCAGGCCTTCCTGCCCCGTGGCCGCCGCCAGATACTCGTACCCCTCGTACTCGAGCGTCATTCGCAGCGAATCGCGAATCGCGGCTTCATCGTCGATGACGAGGATGCGGGGCTTGGCCATCGAGGTCGGCGGTCAGCGATCCTCGACGCGGACGGTCTTGATCTGTCGCTGGGGAATGTCCGGCACGTAGACGTACAGCGCCAGCACGCCGCCGGCCGGCACCGCGCGAACGATCCGTTTCACGTCGGCAACCGACGTCACGCGCTGGCGGTTGATTTCGAGCAGGATCGAATTGCGCTCCAGGCCGCCGTCGAACGACGAGCTCATCGGTTCGACACGGGCCACGAGCACGCCTCGCATGCCCTTGGGCAGCCCAAGCCGGCCGCTCGTCGCCCGGTCGAGCTCCTTGAGGCTCAGGCCGAGCGGTGCGTCGAGATCGCGGGGAGCGCGCTCGGGAGGCGATCGATCGGCGCCCCGCTGATCGACCTCGCTGCGCGGCGCGCGCTCCGTCAGTCGGACGGCGACGTCCTCTTCGTGCCCCTCCCGCAGATACCGAAGACGCACGGAGGTGCCGGGTGGGCGGGCCGCAACTTCGTGAACCAACTGGTCTTCGGTGGCAATCGCCCTGGCGTCGATCCCGACGATCACGTCGTAGGCCCGCAACCCCGCCCGGTCCGCCGGGTCGCCGGCGGTCACGTCCTGGACGAGGGCGCCGCGCTGAACACCCAGATGGAGCGACCGGTCGAGATCGGCGTCGACGTCCATCAGCGTCACGCCCAGGAAGCCCCGCGAGACACGGCCGCTCGCCCGCAGCTGGGGCAGGATCGCTGTCGCAGCGTCGATCGGCACGGCAAAGCCGATGTTGCTCGCGTGTGAGCTGATGGCCGCATTGATGCCGACGACCTCGCCCCTGGCATTGATCAGGGGGCCGCCGCTGTTGCCGAAGTTGATCGCGGCGTCGGTCTGAATGTAGTTGTCGAGCCCCTGATCGAAAAGCTTGCGTCCCAGAAAGCTCACCACGCCCACCGTGACGCTGTGCTCGTAGCCGAGCGGGTTGCCGATGGCGCACACCCATTCGCCGACGCGCAGCGTCGATCCCTCGCCGAGCGGCGCGACCGGAAGGCCGTGGCCGTCAATCTTGATCAGGGCGATGTCGGTGTCGGGATCCGAGCCGACGATCCTTGCGCGGAACGTGCGGCCGTCCGACAGCTTGACGATGATGCGCTCGGCCCGATCGATGACGTGTTGATTGGTGAGAATGCTCCCGTCCGGGTCGATGATGAAACCGCTGCCGGCACCCCGGCGCGTGGGATCGCGGTCGCCGCCGCTGCCGTCGAACGGCGGGCCGAACAGGTCCGGCGGCTCCGCCGCTGACGATCGGGCGCGGCGCCTGCGCCCGTCGGGCACGCGGGACGCGGCGTCGATGTTCACGACCGCCGCGTTGATCCGCTGCACGACGTCGGCGAAGCTGACCAGCGGCGAGCCTGCAGCGCCGGCCGCTGCCGGCCTTCGGGCGGGCGCTTTCGGCGCTCCCGCGACGACGGCCGTGCGCGTGACGCCGCCGGCGAGAATGGCGCCGGCCAGGAAGGCGACCACCGATGTCAGGAGCACGGTGACGAGGGTCAGACGGCGCGACATCGGTTCTACGTCGATCCTTCCTTCATTATAAGAGCCATGAGCGCGCCCTCATCCAGCGTTTCGACCCCGAGCTTCCGGGCCTTCTCGAATTTGCTCCCGGCGTCGGCGCCCACCACCACGTAACTCGTCTTCCGGCTGACCGATCCGGTGACCTTCGCGCCGAGCGCTTCCAGCGCGCGCTCGGCCTCCTCGCGCGTCATCGACGACAGCGTGCCGGTCAGGACGAACGTCTTGCCGGAGAGCGGGCCGCGCGGGCTGGCGATCTCCGGCAGGCGCGTGTCCATGTTGACGCCGGCCGCCTTCAGCCGCCCGATCACGGCACGGTTCGCCGGCTGGCCCGCAAAGTGGCGGACCGACGCGGCGACCACCGGACCGACCTCGGAGGCGGCCTGCAAATCTGCTTCCGCCGCGCCGATGACGCCATCGAGCGTCCGGAAATGCCGCGCCAGCGTCGCCGCAGCCTTTTCGCCCACGTGGCGGATGCCGAGCGCGTACACCAGCCGGGCGAGGTCGTTGGCCTTGCTCCGCTCGATTTGCGCGAAGACGTTGCGCCCGACCTTGCCGAGCTTGCGAGGTCCGGCACGCGCGGACCGCGGCTCCCGGGGCGCCACCACCAGCTGTTCGAGCTGCTCGGGCGTCAGCCGGTACAGGTCGGACACGTCGCGCACCAGCCCCTGCTCGATCAACTGGTCCACGAGCGATTCGCCGAGCCCCTCGATGTTCATCGCCGCCCTGGAGGCGAAGTGCTCGAGGCTCCGACGCAGCCGGGCGGGGCACGACGCATTCTCGCAGCGCCACACCACCTCCTCCTCGTCCCGTCCGAGATCGCTCCCGCACACCGGACACCTCGTCGGCATCCTCCACGGCCGGGAGTCGGCCGGCCGCAGACTGAGGATCGGCGCCACGACCTTCGGGATGACGTCGCCGCCCTTTTCGAGCACGATGGTGTCGCCTTCGCGGATGTCCTTGCGCGCGATGTCGTCCGCGTTGTGCAGCGTCGCCATCGAAATCGTCGTGCCGGCCAGGAGCACCGGCTCGAGCTCGGCATAGGGAGTCACCGCTCCGGTGCGGCCCACGTTGACGCCGATGCGCACGATTTTCGTGTGTGCCTGCTCGGCGGGAAACTTGAAGGCGGTCGCCCATCGTGGAAACTTGGCGGTCGCGCCCAGCCGCTCCCGCAGCGCGAGGTCGTCGATCTTGACGACCACGCCGTCGGTGTCGAACGGGAGCGTCCGGCGCCGATCGACCCACTCGCGGCAGAACGCAATCACCGCGTCGATACCGTCGCACCGCTCCCAGTGGGGCTCCACGGGCAGGCCCCACGACGCCATCGCCTCGAGCGCGCCCTCATGCGACGGCCCCCCCGGGGCGACGACGTCGCCCTGGACCGATGACACCACCTGGTACACGAACGCGCTGAGGCCCCGCCTGGCGACCATGGCGGGATCCAGGTTCCTCATGGCGCCGGCCGCCGCGTTCCTGGGGTTTGCGAAGAGCGGCTCGTCGGCCTCCTCGCGTTCGCGATTCACGCGTTCGAAGGCGGTTCGCGGGAGGTAGACCTCACCGCGCACCTCGATGCGATCCTCGGGACCGTCCCGCAGCCTCAACGGAACGGCGCGAATGGTCCGCACGTTCACCGTGACGTCTTCGCCGCGAGCGCCGTCGCCGCGCGTGGCTCCCTGCACCAGCCGGCCCCGTTCGTAGGTGAGCGCGATGCTGAGGCCGTCGATCTTCATCTCGGCGACGTAGACGACGGGCGCCGCGCCCACGCCGCCCGTCTTCCGCACGCGCTCGTCGAACGCGCGCAGATCCTCTTCGGTGTAGCAGTTGTCGAGGCTGAGCATCGGCACGAGGTGCGCGACCGTCGCAAAACCTTCGACCGGGCGGCCGGCCACGCGCTGGGTCGGCGAATCGGGGGTGACGAGCTCGGGGTACTGCGCTTCGAGCGTCTCGAGCTCGTGCAGCAGGCGATCGAACGCTTCGTCCGTGATCTCCGGGGCGTGGTGCAGGTAGTAGCGCTCTTCGTGGTGCCGGATGGCGTCACGGAGCTCGGCGATGCGCTGCTCGGGGGACCGGCGTGGTGCGCTCAACGATCCCGCGACAGGATGTACTCCGGCAGCGCCAGCAGCGCCTCCCGCTCGGGGCTCGGCGGAAAGACGTACAGCGGCTTTCGCGCGCGCTCCGCGAACTCGCTGGCGCGCCGGTACGCGTAGTCGATGGACCGGTGCTCCGCGAGGGTCAGCAGGAGCTCGTCCCACTGGCCGGGCACGACCTCCTTGCTGCTGATGATGTCGCGGATGATGCGGCCGCCCACTTCGTCGTTCTGCCGCAGCAGGTGGATCAGGGGCAGGGTCATCTTGCCTTCACGCAGATCGCCGCCGATGGGCTTGCCGAGCGCCGCGGCGTCGCCGGTGACGTCGAGCAGATCGTCGATCAACTGAAAGGCGATGCCGAGGTTGAAGCCGTACTCGCGGAGCGCCTGCTCGCGCTCGGCGCCAATCTTGCCCAGCATGCCGCCGATTTCCGCGCATCCGCCGAACAAGTACGCCGTCTTCCGCCGGATGATCTCGAAGTGCTCGTCTTCGGTGATGTCGGCGTCGCCGTTCTTCGTCAGCTGATACAGCTCGCCCTCGATCATGCGCAGCGTCACGTCGCACAGCAGCCGCACGACGTCGAGCGTGTCGTGCGTCAGCGCGAGCGCCATCGACTTGATGTACAGATAGTCGCCGAGCAGAACGGTGATGTCGTTCCCCCACCGCGAATGCACTGCCTGCCGTCCCCGTCGCAGATCCGAATCGTCGATGATGTCATCGTGGACGAGCGTGGCCGTGTGGATGAACTCGACGACCGCCGCGTACAGGACGGATCGATCCCCCTTGTACCCGGACAGCCGCGCCGCCATCAGCAGGACGGCAGGCCGCATGCGCTTGCCGCCGCTCGTCTGGATGTACCGACCGATCTTCGGGATCAGGTCCACCTGCGACTGAACGTGTCGGCCGAATTCGCGGTCGACGAGCTCCAAATCAGCGCGAATCGGTTCGAAAATCTGGGCGAGGTCGAGAGAAGACTTCTCCACAGCGGCTCAGTCGAGTGTGCTCAATCTGACCACAACGAGCACGAGGGTGTCAACGCGACGAGTGCCTAATTCACTCACCGTGAATGGGTTGTCAGGGCCGGAACAACGCGTGGAAATTCGTGGAGATCGACGCGGCCATTCCGACGGCATCGACCGCGTGCAACTCGGCCAGCTTCTCCACGACCTTGACGACGCGGGACGGCTCGTTGCGGGTGCCGCGAAACGGCACGGGCGCCAGAAACGGGCTGTCGGTTTCCGCGAGCAGCCGCGCGGGCGGTATCGCCTTGAGCACCTCGCGGAGCGCCCCGGCCTTCGGAAAGGTGACGATCCCGGCCGCCGAGATATAGAACCCGAGATCCAGCGCGGCCCGGGCCAGGTCCGCGGTTCCGGTGAAGCAGTGCAGCACGCCTGAGACGCCCGCTGCGCCGGGCTCGCCGAGAATCGCCAGCGTGTCCTCGTCGGCCTCGCGGGTGTGGATGACGACCGGCCATCCAAGCTCGCGCGCCAGGGCGATCTGGACGCGGAACACCTCGCGCTGCACCGCCCTCGGCGCGAAGTCGTAGTGGTAGTCGAGCCCGATCTCGCCGATCGCCCGCGCCTGCGGCGTCGCCAGCGCCTGGCGCCGCACGACCGCGGCCGCCTGCCGCGGATCGTCCGCGAACCGGCCGGCCTGATGCGGATGCACGCCGACGGCCAGCCGCACCGCAGGCCAGAGGGCATCGATCCGGCGCGCCCGCTCCGCCTCGCCGTCGTTGCCGGCTTCGAGGACGACGAGCGCGCGCTCGAGGCCCGCCGCCCGCGCCCGCCCGATGACCGCCTCGAGATCGTCGGCAAACGCGGGATCGGCAAGATGACAGTGGGAATCGATCATCGATCTGCCGGTCACAGGATGTCAGGAGGTGCGGGATCCGTTCACCGAATGCGAGTCCCCGGCTCGACCGGCTCGGCGAAGGTGACGAGCATCGCCTTGCCGCCTTCCGGGCTCGCCGCCAGCACCATCCCGTTCGATTCGATGCCCATCAGCCGCGCGGGCTGCAGGTTGAACACCACGGCAATCGTGCGGCCGACCAGCGATTCCGGTTCGTACCACTCGGCGATGCCGGCCAGCAGCGTGCGCTGTTCGACTCCGACGTCGACGAGCAGCTTCAGGAGCTTCTTCGATTTCGGCACGCGCTCGGCGCCGATCACCCGCGCCACGCGGAGATCCACTCTCATGAACTCGTCGATGGTGATGCGCCCGCCGCCGGCGGGCCCGGCGGCCGCGGGGGCCGCCGGCCCCGGGGTGGCCGCGGCCGGCTCGGGCGGCCCGGCCGGAACAGGCGCGCTGGAAGAGGGGGCAGGGACGGGCGTCGTGTTGTCGGTCACTATCGTCTGCTCCTTGCGGGGCCAGAGTGGGCCTTCTTGTGCGAGCACGCGCTCGCCTTCGTTCCGCCATCGTGCGTCGCGATCGAGGCGGAGCGCGTCGCCGGACGCGCCGATCCGTCTCAGGATTTCCGCCGCCGACGCCGGCATGATCGGCGTCAGCAGGACGGCGGCGATCCGGACCGCCTCCGCCGCGTCGAACAGCACCTGCGTCAGGCGCTCGCCCGCGTCCGGATCCTTCGCCAGGGACCAGGGCGCGGTTGCCGCGATGAACCCGTTGGTGGCGTCGATGAGGCGATACGCCGCGGCTGCACCGTCCTGCAGCGCCAGCGCGTCCATCGCCTCCCGATACGTCAGGGCCGCCTGCTCGCCGGCGCGCACGAGCGACTCGGACGCCGCGCCGGTCGGCGCCAGGCGCCCGCCGCGGTACCGGCCCGCCATGGCGGTGATGCGGCTCACGAGGTTTCCGAGGTTGTTGGCAAGATCGACGTTGTACCGCTCGTCGAACCGCGTCCACGAGAAGTCGCCGTCGCTGCCGAAGGTGATTTCCTTGGTGAGATAGAGCCGCAGCGGATCGGCCCCGAATCGCGACGCCGCCTCCACTGGATCGACCGCCGTGCCGAGCGTCTTGCTCATCCGCTGGCCGTCGACGGTCATGAACCCGTGCCCGAAGACCTCGTGCGGCACCTCGATGCCGGCGCTCATCAGCATCGCAGGCCAGATGACGGTGTGAAACCGGGTGATGTCCTTGCCAATCACGTGGAGGTTCGCCGGCCACCAGCGCGCGAACAACTCCTCGTCGGTGCCGAGGCCGACCGCCGACGCGTAATTGATCAGGGCATCGAACCAGACGTACACGACCGAGCCCGGATCGAACGGCAGCGGAATGCCCCAGGCCTGCCCTGCGCGGCTGACCGAGATGTCCTCGAGCCCCGCATCGAGCAGTCGAAGGATCTCGTTGCGGCGGTTGTGGGGCTGCAGGAATCCGGGGCGCTGCTCGAACAGCTCCCGAAGGCGCGCTTCGTACTTCGAGAGACGGAAGAAGTAGTTCGTCTCCTTGATCCACTGCGGGGTCGTCAGGTGGAGGGGGCACCTGCCATCGACGAGATCCTTCTCCTGCTTGAACGCCTCGCACCCGACGCAGTACCAGCCTTCGTAGATGCCCTCGTAGATGTCGCCGGCGGCATGGATGCGCTGCGCCAGATGGGTGACGCCGGCGCGGTGTCGCGGCTCGGTGGTGCGGATGAAGTCGTCGAACGACAGGTTCAGGGCGCTCCACGTCCTGCGGAACTCCTGTTCCATGATGTCGCAATACGCGAGCGGCGACAGTCCCTCGTCGGTCGCCCGCCTGAAGACGTTCTGCGAGTGCTCGTCGTTCCCCATCAGGAAATAGGTGTCGACGCCGCACAGACGGTGGTACCGGGCGATGACATCGGCCATCACCTTCTCGTACGCCGTACCGAGGTGCGGGCGGCTGTTGACGTAGTCGATGGCAGTCGTCAGGAAGAATCGGCTCACGATGATGATGGCAGTGGATCGGCGGCCTGCGCCTCGCCGTACGCGCGTACGGCGAGCGCCTGCACGTCCTTGACAGAGAGATGGTGTGCGGCAGCCGCGCTGGCGACGTCTTCGAACTCGGGGGCCGCGTTGACGATGCGTCCGCCGCGTCTGGCGATCTTGAACCGGATGTCGCCGACCGCGGTCGCCACGGTAATCGTCTCCCGCGGCAGGCACTCGCGATCCACATCGCCGTACCGCAGCCCGATCGTCGTCGTCTCGCGGAAGACGATGTCGCTGAGCGCGGCGCGCCGATCGGTCGGCGCGACGACGGTCAGCAGAGTGCCCGGACGATTCTTCTTCATCTGCACGGGGACGTAGAACACCTCGAGCGCGCCCGCCGCGTACAGCTGCTCCATGACGACGCCGAAGATTTGCGGGTTCATGTCGTCGATTTCGCACTCGATGACGCTCACCCGATCGATCCCTGGACGATCCGCCGCGTGGCCCACCAGCAGGCGCAGGACGTTCGGGCCGTCCGGAAAATCGCGATCGCCGGCGCCGTACCCCACCCGCTCGACCGTCATCGGTGGAATGGCGCCGAACGAGGTCGCGTAGCTCGTCGCGATGAGCGCACCGGTCGGCGTCACCAGCTCGTGCTGAACGGTGCCGCTGTAGATGGGCGCTCCGGTCAGCAGTCGGACGGTCGCGGGCGCGGGAACCGGCAGCACTCCGTGCGCCGTTCTCACCGTCCCACCGCCGACGTTCAACGGCGAGCACACCACGCGGTCGGCCTCGAACCAGTCCAGTCCGAACACGACGCCCACGATGTCGATGATCGAGTCGAGGGCGCCCACCTCGTGCAGGTGCACCTCCTCGTTCGACGTGTGATGGATGGCGGCTTCCGCCTCGGCCAGCCGCTCGAACAGCGCCCTTGCACGGTCACGGCCGGCGGGCGCCAGCTGGGACTGCCCGATGATCCGGAAGATGTCCGACAGGCGTCGATGACCGTGAACGTCCCTTCCCTCGCCGGGGCGCTCGCGCTCCTCGCCGTCGTGGCCGTGCTCATGGCCTGGTGCATGCCGGTGGGCGTCGGGACGGGAGGCCGACGGTGCATGCGCGTGCTGGGCCGACGCGCCCATCTCCGCGGGCTCCGGCTGCCCGTGGTGCTCGTGCAGACGGAACCTCGTCGCCGAGACGCCGGCGCGCAGCACCCTCTCGGCGCTGATGTGATAGTCCGTCACCGCAAGACTGCCGAGCGCGCGCTGCAACTCCGCCAGCGGCAGGCCGGCATCGAGCAGCGCGCCGAGCATCATGTCGCCCGAGATGCCCGAGAAGCAGTCCAGATAAAGGATTCTGGCCATCGTGACCGTCAGAGCTGCTGCATCTGCTTGAAGCTCCAGTACTTCACGTCACCGAGAATGATGTGATCGACGACGTCGATTCCGATCACGACTCCCGCCGCCACCAGCCGTCGGGTCAACTCCACATCGTCGGGACTGGGGCTGGGATCACCGGAAGGGTGATTGTGGAACATCACGACGGCCGCCGCGCCGCCGACGGCCGCCTCGCGAAACACGTCCCGGGGCTCCACGGCCGTGGCGTTCAGGCCGCCGACCGCCAGCACCGTCGCCCGGATCACGCGGTGTTTGGTGTCGAGCAGCACGATGCCGAACTGTTCCACCGGCCGCGCGCCGAACCGCGGCAACAGGTACATCGCCGCCTCGTGCGGCGACCGCAGCCGCACGCGCGCGCTCGGCGCGCGGGCCAGCGTCCGGCGTCCGAGCTCCACGGCGGCGAGCACCTGCGCCGCCTTCGCACGCCCGATGCCCGACACGCGCGCGAGCTCGTCACACGAGGATCGCAGCAGTCCGTGCACGCCGCCGCGGGTGGCCAGCAGATCGTTCGCGATCGACAGCGCGCTCGTGCGCCGGCACCCGCTTCCAAGAATCGCCGCGACGAGCTCGTTGTCGCCGAGGGCGGCGGCACCGTGGCGCGCGAGCTTCTCGCGCGGACGATCGTCGACCGCGACATCCTTCATTACTATACCCGAGGCGCGACGCCGCTCAGTGGCGCCGTGTCGATGGATCGCGATGGCCGGCCGGGCGCTCGCACCAGGCGTGTCGTCGGAGGCGGGTATACTGTCGTCATGCGCGCGGGCCGCCTCCGGTGCTGGCTGATGTCGTGGCTGGCGGCCTCTCTGCTCGCAACAGCCTGCGGTGACGATCCTCCGGATCGCGAGATTCAGCAGGCCGAAACCGCTATCGCCAGCGCGCGCTCGGCCGGCGCCGGCGACTACGCGCACGACGAGCTCGACGCCGCCGAGAAAGCGCTCGCCAACGCACGCGAGGCGGTCACCGAGCGCGACTACCGACTGGCGCTCACCAACGCCATCGACAGCCGCGAACGCGCCCAGACCGCGGCGACGCAGGCCCAGGAGGAGAAGCGGATCGTCCGCATGCGCGTGGACCGCGCGCTGCGGACCGCCGCGGCGACGCTGTCACAGCTGAACGGACGACTCAAGACCGGCGCGGGCGCCCGAGTGCCGGCCCGTGCGCTGGCCGCTCCCCGCCGGACAATCAACGAAGCGACCGAGGCCTTGCAAGAAGCGCGCACAGCATTCAATCAGAGCGATTATCTCGGCGCCGAGAAGGCGGTGCAGACCGCAACCACCCGACTGGCCGAAGCCAGCCGCGCCCTCGACGTGCTGGCCCCCGCCGGATCGCGGCATCGCGGGTGATCGCGGGAGCGCACATTTTGCTGCGAGGCTTCACGGCGGAACGCGCGAGCGCTGCCACTGCCTGGTCCCGCCTAACGGTCATCCGCCGGTGGATCGGCTCGTCCCGGCGGTAACGCGGGGAGCCACTGCCCTTCACACACGAGCTCGGCCCATCCGGTGAGATACACGCCGTCGGCTTCCCATTCGACCCGCTGTGCGCCGCCGGGCGCGGCGACTTCGACATCGCGAGAGGCTCCGCCGAAGGCGGCCGACGCGACGGCCGCGGCGCACGAACCGGTGCCCGACGATTGCGTGGGACCGCAGCCGCGCTCCCAGATCAGCATGCGCACCCGATCGGGGCGTTCGACGAAGGCGAACTCCACGTTGGTGCCCTCGGGAAACATCGGATGGCGCTCGATGGCGGCGCCGAGCCGCGCGAGCCGTTCCTGATCGGGCAGCGGGCCGAGCACCACGCATTGCGGATTCCCGATGCTGAGGACGACGGCCTGCAGGTCCTCGCCCGCGGCGCTGAGCGACACCTGCCGCAACCCCTGTGGCGCCCCCATCGCCGCCCGGAACAGGTGGCGCGTCCCCTCCGCCCCGAGGCGGTGGAGTCGCTTGATCCCGCCCTCGGTGCGAATGGCGACCTCGTCGCGCGCCACCCCGCGCAGCAGCAGCGCCGCCAGCCCCCGGACGCCATTGCCGGACACCTCGGCGCGGCTCCCGTCGGCATTGAACAGGCGCATGGTGGCGCCGCCGCCGACCGGCTCGAACACGATCAGGCCGTCGGCGCCGACGCCCGTCCGCCGCGCGCACATCTGGCGCGCGAGGTCGGCCAGCCCGACGCCGCGCACCCGCGCATCCTCCACATACAGGAAGTCGTTACCGTACGCGTGAGCCTTCGTGAAGGCGATCATCGGGTCACTTCGTGCAGAAGGCCAGCAGGTGCCATCCGAATCGCCGAACCAGCGACCGCGGGAGCGCGTTGAACGCGCCGACGAAACAGCTATTGAACAACATGCCCTTCCACCCGCCGTGCAACCGCGATCGCACCGGGAACCGCTCGGGAACGATCCGCACGTTCCCGAACACGTCAACGAGCCGCGCGAACTCGGCGATGCTGTACTTGCGGAGCACCGGCGCGTCCTCGTGCTCGAGCCCGACCTTCATCAGCTTCGACAGCGCATTGAGCCACGAGATCCGGTTGTACACCTGAAAGATCGCCGTCCCGCCCGGTTTGAGCACGCGCCGGCACTCGGTCACGAGCTGGCGCGGACTGGTTGTGTACTGCACCACTCCGTGCGCGTACACGAGATCGAACGCCTCGTCGGGGAACGGGAGACGTTCCCCGTTTCCGACCAGCAGGCTGCCACGCAGCCCCTGGTGCTCGAGATTCGTGCGTGCGAGGGCGATCGCCGATGCGGAGAGATCGACGCCTGTGACTGCCGCCCCGCCCCGGGCGAACCGCGCCAGGTCGACGCCCGCTCCGCACCCGACCTCGAGAACGGACCGGTCGCCGTAACCGCCGAAATCCACGAGGCGCAGCAGATGATGGAGCTTTTCGAAATGGTACTGATCGAGATCCTGGAAGAACCCGCGCGATCCGACCGGGTGACGCGTGATGTCGAGATCGTGGATGTGCCGATCCCAGTACGCCTGCACGTCGTCGATTGTCGCCACCCGAAAACTATACTATCCGCTGCCCGACGGTGAGGCCGCCACCGGGCCCGTAACGGCGACCGAGCATTCATCGCCAGCGCGCCAGACCACGACGGAACCGGCCGCCGACCCATGACGAACGACCGATGGTCCGCGATCTCGACCTCCTGACCGCCCGCCCGTTCGACGTGCTCGTCGTCGGCGGCGGCATCTGCGGCCTGATGACCGCCTACGACGCGGCGCAGCGGGGCCTGTCGGTGGCGCTGGTCGAGCGGGACGATTTCGGGAGCGGCAGCTCGTTCAACCATCAGCGAACGATCCACGGCGGTCTGCGCCATCTCCAGCGGCTGGATCTCGTTCGCGCGCGGGAGTCGGTGCGGGAGCGGTCGACCTTCGCCCGGATCGCGCCGCACGCGCTGCGGCCGACGGCGTTCGCGGTGCCGATTCAGCGCTCGCTCTTCGGCGGCAAGCTGGCGATGCGCGCCGGGTTCTGGCTCTACGGCCTCGTGGCTCTCGGCGCCAATGCCGGGCTGCCCGCTTCGCTGCGTCTTCCGGGCGGACGCGTTCTGTCGCGCAGCGAGACCGCCCGGCGGTTCCCCGCGCTGCGGCGCCGGTACGTCACGGGCGCCGGGGTCTGGTGGGACTACGTGACGGTGGAAGCCGATCGCCTGACCTTCAGCGTGGCGCTCGCGGCTCACGAGCACGGCGCGGTGCTCGCGAATCACGTCGAGGCGGCGGCGCTGCTGGCCGCCGGCGGAGTCGTGACCGGCATCCGGGCGCGCGACGGTGTCACCGGTCGCGACCTCGAGATCCGGGCGCGGCTCACCGTCAACGCGACGGCCGGAGGCATCGATCGCCTGCTGGCGCCGCTCGGCCTGTCCGCCAACGCGCCGCTCGTGAGGGCCATGAACCTGGTGACCGGGCGCGACGCCGGCGAGGAGGCGCTCGGCGGCCGCGCGCCGTCAGGGCGGTACCTGATGCTGGTGCCGTGGCGCGGCCGAATCGTCGCCGGCACCTGGGAGTCGGCCGAAGCGGTCGAGGGCGCATCGCCTGACATCGATCCGGCGGAGGTGCGCGCCTTCATCTCCGACCTGAACGGCGCATTCCCCGCCCTCGAACTGCGCGTCGAAGACGTCACGCTGGTGCACCGCGGCCTCGTCCCGGCCGCGCGCGGCCCCGACGGCCGCGTCGGGCTGGCGCGGGGCGATCGGATCCGCGATCACGCGCTCGACGGGATCGATGGGTTGATCAGCGTCGCCGGCACGAAGTACACGACGGCCCGGGTGGTGGCCGAGCGCGTCGTCGATCGCGTGTTCGTCAAGGCGAAGTCGACGCCGGTCAGGTGCCGGACGGCGACCACGCCGCTCCCCGGCGGCCGGGTGCGCGACGTCCCCGCGGCGATTGCCGAGGCGCGGCGGCAGTACCGACCGGGTGGTGCCGAGCGACACGGTTCCACACCTGATCGCGGCCTACGGTTCGCGGTCGCGCGACATCTTCGAGCTCGCGTCGAGCCGGGCGGACTGGCGCGCGCGCCTCGCCGCCGGTTCACCGGTGATTGCGGCGGAGGTGGTCTGGGCCGTCCGGAAGGAAATGGCCGTCACGCTCGCCGACGCCACGCTCCGACGCACGCCGCTCGGTGCCCTGGAGTGCCCGGACGATTCGGCGCTGGAGACGGCGGCCACGCTCGCCGCCGGCGAGCTGGGATGGTCGGCCGACCGCCGCCGCGACGAGATCGCGGCGGTGAAGGCATTCTACGGGACGGTGAAGGCGTTGAAGACGTAAGTCGCCCCCACCGTGAAGCCGATGGTCGGATCGACGGTCGTGAGGCCGACAAACGCCGCGGCATCCAGCCGCACCGGGCCGCGCGTGTAGCGTCCGCCGAACTTCAATACGCCGCGGCTCTCGGTACCTGGAAACGGGTCGCCGCTCCTCGTGGAGACGCGGCCGTTGATCTCGCCGACCAGCTCGGCTTCCTGCGTCAACGCACGCGCGAGCGACACGCCGTAGGTGAGCACGTCGTTCTGCCGGTTGCCGACAACCGGGTCGGGCAGGATGCCGGCGCCGATGTTGGCGACCATGCGTATCGACTGGATCGTCTTGGCGCCCAGCAGGCTCGCATAGAACTCCGTCGTGTCGAGGCCGAGCCCGCTTTCGTTCGAGGCGTTCGGCAGCTTCGTCGCGAACCGAAAGCCGATGGCCGGCCGCCCGGCCGTTTCGGCGAGCAGCCGGATCTTGGTTCCGATGACGATGTCGTCGACGTCGCTCGACGTGCTGTCGGTCACGGTCACGAGCGACTCGAGCGGCGCCGGATTGCGCTGCGTAATGTCGAGCCGCTGGTACAACGCTCCGTCGATCTGCAGTTCAGCAATCGAGCTCAGGCCGACGCTCAGGCCGAGCGTCGGCAGCTTCAGCAGATTGCCCTCGAGGCCCGATGCGGGGTACCGCTCGTCCCGCGCGACGTCGACGCCTCCTTCGATCAACACGCGGCCCGCGCCGATCGGCTCGGGGTCTTCGGTCACCAGCGGCCGCTGCTGTGCGTCGGCCCGCGCGATCGAAACCAGCGTGAACAAGCCGATGAGGACAGGCCAGCGCACTACGGACACACCACGCGTCATCAAGGCTGCCTCCTGCCGTCGGGGAGCGACATCGCTACGGACGGGTGGACCGCTGGCCGCGGCCGTCCGACACGACGGTCAGCGGAATGGTCCTCGTGGGACCACCGGCGTCGGACGCCCCGTCTGCCCTGGCGTCGACTGCCCACCGCCGCAGCTCCGAGGGGGGATTCAGACGGGTGTCCAGCAGGTGCCGCGGCGCGACGTTGCCGAGCGCCTTGAGCATCGACTGTTTGATCCCGGGGTGCTCGGTCTCGAGATCCAGGACCAGCCGCTTGGCGCGCTGGCGCTGCAGCGACAGGTCGCCGCATGCCGGACAGCAGCAGCCGATGATCGGCAGCTCGCACTGCTTCGCATACTGGCGCGCCTCGTCCTCGCCCACGTACACGAGCGGCCTGATCACCACGTGCCGCCCATCGTCGGACACGAGCTTGGCGGGCATCGCCTTGAGGGTGCCGGCGAAGAACAGGTTCAGCAGCAGCGTCTCGATGAAGTCGTCGGCGTGATGGCCGAGCGCGATCTTGGTCGCTCCGACCTCGTTCGCGATCCGATAGAGGACGCCGCGGCGCAGCCGCGCGCACAACGAGCACGGCGTGTCGCTCGTGTCGAGCAGATCGTCGATCACCTCGCCGATTGCGGTGTGCTCGATCCGGAATTCCCATCCGCGCGCCTCGCACGTCCGCGCGATCACGTCGTGCTTGTAGTCCTTGTACCCGAGTCGACGTTGACCGCGACCACCGAAAAGGCGATCGGCGCCCGCCGGCGGAGCACCTCGAGCAGCTGCAGCAGCGCCCAGCTGTCCTTGCCGCCCGACAGACCGACCATCACCCGATCGCCGTCCTCCAGCATCTGGAAGTCGACAATCGCTTTCGTGGTCTTCTTGGCGAGCCGCGATTCGAGCTCACTGCGATAGGGCATAGAACGGATTCTATCCGGTCCGCCGGCAGAACGGCTGGCTCACCGGACGACCACGAGCCGTTCGATCACGGTGGACCACGTCATGGAGGCGGCACGGGCGGCGGCACCGGATCCGATCTGCTCGGCCAACGCACGATCGTCCATCAGCCGGCCGATCGCGACGGCCAGCGCCTCGGGCGTCGGAAGGCACACGATTCCGGTCACGCCGTCGACGACGAGCTCCGCCGGCCCTCCGCTGTCGGTGCAGGTCAGCACGCCCTTGGCCGACGCGAACGCTTCGACGGTGACCAACCCGTAGTCCTCGCCCAGGGGAGGAAAGCAGACGGCGCGACAACGCGCATAGTGATCCAGCATCTCGGCGTCCGACAGCCTGCCGACGAGTCTGACGCGGTGCCCCACGCCGAGCGACCGAATCAACCGCTCGAGATCCGATCGGCTGTCCCCCTCGCCGGCGATCACCGCCTGGCTCTGCCCGGCCGCCGGGTTGGCGAGCGCCCGGATGAGCAGGTCGAGGCGCTTGAGGGGCGTCAGCCGGGAGACGGCGAACAGGTAGTCCCCGTACTGGTCGCATCGATACGGCCGCGGTGGCGGGGGCGGCAGCAGCACGTCCGAGGGCACGGCGAGCTCGTCGGTCAGCCGTCGCTGAATCGTGCGGGACTGGGCCACGACCTCGGTCACGTTGTGCGTCAGGAGCCACCGATCGACGGCGCGAATGACCGTGCGCTTCGCGCGCTCCTTCAGGCGGCCCTGCGGCGACAGCGACTCCGAAAAGCGCGGCCACAGGTCGTAATACTCGCGCATCGTGTGATTCAGCCAGCAGACGTGTCGCGGATGTCGGACCGCGTAGCTCGGGAACCTCAGGCTGATGACCTGATCGACGGCGTGGCCGGCCGCACGCGCGATGTCGATCCGCCAGGTTTCCAGGTACGAGGACGCCTGCCGGCCGAACCGGCACTCCGGAGTGATCACAAGCGCGGCATCGTGGCCGGCGGCGCGCATGGCGGCCTGCAGCGCGCGCGCGATGACGAGGTGTCCGCCCTCGACCGAGCCCGGACTGGAGGTGACGATGGCGACGCCACCTGCGGACGCCTTCATGGATTGCGGACTGACACGATCCGCGCCGGAACGCCGACCGCCACCGCCCTCGCCGCCACGTCCTCGCGCACCACGGCGCCGGCGCCGATGATCGCGTATGGACCGACGGTGACGCCGTCGAGAATCTTCGCGCCCGCGCCGGTCCACACGCCCTCGCCGATCGCGACGCCGGTGGACCGCCGTTCCTGCGCGAGCACCGGCAGGGTGGGATCCGAGAAGTCGTGATCGCCTCCAATGACGTACGTGTAGGCGGCCATCAGCACGCTGGCGCCGATGACGACGCGGCTCGCGGAGAACACCTCGCAGTTGAAGCCGATGTTGGCGCCGTCCGCGATGTCGATGTCGCCGTTCTTGCACGACAGAATCGTGTTCCGGCCGACGAACACGCCGTTGCCAATCCGGACGCCGGCGTTGGTCTCGCCCTTGGCATCGATCAGGCAGTTGTCGTCGATCACCACGTTGCTGCCGACGTGGATCTTGTGCGGGTGCCTGAGGACGACGTTCTGTCCGAAGACGACGTTTCGACCGCACGAGCCGAGCAGCCGCGGGTACAGCATCTTCCGCAGGAGCAGTCCCAGCGCGCCGGCGCGCGCCTGCGCGATCGACACGACGAGCTCGTGCTGCAGCAGCGCAGCCACGCCAGGACGCCCGACCACCAGCTCGACGTACTTCTGCCGGCTCGACCGACCCGAAGCGAACAGCTGATCCTGCGCCTTCGCGATACGCGACGACTCGCCGCCGATCTCGGTGGGTGCGGGCATCCTAGAGCCACCCGCTCTCGCGGTACCAGCGCAGCGTCCGCGCGATTCCGTCGCGCAGGCCGACCCGCGGGGCATAGCCGAGCTCGGTTCGCGCCCTCGTGATGTCGAACGCGCGGCTCTTCGTGAAGAAATCGACGCGCCGGCGGTACAGCGGCGGTTCGATCCCCAACGGCACCGAGATCGCTTCGCAGAGCGCGCCGGCCAGCCAGAACGGCCAGACCGGCAGGTGCAGGCGCTGCGGCGTCACGCCAGCGGCGCGGGCGATCATCCTCATCAGCTCGTCGAGCGTGCTCACTTCTCCCCCGGCCAGGATGTAGGTCCGATTTGCCGCGGCCGGGTGCCCGCCGCAAAGCGCGAGCCCGTCCACGAGATCGTCGATGTAGGTGAGATGGTAATAGATCCGTCCATTCCCGAGCCTCGGCCACCGTCGGACGGCGCCGCGGAACAGCTTCAACAGCCGCCGATCGCCCGGACCGTAGATGCCGCTTGGCCGGGCCACCGTGACCTCGATGCCGGTCCGGGCGGCGGCCTCCCGCACCAGCGTCTCGCCTTCGAGCTTGGTGCGCTGGTACACGTCTCCCGGCCTGAGCGGCGCGTCCTCGTTCGCCGGCGGCCGCTCGACGTCGCCGTGGACACCGACCGTGCTGCAGTGGACGACCCGGCGAACGCCAGCCCCGGCGGCGAGCGTCACCAGTCGGCCCGCGGCAGTCGCGTTGACGGCGCGGTAGGTGTCGGCGGTCAAACCGGCCTGCCGGTACAGGGCGGCGATGTTGTAGACCACCTCCATGCCGGCGACCGCTCGCGCGAGCGACGCCTCGTCGCGGAGGTCGCCGGCGACGACCTCCACACGCTCGCCTCCTCCCTCGACCGGCACGTGGCGTACAAACGCCCGCACCTCGTGGCCTGCGGCCGCCAGCGCGCGCACCAGATGACCGCCCGTGAACCCCGAGGCGCCGGTGACTAGGACGCGCACCGGTGGGCGACGAGCGTGACCGGCGATCCCAGCAGCCGCAGCAGTCCCAGGCGTTCCGACAGTCGTCGCGAGCCACGGCTGAAGGTCACCGATGCAATCGCCTTGTGCACGGCGATGGGCAGCACGAACTGCCGGTGCACCGCACGCACCTCGAACCCCCGCTGTCCGAGTTCACGCGCCATCGCGCGTCCCGTCAGCACGCGATAGGGCTCGGTGGCCCGCCCGAGTGCGTGGAGGATCCGCCGCGCGCCCGCCTCGACGGCCGCGAAGCTGCTGGCCGACGGGTAGTCCACGACGATCGCGTCGTTGGCCACGCGGCAGAGCTCGGCCAGGCACATCCGCCAGTCGGGCGCGTGCATGAGGACGCGCAGGCTGACGACGACATCGAACGACCGATCAGCGAATTGGAGGCAGTGGGCGTCGCCGGGCAGGAAGCGGATCGGCAGCCGTTCCTCCGCCGCACGGCCGCGCGCGATCGCGAGCATTTCCTCCGAGGCGTCGATGCCGGTCACCTTGGCGCCCTCACGCGCCAGCAGGAGGGCGGCGCGTCCCGTCCCGGTCCCGACGTCCAGCACCGAGCGGTCGCGGGATGGCGCCACGAACGCGGCAAGCGCCTGCGCCTGGTCGTCGGCAACCAGTCGTCCAATCGGACCGCCGAACCGCCGCTGGTCGAAGTTCTGAGCGGTCGCGCGATCGGCGTACACGCGATAGCTGTAGTGCTCCGCCGCTGACGCCTTCTTCACGGCGCCACTCCGGAGACCGATCGCGCCGATTCGGCGCCCGTCGGCGGCGGCTGCAGCGCGTCGCAGGCCTGGCGCGTGCGATCCAGGTAGGCCTCGTAGCTGTACTTCGTCTCGGCGAGCTCGCGGGCCGCCCGGGCGACCGCTGTGGCCCGGGCGCGATCCTCCAGCGCCGCGAGAATTCCGCCGCCGAATTCGCGCGACGACGCCTCCGTCAGAATCGCCGTGCGATCGCTCAGCACCTGTGTGTGGGTCAGCAGCCGGGTCGCGACGATCGGCTTGCCCGCTCGGAGGTATTGATAGATCTTGAGCGGCGTGTTGGTTCCGCGCGACCGCGGAGACACCAGCACGTCGCACGCCCTGAGGAAGGCCGGGATTTCGCTCGCAGGACGCTCGCCGGCGAACACCACGACGTCGCCGACCCCCGTTTCGCGGGCCACCGCTCTCGCCTGTTCAACCTGCTCCGGCTTCCCGCCGGCCAGCAGCAGCCTGGCGTCCGGCTTCCGGTCCCGCACCAACGCCATCGCGCCGAACAACACGTCGAGGCCCTGATACGCCTCGAAGGTGCCGGCGTAGAGCACGAGCGGCGTCGACGCCGAGAACCCGAACGTCTGGCGCACGGCGTCCGCGTCGGCCGCCGAGGCGGGCGCATCCGCCGACCCGGGCGCGTTTTCGATGAGAACCGTCCGCGCCTCCGGATCGATTCCCTTGACGGTTTCTTCGAGCGACGGGCAGATGACGATGACCACGCGCGATCGGCGGATCATGACCCGCTCGATGGCGCGGAACGCGCCGAGGATGATGCGGGATCGGGTGAACGCGAAATTCGAGAGCTGCTGCGGCAGGCTCGAGTGCATGTCGTAGAGGTGCGGAATCCTGAGCATTGCCGCCACGACGATCCCGACAAGCCCGCCCTCCTCGTGCGAATGCACGGCGTCGTACTGCTGGCTGAAGGCACGGCGGAGAACCGTGAGCGTCAGCAGCGCGTCGAGCGGGATCTTGGCGAGCGAAGGCCCGATTGCAACTCGCCGGACCCCGGGCGGCCGCAGACTCCGAAACAGACGCAGCCCGGCCATGGTCACGTTCCGCCCGAACGGATACGTGACGAGATCCACCTGGTGCCCGAGGTCTGTGAGCGCCCGAATCCGATGAAACTCGCTGAACGGCGTGCCGCGGGGCTCGAAGAACGGCTCGGGCGCGATCATCAGAATGCGCACGATCGGGTGATTTTCTCACGGAATCGTAGGTACAGTGACGGGACCCCTCACGCTGAATGCTCCCCGACACTGCTGCATCGCCGCCGACGCGTCGTTATCTGGTCATCGCCGGCAAGCTCGCCGTCAGCGTGGCGCTGCTGGCGATTCTCTTCCACCAAATCGACGTCGAACGGCTCTGGACCAGCGCCCGGCAGGCGTCGCTGCCCTGGCTCGTCGCCGCGCTGGCGGTGTACCTGGTCAATGTGCTCGCCAGCACGTGGCGCTGGCGTCTGCTGCTCGGCGCGCAGGACATCCGGGTGCGCGATCGATCGCTCTTCGAGTCGTATCTCGTGGCGCTGTTCTTCAACAACTTCCTGCCCAGCAACATCGGCGGCGACGTCATCCGCATCCGCGACACCGCGCGACCGGCGGGATCCATGACGCTCGCGACGACCGTCGTGCTCGTCGATCGCGCGCTCGGGCTGATGGGCCTGGTGCTCGTGGCGGCGTTCTCGGCAACCGTCGCCGCGGGCGCCCGGCGCGCGACGATGCCCATCTGGCCGTCGTGGTTGTGGGCCGGGTTCGTGCTGGGCGCGGCGGCGTCGGCACCCGCCGTCCTGGCGCCGGAGGGGTTCGGTCGCCTTCTGCGGCCGCTCGCCGTCTTTCATCCCGAGTGGGTCGGCGAACGCATTCAGAAGCTGACCGCGGTGCTCTCGCGCTTCCGCGATCGGCCGACCGCGCTCGCCGGGTGTTTCGGCGGCGCCATCTTCGTGCAGGCATCGATCGTCGTCTACTTCTTCATCGTGACCTACGCGCTGCACATTCACGTGACGTTCTGGGATCTCGCCGTGATCGTGCCGCTGTCCTTCGTCGTGCAGATGCTGCCGGTCTCGGTCAACGGCTTCGGCGTTCGGGAGGCGACCTTCGCCGCGTATTTTCGGGGGCTCGGCCTGCCGATCGAAGCCGCCGTCCTCATGTCGCTCGTCGGCGCGGCGCTCATCATGCTGTTCTCCCTGAGCGGCGCGGCTGTCTGGTTCGCGCGCGGCCACCGCTAACCGCGCGAGCGCCGCGCCTTCACGGCGGAAACCCGACGATCTCGTACAGCCGTGTCTGGTCGTCCACGTACAGCGGGCGCAGATAGTCCTCGAACGTCTTCAGCCGCATCAGCACGTCCTGGCGGTTCTCGCTGTTGTACCTGGTCAGATGGAACATCGCGTACCGCACCTGGAGCGGCCGGAGGATCCCGAACGCATCGCGACTGGGGAACGGCGCCAGCGTCCTGACGTGCTCCAGGAAATCCGGCGGAATATAGTCGCTGTATCCGTTCACCAGCGGCATCCAGTGACTCGTGGAGTTCAGCATGTAGTCGGCGTGCTGGAAGAGCCCGACCTCCGGGTAGAAGAACGGCATCTCGATCACCGGGCCGGGCGGCAGCGTCCGCAGCACGGTGTACGCCTTCGAGAGGGTGGGCGCGTCGGTCGTCGGGTAGGTCAGCAGGAGCTCTCGCGCCGCACAGATGGCCAGCAGACATCCGACGACGGTCCCCTTGCGGCCGCTCGGCAGCAGGCCGGCGAGGCCGAACCCGCCGAGGACGGCGAGACCGAGCGTCACGATCAGCCCGAACCGTGACGGGGCACGCAGCCAGGCGAACAGCGGCAGCACCCGGTAGAGGACGGTATACAGGCCGGCTGACGGCCCGAAAGAGGCCCAGAGCGCGAGCACCGCGAGCCCGCCATACATGACGAGCACTTCGTGCCGGCGGCGGCGCAGCGCCAGCCACACGCCCGCGATCGCCAGCGAAAGGGCGATGAATCCCGGAAACAGCACGTCGTTCCAGTGGCCCAGCAGCGGCAGCAGCCAGAGGTGCAGGTTCGCCGCGCTCGCGAAATAGGCGCGCCAGTCGGCGGAATACCGCCCGGCGGACTCGAGCGGTCGCGCGAACCCGGTGGCCTGCTGAAGGCGAAGGTACGGCCAGAACAGCGGGCCGACGATGGCCACGGCCCACAGCGCACCTGCGCCGAGCGCCTTCCAGAAACGGGACGACCATCGGCGGAACAGGCCGGCGACGACGACGCCGTACCCCACGATCAGGATCGCGAACACGCCGTAGTACCCGCAGCTGACGGCCTGGGCCGCCATCGCCAGCCCAAGGTGCGCTCCGCGGCGGGTCGTCGGCTGCTCGACGACGCGGTGAAACGCCAGCAGGGTGAACGGCAGCCCCGCCGTCATCAGGAGCTGGATGTGCGGCGTGTGGGCGAACACATGCGGCGTGTACGCGAAGAGAATCGCCGACACGGCCGCCGCCCGCCGATCGCGGGTCAGATGCCGGACGAGCAGGAACATGCCGGTGACGCTCAGCGTGAACGCCAGGAGCACGGCGAAGTTGTGCGCCGCATACGGATTCCCCCGCGTCCACCAGTACGCGGGCAGCGCCAGGAGACCGGCGCCTATGTTGTTTTCCGAGTATGCGAGCGTACCGCGATGCGGATAGAAGATGTTCGCGTCGTAGAGATGCGCCGGGTCGACGACGATCGTCCGTGCCACCCACGCCACGTTCCAGATCGACAGTTCGCCGTCGTGGTTGTCGACGCGGCCCGTGCTGCCCATCTTCGTGACGAGCGGCAACGTCATCAAGCAGGTCAACGCGAAAGCGGCCGGCAGCAGCGCGCAGAGCTCCACGAACGACCGCCTGACAGCGGGAACCAAGATACGCTCACCTGTGCCCGGAAACCGGGATGGCCTGGAAGCGCATCAGCGCGCCGAGATTGCGGTAGTCGTCCGACGCCGGATTCTGAAGGTGCGGAACGAAGCCGTCCGACGAGCGCGCGGACAGCAGATAGGCGTAGCTGTTCAGTCCCCGGACGCCCGACGCGGGCAGGTTGAACGTGGAAGGGCTTCCGGGTTTCAGGCGGACGCTCGCGTCGCCCTCGCCGATGGAGGCCGTGAAGGTGGTCGCCACGGGCGATTCGACGGTCATCACCAGGTGATCGATGGGCCATTCGCTGCGCAGGAGAATGTCGGCACGACCGTCGGCGGCAATCCAGACCCCGAGATGGCCTTCGGCATCGATCTTCTCGGGTGGATACGAATGCTCGTCGAGAAAATACAGCAGGACGTCGCTGACCCACGCGTGGGCCCGGGTCCCCAGCAGCATCACCGGCAGGTCGTTGGCCATCGTCAGTTCGACCGGAAGGCGACGGGCGAAGCCCCGCTCGGTGGTCTGGTTCGGAAACCTCGCGGCGACGAACGGATTGACCAGCATCTTCGCCGTGAAGAGGGCGCCGCCGCACCACGCGATGACGCCGGCCGCCGGCGCCGAGACCGGCGGCATCAGGAACAGCAGGGCCGCGTAGACGCTCATGAAGTACCGGTTTCCCGGCGGACCGCCTCCGCCGCTCCAGCTGAATGGCGCCAGTACCGAGCAGGCCGAGGGCGGAGCCGGCCACGGCCAGGAACGTCAGCACGCGCCACGCCTGCCGCCGCTCCGGCGACGCCAGCCACCACACGACGGCAACGACGCCGGGAAAGAAGTAGGGAATGAACCCGAAATGCCGGCCGACCAGAAAGTACTTCACGTTGGTGACCAGCCGGTGGGTGAAGTCCTGCAGGATGTTCTCGGCGTCGGAGTCGTTGGTGGTCATCTCCTTGGCATGCGCGCCGGACCACACGTCGGCGCTCGAACCGTCGAAGGGAAAGACACTGTAGAAGGTCTTGCGGTCGCCGCCCTGGTAGTTGAACTCCCCGGAATTGAGCGCCGTCCCCCCGAAGAGCGCGGCCGCGACGAGCACGCACACGGCTCCGACCGCCAGTCCGTGCAGATAGCGCCGCCGCAGCCACGCCAGCAGGACGAGCGGCACGATGAGCAGCGCGTGTTGCGGCGGTTTCGAGTAGATGACCGCGCCGAGCAGCGCGGCGGCCGCGACGTCGCTCCCGGCCCCTCGCATCGCGCGTGAACCGCCGGGCGCCACTTCCTTGTAGAGCCACAGAAAGTAGGCGACGGCGACGAGCGCGAAATTCAACACCTCCGGCGTGATGAAGACGGCGTACACCGGCACGCAACTTGCCCCCACGAACGCCGTGGTGAACAGCAGCGCCGCGCCGGCACTCGATCGCGCTGCGAGAAACAGATAGAAGCAGGCCGCCGCGCCGAACAGCAGGAGGACGTGCAGAACGAGAAACCCATTCAGGCCGAACGCCCGGACGAAGGGCGCCGCCACGACGCCGTACAGGAGCGCTTTGCCAAAGTACAGGCGATCGCGCGTCGCATCCGGCCGCTTGATCTCGTGGACGAAGGGCGCCTGGCCGTCGACGCGCAGCCGGATCTGTTTGCCCCGTTTCAGGAAGATGCCTTCGGGTCCGGATCGGTAGAGGCTGAAGAACCGCTCGAGATCGCGGCGCTGATACGCCAGGTCGTGATCGAAGGCAGCGCTCAGCCCCATCGTCACGTAGGTGGCTTCGTCGCCCTTCACGCCGAATCCCGTCTTGACCACGTCAACGGAAAGGGCTGCCGCCAGCGAGACGATCAGGAGGATGGCGCCGATGAGCGCGGCGGCGCGCGAAGACACGCGGCTCATGATAACTGACCTCAGATCCGGGTGCTAGAATCGCCGTCTTCATGCCCGACGACTCGGCGGCCGCTCGCATCATCGCCGACGCCTTCAGACTGATCCTGGCGCGCGAACCCCACGCCATCGAGCTGCGCGATACCCTGCGCGGATTCGACCCGTCGGACCGCGGATCGCTGGCCGTTCGCCTCCTGTCGTCCCCCGAATTCCGGCTCCTGCACGACGCCGTGCAGGAGGATCGCGAAACGGGGCGCGATTGGGACGCGCAGGAGCGGGCGCTCGGCGCAATCGGCGACGATCGGGCGTTCGTGGACGCCGCGTACGAGCTGCTGCTCGACCGTTCCGCGGACGACAGCGGACGCCGGCACTATCTGTCGGCGCTCGCCGACGGCGACACGCGGAGCAGCATTCTGCGATCGTTGATTCGTTCCCGCGAGTTCGCCGGCCGCTATCGGGCCGTGTCGCCCCAGGGCGGCACCATCCCGGTCGACACGCAGCTGTGCGAGCTCGCCAATCCGGCGAAATGGGACAACCCGGAATGGATGGCGTTGCTGCGCGACCTTCAGGTGGTTCCGGATCACAAGCTCTCCATGCACCGCAAGAGCTACGAATTCACGCAGCTGCTCTACGCGATACGGCGTCTGGGCCGGCTGCGGGCGGACACCACGGTGTTGAGCGTCGGCGCCGGCCACGAACCGGTTCTGTACTGGCTTGCCAATCACGTCGCCCGTGTCGACGCCACCGACCTGTATATGGGGATCTGGCAGTCAGTGGGCGCCAAGGAAGGCGACCAGCAGGTGCTCCGGACACCCGAGGACTACGCGCCGTTCCCGTACCGGCGGGATCGCCTGCTCTTTTCGAAGATGGATGCGCGACACCTGGACTTCGCCGACGAAGCCTTCGACGTCGCGTATTCGCTATCGTCGATCGAACATGTCGGCGGGCTGCCGGGCGCGATCGAGGCGATCGACGAAATGGCCCGCGTCGTGAAGCGCGGCGGCCTGATCGTGGTCGCGACCGAGTACGTCTTGAGCGGGCCCGCGCACCCGGAGACCTTCCAGCCATCGGAGGTCCGTGCGTTGTTCGATCGTCCCGGTCTTCGCCTGGTGCAGCCGATCGACGAGGGCGTGTACCGGCGCTACCAGGTACTCGGCCGTCGATTTGTACGGCAACCCGCACCAGACGCCTCACATGGTGGTGCGGATGAAGGAAACGGTGTTCACGACCGTCTTCGCGGCCCTCGTCAGGCTGTGACGACCGGTGGAGGGAAACGATCGGGCGCAGGCGCCCGATCGCCTGAGCGCTACTGCCCGCGAACGTAAAAGCCGCCGAAGGGCACGAGCACGACGTCCGACCGTTCCCTGACGCTCGTGTTCCCGTTGTCGCGCAGGTTGCCCTGCGCCACGAAGATACCGACGATTTCGCCGGGTGCGGGCTGATGGCCCGCCATCGGACCCCAACGCGAGTCGTAGTACCAGTTGATCGCCACCTCCGACGCCAAGCCTCCGGCTTCGAGCTCGCGCCCATCCCAGAACTGAATCGCCGCCGAGCAGTACCACTGTCCTCCGAGGTTGAAGCACATGCCGAGCGTATACTGGATCCCGCCGTCGCCGAACCCGGACTGGGGCCACTTGTCCCCGCTCTGCCGCTTGTCGAAGTCGACGACGATGTAGTTCGACATGTCGACGCTCGTGATGTGCGTGGTCTCGGCCCACGACGCCAGATCGCCCGGGTTGTCGAGGATGACGGCCTGGTGCATGTCGAACGGCTGGTAGCTGAAGCTGACCACCGACGACAGGTTCGTGGTGACCTCGTTCTCGGGATCGGTCGCCTGGACGCGCCAGTAGTAGGTGCCGCGCGGGAGCTGGAGGTTGGAGGGCAAGGTGACCGACGTGTGGCCGCCGAACTGCTCCGGCACGGTGGTGGAAAAGATCGTGTTCGCAAACGACGACGAGTCGGACAGGTCGAACCGGTAGAAGATCACGCCGGGCAGTCCGCTGCGGCCGACGTTGTTCACCGTGAGCGTGACGGTTCCCCCGCTGACGAGCGCATTGGGCGTCGGCGCGGCGGTGACCGGCGTCTGAAGAATCACCTCCGGCCCGATCGTAAAGCTCCGAACCCGGGAGTTGGGTCCGCTGTTTGCTCCCGGATTCCCCCGCGTGCGCCAGAAGTACTTGCGGTCGGGCGCCAGCCGGTCGATCGTGACGATCGTTCGCCCCCCCGCACCCTCGGACACGCTGTCCTTCCGATAGACAATGCTTCCAAAACCGGCATCGGTGGACACCTCGAAGGTGTAAGCCAGCGAGGCGCCTCCCGTCGTGACGCCATTGCTGGCGACGAGCGTGACCGGCTGCTGCACGTTCTTGAACAACGCGCCGTCGGCCGGGGTGACCGCCTGCGGCGCCCCCAGCGTGACGCTGGTGTCGGTGGTGGCTGTGCCACCCGAGGGTGCTGTCGGGGTGGACTTCGAGCAGGCGCCGGCAGCCAGCAACAGCGCGAGCGCACTCCATAACGGGAACGACTTCTGGCTCATACGGCTCCTACCACCAAACAGGTGCAACGGTTTTTTCGTCGGCTCGACAGCAACGACGGGCGCTCGCCAACTGTTAGAACACCAGGCAACCAAGGCTGGGAAACCGGTCGCCGGCGTGAGGGAATCGTAGTTTACGGTTTCGCACTTGCGAACGTCAAGGGTTACACTTCAAAAAAGCCTCGTGTCCACGATCCCATTCTCCGAGCGCGGCGGTGCGCTCCGGGGCTGCCTCGACCTGCTCAGCGGGCGCTTTCCTGCCTTCGTGTTCGGCGGGTCGGTCGGTTCACTCCTGCCCGTCTTTCACTTCCACGATGAGACGCGCGAGGAGCTCGACCCGAAGCTCCGGCATCTCGCCGAAAACGGCTATCGCTCGGTTACCGCAGGCGATATCGCGGATTACACCCGCGGCCAGCGAAGTCTCCCGGCGCGGGCCGTCGCCTTGTGCTTCGACGATGCGTGGCGCAGCCTGGCGAAGGTCGCCGCACCGCTCCTCGAGCGGTACGGCCTCACGGCCATCACCTTCGCGATTCCGGCGCGCATGCGCGAGGAACCCGACCTCCTCTCGCCGCTGGTCAGCTGGTCCGAGCTGGCGCGGCTGCACGTCTCGGGCGTCATCGACGTGCAGTCGCACACTTACACGCACTCGATGGTGTTCACCTCATCGGTTCCGGTGGACTTCGTCGCACCGGGATACGAGCGCACGCCGTTTCTCAACCGCCCGCAGATTTCGCCGCCGCCCGGCCTGGCGTTCGTCACACCGGATGAGCTGGGCGTCCCGCTGTACGCCGCCCGATCGAGAATGTCCGACGCCAGGCGCGTGAGCGTGTCGCCGGAGGTTCCGGCGCGGTGTGCGGATCTGGTGCGACGCGAGGGCGGCGCGGCATTCTTCACCCGTGCCGGCTGGCGGACCCGCCTGCTGGCCCTCGTCGCCGATGCCCGCTCGGTGGCGGAGACCCCCGACGAGCAGGCCCGCGCGATCGAAGAGGAACTGGCCCGCAGCCGCGACGAGTTGAACGGGCGCCTGAGGACCCGTTCGGTCAACCATATCTGTCTCCCCTGGGGTGTCTCGAGCGGCCGCACGCGGGCTCTGCTCGAGCGCGTCGGGTATCGGTCGGCGTTCGCGAACCGGATGCGCGGCATGCACGCGGTCCGACCCGGCGACGACCCGTACTGGCTGAAGCGGCTTCCCAACCGATACATTCCGCTGTTGCCAGGACGCGGACGGCGATACTGGTTCAGCCCGCCGTCACGGGCGACCGCGGCCACATGAGCGCGGCGTTCCCCGCCGATGTGGGCGTCACCATCGTCTGTCACAACAATCGCGAATCGCTCGCGGCCACGCTCGCGTCGCTCGACCGCGCCGGCTGTCCGCACGCCCGACGGCTCATCGTCGACATCGTCAGCACCGATGGCACCGTCGAGTGGCTCCGCGACGCCTATCCTGAGGTGCGCGTGCGGACGCTCGAGTGGAACGAGGGGCCCAATCCCGGCAGAAACACCGGCATCCGCGACACGCCCGAACGTTTCGTGTTCCTGATGGACGCCGACGTACGTGTGCTGCCGGACACGATCGGCCGGCTTCGCCGTGCGATGACTGAGGACCCGGCGGCCAGGATTGCCACTCCGCTCGTCGTGCACGACAGCGACGCGTGCACGATTCAGTACGGCGGCGGCCACCTTCACTTCATGTGCGAGGCGATCAACCGATGGGCGGGTCGCTCGCTCGCGGAGCGTGGGACCGCGAACGCCGAAGTCGGCGTGGCGTCGGCCAACGCGCTGCTCATCGACCGCGCCGCCGCGATGGAGGTCGGCCTGTTCGACGAGCGGTACTTCATGGGCAAGGACGACGGCGATTTCACCCACCGCATGCGCGTGGCAGGGCACCGCATCGTGGAGGTCGCCGAGGCGCTCGTGCTCCACCGGAGCCGCCCGCGCAGCGACTGGCTCTTCTACTACCAGCTCCGGAACCGCTGGCACTTCATGCTGAAGAACTACCAGTGGCGAACGCTCGTCGCCATCCTGCCGTGCCTGGCGATTCACGAGCCGCTGCAACTGGTCGTCCTGCACGCCGCCGGCCACGGCCGCACGTACTGGAAGGCGGTGCGCGGCCTGATCGCCATGTTGCCGGACCTTCGGCGCGATCGGGCATCGGTCGGCCGGATACGTCGCGTGCCGGACGGCGCTCTCCTTCGAAGCGATCGCCTCGTCGTCCGTGACGATCTCATGCGCAACCCGATCGTGCGGGTCGGGAAAGCGGCGTACGAGGGGTTCCTGTCGGCGTACTGGAGACTGCTGCGGCGGACGGTGCTGGCGGGATGACGCAGGGCGTCCTCATCCTCACGCCCTACTTCTTTCCTGTGATGGGCGGTGTCGAGAGCAATGCGGAACGGCTGGGACGCTTTCTGGCCGGCGAAGGCGTTCCGGTGCAGGTCCTCACGAAGCGCATCACCCGCGACCGCTCCGATCTCGAAGAGCGGAACGGGATGACGATCCGCCGGATCGGGCCGCGCGGCGAGCGGTCGGCCCTCGGCAAGTGGCAGCTGGTACCGGCGGCGCTCGTCTGGCTGCTGCGCCACTCGGCGCGATACGACGTGGTGTGCTGCATCGATTACCGGGCCACCGGCGTCGCCGCGCTGATCGCGCGCGGCGTCACCAGACGTCCCGTCGTCTTCCAGGCCCAGACGACCGGCGTCGTCACGGGTGAGAACGCCGACCCCGCCCTGAGGGCGGTGGGCATCGATCCGGCCGGCGCGATGGGTCGCGCGTGCAAACGGCCGATCCGCGCCTTCTATCGCCGCGCCGATGCGATCGCGTGCATCTCGCACGGGATCGAGCGGGAAGCGCTCGACGCCGGAGTCGTCCCCTCGCGCGTTCACTACTTCCCCAACGCGATCGACATGACGGCCTTTCGGCCGGCGGAACCTGGCGAGTCCGAGCGGCTGCGGCAGGCGCTCGGCGTTTCAGGTGATGCCGTGGTGTGCCTGTTCGTGGGCCGGCTCAGCCGGGAGAAGGGACTCGAGGATCTGCTCGAAGCGTGGCGTCTGCTGACACGGGGCGCTGCCGTGCGGCAGCCGTCCGGCCTCGATGCTGACGGCGGAGCCCCGGCGTCGACTCAGCCGGTCCTGCTCGTCGCCGGGCCGGACATGACGGGCCACCCCTGGGACGTCGGAGCAACCGGTCGCGCGTTCGTCGCACGCCACGGCCTGGCCGGGAGCGTGCGGTTTCTCGGACCGATTGCCGATGTCGCTCCGCTCTACCGCGCCGTGGACGTCGCGGTCCAGCCGTCGCACTTCGAGGCGCTCGGGCTGTCGGCCATCGAGGCCCTCGCGTCCGGCGTGCCGGTCGTCGCCGCCGCCGTGGGAGGGCTGCTCGAATTCGTTGTCGATGGCCACAACGGCCGGCTCTGTCCGCCCCACGATCCCGAACGACTCTCGGCCTGCCTGGCCTCGCTCGTCGCCGATCGGGACGAGCGACGACGCCTGGCCCGCAACGCCCGTGCGTCGGTTCACGACCAATTCGACGAGCGCCTCGTCTTCGGTCGCATGCGCGACCTGTTCGAGCGGCTGGCGGCACACTCC
Organism: uncultured Acidobacteriota bacterium; assembly: GCA_963807925.1. Classification (GTDB taxonomy): domain Bacteria; phylum Acidobacteriota; class Vicinamibacteria; order Vicinamibacterales; family CAVVIG01; genus CAWEDP01. The sequence continues at coordinate 965,015 of CAWEDP010000002.1, read as the reverse complement.
GCCGGCGATCTGCCGCCGGAGCGAGGGTGAGCGACACACGCCGCGGCCGCTTCGCGTTCCTGGTGAGCAGCGGGTACGCGACGATCAGCGCCGGCAGCGCGGGGCTGCTCCTGCTGCTCCTGATGGTGGCGGGCCGGTTCCTGTCGGCGCAGGACTACGGCCGCTTCTCCTTTGCCCTGGCGCTGGCGACGATCGTCGAAACGATCATGGACATCGGTCTCGCGCCGGTCACCGTTCGCGAAGTGGCGCGGGATCGCCAGGCATCCGGCTCGACCTTCCGGAACGTGCTCGGTCTGAAGCTCGCCTGGGTGTCGGGCGGTCTCGCCGTGCTCTTCGTGATCGTGCCGCTGCTTCGCTCGGATCCGACGGTGATCCGCGTGTGCTATCTGCTCGGCGTCTCGTCGGCGGTGCGATCGTACCTGCTGACGGTCCGGGGGCTCCTGCAGGGATTGAATCGATTCGACTTGGAGGCGGGGGTGGTCGTCGCCGACCGGGTCATGCTGGTGGCACTGGGCAGTGCGGCGCTCGTCGGCGGCTACGGGCTCTACGGCCTGAGCCTGGCGTTCGTCGCCGCGCGGCTGTCGATGTTCGGCGCGATCACGTGGCTGGTTCGCCGGATGGCCGAGTCGGCGCGGCCGGCGTTCGACGGCCGGGCGTGGCGGCGCATCCAGGCGGCCGCGCTCCCGCTCGGGTTCTTCATGATCGCGCTGAACCTTTACACCTACATCGACACCGTTATACTCGGCCTCGTGCGGTCCGATGCCGAAACCGGCTGGTACGCGGCGGCCTACCGCGTCTACGAAGGTCTCACCTACGCGCCGGCCGTCCTCTCGGCCGTGCTCACGCCGCGCTTTTCCTACCTGTTCGTGCACGACCGCGCCGCGCTGCAGGCGCAGTTCCTCCGTGCGCTGGGCGCCGCCGCCGGCCTTGGCGTCCTGCTCGGCGGCGTGGCGCTGTGGCTCGCCGGGCCGATCATGCGCCTGCTGTTCGGATCGGGATACTCGCCCGCCGTGTCGCCGCTTCGCGTGCTCTCAGGCGGGGCCCTGCTCGTGTTCTGCACCTGGATTCTCCACGCGGCGGCCATCGCCACCAACCTGGATCGACGGCTGCTCGTCACGACGGTGGTCGGCCTGGTCAGTAACGTCGCCCTGAACCTTCTGTTCATTCCTCGCTGGGGCATCTCGGGCGCCGCCTGGGCCACGGTCGCCGCCGAGGCTGCGACCGTCGTGTTGCTCTTCATCCAGGTGCAGCGCCACATGAGGACCGCCGTGCCGCAGGCGGCGCCGTGACGCCGCGCGAGTTGCGCGCCGCGATCGTGCTCGCGGCCGCCCTGCTGCTGTCGTACGCGTACTTCTATCAGGCGGGGGGCTGGAACCAGAACTCCCGGTTCGCGCTCGTCCGGGCGATCCTCGAGCGACATACGCTCCAGATCGACGCCTATCAGCTGCACACCGGCGATCGGGCGATCTGGCGCGGCCATTACTACTCGGACAAGGCGCCGGGCGCCTCGCTGCTGGCGGTGCCGCCGGTCGAAGCCGCCCGTGTCATCTCACGGGTCGCAGGTGTCGCGCCCGAGTCGTTTCCCGGCATCGCGTGGACATCGTATGTAGCCGGCGTCTTCACCTCCGGCGTCTTCACGATGCTGGCGGCGCTCTCGGTCTTCTGGCTGTCGCTGCGCTGGGGCGCGAGCCGCGGCGCGGCCATCTTCGCGACCACCGCGTACGGCATCGCGTCGCCGGCGTGGGCCTATGGAACGCTGTTCGTGGGACACGGCCAGGCCGCCGGCTGCCTGATGATCGCCTTCGCCGCGGCGGACGCGCTCAGCGACACGGCATCCGCCCCGACGTGGACCCTCGGATTCGTCTTCGGTCTCGCCGGCGGCTGGGCCGCCGTCACCGAGTTCCAGGCGGCGGTTCCGGCGATGTTCATCGGCCTGATGCTGCTCGCGCGCCGAGGCAACCTCACCGGGAGCCTGCGGGCGCTCGCCCTGCCGGTCGCCGTCGGTCTCGTCATCGCCGCCACGCCGCTCTTCACCTACAACGCGCTGGCATTCGACTCGCCGTTCCATGTGGGGTACGCGAGCGAGGAAGGCTTCAAGGAGCTCCAGACCGGGTTCTTCGGCATCACGTACCCCAGGCTGACGGTCATTCGCGAGCTCCTCGTCGGCAGCTACCGGGGGCTGCTCCCCATCGCGCCGCTCTTTGCGATCGCGCCGTTCGGGCTGGTCCGCCTCGCGAGGCGCGGACATCGTGCGGCGGCCGTCGTGGCTGCAGCCGTCGGGCTCTATTACCTCCTCCTCAACGCCTCCTATTTCTTCTGGGAAGGCGGGTGGTTCTTCGGTCCGCGACAGATGATGGCGGCGCTGCCGTTTGTCGCCCTCGGTCTGGCTCCGATGTGGGAGGCCGTCGGCCGCCTGGGACGCCTCGTGCTGGTCGCGGCATGGATGTGGGGCGCCGCCGTGAACCTCGTCGCCGTCGCGACCACCCCGCAGCCGCCGTCGAACCTGAAGGACCCGGTACGCGAACTGTTGTGGCCGGCTTTCCGCGACGGCGATCTGTCGCTCAACCACCAGACGTTCGTTCACGGCGGCGCGGACCCGAGCCGGCTGCGCGGCGGAACGCTTCCGCACGCCGCGTGGAATCTCGGGGAACTGGCCGGCCTCCGGGGCTTGCCGAGTCTCTTGCCCTTGCTCGTGGTGTGGATTGCGGCTATCGGTTGCCTGCGACTATGAGCCTTCCGGGTCGAACCGACGGCCCGCAGCAGTTCGGCAACGCCGAAGCCAACCTGAGCTTTCTCGATGCAACCGGCGTCGTGCGCGCCGGCGCCGACATTCTCGAGATCGGCACAGGCACCGGCGCCATGCTCCGTGCGCTCCTCGGTCGCGGCTGCCGTGCGCGCGGTGTCGAACTCGACGCGGCGCTGATCGCGGAATCGCGGCGCTGGTTCGGCGATCTGCCCGTTCAGCAGATCGCCGGCGTCGTCCTGCCCTTCCCCGACGCCTCGTTCGACGTCGTCGTCAGCTTCGACGTATTCGAGCACATCAGGGACAGCGACGCCCACCTGGGCGAGGTTCACCGCGTGCTGCGGCGCCAGGGCAGCTACCTGCTGCAGACGCCGAACAAATGGTCCAACACGCTGTTCGAGACCGTGCGGTGGCGAAGCCTGACCCGCTGGCGCGAGGATCATTGCGCGCTCCACACGCCCGCCCAGCTCGCCACGCGACTGGAGGCGCACGGATTCGTGCCGCAACTGTTCGACGTTCCGGTCGTCAATGCGTTCTTTCGTCAGAAGGTCCGGCGGCATCTCGGATGGCCGGGGCTCGTCGCGCTGGCGATCCTCAATCCTGACCGGCTGCCGGTCCGGTGGCGGACGAATCTGTACGTGAAGGCGACCAAGCGCGGGTGAACGCCACGCCGGCGAGTCGGCGCGAGCGCCGTACCCCGGGATCAGTAGGTGAAGCTGCCACCCCCGCTCGAGGGGAATGGCACGAGGACCACGTTGGACCGCTCGTGGACGATGCTGACGCCGTTGTTGCGCGCGTCGCCCGCGGTGATGAAGAAGCCGACCTGCTCGCCCGGCGCAGGCTGATAGCCGGCCATGGCGCCCCACCGCCCCGGATCGTAGTACCAGTTCTGCCCGTACTCGGTCACCGGCCCGCCGTTCTGGTACAGGCCGCGCCAGTACTCGATGCACCCCGACGTGTACCACTGGCCGTTGATCCGCACCACGATCCACAGCGTGTAGAGCAGCGGGCCGTTCCATCCCGGCGGCCAGACGTCCGGCCACGCACTCTGCTGCGTCGATTCCACGTGCGCGCCGCTCGGCATCAGGCTGAGACGCGTCAGCCTCGATGTGGCCGGCCAGAGCGCCACGTCGTACGGCGAGTTGTACACGTGCGCCTGCTGCAGATCGACGGCATCGGGCGGCACGCCGTCGACGGGCGGCGGTCCCGGGGTCGGCTGCGGCACGGCCGGCGTGGAAAACGCGAGCGTCGGCGACCAGGGTCCTGCCGTCGTCGGGTCGGTGGCGCGCACGCGCCAGAAGATGTAGCTGCCGGCCGGCAGATCCTGTGGGGACTGGAGGCTCGTCTGGTTCGGCTGCTCCGGCACCGTGCCCGATACCCTGGTCGCGAAGCTGTCGGTGAGCGACAACTCGACGACATAGGTGATCGGCCCTGCCGATCCTGAGCGCGCCGCGTTGTTGAAGACAAAGGTCGGGCGCAGGGTCGGCGTCGTGGCATTCGGTGCCGGCCCGATCGGTGTCGGCGCACCGAGGACGACCGGAGTGAAGACGGCGAACATCGCCGTTTCGGAGTACGGGCCGGCATTCGCGCCGTCCTGCGCGCGGGCCCGCCAGTAGTAGGTGCGATCGGCCGCCAGCGCGTCGGCCAGTCGAAGACTGGTGCTGCCGTCGCCGGCGGTGATGCCGTCGCGTGCGTACAACGGGTTCGTGAAGCCCGCGTCGCTCGCCAGCTCGAATCCATAGTTCAGCGACCGCTGACCGTTGCTCGACGCGTTCTCGACGGTGAGGGTGACCGGCTGCTCGTCGGCGGCGATTCGGAATCCGGCGGTCGGCGTGACCGCCCGGGGCGCCGTGATGTCAACTCCCGGGATCGGTCCCGCAACGGTTGGCGTCAGCGGGTTCGCGCTTTTCGAGGCCGTGCACCCGCCGAATGCCGCGCCTGCCAGGGCGGAAACGAGGGCAGTCGTCAGCCAATCGCAGCGCAACATGTGTGCACCCCTGTGTATCGGGACCAGTCCGCCGCCCCTTTACGGTGACGCCGGGATCGCTCGACGGGCGCCTTCGCGCTCCGGACGCTCGACGCTCGTCGCTCGTCGAACGCCCACGTGTGGGGGTGAGTGAAGGACACCGGCTGCAAGAGCGGCGCCACCTCGTCCGGGTGTGGGGCCTTGCAGATCCGCCTTCCCGATGGAAACGGACACGGCGTTCGCGCACGAGATCGTGATCGCCCGTGCGCTCTTGAAGTTCCGCGACGAGTGTCCCGATGGCCCGCGGCCGCGGATCCCGCCGATGGATCTGTCAGCGGCCGGTGCGGTGGCGCCCCGCCGCGCTCATCGAGTCCGGCGGACGATGGGAATGCGGATGCGGGTGGGTGTGATGCTGCTGTTCGTTTCGAGCGTCTGCTTGATGACGGTGAAGAACGTATCGGCGATTCGCTGATAGCCTGCGGCGTTGGGGTGAAGACCGTCGGGACCGAGCAGCGTCAGATCGTTGTTGAACGCCTGATACACGTCCACGAGCGGCACTCCTTCAGACAGAGCGAGCGAACGAATGCCGTTGTCGAGGTCGGGTACGAGAGCCCACGAGTACGCGCCGCCGCGGAACCCTGCCGGATTCATCGGGGGAATCGTCGCCAGGAACGGCTTCACGCCGAAGCTGTTGGCGAGCTGCACCATCTTGCGGAGACCGGCAATCGTCGGCGGAATGACCAGCGAGTCGTGCGCGGCGAGATCGTTGCTGCCTTCGAGGATCAGCACCGCTCCCCACGCACGGGAGGATACCGGCCCGGCGAATCGGGAGAACGTGTCCGGATCTTCAACGGCTTCGCCGTTCTTGCCGAGAGGCGTGACGCTTGGCGACTGCGCCACGTAGCGCAGCGCCAGCTCCTGGGTCAGGACGCTGGTGTACCACTGGGCCCCCGGCAGAGGGATGGACGGCAGGAACCTCAGGATCTGTGCGTCCACCGACGTCGGGACGGGATTGTCCACGCCGCTCTCGCCCGTCGTGAAACTGTCGCCGAACGCGAGGAACGTCGTGACGGACAGTTGCGGGACCGGGAGGACGGTGACCGAGAACGTGCACGTGTCGCTCCGCTGCAGCGCGTCGGTGGCCACGCACGACACCTCGGTCTGCCCGACGTCGAATGCGGATCCCGACGCGGGCGTACACATCGTCGTCACCGGTGGTTTGCCGTTCACCGCGGTAGCGCTCCCGTACGCGACAGGTATGGACGTCCCGGTCGTCGCCATCTGAACGGTCTCGGGCGCAGGGCACGTGACCGTGGGGCCGTCGGGCGTGGGCGGAGGCGGGGGGCTCGGCGTCGTGCTGCTCGAGCACGCCGACAGGATCAGCGCCGTGGCCAGCGCCCCGGCGCCGAGGACTCGCGATCTCACGTCCGACTGGTCTCCGTTTCGACAATGTCACGAATCACGTAGGTCCGCTTGTCCTGCGACTCGTGATAGGTCCGCGCCTGCAGCTCGGCGAGCAGGCCCAGCGTCACCAGTTGTCCGCCGGTGATGACGAGCAGCAGGCTGAGAAACAGCAGCCCGAGCCAGCCCGCCGTCGCCGCGCCGGTCAGCCGCAGGTATGCGAGCCACGATCCGATCACCGTCCCGACGACCGCGATCGCGAGGCCGATGGGGCCGAAGATCTGCAGCGGGCGGGTCGAATAGCTCAGAAGGAACTTCACGGTCACCAGATCCAGAACCACGCGGAGGGTGCGCGAGATCCCGTACTTCGATCTGCCGTGCTCGCGCGGGCGGTGGTGGACGACCCGCTCGGCGATCGAAACGCCCTGTTCGCTCGCGATGGCCGGCAGGAAGCGGTGCATCTCGCCGTACAGCCGCAGCGGCTTGACCACTTCCGCGCGGAAGGCCTTCAGCGAGCAGCCGTAATCGTGCAGGCGCACGCCGGTCGACACCGAGATCAGCCAGTTGGCGATCGTCGACGGCAGCCGCCGCGACAGCCAGGCGTCCTTCCGCTCCTTGCGCCATCCGCAGACGATGTCGTGACCGCGCTCGAGCACGTCGACCAGGCCCGGGATGTCGGCCGGGTCGTTCTGCAGATCGCCGTCCGAGGTGACGATGACCCGTCCGCGGGCGTGGTCGAACCCGGCGGCGAACGCCGCCGTCTGGCCGAAGTTGCGGCGGAACCGAATCACCCGGAGGCGCGCGTCGATCGCCTGGAGGCGTGCGAGGATCTCGAAGCTGTCATCGGTGCTTCCGTCGTCGACGACGATGATTTCGTACGGGCGGCCCCACGCCGTGAGCGTCGTGGTCAGCTCCTGGTGCAGCTTCGCCAGCGACGGCGCCTCGTTCCGTACCGGAATCACGACAGTCAGGTCGACCATGCGATAAAGGCCATCTTAGCGCGGTTTTCGCGCCCTGGCCCGGCTCCAGAGAATCGACCCGGCGAGCACGATGCCGAGCAGCGCGACCACCGTAAACGAGACCGAGACCGCGTGGGCGTCGATGAACGCCATGGCGCGGTCCCCGTACCAGAGGGCCAGAATGCCCTCGGCGAAATAGCGGGCGCCGCGGCCCATGGCGATGGCGGCGACGAACTCGACCGTTTCGATGCGCGCCACCCCCGCCATCAGGACGAATATCTTGAACGGCGCCGGCGGCGGCAGCACTGCCGGAATGAGCACCGCCATGACGCCGTGCCGCTGAAACGCCGCGAGGGTCCGATCGACCGCGTCGGACCGAAAGCGGCGGCGTACGAGCGCGTCGCCTCCTTTGCGGCCGATATCGTACAGAATCAGACACCCGGCGACCGATCCCAGCGTCGCGCTGAGCGCGTACACGACGAGCCGCTCCTTGTGCCGTACGACCATCCAGACGACCAGCAGATCGGCGACCTCCGGCAGCGAGAGCACCGAGGAATCGAGGAAGGCCACGAGCGCGAGGCCGGGAGCGCCGAGCGCCAGTGCGAGCGCCTGAACTCTGACGACGAATCTGCCCATACAATAAACGGATGATTATATCGTCGCGCCTCCGCGCGCTGCCGCCGGCCATCGGCGCAGCGGCGGGCGCGGCGGGCGCGACGACGGCGCTGCACTATCACCGACTCGGCCTCACCCTGAGCCACTACGACGCGCGTGGGCACCTGGTCGTTGCGCGCCGCGTGATCGACAGCATCACACCCGGGTGGCAGCAGATCGGCGCGGTCTGGCTGCCGCTGCCCCACCTGCTCAACGTGCTGCCGGTGCAGATCGACTTCTTCTATCGTACGGGCGCATCGGCGGTCGCCCTGTCCGTGCTGGCCTTTGCGCTCGCTGCCGCGGCGATTGCCTGGATCGTCCGCTCGCTGACCGGCTGCGCGCCCGCCGCACTGCTCGGCGCCGCGGCGTTCGCATACAACCCGAACATCCTGTACCTGCAATCGACGCCGATGACCGAGCCGCTCCTCATCGGCCTGACGGTCGCCGCCGTGGCGCTCCTGCTCGCCTGGAGCCGGCGTCCTCCGGCGGAAGAGGATCGCGCCTGGCGCGTGGGGCTGGTGTTTGCGCTCGCCTGTCTGACGCGCTTCGAAGCCTGGCCGGTCACCGCAACCGCGCTCCCGCTGGCGGCGTTCGCCCGATGGCGATCCGGCGAGTCGATCGGGATCGCCTGTCGTCGCGTGGCTCGGATCGCCGTATTCCCGGCGCTGGCCGTCATCCTGTTTGCGATTCACAGCCGCGTCGTGGTCGGCGAGTGGTTCACCGTCAGCGGGTTCTTCGTCCCCGAGAACAAGGCACTCGACCGTCCCGTCGTCGCGCTGGCGGAGATCTGGTGGGGAGCGCACGCGCTGAGCGGCACGCTCCTGATCGTCGTCGCCGCGATTGGCCTGACGGCCATCGCGCTTCGCGGCGCCGCGGTTCGGCGCCACGCCTCAGACATCGTGGCGCTGTCGCTCCTGGCGACCGCGACGCTGCCTTGGGCGGCCTTCCTCCAAGGCCATCCCTTCCGCGTCCGCTATATGGTGCCGCTGCTGGCGGCGGAGGCGGTCGGCGCCGGCTCAGCGGTCGCGCTCGCGGGACGCGCGGCGCCGGTGGCTGCCCTGGGGGTCGCGCTCGCGATGGTCTGCGCGGTGCATCCGCTCGACCAGACCGCGCCTATGGTCCTCGAGGCGCAATGGGATCGGCCCAACGTCGCGGCGAGACAGCACGTCACCGATTGCGTGCGGGCTGGCTACGACGGCGACGCCATCATGGCCAGCATGGGCTCGCTCGGACACTACATGCAGGAGATGGCGACGGACGGCTTCGTCCTCCGCAACTTCCTCCACGAGGGGAACGGCGACATCTGGCTGTCCGCGCTCGACCACCCACGGCCGTACGCCGGCTGGATCCTGATCGAGGAGAAGGCGGAGGGCGGAGACATGCTCGCGCGGCTCGCCCGCGAGCATCCGGCCTTTCTCGAGGGCTACGATCGGATCTGCGAAGGGGCGGGCGTCGCGTTGTACCGACGCCGCGCCCCACCGAACGCCCGTAATCAGAATCGCACGCCGATCGTGAAGAGATAATTGAAGCCGCCGAGATTGATCTTGGGTCCCGCGAACTGCTGATCGGCCGGCAGGTCGCCGGAGCCGCCCTGATATCGGACCTCGCCGCCGATTCGCGCCATCCCGATCGGCACGCGCACACCGCCCAGGATCACCGGGCCAACCGTCGTGCCGGTTCCGGTGAACTCGCCGCTGTAGATGAAGACGTTGTTGGGGTCGGTGTCGTTCGCGAAGTCGCCGGTCTCCGAGTAGCGCCACCTCAGAATGCCGACTCCGCCTCCGATGTACGGCTCGATCGCGTCGTGGTGCCCCAGCGGCAGGTATCGCACCGTGGCGGTAATCGGAATGACGCGCAGCCTGAGGTCGGCACGGACGTCATCGCCGTTGGGATACGTGAAGTCGGCGTCGACGCTCGGCACGCTGCGAGAGTAGATGCCGACGCTGAACCCGGCGTCGAAGAAGTCTCCGAGGCCGGCGAGGTACTCGCCGCCTGCGGTCGCCCCGTTGAAGCCGCGCCGGTCGAAGACGAGAAACCCGCCCGGATTCAGGTAGTAGTCGCTATAGAGCACGTCGTCGACACCGCGATCCTGAATCCCGCGTGGCACGAAGGCGCCGACGAAGAAGTTGACGGTTTGGTCCTGGGCCGACGCGGACGGGGCCGCCAGAATGCCGATAACCGTTGCACTGGCGACGACCGGAACAATCAGACGACGCAGCATGGTTGAGGCTCCTGCGCGATCCAGATAGCAGGACGGGTGCCAGCTTTCCGCCGTCGGGGACCGGGAAAAACCGGCCGGGTGTCCGCCGGTTGTCTCTCGGCGATATCAGCCACGCCTCCGGCGGATGACATCCAGCATCGCCTCGTGAATCGTCCCGTTGGTCGCCAGCACGTCGCCCGCGCGCGAGCTGAACGGACCGCCGTCCATGCGGCTGACGCGGCCGCCCGCCTCGGCCACGATGAGCGCGCCGGCCGCGACATCCCACGGCTTCAGCCCGCGCTCCCAGAATCCGTCCATGCGGCCCGCCGCGACGTAGCAGAGATCGATCGCCGCCGACCCCAGCCGCCGGACCGCACGAGCTTCGCCAACGAAGGCGCCGAACAGCCCCACGATCTCCTCCACGCGCTCATGCACGTCGTAGGGGAACCCGGTGACCAGCATCGATTCGAGGAGCGTCGTCGCGGTCGATACGCGCAGCGGCTTTTCGTTCAGAAGCGCGCCGCGGCCGCGCTCGGCCGTGAACAGCTCCTGACGGGTCGGGTCGAAGATGGCCCCGATTTCGGCGACCCCGTCTATTTCGAGCGCCAGCGACGCACAGAAGATCGGCAGCCCGTGTGCGTAGTTGGTCGTGCCGTCAATCGGATCGAAGATCCAGCAGGGGCCAGAAGGCGCGGTCGCGAGGCCGCCCATCTCCTCGGCGAGGACGTGATGATCGGGAAACCGCTCGCCGATGGCGTGGCGAAACATCCGCTCGACCGCCAGATCGACCTCGGTCACGAGATCGATGGCGCCCTTCTTGTCGATCCGGAAGCGGCCGCCGAATCGCGCCATCTGGATCGCGCCGGCGCGAGTGACGATGTCGATGGCGGTGGTGAGGAAGGCTGGATCGACGGCCACGCGGATCAGCGCGCGGCGGCGGCCGACTGGGAGGCCCGCAGGCGCTTGACCATTCGAACTTCCATGCCGCCCTGGGCGGCGCGCTGGAGCCGCACTTCGTCCATGAAGTTGCGAATGAGAAAGATGCCGCGCCCGCTCGGCTTCAGGAGGTTGTCGGGATCGAGCGGGTTGGCGAGGGTGTCGGGGTCGAAGCCCTCGCCCTGATCGCGCACGCTGACCATGATGCCCGGCGCGCCGCCGCCCGGCGCGCTCTCGAAGTCCACGAACACGCGCTTGCTCGCGTCGTGCCGGTTGCCGTGCTTGATGGCGTTGATGACGCACTCGCGAATCGCCACGCCGACCCAGTGAATCGAGTCGTCGTCGAAGCCGCAGGTGCGGCCGATGTGGTCGCTGACGATCTGGACGAAATCGAGCATCTCGACGGCGCTCGTGAATTCGAGCCGAACCATCTGGTCACCGCTGGCGGTCATGGGCGTGCGATTGCTCGCAATCATAGTCTAAGATCGTTTCGTGCCCGCCGCGACAATTGCCCCCGCCCGGAGCGTTCGGGGACGATTGCGCGTGCCCGGCGACAAGTCCATCTCCCATCGCTATGCCCTGGCCGCCGCGCTGGCCGACGGCCGGTCGCGTCTGAGCGGATACGCCTCGGGCGCCGACTGTGGGTCGACGCTCGCCTGTCTTCAGGGCCTTGGGATCGAGATTCATGAGGACGCGGGAGCGCTCACTATAGTGGGACGGGGCCCGGGCGCGTTTCGTTCGCCCTCGGGGCCGCTCGATGCAGGCAATTCGGGCAGCACGATGCGCATGCTGGCCGGGCTCCTCGCAGGACAGCCGTTCGACACGACCATCGTGGGCGACCGGTCGCTCTCGCGCCGGCCGATGCGGCGCGTCATCGAACCGCTCGCGCAGATGGGGGCGCGCATCGACGCCGTCGACGGCCACGCCCCCCTCACGATTCACAGGGCCCGGCTTCACGGCACCGACTGCCGGCCTGTCGTGCCGAGCGCGCAGGTCAAGTCGGCCGTGCTCTTCGCGGGACTGCACGCCGACGGTACGACCACGGTGACCGAGCCGGCCCAGACGCGCGACCACACCGAACGCGCGCTGAGGGCCTTCGGCGCCGAGGTCGAGCGCCGCCACCTGACGGTCTCGCTTGCGGGACGGCAGCCGTTGTCAGCGAGGGATCTCTCGATTCCCGGCGATTTCTCTTCTGCCGCATTCTGGATGGTGGCGGCCGCCGCGCTGCCAGGCTCCCGCGTGGTGATCGAGGATGTCGGCCTCAACCCCACGCGGACCGCGCTCATCGACGTCCTGCGCCGTTTCGGCGCCCGCGTGGACGTGCACTCCACAGACGCCGACGGCTGGGAACCGCGTGGATCGGTGGTCGTCACCTACGATCGGACGGGCGCCGTCACCGTCTCGCCCGAGGAAGTACCAGGCTTGATCGACGAATTGCCCGCCCTCGCGGCCCTCGCCGCTCATGGCGGCGAGGTGACCGTTCGGGGCGCCGCCGAACTGCGGGTCAAAGAGAGCGACCGGATCGCCACGCTCGTCACCGGTCTGCGGAATCTTGGCATCGAGGCCGACGAGTGGCCCGACGGCTTCTCGGTTCGGGGCGCCGGCACTCCCCGGGGCGGCGTGGCCGACGCCCGCGACGATCACCGGATCGCGATGGCGATGGCCATCGCGGCCCTCGGCGCGCGAACGCCCTCCAGGATCGAAGGCGCCGAGGCGGTGGCCATCTCCTACCCCGCCTTCTTCGAGACGCTCCACCGGCTGGTGGTGTGAAAGCCGACAAGATCTACCTCGTCGGCTTCATGGGAGCCGGCAAAACGACGCTGGCGCGCGCGCTGGCCCGCCGGCTCGACTGGCAGGCCGTCGACGTGGACGAAGCGATCGAACAGCGCGAGCGGATGAGCGTCGCCGAAATCTTCGCCCGGCGCGGAGAGCCGTACTTCCGCGCGGTCGAGCGGGCCGTGCTCTTCGAGCACCTGCGCCCGAGGCATCTCGTCGTCGCCACCGGCGGCGGCACGTTCGTCGATCCCGGCAACCGGGCGGCCATCATGGCCGATGGCGTCACCATCTGGCTCGATGTGCCCTTCGATCGCGTCGTGGCGCGGGTCCCATCGGATGGCCGCCGCCCGCTCGCCGCGGACCGGTCGGCGTTCGAACGACTCTACGATCACCGGCGGGCGGCGTATCAACTGGCGCACCTGCGGCTCGATGCCGGGCGGGCGGGCGTCGAGCAGCTCGTCGAACAGGCGCTCGACTGGCTGCAGTCGTGAGCAAAAGCATGCACCGGCCCAGGCGGCGACGTAGAATGGCGGCGCCACCCGCGCCGATATGCGGGTAGGATGGATGCGGCCGCGATAGCCACACCGGATCGCATTCACGTCCTCGGGGGCACGCGTCACATCCGATGCGCTATCTCGTCCTGACCGACATCCACGGTAATCTCGAAGCGCTCGACAGCTGCCTGACCGACGCGGGCGCTCGCGGCTACGATCGAACGCTCGTGCTGGGCGATCTGGTCGGTTACTGCGCCGATCCCAACGCCGTCATCGAGCGCGTGCAGGCGCTTCGCCCCCATGCCCTCGTCCGGGGCAACCACGACAAGGTCGCGTGCGGGATCGAGCAGGCCGACGGGTTCAACGCCGTCGCGCGCAGCGCCGCGCGGTGGACGCTCGAGCACCTGACCGAGGCGCATCGCGAGTGGCTGGCGGCGCTGCCGCAGGGTCCGCACCAGGTCGACGAGCTCGTGGAGATCTGCCATGGCTCGCCGTACGACGAGGACGCGTATATCTTCGACGAGCTCGACGCGGCGCGGGCGCTGAAAGCCGCCAGCCGGCCGCTGTGCCTCTTCGGACACACGCACTACCCGGCCGTGTTCGAGCTGTCGAAAGACGAGCTCGACTCGAGCGGCCTCATCGACCTGCCGGCCCGCAGGGTGGCGCTCGTGGACGGGTCGAAACTTCTCATCAACCCGGGATCGGTCGGGCAGCCGCGAGACGGCGATGCGCGGGCCGCGTATGCCATCGTGGACGAAGCGGCGCGGGTCGTGGAGCTGTTCCGCCTCGCGTACCCGGTCGAAGCCGCACAGGCAAAGATTCTGAAGGCCGGCCTGCCCGACGTGCTGGCGCAGCGCCTCGCGGTCGGGCGCTGACGGAATCACCGTCCCTTCGCCGCCCGCTCCTCACGCCGCCGCAGTTCCGCCGCGTACGCGTCGCGGGCCGCGCGCGAGCCAAGCACCCAGCCGATCACCACGCCGACGAGCAGTACCTGCGGGGATGAAGATGAAATGGCCAGCCGTCACCGCGAGTGGCTCCGGCGCTCCAGCGCCTGCATCTCGGCTTCCACCTTGTTCAGCCGACGCCAGATCGTCCAGACGTAGAAGAACACCGCGAGCCAGACGAAGGCATACGCCACGATCAGCAACGGCGCGGCCGGCAGCTGGTCGGTCGGCGGCAGCGTGCTCGCCGGCACGAACCCGTCCTGCGCCGAGGGCGGCTGCTGCATCGCCGACAGAGGCGCCGCCAGCAGCCAGACCGAACAGAGAAGAGTGAGAAATCGGATCAGCATACAGCTTCCTTGGCCGGACTCACGCCGCGCCGTCTTCCTCCGCCAGGTACAACGCATCCAGATCCGCGCGGCGATGTTGCAGCTCGATGCGCATCGTGAGCAGGACCAGGAACAGCAGCATGAAGGCGGCGACGCAGAACCAGAACGGCCCGCGCATGCCGGGACCCAGTGTCGGCACGACCGAGGTCTTGGGGTGCAGGGTGCGCCAGATGTTCACCGACACGTACACGAACGGCACGTTCGCGCTGCCGAAGATGCCGATTGCGGCCGCCAGCTTTTCGGCGCCGGGCCCGCCGTACTTCCGAACCAGGAGGTATCCGAGAAAGATCAGCTCCAGCAGCAGCGCCATCGTCAGGCGGGCGTCCCACTCCCACCAGACGCCCCAGGCCTTCCGTCCCCACAACGGGCCGGTCACGAGCCCGATGGCGCCGAACATCACCGCGATCTCTGCCGCCGACACCGCCACGCGATCCGCTGCGGCCCTGTCCTTGAACAAATACAGCGCGCTGGCGATCCCGCACGTGAACACGGCCGAGAACATCGCGAACCACGATGGGACGTGGAAGTACACGATCTTCGAGATCAACCCCATCGAGCTTTCGAACAGCGCGTAGGCCAGCACGACGGGCGCGGCGGCGAACATGGCCGCGGTCAGGACGAGAAGGGGGATGAAGAGCTTGCGCATGGCGCCTTTGCCGTGCCTCATTCGGTCATCAGCGGTTCGAAGGTCCACAACGCCAGGGTCACGAATACGACGTCGAAGAACGCCAGCAGGCTCAACCACATGGTGGCCGTCGGCGTGTCGGGCGGCGACGCCAGCAGCGCCGACGTCCCGCGTACGCCAGCAATCATCACCGGAACCGTGATCGGATACAACAGGATCGGCAGGAGCACGTCCCGAGTGCGCGCGCGCATCAGCATGGCGGCGAACAGCGTGCCGACGGCACTGAAGCCCACGGTTCCCATCGCCAGCAGCCCGGCCAGCAGCAGCGGCTCGGCGAACAGACTGGCGGAGAACAGCAGCGCGACGAGCGGCACCAGCAGCGCTTCGGCGACGACCAGCAGCAGGACGATCCCGAGCAGCTTGCCGACGTAGATGGCGGCCCGCGGCGCGGGCGCGAGCAGGAGCGCCTTCAGCGTCTCGCCGTATCGCTCCCGCTCGAACGTCCGCCCCAGCGCCAGGGTGCCCGAGAACGCGATCGCAATCCACAGAATGCCCGCGGACACGTCCTCGACCACGCGGCCGTCCTTGATGAGGGCGAACGAAAACACGAGGACGCACGAGACGGCGAAGAACAGCGTCGTGTACAGAATCTCGCGCGTCTTCGCCTCGATCGCGACGTCCTTTCTGAGCACGAGCAGGACGGTCGTCAGGAACATCGGTCCGACCCTCCGGCCGCCCTCAATTGCCTCCGACGAGCGCGCGGTACCGCGCGCGCAGGCCGCTCCGGGCCGGCTCGTCGGTCACGATGCGCCCCTCCCGCACGAGGACGACGCGGCTGACCAGACCGTCCGCCAGATCGGAATCGTGCGTGGCGAGCAGGACGATCGCGCCCTCGGCCGCAATCTGCCGCAGCCGCGCGGCGACCAGGGCGACGGCGCGGTCGTCGAGTCCGGTGAACGGCTCGTCGAGCAGCACCAGCCGCGGGCGGTGCAGCAGCGCCCGTTCGAGCGCGAGACGCTGCCGCATTCCGCGCGAGAACCCCGATACGTCGTCGTCGGCCCGTGCCGAGAGCCCGGCGGCCGCCAGGGCGGCGTCCACCAGGGCACGATCGCGAATCCCATAGAGCTCGGCGAAAAAGGTCAGGTTCTGACGGGCGCTGAGCTCGGGGTACAGGTGCAGTTCGTGCGCCAGCAGGCCGATCTGATGGCGCAGTGCCGGTCCGTGGACGCGTGCGGGTTGATCGTCATAGAGGATGCTGCCGCTCGTCGGCGCCACGAGCGTCGCCATGATGCCGATGAGGGTCGACTTGCCGGCGCCGTTGGGCCCGAGAAGACCGAGGACTTCCCCGCGGCGGGCCACCAACGACGCGTGCGAGACGGCCCGACGGCGGCCGAAGTGTCTCGAGACGTCGGTAAGCGTGACAGCGTGAAGATCGGGCACGTCGCGCGGTTCAGGCGGCCCGGTCGGCCGGCCCGGGGCCGACGTCCTCGACATCGAGCGCGCCGTAGATCTGCTCGAGCGACGCCACCAGGGTTTCGCGGCGGCCCGTGTAGCGGGCGTCGACAATCCTGCCCGCGCGCCGTTCCTGCTCGAGGCGCACCAGGTCCGCGAACAGCTTCTCGCGGCGCGCCAGCAGCCGTTTACGCTCTGCGGCGCGGTCGGCCGACCGGCCGGTCGATCGCGACATCGCGATCCCGGCGACGGCAATGAGGCCCGCGAGCGCCAGCGCAATTCCCTGCGGGGCCGCGCTGTGATGCGGCAGGTTGTCGATTGTGAGCGCGATCGGCTGCCCGGCCGCGACCGCTCCGCCGCCGGCGGCGATGAACGTCTCGCCCTCCGCGTTCATCTCCTGCTGCTGCGCGAGCTGCGGCGACGACAGCTTCGTGTCCCCGAGCTTTCGAACGATGACCGACAGCTGTTCGAGATTGGCGGGAAAGCGCTGCGTCAGCTCCACCGTCGCGCTCGTGCTCGCCAGCTGCGCCGCCGCCTGCACGACGGTTCGGCCGGGCGGAAACGGACCTGTCACCTGCACGCGCTGATCGGTGACCTTGGCCATCGGCGACGAGCCCTCGAGCAGCGTCGTGCCCGACGCGCCGCGCGGCATGTCGAACGCAAACGGCGTCGTCGGGTTCACCGGCACGCGGGCGTTGTTGACGACATCGAGGAGGTAGTACACCGCCAGCGCCTCGTCGGCCGGTTCGATGACGATCCGCGATTGCCCGCCGATGACGACCTGCCCCGTCACCGCCGGCGCACCCGGTTCGGTGGCCGGCTTCGCCGACTTGTCGGTGGCGACCAGCATCAGCCGGATCCCGCCCTGCGCCGGCACCGGGAACTCCTGCGATTCGAGCCGTTCGCCGTCCACGACGGCCACGGCCTTGACCGTCGTCCCTGGCGGAAGGCTCCCGAACTCCGCGCGGCCGCCATCGTCGGTCTTCACGGTCCGCACGTCCGGGCCGATGTGAAGCTCGACGGGAAAACCGGTGATGTTGTTCGACAGCTGGCCGCGAATCAGGCGGACCGACACCGTGGCGTTGGGCAGATCGGTGACGGGGCGCGGGATGCCCGACATCTCCTTCGGGTCCGGCATCTGGAACTGCGCGAACGCGTCGGAGACGCCGAGAGCGCACAGGACGCCGAGAATGCCGATGACCGCGAGCTCCCTTCGCATCCCCATGGTCAGGATCCCAGCCGGAGGCCGCATGCCTTGCAGAACCTCGCGTCGGGATCGTTCGCGGTCTGGCACGACGCGCACGCCCTCGTGGCGGCCGGAGCGGCCACGGCGACGCCGGCCGGCATGCCGGCGAGACGCTTTTCGAGATCGCGTTCGATCTGCTGGCGGTATCCGGCGGCGCCGTCGAGATCCCGGATCAAGCGCGCCGCGCGCGATCGAAGACGGCCGGACATCTCGTGCCAGTCGGCCTCCGACAGCTTCCCCATGGCGCGATCGAATTCGAGGTCCTTGATCGCCCGCAGGGCCAGCATCTTCTCGCGTTCGAGCGCCGCGCGCGTGCGGCCGCCAATCATTGGCACGCGGTCGTCGTCGCGCGAGACCAACGGCCGCAGCATCCGCAGGAATGCGATGCCGACGAGCGCGGTGGTCGCCATGAGGACCGTCAGCAGAATGATGGCCGTGACGCTCTGGCCGCGCGTGGCAAAGAGCGCGGCGGTCGCGCAGCCGAGCGCGGCCAGCACGAAGAACTGCCACGGCTCGAGCGTGGAGCGGTCCGCCTGAAGGGGGACACTACCGGGTTCGGACGTCTGTTCCATCAATCAGCCGGACCCGCTCAATCCAGATTCCGGAGCTCGTCGTCCAGACGTTCTTCGATGGCAGGATCCATCGCCCGCGGCTCGGGAGTCTCCGGCGGATGCTGCCGCGACCAGCGCACCGTCACCAGGCCGACCGCCACCGCTCCGGTCAGCCCCACCATGTAGGGCACCAGCCAGGCCAGCCGGTTGAATCCCTTGTCGATCGGCGCCCCGAGCATCTCTTCGCTGCCGTACTCCGTGATGAACGCCTGGATGATCTCGTCCCGCGACTTGCCCTGATCGATCAGCGCCGCGAGCTCGCCTCGCATCCTGTGGGAGGTCTGGCAAGGATCCTTGCGGCACTCGCCGATGCTGATGTGCCCGCAGCCGCAGGTGCAGACGATCTCGTGCTGCATCTGCTTCTCGAAATCGGTCCGCGGATAGTAGGACGTCTGCACGCTGGCGTTGCCGCCCATCTGCGCGGACATCGTCCCGCCCGACAGCACGACCAGGAGCAGCGTGATCGCCGCGCCGGCCGCCGGGCCCGCCTCGGCGCCGAGCCTCGCCAGCGCGAACGAGTAGCTTCGCTCGGGGAGCAGCGCGATGCCGGTCCCGAGCGCCAGCACGCCGAATCCAAGCCACACCCAGTTCACCAGCGGGTTGAGCACGATTTCAAGCGTGGCCGACTGCGACGCGAGATTCTGCGAGTCGAACGCGAACACGAGATAGAGATCCTCGCCGAGCCCGCGGCGGATGGCCACCTCGGTCGTCGGCTCCTGCTCGTGCTTCCGGTAGAACCAGCGCGCCGGATAGAGCGTATCGATCCGCTTGCCGCCCTGGAACACGCCGATGTACGCCGTCGCCATCTGCTTCTGGCCGTCGTCGTTCAGCTTCACGCCGTCGTTCCGCAGGGTGTACTTCCCGATGGTCGTCTGCTCGCCCAGCTTCAGCTGGATCTGCTTGTCCTGCTTGTACGCGTTCCCGGCAAATCCGAGAAAGATGAGGACGATGCCGAGATGGACGATGTACCCGCCGTAGCGCCGCTTGTTGCGGCCGACCAGACCGATGATTGCCGTCAGGAGGTCGGTCCCGGTGTTCTTCCGCCGGACCATGCCCCCGCGCCAGAACTCCTGAACGATCGTCCCGGTCACGAACGCGCACAACGCGAAGCACAGGCCGGACGGCCAGAAGCCCAGTCGAAGAACCGCCACCAGTCCGGACGCGGCGAGAGCGGCCGCCATCGGCCACAGGAACTGCTGGCGCGCGTTGCTCAGCGTCGCCTTGCGCCACGCCAGCAGCGGGCCGACGCCGGTCAGGAACAACAGCACGAGGCCGACCGGCGCCATCCACTTGGTGTAGAACGGCGCGGCGACCGTCAGCCGGTGGCCGGTAATCGCCTCGCTCAGCGTCGGAAACATCGTCGCGAACAGCACGAAGAGCGCCGAGAACAGCAGAATCCAGTTGTTGACGAGGAACGCGGCTTCGCGCGACAGCCAGGAGTCGAGCTCGTTGCGCGCCCGCAGCAGCGGCAGCCGGTAGATGACCAGGCCGAAGCTGAAGGTCAGGATCGCGATCATGAAGCCGGTGAACAGCTTCGCCAGCACCGGATCGGCCCCGAACGCGTGCACCGACTGGACGACGCCCGACCGCGTCATGAAGGTGCCGAAGATGGTGAGGAAGAAGGTGACGATCACGAGCGTCACGTTCCACACGCGGAGCATGCTGCGCCGCTCCTGCACCATCACCGAGTGCAGGAACGCCGTGGCGGTGAACCACGGCAACAGCCCCGCGTTCTCGACCGGATCCCAGCCCCAGTAGCCGCCCCAGCCGAGCTCTTCGTACGCCCAGATCATCCCGAGCGTGAGGCCGAGCGAGAGAAACAGCCAGCTCACCATCGTCCAGCGGCGGACGGCGCGGAGCCATGAATCGTCGAGATGCCCGGTGACGAGCGCCGCGATCCCGAACGCAAACGGGATCGTCATCCCGACAAAGCCGGTGTACAGCGACGGCGGGTGGATCACCATCCAGTAGTTCTGGAGCAGCGGATTGAGCCCTTCACCATCCGCCGGCACGTTGGTCAGGAACGTCGTGAACGGGTTCTTGTGCACCACCATCAGATACAGGAAGAACATCTGGACGGTGGAAATCGTGGCGACCACGTAGGGAATGAGCTCGCGGTGCTGCTCGCGGTTGACGTAGACCGCCGCCGATCCGAACAGCGAGAGCAGGAACACCCAGAACATGATCGAGCCGTCCAGGCCGCCCCAGTACGCCGTGATCTTGTAGAACAGCGGCTGCACGCTGTCCGAGTAGTGCGCGACGTACTTGATCGAGTAGTCGCCCGTGAGGAACGCGTTGACCATCACGGCCGTCGCCGCCGTCATCAGCGCGGCCACGCAGTAGAACGCGCCGATGCCGCTCTCGATCAGCCGCCGCGATCCTCGCCTGGCGCCCGCGACCGAAATCACGGCGGCGTAGCAGCAGACGACGAAGCTTGCGAGAAGGAGGAATGTGCCGAGTGAAGCCATGTGTGGCCTTGTACCCTATGCCTGCCTGCCGGCTTACGTCCCCGGTAGCGCGTTTGCCTTCGCCTGGTACTTGGATGGACACTTCGCGACGACGCCGTCCTTGACGACATGGAAGGCGTCCGGAGCGAGACTGCCCTTCAACACCACTTCCGCTTCGTCCTGGAACGTATCTGGAACGATACCCGTATACACCACGTCGACGACGGCCCCGGGCTCACCGGAGCGGGCCGGGTTGTTCTGCACCTTGAACTTCCACTCCAGCGTCTCGGGCTTGCGCATCCGCGAGCCGGGCACCACGTAACCATGAACCTGCAGCGGCTTGCCCTCCCACGCCTGGCGATCGGGCAACACTTCGCCGACGTTCTTGTAGTACTCGGTACCTTCGCGAAGCGTGGACCACAGCAGGCCCGCGAAGGAGAGGACCAGCACGAGGCTCGTCAAGCCGATCTTGATATATCGATGTGTCATAAGGACTTCCGGGAAACGGCCACCCCACAGGATAGCCCTTTTACGTCAACTCCCGCAATGCCGCGAAAACGGCGTGAACCGGCAGCCCGACGACGTTGGTGTACGAGCCCTCGATGCCGGTGACGAACCGGGACGCCAGGCCCTGGATTGCGTAGGCGCCGGCCTTGTCGCGCCCCTCCCCGCTGGCCGCGTACCACACGAGATCGGCCTCGGCGAGCGGCGCAAACGCGACCACCGTCGTCTCGACGCCGCCCACCTCGGTCTCGTTCCGGCGCAGGCTGATCCCGGTCATGACCCGATGGCGGCGTCCCGACAGCGCCCGGAGCATCTCCGCGGCGGCGCGCTCGTCTTCCGGTTTGCCGAGGACGCGGCCGTCCACCACGACGGCTGTGTCGGCGCCGATCACCACGGCGTCCGCGTCACTCGTCCGGCTGGAGCCCCTGGCTGACTTTTCCATCGCCAGTCGCCGCACGTAGGTCTCCGGAGGCTCGCCAGGCCGGACCGATTCATCGACCTCGACGGCCACGATCTCGAAGTCCAGCCCCGCCGCACGCAGCAGTTCCGCGCGGCGCGGGGATGCCGACGCCAGCACCAGATGCACGGGCTGCCATCATACCGGCAGTGATAGGATCCCGCCTCGCCTATGGAGCCTCTCAAGCACGCGCTGGACGGGGCCCTCGCCATGCTGCTCCGAGACGCGCCCCTTTCTCCCGGCAAGGTCGACTTCGCGTGGAAGACCACGGTCGGGCCGCGCGTCGGGCGCGTCGCCGCTGTCCGCCTGGAAGGCGGCGTTCTGCTCGTCGACGCCGCGGACGCCCGCTGGGCCCGCGAGATTGCGCGGTCGGCCCATCTGATCCTTCCCCGGCTGCAGGCGCTGCTCGGCACGGACGCCGTGACGGAGATTGCCGTACGCAAGCACTGAACCCCGCCCCGCTCCAGCGCGCCGCCCACGCGGGCCTACCCTCGATGGTGAATTGCGCCTTAAGCTGACGACATGCGGCAAGTGGTGCTCGTCAGCGCTGTCAGAACGCCGACCGGAAGGTTCCTCGGCGCGTTGAAGGACTTCACGGCGCCCGAACTCGGCGCGAAGGTGGTGGCCGAAGCCGTGCGGCGCGCAGCCATTGATCCCGCCATCGTGGACGAGTGCATCATGGGCAACGTCGTCAGCGCCGGACTCGGCCAGCACCCGGCGCGACAGGCGGCGCTCCGCGGCGGGTTGCCCGACCACGTCGCCGCGCTCACCATCAACAAAGTCTGCGGCTCCGGCCTCAAGGCGGTCATGCTGGCCGCCCAGGGCATTGCGTGCGGCGACGTCGATATCGTCGTGGCCGGCGGCATGGAATCGATGAGCAACTGTCCGTACCTGCTGCCGCGCGCGCGCGAAGGGTTCCGGATGGGTCACGCGCAGGTCGTCGACTCGATGATCCACGACGGTCTCTGGTGCGCGTTCGAGCAGGTGCACATGGGGAACGCGGCCGAACTGGTGGCCGAGCTCCATCACGTCACGCGCCTGCAGCAGGACGCCTACGCTGCGACGAGCCACCAGCGCGCCGCGGCGGCCTCGGCCTCCGGATGGTTCGCCGACGAGATCCTGCCGATTGCGGTGCCCCAGAAGAAGGGCGAGCCGCTGACGGCCGATCGCGACGAGGGCATCCGTCCCGACGCATCGGTCGATTCGCTCGCCAGGCTGAAACCGGCGTTCAGGACGGACGGGTCGGTGACGGCAGGCAATGCGCCGGGCGTCAGCGACGGCGCGTCGGCGCTCGTGGCGATGGCGGAAGAGCGCGCGAAAGGACTCGGCCTCAAGCCGATGGCGCGCATCGTGGGACAGGCCACGAGCGGCCTTCCGCCGAAGCTCGTGCTGATGACGCCGGTCGAAGCCGTGCAGCGTCTGATGGAGAAGATCGGCTGGCGCCGGGAGGACATCGATCTCGTCGAGCTCAACGAGGCGTTCGCGTCGCAGGCGGTCGCCGTCATCGACCAGCTCCGGCTCGATCCCGCCCGGGTCAATGTCCACGGCGGCGCCATCGCGCTCGGCCACGCCATCGGATCCAGCGGCGCGCGCATCCTGACGACGTTGCTCTACGCGCTGATGCGGCGCGGCGGCACGCGGGGAATTGCGACGCTGTGCCTCGGCGGCGGCAACGGCGTGGCGCTCGCCGTCGAGCGGATATGAGGACTCACGTGGCCGTTGAGACGATCGGCGTGGTTGGCGCAGGCACGATGGGCAGCGGCATCGCGCAGGTGTTCGCCCAGGCGGGATGCGCGGTGCGCCTCGTGGACGTCGCCCAGCCGATGCTCGATCGGGCGCGCGCCGCCGTCGCCAGGAGTCTCGGGAAGCTCGTCGAGAAAGGCAAGCTGACGTCGGTCGAGCGCGACGCGGCGATCGCGCGGATTTCGACGGCGACGTCGATCGCCCCCTTGTCGGATGCGGAGTACGTCGTCGAGGCGATCGTCGAAAACGTGGAGGCGAAGTGCGCGCTGTTCCGGGCGCTGGCGGCGGTTGCGGGGCCGGAGACGATTCTCGCGTCGAACACGTCGTCGATTTCCATCACGACGCTCGGCGCCTCCACCGATCGCCCCGATCGCGTGCTGGGGATGCACTTCATGAATCCGGTGCCGCTGATGCCGCTCGTCGAGCTGATTCGCGGACACGCGACGTCGGCCGCCTCGCTGGCCGTCGCGCGCGATCTGTGCGCGCGGCTGGGCAAGACCGCCGTCGAGGCGCAGGACTACCCCGGATTCATCGCCAACCGCGTCCTGATGCCGATGATCAACGAAGCGATCTACGCCGTGATGGAGAGCGTCGCGGCACCGGAGGCGATCGACACGGTGATGAAGCTCGGCATGAACCACCCGATGGGTCCGCTGCAGCTGGCCGACTTCATCGGCCTCGACGTGTGCCTGGCCGTCATGAACGTGTTGCACGAAGGGTTCGGCGATCCCAAGTACCGTCCGTGTCCGCTGCTACGCCGCATGGTCGCCGCGGGACAGCTCGGTCGAAAATCGGGACAGGGCTTTTACGCGTACCCGCCATAGCGCCGCGAGAACCGGCAGCAGCACCAGACTCTCCCACGCGACGGCGACGGCGTTGGTCCAGATCGCATCGGCCGAAAAGAAACGGTACCGCTGGACCTGGGGAAACAGATCGAGCCCCGAGATGAACCATCGATGGCTGAACGGCCACAGCAGCTGGATGCCGGACGGCGGATAGCGATCGATGGCGAGCCAGTCGAGCAGAAGGTGCGTGCCGTAGGCCGCGCCGCAGGTCAGCGCGACGCGGACGACCGGGCCCCGCCAGGACGTGACCCAGCCTGTCACCACCGCCGCGAAAATGGTCACGAGGCACATCGCCCCGATGCTGTGGGAGGCGGTCCGGTGGACACCGAACAACAGATCGGCGTCGGGGAGCGCGCCAAGGGCGGCGCATGCCAGCATCAGCGGCCCTCCGGCTCGCTCGAACAGGCGACCAGCCGGCTGCGGGGACGAGGGGCGGGCCCGGCCGGCTGGCGGCATCAGGTCGGCGGTCCATGCGGCGGCCGCACCCGCGAGCAGGTGGCCGACGGTCGTGGGCATAGCTGTTTTTACCACTGCCCGGGGAAGCGCGCGTGCACACGTGGGCGATTCCGGCGCGGAGGGGCGAAAGTGACGAGTCTGACTAACAGTATTATTTGCAGCTATTTGCTGAAGTTCGTGCGGGCCTGTCGCCTTGACTTTCGCTCGGCATGTCTTTAGAATGGCCCCGCTTCCCTGAGGGATGTTCCTCCGACTGGCAGCGGCGGGCCTGCGGGCCCGCCCGAAGGAGCTTCGATGGCAACCGTTGACCGCACAATGGACAGGGACGACCGGCAAGACCGCGAACGGCTGAAGGCGGTCGAACTGGCTGTGGGCCAGATTGAGAAGCAGTTCGGAAAGGGGTCGATCATGCGGCTGGGGCAGAAGGGGGCCATCCAGCCAATCGACGCCATTTCGACCGGAGCCATCAGCATCGATTACGCGCTCGGGATCGGCGGTGTCCCGCGCGGCCGCGTCATCGAGATCTTCGGACCGGAGTCGTCCGGAAAGACGACGCTGGCGCTGCAGGTCATCGCGGAAGCGCAGAAGGTCGGTGGCATGGCGGCGTTTGTCGATGCCGAGCACGCGCTCGACGCCGCCTACGCCCAGAAGCTGGGCGTCGACGTCGACAACCTGCTGGTGTCGCAGCCGGACAACGGCGAGCAGGCGCTCGAAATCGTCGAGCTCCTCATCCGCTCCAACGGCGTCGACGTCGTGGTCGTCGATTCGGTGGCGGCGCTCGTGCCCAAAGCGGAGATCGAGGGCGACATGGGCGAGGCGCAGATGGGGCTGCAGGCGCGCCTCATGTCGCAGGCGCTGCGCAAGCTGACCGGCGCGGTATCGAAGTCCAAGACGTGTCTCGTCTTCATCAACCAGCTGCGCGAGAAGATCGGGGTCATGTTCGGCAATCCCGAAACGACGACCGGCGGCCGCGCGCTGAAGTTCTACGCGTCGGTGCGCCTGGATATTCGGCGCATCGCGAGTATCAAGGACGGCGACGTGGTGATCGGCGGACGCACGCGCGTGAAGGTGGTGAAGAACAAGGTGGCGCCGCCGTTTCGCGAAGCCGAGTTCGACATCATGTACGGCGAAGGTATCTCGCGGACCGGCGATCTGCTGGATCTGGCGGTCGACAAGCGGATCGTCGAGAAGAGCGGCGCGTGGTTCGCGTACGGCGGCGAGCGGCTCGGGCAGGGTCGCGAGAACGCGAAGCAGTTCCTGAAGGACAATCCGGACATCGCCCGCACGATCGAGGATCGCGTGCGCCGCGAGCTCGGACTCGTTCGCGACGCCGAGGCGGTCACGGCCTGATCGTTCCCCCGCCCACGCGTCAGTAACGCGTGTCCGGCTTCAGCCGGACCATCGTTGGTAGCGTCCGGCTTCAGCCGGACCATCCGCGCGTGCTATGATTTTTGGTCTTTCCTGAGCGCGACAGTCCCCTCGTGGCGAGGTAGCTCAGTTGGTAGAGCATACGACTGAAAATCGTAGTGTCGACAGTTCGATTCTGTCCCTCGCCACCAAATAACACCAATATCAACCAGCACTTAGAGACTTCTCGTCGGCGCGGCCTATGCGTTGACTCATGTCAGGGTCACGCCAGGGTCACGCGGGCGCCTCTCAGGACTGTCGTCCGGTGCTGCCCGCCGATGGAGCGCGTCGAGTTCTAGCGTCTCGACGCGATCGGTCAGCCGTTCAAGGAGTGTCAGCGTGCGATCAAGCAGGTCACGGATCGGATCGATGATTGCGGCCGACAGTTGACCGATCAATTCGTCGTCGTTCATCGCGTCCTCATGTGGAGTCGCAGCCAGTCAATTCGCTGTCCTTGCTGCGCCTGAAACGCCTGCAGCGCCCGCTGCGCGACGGCGACATCCGCCGCCGCGTAGGCCGGGAACGTGACGATCGACACGTCGCTGATCGTCATGTCGGAGACGATGCGCACGAGCCCGCCGTCGCGGCGCTCGAAGCGCTCCCCGCCCGGCCGGACGACGGCAAACGAGAAGGACATGCCGGACACGTCGCCGCGCTGCACGAGCGCGAGCGTGTCCCGGCCGGTCGTCGTGTCCGGCGGAGTCGATCTCGACGCGCAAGCCGCGGGCGTCCTTCGCGAGCGTGAGCGTCCCGGCCTTCGTCCGGCCGAGCACCTTGCTCGGGTCATGGTCGACGAGCGCGCGGACGTCGAGCCCTTCCCGCAAGGTCCGGTCGACGGCCTCGGGCGTGATCAACTCACGGAAGCCGCCCAGGTCGGCCGACAGGGTATTGAACACCACGGCATAGCCGCGAATCTTCTGCCCCTCAGCGCCGACGTCGGCCGCGGCGCGGCGCTCCAGTTCACTGACCATGGCTCGGTCCTTTCTGTCGGCCGGCGTCCATCACCGGGATCATGTTGCCGTTGACGAGCAACACGTCGCCGCCCTGGTCCGCTGCGATCGGGTTCTCGCCGAGCTTCCGGCGGACGTCGTTCGCGGTGTAGACGCCGGCATCGCGCGCCCGCGCCAGGGCCTCATGCAACGATTTCACGTCGCTGCGAATGAGCGCCGAACGGTCGAACGTCACATCGAATTGCCCATACTGCCGTGTGGTCAGAAGGTCGCGCCGGATGGCGTGTTCCCAACAGGTGAAATACGGATCGAGCGCGCCCGTCACGTATTCGATCGCGCCGCTCTCCATGTTCGAGTACGTGCGCCTTCGTGAGATCGCCCACCTTCCAGGTCGGCACGCGGAACACGCCGCAGATTTCCGTGCGGATCGTTTGCAAGCGTCTCGTTCAGCTGCGCGTCGTCGTTTGGCGCCGTAATCTGCTGGTATTTCAAGCCGTCTTCCAAGACGGCGAACCGATGCGCGTTCTCGAGCCCGCCGTAAAACGCTTCGAATGATTTCCGTAGCCGTTCTGAGGCGGTCGGCGAGACCGTGTGCTCGGTCTGCAGCACCCCGCCCAGGCGCGCGCCATTGCTGAAGAACTTGCCGACGTAGCGCTGCAGGGCCAGCGCCGTGCCGATCAGCTCGCGGCAGTAACGCAACGGCGACGGATGCGCCAGCTCGAAGATCGGCGGACGTGACGGATCGAAGGTCCACTCCATCAGCGGTCCGCGGTACGGCGAATAGCGATACCGCTTGCGTCGGGCGTCATCGCGGTCGACGACCATCCGGGTCGGGTCGAGCCGCCAGAGCGCCGTCACCCGGCCATCGACGCGGACGATCTCCGCGAAGGCGTGCTCGTGCAAGCAGCAGATCGAACATCATCTCCTGCTTAAACGAGTAGGCCGATGTTTCGGCATTCGGCAGCGAATGCAACACCTCCCAGAGATCGTGATCCGTCGCGTCAATCGAACGAGTCTTCCGTGAGCTTGCGTCGGATCTTGATCGGCGTCTTTGCGATGTCCTGACTGAGCACGGACAGACACGCATATACCGCTGGCACCGTCACGGCGCGCTCGGGCGTGACGGTTATGCCGGCCGACGTCGGCCCTACACCATGCAGGTCGGATAGCGAACTGAAATCCGCCCGGCAGCATCACGCTGCGCCGATGAAACCACCGATCGAACCATCGCATCAGAACTCCAGTGATCGACCGCGGGCCATGCACCCGCGGCCGGCCGAATCAAGAGGGACGTGTGCGTAGCGCCGCTTCCGCTTTCGCGCTGGCGGCACGTCCCAACCACCAGATCAGCCGTGCTGCCGGTGCTACGCCCACCGTGACCGTCGGTCCGTGACGGCGAACGCCTCGCCGATGCGCGAGCTGCACATCGGCTCGCAGATACGCACGAATCGCAGATCTTGCAGGTTGGTCAAACGCGCTTGAGGTCGCGTCGGCCGCCTGCCGCGAGACTTCTAACCGGAAGCTGGTGTCTGCAGCCCGACCATGAGCTGCGAGAAGTCGCCGACGACGAACGACGAGGTATTCGGCGAACCGCCATCCGATGCGATCTGATTCGTCACGTATTCCGTCACCGGATCGAGATAAGCCGGCGGTTCCAAATAGACGCCGGTCGGAATGGCCCGCAGCTTCGCCAGACTCTTCGCGGCATCGCTGTTGTAGAGGCGCGCGGTCGGCCTGTGGTTCGCGGCCGCGACGACGGCGCACGCGTCGATCAGGGCGTCGTAGTCGATCGCGGCATTCAGCGCGCCGACATCGACGTTATCCTGCTGATTGATGATGCCCTTTGGTTCCGGCGGTGTCCCTGAGCCGAGCAGCGCCGCCCGATCAAGCTCCAGGGCCATCGCCGCGGACATTTCCCGTTCAATGATCGCGTCGATGTTGCTGCTGTCTTCCGCTCAATTCGACGGAGAGCTTGATCAACATTGGCAGGGTCCGTGCTGTGAACGTCACTCGCTCGAGCGTCAGGATTCCTTCATTGATCGCCTCGTTTTCCGCCTTCCAGTTGGCCGCACTCCCGCTCGGCGATCCGATGCCGTATGGGCACCCGGCTGCGCGAGTCGGGCCAGGTGCAGGACATCCGACGTCATCGGCACCGTCTGCGCGCCGGCCTGCATCACACGCGCGGCGTTTCTGCACGCGGTCGATGAATTGCGCCGCCGAGGATTTCCGGTACGGTATAGCCGCCCGCGACTGTCGGTGCCTTCGGCGAGCGCCCGGCGCTCCACCTCGCTCAGTCCGCGCCGGTCGCCGAGCGCCAGCGCCCGGACGATCGCGCCGAAGCGCATCGACTCGGCGCCACGCTCGCCTTGGTAGGTGAAGCCGCCGCGCTTCGTCAGATACTCGCTGCAGCGCTGCTCGCGCGTCAGCACCGGCGACAGGTCCGCGGTCTCGGTCGGGCGCGTCTCGATCGCCGTCTGCGTCGCCGGCACATGCGCGCGCTGCTCGGTGCGCTGTTCGACGTGTCGCTGCAATCCGAGAATCGCGTCGCGTTCGCGGATGGCCGCCGTCGTAACTGCGCTGCTCGGACGCCAGCAACGTATCCCGCCCGGCCGTCGTGGCCGCGTCGAGCACCGCCTGCGCCTGCGTCGAGCGCTGCTCGATCTGCGATCGGAACGCCGCAAGCACATCATCACCGAATGCCCGACGGTCCGCGGCGATCGTCGTCAGCGTCGCCAGCGGAACGATACCCTTCGTGGTCTCTGTCATGAAACTCTTGAATCTCCATGTCATACCTCAATCTACGAATCGAACACGTCGCTGCTCGCGGAGCGTGGCAGACGACTATCGGCTGGCTCGGTGAACCATCGGCCGCGTAACTTCAATGCTGCGTCGCCCCGGCGCCGATGCCCAGCGAAGCAAGAGATCCCCAGTTCTGCGGCCGGTCGTAATCGACGACAATCGACTCGATCCACTCATGGCCGCCGCCGTCGTCCTTGACGATAGCGAACTCGATCACGCCGACATGTTCGTCAACCACTGCGCGCGTGTGCCCTTCGGCGAACGTCTGCGCCAACGTCGGCCCGTCCGATCGGGCCTCGCAGAGTGCAAGCTGCAGATCGCGCAGCGCCGCGATAAATAGGCCCGTCGCCATCTGAACCTTCGGTGTCGTCATAACCTGCTCCACTGTCAAATCACCAGCACGCCGCGGTCCTCGTACGCGGACTTCCGCGGCGCCGGTTCAGCCAATAGGGCGGACAGCGCCAACAGAATCGCATCGACCGCATCGATCTTGTTCGGGACTCTCGGCGCTTTCCTTCGTCGGCAACAACGAGCCGTCGCGCCGCCGCTCGACGCAGACGTTGCTGATCTGCCACTTCAGGAACGAACTGCCCGCGTGCCGCAGCTTGCCCGCCTTGATACGCGCCTCCAGCTCTCGCGCGGGCGCCGTGAAGACCTTGGCGTTCTTCGATTCGATGAGCGCCGGCAGCCCGTCGTTGCTGAGATTGCTCGCGAGGTTCAACGCGCCGTAGCGCTCGATCACGATCTCGGCGACGTCGAAGTCTTTGCAGTACTGCCGGAGGTCGGCTTCGATCACTGCGTAATCCGTCATGTTGCCCGGCGTCGGAGTCAACTCGCCGGAGTGCAGCCACGCGCGATACTCCGGCACGGCCCGGCTGCGCTCGGTGACGACGAGCTCGGGCAAGTAGCCTTTGACGAACGTATAGATCACATCCCCGCGCTGGAAGACGAGCGCGATCGCGGCGATGTCGTCGCGTTCGGCCAGGTCGACGCCGATGTAGCACGCGCTCATGCTGCAAAGTCTTCGAGCTTCAGCGTCCGATCGGCGCAGCGGTCCCAGGCCGATACCGATAACCACGTCGACGCCGAGTGCAACCAGCGGTTGCACATCTTCGCTTCGAACTCACCCTGCAGTCCCGGCGTCTGTTGCGCATCCACGCAGTAGCGACGCACGTAGTCGAGCATCCGGCGTGATCCCGATCATCGGCAGCGCCTTGATCCAGGTCGCTTCGTCTCGCCAATCGTCGCCCTCGTCGAGCTCGTAGAGCACCGCGAAGACGTGATCGGCCTCGACCACGCTGATCCAGAATCTTCATCGCCGTCGAGCGCAAGGCATAGCCCACGCTTGTCAGCGAATAGCCGGCGGTCGTCGGCGCCCATGAGCGTCGCGTCCGACCGCGCGCCTTGCGCCGACTTCAACACGTCGTGCAGTTCGAAGGTTTGCGCGTGGCTTTCGTCGAGCGCAATGAACGACGGCGAGCAACCCGTCTTGCGTGCTGCTCTTGCTGTTGATCGGTTTGGCCGTGCCGCCCGTCTCGCCGAACGTAATGGCGTTCGCGTAGGCGATGAAGCCGAGATCCCGCAGCCAGGGCGCCCGCTTCACCATGCGCTGCATGATGCCGAACACGATGCGCGCCTGGTTGCCCGTCGACGCGCCGCAGACGACTTGCGCGCCCGGTTCGTTCTCGACGGCCAAGTGATATAACGCCGCCGCGGCGACCAGCGTCGACTTTGCCGACTTCCGGCCGACTTGGAAAAATACCGACGTCACCAGCCGAGCGCCGTCCAGCTTTCGGAAGCCGTAGGACGCAGCCAGGATGAACACTTGCCACGGCTGCAGCTCGATCGTCGCCGTCGACCAGCGCCCTTCGACGTGTGGCAGCCGCGAGATCCACGAGCACACGTCCTGCACATGCTCAGGCGACCAGGAAAATGCGTTCCCGGTGAGAACGCATTTCCTGCGCATCCGCTCGAATCGCCGGCACGCCTTAACCGTCCACTAGCCGGCCACGATCCGGCCGGCCAGCACGTCGCCGACGTAGGACAGCGCCACGGCCGCGAAGTCGCGGAGCGGCAACGGTTCCGTCTCGGAACCTTTAGCCTCTGCTGGACGTGTCCGCTCGCGACTGGGCTTCACCGTGCCCCGACGTTCCTTCGTGGCTCTGGGCAGTTTTGGGTTCGCCATTAGGTGCCCTGCCCTAACTGCCTGCCCAAAAATCTGCCTGCCGGGCGGCTTTTCGCTGTTGACCTTGTCGTGATGTCGACATCCCCGGCCGGACTCATTGCTTCCAGCCCTTCGCGAATAAGGCATCTGACTGCGCCCAGGCCGCGTCTCGGGCTCGAAACAGGTCGCCAAACCCGTCGGGCGTCGTGTCTGCCCCGTTCCCCCGGTTGCAAACCGTCAGACCGTCAGACAGGCCCGTATTTATTGGGGAAACCTGCATTTTCAAAGTGTCAGAGGCGTCGGATGTCTGACGGTTTGAAAATGCGACTTCAGGCCCATTTTCATTGGGCGTCTGACGGTCTGACGGTTTGATAGTGGGGTAGCGGGTCCACGCGTCCTCAAAGCGGTCCCGGTCGTAGCCGCGACTGGTGCCAGGGCCGTTCGGCCTCGGCGCAATCCCGAACCCCTTCAACCAATCTGCGACGGCGCGCGCGGTGATGGGCTTGCCGTGCTTCCAATCGCCCCATGGCCGGTCGTCCAGCTCGGCCAGCTTCGCGGCGAGGTCGCTGGACTTAATGAACGTCCCCGCCGTGGCCGCGAAGATGGCGAAGATGTCGTGTAACAGCTCGACGTTGATGTCCTGGTCCGACACGGAGCCCATCAGCACCACCGCGGCGGTTCTCGCCTGCTCGGGCCACTCGCCGCCGGCCTGGTCCGCAATCGCGAAGAGCGGTTCGAGGACGTCCTCAGCACTATCCCGCAACCCGGCCGGCATGGTGGGACGCGCCGCCTTCAGTGTCGCAATCGTGCGGTCGTTCGCCCACGCGAGAAGCGCCGTCTTGATAGGCGCCGCCTCAATCCGCGCATCGCGCTCACAGAAATTCGTGATAGGTTCCGCTTTCGTCCGGCGACGCAGCTCTATCCGAATCGCACTACTCACTACTGTATCTGGCAGCTTCCCTATGCCGCTAATTATTTTCTTGGCGAACGTCTAACTATCCCGAAAGGTCAGGTTCGCGCCCTGGCCGATACAGAGCGTGCTTTTTCCCGATCGCCCATACCCCGTATTCTAGATGCCGCGCAGTGCCTCTCCGTCTTCGGCTCTCCATCGAACGCCGCATCGCTTTCATCGAGAAGGAGCGTGCGACGTTCTGCATCTACTTTCCGTACCAGCGCCGCGGCCGAGGTCCTGCCTGTCAACCATGTCTTGGCGACTATGAGGTCCAACTCTTCTAGCAGTCTCGTCTTGCCTTCCTCCGCCGTCTCGCTTGTGACCTGCAAGTCAGTCTGCACTCGGCCGCAGGTAAGACGTGCGTATGCGCGACTAATAACGTGATGGTCGTCGCTTGTTCCTTGGAGAGCACGACGTAGCGATAAATGAACGCTCGGACGTCGTGCAGAATGCTCTCCAGGGTGTCGAGCGCCGTCGCGGTCGGAACACGCGGCGCGAACGTCTCGATGCTCATGCCGCCGCTCTGAGCAGTCTTCGCGAAGCGCGTACTCATCGAGCAGACGATGGTGCCGTTCTCGCCGTCGGTCGCGCTCACGCGCCAGATCGTGTAGCGCGTGTATCGCCTCCTGCGCCAACAGCCTATAACTCTGTACGTCCTCTTCCAATGACTCTACTCGCTCCAGCAGCAGCGCCTCTGCGTCTGCCAGTTCTTCTATCACTATGTCTCTGTAGTCACTGCTCACTATACCTCCGCTGTCTTGTCTTGTTTCACCTTCTCCAGCAGGTAATCGCGTGCGCTGAAGGCGTCCGGTCTCGCCGCACTGTCCGCCAGCCAGGCCTCGATGTCCGCCTCGCGCCAGCCGACGGTGTTCGCGGTGAGTTTGACGTGCTTAGGAAAGAGTTCCTTGCGCTCCAGCCGCCAGATCGTCGTGCTGCTCAGCCCGACGCGGGCGACGACGGCCCGCTTACGGAGGATTTTTGTTGGGACTGAACGCCCTGCGACATGCTGCCATCCTCGCAGCATTCGAAGGCGAAATCACCGTCTCCTTCGTCAGGCCACGAGCCCCGCGGGATCGGTGATCTCGGCTTGGAGCAGGAGTGCGGCCCGAATTAGGCCCCGGCTGACAACAGAATGGGCCGCTGTGACACGATTTTCGCGTTCGGCATATTCCGCCGTGAGTTGGTGATGTTCGTCCTTAGGCTCCTTCACATTCAGCCGATACCACCAATCGACGTCGCGGCGAATCTCGGCGGCGTCGTGGGGGGGCGCCTGCCCCTTGGGAAGGCCTTTGATACCCACCGTCACCTTCATCATTCGCGGGTCGTCGGGGTGCTCGTCGTTGTGGAGCAGCAGTGGAAAGTAGGCGAGAACGAGCGATGTGGCGCACCACGGCCACGGCACGCGCATGCCCTGCAAAACGGCCGTCAGGGCGCGGATGTCCATCTGATTCACGCTGTCTGCGATGGCGGCGTCCGTCAGGCCCAGACTACGGAGGTGCGCGCGTCGGGGGTCGATCTGCCAAGCCCGACGCGCATGCACCCATGTGCGCCAGTGTTCTTCAATGCGCAGGTCACGGACTAGCCGATCGAGGAAGACACCGCGTGCAACCAGAATCCGCGCCCGATTGCCGCGGTTGTCCTTGCGGAGTGAGCGTTCGAGTCGGGAATCCCGGCCCATCCTTCAGGCTCCCGTCCTCAACGGCACCACCTTCGGCTCGTCGCGTTGTTGATCGGCGGCCAGGATCTGGTCTAGGCGGCGTCCCCACTTCATCAGCGCCAGCCGCCGCTCTTTGTCGTAGCTGTAGGCGTTGTAGATCCCGGTCACTGTTGGCCCGTAGCTGTGATTCAGCACCTTCGCGATGTCCTCGACCGCCACGCCTAGCGCGCCGAGCCCCGTCGCCACGGTATCGCGCATCGCGTGCCGCGGTTCCGGCGCCGTCGCACCCCGGCAAATACCGCAGTGTTGATGCCGACCATCTGCCGCTTGCCGCGATACCCGACGAAGACGAACGGCTCGTCCTCCACCTGGGGCACCTGCTCCAGCGCCTCCACCGCGCTCGGGGTCAAGTAGACGCGGTGGTCCTTGCGGTTCTTTGTCCGCTGCCCGGAATCGTCCACCAGGAACCAGCCACCTCGCTCCACGCCATGTCTGAGATCTCCGTCGGCCGCTGCCCGGTGAGCAAGCCAAGGCGAAGGATCGCCTTCGGGGATGCCGCCAGCGTCTCGGTCGCCTCCCAAATGGCGCGGATCTCGTCGGGCGTGTAGGGCTTCGCTTCCTTGTCCGTCTCGGGTCGGTGCGCCGCTTCCACGCCCGGCTTCGACAGCCGCGCCGCCGGATTCGCGGGAATGATCAATTTCTCTACGGCGAAGCCGAACAGCTTCGACAACAGCGCGGCCGTGCGATTCGCCACAATGCCGGCGCCCCGTGCGGCGATCGCGTCCACCAACTCCATGCAGTCGCGGTGCTCGATCGACGAGACCGCCCGGCCACGCCAGCGCGGGAGCACGTCCTTCTTGAGCCGCATCTGATCGGCGCGCCACGTCCGTTTGCGCGGCGCGCATACTCGGCGATGTATCGCTCGCAGAGCGCGTCGATGCTGTCCGCCTTGGCGCGCTCGGCGTCCCGCTTCGCTTGCAGCCGCTCGGCTTGCGGGTCGATGCCGCCGTCGATCTTCCGGAGCTCCACATTCGCCGCTGCGCGCGCCTTCGCCAACGTCATCCGCGAATACTGCCCAAGCTTCAAGCGCCGCTGCGTCCCGTTGATGCGATAGCGCAGGCTCCACGTCTTCACACCGTCCGGGTTCACGCGCAGCTCGAGCCCGAGACGTCGGCGTCGCGCACGATGTAGCGACGGTCGGTGGGTTTCAAGGCATCGACGGAACTCGCCGTGGTCAGTTTTTTCATCGTCGGCTCCAGTCGTAGTATCCGCCGGGGTCACACCGGGTCACATCCGACGGTTAATAGCGTGAAATGACCTGAAGCGGAGTGTAAGCGGAAATACTTAGGCGATCAACGGCTTAGCGGGGTAAGTGAAAACTCGTGAAAGGATCTGAAAGAGGCGTGCGCCACGACTGAAAATCGTAGTGTCGACGGTTCGATTCCGCCCCTCGCCACCATCTCCCAGCTCCACTGACGCTCACGGTCCTTGGCGGGCGTGCCGTACGGGACCGATGACTCCTCGTCCCTGTCGGCCGTCAGATGTCGCAGCTCTCTGCAATGCGGCTCTGCTGCCCGATGTGAAAGGTGAGCTCGCCGTCCATCTCGCGCTCCCCACACGTGAGCGCTGAAGGATTGACCTCACTCACGATGCCGGCAATGACGTTCGCCTTCAGAATGAGCATGTCGAGCGTGCCCTGCCGCACGTCACAAGGCTCGGCCATGTGCCCTCCCTAGGCGTTCCTGGAGAGGCCGCCTGGTTGCGCTCTCCCAGACTGGCAAGGACAGAGGCCGCGCTCGCGTCGGTCTCGGTCATGTCGCCTGGACGTGCGCTGCCCCGCCATCGTGGCCGGATCCGATCCCCATCAAGAACTCCGAAGTAGTCCAACCAGAAAATCGTAACAAGTCACCGTCCGGGATTACCGCCCGGCACACATCGCGAGTAAGCCTCCATTCGGCGGCTGGGTTCCGCGGCAGTCTTCTTGCTTGGTCGGCGACCGGCCGGCTCTGGTTCCGAAGATGCGAGCAGGGTATCGCGCCGACATCGACGGCTTGAGGGGCATTGCCGTCCTCTCGGTGCTCTTGTTCCACGCAAGAGTCTCCCGATTCTCGGGCGGTTACGTGGGCGTGGACGTCTTCTTCGTCATCTCCGGATATCTCATCACCAGCACTATTCTTCCGGACATCCGGGCGCATACGTTCTCTATCGCGGCGTTCTACGAACGTCGAATTCGCCGGATCCTTCCAGCCCTGTTCCTGACGATCCTGTTGAGCGCCGCCGCCGCGGCTTTCCTGCTGATACCGGCGAATCTCAAAGCGTTAAGCGACAGCATTGTGGCCGTCGCCTTGTTCGTCTCCAATGTCCGGTTCTGGCGGGACTCCGGATATTTCGACGCGCCGGCCGAGCACAAACCGTTGCTGCACACGTGGTCGCTCGCCGTCGAGGAGCAGTTCTACATCCTGTTCCCGCTGTTCTTGATCGGCGTTCGGCGGTTCGGACGGTCACGATTCGCGCTGTGGCTCTCTGTCGCGGCCATAGGTTCGTTGGCGTTGAGCGAATACGCCACGCGTTACATGCCGGTGGCCGCGTTCTACCTCGCGCCGGCGCGCGCATGGGAACTCATCGTCGGCGCACTGGTTGCGTGCGACGCCCTGCCGGCCGCGGTGCACGCCCGCACCCGCAATGTCGCCGCAGCGGTCGGGATTGCGCTCATCGTCGCCAGCGTGATCGGGTACAACTCCTCGATACCCTTTCCGGGCATCGCCGCCATCGTGCCAACGGTCGGCGCCGCGCTGATTGCGCACGCAGGTACGAAGGGCGATACGTTCATCTCCCGGATGTTGTCGATCAGGCCCCTCGTGTTCATCGGGTTGATTTCGTACTCGCTGTATCTGTTGCATTGGCCGTTGCTGGTCTTTGGAAAGTACTACCTGATTCGCGGGATGACGCTCGGGGTCTCGGCGGGGCTTCTGCTGGCGTCGTTCGCGCTGGCGACGCTCTCCTGGCGGTTCGTCGAACGACCGTTGCGGTCGTTGCGCATGCGGCGCCGGCCGCTCTTCGGCGTTGCGGCCGCGGCGATCACGGTGACCATCGGCGCGAGCGCCTACGTGCACGTGGAAGACGGCCTGCCCCGGCGATTCCCCTATGGCGGACCGTGGTCGACGGCCTGCGACGAGCGCCGGCCGGAGGATCCCAACGGCCTGTGTACGCTCGGCTTGTCAGCCAGTCCGACGTTCCTGCTCTGGGGCGACTCACATGCGGCCGCGCTCGCGCCCGGGATCGACAGCGCCGCGCTCAGGACGCATGCGGCCGGCTACCAGGCGCACAAGAGCGGTTGTCCGCCTCTGGTCGGCGTCGAAGTCCGGTGGACCTCGTTTCCCAATCTCGCGTCGTGCGCGGCATTCAACCAGGACGTCCTCCGCTACATCGGCTCGCGACCGGCGCTGCGCACGATCATCCTCGCGTCTCGATGGGCGATGTTCGCGTCGGGACATGGCTATGGTGTAAACGCCGACTCAACGATTGCACTGAGCGCCACATATCAGATCGATGCCGGGAGTGAGACGGCCGCCGACCTCTTCAGGCTGGGCCTCGATCGAACCGTCCGCCAGCTGCGGGCGCTCGGACGCCGCGTGGTCCTCGTCGATCCAATTCCGGAAGTCGGCTACGAAGTACCGGAAGCGCTGTTCATCGCTCAGCGGACCGGACGCGATGTCAACGACCTCATCGGACCCACGCCCGAACAATACAGGGCAAGGAATCGCATCGTGCTCGACGTCTTGAACAGGTTTCGAGGCGTTCACGATGTCCGCGAGATCGATGTCGCGCAGCGGATGTGTACGGCCCGGCGCTGCACGGTCAGCGTGTCCGGCCGTCCGTTGTATCAGGACGACCAGCACCTGTCGTTGGACGGATCGCAATACCTCTCGGGGTTGTTCGACGAGTTGTTCACGCCGTCACCAGGGTTCGGTCTCCACGCGAGAGCCCGGATCGGCGATTCGATCGAGCTGCCTGGTGATGAGCCGGCTCGTTCCGGTCCAAGATAAGGCGACCGCGCGCGCCCTCTCACGCGGCGTCGTACTCCACCGCAGGAGAAGGATTCCGGCCGGGCGACAGCCAGGCCCCGCGGGGCGCCCAGCCGACACACGGCCGGTGCCGGAATCGTGGCACTTCATCCGGTGCGTGGCTGCGCAATCCAGGAGAAACCCCAATCGGCGCCGGCAATCGGTTTGCTTCTCTCACGTCGAGGGATTGCGACAACCCGACGGAAAGTTGAGATGTCGTTCGGTCGGCCGATGGTGCTGCCCCGCGCCAGGCGCTTCTTGACGCTGACGGGCGTCGCCGGCACCGCTCATCCGCCGACAGACGCGTGCTGCGAACCGGCCACGCTGGGCCGTCCGTGAACATCGCGACAGCCGGAAGGACCATGCCGTGAGGCCCGAACTGTCAGCGCCATCGTGCGCGCCGACTTTCCGGCGGCAGGAGCCGGATCGCCGGAACACTGCCTCGCGCGAGCGACTGCTGGGCCGGGTCCGCGCGGAATTCGGCGAGCTTCGGGCCCTCAAATTGACGCTCCGCCAGGCGGAGCGTCTGTTCAACGTTCGCGAGGACATCTGCCGGAGAATCATGAATACCCTGATCGCCGAAGGCCTTCTGCGCACCACCGATGACGGGTCCTACGCGCGGAGAAGTTGACGGCATCCTTATCCCGTAATCAAATGGCGGCGGCTTGAGCGCGCCTGCGAGACCGTCGCGGCGGATGCGGTGCGTTTCAGCCGCTAAATTAGTTTGACCTCAAACATTTTGCGGCGGTATCCTCAGCAGTACAGGTTCGACCTCGAGTCAACGCTGAGGACCGGAGGTGAGCATGTCACGTTACATCGTCCTGTGTTCCGTACTCGGCGCCGCGGTCATCGGTGGCGCCTGTCACCATCGCGTGGCGGCGGCGGCGCCGCCGCCGCCGGCCGCCGCGGCCAGACCGGCAGCGCCCGTGACTCCACCGCCACCCGCGCCACCATCCCCACCGCCGGCCGCGCGGTCGGCCGCCCCTCTGAGCGAGGACGAGTTGTTCCGGAGAGAGTCGCTCGACCAGCTTAATGCGGAGCATCCGCTCAACGACGTCTTCTTCGACTACGACCAGAACACGTTGCGCGACGACGCGCGTTCAGCTCTGCAACGGGACGCCACGTGGCTCTCCAAGTGGTCGCAGACCCGGGTGCTGATCGAGGGCCATTGCGACGAGCGAGGCACGGCCGAGTACAACCTCGCTCTCGGCGACCGTCGAGCCGAGGTCGTCAAGGAATACCTCACGAGTCTCGGGATTCCGGCCGATCGCCTTGAGATACGCAGCCTCGGCAAGGAAGCGCCGTTTTGTCACGACACGGGAGAATCGTGCTGGTCGCAGAACCGCCGAGGGCACTTCATGATTACCGCGAAGTGATCGTCGAGATCCTGATGGCGCCGCTTCGCACAGGATTTGCACCTTCGTAGAGCGTTTACTGGAGGTGTTTCCATGAGAGGCAGTATCTGGATCAACCTGCTCGTCGGTATCTGGCTCGTCATTGCGCCGTTTGCGCTGGCGACGGCTGGAGTCGTGAGCGTCTGGGCCGCCAACGATGTGGTGCTCGGCGTTCTGCTCATCGGGTTCTCGTGGTGGATTCTCAGCGCCATCGCGCCGCCGATGGGCGCGGCGTGGTTCGAGATGCTCTGCGGCGTCTGGTTGATCGTCGCGCCGTTCGTGCTCCGCTACAGCGGGACGGCGGCGGCGCTCTGGAACGACCTGGCCTGCGGCATCGTCGCGATTATCGTCGCGGTCGTCGTGGCGCAGACAATGACGCGAACGCCGAGGATGGCGTAACGACAGTCGTCCGCATCACGGCTGCCAGTCGCTGCAGACCGCGGAGCCGGAAGCGGCCAGCCAGCACGGCCGCGCGCCCGGATTCGGACTCTCGCTCGGCGACATCACTCCCGACATCGCCAGCCAGCTGCGGCTCCCGGCATCCGGGGCGCGGTCGTCCAGAACGTCGAACCGTTCACGTCTGCCTCGAATGCCGGAGTCAGGCCCGGCGGCGTCATCGTGGAGGTCGATCGCCATCCGGTGCGATCCGCCGACGAGGCGTCGCGCGAGCTGGGGTCGATCAAGTCGGGTGAACCCGCGTTCCTGCTGCTGTCCCGTGACGGCGTTCAGCAATTCGTCGAGCTGCGGAAGGAATAGAGATTGCGAAGAGAAGTGACGGAGGAACTGATGCCGGCGATTTACAGGGGACAGTCTGGAGTTTCACGATGAGGACAAATCAGCGACACGGTCTTCGCCTCCTGCAGGCTGCGGTGGTACTCGGCTTCGGCCTTACGGCGGGGGCCTGCAACCATGCCAACGCGAGTCGGCCACCAACGCGACGCCTGCTGCGACGCCGCCCGCACCGCAAGCCACGCCCGCGCCTGTGGCGGAGCGGGTCAGCCTGATCGGATGTCTGCAGGAAGGACAGCGCGGCGCCTATATTCTGACGGAGCTGAACAGCCCCGCGCATCCCGACAGCTCGAATCCGTCGGTTGTCGAGCATGAGAGGGTGGCGGCCGCCGAAAACGCATACCGCCTGACCTCCAGTCCCGCCAACGTGCTGTCGAAGCTGGTCGGAAGACGAGTCCGCGTGGACGGCACGCTGGCCAAGCCGTCCGAT
This sequence comes from uncultured Acidobacteriota bacterium, assembly GCA_963807925.1. GTDB lineage: Bacteria > Acidobacteriota > Vicinamibacteria > Vicinamibacterales > CAVVIG01 > CAWEDP01. The sequence continues at coordinate 923,564 of CAWEDP010000002.1, read as the reverse complement.
CTCGTGGCAAGCAATGCCGCCGATCGGGTGACCGGCACCGCTGGCCGGAACCATGAAGCGAAGGCAGTGGAATCTGGGCAGAAGATCACCCAGAGCGATCTCGCAGAGGTCAATGTGTCGTCGGTCAAGAAGCTGGCGAATACATGCGGGACGCAGGCCGCGCGTTCGAGGCTGCGCTCAAAGCGCCGCTAGCCGCATTGTCACACTGGCGGTCCACCGGGGGGCGTTCATGCGAGGGGTTTCCGCAGCTGGGTTCCTGGCGGCGCTCGCTCCGATCCTGATCTGGGCGCAGACCGGTCTGGTCGAGGACGCTGCGGAGGCTCAGGTGACCGCCGCCGAGGCGACGCTCGTCGAGGCCAGACAGCATGGGGACGCGGACCGCCTCCAGCCGCTCCTGGCGCCGGACTTCATCGAGGTGAACCGATTCGGCCGCGTGCTGGGAAAACGGCAGCTGATTCCGATCGCGCGAGACTCCGGCTACGCCACCGACGACGTGAAGCTGCGCATCTACGACAGCGGAGCCGTGGTGACGGGACGCGAGACAGACGAGGGCGAACGCACCGGAAGCGTTCGCTTCCAGCGTGTCTGGGTGCACGACGGGACCGCCTGGGTGGAGCTCGCCGATCAGGAGACGAGGATTTCCTCCGAGCCCGAGTCCGCTCGGCTCGCGAAGGCCACGCCTTCGACCGTCGATCAGATAGTCGCTGAGCAGCGGGGCGCCGACGCGAACCACGTGGTCGAAGCGGCTGAGGCCCCGGCCGCCGAGGCTCGTGACATCCGGCGTGTGGAGACCGCCTACCGCGCGGCCGAACGGATCAACGACCTGACCGTTCTCTCCCGCATCCGGGCCCCGGAGTTCCGTCTGGTCGATCGGCTGGGCGACGTCGTGTCGTCGCGCGTGTCGATCCCGCCGGCGATCAAAGCTGTGCAGGACGACGACTTCGGCGTACGCGTCCACGGAAATCTCGCGCTCGTGATTGGAAGCGTGCTGCGAACCAATCTGACGGACGGCGCGACCGATCGCTTCCGGTATTCAGCCGTCTGGGTGCAACGCGCCGGGCAGTGGCAGGTCGTTGCGGAACAACGCACTCCCATCGAGTAAGCACAGCGAACCACGGACTGCGATAGGATAAACTGCGCATTCGAGCCGACCGTGGCCTCAATCTGCCGGCGGCCGCGGGGCGGTACGCTGTGGCGTTCGACGACAGCGTCGGACAAGGCCGGAAGATATGGCGACAGGGACCTAAGACGATGTCGCGGTCGTTCGTCCTCACGGGGCTCCTGACCTCCGTCGCGCTCGGCCTCGCCGGCCGTGGGGCGCGGGCCGCCGGCCCGCAGGATGTCGGCGGCGCCCGGGTGACCTCCGCCGCCCCTGCGACATCGGTCGAACCGTACCGAGACATCCTGAATGCCTACTGCGTCGGCTGCCACAACCAGCGTGCGACCACGCCGGCGACGCAAACCGGCGTCGTTCTCGATACCGTCGATCTGCGCGCGGTCGATCGGCAGTCGGAACTCTGGGAACGCGTGCTTCGCAAGCTGCACACCCGCACGATGCCGCCTGCAGGCGTCCGGCGACCCGACGAACCGACCTATGACGCGCTGACCGGCTGGCTGGAGCGAGAACTGGATCGCGCCGCGCGGCAGCATCCTCATCCGGGGCGATCCGTCCTCCACCGTCTGAATCGCGCCGAGTACGGCAACGCCGTTCGCGATCTGCTCGCCCTCGACGTCGAAGTCGGCTCCCTGTTGCCAGCCGACGACTCGGCGTACGGATTCGACAACATTTCCGACGCCCTCGGGCTCTCGCCCGCCCTCCAGGAGCGCTATCTGGCGGCGGCGGAAACCGTCAGCGCGCTTGCCGTCGGCGACCCCGAGGCACCGATCGTCACCGAGACCTACCGCGTGCGTCAGGATCTCTCGCAGAACCACCACCTCGAGGGGCTGCCGCTCGGCACGGTCGGCGGCATCCGGATCGCGCCGACCTTTCCGCTCGACGCCGAGTACGAGGTCCACGTGCGATTCTTCCGGACGAATTTCGGCAACCTGCGAGGTCTCGAGCACGCTCACCAGGTGGAGCTGGCTCTTGACGGTCGTCGCCTCATGCTCGCGTCGATTGGCGGCGATGCGGATCTGCTGGCCGCGTTCGACAGGCCGACCGAGACGGCGGACGCGATCGACGCCCGCCTCACGACCCGGCTGCGCGCGACGGCCGGGCCGCACGTGCTGACGGTCGCATTCGTGGAGGACCAGCCGCTCGTCGACACGGTCCGGCTGCAGCCGTTCCTGCGCAGTTCGTACGACACGCTCGACTGGACCGGACGGCCCCATCTGGATCGCGTCACGATCACCGGTCCGCTGAACCCGACCGGGCCCGGTGACACGCCCAGCCGCCGCCGCATCTTTTCGTGTCACCCGGCGAACGCGGCCGCCGAGTCGGCGTGCGCCCGCGAGATTCTGGCGACCCTGGCGCGCCGCGCCTACCGGCGTCCGCTCGCCGACGCCGATGTGCAGCCGTTGCTCGCCCTCTACAGCCGTTTCCGTCAGGAAGGCTCCTTCGAGAGCGGGATCGAAGCCGCGCTCGAGTTCCTGCTCGCCAGCCCGCGATTCCTCTTCAGGGCCGAGCAGGATCCGCCTGGCGCGGGCACGAGTGGCGTCCATCCGGTGTCCGACCTCGACCTGGCGTCGCGGCTCTCATTCTTCCTCTGGAGCAGCATTCCCGACGACGAGCTGCTCGCAACCGCTGGAGCGGGCCGTCTGAAGGATGCGGCCGTTCTCGAGCGCCAGGTTCGGCGCATGCTCGAGGATCCGAAGGCCGAGGCGCTCGTGACGAACTTCGCCGGCCAGTGGCTGCAGCTCCGCAACCTCCGCACGTTCCAGCCGAACTCGGACGACTTTCCGGACTTCGATGACAACCTGCGCCAGGCATTCCTGCGGGAGGCCGAGCTGTTCTTCGCCAGCATCATCCGCGAAGACCGCAACGTCCTCGACCTGCTGACCGCCGACTACACGTTCGTCAACGAACGCCTGGCCCGGCACTACGGCATTCCCGGCATCTACGGCAGCCAGTTCCGCCGTGTCATCGTGCCCGACGCGCGGCGCGGGCTGTTGGGAAAGGGAGCGATTCTGGCGGTCACGTCGCACGCGACCCGAACCTCGCCTGTCCTGCGCGGCAAGTGGGTGCTCGAAAACGTCCTCGGCACGCCGCCGGCGCCGCCCCCGCCCAACGTGCCGGCGCTCAAGGAGAACGAGCAGGGCGTGAAGCCGAAGACGATGCGCGAGCAGATGGCGGCGCACCGTGCGAACGCGGTCTGCGCGAGCTGTCACAGAGTGATGGATCCGATCGGGTTTGCGCTCGAGAACTTCGATCCCGTCGGCGCCTGGCGAAGCCGGGAGCCGGGCGGCCCGATCGATGCTTCCGGCGAGCTGGCCGACGGGTCCAGGGTGGATGGAGCCGTCGCACTGAGGGAGGCGCTCACCCGCCATCCGGAGGTCTTCGCTCAGACGCTGACCGAGAAGCTGCTCACCTACGCGCTCGGCCGCGGGCTCGACGACCACGATATGCCGGCCCTGCGCGGGATCGTCGGTGCCGCGGGACGGTCGGGGAACCGGTTTTCGGCGATCGTCCTCGGGATCGTGAAGAGCGTTCCGTTTCAGATGCGAATGACGGCGGAATCGACCCACTGACGAGAGGCCCCATGTTCATCTCGAAGATGTCGCTGCCGCGCCGTACGTTTCTGCGAGGGCTCGGAGCCGCCGTCGCGCTCCCGGTTCTCGACGCGATGGTGCCGACCCTCGCCGAGGCGGCGGCGCCCCCGCCGCGGTTCGGCGCCGTGTTCGTGCCCAATGGAGCCATCGTCGAGGCATGGATTCCGAAGACGGCCGGGACCGGGTTCGAGCTGACGACGATCCTCAAAGGACTTGAGCCGTTCCGCGACACGCTCGTCGTCGTCAGCAACCTGACCCGCGCCCACCCGGGCGTCGTCGAAGGCGACCACGCAATCAGCGCCGCCGGGTGGCTGAGCGGCGTCCTCGCCAAGCGGACCCAGGCCGAAGACGTCCGCGGCGGCACGACGATCGATCAGATCCTCGCGCAGCAGATCGGCCGGGAGACGCCCTACCCTTCGCTGGAGCTGGCGACGGCGGACTTCACCGGCTATGTCGGCGCGTGCACGAGCGGCTACAGCTGCGTCTACACGAACACCATTTCGTGGAGCACGCCCACCTCGCCGCTGCCGATGGAGATCAATCCGCGTGTGGTCTTCGAGCGGCTGTTCGGGCGGCCGGGGTCGCCCGCCGAGCGCGCCGCGCGCGTGCGCCGCACCAAGAGCATCCTCGACCTGATCGCGGCGCAGGCGACGAGCCTTCAACACACCCTGGCGGCTCCCGACCGGGCCCGCCTCGGCGACTACCTCGACAACCTCCGCGAAATCGAGCGCCGCATCGAGCGCGCCGAAACGCGTCAGGCAACCGGTCTGGCCTCGATGACGGTTCCGGCCGGCGTGCCTGATTCCTTCGAGGAGCACCTCGCGCTGATGTACGACCTGCTGATCCTCGCCTATCAGGCCGATCTCACGCGCGTCTTCACCTTCATGAGCGATCGCGAACTGAGTCAGCGAACCTACCCGCAGATCGGCGTCAGCGAACAGCACCATACCGTGTCGCATCATGGGAACGACCCGGCGAACATCGCGAAGGTGGTGAAGATCAACACCTATCACGTCGAGCTGTTCGCGAAGTTCCTGGAGAAGCTCCGGGCGACGCCCGACGGCGACGGCTCGCTCTACGATCACTCGCTCATCTTCTACGGCGGAGGGATGGGCAATCCGAACCAGCATGCGAGCGATCCGCTGCCGCTCCTGGCCGTCGGGGGTGGTGTCGGCAAGGGACACCGCCACGTGCAGCTGCCGCCGCGCACGCCCGTCGGCAACCTGTGGGTGACCGTTGCCGAGCGCTACGGGAGCTCGCTGACCAGCCTGGGCGAGAGCACCGGGAGCATCGACTTCTTCGCATGAGAGGCCTGATTCGGCTGACGATCGTGGGCGTCTTTGCCGCCGCCACGACGCTCCGGGCCGCGGACCCGGATCTGCGGCTGGTCGAGGCGGCGAAGGCTGGTCGGACCGATGCGGTGCACGCGCTGCTGGACGCGCCGGGCGGCGCCTCCCGCGTCAACGCCGCCGAGCCGGACGGCACCACGCCGCTGCACTGGGCGGTCCAACGCGGCGACCTCGACATGACCAGGCTGCTGCTGCACGCCGGTGCGAACGCCGGCGCGGCGAACCGGTACGGCGCCACCCCGCTGACGATCGCGGCGCTCGGCGGGAGTCCGGCCATCGTCGGGGTCCTGCTCGCCTCCGGCGTGAACCCGAACGTGCCGCTGCCGGACGGACAGACTCCGCTCATGCTGGCCGCCCGATTGGGGAATCCTGCCGTCATCGACGAGCTCGTGACACGGGGGGCCGACCTCAACGCCCGCGAGCGGGTGCTCGGCGAGACCGCGCTCATCTGGGCCGCCGCCGAGAATCACGGCGACGCCATTCGCGTTCTGGCGGCGCACGGCGCCGAGGTGGACGCCCGTTCGGACGTGACGCATTTCCCGCGGCGCGACTACGGCGACGGCAAGTCGGGTCGGTTCACGGTGCTGCCGCGGGGCGGCTGGACGCCGCTCATGTACGCCGCCCGTCAGGACGCGCGGGACGCCATCGCGGCCCTCGCCGGGGCGGGCGCCGATCTGAACCTGCGGGATCCCGACGGAACGACCGCACTCGTCTTTGCGGTCATCAACGCGCACTACGACGCCGCGGCGCTCCTGCTCGAGAAAGGGGCGGACCCGAACGTGGCGGACGTGAGGGGGATGACGCCGCTCTACGCGGCGATCGACATGAATACGCCCGACGAGACGCCCGGACGTCCGGCACCACAGCCGTCCGGCGTGATCGGGGCGCTGGACCTCGCGCGCACGCTCCTCGCGGACAACGCCCGTCCCGACGCCGCCCTGATCGCGCCGGTGCTCGAGCGGGTGCATAACAACGGCGACGCCGTGCTGGGAGCCGGCGCGACGCCGCTGATGCGCGCCGCCCGGAAAGGCGACGTCGCGGCGGCCCGCCTGCTGCTCGACCTCGGCGCCGACCCGCGCGCGACGATGAAGAACGGCGCGAACGCGGTGATGATTGCCTCCGGGTTCGGCGGCGTCGGACGGTTCGCGGAGTACGACACGGGGCGAGGCAGCGAGGCCGACTTCGTCGAGATCGTCAGGCTCTGTCTGGCGCGCGGCGCGGACATCAACGCGGCGGACGCCGCGGGGCGCACGGCGGTCCACGCCGCCGCCGCGCAGCGGAGCGACGGGTTCATCAGGTTCCTGGCCGGCAGCGGGGCGCACGTGGACGTCAGGGATGCCGACGGGCGAACGCCGATCGACGTGGCGCTCGGCGTCGGCGTGCGCGGACGCGGCGGCGTGCGCGTCGCGCGCGAGAGCACGGCTGCCCTTCTGCGCCAACTGATGAACGACGGCGGCGCCCGATAGACGGTCCACCCCATCGCGGGCGATGCTCGTGCTCGACGGCTGTTGGAGAGGAGGTCGGTGTGCGAACAATACTGACGGCGATTGCCGCGGCCGTCTCGGTGGTTCTGGGTGTGCCGGCGGCCTCTGCCCAGAGCGGCAGCAGCATCGCCGGCGTCGTCAAGGACACGACCGGCGCCGTCCTGCCCGGCGTGACCGTGGAGGCGTCGAGCCCGGCGCTCATCGAGAAGGCGCGATCGGTGGCGACCGATGCAGCCGGCCAGTACAAGATCGTCAATCTGGTGCCCGGCGTGTACGCCGTCACGTTCACGCTGGCCGGGTTCAACACGATTCGGCAGGAGAACATCACGGTGACGGCCGCCTTCACCGCCACCGTCAACGCCGACATGAAAGTCGGCGCGCTGGAGGAGACGGTGACCGTCTCGGGCACCACGCCGACCGTCGACGTGCAGAATGTCACCCAGCAGTCGGTGATGACGCGAGACATCCTGAATGCGATCCCGGCCGGTATGAAGTCGACCGGGCAGATCGGCGTGCTGATTCCGGGAGTGACCGCCACGAGTCAGGACGTCGGCGGAACCCAGTTCTCCGCCGTGGGCCTCGCCATTCACGGAAGCCGGTTGAACGAGCAGGCGGCGCTCTACGACGGGATGAACTTCAACAACGGACAGGGCCGTGGCGGCCAGTTCGTGGCGATTACCACCAACGATGCGACCGTGCAGGAAATGGCCATCGAGACCGCCGGGCTCTCGGCCGAGAGCGAAATGAGCGGCGTGCGCATCAACCTCGTCCCGCGGGACGGCGGCAACACGTTCAGAGGGATGTTCATCGGGGCGTACTCCGATCACAACCTGCAGAGCGACAACCTGAGCGACGGCCTGAAGGCCCGCGGCCTGACCTCGTCGACGACCGTCCGGCGGTCCTACGACGTCGACCCGGCTGTCGGCGGGCCAATCGTACGGGATCGCTTGTGGTTCTGGGGATCGGTGCGTGCCCAGTCGGCGGCGCAGACTCTGGCCGGCATCTTCTTCAACCTGACGCCGACCGGCCACGCCTACACCCCGGATACGAGCCGGCCGGCCGAGAACAGCGAGCAGAATCAGAACGAAAGCCTGCGGCTCACCTGGCAGGTCACACCGAAGAACAAGCTCAATCTCCAGCACCAGAACGCGGGACAGCAGCGGCCGTTCTACGGATATTCGCTCGGCCAGCTCACCAACGCGCCGGAAGCCGTCTGGTATTCCACCTCGCAGCCGATGTATCAGTCGCAGGCGACCTGGAACTCCCCGATTACGAGCCGGATCCTGCTCGAAGGCGGTGTGCTCTTCAACAACAAGGATTTCCCCACGTCGCCGCAGCCAGGCAATCCGCTCACCCAGGTGGCCTACGTCGATTCGGGCACCGGCTACACCTGGGGCAACTACCCGGGCGTCTGGGGACACAATGCCAGCCATAACTTCAACTGGCGGTTCGCGACCTCGTATGTGACGGGATCGCACGCGCTGAAGGCCGGGGTCACCTTCATGCACCTGTGGGCCTGGACCTCGCAGGACGTCGTCAACAACGGCATGACCATCGGTCTGCTGAACGGCGCGCCGCGCCAGGTCACCGTGTACGCCACGCCGCTCAATTTCTACGAGCTGCTGGACCGGAACTGGGGGGCGTTCGTGCAGGATCAGTGGACGCTCAAGCGGACCACCATCAACGCCGGGCTCCGTTTCGACTACCTCGAAGACAAGGTGCCGGCCCAGACGATCGGCGCCGGTCCGCAGGTGCCGAACCGGAATCTGACGTTCGACGAAGTGGACGGGGTGCCGCGCTGGAAGAACGTGACGCCACGCCTCGGCGTCGCGTACGACCTGTTCGGCACCGGCAAGACCGCGGTCAAGTTCAGCATCGGGAAGTACCTCGAAGCCCCCAACCCGCCGAGCTTCACCCGGCTCGCGAACCCGGCCGGTGCGCTGGTGCAGAGCGCGACGCGCACCTGGAGCGACTCGAACGGCGATTTCATCCCGGATCCGAGCGAGCTGGGGGCCTTCAACCCGACCAATTTCGGGTCGAGCGTCGTGAGCTCCCGGTACTCCGATGCGGTCTTGACGAGCCGCGGCTACAACTGGGAGCTGGGCGCGCAGGTGCAGCACGAGATTGTGCCGCGCATTTCGGTGAACGCCGGGTACTTCCGTCGCTCGTACGGCGACCTTCGCGTCACCAACAACCTGTCGATCACGCCGGTGGACTACAGTCCGTACTCCGTGACCGCTCCGGTCGATCCACGTCTGCCGGGTGGCGGCGGTTACGCCGTTACGGGGCTGTATGATCAGAACCGGCTCGTGAGCCAGAACAATCTGATCGATCTCGCGTCGAACTACGGCACCGCGACGGAGGTGTACAACGGCCTGGATTTCACGGTGAACGCCCGGCTGCCGGGCGGCATCGTGATGTCGGGGGGGCCGAGCGTCGGACGCACCGAGACCAACTACTGCTTCGTGGTCAACTCGCCGCAGGGCTCGGGCCTCCCGCCGTCGCAGGGGGCGACGAGCGCGGCCGGCCTGCTGTACTGCGATGTCAAGCCTCCGTTCCAGCCGAATCTGAAGCTGCTGGGCGTCTATCCGTTCCCCTGGGGCGGCGTGCAGCTGGCCGCGACCTTCCAGAGCCTGCCGGGACCGCAAATCACGGCGGCGCGCACCTATACCAACGCGGAGATTGCGCCGTCGCTCGGACGCAATCTCGCGACGGGGGCCAACGGGACCGCCTCGGTTCAGCTGATCCAGCCCGGCACGGTGTACGAAGAACGGCTGTACCAGCTCGACTTCCGCGCGTCGAAGGTGTTCCCGTTCGGCTCGTCGCGGCGGATCCAGGGGAACGTGGATCTCTACAACGCGACGAACTCGAGCTCGATTCTGAGCGTGAACAACACGTATGGGGCAAACTGGCAGAGGCCCACCAGCATTCTTCAGGGCCGCCTGCTGAAGTTCAGCGTTCAGGTCGACTTCTGACGCCGGCCGGGCGCGTTGAAAGGTGAGGGGTTGCGATGCGTTGCATGATTGTCTCGCTGGTCATCGCATGGGGCGTCATCACCGTCTCGGGGCCGGCGCGGGCGCAGGCGCCTGACACGGCCGGCAGGGTCGTCAAGCGGTACACGCCGCCGCGGACGCTCTGGGGCGATCCCCAGATCGCGGGCGTGTACACGAATAACGACGAAAGCCTGATTCCGTTCGAGCGCCCGGCCCAGTTCGAGGGCCGTCGCCTCGAGGACATCACCGAATCCGAGCTGGAGCACCTGCGCGACCAGCGCAGCGAAGACCGCATCGAGGCGGATCGGAACCGGAACGAGTTCCGCAGCCCGATTCACTGGTTCGAGAACCATTTTCCGAACAACAGCCGCGCCTGGCTGGTGACCGACCCGCCCGACGGCCACGTGCCGCCGCAGACCGAGGAGGCGCGGCAGCGGGCTGCCGGCCGGGCGGCGGCGCGCGCGGGCCGCGGCCCCGCCGACTCGTACGAGGATCGCAGCCTCTACGATCGCTGCATCACCCGCGGTCTGCCGGGGTCGATGATGCCCGCGATCTACGGCAACGCGTACGAAATACACCAGGGTCCCGGCGTGGTCGTCATCCGGTACGAAATGGTCAACGAGACGCGGGTCATACCGCTCGACGGCCGCCCGCATGCGAGCGGGGCGTTCCACTTCTACATGGGCGACGCGCGCGGGCACTTCGAGGGGAGCACCCTCGTGGTCGAGACGACGAACTTCGACGCGCGCGCGGCGTACCGCGGCGCCAGCGAGCACCTGAAGCTGGTCGAGCACTTCAAGCCGGTCGCACCGAACGTCCTCGAGTGGTCCTCGACCTTCGACGATCCGCACACCTGGACGCGCCCGTGGACCTTCGCGATGAACCTGACGAAGAAGGACGCGAGCCAGCGGCCGTTCGAGTACGCATGCCACGAGGGCAACTACGGGATGGTCGGGATGCTGAGCGCGGCGCGCGCCGAGGAGCGTCAAGGGAAGAGCGTCGTCAGTCCCACGGCGGCGGAGGGCGAACGGTAATCATTCAGGCAGAGGGACGATCCATGACAAGACATGCCTCCGTGCTGGCGATTGCAGCCGTCGTGGTCGGCGCCGCCACGACCGGCCACGCCGACCAGAAGACGTTGGTCGGCACCATCAGCGACAGCCTGTGCGGCGCCTCGCACGCCGCCATGGCGGCGAAGGAAGGCACCAAGGTCAGCGACCGCGACTGCGTGATCGCGTGCCTGAACTACTCGACCGCCGACAGCCCCAAGCTGGTGTTCGTCGACAAGCGTGGCACGGTGTACCAGATCAGCAATCAGAGGTTCCCCGGCCTCATCCGCCACGCCGGCGAGACGCTGTCGGTCACCGCAGAGCTGGACGGCACCACGCTCACGATAGCGAAGGTCGACGTGATGCCGGCCAGGTCGAAATAGCCAGTGGAGGACCCCCTCATGCGGCGTCGCCTCGCGCGTCAGCTGCTGGCGTGGCTCTCGTGCGCCGCTGCCCTCGGGACGGCGGCCCGGGTCCGATCGGCCGCGAGCGGCCCGTACGCGGCCGCCGAGTGGGCCGCGCCCGGCGGCGACTGGGCCAGCACGCGCTATTCGAGTCTGGACGCGATCGACACCAACACCATCACGCAGCTCGGCGGCGCCTGGGTGGTCGATCTGCCCGAGCGCACCGATGCGACGCCGCTCGTCCACGACGGGCGGATGTTCGTGGTCACCGGCAACGGGCGGATTCTCGCGCTCAACCCGGGTACCGGCGCCGTGATCTGGACGTTCACGCCCGAGACGCCGTTCGGCGGCAGGCGCGGCGTCGGCATCGGCGGCGGACTCCTCTTCGCCGGCCTGCGCGATTCCAATGTCGTCGCCATCAGCGAGGCGACCGGCAAGGTGGTCTGGACGTTCCGCCACGGTCCCGACATCCCGTCCCAGGGTATGAGCAGCGCACCCGCGTACGGCAACGGCGTGGTCGTCGCCGTCGTGTCGCTGGGCGACAACTTCCTGCGCGGACGCGCGATCGGGATCGACGCACGAACCGGCCAGGGCCTGTGGAGCTGGGAAGCCGTGCCCGCCCCGGGCGAGCCCGGTCACGAGACCTGGCCGCCGGACAGCGACATCTGGAAATACGGCGGCGGCGCGATCTGGACGACGCCGTCGGTGGACCCGGATCTCGGGCTCGTCTACCTCGAAACCGGCAACGCGGTGCCGCAGTTCGGCGGGGAGCTGCGGCCCGGCAACAACCTGTTCGACAACTCGGTCGTCGCGCTCGAGCTGAAGACCGGCCGGATGCGGTGGCACTATCAGCTCGTGCACCACGATATCTGGGAGCACGACGTCAGCACGCCGCTCGTGCTCTACGACGCGACTCTCGCCGGCCGGCCGCGCCGGCTGCTGGCGGCCATGCGCACCGACGGTGAGCTGTTCGTGCTGGACCGCGAGACGGGAGAACCCGCGCTCCGCGTCGAGGAGCGCAAGGTCAAGCAGGACGCCTTCCTCAAGACCTCGCCGACACAGCCCTTCACGGCCGGCGCCGATCGCGTCGGCCCGGAGTGCGTCGACAAGAACATGATTCCGGCGGGGTTCATCGCTGGCTGTTATTTCGATCCGATCACGGTGGATGCGCCGAACCTGTACCTTCCGCACATGAACATGCGGCAGACGCCGATGGCCTACAGTCCGCAGACGCAGTACCTGTATGCGGTGGGCTGCGTCAATCCCGCCTGGATGCGCCGTGCGCCGACCGGATGGGAGTTCATTCAGCCGGTTCGGCTGCCGGGCCAGAGCCAGTACCGGCGTTCTGGCGGCCGTTGACAGCCGGACCGCGAAGATCGCGTGGCAGAAGCGGCTGCCGTATTCGGAATGCGAGGGCGCCGGCGGCGCGCTGGCGACGGCGGGCGGCCTGATGTTTCATGAGGAGCCGAACGGCGCGCTGCAGGCCTACGACGCACGGACGGGCACCGTGCTGTGGCAGTTCCAGACCGGCGAGGTGGGCCTCGGCGGCGGCGCCGGTCCGAGTGCCAGCGCCGCGATGGCGTACGCGGCCAACGGCCGCCAGTACATCGCCGTTGCGAACAATCGGGCCGTCTGGGCGTTCGCGATCGGCGGGAGCGTGCCCGCGCGGCCCGCCCCGACGCCGCCGGCCATCGTGCGCGAATGGGCCGGCCGCGTCGAAGACACGACGACCATCCAGCTGGGCGCCGTGAGAACCTTCACGATCGCGGCCGCCAACAAGAAGATCGACTGGACCAACGACTACGACATCGCGCCGACGCGGGCACGGGCGCGGGCCGGCACGCCCGTGACGTTCGTCAATCAGACGCCGATGCCGCACGCGATCGAGGCCCGCGACGGATCGTGGCGGACCGGCATCATCAAGCCGGGCGACTCGGGGACGGTCACGATTGCGAAGCCGGGCACCTACGAGTACGTCTGTCGCGACCACCCCTGGTCGATCGGTCAACTGACGATCGAGTAACGCAAGCCGGACACCCGAATCGCTGCCGCACCGGCACGCGTCCGCGTTCTGCACGGGTGGCCGGCGGACTCATATGGCCACCACCGCGACGTCGGAAGACCGGGTGTTCACCAAGATTGCCTGGCGAATGCTGCCGCTCCTGACGGTGGCGTACGTCTTCAACTATCTCGACCGCACCAATATCGGATTCGCCGCCCTGACGATGAACACCGCCATCGGCCTGACGGCGACCCAGTTCGGCACCGGCGCGGGAATCCTGTTTCTCAGCTACTGCCTTCTCGAGGTCCCCAGCAACATGATTCTCTATCGGGTCGGCGCGCGGGTCTGGATCGCGCGGATCATGATCAGCTGGGGCGCGATCTCGGCCTGCACCATCTTCGTGACCGGACCTCGCAGCTTCTATCTCCTCAGATTCCTGCTGGGTGCGGCCGAGGCCGGGTTCTTCCCCGGCGTGGCTTTCTACCTGGGCCACTGGTTCCCGGCACAGTACCGCACACGAATCATCGCCTGGTTCATGGTGGCAATCCCGATTTCGTCGGTCGTCGGCGGCGCGCTCTCGGGTCTGCTGCTGCAGATGGACGGCTTTCTCGGGCTCGCCGGGTGGAAGTGGCTGTTCGTCATGGAAGGGGTGCCGGTCGCGGTGTTGGGGCTCGTCCTGGTACGAGTGCTGGCAGAGCGCCCGGAGGAGGCCGCGTGGCTCTCTCCGGTTGAGCGTCAGTTGGTCCGCGATCGCGTCGCCGGCGAGCAGCGGCACAACGAGGTCCACCGGCTCCTCCCGGCGCTGAGAGATCCTCGCGTGCTGATTCTCGGGGCGGTGCAGTTCGGGTTTCTCGTCGGCTCGTACGGCGTCGGCATCTGGTTGCCGCAGATCATCAAGCTGGGAAACCTCACCAACCTGCAGGTCGGCCTCGTGACCAGCGGATCGTACGCCGCGGCGTCGATTGGCATGATTCTCTGGGCGAATCACGTGGATCGGGGCGGCGACAAGGTGATCAACCTGGCGATCAGCTGCGGCCTGGGCGGGATCGGGTTCGTGCTCGCGATCGTGGCCACGAACTTCTGGGTGTCGCTCGCCTGGCTGACCGTGTCGCTCGTGGGAATCAACGGCGCGCGCGGTATCTTCTTCACCATCCCGATGCGGTTTCTCACCGGCATGGCGCTCGCGGGAGGCCTGGCCTTCATCAACTCAATCGGCACGGCGGGAGGGTACGTGGGTCCCTTCCTGGTCGGCTGGTTGACCGACCGGACGGGTTCCTTTTCGGCCGGCCTGGGCACGATGGCGGGATTTCTGTTCTTTGCCGCGGCCATGGCCTCCTCGTTGAAGCTCTTCATCGAGCGGGACTGACCGTGGCGTCCCCGCCCGTCCCGACGTCTCCGGCCGGTCAGGGTATAGGATTGGCGGAACCGGCGACCTTTTTGGGTGTCTATTCCGTCTAAAGACCACGAGCGCCTCACATGGATATCGCGCGGCCTTCGAACCTCCGCCGCAAACGGATTCGCCAGGCAATCTACGCCGTCATCGGGCTGGCGCTCGTCGGGGGCCTGACGCTCGGCCTCTCCCGACTCAAGCCGGCGGCCCCGACGGTCGATGCCGCCACCGTCTGGCGGGATACGGTCAAGCGGGGCCCCATGCTTCGGCAGGTCCGTGGGCTGGGAACTCTCGTGCCCGAGGACATCCGGTGGATTCCCTCGACGACGCAGGGCCGCGTCGAGCGAATCAATCTCCGGCCTGGAACGTCCGTCAAGGCGGAGAGCGTCATCCTGGAGCTGACCAATCCGCAGCTCGAACAGGAGCTTCAGGACGCCGAGCTGAAGGTCCGGGCGCAGGAAGCCTCGCTTGCGAGCCTCAAGGTTCAGCTGCAGAACGACGAGCTCCAGCAACGTGCCTCGGCCGCGACGATTGAAGCCGATTTCAACAAGGCGAAGACCACCTACGAAATGAAGCAGGCACTGGCGAAGGACCAGCTCGTGTCGGCCCTGGAGCTCAAGCAGGCCCAGGTCGACGCCGAACAGCTCGCGATCCGCAACGATATCGCGAAACAACAGCTGGCCAGCGCGGCCGAATCGACCGCGGCCAAGCTGGCCGTCCAGCAATCGGACCTCGATCAGGTGCGCGCCATCCTGCAGCTCAAACAGCGGCAGCACGACGAGTTGAAGGTCCGCGCCGGGTTCGACGGCATGCTGCAGCTGGTGCCCGTCGAGGTCGGTCAGCAGGTCGGCCCGGGCGTCAATCTCGCGCGGGTGGCCAATCCGGGCAGGCTGAAGGCGGAGCTCAAGATCGCGGAGACTCAGGCCAAGGACATTCAGATTGGCCAGCTCGCGTCGATCGACACCCGCAACGGGATCGTCGACGGTCGCGTCATCCGCATCGATCCCTCGGTGATCAACGGCACACGGACCGTGGATGTCTCCCTGCCTGACGAGCTGCCGAAGGGCGCCGTCCCGGACCTCAGCGTCGACGGCACGATCGAGCTCGAGCGCCTCAATGACGTGCTCTACGTGGGGCGTCCCGCCTTCGGCCAGGAGCAGAGCACGGTGGGCCTGTTCAGAATGGAGCCCGATGGCGTGACCGCAGGCCGCGTGCAGGTGAAGCTGGGGCGCAGCTCGGTCAACAACATCGAAGTGGTGTCGGGCCTGAAGGTCGGCGACACGGTCGTGCTGTCGGACATGTCGGCGTGGGACTCCTACGATCGGGTGCGCCTGAAATGATCCGCGCGCCGATCCAGTGTCGACCCGCCTGCTGACGCATCAGGAACGGACACGTCGGCGGTCGCTTCAGAAACAACCCGCATTCGAGGAGACGACGATGGCCCAGACCGGACTGCAGCCTCTCATTCAGCTCGACGGTGTCACGAAGGTCTTTCTCACCGACGAAGTCGAGACGCACGCGCTCTCGGGAATCCACGTGGACATCGGCAAGGGCGAGTACGTGGCCATCGCGGGACCATCCGGCTGCGGCAAGTCGACACTGCTGTCGATCCTCGGACTGCTCGACTCGCCGAGCGAAGGATCGTACCTGCTGAACGGCCGGCCTGTGGCGGAGCTCGCCGCCTCGGAGCGCGCCCGCGTGCGGAATCGCGAGATCGGGTTCATCTTCCAGAGCTTCAACCTGATTGGCGACCTCACGGTCTTCGAGAACGTCGAGTTGCCGCTCACCTACCGCGGCATGCGGTCGGCCGAGCGGAAGGAGCGCGTCAACGCGGCCCTGGAGCGTGTCGGGATGGCCCATCGGGCGAAGCATCTGCCCAGCCAGCTGTCGGGCGGCCAGCAGCAGCGCGTCGCGGTCGCGCGGGCGGTCGCCGGCGAGCCTCTGATCCTGCTCGCCGACGAGCCCACGGGCAATCTCGATTCGCGTAGCGGCGAAGCCGTCATGGACCTGCTCAAGGAGCTGCACCAGAGCGGTGCGACCATCTGCATGGTCACCCACGATCCGCGCTACGCGCGCCACGCCGAGCGCGGCATTCACCTGTTCGACGGGCGGGTGGTCGACGCGCCGGAAGAAGTCGGCGTCCCCTAGATGTACTGGGACGTCAGGCGCGCCGTCAGGCTCCTCGCGAGGACGCCGGCGTTCACGCTGACCGTCATCGCCGTTCTCCCCCTCGGGATCGGGGCCAATACGGCCATCTTCAGCATCGTGCACGGCGTGACGATCGCGGTGCAGGACGTCAGCCCTCAGATCTTCGCGGGTGCCGCCCTGCTGCTGGCGGGCATCGGGCTGTACGGCGTCCCCGTCTACTCGGTCTCGCAGCGCCGGCGGGAATTCGGCATCCGGGGCGCCCGGCCGACCGACATCACGGGACTCGTCGTCGCAGAGGCGCTGCGAACGGGCGCGGTCGGGATGACCTTGGGCGTCGGCGCCTCTCTGGCCGGCACGCGGCTGATTGCCGGCCCGCTGTTCGGCGTGAGCGAGTTCGACGTGCCGACCGTCTCCATGACCTGCGCACTGATGCTTGGTATCCTTGTGCTCGCCGCGTACCTGCCGGCGCGCCGCGCCGGCAGCGTCGATCCGTCGCGTTGAGAGCCGACTGATGCTCATCAGCCTCCGCAACATCGAGAAGTCGTTTCCCTACGGCGTCGGGCGGACCTACGTGCTGCGCCGGATCGACCTGGACATCCAGGACGGCGAGTTCGTGTCGATCATGGGGCCGTCCGGCGCCGGCAAGTCGACGCTGCTGCACATCCTCGGCATGCACGACACCGCCTGGAACGGCGAATACTACTTCGCCGATCAACCCGTTCATCGTCTCACGCCGAGACAGCGGGGAGAGCTCCACAAAGGGCACATCGGGTTCGTCTTTCAGAGCTATCACCTGCTCGACAACCTGACGGTGTACGAGAACCTCGACGTCCCGCTGTCCTACCGAAACGTGAGCCGCAAGGATCGGCAAAGCATGGTGGCCGACATCCTGGATCGGTTCCAGATCGTCGGCAAGAAGGATCTCTATCCGAATCAGCTCTCGGGCGGCCAGCAGCAGCTGGTGGGCGTCGCCCGCGCGATCATCGCGAACCCGCGGGTGATTCTGGCCGACGAGCCGACGGGGAACCTGCACTCCGCGCAGGGACGCGAAATCATGGAGCTCTTTCGGACCCTGAACCAGGCCGGCGCGACCATCGTGCAGGTGACGCACTCCGAAGTGAACGCATCCTACGGATCGCGAATCGTCAATCTCCGCGACGGCTGGATCGTGGGCGACTAGACGAGGACCGCGACCGGTACTCCGCCTCCCATGCGTGGCCGTCGCACGCCACACCTCTCAATCGCCAGTCATCGGGAGGGCCCATGGCCCTCGCTTTGCTCTCGTGGGACGGGCGGAGATGCGCTCGTTTTCCCACTGGATCATCGCCCTGTTCGCATCGCCCGGCGGCGTCGTGGTCCTGGCGGCGCTCGATTCCACCCTGTTCTTCAGCCTGCCGTTCGGGATCGACGGCGCCGTCATCCTGCTCGCCGCCCATCAGCGCTCGTTCGCCTGGGTCGTGCCGGTCCTCGCGACGCTGGGATCGCTGGCCGGAGCCGCCACGACCTTCTGGATGGGGCGCAAGCTCGGCGAAAAGGGCCTCGACCGGTTCGTCCCGGCGCGCCGGCTCGCACGCGTCCAGAAGCGCGTCCGACAGAGAGGCGCCATCGCCCTGGCTGTCCTCGACCTGGTTCCCCCGCCCTTCCCGTTCGCGCTGTTCGTGCTCGCGGCGGGCGCGCTGGAGGTGCGCACCAGTCTGTTTTTCGGGACGCTGGCCGCGTGCCGGATGGTCCGCTTTGGCCTGGAAGCGCTGCTTGCCGTCGGTTACGGCACCCGCATTCTGGCGTGGCTGGAATCGGACCGCATCAACGACATCGTGGCCTGGATCATCGTGCTGGCGGCTGGAGCGAGCATCTGGTCGATCGTCCGACTGCTTGGTTCCTCCAGAGCGGCTCGCCTTCCTCGACCCGGGCGTTCCGCTCGACGTCATGCCAATTTCAACTGACGGTCGGCAGCCCAGCAGTGTCGCGCGCCGGCTGTAGATTCTTCATTCACCTGCGTTTCAATCCGAGTCGCCGACGCCGGCGGCCGACGCGGTCGGGTGCCGCGAACGCCGGAAAACCGGTCATTTTCGAGAGCCGCTTGGACGGCACACTCGTTGCTCACCCCGTCGGTAGACAATCATCAGCGAACGGTCATGAAGCAATCACGCAACGACGGGTTCGATCGCCTGCAGGATCTCCTGCTCGCGATGCACAGCGGGGACGAGCTCCGGGCCTCGGACGCGTCGCACGCGAGCGGCCTCAGTGAGGCCGTTTGCCGATCGGTTCTCGAGCGACTCGAACGCGTCGGCCTGATGGCGCGTCACCACGACGATCTGTTCGTGCGCAAGACGCTGGACACGCCGGGGCCGTGAGCGTCACGCCCCCGAGTGACCGAACCCGCCTGCCGCGCGGCGCGTGGGAGGAAGCGCCTGCACTTCCTCCCATGCCACCCGCACGACGGGAGCGACGATCATCTGGGCGATCCGCATGCCCCGGCACACAGTGAAGGTGTGCCGTCCGAGGTTGATCAGCGGCACGCGCAGCTCGCCCCGATAGTCTGAATCGATCGTCGCGGGGGCGTTCGGCATCCCGATGCCGTACTTCACGGCCAGCCCGGATCGCGGGCGGACTTGCGCCTCGTACCCGGAGGGCACCGCGATCTCGAGGCCGGTCGGAATCAGCGCGACGTCGCCCGGCAGGATCGCGACGTCCTGGTCGACGGCCGCGTGGAGATCCATGCCTGCGGCGCCCTCGGTCATGTAGGCCGGCAGCGGCAACCCGTCCGACGAGGCAAGCCGCCGTACCTGGACGTGGAGCATCCCCTCGATCACGCGGGCATGGTACTCCACGCGGCCGCTCACGCGCCGGCCGCCAGGCGCTTCAACGCACCGCTCTGTCCGAGCCCGATGAAGGCGTGGACCAGTTCTCGATGCCGCGTTCCTTGCGCCGCGTCGCGGCGCAACTCCTCGTACGCGGCTTCGGGCCGCCGCGCCGGCCGGTACGGACGGTTGGTCGTGATCGCATCGTAGGCGTCCGCGACGCCGACGATCTGCGCCAGGATCGGCACCTCGGTGCCGCGAAGGCCGTCAGGATACCCGCTGCCGTCCAGGCGTTCATGGTGGTGTCTGATGATCTGACGTACCAGGCGGAGCGATCGGAGCTGGCCGCACAACCGATCGCCGATGACCGTATGCTGCTTGATCTCCTGATACTCTTCGTTGGTGAGCACGCCGCTCTTGAGCAGAATCCTGTCGGGTATGCCGACCTTGCCGACATCGTGCAGGTACCCTCCCCGGTTGAGGGCGGCGAGCTCCTCGTTGCCGAGCCCCAGCGTGGCGCCGAGCGCATTGGCATAGGCGGCGAGGCGCTGGCAATGGCCGTCGGTGTACGCGTCGCGCGCCTCGATGGTGAGCGCCAGGCTCACGATGACCGATTCGGCCGATTCGAGATCGTCCGTGTAGCGTTTGAGCTGGACCAGCGATCGGACGCGCGCGATCAGCTCCTCGAAGATGTAGGGCTTGCAGAGAAAGTCGTCGGCGCCGGCCCGGATGCCCTGGATCTTGTGATCGCGTGCGTCGAGGCCCGTGATCAGGACGACCGGAACCAGCCGCGTCGCATCCTGCTGCTTGATCCGGCGGCACACTTCGAAGCCGTCGATCCCCGGCAGCTGCACGTCGAGCAGCACCACATCGGGCGCGCGCCGGCTCACCGCGTCGAGCGCGCTTTCGCCGTCCACAGCGGTCTGCACTTCGTATCCCCGGTTGGTCAGGAACCGACACAACATGTCCCGGTTGGACCGCTCGTCTTCGACGATCAGCACTACCGCTGGTGAGCCCGAGGGCGACGGCATGTCGGCAGGATTTTGAATTGCGTCAGGCGAACAGCCACGCGTTCGCGAAGAGATGTCCAGGACGCCGGGGATCTGCCTTGCGATCCCTCGCGTTCCCCAAGACTAAAGTCTAACATGCCGAGACGTTGGTCGTGGCACTGAGTGAGACTTTTTGCTGTCACGTTGTGGCGTGTCGTCACTACTCGCCGCGCCTTGATGTGGCGGAATGTTCACGGCGGAGGCGCTGACTGCTGGAGTCGCTTGCAGTACCTTGCAAACGCTCTTCATCGATCATTCGCGTCGCGTCGCGGTGTCTTGTCTGGTAGCCGACTGTCTCTCTCTGGGCAGCCGCCAGGGATGCCGACGTCGGATTGTGGAAGGACCGAAAGCCGGCGCTCTGGCCGGGGCTGTGCGTTTCTGAAATTGTGGTCGGGACGGCGAGATTCGAACTCGCGACCCCCAGACCCCCAGGAAAGTACAAACGCTCGTTCCTGAAATCGGCTGCAAGCCATCGCAAGGCTCTAACGTCAGGTTGAGCCCGCATTTACAACCTAAATTCGCTTGCATCCGATTTCGTCGGTTTTCATTGAATTGCGGCGCGAGTGTGCCCATACTGTGCCCATGACGCCGCCCCGCACCGATGAACGAGAGGCTGATGGTATCGGCAAGGGGCATCCGGCGCATGCCGCATTGACCGATCGCGGGATTCGCGCGCTGAAGCCGCGGCCGGCGCGGATCGACAGGCGAGACGGCCTCCAACGCGGGTTGATTCTCAGCGTGCTGCCGAGCGGGCGGAAGCAATTCGCCCTTCGCTATCGTTTTCAGGGCAAGCAGCGCCGCCACCTCCTCGGGGAATGGCCCGACGTGCGGCTCGCGGCGGCCCGGAAACTGGCACGCAAGGCGAACGCGGCGATTGACGACGGGCGCGACCCGGCCGGCGAGCGGCACGCCGCCAAGGCCGCGCGCATCGATACCGTGCGGGCCCTCGCGGCCGACTATCTCAAAAAGCACGCCCGCACGTTCAAGAAGCCGGCGAGCGCGGATGAGGACGAACGCTTGCTCGATGTCGACGTGCTGCCGTCCTGGGGCGATCGATCCGTCAAGGCCCTGACCCGCCGCGACGTGCGTGCGCTTGTCGAGCGTGTCGCCGAACGGGCGCCTGTCACCGGAAACCGCGTGCTGGCGCTCGTGCGCAAGATGCTGAACTTCGCCGTCGACGAGGAATGGGTCGACGCGAATCCAGCCGCACGCGTCAAGAAACCCTCACCGGAGCACAGCCGCGACCGCGTGCTCACCGATGACGAAATCCGGCGCCTATGGCGGCTGCTCGAGCACTTCCCCACCACGGCGGAGCGCGCGGCCCCGTTCCGCAAGCGCGCGACCGGCCCAAAGGACGATCCGATCTGCCCGGTCACCGCACCACTGGCGGCGTTGATGAAGGTTCGGCTCCTGACGGCCCAGCGCGGCGGGGAGTGCGCGCGGATGCGATGGGTCGACCTGGACCTCGCGGCGGACGGCACACGCGGCTGGTGGACGATTCCTGCGGCCGACACGAAGAACGGTCAACCGCATCGGGTGCCGCTCACTGACGACGTGACCGCGATCATCACGGCACAGACGAGGCAGGAGGGCGAGGATCGGGAGTTCGTGTTTGTGGGCCGCGGCGCCTCGATCCGGGACCGGGCGAAGAAAGCGCCCGCGCGGATCGCGCGGTTGCTCGGATTCGAGTTCCGCGGACACGATCTGCGCCGAACGGCCGCCACGAAGATGGCCGAAGCCGGCATCCCCCGCGAACACATCGGGTATGTGCTGAATCACGTCGATGGCGGCGCCCGCGCGACGAGGATCTACGACCGCTATGCGTACGACCGCGAGAAGCGCGTCGCGCTGGACACGTGGGGCCGGACCCTCAGGACCGTCCTCGCGAAGAAGGCCGACGGCGCGACCTGCCGCCGATCCTCTCTCGCGGGAACGCCCAGCGGAGGCAGCATGCCACCCGACGAGCCTTTCATCGCAACGGCCGGACACGCCGCTCGCGTCGAGCGGGCGGCGAATGCGTTGGTGGCACGATTGCGCGACGACCCGCGAGTCATCTGCGCGTATACCCAGTGGGCCACGAGGCTCAGCCTCTGGTCATCGCCCGCCCCCAATGAAGCCGCCTTCCGGCGCGCGCTCTTTACAGAGAAAGCGCGCGACCGGACCGCGCTCCGCGAGCTGACGGCCCACCTTCGCCTCGCTGAGTATTCGTGGCTGCCGTGGGCGTTACTGCTCGATTTCGCCGCGCGGGCGATCGCGCAGTGGGCGGGCGACCCCCATCTGCGGGTGAGGCTCGAGGGGCCGGCGGTCCCCGGTTTGCCGGCCGGCCGCGCCCCAAAGGGCAGCGGGGACTACATCGATCGAGATATCGATTGGTTCTATCGGGCGAGGATCAGGGACCCGCCGGAACCCGTGTATCAGATCGCCAAGGAATACGTTCAGCAGCGGCGGCAACGGCAGAATGTGCATAGCAGCGGCGTCACGCACTCGGTGGTGCAGACCGCGATCGCCCGCGTCGCTCGTTTACTCGCGACCCTTGAGGAGGGGCCGTAGGGAGACCACGAGGCCGCTATTTAGGCAGAGTCCCGCTCCTATGTAGGCAGCCGAATGTTCGCCGCGAGCGCGGTACGCTCGCGGCATGAAGCCAGCAATCGTACGCGAACCCACGCGCCTCCTGCGCAAGCCCGACGTCCTCGCGCGCGTCCCCTTCTCGGACACGACATTGTGGAGGGCCGTCAGGGCCGGCCGTTTTCCAGCCGCCATCAAAATATCGGCGAACGCCGTGGCGTGGCGTGAGCAGGATGTCGAGCAGTGGATCGCGCAGCGCGCCGCCGAGGCCGGCCGCTCGTGAGCGTCGCCACCTTGCGGCGTGAGGACCTCAAGCTCCACGAAAAGCTCGGCATCGACGCGGCGTTGTTGGCGGCGGCTGGCGTCGTGCGGGTGACGACGCGAGAGGCACGCGAGCGATTCGGCATCACATACAAGTTGGACACGCTGGACGGCATCATCTATCCGTACTTCAACGTGACGACGGGCGATCGCGTGACCTGCCGTCTCCGTCGCGATCACCCGGAACTCGATGCTGACGGTAAGCCGGAACACAAGTATCTCGCGCCATTCGGCGACACACGCGCGCTCTACTTTCCCCCCGGCGCCGCGGCACTGGTCGCCGATCCGTCCGTGCCGATCGCGATCAGTGAAGCAGAAAAGAGCGCGCTCTCGCTGACCGCTGCGTCTGCGCGCACGGATCGGCGTCTGCTCGCGATTGCGACAGGTGGCTGCGTCGGCTGGAAAGGGACGATCGGCAAAACGTCCGACGCGAGCGGCGCCCGGGTGGACGTGAAAGGACCGCTTCCCGATTTTGATCGCATCGTGTGGCGCGATCGTGACGTCGTGATCCTGTTCGACGCGAACGCGGCGACGAACCGCAAAGTACAGGCGGCCCGGCGGGCGCTCGCGTCGGACCTGACCGGCCGCGGCGCGAAGGTGCGGATCGCCGAGCTCCCCGTCGAGAGCGAGATCAACGGACCCGACGATTACATCGGGAAGCACGGCGACGCGGCGCTGTTCGCGCTCATCGATGGCGCGGGCGATGCGACGACACACGCGCGCGGCGAACGGCGCGATCGTGATCGTGGTCCGTCACAGGCGGCGCAGCTGATCGACCTCGCGCTTGGCGGCGGCGTCGAGCTGTGGCATACGCCCAGCGGCGACGCGTACGCCACGGTCCGCGTCGATGGCCATCGCGAGCACCATCCGCTCCGGCGCGTCGTGCGCGACTACCTGGCACGCAGCTACTACCTGCACACGCATCGCTCGGCGGCGAGCGCGGCGCTCACTGATGCGCTCGCGACCCTCGGGGGCATGGCGCGATACGACGGCCCGACGCATGCCGTCTCCGTCCGGCTCGCATCGCACAACGACGCCACCTATCTCGACCTCGGAGATCCCGACTGGCGATCGATCGCCATCGATGCGAACGGCTGGCGCGTCGTGTCTGATGCGCCCGTCCGCTGCTGGCGACCGTCGAGTCTGCGCCCGTTGCCGACGCCTGTCTCTGCCAGATCATCCGTAGACTCGCTGCGGGAGTTGTGGGCGCTCGAGGAGGACACCTGGACGCTGATCGTGTCGTGGCTCGTGGCGTCACTCTCCCGTCGCGGCCCATACCCGATCCTGATCGAAACCGGCGAGCAAGGCGCCGGGAAATCGACGCTAGGACGGATGCTGCGTGGGCTTGTCGATCCGGCGTCGCCCGAACTGCGCGGTGTGCCACGTGACGAGCGCGATGTGATGATCGGGGCGCTGAACTCACACGTCCTCGCGCTCGACAACCTTTCAGGCTTGCCGGCGTGGCTCAGTGACGCGCTCTGTCGCATCGCGAGCGGGGGCGGTTTCGCGACGAGAACCCTCTATTCGGATCTCGACGAGACCTCGATCGAGGTGACGCGGCCGATCTTGCTCACAGGGATTGAGCAGCCGGCGACGCGGGCCGACCTGCTCGATCGGGCGCTCGTCGTGACGCTGCCGGCGATTGATGACCGGGACCGCGGCGATGAGGCCGACTTGTGGCGTCGCTATCATGCGATGCGAGCGGCCGTGCTCGCCGCGATCTGTGATGCCGTGTCGACGGCCCTCTGTCGCGAGGCGTCCGTACAGCTCGCTCGGCGCCCGCGCATGGCGGACGCGTGTCGATGGGTGACCGCGGCCGAGCCGGCGCTCGGTTGGACCGATGGTCGGACCGTCGCGGCGTGGCTGGGCGCGCGGGCGGCGGCGTCCGCGGACATGCTCGGAATGGACTCGATCGGGCTGGCGCTTCTCGCGCTGTCACCGGAGCGGCTGCCGTGGCAGGGGACCGCGGCGGATCTGCTGGCGCTGCTCACGGGCCGTGTGCCCGAGTCCGTCCGCAAGGCTCGCACCTGGCCGACCTCGCCTCGTGGCCTGGCAGGCGCCCTTCGACGACTGGCGCCCGACCTTCGCCGGACAGGGCTGGCCGTCGACCTGCCGACAAGCGCCCGCACGGCGCGCGAGCGCATCATCACGATCAGACAGGGCTGCGCCGGACCGGACACTCAGGACAGACAGGACGGATCCGCCGAATGGCTCAGTGATTCGGACGATTCGGCGTGTCCTGAGTGTCCGGTCGGCCCGACCGGACACCCCACAGGACACCAACAGGACAGCGACAACACCACTAAATCCGGGCGGTTGTCCGATCGGTCCGATCTGTCCTGTTCTACACAGCCCTTGTCACGCGAGCGAGAGGAGGGGGAAGAATGGCGCTTGCCCTGACGCCTGACCTCTCCGACTCGCCCGCCGTGGCGCTGCTCTTTGCGTTGGAGTGCGACGGCTTCCGGGTGGAGCTGGGGGACGATGCCGCGGTCGTCATCGCGCCGCGCTCCCGGCTGACCCCTGAACGGATGGCGGCGATCGTCGCGTGCAAGGATGCGCTCAAGGCGCTGCTCCGGGGCGTACAGAACCGCCGCGACGTGTTCCGCGCGCAGCTTGCCGCCACTCCGCCCCCGGCCGCGCCCCCGTTCCTCTACCGGGCTGATGTGCCGTACGTCGCGGGCAAGTGCTTCAGTTGCGGGGACGCGCTCCCGACCCTGCGGTTTGGCCGTTGCTGGCGCTGCTCGCTGGCGTGGCGGCTGGCCGCTCGCGTTCCGATGACCGCACTGTTGGCCGACGCGCTCGCCGCGGCGAAAATATTGACGTGAGACATGCGTCCCACTGCGGCGAATTTGTCGCGCGGCCTGACGACGTGGAAGGTTGGATGGCAGATCATCTGATGGAGAGGGGGGCGGGGTCAAAATGTTCGATGACCGCGGTCCTAAAAAGCCGCCGAACCCTCGAAGAGGCGCGAAATTGAGTGTGTTCTTCCATGGAAAGGCGCTGGGCCTGATCGAGAAACGGCCGCCCCGCCGGCCGCCGACTGGCCTCTCACCGGCCGCGAAACACTGGTGGAGGCGGCTCGTCACGGAGTTTGCCATCGGGGATCCCGCCGGCGAACTCCTGCTCGAGCAGGCCCTCCGCGCGTTCGATCGCGGCGAACAGGCCCGCGGCGTCTTGGACCGGGAGGGCCTGGTGGTGCTCGACAGTCGCGGCCGTCCCAAGCAGCATCCGGCCGCCGCCGTGGAACGCGACGCGCGCGCCGGCCTGCTCAGCGCCTTGCGCGCGCTGAATCTTGACCTGGAACCGTTGCGGGACCGCGTCGGCCGACCGGGAGGGGCGTGATGCCGACGAAACGGCGACGCGTGACGCGTCACGGCACGCCACCCCGGGCGGTGTCGGCGGCCTTGTACCACCTGCTGACGTGGGACGATTTTGCCGGCGCGTGTCGGCTGGCGGCCGCGCACACGACGAACCCATGGGAGTGCTTTGACAACGGGACCCACCAGTCGGCCTGGCGCGCCATTGAAGACCGCGCGCTGCGCGACTGGGTCGCGATCTACCCCGGCACGCGGCCCCGCAGCTGGTGGCAGTGGTCGGCCCCCGACGTGCGCGACGTGATCGGGCGCTTCCGGCTGGGGCGGGGGGTGGACCGCTGTTGGGCGACCGGCGTCCCCCACGGAGCGCCCGAGGACGTCTCCGATCCGCCGCTGGTCGAAACCGAGCCGGCGTATCTCGATCGGTGGCAGCTGTGGCTGCCCGACGAGCGCGCGCGGGTGTCGCCGGCGGCCTTTGCGCCCGTCCGCTGGTGCTGGGCCTTGCTGCGCGCGGGCGGCTCGTTCGTGCGATGACCGACGCGGAACGCGTGCCCCTGCTCATGGAGCTGCGGGCGCTGGCCGGCGAGGTGCGCGGCCTCCGCGGCGAGCTGCGCGCCTTGCGCGCGGACGTGGCGCGGCTCCGGGGCGCCCCGCGGCTCTCGAGGATGGATGTGGCGAGGCTCTCGCGATTACTGCCGGTCATCGGGGCGGTGCACGGCTCGGAGCTGTTCACGTCTGCGGAGGTGATCGAGGCCGACGCGCCGGGGCTGCGCCTCGTGACCGCCGGGCTGACGCCCCGGCGCCTCGGTCGGTTGCTGCGGCGGGCGGCCGGCGTGCCGGTCGCGGGCTATGCCGTCGAGCGCGTCGCGGTCGAAGCCGGCGCCTGCCTGTGGCGCGCGCTCCTGGTTCCTGAGTTTCCAGGAGAGCCAAACCCTCGCATTCCCCACCCGTGCCCGGGGACCGCGGCAGACTGAGACGCATGATCACGCGGACCCTCACCCCCGATCCGCCCGGCGCGGCGCTCACCAAATGCCTCATCTGCCTCGCGCAAGCGCGCGGCGACGTGGGCGGGGCGCTCGCCCTCGCGGACCAGCATTGTCGCCCGCAGCCGACGGTCGCCGCCACGCTCAAAGCGTGGGACACGCGGCACAAGAGCGGCGTGGGCGCGGGGACGATTGCCGGCGCCCTCGCGGCGGTCGATCCCTATGGCGTGGGCCGGGACTTCTGGCTGTTGCTGCAGTCCGCGTCGATTCTGGGCCGGCTCGCGCCGCAGTTTCGTCGGATTCCCTTCCGCACGCGCGTGTCGCGCGAATTCGGCGCCGGGGCCGCGGGCGTGTGGACAGGCGAGGGGCTGCCGCGGCTGGTCAGGCAGACCACCTTCGATCTCATTTCACAAGAGGTGTACAGCGCCGACGTCACGCTGGTCGTCACGCGGGAACTCTTCCGCTTCGGGAACGTCGCGGAGGCGACGCTGCGGGCCGCGCTGGTCGCGGGCCTCGCGCGCTTCCTCGACGGGCAGCTGCTCGATCCGGCGGTCTCCGCCACGGCCGCGCGTCCCGCGTCGGTGACGAACGGCGCGGCGGCCGTCACGAGCTCGGGCAGCACGGCGGCGGCCATCTGCACGGACCTCGACGCGCTCCTCGCGGCGATTGACACACCCGGCGACGGGTTGACCTGGGTGATGCGGCGGACGACGTTTGCGCGCCTCGCGGCGAAGCTGGCATCGGTCGGGCTGATGGTGGCACCGGGGACGCTCTGCGGGTTGCCCGTCGTGGCCGGCTCCGGCAGCCCGCAGCAAATCGCGCTCATCGATACCGCCTCGATCGCGTACGCCAGCGACGAGATCATCGGCATCGATCTCTCCACCGAGACCAGTGTCGAAATGGTGGACGCCTCCTCGCAGGACGCGACGACGGGCACGGGCGCGCAGTTGGTGAATATGCTGCAGACCGGCTCGGTGGCGCTGCGGGCCTCGCTGCCGGTGGCGTGGCAAGGCGGCGTGGTGGCCGCGGGATCCCCGTCGCGCCCCGCCGGCGTCGCCTACATGACCGTGGAGTATTGAGATGCGCGCCCGACGCGGCCTGCCCACCACCGCGGCCGACCGCGACGCCTTCATCGACTTGTTGGTGCGCACGCTCGCGGGCGTGCGTGACGAGGCCCGCGATCGGGCGGCGGCGCTCGACGCCCGAATCAGCCGACTCGAGGCACGCGCCGCTCGTCGCGTCGAGGACGACACAGAGGGCGGGCGATGACTGATGAACCCACGGTGACGCTGGCCTCGGGCGCGGTGGTGCTGCAAGCGGTGGTCGATTGCTTCACGGCCCTCCGCGGGGACGGCCGCATCGTGTTCATGGGCGACGACGGCGCGGTGACGGTCCGGCCGGCGCGCGGCGTGCCGCCGGACACGTTCTGGATCCTGGCGAGCCAGTGGCGCGACGTCGCCGCGATTCTCGCCAACGACGCGCAGCTCGAACGCGCCGCCCAGCTCGAGCTCCGCGCCTCGACCCTCTGATTTCGATAGCAACGCCATTGTCCTGGCTCCTCGCCAGGGAGTCCCAATTGGGGTAGTGGTCTAGTTTCAGATTGACGGCGCTATCGGCCCGAACCTCGACGCCCCGGCTTTCTCGGAACGTGACGTTTCGGTAGTGGCTCGATTTTTAACGCCCAACCGTCAGGGCCGAGCAGATGTAGGTCAGGCTCTGCGAGGCATTCTTTGACGTGGTCGACGTTGGATTTAGGGACGAACCCACTGCTAGCCTGATTCGTTAGACGCAGCCTGCCCTTGATGCAAAATCCAGCGCCAGTGTCTTCGGCCCATTCCCATGACTTGAAGGACCGTTCAGCGATCCTTTGGAGGGCGAGCGACGCCGTGCGAGAGTTTTGCCAGTTCATCTGTTACTCGCTTCAAAAGAGTCCTGTGGGGGGCATGCCCGGCGAGCCTGTGCCCATGATGTGCCCACGAACCGAAACGGCCCTGACCGCCAGCCGCGATCAAGGCCGTCAATATTGGTCGGGACGGCGAGATTCGAACTCGCGACCCCCAGACCCCCAGTCTGGTGCGCTAGCCAGGCTGCGCTACGTCCCGATGGCGCCGATTGTACTACTTCGACCGGGCGCTGGCGGCGCGTGCCCGCGCGGCGCTGCGACGACCCGGTTTCGCGCGAGTCGTCTCGGAGCGACCGCGGCTGGCCGGCCGCGCCTTGGCCGCCGGCCGTGGCGGCCGCAGCTCGAACTCCTGCGCCGCGGGCCGGGCGGACAGCAGATCCAGAATCGCACGCAGGCCGCGCTTCACCGCCGTGAGCCGGTCGCGTGCGTTCTGACCGATGAGCTCGTCGAGCGGCGCGTCCGGGGCCACCGGCATCGACTCCTCGTCGAGCCGCCGGCGCACGCCGGCGAGCGTGAGGCCGTCGACGAGGAGCAGGTGTTTGATGCGCACGACGCGCTCGACATCGATGCGTCGGTACATCCGCGGGCTGCCCGCCGCCTTGGCGACACCGAGCTCCGGGAATTCGGCCTCCCACGATCGCAGCACATACGGCTGCACCTTCACCAGCTCGCACACTTCGGCCGGCTTGAACAGTGCGCGCCTGGGAATCTCGATTGGATCGGGCACTTCGGCCATCGGACGGAAAAGTATAGCCCACGCTCCCCGGCCGTGATACCAGCCTTCGCGGGTGCTCCCGCGGGAGCGTCAGCGCGCGCGGCGCCGCACCTGAATGCGAATCGGCGTCCCGACAAATCCAAAACGCTCCCGCAGCTGGTTGACGAGAAACCGCTGATAGGAGAAGTGAAACGTCGTCGCCACGTTGGTGAAGAACACGAAGGTCGGCGGCGCGACGCCGATCTGCGCCGCATACAGAATGCGGACGTGCCTCCGGCCGGGGCTGACGGGCGGATGCGCGGCCGTCACCTCCTGGATGAACGTGTTCAGCGCCGGCGTCGGAATCCGCTGTCTCCGCGACGCCGCCACCTCGTCGATGGTCTCGAGCACCCGCGACACGCGCTCGCCGGTCGCGGCCGACACGTGCAGGATCGGCGCGTACTCCAGAAACTTCATCTGCCGGGTCAGCTCGCCGTCGAACGTCTGAACGAACTTCGGGCCGCGGTCCTTCACCAGATCCCATTTGTTGGCGATCACGAGGATGCCCCGGCCCGCCCGATCGGCTTCGCCGCCGATCGCCGCATCCTGATCGGCCACCCCGCCGTACGCGTCGACGACCAGGGCGACGACGTCCGCATCGGCGATGGCGCGCTTGGCCGCCAGCACGCTGACCAGCTCTATCGCGCCGCCGCTCCTCACGCGGCCCGTGCGCCGCATCCCGGCTGTATCGACGATCCGGAACCGCCGACGATGCCAGGTCAGCATCGAGTCGACGGCGTCGCGCGTCGTGCCCGGCAGCTCGCTCACCAGCATCCGCTCCTCGCGGAGCAGCCGATTGACGAGCGAGGACTTGCCCACGTTGGGCCGGCCAACAATCGCCACCGTCGTCTCCGCAGGGAGTCGGGGGTCCGGGGGCGCGGGTAACGCCCCCTCGCTCGACGCCGGCGGCCCCGGGCTGGTGCGTCCGAGGCCCTTGACGATTTCATCGAGCAAATCGGCGACGCCCTGTCCGTGTTCGGCGGAGATCTCGACGACCGGTTCGAACCCGAGCTGATAGAACTCGAGGAGCGAGCGGCGCGACCGCTTGTCGTCGGTCTTGTTGATAGCCAGCAGCACCGGATGACCGGACTGACGCAGATCCGCGGCAATCTGCTCGTCGGCGGGCACGAGCCCCTCGCGGCCGTCCACCACCATCACGAGCGCGTCGGCCGCGGCCACCGCCCGTCGCCCGCGCGCCACGACGAGCTCATGCAAAGGATCCTCGCTGGCTCCGTACAGCCCGCCCGTGTCGAAGAGCGTGAAGGATCGGTCCCGCCACGCCGCCGAGGTGCCGAACATATCGCGCGTCGTGCCGGGCACGGGCGCCACGATGGCCCGGCGGCTGCCCGTAATCCGGTTGAAGAGCGTGGATTTGCCGACGTTCGGTCGTCCGACGATCACGACGGCTGGCGCTTTGCGCAAGTGAAGTTAGCCCCTGCCTTGACAGCGTAAGTTCAATTATTTATGATACTTACCAGCGCTCAGGAGTCCCTAAGCATGATCAAGGTCGACATCGTCAACGAAGTATCGAAGGTCGCCGACATCACCAAGGTCAAGGCTGAGGTGGCCGTCGATGCCGTGTTCGATGCGATGCGAATCTCCATGCAGCGTGGCGAACGGATTGAACTGCGCGGATTCGGCGTCTTCCAGGTGAAGCCCCGCAAGCGGGGCATCGGTCGAAATCCCCGTACGGGCAAGGAAGTTCGCATTCCACCGGGCCGAACCATTCGTTTCAAGCCAGGCAAAGATCTCCAGAACATCGGATAATCGATCGTTGGATCCCGCGAGGCTCAACGACGAGTATCCCGGAATCGCCGGGCAGCCGGACGACACGGCCCGCCCGGAGGCTTCCCATTATTACTGGGAGCCACAGCCGAAGTTCAGGAATCGGCTCTGGCTGCACGTCCTCTTGTTCCTGCTCACCATCGGGAGCACCTGGCTCGTGAACGGATGGGCGTACAGCCTGACCGTCCTGTCGATCCTGGGATCCCACGAGTTCGGGCACTATTTCCTGTGTCGCTATTATGACGTCGACGCCAGCCTGCCCTACTTCATCCCGATGCCGATCAGTCTGACGGGGACACTCGGCGCGTTCATCCGTATCCGGCAGCCCATTGCCTCCAAGCGGATGTTCTTCGACATCGGGATCGCCGGGCCGATCGCCGGGTTCGTGGTGGCGGTGCCGGCGCTCTTCATTGGCGTCTGGCTGTCGCAACTGGTCCCGATCAATACCGGAGACGGACTGTGGCTTGGAGAACCGCTGCTCTTCAAGCTGGCCTCCCGCCTGGTGTGGGGCCCGATGCCCGACGGTTACACGCTGGCGCTGCATCCGGTGGGCCTCGCCGCGTGGTTCGGCATGCTGGCTACCGCGTTGAACCTGTTTCCGTTCGGGCAGCTGGACGGAGGCCACATCTCGTACGCGGTGCTCGGCCGCCGATCCGTGTACGTCACGGTGGCGACCATCGGCGCCATCATCGCGCTGTCCTACCTGTCGACCACCTGGATTGGCTGGGCCGTGCTGCTGATGGGAATGATGTTCGTCTTCGGCGTGCATCACCCGCGCACCTACGACGAGGCCGCGACGCTCGACCGCGGCCGCCTTCTGCTCGCCGCGTTTGCCGTCCTCATGTTCGTGCTGTGCTTCATGCCGGTCCCGGTCGAGCGGCTCATCTCGCGGTAGTCACAGCAGGCTCATCGGGTCGACGTCGACAATCACCCGCCGCTGCAGATCCGGGCGCGTCGCGACGGCTGCCTGCACGGCCTCCCGAAGGCGTTTGCGGTTGCGGCCCTTCACGAGGAGCTGCGCGCGGTACTCGCCGCGCAGCCGGCCGAGCGGCGCCGGAGCCGGTCCCAGGACGCGCACCTCATCGCCCGCGCGGCCCAGCCGATCCGCGAGAACGGCGGCGTCGTCCATGGCGCCGGCAAACGTGCGGCCCCGAACGACGAGGTTGATGAGTGCGGTGGCTGGCGGATAGCGCATGGAGCGTCGGAACGTCAGCTCGCGCTCGTAGAACGCGACGTAGTCCTGACGGCAGGCCAACTGGATGCTGTAGTGGTCGGGATAGAGCGTCTGGATGACGGCTTCCCCCGGCTCCTCGCCGCGCCCGGCCCGGCCCGCCACCTGGGTCAGCAGCTGAAACGTCCGCTCTGACGCCCGGAAATCGGCCATCCCCAGCCCGACGTCCGCCGATATGACGCCAACCAGCGTCACGCGCGGAAAGTCGTGGCCCTTGGCGATCATCTGCGTGCCCACGAGGACGTCGATCTGGCCGGCCCGAAATCGCGAGAGCACGGCGTCAAGCGCTCCCTTCCTCCTGACGGCGTCGCGGTCGAGCCTGGCAATCCGCGCCTGCGGCCACGCGCGCCGCATCTCGCGCTCGACGCGCTCGGTACCGTAGCCGGCGTGATCCAGATACGGGCCCGCACAGAGCGGACAGGCCGGCGGCACGCGGACCGAGTAGTTGCAGTAGTGACATCGGGCCCGCCGAGCAACGCCCTCGCCGTGGACGACGAGCGACACGCTGCAGTTCGGACAATCGAGCGTCCCGGCGCACTGGCGGCAGAAGACTGCCGTGGCGAACCCGCGCCGGTTGAGCAGCACCAGGATTTGTTCCTGCCGCGCGAGCCGACCGCCGATTGCGTCGACCAGCGGCCGACTGATCACGACCTCCGGGCCCTGCGCCGCGTACTCCTCGCGCATATCCACGACCGTCACTCCCGGCAGCGGGCGATCCTGCACGCGCTTCTCGAGAACGATGCGGTCGTAGCGCCCCGTCGCCGCGTTGTGATACGTCTCCATCGACGGCGTGGCCGACGCGAGCAGCACCAGCGCGCCCTCGCGCTGGCCGCGCACGATGGCGACGTCGCGGCCGTTGTAGCGCGGGCTCTCCTCCTGCTTGTACGACGTGTCGTGTTCTTCGTCGACGACAATGAGGCCGACGCGCTCGAGGGGCGCGAACACCGCCGACCGCGTGCCGACGACGACGTCCACGTCGCCCCGCCGGATCCGCTGCCACTCGTCGTGCCGCTCGCCGTCCGACAGCCCGCTGTGGAGGATCGCCACGCGCTTCCCGAATGCCTGCCGAAAGAGCGACGCGGTGACAGGCGTCAGGCCGATTTCGGGCACCAGCATCAGCACCGCGCGGCCCGACGCCCGCACCAGGGCCGCCACGCGAAGGAACAGCTCGGTCTTGCCGCTGCCGGTCACGCCGTGCAGCAGCGCAACGCGGAACCCGGCGTCCGTCAGCCGGCGGAGCCGCTCGAGCGCGGCTGTCTGCTCAATCGTCAGACACCGGGCCGGCTCGCTGGCCACGGCGTCGAGGGTTGCCGCCTGAAACGGATCCCGGTTCACGCGATCACGGCGGAGGCTGACCAGCCCTCGCGCGACCAGTCGGGCAATCGCGTTCGCGCCCACACCATCCGCCGCGAGGCGCGGCGTCGCAATGCCGGCCGGAACGCCGGCGAGCAGTTCCAGGGCCCGGCGCTGTCCGGGCGCCACGGCGGCCGACGATGCGCCGCCGGGGACGGTGTCGATCGCGCCGCCGTTCAGCGCTTCGAGTCCCGCCGCCGTGATCGCCGCCACGCGAATCGTCTTGTGGCCGCTCGCGCGGTGGTCCCTGGCCTTCGGCGGCAGGACGGCCGTAATCGTCTCGCCGGCGCCGGCGGCGTAGTACTCGGCGGTCCAGCGGGCCAGCTCCACGACATGCGGCGGGATGAACGGATCGGCGTCGAGCAGGTCGCGAATCGGTCTGATCGCCGCGGCGTCCGCGCCCCCGCCTTGGACGCCGACGGCCGCCACGATGCCGGTGACCGATCGGCTGCCAAGGGGAACAACCACGCGGGCGCCCACGACTGCGCGGGCGCCATCGGGAACGCTGTAGGTGAGCAGATCGAGCCGGGGGACGGGAACGGCGACGCTGATCAGCAATGGCGAAGCAGGGTCCTGACGAGCTTCATGTCCTCCCAGACCTCTCGCTTGGAACCCGGATTGCGGAGCAGATACGCCGGGTGGAAGGTCGGAATGAGCTTCGCACCCCGAAAATCGTAGACCCGCCCGCGCAGCTGCGAGATCGGATCCAGCGTGCCGAGCAGCGTCTGTGCGCCGAACTTGCCGAGCGCGACGATGACCTTCGGCCGGACGATGTCGATCTGCCGAAAGAGAAACGGCTCGCACGTCTCCACTTCGTCCGGCTCGGGGTTTCGATTCTGGGGCGGTCGGCACTTGATCACGTTGGCGATATAGACGTCTGCGCGGCTCAGCCCGATGGCCTCGATGATCTTCGTCAACAGCTGGCCGGCGCGGCCGACGAACGGGATTCCCTGAACGTCCTCGTCTGCGCCGGGCGCCTCGCCGACAAACATCAGGTCTGCGTCCGGGTTGCCGACCCCGAAGACGACCTGCCGCCGGCCCAGCCCGTGCAGCTTGCACCGCGTGCAGTCGCCAATCTCGGCACGAACCGAACGAAGCGCCTCCTCAGCATTTCTGGCGACGATGACAGGCTGGGTCACGCCGCCACCTGGCTCGAACGCTTCGGACGCCGGCGCCTCGGGCGCGGCGATCCGCCTGAGTCGCCAGCCGGCGTCGCGGCTCATGCCGGTCACGCCGAGCTCTCCGGCGAACCTCAGATGTTCTCGGATTTGATCGCGATCCATCGATTTCGCCATGCCCGGAGGGCCGGCTTCTATGAAGCCGGACACCACCGCGACCGTCGTCCTGTCGTCCTGTCTCCGGCTGAAGCCGGACACTACTGGAACTGGACTACTACTGGAACTGGACTACTACTGGAACTGGACTACTACTACCGGAACTGAACTGCCGGAACTCAACCCGGAGACCGAACCCGCACGGCCGGCAGTCCGCAAGTCACGATTTCGCCGACGCCGTCGTCGTCGCGCGGCGCTGCAACTCGCGTTCGATCCGATCGAGCAGCGCCTCGGCCACCAGCACCTTGCTCTGCAGCGGCAGAGCGTCGGCGCCGCCTTCGCCGACAATCGTCACCTGGTTCTCATCGACCTCGAAGCCGGCGTCGGAGCGCGACACGTCATTGGCGACCATCAGGTCCACGTGCTTGGCTTCCCGCTTCCTGCCGGCACGCACCACCACGTCTTCGGTCTCGGCGGCAAACCCCACGAGCAGAGGACCCTGCCCGGCGGAGAGACGCCGGCGTCCGAGGTCGGCCAGAATGTCCGGCGTCTTCTTCAGCACGAGGGTGACGGTGTCGTCGCCTTTCGCGATCTTCCGGGCGGAGCGCTCCGCCGGCGCGTAGTCGGCAACGGCCGCGGCCATGACGATCACGTCCATGCCGTCTGCGCGGTCGAGCACCGCCCGATGCATGTCGGCCGCGGCGCGTACGCGCACCACCGCGTGAACATCCGGCGGCGCCGTCCCACCCGGGCCCGCGACGAGCGTCACCTCGGCGCCCCGGCGGGCCGCGGCCTCGGCGATGGCAACACCCATCTTGCCGCTCGACCGGTTGCCGACGAACCGGACGGGATCGAGGTCCTCGTAGGTAGGACCCGCGGTGACGAGCACGCGCCGGCCTCGCAGCGAACCCTCGCGCTGCAGGAGGAACGCGGCGGCCGCGACGATCTCGTCGGGCTCCGCCAGCCGGCCCTTTCCAATCCAGCCGCACGCCAGGTACCCCTCGCCCGGCTCGACGAACCGGACGCCACGGGCCGCCAGCCTGTCGAGATTCGCACGGACCGCCGGGTGCGCGAACATCTGCGTGTTCATGGCTGGCGCGACCAGAACCGGGGCCCGGGTCGCCAGGTACAGCGTGGACAGGAAGTCGTCGGCGATGCCGTTGGCGAGCTTGCCCAGGAGGTTCGCGGTCGCGGGCGCAACGAGGAGCAGATCGATGGACGAGGCGAGCGCGATGTGCTCGATGTCGGCGTTCGCACCGGCTTCGAACTGATCGACGACCACACGACGGCGCGTGATCGCCTCGAAGGTGACGGCGCCCACGAACCTCATCGCGTTGGCCGTCATCACGGCGACGACGTCGTGGCCGCGCTTCTGCAGGCCGCGCGCGACTTCGACGGCTTTGTAGGCGCCGATGCCTCCGCTCACGCCAAGCGCGATCAGCATGGAGCTACCGCGTCACCCGATCCCCCGTCACGCCCACACACCCCGGCCGTCACTCCGCCTCGTTCACCGGAATCTTCTCCACCGCCTTGGTGATCACTTCCTCCTTGGCGATGGTCGTCTTCTTGTGCACGCCGGCGTCGACGCGCGGGGTCGATCCGGCCATCAACTGGCGGGCGCGGGCGCCCGCCGTCACGACGAACTCGAACGAGTTAGGCAGCTTGGTGCGGTCGATCATGTGGTCCTTCCCATCGCGTGGGCGGGCCCGGCGAGTACCGGCGCACGCCGCCGATCGGCGGCCGAGCCCACCGAGTCGATCGTTCCCGGCCGCCTCCGCGGTCTCGTCGGCGAACAACCCATTCTGAAAGGCGGCGCATTAGGCAAATGTCTGCACGATATTCTCGGCCTCGGCACGCATCTCGCTCAACGACGCCCGCCGCGCGACGACGATGCCGCGAAGCCGATCGACGGCGGCGGTCACCTCGTCGTTGACGACGAGGAAGTCGTACTCGGCAAAGCTCGAGACTTCCTCGCGGGCGATCTGGAGCCGGCGTTGAATCGCGTCCTCGCGGTCCTTGCTGCGGCCGCGGAGCCGGCGCTCCAGGACGTCGAAGGACGGCGGCATGACGAAAATCGTCGTCGCCGAGATGCCGCGCTGGCGCACCTTCCGCGCTCCCTGAACGTCGATGACCAGCACCAGGTCGGACCCGGCCGAGAGAATCCGTTCGGTATCCCCAGCGCGGGTGCCGTAGAGATTCCCGAACACGTCGGCGCATTCGAGAAATTCGCCGGCGCGGACCATTGCCTCGAACTGCTGACGGCTCACGAAATTATAGTCCACCCCATCGATCTCGCCGGCGCGCGCCGGGCGCGAGGTATAGGAGCGCGACATCTTCAAATCGTCCACCTGTTCGACCAGCCGTTCCACCAGGGTGGTCTTCCCGGCGCCGGAAGGCGCCGAGACGATGAACAGCAGGCCGCGAGCCCTACTCGACATTCTGGACCTGCTCGCGCATCTTCTCGAGCTCGGCTTTCGCCGCGATGACGAGCTCGGACACCCTCAGGCCGTCCGCCTTGGACCCCATGGTGTTGACCTCGCGGTTCATCTCCTGCAGCAGGAAGTCGAGCTTCCGGCCGCAGGGCTCGCCGGCGTCGGCGAGCGCGGCCCAGTGCGCGACGTGCCCGCGAAATCGCGCGACCTCCTCGCTGATGTCCGACCGGGCGGCCATCCTGACGATTTCCTGCGCCACGGCCGTCTCGTCGACCGGCACCGCGGCCCGCATCTCGCGTACGCGCTCGCCCAGCCGGCGCTCCAGCGCCGCGCGGCCCTCGTCGGCGGCCTCGGCGATGCGCTCGACGAACCGGGCCACCTCGGTGCGGCGCTGATCGAGATCCTGGCGCAGGTGGTCGCCTTCGCGCGCCCGCATGGTGTCGAGATCCGCGAGCGCTGCGGCGATGGCGGCCCGCGCCTGGGCGACGAGCGCGTCGTAGCCGGCCTCGTCGGCGTCCACCGCCCGCTCCCGGATCGTCAGCGCCTGCGGCAGTCGCAGGAGGTCGCCGGGCGACAGTGTCCCGGTCACGAGGCCGCGCTCGCGCGCCTGCTCGATGGCCGCCGACAGCGCGCTGCCGAAGGCCTCGTTGAATTCCACCTCGATCCCGGGCGTCTGCCGGAACTGCAGCGAGAGGCTCAGCTCGATCCGGCCGCGGGCGACCCGTTGCCCCACGAGGGCGCGCACGTCGGATTCGATGGCCGCCAGCGCCTGGGGAATTCTCAGCTGCAGGTCCAGATATCGATGGTTCAACGCCCGCACGGTCACCGCGGTGGTCGAGCGCTCGTCTTCGACCGTCACGGCGGCGAACCCGGTCATCGACTTGATCACGACGTCACCATCCGCGGCTCGACCCGACGGCCCTCGAGCAGCTGCAGCTGGTTCAGGCTCCTGTAGGTCCCGTCCTGACGCGCCAGCAGCTCGTCGTGGCGTCCCATCTCGACAATGCGGCCCTGCTCGAGCACGAGGATCGCGTCGGCGCGGCGGATGGTCGACAGGCGATGGGCGATGACGAACGACGTCCGGTTCCTCATCAAATTGGTCAGCGCGTCCTGCACCAGGAGCTCCGATTCGGCGTCGAGCGCGGAGGTCGCCTCGTCGAGCACGAGGATTGGCGCGTTCTTGAGGACGGCGCGCGCGATGGCGATGCGCTGCCGCTGTCCTCCCGACAGCCGCTGGCCCCTCTCCCCGATCATCGTCTGGTACCCGGCGGGCAGGGCCGCGATGAACTCGTGGGCGTTGGCCGCGCGCGCCGCCGCTTCGATGGCCGCCCGCGGCGCATCGTTCGATCCGTACGCGATGTTTCGCGCGATGGTGTCGTCGAAGAGGACCGTCTCCTGCGTCACGATGCCAATCTGGCCGCGCAGCGAGCCGAGCGTGACCGCCCGCACGTCGACGCCGTCGATGAAGATGCCGCCCGAGCTGACGTCGAAGAAGCGCGGCAGCAGGTTCACCAGCGTCGTCTTGCCGGCGCCACTGCGGCCGACAATCGCGATCATCTCGCCGGCCTTGACGGTGACCGACACGCCCCGCAGGATGCGGGTGCGGTCGGGCGCGCGTGGGTGGTCGGGATCGGTCGGGCCGTCCGGCTCGACGGCGGGGGCGTCGTTGTAACCGAACGTGACGTCGCGGAATTCGATGGCGGCGGAGAACGGCCGCAGCGGCTGAGCGCCGGGCAGCTCCCTCACCTCGGTGTGGGTGTCGAGCATGTCGAAGATCCGTTCGGCTGCCGCGACCGCCTGCTGCAGGTTGGCGTTGACGCGGCTCAGTTTCTTGGCCGGTCCGTACATGAGGAGCAGCGCGCCCACGAACATCCCGAAGCCACCCGCCGTGAGGCGGCCGGCTGCGATCTGCTGGTTGCCGTACCAGAGCGCCGCCGCCATGCCGAAGCCGCCGACCAGCTCCATGAGCGGCGGCAGGCTCGACAGCGCCGCCGTCACCTTCATGTTGGTGCGGAAGAGGTGGTAGCCGGCCGCTTTGAACCGGTCCGCTTCGTACGCCTCGGTCCCGAACGCCTTGACGATCCGATGGCCCGTGAATCCCTCCGCGCTGAGGTGCGACAGATGCTCCAGCGCCTCCTGGCTGCGGCGCGTCGTCCGGCGCACGCGCTGGCCAAGCCGGATCAGCGGATACACGATGAGCGGCGCGCTCGTCAGGCAGACGATGGTCAGGCGCGCGTCGTAGTACAGCAGGAGGACGGCATAGCCGACGAGCGCGAGCGACTCACGCGCCAGATCGGCGAAGGTCTCGGAGACGGCCTGCTGGACCTGCCCCACGTCGTTGTTGAGACGGGACATCAGCTGACCGGTGGTGCGGTGGGCGAAGAAGCTCGCGGACTGGCCGAGAATGTGGCGGTACAGCGCGTTGCGGAGATCCATCACCACGCGCTGGCCGACGTCGGTCATCAGGTAGGAGGAGACGTACGAGCCGATGCCCTTGAGCGCGAACAGCACGACGATCGCCCAGGCCGCGAACGCCAGGCTCTCGTGCCGCGGGAGCACTTTGTCGATGACGACCTTAATGAGGGCGGGCAGGCCGGCATTGCCGACCGCATAGAGCACCATGCCCAGCGTCGCCCACGCCAGGCGGCCCCGGTAGGGTCGCGAATAGCTGAACAGACGCTGGAGCGTTTGCCGCCGGCTCACGTGGGACCTGTTCCGTACCCGGTCGGATGACCCCGGTGCCACGCCCAGGCGGTCGCCACCATCGTGTCGAGGCCGGGATATCGCGGCGTCCAGTCGAGCTCGGTGCGCGCCTTGTCGGGCGCGGCATACAGAACGGCCGGATCGCCCGGGCGGCGCGGCGCCAGCGTCCATGGGACGCGCTTGCCGGTCACCCGGCTCACGGCCTCGATGACCTCGCGCACCGAGTGCGGGCGGCCGGTGCCGAGATTGTACGCCCCGGAGCGGCCCCCGGCGACGAGCATTTCGAGCGCGCGAAGGTGGGCGTCCGCGAGATCGGCGACGTGGACGTAGTCACGCAGGCAGGTGCCGTCCGGCGTGGCGTAGTCGCTGCCGAAGACCTGCAGTCGTGGGCCGCCAGCAGCCGCGTCGATCGTGCGGGGGATGAGGTGGATCTCCGGCGAGTGATCTTCGCCGATTTCGCCGTCGGGGTCCGCGCCGGCGGCGTTGAAGTAGCGCAGCGCCGTCCACCGCAGTCCGTACGCCCGCTCGAAATGGCCGAGCGCCCGCTCGATCGCCAGCTTGGTTTCGCCGTAGCTGTTGATCGGCCGCTGCGGGTGCGCTTCGGTCATCGGCGTCTCGACCGGTTCGCCGTAGGTGGCACACGTGGACGAGAAGATGAAGACGGCAACCCGCTCGGCCACCATCGCCTCGAGCACGCCGAGCGTGCCGACCACGTTGTTGCGGTAATAGCGCGCCGGAGAACGGACCGACTCGCCCACGTCGAGAAACGCCGCAAAGTGCATCACCGCCGAGACGCCGTGCTCGTTCAGCGCGCGGCGGACCGCGCCGACGTCGGCCACGTCGGCTTCGACGAGCTCGCCGTATTTCACCGCTTGGCGGTGACCGGCGATCAGGTTGTCGAGAACGATGACCCGGTAGCC
Organism: uncultured Acidobacteriota bacterium; assembly: GCA_963807925.1. Lineage (GTDB taxonomy): Bacteria > Acidobacteriota > Vicinamibacteria > Vicinamibacterales > CAVVIG01 > CAWEDP01. Next base: position 881,649 of record CAWEDP010000002.1, on the reverse strand, counting down.
CGCCCGGTGGAGCGCCTTGGCCGCGTGACTGCCGATGTACCCGGCGCCGCCGGTGACGAGGACGCCCGGGTTAGCGTCCAATGGAGAAGTAGTCGAACCCGAGCGCGCGCATGTGCTCGGGGGAGTAGATGTTGCGGCCGTCGAAGACGATCGGCCGCTTGAGCAGCGCGCGCATCCTCTGGAAGTCCGGCTCGCGGAACTCGTTCCACTCGGTCACGATCGCCAGCGCGTCGGCGCCGGCGAGCGCATCGTAGCTCTTCTCGCACAAGGTGATCCGCCGGCCGAAGATCCGTTCCGCCGTACGGGTGGCTTCCGGATCGTACGCACGAACTCCGGCGCCGAGCGCGAGCAGCCGCTCGATGATCGTGATGGCGGGCGCCTCGCGCATGTCGTCCGTGCGCGGCTTGAACGCCAGCCCCCAGACTGCGATGGTGCGCTCCTGGAGGGTCCCGAAAAGCGCCACGATCTTGTCGACGAGCCGCTCCTTCTGCGCGCAGTTCACCTCCTCCACCGCCTTCAGGATGCGAAAGTCGTAGCCGGTGTCGGCCGACGACTTCAACAGCGCCTTGACATCCTTCGGAAAGCAGCTGCCGCCGTACCCGACGCCGGGGAACAGGAACGAGGTGCCAATCCGCCGATCCGCGCCAATCGCTTTGCGCACCTGGTCCACGTCGGCGCCGACCGCCTCGCAGACGTTCGCGATCTCGTTCATGAAGGAAATGCGCGAGGCCAGAATCGAGTTCGCCGCGTACTTGCACAGCTCGGCGCTCGCCGTGTCCATCGTCATGATCGGCGCGCCGGTGCGGGTGAACGGCCCGTACAGCTCCTTCATGACCTCGGCCGCGCGATCGTCGCCCCGCTCGGTCCCGACGACGACCCGGTCGGGGCGCATGAAGTCCTCGACGGCCGCGCCCTGCTTCATGAATTCGGGGTTGCTCACGACGCTGAACGCCTGCGTGGTCTCCCGCGCGATCGTCTCGCGCACCTTCCCGGCCGTCCCCACCGGCACCGTGCTCTTGTCCACGACCACGGTGTACTTGTTCAACGAGCGGCCGATGTCGCGCGCGACGGCCAGCACGTGCTGCAGGTCGGCGGAGCCGTCCTCGCCTTGCGGCGTGCCGACGGCGATGAACACGATCTCGCTCGCCTGGACGGCCGTGGGCAGATCGGTCGAAAAGGCGAGCCGCCGCTCGTTCACCGCGTTGCGACGCACCATCTCCTCGAGGCCGGGCTCGTAGATAGGGATCGTTCCGCCGCGCAGCTTCTCTATCTTCGCCGCGTCGTTGTCGACGCAGATCACGGTGTTGCCATTCTCCGCCAGGCACGCGCCGAGCACGAGCCCGACATACCCGGTTCCGACGACGGTGATTTTCATTTCACAATAAGATACTGAGTCGGAACGACTTACACAAGTGAGAGTCCTGCTCGATTACCGTCCGGCGCTCCGCGACCGCACCGGCGTCGGCGAGTACGTGTTTCAGCTGGCGCACGCCCTGGTGCGCGCGTACCCGCCGGACGCGGCCGGCACGCCGCTGGCCCTGACGCTCTTCTCGAGCTCCTGGAAAGACCGTCCGCGGCCCGACGCGGCTCTCGCGGCGGCGGCAATCGTCGATCGCCGGGTGCCGGTGCGCGTGCTGAATGCCGCGTGGCACCGGCTTGGCTGGCCGCCGGCCGAAACGATCGCGCGCGGTCGCTTCGATGTCGTCCATTCGCCGCATCCGCTGCTGCTGCCGTCGCGGGACGCCGCCCGCGTCATCACGGTGCACGACCTGTTCTTCCTGTCGCACCCGGAGGGATCGACCGCCGAGGTGCGGCGCGACTACCCGTCGCTCGTGCGCCGGCACGCCGAGCGCGCCGATCGCATCGTGGTCCCGTCGGCCTCCACCGCCCGCGATGTTCAGGAGCAACTCCATGTCCCGGGCGACCGCATTTCGATCTGCCCGCACGGCCGGCCCGACTGGGAGCCACGACGCGCACCGCCCACGAACGGCTACATCCTGTTTCTGGGCACGCTCGAACCCCGCAAGAACGTCGGCGGGCTGCTCGACGCCTACGAGCGCCTTCTGGACCCGACGGCGCGAGGGCGCGGCGACGGCAGGATTCCGCCGCTCGTCCTGGCCGGCCGCGCCGTCGAGGGCAGCGCGCCTTGGCTCGCGCGCATCCTCGAGCCGCCGCTGGCCGGACACGTGCGGCACGTCGGCTACGTCGATCCCGAGCGGCGGCGCGAGTTGTACGAAGGCGCCTGCCTGCTGGTGCAGCCCTCGCTCGAGGAAGGGTTCGGCCTGCCGGTGCTCGAAGCGATGACCGTCGGGGTGCCTGTCGTCGCCGCCCACCGCGGCGCCCTGCCCGACGTGCTCGGGGACGCGGGCCTCCTCGTCGATCCGGTGAGCCGGGATCGGCTGGCCGACGCGATGGACCGCCTGCTCACCGACCCCGCGGCGGCGGCGGCATACGCCGCCCGCGGCATCGCGCGATCGCGCCACTTCGATTGGCTGACGGCCGCCCGTTGCGTGTACGCGGCATATCAATGCGCCATCGAGCGACGAAGATGCGGATCGGCATAGACGCCCGCGAGTTGTGCGGGCATGCCACCGGCGCCGGACGCTATCTGGGGGGACTCCTTCAGCAGTGGGCGCACGCCGAGCGCGCGCGGCGCCATGAGTTCGTGCTGTACGCGGCCGAGGCTGTCGGCTTCGGCCTCGATGCGCACAGGTTCGCAACGCGACTGATCGCGGGGCCGACCGGCGCGCGATGGGAGCAGCAGCGGCTGCCGCGGACCTCGGCGGCCGATCATCTCGATGTCTTCTTTTCGCCGGCCTATTCGGCGCCGCTCGCCTCGAGCGTGCCGACCGTGATCGCCATTCACGACGTGTCGTTTCTGGCGCATCCCGAGTGGTTTCGCACGCGCGAAGGGATTCGACGCCGCTGGCTCACGCGCGGATCGGCTCGACGGGCGCGTGCGATCGTGACGATCTCCGAATTCTCCCGCCGCGAAATCGTCGAACACCTCGGGGTCGACGAGCCGCGGGTGCACGTGATTCGGCCGGGCGTGATCGATCCGACTCGTGGCCGGCCGCGCCGGGCGCGAGGGGAGCGCGTGCTGTTTGTGGGATCCATCTTCAACCGGCGTCACGTGCCGGACCTCGTTCGCGCGTTCGGGCGCCTCGCGCGCCGCCGCCCGGGAGCGTCGCTCGACCTCGTCGGAGACAATCGCACCTATCCGTACGAGGACGTGTCCGGCGCGATTGCGGCGGAGCGCCTGGACGGCCGGATCCGGTGGCATCACTACGTGCCAGAGGACCGGCTCGCCGAGCTGTACGGCGCCGCTCGCGCCTTCGCGTTTCTCTCGGAGTACGAGGGCCTGGGGCTGACGCCGCTCGAAGCGCTGGCGGCGGGCGTCCCGGCGGTGATGCTCGACACGCCGGTGGCGCGTGAGAGCTGCCAGGAGGCGGCCTTGTATGTCACCAAGGGCGACCTGGCGGGCACTGCCGAGGCGCTCGAGCAGCTGCTCGCGGACACGCCCGATCGGGCGCGCCTGCTGGCCGCCGCGCCGACCGCGCTGGCGAACTACCAGTGGCCCCGCGCGGCCGACGCCACGCTCGAGCTGATCGAAGCGTGCGGAATTCCGTGACGCCGACGCTGTCGATCGTGATCGTCTCGTTCAACGCCCGCGCCGACCTGGCGCGCTGCCTCGCGTCGCTCCACGATCCGGCGCCGGCGACGCCCTACGAGATCATCGTCGTCGACAACGCGTCGAGCGACGGCAGCGCCGCCGCCGCCGGTCAATGGCCCGACGTGCGGACGATCGAGGCCGGGGCGAATCTCGGATTCGCGCGCGCCAGCAACGTCGGCATCCGCGCGAGCGGGGGCGGGCTGCTCCTGCTCCTCAACAGCGATACGATCGTCGGTCCGGGCGCCATCGATCGCCTCGTGGCCCTGCTTCAGCAGGATGACCGCGTCGCGGTCGTCGGGCCGCGGCTGGTCGACGATCGCGGGCGGGTGGAGCTCTCGTTCGGGTCGATGATCGGGCCGTTCACCGAGCTGCGGCAGAAGCTGCTGGTCGGCGGGCATCAACGGGGCCTGCCCGGCGCATCGGCCATGGTCGAGCGGCTGACCTCGCGGCGAGGGTTCCCGGACTGGGTGAGCGGCGCGTGCCTGCTCGTTCGGCGCGCCGACGCGGAGGCCGTGGGCCTGCTGGACGAGCGGTATTTCCTGTACGCGGAGGACGTCGATTTCTGCGCCGCCGTTCGCGCGCGCGGACGGCTGGTCCTGTTCGCGCCCGACGTCACGATCGTGCACAGGCGGGGGCGCTCCGCCGCCACCGCGCCGGCCGCGACGAGCGCGGCCTACCGGCGCAGTCAGCTGGCGTTCTACGAGAAGCACCATCCGCGGTGGACCAGGCTGCTCCGCGCGTACCTGCGGCTGCGTGGCGTGTCGATGTGACGCGGGGCCCAATCGCTGCAAGTAAGATACAGGGGACGTGCGCATCGGCATCGACGCCAGGAAGCTCCACGATTTCGGCATCGGCACCTACATCCGCAACCTGCTGCGGCAGCTCGCGGAGCTCGACCGCGACACCGAGTACGTGCTGCTCGCGCGGCCCGAGGATCGGTGCGCGCTGTCCTCGCTCGGCGAGAACTTCCGCTGCGTCACCGAGACGGCCAGCAACTATTCGGTCACCGAGCAGCTTCGGATTCCGTGGGCGATCCGGCGCGAGCGGGTCGAGCTGTTTCATGCGCCGCATTACGTGCTGCCACCGCTGGTGTCGTGCCGATCGGTCGTGACGATCCACGACTGCATTCACCTCATGTTCCCGCAGTATCTCCCGAGCCGGCTGGCCTACGCGTACGCGCGCACTTCGATTGCCGCCGCCGCGAAGCGGGCCACGCGGATCCTGACCGTGTCGGAGAGCTCCAAGCGCGACATCCTGAAGTACGTCGACGTGCCGGCGGACAAGATCCACGTGATCTACAACGCGTACGATCCGCGGTTCGGCGTCGAGCCGCGCGAGGAGGACGTCGTCCGCGTCCGCGAGCGCTACCAGCTCCACGACGAGTTCGTGCTCTACGCGGGCAACGTGAAGCCGCACAAGAACCTCGGGCGCCTGATCGAGGCGTTTCATCACGTGCGCGATCGCGGGCTGGATCATCTGAAGCTCGTGCTCATCGGCGACGACATCTCCAAGGGCGCCGCGCTGCGGCGGGCCGTGCACCAGCACCAGCTCCACAAGTACGTGCGCTTTCTCGGGTATCTGCCGGAGGACACGCTCGCCGTCCTGTACCGCCTCGCCGGCGTGTTCGTGTTTCCGTCGCTGTACGAGGGGTTCGGGCTGCCGCCACTCGAGGCGATGGCGAGCGGCACGCCGGTCGTCACATCGAACGTCTCGTCGCTTCCGGAGGTCGCCGGCGACGCGGCGCTGCTGGTCGATCCCTACGATCCGATCGCCATCGCCGACGGCATCTTCACGGTGCTGACCGATGTCTCGGTGCGCCGCCGGCTGCGGCAGCGGGGCATCGCCCGCGCCGGCCAGTTTTCGTGGCAGGCGTCGGTCCGGCACGTCCGGCAGATCTATCAGGAGGTTGCCGACGCCTGACGCCATGCGGATCGCCATCGTGCACGACTGGCTGACCGGCATGCGCGGCGGAGAAAGGGTGCTCGAGGTCCTGTGCGAGCGCTATCCGCAGGCGGAGCTGTTCACGCTCGTCCACGTGCGCGGGTCGGTCTCCCCTCTCATCGAGCGGCGGCGTCCGCACCGGTCGTGGGTCGGCCTCCTGCCGGGCGTCCGGCACTACTACCGGGCCTGCCTGCCGCTGTTCCCCACCGCGATCGAGCAGTTCGATTTCGGACGGTTCGACCTGGTGATCAGCAGCAGTCACTGCGTGGCGAAATCGGTCATCGTGCGGCCCGGCGCGGTGCACGTGTGCTATTGCCACACGCCGATGCGGTACGCGTGGGACCAGTTCGACGCGTACTTCGGCGCCGACCGCGTCGGCCCGGTCGCGAGCTGGCTCCTGGCCCGCTACATGGCGCGGCTGGCCCGGTGGGACCGGGCCACGGCGGGGCGCGTGACGCGCTACGTGACCAACTCCCAGCATGTTGCGCGGCGGATCGCGCAGTACTATAATCGCCAGGCGAGCGTGGTGTACCCGCCCGTCGACACAACGTTCTTCAAGCCGGACACGTCGGTTCCCGTCAGCCGCGGCACCTGCCTGATCGTGTCGGCGCTGGTTCCCTACAAGCGCGTCGAGGTTGCCATCGAGGCGTGCCGGCTGGCCGGCGTGCCGCTGTCGATCGTCGGCACCGGCCCCGAGCGCGCCCGGCTCGCGCGTCTGGCCGCCGACACCGGGGCGTCGGTGACGTTCCTGGGCCGGGTGTCGGACGACCAGGTGCGCGAGGCGTACAACCGAGCGACGCTCGTCCTGATGCCGGGCGAGGAGGATTTCGGCATCGTTCCGCTCGAGGCGCAGGCGTGCGGCCGTCCGGTCGTCGCGCTGGGCCGTGGCGGGGCGCTCGAGTCCATCGTGCCCAACCAAACCGGCGTGCTGGTCGACGAGGCGACGCCGGCGGCGTTCGCCGGCGCGATCCGGGACGCGATGAACCGACCGTTCAATCCCGACACGATTCGCCGTCACGCCGAACGGTTCGGCCGAGCCCGGTTCGGCGACGAGTTCCAGGCGGTGGTCGACGACGCGCTGCGGCGGGGACCGGCCCGATGCTGAAGCGGCACAACCGGCTGCTGATCGGGTTGTACGTCACGATGGATGCGGCGCTCGGCATCCTGGCCTTTCTCGCGGCATACGGACTCCGGTTCTACAGCGGCCTCACCGGAATCATCCCGGTCACCAAGGGGACGCCGCCGCTGCAGAACTACCTGTACGTGCTGCCGTTCATCGCGGGACTCGTGCCGCTCGCCTTTCGCCTGCAGGGTCTGTACCGGCTCAGGCGCGGCCGCTCGCGCGTGGACGATTTCTTCGCCGTGTTCGTGGGCAGCATCCTCGCCGTCGTGTTCGGCATCGTCATCACGTTGTACGTGCAGACCTACTACGCCACCGGGCTTCGCGGCGTGTTCGAGGTCTCGCAGGCGGTCTGGGGCATCTTCCTCGTCCTCAATACGACGGGCGCGTATCTGTCGCGGGAGATCGTTCGCAGCGTGCTCGAGCGGCGGTGGCGCGCCGGCATCGGGCTCAAGCGCATCCTCATCGCCGGGTCGGGCGAGCTGGGCCGCCTGGTCGCCGACAAGATCATCGAGCACCGCGAGCTCGGCTATCAGATTGTCGGGTTCGTCGACGATCGCGCCTCGGGGGATCATCTGGGGTACCGCGGCCTGCCGCTCCTCGGCACGATCGGCGACGCGTCGGAGATCGCCGAGCGCGAGAGCATCGACCATCTCTATGTGGCTCTTCCCCCGGAACAGCATCTGCGCACCATCGACCTCATCGAGAGCACGAGCCGCGGCATGCTCGACGTGAAGGTGGTCCCCGACCTCCTGCAGGTGATCACGCTGCGCGCGACCATCGAGGATCTCGACGGCATTCCGGTCATCAACGCCAACGACGTGCCGCTGCAGGGCTTCAACAGCGTCGTGAAGCGCGCGATCGACATCGGCCTCTCGAGCGTGGCGCTGCTCCTCTTCTCGGTGCCGTTCGCGATCATCGCGCTGCTCGTGAAGGCCACCTCGCGCGGCCCGGTCTTCTACCGCCAGGAGCGCACGGGACTCGACGGCAAGTCGTTCACGATCGTGAAGTTCCGCTCCATGCACGACAACGCGGAGCGCCATACCGGGCCGGTGTGGGCCAAGCAGAACGACCCCCGCGTCACCGCGCTCGGACGCTTTCTGCGTCGATCGAACCTCGACGAGCTGCCCCAGCTCTGGAACGTCCTGCGGGGCGATATGTCGATTGTCGGTCCGCGCCCGGAGCGGCCGCACTTCGTGGAGCAGTTCAGGCACCGCATTCCGCAGTACATGCTCCGCCACAAGGTGAAGGCCGGGCTGACGGGCTGGGCCCAGGTGAACGGCTGGCGCGGCAACACGCCGCTCGAGAAGCGGATCGAGTACGATCTCTACTACATCGAGAACTGGTCGGTGCGCCTGGATCTCAAGATCATGTGGCTCACCATCGTGAAAGGCTTCTTTCACAAGCACGCGTACTAGCCGGTCTTCTGGTCGCGGCGCCCCACCCACCCATCGCCATGGACAAACCACGCGTCGTCATCACGGGAGCCGCCGGATTCATCGGATCCCACCTCGCCGAAGCCCTGCTGAATCGCGAGTACACGGTGGTCGGGATCGACAGCCTCCTCACGGGAGACATCGCGAACATCTCGCACCTCGTCAACCGAGACTTCGCCTTCATCAAGCACGACGTCACGAACTACATCTATATCGACGGGCACGTTGATTTCGTACTGCACTGGGCGAGCCCGGCGAGCCCGATCGACTACCTGGAGCTGCCGATTCCCACCCTGAAGGTCGGGGCGCTCGGGACGCACAAGGCCCTCGGCCTGGCCAAGGCCAAGGGCGCCACCTTCGTGCTCGCATCCACGTCGGAGGTGTACGGAGACCCGCTCGAGCACCCCCAACGGGAAACCTACTGGGGCAACGTGAACCCGGTCGGCCCGCGCGGCGTCTACGACGAGGCCAAGCGCTTCGCCGAGGCGATGACGATGGCGTACCACCGCTACCACGCGGTGAACACCAAAATCGTCCGGATCTTCAACACCTATGGCCCGCGCATGCGCCTCAACGATGGCCGCGCCGTCCCGGCGTTCATGTCGCAGGCGCTCCGGAACGAGGACGTGACGGTGTTCGGCACCGGGTCGCAGACCCGAAGCTTCACCTACATCAGCGACCTCGTCGACGGCATCATCCGGCTGATGCTCTCCGACACGAACGACCCGGTGAACATCGGCAACCCAAGGGAGATGACGATCACGGAGATCGCGGAAACGATCATCCGCATGACCGGCTCGAAGAGCCGGATCGTCTACCGGCCGCTGCCCACCGACGATCCGAAGCAGCGGCGCCCCGACATCGCGCGCGCACGGGCGCTCCTCGGCTGGGAGCCGAAGGTCCAGCTCGAAGACGGCCTGGTCGAGACGATCGAGTACTTCCGATCGAAACTGGGCTGAGCCCGGCGCGACCGAACCCGTCAACGCCGCACGCGCCATCGCCGCGCGCGAGCGCCGTCAACGCGTCAACTTCCGGTACTTGATGCGGTGAGGCTGATCCGCCTCGGCGCCAAGGCGCCGCTTGCGATCGACTTCGTAGTCCTGGTAGTTCCCTTCGAACCACACGACCGCGCTCTCCCCCTCGAACGCCAGCATGTGCGTCGCGATGCGATCGAGGAACCAGCGGTCGTGGCTGATGACCACCGCGCAGCCGGCGAAGTTCAGCAGGGCGTCCTCGAGCGCCCGCAGGGTGTCGACGTCGAGATCGTTGGTCGGCTCGTCGAGCAGCAGCAGATTGCTGCCGCGCCGGAGCAGCTTGGCGAGATGGACCCGGTTGCGCTCCCCCCCCGACAGCGTGCCGACCCTGCGCTGCTGCGCGGCGCCCTTGAAGTTGAACCACGAGACGTAGGCGCGCGACGCCACCTTCCGCCGGCCCAGCTCGATCTCGTCCTCGCCGCCCGAAACCTCTTCCCAGACCGTCTTGTCCGCGCTCAGCGCGTCGCGGCTCTGATCGACGTAGCCGACGCGGACCGTCTCGCCGATCCTCAGGGTCCCGCCGTCCGGCTGCTCCTGGCCCGTGATCATCCTGAAGAGCGTCGTCTTGCCGGCACCGTTCGGCCCGATGACGCCGACGATCCCGCCGCGCGGCAGCGTAAAATCCAGATCGTCGATGAGCAGGTTGTCGTCGTAGCCCTTGCGCAGGCCCCGCGCCTCGACGACGAGGTCGCCCAGGCGTGGGCCGGGGGCAATGTAGATTTCAGCGGTCTCGATCCTCTGCGCGGCGTCCTGCCGGAGCAGCTCCTCGTACGCGTTGAGGCGCGCCTTTCCCTTCGCCTGCCGCGCGCGCGGCGACATGCGCACCCATTCGAGCTCGCGCTCGAGCGTCCGCTGGCGCCTGGTTTCCGCCTTCTCCTCGAGGGCGAGCCGCTGCTGCTTCTGCTCGAGCCACGAGGAGTAGTTCCCTTCCCAGGGAATGCCGCGCCCCCGGTCGAGCTCGAGAATCCAGCCGGCGACGTTGTCGAGGAAGTAGCGGTCGTGCGTGACGGCGACCACCGTGCCGGCATACTCCTTGAGAAACCGTTCCAGCCACGCGACCGATTCGGCGTCGAGGTGGTTCGTGGGCTCGTCCAGCAGCAGCAGATCGGGCGACTGCAGGAGCAGTCGGCACAGCGCCACGCGGCGGCGCTCTCCGCCCGACAGCGTCGCGACGTCGGCGTCGGCGGCGGGCAGCCGAAGGGCGTCCATCGCGAGCTCGACGCGAGAGTCGAGATCCCAGGCGTTCGACGCGTCGATACGGTCCTGGATCTTCGCGTGCTCGTCGAGCACCCGGTCCATCTCTGCGGCCGGCAGCTCGTCGCCGAGCTTCCCGTTCAGCTCGTCGTACCGGGTCAGCAAGGCCCTGATCGAGGCGACCCCTTCCTCGACGTTGCCGAGCACGTCCTTGGCCGCATCCAGACGCGGCTCTTGCGGGAGAAATCCAACGGAAATGCCGTCGGCGGGAAACGCCTCACCGACGAAGGTCGTATCTTCCCCGGCCATGATCCGAAGGAGGGAGCTCTTGCCCGCGCCGTTGACGCCGAGCACGCCAATCTTCGCGCCGAAGTAGAACGACAGGTAGATGTCTTCGAGCACACGGGTATCGGGCGGATGCACCTTCCCGAGGCCCTTCATGGTGTAGATGAACTGGGGCATCTCTTCAATCTACAATCAACAATTCACGATTGACAAAGCGAACGTGCGTGACCCCATGTCCCTCGCGCCGTCCCGTCCCCTGCGCCGGATCATCCACGTCGACATGGACGCATTCTATGCGTCGGTCGAACAGCGGGATCGGCCGGAGCTGCGCGGCCGGCCGGTCGCCGTCGGGGGGCAGCCCGACACGCGCGGCGTGGTTGCGGCGGCCAGCTATGAAGCGCGGGCCTTCGGCGTCCGATCGGCCATGTCGATGGCCCGGGCCGTCCGGCTCTGCCCGTCGCTGGTGATCGTCCGCCCCGATTTCGCGCGCTACAAGGTGGCCTCCGACGCGGTCTTCTCGATGTTGCGAGAGGTGACGCCGCTGGTGGAGCCGCTCTCGCTCGACGAGGCGTATCTCGACGTCACCCAAAACGCCTGGGGCGAGCCGCTGGCGACGCCCGTGGCGCGCCGGCTGAAGGACCGGATTCGGGTCGGCACCGGCCTGACGGCGTCCGCCGGCGTGGCCCCCAACAAATTCCTGGCGAAGATCGCGTCCGGCTGGCAGAAGCCGGACGGCCTCACCGTGATCAGTCCCGATCGCGTCGAGCCGTTCCTGCAGCAACTGCGGGTCGACGCGCTCTGGGGCGTCGGGCCGGTCACCGCGCGCAAGCTCCGCGAGCGCGGGATCGAACGGATCGTCGACCTCAGAGGCGCCGACGAGAAGACGCTGCGCCAGGCGGTCGGCAGCCTCGCCGAGTGGCTCCGCCAGCTGGCGAACGGCATCGACGATCGACCGGTCGTGCCCGACCGCAGGGCCAAATCGTCGGGCCACGAAAACACCTATGCCCGAGACCTCGTCGACCGGACCGCGATCGAGCGCGAGATCGCCGACATGGCGCGTCGGGCGATCGGCTGGCTGGAACGAAAGGATCTTCTGGCACGAACGGTCACCATCAAAGTGCGGTACTCGGATTTCGCGACTGTCACCCGCAGCCATACGGCGTCCCCCACGCGTGACGCCGACGAGATCGCCGCCCGCGCCGTACGCCTGCTGACCAGGACCGATGCCGGCCGCCGTCCCGTGCGCCTTCTGGGCGTCAGCGTCCACAACTTCTCGGCGCTGGACGAAGCGGGGAAAAGCGACAGCCTGCCCTTCGGGCGCAATCCAGGCGCGCGCGAAGAGCTCGGCTGATGGACCCCTGGAACCCGGACCAGTACGCCAGATTCGAGCGCGAGCGGGAGCAGCCGTTCGACGATCTCCTCGCCTTGATTCAGCCGGCTCCCCGCCTCCGCGTCGTCGACCTGGGGTGCGGGACCGGCAATCTGACGCGGCGGCTGCACCATGCCCTGGACGCCCGCGAGACGCTCGGGATCGATCGGTCGGAGCGAATGCTCGATGTCGCCCGGCGCCCGCCGCTCGCGCCCGGACTGCGCTTCGAGCAGCGCACGATTGAGTCGTTTCACGCCGACGGCGTCTGGGATCTGGTCTTCTCCAATGCCGCGCTGCACTGGATCGAGGATCACCAGCGGCTGATCCCGCGTCTCCTGAACGCGGTCGCGCCGGGCGGGCAGCTCGCCTTTCAGGTTCCCGCCATGCACTTGACCGCCTCGCACGCGCTGCCCGACGAGCTCGCGTCGGGGATGTTCCGGGATGCCTTCGGGGGCTGGGCCCGTCCCCAGCCGGTCCTCGAGGCCGACGACTACGCGCGCCTGCTCTTTCGCGCCGGGATTGCAGACCCGAAGGTCCGCCTCGTCATCTATCCGCACGTCCTCACGGATCGCGACGCTGTCGTCGAATGGATGAAGGGGACGCTGTTGACGGAGTACGAGAAGCGCCTCCCGCCCGAGGTATTTGCGGCGTTCGTCGAGGAATACCGCCGCCGGCTGCGGTCGCGCCTCGCCGACCAACGACCCTACCTCTTCCCGTTCCGAAGGATCTTGTGCTGGGGCCGAAAGGCGGGCAGCGCTCATCTGGTAAGCTGATCCGGTACACTGCCACCACCAGTCACGGCCGTTGGAATAGCATCGATCAGAGAGGAATCACCCGCGTGCTCAAGGGGACCCGTGACGGCATTCTGAAACGCATTCAGCCCCTGAGCATTCACGGCCAGGTGTCGTGGGACGTCTTCTTCACCGACGTCGACGATCCCGACGGCCAGCCGCACGTTGCGCGAGTCGGGCCTGAGGCGGTCGCCGAACACACCATGCAGCCCGGCGATCGGATCCGGGTGGAGTACGTGGTCGGCGTCCCGGTGAAAGTGTGGCTGGTTGAGGCCGGCAGCTAGAACGCCTCAGTTCGATTGCGCGCGGAGCGCCGGGGCGGGCGCGCCCGGCGCGTGCAGCAGAAGGCCGGCGATCGCGGCGATGACGCAGGTGGAACGCCGCCCTCCGGAGACGACAACCGCTCGCGTCATACACTCGCTCCAGGCTCCTCGATAATCCTCGCCGCGTGCCAGATGTAGTGCAGGCTCGAAATCAGCGTCGCCAGGAGCGACGCGTACACGGCGACGTCAAAGACGATCGAGTGCCATCCCAGGTAGTTGAAGAGAATGGCGACGGCCGCCGTCAGGATGTAGGTCGCCGTCGCAATCTTGCCGTAAACCGAAGGGCGGAACGTTCGGGGCCCCACCGCCAGATTGACGACGGCCACGGTCAGGACGATCACGATGTCGCGGCTGATGACGAGCACCGTCAGCCAGATCGGCAGCCGGTTCGCCAGCCCGAGACCGGGCAGGGTGAGCACGACGAACGCGCTGACCAGCAGCAGCTTGTCGGCCATCGGATCGAGCCAGGCTCCCAGCTGCGTCTTCTGGCCGGATCGCCGGGCGAGAAGGCCGTCGAGCGCGTCGGTCAATCCCGCCGCCACGAAGACGGCGAGCGCCCATCCCAGCTCGCCGTAGACGACGAGGATGACAAAGGCCGGGATGAGCAGCATCCGCAGCAGCGTCATTTGGTTCGCCGGCGTGAGCGCGGTCATTTCGCACTCGTGCCTCGCGGGGGGAGGGTGCCCGCCATCGCCTCGATCGCTTCGATTGCCGCGATCGCTTCTTGTCCACTCACGACGCGTGCGGGCTGAAAGGTGTTGCCCGGCCCGGCCGTGAGCACGCCGGCCGCGACCGACGCCGAGGCGGCCGGGTACGCCAGGTGCCCCGTCGTCAGATCCGAGAACCTGACGCGCCGGGTCTGCCACGGATGCGGCTGGCCGGGCGTTGCCGCGGCGACCCTCGCCAGGAGCCTGCTGACGACCTGCGCGAGATCGATGCGTTTCACGACGGTCTGCGGCTGAAACCCATGGTTGGCGAACGGCTCCATCACGCCGGCCTCCGCAACCGCCACGATCCACGGCGAGGCCCAGTGATTGCGGATGTCGGTGATGAGCACGGCGCCGCGCGCTGGCGTCAGTCGCAGCAGCCCGGCCAGGCGGATGCCGACAAGGGCGGCGAGGTCGCCGCGGGTCGTCTGCGGTGCCTGCTCGATCGCGCGGTACTCCTCCGGCAGTCGAGCCAGCTCCGCTCGCGCGCGGAGATCGCCGAGCCTGGCTTCCAGGTCCGGGCTCGAATCGGCGGCGACCGCGTCGGCGTAGGCCTTGATGGCGCCCTCGAGATTGCCGCGCGATTCGAGGATTTCCCCGATCTGTGTCAGCGTCCGGGCGTCGGGCGGTTCGAGCGCCGCCGCCTGACGAAGATGCGCGAGCGCCTGGTCGGCCTCGTTCATCCGACGCTCGATGGCGGCGAGCTCCCGGTACAGGAATGCGCTGTCGGGCGACGCCTCGAGCGCCTGCCGATAGAGCGCCTCCGCCTCGTCGAGACGGCCGGCGCGAGCCGCCTGCCTCGCGCGATTGACGTCGTCCTGCTGCCCGCGCAGCCGGAGCACCTCGACGCGACGCGCAACGTCGGACAGCGACGGATCCACGCGGAGCGCGGCTTCGAGGACCGGCAGCGCGTCGTTGTCGCGGCCCAGCGAGACGAGTGCCTGCGCCTTCCCGAGCAGCGCCGACAGGTCCGCCGGTTGACGCTCGAGCGCGCGGTCGAAATGGGGCAGCGCGGCCTCCAGCTCCTTGCGGGCCACTGCGACGTAGGCCAGCCCGTCTTCTGCCGGATAGAACGCCGGAGACGCCTTCAGGGCAGCGTCGAACTCGCGTTCCGCGCCGCGCAGGTCGCCGGCCTGCAGGAGCCTCCAGCCCCGCGCGTGGCCGAGGGCGGCCGGCGAGCCCGCCAGCGACGCGGGAACGACCGGTGGCGTGAAGTCTGGAAATTTCGGCGCCGTGACGACCGGCGCCGGCAGCGGCTTGGGTGCGCACCCCGCGACCACCCCAAGCACCGCCAGCAGAACGACTTTCCGCATCACGAAAATATACCTCTCGCCGTCGCCCTTTTCCGCGGCTGGAGGGCCGGCACGTCCGGCGCGGCGCCGCGCGGCTGAACCTGCGGAAGCAGCCGGCGCGGCAGTTCCGCGACGAGCGAGACACGGCCGTCCCGCGCCTCGTGCTCGAGCACCCGTCCATGGCGGTACACGCGGCCGATGCGCTCGCGATCCGCCGGATCGTCAGGATTGAGCGTCAACGTGACACGACAGACGTCGAGCGCCAGCCGCGAGGCGACCGTGTCGACCAGCTCGTCGAGCCCCTCGCGACGCAGCGCCGAGACCAGGAGCGCGTCCGGCTGGGCCTGCTCGAGCCTCCGCCGCTCGTCGACGCCTATGGCGTCGCACTTGTTGAAGACCACGAGAGCCGGCACGTCGGTCGCTCCGACCTCCTGCAGAACCTGATGGACGGCGCCGACGCGACGCTCGCGGTCTGGTGCGGACGCGTCGATGACGTGCAGGACGAGGTCCGCGTCGGACACCTCCTCGAGCGTCGCCCGAAACGACGCGACGAGTGCGTGCGGCAGCCGATCGATGAATCCCACGGTGTCCGACACGAGCAGCTCGCGGTTGTCCGGCAGCTTCACCTGGCGCAGGATCGGATCGAGCGTGACGAACAGCGCGTCGGACGCATCGGCGTCCGACCGCGTCAGCGCATTGAACAGCGTCGTCTTTCCCGCGTTCGTGTAGCCGACCAGCGCGACCGTCGGCACCGACGCCTTGTGCCGCCGCTCGCGAAGCTGGGCACGACGGCGCCGCACCTCCTCGATTTCCTCGCTGATGGCGTGAATGCGGGCCCTGATACGGCGGCGGTCGGTTTCGAGCTTGGTTTCACCGGGTCCTCGCGTGCCGATGCCGCCGCCGAGGCGCGACAGCGCCGTCCCCGACCCGGCCAGCCGTGGCAGCAGGTACTTCAGCTGCGCCAGCTCCACCTGGAGCTTCCCTTCGCGAGTGCGCGCCCGTCTCGCGAAGATATCCAGAATGAGCTGCGTGCGATCGAGGACCTTCCGGTCCACAGCGGCCTCGATGTGCCGGACCTGAGCGGGGGTCAGCTCGTGATCGAAGACGATGAGGTCGGCGCCGGTTTCCTCGCTCGCCGCGGCCAGCGTCGCGAGCTTGCCGCTGCCGAGGAACGTGGACGGGTCGGGCTTCGGCCGCTCCTGCAGCACCCGCAGGACTACGGCCGCGCCGGCCGCATCGGCAAGACCCGCGAGCTCGTCGAGAGATCGCTCGGCCTCGTGGCGGCCCGCGCGTCCGAGGATCAGTCCGACCAGCGCCGCCCGTTCACGCTTCATCGTCGTCATTCGCGTTGCCCATCGGGAATCGTCAGGTCTGAACGCTTTCGTAACCACGCCTGAAGGTCTTCCCACGGGATCGACCCGGCCCGCACGAGCGCGGGCGTGCGGCCGGTGAGGTCGACAATCGTCGATGGCGCCCCGCCGGGGGTGACGCCGGCGTCGACCAGCAGCTCGAGACGGTCTTTCAGCGCCCGCACCACCTCGTCGGGATCCGACGAGGCGGGCTCGCCGCTCAGATTCGCGCTCGTGGCCGTCAACGGCGTTCCCGCCGCCGCGCACAAGCGTCGAGCCGCGGTGTGAGCCGGCACGCGGACGCCGACCCTGCCGCTATCCCCGGCGACGCCCGGCGCCAGCGGCGGCGGCGCCGGCATCAGCAGCGTCAGTGGTCCGGGCCAGAACCGCTCCGCCAGGCGACGGCCCAGAAGCGAGAGCGTCCCGATGCGATCCTCGATCTGCGCGATGTCGGCCGCAATCAACGGCAGAGCGCGCGCAGCGGTGCGCCCCTTGATCCGGAAGACCTGCTCCACCGCGGCCGCCTGGAACGGATCG
Source organism: uncultured Acidobacteriota bacterium (assembly GCA_963807925.1). GTDB lineage: Bacteria > Acidobacteriota > Vicinamibacteria > Vicinamibacterales > CAVVIG01 > CAWEDP01. Next base: position 864,598 of record CAWEDP010000002.1, on the reverse strand, counting down.
GCGGCCAGCCCGTAGAGCGTGTCGGTTGGAATCGCGACGACCGCGCCCCCCCGGATCGCGCGGGCCGCTTCGTCGAGGACGGCGACGGAGGGATTCTCGGCATCGACGATCAGCCGTCGCACCATGACGCTCATATTGTGCCTCCACGATCTCGTGGGGGCGAAACGCCGCGGATCCGGTCTCCGGAGGCGGGTGGTATACTCGCGCACCGCGCCGGCCCATGATCGCGCACTTCTCGAAACTTCTTCACGAGACATCGCTGGGATGGGCGGTGGGCGGAGGCGTTCCCTGGCTCTGGCCGCTCTTCTCAACATTGCATCTGGTCGGTGTCGCGTTGCTCGTCGGCTACGTGGGTGCATTCGACCTTCGCCTGCTCGGCGTGGCGAAGCAGTTGCCTGTCGCGCCGCTGCAGAAGCTGATGCCGATCGGCCTGCTGGGCCTTGCGGTCAACCTCGTCACCGGGATCGGGTTCTACGCCGGCAGCCCCGAGCAGTACCAGAACGACGCATTTGCGGCCAAGATGGGATGCATCGTCCTGGCTGGTCTGAATGCCGTTGTCTTCAACGTGACCGGACTCTCGGGACGCGTGGTTCTGCTCGGCGCCGGCCAGGATGCGCCCGTCGCGGCGCGGCTGCTGGCGCTGGTGTCGCTGGTCCTCTGGGTCGGCGTCATGTTCTGGGGTCGGATGCTGCCGGTCTTCGGCACCGGGTTCTAGCCCCCGATCCGGTTGGTGACGCCCGGCAGTCCTGAGACCGCGCCGATGTACGCCATCAACCGTCCTGCCGCGATCGCACCGAGCCACAGAACGACCGACGCCGCGGCGAGCGCGCGCGCCCCCGGCGACACCGACGGGATGCCGTTTCCGCGGAAGACCAGCCGCCGGATCCGGATCAGGGCCGCCGTCGCCAGCGCGATCAGGCACATCTTCACCCCGAACAGCGGGCTGCGGAATTTCGTCGTCGCGTCGGCCGCCAGCAGGACGGCGCCCGACACGGCGTTGATCCAGAAGCCGGTCCACATGACGGGGAAGAATCGATCGAGCGGGTCGAGTGGAATGCTGCGGGCCACGCCGAGCAGCCGCAGGTCGATGACGATGCTGAAGCCGACGAGCAGCGCCAAGCCGACCGTGTGGAGGAAGAGGAACCCGTAGTATCCGAAGATCGAGCTGCCTTCCCGCACCCAGGTGCAGAACGCCGAATTCTCGATCATCGAGAGGAATGCCATGAAGTACTGGTGTCGTGGCGCCTGGCTGGCCGAAGCGGCGGCGGAGTATACCATGCCGGCTCCCGGCCCGACCCGGTCCGCTGCGCGGCTGGGCTGACGACTTCTTCACCAACTCTTCAGTCCCGCGGCCCTCCGGATGTGGTAACAATGCTTCGATGAACCCTCGCCTCGCGCCCGTCGTCGCTCTGTGCCTGACGGCGCTCACCTTCGCGCGGTGCGCCTCGAAACCGGCCGCGCCGGCATCGGAGATGAAGCCGTACGTGTCGGTGAAGGAGTTGATGCAGAACATCATCGACCCGATCGCCGACAACGTCTTCGATGCCGTGGCGACCGACGTCTCCGAGACGGGTGTCGTGGAGACCAAGCCCGAGACCGACGAGCAGTGGGCCAAAGTGATGCAGGGCGCGGTGACACTGGCGGAAGGCACGAACCTGTTGAAGATGCAGCGGCCGATCGCGCCGCCCGGGGACAAGAACAACAGCGGCGGCCCCGACGCGCCGGAGCTCTCACCCGAGCAGATTCAGGCCAAGATCGATCAGGATCGCGCGCTATGGGCGAAGCACGTGGACGAACTGCGCGACGAGGCCCTCAAGGTCATCGACATCGTGAAGGCCCGCAACGCGGACGCGCTGTTCGATGCCGGCAGCCGGATCGACAGCGCCTGTGAGAACTGCCACCTCGAGTACTGGTATCCGGGCGACCGGAAAGCGGTGCTCGAGGACGAGGCCAAGCGAGCGACCATCCAGCCACCGAAGAAATAGCCGACCGCCTAGATAATCGGCGGCGGCATCGTCTCGATCAGTTCGATCTCCGCCGTCTCGACCGAGGGGCTCCTCGCCACCTGATCGCGCGTCATCAGGACGCGAATCTGTTTGTTCGGCGAGTCGATCTCCGCGACGGCGGTTGGCGGCAACAGGAGGGCACGGCCGCCAATCCAGTTGCTCGTATCGATGACCAGGTGGTGCACGTTCATCGCCTCGTCCACCAGCACGTCGTCCAGGTGACCGATCTCGCCGTCGCTCGCGACAATGTGAAAGCCGTGGAGCTTCGAGATTTTGTGCAGCATGCGGCCTCCCGTCGGGTTAGGGCACAGACAGGGCCCCCGCTTGCGAGGGGCCCGCGAACGCTCGCATGACGGGCATCATACGCGATTGAGCTTGTTGATCAGGAAGAGCACGATGCCGAGTCCAACCACCACGGCCGCGACGACCAGGACGACGTTCAGCCACAAGGGCATGCGTTTGCTCTCCGCGCGAACGGAACCGGGAAAGGAGCCACCGGGGATCAGAACGCGTTGCCGATGAATGGCAGCATATGTCCGCAGAACAGCACCACCACCCAGATGAATATCGCCGACGCCGCCGCCAGCTTCGCCGTCAGCGGCGCCTCGTCACCGACCCCGACCTGCCACGGCACGTCGTCCAGCATGAAGTACAGGATGTTGAAGCCGCCGAGAAGGACGAAGAGGATCTTCCAGAAGAACGTGATGTTGTGGACGTACTGGCCCGGCACGGCGATGAAGAACATCATCCCGGTGATGAGGTTCAGCCCGAATCCGACCATGCCGACCGGGAGCAGTTGATAGAGGGCGGCGAACGACACCCCTTTTATCCAGCCGAGCAGCCGCAGATCCACGAGCAAGACCACCGTGAACAACAGGCACAGTCCCACGAAGTGGAGCGTCTCGCAGGTCGCCCACACCCACGTCTGTCCGGTCGATCCATTGACGAACAGGCCCACGCTGCGGGCGAAGCCGGACGCGATGGTGTCGCCCGAGAGCGCGGCCAGCCTCGCGCCGGACGCCGTCCGCACCTCCGCGTGACTGATCTCGCCGCCGAATTCCGCAGCCCTGCACATCAGCACGAACGCCACCGTGGCCAGCAGCAGCACCACGCCGTAGTTCCATGCAGGCAACCGGGAGACGCGCCGCCATTGCCACAGCGCCAGCCACGCGAAGAAGCCGGTGAACTCCATGAACACGAACGCCAGCAGCGCGGCGTCCTCGTGGGCGCGAATGACCGCCGACGAGATGCCGGGCCGCGCCTCGAAGCGCGCGTCGAGAGCACCGTCGGTCCGCCCACGGTACGGCGGATCGATCGTCACTGCGTCGCCGTCCAGATACGCAGCGACCGTGTACACGTCGTCCCCGATCTTGAGCGCCCGGCCGCGGTCCGACGAGACGAATCCGCCGGCAGACTTGACCGTGGCCGATCCTTCGGTGGCGCCGATGCTGACGTTGCGGCCGATCAACACCGATTCGGCGCCATTGCCGGTGGTGTAGGTCGCAATGGCGATGTTGGCGACGATGAAGAAGATCACGAGCGAGGTGCGCCGCAGCACGTCGTGCTTCTTCACGAGCGCGAACAGGAACAGCCCGAGCCCGAGCCCGAAGCCGACCGTCGGGACGTGATTGAGCAGCACGTGCAGGTGCGCGGAGTTGGACAGCAGCTCGATCACGGCGCGTCTCCAGTTCTGATCTTCACTCTACTTCAGCCCGGCCACCGGTCCGACGTACGCCAGCAGGCGGCCGGCCGTGATGGCGCCGAGCCAGAAGACCATGGACGAGACGGCCAGCCGCTTCGCCTGAGGCGAGAACGGCATCCTGTCGAGCTGTGGATCGCCGAACACCTGTTTTTGAATCAGGCGCTGCGTGATCACGGCCAGCGCGATGAAGAGCATTTTGATGCCGAAATCGGGATTGGTCATCTTCGTCGTCGCGTCCGCGACGAGCAGGATCGTGCCGGTGACCGCGTTGACCCAGAACGCAACCCACAGCAGCGGAAACAGCTTTGCCAGCGGCGCGAGCGGCATCGCCGGCGCAAAGCCGAGGATCCGCAGATCGACGGCGGCGACGATGCCGACGAGGACCGCCATGCCGTAGGTGTGCATCAGCAGGATGCCCGGAAACGCCCACAGCGAGCCGGATTCGCGCACCCACACGGAGAAGCCGCTCTGCTCGAGGCGAGCGAGAAAGTCCATCACGTGATTTGTCGTCCTTTGTTGGTGAGGCCGAGCGCCCAAACTCTACTTGATCGCCCGTGGACTGTAAACTGCGCCGCCCGCGCCGGATCCGGATGACGAAGCCGCCCCGCATCAGGAATCCGTCAAGGGGCGTTGGGTCGCTTGAAGCCTCGCGCCTGGGCTCGACCATGAGAGCCGGGTTCACGGACGCAGGGCATACACGAACAGCGCATTCCCGGCCGACACCGCCACGTACTGGTGGCCGTTGATGGCGTAGGTCATCGGCCCCGCCGACACGGGGCCGCCGACGCTCGTCTTCCACAGCAGCGATCCGGTGCGCGCGTCGAGCGCGAAGAAGTAGCCTTCCCGGCCGCCGGAGAACAAGAGATCCGCCGCCGTCGTCAGGACCCCGCTGTCGGTCACATCCGCCATCCTGAACTCCCACTTCTTCTCGCCCGTCGTCGGATCGAACGCCTGCACGGCGCCATAGCCTTCTTCGGGCAGCCGGCGGTTGATCATGGGGCCCGGCTGCACCATCCGCACGGCCATGACCGGCGCCGCACCCGTGAAGCGCTGGCCTTCCGTGTACTCGACGGGCCGCTTGACGTAGGTGGAATAGGTGTCCATCCAGCTCGGGATGTAGAACAAGCCGGTGCGAGGGCTGAACGACGGCGGGTACCAGTTCGTGCCACCCTGGTTCCCGGGGTAGATGAGCGTGCCCTCCGCGCTCGGCGACACCACCTTGGTCGGCCGCCCGTTCCGGTCCAGGCCGCCGTGCCAGTTCACCTTCACGAAGGGCTTGCCAAGGAGGAACTGGCCGCTGGCGCGGTCGAGCACGTACATCATGCCGTTGCGGTTGGCCCACAGCATGGCCTTGCGCGGGCGTCCCTGGATCTGAATGTCCGCAAGCACCGGAACCTGCGTCGAGTCGAAGTCGAACTCGTCGTGGGGGGTGAACTGAAAATGCCACTTCAGGGCCCCCGTGTCGGCGTCCAACGCGACGACCGACTCGCTGTACAGGTTATCGCCGGCGCGTCGATCGCCGTTCCAGTCGGGCCCTGGATTGCCGATGCCCCAATAGGTGAGGTTCAGAGCGGGATCGTACGAGCCGGTCACCCAGACGGGGCCGCCGCCGTGCTCCCATGAGCTCCCGGTCCAGGTGTCGTGACCGGGCTCGCCCGGGCCCGGAATCGTATTGAAGCGCCAGAGTTCCTTTCCGCTGCGCGCATCGATCGCCGCCAGAAAGCCGCGGACCCCGAACTCGCCGCCCACCGAACCGACGATGACCTTGTCCTTGACCACGAGCGGCGCCAGCGTGAAGCCATAGCCCAGATCGGCCCGCGCGCCGGCGACGGTCACGTTCCAGACGAGGCCGCCGGTTTTCGCGTCGATCGCCAGCAGGTGGCCGTCGATCGTGCCCATGAACACCGTGTCGCCGAGGATGGCGACGCCGCGGTTGACACGGCCGCAGCAGAGCCGCGCCTGCGGCGACGGCGCGTAGGTATAGACCCAGAACACGCGGCCCGTTGCGGCGTCCAGCGCCACGAGGTCGTTCGGCGCCTGGACGGTGTACATGATGCCGTCCACCACGAGCGGCGTCGCCTCGAATTTCTCGAGCGACAACGCCTGGAAGACCCAGCGCAACTCGAGGTTCCTGACGTTGTCCGGCGTGACCTCGGCGAGCGTCGAATACCGCTGCCCCATCACGGTGCCCGAATAGGTCAGCCAGTTCTGCGGCTCGTTCGTCGCGCGCAGGATCCGATCGAAGGTGACCTGCGCCTGAACCACGACGACCAGCAGGGGAACCAGCAAGGCCACGAACGCCGGCGCGCGTTTCGACTGGATCATAGCCGCCCTCTCAGCGACGCGAGATATGCGACGACGTCCGCGATCTCCTGCGGGGTCAGGGTGTCGCGATAGGACGGCATCGGCGACTGCTTCAGGATGTCGAGCTCGCGCAGCGAGGCCTTGTCGAGCGAGCGCAGCTGCTCACTGGAATCCACCAGCTGCACTGAAAAGGAGTCCTGGTTGAGGAGACGGCCGGCGATCGTGGCGCCGTCGCGCGTGATGGCGCGCACGGTCCGGTTCTCGGGACGAATTTCCGTATTGGGATCGACGAGCGATTGCTCCAGATCGGCCATGCGCCGTGAGGCGCCGATGTCGGTGAGGCCCGGGCCGGTGCGCGAGCCGGTACCGCCGATGGCGTGACACGTGAGACATCGGGCCTTGCCCTCGACCAACGTCCGCCCGCGGCCGGCATCGCCGCCGGTCGTCGCGCGGCCCGTGCTCGCCATCGACCGGAGATACGCGACGATCGTCGCGGCCTGGCTGCCGGAGTAGTTCCCCGGCGGCATGGCGGTGCCCGGAATCCCACTCAACACGATCCGCGCGATGTCGTCGTCGGACGTCGCGCGGCGGAACTGCCCTTTGCCGAAATTCACGACGGCGACGCCGTCGCCCTCGGGACCGTGACAGCCGGTGCAGTTCGCCTGGTACAGCCTCGCGCCACCCTCGACTTCGCCCGGCAGATATCGCACTTGCCCGCCCGAGGCGACCGCCCCGCACGCCGCCACGAGGATCGCGCTCGAGACCGATCGGACGGTCAGGCGAATCAGTCTGCGCCGCGGCATGTTCCCTGACCCCCCCTCATCGAACGGTTACCTGCACGCGAAGGAGCCAGGCTCGTCCATGCTCCCGCTGCCCTTGTAGGTGGCGACCATCGGGTACTGGCAGACGAGCCGCCGGCCCACGTCCATCCCGTTCCTGTAGTGCGACACGATGAGCGTGTCGGGGGCCTTCCCGGTCTTCTTCCACTCCTCGATGACGCCAAGCGCATCGAAGTTGAAGTTCTCGACGCCGTTGGTGCCCGGTCCATGGCCCATGCCGGGGACCATGAAGAACCGCATCGAGTCCTTCACCGCCTTCGGACCCGTCCTGGCGAGCACGGCCTTGTAGTAGTTGATCGCGACCTTGGGCGGCACCGCCGTGTCGGCCCAGCCGTCGACCAGCAGCAGCTTGCCGCCGCGCTCGAAAAACCGCCGCAGGTCGGGATCGACGGCGTTCACCGGCTGAATCTCCGGCCGATCTGCGGCCGCCGTGTCGCTGTCGAAATCCACCGGCCGCTGCCTGTAGTTCCAGTTCGGATCGCGGAAGACGAAGTACTTGAAGAACTCGACTGGAATGCCGAGCGGGACGTCGCCGCCGGCGAGCTGTCCCCATCCGAGCTCGCTGCCCGGATACATCGGCGAGTAGAGCTCCTGTCTGGTCTTGGAGTTGACCGGCCCCTGATAGATCTTGCGCGCGGCTTCCACCTGCGGCGCCGTCAGGCAGGTCGGGCCGTCCGCGGCCTTACACAGCGTCACCACCGGATCGAAGCGGCACTTCTCGACGTTGCCGATGATGCCGTCTTTCGCTCCGTCAAGACCGTCGCAGGCCTTGAGGGCCGCCTCGTGGAGAGCGGCGTACTTTTCCGGCGGGATGAAGCTCGCCGCATCCTGGTGCGTCGCCTGCCAGTACCACATCTGCCCGAACGTGTGGCGCGTCAGGTACGACGACATGCCGGTCACGGCGATGAGGTCATAGTCCTCGGGGTACCGCTGAGCGGAGCTGAGCGCGGCGATCGTCCCGCCGCCGCCCTCGGCCATCACCGAATAGGCCGGCTCCCGTCCGTAGAACGCCTTGATGAGCGCCTTGGAGACGAGCGTCATCTCGTGGGCGGCCCGATAACCGAAGTCCTTGATCTTCTCGGGATGGTCGAGGGCATACCGGGAGTCGCCCTCGTGACCGGTGTTGTTGCCGGCGGTCGCGTACCCGAGCCGGACGCCGTTGGCGAGCTGGCCCGGGTTGGCCCCGGCGCCGCCGCCGAGGCCGCCGTTGCCGGTGCCTCGGAGCCTGCCATTCCAGGCCGGCGCCGCCGGCATCCAGAATCTCCATGCGGATGTCGGAATCGTCGCTCGGCGTGAGCGTCGCCATCACGCGACAGAACGCCGGAAGATCGGCGAACGGCGATGCCGGGGCGCCAGCGCCGCGCCCTCTGCCGGCGGCGCCGCCCCGTCCCGGCGGAAACTGCACGAACGTGCCCGCGTCGACCGCGTTGGCGAGCGTGACCGTCACGTGCGGAAGAACCAACGCCGTCAGGCTCTCGCATGATGCCGCGACGGCCGGTCGTCCCGAGAAGACGAATCCGGCCGCCGTCATGCAGAGAGCGGCCCTGATTTCACGCCCCATCAACGGTCTCCAGGCCCGGCCCGAGCCGGGCGCTACGCCCGCGACTACCGCGCGCGGCACGCGAAGCTCGCGGCGTCATCGGTACTGCCCTTGCCCGAGTAGGTGGCGACCTGTGGATAGGGGCACAGCGGACGCGTGCGAACGGTCGCGCCGCCGGTCACCCGTGACGCGACAATCCGATCCGGCGCGGTGCCCGTCGTCACCCATCGATCCAGCGCCGCGAGCATGTCGAAGGTGCTGGTCCCGTCGCCACCGCCGCAGTGGCCCATCCCGGGCACCATGAACAGACGCGCCGACTCACGGACGTTCTTGATCTTCGTCGTCGCGAGCACCTTGGTGTAGTACTCGGGCAGGTAGCCCGGCGGAATGCCCGGATCGCTCCACCCCGCGTACATCAGCAGCTTGCCGTGCCCGAGCAGTCTGGAGAGATCGGGATCGATCGCGGTGAGCGGCGCCACGACCTTGTCGGCCTTCTCGATGTCGCCGTCGTAGTTGAGCGTCATCGGATCCCACGTCGGATCCCGCATCACGACGTAACGAAATACGTCGAGCGCGTAGCCGACCGGCTGCGCGCCGGCGGAAGCCGCCCAGCCTGTCTCGCTGCCGGGATAGAGCGGCGAGAAGATCAGCTCGCCCTTCGCGTTCCTGGCGCCCGTGTAGATCCTGCGGGCGGCCTCGACCTGCGCCGACGTCAGGCAGCCGGGGCCGTCCGCCCCCTTGCACTGCACGACCTTCGGATCGAACCTGCAGCGGGTCGGGTCCTCGAGAACGCCGTCCTTGACGCCGTCGAGCGCATCGCACCGGGCGACGACGGCCTCGTGCAGGACCTTGAGCTTCTCGGGGGCGAGATAGCTCGCCTGGTCCCTGTGCGTCGCCTGCCAGATCCAGATCTGCCCCGCCGACTGGTGCGACGCGTAGATGGCGGGCGCGCCGGCGATGATCCCGTCGAAGTCGCTCGGAAACCGCTGCGCCGCCGTCAGCGCCTGACGGCCGCCGGTCGAGCAGCCGTTGAAGTACCAGGTACTTCGGCCCGCTCCCGTAGAAGGCCGCCACGAGCGCCTTGCCTTTCTCGGTCGTCTCGTGGATCGCCCGATCGGCGAAGTCGATCAGACGCTCCGGATGGTCCATCATGAAGGCACCGCTGCCGCCCTCGTGTCCGGTGTCGGTCGTGGCCGCGGCATAGCCCGCACGAAGCGCGGTCGCCAGACCGCCCGGAGCTATGGCGCCCGCGAAGCCGCCGTTGCCCGGGACGACGAACTTGCCATTCCAGGCGGCCGCCGGCATCCAGAGCTCCATCCTGATGTCGGAATCGCTGGACGGCCTGAGCGTCGCGGCCACGCGGCAGAATGCCGGCAGATCGGCGAATTGATTGCCGCGCCCGCGCCCGCCCTCTCCACGCGGCGGCGCGGGTCCGCGAGCGGCATCGGCCGGCGGCGCCGCGGCGGCGCGCCGGCCGGCGGACGCCGGCGGCACGTACGCGCCGGCCCCGACCGATTGGGCGGCTGTGATCACGGTGTTCGGCAGCGAGACCGACGCAAGGCTCTCACAGGTGACCGCCGCGGCCGGCGCTGGCAGCGACGCGAGCACGACGGCGGCAGTGAGGCCATGGAGCCACTGGAAACGCATCGTTCTCCCTCCAATGCGCGTCGAGACCGGTTCAGACAGGGCGTATTGTATGCAATCCGCGGGGCGATGCACCACGGTTTCATCCTCGCGGCTGGCTCAAACACGGTAAGCTCTATCGCTCAGGAGATCGCATGGGCACGACAATCCGCCTCACGCCGGTACTCGTCCTCCTCGCCGTCGCGTCGATCCTTGCACAGGCCGGGCACGTGCTGACGCCGCAGGAGCTGTTTCAGCGCAATATCGGCACGCGCGAACAGCAGGACCGGCAGTTCCCGCCGCACAAGGTCATCGGCAACATCTACTACGTCGGCACCGAGACGCTGGCGTCGTTCCTCGTCACCACGCCGCAGGGACACATTCTCGTGAACAGCATGTACGAGCGGAACGTCCCGACCATCAGGAAGTCGGTGGAGGACCTCGGGTTCACGTTCGCGGATATCAAGATCATTCTCGGCAGCCATGCGCACGCCGATCACATGGAGGCCGACGCCATGATGAAGCAGATGACCGGCGCCCAGGTCATGGCCATGGCCGAGGACGTGCCGGCGCTGCAGGCCATGATGCCCGGCGGCAAGCCCCACCCCATCGACAGAGTGCTGCACGACGGCGACCATGTGACGCTCGGAGGCACGACGCTGGTGGCGCACCTGACGCCTGGTCATACCAAGGGCTGCACGACCTGGACGATGAAGGTGCAGGATGGCGGCAAGGCGTACGACGTCGCCATCATCGGGAGCATGGGCGTCAATCCGGGAACGCGGCTCGTCGACAACGCCGGCAACCCGACGATCGCCGAGCAGTACATCCAGGGGTTCAAGGCCATGCACTCGCTGAAGGTGGATGTGCCGCTCGGATCCCACCCGGGAATGTACGGCATGGCCGAGAAGTACGCGAAGCTGAAGGCCGGCGGCGGACCGAACCCGTACATCGATCCGCACGGATACGAGACCGAAATCGATCTCGTCGAGGCGACGTTCAAGTCGGTGCTGGAGCAGCAGCGCACGGCGGCGCAATGACTCGCCGGGAGCCCGGCCATGAAGCTGCCGAGCGGTGCGGCGTGAACGACCGCTTCGTCGTCACCTGCCCCTACTGCGGCGAGGACGTCGACATCTATCTCGAGTCCGACGTGCACGGCCGCCTCGTCCAGGACTGCGAAGTGTGCTGCCACGCGCTGCAGCTGCGGATCGTGGGCCGCGGCCACGAGCGCTCGGTGGAAGTGCGCAAGGCGGATGGATCCGAATGACGTCAGATTCCGGCGTACCCGCCCAGCCCCGTGATGGCGGCAGCGATCACCCCGAGGACGACGGAGATCACGATGATCACCAGAGCCGACACCACCATGTAGGGCACGACCTTCTCGGACGGCGTGTTCATCAGGATCGGCAGCCCCAGATAGAAGAGGTAGATGGCGTACAGACCTGCCAGGATCGCCAGCACTCCGAGCGCCGGCACCAGATTGAGGACGCCGGCAATCCACACCGGCGTCATCGCGTAGACGACCAGCTTCATGGCGTCCACCGTCGAGCCGCGCGACTGGAAGGTCGGTCCCAGCTTCTCGACGACGATGGCCGCAATCCAGACTCCCACCAGCGAGAAGATCCAGGAAACGACGGCCAGAGAGAGGCCCTGGACGATGCCGACGCGATAGGTGCCGAGAAACGCCACCGACACGCCGACAAGCGTCAGCCCGATGAGGCGACACACGGCCGGAACGGCCGCGAGCGGCGCCGCGTAGTCGCGGATCAGCGAAGTCGTATCCGCTGATTCGGCCGCGATCGCGCGCCACTCGTCGGCCGGTTTCGTGAGAATCTTCGTGACTCGATCCTGGAGTGTCATGAGTCGGTCCTCACAGCTTCAACAGCCGTGCGGCATCGCCGTCGAGAATCGCGATCTGCTCGTCGGCGCTCAAGCCCGGCGTGTTGAAGGATTGTATCCACCAGCGTCGCGCTGGCAATCGGAAATCCGCGATCGGTCGCCGCCGCCGCGTCGGGGCGCAACCGCAGAACCGGAACTGGTGCCGGGCCGAAGGTCGCATCGACTACGCTCGAACCGCTTCCACGACGCTCAAGGGAGACGGCGTCGGCAGAATCCGCGCGAGCCTCAGCCCGGCCCGCTTGAAGAGGGCCGAAAATTCCGCCCGCGTGCGCTCGGCGCCCTGCACGACGACCATCATCTGGATGTCGAGCAGCTTCGCCCATTCCTGCCGGTTTCCCGGCGAGATCACCGGATCGGCGACGAGCACCCGTCCGCCGGCATTCATCGCGTCCCGGCAATTCGACAGGATCTTCACGCACCGATCGTCGTCCCAGTTGTGGAGGATGTACTTCAACAAGTACGCGTCGCCGCCGGAGGGAACGGACTCGAAGAAATCGCCGGCAACCAGCGTGCACCGCTCGGCGATGGCTCTCCGTGTGACATGACTGTCGGCGGCGGCGCCGTCAACGACCGCCGGCAGATCGAACAGCACGCCTTTCATCGTCGGGTGCCCGCTCAGAATCGTGGCAAGCAGGCTTCCGTGTCCGCCCGCGACGTCGACGACCGTTCGGATGGTGTGTGAGCGGGCGATCCGGTCGAACACGCCCGCCACGGCCGGATTCTCGATCCCGGACAGGCTGGTCATCGCGTCGCCGAAGACCTTGCGGTCGCCGGGATGCTGTTCGAGGTAGCGATAGAACGGCACGCCGTAGATCTTGTCGAACGGCAGCCTGCCGGTCTGGACGCCGTAGAGGAGCTGCTCCCAGGAGTCCCAGACGTGCTTCTCCACCAGCATCAGCGCGAACGCGCGCATCGATCCCGGCACATCGCTGCGCAGCGTCGCGGCCAGCGGCGTGAGCGCGAACCGTCGTCCGGCGAGCTCCTTGAAGATGCCGTAGCTGGCGAGCGTGCGGAGCATTCGATAGAGCGCGCCCGGCTGGACGCCGGCGGCGGCGGCGAGGTCGTCCACGGTACGCGGCCGTTTGCCGACGAGATCGGCGAGACCCAGCCGCGCGGCGACGTAGATCAGCCGTGACACCCAGTATCCGGCGATCAGCTGCCGCATGGCGCTGGCCGTCAACGAAGCGCCTCGTGACGCGCCGCGGCCCTTTTGTTGCTTCGGCCTGTTCCGCCGATTCGTTCTCAAATCGTCGCTGATTGTATCCGTTATCCGGGACGCGGCGTCGCAACGGCGTCCAATCACGGCAACCCGAACGCGATCACCGCATCGGTCGCCACCACGGCGACGTACTGCTTCCCGTTCCTCCCTGTGTAGGTCATCGGGTTCGCGTTCACGGTGTTCTCGAGCGTCATGGCCCACAATTCCCTGCCGGTCTTCGCGTCGAACGCCCGGAACCGGCGATCGTTGGTCGCGCCGACAAAGACCAGACCGCCCGCGGTCGTCATCGGTCCCGCGCTTCCGCTGCCGCCGACCTTCTGCCTCCCCTCCGGCAGCGCCTCGTTGACCCCGAGCGTCGTCTGCCACGCGATCTCGCCGGTGTTCGCGTTGACGGCGACCAGCCGGCTCCATGGCGGACGCTGGCACGGCAGATTGGCGACAGTCCGGCCGGCGGCGTCCTTCATCGGCGCGCTGAAAGTGAAGTACGGGCCGGGCCCGTTGATGCTGGCGCGATCGTAGGGCTGCGTCGAGCCTTCGGTGCCGCGGCCGTAATTGCCTCCGGGCTTCTTCTTCTCGATCCACCCGACGAGCGAGGTATCGTGCGCGTTGACGTACACGAAGCCGGTTCGTGGATCCGCTGCGACGCCACCCCAGTTGACGCCCCCCGTGCCGCCCGGGAACTGAATGGTGCTCTTCGGCGGCGCCCCGTCTTCGTGAAAGTTGAACGGCGTGAAGGCGCCGGCGTTGAAGAAGCCGCCGCTCTTGTCCCACAACGCTTCACAGGCGTGCACGTGGTCCTCGGACGTGTCCTCTGCGCGCACGAGATCGCGCTCCTTGTCGAAGTCGACGCGCGTCAGCGCCGCCGGCTTCAGGGGAAACGGCTGCGTCGGCGAGTACCACTCCCCGGGCACGTCGCCCTTCGGCACCGCCCGTTCCTCCACGCCGAAGACCGGTTTGCCGCTGGTCCGGTCCAGGATGAACATCCATCCGGTCTTTCCGACCGACACGAGCGCGGGAATGGTCCGGCCGTTCTGCTGGATGTCGACCAGGGTGGGCGCCGACGGCATGTCCGAGTCCCAGAGATCGTGATGCACGGTCTGGAAGTGCCACTTGTACTTGCCGGTCTCGATGTCGACCGCGATGATGGAGTTGGCGAAGAGGTTGGCGCCGGGCCGGTCGCCGCCCCAGTAATTGGCCGCCGGTCCGCCGACGGCCATGTAGAGGATGCCGCGCTGCGCGTCGAGGGTCTGGGTCCAGCCCCAGTTGTTGACGCCCGATCGGCCCTTCCAGCCGTCGTTCAGCCACGTCTCGTGCCCCTTCTCTCCGGGTTGCGGCACGGTGTGGAATCCCCACAGCTTCGCGCCGGTCCGCGCGTCGAAGGCGCGCGTGTCCCCGGGCGGTCCGACCGGAAGCTCGCCGACGGTGGCGCCGAGCACGACGACATTGCGGAAGACCGTCGGCACGCCGTTCCACGGGACGGCGATCTCGGCCATCCCGTCCTTGCCGAACCCGCTGGAGAGATCACCTGTGGAGGCGTTCAGCGCAACGAGCCTGGGGCCGGCGGTGACCAGAATCCGCGCGGGGTTGGCGCGGTCGCCCGGCCAGTAGGCGACGCCGCGGGCCGTGACCGGGAGCTCTTTCGGCAACTCGTGGCGCCAGAGCTCCTTGCCCGTCTCCGCGTCCAGCGCCAGGATCCGGGTGCTCCCGACCGGCAGGTACATCACGCCGTCCACGACAATCGGAGTGGCTTCGGGGTTCCCGGGAGGATTCCCCACCGCGTCGGCCGCGCCGCGACGCCCGCCGCCGCGGGCCGCGCCGCCTGGCTGATTCGCGCCTGCGCCGCCGCGAGCTTCAGCAGCGGCCGCGCCAGCCGCACCCTGCGCGGCCGGTGCCTCGGACGCCGCCGCCGGCGGCGGCCCTGCCGCCCGACCGCCGCCGCCCCGCCGCCCGGCCGGAGGCCCCAGACGCACGGTCCACGCCTCTGCCAGCTTCGACACGTTATCGCTCGTGATCTGTGCGAGCGGCGAGTACTTCGTGCCTGCGGGATCGCGGCTGTACGAGGGCCAGTCGCCATCGGCCGGCCGAGAAGCGGTCTGTGCCAGAAGGGCGGCCGCCGCACACAGCGCGACCGCGGAAGCCAGGGTTATGCGTTTCATATCGGATCCGGATGAAAGAGTGGACGCACCATCTGCTTGCAGCGGACGCACCGTGTGTCTGCGCGCGTCCGGCCTCCGCCGGACACCGTTACGGGAGCGCGAAGACGTAGACCGCATTGTGGCGACGCGGCGGCGTGATGCCGGCCTGCTCGATCAGACCGCCCGTCAGCGCGCCCTCGCCCGTGAACACCGCCACGTACTGCCTGCCGTTCACGGCATAGGTAATCGTGCTGTTCTGAATCGCTCCCGGCAGAGCGGTTTCCCACAGCGTCCTGCCGCTCACCGCGTCGAAGGCGTGCAGCTTCCCGTCGAGATCGCCCCAGAACACCACGTCGCCGGAGGTCGCCAGCATCGCGCCGTTGCCGGGCGCGCGGCCCTTGTAGATCGGCCGCGCTTCACCGGTCGACATGTTGATCTTCATCACGCCGGCGAAGTTCTCGACGTCGATGCCCGATCGCCGCGATCCGGCGCGCCGTTCCGGCTTCGACGGCTGGTCGTCCTTCGCCGGGATCGCCGACGTCATGTCGAGGCAGTTGTCGACGTACGGCACATACAGCGCGTTCTGTCCCGGATGGTACGCGAGCGGCCAGTAGCTGCGCGTGTTCCAGTAGCACAGCGTGTGCTGCTGGCCCGGCTCGCGAAAGATCAGATCGGTGTTGAGGTGCGCGATGCCTGTCTTGCCATCGATGCTCGAGATGATGAAGTTCTTGGTGTCGTACGGAAACGGGGAGGCCCAGAGGAACTGGCCGTTGGTCCGATCCAGCGCCCAGATGCCGCCGCCCTCACCGACCATCACCATGACGTCGCGCTGCTGGCCGCGCCGGACGTCGGGATTGATCCACTTGACGAATTTGGGATCCGGATTGACGGCCGTCCGGAACAGCGTCCGCTCGTGCGTGTAGTCCTCGTCCCAGTCGTCGCCGGGCAAGTGCTGGTAGTACCAGACGAGCTTGCCGGTGTCTGGATTCAGTGCGACGGTCGAGTTGCTGTACAAGTCCGCCGGCGCCTCGGTCGGGATCGCATCCGGGTTGCCGCCGTGCCGCGCGCTGCGGGTATTCGGCGTCGGATTCGCGATGCCCCAGTAGACCAGCCGCCGGACCGGATCGTAGCCGCCGGGGAGCCCCCAGGTGGACGCCACGCGCGTCGCTTCCGGCGCGCCGCCCCACGTCTTGCCGCCCGGGTCGTCGTCGCCGGCGGCCGTATAGAACTTCCAGAGCGGGCTGCCGGTCTTCGCGTCGTGCGCGGCGACATAGCAGTTCTCGCGCCGCGGCGCGCACGTTCGACCCGTCAGCACCTTTCCGTCGACGACAATGGCGCCCGAGGTGGAGCCGCCGGCCGTCTTCGCTTCCCAGCGGACCTTGCCGGTCTGCGCCTCGAGCGCGATCAACATGCTGTCGGGACCGGTGTAGAAGATCAGATCGTCGTAGATCGCCAGCGTCTTCGGGCGGATGTTTCCTGCAGGCTTGTATTCCCAGACGACCGATCCGCTCGCCGCGTCGATCGCCTGGACGCCGGATCCGGGGAGAATGACGTACATCACCCCGCGATAGACGAGCGGAATGCTCTCGAACGTGCCGGTGCCGAATTCGTGCATCCAGGCCACCCTCAGCCGGCCGACGTTCTGCCGGCTGATCTGCTTGAGCGGGCTGAACCGCTGCGCATCGTAGGTCCGGCTGTACATCAGCCAGTCGTCCGGGCTCGGGTTCTCGAGCATCGCCGTCGTCACCGGCACGAAGGCGCCAGGCTGCGCGCGCCCGACGACCGACACCGCCAACCCGATGATCACCGCAGACGCCATCCACCGCATGTCGGTCTCCTGGATTCCGGTTCGACCCTCTTCATCGCGAACACACGACGATCGCTCACGGCAGCCCGAAGACGACCACCGAGTCGGTCGCGACGATCGCCACGTACTGTCTGCCGTTCTTCCCGAGATAGCTGATCGGATTCGCGTTGCCCGCGCCCGGCAGGCGGGTCACCCAGAGTTGTCTGCCGGTCTTGGAGTCGAACGCGCGGAACCGGCGGTCGTTCGTCGCGCCGATGAACACGAGGCCACCTGCCGTCACCGTGGGCCCGGCACTGCCGCTGCTTCCCGTGTTCTGTCTGCCCTCGGGCAGCGCCTCGGTGAGCCCGAGCGTCGTCTGCCAGGCGATCTCGCCGGTATTGGCGTTCACCGCCACCAGCCTCGCCCATGGTGGACGCTGGCACGGCAGCGAGACGGTCCGGCCGTCGGCGGTCTTGTAGGGCGCGCTGAACGTGTGGAACGGGCCCGGCCCGTCGACCGACGCGCGATCGTAGGGCGCGTTGGATCCGCGGGTGTCGAAGCTGTACTCGACGCCCGGCTTTCGCTTCTCGACCCAGCCGACGAGCGACGTGTCGTGCGCGTTCATGTAGATGTAACCGGTGCGCGGATCGGTTGCGGTGCCGCCCCAGTTCACGCCGCCGGTCCCGCCCGGAAACTGGATGGTCGATTTCGGCGGCGCGCCCTCCTCGTGATAACGGAAGGGGGTGAAGGGCCCCTTGTTCTCGTAGCCCCCGGCCTTGTCCCACATCTCCAGGCACGCCTGGACGTGCTCGGCGCTGGTGTCGGCAGCCGTCACCAGGTCGGTCGCCTTGTTGAAGCTCACCCTCGAGAGCGGAGCCGGCTTCACCGGGAACGGCTGCGTCGGCGAGTACCACTCGCCCGGGACGTCGCCCTTCGGCACCGGCCGTTCCTCGACGCCGAACACCGGCTTGCCGTTGGTGCGATCGAGGATGAACAGATAGCCCGTCTTGTTGATCGCGGCGAGTGCAGGCACCATCCTGCCGTTCGTCGCGATGTCGACGAGGCCGGGAGCGGACGGCTGATCCGCGTCCCACAGGTCGTGATGCACCGTCTGGAAGTGCCACACGCGCCTGCCCGTCTGCGCCTCGACGGCCACGATGGAATTGCCGAACAGGTTGTTGCCCGGGCGATCGCCGCCGTAGTAGTTGGCCGCCGGGCCGCCAATCGGCATGTAGACCAGACCGCGCGCCTCGTCGACGGTCATCGAGAACCCCCAGATGTTCGTCCCCGAGCGGTCCTTCCAGCCGGGGCCCCAGGTGTTGTTCCCGAACTCGCCGGGCCTCGGCACGGTGTGAAATTCCCAGAGCGTCCGTCCCGTGCGGGCGTCGTACGCGCGCGTGTCGCCGGGCGGGCCCTGCGGCACCTCGTTGACGTTCGCGCCGATCATCACCACGTTCTTGTAGATGGTCGGGGCGGAGTTGTACGGCACCACGACGTCGATGATGCCGTCCTTGCCGAAGCCGGATGACAGATCCCCGGTGGCGGCATTGAGCGCAATCAACCGGCTGCCGGAGGTCACCATGATGCGCGCCGGATCGCTGCCCTCGCCCGGCCAGTACGCCAGCCCGCGCCGCGACGCCTGCCCCTGGGCCACCTGGTATTCCCAGATCACCTTGCCCGTGTCCGCCTCGAGCGCCGCCACTTTGTTCGTAAACGGCACGTACATCACGCCGTTGACGACAATCGGCGTCGCCTGCGATCCGGCGCCGAGCGGACCGGCAGGCGCAGCCGCGCCGGCGGGACGCAGGCTGAAGGTCCACGACTCCTTGAGCTGCGACACGTTGTCGGGCGTGATCTGCGCGAACGGGGCGAACCTGGTCGCCGCCAGATCGTGGTTGTAGGTCGGCCAGTCACCCGAGGGCGGTCGAGGGTTCTGGGCAACGAGCACGGCGCCCACGAGCGCAGCGGCGAAAAGGGTGACGGTGTGCTTCATGGGCGGGTCTCCACTCGGGACGCGGATCAGGGTTGGCTCCCGGCCGTCTCATTGCTTCAACAGCTGGATCGCGTCGGCGGCCGGCGGCGGCTTCACCGACCCGAGGAAAGCATAGATGTCCGCCAGCTCCCGATCGGTGATCACGGCGACGGTGTAGGGCGGCATCTGACCCGTCGGCTGACGCAGGTATTTCACCAATGCAGCGAAGGGAACCGGCCGCGGCGCGAGGCGTGCGCCGGCGCTGCCGCCCTGTCCCTCGGTTCCGTGACAGGCGGAACAGTACTTCGCCGTGAACAACCGTTTGCCGTTTTTGGCGCTGCCCGCCGTCGGCCCCGTCTGCGCGCGCAGGCCCGAAGTCAGGAGCAGCGCGGTCGCGCACGCGATGTGAGCGCGTAGTCGCTTGCACACAGCTCGATCACCATCCTGTCTACCTGCAGACGAAGTTCTCCGCTGCATCGGTGCTGCCGGCGCCCTTGTAGCTCGCAACCTGCGGATACGGACACAGCGGGCGGGTCCGCTCGACCGCGCCGTTTCGGACCCGCGAGGCGACGATCTGCGCCGGCGCCTGCTTCCGCTCGACCCACTGCTCGAGGGCGGCGACCATGTCGAACGTATTGGGGCCCTCGCCGCCGCCGCAGTGCGCCATCCCCGGCGCCATGAACAGCCGGTACGAGCCGCTGATCTTCGCCGCCCCGCCGAGCGCGTCGGCCACCCGCGTGTAGTACTGCGTGCTGTTCTCCGGCGAGATCTGCGGATCGCTCCACCCGTGGTACTGCAGCAGCCGGCTGCCGCGATCGATGAACGGCTTGAGGTTGGGATTGAGCGCGTTCAGCGTGTTGCCGTCCTCCTCCTCCGCCCGGACGATGTCGGTGTCGAAGTTGAACTTCTGGACGTCCCACGTCGGATCCTTGAAGACGAGGAAGCGGAACTGGTCCAGTCCCGTCGCACGGGCGGACGCCGACCACCCCTGGACGGTCCAGCCGAGCTCGCTGCCAGGCTCAACGCCAGTGATTTCCCGTTTCGTCTTCGGGTTGATGGGGCTCGAGTACATCATGCGCGCCGTCTCGACCTGTGCCGCCGTCAGGCACGACGACGCGTCAGGCCCCTTGCACTGCAGAACGGCCGGATCGAACCGGCAGCGTTTGGGATTTTCGAGAAGGCCGTCCTTGACGCCGTCGAGCGCGTCGCACGCGTCGAGCACGGCCCCGTGCAGCAGTTGCAGCTTGGGCGGCGAGAGGCGCCGGTCCTCGTTCTGCAGCGCCTGCGCAACGCGCATGGCCTGGGCCGCGCGGCCCGTCCAGTCGAGGCCGGGCGCGCCGGCGATGATGCCGTCGAAATCCTCCGGATAACGCTGTGCCTCCGCCATCGCCTGCCGCCCGCCGGCGGAGCAGCCGTTCCAGTACCGAGAACTTCGGGCCGGCATCGTAGAAGCTCGCGATGATCTTCCGCGACGCGACCGTCATCTCGTGCACCGCGCGATAGCCGAAATCGATCACCTTCTCGGGGTGCCCGAGCGCGAAACTGGCGCTGCCGCCCGTGTGGCCCGTGTCGGTGGAGCTGACGGCGTAGCCGCGCGCGAGGGCTGCCATCATGGCGGCATAGGCGATGGTGCCGGTGAACGCACCGTTGCCGACCGCCTGGAACTTTCCGTTCCAGGCCATCGTCGGCAGCCACACCTCGATCTTGATGTCGGAGTCGCTCGACGGCTTGAGCGTCGCCGCCACCCGGCAGAACGCGGGAAGATCTCTCGCCGGCTGGGCGGCGCCGCCACGCCCCGCCGGCGGAGTGAAGCCGCCGGCCGGGACGGCTTCCGCCAGGGTGATGGTCGCGTCGGGCAGCCTCATCGATCCCAGGCTCTCGCACGATCCGGCCGCCGCCAGCGGCACCGGCGCGGCGACCAGCGCGCTCAACGCCAGCGACGCGGCCGAGACGAGGGCGAAAACCGCGAACACGCGCTTCATCGTTCGCTCCTTGGGTGAACAGCCGGCCGGCTGAGGGTGGGCCAGTACCCGTGCTTGGGCCACGGCTCAGCGCGCCGAGCAGGGCTCGGGTTCCCAGGTCGAGTTGTCGTCCGGCAGCCGCTTGAAGTGCGTGCTGCGGACATACCGGTTGTTCAGGTACTGCGGGTCTTCGACAACGGCCGTCAGGATCAGCCAGGAATCGCCGTTGGGCTCGAAGGTGCGCGAGAAGTACTCGGTCAGCAAAGCATTCCCGCTGTAGGGGACGCCGTTCTTCTGCAGATATCCAGGCCGCATGCGGGTGGTGACCACCTTCAGGTCGCCGCCCTGGCCCCGACCGCGGCGGCCCCCCGCGAATTCCCACTCGGCCGCGGAGCTCCCCTGCCATCCCGGCTGGCCGGCGGCCGCCGCCGATTGCGCCCCGAAGTGCAGCAGACGCGTCTGGGTGCCCGCTTCGGTCTCGATCTTCAGCGTCGCGTCGTCCTGCCAGCTGATGTGAATGCGCCCGGGCACGCGCATCACGCCGGCCGCGCCGTACGCGCGGCACTGCTCGCCGGCGGCTTCGTCGCTCGCCGGATCCCACGCATTGGCGAGGCGAACTCCTTCGGCGTTCAGCGGCACGCTCGGATGATCGCCCCGCTTCGGCGTGATCATGCGGTACCGCCAGTCCTCGGTGACGACGCTGACCCAGTAGCCGGTGAGATCCACCGGCGCGACCGCACGCGGAATGGCTGGCGCCGCCTGTCCTCCCCGCCCCCCCCGCTGGGCGGATACCGGCGAGGAGACCACGAGGGAGGTCGCCAGCGCACAGGCGATCATCGGAAGCCTCATCGACCTCTACCGCTTCCCGGGCCGCTTCCCGGGCGCCGGCCGGGGACGGCGGCGGGCGTCTTGCCCGCCGCCTTCGGCGTCAGGCTCTTGTAGACCGCTTCGACGAACATGTCCGGCGTCCAGGCCGGAGTATTGCCGTACAACCCGTCGTAGTCGCGCGTCGGCTTCGACGCCTTCACCTGTTCCAGGGTCATCCCCTTGTTCACCATGTCCTCGATGCGATCCCGGATGATTGTCGTCATGTCGCGGTAATACGCGACGTCGGCCGAATCGCAGAGCCGGCCGTGGCCCGGCACTATCAGCGTGCCGCCCTCGAGTCGAAACTCCGGAAACGCGAGGTCCAGGATGCGGCTGAGCGCCTCGATCTCGCCCTTGATGGTCCCGCCGCGCTCCACGTCGACCACCGGGTAGCGATCGGTGTTGAAGATGTCGCCCGTGACGAGCACGTCGTTCTTGCGGAAGTACACGAGCGAATCGCCGTCGGTGTGCGCGGCAGGCGCCGCGAACAGCTCGATGCCGTCGCCGTGATAGAGCGTGCTCAGCTTCAGGTGATCGACGTGATACGTGGTGCCGGGGGTCATGCGGACCGGGAGCGGCGGCTTGATGTCGGGAGACGTCATGCGCTCCAGCACGTTCTCGTGCGCGATGATTTCGGCGCCCTCGGCCGCGTCGGCCACCTGCCCGGCCACGTTCCCGCCGGTGATCTGCGACCCGGTGAGGCCGACCTTTTCGTTGCCGCCGGTGTGATCGGGATCGGCCGACGTGTTGATGATGTAGCGAACCGGTTTCGGCGACAAGGTCCGAAGCGTCGCGATCAGTCGATCGCTGCTCTCGGTGCGGCCGCTGTCCACGAGCGTCATCCCCTCGTCGAACGCCAGCACGGCGACGTTGCCGCCGGCGCCGGTCACCATGAAGAACCGGTCGCGGACCTTCGTGACGCGGAGCTCGCCCTGCGCCCACAGGACCACAGGCAGCAGGCCCAACACGGACGTGAGGACCGCCCATTTCACGCGCATGCCCGGCCTCACCGTGCGTTGCTGCTTCCGGGACGCGGGCGCTCGGCCGGCGGCGGCAGCTGTTTCAGTTTCTTGCGGTAATCCGGATACGCCGTGTCGGCGCCCCCTCTGGTCGCCTCGAAGGGAATGTCGTACCGCTGGGCGAACTCGTGAATCTGATCGTTGGTGCCCGGCAGATGATTCGGGATCGACCCGGTCGGCCGCTCGATTTCGGTCACCATCTCGCAGGGATACGGCGGGACGTGCTGGTGCAGATCGAGCTCGTAGTCGGTGGTTCGGATGAACGGCTCGGTGAGGTAGACCGGGTCGTTGACAAGCGTCACGACGGTCAGGAAGTCGCCGTGGCGGATCCAGTGCTCCGTCACGGTCGCGCGATCGCTGCGGGGCAGGCCGTTGCGGCGGATGTAGCCTTCCTTGAGATGCGTGACCGTGACCGTCAGCATGTCGCCGTCCCACTTGCCTGTCGCAAACCCGCCCCAGCTGTGCAGCGCATCCTCGGAGGGATGCGGCCGGCCGTCGAGATAGACCGGATTGTCGATCGAGCGGAGCCACTCGGCGTGGAAGGCGATGACTTGCCGGGTGAGCGGATCTTCCTCCTTCCGGATCGTCAGCTGCGACGGCCCGCGCCAGATGTAATCGGCCGAGTGCGGTCGGCACTGCCACTCGGGCAGCGTGATCAGCGACCCCTCCCAGCTGTCTGCCCGCAGGCGCGCCGCGTCGTTGATCGGCAGGCCGAGATAGTCGCCCAGCTCCGGGCCGGGCACCCGCTCGGGCTGATCCTCGTAGATCCGCGGCGCCCACTCGCCGGAGAAGTCCACCTGGGCCGCGGCCGGGCGCACTGCCGCGAACGTCGCAACCACGACCGCGAGTCGAATCACCCCTTGCATGCGTCTCTCCCGCGCAATGATGTACCACAATCGCCGGGCCGCGCACACAGGAAATCGTCGGCCGTGCGCCCGCAAACCGCTGTCCCGCGCCGGTCCCCGTACGGGCCTGGAGGCTCTCGACGCACGAGCACGCCAGCCGATCCCTCCGAGCCGGGCGCCACGTGAGGATCGCCGCCATCGAACCGACGCGGATCGTCCGGCTTCAATCTACAATCTGACGCCGTGCACTTCACCGACGACTGGCTCGCGCGCGCGCAGGCGCGCATCAACGCCGACCTCGAGCTGCAGACCATCGGCCGCTGGTTCACGGTCGCCTTTTCGCTGACAAGCGGCGCGCGGCGGATCGTCGTGCGCTTCGAACAGGGACGACTGGTCGACCTCCTGCCGTCGCCGCGCCTGGACGTGCGCTGCGCCTTCGGCTTCCGCGCGGAGCCGGAGATCTGGACGAGATTCTTCGCGCCACGGCCCCAGCCGCTCTATCACGATTTCTTCGCGATGCTCATGCGCGTGCCGGGGTTCGTGCTCGAAGGCGACACCCTCGTCGCGATGCAGCACGCGCGCGCGCTGCACCGGGCGATGAACGTGATGCGTCTGACGGGAACGGCGGACGCCGACACGTCGGCGTCCCCGGCTCCCTCGACGTCCCCGATACGATTCGAGCCAATCGCCGGCCGGTACGTGCACGTCCCCATCGACGGCGCCATGCATCGAATCTTCGTCGAGGAAGCGGGCGAGGGGCTGCCGCTGCTCTGCCTGCACACCGCGGGCGCCGACAGCCGCCAGTACCGACACCTGCTCAACGACCCGGCGGTTACCAACCGCTTCCGGGTGATTGCGTTCGATCTGCCGTTTCACGGACGTTCCAATCCGCCCGGCGGCTGGTGGCGGCGCCAGTACCGGCTGACGACGGCCGCCTACATCGCGATGATCCGCGCGGTCTGGGGCGCGCTCGAGCTCGCGCGGCCTGTCGTCATGGGCTGTTCGATGGGTGGAGCGATTGTCCTCAAGCTGGCCGCCGATCATCAACGCGACCTGCGCGGCATCATCGGCCTCGAGAGCTCGGCGTTCGCGCCGGGACGGTACAACGATTTCCTGCACCATCCCGCGATTCACGGCGGCGAGCTCGTGGCGAGCTACACCTACGGGCTGTGCGCGCCGGCCAGTCCCGAGGCGAACGCTCGTGAGAACTGGTGGTATTACAGCCAGTCCGGTCCGGGCGTCTACGCCGGCGACGTCCACTACTACAGCATCGACTGGGACGCGCGCGACGACATCGGCCGGATCGACACGCGCCTGTGCAAGGTGTCGCTGCTCACCGGGGAGTACGACTACTCGTGCACTCCGGACATGACGCGCGCGGTGGCCAGCGCGATCCCCGGATCGCGCCTGGTCGTCATGGACGGCATGGGACATTTCCCGATGATCGAGAACTACCCCGCGTTTCGCGAGTTCCTGTTGCCGGAGCTCGACTACATGGCGGGCGTCTGACGAGGCCATCCCCGACGATCGGTGACGGACGCGAATCAGACTCCGTGCCCGTACCCCGGCTCCTCGAGGGGATCCTCGTGGGCTCCGGCGCCCTGTCTGGTTTCCTCGACCGGGTGCGGCTCGGCCACCCCCGGGTGCTGGACCTGAGGGTCGCGATCGGCGTCGGCGGACTCGGGCGTGCTGATTTCCATCACGTGCTCCCCTGAAAAAGCGAAGGGGCCATCACCCGGTGTGGGTGATGGCCCCTGGTTCCCTCTCTCGTTCCCGATTAGCTGGCTACATCACCCGGCGGCTGTCGGCAGGCTAAGGCCGACGCCCATAAGAAGCAGGCTCAGTAGCAGGGACAACGACACCACGGCCCTTGCGCTCGCGAACTGCCGAACGGCCGAAGTCCCCAACATCAAAGGCAGGATACCACGGTTGGGCATCTACCCGCGACGATTTCCTACGTGCGGACGATAGGTCCGGCGGCCATCAGCGCGTGCTCTCCCGGGCCGCACCCGACGTCGAGGACGCGGCCTCGACGGGCGCCCGCCGCCACGAGCGCAAGGAACGCCGGATGCGCGGCCGGCCGATGTCCCATGGAGGCGTACCCTTGTAGAATTCGTCGAAGTCCTCCGGCCGTCTGGGTCGCGTCGCACGCGGCGTGTCGTCGAGGTCGCTCATCAGGTCAGCTCCTGGTGCGGGCGTGGCGGCGATCATACCGGATGGGCGGTCGTCCTCCGCATCACGATCGCTGTGGCCTGCAAGGAGCCGACATGCCGCGTCACCGCCCAGCCTCGCGCCGACCGCTCGCCGGACAGGTGGCGCTCGTGGCCGGCGCCACGCGCGGCGCCGGGCGCGGGATTGCCCGCGCCCTTGCCGAAGCGGGCGCCGTCGTGTACTGCACGGGACGGAGCGTCACCGGTCGGCGCTCCCCGTACAACCGGCCTGAGACCGTGGACGAGACGGCGGACCTGATTCACGGCGCCGGCGGCGCGGCCATCCCCCTGCGCGTCGACCACACGGTGGAATCGGAGGTGGAGGCGCTCTGCGATCGCATCGATCGCGAACAGGGGCGGCTCGACGTGCTGGTGAACAGCATCGCCGGCGAGGACCCGCTGATGCGGCAGTACGGGTTCTTCTGGACGGCCGATCTCACGCACGCGGACCTTGCACTCCGGCAGGCGCTCGTCTCTCACATGATGACGGCCAAACATGCGGCCGTGCGAATGGTCAAGCGGCGCGGCGGCCTGATTGTCGAAGTCACGGAGAACGACGTCCTCGGCGCGGGTGGCAATCCCCTCTCGCAGACCGTGAAACTGGCGCTGAAAGGTCTGGCGCTGAACATGGCCACCGAGCTGAAGGCGCACGGAGTCGCCGCGGTTGCGATCACGCCCGGTTTCCTGCGCTCGGAGGCGATGCTCGAGCATTTCGGCGTGACCGAGGACAACTGGCGCGACGGAGGCCGCAGCGATCCCAACTTCCTGGAATCCGAGTCGCCGCTCTTCGTCGGACGGGCGGTCGCGGCGCTCGCCGCGGATCCGGACGTCCTGCGGAAGACGGGCCATCTCCTCAGCTCGTGGGATCTGGCGCACGAGTACCGGCTTCACGGATGCCGACGGCCGACGGCCCGACTGGGGCGCCTTCGAGCCCGATTTCTCGAAACATCCGGCGTGGCTGATCGATCGGCTCCAGGCCGGCTTCGAGCTCCAGCGCGCGTGGCTCGAGGCGCTGGCGCGGCGGACGGACCGGTACCTCGCCAACTGGGTACGACCGCTTGCCGCCCGACGCGGACGCCCCGCGAAGAGCGGCAGGAACCGGACGCCTAGAAAGACCTCGGCATCCCGAGGACGTGCTCGCCGACGAAGGACAGGATGAGGTTGGTGGACACCGGCGCCACCTGATAGAGCCGCGTCTCGCGGAACTTCCGCTCGACGTCGTATTCGACCGCGAAGCCGAAGCCGCCGAAGGTCTGCAGGCAGACGTTTCCCGCCTCCCACGAGGCGTCGGCGGCGAGCAGCTTGGCGAGGTTCGCTTCGGCGCCGGCCGGCTCGCCGGCATCGAACAGCCGCGCCGCCTCGTACCGCATCAGATCGGCGGCGCGCAGGTTCGCGTACGCGCGCGCGATTGGAAACTGGACCCCCTGGTTCCTCCCAATCGGACGATCGAACACGATCCGTTCGTTCGCGTACTGGCGCGCCCGATCGATGAACCAGTAGCCGTCGCCGATGCACTCGGCGGCGATGAGGATCCGTTCGGCGTTCATGCCGTCGAGGATGTACCGGAAACCCTTCCCTTCCTCGCCGATGAGATTTTCCGCAGGCACCTCGAAGTTGTCGAAGAACACCTCGTTGGTTTCGTGGTTGACCATGTTGCGGATGGGTCGGACTGCCATGCCGCGGCTCGGCGCGTCGTGAAGATCCACCAGGAAGATCGACAGACCCTCGGTCTTCTTCGTCACCTCGGCCAGCGGCGTCGTGCGCGCGAGCAGCACCATGAGATCGGAGTGCTGAATCCGAGAAATCCACACCTTCTGCCCGTTGACGATGTAGCGGTCCCCGGAACGAACGGCCATCGTCCGCGTCCTGGTGGTGTCGGTGCCTGTCGTCGGTTCGGTGACCGCGAAGGATTGCAGCCGCAGCGCGCCCGAGGCGATCGCCGGCAGGTAGGCGGACTTCTGCGCGTCGGACCCGTGGCGCAGCAGCGCCCCCATGATGTACATCTGCGCGTGGCAGGCGCCGGAGTTGGCGCCGGAGCGGTTGATCTCTTCGAGGATGACGGACGCTTCGGTCAGGGTCAGCCCGCCGCCGCCATACCGCTCCGGAATCAGGGCCGCGAGCCAGCCCGCATCGGTGAGTGCTTTCACGAAGGCCTCGGGATACCCGCCGCGCTCCTCGACGCCCTGCCAGTACTTCCCGTCGAACTGCGCGCACAGCTCGCGAATCGCCTGACGATATTCCACGTGCTCGCGCGCCCGAGGGTTGATGTCAGCCATCCGAGAGCGACGGATGATAACATTCCCGGTCCGCATGAAGGCCGTCCCCACGTCCAACGCAGGTCCAGGGCCCGGAGTGTCCGGCTGTCCAACGCACGGTAGTGTCCGGCCTTAGCGGGACCAGCAGGGAGTGTCCGGCTGTCCAACGTATGGAGTGTCCGGCTTGAGCCGGACCAGACTACCTCCGGCTTGATCCGGAGCAGGCAGGCGCCCGATGTCCGATACCGTTCACCAACTCTACGCCGTCCGGTATGCGCACCACGATCGGCAGTCGCCCGAGAATTTTCTCGGTGGCGATCCGCACGACATCCTGCAGCCGCTCGCCTATTACGTGTGGGCCATCGTCGGCCCTCACGGTACGTTCGTCGTCGACACCGGCTTCGATCGGGCGATGGCCGACAAGCGCGGCCGCATCATCGTCAAACCGGTGGACGAGGGGCTGCGGTCGCTCGGCATCGCGGCCGACGCGGTCACCGACGTCATCGTCACGCACCTGCACTACGATCATTGCGGCAATCACGACCTCTTTCCGAACGCGCGGTACCACCTGCAGGACGACGAGATGGGCTACGCGACCGGGCGCTACATGCGCCACGGGGTCATGCGGGTCCCCTTCGAGGTGGACGACGTGATTGCGATGGTGCGGAAGGTGTTTGCCGACCGCGTGGTGTTCCACGACGGAGCCGACCGGATCGCGCCCGGAATCACGGTTCACCGCATCGGCGGTCACTCGAAAGGCCTGCAGTGCGTGCGCGTGAACACGCGGCGGGGCCACGTCGTGCTCGCCTCCGACGCTTCGCACCTCTACGCCCACGTCAACGAGGGCCGCGTCTTCCCGATCACGTTCAACGTCGGCGACGTCCTGGAGGGCTACCGCACGATCACCCGCCTGGCCGAGTCGCCCGACCACGTGGTGCCCGGACACGATCCGCGCGTCGCCGAAATCTACCCGGCGGCGGCGGCAGGGCTCGACGGACTGGTCGTTCGGCTCGACGAGGCTCCGGGGAACTGACGACGGCGCAGCCCAATCGCCGTGCGCCCGGCCGCTCGGGGGCGCCCTCCGCGACCTCGACGGCCGGCGGCCTCACGGACGGCTGTCGATCTGCGCGAAGACGTCTTTCGCCTGCCGGAACGAATCGACACCGGCGGGCACGCCGGCGTAGATGGCGACCTGCATGAAGATCTCCCGAATCTCGTCGCGGGTGACGCCGTTCTTCAGCGCGCCGGCAATGTGCAGCCTGAGCTCGTGCGGGCGGTTCAAGACGCTGATCATCGCCAGGTTGAGCATGCTGCGGGTCTTCTTCGACAACCCTTCGCGGCCCCAGACCGCTCCCCAGCAGTACTCGGTCACCAGCTCCTGCATTGGCTTGGTGAAATCGTCGGCGGCCTTGAACGCCGCCTCGACGAACTCCGCCCCCAGCACCGATTTCCGAATCTCGAGACCTTTGTCGAACGTCTGCTTGTCCATGATCTGCTCCCTGGCCGATGATGAATCGGTGTGGATAATGGCTACCGGCCCGACTTCCGGCCTATCAGACTACCGTGGCGGCCACCGGCGTGGCCAGACGGAGAGCCGTATAATACGCGGTACGAGGGCCTCTCATGAAGAACCGTTGCCTTCTGTTCATTCCGCCGCTCGCACTCCTGGTCACCTCAGCGACGCTCGCCGGGCAGGTGCCCGGCGGGAGCAAGCCGCCGGCGAAGGTTGCGGTCAAAGCGTACGTGCCGCCGCGGACGCCGTGGGGCGATCCGGATCTGCAGGGCAACTACACGGACGTCAACGAGCAGGGCACGCCGCTCGAGCGGCCCGATCAGTTCGCGGGCCGCACGCTGAGCGAGGTGGGTGGCGAGGAGCTCGCGGCGCTCAAGCGCGGGATCCAGGACCAGACCATCAAACGGTTCCAGACGCCCTTCGACGCGCCGGATCACTGGTGGCAGGACGCGCTCTTCCTCGACAAGGGCGCCCAGGCGTGGCTCGTCGTCGATCCGCAGGACGGCAAGGTCCCGCCGATGACGCCCGAGGCGCAGAAGCGCATTGCGGATCGCGCCGAGGCGCGCCGGTCGAGCGGCCGGGGACCCGCCGATTCGTACGAGGATCGCAGCCTCTACGACCGCTGCATCACGCGCGGGTATCCGACCTCGATGATGCCGACCATCTACGGGAACTCGCACCGGATCATCCAGAGCCAGGGGTTCGTCGCGGTCCAGATCGAGATGATCCACGAGACGCGCATCATCCCGATCGACCGCGCCCCGCAGTCGCACGTCGGCACGGGCATCCATCTCGACATGGGCGACCCGCGCGGCCACTGGGAGGGCGATACGCTGGTCGTCGAGACGACCAACTTCAACCCGCGGAGCGTCTACCGGAACGCCGACGCCGGGTCGCTGCGCCTGATCGAGCGCTTCACGAAGGTCTCTCCGACCAGGCTGCGGTGGTCGGTCACGGTGAACGACCCGAACACGTGGACCCGCCCCTGGACCTTCTCGCTGCCGCTGACGGTCAACGACGGCGAGCCGATCATGCAATACGAATGTCACGAGGGGAACTACGGGCTGCGCAACATCCTGAGCGCCGCGCGCGCCGCGGAAGCCGCTGCGAAATGAAGCGCTACGCGCTCTTCAACATCCTGTCGGGGGCGCGGGCGGACGAACGGGCGGCGAAATAAGGTCCACCAGCCTGGTGGCGTCCTCGAGCGTCTCCAGCCGCAGGATCTCGCGCACGACTCGGTCGCGTGCGCCCGCAGACAAGAATCCTTCGGCATTGGCCTCGAACTTCGCGCGGAGCTCGTCATCGGTCATCGGGTTCTGCGCCGATCCGCGGTTGTGCTCCTCGATCTCCTCGAGCGACCGGCCGTCGGCGAGCGTCACGCGGACGGCCCCCTTGAACCGACCCGGCCCGGGAAACGTCGGATCGACGACGTAGTGAACGCGCCGGGCCAGCGCGAGAATCCCGGGATGCCGCAGACTGTCCTCGGCGTACGCGGCGTTCCCCAGCTCGCCGCGGTACAACGCCTCGGCAAGCGTGTACTGCAGGCTGACGCGGCCGTGCGAATCCGACAGCGGCGCCACTTTTTCCGCCGCCGGCTCGCACACAATCGGGACGATGAAGGCCGCGACCGGGACGTCGATGCGCGCGACGTCCGCCGGCTCCAGGCGGCGGCTGGCCCTCAGCCTCAGCAGCGCGTCGATGTAGGGGTGCAGCACGTGTGCGGCCGGGAACGGCTTGAACGACGCGTTGCGGGAATCCCAGCGCCCGCCGAGATCGCGCGTGATGCGACCGAGATCGCGCGGCGCGGCCGGATCCTGCAGGTGCGATGAGAACAGGCCGAACCGGCCCTCGAAAACGGCGGCCGGTCCGGTGCTGCCCGCCCACGCCAGGCACGCGGCAGTGATGCCGCTCTGGGCGGCCCACCCGGGGTGCAGGAACTTCGGCTGCGTGCCGTCCACCCAGCACTCGAGGATCCCCGCCGCGAAGCTCCCGCAGATGCCGGCGGCGCGGGCCATGGCGTCCCGGTCGAGGCCCAGGAGCTTGCCAGCGAGGTAGGTCACGCCGAAGGGCGCAAACAGCCCGCTCGGGTGGAAACCGAGGCGGTGAAACTGTCCGGGGGCGACGCTCCCGACGCGGCAGGAGATCTCGTTGCCAAGGGCGATCGCCAGGATCAGATCACGTCCGGAGACGGGACCTGGATGGCCGTGCCCGAACGAGGCGCCGACGTTCCTGGGAGTCGCCGCGACAAACTCCGCCAGCGCGAGCGCCGCCGCGACCGACGGACTGCTCATGTGAACGATCGATTCGTCGTGCGTGTCGTCGAACTCGAGCGCCTGCGAATACGACCCGTTCGCGAACGCTGCCGTTCTGACGTCGACGCCCTCGCCCGTGCCCGCCAGCCGGCACGGACCCGGAGGCGAAAGCAGGAGGGCCGCGTGTCGCACCGATTGACCGAAGGCTGTCGCCGCGCCGGCGAGCGACAAGCCGATCACGTCGAGCACGCGGCGTTTCGTCGACTCGATGACGTCGGCCGGCAGCGCGTCGAAGGTGAGCGCCTCGACCCATCGGCCGAGAACGTGCGAGAACGGCTCAGACACTCAGGAACTGGAAATCGGGGACCTGGAAAGCCGGGACTGGATTGGATCCGGCGTGAAGAGTCGGTGGAGGCTCGAACGCGCGAAAAACGGGCGGCCCCGGACTGGCGGCCGCCCCTCTTCTGATGCCGGACCCACAGCCGTAAAGGGTCGCTAGAACTCCACCTGCACGCCGAAGTCCATGAACCGGGGCGTCAGGATCACCTGCGGTGACAGCCAGCCGGTCGCCGTATACGTCGTGGCATACGTCAGGATCGGATTGGCGTTGAACAGGTTGTACAGGTTGAGATTCGGCCGTATCGTCGTGCGGCCCGCCTTCACGGTCCAGTTCAGACGAAGGTCCGTCTGATAGATCCGATCGCCATACAGCGTCCCGGGCGGCAGCAGGTTCACCGTCGGCGCGACGTTGGTGAAGTTCCGGCCGAGCGACGGTGACGCGATGGCGTTGGTCAGCGGATAGTTGGCCGAGAGGTCCGGTCCGGACAGGCTCTGGAAGTTCGCGCTCACCTGGAAGCGGAGCGGGAGCGGATAGGTGGCCTGCGCCTTCCACTGCGGCTGGAACGGCGGATGCACGTCGCAGTACGCCGGATCGGAGCGGGAGAACGCACCGGAGAACCCGAAGCTGAGATTGCTCGTCAGGTCGCACGTGTTGGTGCGCTCGCGGCCGAGACTGACGCCGCCCGACAGGTTGATGCCGCGCGGCAGCCGCGCCGCCGCATTGAAGTCGAACCCGTCGTAGACGTCCGACAGGTTGACGCCGGCGGTCGACGCGGTCGTGATCAGGTTGTCGGCGGTGGTCGCCCGGTTGATGTCGAACAGGCCGCACATGGTTCCGCCGCTCGTCGGCAGTCGCGGATCGACCGGCACCGGAACGCAGTAGCCGGTGTAACTGGCGTTGCTGACGGCGCGGTTGGTCGTGACCTGCTGATTCACGTACCAGCGGCGTGAGTACCCGGCGTACACCGACACGCGCGGAAACAGCTCGCGCTGGATGCTCGTCTGGAACTCCCAGTTCGACGGCCGCACGCCCCAGCCCTGGACGAGCGCCGGATCGTAGTTGGTGGTGCGGGTCTGGATCTGGGCGAAGAGCGGGCTCGAAATCGCCCCGCAGCCGGTCTGCCCCGGGAACAGACTGTTGGCGGCCAGGTTCGTCAGGTCGCAGTCGTTGAACGGGTTGAAGGTGCCGCTCGGATCCGCCCACGTACGCGTGACGCTGTTGACGGTCGACTGCATCGGGTTGAGCGCGCGGGCGATGGTATAGGAATCGGCCACCACGTACCGCCCGATGCTGGCCTTCACCGCGGTCTTGCCGTTCCCGCTCACGTCGTAGGCGACGCCGAATCGCGGATCGACGTCCTTCCAGTTCGGGGCGTTGGGCACGTTGTCGAAGCTGCGCGCGGGAGTGAACGGACCGGCGGCGACCTGCTGCGCGTCCACACTGGCATTGAGGAAGTCGAACCGGACGCCGTAGTTGGCGGTCAACCGGCGGTAGGTCCACTGGTCCTGCGCGAAGATCCCCATGTTGTAGTTCACGTGCTCCTGGTACTGGATGGGCGTCGCGTACTGGGTCAGCGAGAACGCCGCGCAGGTGCCGGCGGTGGGCGCCTGGGCCGAATTGCATTGAATGGTCAGCGCCACCGAGTTGTTCGGCTCCTGTGTGTTGAGCCGCCACTGATGCATGAGCGTCATGCCCGCCTTGAACGCGTGCGTGCCGGTCACATACGACGCCGAGATCCTGTAGTTCGACTGGTCGCTGCGGTTGGCGCCGTAGGTCGTCGACGATCCCCACGTCGTCGGATACCCCAGCCCGGTGGACGGAGTGCGATCGGTGACGGCGAACTGCGTATCGGGAATGCCCGCGCGGCGGTAGCCATGGAAGTCCTGCGCCGTGAGGGTCGCCCCCGCTTCGAGCAGCAGCTTGTTGGTGACCGGGGAGCTCCAGCTCCCCTGGATGATGTACTGCGGGATGTTCTTGTATTCCGGGCACGCGCTGATCGCGGTGGAGAAGGTCGGCACGAAGCAGTTGCCGAAGTAGGTGTACTGCCAGTCGTAGTACAGGTTCGTCTTGTTCTTGGACCCGAACTGGTTCGTCAGCCGGGCGACGCCCGACTCGTGCCACACGGGAAAGAGGTTCTGCTCGGTGCCGGGCCGGTAGAAGAACTCGGTGAAGTCGGCGTCCTTGAACGACCCGGCGACCGTATTGTAGGTTCCCCAGTGGCGGTACGACGAGTAAATCCACATCTTGTCTTTGACGATCGGGCCGCCGCCCGCGGGGTTGGCGTCCCAGATCTTGTTGACGCGGCTGCCGCTCGTCAGGCCCTGCGCGATGTAGGTCGCATCCAGGTTGTCGGCTTCGAGGCTCTCGTTGGTGAAGCGTCCGGTGAACAGGCCCCTGAAGGTGTTCGACCCCTCTTTCGGGATGAAGTTCGAGTACACCGACGCCCGCTCGAACTCGGCGCTCTGGGCGTCGGTCTGGAACGTGATCTCCTGGGCCACGGCGTTGTTCAGGTAGTTGCCGTACTGCAGCCCGCCGGCGCCGCTGCCGTTGATGACCGGCATCCCGTCGACCATGACCAGGCTGTCGCCCGCGCGGCTGCCGTGCACGACGAGGTTCATGCCCGTTTCAGGAATCGACCCGCCGACGTTCTGGCGCACGCCTGTGACGAGCACGGCCGGCGTCAGCGCCGCGAAGCTGACGAAGTTGCGATCGGTTGGAATCGCGTCCATGACGTCACGCGTCGCGGTGCTCTTCTGCACCACGTTCTGCACGTCGACGATCGGGCTCTCTCCGGTCACCGTGACGGTCTCCTGGACCGTGCCGACCCTCATCTCCGCACTGACGTTGGCGGTGAACGACGTGGTCAGCTCGATGCCCTCCCGCTTCACCGTGCTGAACCCGGTGAGCGTGAAGGTGACCGAGTAGGTGCCCGGCCGCAGGTCGATGATCTTGTACGCGCCCTGGCCGTCGGTGATCGCTGTGCGGGTCTTTTCGATGAGCGCCGGACTGGCCGCTTCCACCGTCACGCCGGGCAGCACCGCGCCGGTCGTGTCCTTCACGATGCCCGCGATCGAGCCGGTCTGGCCTTGCGCCAGCGCGCGCCCCGCGGGCAGAAGCAGTATCGCCAGTGCGAAACAGAGTTTCGCCGCTCTCATCCGTGCCATGGCTCCTCCTGTACAGGCAGACTTCACACAGCCCGGTGAGTTTATAGCGCCGGCCGCTCGGGAGATCAATCGCCTTTCGGCGGCTGGGGAGGTGAATTCGGCACCGGGAGCCCGCGCTCGACCAATAATTTGGAGAGCAGGGCCACCGTGCTCTCGCGCACGGGGACCGGACCGCCCGCGCGGCCCCGCAGACCGGCGCCGCGGGCGTAGTCGATGGGCGTGCGCCCCTGGCGGTCCTTGACGTCGATGGCGGCGCCGTGGTCGGCGAGCAGCTTCACGATCGGGTCGCCGGTGCGCACGGCGAAATGCATCGCGGTCTGGCCGGCGTCGTTCGTCACGTTCGGGTCGACGAAGCGATCCACCAGGAGCTTGACCGATCGGAACATGTCATCCTCGGTGCCGACATCTTTCGAGAAGACGCCGACCCCGCGCCCGAGCCCCGCCGCAATCATCAGCGCCGTCGCCCCGTTGCGCTGCCTGGCCGTCGGATCGGCGCCGCCTTCGAGCAGCGCCTCGATGACCCCGTAATCGCCGCCCTTGGCCGCGCGCATCAACGGGGTCGCGCCGTTGCCGAGCGTCCCTTCGCCCGGCGTGTGGTTCTTCTGTAGTGTGGCGGTCCGGAGCTGCGCGTTGGGATTGGCCCCGTGCTTCAGCAGCAGCTTGACGAGCCCGACGGCATCGAGTCGATCGCCGAACCTGCGCGGCGGCCGCCCGTAGATCTCGCCGATCGTCTCCATCTCCGCGACGGCGTAGAGCGCCGCCATGCCGGCCGTGTCGACGAGGTTCGGGTCGGCGCCGTGGTCGAGCAGCACGCCCGCCACATCGTAGTGGACGTTGACGATGGCGCGCACGAGCGCCGTCGTGCCCTCGGGATCGGTGAGATTGAGGTCGGCGCCCGCTTCGGCCAGCGCCCGGGTCGCTCCGACCGCGCCGTCGCGCGCCGCGTACATCAGCGGCGTCCAGCTGCCACGGGGCAGGATGGTCAGCACGCCCTCGAGACCGAACCGATCCTTCTCGTACTGGAGCGCCTTCGAACGGCCGTTGACCTCCGCGCCG
Source organism: uncultured Acidobacteriota bacterium (assembly GCA_963807925.1). Classification (GTDB taxonomy): domain Bacteria; phylum Acidobacteriota; class Vicinamibacteria; order Vicinamibacterales; family CAVVIG01; genus CAWEDP01. The sequence continues at coordinate 828,091 of CAWEDP010000002.1, read as the reverse complement.
TGCTCGACCAGCAGCTTCACCACGTCCGGATGGTCGTGGGCCGCCGCCCACATCAGCGCGTTCTCCCCGAGCCGATCGTCGGCCGCATCGACGCGCGCGCCATGCGCCAGCAGTGTGCCGACGACGTCGGGACTGCCCGTTCGGGCCGCCGTCATGAGCACGCTCTCGCCGTGCGGCAGGCTCGTGTTCGCGTCGGCGCCCGCGGCAAGCAGCAGCTCGACCATGGCGGCGTTTCCGTTGGAGGCGGCCAGCGTGATCGGCGTCATGCCGTAGCGGTTCGCGGCGCCCGGATTGGCGCCCGCCTTCAACAGCAGGCGGCTGACTTCCTCGTCGTCGCCGCGCACCGCCCAGTGAAGCGCCGTGGTCCCGTCGGCTTCGGCCGCGCCGACCTCGCTCGGCCGCGTCCGGAGCAGCGCGCGGACCGCGTCCCGATTGCCCGCTTTGACGGCATCCACGAGCCGCATCTCCGCCCCGCCGGCGGTGAGCGTCGCCGTGAGGGCGAAGGCGAAGAGAAGCGCGCGTCTCGGCACGGCAGGGCGCTCAGAAGAAATCGATGCTCCCGGTGCTGTCGCCGAACGTGTCGATGGCGCTCCCGTAGTGCCTTGCGACGGTCAGCCACAGGTTCCCGACCGGCGTGCGCTTGGGCAGCTCGATGTGGCGATGGCCGCGGCCGACACCGCCGCCAAGGGCGACGACCGGCAGCGGATCGGACAGGTGGCCGTTCGGATTGCCCATGCCGCCGCCGTAGAAGATGAGCGAATGATCGAGGATCGAGCCGTCGCCGTCCGGCGCGGCTTTCAGCGCCTCGAGGAACTTGGCGAACAGCCGCACGTGATACGTGTTGATCTTCACGTTCTGCGCAATCTTGTTCGGGTCGTTGCCGTGGTGCGAGACGGAGTGATGCTGCTCGGTGACGCCGATCTGCGGATAGGTCCGCTGGCTGAGCTCGCGCGAGAGCATGAACGTGAACACGCGGGTGATATCGGCCTGATAGGCCACCGCGAGCAGATCGTACATGAGCCCGACGTGCTCCTCGAACGAGTCGGGCACGCCGATTGGCGCATCGATCGTGACCTCGCTCGCGCCATGCGCCTCGGCGCGCTGGATGCGCCGCTCGATCTCGCGCAGGTTGTCGAGATACTCCGCTGACGCGCGAACGATCGCGCGGCCCCAGCCCGCGCTGCAGCGTCTTGGCTTCCTGCGCGATGGAATCGAGCAGGCTCTGGTCCTCGCGCATGCGCGCCGCCCGGGCGGCGGCCGTGCCGGCATCGCCGAACATCCGCTCGAACACCACGCGCGGATTGATGTCCATCGGCAGCGGCGTCGTCGGCGTGCTCCAGGAGACCGTGTTCATGTACGAGCAGTTGAAGCCCGGCGAGCACGCGCCGACATAGCCGGTGAAGTCCTCGGTGGCGACCTCGATCGAGGGGAACGGCGTCTCCTGGCCGATCTGGCGCGCGACCACCTGGTCGATGGTCGTGTTGGCCAGCACGTCTTCCGCCTCGGTCCGCTTCGGCCACACGCCGGTCAGGAATCCGGCCGCGCTGACCGCATGGTCGCCCACCTGGCTGCCCGGATGCGAGCGTGTGAGGTTGGTGACGACGACCGCCGAGTCGGCGAACGGTTCGAGCGGCTTGAGAATGGGCGTGAACTCGAAGCCGGCGCCCACCTTCTCGGGGATCCACTGGTCCACGATGGCGCCGTTCGGGATGTACACCGCGCCGAATCGCGGCGCGGGAGCCGCCGCCGTCTTCGCGGTCGCCGTCAAGGCCGGGACCATGGCTTCGAGAAACGGCAGCGCGACGGTGGCCCCCATGCCGCGCAGGAACGTGCGGCGCGGCAAGGACAGTCTTGAGATGAACATCGCTGGCTCTACCTCTCCACCCCACCGTGGGGGCTAGTTGTCGCTCTCCTGCGCCTTCCGCATCTGGAACGGCAGGCTGTTCACGATGCCGAGCATCAGCGAGGAGAACCGGTACCCGCCCGGAGCGCTCTCCCGCAGGATCGCCCGCACCATGGGCATGTCGGCGGCGGTCAGGCCGCGCCCGAGCGCATAGGTCAGGAGCTTCTCCGTCATCGTTCCGACGAAGACGGTGGGCCGGCTGAGCAGCGCATTGCGCAGCGTGACCACGCCATTGATCTTCGTGCCGTCGGCGAGCTCGCCCGATGCGTCGATCGGCCCGCCGGCCTCGCGCGTGCGCCACGCGCCGACGGCGTCGAAGTTCTCGAGCGCGAACCCGATCGGATCCATCACTTTGTGACAGCTCGCGCAGACCGGATTGGTCCGATGCTCCGCCATCTGTTCCCGAAGCGTTCTCGGCTTCTGGCCCTCTTCGTCAGCCTTGAGCGGCGGGACGTCGGGCGGCGGCGGCGGGGGCGGCGTGCCGAGGATGTTTTCGAGAATCCACTTGCCGCGGACCACCGGAGACGTGCGCTCGGCGTGGGAGGTCAGCGCCAGAATGCTGCCCTGGCCGAGCAGGCCCTTGCGCGCTTCGTCGGTGACCGGCACCCGGCGGAAGCGGCTGCCGTGGACGTTCGGAATGCCGTAATGGAGCGCCAGCCGCTCGTTGACGAAGGTGTAGTCGGCGCGCAGCAGATCGAGGACGCTTCGATCCTCCTGCATGACGCTCTCGAAGAGCAGCTCTGTCTCGCGCAGAAACGCCTGTCGAAGGTTGTCGTCGAAATCGGGGAACTCGTCGGAGTTCGGCTGGACCGATCGCACGTTGCGGAGCTGCAGCCACTGGCCCGCGAAATTCTTCACGATGGCGTCGGCGCGCGGGTCCGCGAGCATGCGGCGCGTCTGCCGCTCCAGCTCGCCGCGATCCTTCAGCTTTCCCGCCGCGGCGACGTTCAGCAGCTCGTCGTCGGGCACGCTGCTCCACAGGAAGAACGACAGGCGCGACGCCAGTTCGAGGTCGCTGATGCGATAGATGCCGCCTGGTTGCACGCCCGCCGGATCGCGCTCGACGCGGAACATGAACTGCGGGCTCGCGAGGATCCGCTCGAGACCCGTCTGGATGCCGCGATTGAAGCCGCCGCCCTGGCGCCCGACCTGGTAGAAGTGCAGCACCGGCTCCAGATCCGACGGACCCACCGGCCGGCGATACGCGCGCCGGGCAATCGTCGATAGAATCTGGCGCGCGCAGGCCCGCTCGCGCGCCGCGCGCGCGGCCGTGTCGGCGCCGTCACGGGCCGGGGCCGGATTGCACGTGAAGATGCGACGGCGGCTCGGCGTGTCGCCGGGGCCGGTCGGATTGAACGGCCCGGTAATGGCCAGCGTCTGCATGTGCGGCCGGCCGGACCAGTCGAAATTGTCGGCGGAACTGCGGATGTACCCCTGCAGGCGCACGCTGTCGGTGACGGCCGGCTCCTGGACGAACGCGACCGTGACCGTATGCGGCCCCGCCTTCACCGGCACCCGCACGCGCAGACGCGCGTCCACCTCGTCGCTGGTATCGGTGGGCTTCTGGAAGAGCGCCGCCAGATCCTCCTTGCCGCCGATCGAGGCGAGGTGGATGCGGCGTCCGTCGATCGCGAACTCGACCTGGTGCTCGTACTCCAGCCCGCGCACGATGTTCAGATTGGTCCGATACAGCTTCACCTGGAAGGTGTACTCGCCGTCGAGTGGAAACGTGTGATGCACGAGCACGCCGCCGATGGTGCCGAGCGGCAGACCCTCGAGATGCCGATCCTGGGAGAGATCCTGCCGGATCCCGTACGTGTCGCTTCCGGGCGAGATGCGCATGTCTCCGATGGCCAGCGCGCTCACCTTTCTGGCCGCCGTGAGATAGCGCTCCTGAAGCGAGGGCGAGACCCCGAGCACGTCCGAGATGTTGTCGAAGCCGTACGCCGAGTCGTCGGGCGGCAGGAGCGACGCCACGTCGACGTCGAGGTCGAGCACGTCTCGTATCGCGTTGGCGTACTCCGCGCGGTTCAGGCGGTGCAGCACGGGACGGCCCGGATTGGGAGAGGCCGCCGCGGCGCGATCGAGTTCGGTCTCGAGGTAGGCGGTCAGCCGCTCGTAGGTCGCCTGATCCGGTCGGCGGGCCGGCTGCGGCGGCATCGACCCGGCGTGCAGTCGGCGGACCACCCGTTCCCATGAGTCGGCATGGTCTCCGACCCGGTTGATGTCGAGCGCGTCGAGCGCCAGACCGCCAGGCGGTTCCTTGGCGCGCTGCGTGTGGCAGCCGACGCAGTAGCGATCCAGGATCTCGCGCGGCGAGGACGCCGCCGGGGCGACCGGCGCCAGCTGAGCCGGCGCCACCGGCGCCGCGGCGGACATATGCACGAGCGTCCAACCCGCCGACACGGCCCAGACGACGACAGCTCCGAACACGCGACGCATCACACGTATACTATGCCAGATCGAGTTCCGCCGAACTGCTCTTTCGTCAATGAATTGCCGGGGTTTTCGCGCGCTGCTTGCCGCATTCGCCGCGCTGGCCGGCGCCTGCCGCGCCCACGACCCGACGCCGCGGGGCCCGTCTCCCGCGCCCGCCGCGACGCAGGCGGACGTCGCGGCCGGGGTGACCTTCAACAAGGACGTCGCGCCCATCCTCCTGCAGCACTGCGCCACCTGCCATCGTCCGATTGCGCCCAACGCGGCAAAGGCGGTCTTCGCGTCAGGCGATCCGGTCTGTTTCGGGGGGGCGCCATTCGCCCTGGTCGACTATCGCGACGCGCGCGACCACGCCCGCCAAATCGCGGACGTCACCGCCCGGCGCGTCATGCCGCCGTGGCTGCCCGACCGCGGCGTCGGCGTGTTCGCGAACGCACGCACGCTCGGCGACGATCAGATTGCGACCATCGAGCGGTGGGTGGCCGCCGGTATGCCCGAGGGGAACCCGGCCGACAAGCCGCCGGCGCCCAGGTGGCCGGACGGCTGGCAACTGGGGACGCCCGACCTGGTCGTGCAGATGCCGGAGCCGTACACGCTGGCGGCGACCGGCAGCGACGTCTTCCGCAACTTCGTGGTGCCGGTCCCGATTTCGTCGACCCGTTACGTCCGCGCCATCGAGTTTCACGCCGGCAACCCGCAAACGCTGCACCACGCGACCCTGGCGATCGATCGATTCGGTGTGTCGCGCAAGCTCGATCGCGCCGACCAGGGACCCGGCTTCGCCGCGATGCCCGACGACCGGGTGGAGAACGTCTACGGGTGGACGCCGGGCAAGGCGCCGTTCCTCGAGCCGCCCGATCGCGCCTGGTCGCTCGAGCCTGGCAGCGATCTCGTGATCCAGCTGCACATGCTGCCGAGCGGCGCGCCGCAAACGATCCGCCCGAGCATCGGCCTGTTCTTCTCGGACCGTCCGCCGTCGCGCACGCCGCTCGAGATCAAGCTCGAGTCCAAGTCGATCGACATCCCCGCCGGACGGAGCGACTACGCCATCGAGGACCGGTACGTGCTCCCTGCCGATATCGAGGTGCTCAGCATCTATCCCCACGCGCACTACCTGGCGCGCGACATGAAAGGCGTGGCGACGCTGCCCGACGGCACCGTCACGCCGCTCATCCACATCCGCTCCTGGGATTTCCGCTGGCAGGATCAGGTACCGCTATGCCGAGCCGCTGTTCCTGCCGCGGGGCACCACCGTGTCGATGCGCTACACCTACGACAACTCGGACGGCAATCCGCACAACCCGCGTCATCCCGCGCGGCGCGTCAAGTGGGGGCCGCGGTCCTCTGACGAAATGGGCGCGCTGTGGCTGGAGATTCTCCCGCGCCGGGTCGAGGACGTTCCGGCGCTCGTCAGGGACGAGGAGGCGAGGTCCCTTCGCGCCGACGTCGCCGGCGCCGAGATGCAGGTGCGGTCGAGTCCGCGCGATCCGCTCGCGCACAACTTCCTGGCCGCGAAGTATCTGCAGACCGGCCTCGTCGACGCCGCCATCGGACAGCTCATGGAGGCGCTGCGCCTCGATCCGGCGGACGCCGAAGCGCACAGCAATCTCGCCAGCGCGTTCCTGCAACAGGGACGGCTCGACGAGGCGCTGGACCAGGCGCGTGAAGCGGCGCAACTCAAGCCCGACGACGACCGTGTGCGGTTCAACTACGGCAACGCGCTGGCGGCGGCGGGGCGGATGGACGAGGCCGTCGCGGAGCTGACCCGCGCCGTCCAGATCGATCCGGACAACGCCGAAGCGCACTTCAACCTCGCCGTCATCCTCGGCCCGCGCCATCAGCTCGATGAGGCGATCGCCCACCTCGAGCGCACGATCGCCATCGATCCACGCCACGCCGAGGCGCACCGCAACCTGGCGGTGGCGTTCGGCCTGCAGGGCCGCCTGAACGAGGCCATCCGCGAGGACGAGATCGCGCTGCGCCTGCGGCCGGGCTCGGCGGAGGCGCGGCAGCACCTGGCGACCCTTCAGCAGGTGAAGTCGGCGGCGGGCGGCGCCCGGTGAGGCGCTCGCGAAGGTCGCCTCACGCGCAGTGATCGGCTAGCATGACTCCATGTTCAAGACGTTGATTGCCCTCGCCGCCGGCCTGGGCGTCCTGCAAGGCAGCCCCGCGCCGCGGACCGTCTGGGACGGGGTCTATACGAAGGATCAGGCCGGCCGCGGCCAGGCCAGGTACGCGCAGGTCTGCAGCGGCTGTCATCAAAGCGATTTGAGCGGCAGCGACCAGGCGCCGTCGCTGGCGGGCGGCGACTTCCTTGATCGCTGGAACGACCAGAGCGTCGCCGACCTGGCCGACCGCATCCGCACGTCGATGCCGGCCGACGACGTCGGCAGCCTCGACGTGCAGTCGGCGGCGGACATCACGGCGTACCTGCTGCAGGCGAACAACCTTCCGGATGGTCCGGAGGAGATCAAGGCCGACCGCTCCGAGATGAAGGCGATCAAGATCAGCCGGAAATAGCCCGCGCGGCGCGGCGGCGCGCCCGGGCGCCCGACGTCCCTGTAGAATACGTCGGCCGACCCGATGGCCGACGAAACGCTCGCGCTCGCCTCCTACATCGTCAACGCCCGCTTCGAGGACGTCCCGTCCGACGTGCGTCACGAGGCGCGGCGCGCCGTCGTCAACTACATGGGCTGCGCGCTGGGCGGCGCCTGTCATGAGGCGCTCGACATCACCGTGCGAGCGCTCGGGCCGTACGCCGGGGCGCCAATTGCGCGCGTGATCGGACGAGGCGAGCGGATCGATCCGCTGCACGCGTCGCTGCTGAACGGCCTCAGCTCGCACGTCCACGACTTCGACGACACGACGCCGAAAAACTACAGTCACCCCTCCTCGCCGGTCGCCTCCGCCCTGTTTGCGTACGCCAGCACGCGGCCGGTGTCGGGGGGCGAATTCGCGCACGCGTTCATCCTCGGGTTCGAAGCCGAATCGCGCGTCGCCAACGCGGTGTACCCCGCCCACTACGACGCCGGCTGGCACATCACCGGAACGTCGGGCGTGTTCGGGGCGGCAGCCGCCATCGGGCGGCTGATCGGATTGACGGTCCAGGAGATGGTGTGGGCGATCGGTCTCGCGGCCACCCAGGCGGCGGGCCTGCGCGAGATGTTCGGATCGATGGGCAAGGCCTTCCACCCGGGGCGCGCGGCCCAGAACGGCTACGCCGCCGCGCTGCTGGCCAAGGAGGGATTCACCGCCGGCGAGCACGGCATCGAAGGGCCGCGCGGGTTCGCCGCCGTGCAGGCCGCCCGCGCCGATCTGACGAAGATCACGTCGAGGCTCGGCATCGACTTCGACCTGCGCGAGAACACCTACAAGCCGTTTCCCTGCGGCATCGTCAACCACCCGACCATCGACGGCGCCATCCAGCTCCACGATGCGCACCGAATCGATCCCGACGCGATCACCGCAGTCCGGCTGCGCGTGGCGCCACTCGTGCTCGATCTGTGCAACCAGCAGCACATCACCCGGGGGCTGCAGGGCAAGTTTTCGGTGTACCACGGCGCGGCCGTCGGCCTCGTGCGGGGCAAGGCGGGGCTGCGCGAGTACACCGACGACGCCGTGAACGATCGGGCGATCAGGCGCGTGCGCGAGCTGACGACTGCGGTCGCGGATCCGTCGCTGACCGAGGATCAGGGGCGCCTCGAAGTGGACCTCGCCGACGGCCGGAAGCTCGAGATCTTCGTCGAGGCGTCGATCGGCAACCTGAAGCGGCCGATGACGGACCGCCAGCTGGATCTCAAGTTTCGCGACCAGGCGGTCCTGGCGATCGCGGCGCCGCAGGCCGAGTCGCTGCTCAATCTGTGCTGGCGCATCGACGAGGTGGCAGACGTGACCGAGATCGTCGACGCCGCGTCGCCACCGGGCGCCTGAGACCCGGCGTTCCGGCGGTTTACGCAGGCCGACCGATCGCGTATCGTCAGGGCATGGCTGACTCGATTCTCCGAGTGGCGCCGCTCGGATCCCGCTGGCAGACGACCGACCCGTTTCTCTTCTGCGTCCACCATGTCGATCGCTTTCCCGCCGGCAACGATCGACTCGGCCCCGCGGCCTCCCTCGCCGGGCACGCTATCGGCCAGGATTTCGAGGGCAAGGACGGCTGGCGCATGTACCACGGCGAGGTCGTGCCGGGCTTCCCGCAGCACCCGCACCGCGGGTTCGAGACGGTGACGATCGTCCGGACCGGCTACATCGACCACTCCGACTCGCTCGGCGCGACGGCACGCTTCGGCATGGGCGACGTGCAATGGCTGACGGCCGGCGCCGGCGTCGTCCACTCCGAGATGTTCCCGCTGCTCGATTCGACCGGTCCGAATCCCCTCGAGCTGTTTCAGATCTGGCTGAACCTCCCGGGCCGGGACAAGCTCGTGCCGCCGTACTTCACCATGTTCTGGGATCGCGACATCCCGCGGGCCCGGTTCACCGACGGCCACGGCCGCGGCGTCGTCGTGACGGTGATCGCCGGCGAGCTCGGCGACGTCCGCCCGCTGCCGCCACCGCCGGATTCATGGGCCGCGAAGCGGGACGCGGACGTGGCCATCTGGTCGATCGCGATGGACGCGGGCGCGCGGTGGACCGTGCCGCCCACGCACGACGACCGGGCCGCCAGGACGCTGCACGTCTTCGCCGGCGACGCGCTGCGCGTCGCCGGTCGCGCCGTCCCGTGCCCGGCGGCGATTCAGGTGCGTGGGGACGTCCCGGTGTCGATCGAGGCGGCGAACGGCGCGGTGGAGATTCTGCTCCTTCAGGGACGCCCGATTGGGGAGCCGGTGGCCCAGTACGGCCCGTTCGTCATGAACACCCGCTCGGAGCTCGAACAGGCGTTTGCCGACTACCGCCGCACGCAGTTCGGCGGCTGGCCGTGGCCGGCCGACGCGCCGGTGCACCCGCGCGAACGGGGCCGCTTCGCGCACCACGCCGACGGCCGCGTCGAGGAGGCCCGATCGTAACGAATCGGCGGTATGATGCGGCCGGCTCCGGGGCCACATCATGGGCATGAAGGTGACCGCGCTCGTCGTCCTCTACCTGTTCCTGCCGCTGACGACGTTCACCTACTATTTCTCGAGGCGCCGCCGGCGCGTCATCGAAATCGACCGCGTCCTGACGCTGCTCAAGGCCGAACAGGCGTATCGGGACGTCCACGCGGCCGAGACGTTCAGCTACTATCTGTGGTCGCTCGCATACGCGTCGGTCGTCGCGGTGGCAGGGCTGGTGCTGCTCCTCTTCGCGAGACAGATTGGCCTGCCCGACGGCGAGTTTCCGCCGGTCACCTTGGGTACCGCGGAGTTCCCGCAGCCCGGCTCCCGGCTGGTGTTCGCGATGGCGTTTCTGGGCGTCTACGTCTGGGGCCTGCAGGACATCTTCCGCCGGTACTCCCAGAACGATCTCGCGCCGAGCGTGTTCTACGGCTTCGGCATGCGGATGATCCTGTCCTCGATGTTCGCGCTGGTGATCTACAACGCGTCGTCGGCCTTGACCGGCGGCGCCGAGTCGGGCGCCGGCATCACGGCGAACATCTGGCCGGCGCTGGCGTTTCTCATGGGCATCTTTCCGCAGCGCGGCATCCGATGGCTGTCGAGCCGCGTCCCCGTGTTCTCCTCGGCCGGCGATCCCTCCGTGGATCCCGCGCCCCTCGAGATGATCGAAGGCATCGAATCGTACGACGTCCTTCGCCTCGAGGAGCTCGGCATCGACAGTTGCTACGATCTGGCGACCAGCGATTTCGTCCCGCTGCTGCTCAAGACGGCGTACAGCGCGCGGCAGTTGATCGACTGGATCCTGCAGGCGAAGCTGTGCGTGTATTTCGGCGACAGCGTGAAGGATCTCCGGCGCATCGGCATCCGGACCGTCCTCGATCTGGAGGGGCTCACCTCCGAAGCGATCGAATCGCTGCCGGCCGAGACCAGCGTCACCAAGGCGGTGCTCGAACGCGCGCGGGAGTCGGTCCTCAAGAGCGTCGAAATGCGACGGCTGCGGCGCGTGGGCACCCTCCTGGGGATGTTCAGCGACCTCGAAGCGGTCGATATGCTCGCCGAATCGCCCTGACGCGCGGTCTACCGGACGGTCCGCGGCAGAGCGAACGCGGTCAGCGTGCTCCCCGACGGCACGACGACGTACTGACGGCCGTCGAGGAGATAGGTCATCGGGCTGCCGCCCCACAGAGGCGACCCGGTCTGGTAGTGCCAGAGGTTGCGGCCGGTGCTGGCGTCGAGCGCCATGACGTTCCCTTCGTTGTCGCCCGAAAACACGACGCCGGACGCGGTCGACAGGACGCCGGCAAAGCTCGGCGTCGGGTAGCGGAACTCCCACTTCCGCTCACCGCTCGTCACGTCGATGGCACGGACCGCTCCGTACGCCTTGTCCTGATCGCTGCGAACCACCCCGCCCGTGGACGATCGGCCAGGGACGATCGCCTGCTTTTCAGGCGTGTAGACCGCACACGTCTCCCGCGCCGTGACGAAGAAGAGACGGCGCGCGGGATCGTAGGACGGCGGCATGAAGTTGGTGCCGCCCCACTGATCCGGCAGGCAGCCTTTGCTGCCGTCGTTCACGACGAGCGGATGGCCGTCTGGGCCGAGCTCGCGCGCCCATGTCGTAGCGGTGAACGGCCTGCCGAGCAGCACCTTCCCCGTGACGCGGTCCAGCACGTAGAAGAAGCCGTTGCGGTTGGCGACCATCACCACCTTATGCCGCTCGCCGGCGATCGTCAGATCGTCGAGCACCGGGACGTGGTTGGAGTCCCAGTCGTGCGTGTCGTGGGGCGTGAACTGGTAGTGCCATCTCAGCCTGCCCGTGTCGGCATCGAGGGCGACAAGCGACGCCGTGTAGAGGTTGTCGCCCTTGCGATCATCACCGTAATAGTCCGGATTCGGATTGCCCGTGCCCCAGTAGACCGTGTTGAGCTCAGGGTCGTAGCTGCCGGTCACCCACGTCCCGCCGCCGCCGCGCGACAGCACGTCGACCGACGCCGGCCAGGTTTCACTGCCCGCTTCGCCCGGCCCCGGCACCGTGTAGAACCGCCAGATCCGCCTGCCCGAGGCCGGATCGTACGCGTCGATGAACCCGCGGGTCGGGTAGTCACTGCCGGAAATCCCGACAATCACCTTGTCCGCGAGCACCAGCGGCGCGACCGTCGCCGCGTATCCGATCTTGTAGTCGGCGAGCACGACGTCCCACAGCACACCGCCGGTCTTCGAGTCGAGCGCGAGCAGGTGCGCGTCGAGCGTGACCATGAATAGACGATCGCCGAGGATGCCGAACCCGCGGTTGACCGGCGCCGACGATCCGTATGTCAGGTCGTTCGGCAGATCGCGTCGATAGCGCCAGAACGGACGCCCGGTGCGCGCGTCGAGCGCCCAGGCGTAGTTGTTCGGTCCGGTGACGTAGAGCACGCCGTCCAGCACCAGCGCCGTCGACTCGAAGCCCCGGCCGCGCGCCGTCGTCTCGGTCTGGTAGGTCCACTGCGCGGTGAGGCGGCCGACGTTCTCGGGGGTGATCTGCTTGAGGGGGCTATGGCGATCGCCGTTGTAATCCCCGGAATACAACAGCCAGCGCGACGGATCCTTCAGCCCGCTCAGCAGGTCCTGATAGGTGACGGCAGGCGCGGCGGCTTGCTGCGCCTCAACAAGTGCCGCCCCGCTCGCGGCCAGGAGGCCGCCCGCGACAAGCAGGGCGAACGTTGTCGCGCGCATGCTGTTTCAGGGATTGCGGGACGAGCCCGGGGAGGGCGGGCCGCTTCCTCGAAGGGTGCCCAGGAACGCGAGCAGATCGCCGAGATCGTCCGCGCTCAACCGATCCGCGCTGAAGGTCGGCATCAGAGAGTCGGGATCGCGCGTGACGCTGCGCACTTCCGCCTTCACGTAGCCCTGCAGCCGTTCATGCGTGTCCATGATCTGAATGGAATAGGCGTCCTCGCCCTTGCGCACTCCCCGAATCCGCCCGCCGTCACGCATGACCACGGTGACCGGCTCGTAGCCGCTCGCGAACGACGCGCTCGGCTGTCGAATCGACGCGATCAGCGCGTCGCGCGACAGCCTGACGGCGACCCGCGTCAGGTCGGGGCCGAGCCGGCCTCCCCTGTCGCCCACGCGGTGACACGTGCCGCAGGCGGACCAGAACGTCGCTTCGCCGCGGGCGGCGTCTCCCCTCGCCGTGGATCCTCCGGTGGCGACGGTGCTCACGCTGCGCAGATACTCCACGATCGCCCAGATCTCGTCGTCGGGCGCCGAGCTCGCCGGCATGATGCTGCCGGGGACGCCCTGGCGGATGGTCTGAAAGACCCGTTGATCGATCGCGTCGGATGTCCACAAGCCCGTGAGGTCGGGACCGCGCACCCCTTTGGCGTCGGCGCCATGGCACTCGGCGCAGCGCTCGCGAAAGAGGGCGCCGCCCGCCTGGATGGCCGCCGGATCGCCGGAGCGAGGACTCCGCAGCTGTGCGCCGCCGGCAAGCGACACCGCGACGATCAGGAGCCAGGCCGGTGACGTCATGTGGGCCGCCCGTGCGGCGATGCGAAGTATACAGCGCCAGCAAACCAAGCAACGCGCAGGACAACCTGTGGTACAATATGCGACTACTACGTACTTTTTACCGTCTTCAATTCATGCACGCGACCTGATCCGCGCGGGGCGATCCGCTCCTCTCGCCGGCAGCGCGCTTGCAGGGCGCCCGGCAACCCGTAACCACTTCTCCAGCGAATGACGACTCTTTCCCAGCGACTGACGACGCTCTGGAGAAACCCGGCGCTCCACGGCGTCGTGTCGAGGCAGATCGTGGCGGGCACCGTGAGTGTCGCCGCAGCCGCAGCCGTCAGATTCATCGTTCAGGAGTGGAGTGCGGCCGCGCCGTCCTACGCGCTGTTTCACGTCGCGATCGCAGCGGCGACCTGGCTGGCCGGCTGGCCGGCCGGACTGATTGCCACCTTCCTGGCCGCGCTGATCGTGCAGCCGGTCGTCGCCTCCCTCACGGCGACGACGCTGCTCCCGTCGAGTGGTCCGGCGTTCTGGCTCTTCGCAATCGAAGGCGCCCTCCTGACGGCGTTGGTCTGGACCCTCAGGCGCCGCCTCGACCGCGCCGCGCGCCTGCGCCAGGACGCCGACGCGGAGATCTCTCGCCTCCAGCGGCGCGAGCAGGACCTGCGGCTGATCGAGCACGCTTTCGACGCCGTGGCCGCTCGGGCGCGTGAGACGGCCTGCCTGATCCTCGATCTCCAGGCGCGGGTCGCGCGCTGGAATACGGCCGCGGAGCGCCTGTACGGCTATCCTGCTGAATGGGTGCTCGGCCAGCCATGGCCGTCGCTCGGCGCGCCGGAGGGTCCGGGCGACGCGGAACTGCGAAAGCTCATTCAGCAAGCGACCGACGCCGGCGAGGCGACCGAGGTGAACTGGGCGCGGCGCGCCGATGGTGGCCGGTTCCGGGCGGAAGCGACGGTGACGCCGCTGCACAGCGACCGAGGCACGCTCAGAGGGTTCACGGTCGTGGTCCGCGACCTGACCTCAGAGCAGGCGTCGCAGGAATTCCGCAGCCAGGCGCTCGCCACCCAGGAGGCGCTGCAAGGCGAAGCCGACGCGCTCAACGAGCATCTCGAAGCGATTCAGACGGTCCTGGCGCCGGAGCTCAGCGACCTCGCGCCGGATCAGCTGCTCAGAGAGCTGCTCGGACGCCTGCTCGGCGGCCTGCACGTGGACGGCGTCGCGCTCATCGACGCCCGCGAACCCGCCCAGGCGTACGTCATCACGGCTCCGCGCGGCGCGCAGGCACAGCCCCGTCGGGGCGCCGCCCGTCATTTGCCGCAGCGCCTGCGCATCGTCCAGAACGACGAGGCGCGCGTCCGCGAGTTGGGCGTGGCGGCGTGGCCGGAAGCGATGGCGCTGGTCGCGACCGCCCCGATTGGGCGGGAGCGACAGGTGTTCGGCGCGCTCGAGGTCGTCACGCGGCGGCCGCGGCGATGGAACGAACGCGATGCGCTGCTGCTGCTGCTGGCCGCCGACCGCGCTTCGGCTGCGCTCACGGCCTCGACGGCCGGCGCGGCCTCAGTGGCGGCGAGCGGAGACGACCGGCTCTCCGTCCGGCACTAGCGGCACGCTGCAGAGCCTCCTCCGCCTTCATCTGAGGCGCTGACCTCCTTCACCGGGCCCTCCGCCCGCTCTCGGCGACCTCGCCCCACAGGGCCAGTGTCGGGCCGGCGTCGAATCATTCATAATCCAGGGTGCGGAGGGCCGGATGCGCGACCGACTTCTCTTGACCCTGATGCTGGCGGCGGCAGCCGCCGTCGCCGTGACGGCACAAACAAGGACGCCGCCCGGAGCCGCGAAATCGTGGGCGCCGCCCCGAACTCCCTGGGGCGACCCGGACCTGCGCGGCGCATACACGAGCGACAACTCGATTGGCGTGCCGTTCGAGCGGCCCCCGCAGTTCGCCGGTCGCGCCAAGCTGACCGCCCAGGAGTACGCCGAGCGCGAACGGGCCAACAACGAGCAGGTGAGCAAAGACCTGGCGGACGTCCCCGAAACGACGTTCGCGCAGGATACGGCGGCGAACAACGCTCCACGCCACTGGCTCGATCGGCCCGCGAAGCCGTCGCGGGCCACCTCGCTCGTCGTGGAGCCCGCCGACGGCCGCGTTCCGCCGCTGACGCCGGAGGGCCAGCGCCGGGTCGCCGAACGCCGCGCCGTGCGGTTCTCGCACCGCGAATCCGACTCCTACGAGTACCACAGCAACTACGATCGCTGCATCACACGCGGGGTCGTCGGCTCGATTCTCCCGGTCATCTACGGCAACGGCACCAGTATCGAGCAGGGCCCCGGCGTCGTCGTCATCCGGAACGAGATGATTCACGAGGCGCGGGTCGTGCCGCTCGACGGCGGTCCGCACGTCGGAGGCGACATCCACATGTACATGGGCGACCCGCGGGGCCGCTGGGAGGGGAACACGCTGGTTGTCGAGCGGTTCACGCCGGTCGCGGCTGGTGTGCTTCGCTACGAGTTCACGGTGGACGATCCCTTGACCTACACGCGGCCGTGGAAGGTCGCCCTGGATCTCACGACGAGGCCGGGCTACGACCGAATCTACGAGTACGCCTGTCACGAGGGGAATTACGGGCTGGCAAACATGCTGAGCGCGGCGAGGGCCGACGAGAAGAGGTAATGGGCGCGGCGTCCATTGCACGGTGGTGCGTTCGCATCGCCGCGCTGAGCCTTCTGCTCCTTCTGGCGCGCTTCCATATCCGCGAGACGCTCGCCGCCTCGATCCAGTACGACGACGCGTTCATCGCGTCTGTGGCGAAGAACACGGCGCGCGGGTACGGCTACAGCACCTCGTACCACGAGATCGATCCCTTCGATCCGGAGGTCTCGACGGGGCCTTCGATCATCTTTCCCACCGCGCTCCTAATTCGCGTCGTCGGGAACCGATACTGGGTTCCGAACCTGACGATCACGGCCGCGATCTGGACCGCGCTGCTCCTGCTGATCGCCCAGGTGCACCGCCGGCTGCCGAAGACCCAGGCGTACGTGTGGACCGGCCTCGTCGCAGCGGGGCTGCTGATCTTCACAACGGGTGAGTTCGGTCTCCTCGGCGAAGTTCCGGCCGTGTGCCTGATCGGCTCGTGTTTCATCTGGCTGTCCGATCCCGGCGAGGACGACCGCGTCAAAGGCATGCTCGCGGGCCTGGCGCTGGGCCTTGCCATCCAGGCAAAGCTGATTGCGTTGTTCGTGGTACCCGCCGCAGCGCTCTTCCAAGCCGCTGCGGCGCTTGGGCGGGGCCGCTCCAGCCGGCTTCACCTGCGCTGGACTCGCCTTGCGTGGTGCCTGGCCGGCCTGGCGATGCCCCTGGCAGCGTGGCAGGCCTACCAGGTCATTGGAGCGGGAAGTCTGGCGGGCTGGGCCGACGTGCAGCTTCGCGAGCTCGGGTTCCTCGCAGGCCCCCGATCCTTGTCCGGCGTCGGCCAGGTCAGACTGGCTGCCTCCGCCATCGGAGTCGTCAAAGTCAATGTTGCCAGGAACGCCGTCGCGCTGTCCATGTACGCAGGCGGCTGGTGGCGACTGCTTCCTGCGCTGTGCGGTCTCGGGATTGCCGCGGTGATGCTGTTTCGCTCACCCAGGGCATCGCTGCAGACCCGGCGGCTCGCCTGCTTGTTGTCCAGCGCGGTCCTGGTACACCTGTCGTGGTGGCTGGCAATCTCGCCGACAGGCTGGTATCGCCACCTGCTGCCCGGCATCATGTACGGGCTGTTGCTCACGGCCGTTCTCGTGTCGGAAGCCACGCGTCTCTCGTTCAGATTCGGCGCGATCGTGACGGCGTCGTGTGCCGTCACAGCGGCTCTGGTCCTGCCCTTCTGGGCCGTTCGCGGGAGCGAGTCGAGCAACGTCTTCCAGTGGACGTTCAAGCCGGATGGGCGCCTGAGGTCGCTCCTCACTACGCGTGCGCGCCTGATCGAGCTTCAGAAGGACCCATCGGTGGTCCTGGTCGGGTGCGGGTGGTGGGTGCCGCGGGATCTCGAGTACATCCTGCCTGGAGTGAACAATTTCAGCGACTGCTACCGTCTCCAGCCGTCGCAGATCGCCGAACGGAGAGTGGTGCTGGTGCGAAACGAGTACTTCAACCAGGACAACAATCAGGTTCTGGCACGTTACAGGGAGGCATGCGACCGCCAGGTGCTCTATCGTCAGGATCCGTTCGTCGTCTCCCAATGTGGCGGTCTTCCGTCGAAGATGTCCGCTGACTGAACGTGAGACCTGGCGGGAGTCTTCAGCTGACCACCGAGCCCATGAATCGCGGTGCTTCAAGGGCAAGAGGCGTCCGGCCTTCGTGAATCCCTCGCAGCTTGGCGGCGCGGCACGCGGCCCAGTACGCCCGGTGCAGCCACCTGGTGTCGTCCTCGGTCAGATTGAACCCCAACGCTCGTTTGACTCGAGCGAGGCGATCCAGGCGACGCGCCGCGCCCAGGAGGTCCTGGTCCTCGAGCGCGACCTTCGCCCACCGCGCGTCAGCCCCCGCCGTCTCGCACCACCGCTGCACCTCGTCGTCAGGATGCAAGCGGCTGAACAGCGCGCTCGATCGACCCTGCCTGAAGAGCCTGTCGCAGAATTCGTCGAGCGTCAGGAGCCGCACCATCGTGGTGACCGCATTGGCGGTGTAGACCACCTTGAAGCCATGCCTGGAGAGCCTGAACGCGAGCTCGATGTCCTCGCACCCGAACCTGAAGAGCGGGTTGAAGACCCCGTGATCGATGAGGAACGCGCGCTTGCATGAGGACCGGCCGCCCCAGAAATACGAGTAGTCGAGGAGGTCTCCATCCCTGAGATCCGGATACGAGAACAGGAGACAGGCGACGTTGGTGACGAAGTGCATCAGGGGGTCGGCGACGATCGCGGGTTCGAGGGCGGTATAGCCCAGCACTGCGAACCGATCGTCGGGGTGCTCGGTGTGCGCTCTCAAATGTTCTTCGAGCAGCCGTGCGTCCGCGACGTCGTCATCGTCGAGAAAGAGCAGAATGGGCGACCTGGCGCTGAAGATTCCCAGATTCCTGGCCGCCGCGAGGCCGGCTGGCCGTTGGTAGACGTACCGGAACCGCAGCCGGTCGATGTAGTGTTCGCTCACCCGCCTGGTCTCGTCGGTCGACCCGTCGTCGACAACGATCACTTCGTAATCGTGCCGATCGAGGGTCTGTTGCGAGAGCCCGTCCAACGCCCGCCGGAGCAGGGCGCTGCGATTGCATGTGGCGACGATCGCCGCGATGCGGCCGCTCCCGGCGCTATCGTGGTCAGGCATATGCCTCGACCACGACAAACGCCTCATGCGGGCTGAGATGCGGCCGGCTGGCCAGATAGCGCGTCATCTGCTCCTTCGCTGACGCGTATTCGTAGTGCGCAACAGGCCGGCGGAGCGAATGCGACACCGGGACCGCATCCACGATTCCTAGCGTGCTTCCGACCTCCTCCACGACGCACGGCCACACCAGGTCGTAGCCCCACCCCATTGGAGATTCCTCGTCGAAGGGCAGGAGCCGCTGAATCAGGTCGTGGCGGACGGCGAACAGCGGACCGATTTCGACGAATCGGGTTCGACGAGCCGTGAGCCCGTCGAACTGCCCGACGAACGCGTGATCGATGTAGCTCCCGTGGGCGCGCGCCGGCTGAGACAGGCCGAAATCGCGTTCGGTGACGATGGCCAGATAACGGTCGACGAAACCGGGCGGCAACTGAATATCATCGTCACACACGATCACGAATGCATAGTCCTCGACTTGGACTTCGGCCAGAATGCCGTTGATCAGCGCAAATTTTGGACGCGGCGACTCAATTCGGCCGACCGTCACCTCGGCCACGGCAGGAAGCGGCGGCGTGCGCCCGATCGCCATCCATCGCTGCTCGACGGTCCAGCGGCGACTGCGGGCCAGTTCCGGAACGATGGCGTCAATCGCGTTCTCCACGTCCGCGAGATAGACGCCCGCCACCAGAACGCGGCCCGCCTCACTCTCCTCGCAGTGCTCGGCCTGAATCACACCGATGCACCGCGTGGAGTAGCACGCTTCCGGAGGTGCGGAAGCGCGAT
Source organism: uncultured Acidobacteriota bacterium (assembly GCA_963807925.1). Lineage (GTDB taxonomy): Bacteria > Acidobacteriota > Vicinamibacteria > Vicinamibacterales > CAVVIG01 > CAWEDP01. Next base: position 809,142 of record CAWEDP010000002.1, on the reverse strand, counting down.
CCTGGGAAAGACTTCGGCGAGGCGATCCCTGGCGGCCGCCGACGAGAAGTGCTGCCGGATGTGAGCCAGCGCATTCGTCGAAATCATGGCCCACAGTGCCTGGTCCGTGTAGATGCGGACCACGGCATCCGCGAACGCCGGCGCGGTGTCCGCGATCAGCGCGTGCTCTCCGTCCACGAGCATCATGCCCTCCGCTCCGACCGTCGTGGTGACGACCGGCAGGCCGAAGCCCATGCTCTGACCGATCTTCCCTTTCATCCCGGCTCCATACCTGAGAGGTGCGACGAACACGCGGCTTCGCGCGAAATGCAACGAAGGGTCCCGCACGTACCCGATCGGATTGACCGAGTCCGACGCCAAGCCCCTGACGCTGTCCGGCATGCGGCTGCCGATGACATGGAAGACGACGTCCGGCAGTCTGCGCCGGACGAGGGGGAGCACATCCGCAACGAAGTGCCGTACCGCATCTTCGTTGGGCTCGTGCCAGAAGCCGCCGATGAACATCAGGTCCCTGCGTGATGTCCACCTCGCCGGAGCGGCAACGGACGGGTGAATGTTCGGAATGACCGCCGTCTTCAGGCCCGGATCGGTCTCGACGAGTATCCGGCTCTCAATCTCCGTGATGGCGAGCGTGATGTCGCTGGTCAGGGCGTTGAAGCGCTCGATCCGTCTCGACTCGTCCATCCTCTCTCGAAGGCCGTCCGCGCCCCCGACCTCAACGGCGCGCTGGAGCCGGATCCACCGGAGGTCGATCGTGTCATAGGCGATGGTGGCGTCGGTCGCGGTCGCACGCACCGGAAACATGTACTTGAACGCGACGTCCGGGCCAGACAGCAGGACGTAGTGATAGGCACTACCCTCTGTTTCCAGATGTTCCATCGCGGCTTGCCAGCCCACCAACACGGTCGCGCCGACGTCCTGGATCGCCTCGATATGCCGCCGCGTCGCTCGCGGTGCATCCGATATCAGCGTGACGCGAAACCCGGAATCGAGGAGGAGCTTCAGTATCTGGAACATTCTGAACGAACCTGAATCGAAGTCCGGTGTCGGCACGCGTTCGCTGACAATCAGGAAGGCGCCGTGACCCGCAGGCCGTGAAAGCGACCGATACGGGAGGCGGGCGCTGCGCCGGCGTTCGACGCGTGCGGCAGTCGGCTTCTCGACGATCTGCGGGACTGGCATGGAAGGCGGCTCGGATGCCCCCTCGTCGGTCGCCGCCCCGTCTTGCGGCAGCCCCTTCCCCCGCTGGACGACAATCGTCCGCCGGTATTCGCGAACGCATTCGTGACTGTCGGTCGCCCGCACGGTCAGGGTGTGCGTCCCTTCCGCCGTCTTTCCGAGGGCAAACCGGCCGACGTACCCGCACCGGTCGACTTCGAGGTGTGGAAAGACCTTTGCCACATCGGCACGTTGCAGGCCGTACTGCAACGTTCCGAGAGACACGCCGTCGAGCAGCGCGTCCACCGACGCGATGTCTCCGGAACGCGAGAATGTCCAGCCCGAGACCGTGAGGGAGCCGCACACCGCGGTCCGGCGGCGCGGCGACTCGAGCGCACCGCAGAACGGATCGGCGAGGAATCTGGCTTTCAGAAGATGAAGCGCGGCGGTCAGGGCCATACGCGAAGGCAGGTCACGCCGGTCCAGAGACGCCGGCAAGGGCCGCTTCAACGCTCGCGCCGAACACGGGAACGTCCACGCAGGTCACCTCCAAGCGAGGCAGCAGCAGTCGCCGGCATCCCGCACGTACCGGCCGGCTCTCCGTGGTGACGCCGTACGCAAAGCCGGCGGCTCGGACGGCGTCCACCGCGGTTCTCGAGAACTCGCCGTAAGGATACGCGAACCCGCCGATGCGGTTCCGGACGATCGATTCCAGATCGCGCTTGCAACGAACGAGCTCCTCCTGCACGACGCCTGGCGGCTGGGCAGCCAGGTTCAGGTGGTGAGTCGAATGGCACCCGACCCGATGGCCCGGGCGCTCCGACAGGCGGCGAATCTCGGCCCGCCGCATCACACGATGGGTTTCGCGGGGGACCGCGTCAATGCCGGCCCACGCGACGAGACGACCTACAACCTCCGAGCGCGGCTCGACGCCAGCGCCGTACAGCAGCTCGACGAGCGCGCGGTGTGCGGCCTGGCGCTCGGCCGGGGTCGCCGTCGCACGCACCCATGTTCCGTCTCCAGCGAGGTCCAGCGTCGCCGGCAGCTCCGCCGACCTCATCACGCGCTCCAGAACGTCCCACCACTCTTCGTGGTCGCGATCGAGACCGGCCGAATTCACGAAAAACGTCGCCGGAATTCCCAGCTCGAGGAGCATCGGCGAGACAACCGTCAGGTGCTCGAGGTACCCGTCGTCGAAGGTCAGCGCGAGCGCGCGGTCCGGGAGATCGCCAGAGGCCAGCAGCGACGGGAGATCGTCGAGCTGCATCAGCCGGTACGAAGCGGCCAGGTATTTCAGTTGCTCGAGAAACGCCGCCTTGTCGAGGGCCGGCTCCTGCGGGTCCGTCGACCGCGAGGCGACGCGATGGTACAGGAGGACCAGCGCCGACTTCACCGGCGCATTCCCGGAAACGGTCAGTTCCGCGTACCGGTTCGCGCCGCCCGCCGGCTTGCGCGCGCGAATCAGACAGATGAGGGGACATTCCGGGTCGGAGTCGTCGAGCTTCTCTTCGGGCACTTCCTCGACGCACAGGCCGTGGAGGAACGCCGCGCAGGTGAACACGTTGCCGGCGCTCGTGACGTCCACCAGCTCGTCTGGAAACACCTCGGCGAAGAGCCTTCGGACGGCCGCTCCCGTCAGGCGCCAGAAGTCACCCTCGGGCGCATCCTCGCTTTCCGCAAGACGACTGACGCAGGGCACGGTGCACAGCACGACGCCGCCCGGCTTCAACATGCGAAACAGGTTACGAATCACAGCCGCCATGTCGAACGTGAAATGGAGCGTCTGGGTCAGCACGATGCAGTCGAACACACCGGCTGGAAGCGCGGTGCCGTTCTCCAGATCGGCCACAATCGTCGCCTGCTCGTTGGCGGCATTGCAGTCCAGCACATCGCTGCGAACAACCCGGCTCTGTCCGAACCGGCGTGTATAGTGCGGGTCCTTGACTTCCAGCACCCGCCCCCGGATGTCTCGTCGATGACAATACAGAAACGCTTCGATGTAGTACCGATCCAGCGGCTTGCCCCGATCGAGTCCCCAGATTGAACTGACGGGCGAGACCCGCCGGACGTCGGCCCAATCGATCGCGTCGCCGCCGGCGCTCGCGATTGCCGTCGTGGTGGTGGCCACGGAGTGACGAAGCTCTTCGAGCTCTGCGGCGAGCTCGTGGTCGCGCCACACCAATCGGCGTCGCAGTTGCCGTTGCTCCTCCAGGAACGCCTCCTCCTCCAGCAGGAGCTCCGCCACCGGCACCGGCGAACCTCCGTGCTTGAGGCGTATCGCCTTCCGCGTGGACACGTAGTGCGACTCCCGAATGGCTTCGCGGTATCGAGACTGACGGCGTACGCGGTAGCTGAGAAGAGCCTCCTCAATCACCTCGCCCGACATCCCGCGCTCGATCGCCGACAGCCAGAAATCCGAGTCTTCGTAGCCACCGAGCCGCTCGTCGAACCCGCCGACGAGCTCCCAGACCCTGCGACGGAACATGCTCGATACGTGTGGCCCGCCTCGGATGAACGTCTGGACCCAGGTGCACGCCGGAGGGCACCAGACGTACTCGGCCTCCCCAAACGCGCGGATGCCGCTCGTGACGAAGTCGATGTGCGGGCAGTCGTCGAGTCTCGCCCCCAACCGCTCGAGATATGTGGCGTCGAGCACGTCGTCGGCATCGAGCAGGACGACGTATGGCGACGCGGACAGGCGCACACCGAGATTGCGAGCGGCGGCCACGCCATGGTTGGCAGTACGGACCACGCACGTGGCGTCCGCCTGCAGCCGACCAAGGATGTGCCGGGTGTAAGGGTCGTCCGATCCGTCATCCACCACGATGAGCTCAGTGGCCGGTCGCGTTTGTCGTCTCACGCTCGAGAGGGCCTCAGACACGAAGCGGCCCAGGTTGAAGCACGGAACCACGACGGCAATTCCTGTCATGCGACGCTATTTCCTGGCTCTGACCGTGACGACCAGCGGCACATCCGGATCAGGGGCCTGGAGCTCCGATTCGAGCACCTCGTGGCAGGCAAGACCGTACAGATAGGCGATGTTCGCAAGGACGTTACCGTGCGCGCGCACTTCCAGCCGGTCTCTCGCGAAGACGCGCTCGAAGAGCCGGCGCGCGGACGCCTCAGTGAAGCGCCAGAAATCGCCGTCCTGACCGTGCTCGGGAGCCACGCGGCTCGCGCTCGGCATGGTGGCCAGCAGGACGCCTTCAGGCTTGAGGATCCTGGAACACTCGCGCAGAGCCGCGATCAGATCGTCGATGTACTGAAGGGTCTGCGTCAGGATGATGCAGTCGTAGGTACAAGAGGGCACGCCAACCGCGCGACGCAGGTCGGCGACGATGGTTGCGCCCTTGTTGGCGGCGTCGATGTCGACGACGTCGGACCGTGTGACCCGCGCTCCGCCGAACGCCCGCGTGTACCCGGAATCGTGCACTTCCAGCACCGCTCCCCGGATGTCGGTCGCGTGACTCTCGATGAACGCTTCGATGTAATAACGGTCGATGCACCGGCCGCGATCTTCGCCCCACAGGCGGCTCATCGGGCGGGTCGAGAAGTCCCCCCACTCGAGACGCGATTGCCCGTACTCGCGGAGCGCGTCCGCCTGCGCGGCCACCTCGCGCCTGACGGCATCGAGGTCGCGCTCCGCTTCGGCCAGCTCTGAGGTCAGCGCCCCATGCCGATCTTTGAGGGCCTCCAGCCGCTCCTCGTTCCCGATCAGACGGGCCCACACTTGGTCTCTCACGGCGCTCACGTGATGCGACGACGAATGCCAAGCGCGACATCGTAGAGGCGCCGCATGGGGGCGGTGACCGCCCAGCTCGCGGACGAGCGAAGGGCTTCCACCTCCTCCCTGGCCCGCCGCATCTCGAGGTCGAGGACCGCCGTTTGTTCGCGCTCGCGCGCCAGGGCCTCCTCGAGCCCGGCCATCCGCGTCTTCAGCGCCGCGTGTTCCCCGCGGATCGCCTCGGCGGCGCGAAGCTCGTTCAAGCGTGCGGTCAACCGCTGCAGCTCGCTTCGACGGGCCTCGATTGCCGGCAACAGACGGGTGTGCAACCGGCGTTCGAGGTCGTCGTTGGCCGACAGCAGGTCTGCCGCCTCCCGGTCCTTCCGCGCGAGTACCGCGTCCAGGTGCGCTTCGTAACTCGGGCGGTGCTTTTCGACCAGGTAGCGCATCAACCGGAGGTGCGGCTCTCCAACGCAGCACACCGAGCTCATCGACCCCGCACGGCGCCGGTACCGGAACAGCACTTCCGGAAGAATAACGCCGCAAAAGCCGGTTTCGAGCAGACTGATCCAGAGATCCCAGTCTTCGTAGCCCTGCTCCGGCATGCGTTCGTCGTATCCTCCGACCGCGAGGACGGCCGGGATTCTCGTGAGAGCCGCCGTGCATACCGTGCATTCGCCGAGCACCGTCGGCAAATCGCACCGGTCCGGCCGCCACAGGCCCGCTTCGGTCCCGAACATCTCCAGCCAGCTCGACACGAAGGCAATGCCGTCGTTCTCCTCGAGGACCTGCACGGCCTTTTCCAGATACGTCGCCTCGAGGATATCGTCGGCATCGAGCGCGCACATGTACTTCCCGCGCGCAACGGCGAGACCGGCGTTGCGCGCCGCGGCAAGACCACGGTGGTCGCACCGCAGGATTCTGGTGCGAGGGCGATCGAGCGCCCCGAGCCTGTCCACCGTCCGTGGCTCCGTGGACCCATCGTCAACGACGATGATCTCCACGTCTCCGAACGACTGGGTGAGCGCGCTGTCAATCGCCGCGTCCAGGGTACTCGCCAAGATTGAAGCAGGGCACGATGACCGAGACCGTCGGCGGCCGGGTCCAACCGATGGTGCCGTTCCTCATGGACAAGACTTAGGGGGGCACCTGACCCCCAGACGCGTGAGGACCCACCGCCCCGGCGCCGTGAGCCTCCAGCTCCACGAGTGCTCGAAAGCAGCCGCCCGGTCGTGCTCCGACGACCGATCGCGGACCAGCTGACGGATCTCCTCGCGCTGGCTCCGGACGATCGCCGCGGCCTCTTCGGCCGCGCTGGTGACCTGCGCAAGGCGGCTCTCCGCATCCGCGACGCGTGAACGCCACCGGCGGACCTCCTCGCAGAGGCGCGCCACGTCACCACGTCTGGCATCAAGGTCCAGCTGTCGGGCGTGCAGGTCGGTGTTGACGGCCGCCACCTGGCGGCGTTCGACATCGAGCTCCAGCTCCCGGGACTGCAGCTCCGAGTTGAGCGACCCGATTTCGCGATCGCGCGCGACGAGGAGGTTCTCGAGCGACGTCAATCGCCGAGAGAGATCGTCAAACCGCTCCAGAAGCCGTGCGAGATGAGAAGCGACGACCTGTTCCGGGTCGCGGTCGTCGACGAGCCGGTGGCGGCGCCACAGCTCGACGCGGATTCTCTCCTCGTCGTAGCGTTGCAGTCCGTCTGACGAGCGAACGAACCGATGCCCGTCCCAGACGTTGTCGTACTGCACGTGCCACTTGCGCTCGCGCTCCATGTCCGTGAACCGCGCCTTGCGCTCGGAAAACACCTTCCGGAGACCGTGAGCCTGCCCTCGAATCGGGTAGTGGCGAAGCACGAAGCGGATCGGGAACACGTTGCGTGCCTCGAACAGCGCCTCGTGCCCCCCGGTCGACACGAGATCCACGCGCGTCGGTCCCTTCTTCCAGCAGCGAATCTGCGTCTTGTTGAACCGCTCGGTCTCTTCAAAGAACGGGAAGCTGGCTCTCACATCGTCATCGCGCTGGAAACAGTCGTGCGTGGGAACGAAGTTGTACAGCTCGAAGTCGATCGCGTTGTACCCGAGCAGCTCGACCGCCTGGATCGCGGTGCAAAGGTCGACCCCCGTCCACGGGCTTTCCCGGAATTCGTCGGCGTCGTGATGGATGAACCAGTCGCCGTCGAGCTCGTGACTCAATTCCTCCTTGCGCCTGAGGATGGCGGCCCAGTCCCACACGCCCTCAGAGGGTCGATCGCGCGGAAACCGCTCGATCTGCAGCACCCCTCGTCCGAGAAACGGCTGCACCTGCGCCGCCGTGTCGTCGGTCGACCAGTTGTCCAGGACGTACACCGAGACGCCCTGGCCGATCAGCCCCGCGACCGCCTGGGCGACGATGTCTCCCTCGTTGTAGGCTGCCATGATAGCGACGATGCGCAATGGGCGCCCCATGCCTTCGATGCCGTTGTCCGGATTCGCGCTCACGCCCGGGCGGACATCCCCGCGGAGGTCGGCCGCGGCGCCTGGAACATGCGAATGTATTCCTGGCTGATCTCCCGACCCGTGCCCGTGCTCACGACGCACCCGCCATCCAGCAGGACAGCCCTATCGCACACGTGCTCGACGACACCCGGGTCGTGGCTGACGAGCACTGCCGCATGCCCGGCCGCACGGAGCTCCCCGAACGTCGCGTGGCACCGTGCCTTGAAACCGGCGTCGCCCACCGCGAAGATCTCGTCGAGGATCAGCACCTCCCGGACCGCGCGAAAGGCGACGGCATATGCGAGCCGCGCCGCCATCCCGCTCGAGTAGTGGCGCAGCTCCAGATTGGCGAAGCGGTCGACGCCCGCGAAATCGAGAATCCCGTCGATCGCCCCGCGGATCTCGCCCAGGGACATCCCCATGACCGACCCGAGAAGATGGATGTTGTCCAGCGCGTCGAGATCGGGATTCCAGCCGACGCCCAGCTCGAGAATCGGCGTCACCGGGGCCCGGACGACCACCGACCCGCTGTCGGCCGGATAGATGCCGGAGATCACCTTCAACAGCGTGCTCTTCCCGCAGCCGTTCCGCCCCATGATGCCGAGCGTCTCGCCGGCGTCCAGCTGAAAGGTCACCCCGTTCAGCACGTGCAGCGTCTCGTGCGGGTGCGGCCGGAAGAAATCCAGCACGTGCTCGCGGACCGTGTCGCGGCGCGTGCGCGGAATCACGAAGCTCTTGGTCACCGCGTGCAGCTCGAGAAGGGGCCGGCCGCTCATGACCTCAGAGCGCCTCCGCCACCCGCGGCGCGTACCGCCTGTAGATCAGCGCTCCGAGCGTCAGCGTCGCGACCGCCTCGAGGGTCAGCAGCGCGTGGGCGCGCGAGGTCGGGACGACGCCGTTCACGAGGACCGATCGCGAGAACATGATCACGGCCGTGGGCGGCCAGATGTACAGGTAGAAATGAACCCGCTCGGGCAGGATGTCGAGCGGATAGATGATGGGCGCCACGAAGAACCCGGCCTGGACGACGACCTCCCACACCTGATTGAGATCGCGATACCGCATGAAGAGGACGCTCGCGCCCAGGCAGAAACCGATCACGATCAGGAGATAGAGCAGCTGATACCAGAAGAAGAGCGCCGCCGTCACGAGCGTCGGCGGGTGTCCGGCGATCGTCAGGTACAGCAGCGCGAAGACGAGAAAGCACGCCAGCGTGATCGCCGCGTTCGAGACCGACGTCACCACGAGGATCCACGACGGGAACTTCGCCTTGGTGACGAGATACCCTTTGGCGTAGAGCGAGACCAGGCCGGTCTTCGTGGCATCGCCGAAGAAGTCGTAGAGAAACAGCCCCAGAATCAGGTTCAGCCTGTAGTTCGGATCGCTCCTGAAAATGAAGGAGAACACCCCGAGCAGCACCAGAAACATCGCGAGCGGCTTGAGCAGCGCCCAGACGAATCCTCCGAACGTACCGTGATACCGCGTCTTGAAGTCGGTCCGGACGAGCGTCCAGACCAGACCGCCGAGCGCCGCGTACCGGCGACGCGCACGGACGCGGAGCGTCGGCCCGGCGGCCAGGTGGGCCGGACCCGACGGACGGCTGTCGGCGTACGGAAGCGTCATCGGTTCTCGCTCGAGGCGGCGCCGTAGCGCGCCGCCAGGTAGTCCCACGTGCCCCGCACCATCGCGCCGATGCGCGCCACGGGCGACGCGCCGGGCGCTCGAACCGCGTGCGCCAGATTCAGCGCCAGGATCGACGCCACGCGGCCCGCATGGCGTACACGCGAAGTCGGCGTCGTGCGGCTGGCCAGCAGCAGATGGTTCCGGGTCGCGAAGTAGATCCGCGCCGGCGACCGGGCCCCGATCGAAACGCCGCCCTCATGGTAAACGGACGCGCGGCCGGCGATCACGGTCGCAAAGCCCGCCCGCCGCGCCCGCAGGCAGAAATCGATGTCCTCGAAGCTGAAGAAGTAGTCCTCGTCGAAGAACCCGATGGCCTCGAACACCTGGCGCCTGACCAGCACGAGACAGCCGCTCGCCGCGTCCACCAGCGTCTCGTCCGCCCGCTCGCGATCCATCGCCTCGCCGACCCCCCGATGCCGCATCCGGCCGGTCCCGGCATTGTACGAGATGCCGAGCGACGCGACCTGACCTGGATCCGACCGCGCAGCCACGACCGGCGCCGCAATCCCGGTTCCCGGACGGCGCCACAGCGCCTCCTCGAGCCGTTCGACGCAGTCCGGCGGCACGAAGGAATCGCTGTTGACCAGCAGGACCGCCGACGCGCCGTGCGCCAGGGCGGCACGAACGCCGAGGTTGACGCCTCCGGAAAAGCCCAGATTGTCTCGCGCATGAAGATACCTGACGCCGCGCCCCAGACGGTCCACCGCCTCGCGGGCGCTCCCCTCCGCGTCATTGTCGACGACGATGATCTCGTCGATCGGACGGCGCGAGGCCAGCAGCGATCGGACGGCGAGGAGCGTGTGATCCGGCGTCCGATGGTTCACGATCACGGCGGCGACCCGCCGTGAGGCCTCCCCGCGATCGCCCCCAGAGGTCGGCGCGGTACCACCGTGCGCCTCATAGATGGCCCGCGTCGCCGACACGTCGTCGTCGATCGGCCGGACAGCTCCGATGCCCGCCCGCAACGTGTCGAGCAGCCCCGGCTCCCGCAGCACGCGATGGATCACCCGCCGCAGGTCCGCGCTCCGACCCGGCTCGAACAGCAGCCCGTTCACGCCGTCCTGGACAATCTCCGGGATGCCGCCAATCCGCGAGGCAATCACCGGGACGCCGCAGAGGAACGCCTCACGGAGCACCAGCGGGCTGTTCTCGGGCCAGATCGAGGGGACGACGAGCAGATCGAGCGAGGCGAGAGCCTCCGCGACGCGATCGTGCGGGAGCGGCCCGTGATGCCGGACCCCGTCCTGCGCAAGGAGCGGCGTCAGCCGGTGTCGATAGCTGTCGTCGCCATGATAGGCAACGTGCGGTCCGATCAGATCGATCGTGACCTCCCGCGGCACGAGATCCCGACATGCCTCCGGCAGAAGGTGAGGCGCCTTCGAGATCATCAGGCTTCCCAGAAAGCCGAGCCGCAGCGGGCGCCGCTCACGCCGGGAGGTCCGCCGGGCGGCCGCCCACCGCTCCAGCTCGAAACCGAGCCGCGTTTCGACGATTCGGTCGGCTGGAATGCCGAAGGCGACGAACCGGCGCGCGATCGCGTCGGAAGGGGCGAAGAATGCCGTCACCTGCGAACAGATCTCGCGCATGTGATCGGTCCGGCGCCGCGCGTCCTCGTCGCCATCGGCCTGGCCGCGCACGGTCCGGCACCATCGAGTCGATGCCCGGCCGAGCGCCGCCACCGGCGCGGGGAGAGCCCGCTCGATCGTCCTGACCGCAGGCACCAGCCGACCGGCGGCCCCTCGCAGCCCCGCCGCCGGCCCGATGCATCGTCGGCAGAACCCGGCGCCGCCGGGACCGTCGCACAACTGGAAGTCGACGTCCAGCAGCTGGCCGCGGTGGCACATGAACCAGTAGTCGTGCAGCGTGACAAAGCACGGAATCCCGCGCTCGACGAGCGCCGGGACGATCAGCGTCGACAGGCATGTCAGATGATGGACGTGCGCGACCTCGGGACGGAACTCGTCGATGAGCCGCGCGGCAACCGCGGCGATCGCCGGACTGCGGTACGATTCCTCGAAGCTCCGCGTTTTCAGAAAGGTGTTGTTGACCCAGGCGATGCGCAGGCCGTCGCGCTCTTCGCGGCGAACCGCGTACTCCGATCGATTCGGGTCCGCTTCCCGCGCGAGCACGACGACGTCGTCGCCTCGACGCGCAAGCGCCCGCGCCTGGGCCTGGACGTAAACCTCGCAGCCGCCTTCGCTGCCCGGCGGAAACGCGTGCACGACGACCAGGACGCGCATCACACGGTTCCCAGCCGATCGTGCTTCCAGCCCCGCACCGCCGACAACGCGCCGAGATACTGTCCGAGCGGCCAGGCGACGGCCAGCGCTGCCGATCGCCAGCGGCGTTCGCAGCGCAGGTGCAGGGCGAGCGAGCTGGCGATTGCCCTCGCCAGCAGCGGCATCGTGGGAATCGTGCGCAGGCCGAGGAGCTCGAACAGCCGGCGATGCAGCGTATAGGTGCGGGCGAACTCGTAGCGGGCGGGCCGGTCGTGCGAGTGGACCACGACGGAAGTGGCCACGAACTCGAGCCGGAATCCGGCCAGCAGGACGTCCTTCGCCCACCCGACGTCTTCGGCAATGGGGGTCGATCCGAATGGCATGCGGCTCCACACCGATCGCCGGATGCACGACGACACGTTGTCGAACGACGTCCTTCGCAGACGATTGATCGGCTGGAGCGCGAGCAGCTCCGTCTCGCTGAGCGGTGACAGCGTGCGCGACTGGGGGCTCGCCGCAGCCGCGCGCTCCAGGTACAGGCGCGTCAACGCACCGGCATCCCGGCGCGGGGACTGCCGGGCAAAGGTCCCGGCGACCCCCGAGTCGGCCCTGAGCGGCCCGACCAGCTCGGCCAGCCAGCGGTCGTCGGCCGGCATCGCGTCCTGTACCGAGCAGCGCCACGAATTCCCCCTTCGCCTGCTCGACGGCGAGATTTCGCGTCAGCCCATGGTCGAACGTCTCCGGCGCAATCGTCACGAGACGCCTGACCGATTGCGCCAGCAGCTCCGCCGTGCCGTCGCTCGACGTCGAGTCGACGGCGATCACCTCGTACTCGAAGTCGACCGTCTGACGCGCGATGGCGTGAAGGACGGCGGGCAGCGTGTCGGCGCCGTTGCGCGTCACGAGCGCGATGGTCACCAGTGGCGCGCTCACCGGTTCGAAGCCACCGCCTGACGGGCGCGCATCACCTCCGCGTACAGCGCCTCCACCTCCGTCGCGTGGACCCGCATTGATTTCACCGGTGGAATCAGCCGGCGGAACGCCGCGACGCGCGTTCGATCCGCGACGAGCGACCGCAGTGCGTCGGTCAGGCCGCTCGATGAGCCCGGATCGTACAGCAGGCCGTTTCGACCGTCGTCGACCAGGTCGGCGATTCCCCCGACACGGGCCGCGACCACCGGCACTCCCGCCATGAAAGCTTCGCGGATCACGAGCGGCGAATTCTCCGGCCACAGCGACGGGACCACCAGCACGTCGAGCGCCGAATACACGGCCGCGGCCGCATCCGGCTCGAAGCCGCCCATGAACCGCACCGGCAGTCTGGCCGCGTGCCGCCGCACTTCGGCCGCGTAGTCCGGCGACACGGCGGGATCCCCGTAGATCAGGAGCTCGTAGCCCTCCGGCGGAAGCGCCCGCACCGCGTCGATCAATCGGTGGACGCCCTTGTGACGAACGAGGGTGCCGACGAAGCCGAGGTGCAGCGGTCCTGCCCCGCCGGCCGATCGGTGGCTTCCGAGCGGGACGAACCCGTAGTCGAGCACGCGGACGTCGTCCGCCTCCATGCCGAGACGGCTGAACTCGTCGGCAATCGATTGCGACGGCGCGACGACCAGATCGATTTCGCGAAACGTTTCCTTCGCCGCCCGGAGGCGGCCAACGACATCCGACGCCTCGACGGGCGACGGGCGCCGGCGATGGGCCGCGGAGACCAGCCCCCGGGCCAGGCCCGGGAGGCGCCGCCTCATCATGTCGGCCGCCCGCCGGGCCAGCGGCCATCTGCCGGAGGCGCCCAGCAGGGATCCGGCCGCCATCTGCGCGCTGAACGGCGATTCGCCGAAGCACCGCGCGCAGCGATCCGGCTCGATCGTGTCGCACACGTGTTCCTCAGCCGCGTGAAACCGCTGTCCGCCCGAGGGGCAGACGAGCGTGTAGTCGTGCAGAGTCGCCAGCACCGGGATGTCGCGGGCGTGCGCGAGCCGGGGCAGATCGAATGACAGGTTCAGCAGGTTGTGAACGTGCACGACGTCGGGCTGCACCGCCGCGAAGACGCGCGCAAGACGGTCGCCGATGACGCGGGACCGGTAGGTGTCCTCGAAGTCGCGAGAGACCCAGTTGTTCACGATCTCCGCAACCGGCAGCCCATCCTGGACCCGCCACGTGATATGGCCGTGCGGCCGCGCCGGATCGTACTCCGCCGCGACGACCGTCACGTGATGCCCACGGCGATCGAGCTCTCGGCACAGCTCCAGCGCATAGATTTCGGAACCGGCGCGGTGCCGGGGCAGGAAATCGTGAATCGCGTGCAGGATCCGAAGCGACCGACCGGCGAGCATTCCGTGTTGCCCTGCCTCTCAACGGGGGCGCGCGTCGATCGCCGTCGCGCCCACGTCGGTCCTCCGGAGACAATCGGCCGTTGACGCGCTTCCCGGCATGAGCTCCTGGATCGCTTCGCACCACCGATGGGCCTCGCGCGGATTGGCGACGCTCTCTTCAAGGACGGCCAGCCACTGCAGGGCCATGACGTTCCGCGGGTCGTGCTCGAGCGCCTCGAGCAGATATTCACGCGATCGGGCGGCGTCACCGGCGAACATGGAGACGGCTCCCAGACCAACCGTGGCGACCGACGAACCCGGATTGCGCCGCCTGAGCGATTCGAACACCTCCTCGGCTTCACGCGTCCGCCCAAGCTCCGACAGGCAGACGCCGAGATTCATATACGTCGGCTCCGCGTCGGGATTGAGCGCCACCGCGGCGCGGTATTCGGCCACCGCCTGTTCGTGCCGGCCTGCCGCGTGCAGCGATTCCCCCAGAGCCGCACGAGCGCGCCACTGCCGCGGCGCCCTGTCCAAGGCTTCCTGCCACAGCCGTACTGGATCCGACCACATCGCGTTGCGCAGGATGGTTCGCGCGCTCAGCGAGAGCAGCACGGCAACCACGGCGACGATGCCGAAACCGCGCAGTCGCGGATTGATCTCCGACAACCGCTCGACCGTTCCTCGAACGAGCGATCCACCGGCGAGGAACAGCCCGGCGCTCGCAAGGTACGCGCGATGTTCGGCCATCAGCTCCGTTCGATCGATGAGCACGAGCACCGCAGGCGGCGACAGGAGCAGCACGAACCAGAAGATGCCGAAACGCGCCGTCCGATCGACCCGGTCCGCCCGCCAGGCGATCCCGAGCGAGGCGACGAGGGCCAACGCCGCCGCGATCGACCAGACCGTATTCGCGTCCCACAGCCGGACCGGCGCCTGGACGTCGTGGTAGATGGTCTGTCCGGCCGGCACGACGACCAGACCGACGTATCGCCAGAGGACGCCCGCCTCCGCGAGGAGCGATCGCCAGTCGAGCGCCACCTTTCCGCCGCGCTCGACCAGCGCGAATACCGCCACGCGGCCGAGGGCCACCGCGGCCGCGGCGGCAACCAACGGCAGGTGCATCCTCCAGAAACGGCGACGGCGCTCCACCGCGTCCGGTTGCAGCACCAGCCGGTCGTACGCGAACAACACGGCCGGCAGCACAATGCCGATTTCCTTGGCCAGCAGCGTGCCGGCCCAACACACGAGCGTGAGCAGCCACCACCAGACTCCCCCGCCGTTCATCCATCGTCGGGCCGCGAGGAACGCCGCCAGGAAGAGCGCAGCCGACAGAACGTCCGCCCGGCCGCTGATGTAGCCGACCGCTTCGGTCGACAGAGGATGGACGGCGAACAGGAGCGCCGCGGCAAGTGCCGCCAGTCGGCGGTCTGTCGCCTGGGGCCGGCGCCCCTGGGCGTTCACCGCGACGGCCACCCAGAAGAAGAGCACGACATTCACCGCGTGGAGCGCCACGTTCGACAGATGGAATCCGAACGTGTCGCCACGCCACACCGCCCGATCGATCGCGTATGAAAGATTGACCAGCGGGCGCGTGACGTCGTGCCCCACGACGGCGCGGAAATCGGTCAGGCTGAGGATCGACGCGTTGTCCGCGATCGTGCGGAAGTCGTCGTACACGAGCGGATTGTGCAGTGCATTCAAGTAGACGAGCACGCCGGCCGCGGCCGCGAGACACGGAAGCGCCATCCGGCGCCGGGCCGGGCCGCCGCTGGTCCGAACGTGGGGCATGCCTTGTAATATTGCTCCAGTTCGCATCGTTTGTCCCGGGACGCGGCTGCCCCAAACGCGTCTGTGGTAGTCTGCCCGGGTTGTGACCACGCGCGAAGCCGTCAGCATTCCGTCGCCGGCCATCCCCTGGTACTCGGAGGTGTCGCGCGATCAATGGCAGGCGTTCTGGGCGGTCTTCCTCGGGTGGGTGGTCGACGCGTTCGACTTCACGATTTCGACGTTCATCCTCATCGACATTCAGCAGAGCTTTTCCGTCAATCGGGCCCAGACCGGCGCGCTCGGCACGGTGACGCTGATCATGCGCCTGGTCGGCGGCGTCGGGTCGGGCACGCTGGCCGACAAGTACGGCCGCAAGCTGCCGCTGATGATTTCGGTCCTCTGGTTTTCCGTGTTCGCGTTTCTGAGCGGCTTCTCCACGTCGTACGCGGTCCTCTTCGCGCTGCGCGCGCTGTTCGGCATCGGCATGGGCGGCGAGTGGGCCGCCGGGATGCCGCTCGTGCTGGAACACTGGCCGAAGCGGCTGCGCGGCCTCGCGTCCGGGCTCCTGCTCGGTGGCTGGTACTGGGGTTACCTGTTCGCTGCCATCGCGTTCCAGTTCGTCTACCCGCTGTTCAACGGCAGTCCCGACCTGGGGTGGCGGATGATGTTCTGGATTGCCATCGTTCCCGCGCTGCTCACGCTGTGGATTCGACGGAGCGTCAAGGAGAGTCCGATCTGGCTCGAGCGGCGGGCGCGACTCCAGGCCCCCGGGCGGCTTCACACCGAGCCGAAAACCTCTGTCGTCCGGATTTTTCAAGCCGACATGATCGGCACGACGCTCCAGACGACGGCCGTCCTCGGCGCGTTCATGTGCGTGTACTACTCGGTCAACTACTGGTATCCGACGTTCCTGCGCGAAGCCGGCCATCCGACGCTGCCCTATCTCGCGGCGTTCAACATCGGCGCCATCGTGGGCACGGCCACGTGGGGCCGTCTGTCGGAGACGGCCCTCGGTCGGCGCGGCGCAGTCACGATGACGCTGTTGCTCGGCATGGCATCGCTGCCCCTCTACCTGCACGCGCGCGATCCGCTGCTGCTCGGCCTCGGCGCCCTCACGATGGGGGCGTTCGGCATGGGCGTCTGGGGGATGGCGCCGGCGTATACCACCGAGCGCTTTCCAACCGCCGTCCGCGGCGTCGGCCCCGGGTTCTGTTACCACGCGGGCGCCGCGATTGGCGCGGCGATGCCGCTGGTGCTCGGCGCGCTGCAGGACATGCGGATTTCGCTCGCCAACGGCGCGACGGCCAGCATGGTGGTGTCGGCCGTCGCCGCCATCGGGCTGATCTGGCTCGGGCCGGAAACGCGAGGGCGGGAATTCAGGGATCTGTGACGTCGCTGCGGCCTACGCCGCGGACCATCCGCCGTCGATCGGCATCACGGCGCCGGTGATCTCGCCGCTGTCGGGGCCGCACAGAAACACCGCCAGCGCCGCCACCTGCTCGGGTGCAATCAGGCGTCCGGTCGGCTGCTTTCCTGCCAATAACGCGCGTTCGGCGTCAGCCGCCGACAGATCGGCGGCCCGCACGCGCTCCCGAATCGCCGCCTCGTGCACCGGCGTCCGCGTGGTGCCGGGGCAGATCGCGTTGCAGGTGATGTTCTGGCCGGCCGTTTCGAGGGCAACGGCTCGCGTCAAGCCGAGGAGCGCGGTTTTCGTCGTCACGTACCCGACGCGGTTCGCGGCGCCTCGTACGCCGTAGATGGACGAGACGTTGAGAATCCGCCCCCACCCGCTCTGCCGCATCGCGGGCAGCGTGAGCCGAATCGTGTGGAACGCCGAGGACAGGTTGACCGCGAGCGCCTCGTCCCAGTCGTCCGGCGAAAACCGCTCGATGGGAGCGGCGTGCCTCACCACCGCGTTGTTCACGACGATGTCGATGGCGCCAAACGCGTCCGCGGCGCCGGCAATCATCTGGTCGATCTCGTCGACGCGACGAAGATCCGCACCAGCGTACCGGACGCGCACGCCGTGGCGCTGCTCGAGTCCGCGCACGATCCCGGCGATGCGATCGAGGTCGCCAAGACCGTTCAGCACGATGCGGCAGCCGTCCGCCGCGAGCCGCTCGGCGATCGCGAGCCCGATGCCCTGAGTCGAGCCGGTGATGAGAGCGGTCCTGCCGCTCAACATGGCGCCGCGTTCGGAGGATGCCGCCATCGACCTGCGCCGGCCGCCTAGCGGACGCGGCTCGATTGACCGTCGGCGAGCGCCAGCTCGGTGACGCGCAGCCCCGCCTTCGTCGTGCGCGACGGGAACACGTCCTTCAAGCGCTCCTCGTGCACGGGAATCACACGTCGATAGTCGCCGCCCGCCCGCTTCAGCATCTCCTCCGCCGTCATGATCAGCGTGAACTGGCTGCCGGTCGCCAGACCAATCGGGACGTACTGCGGGTTGCCGGCGTCGGGACCCAGAAGGTTCTCGTGCGCGTACACGAGGTCTCCCGCGAACACCCACGCGTCGTCGGAATTGCCCGAGAGGTTGTTGCGAACCGTCACGTACATCGATCCCCAGGTGTGCGTGTCGAATGCCGCATGCAGATCGACGCCCGGCGCCACGTTCTCGCGGTCGCCGTCGACACACACGAGCCGTCCCCGCCGCGCGAGGTCGACGGTGCGCATGATGTCCGCGGGGTCGATGCCGAGCATCAGCCAGCGGAAGCGGCGCTCGAGCGACATCGACCACACCCATTTGCTCAGCTCGCGCTCCTGGATGTAGAAGGTCGCATTCGGGAACTCCTGCATGTTCCCCATGTGATCGAAATGCGCGTGGGTGATGAACACCGACGACACCTCCGCCGGCGCCACGCCCACTTCGGCGAGCACGGTCGATGGCGGGTGCCAGTTGCTGACACCCCACATCTGCGCCATTTCCTTCGCGTACGCCTGGTGGTCGTACCCCACGTCGACCATCATGGTCCGGCCCTGCCCCTTGATGACGATGTAGCCGTACGGCATCTTGCGGACGCCCTGGTTGTGCGCGCCGTAGATGAACAGGCTGGTGGGCTGCTCCATGACGTGGGTGTACTCCATCACCCAGATCGAATATGCCGTCATCGGGGGGCACCGCGCCACCGGCCGGCGTCGGGCGCAGCGGTCGGGCGCCGACGATGCGCGCAGCAGCCCTGACGGAAGTCGAGCAGCGTGAATCCGGGCAGCTCACGACCGGCCTGCTGAAGGTGCGCGTAGGCCGCGCGCAGCGGAACGAGAACGGCGTCGACCGACAGCCCCGGGTCGTCGCTCCAATGCGCCGCCTCGGCGACGGCGACCTCGAGCCGGTCGATTGCCGCGATCAGGTGGCGGTGGTGTCTGCGAGCGCGGGCGCCGGGCGTGGCGCTGCGGACCGCATCGGCAGCCACGCTCAGGATCGCCGCCGCCGCGCCGAGCGCCGGATGGTGCGGGCCGCCGCTCGCCGCGCCGGAAGCCGCGAGCACCAGGACGCCCGCCAGCTGCGAGGCGGCGTGCCGAAGATCCTCGAACGCCGCCTGTGTCGCCACCACGTACGCGACGGTCGTGTCGTCGAGGGCAGCGGCGAGGGTCTCGGTTGCAGACATCGGTGAGCAGAGATCCGCGTTCCGGTCCGCTTCTACCGCTGCACGAACGGGTTCGCCACGTGCGTGGAGGTCGAGATCCACACGCTCTTGGTCTGCAGGTATTCGGCCATCATCTCCTGACCGCCCTCCCGCCCGAAGCCCGAGCGTTTGTAGCCGCCGAACGGCGACATGTAGCTGTTGGTCCGATAGGTGTTCACCCAGACCGTGCCCGCCTGCAGCCGCTCGGCCATCGTCAGGGCACGGCGAATGTTGCCGGTCCACACGCCCGCCGCCAACCCGTAGACCACGTCGTTGCCGATCGCGATCGCTTCCTCTTCGTCCTTGAAGCGGATCACCGCCATGACCGGGCCGAACACTTCCTCCTGCGCGATCCGCATCGTGTTCCTGACATCGTCGAAGATCGTGGGCTCGACGAACCAGCCGTCGCCGCACTCCGGCCGCGAGGCGCGCGACCCGCCGACGACGACGCCCGCGCCCTCACCCTTCGCGACGGCGATGTAGTTCAGGATCTTCTCGAGCTGGGGCTTGTTCGCGATCGGTCCGACCTGCGTGTCGAGGCTCATCGGGTCGCCCATCTTCGCGGTCCTGAAGATCGAGACGACCTTCTCGAGCAGCCGATCGTGGACCGACTCCTGCACGAGCAGCCGCGAGCCGGCCACGCAGGTCTGTCCGGTGGCCGCGAGGATGCCCGAGATGACGCCGACGGCTGCATTGTCGAGGTCGGCGTCCTCGAAGACGATGTTCGGCGATTTGCCGCCGAGCTCCATCGTCACGCGCTTCAGGCCCCGGGCGGCCGCCTCGTAAATCCTCCGACCGGTGCCGTCCGATCCGGTGAACGCGATCTTGGCCACGTGCGGGTGCTCGACGAGCGGCACGCCGACGTCGGCGCCGAACCCGGTGACGACGTTGACGACGCCTGGCGGGAAGCCCGCCTGATCGACGAGTTTCATGAATTCGAGCGCGGATGCGGAGGTGTACTCCGACGGCTTGATCACCATGGTGTTGCCGGCCGCGAGCGCCGGCGCCATCTTCCATGCCGCCAGGAGCAGCGGCGAATTCCACGGGACGATCGCGGCGACCACGCCCAGCGGCTCGTGCCGCGTGTAGTTGAACATGGCGGGCTTGTCGACCGGAATGACGGCGCCCTCGATCTTGTCGGCGAGCCCGGCGTAGTAGTAGAACCACTGGCTGATGTACGCCGTCTGGCCGGCCATCTCGGCCAGCAGCTTGCCGTTGTCCCGGACCTCGACCTCGCCAAGCGAGGTGACGTGCGCCGCCACCAGATCGCCCAGACGCCGCAGCAGCGCGCCGCGCTGCGAGGCGTAGAGCTTCGGCCAGTCGCCGGAGGTGAACGCCGTTCGCGCGGCCGTGACCGCCCGGTCCACGTCCTCGGGCCCACCCCGGGGGATGAGCGCCCAGGGCCTGCCGGTGTACGGGTTGTCGCTTTCGAAGTGCGCCCCCGAGGCCGCGTCCACCCAGTGGCCGCCGATGTACATCTGGTACTTCGTCAACGCCGGAGCCGCTACGCTTGCCATGTCGATTCCCCCCCGGGACACTGCATCGGGCCTTAACTCTTGCTCCGTATCTCCACGCCCGCCCACTCCTCGACGACCTTCGCAACGCAGGTGAAGTCGGACGTCGCGCCGAACTTGGCCTGCGTGACGGCGAGCATCTGTCGAACGGCGGCGCCGACGACCATCGGGACACCCATCGCCTCGGATTCGTCGACGCACAGCCGAACGTCCTTGTACGACAAGCCGGTGGCGAAGCCGAAATCGAACTTCCCGTTGAGAATCGACCGGGGAAACTTGTCCTGGGTCGCGCTGTTGCGTCCGCTCCCGGCATTGATGATGTCGATGAGCACCTTCGGGTCGAGGCCAGCCTTCACGCCCATGGCGAGCGCCTCGGACGAGACGACGAGCGCCGCGGCGGCGAGCAGATTGTTGGCGAGCTTCGCCGTCTGCGCCAGTCCCGGCCGTTCGCCGGTGTAGAACAGGCGGCCGAAGTTCTTGAGAACCGGCTCGACCTCGGGCAGCGTGGCCGACGGGCACGACACCATGACGGCGAGCGTTCCGTTGACCGCGCCCGCCACACCGCCGCTGACCGGTGAATCCACCAGCGTGATGCCCCGCTCCGACAACCCGCGCGCCACGATGGTCGCCATTCCCGGGCCGGACGTCGACAGATCCACGACCGTGCGCACGGTCGAACCGTGCACGAGTCCCCGATCGCCGAGCGCCACGGCCTGGACAACGTTCGGCGTCGGAAGGCTCATGAGCACGGTGCGGGCGGTCGATGCGACCGCGGCCGGCGAGTCGGCGATCTGCGCGCCTCGGGCCGCCAGCGGCTTCATCGCGTCAACATTGGTGTCGAACACGCACAACGACATCCCGGCGTCGAGCAACCGCGACGCCATCGGCCCACCCATGCGGCCGACACCGACAAATCCCAGCACCTCACCTGCGGGCAACGGCCACCTCCTGCTCGTCACGGCGAGACCGCAGAGGCCGCCGGGCACCCTCATTATCCCGGCGTCTCCCGCGCACTCGGCGAATAATTCTGCGACCGGCTCGCGGTCGAACGCGCCGCCAGCCCCCGCTAGCCCTTGACGATCGACTCCCACGCCGGGCACTGGCGCTGCGCTTCGGGCACATCGAGATCCTGGTAGTTGGTCCGATCGACGACGTGCGGCGGGAAGTTGAATTCCTTCGGCACCGGCAGGTGCCGCACGTGCCGGATGGCGGCCATCGTGCCGAGGCATCCCTGCAGGTAGCCGCTGAAATCGCCCGACGCGAGCAGCTTGCCGGATTTGATCGCGTCGATCGCCTCCTTGGTGCCGTTCAATCCGACCACCAGGGCCTGCCGATTGGCGCCGTCGAGCGCCTCGATGGCGCCGAGCGCCATCGCATCGTTGGCCGCCATCACGCCGTCGATCGACGGGTGGGCCTGCAGGAGATTCTCCATGACCTGCAGCGCCTGAAGCCGCTGAAAATTGCCGGGCTGCGAGGCCAGCAGCTTCACCTCGGGAAACTCCTCGACGGCCTTCCTGAATCCGCGGACGCGCTCGGCGCTGCCGAGCGATCCGCCGACGCCCTCGATGATGACAACGCTCCCTTTGCCGCCAAGCTTGTCGAGCAGATAGCGACCGGTCGACAGCGCCATCGCGTACTCGTCGGCCCCGATCCAGCTCAGAACATCGGCGCCGACGGCGCGATCCACGATGTTCACCACCGGTATGCCGGCGGCATTCATCTTCTCAATGCCGGGCAGCATCGCCTTGGAATCGACCGGGATGAACACGACCGCGCTCGGCTTCTTCGTCGTGACATCCTCGATCTGGCTCATTTGCTCGGGAATGCTGTCCGGCTGCGTCGGGATGTAGTGGGTGATCGCGGCGTTCATCTGCTGCCCGGCGCTGTCGGCGCCGAGTCGCACGGTCTGAAAGAAGGGATTGGTCTGGTTCTTCGTGAAGACCGCGATGCGGTCGCCTGTCTCCGTTCTTCGCGCGCACGACGACAGCAGCAGCGCCGTCGCGACAGCCAGAGTCGAACGTCTCATCATCGCTCCATCACGCGGGCCACGCGTGCCAAACGAGCCCAGCCATATGCGGATCACCCACGCGCGTGTCGCCGCGCCTCAGAAAAACCGCGCTCCACGCGACCCGCTATTGTAAACTCCCGACGTCACCCTCGACAGCCCTCACCTGCGCCACGGGGTTCCCATGGGTTGGGTCGCGGTACTCCTGCTCCTCTCGTCGGCGCCTCAGGCCGCGAGCGAGAAGCTGCTTCCGAGCCGCGCCATCGACCTTCCGCCGGCGCGGATCGTCGAGGCCCGCGAACCGGCCAGCTTCGACCTGGCAGACCTCCGTCAGGAGGAACGCGACCGCACCCGCCCGCGCCCTCCCGACCGCGAGGATCGCAGCATCTTCGGGATCAAGCGTCACGTCGGGGTGGCGGCCGGGTACGACAACGAGACGGTTCACGCCAGCGTCGGCTGGTACATCACCGTCGCCGAATGGGGCCGATGGAATTTCGGCATCCCGTCGCCCGCCATTGGCCTCGGCCGCTACGGTGCGTACGACGAGCGGCGCCGGCAGGTGGTGACCACGACCGATTACACGCTGATGATCAGCCTGGTATCAGTCCACTACCGCGCCGGCTCCATCAGATCGCTCGGGATGAGCTGGTACGTGAACGTGGAGCAGGTGTTCGACGTAAGGGCCAACATCCCCGGATCGCAGGTGGGGGTATCCTTCAGCCGAAAGTGACGCGTCACGGGGCGATCAGCGGATCACCACGCCGGCCGACGCGCGCCAGTAGTGGAGGCCGCCCAGGTCGAGCCCGTTGACGACATCGCCGTTGAGCGTCCGCAGGTACCGCACCTCGCCTCGAATGCCCACGTGCTCGTTGAAGAAGCCCATCACGCCGGCACCGAGGTTGTACCCGAACTGGTTGTTGTGCGAGGCCACGGTGAACACGTTGCCGCCGTCGATCTGCGTGCGGATCAACCCGAGCCCCCCGGTGACGTACGGCCGCGCGCCCGCTTCGCCGTGCGTGCTGCCGATCGGTACGGCCACCACCACGTTTCCCATCAGATCCAGGACCGTGTTGTTGCCGAAGTCCGTCTTGGTGCCGAAGAAGCTCGGGCTGAACCCGAAGCTCAGCTCGCCACCGACGATCCCGGCTCCCGTGCCGCCGGCATTGACGCCGAAGCCGCCCCGTCCGTTGTCGACGCGGCTGCCGAACTGCACACCGGCCCAGGGGTTCACGTATCCTTCAGCCCGGGCAGCCGCCGGCGCCGAGACGACCGCCGCCGTGGCCGCGATGACGAGACGCTTGATCGCACGCCGCATGCTCGACCTCCTCCGTGCGCGACCGAGGCCGCGCCTGGCGTCCTCGGTGCAAGCGGCGTGCTCGAACTACGCCCGCGCTTCGAAGCGCCGGCGCGCGATGAGATCGAGGACGGCCGCCAGCAGCACGACGGTGCCGGTGACCAGCGGCTGCCAATTGCTGTGAATGTCCAGGAGATTCATGCCGTTGAGCACGAGCGTCAGCAGCACGGCGCCGATGAGCGTGCCCGACAGCCCGCCGATGCCGCCGAAGAGCGACGTCCCGCCCACGAGCACCGCCGCAATGGCCGGCAGCATCAGCGGCTCGCCGATGTCGGCCTCCGCCGAATTGAGCCGCGCGAGATAGACGACGGCGGCGAGACCGGCCATGGCGCCGCTGATCGTGTAGACCAGATTCAGGCGCGCGCGGACCGGGACGCCCGATAACCGCGCCGCTTCCTGGTTCGCGCCAATCGCATAGATCTCGGGCCCGAACGTCGTGTAGCGCGTGAACGCCACGCCCGCCGCGAGGCACACAACCATCAGATACACCGGCACCGGCACGCCGAGCAGATACCCGCTCCCCAGAGCCCGGAACCCTTGAGGGAATCCGTAGATCGTTTCACCGGCCATGTACCAGTACGTCGTGCCGTGCAGCATCCAAAGCATGCCGTAGGTCGCGATGAAGGGCGGCAGACCGAGCACGGTGATCATGATGCCGTTGGCCAGCCCGATCGCAGTACCGCACCCCAGCCCCGCAGCGACCCCGAGCGCGATCGATCCGGTCGCCTTCATCATGGCGGCCGCCAGGCACGCGCTCAGGCCGACGTTGGCGCCAATCGAGAGATCGAGCCCGGCGGTGAGGATGACCAAGGTGACGCCCGACGCGATGAGGAACGTGAGGCTGGCCTGCCGGAGCACGTTCAGCAGGTTGCCCGGCGTCAGGAAGGCGTCGCTCGCGAGCGCCAGCGCGGCGCCGACGATCAGGATGCCGCCGACTCGCGACACGATCGCCGCCAGCGGCGTCCTCATGCGCGCCTGCGCCACGCGTCGATCAACAGCGAGGCGATCACGAGCACGCCGATGCTGGCGCTCTGCAGCGAGGAAGGGACGGCGATCAGGTTCAGCCCGTTCTTCAGCGCGCCGATGGTCGTCACGCCGAGCAGCGTACCCGGAAGCCAGCCGTTGCCGCGCGCGAAGGTCGTGCCGCCTACGATGACCGCCGCGATCGCGTCGAATTCCATGCCGATCGCCGCCAACGGATGGCCTGCGTTCATCCTCGCCGTCAGCAGCAGCGCGGCGAATCCGGCCATCAGGCCGCCCACCGCGTAGACGGCCGCGTGGTACACGCGGTCGCGGACGCCGGCCAGCCGGAGCGCGTCGCGATTGCCGCCGATCGCAAACACGTAGGTGCCGAACCGCGTCTGATACAGCACGAGGTGAAAGACCGCGTACGCCAGTGCCGCGACCAGAATCGAGAACGGCACGCCGAGCCAGGTGGCCGCGTACAGGCGCGGGAGCGAGGCGCCGACGCCAACCACGCTCCGGCCGCCCGTCATCGCGACGGCAAGGCCCTGGGCGATGCCGAGCGTGCCGAGCGTCGCGATGAACGGCGGGACGCCGACGACCGCCACAAGCGCGCCGTTCGCCGCGCCGAAGGCGGCGCCAACGCCGAGGGCGCCGGCCAGCGCCGACGGCACGGCCGCGCCGCGCGCCAGCAGCGTCGCCAGCGCGACGCCCGCCAGGCCGAGCACGGCGCCCATCGAGAGGTCGAGCCCCTCGGTCATGATGACGAGCGTCATCGGCAGCGCCAGCAGCACCAGCGTTGCGGACTGGATGCCGATGTTCAGGACGTTGGGCACCGACGCGAACGTCGGATCGACGAGCGAGAAGACGACGACCTCGGTTGCCAGCAGGTATCCGACGCCGGGCACTCTCGACGGCGAAGGCAGGATGCTCACACGTTGGTCACCGCGAGAGCCACCCAGATGCGCCCATCGGCGTCGGCGCGAGGCGGCGCCGCGCTGCCGCCGGCCGCGACCGTTGACATGGGGTAAACGCATCGTAGCACGCCTCCCGCGATCACGAGTGCATCGCGAGCCGCAGGATGCGCTCTTCACCGAGCTCATCGCGCGACAGCTCGCCCACAATCGCCTTCTCGCGCATCACGTACGCCCGGTCGCACACCGCCACGATTTCCGGCAGCTCCGAGCTGACCAGCAGCACCGCCGCGCCGTCCGCCACCAGCGCCTCGATCAGCCGGAAGATCTCCGCCTTGGCGGCCACGTCGATGCCGCGCGTCGGCTCGTCGACGAGAAACAGGCGCGACGCGGCGGTCAGCCATTTCCCGAGGACCACTTTCTGCTGGTTTCCGCCGCTCAGGAACTCGATCGGCTGCTCCGTCGACGGCGTCGCCACGCGCAGCTTGCCCACCAGATCCGCCGCGAGCCGTGATGCTCGCGCGGGCTGATACAGGTGCGCAGGAAACAGAGTGCGAAGACCCGACAGGAGCAGATTGTCGCGCACCGAGCGGATCAGCGCGAGCCCCTGCCCCTTACGGTCTTCGGGCACCAGCCCGGCGCCCGCGGCCACCGCCGCCGGCGGCCCCCCGCGAAGCGGGCGGCCATGCAGCGCAATCGAGCCACCCGTCACCTCGTCGGCACCGAAGATCGCCCGCACGAGCTCGCTGCGGCCCGATCCGACCAGGCCCGCCAGACCGACAATCTCGCCCGCGCACACCGTCAGGCTGGCCTGGCGGACGCCGCTTCGAGTCTCGAGATTCCTGACCTCGAGCACCGGCGGACCGGGGCGATCGCAGAAGCGCGCGCGGTACGCCGTGCTGACCTCCCGTCCCACCATCAACCGGACCAGGTCGCCCACGGTCGTCGCGTCCGGCCGGACCTCGCCGACCTTCCGGCCGTCGCGCAGCATGGTGATGCGATCGCCGATCTCGAAGATCTCGTGCAGCCGGTGCGAGATGTAGATGATCGCGACGCCGTCCTGCTTGAGCGCCCGGATGATGGCGAACAACCGCTCGATTTCCCGATCCGAGAGCGCCGCCGTCGGTTCGTCCATCACCAGCACACGGGCGCGCTGGGACAAGGCCTTCGCGATCTCGACCGTCTGCTGCTGGGCGACGCCGAGCTGGTGGACGAGGGTGAAGGTGTCGAGATCGACGCCCAGCGCCTCGAGGATGCGCCTGCACTCCGCGTGCGCGCGGCGGTGGTCGATCGTGCCCGGCACCCGGCCGCGAAACTCCCGGCCGAGAAACACGTTCTGCGCGACGTTCAGGTACGGGACGAGCGAGAATTCCTGGAACATCACCGCGATGCCGAGGGCGCGCGCGTCGGCCGGCGAGCTGATGCGCACGTGCCGCCCGCCGACCAGAATCTCTCCGCGATCGGGGTGGTACGCCCCGTACAGCGTCTTGATCAGCGTCGACTTGCCGGCGCCGTTCTGACCGAGCAGGACGTGCACTTCGCCAGCCCGCACATCGAGCGACACGCCGTCGAGCGCGCGCACGCCAGGGAACGACTTCGAGAGCCCGCGAACCTCGAGCGCGGGCTCGACGGCGTGAGACATCGGTACAAGAGGGTCGACGTCGGGTATTTTAGACGGGAGTGCGATTGCCTGCCGTCGTGAACACCGCCCGCGCGGGCCATCGATTCTCATGGCCCGATCCCGCCGCCGTGGTCGCTCTCGCGGGGGCGGCGCTGCAACTGTTCCAGTGGTGGTCCGCGCGGCCCCTGTGGCTCGACGAACAGATGATCGCGGTGAACATCCGCGATCGGTCGGTCGGCGAGCTCGCCGGCCCGCTGTGGCTCGGCCAGAGCGCGCCCTTTGGATGGCTCGCGGCCGTGCGGCTCGACATGCTGCTCTTGGGCTCGAGCGAGCGGGCGATGCGGCTCGTGCCGACGCTGTTCGGGATCGCCACCATTGGCGTCGCGCTGTGGATCGGCCGGCGCTGGATGAACCGCGCGGGTGCGGTGGTGCTCGTCCTGCTGGTCGTGTTCGGCGAGTGGATCTCGTTCTATGCGCTCGAGCTGAAGCACTATTCGGCCGACACGTTCTGGGCGGTGCTGTTGCCGGCTGCGGTCGCATGGGCGTTCGAGTCGCCGGACCTCGGCCGCCGACCCGCCGCCTCGCGACTGGTGGCCTGGTGGGTTCTCGCCGCCGTGGGCCAATGGTTCGCCAACGGCGCGCTCTTCGTCGTGCCGGCCTGCGCGCTCGTGCTGCTGGCGGGCTCGTGGCGCGCGGGGGGCTGGCGCGCCGCCGCCCGGGCCGTCGTTCCCGCGATGGCATGGCTCGCCTCGTTCGCCCTCCATTACGAGATCGTCCTGCGGCACACCCTCGACAGCAGCTTTCTCCAGCAATACTGGGCGTTCGCGCTCCCGCCGTCACACGCGGGGGTCGCCGGAACGCTCGGCTGGATCGCCGCCCAGTTGCCGGCGCTCGCCTCCAAGCCAGGCGGCACCACGCGCTGGATCCTCTTCTGGAGCGCCGCCGCGCTGGGACTGGCGATCCTCGGTCGGCGGCGGCCGATGCTGGGACTCCCGTTCGCCTTCGTGCCGTTGAGCGCAGCGGCGCTGACCGCGCTTCACCTGGTGCCGCTCTACGAGCGGCTTGCGTTGTGGATGATCCCGGCGCTGTATGTCGGCGTCGCCGCGGTCGCCGACCAGGCCGTGCGGACGGGCACCCGCGCCTGGCGCCGCGCCGATCTGCTGCGCCTCGTCGCCGCAGCCGCCATCCTCGTCCTGCCGGTGCTCGTCTCAATCGATGTTGTCGACGGCGGGTTGTCCAGCCTGAGATGGAACCGGCCCGCGGACAGCAACCATGCGGTGAACGACAAGCTGGCGATGCGATGGCTCGGCCGCGTCCGGCGCCCCGGAGACGACATCGTGACAACCCGCAACTCACTCCCGGCGGTGTGGTGGTATGGACAGGTGCCGGTCTCCGGATCGCCGGCGGGCGGCGCGCTCGCGGACGGCGGCCGGCTGTTCGAGATGCAACGGGATCCGGTGGACGCTCTCGAGTGCAACGCGACTCCGCTTCAGGAGGCGTTCCCGACGGGCGGCCGGTTGATTGTGTATTTCGGCTTCCGAGGCGGCGACGAGCCGGCGCGGTTCGACGATTCTGATGGTCAGCGACCTGAGCCGGCTCGGACGGGTCGTCTCGGACCGGCGGGTCAAGGGCTTCAGCCGGGTGACCATTATCGAACGCAGGCCGTCCGGCGGGCGCCACCGCGAGGGCACGGCGGCCACGGAGCGCGACAACGCACCGCCACCGCCCAATTGTCTCGCCGTGCGCCCGGCCGCACGATGGTAACGCCGGACGGCAGGCGATCAGCGGCCGTCGACGGAAAACGCCAGGAGGACGTTTCCCGGCATGCCGCCCGCGGTGTGATAGCCGGAGTTGACGAACACCATCCCACCGGCAACGACCGCGCCCGGGCCGTCGATCGATCCGCCCCGCGCCTCCACGCCGTTCACCGTCTTGAACGGCTGGATCGTGTCGACGTCCCAGACAATCGATCCGTCGCTCATCGAGTAGGCGCGCATGTGACCGTCCACCGATCCGGAGAACGCGATGCCGGGGATCGCCGTGACGGCGGCCGACTGGGCGGGACTGCAGCGCGGCCGGCTGCCGCAGCCCGGCGGCGGCGTGTACCAGAGCTTTTCTCCCGTGTCGAGCTTCAGCGCGAACATCCCGCCGCCCCGCTTCGGGTCGGCGTCGGTGAACGTGCTGAACGTGAGCATGACGCGGCCGATGTCCGAGTTGGCGACGTAGACGTTCTTCCCGTCGGTCGCGGCACCCCACTGGACGCCGCCCATCGTGCCGCCCTGGCCCACGCGGGTCTGCCAGATGACTTCGCCCTGGCGGTCGGGATCGATCGCGTGCACGATCCCGGACTTCTGGCCGGCCACGAGCGCGCGGCGCCCGTTCGACAGCGTCACGAGCATCGGCGACGAGGCGAAGTCGTAGTCCGGTCCATTGGACGAGGGACAGTTCGTCTTGTCGGGCAGCCGGCACGCCGAGGTGTAGGCGTCGGCCGGCGTCATCTGCTTCCACCACAGGACCTTCCCCGAGGACGAGATCCAGCGCCACGAAGGCGTCGCTCATCCGGCTGGGCGGATCGCTGTAGTTGTCGCCGGTCGTGATGTAGAGCGCGTGCCGCCGGACGTCAATGGCGGGGCTGGTCCACACGGGCGCGCCCGACGGTCCCCACAGCTGCGTGCCCACGCTGTTCTTCGTCGTCGGCGCCGGATCTTCGGGAATCGTGAATGTCTTCCAGATCTGTTTGCCGGTTGCGCCGTCGAGCGCCACGACGCTGCCGCGGAAGTGACAACACTCATAGCCGGGCTGCGAGCCGGTGCCTTCTTCGGCGGAGGCAACCGGCACGTACAGCCGGCCGTCATGAAAGACGGGCGAGCCAGTGATGCGCGCGGCCGGAAAGTCCTCGACCTTGGTCTTCCAGAGCAGCGCGCCGGTGGCCGCGTCGACGGCGTAGGCATTCGCCGAGCCGTCGCCGAAGAACGCGGCATCGCGCTGGCCGCGGGGCGTCGGGATGCGCGCCAGGCTGATGGCCGAGCGCACGGCCGATCCCGCATCGAAGACCCAGTGGACGCATCCGGTGGCGGCGTCCAGCGCGTACACGCGGCCGCCGGCGCTGCCGACAAAGAGGCGGCCGCCGGAAAAGATCGACTGCGCGTTCGCCTGGAGATCGCCGGGAAAACCGAACGCCCATTTGAGCTTCAGCCGTGGCACGTCGGCCGCCGAGAGGCGGGCGACACTGGCGGGCTGAAACCGCGTGTTGGCCGAGTTGAGACCCCAGCCGTTCCACCCAGCGGTGGACCGACCCAGGCTCCAGCCGGTGCGCCCCGCCGCACAGAACGCCTCGCGCGGCGGGTTGAGGTCGAGCGGCGCACCGAACGGCTTGCCGGTGACGAACTCGGCGATCGCCCGGCGCTCCTCCACCGATCGGCCGGTCGCCATCGAGATCATCGGTCCGGTTTCGAGCGCGGCCAGGACGCGCTCCGGGGTCATCGACTGCAGCACGTCGCGGGCCGGCGCGCGATCGAGGCCCCCGTCGTGGCACGCCGCGCACTGTTGCGCGTACAGCTGCGCGCCGTCCGGCGCGCGCGGCGGCTGCGCCTCCGCGCGCGCGATCGACGACGAGCACACGACGAGGCTGACGAGGAGACACGCGGCAGATCGCATTTTCGCCGGATGATATCATCCGCCAAATGATCACGCAGGAAAAAAGCGCGGGATCGGGGCTCGCCGCGATCGGGCTGCGGCTCTCCAAGTGGTTCGAGCGCTGGTTTCCCGATGCGTTCTCGCTCGCCTGCGTCGCCGTCGTCGCGGTCTTCGCCGCGACGCTGGTGGTGGGGGCCTCGCCGATGCAGAGCGCGGAGTGGTTCGGCGCCGGCTTCTGGGATCTCGTCGCCTTCACGATGCAGATGGCGCTCATCATCCTCACCGGGTACGCCGTGGCGACCTCGGCGCCGGTCTTCGCGATCATCCGCCGGCTCGCGAGCCTGCCCAAGACGGGCCGCGGCGCGGCCGCGTTCGTCGGCGTCTTCTCGATGCTGTCGTCGCTCCTGTCGTGGAGCTTCAGCCTGATCTTCAGCGCGCTCCTCGCGAAGGAGGTCGCGCACCGGGTCCGCGGCGCCGACTATCGAGCGCTGGGCGCCGCCGCCTATCTCGGCATCGGCAGCATCTGGGCGCTCGGGCTGTCCTCCTCGGCGGCGCTGATCATGGCCGCGCCGGCCTCGCTACCGCCGTCGATCCTGAAGATCAGCGGTGTCATCCCGCTCAGTCAAACGCTCGGTCTGTGGCAAAGCCTGCTCATCGCGCTGGTCCTCGGCGTCATCTCGTATGCCATCTGCTACTACTCGGCGCCGCCGCCGGCACAGGCACGCGGCATGGCCGAGATGGCGGTGGAGTACGTGCCGGCGAGGGCTTCGATCGGTCGGCCGGAGAAGCCGGGCGAGTGGCTCGAATACAGCCCGCTGCTCACGATCTTTCTGGGCGCGTGCGGGATCGTCTACCTGGTGCGCGAGGTCGCCGACAAAGGAGCGGCGATCGTCCTCGACCTCAATCATTTCGTCTTCGCGTTCCTCATCGCCGGCCTGCTGCTTCACTGGCGCCCGCGCTCGTTCGCCCACGCGATCTCGGCGGGCGTTCCGTCGGTAGCGGGCGTGCTGATTCAATACCCGCTCTATGCCGGAATGGTGAAGATGATGACCGAGTCGGGGCTCGCCCGAAAGCTCGCCGCGCTCTTCATCGACGTCTCGACGGCGCACACGTTCCCGTTTCTGGTCGGCGTCTACTCGGCGTTTCTCGGACTGTTCATTCCGTCGGCCGGCGGCAAGTGGCTGATCGAGGCGCCCTACATGCTGACGGCCGCCAACGCGCTGCACGTCCACCTCGGATGGGTCGTGCAGACCTACAACGCCACCGAGGCGCTCGCCAACCTCATTCACCCCTTCTGGATGCTGCCGCTGCTCGGCATCCTCGGCCTCAAGGCGCGCGACATCGTCGGCTACTCGATGCTGCAGTTCGTCGTGCACGTCCCGGTGGTGCTGTTCCTCGTCTGGATCCTCAATTACACGTTGACCTGGGCACCGCCCGTCACACCTTAGGGCAACCTTAGGGCCTCTAACAAAGCACGTCCTCGTCGGTAAGCGGCCTTCCATCGACTCTTGACATGTCGAGACGTTCGGGGAAGTATGCGCATACTTGAGGTTGGCGCATGGTGACCAACAGCGTCGGAGAGTCTGGCATGGGCGCATGGGCGCGGTGCGTGTTCGTTTTCAGCCTGTTCGTGCTGATGTCTTCAGCGCACGTCCTTGGCCAGTGGGTAACGTACCCGACGCCGAACGTGCCCCGGCTTGCCGACGGTCAGCCGGACCTGAAGTCGCCAGCGCCGCGGCAGCCGGACGGCAAGCCCGACTTCATCGGCTTCTGGCAGCCTGACCGCATGCGGAATTGCACGCCGGATCTGGCGTCACGGGTGCGTTTGACGAAGCCCTGCCAGCCCGGCGAGAAGGTGACGGTGCCGAACGGCCCTGCGTCGGTGCCCGGCGGCTTGCCGCTTCAGCCGTGGGCTGCGGACCTCGCCAAACAGCGAACAGCGGATTTCTCCAAAGACGATCCGCACAACCGCTGCCAGCCGGACAACTACCCGCGGACGTACTGGCTCCCGCACTACACGAAGATCTTTGAGGTCCCCGGCGAACTGTTGATGCTCAACGAATGGAACGCCCAGTTCCGGCAGATCTACACCGACGGCCGACCGTTCCCCGAGCTTATGCACCCCATCTACAGCGGGTATTCGATTGGGAAGTGGGAGGGAGACACGCTCGTGATCACGACGAAGGGCTTCCGTGAGAGCGAGTGGCTGGACACGGCCGGCAACCCGATCACGAGTGCGGCAACGATGACCGAGCGCATCACCCGGCCGAACTTCGGGACGCTCAACGTTGCAATCACAATCGACGATCCCAAGGCGTATACCAAACCGTTTACGATTGACATGAACATGAAGATCATGATCGATACTCAGATGATCGAGGAGTTCTGTCTCGAGAACGAGAGAGACTCGAGTCGTCTGTTCGGTCCCGGTGGAGGTAAATGAGCCCCGACCGTGCGTGCTTGGTGAGCCTGCTTCGATTGGACCGGTGGACGCAGTTCTTCAGGAGTGTGCGATGAGAACCAGGTTGACTGTCGCCGTTGCCAGCCTTGCAGGTCTCTTCATTACTGCCGTGCCTGTGGTTGCGCATCACTCGTTCGCGGCCGAGTACGACGCGAGCAAGCCGATCAAGCTCACTGGGACGGTGACGAAGATCGAGTGGACGAATCCCCACTGTTTCTTCTACATCGATGTAAAGAACGAGGAGTCCGGCCAGACCGAGAACTGGGCTCTCGAGATGGGCAACCCCAACGCGCTCCTGCGTGCGGGCTGGACGCCCAACTCTGTGAAGATCGGTGACGCGGTCACTGTCGAAGGAACCCGCGCGAAAGACGGCAGCCTGCTCGGCAACGCCCGGGCAATGGTATTGATGAGCACCGGGCGGCGGCTGTTTGCCGGCTCGAGCCAGACGACGAACCCATAGCAGCCTGCGCCGGAATGTGAGCCTGGACCAAAACGCGGCGGTGGCGGGTCCCCGTCACCACGGGCGGCTGAGGACGTTCGTCACGTGATCGCGATCGGGAGAGGTCAGGCAGAAGCCGATGCAGAGGTACGCCAGCCCGGGATGCGGGTTGTGGCCGCGGTGGATCTTCGCAATCGGCTCGGAATACACGTCGCCCGCCTTCGCCCGGACGAGGACGCCTTCCTGAAACTCGGCTTCGAACATCCCCTGCAGCGCGACGAAGAAGGTCGCGCCGTTGTGGCAGTGCCAGTTCGTGTAGCCGCCCGGCGCGATCTCGGCGTTGTAGATCTGGACCCTGACCTCCGGGTCTTTCGGAAGTGACGCGTAGAGCTGATCGAACAGCACGTTCCGGAACAGCTCCTGGCCCGGCCCGGTGTAGCCGGCCAGCTTCAGCTTCAGAACCTTGTCGTCGGTTGCGGCGAATGTATCCACGAAGGCCTCCGGCGACAATCCAATCACAACACCAAGCCGCTGACAACGGTGACGCTACCGGCCGGCCGCCGGGGCGGCCAGCCGGTTGATGTCGAGCGAGCCCAGTACGGGCCGTGGATGCCCCCGGGCGAAGACGTCGGCCCAGGCAAAGAGCAGCACCCTCATCGCCCCGCCAGCGCCGAGGGAATGTCGCGCACGCTCTCGAGCACTCTGTGGGCGCCGCGGAACCGGCCGCCGCGCGTCAGCGGCGTCGGGACCACGATGCACCGGATGCCGGCGCGCGTGGCGGCTTCGAGGCCCCGCTCGGAGTCCTCGATGGCGACGCAGGCCTCGGAGCGAACGCCGCTGCGCTCGATGGCGCGGAGGTAGGAATCCGGCTCCGGCTTGGTCCGCGCGTAGTCGCCGGAGGTCAGGACGAAGTCGAAGTACTTCAGGAGCCCCGTGTGCTCGTGAATCAAATCGAAGTGATCCCGCCGCGAGCTCGTCACCACTCCCATCACGTACCGGCCGCTCAGCGCATCGAGAACGTCGGTGATGCCGGGCATCAGGCGGGAACCGGCGCGCAGCCACTGCCCGTACAGCGCATTGCGCTGGCCGCGCAGCCGGACGATCTCGTCGGGCGTGACGCCCCGCTCTTCCGCGAGGTGCCACGCCCCGCGTCCCTGTCTGAGAAACAGCTCGATGTACTGGTCGTCGTCGAGCGCGATGCCAATCGAGGCGAGCACCTCCTGCGTGGCTGCGCGGTAGAGCTGTTCGGTGTCCACGAGGACGCCGTCGTTGTCCCAGAAGATCGCCTCAGGCATGGGAGTGCGCGGGGACGGAGCGGCCGGCCTGGGCGGAAGGCCGATCGCGGCCTACTGCGGACGCCTGAACAATCCGCCGTAGACCGCCTTCGCCAGGATGTGGCCCTGCATCGCTTTCATCACGTTCGCGCGCGTCTCGAACGCATCGGCGGTCGGCTGGACCGCGAGCGTGGTGTCGAGCGCGAAGAGCTCGAAGGTGTAGTGATGCGGCGGACCGTTCGCCGGGGCGCCGGGGCCACGGTACATCGGGCCGGTGGCGCTGACTTGAGAGCTGCCGTTCGGCAGCTGCGAGCCTTTGGGCATGCCTTCCGGCAGGCCGGTCGCCGACGCCGGTATGTTCCAGACGACCCAATGCGCCTGGTCCTCGGTCGTCCGGTTGCGGGCGACATCCATGTCGTGCATGTTCAGCACGAAGCTCCGGGCGCCCGCGGGCGCGTTGGACCAGCTGATCGCAGGCGACGTGCCTTCACCGGGCGCGGCGCCTGCGGCCGCCTGGCTGAATCTGACCGGAATCTGACCGCCGTCGGGGAAACCCGCGATGCTCATTGTCATCGCCGGGCCGGCTGGAGCTGGCGCACCACGTCCGCCGCGCTCCTGAGCGGCCACCGGAATCGCGACGAGCAGCACGAGCGCCGAAACGACGAGCCGTACACCTGCCCGCCATCGCTCGGACACGACGTCAAATGCTCTGAAACGTCCGGGATGTGCAGTCATTCCGAGCCTCCCGTCCTGTCAACCGTTCCACCAGTCGGCCTGGTGAACCTACGCCAGAATCCGATCGGCCTGTCCGATGGCGTCGACGACATCGTTGAGGAAGGCCGCGCCCCGGGCGCCGTCGAGCACGCGATGATCGCACGAGAGCGTGAGGTTGATCATCGGCCGCACGCCGACCGGAATCAGCGCCCCCGGCATCGGCACGACCCGATCCTTCATCGCGCCGACCGCCAGGATGCCCGCCTGCGGCGGCACGATGATTGCCGTGAACTGATCCACCTGGTACATGCCGAGATTGCTGATGGTGAACGTCGCGCCGGTAATGTCGGCCGGCGTCAGCTTGTTCGCCCGCGCCCGCTCGGTGAGATCGCGCCGCTGCGCCGCGATGTCTCCCAGGTCGCCGCCATCCGCCCCGTGGATCACGCCGACGACGACGCCGTCGTTGACAGCCATGGCCAGCCCCACCCTGACCTCGGGATTGGCCTTGACCGCGTGGTCGATCCAGCTCGCGTTCATCAGCGGATGCCGCGTCAGCGCGCGCGCGACGAGCGCGGCGAGCATGTCGGTGTAGGTGATCTTCACGCCGCGGCTCTTCTCGACGGACGGCCCGAGTCGATTGCGCGCCGCGATCAGCGCCCCACCGTCCACTTCCCGAGACACGAAGAAGTGCGGCACCGTCGTCCAGCTCTGGGTGGTCCGCTCCGCCATCAGACGGCCGATCGCGCTGAGCGTGGAGGGAACGCCAGCCGCCGGGGCCGGCGCGCTCGCCGGTGCAGCCGCCACGGAGGGAGGCGCAGCGGCCGCCGCGCGCACGTCGTCGGCAACGATCTCTCCCTCGGGACCCGATCCCCTGAGCGTCCGGGGGTCGAGGCCCAGTTCCTTCGCGAGCCGTCGCGCCTTCGGCGAGATCAGCACCGGGCCCGCGGGCCCTGCCGCCGCCGGTGGCGCCGCCACCTGAGCGGCCGGAGCGGCCGCCGTCTTCGCGTCGAGCGTCCGGCCCGTCTGCAGGGGCGCGGTGACGGCCGGCGGTTTCTCTCCCGGCTTCAGCAGCCAGGCAATCGTCTGACCGACAGGCACCACGTCGCCGACCTGTGCGGTGACGCCGCCGAGAATGCCGTCAGCCATCGCCTCGACTTCGACGACCGCCTTGTCGGTTTCCACCTCGAGGAGCATCTCGCCCTTGGCGACCTGCTCGCCCTCCCGCTTCTTCCAGGCAACCAGCTTGCCTGTTTCCTGAGCCATCTCGAGGGCGGGCATGACGACGCTGACGGCCATATGGTGTCGTGTCTCAGAGGGGTGAATGAATGAGTCCGATCGGGATCTGGTCCGGCTGAAGCCGGACACTACGGGCACTGGTCCGGCTGAAGCCGGACACTACGGGCACTGGTCCGGTTGAAGCCGGACACTACGGGCACTGGTCCGGCCGAAGCCGGACACTACGGGCACTGGTCGTCGCCTGCCTCAGCGCGCGCCGACGCTCTCGGTCTTCGCGCTGGCGGCAATCATCTCCACGACTTCCTTGTTCGGCGGCGCCTCGAGCTCCCGGATCGTCGGCAGATTGCCGCCGACGGTGACGTACGGCGCGCCGCAGACCAGCAGCTCCTCGGCGGGGAAGCGCGTAATCACCTCGTGTCCGGTGGGCGTCACGACGACTTCCTCTTCGATGCGCGCGGCGCTCCAGCCGTCCTTCGAGGGCCAGAAGGTCTCGAGCGCGAACACCATTCCGGGCTTGATCTCGTGCGGATGCTCGAGCGAGACGAGCCGGCTGATCATCGGCTTCTCCCAGATCGCCAGGCCGATGCCATGTCCCATCTGCAGGGCGAAGCCGGCTTCCTCGCTGGGGAATCCGAACTCCTGCGCCTTGGGCCAGACCGCGGCGATTTCGGCGGTCGTGCGCCCGGGCCGCACCAGCTCGATGGCGGCATCCAGGTAGTCGCGGCACCGCTTGTACGCGTCCACTCAGCGCATGCGACGCCGATCCGATCGCGAAGCACCGGTAGTAGCACGTCCGGTAGCCCATGTACGAATGCAGGACGTCGTAGTACACCGGGTCGCCCGGCCGCAGCATGCGGTCGGAGAACACGTGCGGGTGCGGACTGCAGCGCTCGCCGGAAATCGCGTTGACGCCCTCGACGTACTCCGAGCCGAGGTCGTAGAGCCGCTTGGCGACGATCCCGACCGCCTCGTTCTCGCGCAGCCCGGGCTTCATCGCCACGTACAGGTCGTGATACGCCGCGTCGACCATCGCGGCTGAATGCGTCAGCAGCGCGATCTCGTCCTGCGTCTTGATTTCGCGCGCGTCGGACAGGAGCTGCTGGCCGTCGACGATCGTCAGCCCTTCCTTCTGCAGCGCGAAGAGGATCGGCGGCTCGACGACGTCGACGCCGACCGGCTCCTTGTCCAGGCCGCGCTTTTCGAGCTCGATCTTGATCTTGCGGGCCACGTCCTCGGCGCGGCCCATCTCGGGCGACATCGCGCCGCGCATCAGCGGGATGCCGGCGCGCGAGCGCTCCCCCAGCCAGTCGCAATTGAGCTGATGGTGCTTGGCCGCCGACCCGAAGTCCCACAGGATCGGCTCGTCATTCTGCGGCAGCAGGGTGAAGCGGCTGATCTTGTCCTGGGCCCAGGTGCCGATGTGCGTCGCGGTGATGTACCGGACGTTGTTCATGTCGAAGCAGAGCACCGCGCCCATCTCCGACTTCGCCAGCAGCGCCTTGACCCGGTCCAGCCGCTCCCGGCGGAGGCGATCGAAGTCGATGCGCCGCTCCCAATCGACCGCCATCGTTCCGTAGGTCTTGATTGCCACGGTCTCTCTCCTATCCTTAGAAATCACCTGCCACAGAGTTTCATCGCCAGGTCGACCACCTGCCGCTCGGTCGGCACGGTCGCGTCCTCGAGCGTCGGCGAGAACGGGATCGGCACGTGCATCGCGGCGAGCCGCGTCACGGGCGCGTCGAGATGATAGAACGCGCCCCCGCGAGACGACGGCCGCCAGTTCGGCGGTCGACGCCGTACCGGCCGTAGCCTTCGTCCATCACGATACAGCGGGAGGTCTTCTTCACCGAGTCGATCAGCGTCGCCTCGTCGAGCGGCCACATCGTCCGGGGGTCGACCACCTCCGCGCTGATGCCGGCGTCCTCGAGCATCGCGGCCGCGCCGAGCGCCATCTGCACCATGCTGCTCGTCGCGATCACGCTGATGTCGCGCCCCTCGCGCTTCACGTCGGCGACGCCGAGCGGAATGGTGTAGTCGCCCGCCGGCACCGGCCCCTTCACCTTGGTGTAGCTGATCTTGTCCTCGAAGAACACCACCGGATTGTCGTCGCGGATGGCCGATTTCATCAGGCCTTTCGCGTCGGCAGGCGTGGAGGGCACCACCACCTTGAGGCCGGGGACGTGGCTCGGCCAGGCGTGCAGCGACTGCGAATGCTGCGCCGCCGACCGCCGGGTCGCGCCCATCGTCGCGCGCACGACCAGCGGCACCTTCCATTTGCCGCCCGACATGTAGTGGATCTTGGCCGCCTGGTTGACGAGCTGATCCATGATCAGCGTCAGGAAGTCCCCGAACATGATGTCGACGATCGGCCGCATGCCGGTCATCGCCGCGCCGACGCCGATGCCGGTGAACCCGGCCTCCGAGATCGGCGTGTCGATGATCCGGTCCTTGCCGAACTCCTCGACCAGCCCCTTGAGGACCTTGAACGTGGTGCCGGCCTCGGCGACGTCCTCGCCCATCAGGACGATGGTCGGATCGCGGCGCATCTCTTCGGCGATCGCCTCGCGGACGGCGTCGCCGAATCCGATCTCACGGACCGAGGGAGCAGGGTGGGTGTCAAGCATAAATGTCCTGGTCGACCTCGGAGGGATCCGGGTACGGCGCCGCGATCGCGAACTCGACGGCAGCATCCATCTCCGTCTTCAGGTCGGTGCCGATTCGTTCGAGCGCCGCCTGGTCGGCCACCCCCTCCTTCAGCAGGGAGTCGGTGAGGATCTTGATCGGATCGCGGTCGCTCACCCACTGCTGCTCTTCGGCCTTCGGCCGGTAGTATGCGCGCGCGACGTCGCCGACGTGGTGCCCGTGATAGCGATAGGTGTTCAGCAGCAGGAATGCCGGGCCGCCGCCCTCGCGCGCACGCCCGATCACCGACGCCGCCGACGTGTAGACCGCCCGGACGTCCTGGCCGTCCACCTCCGCCGCCTTCATGCCGAAGGCTGCCGGCCGCGCCATGATCTCGCCCGCGGTGGTCTCCGAGAAATGGGTGTACTCGTTGTACATGTTGTTCTCGCAAGCGAAGATCGACCGGCAGCTACCAGAGCTGCGCGAGGTTCATCTCCTCGTACAGGATGCCCTGGTCGAGGGCAC
This sequence comes from uncultured Acidobacteriota bacterium, assembly GCA_963807925.1. Lineage (GTDB taxonomy): Bacteria > Acidobacteriota > Vicinamibacteria > Vicinamibacterales > CAVVIG01 > CAWEDP01. The sequence continues at coordinate 768,895 of CAWEDP010000002.1, read as the reverse complement.
CCTCGCCGAAGAAGCAGACCGTCACCCGCCCGTTGCCCAGGTACTTCGAGGAGAACGCCGCGCCGGTCGCGATGCCCCGCGCTGCCGCAGACAATCGCGTTGGCCCCCAGGTTGCCGGTGTCCGGGTCGGCGATGTGCATCGATCCGCCCTTGCCCTTGCAGTAGCCGGCCTCGCTTGCCCAGCAGCTCGGCGAACATCCGGTCGGGCGACGCGCCTTTCGCCAGGCAATGGCCGTGGCCGCGATGCGTGCTGGTGATGTAGTCGTCGCGGTTCAGCGCTTCGCAGATGCCGACCGCAATCGCTTCCTCGCCGATGTAGAGGTGCGCGAGGCCGGGCATGAGCGCGCGCGTGTAGAGGTCGTTGACGCGCTCCTCGAACAGACGGATCGCCACCATCTGACGGTACATGTGGAGCAGACGATCCACACCGATCGCGTCGCCCTTCTTCTTCGCAGCCACACTCATTGCTGAACTCCTGACATCCGCGCGAGCACGTCGAAGACAGTCGCGAAGTCGCGGTGGGCGAAGCCCATGCCCCGCGCGGCGGTGAGCATCTCGTTGCCGATGGCGGTGGTCGGCAGCGGCACGTCGAGCTGCCGCCCCATCTCCAGGGCGAGCTGGCATGTCTTTCTGCATCATGTTGACGTCGAACCAGGCCTCGTCGGGCATCCTGAGCACGAAGGGGCCGCGATACTGGACCATCGGCGACGCGATGACGCTGTGCGTGAGCACATCGACGGCCACCTCGCGCGGAATGCCGCTCTTCTCGGCCAGCAGGACGCCCTCCGAGAACGCGAGCATGTGCGCCATCAGGCTCAGGTTGGTCGCGATCTTCATCGAGAGCGCGAGCCCGTTGCCGCCCACGTGCGTCACGCGCGGCCCCACGTCCTCGAGCAGCGGCTTGACGCGCTCGAAAGTCGGCTTCTCCCCGCCGACCATGATCGAGAGCTTGCCCTGCTGGAGCGTGACGACGCTGCCCGAGACCGGCGCGTCGACCATGTCGGCCCCCCTGGCGCGGACCTGCGCCGCCAGCGCGCGGCTCGCGGCCGGACTGACCGTGCTCATGTCGATCAGGAGCTTACCAGCGCCCAAACCGGCCAGCAATCCATCCGGGCCGCTCGCGACCGCGTCGAGCGCGGCCGAATTGGTGACCATGACGAAGGTCGCGTCCGACGCCTCGGCCACGCCGCGCGGCGACTCGCTCCACCCCATGCCCTTGTCGACGAGCCACTGCGCTCTCGACTTCGTGCGGTTGTACCCGACGAGCGAGTGCCCCTTGCTCATGAGCCGTTCGGCCATGAGCCCGCCCATCGCACCGAGACCAACGTATCCGAGCTTCGCCATGTGGAGGGTTGGACGACTCTTCAGTCTACTAAGGCGACGGGTGGAGAGCAAAGGGGAACCGCCACGGCGTGGAGAAGGCCGGCGCCAACAGGCGAGAACAAGCAAAAGGGGCAGAGAGCTCTCGCCCCTGCCCCCTTGGTCGTGTCGGAAACCTAGGTGCCGCGTCCCCGGCCTAGGCGGCCGGAGCCGGCGCGGTGGCAGCCTCGATTTTCGCGCGGTTCTTCACGACGAACTGATCGAAGGTCTGCAGCTGCGGATTGAGCGATCGGGCGAGGTCGACGCTGCGCGCGCCGAGCACCTCGTTCTCGAAGTCGCGGTACACCTGGAACATGTTCCCCATCTCGTCGGCGCCGGGGAATCCGTACCCGCGGTACTCGTCGGCGCCGGCCGCATGGTAGTGGATGGGGCCGATGCCGAGGGTCTTGGTCAGCTTCTCGCCCATTTCCTTGATCGTGAGCGCCTCGCCGAAGATGCCGACCGTCTTCCCGACGTACTGCTGCCCGGCCTTGAAGATGCCGTACGCGACCTTGCCGATGTCCTCGGCGGCGATGCCGGCCATCTTCGCGTTGCCCATCGGGAACGCCCAGCTGTACCCGCCCTCGGCGCCCTTCTTCGGCGCCAGCCCGAACATGTAGAGGTTGTCCCAGTAGAACGACGTCACCAGAAAGGTGACCGGAAGGCCGGCGAAGTACGCATCGGCCTCGGCCTTCGCGTCGAAGTGCGGCACGCGGTACTTCTCCTGCAGCATCGGCATCCGCTTGTCGTCGACCGCCATCAGCTTGCGCGTGTCTTCGAGCGTGGACCAGATGACGTGCTTGACGCCGGCGGCGCGCGCCGCCTCGGCGATGTTCTTCGCCTGCGCCTTTTCCTTCTCTCCCGAGAAGTGCTCCCAGAAGTTCGTCACGCCGTACACGCCGTACGCGCCGGCAAACGCCTTCTTCAGGCTCTCGACGTCGTCGAGATCGGCCTGGACGACTTCCCCGCCCCGGGCCGCGATCGACTTCGCCTTGTCCTTGCCCGGATCGCGGGTGATCGCACGGACGGCGAACCCGCCGGTTGGATCGTTCAGGATGGCCTCGGCGAGCCCTCCGCCCTGCGACCCGGTGGATCCCACGACTGCAATGATCTTCTTGTCGGCCATGATTAACGCACTCCCATCAACTCGTTACGTACCATCTTCGCGCCGTCGACCAGCGCCTTCAGCTTCATCTTCGCCACCATGCGCGCCAGCGGCTTCATGCCGCAGTCCGTGCTGAGGGTCACCTTTTCCGGCGGCACCGCCGCAATCACCCGCTTGATGCGATCGGCGACCACCTTCGGCGATTCGATCATGTTCGTGCGGATGTCGAGCACGCCGACCTGCAGGGCCTTGTCCTTCGGCAGGTTCTTCATGAAGTCGATGCCGGCCATGTCGCGGTTCGCGTAGTCGAGCACGAACTCGTCGATCCCCGCCGTCTCGAAGAACTTGGGCAGCACCGTCTGATAGCCCTCGGGGAAGCTCTGGCTCAGGATGTCGTTTCCCCACGCGTTGCCGAAGCAGAAGTGCCAGCCGATTCTCGCCTTCACGCCGTCGCAGCACTGCTCGATGCACTCGCGAATCCACTTGTAGTCGTCCGTGTTGCTGGTGAAGAGCGGCAGCCAGGCGCCCAGGTCCTCGACCTGCAGGTAGGTCGCGCCCGCCTCGACGAGCTCCTTCATCTCGGCGTTGAAGATCGGCGCGAGCGCCATGCTGAGATCCTTCGCGTTCTTGTAGTGCTTGAAGTACACGTGCCACGCCAGGTTGATCGGGCCGGCGCCGACCGACACCTTGATCGGCTTGGTCGTGTGCTTCCTGGCGATCTTGTACAAGTCGGCGAGCCGGATCGGCCCCCGCGACACCGGGCCGCTGTTGACGACGCCGCCCCAGTCGGCCAGCAGCTCGATGGTCGTGTTGCGCTCGGCGGCGCCAATCTCCGACGGGTGAGGCTCCTTGGCCGGCTCGAACCCGGGGATCCGCTCGTACATGTACCAGCAGAACGAACCGATGACGCCGACGTAGTCGTCGTACCACATGTTGCCGTCGGTGACGATGTCGAGCCCGGCCTCCGCCTGGTCGCGAACGACCGTCGCCACCGCGTCCTCGTACGCCTCCTCGTGCTCCACTTCCTTGAAGGCGACGCGGATGTCGCGCCCGAGGAGCTGGTGCCTGAACCAATGCGGCCGCGGGTACGAACCGACCATGGTCGTCGGGAGCAGGGTGTCGACAATCTTCGGTGTCATCTCTCCATTGCCTCGATTTCTGGTGTGACGATCAGCCAGCAGTTGAAGCGGGCGGCCCACCGTTGGCGCGCCGCACGGTCCGGGCGGACATCAACGACGCAAACCGGAGGATGCTAACCCATGCCGAATCGGGGCGTCAACACGTCAGTGCGCGACGACGGCGGCCCGCGCTCCGCCCGGCGCTTTCATCGCCCACTGCAGCGACAGCATCACCACGGCGGATATCAGCGCCGGCACCGCCGCCACGTAGAAGATGTCGCTGATCTCCCACTTGAGGGCCATGAACTGTCCGACCAGCCACGGGCCGACGATCGCGCCGGCGCGGCCGACGCCGAGGCCCCAGCCGATGCCCGTCGATCGCAGATAGGTCGGGTAGTAGCTGCCGGACAGGGCGTTGATCGTCGGCTGGCCGCCGACGATGCAGGAGCCGGCGATGAAGACGAGCAGGATCAAGACCGCCAGCGAGAGGCCCGGCTGGCCGATCAGCGCGATGGTCAGGCACGCCACCGTGAAGCACGTCGTCAGGACAGGCACGAATCCGAGCCTGCCGATGAGCCACGTCAACCAGAACGTGCCCAGCGTGCCGCCAACCTGCACGGTGGTGCCGACGAGCACCGAGGTGCGCGTCGAATAGCCGAGTTGCGCCGCGACGGTCGGCATCCACCCGGAAAGCACGTACAGGTTGAAGATGTTCATGAAGTTGATCACCCACAACAGCACCGTGCCCAGCGCGCGTCCGTCGCGAAACAGGTGCATCGCCGGCACGCCGGCGCGACTCTCCTCGTGCACCACGAACCGGGTCGAGGCGGTCGCGGCCACGCTCGGATCGATCCGGGTGATCCACCGGGCCAGCCGCCGCGGATCCTTGTCGCGCAACGCCATGAACTGCAGCGATTCGGGCAGCCACGGCAGCATGAACGCGCCGATGACGAGCGGGATCGCGCCACCGAAGAAGAACACCGATCGCCAGCCGAACGAGGGAATCAGCCAGGCGGCGACGAACCCGCCGAGGGCCGCCCCGGCCGTGAACCCGACCGAGATGCACGCCATCAGCGTCACGCGCAGCCGGTGCGGGCTGTATTCGCCGATGAGCGCGGTGGCATTGGGCACGATGCAGCCGAGCCCGAGACCGGCAATGAACCGAACGGCGATCATCTCGTTCACCGAGCTGACCAGTCCCGTCACGATCGTCAGGCCGGCGAAGTAGAACGTGGCGCCCACGAGCACCGGCCGGCGGCCGATCTTGTCGGCGACCATCGTGAAGACGAGGGATCCGAGGAGGACGCCGAAATTGCCGGCCGCCAGCATGTTGCCGAGCGCCGAGCCCGGCGCCTGCCACTCGCGGATGAGCGACGGCCCGACGTAGCCGACGGCCTGCACGTCGAAACCGTCCATGATGAGGCACGCGGCGCATAGCGCGAACAGGATGACCTGCAGCGATCCCACGCGGCTCTGGTCGATGACCTCGGCGATCCGGATTTCACCGCCCGGCCCGGCTGGCGACCTCATCGGCATCAACGCTCCTCTCCTGAGCGGCTGTTACCCGGCGTGCGAGCCGGCCTTGCGGACCCGGTCGAACCACGGACAGGTGCCGGCCGCGAGCTGGTAGTTGCCGTCGACGACCTGTACGGGCTCGCGCAGGCCGTCCGCAGCCGCCTGCAGCCGGAGCGCGCGCGCTTCCGCCCGCCGCTCCGAGGTCAGCCAGTCGCGATCGTGCCCCCACAAGCTGGGGCCGCAGGCCATCTCGACGGGCGTATGAGTCGGCGGATCGATCGATCGGCCGCCCCACCCGTACTCGACGAAGAACCCCGACGGCGTGCGCGCGTAGAAGGAGGTCATGAAATCGTTCGAGTGCCGCCCGAGCGTCGTCGCAATCCGTTCCGGTTCCCCGAGCGCCAGATCGTAGGCCTGGCCGACGTCGTCCAGCATGAACAGCTCCAGCATCATATGGTGGACGCTGTTGGCGCCCGTTTCGATGACGGCGAAGCTGTGGTGCCGCGGATTGAGGTGAAGGAAGTAGGCCTTGAACGGCCGCAGCGTGTAGTCGCTCAGGCGGAACCCGAGCAGATCCTGATAGAACGGCAGCACGCGATCGACCCGCTCGACGTTCATGACGACGTGGCCCATGCCGAGCGGCCCGGTGCGGAATCCGGAAATCGAGCGTCCCGGCCGGAAAGGATCGGAGGCGACCTCCGCACCGTGGAACGCTTCCAGCACATTGCCGAGCGGATCGCTGAAGCGGACGATCTCCCGAACGCGCCGCTCGCCGGCGACCGCGCGCGGCAGACGTTCCACGCGGACGCCGCCGGCCTCGAGCCGCGCGCCCAGGCGGTCGAGCGCGGCGGCGTCGGCGACTTCCCAGCCGAAGAACGCCGCCCCTTCCCCGCCGCCGTGGACGACGAGACGCTGCCGTCGATCGTCCATGCGGAAGGTCAGCGTGGACCGGCTCCGATCGACGAGCTGCAATCCGAGAAACCGCGGTCCGAACGCGGCCCACTCCTCGACGTCCTGCGCCCGGATGCCGAGATAGCCGAGCGATTCGAGCTCCATCAGTCTCCCCACACTTCGCGCGCGGTTTCGACCACCAGTTCGAGCTTCCGGCGCTCGTCGTCCACCGTCACCGGATTGCCCATGAAGTTGCTGGCGAAGCCGCACTGCGGGCTCAGGCACAGCTGATCGAGGGGGAGGAACTTCGACGCCTCGTCAATCCGCCGCTTCAGCGCGTCGCGCGATTCGAGCACCGGCGTCTTCGAGGACACCAGGCCCAGCACGACGCGCTTGCCCTTCGGCACACGGCCGAGCGGCTCGAAGCCGCCCGCGCGGTCCGAATCGGTACTCCATGAAGTAGTTGCCGATGCCGACCCGCTGGAAGACGACCTCGCTCACATATTGGTAACCGCCGCTCGCCATCCACTTGCCGCGATTGTTGCCGCGGCACATGTGCATGCCAAGGGTCATGTCCCCCGGCGCACCCGCCGCGATGCGCGTGAGCACCGATGCGTAGGTCTCGAGGATCGCGGCCGGATCGTCGCCACGCCGCCGAAGCGCCTCCTGCCCCCTGGGATCGCACAGCAGCGGAAACGTCACGTCGTCAATCTGGACGTAGCGGCAGCCGAGCGCGTGCAACGCCTGGATCTCCGCGATCCAGATCTGCACCGCATCGTTCCAGAACTCCTCGATGTCGGGATACGCGGCGGCGTCGATCGCGTCGCGACCGCCCCAGAAGTGCATCATGCTGGGGGACGGCAGGCTGATCTTCGGCGTCCTGGCGGTGAGGCTCTTCAGGAACGTGAAGTGGCCGGTGAAAATCCCGCGCTCGCGCCTCAGCTTTCGCCGCACACGGACGATGTGACCCGGCAACTGGTCGACGCTCTGATCGTCTTGAAAGGGGAGCGCGGCGGATACGGCAGAGTCCACGAACGTGATCTCGGTCCCTTCGAGCGCCAGCACGAAGTCCTGGAACCACGATCGGCGCCGGAACTCGCCGTCGGTGACGACCTGCAGGCCAACGTCCTCCTGCAGACCGACGACGTCGCGAATCGCCTGGTCCTCGATCGCCTCGAGGCCTGCATATGTCAGCGGTCCGCGCGCCTGTCGATACTGATCGCCCTCGGCGGCGGCGCGCGCCTTCAGCAGCGCGGCCGGGCGCAGCAGACTGCCGACGTGCTCGGCGCGGAACGGCGGACCCTGGGTCACGAGGCGATTATATGTTCGCCCCGCGCGGTCCGCCTAAACGCGCGCGCGACCGGAGATCCGGCGTGTCCGCTTTCGACGCGCCGGCGCTCGTCGGCACGTCGCAGGTTCGACAGTCCTCGGAGACGGGATCCGGAGACGCGGTTCAGAGGGACCTACCGCGGGCCGTAGTGCGCCAGCGGGCGATCTGTCTCGTACGCGCCGAGATCCGGCGCGCGGCCCGTGAAGCCGTCGGTGATCGTCGGCAGCACGATGCCGGCGTCGACCGCGGCCGATCCGGGCTTCAGCCGAAAGTCCAGACCTTCCGGGCTGTACAGCCGCTGCGGATCCGATCGGTCGGGCATCGTCACCCGGACGAAGACGTCGTAATCGACGAGCACGCTGTGCGTGTCCTGATGGGTGGCCTCGCTGTACTCGCGCAGCGTCTTGAATCGGCGGGGCGCCGGCGCCCGGGAATAGTCGGCCCGCACGTCGGGCGGCGGCGAATTCCACTCGAACCCGTCGTCCACGTTCGGGTTCGGCCGGAAGCCGTTGTAGTCGGAGGACGAGTAGTTCGTGTAGGTGCCGACCGCGAACACCGGATCGCCCGCCCCCTGGGCGATCACGAGGTTGTTGCGGAAGTGCACGTTCGACGCCGGCCCGCGGGCGATGACCTCGCCGATGAACGTGTTCTGATAGCAGAGCACGCCGGCCGGCGTCGCCACGAATTTCATCGACCCGCTGGCCGGCGCGTTGTACACCAGGTTCTGGTAGAAGTACACCGGACCGCCGAACATCGGCTGCGCGCTCAGGGCCTGCGCCGCGGAATTGAAGCAGCGGTTCCGGAACACGCGAATGTTGCGCGCCCCGCCGTCCGACTCCACGCAGTTGTCCCCCATGTTGAAGATGTCGTTCCCGTAGAAATCGATCGAGACCGGCAGCCGGTCGGCGACCTCCTCCGGCGCCCCGTCAGGGTTGCCGTAGGTCGCCACGTCGACGCCGTCGTGCCAGTGCGCGATGTAGTTGTAGGCGACGACGTGCCCCTGGCCGTAGACCTTCACGGCGTACTCGGAGGTCAGGAGCTCGGGAAAGCCGGGAAACCTGGACCAGAGCTCGCCGATCCAGCTCATCATCCGCTCCGGGTCATGGCGCCCGATGAGGATGTTGTCGGCGATGTAGTAGTTCTTCGACCCGGACCAGTCGTCCTGCACCGCCCGGCCGACGTTGTAGATCTTCGAGTGCTTCAGCGTGAACCCGCTCGATCCCGCGATGTTCTTGATGCCGGCGAGGAACGCCACGTTGGTGTTCCGGATGGTGAGGCCCTCGAAGTAGTTGTAGTTCGCCGCCATGACGTTGAACAGGTTCTGCGCGCCGTCGCCGTCGAAAATCGCCTCTCCGTCGCCGGCCCCCTTGATGACGATCGGCTTGTCGGGCGTGCCGCTCTGCGTCAGGTAGTAGGTGCCGTCGAACACCGTCCCGAGCGCGAGGTAGCCGGGCCGGGCGGCGCCGTTCATGTAGTGGAACCGGTCGCTCACGTAGAGACCCGCGTGGACGAGGATTACGTCCCCCCGCTGCACGCGCGGCGGAAACGCATTCTCGTAGTCGTAATGCGCCGTGCCCGTGTAGTACGCGCTCATCAGCCCCGTGAACGCCGGCTCCTCCTTCTGTCCCTGATAGCCCACCGGATAGACGTGGTACACCTTGCCGCCCGTCGCCGGTTGCGGTTCCTTCCGGGTGCGCACCGTCACGGTCTTCGTCGTCTGACCCGTGACGCCGTCGGGATCGGCCAGCACGAAGCGACATTCGTACTCGGTGTCCGGCTGCAGGTTGAGGATGCTGCCGGAAAACATGTTGGGCACGACGTAGTCGAAGGGCGGACGTTGCGCGTTGGGATTCGGATTGGCGGCCGGCGGCGCGCCGTTCACCCGTTCGCGCTGCAGGCGCAGCAGCGGCAGACCCGGATGCCACTGCTCATCGCCCCTCCTGCGGAACGTGACGTCGACGTGCGCGTTGCGATTGTCGTCGCCGGCGATCCTCCAATCGAAGCCGAGCGACAGGAGCGTCGGCGGTTCGGCGGTGAACTCGCCGCTGACGGTGGCGGTCTGGGCGGCCACCGGACGAGCGGCGAGCGCCCCGAGCGCGGCCAGAACGACACACCGGACAGTCGATGCCAACATGGTCCGACCGACCGATTACCGGCCTCCGCGTCCGGCGGCCGCGGGCGGTGCGGGCCCGGGCTCGAGGCGCAGCAACGCGCCGTCGTTCTCCGCGGTCAGCACGTAGATCAGTCCGTCGAGCCCCTGTCGCACGTCGCGCACCCGGTTCTGGAGCTCCCGCAGCATCGACTCGCGGTGAAGCTCCTCCCACTTGTCGTTGAAGTCGATGCGCTCGAGATGGCCCGAGCGCGGGACCTCGCCCCGGCGCATCCCGCCGACGAAGAGGTTCCCCTTCCACTGCGGGAAGCGATCGCCCGTGTAGAAGGTCAATCCCGACGGCGCGATCGCCGGCACCCAGAACACTATCGGCTGCTCCATGCCTTCATGGTCGAACTTGGCGTTGACGCGCGGCCCGAGGTAGAAGCGTCCGGTGTTCACCACCGGCCAGCCGTAGTTGCTGCCCGGCTGCAGCACGTTCACTTCGTCGCCGCCGTTCGGGCCGTTTTCCACCGACCAGATGGCGCCGTTGTCGGGCTCGACCGCGAGTCCGAGGATGTTGCGATGGCCGAGCGTGTAGATTTCCGGCCGAACCCCGGCGCGGCCGACGAACGGATTGTCCGGCGGCACGGTGCCGTCGTCTTTCAGTCGCAGCACCTTGCCCGACAGGCTGTTGAGATCCTGGGCGGCCGCCGACGCGATGTCGGTATACGGCGGCGGCGGATCGCCGGACCCGATGCTCATGTAGATCATGCCGTCGCGGCCGAAGATGATGCGCGACGCGTTGCCGGTGGGAGCGGCCGTGAAGATGTCCTTCACCTCGACGAGCCCGTTGCCGTCCCAGCGTCCGCGCGCGAGGGTAATCACGCCGGGCGCCCCGCCGCCCCGTCCGCCCGGGGGCGGCGCGGGCGCATTGGCCTGCGGCTTGTGATACGTGAGGTACACCAGCTTGTTCTCGGCGAACCGCGGATGCAGGGCGATGTCCATCAGGCCGGCCAGCCCGGCGGCCTGAACCTGCGGGACGCCGGACACCGGATTCGGATCCAGCGCGCCGTTGCGCACGATTCGCAGCTTGCCGCCGCGCTCGGTCACGAGCATCGACCCGTCGGGCAGGAACGCCATGCTCCATGGCTGCGTGAAGCCCTTGAGGGGGACGATCCGGATCGGGCGCGCAATCGCAGTGTCTTCGAGGATCGGCGTGTCCGGAATCGGGGGGGACGGCCAGCTGATTGGCGGCGGCGCCGTCGGCTGCCCCCGTCCGCCTCCCCGGGCGCCGCCGCGGCCGCCGGGCGGACCCTGCTGCGCGCCCGCCACGCTGACTGCCGCCGCCACCGCCACCGCGCCCCCGATCGTCGCTGTCCATTGACCGAGTCTCATCGACGTCTCTCCTTCTGAGCCAGCGCGCAAAGCCGCTAATCAGTGGTGTCCGGCGGCCGCTTCGCCTTCAACCGGCGTTGAGTATACGGCCGGATCCGCGCGGCTGGAAAGCGCCGGCAATGTTGTATAGTTCGCGTCGTCATTCACCAAGATGGAGGCGAAGTTGATGCGTTGTCTCCCGAATCGCGTGGCCCGTGCTGCGGCCTCCTTGCCGCTCGCGCTCGTGATTTCCGCATGTAACCAACCCCCGGCGCCGCCGCCGGCGTCATCGGCGCCCGCAGCCGCGCCGGCGCAAACGCCGGCCGAGCGCGGTAAAGTGCTCGTGATCGCGGGCGGCTGCAACGACTGCCACACCACCAAGAAACTGGGACCGAACGGCCCCGAGCCCGACATGAGCCGGATGCTGTCGGGCCATCCCGAGGACATCAAGATCACCGCGCCCTACAAGCCCGTGCCCGGCAGCCCCTGGACCATCGGGACCACCGATACCCTCACCGCCTGGAGCGGGCCGTGGGGCGTCTCCTTCTCGGCGAACCTGACGCCGGATCAGAACACCGGCACCGGCGCCGGGGGCCCATGGACGGAAGAACTGTTCGTCAAGGCCCTGAAGTCGGGAAAGCACCTCGGCACCTCGCGCGATATCCTGCCGCCGATGCCGTGGAACTGGTACTCGCAGCTGAGCGACGAGGATCTGAAGGCAATCTGGGCGTATCTGCGCACCATCCCGGCCATCAGCAACCACGTGCCGGATCCGATCCCGCCGGCGGGAGCGCCGGCCGGTAAGTAAGCGTCGTGATTCGTGGTGTTCGCGCGCGAGCTCACCGGGCCTGCAACGGCACCGCCAGGTGGAACAGCTTCAGCGTCGCCTCGCCGGACTGCGCGATGCGGGCCGACTCGGAGGGTCCGAGATAGATGCCGGCGCCCTTGCCGACATCATGCGACTGCCCGTTCAACGTGATGGTGCCGTTGCCTTCCATCAGGTAGATCAGCTGGTGGGTCCGCGCATCCGAACGGGCTTCGTACTGGTCCCCGCGAGCCAGCCAGCGCAACGCGCCGACCACGTTCTTTGCGCCGCACAGCGCGGCGTTCAGCACCTCGGTGAATTCGCCGGCGCCCGGCACCGTCGTCCGGGGCAGCGCGTTCGTGTCGATGTAGGTATTCGCCATGTGTCCTCTCGGTTGACCCCGGGGTCAGCTCTGCACCCACACGCTGCCGTCCACCCGGTTCCAGTTCAGGTCCGCCGGCGTGCCGTCGAGGATGTGCGTCTTGAAGCGATTCGGCGCCTGGAACTCGAAGTAGAACAGCGGTCCGCCGGCCGACCGGAGACGATGCCTCGTCTCGGGCGGGATGAACACCAGCGTGCCGGGTCCGACATCGCGGGTGCCGTCTTCGGTTTCCACGCGCCCCTGGCCGTCGATGATGAAGTAGAAGTGCTCGCAGACCTCGTGATAATGGTACGGCGACGACGCGCCGGAGTCGTACTGCATCACGCCCGCGAGCATGTCGTCGATCCTGGTCAGCTCCTTGTTGACGAAGAACGTCCGCTTCCGGCCGGGGACCTCCGACACCAGATGCGGCAACTGATCCTGATGAAAGATGTAAGCCACTCTCGTTCCTCCGGCGCGTTCGACGCCCGTTTCACGTTTCCATGGTTTCGTGGCATAAATGAGTCGATTCGACCGAACATTGTATGCGGCTTTGCCGATTCGGGAGCGGGCGTCTCGGTCTCGTGGACGGGACGAGCGTGCGAGACGTCACGGCCGCGCTTGACGTCCTGCCCGCGTATCGGTATCCGCTGCCGTCGGTTGACGTGTTCATCGAACATCTCGAGGCGCTCAGGCCGCGTGTCTGCGCGGTGGCGGAGGTCGCCCGCTGCGAGCCGCTCGACGGCCTCCGCCTGCTCAGCCCCGTCGCGAACCCCGGCAAGCTCATTGCGGCGCCGGTGAACTACCAGCGGCATCTCGACGAGGTCCGGGCGAGCGCCGACATCCACCACGGCACTCCCATTCCGGTCATCCAGCGCGCCGGCCTCTTCCTGAAGGCGACGAGCTCGGCCGTCGGCGCCGGCGAAGGCGTCCCTCTCCGCGCGCCGGAGCGGAGGAACGACCACGAAGTGGAGCTTGCGTGCGTGATCGGCAAGCGCGCGAGCCGGGTCGCACGCGACCGGGCGCTGGACTGCGTCGCCGGCTACTGCATCGGACTCGACATCACCATTCGGGGCCCGGAAGAGCGCAGCCTCCGCAAGTCGCCCGACGGGTACAGCGTCCTCGGGCCGTGGCTGGTGACCTCCGACGAGATCGGCGATCCGGGCGGGCTCGACGTGCGGCTCTCCGTCAACGGCGCGCTGCGCCAGCACTCGAACACGGCCGATCTCATCCTGAGCGTCCCCGAGCTCATCGAATACGCATCGTCGTTCTACACGCTGGTACCGGGCGACGTCATCTTCACGGGCACACCCGAGGGCGTCGGCCCGATTCATCCGGGCGATACCATCACCGCGGCCATCGATCGCATCGGCACGATGGTCGTCCAGGTTCGCGCCGCATAGCGTCGGCGGAGGAGATCACATGGATACGGCGGCCTTCTACACCCGACCTGAGTCGTCGCCGGAACGGGACGCGTTCAACGAACGTCTCCTGCAGAAACACGCCGCCCCGCTCTGGAACGTGCTCGGCGAGATCGTGCCCAAGCAGCCGCGGCCCCAGATCGTCCCGGCCCTGTGGCGGTACGACGAGATGCGGCCGCTGCTCATGGAAGCCGGACGCCTGATCACGGCGAAAGAGGCCGAGCGCCGCGTGCTGATCCTCGAGAACCCCGGCGTGCCGGGGGCCGCCCGCATCACGCAGAGCCTCTATGCGGGCCTCCAGTTGATTCTGCCGGGCGAGATCGCGCCGACGCATCGACACACCGCCTCGGCGCTTCGCCTCGTCATCGAGGGCCAGGGCGCCTATACCGCCGTCGACGGCGAGCGCACGACGATGCGCCCGGGGGATTTCATCCTGACGCCGTCGTGGACCTATCACGATCACGGCAATCCCGGCGAGGTCCCCGTGGTGTGGATGGACGGCCTCGACATCCCCATCGTGAACATGTTCGATACCGGGTTCGCCGAGCACCATCCCCAAGAGATCCAGCCGGTCGCGCGGCCGGAGGGCGATGCGCTGCTCCGCTACGGCGGCAACTTGATGCCGCTCGAGTACGCGGCCACCAGGCCGTCCTCGCCGCTCTTCATGTATCCCTACGCCCGCAGCCGCGAGACGCTCGACCGGCTGTATCGGAGCGATCCGCTCGATCCGCATCACGGGATCAAGCTGCAGTTCGTGAACCCGGCCACCGGCGGCTATCCGATGCCGACCATCGCCGCCTTCATCCAGTTCCTGCCGGCGGGCTTCGCCGGACTCCCCTACCGCGGCACCGACGCGACGGTGCACTACGTCATCGAGGGCCGCGGGCAGACGCGCATCGGCGACACCACGTTCGAGTGGCAGCCGCACGATGTCTTCGTGGCGCCGTCGTGGGCCTTCACCGCGCACCAGGCACAGCAGGACGCGGTCGTGTTCAGTTTTTCGGATCGCCCGGTACAAAAGGCGCTGGGCCTCTGGAGGGAAGCAACGGCCTGACCGCCGTTTCTACCGGTTCCAGCAGGGCGTCGGGTCCCAGCCTGCGGCGTCCGGCAGTTTCTTGAACGTGTAGGTCCGGACGAAGGGCTGGGTCAGATAGGTCGGATCCTCGACCATGGCTGTCACCGCGAGGTATGAGTCGTTCTCCTGGCCGGCGAGGCGGTTGAAGTATTCGGTCAGCACCGCCTTGTCGCTGTACGGCACGCCGTTCTTGCGGATGTAGCCCGGCAACAGGTTGGTGGTGACGACTTTCATCGTGCCGCTGGTCGAGGTGCCGGTCTGGCGCAAGGCCGGCACGAAGCCGGTGCCGCCGGTGTCGATCAGCACGCGGCCGTTCGCCTGCCAGTTGCCCGTCGAATGACCCTGCCACGTCGGCGCGCCGGGCTGGGCCGGCGGCGCCGTGAAATGCACGAGCCTCGTCTGCGTTCCGGCATCGGCCTCGATCCTGAGCGTGCTCGGATTGTCCCAGGTGATGTGCAGCCGCCCGGGGCGCTGCATCACGCCAATCGCGCCATACGCCTTGCATGGCTTGCCGTCGGCTTCGTCCTTCGCCGGGTCCCAGGCGTTCGCCAGCTGCCGCGCCTGGGCGTTGAGCGGGAGGTACGCGATATCGCCCTTCTGGGGGCTGACCCGGAACCGCCATTCGTCGACGATGAGCGACACCCAGTAGCCGGTGACGTCGATCGGCGCGACGCTCTGTCCAGTGGGCGGCGGCCCCGGGGGCGCGCCGCCGCGCCGGCCCTGGCCGCGCTGGGCCGCCAGCGACGCCGCCGCGAGCACGATGATCGCGGCGAGGATCCCGGATCGAGCCGCGAAGGCGCGCCAGCCCCGGAGGAACCATCGTCGTCGCGGATCGATGATCATCACTGCTTCGGCGGTGCCGCCGTCAGGCCCTTGTAGACGGCTTCCACGAACATGGCCGGCGTCCACGCCGGATCGGTGCCGAAGCGCGGATCCCAGTCCTCCGTCGGTTTCGCGGCTTCGACCTGGGCGAGGGTCATGTTCTTCTTGACCATGTCCTGCACCCGGTCGCGGATGATCGTGCACATGTCGCGGTAGTACGTCAGATCGGCGAGATCGCCGATGCGGCCGTGTCCGCCGACGAACATCGTGCCCCCCTCGGTCCGGAACTCGGCGACGGCCATGTCCACGAGCCGGTTGAGCGCGGCAAGGATTCCTTGAATGCTCCCGCCCTTCTCGACATCGATCATCGGGTAGGCGGACATCCGGAACACGTCGCCCGTGGCGAACACGTCGGACCGCCGGAAATCGACGATGCTGTCGCTGTCGGTGCTGGCGGCAGCGGCGCGGTACAACACGATGCCCTCGCCGTTGAAGAAGTGACTGAGCTTCATGTAGTCGCCGAAGAAGGTCTCGATCGGGAGCGCCTGGGTCGGATATTTCGCCTTCACCATGCGGTCGACGAGCTCTTCGTGCCCGAGAATCGCCGCGCCTTCGTTGGCGGCGTCGATCTCACCGGCCACGTTGCCGCCGGTGAACGTTCGTCCTGCGAGCCGGAGCTTCTCGTTGCCGCCGATGTGATCCGGCGCGAACGTCGTATTCGCGATGTAACGAATCGGCTTGGGCGGCTGGGTGCGGTAGTACGGCTCGAGCAATGTCGAGAAGTGGCCTTCGGCGGCGAAGTGTTCGACGGGCGGAGGCCGGAACTCGAGCTTCCGCTGCAGGTCCGCGATCGCGGCCAGCACGGACCCTGCGTTCTGCTCCAGCCCGCTGTCCACCAGGAACACGCCGTCGGGCCCGACCGACGCCACGATGTTCGCGCCTGCGCCCGAGAGCACCCAGATGTTCTCGCGGACCGGCGTGATCTCGATCCGCGCGCCTTCGGCCGGCGGGCTCTGCCCCGGACGCGCCTGCCGGGCCGGCCGCGCGATGCCCGGCGCCAGGGCGAGGGCAAGCGCGAGCACGGTGGTCTGTCTGGTCACAACCGCTCCTCGAGAGTGCGAGCCCCGGTTCGTCCTGCGATCACTTCCGTAGATTCCGCTCCCGTTGAATCTTTCTCGCCAGCTCGGGATACATCGTATCCGCGCCGCCGAGCGTCACCTCGGCCGGCAGGTTGTATTTCTCCCCGAACTCCCTGAGGAACGGATTGGTGCCCGGCAGGTGATGCGGCACCACCCCCTGCTCGCGCGCGACCTCTTCGACCGAAGTGCACGGATAGGGCGGAATCTGCTGGTTCGCCGCGAAGCGATACTCGCTGCTCCGAATCATGGGCTCGGTCAGGTACAGCGGGTCGGAGGCAATCGTGACCCAGGTGAGATAGTCGCCCCGGCGGATCCAGTACTGCGTCAGCGTGGCGCGGTCGCTCGAGGGAACGCCGTTCCGGCGGTAGTAGTCCTCCTTGAGGTGGGTCGTGGTGATTCTGAGCATCTCGCCTTCGAACACGGCGGTGGAAAAGCCGCCCCAGGTGTGCGGCGCCATGTCGTTGGGCCGCGGGCGGCCGTCCATGTAGTACGGATTGTCCACCGACCGCAACCATTCCGCATGGTACGCGGTGATCTGGCGGGAGATCGGATCCACTTCTTTCCAGATTCGCAGCTGCGAGGGCCCGCGCGTGATGTACATCGCGCCGTGCGGCCGGCACTGCCATTCAGGCAGCGTGTAGAGCGAGGCGTTCCACGCCTGGGCCCGGAGGCTGCCCGCCCGGCTCATCGGGATGCCGAGGAACTCGCCGACGTACGGGTTGCCGGTATTGTCCTCGTCCTGCACCGCGGCCCACTCGCCGGAGAATTCCATCTGCGCGCGGGCCGGTCGGCTGATCGCGAGCGCCGCCAGCAGCGTGCAGGCGCCGCCGACCGCCCGTCCCAGCTTCGTCATACGAGCCTCCGGCGTATCTCCCTGTCCGTCCTCGGATTCCTAGAAGACGTACTTTACCGCCAACTGCATGATCCTGGGCGTGCCGGTAATCGACGAGATTTGTCCGAACGTCGCGGCGTTGCGATTCGTCGACGGCGCGCCCAGGTTGAACCAGTTGAACAGGTTGAACGATTCCACACGCACCTCGATGCTCCGGGCGCCACCCACCTGGAAGGCACGGCTGACCGCGAAATCGAGGTTCTTGAAGCCGGGCCCGCGGACCGAGTTGCGCGGCATCGTGCCCAGCGTCCCGAGCGCCGGCTGCGCGAACGCGTTGGGGTCGAGGTAGCGAATGAATCCGTTCGCCGGGTTCACGGACTGATCCAGGTACACGCTGTCGGACACCTGGTTGACGCGCTGCGTACCGGTCTGGCCGTTCAACGCGCGGTCCACGCCGGTCGCGATCGTCAGCCATGGGCCGGTCGTCGCCCGGAAGCTGCCGACGGCGCGCCAGCCCGAGAACGCCGCCCGCATGGCCGCGCCCTCGAGCCGCGGCGACTCGATGGTCGCCTGCAGCGCGAAGTTGTGCAACCGGTCCGCCGTGCAGTTGCCATCGTCGAAGTGCGGATCCGCCGGGTTGTTGTAGCCGACCGACACGTTGGTCGTGCCGCCGCCGTTGCCGTCGGGCGACCCGTAGCAGTGCGACAGCGTGTAGTTGGCGTTCACGGTCGAGCCGTACTTGCCGGTGCCGCGGATCGACAGCAGCATTCCGTTGTAATGCTGGGTGCCGTCGGTCACGTACATGTCCACGAACCCGTAGTACTTCCCGTTGACCGGGTCCGCGAGCGTGAACGGCCGGCGCGCGTTCAGGTTCGCCGCGGTCGCGGTCACGCCGGTGACCGCCGGATCGAAGATGCCGTTGTTGAGCGGCATCGATTCCCAGATGTTGTTCGTCTTGCTGCCGACGTAGCCCGCCGAGGCGAACCACCGCTGCCCGACCTGCCGCTCGACGGTGACGTTCCACAGGTGCACGCGCGTCGTCGTCATGTCGTCGCTGAGACTCAGGAACGGGCCGTTGAGCGAGAACGGCGCGTTCTGATCGAAGGTGACCGGAAAGATGTTCGACTGTCCACCCGGATTCCCGAGGAACGGATTGTCGAGCCCTCCCGGCGGGTTGTTGAGGCGCACTTCCGATCCCCACGGCGGCGCGACCGACGTGTTCAGGTGGAACTGCCCGTTCACGAACTCGAACGACCGGCCGTACGAGGCCCGAACCGACGTCCTGCCGCCGCCGGTCGGGTCCCAGGCCAGACCGACCCGCGGGCCGAGGTTGTTCCACTGCGTCAACATGCCGGCCTTGGTCGGGAACCCGGGATCCCCCGGGAAGTACAGGCCCGCCGGCGCGTTCGGAAACACGGTGCTGTGGACGTTCTGCTGGAACCGCGAGGAGTCGAACTGGTACACGGCGCCGTTGCGAAGCTGCTGCGGGAAGAACGGCTCCCATCGGAGGCCGTAGTTCAGCGTCAGCTTTGAACCGAGCCGCCACGTGTCCTGCGCGTACAGGCCCAGATAGGCCTCCTGCATGTCCAGGGTATTGGGCGCCGCCTGCTGCAGGCCGTTGGTGTCGGCGAGCCGCCCGAGCAGGAAATCGGCCAGCGCGAGGCCCGTCTTGTTCGCGTCGATCGACAGTTGTCCGGGCGACCGCACGTTGGCCAGCGACAGCGAGGTCCAGTGGGCCACGTTCGCGCCAAACGCGTACTGGTGGCCGCCGCGCACCAGCGTGACATCGTCACTCACCTGCCACTCGTTGGTGTTGAACGTCGACTCGCTCTCGGTGCCGCCGCCCAGCTGGAATCCGTTCGGGGCGACCGTCAAGAGCATGTAGTCGGGGAGATAACTGTAGATGTTGACGCCGACCGACGGGGCCGAGAAGAAGTTCGTGCTGGTGCGGTGGATGGCCGTCCGGTTGAACGCGAACCGCACGGCGTTCAGCGTCGTGGGGTTCAGGACGAAGTTCTCTCCCATCGTGACCATCTGCGCGAGATTGTCCCGGCCGCCGGTGCGCGTGACCAGCAGGTTCTGCTGCGCCGCGTCGAGGCTGTAGGGCGGCGGGGTCAGGACCTTGTACGCGATATAGCGGCCGAACAGCGAGTGCTTGGGGCTCACCTGGAAGTCCAGCTTGCCGATGTACCTGACCGTCGTCGGTCGACGCCGGCTGGCCGTACTGGACGCGCCCGCACGGGTCGGTCGTGCTCGGCAGCTTGCTCGCGATGCGGAGCGCCGCGGGACTGAGGAGCGACGGATCGATGCGGTTGTTGACGAACACCTGGCTGCCGACCGAACGCAGGGTGACGGCGGTGCCGTTGTTGCACGCGGCCGACGCGTACGCCGTGAAATCACCGGCGAGCATCGCCGCCGTCGGCACGAATGCGTTGTTGTCGGTGGGATTCACGCGCGTATTGGTTCCCTGGTAGCCGGCGAAGAAGAACAGACGATCCGCTCTGATCGGGCCACCGAGGGTCGCGCCGTACTGATTGCGCTTCAACCCATCGTCTTTCGGGTTGCCGCTGGCGTCCTTGGCGGCGAACGGATCGGTGGCGTTCATGCCGTGGTGCCGGAAGAACTCGAAGGCGTCGCCGCGGAACTGGTTGGTGCCCGACTTGGTGACCGCGTTCACCGCGCCGCCCGAATGCATCCCGTTCTGCGCGGTGAGCGAGCTGGTTTCCGCCCGGAACTCCTGGAGCGCGTCGGGAAACGGAAGCGGCAGGTTGAGGTTGTCGTACGGGTTGTTGTGAGTCGCGCCGTCGAGCGTGTACGCCACGCCGAACGCCAGCCCGCCGGCCAGCGAGTACGACACGCCGCCCTGCATGCTGCGGCTGCTCGCATTGCTCTGCGGCTGCGGGACCGAGGCGGGCAGCGTCGCCAGCAGATCGGCGGGGTTGCGGCCGTTGATCGGCAGATCGAGGATCTTCTTGTTGTCGAGCACCTGACCGACGCCCAGACTGCGCGTCTCGACCATCGGGGTGCTGCCGGTCACGGTGATCGTCTCCGCGACCTCGCCGATCTGCAGGATCACGGGAATCACGGGACTGCTGTTCACCTGCAGGACGATGTCGGTCAGCGCGGTCGTGCGGAAGCCCTGCAGCGTCGCCTCGAGCCGGTACGGGCCGATCGGAATGCTCGGGAACGAAAACAGACCGTTCGCATCGGTGACGACTTCGCGCCTGAACCCGGTCTGCGTCTGGGTGATGGCCACGGTGGCACCCGGCAGCACGCCGCCGCTGGGGTCCTTGACGGTTCCGGTGATCTGCGCCGTGGCGCCGGCCTGCGCCAGCGCCAGCGTGGCGGTCAGCAGGACGAGCAGGCCACCACAGGCGATAGCCTTCAGAACGCGCTTCATACGCCTCCTCTCCCAGGCGGGCGAGTCCATCGACGGTGAAATGACTGCAAAAACGGCGCGAGTATAACAGGTGACCACACCTTGTCAACGCGGAGACCGCGTCGCAACGGGCGGAAAAACGGGGCGGATCCAACGTTTCAGATCGCACCGGAGGTTTGACAATCCCGTCCTGGCGCGTCACGCTACCGGTCCCTGATTCGTCGACCGCGGACACCAATCTCGCGCCCGACCGTGCGATCGGCGCAGGCTTCGTCCACGCGGGCGAACGACGAGAGGACCGCGATGAGATACGCGACGTTTTCGCTCCAGGACGACCCGACCTTCCGGCTCGGCGCTGTGCGCGGCAACGAGGTCGTTGACGTCACCACGGCCGTCGCCGGCGACTGGACCGGTCCCGCGCCGACCAGCCTGCTCGCGCTCATCGAGGCCGGACCGGTGGCCTGGCGTCGAGCCTCCACGCTCGTCGATCGCGCGTTCGCCTCGCCGACGACTCCGCCGCTGCGGCTCGAGCAGGTCACCCTCCATGCGCCGATCCCGCGCCCGCGGAAGAACGTCTTCTGCCTCGGCCTCAACTACGCGAGCCACGCGCAGGAGTCGTCCCGCGCCCGCGAGCGGCAGTTCAAGATTCCGGAGGTCCCGGTGTTCTTCACCAAAGCGCCGACCAGCGTCAACGGCCCGTTCGACGATGTCGTCTGGGAGCCGGAGGTGACCGAGCAGATGGATTACGAGGCGGAGCTCGGTGTGATCATCGGCAGCCGCTGCAAGAACGTGACGCGCGACGCCGCGCGACAACACGTCTTCGGCTACACCATCGTCAACGACACGTCGGCGCGCGATTTGCAGCTGAAACATCTGCAGTGGTTCAAGGGCAAGAGCCTCGACGGCACCTGCCCGATGGGCCCGCTCGTCGTCACCGCCGACGAGTTCGGCGATCCGCAGGCCAAGCGCATCTCGCTGCGGCTGAACGGCGAGACCCGGCAGCGCGCGACCACCGCCGACATGATCTTCCCGATCGACGTCATCATCGAGTTTCTGTCGCGCGGAATGACGCTCGAACCGGGCGACATCATCGCGACCGGCACCCCGGAAGGCGTCGGCCTCGGCCGCACGCCGCCCGAGTACATGAAGGACGGCGACGTCATGGAAACCGAGATCGAGGGCATCGGGATGATGCGCAACAGAATCGTGAAGAACTAGCCCGTCGACCGAGGCGTTGGGGGCCCCGTGACCTGCGTGAAGAACCGATGAGGCAATGAGATGGATCAGGGCTGGGAAGATCGCATGGCCATCCGCGCGGCGGTCGAGAACTGGGTGGTCTGGCGCGATGCCGGTGACTGGGATCGCTTCGCCACCGTCTGGCACAGCGACGGGTGGATGACGGCCACATGGTTCCAGGGACCGGCGAGCCGCTTCATCGAAGTGAGCCGCGAAGGCTTCGACCGCGGCGTCAACATCCTGCATTCGCTCGGCGGCTGGACGTGCGACGTCAACGGCTCGCGCGCCATCTCGCAGGTCAAGATGAACATCCTGCAGCGCGCGCCGCTCGACGGCGTCATGGTCGACGTGGTCTGCATCGGGCGCTTCTACGATTTCTTCGAAAAACGGGGCGGCCGCTGGGCCATCGTCCGCCGTCAGCCGATTTACGAGAAGGATCGCCTCGATCCGGTCGATCCCCGCGAGACGGTGGTGCTGGACAAGCCGCTGCTGGCCCGGTTCCCCGAGGGCTACCGGCATCTCGGGTACCTTCAGGCGAAGAACGGCTTCAGCGTGAAGGACGGATTACCCGGGCTGCGCGGCCCCGCCGTCGAGAAGGTCTACGACGAAGGCAGAGCCTGGCTCGCCGGATCCGACGCCCCCGGCGTGCCCCTCTGAGCCGTCAGCAGCCGCAGTTACTCGACTTCAGCGGCGATCTTGAAGTCCTGGAGGTCGGCCGGCGCACGACGGGCGACGCGCGAAAAAGTCTGGCCGTTCACCTTGCGCAGCCGGAAGTACGGCTCCAGGGCGGCCAGCGTGCTCCGGAGACCGACGGCCACGTGCGCGCGCATCGCGGCCGCCGCCTCCTCGGCAGTGCCATGCGACAGGATCTCGAGGAGGTCCTGGTGCCGCCGCTTCGGGTCCTCGGGCGATGGCTGACGCGCCACGCAGAACCACATGGACGCCAGGACGTTGGTCTGCTCGAGCGCCGCCGACAGCGCCCGGCAGCGCGTGCACTCCGCGATGCGCCGGTGGAGCTTCTGATGCGAGGCGACGAAGAGGGCCCGGTCGCCTGGAATCTCCGCCAGCGCATCGACCCGCGCCGCCAGCTGCTTGAGCTCGAGCCGCTCGCGCGCCGTTGCCTCTTCCGCGAAGAGCTTCGCCGCCTGGACCTCCAGCGCCTCTCGAACCACGTAATGCCCCCGCACGTCGTCGGGCGACGGGATACGGACGCGCGTGCCGGCGCGCGGCCGGCTCTCGAGCAACCCTTCGAACTCGAGACGCAGGAGCGCCATCGACACCGGGAGAAAGCTCATGCCGAGCTCGGCGGCAATCTTGCGCCGCGAGATGACCTGTCCCAGACCCACCTTGCCGCGAACGATGCGGCGCCGGACGACGCCGTAGGCTTCCGACGCGAGGCTGGAGGCTTCGGGTATGTCTTTCATCGGCTCGACTTTCACAGGTTAGAACCTGATACGGACATTGCGGTCGCCGGCGACGTGAATGCTGTCGATGAACCGGATGCGGTGCGGGTTGTTCTGCATGATCACCGAACTGGTGCGCACCCCTTCGCCGAAGAAACGCACACCCCGCATCAGCGTGCCGTCGGTCACGCCGGTGGCCGCGAAGATGATCGAGCGGCCCGGCGCGAGGTCGCGGGCGCGGTACACCTTGCTGACGTCGTCGATCCCCATGGCGCGGCACCGCGCCTCGTGCTCCGGCTTGCTGACCACGAGGCGCGCGAGGATCTCGCCGTTCAGGCATCGCATCGCGGCCGCGCACAGGACGCCTTCCGGCGCGCCACCGGTCCCCATCACCGCATGCACGCCCGACCCGACCACCGCCGCGGCAATCCCCGCCGAGAGATCGCCGTCGCCAATCAGCCGGATGCGCGCGCCGGTCGCGCGGATGTCGGCGATGAGCTTGGCGTGTCGATCGCGCTCGAGCACTACGACCACCAGATCCTCGACGTGCCGGCCGAGGCACTTCGCAATCGCCTCGAGGTTCTGGGCCACGGGAGCATCGAGATCCACCGCGTCGCTCGAGCTCGGCCCGACGACGAGCTTCTCCATGTAGAGATCGGGCGCGTGCAGCAGACCCCCCTTGGTGGCCGCCGCGAGCACCGCGATGGCGTTCGGCGCACCGGTGGCGCACAGATTCGTGCCTTCCAGCGGATCGACGGCGATGTCCACCGCCTGGTAGCGGCCGTCCGCGCTCGCCGCGTCGCCGGCGTTCGCCAACCCCACCTTCTCGCCGATGTACAGCATCGGCGCTTCGTCTCGTTCGCCCTCGCCGATCACGATCGTCCCGTCGATGGGCACGGTGTCCATCACGGCGCGCATCGCCTCGACCGCCACATGATCCGAGTTGTGGCGGTCGCCCTGCCCCATCGTGTGCGCGCAGGCGATGGCCGCCTGCTCGACGACGCGCAGGAAATCGAGAGAAAGGTCAGAGTTCATAGGCGGCCCGCAGGCAATCGGACGAAGCCCGACGTCACAGGGCCACGTTCCACGAAAGGCAAACAATCAACGAAACGACAGAGCAACAGCCGAAACAGAGACCGACTGCGGGCTTCGCAACGGAATTACGATGGAAGGGATCGATTCATTTCACGCCGGCGGGGTACGGGTAAGGAGGCAGCTCGCACCGGCTGGCGCGGTCGGTCCGGTACCCGAGCAGGTAGTCGGCCTGCATCAGCTTGTGGATCTCCCGGGTGCCCTCGTAGATGACCGCGCCCTTGCAGTTACGGTAGAACCGGCCGACGGGGTACTCGTCGGAGTAGCCGTTGGCGCCGTGAATCTGGACGGCGTCGCCGGCCGCCCGTTCCGAGGCGACGGTCGCGAACCATTTCGCCAGGCCGGTTTCGCGGGTGTTGCGGCGTCCCAGGTTCTTCAGCCAGCCGGCGCGCATCCAGAGCAGGCGCGACGCCTGATAGTCGGATTCCATCTGCGCCAGCATCTCCTTGACGAGCTGGTGCTGCGCGATTTCCACGCCGAAGGTCCGCCGATCCTTCGCGTACCTGATACTGGCGTCGCGACAGGCCCGGACCAGACCGGTGGCGCCCGCCGCGACCGTGAAGCGCCCCTGATCGAGGGCCGACATGGCGATCTTGAAGCCTTCGCCGACACCGCCGAGCACGTTGTCGGCCGGCACCTCGACGTCGGCCATGGTGAAATAGCCGGTGTTGCCCGCCAGGATGCCCCACTTCTCCTTCATCGGGCCGCTCGAGAATCCCTTGAACGCGCGCTCGACGATGAATGCGGTGAGGCCCGAGGGATCCCGCGTCTTCTTCCTGGCGGGGTCGGTCCAGGCGATGACCAGAAAGCTGTCGGCGAGATCCGCCAGCGAGATCCACGATTTCTCGCCGTTCAGCACGTACCGGTCGCCCTGTTTCACGGCCGTCGTCTGGATCGCGCGGACGTCGCTGCCGGCGCCCGGCTCGGTCAGCGCGTAGCCGGCGATCCTTGTGCCCTGCGCCTGCGGCACGAGGAAGCGCTGCTTCTGATCCTCGCTGCCCCAGGTGAGGAGCGACAGGCAATTGAGCGCGGCGTGGACCGACATGATCACCCGCAGCGAGGTGTCCACGTACTCGAGCTCCTCGCTGGCAAGGCCGAGCGAGATGTAATCCATGCCCGCCCCGCCGTACTCCTGTGGCACGGCCAGGCCGAGGAGCCCCAGCGACGCCATGCCGGCGAAGACGGACCGATCGAACCGGTGCTCGCGATCGAGATCGTGAATGCGCGGGGCCATCTCGCGTGCGGCCCATTCACGGACCGACTGCTCGAGCAGTCGCTGTTCGTCGGTGAGATCGAGGTCGATCATGCGTCCGGTGGAACAGGAGGATGCTATCACGCGCGCCGGACGATGCGAACCGGCGCGCCGGCTCCGAGCCGAAGCAGATCCGCCGCGCTCGACCCGTTCACGGCGATCTCCAGATGATCGCTGCTGCCGAAGAGCGCGCACGATTCGCCGGCCGCCGAGTCGGCGTAGGTCGACACGATCCGGCCGACCGGACGCGAGCCGACGCTCACCTCGAGCGAGCCGCCGAGCGCGGCGAACCGTTCGAAGACCCGCGAATCGATGTTGGAGATCAGATTGCCGAACCGATCGACGCGCACGACTTCGCCGTCGATGCGCTCGTCGGTCACGGTTGGCCCCGGCACCTCGATCCGCTGCACCGCGGACACCGGCCGTCCCAGCGCCGCGAGATCGATGCCCCGGGCGAGCCACGCGGCCGCCGGCGCGAAGCGGTCCCGCCCTTCGAACGTCCGGCTGACGGTCGGCCGCGCGTACCGGCGGTCGGTCAGCTCCACCATCCGCTTCGGCGCGACCTCGTCGAGCGCCGCCGTCAGCACGCCGTTGTCGGGTGCGACGAACCGGTACTCGCCCGCTTCGACGGCCAGGCCCCGGCGGCTCGATCCCACGCCGGGATCGACGACGACCAGGAAGATCGTGCCGCCTGGAAAGTAGCGGAAACAGGCGGCCAGCTCGAGCGAGGCGGTCGCCACGTCGTGCGGCGGCACGTCGTGGGTGATATCGACGAGGGTGACCTCAGGACAGATGCCGAGGGCGACGCCCTTCATCGTGCCGGCATAGTGGTCGCGGCTGCCGAAGTCGGTCAGCAGGGCGATGACCGGCCGCGCCATCTAGGTCTGACTTTCCCAGGCCGGCTTCCTGAACAGGATTTCGCGCAGGTTGTTCTGCAGCAGAAACGAGTCCGATACCCGCAGCGTCGGGAAGAGCCGGATGATGTCGCGATTGGCCAGCGCCACCTGCCGGCCGCGCGCCGCCGGATACCGTCGATGTCTCAGATTGGCGGCGTCGACGACGATGTACTTCGTGTAGCGGAGATCGCGGGCCTGGCCGAGGCCGAAGAA
Organism: uncultured Acidobacteriota bacterium; assembly: GCA_963807925.1. Taxonomy (GTDB): domain Bacteria; phylum Acidobacteriota; class Vicinamibacteria; order Vicinamibacterales; family CAVVIG01; genus CAWEDP01. The sequence goes on along the minus strand of CAWEDP010000002.1, from coordinate 742,185 downwards.
TCCCAGCAGCGCGCCCTCGGGCCGCAGCACGCGCGTGAGCTCGTCGGCGAGCGCCTGCGCCGAGGTCCGATCGAGGTAGTCGAACAGGTCCCAGCACAGGATGCCGTGCACCGTGGCGGACGACCCGGTGAAGCGCGCCTTGAGAAACGCCGGAAACCCCTCCGTGCGTCCGGCGCCGATGTGACGCTCGAGATCGGCGAAGACATCTTCGACGATAATCTTGCAGCCGAGCTGTTCGCCGAAGAAGCTGACATTCGCCCCCACGACCGGCCCGAGATCGAGCAGGACGGGCGACTCGCTCACTGTCAGGCACGACAGGAACTTGCGCAGCGCCTTGGTCCCGAACACGGGATCCTCGCCCGGCGGCGACAGCACCGGCGGGGAAGAGGGGGATTCGACCCGGCGGGCCGTGATGCGATCGATCAGTCCCATGAGAAGGAAAAAGGCAAAAGGCCAGCCCTTTGCCTTTCGCCTTGCCGCCTACGCGCCGATGCGCTGCGGCGTCGAGGCCGGAGCTCCAGGGGCAGCTTGGCCCTGCGGCGCGGCCGCAGGTTTCGGGGCTCCCGCCGAGGTCGCCGTCGCCGCACCGCCCTTGCGCTGCATGTCGACGCTGCCGCGAAAATGCGCCCCCTCGGCAATCGCGACCCGCGGCGATATGATGTCGCCGTCCACCGACCCGTTGTCCCGGATGTCGACCTTGTCGGTCGCCGTGACGTTGCCGGTGACCTCGCCGAGGACCACCACCGACTTGGCGAACACCTGCGCCTTGATCCGGCCGTTGGGACCGATCGTCAGCACGTGATCGCGCAGCTGGATGGTGCCTTCCACGTGACCCTCGATCGTCAGGTCTTCGCTGCCGTTCAGCTCGCCCTTGATGACGACAGACTTGCCGATGTTCACGTTGTTCTCCATTTGGCGGGTGGGCTCGGGGCCGGAAGCCGTCGTGGTCGCCGCAGCCTGCGGCGGCGGCGCTCCCGCGGGTGCTCCGCTTGCCGGTCGAACCGCTTCATCGCGTTTCCACATGTCGTCCTCCGTGTCCGAGTCGAGGGGCGCCAGAGGGATTCCGCCGAGCTGTGGCGGGACCCGAAATGTCGGTGTGAAACGGGTGTCAGTATACGGAACGGCCAGACGCTTGTCTATTCCTTTCTTTGCCTAGGGTTAGCGTCACGTCCAGGACCAGCTACAATGTAACTTTCACCTATGCGTGTCTACTTTGACTACAACGCGACGACTCCGCTGGCCCCCGAAGTGCTCGATTCGGTGAGCGGCGCGCTGCGCGATGAATTCGGGAACGCCTCGAGTGTGCATCACTTCGGCCAGCGGGCCAAGACCGCCCTGGACGAGGCCCGAACGGCGGTCGCGACACTCATCGGGGCCGACCCGTCGGAGATCGTGTTCACCAGCGGGGGCACCGAATCGGACAATTTCGCCATCCGCGGCGCCGCCGAGGCGCTCGAGCCGTCCGGCCGCCGGCACCTGGTCGCGAGCGCGATCGAGCACGAAGCGGTGTTGAACACGCTCAAGGCACTGGCCCGCCGCGGCTGGCAGACCTCGCTCATTCCCGTCGGCGAGAGCGGGATCGTCGATCCGGATCGGGCCCGCGCGCTCGTGACGAGGGAGACGGCGCTCGTGTCGGTCATGCACGCCAACAACGAAATCGGCACCATTCAACCGGTGGCCGATCTCGCGGCCATCGCCCACGCCCAGGGCGCCCTGCTCCACACCGACGCGGTGCAGTCGGTCGGCAAGATTCCGGTGGACGTCCGCGCGCTCGGCGTCGATCTGCTGTCGCTCTCGGCGCACAAATTCAACGGGCCGAAAGGGGCCGGCGCGCTCTGGATCCGGCGCGGAACCCGGATGCTGCCCATCCTCACCGGCGGCAAGCACGAACGCAATCGGCGCGCCGGCACTGAAGACGTCCCGGCGATGGTCGGCCTGGGCGTCGCCGCGCGCCTGGCGCACGCCAAGCGCGGCACCGAGGCGACGCGTCTGTCGGCGCTCCGCGATCGTCTCGAGCAGGAGATTCTCCGGACGGTCCCGGGCGCGGCCGTCAACGGCGCGCGCACACCGCGCGTGCCGAACACGACCAATATCAGCTTCGACCGGGTCGAAGCCGAGAGTCTGCTGATCGCTCTCGACCTGGAGGGGATTGCCGTGTCGACCGGATCGGCGTGCTCGTCGGGCACGCTCGAACCGTCGCACGTGCTGCGGGCGATGGGTCTCTCGCCGCATCGCACGCAGAATTCGCTGCGCTTCAGTCTCGGATTGTTCTCCACCGACCAGGAGGTGGACCGGGTCGTCGCCGTGCTGCCGGGGCTCGTCGAGAAACTGCGCGCGCTCACGCGCAAGACGGCGCAGACCTCCGCCACCCGCCCGGATCGATAATCGGGAGCGCGATGCGTGTAGCAGTTGCGATGTCGGGCGGCGTCGACTCGTCGGTGGCCGCGGCGCTCCTCGTCGAAGAGGGCCACGACGTCATCGGATTGTCGATGCAGCTCTACGATCAGACCGGCGGCGAGCGGTCGTTCGGCCGATGCTGCACGCTCGACGACCTGCACGACGCACGGCGCGTGGCCGCGGCCCTCAAGATCCCTCACTACATCCTGAATCTCGAGCGCCAGTTCGACGAGCAGGTCGTGTCGAACTTCGTGCGCGAGTACGCGACCGGCCGAACGCCGCTTCCGTGCGCGCACTGCAACAGCGACCTGAAATTCGCGACGCTCCTGGATCGCGCTTGCGGCTTCGGCGCCGACGCGGTCGCCACCGGCCACTACGCGCGCGTCGTGCGCGACGAGCGGACGGGACGGCCCCGCCTCGCCCGCGGCGCCGACCCCGCAAAGGACCAGTCCTACTTTCTGTTCTCGCTGAGCGGGGCGCAGCTGGCGCACGCGCTGTTCCCGGTCGGCGATCGGCCCAAGCACGCCGTCCGCGAGCACGCCCGCCGCCTCGGCCTCGCCGTCGCCGACAAGCCCGACAGCCACGAGATCTGCTTCGTCCCCGATGACGACTACGCAAGCTTCGTGTCGAAGCGCCTCCCGGATGCCGCCTGTGCCGGGACCGTCGTCGACCAACAGGGGCGCGTGCTGGCGCGCCACGGCGGGATCCACCATTTCACCGTCGGCCAGCGGAAGGGACTCGGCCTGGCCGCCTCGCCCTCCCGGGCGCCGATGTACGTCCTCGCCCTGGTGCCCGCCGACCGGCAGGTCATCGTCGGACCGAGGGCGTCGCTCGAGCGCACGACGGTGACGGCGTCCGGCGTGAACTGGATGGCGGAGGTTCCGCGCGCGCCGCTGCGCGTCACGGCGCAAATCCGGCACCGTCATCGTCCGGCGGCGGCGCTCGCGCGCGCCCTCGAGGGCGCACGCGTGGAAGTGGTGTTCGAAGAGCCGCAGATCGCCGTGACACCCGGTCAGGCGCTGGTGCTGTACGACGGCGATCTCGTGGTCGGCGGCGGCTGGATCGACTAGACCGTTTGCAGGTGCTCCGGGACGCCTTCGAGATACCGTTCGGCGTCGATGGCGGCCATGCAGCCGGATCCGGCGGCGGTGACCGCCTGCCGATAGACGTGATCCTGCACGTCGCCGCACGCGAACACTCCGGGCACGCTCGTCTTGGCGCCGTCGTGGGTGATCAGGTACCCGTTGGCGTCCATCTCGAGCTGACCGCGCAAGAGCGCCGTGTTCGGCGTGTGACCGATGGCGACGAACACCCCGCTCACCGGCACGATCGTGCGGTCGCCGGTCTTGTTGTGCCGGACCACCATCTCCTTGACCTCTCCGCTCCCTCCATCGCGGATGTCTTCGACCTGACTGTCGAGCATCCAGGCGATCTTCGGGTTGGCGCGCGCCTTGTCCTGCATGATCTTCGACGCCCGCAGCGACTCCCGCCGGTGCACGACGGTGACCGCCCGGGCGAATCGCGTCAGGAACACCGCTTCTTCCATGGCCGAATCGCCGCCGCCGATGACGGCAATGTCCTGGCCGCGGAAAAAGTACCCGTCGCAGGTCGCGCACGTGGAGACGCCGTGGCCCATCAGGGTGCGTTCCGAGGGCAGCCCGATCAGCCTGGCGGAGGCGCCGGTCGCGATAATCAGCGTCCGCGCCGCGTACTCCGCCCCGTCGGTCATGACCCTGATCGGCTGCGAGCAGACGTCCACCGCCGTGACGTGACTCTGGACGAGTTCAGCGCCGAAGCGCTCGGCCTGCGCGCGCATCTCCGCCATCAAATCGGGACCCATGATGCCGTCCCGGTACCCGGGGAAGTTCTCGACCAGCGTCGTAAGCATCAGCTGCCCGCCGGCCTCGATGCCCTCGATGATGAGCGGCTTCAGGTTCGCCCGGGCCGCGTACAGCGCGGCCGTCAGTCCGGCCGGCCCGGAACCAATGATGACGACGCTATGCGGCGGCATTCGAGGTGGCGAGATGGACAGATCGCGTCATGGGGAACGGAATGCGGCCGGTCAGACGTGTCGGTCGATCACGCTCTTGAGCTCGTCTTTCTGGGCGAGCCCGACGACCGACTCCACCATCAGCCCGTCCTTGAACAGCAGGAGCGCCGGGATCCCTCGAATCTGGAACTTGATTGCCGTGTCCGGGTTGTCGTCGACGTTCAGCTTCCCGATGTTGATCCTGCCGGCGTATTCGGACGCCAGGGCGTCCACGATCGGCCCCAGACGCTTGCAGGGGCCGCACCACGGCGCCCAGAAGTCGACGAGCACGGGCACGGACGCCTTGATGACCATCTCATCGAAGTTCCCGTCGGTGAAGGTCTGCACTCGAGTCTCGACATTCGCGGTCTGCACGTCTTGGGTCGCCATCGATGCTCCTAATCGCGTTCTATGTCCTGGGGTCGCGTCCGGCATCACGCCGCGCTCTCTGGCGCCCCGACGCTTCACGTCCGGGCGCCTGCGGCCCGACGCCGGACCGCGCTCTTGTATATTCTGACGTACTCCCGCGCGGATCGGTCCCACGAGTTGTCCCGGCGCATTCCCGCCCTCTGCAGGGTCCGCCAGCGCCGGGTGTCCCGGAACACGGCCACCGCACGCTCGACCGCGCCGACCAGGGCGGCCGGCGTATACACACCGAACACGAACCCGTTCGCCTTCCGATCGTGAGCCGATTCGTCGACAACCGTGTCCAGCAGGCCGCCGACGCCGTGCACCACCGGAACGGTCCCGTAGCGCAGGCTGTACATCTGGTTCAGCCCGCAGGGCTCGAACCGTGACGGCATCAGGAAGAGGTCCGCGCCCGCCTCGATGAGATGCGCCAGCGGCTCGTCGAAGCCGATGCGGGCCCCGACCCGCGTCGGGAAGCGGCGCGCGAGACTCGTCCAGAAATCCTGATAGCGCGCCTCGCCCGTGCCGAGCACGACCCAGTCCGCATCGACGGCCATGAGACCGTCGGCGGCCGCGACGACGAGATCGAGGCCTTTCTGCTCCACCATCCGCGAGATCATGCCGACGAGGGGTCGCCGCATCGCGTTGTCGTCGGTCGGAAGCGCGTACCGGGCGAGCACGGCCCGTTTCGACGACGCCTTGGGCTCGAGATCCGTCGCGTCGAACGGCTCGGGCAGGTGGCGGTCGCGCGCGGGATCCCACTCGTCGACGTCGATGCCGTTCAGGATGCCCACCAGATCCGCCGCCCGGCGCCGCAGCACGCCGTCGAGACCGAACCCGAGCTCGGGCGTCTGGATTTCGCGCGCGTACTGCGGGCTCACGGTCGTGATGACGTCGGCTTCGTTGATGCCGGCCTTCAGCAGGCTGACGCGCCCCCAGAACTCGGCCCGCTCGACCGTGAAGAGCTCCCAGGGCAGATCCAGGCGCGGGAGCCAGTCGGGCGGGATGAGGCCCTGATAGGCCAGGTTGTGGAGCGTGAACACGGTCGGCGTGGCGCCGAGGACCGGGTGTGTTCCGTAGAGCGTCCGCACGTAGACCGGCGCCAGACCCCCCTGCCAGTCGTGGGCGTGCACGATTGCCGGCGCGCGGTCGGCACGCGCGGCGAACTCGAGCGCTGCGCGGACCAGCACGGCGAACCGCAGCGGGTTGTCGGGATAGTCGCCGCCCTCCGGACCGTACAACGTGTCCCGATCGAAGAGGTCCGGGCAGTCGACCAGCAGCGCTTCGGCGCCGGACGCGAGCGGCGCGACGAAAAACCCGATCTCGCGACTGTAGCCGCCGACGCTCAGTCGGAACCGCTCCACGAGACTCCCGGCCGTGACGCCCCGATACCTTGGCAGCGCCACGGTCGTCGCCCAGCCTAACCGGCCGAGCGCGACCGGCAGCGCGCCGAGGACATCGGCGAGACCGCCCGTCTTGGCGAAGGGGCGCGCTTCCGATGCGATCATCAGGACGCTCGGCGGCCGGTGACCGCCGGACACCGCGCGTCGTGCCGCCGTCGGCTGGACCGTACGCGAGGGCGGCGACATCCGGCCGATTGTAGCAGTCGGGTCGCCGGTGCGGCCTTTTGCGGCCGCGCACAGTACAATCCGGGCCGTGACCGAACATCGCCCGGCCCGAACCACGCGGGCCGAGCCCCGTGAAGTCGTCGAACTGAAGCAACTCAGAGCGCAGCAGCCCGAGCTCGCATCCGCCGTCGACATGCAGATCGCGCTGCACGACATGCGCCGGCGCGTGCAGTCGCGTGTGCCGCTGCCCTGGATCCAGGTGGACGCCGCGTGGCTGCAGTCCCAGTTCGCGGCCGGCCGACCGGTGGTCCGGTTCGGGGACATCCCGCTCGCGTGGAGCGATTTCCGACTGACGCTGCGGCAGACGGCGGACATCCTGCGGCGCTCGGAGGTGCTCGAGAGCGCCGATTACGAGGCTATCGTCGCCCTCGGGCGTGACGACAACCTCGAAGCGCTCGTCCTCAAGTGGTACAACGCGACGTCCGGAGTCGACGGCGGCCATCCGCGCGACCGGCTGCCGGCGGGCGCGCCCGCAGCCCTTGACCAGGTACTGGTGCTCGCGCTGCGGCCCTTCCTGATGCGCTGCGCGGAAGTCCTCATGCAGCGGCCCGACCTGCCGCCGTGGACGCAGGGCCATTGCCCGTTCTGCGGGTGGGAACCGGATTTCGCGGTGATTACGCCGGCGGCCGAGCGGCGATTGATTTGCGGGCGCTGTCTCGGCCAGTGGGCCTTCGACGGCTGGCAATGCCCGTTCTGCGCGAACGACGACCGGACCGAGATTACTTCGTTCGCGACGCCCGACGGCCGCTATCGGGTGTACGCGTGCGACGTGTGCCGGCGGTATCTGAAAGCGCTCGACGGGCGGCGGGCGTCCCGGCCTCTGATGGTGGCGGTCGACACGATTGCGACGCTGCCGCTCGACGCGGCGGCGATGCAGCGGGGGTACGCGGGCTAGCCTGTTACTGAACGGCCGGCGCGGCGGCGACCGGCACGGTCGTCTTGGTGGCGAAGATTGTCGACGCCTTCGAGCTCAGCCAGCTGAAGAGATTCCTCGTTTCCATGAACCGGCCGGCGTTGGACCGGGCGCCGAGCACGACGACCGCGACCTGATGACCGTCGTTGGGAAGGCGCAGCAGCGTCGCGAGACAGTAGCCCGCTTTGCCGATGAAGCCGGTCTTCGCGGCCCGCACGTCGAGATCGTCACGGCCGAGGAGATGGTTCGTGCTGTGGAAGGTGATGACGCGGCGATTCGCGGTGTAGACCGTGTACTCCTGGAGCCGCATGATGGACGAGATCCGCTCGTCCGCCGACGCCCGCGTGATGAGCCGCGCCATGTCGAAGGCTGACGAGACGTTGTCGGAGAGCAGCCCCGACGGATCGGCGTAGCTCGTGCTCTCCAACCCCAGTTCGGCCGCCTTTTCGTTCATCCGGCGGATGAACCCGTCGGTGCCGTAGGGCGAGACACGGGCGAGCGCCCGCGCCGCCGCGTTGTCCGAGGCAATCAGCAACAGGTGCAGCAGGTCGTCGGTCGTCACCCGATCGTTCAGCTTCAGGTGCGTCGTCGACGCCTGAAAGACGTCGCTCCTCGCCACGGTGACCGGCTCTGACAGGTCGGGATTGTTCTCGAGGAAGACCGTCGCCGTCATTACCTTCGTGATGCTGGCGATGGAACGTTGGGCCTGCGAGTTCTCCTCCCAGAGCACTTCGTTCGTTTCAGGGTTGTAGATGATGGCCGCCGCCGCGCGAACGTCCGGGACGACCTCGCCGTTTGCGTCCACCTTGTAGCGCGGCAGCACCGTCTGGGCTATTTCGCGGGCCGTGGCGATGGCTCGCGCGCGCTGGAGCGCCGCCTTCCGTGTCTGCGAGCGCGTGGCCGAGTACAGTGGCCGCTTCGCCGGCGGCTGCGACGCCGTACGGGTCACCGCCGCGCGTTTGGCTTTGGGCTTGGTCGCCCCGTCGGCGGGACCCGCCAGGAAACTGACGAGGCCGACGAGCGTAAGAGGACCGATCCAGAAAAGACGTGATCTGCTCACCTGGTCTCACCAGACACGAAAGATTGTTGGCGAACTTTGGCTGCTGAGTGTAACAGATAATCCATTATATGCAAGGGGGTTGTGGGCTTCCGTCATGACTCTGCCGGACGAGGTGCGACGTGCGACGCCCAAGTCGTGTGCCGGAATCGATGAGCAGGGAAATCCACGCACTTATTCGGTGTATCGGCTGATTCGCCCCCGTGGATGAGGAGCGGCTCATGACACCCTGTGAAGTGGAGGAATACAAGGCGCTGCGGGCTACCATCCGCGAACGCGGCTCGCTCAGAATCGTCGCCTTTCTCGCCGCGATCGTGGCCTGGGCCGCAACCACCATCGCGACCGCGACCCTGTGGCCGCTGCCGGTGGCGACGCTGGTCCCTCTGGTCGTCCTCGTGGCCGCCTTCGAAACGACCGTCGCACTCCATGTCGCCGTCGAGCGGATCGGGCGCTACCTCCAGGTCTTCTACGACGAAGGGCCGTCAACCCGCGAATGGGAGCGGACTGCCATGGCCTATGGCCGGGCGTTCCCGGGCGGCGGTCCCCACCCCCTCTTCCCGATTCCGTTCTGCCTCGCCACGCTGTTGAACTTCGCGCCGATCCTGCTCGCGGACCCGGTCCGGATCGAGCTCGTCGTCGTCGGCGGAGTCCACCTGGTCTTCATCGCCCGCATAGCCGCGGCGCATCGTGCGGCCGGCCGTCAGCGCGCGATCGATCTGGAGCGCTTCGAGCGCCTCAAGCAGGCCGTCGAGGCCGCGGAGGTCCGGTCGGAGCGGAGGATCGAGGCGGGCTGAACGGTCTCCCCTCAGCGCGCCAGCGCGAGCGTGAGCAGCAGCGCTCGCTCGGTTCCCACCCAGGAGTCGGCGGTGTCGAACGACTCGGTCGGCGCATGCGCGTCGGAGCCACGGCCCCCGCCCCCGATGGTGATGGCGGCAATCCCCAGGCTCATGGGAATGTTCGAATCGGTCGAGCTCTCGCTCAGCACGAACGGCAGCTTCAGAGCCGCGTGCACGGCCTCGGCGGTCCGGACGATGGGGGACGTCTGAGGGGTAAGTCCCGCCGGCCGGCTGCCAACCAGCTCTTTCGCCACGGTAATGACGCCGGGCGCCCGCCATCGGGCGTTCTCCTCGGCGACGCCGGCGTCGATTGCCTTCAGGATCCGGGCGTCGAGAGCCGTCAGCGACGCCACCTCGCTCGACCGCAGGTCGATTTCCATCCAGGCCTCGGCCGGAATGGCGTTCACCGACGTGCCGCCGCCGATGCGACCGACGTTGAAGGTGGTCTTCGGGTCACGCGGCACCTGCAGGTCGGCGATCCTCGCAACGGCCCGTCCCAGCGCGTCGATCGGATTCGGCACGCCGAAAGACGCGAAGCTGTGACCGCCGGGACCGCGAAACGTGACGCGGTAGCGCCGACTGCCGACCCCGACGTTGGTGGCGCCCAGCCCCGTCCCATCGATCGACACGAACCGGTCGACCTTGCCGGCGAGCGTTTCCCGGAAAATCTGTTTCACGCCGCGCAGGTCCCCGAGACCCTCCTCGCCCACCGTGGCCACGAAGGTCATCGAGCCGGGCGTCTGCGCCCCCGTCCGCTGGAGCGCGCGAATGACGGCCACCATCACGGCCAGACCGCGACAGTCGTCACCGATTCCCGGACCGCGCAGGATGGTCCGATCACGTTTCACCTTCACGTCCACGTCCGGGGGAAAAACCGTGTCGAGATGAGCCGAGAGCACCACTCGCGGACGCGGTGTCAGGCCGGCGCGTTCGCCGACGACGTTGCCCACCTTGTCGACGCGCACGTTACGCAGCCCGAGCTGAACGAACGTCTGCCGGAGCGCCTCGCCGCGGGCCGTCTCCTTGAACGGGGGCGCCGGGATTTCGCAGAAACGCACTTGATCCTCGATCGTCTGCGGTTCGCCCGTGCGGACGGCGTCCACGGCCGCCTTCACGACTGCGTCGTTCAGCAGGTCGGCCGGGCTCGTGCTCCGCGTCGGCTGCGCGGCAGCCACGCCGGCCGCCGCTGCGGACATCGCCCCCGCGATGAACAAATGGACGGCTCTCACGTCGAATGAAAATGGTATCTCACGAGGGCCTGCTTCCCGCCATCGTTAGTGACGCCTCGATGGATCGTTGGATCGGCTGATCGGGCTGCTGTCCGGTCCCTTTCAAGCCGATATCCGCGGATGGAATGTCTTTGAAGATGGATTACGACGCAGAGCTCATCGGTAGAGAACCTGCTCAGGCGTCTGCTCACCTGTCTGTTGAAAGGGCCGACCCGTGATGAGTCTCGTTCGGCTTCTCGGTTTCACCACACTCGACTGCGGCTGCGTCGTCGGCCGCTACCGCGAGGTGGCGACGAACCGGGAGGTCGCGTACGTGGAAGAAAAAGGCAAGTCGTGCGCGACCCACGGTCACCGGCGCAATCACACCATCGTCGCCGACCGGTCGCCTGTCGCCGCATCCCTTACGCTCGCCAGCCGGGCCTCCTGAGGCGTTCGGTCCGCCAGGGTGTGGCTGATTAGCCACACAGCACATTTTCCCCCCCGGGCCTATCGCTCGCCCGCGTCAGATCCGAAATACACTGACCATGTCCGTGTTGCTGAAGCCCTTCGCGAGACTCGCCGGCCGGGCCGATTCGTCGCTGCGATTGTTCCACGCCGACTGCGTGGAGATCATGCGTGAGCTGCCGGCGCACAGCGTCGACGTGATCGTGACCTCGCCGCCCTATAACCTGGGCATCGAGTACGGCACCTACCAGGACACGCTGTCGCGATCCGAGTACCTGGCATGGACCAATACCTGGGTGGCCGCCGCCGCCCGCGTGCTGACGCCTGTCGGATCGCTCTTCCTGAACGTCGGCGCGAAGCCGAGCGATCCCTGGACGCCGCTCGACGTCGCCCAGACGGTGCGGGCGCATTTCAGCCTGCAGAACATCATTCATTGGGTCAAGTCGATCGCGATCGAAAAGACGCTCGCGGGCGCGGCCGCCGGCCTGACGCGCGACCTCGCCGTCGGTCATTACAAACCGATCAACAGCCAGCGGTTCCTGAACGACTGCCACGAGTTCATCTTCCACTTCACGCCCGGAGGCGCAACCACGCTCGACCGGCTCTCGCTCGGCGTCGCCTACCAGGACGCGTCGAACGTCGGCCGCTGGCAACGGGCCGCCGGCGGCGTGCGGTGCCGCGGCAACACGTGGTTCATTCCCTACGAAACGATTCAACAGCGTGACCGCGATCGCCCGCACCCGGCGACGTTTCCCCCGAAGCTGCCGGAACAGTGTCTGCGGCTGCACGGGTTGTCGCGCGTCCGGACCGCGATGGATCCCTTCACCGGACTGGGGAGCACGGCCGTCGCCTGCGCCCGCCTGGGCGTGGATTTCATCGGCTCGGAGGTGGACGAGACGTATTTGAGGGAAGCGGTCGCCCGCACCAGGGAGGCGCTGCTGGACGAAGCGGTGGCGAAGAAGCGTCCCGCCCGCGTGTGGCCACGCCCCGCGGCGCGCGCCACCTCGAAACGGTGAAGGCTGATCGTGGTCGGCAGTGCGCCGGATCCGCCTAGGGTTGTTTGGTCGAGACGACGGGCGCCGGCAGCGGCTTGATCGAGTATTCCTTCCGGAACACGAGGTTCGTGTTCGGCCGCTTCACTCGCACTTCAAGCCGGCGATTCTTCCGCAGCGGATCCGGATTCTTCGAGTAGAACCCCAGCACGTAGTAGTCGCTCGTCTCGGCGTCGATGCGTTTCAGCGCCTTGTTGTAGTCGTTCTGGTTCACGACGGCGACGCCGCCGGTCTCCTCCGCGAGCACTCGCAGGCTGTCCTGCGACTTGCGAATGAACTCCGACCACTGCTGCGGATCCACGTTGTCGTCCAGATCGGAGAGCGGCCCGACGAGGCCCCGCGGATCGAGCGTGTAGATCGTGACGTTCGCCCGATTGGCCGTTCGTGTGAGATCCCAGAGCTCGCGCGCCAGATCGGCGTCCGCGAACTCCTCGTTCTGTTTCTTGTTGTCGAGGTCCCGCGTCGGATCGGGGGCATCGGTGCCGTCGGCCTGCGCCTGCTGCGCCGCCGCCGAGTTCTGCGCCGCGGCGAGCTCGTTCTGCGCGAAGGGCGAGCTCGGATCCACCAGGCCGAGACGGGCGGCCTGGAACGGCGCGAAGTCGTAGCCGTCGCTGACGTAGACCAGCGCTTTCCGCCGGTTGTGCACCGCCTCCAGGTTCTTGAGCGTTTCTTCCACCGTCGAGAACGCGACGTGCGCGCGGTACCGGATTTCGGTCGGACCGCCCGGGCCCGAGGGGCCGTTGATGATGTCGACCGGCTTCAGCTCGTTGCCGGTGATCTTGTTGATCAGCTGGTCGAAGCGGCTCTTGTCGTACGTCATCTGCTGCGAGATGGACGAGGGACCGCTCGACACCATGCCCCACATGTCGCCGTCGTGCAGGAGCTCCTTCGAGATCTTGGTGAACAGCTGCCGCACACGGCCGGTGTTGTGGAACTGCAGATGCTGGTCGTCGACGAAGAACACGAAGATCCGACCCGAGACGTCGTTGCGGGCGCGCGTCGCCGGCAGGATGATTCCCTCGGGCGGCGGCGCGGGCGGCGGCAGCAGCGCATTGGTGACGCGGCCGCCGGTGACCACCGTCATCGACGAGATGTCCTGCAGGACGCCGTCTTCGTAGACCTCGAAGTCGTCCTTGCGCAGATCCGGCACGAAATTGCCCTTGTCGTCGCGGACCAGCACGTCGGTGGTGACGAGGTCCACCTGGATGCGGAAGGTCGGCGTTTGCGCGCTCCCCGGCACAGGAGCCGCGGGAGGCGCCGCGGGCGCCTGCGGCGCCTGTGCCGACAACGCCATCGTCAGGCTCGCCAGCGTCGCGAGCGTCCAGAGCCCATGATTTGACGAACGCATACGGAGGATTATAGCCCGCCTTCGCACCGGCAAATCCGGGGGATCAATGGTCTTGCTCGCCACCTTCGTGATGGCGGGCACGCTCTCCGGAATCCTGGATGTCAGACGCTGGCGAGGCGCTACCGGCCGGGTCGGCCGCAGTAACCACCCGATCCGGTTCCAGCCCGTCGCTTGCGTCCGCGTCCTCGGACGACTCGGGTCCGCCCGGCTCGATTTCCTCGTCGGTTGTCCGCGCACGCCGCCACGCTTTCTCGACGCGGCGGCGCTCCCGCCAGTACTCGGCCGAGGGCGGGGGCATCGGCGTCCTCAAAAGCGCCTCCCAGTCGAACTCCACATCGGGATACCGCGCCTCGATCGCGCGCCGCGCCTCCTCGTCGAGCGGCCGCCGGCCGACCTTCAGGTTCGGTGCGGTTCGAAACCAGTACAGCGTCCGCTGCTGCGGCTTGCCCCTGCGGGAGGAGATCGTATGGACGAGGCAGTAGGTACTCGTAGCCCCGTTTGTCGCGTGTGATGCGTAGAGTTGGCAAGAGGCCAGTCAGCGGCGTTTCTGGGCCCGCCTCACGGACGGCTTCCCGCTTCGCGCCGACGCCGCCGAACGGGGCGCCGGCTTACGCCGGCCCCCGCCGTCGGCGGACGGTCGCCGCACAGTACGCGACGCGGCACGAGGCGGCGGTGCCGCCTGCCGGGACCGGTGCATCAAGGTGAAGCGGATTCTGATCGCCGACGGCGTGATAGCTCCAGATCTCGTTGACATGAATCTGGTTATCCTCGCAGAGCCGTCGCGCCACGTCGACCATCGTCGCCGGCACGTAAAGGAAGAAGCCGACGCGAAGCTTGCCGAACGGCACCCATTGGGCGAGCGCCTCCAGGTGGTTGACCGACTCTCCCGTTTCGACCTCGATGATGGCGTCGAGCCGGCGGCGACGGTCCTGGGAGAACAGCAGCACATCGGGGTACATCGATCCCGAGCCGACCCGCACCGGCACGTTCTGCTCGGCCCCCGGATTGATGCTGACTTCGTGCCGGCGCCGAGCCTTGGTCTGGAGCAGGCGAATGAGTCGATCGTGCTCGAGTTGCTCGCGGACCGGCCGCACCAGGATTGGGCTCACCAATGGCCTCCGACGTATGGACCCGCTGTTGAGATCAAACCCCTAAGTCTAGCACGGCAGAGTCGCCTGACCACAGGAGACCTCCGGCCCCCGACGCCCGGCAAGGTCACACATCTTGTATCCGCCCTAAGTATCGCATGCTCAATCATTCGCGGGCCGGCAGCATTTTTTGGCCGGGGAACGGCGGGCGGGCAAAGCTCGGGTACAATTGGGTTCTTGGTGCGAACGGCGACCAAAGATCAGGACACCCCGACCATCCTCATCGTCGACGACGACGAGGGGGTGACGCAGACGTTCGCCCGGATGCTGCGCCTCGAAGGATTTTCGGTGCGGACCGCCGTCACCGCCGAAAACGGACTCCGCGAGGCCGCGTCCGCGCGTCCCGATGCCATCATCCTGGATCTGCGGATGCCGCTCGTGGACGGGCTCGGGTTCCTCCGCCGGCTGCGGGCGTCGGAGATCAGCAAGGGGACGCCGGTCGCCATCGTCACCGGCGATTACTTCCTCGAGGACGAGGTTTCGGCGGAACTGCGCGCGCTCGGCGCGGAGCTGCGGTTCAAGCCGCTGTGGCTCGAAGACCTCGTCGGCCTCGCACGCAATCTCCTCAAGGTGACGCACTGATCGAGCGGGGCTCCCGGTTTCTCAAAGCGTGCCGGCTCCAGCGTGTCGATGCAACGCCCGTGTGGTTCATGCGGCAGGCGGGACGCTACATGAAGGAGTACCAGGTGCTCAGAGAGCGGTACTCGCTCCTGGAGTTGTGCCGCACGCCGGACCTGGCGACCGAGGTCACCCTGCAGCCGGTCCGCCGCATCGAGGTGGATGCGGCGATCCTCTTTTCCGATCTGCTCCTGCCGCTCGAGCCGATGGGTGTCCGCTTCGACTTCGTCAAGGGCGAAGGGCCGGCCATCGACAACCCGCTGCGCCACGCCGACGATGTGTCGCGGCTCCGGCGGTTCGAGCCGCGCGAGGCGCTGTCGCACGTGCTCGTGGCGATCCGCCAGGTTCAGCGCGAGCTGCAGGGTCGCGTGCCCCTCATCGGATTTGCCGGCGCGCCGTTCACGCTGGCGTCGTACGCGATTGAAGGCGGACACTCGACCAGCTTCGCGCACACCAAGGCGCTGATGTACGGATCGCCGGAGGACTGGCACCGCCTGTGCGCGCTGCTCGCCGACATGAGCGCCGAATATCTGATCGCGCAAATCGAGGCGGGCGTCGACGCGGTCCAGCTGTTCGACTCCTGGGTCGGCGCGCTGAACGCCGACGACTACCGGGAGTTCATCCTGCCGCACACGCGCAGCATCTTCGACCGCCTGCGCGGACACGACGTCCCCACGATCCATTTCGGCGTAGGGACCGGCGCGATTCTCCGCGAGCTGCGCGACGCGGGCGGCGACGTGATCGGCGCCGACTGGCGCACCCCGCTGGACGAGGCCTGGGCGCGCATCGGACCCGATCGCGCCATTCAGGGCAATCTCGATCCGACCGTGCTGCTCGCGCCGATCCATCGCATTCTCGCGGCGACCGACGATGTGCTGGACCGCGCGGATCGACGGCCGGGACATATCTTCAATCTGGGACACGGGATTCTGCCGATGACGCCGCTCGAGCACGTGCAGGCGGTCGCACGCTACGTGCACCAGCAGACACGCCAGTAACGATGCCCGTCCCTTCGTGAGTCCGCATGACCGGCGTTCTGCTGATGGCCCACGGCACCCCGGCCTCGCTCGACGACATGCCGGCGTACTTGCAGCTGGTCCGCGGTGGCCGGCCGCCGACGCCCGAGCTCGTCGCCGAGATGCGCCACAACTACGCGGCGATCGGGGTGGTCTCGCCGCTGACCGACATCACGCGCGCGCAGGCCGACGCCTTGCGCACGCGACTCGGGCCTGACACGCCGGTCGCCGTCGGGATGCGCAACTGGCACCCGTTCATCGATCGCGCGACCGCCGAGCTGCTTCGGGCCGGCGTCACCCGCGTCGTCGGCATCCCGATGGCGCCGCAGTTCTCCACGCTCAGCGTCACGAAGTATCTCGAGGCGGCACGCGCCGCGCTGCCCTCCGGCGTGCAGTTCGAGCCGGTGCACACGTTCTGCACCCATCCGCTGCTCGTGCGGGCGTTTGCCGAGCGCGTGCGGGAGGCGCAGCCACAACCCGGCGAGGACGTTGTCTTCACGGCGCACAGCCTCCCCGTCCGCGTCGTCGAGTCGGGTGACCGCTACGTCGAGGAGGTTGCGGCCACCGCGCGCGAGGTCGCCCGCGCCGCCGACATTCCCGGGTTTGCCCTCGCCTACCAGAGCGCCGGGCGCACACCGGAGCCCTGGATCGGTCCCGATCTGAACGATCTGATTCGCGCCCGCGCGGCCGCGGGCCGCACGCGGCTGCTCGTCGTGCCGATCGGCTTCGTCTGCGACCACACCGAAATCCTGTTCGACATCGACGTGCAGGCGGCGGCAACGGCCCGGGCCAGCCTCGTGACGCTGAGGCGATCCAGGTCCCTCAACACCTCGCCGGCGTTCATCGCGATGCTCGAAGACCTCGTGCGCAGCGCGCGGGCATCAGATGGCGTCGGTTGACGTCATCGTCGTCGGCGGAGGGATTGCGGGGCTGTCGGTCGCCTACGAGCTCCACCGACGCGGCGTGTCGTTCGTCGTGCTGGAGGGGACCTCGCGGGCCGGCGGTGTCATCCTGAGCGAGGAGGTGGACGGGTTCACCCTCGACGCCGGGCCGGACGCCCTGCTCGTGCAGAAGCCGGACGCGATCAGGTTGTGCGACGAGCTGGGACTCGGGCGCGAGCTCGTGCCGACGCTGCCGCCGCGGCTCGCCTACATCCAGCGCGCGGGCAGGCTTCACCCGCTGCCGGCCGCCTCGGTGCTCGGCATTCCGACGCGCATCGGACCTTTCGTGACCACCCGGCTGTTCTCGTGGCGCGGCAAGGTGCGGATGGCCGCCGAGCTCGCCGTGCCGCGCCGCAGAGACGACGCGGACGAATCGATTGGCGCGTTCATGACGCGGCGCTTCGGCGCCGAGGCCACGACGTACCTGGCGGAGCCGCTCCTGGCGGGAATCCACGCCGGCGACGTCGATCGATTGTCGGTTCGCTCCCTGTTTCCCCGCTTCGTCGAAGCCGAGCGGAAGCACGGCAGCCTGCTGCGCGCGTTTCGCGCCGCGCCGCGGCCCTCCCCGTCCGGCAACGGCGCGTTCCGTTCCCTGCCCGGCGGGCTGAGTCAGATGGTTCGCGCCCTCGTCGCGCGCCTTCCCGACGGGGCCATCCGCCTCGACACGCGTGTCGAGCGAGTCGGTTCCGGCGGTTCACCCGGGCAGAGATTCGCGGTCGACGCCGGGCGAGGGGAACCGTGGACCGCCCGGGCGCTGGTCGCCGCGACGCCGGCCTACGTCACGAGCGCACTTCTTCACGACGTGGCCGGCGACCTTGCCGGCCTCTGCGGGGCCGTGGCGTACGCGTCGACGGCGACGATCGCGTTGGGATACCGGCGTGCGCAGGTCGCGCATCCGCTGAACGGTTCGGGTTTCGTGGTCCCGCGCGTCGAAGCGTCGGGCATTCTCGCCGGCTCGTGGATGTCGTCCAAGTGGCCGCACCGCGCGCCGGAAGGCGCCGTCCTGCTGCGGGCGTTCGTCGGCGGCGCCCGCGACCCGCGCGCCCTCGACGGCTCGGACGCCGCCCTCGCGGCGCGCGCCATCGCGGCGCTGACGCCGCTGCTCGGGATCGGCGGCACGCCGCTGCTGACGCGCGTGTACCGGTGGGAGCGCAGCACGGCGCAGCACGAGGTCGGGCATGCCGCGCGCCTCGACGCGATCGAGCGCATACTGGCAACGCGACCCGGGCTCTTCGTCACGGGCAGCGGGTTCCGCGGCGTCGGGATCCCCGACTGCGTCGCGGACGGCCGCGCGACAGGAAGGCAGGTGGCCGAATGGCTCGCGAAGTCTCAGACTCCAGAAAGCCCAACCGCGGCCTGAAACCGCCGGTTCCCTGGATGGTCGTGCTGACGGCCGCCGTCTGGCTGTCGTCGCCGGCCCTGACGCCCGGCGCCCAGGGGTCGGGCACGACGCTCCCGGCCAGGCTCGTCGCCTTGCTCGGCGACATCAAACGGGCCGACACCGATCAACTCGCAGTCTCGGAGGAAGACGGACGATTCCTCCGGCTGATGGTCGCCTCGAGCCGGTCGAAGCGGGCGCTCGAGATCGGGGGCGCCAACGGGTACAGCGCGATCTGGATTGGCCTCGGGTTGCGCGAGACCGGCGGCCACCTGACGACCATCGAGTTCGACGCCACTCGCGCCAGGACAGCCGCCGCGAACATTCACACCGCCGGCCTCGACACGGTCGTCACGGTCGTGCCGGGCGACGCGTTCCGTGAGATTCCGAAACTGACCGGCGGGTTCGACTTCGTGTTCCTCGACGCGTGGAAGCGCGACTACAAGCGATTCCTGGATCTCGTGCTGCCCCGTCTCTCGGCCGGGGGCCTCTTCCTCGCCCACAACGTCGTCAACAAGCGGGATGAGATGCGCGATTTCCTGGACGCGATCGAGCACGACCCGGCGCTGTTCACGACGATCGTCCGTCCGTCGGCGGAAGGCATGTCGGTGTCGTACAAGTCGCGATCGTGAATTCCACGCGCACCGTTCACGTGATTGGCGTCCCTCTCGACCTCGGCGGCGGCCGGCGCGGCGTGGACATGGGGCCGTCGGCGTTCCGCATTGCCGGCGTGGACGAGCGGATCGCACGGCTCGGGCGCACGGTCGTGGACCGCGGCGATCTGCCGACACCGATCCGTGAGACGCTCGAGCCGCACGACGAGCGGAAGAAGTACGTCGCCGACATCGCGAGCATCTGCCAGCGTCTGTACGATCTCGCCCTGGAGTCGCTGAACGGCGGGGCGCTGCCGCTGGTCCTGGGCGGCGATCACAGTCTGGCCGCCGGCTCGGTCGGCGCGGCAGCGAAGTGGGCGCAGACCACCAGACAGCAGCCGCTGGGCCTCATCTGGGTCGACGCGCACGGCGACATGAATACGCCGGCGACCTCGCCGAGCGGCAACGTGCACGGCATGCCGCTCGCCGCGCTCCTCGGGAACGAGCCCCGCGAGCTGGCGGAGGTCGGCGGCTGGGCGCCGAAAGTGCAGCCGGCGCATACGGTGCTCGTCGGCATCCGGAACCTCGACGACCGGGAGAAGACCGGCGTCCGGGAGTCGCGGATCCAAGTCTTCACGATGAAGGACATCGATCGGTACGGCATCGCGGACGTCATGGAGCGCGCCGTCGCGATTGCCGGCCGCGACACGGCCGGCATTCACGTGTCGTTCGACATGGACGCCTGCGATCCCTCGATTGCGCCCGGGGTCGGCACCCCGGTCAACGGCGGCCTGAACTACCGCGAGGCGCACATGGTCATGGAGCTCGTGGCCGACTCGCGGCGACTGACGTCGGTCGACGTGGTGGAGGTGAATCCGACGCTCGATCTGCGGAACACGACCGCCGAGCTGGGCGCGGAGCTGGTGCTCTCCGTGCTCGGCAAGAAGATCCTGTGATGAAATGGACGCGGCGAGCGGGCGCTCAGCCGGCCTGCGGCCCCTGCGGCTGGCTGTCGGAACACATGGCTTCCAGCGTTTCGACGAGAAGTACCAGCGAGTACCGGCTTCTCGATGAGCCGGGTGCGCGGCCGGAGCCGCTCGAGCTCGGCGGATTCCGACGGCAGGCCGGAGAAGATGAGGATGGGCATGTCGGGCGATGCCGCGGCCACCACGTCGCGGCCCGATCCGCGGCGCAGCCGCAGGTCGACCACCGCGGCGTGCGGCCCGCGGGTTCTGAGCGCGTCGACGCCGTCTTCCGCCGTGTCGGCGGTGATCACGGTGAAGCCGTGCATCTCGAGGAACTTCACCAGCGGCCGTCGCACCGACGGATCGTCTTCGACGACGAGCACCACGCGGGCCGAGACGGTGTTCATGCGGTTGATCGGGGGATGAGTATATACGCGAAAGGCGGACCATCATGCGCGCTCTCAAGCTCCTGCTCATTGGCGGCATCGCGATGACCGGCGCGGCGACGGTGCTGCTGCTCGGCGGCGTCATCGGGATGTGGCGGCTCGCCGGCCCGGCGGCGATCGCCACGCATCTCCATCCCATCGTGCACGCCAGCCAGCGGCGGCGGGCCAGTCCGCACGAATCGACGAGCGGCACGGTGGACGGCGCCGACGTTACCGTCACCTACGGGCGGCCCTACATGCGGGGCCGCGCGATCTTCGGCCGCCTCGTGCCGTACGGCCGCGTGTGGTGTCCCGGCGCCGACGAAGCGACGACCCTCGACAGCACGCGCGAACTGCAGATCGGCGATCTCATCGTTCCCGCCGGGCCGCATACGATCTGGATCCTGCCCACCTCCACCCGCTGGACGCTGGTCGTCAGCAAGGAGCCGAGCGGGTTTCACACCAACTACAACGCGTCGGCCGATCTCGGACGGATCGAGCTCACGAAACGGACGCTCGACACGCCGGTCGAACAGTTGACGTTCAGCGTCGCGCCGGATCCCTCGGCGCGCGGTGGACTGGTGGCGATGGCGTGGGAGACGACGGAAGCGTCGGTGGGGTTCACGGTAAGATAGCCGGTCGTCAGTCCGCGAAGACCGTCGCTGTCGGCCGACCACCAGTGACGGGCGACCGTGCGACCGGGTAGCTCAGTGGTAGAGCAGCGCACTTTTAATGCGCGGGCCGCGGGTTCAATCCCCGCCCCGGTCACCAGCATTGCGTTTCCGGAGGGCGTGTCGTCCAGAATCCCCTTGGCGATCTGGGCATGAGCCGTCGACCTGACCACCGCGACTTCGGTCGGGTATCTGCCGAGTCCATCGACGGCCTCCCGCACGCCAGCGGATTGTCACGTCGGGCGGCACGGGCCCGGCCGGGGCCCGCCCGGTGGCGGTCCGCCGCCGATCAGTGCGTCAACCCGTACACCAGGTAGTTGACGCCGAGCTTGTAGGCCTCGTTCGTCTGATCGATGGGTCGCAGGCCGGTCCCCGACCACTCCCAGAACTGGGACACGTCGGTGTTGTAGTTCACGATCACCTGCAGGCGCCTGCCGGGATCGTTGTCCTCGTACACGCCGCGGAAGATCGGTTTGCCGGCGTTGTACGCCTGCGGGATGATGTCGAGGTCGTTGAGCTCGAAAAAGCAGTGAAAGATCGGGTGCGAGGCATCCATCGGAAAGAACCGGACGTCGGGGAGGACGCGCCGCATGTTCGCCTCGAACGGTTCCCAGCCGGGACTGCCGAAGTCCCCAGTCGCCTTGAAGTCGTCGACGATGAGGAAGCCGCCCTTCTGCAGGTACGCGCGCAGGGCCTCGGCCTCGCGATCGGTGAGCGTCCACCAGCTCACCTCGATGATGTAGGCCACCGGATACTTGAACAGATCGGGATCGTCGAGCGTCAGCGTGTCGATCTCCTCGTGCGGGTCGAGGAAGCTGACTTCCCTCATGATCTTCATGAGGTTCTGCTCGGCCAGGGGGTAGCCGTGCGACCACGACGGCAGGCCCCGCCACCAGTAGCCGCCAGGCGCGGTCTGGTACTTGACGCGCAGGAACGCGAAGCGTCCGTCGTACGGCTGGTTCGGCCCGGTCTTCAGCTCGAAGCCGCGCTGCTGGAAGAACCGCCGCTGCGCGAGCACCCCCAGAGGGGCGGCGAGCACCACCACGACGACACCGATCCAGGCGAGCCGGCCGCGTACCACACGTTTGTCTCGATTCACCACGCCCGCAACCTGACGATTTGAACGGAGCAGTGGGCATGACGGGCGACCGCGTCCGACACGCTGCCCAGGAAGAACCGATCAAATCCGCGACGTCCGTGCGACCCCATCACGATCCAGTCGGAGTCCCACTCGGCAGCATAGTCCAGGATGGCGTGCCGCGGGTCGCCTTCTCGAATGACGCCGGCGGTGTCGAACCCGGCCCCCTGCAGACGGTGCTCCGCGGCGCCAACGAGCGCCTCGGCGGCGCGCCGTCCGGCTTCGAGGTGCGACGCGACGTCGGGACCGTACCCGGAGCCGCGGGCGAAATCGGTCGCCGGTGGCACGAGCCGGTTGAGCTCGATGACGTGAATGACGCGCACCACCGCATCGTCGGGCCGGATGTGCAGGGCGACGGCCTCGACGGCTGCGCGTGAAAAATCGGAATCGTCGACGGCGAGGAGAATCCTGGTCGCCACGCGGGACTACTTCAGCGCCCCGATTTGGAACTTCAGGTTGGCCGTCCGGATCTGGCAGTCGGTACTGGGCCTCGGCCCGTTCGATGTCGCCCCGCGTCTTGTTCAACTGCGCCTGGCTCAGCTCGACGATCGAGCCGAGCCCGATGTCGTATCGCGCCTGGGCCAGGTCGGCGGCGTCAGCGGCCTGCGCGCGCAGCTCCTCTGCGACTTCGAGCCGCCGAAACGAAGCCTGCGACTCCAGCCAGGCCGTGGTCACGTCGCGCACGACGAGGTTCTCGAAATCCCGGAGGCGCTGCGCCTCGGCGCTCGCCTTCAGCGCGGCCTCGGCGCGGCGGGCCGGGAGCAGACCGCCGCTCGCGAGCGGCAGGCTCAGATTGATGCCGAGTGCCGCATAGCGGCTGTCCAACCCGATCTCCCGGTAGGGCGTGGCGCCGGCCGCCCCGATGACGGAAACCGACGGCAGCCAGAGGGCCCGCTCCGCGTCCGCGAACTTCTCCGCCGCGCGCCGGGCCGATCGCTCGCTCGCCAGGTCGGCGCGGTCGCGAAGGGCTTGCGCGATGAGGCTCGTGGCGTCGGACGGAGGCTCGGGAGGCAGCGGCTCGTCGACCAGCTGGTACGCGGCCTGCTGCTGGTTGCCCATCGCCGCCGACAACGCCGTGAACGCCGCCTGCACGTCGTTGCGCGCCTGCACGAGCAGAAGCTGCGCTTCTGAGAGGTTCACTTTGGCGAAGCTGACGTCGAGCCCGGACTTGAGGCCGCTCGCGGCGAGCGCCGTCGTCTGGTCGGCGACGGCCTGCCGCGCGGTGACGGTCTCCTGGGCGACGCGCTCCACCGCCTGGGCGCGCTGCGCGGTGAAATAGGCGCGATCCACCTGCAGGAGCACGTCCGCCCGCCGGCTTTCCACGGTCTGCCGCTGCAGGTCGGCGCGGAAGTCGTAGCTCTGCACGAGCGCAGCGGTTCGACCGAAATCGGTGAGGAGCTGACTGACTGAAAATCCGCCGGCCACACGATCGAGAATGGTCGGATTGTTCAGCCCGCCGGCGGCAATCCTGGTGTTGGACTCCGCCTGCGCCCCGGTCAGGCTCGCCGTCACCGTCGGGAAGTACGCCGCTCTCGCCTCCCGCACCACCTGATCCGCCGCCTGCGCCGAGTATTCAGCCGCTCGAATCTGCGGATGCTCGCTGAGCGCGCGCTGCTCGGCGTCCCGGAGCGACAGGGTTTGCGAGGTCTGCGCGCTGATCGCGGTCGCGCTCACCCATCCCGCGAGGACGACGATCGCCGACCTCGGTGCCCACGCCCTCATTCCGCCTCCCTCGCGTGTGTTCGCCCGTAGACCAGCAGGAATGCTGAAGGCACGAGCACAATGGTGAAGATGACCGACACCGACAGGCCTCCGATGATGGCCTGTGCGAGCGGTGCGTAGCTCTCGCTGCCCGTTCCCAGCTTCAACGCCATCGGCATGAGCCCGATGATCGTCGCCAGCGAAGTCATCAGGACGGGCCGAAGCCTGACCCGGCAGGCCAGCGCGACCGCGTCGCGGATCGGGACCTTCTGCTCGAGCAGACGGTGTGTGAACTCGACAATCAGGATGCTGTTGGAGACGACAATGCCGACCATCATCACCACGCCCATCAGCGACTGCACGTTCAGGGTCGTGCCGGCGAGGTACAGGATGAGGAGCACGCCGGTGAGCCCGAGGGGCACCGCGAGCAGGATGATCAACGGGTCGACGAAGGACTCGAACTGCGCGACGAGGATGAGATAGAGCAGGACCAGCGCCAGCACCAGCCCGAGCCCGAAGCTGCGGAACGAGGCGCGCATCCCCTGGACCATGCCGCGCAGATCGACGCGGATGCCTTCGGGCAGCTTCGTGCCGGCGACGATCCGATCGATGTCCGCCGCCGCGCGCCCGAGATCCTCGTTGGCGAGCCCGACGTAGATGTCGACGACGCGGCGCAGCTGATAGTGGTTGACCTCGGTCGGCGCCGAGAGGGGGCGGAGCGAGGTGACCCGGTCGAGCCGCACGGCCGGGCCGCTGCCGCCGGGCGCCCGCAGCGGAATGGCCGTGAGATCCAGCGTCGTCGCCACCCGGTTCTCGGGGTACTGCACCGTCAGCATGTAGTCGTTGCCGGTCCGCTGATCCACCCAGTAGCTCGGGGCAATCATCTGGTTGGACGTGAGGGCCGTGATGACATTGCTCACGACCTCGCGCTCGGTCAGCCCGAGCTGGCTGGCGCGAACCCGATCGATGTCGAGCGCCAGCGCGGGATAGTCGACGTCCTGCGGGATGAACACGTCGCTGACGTTCGGGACGGCCCGAATGCGCGCCGCCAGCTCGGATGCCGTTCGATGGTCGGCCTGCAGGTCCGACCCGCTCACCTGCAGATCGATGGGCGCGGGCAAGCCGAGATTGAGCACCGCGTCCACGAGACCGCCGGACTGGAAATACGCGTTCAGCTCCGGCAGCTCCTCGTCGAGCCGTCGTCTCATGCGGTTCATGTACTCGTAGCTGCCGGTCTTGTGGCCTTCCTTGAGGCTCACCTGCACGAACGCCGTGTGCTGCGCGGAGTTGCTCGTGTAGATCGAAGAAAATCCGGGGGCGACGCCGATGTTCGAGACGATGATGCCGAGGTCCTCGGGCGCGACGACCTCGCGGACGAGCCGTTCGACCTGCGCGGTTTCGCGCGAGGTGATCTCGAGCCGGGTGCCTGGCGCGGCCTTCAGGTTCATCACGAACTGTCCCGCGTCGGTCCTCGGGAAGAACGCCACTCCGAGCCGCGGATACAACAGGAGGCTCCCCGCGAACACCGCGGCCGCCGCCGCGAGAACCGTGCGCGGCCGGCGCAGCGCGGCGCCGACGAGCCGGGTGTACTGCTGAAGCGTCTGCTCGAAATTGCGGTTGAACCACACGTTGAACCGCCGGCCCCAGCGAGCGCCCCGTCCGGCGGCCCCTTCCCCGCCGTCGCCTTCGTCCGGGCTCTTCAGAAACCGCGCGCAAAACAGCGGCACGACGGTCATCGCCACGAAATAGGAAGCGAAGAGCGCGATCACGACCGCCAGCGCAAGAGCCGAAAACAGGAACCGGCTCACGCCGTAGAGGAAGGTCACCGGAAAGAAGACGACCGCGGTCGTCAGCGTGGCGGCGAGCACCGGCAGCGCCACCTCCTGTCCGCCGCGCTCCGCCGCGGCGCGGGCGTCCACGCCGTTCTCCATGTGGCGGTAGATGTTCTCCAGCACCACGACCGAGTTGTCGATCAACCGCGAGAAGACGAGCGCGAGCCCGCCGAGCACCATCGCGTTCACCGAGCTGCCGCCGAGGGCGAGCGCGAGAAACGTGGCGAGCGCGGACAGCGGGATCGACAGGCACACCGCCACGGTCGCCCGGAAGCTGCCGAGGAAGATCAGGATCATCAAGGAGGTGAGCAACAGGCCGATGGCGCCCTCGTGGAGCAGCGTCTCGATGGCGTTCTTCACGAACAGCGACTGGTCGAACACGACGCTCGTCCCGAGCGCGGCCGGCACGTTGAACAGCCGGCCGATCGCCTCCTTGACGCCGTCCACGACCGCGATGGTGTTGGTGTCGCCTCCCTGCTTCAGGACCGGGAGATAGACCGACGGCTGGCCATCCACCCGGACGATGTTGGTCTGGATCTGCTCGGCGTCCCGCGCCGCGCCCACATCGCCGACGTAGACCGGACCGGCGTCGGTCACCTTGAGCGGAATCTGCGCGATGTCCTCGATCGTGTCGACCTGGCTGTTCGTGTAGAGGCTGTAGTCGAGCGGGCCGATGCGGGTGTCGCCCGCCGGCAGGATCAGATTGGAGGCGTTCACGCGACGGACGACGTCCATCGGGCTCAGCTGATGCGCCTCGAGCTTCAGCGGATCGACGTACACCATGATCTGGCGGTATTTGCCGCCAAAGGGCTGCGGGACCGACGCGCCCGGGACGTTGGCCACCTGATTGCGCACCGCGTACTGGCCGAGATCGCGCAGCTCGGTCTCGTTGAGCCCTTCGCCCTTCAGCGTGATCAGACACACCGGAAGCGACGAGGCGTCGAATTTCAGGACCACCGGGGGCAGCGTGCCCGGCGGCAGCCGCCGCAGGTTCGCCATCGCCAGGTTCGAGATGTTGGTGACCGCCGAATCGGCGTCGGTCCCCGGCTGGAAGTAGATCTTGATCAGGCTGACGCCGGGCAGCGAACGGGATTCGAGGTGCTCGATGTTGCTGGCGAGCGTGAAGAAGCGCTCGAATCGCCCGGTGATGTCCGCCTCGATCTGCTCGGGCGGCATCCCGGAAAAGAAGGTCGCCACGACCACGACCGGAATGTCGATCTGGGGAAAGAGATCCACCGGCATGCGGGCGAGGCTCGTGACCCCGACAATGGCGAGCACGAGACAGGCGACGACGATGACGTGAGGGTTCCGGATCGCGAAGCGCGACATGCCTACGCGTCCCCGGCCCTGGCGCCGCCGGCCGCGGCGGTCCGGCCTGCGTTGACGAGATACCAGAGCGCCGGCACGGCGAACACGCTGGTCGTCACCGAGGCCGCCATGCCGCCGATGATCGCCCGCGCCATCGGCACGTACGCCTCGCCTCCGGTCCCGAGCTTCACGGCCAGCGGCAGGAGTCCCACCACGGTGGCCAGCGACGTCATGACGATGACGCGGAACCGTCCGGTGGCGGCCCCGAGCACGGCGTCGCGCGCGCCGGCGCCACCGTCCCGCCGCCCGTTGGCTGCGTGCACGATGAGGATGCTGTTGGAGACGACGACGCCGACCATCATCACCGTGCCCATCAACGACATGACGTTCAGGCTGGTCCCGGTGAGATACAGCGTGACCAGGGCGCCCGCGATGCCCATCGGCAGCGCCGACAGGATGAGAAAGGGGTCCACGAACGACCGGAACTGCGCGACCAGGATCAGGTAGAGGAGGAGGACCGCGAGCAGCAGCCCGAACGCGAAGCTGCTGAAGGACTGGCGCATGCCCTGCACCATCCCGCGCAGATCCACCCGGACGTCGTCGGGCAGCTTCGTGGCACGGATGACCGAATCGATCGCGTTCGCCACGCGGCCCAGGTCTTCGCCGGACGGCGCGACGTACACGTCCACGAGCCGGCGAAGCTGGTAGTGATCGACCTCGGTGGGCGACTGGATGCGCGTCGTCCGGCTGACCATGTCGAGCCGGGTCGCGCGCCGGCGGTCCGACGCGCGCAGCGGAATCGCCGCCAGGTCGTCGAGCGTTCGAATCTGATCCTCCGGGTACTGCACGGTGAGCAGATAGTCGTTGCCGGTGCGCGGATCCACCCAGTAGCTGGGCGCCACCATCTGATTCGACGTGAGGGCGGTGATCACGTTCTGGACGATCTCGCGCTGGTTCAGTCCCAGCTTTCCGGAACTGGTCCGGTCGATCTCGACTTTGAGCGCCGGATAATCCAGGTCCTGGGGGATGTAGACATCGCTGATGCCGTCGATGTCGCGCGCCCGGTCTGCGATGTCGAGGGCGGTGCGGTAGCCCGCCGCGAGATCCGACCCGCTCACCTGCACGTCGATCGGGGCGGGCAGCCCCAGGTTCAGCACCGCGTCCGCCAGGCCGCCCGACTGGAAGTAGGCGGTCAACTGCGGCGCGTCGGCGCGCAGCCGGTCGCGGAGGCGGGCCATGTACTCGTAGGTGCCGACCTTGTGGCCGTCACGCAGGTTGACCTGGATGAAGGCAGTGTGCTGGGCGGAGTTGCTCGTGTAGATGGACGAGAATCCCGGCGTGACCCCGATGTTCGAGAGGATCACGTCCAGGTCTGCCGGCGCGACCACCTCCCGGACCATCGCTTCGACCCCGCGCACCTGTTGTTCGGTGACCTCCAGACGGGTGCCCGACTGCGCCTTGACGTTGATGATGAACTGGCCGGCGTCGGTCCGCGGAAAGAAGGCGACCCGCAGCCGCGTGTAGATCGGGAGGACCGCGACGAACAGGATCGCGAGCGCCGCGAGCACACGGCCGGGCCTTGCCAGCGTCCGCGCGACCGCCGCTTCGTACGACACGGACAGCCGGCGGAACGCCGCGTCGGCGCGCCGGCCGATGCGCCCCGGGCCGCCGGCGGGGCCGTCGGCCGCCGCCCGCCCCTTGACGAACCGCGCGCAGAACAGCGGGATGACGGTCAGCGCGGCCACATACGACGCGAGCAGCGCGAGCACCACCGCCACGGCGAGCGCGCCGAACAGGAACCGGCTCACGCCGAAGAGAAAGGTGACCGGAAAGAACACGATGATCGTGGTCAGGGTGGCGGCCAGCACCGGCATGGCGACCTCGCGGCCGCCCCGTTCGGCCGCCACTTCCGGCGGCTCGCCGGCGTCGAGGTGCCGGAAGATGTTCTCGAGCACGACCAGCGAGTTGAACAGGAAGCGCGTGAAGGCGAGCGCGATCCCGGCGAGCACCATCGTGTTGATGGAACCGCCGCCGGTCGCAATCGCAAGGAATGCGGCCAGCGCCGAGACCGGCACCGACAGCAGGACGGCGAGCGTCGCCCGCGGGCTCGAGAGAAACAGCAGCACGATCGCCGCGGTCAGCGCCAGCCCGAAGGCGATCGCGACGAGCAGCGTGCGGATGGCCCCCTTGACGAACTGCGACTGGTCGAACACGACGCGCGTGACGAGCTGCGCCGGCACGTCCAGCAGCTGCGAGACGGCGGTTTTCACGCCCTCCACGACCGCGATGGTGTTCGTGTTGCCGCCCTGCTTGAGGACCGGCAGGTACACCGACTTCTGCCCGTCCACGCGCACGATGCTCGTCTGAATCTGCTGCGCATCCTGCGCCGAGCCGACATCCGCCACCCTCACCGAGCTGAACCCGAGGGTCTTCAGAGGAATCTGGTTCAGCCCTTCGATGTCGTTCACCTGACTGTTCGTGTAGATGCTGTAGTCGAGCGGGCCGATCCGGACGTCGCCGGCCGGAAGAATCAGGTTCGAGTCGTTCACCGCCCGCACCACGTCCATCGGGCTCAGCTGGTGCGCTTCCAGCTTCAGCGGGTCGACGTAGATCATGATCTGCCGGTACTTGCCGCCGAAGGGCTGCGGAACCGACGCCCCTGGAACGTTCGCCACCTGGTTCCGCACCGCATACTGCGCGAGGTCCCGCAGCTCGGTCTCGTTGAGCCCCTCGCCCTTCAGCGTGATCAGACAGACCGGCAGCGAGGAGGCGTCGAACTTGAGAACGACCGGCGGCAGCGTGCCCGGCGGCAGCCGCCGCAGGTTGGCCATCGCGAGATTCGAGATGTTGGTGACCGCCGAATCGGCGTTGGTCCCAGGCTGAAAGTAGATCTTGATCAGGCTCACGCCCGGCAGCGACCGCGACTCGATGTGCTCGATGCTGCTGGCGAGCGTGAAGAAGCGCTCGAACCGCCCCGTGATGTCCGCTTCGATCTGCTCCGGCGGCATCCCCGAGAAGAAGGTCGCCACGACCACCACCGGAATGTCGATGTCGGGGAACAGATCCACCGGCATCCGCAGCACCGAGGTGGTCCCGACGACGACCACCATCAGACAGATGACCAGGACCAGGTACGGCTTGCGGATGGAGAAGCCGGACATTACCGGGCGCCTTCGGCGGTGCTCGACTGCACCTTCGGATCGACCAGCATGCCGGGCCGCAGATTCGATCGGGCGCCCACCACCACCAGTTCGCCGTCCGTCAGCCCGGACACCACCTCGATGCGATCGGCGGTTTCCAGGCCCGTCAGCACCTCCCGCTCCTCGAGGCGCCGGCCGGCGTCCACCACGAGCAGCTTCACCGGGGCGGATCGCGACGCGAGTCCCTGCACCGGGATGGACAGCACGCGCTCGCGCCGATCGAGCACCAGCGTCGCGTAGCCGAACATCCCGGGCTTGAGGGCCGAATCGGGGTTCGCCAGATCGACCTCGGTGTCCATCGTCCGGGTCGCCGCGTCGAGCGTGTCGCTGAAGCGGGCCACGCGGCCCTGAATGACGCGTTTCAGCGACTCCACGCGCACTTCGACCGGCGCGGACACGCGGATGCCCGGGACGACCGACTCGGGAACGGGGAGCACGAGGCGCATGTGATCGAGCTGCGAGAGCTGGACCACCGGCATCGCCTGCACGCTCGACGCGGTGCCGGCCTGAATCATCGCGCCCGGATCGGCGAGCCGCTTCGTGATCGTTCCGGCGAAGGGAGCGCTGATGCGCAGATACGTCAGCAGCGTGTCGGCCCGTTCCTTGGCCGCCGTGACCATCTGCACCTGCTCCCCGGCCACCTGGACCGCCGCCTGCGCGGCCGCAATCTCCGCGTCCGCCTCCTGCATCTGCGCCTTCGCCGCGTCGATCTCCTGCTGCGCGATGAGGTTCGGGCGTGTCTTGAGGACCGACGACAGCCGGTCGAACGACACGTGGCGGATCGACGCCTGCGCTTCGCTTCGCCGGAGCTCGGATCGCGAGCGTTCGACGTCGAGCTGCGCGCGCTTGACGGCGGCTCCGGCCTGCGCCAGCTCCTCGGTCATCTCCGGCGCCTCGAGCTCGGCAATCAACTGACCCTTGCTGACATGATCGCCGACGTCGACGTAGATGGCTTTCAGGTAGCCGGCGACCTTGGCATGAACGTCGATTTCCTGGTAGGGCCTGAACTCGGCGGCGAGCTCCAACGTGCGCTGCAGATCCCCGCGCTTCACCGGCGCCACCGCGACGGCGCGGGCGGACGCCTCCTGCGCACGCGCCGGCGTCCCCACCCGACTGCAGGAGGACGCGGCCAGAGCCGTTGCCACGACAGCTGGTACCGTACGAACCGCGATGCGCCACACCATCGGCTTCTCCCCCGAGAATGATTGCGATATAACCAACCGAGACGATGAAAGCGGCAGTATCGGACCTCGCGCCCGTCTTTCTCATCCAGACAACACCTGAGAACGCTCCCCAAAAAGGGCGATCTTACGGATTGTGGGGCGTATTCACGATCGCGCTCGCGGTACTGCTCGGGCTGATGCTGGTTCCGGCCATCACGGCGCTCAGGCGGAGCGAGGAGATCTATAAGGAGATCCGAAAGAGCCAGGAACGGTTCCAGAACGCGCAGACGGTGTTCGCCGGGCTGACGCAGAACGTCTTCACGATCAGCATCACCGTCCGCGAATTCCTCCTGGACAACTCGCCCGACGCCGGGCGGACGTACGGATCCCGCCTCTCCGACACCCGCGACGAGCTCCAGGGGAACATGCGGCGGCTTCGAGGGGTCCTGCCGGGCGACGAAGTGCCCGAGCTGCGGCAGCTCGAACACGAGGTCGACGCCTACACGGCGCTCGTCGTCAGGATGATCGACTGGACGCCGGCCGAGCGCGCGGCGCGCGGCGCGTACTTCCTGCGCGAGGAGCAGCGCCCGCGCCGGGCGACGATCCTGGCAGCGGCCGATCGTGTCGCGGAGCTGTACTCGTCGGTCTATGCGGACCAGCAGCGCCGCACCAACGAGAGCGAAAGCCGTTTCCGGCGCGATCTCGAGCAGTCGGTCCTGTTCGCCCTGATCGCGGGTGTCTCGGTCACCCTGTGGGGCATTCTCCGGATGCGATGGCTCGAACGCCGCGCGCACGAGGAGCAGCAGCGCGCCGAACGGACCAGCGAGGAGATGCGCAGCCTGTCGGTCCGGCTCCGCCAGGTCCAGGAGGAGGAGCGCCGCACCATCTCACGCGAACTGCACGACGAGGTCGGACAGAAGCTGACCGCCATGCGGATGGAGCTCGGCTCGCTCGATCGGCTGCGAACCGGCACGGCGGCCGAGTTCAGCGTCTCGCTGACCGAGGTGAAGGAGCTCGCGGAAGAGAGTCTCCGGATGATCCGCGACATCGCCGCCGGTCTGCGGCCCTCGGTGCTCGACGACCTCGGCCTGGGCGCCGCGCTGCAGAAGCAGGCGCGCGAGTTCTCCAAGCGGACGGGGACGCCTGTGTCAGTGGACGTCGAAGGCGCCTTCGATCGGCTCGGCGATCGCGAGCGAACGTCGGTGTACCGCATCGTGCAGGAGGCACTGACCAACTGCGCGAAGCACGCGCGCGCCCGTCGGGTGGCCATCACCCTCGTCGACCGGACCGGCGAAACCAGGCTCACCGTCGCCGATGACGGCGCCGGTTTCGAGCCCGCGACGGCCGTTCACTCGGGTCTCGGTCTGATCGGGATCGAGGAGCGCGTGCGCGAGATGAACGGCGCCGTACAGATCCGGTCGGGGCGCGGGCAGGGCACCACGATCTCGGTGACCATCCCCCGGCCGTGATGGGCAAGGTCGTTCGCGTGCTGCTGGCCGACGATCACGGGCTCCTCCGAAAGGGGGTCCGGTCCGCCCTCGCGCAGGATCCCGACATTGTCGTGGTCGGCGAGGCGGGTGACGGACCGGAGGCGGTGCGGCTGACCCACGAGCTCGCGCCGGACGTCGTCGTCATGGACATCGCCATGCCGGGGCTGAACGGGCTCGACGCCGCGGCCCAGATCGTGCGGAAGTCCAGGCAGACCGCGATCATCGTCCTCAGCATGTACTCGGACGAGGAATATCTGGTCCGTGCGGTCGCCGCCGGCGTCCGCGGTTACCTGCTGAAGGATTCCGCCGAGCCCGATCTGGTGCGCGCCGTGCGGACGGTCGCCTCGGGCAGCACCTTCTTCAGCCCGGCCATCGCGGACATGCTGTTCGACGACTACCTCCTTCGACTCCAGCGGCGGGAGATTCAGGACTCGTACGACCTCCTGACCGATCGCGAGAGGCAGGTCCTGCAGCTTCTGGCGGAGGGACGAACGAACAAGGAGGTGGCCGCCCTGCTGGGGCTCAGCGTGTCCACCGTCGAAACGCACCGATTGAACCTGATGCAGAAGCTGGATCTGCACAACACCGCTGAAATGGTGCTGTATGCGGTCCGAAAGAAGATCCTGCGAGTCTGAGTCCCATCCACTCGTCCTGCCCGGTCTCCCGGACAGGACGCCGCCCGCTCACCGGCGGCACAGCGTGTCCGCGTCGAAGTCGAACGGCTCGTTGGCGGCCACCCACCGTGACGACTCGTACTTGAACACCCACGACACGATATGGCGCCCGCCTTCGCGGCACAGCGTCTTCTGCGACCGCAGCCCGCGGGCCGAGACGACCGTGGCGTCGTAGAAGTAGAGCACCGCGAAATTGGAGCCGGCGGAGTTGGCCTGGATCCTGAGCTTGCGCCAGCTCGAGAACATCTCGAACACGGACG
The DNA here is from genome assembly GCA_963807925.1 of uncultured Acidobacteriota bacterium. Taxonomy (GTDB): domain Bacteria; phylum Acidobacteriota; class Vicinamibacteria; order Vicinamibacterales; family CAVVIG01; genus CAWEDP01. The sequence continues at coordinate 708,323 of CAWEDP010000002.1, read as the reverse complement.
GCTTCCCCAGCCGGTTGCAGCGGCTGTCGAACACGTAGCAGTGGAGCGGGCTGCGGGGGGCCACCAGGGCGCTCTCGTCGCCGGATCCCGGATCGGGCCAGTCGTAGGCCAGCAGCGTGGCGATGTCCTTCTCGACGACGGCCCGGACGATCGGCTCGCCGAGGCGCCTCAGGGTATCGAGCGGCTGCGGCGGCTTGCGGCCCTGGCCGAGCGAGACGGCGAGCGCCGCGACGAGCAGGAGGCGCATGACCGTCAGTCGCCTGTGAGCTGCCGGGACAACTGGTGCAGGAACAATCCGACGTCGGTGACGACGCCGATGGTCTGGCTCGAGCCGCGGTCGGCGAGCTTCGTCACCACGGCCGGGTTGATGTCCACGCAGACCATCCGCACCCATGACGGCAGCATGTTGCCGACGCCGATCCCGTGGAGCATCGTCGAGAGGACGAGCACCAGCCTGACGCCGGCGAGGGCGGCCGCGTAGGCGTCCTGCGCCTGCACGAGATCCATCAGCGTCTCGGGCAGCGGACCGTCGTCGCGAATGCTGCCGGCCAGGACGAAATCGACGTTGTGGCGGATGCACTCGTACATCACGCCCGAGGTGAGCACCCCCTGCTCGACCGCCTGCCGCAGTCCGCCGACGCGGCAGATGGTGTTGATGGCGCGCATGTGGTGGCGGTGGCCCCCTTCGATGACCTTCCCCGTCTCGTTGTCCACGCCGAGCGAGGTGCCGTACAACGCGCTCTCCACGTCGTGGACGGCGAGCGCGTTGCCCGCCAGCAGGACATCGACGAACCCCGCGCGTATGAGCTCCGAGAAGTACCGCACCCCGCCCGTGTGCACGACCACCGGTCCCGCGACGACGGCGATGCGGCCGCCCGTGCGCTTGGCGTCCTCCATCATGGCGGCAATGCGCGCCACGCCGGTCTCGACGCGGCGCTCCGACGAGATCTCGTTGGTCATGAACGCGAAGCCGTACCGATCGCGCTCGCGGAACTCCGGCGCCACCCGGATGCCTTCGACCCCGCACACCACCGCGTCGCCGGTTCTCACGGCGCGCAGCTTGCGGCACACGGCGCGGCCGTCCTCGACGACGATGACCGCGTCCATCCGCTGCTCGTCCACCTCGAGCCACTGCCCGGCGTGACGCACGAAAGTGCGGTGGTTCGTCGTGGAATAGAAGTCGTTCGGGACGCAGCCGTCCTTGTCGGCGCGCACGAGCGTGGCGTCGTGCGTGCTCGCAATCCGGCAGCCGAGCGCGACCAGCCCCTCCAGCACGTGGTTGAGGGCCGCCTCGTCGGGGGCGGTAATCCGCATCGAGATGAAGGAGGGCTCCTCGTTGGTCCGGCCGATCCGGAACTTCTGGACCTCGAACTTGGCGTCCCACTTGATGACCGTATCGAAGATCTCGTTGAGGAGCTGGGAATCGATCAGGTGCCCGTCGGCTTCGACCACCTCGGTCAGCCGTTTGCGGGTTTGCATGCCGGCGATCATACAGGGTATGATGACGGAACATCTATGTACGAGGTCGGCCGGCCGTGCGCATGTTGCTGTTGTACCAGGACCTTCGGGTCCCTGCGCTCTCGGTCTTGCCGCCGGTGATGGGTATCCGCTGAGTTCGGTTGGAGCGGCAGGAATCGAAAGCCCGGGGACCTTCCCCGGGCTTTTGCTGTTTTGGGGTCAGATCGGACACGTATGACTGCTACGGTGCATCACATCACGGGCCGGTCGGCGGGCGCCAGCGCCCGACCCGAGCTCGATCATCTGCGCGCGCTCGAAGCGGAGAGCCTTCACATCATCCGCGAGGTCGTGGCGGAGTTCGAGCGGCCGGTGATGCTCTACTCGATCGGCAAGGACTCGTCGGTTCTGCTCCGCCTGGCCCAGAAGGCGTTCTTCCCGGGACCGATCCCCTTTCCGCTGCTCCACGTCGACACGACGTACAAGTTCCGCGAGATGATCGAGTTCCGGAACTGGTACGTCGGGGAGGTCGGCGCGAAGCTGATCGTCCACACCAACGACCAGGCGATTGCCGACGGCACCCAGCCGTTTCTCGTCGGGACGCAGCGCTGCTGCGGCCTGCTGAAGACCAAGTCGCTGCTCGACGCGCTCGAGGCCGGCAACTTCGACGCGGCCTTCGGCGGCGCGCGGCGCGACGAGGAGCGATCGCGTGCGAAGGAGCGGATCTTCTCGCTCCGCGACGCGAAGGGCCAGTGGGATCCGAAGAACCAGCGGCCGGAGCTGTGGAGCCTGCTGAACGGCCGCATCCGCCCCGGCGAGAGCATCCGCGTCTTCCCGCTGTCGAACTGGACCGAGCTCGACGTCTGGCAGTACATCCACGTCGAGAACATCCCGATCGTGCCGCTCTACTTCGCGAAGGAGCGCGAGGTCGTCGTGCGGGGCAACTCGCTGCTCATGCTCGAGCAGCCGTTCGTGCCGCTGCTGCCCGGCGAGCAGCCGCAGCTGGTCAAGTGCCGCATGCGATCGCTCGGCTGCTCGCCGTGCACCGGCGCGGTCCGCTCCGACGCCGACACCGTGCCGAAGATCATCGAGGAGCTGGTCGCCACGCGGCACTCCGAGCGCCAGCTCCGCGTCATCGACCACGATCAGGACGGATCGATGGAGCTGAAGAAGCGCGAGGGCTACTTCTGATGTCGGGCCTCCTCCGGATCTGCACCGCCGGCAGCGTCGACGACGGCAAGAGCACGCTGATCGGGCGGCTGCTGCACGACTCGCGGTCGGTGTACGAGGATCAGATCCACTCGGTCGAGAAGGCGTCGAAGAACCGGAGCGCCGGGCCGATCGACTTCTCGCTGTTCACCGACGGCCTGAAGGCGGAGCGGGAGCAGGGCATCACGATCGACGTCGCCTACCGGTACTTCGCGACCGCTCGCCGCAAGTTCATCCTCGCCGACACGCCCGGCCACGAGCAGTACACGCGCAACATGGCCACCGGCGCCTCGACGGCGGACCTGGCGATCCTGCTGGTCGACGCGCGCAACGGCGTGCGCGTCCAGTCGCGGCGGCACGCGCGCATCGCGCGCCTCCTCGGCATCTCGCACTTCGTCCTCGCCATCAACAAGATGGATCTCGTCGGCTTCGACCGCGGCGTGTTCGACCTGATCTGCGACGATTTCGACGAGCTGCTCCACGGCGCGACGCTGCAGCCGATTCCGCTGAGCGCGCTGCACGGCGACAACGTCATCAGCCCGAGCCCCCGCACGCCCTGGTTCGAGGGCCCGAGCCTGCTCGAATACCTCGAGACGGTGCAGGTGGACCGCGGGCTCGCCGGCAAGCCGTTCCGCTTTCCGGTGCAGCTGGTGTCGCGGCCCACCCAGGATTTCCGCGGCTATGCCGGCCAGATCGCGTCGGGCGCCATCCGCCGCGGCGATCCGGTCACGGTCTGGCCGTCGGGCCGCACGAGCCGCGTGGCGCGCATCGCCACGTGGGACGGCGATCTGCAGGCCGCTTTCGCGCCGATGTCGGTCACGATCGTCATCGAGGACGAGATCGACATCAGCCGCGGCGACCTGCTGACCGCGGGCGACGCGCCCGTCGAGGTCGGCCAGCGCTTCCAGGCCGACATCGTCTGGATGGACGAACGGCCGCTCGATCCCGCCCGGATGTACCTGGCCAAACACACGACGCGCACGGTCGGCGCGGAGGTCGATCACGGGCTGGTGCTGAACCAGATCGGGCGTGCAACCGTCACCACCGCGCGGCCGCTGATGTTCGATCGGTACGCGGACAACCGCGCGACCGGCAGCTTCATCCTGATCGACCCGGCGACCAACTTCACGGCCGGCGCCGGCATGATTGTCGACCCGGTCCGCCACCACGCGGCGGGCGGCGCGAAGCCGAGCGCCGCCGAGCGGATCGTGCGGATGGCGCGCGGCGCGGCGTCCGACGACGAAGCGGCGGAGCTGGTGCGGCGCCTGCTCGAGGAGATATTGAGATGAGCCAGCCGACAGGTCGCGAGTCCACAAGTAGTGTCCGGCTTCAGCCGGACCCGGAACGTAGTGTCCGGCTTCAGCCGGACCGCGACGGCGACGACTGGCCCGCGAAGACAGCCGACGCGACGCGGCTCATCGGGGACCTCCTCGCCTCCGCGGCGCGTCCGTGCATCACGTGCAGTTTTCAGGCGGAAGACGTCGCCGTCCTGCACATGCTGCGCGCGGCAAAGCCCGACATTCCGGTGTTGTTCCTCGACACGGTGCACCATTTCGCGCAGACCTATGCGTACTGCGACGAGCTGGCGCGGCAGTGGAATCTGCACCTCGTCACCCTGCGCGCCGCGGAGCCCTCGCCCGGATTGTGGCAGACCAGCACGGACGCCTGCTGCGCCAGGCACAAGGTGGAGCCGCTGTTCTCGGCGCTCGAGGGCTACGATCTGTGGTTCACCGGCCTGCGCCGTCAGCAATCGCCCTCGCGGGCGCACCTGGCCGACGTCGAGCCGTTCCGCCTCCCCTCCGGCGCCACCATCCGGAAGGCCAGCCCCCTGGCCCTATGGACGACAAGGGACGTGTACATGTACAACAAGGCTCATGAGGTCCCGCTGCTGCCCCTCTACGAACTGGGCTACACCAGCATCGGGTGCGAGCCGTGCACGTCGGTGCCGCTCGATCCGTCCGATCCGCGGTCGGGACGCTGGCAGGGGCAGAAGCTGGAATGCGGCATTCACATCCAACCCAGCGTGAAATGACATGAAGACGCTCCGGATCGCGGCGGTACTGCTCCTTCTCGTCGCAGCGTCGGCGTGCAGCGGTCCGACCGACCCTTCCAGTAACACGAGTCAGAGCTTCAGTGGATCGGTTCAGCCGTTCGGTCAGGGACCGGTGCACACCTTCAGCGTGCAGAACACCGGCGAGATCACCGTGGTGGTCAACACGATTTCGCCCGGCAACACGTATCTTGGCGTCGCGTACGGCCAGGTCGCCGGGTCCAACTGCGCGACCCTCCAGCAGAATGCGGTGGCCAGCACCAATCTCGGGCACACGGCCCTGAGCGGCTCGATCATCGTGAAAGGGACTTACTGTGTCTTCGCGTTCGATCCGATCAACCTGATCGGCATCCCGCTGACGATTCCGCAGAACTACACGCTGACGGTCAGCCATCCTTGACGACCCGGCAGGCCGTTCGTCGTCCGGCTGCCGGACCCTCGAGCGTCGGTGCCGTGATGCCGTGATCCCCGCGACCGCGACCCGATGAACCGATGACCAGATCGCTCGAGTCGCGAATCGACGATCTCTACCGGCGTCCGCCGGGCGACTTCATGCCGGCGCGCAAGGCGCTCGCGTCCGAGGTCACCGGCGCCGACCGCCGACGCGTCCAGGCGCTGAAGAAGCCGGCCAGCGCGGCCTGGGCGGTCAACCAGGTCTACTGGCATGCGCGGCCGGACTTCGATCGTCTGACGAGGAGCGGGCAGGCGCTGCGACAGGCACAGGGCGCCGCGCTGAAGGGACGCGCGGCCGACCTGCGAGAGGCGGTGGCCGCGCATCGCGACGCCGTGGCCGCCGCCGTCGCCAGAGCGATCGCGCTGGCCGCCCCCCTGAACGTCCACCCCGCCCGCGATGCCCTGACCCAGACCTTCGAGGCGCTCTCGGTCGCGCCGCCCGCGGATCGATCGGCGGGCCGGCTCACCGAACCGCTTCGGCCCGGGGGATTCGAGATGCTCGCCGGCGTCGCGCCGGCGCCGATCCGTCCGGAGCGCGAGTCGCCGGGCGCGGCGCGACGCCCGAAGCCGGGGACGAGCGACGCCCCGGTACGCGCGGACCGCGGTCGCGCGGACCGCGACGCCAGGCGGCTCGGCCAGGAACGCCGCGACGCCGAGCGCGCCGCGCGCGCACGCGCGCGCGAAGAGGCGGCGGCCCGCCGCCGGCGCGACGCGGCCGTCAGGAAAGCGGAGGCGGTCCTCGAGCGGGCCCGCGACCGCGCCGCGGAGGCCGAGCGCGCGTGGAAGCGGGCCCAGCAGGACGTCGATCGCGCCACCGACGCGCTGCGGGCGGCCCGGTCGATCTCGTGATACCTTCCGGGCATGTACACGTTCGTGCTGACGCTGCACTCCTGGCTCCGGTGGGTCGCGCTCGTCGCCGGCGTCGCCGCCACGGTGACCACGCTGTCGGATCGATCCACGTCCACGGCGCCGGGCCGCGCCGACATGTGGGGGCTGGCGCTGATGATCTCCCTCGACCTCCAGATGCTGCTCGGACTGCTCCTGTATCTGGTCCTCAGCCCGTTCACCGCGGAGGCGATGCGGGATTTCGGCGCCGCCATGCGCAATCCACCGCTGCGCTTCTTCGCCGTCGAGCACCTCACGCTGATGATGACGGCGGTCGTCCTCGTGCACGTCGGCCGCCTGCTCGCCCGGAAGGCGAAGACGGCGGATGCCAAGCGGCTCCGCATGCTGATGGCGTTCGGCTTCGCGACCGCGCTGATGGTTCTGGGGATTCCATGGCCCGGCATGGCCGCCGGCCGCCCGCTGTTCCGCTTATAATCGCGCTCCCATGTGGTTGCTGCTGCGGACCTGGCTTGCGGGCTGGGTGTCCGAGCTGAGCGCGCTGGTCTGGCTGGCGGTCGCCTTCGTCTCCGCGATCGTCGAAGTGTCGGTTCCGCACTTCGGCTTCGCGTTTGTCGGCGCCGGGGCGGTGGTGGCGGCGGCGCTGGCGTTCTTCGGTTTCAGCGTTCCGATGCAGCTCGCCGCGTTCGTCGTCGTGATGACCGCGTCGATTGTGCTGCTGCGATCGGGCCTGCTCGCGGCGATCAGCGGCCGCGGCCTGCCGTCGCGGGTCGAGCCGCTCGTCGGCCGGCAGGCCGTCGTGACGCAGGACATCGACCCGATGCTCGGCACCGGCCGCATCACCGTCGGCGGCGAGGACTGGGCGGCGCGCAGCGCGGACACGATTGCGACAGGCACGACCGTGCGGATCGTCGGCGCGGACGGCATCGTGCTGGAGGTGAGGCGCACATGAACGGCATCGTCCTGCTCGGCCTCGGCGTCTTCCTGCTCGTCGTGCTGCTCAGGACGATCAAGATCGTCCCGCAGAAGCAGGTGAAGATCATCGAGCGGCTCGGGCGGTACCACCGGACGGCCGAAGCCGGGCTGAACACGATTGTGCCGTTCCTCGACGCCGTGCGGGCGACGATCGATCTGCGCGAGCAGATCACGAAGATCGAGCCGCAGCCGGTCATCACGCGCGACAACGTCACCATGGAGGTCGACGCGGTCATCTACTACCTCATCGTCGACCCCGTGCGGGCGACCTACGAAGTGCAGAACCTGGCCTGGGGCCTCGATCAGCTCACGCTGTCGGCGCTGCGCAACGTCATCGGGCAGCTGGACCTCGATCACACCCTCTCCTCGCGCGACAGCACCAATACGCAGCTGCGGTCGGCGCTCGATTCCGCGACCCAGCAGTGGGGCGTCAAGGTGATGCGCATCGAGCTGAAGAACATCACGCCGCCCGAGGAAATCCGCCTCACGATGGAAAAGCAGATGACCGCCGAGCGGACGCGGCGGGCGGTGGTGACGACGGCGGAAGGCGAGAAGTCGGCGGCGATTCTACGGGCCGAGGGCGCCAAGCAGGCGGCGATCGTCAACGCCGAAGGCGCCAAGCAGGCGGCGATTCTCGCAGCGGAAGGCCAGGCCGAAGCGCGCCTGCGGGTGGCGCAGGCCGAGGCGCAGGCGCTCCAGATGGTGGCCCAGTCGCTCGGGACGGCGGCCAGTCCCGCGCAGTACCTGATCGCGAAGAGCTACCTCGAGTCGCTCGGGCAGATCGCCACCGGGGCGCAGAAGCTGGTCTTCCTCCCCTACGAGGCGGCCGGCGTCATGGCGTCGCTCGGCGGGATTCGAGAGCTGCTGCAGGCGTTGCCGCCGGCGAAATAGGGTGCCGAGGCGTCCGGCTCCAGCCGGATCGCGTCCGCACGGAAGGTGCGCGATGCCCGGACCGTTCGTTCATCGACTCGATCCCGTCATCGGCAGCATCGGGGGCATCCACCTCTGGTGGTACGGCCTGAGCTACGCGCTCGGCTTCCTGAACCTTCATCTGTACCTCCGGCGCCGACGCGTGCGGCTGCATCTGACGCTGGCGGAGGTGTACGCGCTGACGCTGTCTGTGGCGGTCGGCGTGCTGGCGGGCGGCCGCCTGATCGAGGTCTCGTTCGACGAGTGGCCGTTCTATCGACAGCATCCCGCGCTGGTGCCGGCGCTCTGGCTCGGCGGCATGGCGACCCACGGGTTGCTGCTGGGCGCGGCGGCCGGTGTCGCGCTCTTCGCGGCCGTCCACCGGAAGCCCTTTCTCGAGCTCGCTGACGCGCTCGCCGTTCCGGGGGCGTTTCTGCTGGGCATCGGCCGGATCGGCAATTTCATCGACGGGCAGATCGTCGGCCGGGCCACCGACGTTTGGTGGGCCGTGAGGTTTCCGTACGCCGAGGGGTACCGCCATCCGGTGGTGCTGTACGACGGCCTCAAGAATCTGCTGCTGGTGCCGTACCTGGCACGCGTTCGGCGGAGGAATCCGACGCCGGGCGCCGTGGCCGCACGCTTCGTGTTCTGGTATCCGGCGCTGCGGATCGGCATCGATCTGTTCCGCGACTACCCCACGCATCGGCTCGCGCTGGGGACCGGCCAGACGCTGAACCTCGTGATGGCCGCGCTCGGCGTCGTGCTGTTGATCCGGTCGCGGCTGCGGCGGCTCGGACGGCTGGCGTCGCGGACGACGGGCGAAGCGGCCGTCGCGGCGCAGGGCTGGCGCGATAGCTCGGCGTCGTGGGTGCAGCGGATTGCACTGGCGGCGGTGCTGCTGTTCTCGCTGTCGATCCCGAGCAACTGGACGCAGGATGTTCCGGCGCACTACGGCGGCCGTCATCCAGGCTTGCGCCACTCGCGACTGTACCCGCAGATCGACACCGCGGCGCCGGCAGTGACGGCGCCCCGGCCGTGAGGCGCGGTGGCGAACCTTGCCGGCCGGAGCCGGGGACCGTGGAATCGCGCGTGATACGATGTCTGGTTTGTATCGGCGTGTCCCGCCCCCGTCCCCATCGTCCAGAGGCCCAGGACGTGGCCCTTTCAAGGCCAAAACACGGGTTCGAATCCCGTTGGGGACGCCACTTCGTCACTTCACTCTTCACAGCACTTCCGGCGTCGGCGTTCTTCGGATCGCCGGTCCCATTTTTCGTCGCTGTGCCGGCTTTTGTACGGGTCGTGTAGGCGGTGAGCACGCGGACGGCCCGCGACACCTCGGCGCCGCTCGGATGCGCGTAGCGTTCGAGCATTCGCAGCGTCGACCATCCGCCGATGTCGTGGACGACGCGCAAGGAGATTCCCGCCGCGACCATCGCTGACGCGTCCGTATGGCGCAGGACGTGATGTGTGACGCCTTCGAGCTCAATCTCACGCATCAGTCGTCCGAAGGCGACGCTAATTGCTTCCTGCCGCGGCGGTTTGCCGTCCTTGCCCTGGCCGAAGATGAATCCGCTCTTGTGCGCGTGCTTGACGAGCTCGGCTTTCAGCTCCGGTGCGAGGGGCACCTTCCGGTGGGACGCCGCCGACGTGTACGAGCGCGCTAATGGGCGTCTTTACATCAGCGCGGACTTCGCGATCCCGCGCGACCTGGACACCGAGGATCAAGTCGCTTTGGCGCACGAATTCGCGCAGGAGTTGACCGACAAAGAACGGTTGCCGTACACGCTCGCGATCCACGCTGGCCGGGATGCGAACGGACGGGCACACAATCCGCACGCGCACGTGATGATTTCAGAGCGACAAAACGATGGTGTGTCCCGGTCGCGCGAGCAGTGGTTTCGGCGTGCGAACAGCGCCCAGCCAGCACGCGGTGGGCGCACCGAAGAGTCGTACGTTCCACGATCGGGAGTGGATGGAGCACGCGCGCGAGCGATGGGCAGAACTCACGAACGAGATGCTCGCGCGGCACGGTCGCGATGAGCGCGTCGACCACCGGAGCTACGAGCGCCAAGGTCTCGACATCGCGCCTAGTCGCCATTACGGGCCCGCAGCAGCCCACATGGCCGAGCGGGGCGTCGACCACGATCGCCTCGAGGAGGCCGTCGCCAGCGCGGAGCGCCAAGACGCCGCACGAACGATCGATCATCAAATCGAGGCCCTTCATAACGGCGGACGAGGCGGTCCCGGCGTGATCGATCACGAAGGGAACGACCAGCCGCGCCGGCGTGAGGGCGGCCCGATTGGTCCTGCCCGTGACGACGGCGGGTGTCCAGGGAGGTAGGTATGACGAATGCCCTCGACGCGTTCCGCGAGCAACGAGCCGCCGCCGGCCAGGTGTACGCCGTCGTGCGAGAAACCTCGGCTCTCATGAGTGAATTGCAGACACAGGTTAAGGCGCTATCTCGCACGGACGAATTGAAGGCGCTGATCCAGCGGGAGGAGCGTTGGCTTGGAGAGGCGGAGCGCGTGGTCGCCGAGGTTCGACGCGTGCGCCAAGCAGAAATGCGCCGTCTGAGACCAGCCGTCGTACGTCGATGGGCGCTGGCTTTGATCTTCGCGCTGGCCTCGGCCGCAGCCACTGGCGCCGGCTACGCTTGGGTTACGAGGCCATATCAGGGCGAACTGGCCGCGCTTCGTTCCCGCACGGAATTCACCGAACTGGTCGAACGCCGAGTCCTGACAATGACACCTGCCGAGCGACGGCAATTCGACGCACTGATGAAGTGGGGCGCGTGGCCGAAGCGGTCAAACCTGTTTACTCGCCATTTTGTGATCGACGCGGCACCAGGCTTATAGCGACGCGGTATTTGGACGCCACCGCTGAAAGACCGGACGGGAGTTCGGCCGCGCGCTTGACCCGAAGTGCTCTGATCTGTAAAGTCATTTACAATGGTCATTCGACGAATGTTGAACGGCCTGCTCGCCCCGGTCGCTTTGATGGCGATTGCGCTCGCTGGGCTCTTCGCGGTCCTCGCCGTAGAGCGGTCTCATGACGTCGAACTCCCACGGCCGACGGGGTCGTTCGCGGTCGGCCGCGCGATTTACGACTGGCGTGACGAGACGACCGTAGATACGCTGGCGCCCAACCCCGGCACCAAGCGGGAAATCCTGGTCTGGATCTGGTATCCGGCGACGGCAAGTACGTCGGCGACAGCCGATGACTACGTGCCCGCCGACATGCGCGCCGCGGCGGAACCCTCTTCCTTCCCGTTTTCGTTTGTGTATCGGGATAACGCGAAGGTTCGCGCGCACAGCCTTCGCAACGTGAGCATGCCGCCAGAACAGCAGTTCCCGGTCGTGATCCTTACAGGCCCCGCTGGCCCCGGCTCGGGCTACACGACGCTCGCCGAAGATCTGACGAGCCACGGGTATATCGTCGTCGGCATCGATGCGGCCTATCGCTCTGGTATGGTGAGCTTTCCTCACGGCCGGGTAATTCGCAGGACCGATCAGAATGAGCTGGACAACTACGAAGGCGACGAGTTCCGGCGCGTCGCTCTCAAGCTGCTTGCGGCGTGGACGTCGGATATCGGCTTCGCGCTCGATCGACTGGCGCAGCTGAACGCCTCCGACCCGTCCGGCACATTCACTGGGCGGCTCGACATGACACGTGTTGGCGTCTTCGGCCATTCGTTTGGCGGCGCGCAGGCCGCGCAGTTTTGCCACGACGACTCGCGGTGCAAGGCCGCTATCGATATCGACGGCTGGCCGTTTGGCAGCGTTGTCCACGAAGGCATGCAGAAGCCGTTTATGTTTCTGATCAGCCGAACCGGCCCGAGCGGCGGCGCGGGCGACGGTTCATCCGACCCGGAAATCCGGCAGGTCAAGGCCGACATCCAGTCCGTTTACGATCGCCTACCGCCGGCGACACGGTCGTGGATCTTCCTGCGTGGCGCCAATCACTTCCTTTATAGCGACAACGGCGTGTTGGCCAGTCATAGCGTGCTCGGCGCGCTGCGGCTGTTCGGGTTTCTCAAGATTGACGCCCGTCGCCAGCTCGCAGTGACGACGTACAGCGTACACACCTTCTTCGCTGCCTACCTCAAGGGAGCCGGCATTTCGCCGTTTAACATTTCATCGCCGCTCTACCCTGAGCTTGAACTTTCAACTGGCGCTGCACCTGTTCAGCGCTAATCTGATCGGCCAATGATCATCAGGCTTCAGAACGCCATTCGCGTAGGTCGCGTCGGTGATTTGCGCCATAGTTCAGAAGCGCTTTTCTAGCCGAGAATCTTCCGCAGAGCCGAGCGAAGCGACTGAACATCGTCACCTTGGAGAGCACCGAGCTTGCGCAAGATCAGTCCCTGCTCGACCGTGGCCAGAACAGGCTTGATCAGCGACGCCTTGGGCAGTCCGGCGCCGCGCCAATCGGCGATGAGCACCTCGCCAACAGACCCGGCGGGACGAAGAATCTGACTCGTGACAGCCATCAGGATCACGTCGGGCCGTTGCTGATGATAAGCGTCCGCGCTAACGACGACGGCTGGTCGCTTCTTTGAGGCGGTCTGGTCTGTGAAGGGGAATGGGACGAGGACGATGTCGCCGAAGCTATAGCCGGTCGTATTCGGCATCGTCGGAGTTGTCCCAAACCGCACGGAATGCGTCTTCGGACAAACGTGCGGCGGCCTGCGTAAAATGCCTGTCCTGATCCCGAACCGTCAGAAAGTCGACGAAGTCCTCGACCTCGGCCACTCGCTCCGGGGGGAGGCTGCGGATTTTCTGGATCAACGTGTCTTGTGCCATCGGGTTCCTTGAGCCCCTATTGTAGCGCCGGCGGCACGTCTAGAAGGAGTCCGGGCGGCGCACTCTTGCTGTGCCGGTTTTTGTACCGGTTCTGTGGGTTCTGAGCGTGATTTAGCGCGACAGTCAGTGAGGTCGGCGACCGCAACTAAAGTGCTGATGCGGCGGACGATGAGTCGGAAACCCTCGACAGATCACTGATCGCTCGGATCCCCCTCTTTCTCACTTTCAAAGCCAAAAACGGGTTCGAATCCCGTTGGGGACGCCACTTCGTCACTTCACTCTTCACAGCACTTCCGGCGTCGGCGTTCTTCGGATCGCCGGTCCATTTTTCGTCGCTGTGCCGGTTCTTGTACGGGTCGTGTAGGCGGTGAGCACGCGGACGGCCCGCGACACCTCGGCGCCGCTCGGATGCGCGTAACGTTCGAGCATTCGCAGCGTCGACCTTCGACGGCTGCGAGAAGGCGAAATGCTCCGGCTTCGGCCAGCGGTAGTCCACCGATGGGCGCTTGCCGTAGTCTTCGCGCTGATCTCCGCCGCAGCCGCCGGCGCGAACAATGCGTGGGTTACTCGGCCATATGAGGCCGACCTGGCCGCGCTTCGCTCCCGTTCAGAATTCACCGAGCCGGTGGAACATCGAGTCCCGACGATGACGCCTGCCGAGCGGCGACAGTTCGAAGCATTCATGAAATGGGGAACACCCCGAGGAAACAGCCATGAGGCCTTCTCAGACGTCGTGTTCGAATGCTCGTCAGCGCTAGAAATCGATTGCTCCCCAGCAGCGGAAGATTCAAGATGTCGTCGACGAGCGAGGTACGTATGCGCTTGTCCCGCTTCGTCGAACTCGCCGTTGTGACGGCGGCACTGCACACGGCAGCCTGGAACGTAAGCGCTCAGGGGCCGCCGCGAGATCAGCGACCCGTCGCCAAGACGGGAACCGCGACGATTCGCGGACGTGTACTCGCCGGAGACACCGGGCGTCCCCTGCGCCGCGTCAGGATCACCGTGTCCGCGCCAGAACTGGCCGGGAACAATCGCACCGCAAGCACGGACGCCGACGGCCGATACGAGCTGACGGAGCTTCCCGCTGGTCAGTACACCGTGACCGTGAATCGGAGCGGCTACTTGACGCTCCGGTACGGCCAACGCCGGCCGCTGGAACAAGGCAAGCCCCTGCACGTACCCGACAAACTCCCCCGCCGCACGAATTGATTGGACAGCCCATTGGAGAGAGGAGAATGGGCTATGTCCAGACAGAAACCAGGCGAGGCTGGGGCCTCGGAGGGAGCCCGGAGGGCGACCGGAGAGGCCTCAGCCTCGCCGACGCGCGCCACGGGCCGGTGCGCTTGATCCGGTTTCGTGGACATCTTCCGAAAGGTGGATACGATGTCCCGAATGGCCAAAGAGACGAAAAGCCGGCGACCGCGCCGGCGGTTTGACGACGACTTCAAGGCCCAGGCGGTGCGGCTGGTGCTGGACGAGGGCAAGACCGTAGGCGCCGCCGCCCGCGATCTCGATTTGACCGAGACGGCGCTGCGGGAGTGGGTGAAGCGCGCCCAGGCGGACCGCTCGAACGGGCGGACGGGGTTGACGACAGCTGAACGCGAGGAGCTCGCTCGCCTCCGGAAAGAGAACCGGATTCTGCGGGAAGAGCGGGAGATCTTAAAAAAGGCGGCGGCCTTCTTCGCGAACGAGCGGCGGTGAGGTTCCAGTTCATCGCAGCGGAAAAGGCGCACCACTCGCTCAGTCTGTTGTGCCGGTGTCTGCGCGTGACGCGTAGCGGGTTCCACGCGTGGCGCCGGCGACCGGAATCGCCGCGGCGGCAGCAGGATCGCCGGCTGAAGGTGCTCATCCGGACGTCCTTCGACGCCAGCAAACAAAGCTATGGCAGTCCACGGATACACCGCGATCTCCGCGAGGAGCACGCCGAACACGTGAGCCGGAAGCGTGTGATCCGATTGATGCAAGAGGAGGGCTTGAAAGCGCGGCAGTCGAAGCGGTTCGTCTGTACGACCAACAGCGCTCACGATCTGCCGGTCGCGGCCAATCTCCTCAATCGGGAGTTCACGGCCGAGGCCCCCAATCGGCGCTGGGTCGGCGACACGACGGAGTTCAAGATCGGCGAGAGCGGCAAACTCTACCTGGCCGCCATCCTCGATCTCTTCTCGCGGTTCGTCGTGGGCTGGGCGATCAGTGCGGTGAATGATCGGCACCTGGCACTCGCCGCGCTCACGATGGCGCTCAACCGCCGGTGTCCCGAGACGGGGCTGCTGCATCACTCGGATCGCGGATCGACCTACGCGAGTGAGGACTACCAGGATCGCCTGACGGCACACGGCATCACGTGCAGTATGAGCCGGACCGGCGATTGCTACGACAACGCCGTGATGGAAGCGTTCTTCTCGACGCTGAAGACCGAGCTCGCCGACAAGTTCGCGAGCCACGGCCAGGCCAAGCGCGAGCTGTTCGACTACATCGAGGCGTTCTACAACACCCGACGGCGGCACTCGACCCTCGACTACGTCAGTCCCGCCGAGTTCGAGCGCCAGTTCCGCTCTGGCCGCGGGAAGGAGCACTGTGCGTGATCCGCGCGATCGCGAGGATCAGCGGGATCCACAAACCGTCCAGGATGCCCCAGGAGCAACCTTCTCGAGGAGGGTCGCCACTCCGGTATCCTCAATTTCGCTGTGCGCATGGTCCCGGAGGTCGTCACGCCATTGAAACTTTTCGCGACGTCGAAGACGATGTGGACGCTGCCACCCCTGTGGACGCACAGAACGCGCCCACAGGGGTTTGGAAATCTCGCCAAGAACGCGAGATTCCCACAGCCTCCACATCGATCATTGTTTTCTCTGACGAAGAGGAAGAACGAAGAACAAAACCACTCAGATCAACTGTCCACCGAATCGGATCACCCCCAGTTGCCCGCGAAGCAGTAATCAGTCCCCAGGCGGTTCAATCGTTCACTGAACACATGACCATTGCGCTCGAAGAAGTCGCTGAACTTCCGCAGGTGTGTTTCCATGCCGGCTGTCCTCAGGTCGTAGTTACTGCTCAGACCGTTTGCCTGCGGATACACTCGTACCAGAGGTCTCCCGACGAAGTCCATCTCGTATTCCATGGCGATCCGCAACCACATGTCGAAGTCCTCGCCGTAAGGAAGCGTTACGTCGAAGAGTCCTACTCTGTCAAAGCATTCAGCTCTCGCCAAGACTGTCGACGTGTGATCGAACCGCCCCCGGCGCAGCAGGCTCTCGAACATCCATCCACGCTGGCTCGGCATGACTTCTTCCGCAGTTCTGGAGCTCGCACTCTGGACCAGGTATCCTGTGGTCACCACGCCGACGGTTTGGCGCGTCTGTTCGATACACTCCATCTGGAGACGGAGCTTTTCTGGAAGCCACTCGTCATCGTCGTCCAGGAAGGCGATGAATTCGGCGGAGGCGCGAGCGATCGCCGTATTTCTGGCAACCGACACGCCGCGACTAATGTCATGTCGTAGATATGTGATGCGCGAATCGCCAATCCGCCGGATGAGCTCGCCGGTCCGGTCCGTCGAACCGTCGTCGACGATCACGAGCTCAGAGTCCGAAAACGTCTGAGTCAGGACACTCGTGATCGCTCGTGATACGAGATCTGCACGATTGCGAGTCGGAATGACGACGCTGACCTTGGGCATCTAGCAGGATGCTGAAAAAGTGACTCCCATGGGATCGACATCGTGATCTCGTCGTACTACGATGCTCCCATTCACGGAGGGAGCCAGCCGATGCGTGGAGACGACCAGCAAACGGGGCATCTGTTTAGTTACCTGTCGCCGGAGGATCGGATCCCTGCCGACCATCCGCTGCGTCCGATTCGGCAGATGACCGACGCAGTGCTCGGGCGGTTGTCGCCTCGTTTTGACCGGCTGTACTCGGACATCGGTCGGCCGTCGATCCCGCCCGAGCAGTTGCTGCGGGCGTTGTTGCTGCAGACGTTGTACACCGTGCGCAGCGAACGGCTGCTGATGGAGCAACTGCAGTACAACCTGTTGTTTCGGTGGTTCATCGGCCTGAGTATGGATGACCCGGTCTGGGTGCCGACCGTCTTCAGCAAGAATCGAGACCGGCTCTTGGAGGGCGACATCGCGCAGGCGTTTTTCCTTGAAGTGCGGGCGGCTGCGGGGGCGGCGGGCTTGCTCTCGGATGACCACTTCACCGTGGATGGCACGTTGCTCGAGGCGTGGGCGAGTCAGAAAAGTTTTCGCCCCAAGGACCGCCCGGATCCACCAGCGGATGATCCGACGGGCCGCAATCCGACCGTGAACTTCCGCGGCGAGGAGCGGGCGAACAACACGCATGCGTCGACCACCGATCCGGACGCGCGCCTGTACAAGAAAGCCTCGGGGCAGGAAGCCAAGTTGGCGTATCTCGGGCATGTGCTCACGGAGAATCGTCACGGCTTGATCATCGACGCGCTGGTCACGCATGCCACGGGGACGGCGGAGCGCGATGCAGCCGGGGCGATGATTGCCGATCTGCCCGACACCCATCGCGTGACGGTCGGCGGCGACAAGAACTACGACACCAAAGGTTTCGTGCACCAACTCCGCACGCTGGGCGTCACCCCGCATGTGGCCCAGTATCCCGAGACGGCGACTCGCGGCAGCGCGATCGATGCGCGCACGACCCGACATCCGGGCTACGCGGTCAGTCAACAGAAACGAAAGCTGGTCGAGCAATGTTTCGGCTGGATGAAGACGGTCGGTCTGATGCGCAAGCTGCGACACCGCGGCGGCGCGCGCGTCAACTGGAACTTCATCTTCACCGCCGCGGCGTTTAACCTGGTCCGGATGCGCACACTGCTGGCCCAGCCAGCCTGACGGAACCAAGGCATGAGGACCACGAGCCACGAGCGATGTCGCCATCATGATTGGGCGAACGATAACCGAGCGCTGAACGTCACTTTTTCAGCATCCTGCTAGAACTCATGCCGTGAGTCGCAAGTCGTGGCGAGCAACCGCAGCGGCGTCCCGCAACGACGATCCGGCAACAGCGACACCCCCCGGTCCTGTCAAGACTTGAACGGCCGGATTATCTCCAGGGCCGGCCTGGCCGTCAATTCCAGACGGCTGAACGCACGAGTGCTCGGGGGGCCTTGGCCTCGGATCGTGCTAGTGTCTGTCGGTGCTCTTCTTGGACGCCCTTCGGACGGCGGCGCGGCCGTACTCCTCACGCCTGCCGAGACGCCACAGATTGCGCTGGTGTCTCACGCTGTATCGATGTTTGCGTCGAGGTCACAACGAAGAACTGCCGCCACGCGATCCTGATTGCACGGCGATCATCCTGTGTTACAACCGCCCGCAAAATATCGCGCCACTCGTGGGCATGGTGCTCAAAGCGCCGTCGATCCAACGTGTCATCCTTTCCAACAACAATCCCAATCTCAAGATGGCGGATTGGTTTGGTAACACGAGTTCCCGTGTCACGGTCATCGAGCAGGGTAGCTCCTGCGCGTCGTCTCTCAGGTACCGGATTGCGCTGGAGCAGGATTCGCCGTTGTTTGTCGCCATCGATGACGATGTGTTCCTCCGCCCATCACAGATCGAGACCCTCTGCGAGACCCTGCGTGCCCATCCCTGTAGCCCCTGCGGTATATGCGGCTCTGTGTACGACGAACGCAGCCACGTGCTGCACAACATCGGACGGCCTGGCGACGTGGACATCATCCACCAGGCGTACGCGTTCACGCCCCGCCATGTGCGCCGGTTCTTCGATCTGGCGACCGCGCTCAGGCTCGGACCGGCTCACGAGGCATGGCAGTCCACCACCTGGGATGACATAGTCATCAGTCATTCTGGGCTATCGAAGCCTCGCGTCGCCGACGTCGGCGCATTCACGGAGTGTCCGACGGGTGCCGAGGCAGGTGTGGCCGCTTGGCGAGCAGATGGGTTTGTCCCGTTCCGGATGGCGCTGTTTCATCGACTGCGGGCGTTGCAGCCGCCTTCGCCGGCCGAAGCCGCCGACATCTCACGGTGAAAGCCACAGACCCGGGTACTCCATCGCGTTGTCGGCTAGCCGTGAACCGATTCGGGCGGAGACACTGTCCGGCGGCGTGGCCGTGTCCTTCCGGAATTCAAGAGTCTGGCTCCAACTCGGATCGACACCAACGTCGTCGCACTACTATCTGCTCGGCACGGAGCCGTTTGTCGAGGAGGTTCGGCACTTCTGGCGAACGGCCGAAGAAAGCGAGTGCTCTGGCCCATTGGGAAGCCGAGCTGGCCAACGCCGTCTGGATGGCTGTTCGAATGGACGTGTTTCCCGCCGAGGAAGGACACCAGAAACTCGACATGGCGGCGCCTCGGAATCGAGTCGGTTACGAATCGGTCGCTGTGGCAACCCGCGTTAACCCGAGCGCTCGGTTCCGGTCTCGCAGTTTACGACACCCTGCTCGTTGAGTTGGCGGCAAGACGTAGCCTGCCTCTCGTAACCTTCGACAGCAACGTTCTCAAGACCTTTCCGCAGATCGCGTACCGACCGGGTTCCCTTCCTTCGAAGTGAGCCTGGCCGTCTGACTGACCAGTGTGCGGTCGATCTCGATATCCCAATCCGCTCCATTGAGCAGGCCGCAGGCCGGGCGACCACACATTATAGAACGAGCGCACACGGAGTCCACCGGTCGGGACCACCCCGTCTCCTCGCGCCACGGAGTGCACGTGGGCCCGGTTCCAACTCGCCCGCGTTGCGGACGGCAATCCAGCGTGATTCTTCACCTCTCGTTTCAAGCGTGGGACAAAAGTGAACACGCAGAAGCGGGCAGTCGCCAGCAATGGTGATCACCGGTTTCTCATAGTGGAACACCCAATCCGATGCCGTGTTCCAGAGTGAAGCTCGCACGCGACGATAGGTGCTTCGATCGGTGTCACCGACTTCGCACCAATGCCCGTACGGGCACGCTGCGACGCATGCGCAAGGCCGCGGTACTGCTATTGCTCGGGTGGGTGAACATGTTCACTAAGTCCCTCATTGTGTGCCTAACCGCCCTTGCGATTGTTGGAGTCGCACCGCGCCATCACGATACCGGGCGAACGAAGCTCGATCAGCAGTTGCTAACCGTCGTCCAGCACCGGCAACCCGGCGTTGTCCGGGTGCTCGTACGCGTGCAGAACGGCGCCGCGGGTCGCGTGGCCCGCCAGCTCGCGGCATTCGGCGCGACCACCAAGGATTCGACCACGCCGGACCTTCTCGTCGCCGCGGACGTCACGGCGACGGCCTTGGATGCCCTGTCTCGCAATCCCGACGTCCTTCATCTGTCCTCGGACGCCAGACTTGCCTCACTCGACACCAAGCTCCTCTCACAGAACATGCTCCTGGCGACCGAGGGCCTCCTCGCCACCCGCCCCGACGGTCAGACGGTGCGGTCGATTTCCTATACGGGCAAGAATGTCGGCGTCGCGCTGATTGACTCCGGTCTGACGCCCAACGGCGATCTGAACGACGTCACTTTCTACGATTTCACACAGAACGGCAAGAAGGTGGCGCCGTACGATGACTATGGGCATGGCACGCACGTGTCGGGGCTCATGGGGAGCGGCGGCGGCATGTCGAACAGCCAGTATGCCGGGCTGGCGCCGGACTGCAAGTACGTCGTCTTGAAGGTGCTCGACCAGACCGGCAACGGGTACACGAGCGACGTGATCGCGGCCATCAACTTCGCAGTCGCGAACAAGAGTCAGCTCCACATCGACGTCATCAATCTCTCGCTCGGCCATCCGATCTACGAGCCAGCAGCCACCGACCCGCTCGTGCAGGCTGTCGAGCGCGCCACGGCGGCCGGCATCGTCGTCGTGGTATCAGCCGGCAATTTCGGCGGCGACCCAACCACTCACGAGCCGGAGTACGCGGGCGTGACGTCGCCGGGCAACGCGCCGGACGTGATTACCGTGGGAGCGGCCGAGACGTTTCAAACCGCAACCCGCAACGACGACGTCGTGGCCTGGTACAGCTCTCGAGGACCGACGTGGTACGACGGGTTCCAGAAGCCGGACGTCCTGGCGCCCGGCTCGCATCTCGTCTCCGATGCCAGCCCCAAGAGCACGCTGTACGCGACCTATCCCGGCGGCCTTGTCAAGGTTGGCGACAAGCCGTTCATCCGGCTCAGCGGCACCAGCATGTCGGCCGGCGTCGTCAGCGGCATCGTCGCGACGATGCTGCAGGCGAGCCGCACGAACCATCCCGGCGCACTGTTGACGCCGAACGCCGTGAAGGCGATTCTCGAGTACACGTCGCTCCCGCTGCCGAGCGCGGATCCCCTGAGCCAGGGCGCCGGAGCGATCAACGCGGCGGGAGCCATCGCGCTCGCCGCAGCCATCGATCCCAGCGCGCCGATCGGATCGCCGTGGCTGAGCGCCCCCGTCGATCCCTGGACGACCATCGATCGCGCTCCGGTGGCCTGGGGGCAGCGCGTGGTCTGGGGTGACCGCGTCATCTGGGGCAATCAGATCCTCAGCAACGATCCGGCGTTCGCCCTGCGTGTGGTCTGGGGCAACCAGGTGGTCTGGGGCGACCGCGTCATCTGGGGCAGCAGCACGGTCTGGGACCCGGGCAGTCAGGTGACCTGGGCGAACCGGGTCGTCTGGGGCAACAACCTGCTCGGCATGACGTCCGGCAGCCGCGTCGTCTGGGGTAACAGCGTGCCGTGGGGCGAGGTGCCGTCGGACCGGACCGCGTGGGGCAGTCTCCAGGATCTGAACATCGCACCGACCTCGATGTCGTGGGGCAACCTCGAACGAGCCAACGATGACGCTCGGTAGGGGGATCACGCAGCCACCGTACTGAGAGCCGCGTCGGCTGGGCCGCCCCGCCTTTGGGGGCGCCTGGCCGACGCGGACCCGGACCGACCTGACGCGCAGAAATTGACGGCCGCCCGCGCGGGCCGCCGGCGGGGATGGACGGACTGCTCGTCGCCGGACTCGGTCGGCAGGGGCGACTTGAAGGCCAATCGACAGTCAAGGGCTGCACTCAAGTCGGCGAAGACCGACAATTCGGCGGCTCCGGCCCACGGTGCCGAAAACCCGTCGACGTCTTTCGGGGTTCGACGTTTCCTGACGCGAATTTGAGCTGGAATACATGTTGCGATCAGCAAGCCATTATGACGAAGCCATCGAACCCGCTTGTTCGTGACCTGCGACGGGCTGACGTGTTCATCGCCGTTGCGCTGATCGGCCTTGTGCTGACGAGTCAGCGCGCGAACGCTCAGGCTGCGTACTTCTATCAAGGGAACAATTTGACGTTCACATCAGGGGGCATCGTTGTCACCAGCAGCAGTAGTGTAACAGCCACGCTTCTACTGGATTCGTGGCTGGCGCCCAACCAACCAGTCGTCAATGTTTCCTCCTTGCCGGGATTTCGCCTGGTGATGAAGGTTGGGATCGTGACCCTGGATACGAATGACCAATTCGTCGTCGGCGGAGGAGGGGTGAGCACAGACGCTCAGGGGATGATTGCCGCCCCGTGGGGGCTTTACCTGACCCAGGTCCCTCCCCCCCAGGCGCGCCTCCCGGTGAACCTCCAGTGATCTGTAGCTTCGCAGAAGCTCCGGGCAGCTACTGTGGGATTGACCGATCGCCAGCAGACTCTCTCGATGAGGTCTGGTTCATTAACCGATCCTATGAGAAGGTGGCGAACGACCCCGGGCACTGGAGTTACCCGGCGGCCCTTATCGTGTCGCTCATTCTGACAAAGTTCCAGCTGGGACAGCTGCCCGATGTCGGACACAGCTTCGTCGCCCAGCTTCAGGCGGTCGCGAACGACATCGCCTCTCAGAATGGACAGGCGTGCCACAGCCTCAACGCGTTTGCCAACCATGTCCGGGCGCAAAGGGGCAAGAAGCTCACCGCCGCTCAAGCCGACTCGATTCTTGATGCGGTCGCGCGCATCATGACGGTGCCTCTCTGTGGTGCGTGACGGGACGACGATAGACACCTCGAGCGCGTACGCGATCGGGCGCGAGCGCACCGGCCGCCAGTGTCCGCGCCAGCGGCACACTGTTGACGCCGCCGGCCGCGTCGCGGCTCCAGCAGCCGGCAAACCGGTCCCGCACCGAACACCTCTCGAGGAATCGACCGACCGCCGCCTCTGACAGCGACGAGGCAACGACCAGTTTCACGCCGAGCGCGCCCGGTTCGGCCAGCGCCGGCTCCGCGTCCTCGTACACGCTCGCCCGCTCGACCGCCTGGACCTCGAGGCCGTCGAACGACACTCTCGCGTTCGGCCTTTGCGGCGGCAGGGCCACCTCCGTGAGGATCTCGTTCGAGCGGACGACGCGGGACTGGATGCGGCCGTCCACCCATCATGTCGCCGGGCACGAGCTGCTCGACCGTCAGCCTCTTCGGGCCCGACGCGTCGCCAGCCTGACCGTCGCGTCGTGGGGAATCAGCGCCGTGGCGGCGTCGCCGGGATAGACGGCGTAGCACAGCCGGCCGCCCATCGCCGAGCGCGATGACGCCTCGAAGCGATTGGCCGGGCAGGCCGGCCGCATCGCATGCGGCCGGGCCTACCGTTGGCGGCTGTCAGCGAGACTGACGATTGAAGAAGTCGTCAACCTCGCGCTTCGCCCGGTCGCGTTCGTAGCCGTACCGCTCCTGGACTTTACCCACGAGCTTCTCCGCGTTGCCTTCCACGCCGGTGAGGTCGTCGTCGGTCAATCGCCCCCACTGCGTCTTCGCTTCGCCCTTCATCTGGTGCCACTTGCCTTTCAAGACGTCTGCGTTCATGTCTGTCCTCCCTCCCAAGCTCAGAACGCAATCGAAATCCTTGCCAACTCCAACCAACCCGGCGATATCGGACCCCAACGGCGGCACGCCAACCTGGCGCAGTGATTGCGGACACGCAATGACATGCGTCATGAGGTCATCGTCAAATGCACGCCCCGTGGGGACGAGACGTGGCACGTTGTCGTGGATGGTCGAGAGATTCTCGCCTTCGCCGGCCCGAACAGCCATGAAATGGCCGAAAGCAGCCGCCGCGACATCGAGTACTTCTTCCGGACAGAGAGCCCGGCCGTATCGGACGGGCCTGGACCGGATACCGGCTGCACGGAGGATCAACCATCGTCCGGCCTTCGACGTCCTGGCTGACAGAAAGCTCACGACGACTTTCGAGCCAGATGGTAGGTGTTGTTGCCAGCATCTGCATGCACGTCGAGCAGCGTGAGGGCGTGCGCGCCGAGGATGCGTCGATAGCTGTCCACGCCGAATGAGAAATAGCGGAACGCGACGCCGTTCATCGTGCCCTCGATGCCTTCGACGCTGTCCTCGACGTCGCCGGACGTGAAGAGAAACAGGGCGCCGGGTCTCAATATCCGCGAGACGCTGGCGATGGCTCTCGCCTCGTCGTCGCCATTGAGATGGAAGCGGACGCCCCAGGCCACGGCGGCGTCGAAGAGACCACCCGCGAACGGGCACGACTGCACCAGACCTTGAACCGCCAGCGCTTCGGGGCAGTTGCCGCGAAACCGTACGAGCATCTCGCTGGAGCTATCGAGGCCCACCACCTGATGACCGGCGCCAAGCAACGCACGCGTGATCGGTAGTCCGTTCCCGCAGCCGATATCGAGAACGCGCGCGCCGGAGGGAATGGATGAGGCCACCCGGGTCACTTCGGGAACGCCGGTCGCGCCGACGCGTGCCGCCCCGTACCAGTCGGCAATCAAGTCGTATTCACGCACGCCAGCACATCGACGCTGCTCTATCGATTCCTCTGCCGTCTCGACATCAGGTCTTCTTCCGACGCGAACGCGGTCGCGACGGGGCACGAGGCGCCTGGGTGGCGATGTTCTGCCACGCGAGGGTCATCGCGTCTCCGAGAACATCCTCGTCGACCGCGTCCAGCCGCACGCGTGTGCACCCCGACCGTCCCCAGGCGCCGGCCTCCGGCTCGAACACGGAGCCGTGTTCGCGGACGACGTGCGCCTGCTGGACCGGCGTCAGCTTCACCATGCCGTGACGATGATCGACGTGGATGGTCGCGAAGATCCTGCCGTTCACCCGGAAGTCGGGATGGCCCATGTGCTCGCGCTCGATCGCGCCCTCCATCCCGAGCGCGATCCGGCGGAAGTGGTCGGCGGTCATCTCGTGTGATCTCCGCCCGAGACGTCGACCGTCAGGCGGTCAGCGGGCTGCGGTGCCCCGCCGTCATCGCAGGACGCCGCAGGCGGACGCGCTGCATCACGTTCAGAAGGGCGGCGATCGCGACGACCAGGACAATCTGCACGACGGTTCCGGTCCAGAAGGCCCCGTCCGGCAGCGGCACGTGCGAGAGCAGGAGCAGGCCGTAGACGTGCAGCACGAAAGCGCCGAGCGATTGCTGCCCGAGCGTCACGAAGACGGTCCCGAGCGGCCGGACGAGGAGCCAGCATCGTGTCAGCGCCGCGTACCCCACCGGGAGCGCGACTGCCAGGTTCAGAATGCGTCCGACGCCCAGCTCGCGAAGGGTGAAATAGCGATCGTAAAGACTCGAGAATCGCTCGGGTGACACGACGCTCCAATGGAGCGCCGATGGCCCGTCGATCGACGGATTGCACAACGCGAAGACGGCGAACGCCGCCGACGCGACACCGACCGCGATCGAGACAGCCCGCGGCGTCCGCCGCGCCAACTCGCCGACCTGGTCGCGGTAATAGCCGATCGCGAGCCCGTGGACGAACAGCAGTTGCCACGGCAGGATCGGGAACGTCTCTTCGAAGGCGCCGTTGGTCAGCGAGTGCGGCGCGAAGCGGAAGCCCACGTACAGGATCCAGCTCGCCGTCAGGAGCGGACGCCAGCCGCCGAAATGCAGCGCCATCAGGCAGGGCACCGCGGCCACCACCAGCCACACGTACAACCCGACGATCTGGAACGCCCAGGGACCGCAGCGCAGGAGCGCGACGTTCGCCAGGATGCCGGCATTGAGCGCGGGCGGATCGAGGAAACACGCGAACCCGGTGGTGCTGCCGTCGCCCCACCCGGTCAGCGCGCTGACGTCCACCCCCCACAGCGAGATGGCCAGGACCGACAGCGTCACCGCCAGGAACGAGGCGTAGAGCGTCAGCGCCCGCCGGCCGAGTCCGCGAATCACGCCGCGCCAGTCGCCACGAACCAGCTTGCGGCGGTAGACCATCCCGAGCACGAGGCCCGACAGGACGACGAACACTTCGGCGGCCGTCACCGTCCAGAAGCGTTGGTAGGAGAACCAGCTCAGTAGCGAAGAGATGCGCGAGTGATCCACGATCACGCACGTCATCGCCAGACCGCGCAGCCAGTCGATCCGCAGATCGCGACCTCCGGCAACGTCTGTACTGCAACTTGCTGAGCATTCGTTGCGGCCGGGGCAAGACACGTGCCCACAGCGAACAGCTGAGAATGGCGGGGATCGCGTGCATCGCGGCACACCCTGGTGAGTAAAAGGCCCTGTTCGCGTGTTGAAACCGGACACCTGCGCGTCGCGGCGCAGCCCGAGCGTCTCGACAGCTCGTCCGTTTCGACGCTTTCAACGATCACGCGACGCCGAAAGCCGGCCAGAACCGCGCCAGAAGATAGCCGGCCCCCACGAGCACCATCCACAGGAGCACCGTCAGCCACGTCCCCTTCCAGGCCATCGCCTTGAGGTCGGCGCCGTAACCGGCCGCGATTGCCGGACCCGCCGACGAGGACGGCAGCATGATGCCGAAGTTCACCGCGATCCCGACGATGTAGACGAACGGCACCGGGTTGAGACCGAGCTGCTCGAAGGTGCTGATCGTGATCGGCACCACGATGGCCGCCGCGGCGGTGTTGCTCGTGATCTGCGTGATCACGATCGCGAGAAACGAGAACACGACGATGGCCGCCAGGCCGCCGCGGCCGGCGAGCGGCACCAGGCGATCGGCGAGGAACTGCGCGGTGCCGGTGTCGCTCAGCACCTGCCCGAGCGCGGATCCGCCCGCAAACAGAAAAATCAGGCCCCACACCATGTGCGTCTGGGCGTACGGCCAGTCGATCAGCGCTTCGCCCCGGTGGCGCACCGCGAAGGGAAGGAGGCCGAAGACGACGAACGCAAAGGCCGGCGTCAGGCCGGGCATCCACCCCGCGTACAGCTGGCGCGTAAACGACAGCAGCGCGGCGGCGGCGAAGAAGGCCAGCCCCAGCCGCTCGGGCACTGACATCGGTCCGAGCGACCGCAGCTCCTGCGTGAAATAGGCGCGCGAGCCGTCCACGCGATCGACCTCGGGCCGCAGCGCCACCGCCATGAACGCAAGCGCCACGG
The DNA here is from genome assembly GCA_963807925.1 of uncultured Acidobacteriota bacterium. Taxonomy (GTDB): domain Bacteria; phylum Acidobacteriota; class Vicinamibacteria; order Vicinamibacterales; family CAVVIG01; genus CAWEDP01. The sequence goes on along the minus strand of CAWEDP010000002.1, from coordinate 681,365 downwards.
CCGCGCTCAGGATCGTCAGGGGCAGCAGGCGCACGGCCCAGGTGGTGAACAGAAACTCGTGATGCAGCAGGCGCTCCAGAAACTGGACCGTGAGCAGGTTGTGCGCGCCGCCGAGCGGCGTGCCGGCGCCGCCGATGCTGGTCCCCCACGCGACGGCAATCAGGAGCGCGGATCCGAACGCGCTGCGGCCGACCTCCCCCACGCCGATGAAGCGCAGCATCGCGAGCACCACCGGCATCATCGCCGCCGCGACGACCGCGTTCGGGAGCACCGAGCTGAGGAGAGCGGCGATCGTGAACCACGCGAGGATCTGCTGGCGCGCGCCGGTCCCGATGGCCAGCAGCGAGACGAGCGCGATCCGGCGGTCCAGGCCCCAGCGGCGCCACACCGACGACAGCATGTTGGCGCCGATCAGCAGGAACACGAGCTGCTCGGCGTACGCGGGGATGATGCGCGTGACCGGCAGGAAGTTGAACACCGCCAGCACCGCGACCGGCAGGAACGCCGTGACCGCCAGATCGACCGGCGTCGCAATCCACCACCACGACATCCAGATCAGCAGGCCGAGACTCCCCCGGACGGCATACGGCGCCGCCGGCAGCGGCGCCAGCAGCAGGATCAGGAACGCGGCGGGCCCGCCGATAGTGTGAAGAGTGCGCGAGCGGGGCGACACGCTAGGCGAGGGTGGCCGACATCGCGCGGCAGTCTAGCATCGGTGGCCGCTCTTGTCGGCGTCGGGCGAGGGTGTGTCAAGATAGGGCCGACTTCCGGAGCGCCCGTTGCTGCGAACTTTCGACACACCCCCGCCCCGGGCCGGTCGGCGAATCCGGGTGAAGCCGTTCTCGCCCGCGCTCGGCGGCGAGGTCCGCGGAGTCGATCTCGCCGGCGGCCTCGACGAGGAGACGTTCCGCGAGGTCCACGCGGCTTTCCTGCAGTACGGCGTCCTGTTCTTCAGAGAACAGTCGGAGATTCCGCCGCCCGTGCAGGTTGCCATCGGCCGGATGTTCGGCGCGCTGCACGTGCATCCGGCGGCGCCGCAGATGCCCGGCTTCCCGGAGGTGTTCGTCATCCACGCGCACCGCGATTCGAAGATCGCCAACGGCGAGTTCTGGCACTCTGACGTGTCGTGCGACGAAGTCCCGCCGCTCGGCACGATCCTGCAGATCCACGTGCTGCCGGACGTCGGCGGCGACACGCTCTTCGCGAACATGTACACGGCCTACGACGCGCTCTCGGCGCCGATGCAGCAGATGCTGGCGGGGCTCACCGCCCTGCACGAATCCGAACACGTCTATCGCGGCCGCTACTCGGACCGGGGCGTCGACGATCAGGGCCGGCTCTACCCGAGCGCGACGCATCCGGTCGTGCGGACCCATCCGGAGACCGGCCGACGGGCCATCTTCGTCAACCGGACGTTCACCACGCGCATCCACGAGCTGGGCGAGGCGGAAAGCCAGGCCGTGCTCGCCTTCCTGTTCGACCACTGCGAACAGATCGATTTTCAGATCCGCTTTCGATGGGAGCAGAATGACGTGGCGTTCTGGGACAACCGGTGCGTCATGCACCACGCCATCTGGGACTACTGGCCGCACGAGCGGAAGGGGCGGCGGGTCACGATCAGGGGCGACCGGCCGCGGTAGGCGAAAGACATGAGCACGAGACTAAGGCGCACCGACGAAGCGCTGGTGACGATTGCCACCTTCACCACCACCGTCGAGGCGTCGCTCGCCCGCGGGGCGCTCGAAGCCATCGGCATTCCCGCCCTCGTCGTCGGCGAGGAGCTCGGCACCTTCATGCGCTATCGGGGTGGCCTGGCCACCATCCCCCTTCAGGTCTTCGAGTCGGACCGCGTCCGCGCGATCGCCGAGCTGCGGCGGATGCAGCTCCGCATCGTCGACCGGCCCGACGCCGACTAGCGGCGCTACTTCAGGCCGAGCTTCCCTCCGGCGGCAAGCCGCGCGATCGATTCGCGGATGCGCTTCTCACGGGTCTCGGGCCGCCTGGCCGTGTGGATCCACGCCACGAACTGCCGTCGATAACCGGGAGCGAGCGACTGGAAGAACGTCCAGGCCCGGCGGTCGGTCTTGAATGCGGTGGCGATGTATGCCGGGAGATCCGGAATCGTCGGCCGCTCCCCGTAGCGGTTGTCCGTGGGCGCCGCGGCCAGACCGGCCGGCGCCAGCAGTCCGGCCGCCTTGAGCGCCGCCCACTGCCGGCGATTGGTGTCGGACCACTTGCTGGCCGCCCGGCGCGGCGTGAACTTTCGCGCGTACCTCTCCTCGTCCAGCCGCTTGATGAGGCTGTCGATCCAGCCGAAGCAGAGCGCTTCGAGGAGCGACTCTTCGTACGGAATCGACGACACGCCGGTGTGCTGCTTGTGGTACACGAGCCAGACGCCGGGGCTCGACACGTGGTGCGCGTCGAGCCACCGTCGCCATTGCCGGCGCGTCCGGAGGTCGAGCAGGCCGAGATCGCTTCGCATCCGGGCGCGTAGTCTACCGCGGAAGCCTGCCGAGCAGCCCCGTGATCCAGCGATGCGCCTTGTGGACGCCGGTCGGCCTGGCGAACATCAGCACGCATTCGCCGGACACGACGTCGAGACCGAGGGTGCGGCAGGCATCGAGCACGTCAGGCGATTCGGCTCCCTGCTGCAGCCACACGCGGTGAATGCCCGCGGCTGCCGCGTCGCGCACCACGCGCAGGGCTGCGCCCGGCGGCACGATCACCAGCACGGCACCCACCCGTTCGGGCAAATCCGCGAACCGCCTGTAGCACGGATGCCCATCGATCGCGTCTGCCGAAGGGTGAACGGGATAGATGCGATAGCCCTTCGACGTGAGCTCGCGGCAGGCGGCATTTCCGAACTTCCTGCCGGACCGCGACATGCCGACGATGGCGAGCGCCGGTTCGGCGAGGAAGGCGTCGACCGATGTTCTCGATGTCATGACCTTGCTCCCACGCGGGTCGATGCAAACGGCCGTCCGGGGCGTCCCAGCGGATCTTGCGATCGCCTGGGGCGATTGGGACGGCGAACCGGTGCGATGGCGGGAAATCGTCGCCGGGCCGCCGGCAGCCGGCCGCCTCGCCGCGATCGCGCCCCGTGGCCGCTCGCCGGGTCGCAGACCGTCGACTACAATCAGCCCAGTCATGAACCATCCCTCGCACCGGTACCACTGGTTCGCGCTCGGCGATCTCAACGGGTTCTTCGGCCTGATGTTCGACAATCTGACCGTGCTCTCCTTCCTGGCGGGCACGCTCATCCTCGTCTTCAGGTTCCCCGCCGACATCGTGTACTCGCGGATGTTTCCCGGCACGGCGTTCGGTGTGCTCGTGGGCGACCTGGTCTACACATGGATGGCGTTCCGCCTCGCGCGGCGGACCGGCACGCCCGACGTCACGGCGATGCCGCTCGGCCTCGACACGCCCTCCACCATCGGCATGGCGCTCGTCGTCCTCGGGCCGGCGTTCGTCGGCCTGAAGGCCGAAGGCCTGGGCGAGCGCGAGGCCGCCATGATGACGTGGTACATCGGGATGGCGACGATGGTGATGATCGGCCTGTTCAAGGTCGCGTTCTCCTTCGTCGGGCACTGGGTGCAGCGGGCGGTGCCACAGGCCGGCCTGCTCGGTTCGCTCGCCGGCATCGGCCTGGCGCTGATCGGCCTGGCGCCGCTCGTCGACGTGTTCGGCGTGCCGGTCATCGGCCTGCTGTCGCTCGGCCTGATTCTGTACGGGCTGGTCGCGCGGATCCGCCTGCCGGGCAACTTCCCAAGCGTGCTGGCCGCGATCCTCGTGGGGACCGGCATCTACTATCTGTTCGGCGCGACCGGCTGGATGGGCGGCACCTATAGCGGCGCCCCCTCGATGGAGCTGCACTTCGGCCTGCCGACGCCGACCTTGGGATTCGTCCAGGGGATCACGAGGGCGGTCAGGTATCTGCCGATCTCGATCCCGTTCGGCCTGCTGACGGTCGTCGGCGGCATCAACGTCACCGAGAGCGCGAAGGTCGCGGGCGACGATTACAACACGCGGGGCATCCTGCTGACCGAAGCGGTCGCGACCCTGATCGCCGGCCTGTGCGGCGGAGTGGCCCAGTCGACGCCGTATATCGGTCAGCCGGCGTACAAGCGGATGGGCGCCCGCGCGGGATACACGATTCTGACGGGGCTGTTCATCGGCCTCGGCGGCATGCTCGGGTACGTGTCGTTCTTTGTCGAGCTGATTCCGCGCGCGGTGCTGGGACCGATTCTGATCTTCGTCGCGCTCGACATCGTCGCCGAATCGTTCATCGCCTGTCCCGCGCGCCACGCGCCGGCGGTTGCCTTCGCGTTCTTTCCGACCGTCGCCCGGCTGCTGTCCATCCGGCTCGGCAACCCGGACATCGTGCCGCCCGAGAACCTCCAGCGGCTGCTCCAGGCGCCGGGGAAATCGCTGCCCGAAACGCTCGTCACCTTCGCGCTCGGCAACGGGTTCATCCTGACGGCGATGCTCTGGGGCGGCTTTCTCGCGGAGCTGATCGATCGGCGGCTCGCCGTCTCGGCGTTGTACCTGGTCATCATGGCCGGCCTCACCTTCTTCGGCGTCATCCACTCCGCCTCGCCGGACGGCGTGATGTATCTGCCGTGGAACCTCTCGCCGGAACTTCAGAAGGTGCCCTATCAGTTCGCGCTCGCCTACATGATGCTGGCGGTCGTCCTCCTCCTGTTCGGGCTGACGAAGGCATCCCGCGAGCCGGCCCGCCCCCCCGAAGTGGAGATGACATGAAGCGTCACGGGTTCATCCGGTCCCTCCCGAAAGTGGTTCTGCACGATCACCTCGACGGCGGCCTGCGGCCGCAGACCATCATCGATCTCGCGAGGGATCAACGGTACAAGGGGCTGCCCACCACCGACGCGGGCGAGCTGGCGGTCTGGTTTCACCGCGGCGCGCAGCGCGGCAGCCTGCCGATGTACCTCGAAGGGTTCACCCACACGTGCGGCGTCATGCAGACCGAGGAGGCGCTCGAGCGGGTCGCCTACGAGATGATGGCGGACATGCACGAGGACGGCGTCGTGTACGTCGAAACGCGGTTCGCGCCCGTCTTCCACACGTCGAAGAAGCTGCACTGGGACGAGGTGGTGAACGCCGTCCTGAAGGGACTCGAGCGCGGGAAGAAGGACTTCGGCGTCGAGTACGGCCTGATTATCTGCGCCATGCGCAACATGCGCCTGTCGGAGGAGATGGCGGAGCTCGCCGTCGATTTCAGGGAGCGCGGCGTCGTCGGCTTCGATCTCGCCGGCGAAGAAGGCGGCTTCCCGCCCAAGAAGCACGTCGACGCCTTCCACTACATCCAGCGCGAGAACTTCAACATCACGATCCACGCGGGCGAGGCGTTCGGCAAGGAAAGCATCTGGCAGGCCATTCAGTGGTGCGGCGCCCACCGCATCGGCCACGCAACGCGGCTCATCGAGGACATCGGCCTCGACGCGCACGATCCGACCCGGATCGTCAGGATGGGGTACCTGTCGCAGTACATTCTCGACAAGCGCATTCCGCTCGAGATTTGCCTCAGCAGCAACGTCCACACGGGCGCCGCCGAGAGCCTCGAGACGCACCCCTTCGGCATCTACTATCGCTACAGCTTCCGCGTCACGCTGAACACCGACGACCGCCTGATGAGCGACACGACGATGACCCACGAGTTCGAGCTGGCGCAGCAGGTGTTCGGGCTGGACATCGACGATCTGGAGAAGATCACGATCAACTCGATGAAGAGCGCCTTCCTCCCCTACAACCGCCGCCTCCCGCTCATCTACGAGGTGATCAAGCCGGGGTATGCGAAGGCGCGCGCATCGCTCAAGAGGCGATCCCGCTAGTCGATTCGCGCGGGCGTCATGATCATCCGAGGGCTCGTCTTCCTCCACCGCTGGCTCGGCGTGGCGCTGTGCCTGCTGTTTCTCCTGTGGTTTCCCTCGGGCATCGTGATGATGTACTGGGACTATCCGGACATCACGGCGGCCGACCGCCTCGAGCGCGCCCCGGCGCTCGAGGCGTCCACGATTCGGCTGTCGCCTCTGGAGGCGGCGTCACGGGCGGGCCTCGAGTCGCCGCGCCAGGTCCGTCTCGCCACCTTCGACGGCCGGCCCGTCTATCGCTTCGGGCCGGGGCCCGGCGACGCGATCGTCTACGCCGACACCGGCGACGAGCAGATCGACGTGTCGAGAGCGATGGTCGATCGGATCGCGTCGGCCTGGAGCGGACAGGCGCCGGGCGCCGCCACGGTTCTGAGAGTGGACGAGGTCGATCAGTGGACGCTGCAGATCCGGATCGCCGACGTCGCACCGCTCTGGAAGTACTCGTGGCCCGACGGCCAGCAGGTGTACGTGTCGCAGGCATCCGGCGAAGTCCTGCAGTACACGACGACCGCCTCGCGCTGGGGGGCGTACCTGGGCGCCATCCCCCACTGGCTGTACTTCACGCCGCTCCGAAAACACGGGCGGCAATGGAGTCGGGTCGTCGTCTGGTCGTCAGCCGCCGGCGCGCTCGCCGCGCTGCTCGGGCTGGTGGTCGGCGTCTGGCGGTACTCGCCGGCGAAGCGATATCGCTACCTGGGGAGACCGACGAGCCTTCCGTACCGCGGCCAGAAGCGCTGGCACGCCGCCCTCGGCCTCTTGTTCGGTCTCGGCGCGCTCACGTGGGCCTTCAGCGGGCTGCTGTCGATGGAGCCGTTTCCTTTGGAGAGCGGTGGCCCGCCCGGCGCCGGCCGGCGCAGCGTCGGCATCGTCCAGGCGCTTCGGGGCGCAACCGCGGCGCTCCCGGCCTTCGAGGCGAAGCCGCCGCGCCAGGCGCTTGCAGCGCTGGGTGCCTTCCGCGCCAAGCAACTGGAGCTCACCTCGTTCGCGGGCGAACCGGTGTATCTCGCCACGATCGCCCCCGGCGACACCCGCGTGGTGCCGATCGACGGGGCTCCGCTCGCCGGGTTCGATCCCGACCGCATCATCGCCGTGCTCTCGTCGGCGGCCGCGTCGGCGGGCGGGGTCGATATCAGCGTGCTCGAGCGGTACGACCGCTATTATCTCGACCGCCACCGCCAGCGTCCGCTCCCGGTGATTCTCGCCGAACTGCACGACGGCGATCGCACGCGGTACTACATCGATCCGAAGACCGCGCGCGTCGTGCAGACCTACTCGGCGCGCGGCTGGATGCGGCGGTGGCTCTATCACGGCCTCCATTCGCTCGATTTTCCCTGGCTCTACGACCATCGCCCGCTCTGGGACATCGTCGTGATGACGTTCATGGTCGGGGAAACGGCGCTCGTTGTCACGTCGCTCGTGCTGGCGTGGCGCGTGCTGGGCCGCAAACTGAGCGGCCGGCCCGCGGATCGGGCACCCGCCGCGATCGACGACGCGCTTGCAACCGACTAGATCCGGCGCGAGCGCTTATCGGCGGCCCGAGGCACTCCGCGCGACGGAGGGCCGTTGCGAGGCAACCCAGTCGCCGACGAGGATCGGCTCGACAGCCTGTTCGATGCGAATCGTGGCCGATTCGCCGCGCAGGGCGACCACGATCGCCCCGCCGAGCACCAGCGGCTTGGAACCGCGGCGCTCCCGGCGGAAGATCGTCAGGCGTTGTCCGGGCGCCATCCCGTAATTGCCACCGCGATCGATCACCATCAGCCGGTCGGGCGCCCCGAGCATCTGACCCTCGTCGGCGAAGAGAATCCGGGCGGCGTCGTAGAACACCGGGATGCCCGCGGGATCGGGCGCGCGCACAGGCTCGGCGACGAATGGCGCCAGGAAGTCGTCCTTCCGGATTTCGTCGCAGGCATAGATCACGACGCCGATGGACGTGCGCTCGTCGGCGGAGACGATCTGCACGACGCCGGCCGTGTGCTCGGCCAGCGCCGGCCCGGTCGTGCCTGTCACCGGATAGTAGCGACGAACGGCCAGGTTCCGCCCGACCGTGAGGCCATTCAGCGCGCCGCCGGCGATCGTCACCTGATCGTCCTTCGCGTACAGGAGGCGTCTGGCATCGCGGCGCAGCGAGGTGACCGTCCCCACGCTCGTCACGGTGGGGTCGGGCCTGGCCGGCCCGCACACCGACGCGCGATCGTGCTCGGGAAGCGGCATGACCACCGGCGGCGGCAGAATCGGATCCGGTGCCCGCAACGGGACGGGCGGCGGAGGCTCGGGAGCCCTGGCGTACACGTGCACCGTTTCGGAGAGCCGCGCGACCTCCAGGTGCTGGACCGGCGCCTGCAACTCCCGCGTGGCCTCGACCGTGAACCGAACCACTGATGGCTCGAAGCCGTCGAGCCGGAAGGTGACGTCCACCGGCCCGGCCGGCAACGCCGACAGCACGTACTCGCCGACGCCGTCGCTGACGGTCGAGGCGAGGAGCCGTCCGTCAGGTGCGGCCGCTTCGACGGTGACACCCGGCAAGACACCGTCGGAGATGTCGGCGACCGTTCCGCGAACACCGCCGGCGCCACCGGCCGACACGGGGGCCGAGGCACCGACGGCGATGGTCAGGACGAGAGCGGCTATGGCCGTTTTCACGAGTGCAAGCGCCGAACCCCCCGGGCAAAGCGCAGACCTTCTTGAATCTGCATCGGCTCCGGGTACGGCGGACTTTATCTGCGCTATCGTTGTCACGTGATCCAACGGCGCGCCGCTACTCGGTCCTTCCCGCGCGTGCACTCCCTGGCGCAACTGCTGGTTGTCGTGGTCTCCCGGGGGCTGCTGTCTCTGCTGTATCCCGATGCCGCGCTGGCGCAGGCGGCGGGTGGGGCCTCGAGGCCGCCGGCCACCTGTCAGGAATGGCACGAGTGCCAGCGGCTGGCGCTCGACGCGGCCGACCGCAAGGAATACGAAACGTTCCACGACCTGGCCTGGCGGACCGTGCAGACGGGCCCGCCGAGAGACCCCGCGCTCATGTACGTGCTGGCCCGCGCCCAGTGCCTGAGCGGCCGTCCGCACGACGCGCTCATCATGCTGCAGCGCCTCGCCGAGATGGGCGTCGCCACCGACGCCGAGACCAACGACGACTTCCAGGCGACACGTGCGTTGCCAGGATGGCCCGACGTGCAGGCGCAGATCGACCGCGTCGGGGCGGCGTCAGCGGCGGCTCCAGCCGCAGCGCCGGCCGTTGCGCCCGGGGGGGGCGCCAGGTCCGGGCGCGCGGCGGCCCCGAAAGGCCGGCCGGCGGCGCGTACGGGCGGTCGAGCGAACGCGCTCGAGCCCGCCATACCAGCGCCCACCGCGGCCGCGCCGGCTGCCGCACCGGCCGCAGTTTCGCCCGCGCCCGCGCCGCCCGCGCCCGGGGCGGCGCCCGTCCGGCCGGCCCCGAAAGCGCTGCCGACGTTCAAGCCTGAGCGCATCGAGGACGTGGTCCACATTGCAATGCCCGGGTTTTCCCCTGCGGGCCTTGCGTACGACGCGGTCTCGGCGCGGTTCGTCGCTGGCGATCTCCGCGGTCGCCGGCTGTTTGTCGTCGGCGATGGTGCGGATCATCCCGTCGATCTCGTCCGTGCCGACTCCGCCGGCTTCCACGACATCGCGGCGCTGGAAATCGACGCGCGGCGCGGCGACCTGTGGGTGGCCACCGGCACCGGGGACCACGATTGGGTGATTCACAAGCTGCAGTTGCTCTCGGGGCGTCCGCTCAAGTCCACGAAGGCGGATGCCGGGCTCGAGCCGATGAACGTCATCGACCTCGGCGTCACCCCGTCCGGCACCGTGGTGGCCCTCGATGCGATCGGCCAGCGGCTCCTTCTGCTGAAGCCGCAATCGGCACGGCTCGAATCGGCGGCGCGCGTGAATCTCCAGGATCCGACAAGCGTCGCCGCGACCGCCGACGACAGCGTGCTCTACGTGGCGCAACGCGCGGGCGTGTCGCGGGTGGACCTGCGGACCGGGACGACGGCGCTCCTCGCGGCACCCGACGGGTTCGACGCCGGCGCGATCGAACGCATCCGCTCGTACGGCAACAGTCTCATCGCCGTTCAACGCACGGCGGACGGATCGCGCCGTCTGCTCAAGATCGATCTGAATTCCTCGGGACGATCGATGACGACGGTCGCTGTCATCGAGGCCGCGCTGGACGCCGCGGGGCCGACCTTCGCGACGATTTCCGGCGACGAACTCTCTTACCTCGTCGGGACCGACGGCGCCCGGTCCGGGTCCACCGACGATGACGATCGCGGATCGAAGGGTGTCGCCGCGTTCATCGTTCGCCGCGTCCGCCTGCCCTAAGTGCGGTCCGGGACGTGCGCTATCCGGCGACGGCCGCCGCGAGCAGTTGCAGGTACTGCGGACGCGCGACGTCGATCGCCCCGAGCGAGGCGAGGTGGTCGGTGCGCCACTGCACGTCGAGCAGCGACATCCCGGCGTCCCGCACGCGGTCCACGAGCGCCATCAGCGCGACTTTCGAAGCGTCGCGCCCCAGGTGAAACATCGATTCGCCGGCGAACAGCCCGTTGATCCGTACGCCGTACAGCCCGCCGGCCAGCTGGCCGTCGCGATCGAGCGCCTCGATGCTGTGCGCCCAGCCGAGCTCGTGCAGCTTCGCGTACGCCTCGACGAACTCGGAGGTGATCCACCCGCCCGCGCGCAACGGGTTGGCGCAGGCGCGCATGACCTCGACAAAGCGCGTATCCACGCGTATCTCGTAGCGCTTGGCGCTCTGGCGCATCGAGCGCGTCACCCGCAGCCCATCGAGCGGCAGGATTCCGCGCGGATCGGGCGACCACCAGGCCAGCGTCCGCGCGCGCCCGTGCCGCTCCATCGGGAACAGGCCCTGCCGGTACGCCGCGATGAGCGTCGAGGGCCCCAAGTCCGCTCCCATGGCCACCAGATCGCCGTCGGGCCAGTCGGCCGGCGGGGGGAACGACCACGGGGTGTCGCCAACCGGATGAGGCGTGGAGGACCAGTCAGTCACGGGACAGCGCCGGCGACAGCTCCGAAAAAATCCAATGACCCGCCGCGTTGCGGTCTAGAATGCGGACCGCACAGATACGGGTGAACGATGAGTGTAAAGCCATTTGTCGCCGTCGTCGCGACGGCTGCCGCGGTCTGCTTCAGCGCCCTGCCCGGCGCCGCGCAGAGTCCGCAACGCTACAAGGTGCGGCTCGCCACCGTGCCGATGGACGGCGGCATGCGCGCGTCGGTCGCGGGGTCGGGCTCCGCGTCGGCCGTGCTCACCGGAACCATGCTCGCCGTGACCGGCACGTTCACGGGGCTCCGCTCGCCGGCCACCGTCGCGCGCGTGCACCGCGGCTCGACGCGAGGCGTGCGTGGACCCGCCATTGGCGAGCTCACCGTCTCGAAGGCCGCCAACGGCACGATCAGCGGCTCGCTCGCGCTGACGGCCGACCAGGTGCAGGGACTGCAGAAGGGGCAGCTGTACGTCCAGATCTCGAGCGAGAAGGCGCCGGACGGGAATCTCTGGGGCTGGATCCTGCGGTAACACAGGAGGGACGCGGCATGCTGCGATTTCGCACCGAACTTTCGCTGGCGGCGATGGCACTCGCGTCGAGCGGCCTCGTGCTCGTCGCCGGTCAGGGGCCGGCGGCCCCCCGATATACGGCGCCGCAGGCGGCGGCCGGCCGGACCGCGTATCAGCAGCAGTGTGCCAGCTGTCACCAGGCCGACCTGAAAGGCCAGGGCGATGCGGCGCCGCTCGTCGGACCGGAGTTCATCGGCGCCTGGGGTCTGCGGTCCACGCGCGAGCTGCTGTCCTTCATGCAGCTCACGATGCCGCCCACGCGTCCCGGCGCCCTCGGTCCCGACGAGTACGTCGACATCGCGGCCTTCATCCTGCAATCCAACGGGGCGCCAGCGGGCGCTCAGGCGCTGACCATGACCACCGATGTGGCGATCAATGCCGTCGCCACCGGGCAGGCCCCTGCCGTGGCGGCGGCCCAAGGTCAGGGGCAGCGCGGCGCGGGCGCGGGAGGAGCGGGCGCCGCTGGCGGACGCGGGCGCGGCGCGGCGCCGCCGGTCGGCATCACCGTCGCGGGCGAGGTCAAGAACTACGTTCCGGTCACCGACGCGATGCTGCGCAATCCGGACGCCGCCGACTGGCTGATGATCCGGCGCGACTACCACGCGTCGAATTACAGCCCGCTCACCCAGATCACGCGCGACACCGTGAAGGACCTGCGCCTGCAATGGGTCTGGGCGATGAACGAAGGCGGCGCGAACCAGCCGGCGCCCCTCGTGCACAACGGCGTGATCTATCTCAACAACCCGGGCAACGTCATGCAGGCGCTCGACGGCCGCACGGGCGAGCTGATCTGGGAGAACCGCTACGGCGCCAACGCCAACGGCGCCGCCATGCGCGGCATCTCGATCTACGGGGACAAGGTATTCACCGCAACGAGCGATGCCCACCTGGTCGCGCTCGATGCCAGGACCGGCACGAAGATCTGGGAGACCACGATCGGCGATCGGTCGAAGGGCAACTACAGCACGAGCAGCGGTCCGCTCCTCGCGAAAGGCCGACTGATCCAGGGACTCGGCGGCTGCCAGGCGTACCGCGAGGAAAAGTGCTTCATCAGCGCCTACGACGCCGACACCGGCAAGGAAGTGTGGCGGTTCAACACGATCGCGACCCAGGGCCAGCCGGGCGGCGACACCTGGGGCGTGCTGACGAATCTGTTCCGCGCCGGCGGCGAGTCGTGGATTACGGGCAGCTACGATCCGGCGCTCAATCTCACGTTCTGGGGCACCGCCCAGGCCAAGCCGTGGATGCCGATCAGCCGCGGCATGTCGGTCAACGATGATGCGCTCTTCACGAGCTCGACGCTGGCGCTCGACGTCGACACCGGCAAGCTGGCGTGGCACTTCCAGCACGCGCCTGCCGAGTCGCTCGACCTCGATATCGTCTTCGAGCGCGTCCTCGTGGACGACAACAACCAGAATCTGCTGTTCACGGTCGGCAAGGACGGCATTCTGTGGAAGCTCGATCGCCGGACCGGCAAGTATCTCGGTCACCAGGAAACCGTGTTCCAGAACGTGTGGGACCGCTTCGACCCCGAGACCGGCCGCCCGCACTATCGCTCGGACATCCTCGAGCAGCGGTTCGGCGAGTGGATTCAGGGCTGTCCCAGCACCGAAGGGGGCCACAACTGGCCGGCCTCGAGCTACCACGTCGGGACCAATCAGCTGATCATCCCGCTCAGCCAGAGCTGTATCGAGATCAGCGGCCAGAAGGTCGAGCAGAAGGAAGGCGGCGGCAGCGGCGGCGGGGCGTCGCGGCGGTTCTTCGAGCTGCCGGGATCGGACGGCAACATCGGCAAGCTCGCGGCATTCGACGTCCGCACCATGAAGCAGATGTGGTCGCACGAGCAGCGCGCCCCCTTCATGACGGCGGCCGTGTCGACCGCCGGCGGCGTGGTGTTCGCGGGCGACCTGGATCGCCACTTCCGCGCGTTCGACGTGAAAACGGGCGCCGTGCTCTGGGAAACGCGCCTCGCCACGTCGGTCCAGGGCTTCCCGGTGTCGTTCAGCGTCAATGGCAGACAGTACATCGCCGTGACCACCGGCAACGGCGGCGGCAGCCCGCGACTCGTGCCTGCGACCATCGCGCCCGATCTGCATCCGCCGGCCACCGGCAACGCCCTGTACGTGTTCGCCCTGCCCGAGGGGCGGTGACCGGCGTCCGGCCGAAGGCGGACATCGCCGAAACCTGGAGACATGAGGTTGGGATCGCGGCCATCGAACGACGTCAACCCCGGTAGCGACCGGCTTCGGGACGGTTCCGGTGGTCACCGTCATCGGGACGGCTCCGGTAGTGGCCGTCATCGAGACGGCTCCGGTAGTGGCCGTCATCGGGACGGCTCCGGTAGTGGCCGGCTTGAGCCGGCCCTCATGGCGCTGACGACGGCCGCGCTCGCGATGGTCGTGGCGATGTCGGCGCGCGCCCAGCAGCCCTCGTCCGAGGCCTCGGCCATCGGCCGGTATCTGCCGGTCACGAGCGAGCGTCTGCTTCACCCCGAAGACGGCAACTGGCTGATGCTCCGCCGCACGTACGACGGGTGGGGCTACAGCCCCCTCAAGCAGATTACGACGGCGAACGTCGCGCGCCTTCGCCCCGCCTGGGCGTTCGCCACCGGCGAGGCTCGCGTCCACGAATCGGCGGCCATCGTCAACAACGGCGTGCTGTTCGTCTCGACGCCGAACAACCAGGTGCTGGCCATCGACGCGAAGAGCGGGAACCTGATCTGGCGCTACCGGCGACCGCGGGCCGCCGGGGCGCTGGTGCCGCACGACACCAGCCGCGGCGTCGCACTCTACGGCGACAAGGTGTACTTCGCCGGCGGCGAAGCCGTGGTCGTCGCCATCGATGCGAAGACGGGCAAGGAAGTCTGGACGAGCACGGTGGCCGACAACAAGTCCGGCTACTACATCTCGCTCGCGCCGCTCGTCGCCGGCGGCAAGCTGATGGTGGGCACGTCGGGCGGCGAGTTCGGGATCCGCGGCTTCGTGGCCGCCCTCGATCCCGAGACCGGGCAACAACTGTGGCGCACCTACACGATTCCGGCGCCGGGCGAGCCCGGAAGCGAGACCTGGCCGGCGGGCGATCAATGGAAGACCGGCGGCGGACCCATCTGGGTCACCGGCAACTTCGATCCGGAGACCGGTCTCGCCTACTGGGGCACCGGCAACGGCGGACCCTGGATGGGGGATCAGCGTCCCGGCGACAACCTCTACACGGCGTCTACAATCGCCATCGACGTCGGCACCGGACAGATCAAGGGACACTTTCAATATCACCCGAACGATTCGTGGGACTGGGACGAGGTGTCGCCGCCTCTCCTCGTCGACTTCCGGCGGAACGGCCGCACGATCAAGGGCCTGATCGACGCCGCGCGCGACGGCTACCTGTGGTTCCTCGAGCGCACGAGCGGTGGGTCCATTCGATTCGTCGAGGGTAAGCCGTACGTGTACCAGAACGTCTTTCGCGGCCTCGATCCGGCGACCGGCCGCCCCGACGTCGATCCGGCGCGGAAGCCGGGCACCGGCAAGCGCGTCGAGTTCTGCCCCGGTGCGCACGGCGGCAAGACATGGCCGCCGGCTGCGTTCAGCCCCGACACGCGGATGATCTACGTGCCGGCCAATACCAACCTGTGCGGCGCAATCACCGGCGCGACCTCAGTCGAGTACCGTCCCGGGGCGTCCTTCACCGGCACGGTCGGCGGCGGCGGGCCCATCCCGACCGCGCCCAACGCCGATCATTACGGCGAGGTACAGGCGTGGAACGTCGACACGGGCCAGCGCGCGTGGACCCACGCCTACGCGAGCAGCCCGAACTGGGGATCGATGCTCGCGACGGCCGGCGGTCTGGTGTTCAGCGGCGGGACGAACGACCGCAAGCTTCACGCGTTCGACGCGGCCACCGGCAAGCTCCTCTGGGAGTGGCCGACGACCTCAGGGATCGTGGCGCCGCCGACGTCGTTTCTCATCGACGGCAAGCAGTACATCGCGGTCGAGTCGGGCTGGGGCGGCGACTCCGCGGGCGATCAGGCGACGCTCAACCGCCTCTTTCCCGGCGCCTATCCTCCCGTCCCTGAAGGCGGATCGGTGTGGGTGTTCGCGCTCGAATAGAGAGACAGCCATGCCGCCAGTGAGGGTTCGGGACTTGCCTGCCTGGGCTGGCGGTGCCTGATCAATCGGCGTCGACCGAGAAGATGCCCACCTGCCCCGTCCGGCCCCGGATCGGCACGACGCCGAGCGACCGCGCCTCGAGCGGCGGCTCCAGCCGATCGTAGGTCGCACGGGTGATCACGATCTGATCCGGCTGGACGAATCCCTCGATTCGCGACGCCGTGTTGACGACGTCTCCGATGACCGTGTACTCGCGGCGCCTCGCCGATCCGACGTCTCCGGTGATGGCGACTCCGGTGTGGATCGCGTACCGCACGCGCAGGTGCGGCAGCGCCCCCTCGGCGTTGAGCGCGGCGACGGCCCGCCGCATGGCCTGCGCGGCACGCACGGCGCGGCTGGCATGGTCGGGCTGATCGAGCGGCGCGCCGAACACCGCCAGAATCGCATCGCCCATGAACTTGTCGACCGTGCCCTCCAGCTCGAAGATCACCTCGGTCATCCGCGAGAAGAACTTGTTGAGCAGGGTCGAGACGTCGGTCGGCGTCAGATGCTCCGCGAGCGTGGTGAAGCCGACGATGTCGGCGAACAGGACCGTGAGGTCGCGTTCCTGCGCCCGCAACTCGCCCTCCTCGCCCTCGCGCGCCAGCACCCGCTCGAGGACGGCCGGCGAGTGGTAGCGGGCGAGGCGCTCGCGGCGACGGCTCTCCTCGCGGAGCTGCTCGGCCAGGCGCGCCTGGGCGATGGCCACGGCGGCGTAATTCGCCAGCGCGGTGAACACCTCGAGGTCCGCCTCGGTGAGCTGCCGCGTGACCGGATTGTCGGCGTACAGCACGCCGATGATCTCGTCGCCCGCGTACAACGGTCCGCACAGGAGCGACCGGACGCCGCTCTGCACGATGCTCTGCGATCCCCCGAATCGCGGATCGACCCGGACGTCCGACGTGAGCACCGCCAGTCGCTCGGTCAGCACCATGTCGAGGAGCGTCCGGCTGATCGGCTGCGGGCGCCCATGGCCGCCGGGATGCCGGACGATGCGGGGCACGAGGGCTCCGGTTCTGGGATCGGCGAGCAGCAGGCTGGCGCGCTCGGCGGGCACGTGCGACAGCAGCAGATCCATCACGCGGTTGAGAATGTCTTCGAGCGGCAGCGTCGCGACCAGCGCGCGCCCGGTCTCGCCGAGCAGCCGGATGAGGCGGGACGCGTCGAGCGCGGCGGCGTGGTGCGACGCGCCCGGCAACTCGTCCACGCGGCGGACGCGCGGCTCGGCGACGAGCAGCGTTCCCAGGTCGGCCGGCAGCGGCGCCGGGTCGTCCACCCGCTTCAGCGTGGCGGCGACCCCGCCAAAGGCGATCTGCGCGTCTGCGCCCACGCGGGATTCCCGCGCCGGCTCGCCGTCCACGTAGGTGCCGTTGCTGCTGCCGAGATCGGTGAGGACCACCGACTCGCCGTCGATCGTGAGCCGGGCGTGATTCCGCGAGATGCTCTCGTCGCGCAGGACGACGTCGCAGTGCGGTCCGCGCCCGACGAGCGTCTCCCCGTCCTTCAGCGCGTACTCGTAGGTGGTGCCGCCTTCGTGAACGATGAGCGCGTACATGCCTGTATAATCCAGCGACTGCCGGCGCGGGACCATACCCCCTGCGCGCGGGCACCCAAGGATCTCGCGGCCATGTTGAGTGTCTGCGCCTCCACGCACCCGGGCGCCGTGCGAACGATCAACGAGGATGCCGCGCTCTGGGACCCCGAGCTCTCGTTTCTCGCCGTGGCCGACGGCATGGGCGGCCACAACGCGGGCGAAGTCGCCGCCCGCCTCGCCATCGACTCGGTGAGCGCGTTCCTGCAGAAGAGCACGGCCAACCAGGACTTCACCTGGCCGTTCGGCGTCAATCCCACCCTGTCGTTCAGCGCCAACCGCGTCACCACGGCCGTCCAGGTGGCGAACCGCCGCGTGTTCCGCGCGTCGGAGGAGCGGGCCGAGTACACCGGCATGGGCACGACGCTCGTGCTGGCGCTCGCCGAGGACGCCCACGTCACGTTTGCCAATGTCGGCGACAGCCGGCTCTACACGATGCGCGACGCCCAGCTGGTTCAGCTGAGCCGCGACGACTCGTGGGTGACGATGCTCGCGCACGAACTGGGCCTCGATCCCGGCTCGTTGCACGATCACGCCATGCGCCACGTCCTCACCAACGTCGTCGGGGCCCGCCCGGAGCTCGAGGTCGCGCTGGGCGAATTCGATCTCGAGGACGGACAGCTGATCCTGCTCTGCACCGACGGGGTGCATGGCGGCGTCCCCGACGATCAACTCGCGGCCATCCTGGCCGCGAGCGTCGATCTGCAGCGGACCGCGGACGAAGTGGTGGAGACCGCGGTCAGGCAGGACGGACGCGACAACGCCACGCTGATCCTGGCGCGCTACGCGGCCGACCCGCCGTGAGCGCGCGTCGCTCTGGCTGCTATCTGGACTCCCGATCCGACGCGCGGCCGCCGCTCAGCTCGTTGGCGATCGAGAAATTGCCCTCGTGACACGCGTATTCGTAGATCTGGTACTCGGGATCCCGGTTGAGCGGCAGCGCGACGCGCCAGGGCCGTGCGTACACTCCGGGATCGTCGATCGTCACCTCGTAGTCGATCGTGTCGGCGCTGGCGCGCGTGAACCGCTCGACGACCCGCAACGCCTCGCTCTGGGGGATGCCGCGGATACGGCCGGTCGCCGCGCTGGTCGCGATCGATCCCTTGTCGTTGTAGTTGGTGGTCTCCACCACGAGCGTGTTGCCCTCCCACCGGCCGCGGGGATCGCCGTTCCACAGGCGGATGTTCGGTCCGACGTGCGGGCGTCCGTCGATCGGGATGATCCGCGCCTCGTGCAGCATCTCGTACACGATCACCACCAGGCCGGCCGTCTGGATGATGCGATAGCCATTGTTGTACGCCGCGGGGAACATGCCGCCGGGCACGCCGCGCGTGATGCACCGCACCCAGGGCGTCTCGTGCACCCACGAATCGCCGAGGTGCGCCAGGTCGTCGTCTCTCTTGGCTTCGGCCCAGGGCAGCACCGGCACGCGGCCGTCCGGCGGATCGATCACCATGGCGCTGCGCCGGGCGCTGGTCGGACTGCGGTGATCGGTCCAGTGATCCGGCGGGTTGACGTTGGGATTGGTCGCGCGGCCGGGCTCGGTGCCTGGCGCCTCGAACGGCGTGCTGTCGAAGTTCACCCACATCCCCTGAAGATCCGGCTGCCCGTCGGGCGTGCGGGGCGGCGTCCAGGTCCTGGCCGGCCTGGCGCCCTGGGCGCCGGCCGTCGCGGTCGGGCCGCCCAGGGCCAGCGCGGTCACTGCGGCGATCACAATACGCATGACGTGCCTCCGGGATGCGCCATAGACTAAGACTGAGAACCGAGACTGTAGCACCGCAGGCATGAGGACGCTATTCTCACTCTCACTCCTGCTGCTGAGCGCCGCGCTGATGGCGCGCGCTCCAGGCGCCCAGACCGCACAGGGGCGGCTGCTGCTCGAAGGCGCGCGCCTCATCGACGGCACCGGCGGCGCGCCCCTCGAGCACTCGGCGATCCTCATCGAGAACGGCACGATCGTCCGTGTCGGACGCCAGGGCGACGTGCGGGCGCCAGCCGGCGCCGCGCGCGTCGATCTGACCGGCAAGACGATCATCCCGGGCATGGTCCTCGCCCACGGCCACGTGGGCTACCTGCGCGGCACCACGTTCTCGGCCGACAACTACACCCGCGCCAACATCCTCGATCATCTCAATCGTTATCTGTACTACGGCATCGTGGCGATGTTGAGCACCGGCACCGATCCCGGCGACCTCCCGTTTCAGCTGCGCAACGGGCCGCACGAGGGCGCACGATTTCTGACCGCCGGCGCAGGGTTCGCGGCGCCGAACGCGTCGACCGGCAACACCGCCATGCGCGGCGTGGCGTACGGCGTGACGAGCGAGGATGAGGCCAGGCGCGACGTCCGCGAGCTGGCCGCGAAGAAGCCGGACGTCGTCAAGATCTGGGTGGACGATCGGAACGGCAGCGTCCCGAAGCTGAGTCCGCCCCTGTACCGCGCGATCATCGACGAGGCGCACCGAAACCGGCTGCGGGTCGTCGCCCACGTGTACTACCTGGCGGACGCCCGGGCGCTCGTGGACGCCGGCATCGACGGCTTCCTGCACCTGACGCGCGACGAAGAGATGGACGATGCGATCGTCGCGAAGATGAAAGCCCGCCACGTCTTCGTCACGCCCAACCTGTCCACGAGCGAGGCGGCGACCTACGCCGATCGTCCCGCCTGGATCACGGATCCGGTTCTTGCCGAAACGGCGTCTCCTGACGCGATCAGGAAGGTGGCGGACCTCTACGCGGCGCGCGCGCGGGCGGCCAGCCCGGTGTCCCGGCGCCCGGCCGGGATGTCCTACGCGAAGCAGCAGCGCAGCCTGGCGCGTCTGAACGCGGCCGGCGTCGCCATCGCGCTCGGCGACGACACCGGCATCGAGAACACGTTCTTCGGCTACGGCGAGCACCACGAGCTGGAGCTCATGGTGCGGGCCGGGATGACACCGATGCAGGCGATCGTCGCGGCGACGCGGACGCCGGCCGCCATCCTGCGGCTGGATCGGCTGGGCACCGTCGCGACCGGCAAGAGCGCCGATCTCGTCGTCCTCGACGCCAATCCGCTCGACGCGATCGCGAACACGCGCACGATTGCGCGCGTGTACAAGGAGGGTCGCGAGGTGGATCGGGCGGCCCTCAGCGCCGGCTGGAGATCGGGCGCGGACGGTCAGCGTTGAACGGCGCGCGCCTCGTCGTCGGCGTCTGGTCGCTCCTGTGGATGCTGGCCCTGCCGGCGGCGTGGTCGCTCGGCTATCGCTCGGCGTGGCAGGGCCTCGGGCTGTGGCTCTTGCCCCTCCTGGTGGCTGTGACGGCGCAGCGCCTTGCCCGCCGGGCCTGGCCGGCGGGCGGCTTCGCTGATGCGATCGTCCGGACCTCCGTGATCGCCTTTGCCGTGATCGTCGGCGGCGGGCTGGTCCTCGGAGCTGCCGGCGTGCTGTACACGGGCGCCTTTCTCGCGCTCGTGTCGGCCGTTTTCGTCTGGACGACCCGGTGGGGTCGGCTCGAGGTCGCCGGGCCAGGTGGCCGACCCGCGGCGTGGCCGACGCTCGACGGCATCTCGCTGGTCCCGGCGGCGGCGATCGTGGCGCTGACCGCGTTCATCGCCGGCTACGGCCTCTCCCACTCGCCGCTGACGCTGTATGACAGCCTCAGCTACCATCTGTTCTTCCCCGCGCGCTGGCTGCAGGAGCATCGGCTCTCCATCATCCCCACGCCGTTCAGCGACGAGGCGCAGGCGTACGCCCCTGGCAACGGCGAGCTGTACTTCTTGTGGCTGATGTTGCCGGTGCACGGCGATCTGCTCGCCCGCATCGGCCAACTGCCGTTCTATCTGCTCGCCGGCGTGACGCTGTTCGCGCTCGCGCGGCGGTCGGGCGCGCCGCCCGGCCATGCCGTGTACGCCCCCGCGTTCTTCCTCCTCGCGCGCCCGATCGTCGGTCAGGCCGCCGGCGCGAACGTCGACCTGATTTGCGCGGCGATGTTCCTGACGTCCATCTACCTCGGGCTCGCGGCCGTCGAGCGGGACCGGGCCCGCGACTGGGCGATCTGGGGCCTGTCGGTCGGCTTGTACGCCGGAACCAAGTACCTCGCGCTCGTGTATCTGCCGGTTCTTCTCGTGTTCCCGCTCGTGCGGCGCGTGCGGCCGAAGGCACTCTGGGCGATGCCGGGCATCCTCGCCTTCGCCGCCCCGTGGTACCTGCGCAACTGGATCGTCGCCGGCAGCCCCATCTACCCCTCCAGCGTGAAGCTGGCCGGCGTCACGATCGCGCAGGGCGCGTTCGGGCGCGAGGCGACGCTCGACACGGTGTTCCATGCCGCGGATCTCCGGCTGCTCCCGGCCGTGGCCACGCACGCGCTCGGCCTGACCCTCGTCGTGGTGTGGGTGCCGGTCGCGGCGCTCGCCACTCTGCTCATCTGTGTCCGCCGGCAGTGGTGGCCGGCCGGATGGCTCCTCCTGACGACGGGCGTGATGGTGGCGCTGGAGTGGTACGGCCTGCCGGTGAATGTGGATTCCCGGTTCCTGCTGCCGGCGGCGGGACTGGCGATGCTGCCGTTCGCGCTGCTGTTCGGACGCCGGTCTGTCTGGAACGGCTGCGTCCACGCGTCGTACGTGGCGGCCATGGCCTGGATTCTCATCGGCACACACGCCGAGGTGTCCACCGCGAGCCTGCCATGGTTCATGGGCGGATGGCTCACGGCCGATGGCGTCCTCGATCGGCGGTTCGCGTGGTGGTTCGCCGGCGCGCTGGCCGCGACGGCTTTCGGCTGGCTCGCCACGCGGGGCCGGCCCGTGTGGCGCGCGGCCGCGCTCGCGGCCACCTGCGGCGGCGTCGCCCTCGCGCTGCTGCTCGGTGCGGGCCGCTGGTGCGTGCCGTCGACGTGCGACTACCTCCAGACCGAGTCGCCGTTCATCCGCACCAACTACGTCTACGCGTGGCGCTGGATTGACGAGCACGTGGAACACGCGACCTTCGCGTACACCGGCATCAACCTGCCGTACCCGATTACCGGGCGCCGGCTGACGAACCGCGTCTACTACGTGAACATCGATCGACACCTCGCCTGGCGATTCGACGACTACGCGCGCGTCCGGCGGCGCCGAACCTCCGATCATGGACAATTCGCCCGCGCTTCGGGAGAATTGATGGCCACGAGCGCCCCCGTGCGCGCGACGAACGAGGCGTTGCGTCCGCGGTACGAGCGGATGGACGGCGACCGGGACGGGTGGCTCGAGAACCTGAGATCCCAGGGCATCGATCATCTCTTCGTCGCCGCGCTGTCGGCGTACGAAATCGACTGGCAATGGCATAACGGTCAGGGCTTCCCGATCGAAGACGACTGGGCGAAGGCCGATCCGGTGACGTTTCCGCTGGTGTACGAGAACCCGCAGGTCCGCATCTACGCGGTCGACTTCGCTCGGAGAGCGGGCGCTTGATGGCCGGCGGGTCGCTCTCGATCGTCATCCCGGCGTACTGCGAAGCCGAGAACATCCTCGGCACGCTCGACAACGTCACCGGCGCACTCGCGTCGCTGCCGATCGACGCCGAAATCATCGTGGTCGACGACGGGAGCACCGATGGCACCGCGGATCTGGTGCGACGCCACGCCGACAGATGTCCCGGCGTGCAGCTGCTGGTCAACGAGCGCAACATGGGATTCGGCTGGACCTATCGTCGCGGGGTCCAGGCTGCCTCGCGCGAGCATGTCGTGATGGTCCACGGCGACAACGCCTGGGGCGCGACGACGCTGCAGGAGCTCTTCAGCCACGTCGGCGAAGCCGATGTCATCGTGGGGTACACCCGCGACATGTGGAAGACGCGGTCGGCCGGCCGCACCCTGCTCTCGAAGACGTTCACCCTCCTGGTCAACGCCATCACCCGCCGGCGCCTGCAGTACTACAATGGCCTTCAGATCCATCGCACCGCCGTGCTGCGGTCGCTGTCGATCGAATCGACCGGGTACGGCTTTCAGGCCGAGGTCCTGGTGAAGAGCCTGAAGTGCAGCCGCACGTTCGTCGAGGTGCCGATGGAGCTGACCGAGCGGGTGCACGGCGGCAGCAAGGCGTTCCGGTTGAAGAACGTGAAGGACGTGCTGCAGACCCTGATGCGGCTGTGCGCCCTCGAATGGGGGCTGGCCGGCAAATGAGCGCACTCTTCGCCCGACGGTATCTCGACGACACCGCCCGGATTGCCGCGGCGCTCGACGCCGGCGCGATCGAGCGAATCGCCGAGGCGCTCGTGTCGGTGCGCGCGCGGGGCGGCCGGCTGTTCTTCCTCGGGGTGGGTGGCGGCGCGGGCCACGCCTCCCATGCGGTGAACGACTTCCGGAAGCTGGCCGGATTCGAGGCCTATGCGCCGACCGACAACGTGTCGGAGCTGACGGCGCGGGTCAACGACGACGGGTGGGCGACCGTGTTCGTGAACTGGCTGCAGGGCAGCCGGCTGCGGCGCGAGGACGGCGTGTTCGTGTTCTCGGTCGGCGGCGGCAGCGTCGATCCGAGCATCAGCCAGAACCTCGTGCTGGCGCTGCAGCATGCCGCAGCGGTGGGCGCGACCGTGGTGGGGGTCGTCGGACGCGACGGCGGATTCACGGCGAGCGTCGCCGACGCGTGCGTCGTCGTGCCGACGGTCGATCCCGAGGCGATCACCGCCCATACCGAAGAGCTGCAGGCCGTGATCTGGCACCTGCTGGTGTCGCATCCGTCGCTCCGCACGGCACGGGGCAAGTGGGAGTCGACCCGGTGAGCGGCGTGGTGTTCCTCGATCGCGACGGCATCGTGAACGAGGCCGTGGTCCGCGACGGGCGGCCCTACCCGCCGGCGTCGGTCGCCCAGATGGTCGTCGTGCCCGACGCGGCCGCGGCGCTCGGCCGTCTGAAGGCCGCGGGCCACCGGCTCGTGATCGTCACCAACCAGCCCGACGTCGCGCGCGGCGCGCAGCGCCGGGAGGTGGTCGAGGCGATCCACGGCACGCTCGCGCGCGCCCTGCCGATCGACGAATTCCGCGTGTGCTACCACGACGATCGCGACCGGTGCGGCTGCCGCAAGCCCCAACCCGGACTGCTGCTCCAGGATCCCGCCTGCGACGTCGCCCGGGCGGTGATGGTCGGCGACCGCTGGCGGGACATCGAGGCCGGCCGGCGCGCCCGCGTCCGCGCAACGATTCTCGTCGGCAACGGGTACGGCGAGGCTTTTCCCGTCGAGCCAGACGTCCGCGTCCGGTCGCTCGGCGAGGCCGTGGACTGGATCCTGCGACTCGACGGAGACGAGGGGCAATGACACGCATCGAGGATCTCCGGGTCAAGCTGTTCGCTGACGGCGCGACGCTGCCCGAGATGGCGGCGCTCGCCACGACGCCCTACATCCGCGGCTTCACCACCAACCCGAGCCTGATGCGGAAGGCCGGCATCCGCGACTACCGGCAGTTCGCCCGCGAGGCGCTCGCCGTGGCCGCCGGCCGCCCGATTTCCTTCGAGGTCTGCGCCGACGATCTGCCGGCCATCGAGGCACAGGGGCGCGAGATTGCCACCTGGGGGGCGTGCGTGTACGTGAAAGTCCCGATCATGACGACCGACGGCCGGTCCACGGCGCAGGCCATCCGCCGGCTGTCGGCGGGCGGCGTGCACGTCAACGTGACGGCGGTGCTGACGGTGGATCAGGTGGAGGAGGCGGCCGCGGCCCTCGACGGCGGGGCGCCGGGCACGGTGTCGCTCTTCGCGGGCCGGATCGCCGACACGGGGCGCGATCCGATGCCGATCGCCGCCGACGCCGTCCGGCGGCTCGCCGGCGTGGCGGGGGCGGAGCTGATCTGGGCGAGCTCGCGCGAGATGCTGAACGTCTTTCAGGCCGACGCGGTCGGCTGCCACATCATCACGGTCACGACCGACCTGTTGCGCAAGGTGGACCTGGTGGGAAAGGATCTTCGCGAGTTCTCGCTCGACACCGTGCGCATGTTCCGCGATGATGCGATGAAGGGCGGATACGAGGTGTGACGGGTTGGCGGATGGCCGGGAGCCGTCGGTCGGAGGGCGCCGTATCGTGAGCGGAACCGTCGCGAACCGGGTGCATCGACGCGACAAGATCGTCGCGTTCGACGATCTGCCTCGCATTCGCGAGCGTCACCGCGGCGAGATCATCGTCCAGTGCCACGGCGCATTCGACCTGGTCCACATGGGCCACCTCATTCACTTCGAGGAAGCCCGCGCGCAGGGCGACTTGCTCGTCGTCACGATCACGGCCGATCGGCACATCACCAAGAAGCGGACGGTCAGCTTCACCGAGCAGTACCGCGCGCACCAGGTCGCCGCGCTGGAGATCGTGGACTACGTCGCCATCGTGCAGGAGCCGACGGCGCTGTCGGCGATCGAGGGGCTGCATCCCGACGTCTACGTGAAGGGTCCCGAGTATGCGGACCTGACGCTCGACAAGAGCCGCAGCATCTTCCACGAGATGCGTTTGCTCGAGGGCTACGGCGGCCGGATTCATTTCACGTCCGGCGACACGTTCTCCTCGACCAAGCTGTCGCATTTCCTCCTCGCCTCGCCGGACGCGTCGCAGCGAAACCCGTTGCTGCGGAACGACCGGGTCCTGTTTCGCGACGTCTCGTCGCTCGGCTTCACCCTCGAACAGCTGAAGCGCTTCGTCTCCCGGGCGCACGACCTGCGCGTCTCGGTCATCGGCGAAACGATTGTGGACGAATGGGTCGACGTCTCGCTGACCAATTTGTCCACGCAGTCGCGCTGCGTGGCCGGCCAGGAAGTCGCGCGCGTCAGGCAGGTGGGGGGGGTCGGCATCATCGCGCGGCACCTGGCGGCGTTCGTCCGGCAGGTCGACTGCTTCACGAACGACGCGCCCGCCGACCCGGTGCCCAACCTGCGCGTCACGAGCCTCGGACGCGGACAGCTCGTTGAAACGCGGTACGTGGACAGCGCCACCGGACACCCGGTGTTCAAGCTGAAGCACCACGGGATCTGCGACGTGCGTCCCGAGGTCCTGCCCGACTTCGACGACTACGACCTGGTGCTCGTCGCCGACTTCGGGCATGGACTGCTCGACGCCGCCGCGCTCAACCGGCGCATCGCGGAGCGGTCGGTGGCGTTCGTCGGCGCGATGGCCCAGGTGAACTCGAGCAACTACGGGTACAACCTGCCGGTGAAGTACGTCGGCGCCGACTACTACTGTCTGAACCGCACGGAAGCCGAGCTCTGTCTCCACGAACGGAACCTGCCGCTCGCCGAGCTCGTCGAGCGATCGTCTCGGCTGCTCGGCACCCGCGCGGTTGCGGTCACCGATGGCCCGGAGGGCGCGGCCGTGCGCATCGGCGAATCGCGCTTCGCGCTCCCGTCGTTGAGCGTCGCGGTGGTGGACACCATCGGCTGCGGCGATGCCTATTTCGCGCTCAGCAGCGTCGCCGCCGGCCTGGGACTGCCCGCGAACCTGGTTGCGCTGGCGGGCAGCATCGGCGCGGCCGCCATGACGCAGCGCCGCTGCAACGAGAGCCCGGTCACGGAACAGGAGTTCCTGACGATCGGCAAGATCGTCATCTGATGCAGATCGTGATCACCGGCGGCTGCGGCTACGTCGGCTCGAAGCTGACCGAAGCGCTCCTCACCCGCACCAGCCACGACATTGTCGTCATCGACAGGCAGTGGTTCGGCAACTACCTGCCGCCGCACGCGCGCCTCACCGTCCATCCGGCGGACATCCGCGCGCTCGACGACCTGGACCTGTCGCGCTGCGACACAATCTTCCATCTCGCGGGCATCGCCAACGACCCGGCCGTGGAGCTGAACCCGGCCCTGTCGTGGCACGTCAACGTCCTGGCGACGATGCGGCTGGTCGATCGCGCGGCGCGGCACGGCGTCCGGCAGTTCGTCTTCCCCTCCTCTGGCGCCGTGTACGGCGTGCGGACCGAGCCCGACGTGACCGAGGCTCTCGACCTCATGCCGATCTCCGAGTACAACCGCACGAAGATGGTGGCCGAGCGGGTCCTCCTCAGCTACGCGGAGGCGCTGACGATCACGATCTTCAGGCCCGCTACCATCTGCGGCTACTCCCGCCGCATGCGCCTCGACCTCACCGTCAACCTGCTGACGATGCAGGCGCTGACCGGCGGGCGCATGACGGTATTCGGCGGCGCGCAGGTACGGCCCAACATCCACATCGACGACATGGTCGATCTGTACCTGTTCGCGCTCGATCGCCGCCTCGGCGGCGTTTACAACGCGGCGTTCGAGAACCTCTCGATTCTCGAGGTGGCGCACATGGTGGCCGAGCAGCTGCCCGCCGAGATCGCGGTGCAGGAATCGAACGACCCGCGGTCTGTACCGCCTCTGCTCCGATCGCCTCCTGGCGACCGGCTTCGCGCCGAAGAAGAACGTGCGGATCGCGATCGCCGAGCTCGCCGAGGCGTACCGCGACGGGCGGCTCGCCGACCAGCCGCAGTGGCGGAACGTGAACTGGATGATCGCCAACCACCTTGGGGACCAGCCGTGAGCAACCGCCGGATCCTCGTGCTCGGCGGCGGTGTCGCCGGCTCGTCAATCGCGTACTACCTCAGCGAGAAGGGCTACGACGTCACCGTCGTCGAGAAGAACCGGCGGGTGGGCGGACTGGCGCGGACCTGCTACTACGGGGGGCATCCGTACGAGTTCGGGCCGCACATCTGGTTCTGGCCCGGCGGCAGGGAGGCCGCGATCAACGCCACGATCGTCAAGCTGACCCACGACGAGCTGTTCTACATCGATCGGCGGCTGTTCACCTACGTGGAGTCTGACAACCGCAAGTACCGCTACCCGGTGCACTATGCCGACGTCGCCGAGATGCCGGAGCGCGACCGGATCGAGCAGGAGATCCGCGTCAACCGCGACGCCAGCCTGAAGCTGATCGAGCCGCGGCTTCCCGAAATCGGCCAGTGCAAGTTCGCCGAGTATTTCACGGCCGCGATCGGCCCGACCCTGTACCACAAGTTCATGGCGAACTACACCTGGAAGATGTGGAACATCCCGGGCGACGAGCTGGAGACCTCGATGGTCTGGGCCGATCGCTTCCAGAGCGAAAAAGGGGCGCCGACCACGCAGAAGGTCACCGGGTACGACCCGCTGAAGTTCGACGACCACACGCTCGGCAAGGGCATCAGGTTCCAGGTGTACCCGAAGCACGGCTGGAATGCCGTGTGGGACGCGATGGTGGCGCGATCGACCGTCGTCCGCGACGAGATTCTCGGCATCCGGGACGAGCACACCCGGCCCTACCTGCTGACGTCGGGCGGAGCGAAGCACTCCTTCTCCGACTACCACACCGTGTTCTGCTCGATCGACGTCGATCGGCTGTGGGGCGAGAACACGCTGCCCTACACCGGCCGCATGATGATTCCGCTCCTGATTCCCGGACTCGAGCGCGCGTTTCCCGAGGGCGCCGAGTCGCTGCACTACTCGTCGTGCGAGTTCCAGACCCGCGTCACCGAGATGAAGGCGATCACGAGACACGAGAGCCCCGACACGCTGATCCTGATCGAGGTGCCGATCCTGCCGGGCGCCGCACAGCTGTTTCCACGAAACGCCGTGGATTACGCGCGCGAGCACAACCTGCTCGCGGAAAAGGCGTATCCGCAGCAGTCCGCCGAGGCGTTCGCCACCTACGAGCGCTATATCGACCGCGGGCGCACGATCCCGAACCTGCGGTACGTCGGGCGGCACGCCGAGTTCAAGTACTGGGGTATGGCCGAGACGGTGAACTCGGCGTACCTGAAGAGCCTCGCGTTCGAGCCGGTGTGATGGCCCGCCTCGTCGTGCCGTCCACCACCTCGCACAAGACCGAGGCGTTGCCGGTGACGCTGGACGTGTTCCGCCGCCTCGGATTCGACACGCTCGATCTGAACCTGCACCACCTCATCGAGAAGGGCGAACGCGTGGAGGCGGTCGCCGAGGCGCTCGGCGCGAACCACCAGCGCCTGTTCATCGTCTCTGGAGGGTGGTGCGATTTCTTCGACGCGTTCCCGGAGATCGAGGCGACGTTCGAGTCGGTGGACCGTCAGGTCGGCCTGGCGCGCGCCCTCGGCGTCGCCCGTCTGCGGCTCTTCTACGGCCGGCTGCCGGCGGCGGAGCTGACGCCGCGTCGGTTGGACGTGATGGTCGAAAACCTGTGCCGGCTGTCGGATCGGCACCCCGCCATGCGGTTCGTGTTCGAGAACCACGGCAGCGGCGCGGCCGCGCAGCCGGACGTGTGCCGGTCGATCCTGGCGCGCGTGAACCGTCCGAACATCCGCCACAACTTCGACCCGATCAACTTCGAGCGCGTCGGGGTGAACGCGATGGCGGCGCTCGCCGAGCTGCAGCCGTTCGTCGACCACGTGCACCTCAAAGGTCTCGACGGCCGCGAGTTCTGCGAGTTCGGCGCCGGCGATGTCGATTTGGGACCGGTGCTCCGGGCGCTGACCCGCGCCGGCTACGGCGGCGCGTTCACGGTGGAGGTACGAAGGCCCGTTCGATCGCACCATCCGCCTGTACGCCGGCGTTTTGGCCGCCCGGCGGGCGCTCGAGCCGCTATAATCCGGCCGCTGCGGGAGGGATCGTCATGAAGCGACGTGTCGCGTGCGGTCTGCTGACCGTCGCGTTCCTGGTGCCGGTCGGGCCGGCGTCCGCCCAGAAGGCTGCGCCGAAGAAATCGCCGTACGTCAAGCTGGCCGAGGCGTTCCCCGAGGCGGAGAAGCTGGCGCGCCGCCGCGACGAGGCGCAGAACCTCCCGCTCTTCCTCACGACCGATCCGCTGTCGCTGTCGCTGACCGCCGACTTCAAGGCTGTCAACCGGGAGCGGGTCGAGAACAGCGCGAAACGGTTCGACGCGACGCTGTCGGTCGGAGGGCGCTCGATCCCGGTCCGGCTCGGGACCCGCGGTCACGCGCGGCTCCGTCAGACGACCTGTGCGTGGGCGCCGCTTCGAGTCGAGTTCCCCTCCGACGCCGTCGCGGGCACGGTGTTCGACGGCCAGCGGGCGTTGAAGCTCGTCACGCACTGCCGCGACACGTCGGTGTTTGAACAGTACGTCCTGCAGGAGTACCTCGCCTACCGGATGCTCAATCTCCTGACGCCCCGCTCCTTCCGTGCGCGGCTGGTCAGGATGACGTATGGCGACGCGGCCGCCGGCAAGCCCCTGACGACGCGGTTCGGCATGTTCATCGAGGACGACGACGACGTGGCGCGGCGCATGGAGAGCCGATCGATCGACGTGCCGAACGTGCTCTTCAAGGACCTCGACCCGGACACCCTCACGCTGATGTCGCTGTTCGAGTACCTGATCGGCAACACCGACTACTCGATCATCCGTCTGCACAACGTGCGGATCCTGCAGGATCGGAAGCGCCTGCTGTACCCGGTGCCGTACGACTTCGACTTCTCCGGGCTCGTCGAGGCCGTGTACTCGGCGCCCGACAGGCGCCTGGGCATCGAGAGCGTCCGCGACCGGCTGTACCGCGGCCCCTGTCGCACGCCGGCCGAGTTCGAACCGGCGTTCGAGCGCTTCCGCGCCAGAAAGGACGAGATGCTCGCGCTGTTCGACTCGCTGCCAGAGCTCCAGCCGTCCAATCGCAAGCAGGCACGGCAGTACATCGAGGATTTCTACTCGACGATCGACAGGAAGGACCGCGTCAAGCGGCTGCTGATCGACAGCTGCACCAAGAGCGGGATGTGACGCGCGCTCAGAGCTGCCCCGCCAGATCGGCCGACTGGATGCGGCACAAGTCTGCGTAGACGCCCCCCCGTGCGATGAGCGCGTCGTGCGTTCCGCGCTCCACGATTTCCGCATCCTTGACCACGAAGATCACGTCGGCGTGGCGGATCGTGTGGAGATGGTGGGCGATGATCACCGACGTGCGGCCGGTCATCAGGCGGCCCAGCGCGTCGATCACCGCGTGCTCCGACGCGGCGTCGAGGCCTGCGGTCGGCTCGTCCAGGATCAGGATCGGCGTGTTGCGCACGATCGCGCGCGCAATCGCGATCCGCTGGCGCTGACCGCCCGACAGCATCGTCCCCCGCTCGCCCACCATCGTCGCGTACCCCTGAGGCAGCGCCATGATGAAGTCGTGGGCGTTGGCCTGCTCGGCGGCGCGGACCGTGTCCTCGACCGGGGCGTCGGGGCGGCCGTAGGCGATGTTTTCCCAGATCGTCGCGCGAAACAACAGCGTGTCCTGCAGCACCAGGCTGATCTGATCGCGAATGGACTTGAGCTGATAGTCGCGGATGTCGACGCCGTCGAGTCGGACCTGCCCCGACTGCGGGTCGTAGAAGCGCGGAATCAGGCTCGCAATCGTGGTCTTGCCGGTACCCGACGGCCCCACGATCGCCGCGACCTGTCCCGGCTCGATCCGGAAGGTGACGTCGCGAAGGACTTCGGTCCCGTCGGTGTAGCTGAAGCTGACGCGATCGAACTCGATCAGGCCTTTGAGCGGCGGCGCCGGCCGGGCGGCCGGCAGATCCTTGATCCGGCTCTCCGCGCGGAGCACCTCCTGAATCCGCTCGTAGCCGATCGCCGCCTTCGAAATCGTGTCCGACATCTTCGACAGATCGCGGATCGGCTTGTACATCTTGCCCAGATAGAGCAGAAACACGACCAGCACGCCGGCGCTGATCTGGCCGGTCAGCGCCAGCCGCCCTCCGTAGCCGAGCACGAGACAGGTGCCGGCCGCCACGATCACCTCGACGATCGGCGACAGCTTCGCCTTCGCGCTGCGGGCCTGCAGGCCCGCCTCGACCTGCTGCCGGCTCTCCAGCGCGAAGCGGCGGTCCTCGTAGTCTTCCCGGGCGTACGCCTGCACGACGTGAATCGAGGTGAGCGTCTCGGCGAGGCCCGACAGCAGCTCCCCTTCCTTCTTCCGGACCTGGCGCGACGCCTGCTTGATCCGGCGCGAAGAGGAATAGACGACCGCGAACAGGAGTGGAGCGATCGAGAGCGCGATGGCGGTGAACCGCCAGTCGATGTAGGCCATCACGCCAATCATGCCGGCGAGCGTCAGCAGGTTCACCGCGAGGCCGAGGAGCGCCGCGGTGATGAAGTCCTGGATGGCGGCGATGTCGCTCGTCATCCGCGCGATCATGTCGCCGTGGCTCGACTCGCCGTGCTCGGCCAGCGACAGCCGCTGGATCTGCTGATGGAGCGTCCGCCGCAGGTCGTGGCCGACCCATTGACTGACGCTCGTCGTGAGGTACTTCTCCCAGTAGGCGCTGATCGCGCCGACGATCGCGATGAGCAGCACCAGCACCACCGCCGCGTTCAGGGTCGCGTGCCGGTCGCCACCGAACGCGCCCACGACCAGGGCGTCGAGCCAGTGCGGCAGCCGCTTCGACTGCGCCACGTTGTCGACGACGATCTTGATCGGCCACGGCTGAAGGATGTCGGTCGTGGTCTCGCCCACGACGGCGGCGAGCGCGAGGACGAGCGATGTCCAATGAGGCCGGAGGAGCGCCGCCATCCACCCGAGCGCCTCCCGCCAGGACCGGGTCGCGCGTCCCGTCTTCGGCATCACGCGCCCCACGTCGCGCGCGCCACCGCGACGACGAGCTCGAGCTTGCGCCACTGCTCGTCGGGGGTCAGCCGGTTGCCGCGCGCGACCGACGCGAACCCGCACTGGGGACTGATCGCGAGGCGCTCGAGCGGGACGTACCGCGCCGCCTCGTCGATGCGGCGGCGGAGGCCGTTCATCGACTCGAGCGCCGGCCGCTTGGTGGTCACCAGGCCGAGCACCACCTGGCGTCCCGGCGGCACGAGGCGCAGCGGCTCGAATCCCCCGGATCGCTCGTCGTCGTACTCCAGGAGGAACCGATCGACGTCGAGCGATGCGAACAGCGTTTCGGCGATGGCGTCGTACGCACCTTCGGTGTACCAGCGACTCTGATTGTTGCCGCGGCAGACGTGCAGCGCGAAGGTCAGGCCGGTGCGGTCCAGTCCGGCGAACGCCCGGTTGTCGCCCGCGATGGCGCGGGCCAGCTCGGCGTCCGGATCGACGCCCGCGGCCTGCATCCGTTCGCGCTGGTGGCGGTCGAGATAGTGCGAGTAGTACGGAGCGTCGAACTGGATGTCGCGGACGCCGCGATCGACGAGCCAGCGGACCTCGTCGCGCACGATGTCCACCAGGTCGTCTAGAAGGGCGGCTCGATCCGGATAGACGCGATCGGTGACGCCTGCCTTGAAGCTCGAAAAGATGAAATTGGACGGCGCGGGCAGCGTCACCTTGAACCGGCCGCCGGCGTAGCGGCCGAGGAACGGCGCCTCGTGCGCGGTCAGCGGCCGCGTCTTCCGAAGCTTCGCGCCGGCGACCCGCGCCGTCGTCGCTTCGGCGGCGCCGCCCGGTCCCTTCCACTCGAGCATGATGCGGTCGTCGACGAACCCGTCCACCGCGTCGGCCATGACGGTGAGCCACGAGCCGCGGCGCATCTCGCCGTCGGTCAGCACGTCGAGGCCGATGTCGCGCTGGCGGCGCAGCGCCGCCGCGATGGCTCGGTCTTCGATCGCGCGCAGCTGATCCTCCGGCAGCCGCCCGGCGGCAGCCGCGGTTCGCGCATCGAGCAGCTCCGCGGGTCGCAACAAACTGCCGACGTGATCGGCGCGTACGGTCATCTGTTCGTCCCCTCGCCCGGCGCGGCCGATCCACGGCCCTCCGCTCCCCACCATCTCGCCGAATACACGATGGCGGCCGCCGCGCACCAGCCGGCGGCGTAGGTCGGCTGAGCGCCCCACCCGGCCACCGCCGAGTGCATGAGACCGATCCACGAGAACGCCGCGGCCAGCAGGCACCACAGCGCCGCACGTGCGAATCGGCGGTCGATGAGCTCGGCCAGGGTGGCCGCGACCACGAGCACGAGAAAAATGAAGCCGTTGCCGAGTCCCTGGACCGACGACCAGTAGATGGAGGTGTCGAGCGCCTGGCGCACGGACGCATTTGCCGCGGACAACCCCAGCGCCGGAATGGCCGAGTTGACGGTCGCCGCCACAACGGCGCCCGACGGCAGCACGAACCCGAGCAACACGGCGGGCCAGTACCGCCGCTCGACACGGTCGAGCGTCGCCAGCCCGACCCCGATCGTGACGTACGCGATGATGGCCGACAGAATCGACCATGGAAACAGCTGCGCCATGAGCAGGATCATCCCGCTGACGACCAGCGCGAAGAAGATGATCGGCGTCCAGACGGCGAAGCCAATCCGCGCGCCAATAGCCTTGTACGCCGGGTGCATGGCGTACACAATGGGCGGGATGACGCTGCCGGCGGCGCCGGTGACCACCGTCCCCGCGCCGTCGCACGCGAGGACCGCGCGGGCGTCGTAGTCGTCGCCCGCCGCCGCGGCGCCTTCCACCCCGGCGATCACCTGCAACACTTCGTAGACGGCGATCGGCGCGATGACCGACATGAACGGGAGCGCGGCTGCCATCGCGCGGATCGGCCCGAGCGAGGCGACAAACGGCAGCGTCGGCGTGGCGCCCTGCCACGCGGGGTGAATGTACCCCACGGCAAGGCCCGCCGCCAGCGGAACGGTCCACGCGACCAGAAACGGCGGCAGGTTCCATCGGGTGATCCGCACGCGCGCCAGAACCGTCACGAGGATGATCGCAAACGCAATCAGCCCGACCAGCGGATGATCGAACAGCCGCTGCAGCAGCACCAGGGCGAGATAGCTGTACATCGCCGCGCCGAACACGGTCATCGACGCGGCGACCGGAATCACGCGGCGAATGGCGCCGGCGAAGGGCGCCGCGGCCAGCTTGATCACGCCCGCCCACACGACGGCCGCCGCGCCGACGTCGGCGGCCCGCTCGAGATCCCGCGTCTGCAGGTACACGGGCAGGACGATCGTGAGCGAGAAGGCGATGATGCCCGGCACGTTGTTGCCGTATACGTGCGCGGTGACGGTCTGCCGCCCTTCCTTGATCGCCAGGCGCCGCGCCAAAGCCACGAGCCCGGCGGATCCGACCAGGAACCCGAGCGCGTATCCCGGCACCAGCCGGCGGACGCTGAACGCAATCGGAATCCCAACCGGCGCCAGCAGGACGACGGGAATGATGGCTTGCGCGACGTTGACCCCGAGCTGGGCGATCAGCGTGTCGAGGTCGCCGCGCGAGAGGGCCCACCACCGCACCTGAGTCGCTCGAAGGCCGGATTCGGACGTGTGAAGACTCACGGCCCCGGCGTCAGATCCTGAACGACTCGAACGTTTCCGGGGCGAAGAGCTCGGCGGCCGTGAGCTGGCGCTTCGACAGGCCCTGCTCGTACGAGTAGCGGAGGAACGTGTTGAGCGTATCGAGGTTTCCCTCGATGCCGTACGCCCAGAAATCGTCACCCATCAGGTTCCGCGTCTCCTCGGCGTGGCTGGTGAGCCACGGCAGCATCACGTTCAGCGCCGCCGTGTCGTACAGGTCGCGGTACGCGTCCCGCTGCGCGAGGACGAACGCCTTGTACAGCGACTGGGCGATCCAGCGGTGCCGCTCGTACAGGTCGCGGCGAACGACGACCGTGTGCATGATCGGAAAGATCCTGGTCTTGCGGTAGTACGCCTCTTCGACGGCCCGGTAATCCTCGAAGAGACGCCGCACGCGGCCGCCGCCCCGCCCGAACGAGGACGGCGTCCTCGCCGTGAAGAGCGCGTCGATCTCGCCGCGCTCGAGCATGCCGGACAGCGTCTCGGTGGGACCGATCGGCTCGACCCGAATCGACGGCGGGAGATCGAGCGCGATCTTCTCGGAGCGTCCCGGCTCCTCCTCCCCGCCGGTGAGGTGCGTCAGGCTCGTCACCGGCACCCGATATTCATCGCTCAGGATGCCGCGAATCCAGACCGGCGCGGTCATCTGGAACTCGGGGCTGCCGACCCGCCGGCCGACCAGGTCCTGCGCCGTTCGGATGCCGGACGCCGCGTTCACGAAGATGCAGGAATGGCGGAAGAAACGCGAGGGGAAGACCGGAATCGCGACAAACGGCGGCGCGGGACCGAACAGCGAGAGCGTGTAGGAGGACAGCGACATCTCCGCGACGTCGAACTCGCGATACCGCAGCATCCGGAAGAACGTTTCCTCGACCGGCAGGTCGAGACCGATCAGCTCGGCGCCATCGACCCCGACGCGGCCGTTCAGGAGCGCACGGGTGCGATCGGAGGCCGAGCAGGCGAGGGACAGGCGAAGTTTCGACATCCGGCCTCTTCGAGCGACCCACCGACCCGCATCACCGCGGCTGCGTCACGACGTCGACCAGCGCCGGCTCGCCCCGCTCGACGACGTCCATGGCGCGGCGGATGGCGGGACCAAGATCGGCGGGGCTCGTGATCGGCCCTTCCGCATGGACGCCGAGCCCCTGCGCGATCTTCGCGAAATCGACGGCCGGCTCGGTCAGGGTCGTGCCGACGGCAGCGCGGGCGATGCCGCGCTGATGGCGAGCCGCCATCCGGACCACGTGCATCGTCTCCTGGTGATACGCGCGATTGTTGTGCATCACGCTCAGGAGCGGGATGCGGTGGTGCGCCGCCGTCCACAGCACGCCCGGAGCGTACAGGAGATCGCCGTCATTCTGGATGCTGACGCTGAGCCGTCCGTGCCGCCGGTTGGCGAGCGCCGCCCCGACCGACGCCGGCGCGCCGTAGCCGACGCCGTAGCCGCCGGCGGCGCCGATGAACTGATACGGCCGATCGAAGGCCCAGAGCCGCAGCGGCCAGTTGCTCGCGAAGGCGGCATCGGACACGAGCGACCAGTCCGACGTCCGAATCTGGGCCCACAGTTCGGCGCAGAGCCGCGCCGTGGTGATCGGCGTGGCGTCCCAGCCGTACGACGCGGCGTCGCGCGCCCGATCGAGCAGGCGCTGGCGATCGGCGGCAAGCCGGGCGCCGCGCGCCTCGAGCGCCCGCCGGCGATCGGGGGTAATCAGCCGCCGGACCGCCTCGACGAGCGCGGGGAGCGTCGCCTCGGCGTCGCCCGTAATGGCGAGGTCCACTTCCGGATAGCGCTGCAGATCCTGGTAGTTGCCCTTCGCCGACAACGTGCCGGCGCTGATGCTCACCAGCGTCGCGCCGGGCCGCGCAATGCGCGTGGAGGTGCGCTCGAGCTGGTCGCGATACGCGTGGATTGTGCCCCAGAAATCGGTCAGTTCGAGTCCGACGATGAGGTCGGCGCCCGCGACGAGCGCGCGGGCGTTGTCCGAGTGGTTCAGCGGATGGCGGGTCGGGAAGTTCAGCCGCCCCCATTGATCGATGACCGGCGTCTGGAGTGTCTCGGCCAGCTCCACGAGCCGCATCATGCCGGCCGGCGTCCGCGCCGCGCGATCCGCCACGACGACCGGCGCCTCGGCGGCGACGAGCAGTCGCGCCGCTTCGGCCACGCCGTCCGCGTCCCCTTGCGGCGGCGACACCGCCGAACGCTTCGGCACCCGCAGCGCGCCGCGCGCCCCGACCGGATTCTCCTGCAACTCCCCGTCCGCGACGATGAGGACCGGCAGGGTCGGAGGCGTCGTCGCAATCGTGTACGCGCGGACCGCCGATTCCGCGAAATGCGTCAGCGACAGCGGCGTATCGTCCCACTTGATGCAGTCGCGAATCATCGCGGCGACATCCTGGGCGCTGTGCAGCCATTCCACGCCGGGACGCCGCGCCGTGGCTTCGAGCAGATTGCCGACGAGCAGGTACACCGGCACCCGATCGCAGTACGCGTTGTAGATCGCCATGGCCGCGTGCTGCAGGCCGACGTTGCTGTGCAGCATCACGGCGAGGGGACGACCCTCGATTTTCGCGAACCCGTGGCCCATCGCCACCGCGGACTCCTCGTGAAGGCACGTGATGAGCTCGGGGCTGACGTTGCCGCCGTAATTCACGATCGACTCGTGCAACGCGCGAAAGCTCGACCCGGGGTTCGCGCAGACATAGTCGAGCTCGAGCGACTTCAGGACGTCCACCATGAAATCGGCGCCCGGGCGGTCCGTCGTGAGAACGTCGAGCTCCGGCGGTGTGCCGGTTTCACGGGCCCTCGACAGCGGTTGGGCGGGTGGGCCGGCGGACGGCGTCTGCGCGGCGACGGCGGGCGGCGTGGCGACGGCGGCCGCGCTCACGGCCGCCCCCTGCAGGAAGCGGCGTCGGCTGACCGAGTGCGGGCGATATCTCTTCATGACCCGAAAACGGCCGCAGTGTACTCCGTCGTGTCTGTCGCGCGAGGCGAAATGACGCCGGCCGCCCGCACCCCCTCTTGCGCCCGAGCGCGCGTATAATGTCTGCGCTTCAAGGGGGCAGCATTGCCTGGAGAGATGCCTGCCATCGCCATCGAGCGTGACATTGGGGAGGAGTCATGAAGCTTAGTGTTATTGGCGGGTGTGTCCTTGCCGCCGCAGTGGCGGCCGGATTGGCCGCTCAAGGCGGAGGGGCCACCAACACCACCGAACAGACCATCATGGGATGCGTCAAGGGCGACGGCACCGATGCGAATCCGTGGATGCTGATGGGCGTCGTCATCCCGCTGCCCCCACCGCCCCCGCCGGCCGGTGGAGGACGCGGCGGGCGCGGCGCTCGCGGCGGCGGTGGTGCCGGTGCGCCCGAAGGCGCGGCCCGCGGCGGCGCGGCCCGTGGCGGTGCCCCGGGCGGTGCCCCGGGCGGTGGTGGCGCGCCTGGCGCCGCACCCGCAGGCGGTGGCGGCCGCGGAGCGGGACGTGGCGCGCCGGCGGGTCCTCCGCCGCCTCCTCCGCCTCCGCAGGACTTCAAGCTAGTCGGCATCAACATGACGCCGTGGAACGGCATGCGGGCGGAAGTGACCGGCACCGGCACGCCGGCCGGCTTCAATGTCACCAACGTGCGGTCGATGTGGGGAATCTGTCCGAATCGGTGAGCGCGCGCGTCACGATCTGGTGTCCGGCTTCGGCCGGACACCACGCGCTCGACGCCGGTTCGCGGGCGCGAGCGAGGCCCGGCGTGAGCCGGGAGGAGGCACCCTGGACCTCAGTTGACGGCGTCCGCCGCGTATGCCAGCTGCATCATGCCCTCTCTCTTCCCGTTGACCGTTCCCTGCGCGAGCCATTCGAGCGAGGCCTTGAACAACGCCGTGTGATTCTTCTCCCACATCGCGTTGTGCGATGAGCAGCCCAGATCGACGAAGACCTTCTCACGCGCGCCGAGATCGGCGTAGAGGTCTTTGACCCGCGCCTGCGGGACCTGCTTGTCGTGGGCGCCGGAGACCATGAGCGTCGGCGTCTGCATCTTCCCCGCCACCGCCGCGTTCCACCCCCACGTCGTGGTCTGCGGAGCGCGCCTGACGCCGGCCCCCCAGGTGGCGCCCACCGGATCGGACTGGATCATCTGCGCCCACACCGTGTCGCGCACGGCCGAATCGTACTGGTCGGCGCAGCCAACCTGACGATCCCAGTTGGCGACGAACTCCTGACGCGACTGCGTGTTGAACACCGTCGCCTGCGCCGGCGCGGCGGGCTGGTTGTCCGGCGCGGCCCGGTTGTACGCCGGCGCGAGCAGCACGATCCGGTTGACCTGGTCGGGATGCTGCGCGGCATATCCGCCGGCGCGCGGACCGCCGAGCGACCAGCCCACCAGGCTGACGCGATCGACGCGTCGGAGGCCGCGCACGTACTCGACGACGGCACCGATGTCGTTCCAGTCGGATGCGATGGTGGTGGCGCCGCCGTTGAACGTCGGCGCGCACGGACCCGGAATCAGCGCCGGAACGAACGCAGCCTGCTGATTTCCGGCAAGATTGCACGGATCGTTCATCGCCGTCGGACGCGTCGAGCGACCGTAGCCGGTCGTGTCCATCGAGAACACGTCGAAGCCCGCCGCCGCCACGTAGCCCATCCAGCTGTAATCGCCCGACGGCACGTCGAACGCGACTTCCGCCGGCGTCCCGGCGCCGTGCACGAAGAGCACGACGCCCGACGACCCGCGCGCAATCGCACGGCCCGACGCACGCTCGCGCACGTACAGCTGCGCGATCTGGCCGGCCATCGACGGCGCGGTCGATTTCACGCGAACGTAGTGGTCGATGGTCTGCACGCGATCGCTGTCCGCGTCGAACGATCCCGGCGCCGACGAGGTCGTGCCGCTCGACGCGCAGCCGACCGAGCTCGCCACGAGGCCGAGAATGAGCCAATGTCGCATGGGGAGACGATACTACAGGTGGTGCGGCGCGGGGACCCGGCGTGCCGGGGCGAGCCGTGGGCTAGCCGGACCGCAATGCGGCCGTGGCTTCGAAGGCGCGCGACCCGTCCGCGACGCGCGCCCACAGCGCCACGCGGCCTGCATCGACGCGGCGTCCGCACAACGCCAGCGAACGGCCATCGATGATCGGCTGCAGGGCACGGAACGAGAACGTGGACACGACAGGGTCCGCCATGCTGCGCCGCAGCAAGTCCGCAAGAAGAGTGGCGACAAGCGGCGCGTGGACGACGAGGCCCTGATAGCCCTGGATCGCGACCGCGAAATCTCGGTCGTAATGGATGCGGTACGCGTTGAAGGTCAACGCCGAATAGCGGAACAACAGCGCCTCGTCGGGCACGATCTCCCGCATCCAGTCGGCTTCTCCGCCGAACGAGCCGTCGGTCGCACCAGGGGCGGTCTCCACGGGGCGCGGCGCCTCGCGACCGGCGCTGTCGCGGTAGACGATGTCGTGGTCCTCGACGAGCGCGAGTCCCGCAGCGCTGCTGATCTCGTGTCGGACCCGGACAAACGTCAGCGGGCCGCTGCGACCGGTCTTCTCGGCGACATCGACGATGCGCGAGGTGCGGCGGATCGGATCGCCGACGCGCAAGGCATGATGCAGCTCGACGCGTCCGCCGGCGTACATCCGGCGCTGCAGCGCCACCGGCGGCAGGAAGCCGCCGAGCCGCGCGTGCCCGTCCGGCGCGAGCGTGGACTGAGGGTCGGTGGGGAGGAAGTACAGCCAGTGCCACAGCAGCGGGAGCGGATCGCCCTGCCGCGGCACCGGGTCGTCGCGGTCGAGCGTCGCCGAGAGCGCCGCCATCGGCGCCGCCGTCACCGTGTCCACGCGGGACTCGGTGCGCCCAATCCAATCGGCGATCGACACGGGGATGACGCGCGCGATGGCCCCTCGGCTGGGCCCTGTCAGTTCCTGAGCGGCGACGCAACGATTGGCGGCTTCTGCAGGATGTCGCCCGTCTTCTGAAGCTCGAGCTCTTCGAACATGAGGCTGGGCGCGATCACGGACACGGCGTCGGTGGTGCTCGCGCGGTAGTTGTAGAGCACGCGCTCCTGCGACGCCTCGACCAAATCGCGGAACGAGGTGGACACCACGCTGGCGAACCGCAGTCCGCGGACCGGCTGCTCCTGGCCGTCGGCGGTCACCTTGACAGCCTGCAGGACGACCGGCCCGCCGGGACCGTCGGCGACCGGAATGTCATTGGGGTTCGCGATGCTGCGCACGATGTACCCGTACGGCTTGTCCTGCGCCTTCAGCAGCTCGAGGTATTTCGCCTTCATGTCCGCCAGCGGCACAGCCTGTGCGCTCTCCAGCTGAAAGACGCCGGCCTGCACGCCGACACGGCCATGGCCGTTGGACTGCAGCAGATTCTTCTGAGGCGTCCGGCTGGTCAGCAGGGTCACCAGTCGGCCCTTCTCGACGAGGTTGACGTCCCTGGCGCGCACCCCTTCGTCGTCGACCACGTACGCGCCGGGCACCGGCTGCCCGTCGAACCGCGTGAGCGACGGCGTGTCGCTCACCGAAAAAGCGTCCGAGAGGACGCGGAGCCCAATTCGGCGGAGAAACGGCGTGCCCTGGCCCTGCGATTGCGCGAACCGCGGATTCTCGCTGTCGGGCGGCCTTCGCGCGAGCATGAGCGGGACGAGCGTCTGCGCGACGAACTCCGCGCCGGCCTCTCC
This sequence comes from uncultured Acidobacteriota bacterium, assembly GCA_963807925.1. Lineage (GTDB taxonomy): Bacteria > Acidobacteriota > Vicinamibacteria > Vicinamibacterales > CAVVIG01 > CAWEDP01. Next base: position 639,317 of record CAWEDP010000002.1, on the reverse strand, counting down.
TTCGAGCAGCACGGGCCCGGTGTACTCCTCGCCGACGGCGGCCGTCCGCTGAGACGCGACGTCGGCGACGACCTCGCGGGTGCGCGCGGCGAGCGTGGCCATCGCCGGGAGATCCTCGAGCCGGTCTGCGACGAGACTGAACCCGTCGCGGACCACCATGCTGTCGTCGGCCTGCGCATCGGCGAACACCCGGAGGTTCGCCAGTTGAATCGGGGCGACCGTGGTGAAGCCTTCGCTGTTCACGTAGTACCGCGTGCCGCGCACGTCGGTCGTCCAGACGTCGGAGGATTCGATCGCCGGGTTGGCGCCGAACATCGCCGAGAGCTCCCTGGTTCGATCCGTCCACAGGCGCCGATCGGTGGCTGGCGTGGTCGTGTCCCGGACCGTCTCGACCGGCATCTCGCGCGACAGGTCGGGAATCGCATCCACGCCGGCCCGATTCTGAAATGCCGCCCGCTTGCGGGCGAAGACGCTGACGGCCCGCTTGTAGGCGGCGTCGGTCGCCAGCCAGATCTGCCGGCGCATCGCGTCGTAGTCGTCGTCGAGCGGCGCGATCGAGGTGCCCGCCGCGCCGCCGCCCTGCCGGTTCTGCACGACGAAGCGGGAACTGTCGAAGTCGTACCCGCCGACGCGGACGTCGACCTTGAGCGTGCGGGTGCGCGTCGACGAATCGTCCAGCAGCGCCCCGAGCCGGGCGATGAGCCGCAGGCTGGTGAGATCGTCGACTTCGTAGTCGATGTAGTAGGGCGCCGGCTCGTCCTTCAGGCGAAGGTCGCTCATCGATCGCTTCAACTCGTCGCGCATGGCGACAAGAATCGGCGATTCCTGCGCCGCCGGTGCCGGCGGCCACGCCGCCGCGACGCCGGCAATCACGACGAGAGGCAGCGTGAATCGCATACGCAACACACTCCGTTACGATTTCCGGGTTCTCGGCGGGGCGGACAGGATGGGGAGCGCCTCCTGCGACTGCGCCTTCTTCTGCACTTCGACCTCGCCGACCAGCAGGGCGGGCGACGACGCCGACACCGGGACGCCGCCGCTCTCGGCTCCGCAGATGCCGTTGAAGACGTCCGCCTTGTCGCCGGTCGCGAGGATCTTGCCGAAGGCGGCCAGCGGCGTCCCGATCAGGTCGACGCCGCGCACGAGCTCCAGCGGCCGGCCGTCCGTGTAGACGCGGTAGACCACGTTCGGCAGCACGTTGAACGCGTTCGCCGCGCCCCGGGTCGTGGTGGTGAAGCCGCCCTCGATGTTGTCGAAGAACAGGCCGAAGGGCTTCCCCTGGCGCCGCGCCTCGTCCTTCAGCATGTTCATCAGCGCTTCGTCGGACACCGACTTGCTGGATTCCACGATCAGGTTCGACTGCCGCGAGACCGGCGCGTAGCCCGGCTCCGCGCGGCCGTGACCGTTCGACTTCACGAAGGTCCGGACCGGCGCCCGGTTCAGCAGGAACGTCCTGAGAATCCCTTTGTCGACCACGGTGACGGGCTGCGCCTTCACGCCCTCGTCGTCGTACTGGTAGTAGCCCATCAGCTCCGTGGTGCCGCGCTTCTTCACGGTCGGGTCGAAGACCACGCTGAGGAAGGGCGGCAGGACGGGCATGTCGATGCTCTTGGCGAAGGTTTGCGCGTCGTTGACGTTCCGCTGCCGCTGTCCTTCCACGCGGTGGCCGAAGATCTCGTGAAAGAACACGCCGGCCGCGCGCCCCGACAGGACCGCGGGGCCCGAATAGGGATCGACGAGCGGCGCGCGCCGCAGACGGCCGAGAAGCGCCATCATCTCCCGCGCGTCGGAGGCCAGCTGTTTCTCGTCGGGCAGGCCGTCCGCCGTGCGCGCGAAGTAGCTCGTGTACAGCGGCAGCTCCATCCCGTCGTCGGCTTTGGTCAACGCCTGGATGAAGAGGCGCCAGGAGACGCTGCCGCTCGAGACCTGCGTCCCTTCGCTGGTGGTGATGTACCGGTTGTCGGCGGTCACCGACAGCGAGACGTCGCTGCGCAGGATGAGCGGATCGTCGGCAAACGGCGCCGAGATGCGGCGCAGCCGCGCCTCCCACAGCGCGGTGTCGATCGCGTAGCCGGCCGGCGTCCCGGTGTAGGTCTGCGGCTCTTCGCGGGAGAAGTCCGGCGCCGGGTCCTCCTCGCGGATTTTCGACGCGATGTTGGCCTTGACGCGGGTCAGCGCCTCGGTTGCCTGTTTGAAAGTCCTGTCCGTCAGCCGCCACAGGGCCAGCTGAATCGGTTTGCCACCGGTCGACGAGGGATCGTCGAGCGGCAGCGTCACGCGCGCGACCCGCGGCCCGAGGCCGCCGGTGTCGCCGCGGATCGGATGGGTGTTGTCGAGCATGTAGTCGCCGACGCGCACGTCGACCGACCCCGAGCGCCCGCGCTCGTCGTCGCTGCGGACCAGCGCGCCGTTCGACGCCTCGATATAGGTCGAGCGCTCGTCGTACACCCGGTAGGCGATGTAGTAGGCCGGGACCGGTTGCCGGCTGAGCACCTTGAAGTTCCGCTGCAGTTCGGCCTGCATCACGCCGAGGAGCGGCCCGCCCGACGCTCCGTGCACGGGCGGCGGCTGGAGGGCGGCGACCAGCACCGCTCCGGCGAGGACGATCGGCTTCAACCTGTGCATAACAATCGGATTATACGGTGATAGAGTTGAACCGCGATGCAGACTCCCAGGCCGAGGCTTTTTCTGCTGGGATGCGTGGCCGGCCTGTCCGCGGCGCCCGCGAGCGCGCAGGTCATCCCGAGCACGCACTTCCGAAGGCAGGCGGACGAGGGCGGCTGGGATCCAGCGCCCTGCTCTGCCAGGTGATGACATGCCCCTCTACGATTTCGAGTGCCGCTCGTGCGGACGCGAGTTCGAGGCGCTGGTGCGGACTGGCAGTACGCCCGAATGCCCGCAGTGCCACGGTCAGGATCTCGAGCGCCTGCTCTCGACATTCATGATGACGTCAGACGCCCACAATCGCGAGCTCGTGCGCCGCGAGCGCAAGAAACGGCTGCCCAAGCACAAAGCCGAGCAGCACGAGGAATACCAGCACGCGCTCAAGGAACACCTGGATCACGAGTCGCACTGATCCCGGGACGCCCGCCGGGCGCGGCCGCCGCCAGCCGGGCGCGGCTGCCGCTCAATTGGCAGCGGGGATCGCCGGCCTGGCCTTGATCGTCTTCACCATGACGTCGAACGGCTCGATCTCGCCGTGGATCGGCACGTCCTTGTCCACCTTGAGCTTGCGTCGCTCGATGTTCTGCAGCACGTTGTCGCCCCAGGGGTGCTGCTGCCAGGTGGAATCGTACAGATCGGCCTGCACCAGAATCCGATCGCGCGGGACGTAGGCGAACAGGTTCGTCCCTTCGCGCGGGTTGTCGAGGAGATGGTACAGCCGCACCTCCATCGACTTGTCCTTCAGCGTCATCTCGTCGTCCACCCACTCGAACTTCGCCGGCACCGGGTGCCGCTCGAGCTCGTCGGGCACCAGCGTGTGCTTTCGCGCGAGAAGATCGGTGAAGAACGCCTCGTTGCCGCGGTAGGTGACGATGGTGAGGCCTTCCGCCACGGCGACGCGCAGCCCGCCCGAGTGATCGAAGTGGTGGTGCGACACGATCGCGTGGGTCAGCGGCTTCGGACTGAGCGTCCGGGCCTTGTCGATGACCGCCTTGGACCGCGCCTCGTTCAGCGGCACCTCGAAGAGGACGAGGTGATCGTCGAACTCGAACACCACGCTGCGATGGTTTCCCGAGCCGGCGAGCCACCAGATGCCCTTCGCGACCGGCTCGGCCGTGACCACGACCGCTGGCGGCGCCGGGGCGGGTGCCGCCTTCACGTCGGCCGGCGCCTCGAGATCCGCCGCGGGCGCATCGACGGCGTTCTTCGACACGCGCAGATCGAACTGCGGGTACTTGTCGATGTTCGTGGTCAGGCGGCGCGGCAGCTTCAGGCCGCCGACGTCCTCGTAATCGGAGAAGGACGTCGCGATGGCGACGTCGCCCATGTTGGGGTTGTCGCTCATCGACGTGACGCGCGAGGGCAGGTGCGTCGACGCGTCGATCGCCAGGGTCAACTGATCGCCCTGCGCCGTCTTGAGATCCACGACCTGCTCGCCGCCCTGCTGGCGCAGGTTGCTCACGATCGCGCCCGCCTCCAGCGCCGCGCGGACGACCGCGATCGGGTGATGGAGCAACTCCATCCGTCGATCCCGGGCCGCGGCATCGCCGGCGCGCGCGGCCTTGCCGTTCGCGCCGACGTTGTACGCCACGTCGCCGTCCAGCCCCTGCGTCTGCCGCTGGGTCGTGGCGCCGGCGAACAGGAAGCGCGCCGTGCGCAGCTGCTTCACGCGCGTGCGGCCGTGCACGAGGTCGATCTCCCGCGTGTACTCGGTGACCTTCCACACCGGCAGCTCGCCGTCAGGCATCGTGTTCTGCCCGACGTTGGGCGCTTCACCTTCGCCCTGCAGCACGATCGTCTTGACGGCCAGCAGATGATCGCGGCCGCCGAGCGCGGCCGCGGAATCCTCGATGGCCCGGCGCTCCGGCGGCTGTTGCGCACAGGCCACGGCGCACGCGACCACGACCAACGTCCCGAGGCTCTTCTTCATCGCATCCTCTCCCGCGCATACAATAGGCGATCTGAGGGTGTGCCGTAATGGGAAAACAAGGCCGCCGCGACCGCAGCGATCCTCCGCGTGGCGCCCCGGCCGCCGCGCTGTCGCGCCGGGCGCGGCTATGGCAGATGGCCCTCGTGGTCGTCGTCGCCGGCGTGGCGGTCGGCATCCTCGTGCGGTCGTCCCGCCTCGGTGGGAGCGCCGGATCCGGACCGCCCGCATTCACCGAGGTCGGGCGCAGCGGCCCGATGTTCACTGTGTCGGTCCCGAGGAGCCGGACCGCCGACGACCAGTACCTGATGAAGGTCGCCGAGCAGCTTTCGGCGCGCGACGTCCAGGCCGGGGCGTCCGGACAAATCAGCGTGATGGTCTGGCCCGACGACGTGCCGGTGCCGCGCGAGCCGCCGACGACCGAGTTCGATGCCTCCATGAAGACGCAGGCCGCCGGCATCTTCATCAACCCCGGGATGAACATCAAGCACCTCATCCGGTTCAAGGACGGCCAGATGGTCGCCGAGCGCGATTTCGGAAAGAAGACACAGTGACGCGCCTCCGCCGGTACCGGCCGCTCGTCGTGGCGCTTGCGATTGCCGTGACCTGTGCGGCGGGCGCGGCGGCGCAGCGCCGGGGCGGGTTCGGCGGCGGCCGATTCATCCGGCTCGAGCCCAACGCGCCCTACGACGGCGCGTTCCGCTTCTGCCGGATCATGTTCCGGCAGAACCCGTCCGGTGATGGCGACGGCTGGTCGGTCGACTATCCCCGCGCCGACATCAACCTCTCGTACCGGCTGTCCGAGCTGACCGCCACCAGCGTCAGTCGCGACGCCCACGGCAACTACAACCACACCGTCTTCCAGCTCACCGATCCCGAGCTGTACCGGTGTCCGTTCGTGATGATGACCGAGCCTGGCGGCTCGTTCTTCGACGACGAGGAAGCGGGGCGTCTGCGCGACTACCTGCTGCGCGGGGGGTTTCTGTGGGCCGACGACTTCTGGGGCGAGCGCGCCTGGGCGAACTGGGCCGAACAGGTCGGCAAGGCGCTGCCGCCGAGCCAGTACCCGAACATCGACATCCCGCTGACGCACGAGCTCTTCCACATGCTCTACCAGGTGAACCAGGTCCCGCAGATCGCGTCGATCGGCTTCTGGTTCCGCACGGGCCAGACCTCCGAGCGCGGCGCCGAGAGCCGCGAGCCGCACGCCCGCGGCATCTTCGACGATCACGGCCGCCTGATGGTGCTGAGCACGCACAACACCGATTTCGGAGACGCCTTCGAGCGCGAGGGCGACAACCGCGAGTTCTTCGACAAGTTCGCCGGCGTCGGCTACGCCTTCGGCATCAACGCGCTCCTGTACGCGATGACGCACTGAGCGAGCGGCGGTCCGCCGATTCGCGAGATCGGCGGACCGCCCGTGGCGGTCGCGGCGGGCGGCCGGATGATTTGGGTTAGACTGGCGCGTCGTGCGCCGTCTGTCCCGGCCGGGTCGTCGAACGAGAACGTGGGTCGCCCTGACGCTCGCGCTCTGCCTCGCGGCCACAGCCGCGGCCCAGCGCGGGCGCCGGTTCGGTGGCGGCTTCTTCCGTCCGCCCGCCAACCCGCCGTACGACGGCGCGTTCCAGTTCTGCCGGATCATGTTCCGCCAGAATCCCAACGGCGACGGCGGCGGGTGGTCGGTGGACTACCCGCGAGCCGACATCAACCTGATGTACCGCCTGTCGGAGCTGACCGCGACGAGCGTCAGCCGCGATTCGCACGGCGACTACCAGCACCTCGTCTTCCAGCTCGCCGACGCCGCGCTGTTCAAGTGTCCGTTCGTGATGATGACGGAAGTGGGAGCGCTGTACCTCGACGATCAGGAGGCCGCCAGGCTGCGCGAGTACCTGCTCAGGGGCGGCTTCCTCTGGGCCGACGACTTCTGGGGCGAATACGCGTGGAGCGTCTGGCAGCACGAGATCGCCAAGGCGCTCCCCGAGTACCAGATCGTCGACATCAGGCTCTCCCACGAGATCTTCCACATGCTGTACCAGGTTCGCGAGGTGCCGCAGATTCCGTCCATCAACTTCTGGTTCGGCAGCGGCGGTCAGACCTCCGAGCGCCAGGACAGCCGGGAGCCGCACGCGCGCGGCATCTTCGACGGGCACGGCAACCTGATGGTGCTCATCACGCACAACACCGATTTTGGCGATGCGTTCGAGCGGGAGGGCGACAATCGCGCGTACTTCGATCGCTTCGCCGGCGTCGGGTACGCGTTCGGCGTCAACGCGCTGCTGTACGCGATGACGCACTGAAGGACCCCTCACCCGGCGGCTACCGGCAGTTCGTAATCTCGGAGAACGGGCCGACCTCGGACTGCAGACCGTCGAGCGCGTCGCCCGAGGCGGCGCGTCGCGATCGGATGAACGTGCTGGTCGCGTCGGCCGGGAGCGCCGACACGTTCGCGCAGAAGTCCTGCCACAAGCCGTCGCGCCGGAGATACTCCTCGACGTTCGACAGGTAGAAGGCCGACACCATCGCGCCGTTCCGCTTCAGATAAGCGCCGAGCCCGGCCAGCGCCTTGGGGCCCGCGAAGTTGCCGACGACCGGCACGATCAGGTTGCGGGATTCCAGGTCCTTCACGTACGCGAAGCGCTCCTCCGAGGACAGGAACCCGAGGGCCTCGCCGCGCTCGTCGGTCGCCGCCATCAGGGCGGCGTAGGTCGGCTGGACGGTGCCGCCGCCCAGGCCGAACGGCGAATAGCGGATGCCAGTGCCGTACAGGAAGAACGCGCGGAACACGTATTCCATGCCGCGCAGGTCGTCGTCGGTGAGCTCGAATCGATGCGCCGTGAAGAGGCGATCGCGCACGCGGGCCATCGTCTCGACATAGAGCGGCTCGTTGGCGGCGACGCGCTCGTACGCCTCGAACAACTCGCGCGGCGTGGCCCGTGCGGCCAGGCCCTGCGGCCGCGGCCGCGAAAACAGCAGCGAGACGAAGTCGGCCCGATCGCGCGCGAGCTCGAAGATCGCCTTGTACAACAGGTGCAGATCCAGGTTGCCGCGGCGGACGTCGACGATGAACGCAATCGACGGCCGGAGCGCGACTATGTAGGTGAAGTTCTGTTCCGGCCCGACGCCCAGGTAGGCGCGGCCCGGCTTCGCCGTCAGCCGCAGGCGGCCGATCACGTGCTGATACTGCAGCTCGTTCGACAGCAGGTTGTCCGATCGGAAGCTGCCGTTCGGCTCGGAGACCTCGTCGATGAGCGTCCAGAATTCGCCATCGCTCAGCCGGGAGGGAATCGCGTCGGGCGCCGCCCCGACGCCGGCCGGGGCGGCCCACGCGCTGGCGAGCACGAGCATCGCGAGCGCCGGCAGGACGCCCCATCGGATCGGATGCCGCCTGATGCCCGCAGGCGTGCGCGTCTCGGCCGTGTCGTCGGTCATCGCTTCAGGAACGCAATCAAGGCCGGCTGCACGACCTCGGGCCGTTCGAGGTGCGGGAGGTGCCCGGCGTCGTCAACCGGCACGAGCCTGGCGTGAGGCATGGCCTGGAGCAGCGCCGCGCTGAACTCGAAGGGGACCGACTGATCGTCCTTGCCCCAGAACGCGATCACCGGGCGCGGATGCCGGCCGACCCGCTTGAGCTCCGGGGCCTGATCGACGCTCGCGTTGGCGACGCTGGTCGAGTGCTGCGCCCACCGGAAGCCGCGATACTGCAGCTGCACCTTGTAGCGGTCCGCCCAGTCGGGGAATCGCTCAGGATGCACGAAGTCGTCGAGCTGCGCGTCGGCCCACCACCGCTCCTCGAACACCGCCGTGAAATAGTCCCACACGGGCGTCAGGCTGTCGACGAGGGAGGTCGAGTATGGAGACCAGAACGAGGGGTCCACGTAGATCAGCGTTCGCACGCGATCGGGATAGCGGTCGGCAAACGAGGTGACCACCGATCCGCCGTACGACAAGCCCGCGAGATCGATGGCCTCTGTGATGTGCAGCGCGTCGAGGAGCTCGGCGAGCTGGCGCACGTAGAGCGCCTGGGAATAGACGATGGGCGGCCGATCCGAATAGCCCCGGCCGTAATAGTCGTACCGCAGCACGCGAAAACCGGCCTGCACGAGCGCGGCGAAGGTGGGATCCCAGATGTAGTACGGCACGCTCACGCCGGCGGCCAGCACGACGAGTCGGTCGCCCGGCGGGCCCGCGATCTCGTAGTGCGTGTAGCCGTCCGACAGCCGGACGAACTGACCGGGCGCCGACGCGCGGACCGACGCGTCGATGTCGCGCCGCTCGGGATCCGCGGCGACATACAGACCGCTGCCGGCGGCCACGACGATGGCCAGGGCGAGGGCGAGCTTGACGACTGGACGCTTCACGCCGGTTGGATCGTCCTACCTGGAGCCGGTCTTCTCGCGGGTGAACACCTGCGTGCTGCTGTACTCGTTGCCGTTGTTCACGCCGGTGGTCACGATGGTGAGCGTCTGCCCGTCGGGCGAGACGGTGCGCTTCGAGGTCTCGACGACCTCGCCCATCACCTTCCCGCTGCGCTCGGAGGTCCGCGCGTCGATCCGTTTGACCGAGACGGTCCACAGGAACGAGTTCGTGATCGGCACTTCCTTGCCGTCGTATTTCGCGGCGTACTCGACGCGATCGGTACTGCCGTTGGCGACGATCGTCTCGGTGACGTGCTTGAGCGCGCCGTCCGGCGCCAGCTCGAAGATCGTGACGCGCTTCTCGGGAACGTTGCCGCTGAACTCCGACCTGGCACGATCCAGCACCCACCGGCCGATGAGCGGATCGTCCTTCGCCTGCGCGACGATGAGCCGGGGCGCCGCCGCCGACCATGCGAGCGCGAGGAAGACGGCGCCCAACCGCTGTGCATACGTGTGCATGTGAACCCTCAGATCGGCGCGTCCCGTTCGCCCGACGAACGCCCGCATCATACCGCAACACTCGCAGCGCCCGGCAACCTCGACGAGCCGTGGCTGGTCAGGTGCGCGGCGCCGGAGCCGCCGGCAGTTCCTCCGGGCGGCCGCGGCGCAGACGCGCATAGGCGGCGGTGAACTCGACGCCGTACAGCAGGATGACCGCCTGCACGTAGACCCACACCAGGAAGACGATCACGGCCGCAATCGATCCGTTCACCCGCGTAAACCGCGACATGTCGCGGATGTACCACGAGAAGCCCTCGAGCGCCCCCTTCCACAGCAGCCCGGTCACCAGCGCACCGATCCACACGTCCCTGAACCGCACGTCGGCGTTCGGCACGAAGTAGAAGATCAGCCCCACCACCAGAATGAACAGCAGCGTGGTCGCGTAGCGGATGGTGAAGCTGCGCAGCACCAGCAGGCCCGGGAATCGCAGCAGGACGCTGGCGAACCACGACGCGCTGACGACCTCGCCGGCACTGACGAGGACGAGCGCAAGCAGCATGACCAGCTCGGCGACCGCCAGCATGAGGAACGAGTAGAGCTTGTGCTTCCAGAAGCTTCGCTGCTTCTCGACGCCCCACGCGTAGTTCACCGCCGTGCTGATGGCGCCAAACACACCCACCGCGCCCCACACGAGCGCGATCGTGCCGACCACTCCGAACGACACGGCGTTGGTGCGGAACTCGTCGAGCTGTCGAGTGATGAAGTCGAACTGGGCGGGGAAATACTGCAGGATGAATTCGAGGACGGCGTTGCGGTTGTCGGCGCTGGCGGTCGCGCTGCCGAGCACCGCGAAGCCGAGCAGCATCACCGGAAAAAGCGAGAGCAGACCGTAGTACGCTACCGAGGCGGCGTAGGTGAGATTGTCGCTGTTGTAGAACCCGACGACGCCCCGCCAGAACGAAGTCGCGGTGAGCCGGGCGAGATCGGCCGCGCCCCGTCCCCATGCGCGGACAGCCGTCACCTGGCCACTATGTCAGGCGGCCCGGCCCGACTGCACCCACGCCCGCCCGATTTCCTTCGCGAGGTACACGGGTACGCCGGCTCCAAGCCACACTCGCACGGCGCGGAGCGCGAGCCGCCGGAGCCGCGGCGTCGTGAGGATCAGCGTACGCCGCCGCGGCACCGGCCGACCAGACGATGACGGTAGCGACCGTCCGGGCGGAAGCGGTCGTCACGGGCCCTATCCGCGGGATCCCGGGCGGCCGCCCTCCGTCGTCGGCGTCGCCAGCCCGCCGCCGCTCGACGCGGAGGGCTCGGCGCCGGTGCCCGAGGCCTTCGACGAGCCGGACATCATCGAGCCGGATGTCGCGTCGCGCACGTAGCGTTGCGCCTCGTCGGCACCACGTGACACGGCATCGCGCGCCTTGTCGTACACCTCGCGACCGCGGTTCGCCAGGTCGCTGGCGGTCTCGGTCGCGCGACGGTACCCTTCTGACGCGGTGTTGGCGATGTTGTTCGCCTGCTCGGACAGCTGATTGCGCATGTCGGACCCGGCCTTCGGCGCGAACAGCATACCGAGACCGGCCCCAAGCACGGTCCCTGTCAGCAACCCCATCACGAAGCTGCCGCCGCCGCCGCCGGCGCTTTCGTTCTCGAAACGATCGTATCCGTCTCCCATGTCGCCTCCCTTTACATCACGCGTCCCGCTGCCCCCGCATCCGGCCGATGGCGCCGGGAGTCGGAATGCAGCACTTCCTCGACTGCGACGCGCACGCCGCGCATCGCGCCGACGATCCAGCTGGCCTTCGCGCGCACGTTGGATCGCACGCGGTCGGCCGTGTCGTCCACGCGATCCATGGTCGATCGGATCGCCTGGTCGACCCGTTCCGATTCCTCCTTCACCCTGGCCGACACGCTCTTCACGTCGTCGAGAATCGCGTTGACGCGGGCCATTGCCGGCGCCACCTGTCGCGTTTCGAGCCCCTCGATGAGCGACATGACGCGGCGATACACCGCAAAGACGGCGATGCCCGCGCCGATGACGAGCAGCGCTTCCAGCAGGCTCACTGCAGCCATGATGCCGAGGAGCAGATTCGTCGTGGCGAGATTTCCAGTCATGGGCCCTCAGAATGGAGAACTTTGCTGCGGACCGTGATAGCGCGACGGCTCTTCGCCGATGACGTCGCTCAACAACCTCCAACCGTCGCTGGCCACGCCCGCGGCCTTCTCCATCGTGCTGCGGAAATGGTTCAGCTCGCGGCTCAAGTCCTCGAGGGCCGGCTCGATCTGCCGCGTCAGCGCGCGCCCGCGGGCGGTGAACAACAGGTAGCCGGCCACTCCGCCAATCACCGCCCCGACGACCGATGCGACGACGGCTTGCGAGTTGTCCACGACTCCCTCCTGAACGGCACGCCCGCCCGTTTCCGACTGACTACAAACTGTGTGCCATCCGGCGGCGGGCTCCGACCCGGCGAAATGGCCGGACGCGCGCAACAACGGACGCGTCGGGGCTCGCGGCCGCGGGAACAATCGACGCGGTTGCGTCAGCCCTGGGACGCCGCCGGCGGAGTCGATACCGGCGCCCCGGGGGCGCCCGACGTCGAGAGCCGCGCGCTCTTGCCGGCGTCGCGAATATCGTGCTTCTTCATCTTGCTGTACAGCGTCGGCCGGTAGAGACCGAGAATCTGGGCCGCTTCCTGCTTGTTCCAGTTGGTTCGCTGCAGCGTCTGCAGGATCGCCATCTTCTCGATCTCGGCCAGCGTCCGATGCGGCGGGATGACGAACTCGGTCGTCGAGGTCGATTCCTCCCGAATGCTCTCGGGCAGGTCGGTCACCGTGATCTCGGTGCCTTTCGCGACCAGCACGGCGCGCTCGATCGCATTCTCCAGTTCCCGCACGTTGCCAGCCCAGCGGTTGCGGATCAGCAGGTGATAGACCGCCGGCGCCAGCGTCTTGACGTTCTTCTGATAGCGCTGCCGGAACTTGTCGAGAAAGAAATCGCACAGCAACGGGATGTCTTCGGTCCGCTCCCGCAGCGGCGGCACGCGGAGCGTGATCGTGTTGATCCGGAAGTACAGGTCCTCTCGGAGGCGGCCATCGCGCAGCGCCGCATCGAGGTCGATGTTGGTCGCGCAGATCAGACGGAAGTCGACGTGCACGATCCGGTCGCTGCCGATCGGCCGGTATTCGCGCTCCTGCAGGACGCGCAGCAGCTTGGTCTGCAGGTACGCCGGCATCTCGCCGATCTCGTCGAGGAGCAGCGACCCGCCCTCGGCCATCTCGAAGAGGCCTTCCTTGTCCGTTCCCGCGCCGGTGAAGGCGCCCTTCTTGTACCCGAACAGCTCCGATTCGATGAGATCCTTCGGGATGGCCGCGCAGTTGATCTTGATGAAGGGCCCTTTCGATCGCTTGCTCTTGTAGTGAATCGCGTTGGCGATGAGCTCCTTGCCGGTGCCGTTCTCGCCCTGGATGAGGATATTGGCCTCGCTCGCCGCGACGCTCTCGATGAGCTCGAACAGTTCTTCCATCTTCTTGCTCTTGCCGACGACGTTCTGGAGGCCATAGCGATCCTGCAGGCGCGCCTTGAGCTGCTCGTTCTCGTCGATGAGGCTCTTCTGCTTCATCGCCTTTTCGAGCTTGTCCAGCAGCCGCTCGGCATCCACCGGCTTCTCCAGAAAGTCGTAGGCGCCGGCCTTCACGGCTTCCACCGACCGGGGGATGTTGCCCTGCCCCGTGATGACGATGACTTCCGCCTCAGGCTCGAGCTGCTTGAATTTCCGGACCAGCTCGATCCCGTCGACGTCCGGCAGCAGCATATCGGTGACCACCGCATCGGGGCGCCACGTCCGGAACAACTCCTCGCCGCGGGTGCCGATGAGCGCCGTCCGCACGTCATAGCCGGAATGCTCGAGCAGGATCTTGAGCCACTCCGTCATGGCGGGCTCGTCGTCGATGGCCAGAATCCGCTTCTTCCGCTTGGCAACCATGCTGTGCAGTGTAGTCAATCAGCGCAACAAGTCAATACAGTCCTGGTTGTTACGTTTTGGATCTGTACAAGATACGACAATCCTGCGCTATCGCGCCCGCCGAAGCGAGCAACTCCCGGCGGCTCTGGCGGCCGTGCGATAATGCCGCGCGGTCGGCGGTCGGCAGGCTGCAGTCGACGGTCGGCCTTCGTCGGTCGCTGAAGGCATCCAATGCGCCGTCTCTCCTCGGCGATCGATCCGAACGATCCGACCTACGCGGTGAACCGCGCTCACATGCAGCGGCTGGTTGATGAGCTTCGCGAGCGGCGTGACGCCGTGCGTCGCGGCGGCGGTCCCCGGTCGCTCCAGCGCCACCGCGACCAGGGCAAGCTGCCGGTTCGGGACCGTCTGGATCGGCTCCTCGATCGCGGCTCGCCATTCCTGGAACTGTCGGCGCTTGCCGGCTGGGACATGTACGACAACGACGCGCCGGGGGCCGGTCTGGTGACCGGTATCGGGCGCGTGGCCGGCCGCGATGTCCTGGTTGTCGCCAATGACGCGACGGTCAAGGGCGGCACGTACTACCCGATGACCGTCAAGAAGCACATTCGCGCACAGCAGATTGCGCTCGACAACCGGCTGCCGTGCATCTATCTGGTCGACTCGGGCGGGGCCTACCTGCCGCTGCAGGCCGACGTGTTTCCGGACCGCGACCACTTCGGGAGGATCTTCTTCAACCAGGCGCGGATGTCGGCGGCGCGCATCGCCCAGATTGCCGTCGTGATGGGATCGTGCACGGCCGGCGGCGCGTACGTGCCCGCGATGTCGGACGAGACGATCATCGTCAGGGGCACCGGAACGATCTTCCTGGGCGGTCCGCCGCTCGTCAAGGCGGCGACCGGGGAGGAAGTCACCGCCGAGGAGCTCGGCGGGGCCGACGTGCATACGCGGGTCTCGGGTGTCGCCGACTACGCCGCCGACGACGATGAGCAGGCGCTCGAGCTGTGCCGCACGATTGTATCGACGCTGAACACGATCAAGCAGCTGCCGCCCGACATGGCGGCTCCCGAAGATCCGCTCTACGAGCCGGAGGACATCTACGGCATCGTCAACGCCGACGTGCGGAAGCCGTACGACGTCCGGGACCTCATCGCGCGGCTCGTCGATGGCTCCCGATTCGACGAGTTCAAGGCGCGTTACGGGACGACCCTTGTGACCGGGTTCGCGCGGCTGCACGGCTTCCTGGTCGGGATGGTCGCCAACAACGGAGTGCTCTTCTCCGAGTCGGCGCTGAAGGCGACGCATTTCATCGAGCTCTGCAACCTGCGGGGCATCCCCCTCGTGTTCCTGCAGAACATCACCGGGTTCATGGTCGGGCGGCAGTACGAACGGGCGGGGATCGCGAAGGACGGGGCCAAGATGGTCCACGCCGTGGCCAATTCCGTCGTCCCCAAGTTCACCGTCGTGGTGGGCGGCTCGTTCGGCGCGGGCAACTACGGTATGTGCGGCCGCGCGTTCGAGCCGCGGCTGCTGTGGATGTGGCCCAATGCGCGCATCTCGGTGATGGGCGGCGAACAGGCGGCTGGCGTGCTCGCCACCGTCAAGCGCGACCAGCTCGCCCGAGAGGGCCAGTCGCTGGCGCCGGAAGACGAAGAGGCGATCCGCCGGCCCATTCTCGAGAAGTACGAACACGAGGGGTCGCCGGTACTACTCCACGGCCCGGCTGTGGGACGACGGCATCCTGGATCCGCTGGAGACCCGGAACGCCCTGGCGCTCGGCCTGTCGGCGGCCTTCAACGCGCCGATCGACGAGCCGCGATTCGGCGTCTTCCGCATGTGAGGGTTTCTGGATCTTTCGCTCCGCCGACCGGCACGGACTGGTGACGCGCGATGACTGACGTGGACTATCAACTCCTGAGCGCCCATCGAGATGGAGCCGTCGAGCGGTTGACGCTGAACCGGCCTGAGGTTCACAACGCGTTCGACGACACGATGATTACCGAGCTCACGACCTGGGCCGATCGCGTGGCCGAGGCCGCGCGTGACGGCGCAGTCCGCGCCGTCGTGGTAACGGGCGCCGGCCGGACGTTCTGCGCCGGCGCCGACGTCTCGTGGATGGCGAACACGATCGGCTGCTCAGAGGAGGAGAACGTGAGGGACGCTGCGGCGGCATCCCGCATGTTCGCGTCGCTCGACACGCTGCCGGTGCCCCTCGTGGCGCGGGTGCACGGCGCGGCGATTGGCGGCGGCGCGGGCCTCTGCGCCGTGTGCGACATCGTCGTGGCCGACGAAGCTGCAGCCTTCGGATTCACGGAAGTGAAGCTCGGCATCCTGCCGGCGGTCATCGCCCCCTTCGTGCTGGCGAAGATCGGTCGATCCGCGGCCCGGGAGCTGTTCCTGACGGGCCGGCGCTTTCCGGCTGCGCGTGCGCGGGAGATCGGGCTCGTCCACGCGGTGGTCGGCCGCGCGCACCTCGACGCGACGGTCGACAGCTATCTCGCTGACATTCTCGCGTCGGGACCGGAAGCGATCGCGGCCGCGAAGGCGCTCATCGCCCACCTGTGGGCGCGGCCCCTCGAAGAGGCGCGGGCCGTCACGGCGGCGGCCATCGCGGCCCGGCGGGTCTCGGCCGAGGGGCAGGAAGGGCTCCGCGCATTCCTGGACAAGCGGAAGCCGTCGTGGGCTCGGTGACGGTCCGCGGCTGCGACCCATGATTCGGCGCCTGCTCATCGCCAATCGCGGCGAGATCGCCGTGCGGATCGTGAGGGCCTGCCGCGAGCTCGGGATCGAAAGCGTCGCGGTGTTTTCCGACGCCGATGCGGATGCGCTCCATGCGATGCTGGCGGACCGCGCCATCGCGATCGGCCGTGCGGCGAGGTCCGAGAGCTATCTGTCGGTTCCCCGCCTCATCGACGCCGCCCGCGCGTCCGGCGCCGACGCGGTCCACCCCGGATATGGCTTTCTGTCCGAGAATGCGGCCCTCGCCGAGGGTTGCGAGAGCGCCGGTCTCGTATTCGTCGGTCCGCCCCCCTCTGTGATCGCGCAGATGGGATCCAAGATCGAGTCGCGCCGTCTGATGGCCGCCGCCGGGGTGCCGGTCGTGCCGGGAGCAACGCCCGCGGATCAGAGCGACGCCGGCGTGCGGGAGACCGCCGAGCGCGTCGGGCTGCCGGTCTTGATCAAGGCATCGGCCGGCGGCGGCGGCACAGGTATGCGGACGGTTCGCCAGGCCGCGGATCTGGTCGACGCCATCCAGGCGGCGCGACGGGAAGCCGCCGCGGCGTTCGGCGACGGGTCGCTGTACGTCGAACAGCTCATCGATCGTCCGCGTCACGTCGAGGTCCAGATCGTGGCCGATGCCCACGGGCGGGTCGTCCATGTCTTCGAGCGCGAGTGCTCGACGCAGCGGCGCCATCAGAAGGTGATCGAGGAGAGCCCGTCACCCGCCCTCACCTCCGCGCTTCGCGACCACATCACGAGCGCGGCTGTCCGCGCGGCGCAGGCGGTCGGGTATCGAAACGCCGGCACCATCGAATTCCTCCTCGACGGCCCGCGGTTCTACTTTCTCGAGATGAACACGCGGCTCCAGGTCGAGCACCCCGTCACCGAAGCGGTGGCCGGGGTCGACCTCGTCCGCGCCCAGATCCTGGTGGCCGCCGGCGAGGCGCTGCCGTGGACGCAGGACCAGCTGTCACAGCGCGGACACGCCATCGAAGCCCGCGTCTACGCGGAGGATCCCGCCGCCGGCTTCCTGCCCCAGGCCGGCCGCGTGCTGCTCTACCGCGAGCCGAGGGCGCCGGGCATCCGCGTGGACAGCGGCATCGCGGAGGGAAGCGAGGTGTCGGTTCACTACGATCCGCTGCTGGCCAAGGTGATCGCGTCGGCCGAGAGCCGCGACCTGGCGCGAAGGCGTCTGCTGGCCGCGTTGCGCGACTTTCCGATCCTCGGCGTGGCCAACAACATTCCGTTCCTGATCCGGGTCCTGGAGCATCCGCGATTCGCCGCCGGCGAGGTCGACACCGCCTTCCTCGATGCCGAGGGGGCGACGCTCGGCCTGCAGGCCGCACACGAGGTCCCCGCGTTGGTCCGGGCCGCGATGGACGCTCCGGACGCCGACTCGGCGGACGCGCGCGACACGCGGCCGCGAACGGCATGGGATCCGTGGACCCGACTCACAGGGTGGCGGGGCTGACATGAGCGCGCCCCCGACGGTGAGGCGGCTCGGGCGCGGCGTTGTTCTCGTCTCGGACGGCGTCGATCGGCACGTCGTGTGGGTCGCGGGGCCGCCGGCCGATCGCTGGGCCTTCTGGAACGGGCAGCTCTTTCGATCGACCGCGATCGACGAGGGCGGCACGCTCGACAGTCCCGGCCCGCGCGAGCACGCCGTGCGGGTCGTGACCGCGCCGATGCCCGCGACCGTGATCCGCGTGCTCGTCGCCCCGGGCGCGCTCGTGGAGCGCGGCACGCCCACAGTCGTGCTCGAGGCCATGAAAATGGAGCTGGCGCTTCGCGCGCCGATCGCTGGCCGTGTCAGGGCGGTGTATTGTCGCGAGGGCGATCTGGTGCAGGCGGACCAGGCGCTGGTGGAGGTCGAGTGAGGCGGCTCGACCGGGGAGACCTGCGCTGAGCATCGCAAATCTCGAGGGACGCCGGATCACGATCGTGGAGGTGGGCCCGCGCGACGGTCTGCAAAACGAGCGCGCGTCGATCTCGACCGCCGACAAGATCGCGTTCGTGGACCGCCTCAGCGCCGCCAATCTGCCCGTCATCGAGGTGTCCGCGTTCGTCAGCCCGAAGTGGGTTCCGCAGATGGCGGACGCCGCCGCCGTATTCGCCGGCATCGAGCGGCGGCCGACGATCCGCTACGCGGCGCTCGTGCCGAACCTCGCCGGGTTGGACCGGGCCGTCGAGGCGCGCGTCGGATCGATCGGCGTCTTTGCCGCGGCGTCGGAAACCTTCAGCCGGCGCAACATCAACGCGTCGATCGCCGACTCGCTGACGGTGTACCGGCAGGTGTGCGAGGCGGCTCATGCCATCGATCTGCCGGTCCGCGGCTACGTGTCGACCGCGTTCGGCTGTCCGTACGAAGGGCGTGTGCCCCCCGATCGCGTGGCCGACGTGGCGGAGCGCCTCGTGGAGCTCGGCGTCTTCGAGGTGGCGATCAGCGACACCATCGGCGTCGCTCACCCGGGTCAGGTGGCGCAGGTACTCGACACGGTGCTCGCGCGGGTGCCCGCCGGGCAAATCGCCCTGCACTTTCACGATACGCGTGGAACGGCCCTGGCGAACGTGCTGGCCGCGCTGTCGTTCGACATCTTCACGTTCGACGCGTCCGCCGGCGGGCTCGGGGGATGTCCTTATGCGCCCGGCGCGGCCGGCAATCTCGCCACCGACGATCTGGTGTACATGCTGAACGGGATGGCGGCCGATACCGGGGTGGACCTCGACCGGGTCAGCGAGGCGTCAACCTTCATCGCCGGGCGGCTCGATCATCCGCTGCCCTCCCGGTACGCGCAGGCGATCGCCGCACGACGCTGACGCTCTGACTCGAACCTCGCTTCGGTGTGCGCGCGACCGCGCGTCTCTAGGGCACGGCCTCGACGGCCGGCGGCGACTGGAGGGCCTTCACGACCTGGTCGAACGGATACATGTTGATCGCGTCGTAGTCGGGTGGGCACCCGAACTCGCGCTGCTGAGGTGCGGTCGGGTTACCGAGCGTCACGCAAAGGCCGCAGCCGATGCATAGATCGGCGCGCACCGCACACACCATGCGGCCGTCCCGATCCGGTTCCTCGACGATGCAATCGGCAACCGGACAGGCGGCCTGACAAATCGAGCAGGCGAACGCACCGAAACAACGATCGGGGTCGATGACCGCAATCGTCTTGGGCGCCTTCTTCCGCGGGCCGCCCATCATCTTGGTCCACATGCTGCGAATTATATCAGCTCGAATCGGGGCCCGTGTCCCCCCGCGAAGTGGCCGTCAGCGCAGCGGGTGTCCGCTGGGCGGCGCACCGACCTCGGGCATCGACGCGAAGAGCGAGGAGGTGTCCTCGTAGATGAGGGCGTTGGCGTTGGTGGCGAAGAATCGAGGGTTCGACGGGTCGAGCGCGTCGGCGGCCGCCTTGTAGCCCCGACTCCCCGCTCCCGCCGCGAGGCCGTTGCAACTGGGCGGCGCGCCGCCATACGGGATCGCTCCGACCTGCACCTGATATCCCGATTGCGTGACCACGTCAGCAGCGCCCAGTCCGGGGGCGATGAACGGTGCCTGGCTGCCGGCCGGCGCGGTGCCGAGCGTCGAGAGGTTCGGCGCGTAGAAGCCGGCGCCGCACGTGAGCGCGAACGTCAGTTCTGCGCTGTTGATGGTCCGCATCGACCCGATGGCCGACGCGCTGCCGGCCGCCGCTTTGGCCATCAGCAGGCGAGGTAGCGCGATGGTCATCAGGATGCCCAGGATGCCGCAGACAAAAATCAGGTCGAGGAGGGCGAAGCCGCGTGAATGGCGAGTCACGGTGTCTCCGACCCAATGCCCATTCACAGGCCGTGCCGCCCCAACAGTTCAAGCTAAATGTATATCAGACAACTATTTAACAAGAACCACCAATTCGTCGACAGGTGACGAATTCTGTCAGCTTGTTTGAAAGTGGTCAAAAACTGGCAGCTGTCCGGCCCCGGAGCGCGACAGGCGGCCGGAGATCCGCTCCGGCCGGCGCTACGCGGACCGAAGGAACCGCTCGCTCAGCCCATCAACGAGCTCCCGATCGTTCGGGGGCAAGTCGCTGCAGAAGCACTCGATCGCCTCGACGATGACGCGCCACTGCGACAACCCGGTGACGGCGCTGAGCGCGTTGAGGCGAGCCTTCATCTCGAGCGGCATGCGGATGCTCAGCTGCGGGTAGTCCTTGACGCGCTCGCCGGCGCGCGCGCCAGCCGGCGGGCGCCCGGCGCGGCGTTTCGATTTGGTTGGATTCTCAGCCATCGTCCACAAAAACCAGCTGCAGCGCGCTCTAGGGCGCGAGCCCGATGCGTGGAAACTGTACCAGCACAACGTGCGCCGGCTCTGGTGCCCGCCTTCGACAAGTGCAAAGTGACGTCCAGCAGTAAAACCGCCGTCTTCGACACCGCGCGTCCCCAGCGCGTACGCGGTCATCGTGCATTTCCGACTGAACCGTACACGGACTTGACATGACGGGCGTCTCGGGCCGCGGCAGCCCGCGCGAGTATGCGCGCTCAGGTCGCGCCAAGGTTGCTCGACGGGACCAATCGCCGCAAGCGCTCGCGCGGGGGCTCGTGTTCCGGAAGCCGGATTCGCCTACTTCGAGACGTCGGGCACGTCTTCGCCGAGGGCGGTCGCGAGATCGATCTGGTGCTCCTGCTCCTGCCGCAGAATCTCGCGGATGTCTTCGGCAATGCCGTACTCCCCGAGCGCCTCGCACTGCCGCACCCGGCTGCGGTACTCGCGCACGGTCTGGTTCTCGTTGTCGAGATCGGCGCGCAGCATCTCCTCCGGTTCGTCGCTGAGGATGACCGGCAGCGGTGTCGCCGTCGGCATCCCGCCGAGATAGTCGACGTGCTTGGAGATGGTCAGCGCGTGCTGCAGCTCCTGTCCGGCATGCTTCTTCAGCTCGGCGGCAATGGCCATGTACTGGGCGCCCTTGAGCACCTGCGAGTAGACGACGTAGGCGATCACGGCCTGGTATTCGCGCGACAGATCCTCGTTGAGATGCTCGATCAACTGCTCCCGCGTGATCGTCGTCGTGGCCGCGCGCGCGCCGCGGGTAATCGTGGATTCCGCCATCGGTCGCTCCATTTCTGACACCTCGGACGAGTGAACGGCTGGTCCGTCTCTTGTGTCCGGGAGGGCTTCTTGCAAAAATGCTGACTCATGACACGAGCGTTCTTCGTCCTGGCGCTTGCGCTCCAGATCGTGACGCCACCCTCCAACAAGTACTCGCCGGAGGAGGACGTCCAGCTCGGCTTGAAGGCAGCGGCGCAAGCCGAGCAGCAGCTGCCGATCATGAAGGACGACGAAGTGGCGTCGTACATCGACCGCGTCGGCCGGCGCCTCGTGGGCGCCATCCCACCGTCGCTCCAGCACCCGGAGTTCACCTACACGTTCAAGGCCGTGAACGTTCGGGACATCAACGCGTTCGCGCTGCCCGGCGGGCCGATGTTCGTCAACCGCGGCATGCTTGAGGCCGCGCAGTCTGAAGGCGAGGTCGCCGGCGTCATGGCGCACGAGCTGAGTCATGTCGTGCTGCGTCACGGCACCGCGCAGGCCAGCAAGGCGACCAAGTTCGAAGTCGGCTCGATTGCCGGCGCCATCGCGGGCGCCATCATCGGCGGCAATCTGGGCAACGTGCTCGCCCAGGGCACCCGCTTCGGCCTCGGCGCGTACTTCCTCCGGTACAGTCGCGACTACGAGCGGCAGGCCGACCTCGAGGGCACCGAAATCATGGCGCGCGCCGGATACGACCCGAGACAGATGGCGAACATCTTCCGGACGATTCAGAAGCAGGGTGGGCAGGGCGCGCCCGAGTGGCTGAGCGATCATCCCGATCCGGGCAATCGGGTCGAGTACATCACCAGGCAGGCCGAATCGCTGCGCGTCGCCAATCCTGTGACCGACACGCGCGAGTTCGATCAGGTACAGGAGCACCTGAAACGCCTGCCGAAGGCGCCGACGACGGAGGAAGCCACCCGCGCCGCGGCGGAGGGTGGCCGATCGCGGGACACCGGCGGCGCCCCTTCAGGCGCCGTCGAGCCGCCCAGCAGCCGCTTCACCCAGTACACGGAAGGCGAACTGTTTCGCGTCAGCGTGCCGTCGAACTGGCGGGAGCTGCAGGGTTCGAACGCGGTCACGTTTGCGCCGCAGGGCGCGTACGGAGAGGCCAACGGCCGCAGTGTCTTCACGCACGGCGTCGAAATCGGGAATCTTCGGAACGAACGCCATGAACTGCAGACCGCGACCGAAGAGCTGATCGACGGCCTCGCCAGGGGGAATCCCGGGCTCCGCCGCTCGACCGGCTACGATCGGATCACATTCGCCGGGCGGACCGGCCTTCGAACCCAGCTCTCGAACCGTTCGGAGGCGACCGGCCGGATCGAAACGATCGCGCTCTACACCACCCGCCTGCGCGACGGCAGCCTGTTCTACGTCCTCGGCGTCTCGCCGACTGATCAGTTCAGGGATTACGCCGGCGCCTTCGACCGCGTCGCCGGCTCGGTCCGCCTCGACGATTGAACCAGGCGGACCGCCGCGCTCGGGCGATCTGCTCCCCGCCGACGCGGACGCGATTAGAACCGGAACGTCACGCCGGCGCTGGCGCGCCAGAAATCCAGCTTCTGGCTCACGAACACGGGCGTAATCTCGCCACCGAAGATCGGGATGTCGACGTCCTGGAACGTGTGGAAGTGCCGGACGTCGCCTCGCACGCCCACGCTTCGTGTGAAGAACAGGTTGATCCCGACGCCGAGGTCGTAGCCGAGGGAGTTGTTGTCGGTCTTGAACTGGTTGAGGCTCACCGACGTGTGCGACCGAATCAGGCCGGCGCCCCCAATCACGTATGGCTGGACCGGCCCCCGCCCCACTCCCACGACGAGATTGCTCATCAGGCTGAAGATGGAGTTGTCCTCGCCGGACGCGCTGCCGTAGAAGTCCTTGGCAAACGACACGTCCTCCTCGAATCCGAACACCGGTCCCATCGAGCCGAACGCGACGCCGAAATTGGCGCGCTTGTCATCGCAGGGCGAAAAGCTCTGGCAATTGGTGCTGTCGCCCCCGAAGTTGAAGCCGTAGAACGGGGTCACGAAGCCATCGGCGCGGGCCGGCGCGGCCGCCGCGGCGATCGTCACGAGCGCAAGCATCAGCTGAAGGATAAGACGCAATATTCTTCTCCATGCAGAGCGCGCCAGCGCCCGGCGTCCCATGGTACCGCGTTTGGCAGAAAAAGCCGCTGAGTCGAACGTCGAGCGCAGCGGTTCGACGTGTCTGGCTTAAGACGCTCAACTGAGGGGATTGGGCCGGGCCAGGCGAACGAGGCTCGGCGCATCGAGCCGCGGACCGTCGTACGCCGACACGTCGCCGAACCGCCGGCCGCTCGCCCAGTCGGCGTGTGCCTCGGCAATCTCGTCGGGCGTCCGCGCGACGAAGTTCCACCACATGAGAATCGTGTCGGGAAACGGCGGACCTCCGAGAAGGAGCAGCCGTCCACCGCTCCGGCTGCTGAACGTCACCTCGGATCGGTGACGGCCAAGGTAGTAGAGTACCCGCTCGTCGAGCGGCTGACCGTCGGCCGCGCAGTCGCGCAGCAGGACGAGAAGGCCGTGCTCGAAGTGCGGCTGCAACGGAAGCGTGACGACCTGACCGCCATGGATCCGCACATCCGCGGCGACGAGATCGGAATAGTGCCGCGCCGGCGAGACGGCGTCGGTCAATCGCCCCGAGACCACCTGCACGATGCCTCCGCGGATCTCCATGCGGGGCACCTCCTGCACGTGCTGAAACGAGGGTGCGGCGCGCCGATGTGCCTCCGGCAGTGCCGCCCAGAGCTGAATGCCGTTCAGGTGGCCGCTGTTGACCTCCGGCGTCCGCTCCGCATGGGCGATGCCCCGGCCAGCCGTCATCACGTTCACGCTGCCCGGACGTACGACGGCTTCGCACGCGAGGCTGTCGTCGTGGACCACCTCGCCGTCGAGGAGCCAGGTCACGGTCTGCAGGCCGATGTGAGGGTGCGGCGCCACATCCATCGGCCGGCCCGCCGAGAAGGTGAGCGGTCCGTAGCGATCCAGGAAACACCAGGGACCGATCATGCGGCGGCCCTTCGCCGGCAGCGCGCGGGTGACGTCGAGGGAGCCGACTTCCATGTCGCGGCCCGGATACGCCTCCAGGCCGCCATCGCCCGCACGACGCGCCGTCGGTTCCTCAGGGGACGGACCATCCATGCCGGTGGACCTGCTGCTGGTCTTCACTCGGGCCGCCGCCGTATTCGACGTCGGCCTGCAGAGACTATACTCGTCACGCATTCCAGGTGCCCACTGGCCGAGCGTTGAGGCGCCTGGGTTGCGCGAGGGCCCCCGCGTTCCGTTCCGGGGCCCTCTCTGGATCCTCGCTGCGTACCGAAGGAGCCGCCATGCGCATCGTCGCCTCTGTGTGTGTCGTGGCCGGCGTCCTGGCCGGCGTGCAGGTTCTCGGCGCGCAGGACGCCGACCGCGTGATTCCAGGCGGCGGCATTTTCGTTCAGGGCTGGACCGGAAAGATCGATGCGAGCTCCGCGCGTCAGGGACGCGTGTTGAACGACGCCAGGTTCGGGCAGGATGGCAACGCGCTGCACGTCATTACCGGGCCCGCGACCACCTTCTGGAATCCCGCGAACACCGCGAGCGGCGACTATACGGTGAAGGCGACCTTCCTCGAGCCCAAGTTCATGGAGCTGAACAGCCATCCGCATTCGTATGGCATCTTCATCGGCGGCACCAAGATGGGCACCGATCAGATGAGCCTCGTGTACTGCGTGGCCTACGGCGACGGCACCGCGCTCGTGCGCGGCTTCGGGCCGTCGGTGTTCACCCTGATGCGCGCCACGCCGAACGCGGCCGTGCACAAGGCGGCCGGCATCGGGCAGCCGGTGACCCAGGAGATCGCGTGGCGGGTGACAGGCGGTCGCGCCGAATGTTCCGTCAACGGCACGGTCGTCGCCGGCTACGAGAAGGCGCAGTTGGTGGGCGCCGGGAAGCTGCAGTCGACCGACGGCGTCTACGGCATCCGCTTCACGCACAACGTCGAAGCGATCATCACAGGGTTCGCCGTCAGCAAACCGTAGGAGCGGTGGTGTCCGGCTTTCAGAGCGGGACCTCTGTGGGGGGATCTATGCGATTCATGCTACCCGTGTTCGCCATGGCCGTGCTCGGACTCCTTTCCGGCCCCACGCCGGCGTCCGCGCAATCAGGGTTCGCCGACCTCCTCGATCACGTGCACCTGGCCGCGCCCGATCAGGCGCAGGCCGTCGCGTGGTACCAGAAGCACTTCGGCGGCCTGCCGATGCCCGAGGGGCCGGACCGGCTCCTGTTCGGCCAGACGCGGTTGATCGTGCAGAAGACCGACGCGCCCCAGCCGAGCGCCGGGACCGCCGTCGACCACATCGGATTCTCGGTGGCCGATCTCGACGCGACGTTACAGCAGTTTGCGGCCGACGGAGTGAAGATCACGGCTCCGGCGCGTGAGGTCGCAGGGTTGTTCAAGCTGGCGTTCGTCGAGGATCCGTGGGGAACCCGGATCGAGGTCGTCCAGGATCCGGAGCGGCTGGGTCTCCACCACGTCCACGTGCGCGGCCCGGATCCGGCGGCAACGCTGGCGTGGTACCACGAGCAGTTCGGCGGACAGATGGGCAAGCTGAAAGGGCAGATCGACGGCATCCAGTACGGCGGGGTGTGGGTTCTCGCCCAGCGCGGGGACGCGACGCCCACTGCCGGTCACGCGATCGACCACATCGGCTTCCGACCTCTGCAACTCGATGACACGGTCGCGCGGCTGAAGGCGCGGAACGTGAAAGTGACCAGCGAACCGCGCCTGCTGACGCTCGCGAGCGGCACCACCATGCACATTGCGTTTGTCGAAGGGCTGGACGGGGTGAAGATCGAGCTCGTGCAGCGGTGAAGACGCGCGACGCCGCTCCCCGAAACAGGTGTGGGCGGCGGCTGCGTTCCAACCGAAAAGGCGGCGGTGATACTCCGAGCACCACCGCCGCTCGTTACTCGATAGGACGCGGGGCCTATCCCGAACCCCGCCGTCACAGAGGTCTATCGGCCGCTGCGGTGCGGAAGCACACCCCCGAGAGCGGCCGATCTGACGCGCGGCTCTCCTGCCACATAATGGCATCTAGATTACGTTCGTTTGCAATACAATACGCCGGATTCACGAACGTCGATGCGCTCCGTGACGCCGCGGAGGGCGTCGGCGACCGCCGCGTCGGCGGCCGGAGCAGCGGGATGCCCATCCGCAACGATCTGTACAACGCAGTCGTACCGCGCGTGCGAGATCACCGGCGACTGTGGGCCGTCGCCAAGGAGCTCCACACGCTCCCCGGTCTGGCGCTTCACACCGCCGCCGCGTACCTGCCGCAGCTGGTGCGGCCGCTGCCGCGGAAACTGAATATCGCCATCACCTCCTACTGCAATCTGCGCTGCATCGGGTGCCGCTACGGCCGCGATTTCATGCCCAACTCCCAGCTGACGCTGCAGACCGTGCGCGAGCTCCTCGACGACGCGAAGGAGCTCGGATTCGAGACGGTGCGTCTCTACGGCGGAGAGCCGCTCCTCCATCGCGACCTTCCCCGCATGGTCGAGCACGCCGCGAACCTCGGGCTGCGCGTCTACGTGACGACCAACGGCATGCTGCTGAGGGAGACGATCGACTCGTTGTACAGCGCCGGCCTGCGCGAGATCTCGATGGGGTTCTACGGCGTGGGTGCCGACTACAACGCGTACGTGCAGCGCACGGACCGGTTCGCCAGGCTCGAGGCGGGTGTGGCGTACCTGCGCGAGCGGTACGGCTCGAGCGTGGTCGTCTTTCTGAACTGGCTGCTGATGCGGCCGTCCTGCAACCTGGCCGCGCTGCACCAGGCCTGGCGCTTCGCCGGGCGCTACGATCTCAAGATGCGCGTCGATCTGGTCCACTACTCGCTGCCGTACTTCAGTGAGGGCCCCGACCGCATGCTGCAGTTCCGGCCCGAGGACCGGCCGCAGATCGAGCGCGTCGTCGCGGAGATGATTCGGCTGAAGGCGGGCGCGCCCGACCGGCTCGTCGATCACGTGCCGCTCCTGCGATCCATCCCCGACTGGCTGGTCAAGGGGCCGGAGATGCGCGTGCCGTGCGATGCGTACCGCATGATCTGGGTCGGCGCGGACGGCACGGCGCAGTTGTGCTACGTCACCTTCAAGCTCGGCAACGTGCACCGCACGCGACTGCGCGACATGCTCTTCAGCGATACGCACCGCCGGGCGGCAGGCGACGCCTACGCCCTGCACTGCCCCAATTGTCATTGTGAAGCGAGCAACCGGATCAAGAAGCACCTGCCGAGCCGTCTGAAATACTCGACGCGCCAGGCCTTCGAACAGGAAGCTCGCGCGCCACTCGTCCTGAGCGAGGACGCGTGACGCGCGGCCCTCGCGAGTGGCCCTCGTGCCGGCTGGCTTGCGCGCGTGCGTACTGGCGTCTGTCGCGGCTTGTGACGCGCTATGCGCTTCTGCCGCTCGTGTTCCGAGCCTGGCGCAGGCGCCATGCAGGGCCCGGGCACGTGCCGCGATCCTGCACGCCGTTGTCTGCGCTTCGGCTGAGCGCGCACCAGATGGGGCGGATTGCGACACAGGCGCCGGGGCACCGACAGGTCGTGCTGGCCGCGATCGACCGCGACAGCCTGCTCGCGCCGGCGATCGGCCCGATCGCCGGTCTTCGGTACACCGCGGACGACTTCCGCGCCCGCGACTCCACCGCGGTGGACCTGGTGGCGATCGGCGCGTGCGCGGGCGTCAGAAAGCGCCTGGCGAACCGCTGGCGCTTCCTGTGCGAGTTGCGCGCGCACCACGCGCTGGCCGGTGCCGGATGCAACGTGCCGGCGCTGCTCGACGCCGACTTCGACGCGCTCACCATCACGACGGCGTGGATTCCGGGCCGGGTGCTGACCGGCGAGCTGGCGCGCCGGTGCCTGGCGGCGCGCGATCGCGACTGCGGGCAGTTCGGGCCGGTGCGCGGCGTGCGCGGCCGCGCCCGCTGGAAGGCGCGGGTGGCGGAGATGCGACGCGCGCTCTACGACGTCGTCCCGCCCGAGTTCGGGAGGCGCGTGCGGGAGCAGGTGGAGCGCATCCACGCGGCCCGCGTCATCTGGGGCGATGTGAAGTACGGCAACATCGTCATCGCGGAAGACACCGGGCAACCGTGGCTGGTGGACTTCGACTACTCAGGCTACCTGCCCCGGCTGATGCCGGCTGTCTTCGAGGCGCTCTGCGACGAGGAGCGCGCCCGCTGCGCCTGGCATTTTCCCGAGGAGGGCGGCGACGCGTCGGCGTCGCTCGGCCCGAGTCTCCGGTCAGCCTGAGCCGCGCGTGTCAGGAGGGCCCAACACATACCGGCACCGCCCATCGAGATCGGTGCCCATCCAAGAATGGTGCGGCCGAAGGACACTACCTGACAACGGCTGGCGGGTAGAAGGCAGGTTCCTATTTGCACCGGTTAGCGGGCGTCCTGCGGTCGCGCCACTTGCGGTGGCAGCCGGCGCACGCCGCGCTCAGCGGCTCGGAGATGGCGATCATCTTGTCCTGATCTTTGACCTGCGCCGCCTTGTAGGCCATCACGCCGGCGTCACGAAGCTGTTGCACGAACGTAGCCCAGGCCGGGTCATTCATCGGAGCGGGCACACCGTTGGAGCAGATTCGCCCTGGGATCGACAACAAGTTGGCGGCCTCTGCGAGCGCCAGCGCGGCGTTCTGGACCGCCAGCCATCCCCCAAAGGTGCTCGTGAGAGGGTCGGTCGCCATCGAGGGGTCATGGCCGGGGATAGGCTTCACGTCTCCGGGATTATCCGCTTGCGCGAAGAACACCACGTTGGCGGCGGGATACAGGACGCCCCGCATCAGTTGGTTCAAGTCGGCGTGAACCTCCTGAGCCGCGTGCGTTGACGGCGTCTGGGCGATCGGCGCCCGCCCGCACACCGCCAGCACGAGGGATAGAGTGAGTCCGGTCTTGCGCATCGGCGTAGATTAGGCGAGGAGCCCTGCCCGCGCAACGGCGTTTCGCGGCGGACTGACGAAGCTTGTACCCCGCCATATCGCGATCAGCTCGAACGGATCGAAGGGAAGCTGCTGAGCGGCACCCTTGCCTGATGAGCGTTCGGCGGCAGCTCGTGCGTGTAGGGTCCGAAACCGCCGACTGTCGGGATAGCGCCGCTGCTCGGTGTTGATCGCGGCGCGGCGGGCAGTCGTACTTCGACACGAGCAGCCCGGCCGTAACGGCGACGCCTGCACAAATCGCGATTCCGAGGGGACGTCTGCGGTCCGTCCGAGAGCGCTTGCGTCAAGACGTCCGCCACAGCGGAATGGTGTTTGAGTACGGAATGGCATGGGTCAGACCACGTCAGATTTCCTGTTGGATCGTCTGCACCGTTGGGGCGTCTCCCGCGTGTACAGGTACCCCGGAGACGGCATCAACGGCATCCTCGGCGCGCTCGATCGCGCCAAGCAGCGCGTCCAGTTCATCCAGACCCGCCACGAGGAGCTCGCGGCATTCATGGCGTGCGCGCACGCGAAGTTCACGGGTGAAGTCGGCGTCTGCGCGGCGACGTGCGGGCCCGGCGCGATTCACCTGCTGAACGGGTTGTACGACGCGAAGCTCGACCACCAGCCGGTGGTCGCCATCGTCGGACACCAGGCGCGCGCCGCACTCGGTGGGCACTATCAGCAGGAAGTCGATCTGATCTCGCTCTTCAAGGACGTCGCGCACGAATACGTGCACATGGCGTCGACGCCCGAGCAGATCCGCCACCTCGTCGACCGCGCCGTGCGCATCGCCAGGGTCGAGCGAACCGTCACCTGCATCATCATTCCGAACGACGTGCAGGAGCTCGACGCCGCACCCGAGCCGCCGCGCCGGCACGGCACCGTCCATTCGGGCATCGGCGTCTGCACTCCGTACGTGGTGCCGCAGGACGACGATCTGCGCCGCGCGGCCGACATCCTCAACGCCGGCTCGCGGGTCGCGATGCTCGTCGGCGCCGGTGCGTTGAACGCCGGCGACGAGGTGCTCGAGATCGCAGACGCGCTCGGCGCCGGGATCGCGAAAGCGCTGCTCGGCAAGGCGGTCGTGCCCGACGATCTGCCGTTCGTCACCGGCGCCATCGGCCTGCTCGGCACGAAGCCCAGCTGGGATCTGATGAGGGAGTGCGACACGCTGCTGATGGTCGGCACGAACTTTCCGTACTCGGAGTTCCTGCCGAAGGAGGGTCAGGCGCGCGGCATCCAGATCGACATCGACGGCCGGATGCTCGGCATCCGGTATCCGACCGAACTGAATCTGATCGGCGACGCCGCCGAGACACTGCGGGTGCTGCTGCCGTACGTCGAGCGGAAGGCGGATCGCAGCTGGCGCGACACGATCGAGAGCGGAGTCGCCGAGTGGTGGAAGGTTCTCGAGGCGCGCGCGATGAACGAGGCGAACCCGATCAACCCGCAGCGCGTCTTCTGGGAGCTGTCGTCCCGGCTGCCCGACAACTGCATCATCTCGTCGGATTCGGGGTCGGCGGCGAACTGGTTCGCGCGCGACCTCAAGATCCGGCGCGGCATGATGGCGTCGCTCTCGGGCACGCTCGCGACGATGGGGCCCGGCGTGCCGTACGCGATCGCGGCGAAGTTCGCCTTTCCGAGCCGCGTCGCGCTCGCGCTCGTCGGCGACGGCGCGATGCAGATGAACGGCCTCAACGGACTGATCACGATCGCGAAGTACTGGCAGGAGTGGAGCGACCCGCGGCTGATCGTCCTGGTGCTCAACAACCGCGATCTGAATCAGGTGACGTGGGAGCAGCGCGTGCTCGCCGGCGATCCGCGCTTCGAAGGATCGCAGAGCATTCCGGATTTTCCATACGCGCGATACGCCGACCAGCTGGGACTGCTCGGCATCCGCGTCGACGCCCCGTCGCAGATCGGTCCGGCTTGGGATCGCGCGCTCGCCGCCGAACGGCCCGTCGTCCTCGAAGCGATCACGGATCCCAATGTGCCGCCGCTGCCGCCGCACATCAGCCTGGCGCAGGCGAAGCATTTCGCTTCCTCGGTGTGGTCCGGCGACGCGGACGCGCTCGGCTTCATCAAGCAGACGGTGAGGGACGCCGCCGAGACGTACCTGCCGCACAGAGACTAGGATGCGGACCTCCATCGACGGCGTGGAGGCGCAGCGCTTCGCCGCGCCAGCCCAGGAGTCATGGCCGGACCTATCCACCTGACCGAAGTCGCCGGCGCCGCCGCGCGCCGCGTCCGGGAGCCCGAGGCGGACGGCGTCGACGCCGAACGGCTCGCGGACCATCTCAGACGCGCGATTCGCGGAGAGGTGCGATTCGATCGCGGCAGCCGGGCGCTGTATGCGACCGACGGATCCAACTACCGGCAGCCGCCGATCGGCGTCGTCGTTCCGCGCGACGTGGAAGACGTCGAGACGGCCGTCGCCGTCTGCCGCGAACACGACGCGCCGATCTTCGGCCGCGGCGGCGGCACGAGCCTCGCCGGGCAATGCTGCAACGCCGCGGTCTGCTTCGACTTCTCGAAGTACATGAGCCGCGTGCTCGAGATCGATGCGCGCCGGCGGCTCGGGCGCGTGCAGCCCGGCACGATCCTCGACGACCTGCAGAGGAAGGCGAAGGCGTTCGGGATGGTGTTCGGTCCCGATCCCGCGACGCACACGCACTGCACGCTCGGCGGCATGACGGGCAACGATTCGTGCGGCGTGCACTCGGTGATGGCGCAGTTCGCCGGCACCGGTCCACGAACCGCGGACAACGTCGAGGAGCTCGAAATCCTGACCTACGACGGCATCCGTATGCGCGTGGGCGCGACGCCCCCCGCGGAGCTCGAGCGGATCGTCCGCGCCGGCGGACGCCGCGCGGAGATCTACGCCGCGCTGAAGGAGCTGCGCGACAAGTACGACGGCGTGATTCGCAGCGGCTTTCCGCAGATCCCGCGCCGGGTCTCCGGCTACAACCTGCCATACCTGCTGCCGGAAAGAGGGTTCAACGTCGCGCGCGCGCTCGTCGGCACCGAAGGTACGTGCGTGATGCTGCTGGAAATCGTGACGAACCTCATTCCGAATCCGAAGGCGCGATCGCTGCTCGTGCTCGGCTACCAGGACGTCTATCACGCCGGCGATCACGTCGTCGAGATCATGCAGCACCGCCCGATCGGCCTCGAGGGAATCGACGAGCGCCTGATCGAGGACATGAAGAAGATCGGCATCCACACCAAGCACCTCGGACTGCTGCCGGAGGGCGGCGGCTGGCTGCTCGTCGAGTTCGGCGGCGAGAGCAAAGAGGAGAGCGACGAGCAGGCGCGGGTCGTGATGGCGAAGCTGAAGGCCAGCCTCGATGCGCCGTCGATGAAGCTGTTCGACAAGGACAGCGAAGAAGAGGAGCTCTGGAAAATCCGCGAGTCGGGCCTCGGCGCCACCGCGCACGTCTCGCAGGCGAGTCCGACCTGGCCTGGGTGGGAGGACTCCGCCGTTCCGCCCGACAAGCTCGGTGAGTATCTGCGCACACTGCGCAAGCTGTTGGATCGCTACGGATACGGCTGCGACCTGTACGGCCATTTCGGCCAGGGGTGCATCCACACGCGCGTCGACTTCGATCTCGAGACGGCGGACGGCATCCGCCGCTACCGCGCGTTCGTCGAAGAGGCGGCAGATCTGGTGGTCAGTCTTGGCGGATCGCTCTCCGGTGAGCACGGCGACGGACAGGCGCGCGGCGAGCTGCTGCCGAAAATGTTCGGGCCGGCGCTGATGCAGGCATTCCGCGAGTTCAAGGCGATCTGGGACCCGCGCTGGCGCATGAATCCGGGGAAAGTCATCGATCCCTTTCGTCTGGACGAGAACATGCGCCTCGGCACGCACTACGCCCCGCCGCAGCCCGCGACGCACTTCAAGTTCCCGAACGACAGCGGGAGCTTCGCGAAGGCGACCCTGCGCTGCGTCGGCGTCGGCGAGTGCCGGCGCATGGACGGCGGCACGATGTGTCCGAGCTACATGGTCACCCGCGAAGAGATGCACTCGACGCGCGGCCGCGCGCGGCTCCTGTTCGAGATGCTCGAAGGCGATCCGCTGGACGGCGGCTGGCAGGACGAGCACGTCAAGGAGGCGCTCGATCTCTGCCTGGCGTGCAAGGGCTGCAAGGGCGACTGCCCCGTCAGCGTCGACATGGCGACCTACAAGGCCGAGTTCCTCTCGCACTACTACGAGGCGCATCGCCGGCCGATTGCCGCCTATGCGTTCGGCTACGTGCATTACTGGGCGCGTCTCGCCTCGCTCGCGCCCGGGCTCGTCAACTTCATCACGCAGACCCCGGGACTTCGCGATTTCGCAAAGCTTGCGGCCGGCATACCGCCCGCCCGCGCGATTCCGCCGTTCGCGCCGTTCACCTTCACGGAGTGGTTCGCGAACCGGCCGCCGCGGCGGCCGGCTGGACGCGCGCGCGTGATCCTGTGGCCCGACACGTTCAACAACCACTTTCATCCGCAGACCGCGATCCACGCCGTTCGCGCGCTCGAACGCGCCGGGTTCTCCGTCGTCGTGCCGCGCGCGCCGGTCTGCTGCGGCCGTCCGCTGTTCGACTACGGCCTGCTCGACACGGCGAAGGACTGGCTGCGAAACGTCATGCGGACGCTCGACCGCGAGATCGAGGCCGGCGTGCCGATCGTGGGGCTCGAGCCGAGCTGCGTCGCGGTGTTTCGAGACGAGCTGCGAGAGCTGTTCCCGCAGAGCGAACACGCGACACGCCTCGCGCAGCAGACCGTGATGCTGAGCGAGTTCCTCGAGCAGCACGCCGGCATCCCGCTGCCGACACTGCACCGGGCGGCCGTCGTCCACGGCCACTGCCATCACAAGGCTGTGATGAAGATGGATGCCGAGCGGCAGATCCTGGACGCGATCGGCCTCGACTGTCGCGTGCTCGATTCGGGCTGCTGCGGCATGGCGGGATCGTTCGGGTTCGAGCGCGATCACTACGACGTGTCGATGCGCGCAGGCGAACGCGTCCTGCTGCCCCAAGTCCGCGCCGCGCCGAAAGACACGCTCGTCGTCGCGGACGGCTTCAGCTGCCGGACGCAGATTGCGGAAGCGACGCCGCGGCGCGCGCTGCATCTCGCCGACCTGCTCGAGATGGCCGCGCGCGACGGCGTCCGCGGTCCGTCAGGCGACTACCCGGAGCGGCAGTACGTGCCCGCGTACGGCGGTCCGCCGCTGCTGCACACGGGCGTGGCGCTCGCGGGCGCCGCGGTCGGCGTCGGCGCGGCGGCGTACGCGTGGATCAAGTCGCGGCAGTGATGGGGAGACCTATGAATCCAGTCGGCCGGCGGGGTGGACGATCGCCGAGGGCCGGGGATGATGTCGTTCGAGGCCCACGCGTTGCCGACGCGATGATGAGCCGGAGGATGACCCGTCCCTCCTTTTTGACGTGACGTGCCGCCATTCATTCCGCATCCGACCCTCGAGCATCACGGCGTCATCGGCGACAGGCGGACCGCTGCACTCGTCGCCGCCGACGGCACCGTCGACTGGCTGTGCCTCCCCGTCTACGACGGACACGTCGTGTTCGGCGCGCTCCTCGATGTGCGCCGCGGCGGCTACTGGCGCGTGGGTCCGACGACGGAACGACCGCGCGATCATCCGCCGAGTGACGTGCCGTCGCGGCGCCGTGGAGTGCGTGTCCGCATGCGCGCCGGCGCGTGACTTCACCGCCGTCGATCTCGACGGCCTCGAGCGCGCGCTGTCGACGACGATCATGCGCTGGTGCAGCGTGGACGAACTGTCGGGTCCCCGCGCCGCGCGCCGGCTGCAGGCCGGCGATCGCGCTTGGCTCGTGCTGGCGACCGGCACACTCCGCACGTGGACCGTCGAAGCAGCCGAGCGGGCGTTCTCGGACACGGAGCGGTTCTGGGCAGATGCCATTCGCTCGCTGGGAGGCGGCTCGCTCGACCCGCGGCTCGTCCGATTTGCCGTGACCATCCGGATGCTGGAGTACGCGCCGTCAGGGTCGGCGGTCGCCGCGCCGACGACGTCACTTCCCGAGCGGATCGGCGGCGGGTGGAACGCGGACTATCGCCTGACGTGGGTGCGCGACGCGTCGCTGGCGATCGCCGCGCTCGCGCAACTGGGCGACCGCCAGTCGCCGCGCCGCTACTTCGACTGGATCCTGACGCTCGATGGGACGACGAAGGCGCCGCTGCAGTGTCGTGGACTGCGTGCTCGTCCACTTGGAACACGGTGGCGAATGGGACGAGCGGCTCTGGGATCTGCTCGTCCGGATCGCCGATTCGGTGGCCAGGCGCTGGCGCGAGCCCGGCAACGGAATCTGGGAGCTGCCGACGCGCCGGCGGTACGTCAGCAGCCATGTGATGTCGTGGGTGGCGCTCGACCGCGTCATTCGAATCGCCGATCGGCTGCAGCGCAAGGCGCCCCGGGCGGCGATGTGGAGCTCTGTCCGGGACGAGATTCACCACGAGGTCGTTTACCGACGGCTGGAGCGACTCGCTCGGCGCATTCAAGCACGCGCTCGAGACTGAAGCGCTCGACGCGTCGGCGTTGTTGATTCCGATCGTCGGCTTTCTGCCGCCGTCGGATCGCCGCGTCGTTTCGACGGTGGCGCGCAGTTCGAGGCCGCGTTCCTGCCGTGCACGTTCTGGCTCGCGACGGTGCTTACGATGCTCGGCCGCCGGCGCGACGCCGAGGACATTCTGCACGCGGCCGAGGCCGTTGCGGCGCGGTCGGCCTCTTCGCCGAAGGGCTCGATCCGCGGAACCACACGTTCATGGGCAATACGCCGCTGCTGTTCTCGCACGTCGAGTACGTGCGTGCGGTGCGCGCACTGCGCGGCGAGTAACGGCGGTTCGCGCCGCCTCCGCCTGGCCGGCGCACAATAGGCCGCGATCGGCACGCCGACCCCGGCGAAAGCCGTGGAGCGAGCCGTCAGAACGTCACCGCTCGTCGGCACCACCGCGACGCTACGCGAACTGACCGAGCCAGCTGTCCCACCGCTGACTCGCGTCTGCGGCAGCGCACCATTCAAGCACCCGCCAGACGAAGGCTCGGCCAAGACCCGGACCATGCACGGCGGCATCTTCAGCCGTTTCGCGAGGTTCTCAATAATTTGACCTCAAATGAGATCGACAAGACATCTCTTGATTCCTGCCCGCATCAGGCGGAGAATCCTCGCATCGGCTGCCGTTAACCGTGTCGTTCCGAGGAGGCAGCATGACGGGCGCACTGGAAGGGCTCACGTTCAAGGCTACCGCGGGCTGCATAGCGCTCATCGCCGCCGCGGCCTTCGGCCTGATCATTTACGCGACGATCACGTTCGTCGGGGTCCTTCAAGCGGCGTCAGCGCAGGCCCTCTCCAGCCTCCTTTACTAGCGCGAGGGCCTCGTCGACGCTCACGAACTCCTGGAAGCTTGAATTCATTCAAAGGCCGTCGCCCCCCGACGTAAAACCCTCTCGGCAGTGCCTCGGGTGTTGGCCGTGTGTACGGATCGTGCGCTAGTAGAGTCTCCCGGATTGCCCGGCCTAGAACACGTGCCGCATCGAGAATCGCGCGGTGCACGTGCTCTCTGTGCTCTCTGCGCGTTTTGCGTTTCTTCGTGATGGCAACGCCAGGGACAAACGCCACGTCCGTTCACTGCGGCACGTAATCGACCACTATCTGCAGCGGAAACCGGCCTACCGACGTCCTGCTCTCGTCCGAGTCATCGGCGAGAGCCGTGAAACGCGCTTCGATCGCGCTGCCGCTTACCAGCTCCGTTGTCTCCTGCAGCCAGTACCGGCGGAACCACTGCGGCCGCGGGCCCCGCAGTTTCAACAACGGAATCTCCCTGCCGCTCGGCGTAATGGCGACAACGTCGACACTGGCATACGCCTTGTCCAGCATGGGACGCAGCGCGTAGACGCGGCCGGCACTCGGCAGAGTCGCCCTGAGAATCCTGGCGCCTCCGGGTTCGCCGCTGTCGCCTTCCCAGCTCTTCGACACCGACTGCAGTTCCCGGCCCGACGGCGGCGGGGCGACGAAGTAAAGGCCGATGCGGCTCTTGTCGGAAAGGCTCTCCTGCTCCTGATCGTAGTGCTTCCTGTAGTGGATCTGCAGGTGCAGGTTCGCACCGGGCGCGAGGCGGAACGCCGCCCCGCTCGGTGCGGCCAGGGGATCGCTGCCAGGCTGCCACAGGGTGAGCGTCGGCCCGTTCTCGACGCCGATGACCGCGTCGCGGACCATCCCGGGCGTCTCGGGCAGCAGATCGGCAGCGCGCACCCACTTCTGCTCTGTGAGACCTGAGGGAATCAGGAAGTCTCTGCTTTCTTCGATGTCGCCCGCGGCGAGCGTGAACTCGCTCTCCGTCGAGACGACAAGATCGGGCTGTCCGAGCCGCCACTGTTTCGGCGGGGTCACCTTCGGGAGCTGCTTGTCGATATCGCCGGACCAGTCCTGCGGCGTCCCGCCGGACGCCCACGTGACGATCACATCGACGGCCTGCGCACTGATCGGATGCATGCCTTTCACAGCGGGGCTTCGCGGGTCCATCGGCCAGGGCGGCATCCGACCAGCGGTCAGCTCGTCGCGAATCGATTCGGCCCAGGGGACCGCTTCCTTGTACGTCATGAGCGACATTGGTGCGGCGCCGCCCTTGACGTGGCACCGTCCACAGTTGTCGCGCAGCAGCGGAAAGACATCGCGGTTGTAATCGTACTTGGACGTGATCGGTTTGTGCGCCTCCACCGTGCGAACGCCGAAGTCGACGACGAGCATGGCCGCAGCCGCGCCGAGGGCCGTCGCGAGTCCGAGGCGTCGGCGCGCATGTCTAATGACTGGCGCCATAGAGTCCCAGAATCTCCTCAGCTGCAGCGTGGAAGACGTCGTAGAGCACGGCCATCTTTTCCTTGTTCCCGAGATCACCCGCCGAGTCGATCTGCCAGGCGGACAACGTCACCTGCTTGACGGCGCTCGTCAACTCCGGTTGCTTGAGCGCTGTGACGTCGCTGTCGTGGTCCTCCTGAAGCTTCAGCGCGACGTCCTTGGCGCGGAGCGCCGGATACCAGACGGCGTTGAGATGACCGGCCTGCCACTCCCGTGTGACCGAATCCATGTTCTTCTGCAGTTCGGCGACCAGGCCCTGCGTGGTTTCAGGCAGCGGCGCCACAACCATTCCCGACGGCCCGGAACCACCGGGGTTGACGCCGCCCGATACGCCGGTCGTCGAGGGCCCGCCGACGCCCGGGTCCGCCGGCGCGCGTCCATTCGCGACCGCATCCGCCGACGCCGGCGCTGCCTGAGCGGCCGCCGAGATCGACGCCGGATTCTGCACGGACGCCGTGGACGGCGAGGGCGGCGCGCTCCGGTCGGCTCTGAGGGTCGCAGGGCCGGAGCGGACCGGCGCGGGCTCCTGTGAATAAGACGTGAAGGTGTGATTGGTGACCCAGTCCCTGTCGGTCGGTTTGAGCTTCACGTGGAGAGCGAAGAATGCCGGCGCGCGCTGGCTCGGCGCCGGGACGTCCGGCATGCGAACCTCCATCGCGTTGCCGTCCCTGATGGATGACTGGACGAGCGGAATCGGCGTGCCGATGGCCGTGCCGCTGCTGTCGGTGAGCGCGACGTGCGCCGACACGCCGGTCGCCCGTATCGGCCGCGTGTATTCGTCGTAGAAGTACACTCGGAAGACCGCCGGCCCGCGCTTGGTCGGCGCGACGAGCGTCGCTTCGACGTGATGGTACAGGTCCTCAGACATGAACACGGACGGCCCGCCATGCCGCGGATTGTGGTCGCCGTGCGGCCGGACCTCGAACGCCTTCTCACGCGGCGCTCCGGCGCGGCACACGCCCGGCTCCAGGTAGCGCTTCCCGGGATTCGGATCGTCCTTGCAGAGCCAGAAGATGGACGCCGTCACCGGGACAAGATCGGTGTGATCCATCGGGCAGGTGCCCGGTTTCTCTCCGATGTAGGACGTCCTCAGGCACTTGTACGCGATGTCCAGCCGGACCGCGTTCAGCTCGGCGCCGGATTTCGGACAGATGCCGGGCCTGTCGTCGATGAAGCTCTCCTCCCCTGGCGATGGGCAGACGTAGGAAATGGGCGGGAGCGCGCTGTCGGTCCGTTTTGTCGCCGGCGCGGCGACGCGGACCTGATAGAGCCTCGAGGTCTCGCCTTGGTACACCGTCGCCGTGATGCGGTCGCCGCCTGCGAGGGTCCCCAGCACCGCTGGGGCGTCGACATGATAGGTCATCGACATCGGCGCCATCCAGCCCGGGATGTTGTCGTTCCTGACGTCGAGCGTGCCACCGCGGGCGTTCACCTTCTCGACGGTGCCGCGAAACACGAACTGCTTCCTGCTGTCCGATTGCTGAACGCTCGACCTCGACACCGGCGGTGCGAGCGGTGCCGTCTGGAGCCGGGTCTGAGGCTGGGGCTGCGACCGCTGGCCGCAGGCGGGGACAGCGAACGCCGTGCCCAGAACGATCGCGAGACATCTAACCTTGCTCGACATGCTTCAATCGAACTCCGGCCGGAAGTGAGCCACTCAGCTCGGCCAGGCCACGGGGAGAGTTCCTGCAACGGATCAACGACCCATGCGCGTTGCCGCTTCATACTTTATGAGTCTGTGCGTCGGCCGTCACCATCTACTTTCCCGAGTACTGCTGGCTGCGCTGCAACGTTGATGACGTCGCGGATCCCCTTGATGAACGCCGTTCCGACAACCGCTATCAATCCGTATGGGGTCCGCATCGAGAGTCGGCCGACTGCGTGCTCGTGAGACGTCGGCGCCTTCTTCCGGGGGCGACATAGAGGCCGCCCTTTAACTCATCAATAACGAAATCGGCCATGAGCTCCGCGCAGAGATCAGGGGGTTCCTACTTACAGCGGTTGGCGGCCGTCCTGCGGTCGCGCCACTTGCGGTGGCAGCCGGCGCACGCCGCACTCAGCGGCTCGGAGATGGCGATCATCTTGTCCTGATCTTTGGCTTGGGCCGCCTCGTAGGCCATCACGCCGGCGTCACGAAGCTGTTGCACGAATGAAGCCCAGGCCGGGTCCTTCGTCGGAGCGGGCACGCCGTTGGAGCAGACTCGCCCTGGGATCAACAACAAGTTGGCGGACTCTGCGAGCGCCAGCGCCGCGTTCTCGATCGCCTGCCAACCCCCAAAGGTGCTCGTGAGAGGGTCGGTCGCCCATCGAGGGGTCATGGCCGGGGATGGGCTTCACGTCTCCAGGATTGTCTGCTTGCGCGAAGAACACCACGTTGGCAGCGGGATACAGGACGCCCCGCATCAGCTGGTTCAAGTCGGCGTGAACCTCCTGAGCCGCATTCGTCGACGGCGTTTGGGCGATCAGCGACAGCCCGCACACCGCCAGCATGAGGGATAAAGTCAGGTACTGTCCTCCGCATCGGCGTAGATTAGGCGAGGAGCCCTGCCGGCGCAACGACGTTTCGCGGCGGCGATGAAGCCGCAGCCCGAACAGGCAAACACGCGCCCCACTTGGCGCTCAGTCCGGCAATGTCAACCCGCCTCTTTTTTCGCTCGAGCGGTGACGCAGCGGACGCATGAAATCGGCGTTCGAACGGCGCTCGGCGCGCGGACGGCAGAAGTGATCCGCCTCGTCGTTGGCGAAGGGCCGAAGCTCACCGCGATCGGCCTCTGTGTTGGCGTGTTTGGTGCGCTCGCGGTCGCTCGGACGCTCTCAGGATTTCTGTACGGAGTCGCCCCGACGGACTCGGTGACACTCGTGCTTGTCGGCCTCCTGCTGCCGATCGTCGCGCTCCTCGCGAGCTACGTGCCCGCACACCGGGCAGTCAGCCTCACCCCCACGGTGGCGTTGCGCGCAGAATGATGAACGGCTGCGACGCTAGCGAGCACTTGCGTGCATGCGCGAGGTGGTGAGTGGCGAAGCGGGGCGGCCAACGATCGACGGCCGTCACGGCTATTTCGAAAAGTCGCCGGGGCGCCGCAGCGTCGCCAGGAAGTCCAGCAAGAGCGCATTGAACTCGACGGGCTTTTCCAGCATCAGGAAGTGCCCGGTCCCGGGCAGTTGAACGTACGCGGCCTTTGGGAAGTTTCGCAGGACCACGTCCCGGCTGGCGATCGGATTCGGCTCCGCGTAGATGCCGATCGTCGGCACATCAGGGACATCGGTGGTGCGACCCGCCGGATCGCTGGTCGCGTTCATCGCGCCAACGGCCGTGGCCTCTGGCGCGGCCAGCATCATGTCGAGCACTTTCTGCCGCACGGCCGGCGCCGTGGTGGGCCGGAAGAACCGGCGCACCATGGCCTCACGGTTCTGACGGCCGTTCGGACCACCCATCCTGGCGCCCGCACTCGGCGGCGTACCGACGGCCGAGGCAGGGTTGCCGGCCGGCCCCGCGGTGCGGCCGGTCGGAGTCGGTGCCGCGGGCATCAGACCGTCGACGAAGACGAGCGCCGCGGTGTGCTGAGGGTAGAGGTTCGCATACTTCAAGACGACTGGCGTGCCCATGCTGTGCCCGACCAGCACGATGCGATCGACCTTGACGTCAAGCCTCACAGCCTCGATGGCACGCGCGAACAGATCCATCGAGAACTGTTCCACGCCCGGTCGGTCGCTCTGGCCATGGCCCGGCAGATCCAGCGTGACGACACGGTACTGCCGGGCAAGGACCGGTACCTGCTCCGCCCAGCTCGTCTCGTCGCAGGTGTAGCCGTGGATGAGGAACACGGTCGTCGACGCGCTCCCCGTCACAGTCGAGTGAACCTTCAGCCCGTCGACCGTCGCCGCACTGACCGCCGTCAGCGACAAGAACAGGCTACAGACTGCGCCCGCCAAGACAGCGGCAGCAGTCGTGATGTCGCGGACGACACGGCGCCGGCGTTTCGCAGCCAGTCTCATAAATGTCCTTCCGATGAACGGCAGTGCACGAAGCATATCGCGGAGCGCGGAGGGCCGTCGCTCAATTCTTTGTCACAGCGACGGGCGACTGAATGCGGACGCATCGATTTCATCAAGTCCGCGCCGGCGTCGACCAACCGCTTCCCAGCGACAGGACCGTGACCAACCGGACTGATCGCCGCGCCCCCTTCGTCTCGACGGCGAAGTGCCAGAAAGGAGAAAGCACGACATCCTCGCCTTGCTCGCGTGGCGAGCTGCTCGAAAACCGTCACCCCTTCTTCTTGAAGTAGTGAGTGACCTTCCCGCCGGCTTCGTCGGAGTAGTACGCGACGATCCTCGTATCGGGTTCGATGTTCTTGCCGACGTCGGCAGCGGCCCTGCTCGTGAGCTTCAGCGTCTCGATTGTGCCATTGTCGTATCTGACGGTGATCTCCTTCTTGCCGCGGTCGATCTTCGTGGCGATCCCCTCCGTCGAGCTGAGTCCGCCAGTGCCGATGCGATCGAGCTCCTGGATTGTGTTGTCGGCGGTGTAGTGGATGATCACAGGCGTGCCCGGCTTCAGATCCGCCAGCGGGTCCCTGCCGCCGTGCACCACGAGCCCTTTAGCGGCGTCATAGACATGCTCGATACCGTCCTCGGTGGTCACGATGACCTTATTGGCTGCCTTGTACTCGCTTTTGATCGTTGCTTCAGTCGCCATCGTGCCGTTGAAGCCGTGGATCGCCGGCGCCTGTTGCGCAGAGAGGGGCACGACGCCTAGCGCGACGATGCTGACGAGCTGGATCTGCAAGAACGCACGCACCCAGACCTCCTTGAGTTGTCCGGATCAAGGTCGTGCACAGTCCGCGCCAAGCAGCGCGGTGATCCCAGGCGAATTGTTCGGCCCGAGGCACCGACGAGACCGCCAACGGCTGGTCTGCGAATGCGGCGGCTTTGCGGTCTGAGCGGTCCCCCCACCCTTACTCGTCAGTTTAGAAGCTCCTGTCGACCCCATAGTGGTCCCGCCTGACCAGGAGGACGCCGACTGCCAGCATGACCCATCGAGACGGCAAGGACGCGGCCACGGGCACCCACGAAGACGGCCCGCGAACACCGCGGTGGGGCGGGA
This sequence comes from uncultured Acidobacteriota bacterium, assembly GCA_963807925.1. Lineage (GTDB taxonomy): Bacteria > Acidobacteriota > Vicinamibacteria > Vicinamibacterales > CAVVIG01 > CAWEDP01. The sequence goes on along the minus strand of CAWEDP010000002.1, from coordinate 596,163 downwards.
TCCAGGACGTCCAAACGCGCGCCGGTCATCACATTGAAGATGTTGGCCGCCGGCCAGCGCCGGAGCGGCGTGCCAGCTACCGCGACGGCGTAGACGAGCGGAGTCGCCAGGCATGCGACGACACTGGACTGTTCCGCGACCACGACGGTCGACCAGAAGACGCCGGCGGAGACCCAGACAGTTCCTGTCGCCAGACGTCGGACGGCTCATACCCAACGTTGCCGCCGCCCAGCGAGGCGGCGCGTCGATCCAGCGCGCGCGGCACGCGAACTGTTTCACCCAGGTCGAGCCGTTCAGCCGTGGCTGATGACCGAGACGGGTGCGAAGACGTTCTACCTGCCGTCGGTCGACTACGTCTGGCCGCGCGTGATGAACGCCAGAGTCCGCAACGTCGCGACCGCCAACGGCGGATCGATCGTCGGCGAGAGTATTCTCCCCTCCATCACACAGACTACCGGCAGACGGTCGGGCGGATCATGTCCACGAGCGCGGTGTCCGCCCGAAACAGTGGACACCGCCGGTGGTAGAGGGCAAACAGGTGGTCACTCTGCTCGTCATCTCGTTGCATGCGATCACGCCTGTCAGCGCTCCTCTCTGATCCAATTCCCCGTATCGGTGCGGCGGACGCGCCATTGCGACGCAAAATGCATTTCCGCGAGGATTTCGCATCGGGTACAGTGCCGCTGAACACGCGGCGCCTGACGCGCTTTGTCTGCATCGATTCGCCCGCGAGCAGCTGCCTGAAGCCCGCGCGTCGATGCAGTCGCGAACGACGTCCGGCCCGACACGTCAGAAGATTGGCCCGCGTTCGACGTCACTGAACAGCTGGCCGGGCCATCGCACATGGCGGCGTCGGTCGTCTATTCGGGGACGCAGGATTGCGCAGATCTGCCGCGCGGCTCGATTCGGAGAATGATGGGAATCGGGACCTGGTGACCGTCTTTCGTGGAGGCTCACGATGAACCGTCTCGTCAGAGGGATCGCAGCGTTCATGCTGCTCGTCGTCGCACCCGGCGCAGCCTGGGCGCAAGGCTCGATCGTCGGGACCGTCAAGGATCCATCCGGCGCCGTGCTGCCCGGCGTCACCGTCGAAGCGTCCAGTCCGGCGCTGATCGAGAAGACGCGCTCGGTTGTGACCAACGCCACCGGTCAATACCGGATTGAAGATCTGCGGCCAGGCACCTACACCGTCTCGTTCGCCCTGACCGGGTTCAGCACGGTCAAGCGCGAAGGGATCGAGCTGACCGGCAACTTCATCGCGACGGTGAACGCCGACATGAAAGTCGGCGGCGTGGCCGAGACGATCACGGTGACCGGTGAAGCGCCGGTCGTCGACGTGACGAGCGCGCGCACGCAGGAGACGCTCAGCAACGAGACGATCAAGAACATTCCGTCGTCTCGGCTGTATTCGTCCTTCACGCAGCTGGTCCCGGCGATCAACGTCCAGGGCAACGACGTCGGCGGCGCCAACGCCGCCGTCTTCAGCGTCTTTCAGGTCCACGGCGGACGCCGTAACGAAGGACAGGTCCTGGTCGACGGGATGAGCGGCGGTTATCAGGGTATGGGCGTGTCGTCCTACGTGCCGGATGTCGGCAACTCGCAGGAAGTGGTGTTCAGCATCAGCGGCGGACTCGGCGAGGCGACGACCGGCGGTCCGCAGATGAATATCATCGGCAAGCAGGGCGGTAACATGTTCGCCGGAAATCTCTTCATCAACGGGACCGGCAACAAGCTCCAGGGCGACAACCTCTCCGCGGACGTTCAGGCGAAGGGGTTGAGGTCGGCCAACAGCCTGAACAAGGCATGGGACATCAACCCCTCGGTCGGCGGCCCCATCGTGAAAGACAAGCTGTGGTTCTGGGGCGGCTATCGTTACCAGATCAACCGGCAGGGCGTCGCCAACATGTACGTGAACCTGAACGCCGGCGATCCGACCAAATGGACGTATCTCCCCGCCGACGGCCAGGGCGGTCGCCCGCTCCAGCAGGCCGAGGACGACGGCACGTGGAAGGACGGGCAGATGCGGCTGACGTGGCAGCCGACGCCGCGCAACAAAGTCACGGCCTGGTCGCAGGTCCAGTACATCTGCCTCCACTGCATCGAGGGCGGCGACAGCAACGGGCTCACCTTCGGCGGAATCATTTCGACACCCGAAGCGATCCCTCGAAACGAGAACCATCCGAACGTGATGACGCAGCTCGCCTGGTCCTCGCCGGTCAACTCGCGCCTGCTGCTCGAGGCCAACGCTCAGTTGGGGCCGTATTTCTATTGGGGCAGCCGGCAGAAGGATCCGTTCGATGCGACGCTCATTCCGGTGCAGGACGATCTCGGCAACGGCTCGATTCCGCACATCAATTACCGGTCCACCTCGCCCGGGTGGTCGGGGCACAGCGGACTCACCAACATCGTCAACGGGTCGGCTTCGTACATCACGGGCTCACATTCGGCGAAGTTCGGCTTCCGTTATCACCACAACGACGCGAGGTACCCGATCGACTACTACAACAACAGCCAGCTCAAGTACTTCTTCAATAACGGCGTTCCCTATCAGTTCACGGCATACGACGACCAGGCGTCGTTCCAGGAGCAGATGCAGAGCCTGTTCGCGTTGTATGCGCAGGATCGATGGACCGTGGGGCGGCTCTCGCTGGCTGGAGGTCTCCGCTTCGAACACCTGAGCGACCATTTCGGGGACCAGCAAATCGGCCCGAACTATCTATTGCCCGTGGCCGCGGTGTTTCCGGCGCAGGACGGTCCGCTGCACCAGAAGGACATGCTGCCGCGCTTCGGCGCTTCCTATGACGTGTTCGGGAACGGAAAGACTGCCGTGAAGTTCTTCCTCGGCAAGTACTTGACGACCTTCAACACCGTTGACGAGTGGGCCAATTACAGCCCCGCGGGTGCCGGGCATTTCATCAATTCGGACCAGCGAAGCTGGAGCGATAACAACCACGACTTCGTTGTCGACTGCAATCTGTTGGATTCCAGGGCGCAGAATCAACCGGACGCCCCGGGTACAACGCGGCGATAGATTCCTGCGGCGCGGGCAACCCCTTCTTCGGGAAATCAGTGTCGCCGCTCACGATCGATCCCGCAACGACCAGCGGCTGGAATACACGCGAGTACAGCTGGGATCTGTCGCTGGGCGTGATGCAACAGGTCGCGCCCAGGGTCTCGGTCGAGCTCAACTACATTCGGCGAAGCTGGGGCAACCTGCAGACCACAATCAACCGGGCGCTCACGCCCGCCGATTTCGACGCCTTCACCTACCAGGTGCCGAACGATCCGCTGCTCGGGAGCAACGCCGGGCAGACATTGACGTTCTACGACGTCAAACCCGAGAAGTTCAATGTCCTCGACAACTACCGGACGTTCACGGATAACGTCGGCGGAGCGTACAACCGTTTCAACGGTGTCGACATTTCGGTGAACGCGCGGCTCAAGAGCGTCACCATCCAGGGCGGCACGAGCTCGGGCAACGTCGTCGAGGATGAGTGTGGCGTGGCCGCGCAGCACCCGGAGATCAACATCTTCGGCGGTCCGTGGGGCGGCACCGACGGGTTCTTCCCCGGGAGCGCAGGGGCGATTGGCGGACTGGGCCAGTGGCCGCAGGCCTTCTGCCATCGCGAGTCCACATGGCTGACCAACTTCAAAGGTCTCGCGACCTACAACATCCCGAAGATCGACGTCCTGATCAGCGGGACGTTCCACAGTCTGCCGTACGCCGGGAACAACTTCCCGGCCGTTTCGTCGCAGAGCCTCCAGGCCCAGGCCTTGCTGCTGTTCGCTGAGACCAGCCTTGGACGCCCGTTCGGCGGCGGCAACATTCCGGTCGAGAACTTCAACCTCGTCAAGCCTGGCTCGCTGTACGGCGATCGGCTCAGCGGCTTCGACCTCCGGTTCGGCAAGAACCTGCGGTACGGCCGCACGAGGACGCTGGTCGCAGTCGACATCTACAACGTGACCAACTCCAACACGACGGACGTCTACCAGACGACGTACTCGCCGACGCTTCTCAGCCCGGCGGCGACGTATCTGAATCCGTTGTCAATCACCTCGGCGCGATTCGCCCGGTTCAGCGTGACGATCGAGTTCTAACGTGGACGGGTAGGCCGGGCAGTCCGCACCCGGCCTACCTCACTCACCTGACCGCCGTCACGAGTTGCTGAAGCGGCTGACCTGGGCCGAGAAGGCAACTGGGAACACGCTGGAACAATTCGCGCTCGAGCACTTCGATTGCCTTGAACGTCGGACTGGACGGCCACGCGAGGCGATTGCGTAACAGAGAGATCACAGGATACGCATCACGAGGATCGACCGGTCGTCGTGTGAGGCCCCGTGAGCCGCCGCCGCTGCGACCACCGCGTCAACGATCTCCTCGAGAGGTTTCGACGGTATGGCCTCGAGTTGCGCGGCTACGCGATCGACGCCAAACTGGTCGTCAACGGCATTCGCCGCCTCCACGATGCCATCGCTGAAGAGCGCGAACACGTCGCCCGGCGCGCGTCCGACTCGCCGGGTCTCGTACCGGCTGTGATCGAAGAACCCCAGAGGAAACTGCTGGAGGGTCAACGCCTCGATCGTTCCGGTCTCTGCGCGATAGTGCAGAATCGGCAGGTGGCCGGCCAACGTGTATTCGACGTCGCGGTCCGCCGGGTCCAGCCGGACGGCCGCAAGCGTCGCATACATGGCGGGCTCCTTGACGGATGGCAATACCTGATTGACTCTATCCAATGCCTTGCCGAGCGCGAGCGACGCCGCGGATCGCATGGCCGCCTTGATCGCGCCCATGAGCGTGGCCGCCGGAATCCCGTGTCCAGACACGTCGACCAGATATGCGAGCACCCCTTCGTCGGACTCCACGACATCGACAAGGTCGCCTCCAACCTGATCGCTGGGAATCGATCGGCCGTAGATCTCGATCGTCGAATTGCGAAAGACGACAGGCGGCACGAGCACGCGCTGCAGACGATGCGCGAGGGCGAGCTCGGCTTCGGCCCGGAGCTGACGGACTCCCTCGGTGCTGATGTGCGTCCGGTAGGCCCGGACGCTGAAGGCCATCATCAGGAGCATCGCGGTTCCATCGAAGATGATGCCGAACCTCGAAACGGGGCCGCTGCTGAAATCGCCTACGTCGACGTACGGCACGGCCACGCGGTAAACGAGGAATATCATGAGGGTGACGCCAAGCGCGATCCGACGCGTCCCTCTCGTCCGCAGCAGGAACAGAGCGGCGAAAACCGGGGCGGCGATCACCGCGAGAAGTCCCACCGCTCTTCTGTCACCAGTGCCGCCACGAAGCAGGTCGAAGAAGAACGCCAGGGACGCACCGGTGAAGCATTGAGCCGCGATCAGGTATTTCAGGCGTAACAACGGAACCGCGCGCCAGTACGAACCGGATTCGTAAGGGCGGCCCTTCCGTGACGCCCACCACACTGAGACGACTGCCGCGGCTGCCAGCGGCAGAAGCTTCAGACCAGCCACGCGATGCATTCGAGAAAAGAAGAGACGAGTCGTTCGACGCGACTCTTTGAAGCTGGCGTACGTGTCAGGACGATGCTCACGATCGACTCAATAGAGAAACGGGATGAGGGCCTTCACGCGGCGCCGGTATTCGAAATACGCTTCAGGGAATTGGCGCGCCATCAGCGCTTCTTCCTCCTTGAGCTTCAGGATCAGCAGGATGGCGGCCATCCCGAATACGTGGAGGCTCCACACGCGCCCCTCCGCGAGGCAGCTGCCGAACGCCGCGAGAAGCACGCCGCTGTAGATCGGATGGCGCACGACTCGATACGGGCCGCGCTGAACGAGTTCGTGGTCCTTCTTGATACTGGGCATCGCACTCCAGTTGGTACCCAGGACGTGCCGCGCCCACACTGCGAACCCGAGTCCGCAGGCGGTGAGAACCAGCCCGATGTACACCCACGCCGCACTCGGCGGCAGCCACCGTTGGCCGACGTACTTTGGGAATTCCCACGACGCCAGCCACACGAGGAGAAGCGCCGCCAGCATGGTGAGCCGCCAGCGCGCACCTGTCCGCGTGGCGGTCCGCTTGTTCCCTCGCGCGGAGGCGAGCCAGAACAAGAGCCACGCGCCCCAGAGCACCCCGAACGTGTAGTTCACACGCTGCACGGACTGATCATGCCGTAATCGTGATCGGGTTGGGAGACCGAACCAGAGCACGACGCGCCGACGCCAATCGCCCGCAAGTGTCGGCCGCGCATGGGGGCCGGCGGCAAGCGGCCGGCCGCGCCATTTTCGAAAGGCGCGCCAGCACCCCATCCACAGCTCTCGGGCCGCCATGGCGGGCGACGTCATGGTCGGGATGGACATCGGCTGCCACCCGCGCACCTCGACGAAACGATTGACATGCCGGTGCCGGCCGAGTGCCCCGACCGCGGCGGGATGACTCTCCGACCAGCCGCTATAATCGCGAGACACATGTATCGACGGCCACTCGCCACGGTCGCGTGCGCGCTTTCCGTGGCCGCCGCACTGGCATGTCATGCAGCCGGAGAGGCGGCGAGCCGGACGCTCGTCCGTCACGATTTCACCGAATCCGCAGAGGGCTGGATCGTCCGCGGAGACACCAGACCCGCGGACGCGATCTTCAGCTCGACCGGCGGCGACCCGGGCGGCTGCATCACAGGCGTGGACGAGGCGCTTGGCGAAACGTGGTACTTTCTCGCGCCGGCCACTGTTCTGCAGCAGCTGCCAAAGGCCGTCGACGGCACCATCAGTTACAGCCTCAAGCAGTCGGGAACGCTCATCAGCCTGTTCGACGACGACGTCGTGATCGTGGGGCCTGCCGGACGACTCAGCTACCGGTTTCCGAACGCGCCCGGCACGGATTGGACGGACTTTTCGGTCCGCCTCTCGGCCAGTGCCGGCTGGACGTGGAATTGGAACCAGCGCGCCACGCAGGCCCGGATCGAGCAGGTCCTGGCGGCCCCGACGCTGCCTCGAGATTCGGGGCGAATACGTAACAGGCGATGACATGGGCTCGCTGGACAATTTCGCGTTGAAAACGCGCGCGCCGTGAGGGCCATAGATTTCTCTTGGACCCTGCCCGCGCAGGAGGCAGAATGGTCGGCGAATCGGGAGGAACGTTATGGCCTACTCGTTGATGGTCAACGGACAAATGCATACGGTGGACACCCCGGGCGAAATGCCGCTGCTCTGGGTGCTGCGCGACGCGCTGCACATGAAGGGCACCAAGTTCGGCTGCGGCATCGGACTGTGCGGCGCCTGCACGGTGCAGCTGGATGGCGCCGCCGTTCGGTCGTGCCAGACGCAGGTCGCGACGGTGGGCACGAAGAAGGTGGTCACCATCGAAGGGCTGTCGCCCGATGGATCGCACCCCCTGCAGCGCGCGTGGCAGGAGCTGGACGTCCCGCAGTGCGGGTACTGCCAGGCCGGCCAGCTCATGACGGCGGCGGCGCTCCTCACCCGGATCGCCAAGCCGACCGACCAACAGATCGAAACGGCGATGAACGGCAACATCTGCCGATGCGGCACTTACATCCGCATCAAGGAAGCGATTCATCTCGCGGCGAACGGCGGGCGGAGGGCATAGCCATGAAGAACACAGCAGCGAAACAGATGGATCGTCGCTCGTTCCTTCAGGTGACGACGCTTGCCGGCGGCGGCGTGATCATCGGGATGTACGTGCGCCGCGCTTGCCCAGCAGGGCGGCGGCCGCGGCGGACCGCAGATTCCATGGTCGCTCGCGCCGGCCACCTACATCACCGTCCATCCGGACAACACCTTCACGATCCTCGCCAAGAATCCCGAGACGGGACAGGGCATCCGGACGGCCCTGCCGCAGATCATCGCCGACGAGTTCGACGTGGATTGGAACCAGGTGAAGATCCAGCAGGCCGATCTCGATCCCGAAGTACGGGCCGCAGTTCGAGGGCGGCAGCCGTGCGATGCCGACCAACTACGATCCGATGCGGCAGATTGGCGCCGGCGGCCGGCTGATGATGGTCACGGCCGCCGCCGCGGATGTGGAACGTCCCGGCGAGCCAGCTCACCACCGGCAGCGGGGTCGTCACGCACGCGGCGTCACGGCGCACGGCCACCTACGCGTCGCTCGCGTCGCGCGTCGCCTCGATGCCGCCGCCCGGCGTCGACGCGATCAAGGCCGCCTACAAGGATCCGAAGAGCTTCAAGATCATCGGCAAGCCGATCAAGGGCGTGGACAACGCCGCCATCGTGACCGGCAAGCCCTCGTTCAGCATCGACCTCGAGCCGCCGGGCACGCTGTTCGCGGTGTTCGAGAAGTGTCCGGTGTTCGGCGGCAAGGCCGTCAGCGCGAATCTCGACGACGTGAAGAAGCTGCCGGGCGTCAAACACGCGTTCATCGTCGAGGCCGCGGGACGCGGCACAAGCTCGCTCGCCTCGGGCGTGGCGATCGTCGGCGACAGCTGGTGGCTGGCGAACAACGCGCGCCGGACGCTGAAGGTCACGTGGGATGAAGGCCCGGTGGCGTCGCAGAGCAGCGCCGGCTACGCGGCGCAGGCCAAGCAGCTCTCGTCGCAGGCATCGCAGCCGCCCGCGGCGGGCGGGCGCGGCAGTGCCGCGATCGGCGACGCCGAAGCGGCGTTCCGGAACGCGGCCAAAGTCATCGAGGCCGAGTACGAGTTCCCGCTGCTCTCGCACGCGCCGCTCGAGCCGCAGAACTCGCTCGCGCATTACAAGAGCGATGGCACGCTGGAGATCTGGTCGTGCAGCCAGATTCCGAGCGCTGCCAACCCTGCCCTCGGCGCGGGCATCGCGCCGGACAAGGTCACCTTCCACCTGGTGCGGGCGGGCGGCGGCTTCGGCCGGCGTCTGACCAGCGACTACGACGTCGAAGTGGGCAAGATCGCGCGCGTCGTCACCGACGAGCGGGCCAAGGCCGGTCTGCCGAGCGTGCCCGTCAAGCTGCTCTGGACGCGCGAGGACGATCTCGGCACACGACCAGTATCGGCCCGGCGGGTTCCACTACTTCAAAGCCGGGCTCGACGCGTCGGGCAAGCTCGTCGCGTTCCGTGACTTCGTCGCCAGCACCGCATCGGTCATTCCGGCAAACGAGTTCCCGCGCGGCTTCGTGGCGAACTTCTCGGTGCACTCCGCGCCGATCACGCCGTTCGACATCCCGACGGGCGCGCTGCGCGCGCCGGGCACCAACGGCGTGTCGTTCGTGATGCAGTCGTTCGTCGACGAGATCGCGGTCGCAGCCGGCAAGGACCCGCTGCAGTACCGGCTCGACTTGCTGGCGAGCCCGTCGGGCGATGCCCGCGCGCCGAGTTCAACGCGGCGCGCGCGCGCGGCGTCCTCGAAGCGGTGCGCGACATGTCGGACTGGAACAACCGGAGCAAGCTGCCCAAGGGCACCGGCCAGGGCGTGGCGTTCCAGTTCGCCCACTCCGGCTACGTCGCCTACGTCGTCGAGGTGGCGGTGGGCGACGACAAGAAGGTCAACATCACCAAGGCGTGGGTGGCGATCGACATCGGCCGTCAGATCGTCAACCCGAGCGAGTCGGTCAACCTGGTGCAGGGCGCCTTCATCGAGGCGATGAGCCACATGATGGCGTGGCAGATCACCATCGACAAGGGCCATGTGGTGCAGCGCAATTTCAACAACTACCAGCCCACGCGCATGTCCCAGATGCCTGCGTCCATCGACGTGAAGTTCCTGCAGACCGATTTCGATCCGACCGGCCTCGGTGAGCCGGCGCTGCCGCCGGCGATCCCGGCGATCAGCAACGCCATCTTCGCCGCGACCGGCGTGCGGCTCCGGACGGTGCCGCTCAACGTGCAGGGATACGGCTGGGTCTAGCCTGGATCATCCTGTCCTTCGTGGCGTGTGGGCCGGATTCCTCGCGGGGGAATCCGGCCCGTTTCGTCTGTGGGCCGACCGGGCCAGATAGTCGCGGCGTGCGAGGTCCTCGTGCACCGCGCCGGCGGCCGCCGCCGCGCGTCGGACGAATCCTCCGTTCCGTGGTCGTCGGCTCGGTGGCCACTTGCCAACCCGACGGGACGCGCAGGTCCGGTTGGACGAGGAGCTCCGGGCGGTCAATCGGGGCACCGTCAGGCCGGAGTCGTCCATGCTGTTCGGCACGTTTGCCGAAGAGCAATGGAAGACCCTGGTGTTCCCGACCCTCGAGCTCTCGACGCAGCATGGTTACAAGGCAGTGCTCGCCAAGCATCTGCTTCCCTACTGGCGTGACTGGCGGTTACGCGGAGATCGGAAGGCAGGATCCAACAGTGGGTCGCCGACAAGTTCGAGCAGCAATCGGGATGGCAGACGGTCCGCAATGCATGGACATTGCTGTCTGGCATTCTCGAAACGGCGGTCGAGTATGGCTACCTTTCGATCAACCCTGCACGCGGGGTGAAGTTCCCGCCGCAGGTGGCTCGCGAGGCGCCGGCAACTCGGACACTCGAGCATCTCCACGACGCTCAACATCTACACGCACGTCGTCGACGCCTCGCACCGCCAGGCGATCGAAGCGCTCGAATGCCAATTGTTCCCAAGTGTTCCCAAATTGCCGAAGGGGCCAAAGCCAGCCGATTCGGCAAGTCCTGATGTGTGTGTGGCTTGGAATTGGAGGCGCCGCCCGGATTTGAACCGGGGGTGGAGGTTTTGCAGACCTCTGCCTTACCACTTGGCGACGGCGCCTGACTGCGAGGTGTCGCGGCGGGACGACTCGTCAGCCCGGACGGATCGGGCGACAGCGCGAATCGATCGAAACGTGGCGGAGGCTTCGCATCAAGAATGGAGCGGGAAACGGGATTCGAACCCGCGACTTCGACCTTGGCAAGGTCGCACTCTACCACTGAGTTATTCCCGCTCGCGACCCTCTACCGTACCACACGGACGGGCTGCCTTCAACCGATCGGTCGACCGGCGCCGGCCGCGCGGGGCCGAAGACAGCCCGATCCCGCTGCGGCGGCACCCGCGGCGGGGCCGGCCGCCCGCAGCGTCCGGCCCCCGCTCAGATCTTCGCGCCGCGCAGCACCCGCGCCGCTTCCTCCGGCGACGTCGGGTTGATGTAGAACCCGGTGCCCCACTCGAATCCGGCCACCCCCGTCAGACGCGGCATCAGCTCCAGATGCCAGTGGTAGAACGCGCTGGTGTCCTCGGAAAACGGCGAGGTGTGCACGATCAGGTTGTAGGACGGCGTCTCGAGCGTCCGGTTGACGCGCAGGAGCAGCCCCTTGATCACCCGCGCCAGGCCGGCGTACTCGTGCGGCGACGCATCCTCGAACCGCGACCCGTGACGCCGCGGCACCAGCCACGTCTCGAACGGAAACCGTGGCGCGTAGGGCGCCAGCGCCACGATGTCCGGCGTCTCCAGAATGAGCCGGCGGCCGGCCGCCAGTTCCTGGCGCACGATGTCGCAGAAGACGCACCGCTCCTTGTCCGCGTAGTAATGCCGCGCCCCTTCGATCTCCTCGCGCACGAAGGGGGGCACGATCGGCAGCGCAATGAGCTGGGAGTGCGGATGCTCGAGGGTCGCGCCGGCCGACCCGCCGTGATTCTTGAACAGCAGGATGCAGCGGAAGCGGGTGTCCTGCTTGAGGTCGCGCACCCGCTCTCGGAACGCACACAGCACCCGCTCGATTTCGCCTTCCGACATCGCCGCGAGCGTCTTGTGGTGATCGGGCGTCTCGATGATCACCTCGTGCGCGCCAATCCCGTTCATCCGATCGAACATCCCCTCGCCCTCGCGATCGAGGCCGCCCTCGACCTGGAGCGCGGGAAACTTGTTCGGCACGACGCGCAGATCCCATCCTGGCCCGTTGCGCGCGCCGCCGTTGGATCGATACGCCAGCACCTCGGGCGGCGTGAGATCCTCGTGCCCGGGGCAGAAGGGACAGTACTCCGCGCCGACCGCCTGCGGCCGCTCGAGACGGAAGTCGCTCGGCCGCTTCCGCCGGCCGGTGGAAATGATGACCCACCGGTGCGTCACCGGATCTTTGCGAAGTTCAGGCACTGTGATGCGAGCGACCCCACGCCACCCGGCCACGGGCACCGGGCCACCACCCGGGGACGTGGCGCCCCCGAACCGGCTCACCCATGCACGTCGAATGCGTTCTGAAACACTTCAATCGTCGGCTCCCCTGCCTCGAGCTGAATGGCAACGACATCGAACCGACAGGGACACCCGGCGATCCGATGGCGCGACACGTAGTGCAGCGCCACGCGCGCGAGCGTTCGCTGCTTGAGCCCGGTCACCGCGTGCGCGGCGCCGCCGAAGGCCCGGTCCTGCCGCGCCTTCACTTCCACGAACACCAGCGTGCCGCCGTCGCGTGCCACGATGTCCAGTTCGCCATCGCGGCAGCGATAGCGGCGATCGAGAATTGCGTACCCCCGCCGCTGCAGCTCCCGGCAGGCGAGGTCTTCGCCTGTTTTCCCGAGGATCACGCGGCGTCTGGACACGCCGCCCGCCCCGTGCAAGCGCCACGCCAGCCGCTGCGCCCTCCCACTCTGCGGGATGGCCGCGTCGCGCCCACATTTGTACCCGTCCCGGCCGACATTCGCCAGCGCCGAGAGCGAAGTGCGATGTCCGCGTCGTGCGCCCGCCGGCCCCGGCGCTCTCCCCGATCACGTCCGGTCGGTCACCTCGGTCAACGCCTCGTCGAACAGCCGGAGGGCGATGTCGGCCTGCCCGCGCGTGAGCACGAGGGGCGGCGAAAACCGAATGGCATTGGCGCCCGCGCCGAGAATGAGCAGTCCGCGCCTGAACGCGGTGGCCACGACCGCGTCGCGCTCGCGCCCCGCGCGTTCCTTCGTCTGCCGATCCCGGACCAGCTCGACCCCGATCATCAGCCCGCGTCCCCGGACATCGCCGATCAACACGTGCTTGTCGGCCAGTTCCCGCAGGCCCGCCATCAGGTACGCCCCGACGTCCGCCGCGTTCGCCATGAGGCGCTCGCGAACCAGCTTCAGCGTCGCCATGGCGGCGGCACACGACGCCGGGTTGCCGCCGAAGGTGCTGGCATGCGCGCCGGGCGGCCACGACATCACCTCGGCGCGCGCGACGGCGACGCCGAGCGGCAGCCCCGACGCGATGCCCTTGGCGATGGCGATCGCGTCGGGCCGCACGTCCGCGAATTCGACCGCGAACATGCGGCCGCTCCGCCCGATCCCGGACTGTACCTCATCGACCACCAGCAGCATGCCGTGGCGCCGCGTCAGCGCCCGGAGGCGCTGCAGAAACTGCGCGGGCGCGACGATATAGCCGCCCTCGCCCTGGATGGGCTCGACGACAATGGCGGCGACCTCGTCGGGCGAGACGAGATGGACGAGCAGCTCGTCCTCGATGAAGCCGAGGCACTCGGCCGCGCACGTCTCCGGCGTCAGCCCCAGGCGGCACCGGTAGCAGTCGGCATACGGCGCGTGGAAGACGCCGGGCGTCATCGGCCCGAATCCGCGACGCTGCACCGCCTTGCTCGCCGTCAGCGACAGCGCGCCCAGCGTGCGGCCGTGGAACGCGCCAAAGAACGCGATGAGGTTGAAGCGGCCGGTCGCGTAGCGCGCGAGCTTCATGCACGCTTCGACGGCTTCGGCGCCCGAATTGCCGAAGAACGCCTTCACCGGGCCGTCGATCGGCGCCACGGCCGCGAGCTCCTCTGCCAGCCGGACCTGCAGCTCGTAGTAGAAGTCGGTTCCGGACATGTGGAGAAACCTGTGCGCCTGATCGACGATGGCCGCCACGATTTCGGGATGCGAATGGCCGGTGGCGGTGACGGCGATGCCGGCCGTGCAGTCGAGGAAGACGTTGCCGTCGACGTCCTCGACCACGGCGCCCGAGCCGCGGGCCATCACGAACGGGTACCCGCGCGTGTAGGACGGCGACACCGACGCGCGGTCCCGCGCGATGATCGCCTCGGCCTTCGGCCCGGGAAGCGGCGTTTTGATGTCAGGGACGGTCATGGCGCCTGGCCCGCGGGCAACCGCGCTCCTTCACTTTCGCTTCCACCGCGTGCCGGCCGCGCTGTCCTCGAGCAGCACGCCGCGCGCCGCCAGATCGTTGCGGATCCGATCGGCGGCGGCGAAATCGCGCCGCCGCCGCGCGGCCTGCCGCTCCTCGATGAGCCGATCGATCTCGCCCACCGGCAGCGGCGGCTGCTCGTCCTCCGCGCGTCTCAGGCTGAGCACGCCGAGCACCCGATCGAAGAGGTCGAACGCCTCCCGGATCGCCGGCACATCGCCGGTGCCGACCTCCCCGGCGTCGATGGCCGCGTTGAGGGCATGAACGAGCTCGAACACGGCGGCCAGCGCGGCCGCGGTATTGAGGTCGTCCTGGATCGCACCGGCGAACGAGGCGCCCGCCTCGGCGAGCCGCGCCGCGATCGGCGGATGCGCGCCCTCGCGCGTCACGGTGTCGAGGCGCGCGAGAAAATCGGTCAGCCGCGTCAGCGACTGCTCGTGGGCGGCCAGGCTCTCCCAGGTGAAGTTCAGCTGCTTCCGGTAGTGGGCCGACAGCAGCAGCAACCGCACGGCGGACGGCCGGTACCCCTTCGCGACCACGTCGGGCACGGTGTAGGTGTTGCCGAGCGACTTCGACATCTTCTGGTCGTCGACCAGCAGGTATTCCACGTGGACCCAGAACCGGCAGAACGGCTTGCCGGTGGCCGCCTCGCTCTGCGCGATCTCGTTCTCGTGGTGCGGGAAGATCAGGTCCACGCCGCCCGCGTGCAGATCGATCGGCGGCGAGTCGAGCAGGCGCAGCGCCATCGCCGAGCATTCGAGGTGCCAGCCGGGGCGCCCCGGCGGATCGACGAGGTCCCAGCTCGGCTCGCCGCTCCTGGCCGCCTTCCAGAGGACGAAGTCGCGCGCGTCCTCCTTCGCGTAGGTGTCGGCATCCACGCGGGCGCCCGGCTTCATCCCCTCCCGGTCGAGCCGCGCGAGCCGCCCGTAGGCCGGCAGCGTCGAGATCTTGAAGTAGATCGACCCGTCGCTGCGGTACGTATGGCCGCGGCGGTCGAGCGAGGCAATCAAGTCCGCCATCGCGCGCAGGTTCGCCTCGTCGGTCGCGCGCGGCATCTCCTCCACGTCCTCGAGCCCCAGCGCGCGGGCATCCTCGCGGAAGGCGGCGACGTACTGATCGGTGTAGGCGCGGAGGCCCATGCCGGCCTTCTGCGCGCCCGCGATGGTGCGATCGTCAACGTCGGTGAAGTTCATCACCTGGCGCACCTGATAGCCCATCAGGTACTTGAGAGCGCGCCGAAGGACGTCGATGCAGACGAAAGTGCGGAAGTTGCCGATGTGGCCGCGCGCGTACACGGTGAGGCCGCACGTGTACATCCGCACGGTGTTGTCGACCGACGGGGCGAGCGTCTCCTCGGCGCGCGAAAGGGTGTTGTAAAGACGCATACGATCGTGAGTGTGAGGACGTGAAGATCTCAGAACACGGGAGGCGAGGTCGGAGGATCCGCCGATCTCCGGACCCGCGACCCGCCGGCATCGCTCATGGAACCGGGCACGACGCGCGCCAGATCTCGCGCTCCCGCGCGAACACGATCACGTCACACGTCCCTTCGTGCGCGAGGAACTGCACGTCCACGTCGGTCGGCCCGCCGCTCGAGGCCACGGCCGTGTGCAGCTCGTTGACCAGTCGCGTGGCCTGGTCCGGCTCGCAGCCCACCTGACGAAAGACCGTGACGGCCAGCTCGTCGAGCACCGGCTCGATCGCCTCGCCACCGGCGAACTTCATCGAGAACAGAAAATGGTGAGGCATCAGGGGCGGGATTCTACAGCGAAAGATGGTTGAACAGCACGCGGGCGCGGCTGCAGTCGGCCGCGATCTGCGCCCTCAGTCCGTCCAGCGACTCGAACCGGCGCTCGTCGCGCAATCGAAGCACGAAGCCCAGGCGGACCGAGGTCCCGTACAGATCCCGCTCGAGGCCGAAGATGTGCGTCTCGATGGTCGTCCTCCCCGAATCGTCGACCGTCGGCCGCACGCCGATATTGGTGACCGAGGGGTGCACGGCGCCCTCGAGCGTGGTCGTCGTCGCGTAGACGCCGTGGGGCGGCAGGAGGTCGTTCTCGGTGCAGAGATTCGCCGTGGGAAAGCCGATCGTCGTGCCGCGCCCGTCGCCGCGCGCGACACGGCCCTCGATCGAGTACCGGATGGCCGAGCAGCGCCCCGGCTTCGTCCACGCGGCCCTCCGCGATCAGCCGCCGGATTCGGGTGCTGCTGACCACGAAGTCCTTGTACCGGACCGGATCGATCTTCTCGGCCTTGAAGCCGTAGCGGGCGCCGAGCGCCCGCAGCAGCGAGAAGTTGCCGGCGCGGTCGTGGCCGAAGAGGAAATTGGCGCCGACCCATACCTCCGAGACGTGCAGCCAGTCGACCAGCGCCGCCCTGACGAACGCTTCCGGATCCCACCGCGACAGATCGGAGGTGAAGCGCACGATGGCCGCCCCCTGGAGGCCGGCCTCCGCGAACGCGCCGAGCTTCTGCTGGATCGTCATCAGCAGCGGCGGCGCCTTGTCGGGACGGACCACCCGCGGCGGATGCGGATCGAACGTCATCACCACCGAGGTCGTGCCGTGCTCATCGGCGACGCGCCGCACGCGATCGAGGATCTTGCGATGGCCGCGGTGCAGCCCGTCGAAGTTCCCCAGCGCGAGCACCGGGCGCTTCCACCGCGTGGGGCGCGGATCGTCGGGATAGTAGATGATCTCCATAGAGGGCCAAGGGCCGCCGGCGTGCCCTCTCAGACCTCGAGCACCTGCCCATCATAGGCCAACTCCACGCCTCGAGGCAGGCGCCCGCAGGTCGAGGCGTGCCCCAGATCGTGGCAGATGTGCGTGAAGTAGGCGCGCTCGGGCGCCAGCCGATCGACGACGGCCAGCGCCTCGGCGACGGTGAAATGCGTCGGATGCGGCCGATCGCGCAGTGCATCGACAACGAGCGTGCGGACGCCCTCGACGAGCGGCCACGACGCCGGGGGAATCGCGCTGCAGTCGGTCAGGTACGCGAACGACCCGATGCGGTAGCCGAGAATCGGCCGCGACCCGTGCAGGAGCGGCACCGGCACGATCTCGGCGCCCCCGAGAGAGAAGACGCCGCCGATGGGAAACGCGGTCAACTGCGGCACGCCGCCGCCGGCGTGCGGCCGGCCGTCGAAGATGTAGGTGAACATCCGGTGGAGATCGGCGAGCGTCGCCCGGTCGCCGTAACAGCCGATGGCCTCCTGCTGGATGGCGTTGAACCGCCGCACCTCGTCGAGCCCCATCACGTGATCGGCGTGGCTGTGCGTGAACAGAATCGCGTCGACGCGGCGGACGCCGTACGCCAGCGCCTGCGCGCGCAGATCCGTCGAGGTGTCCACCAGCACGTAGCGCACCGCCGCCGCGAACGGGGAAACGGCGCCCCGCGGTCCGAGGTCGACGAGGATCGACGGCCGCAGGCGGCGGTCGCGCGGGTCGATGGATCGGCAGACCGCGCAGTCGCAGCCGATGGCCGGCACGCCGTGCGACGTGCCGGTGCCCAGCAGGGTGACGCGCATGCAGCTCGAGGCGGCCTCAGGGCTCGATGATCAGCTTGCCCTGCCCGCTGACCTCGACGAAGCGAAGGCGCAGCTCGTACAGCACCTGGTCCAGCACCTGGCGCTCGTCGGCCGTCAGATTGCCGCGCGTCTTTTCCTCGAGCAGCGAAAGGATGTCGATCATCTGCCGGGCGCCGTCCAGGTTGGGGGCCGACGCAGCACCCGTCTCGGGATCGGCCAGGTCGCCGAAGTGCAGGGCGGCGGTGCTCGCCAGTGACAGGACGAATGCGGTGAACGACAGTTCGGCGTCGGACATCTCAGTCAATCAGGGCATCCGGGAATCGGGTAATCTGCACGCTGCACCGGACGCGCACCACCAGATTACCAGATCGCTCGCAACCCCTTCTCATGACGCCACCAACCGCCGCCGCCTTCCTCCGACTCGTGGACATCGTCGCCACCCTGCGTACGCCGCAGGGCTGTCCCTGGGACCGGGAACAGACGCTGGCGTCGCTGAGCCATTTCGTGCTTGAGGAGGCCTACGAGGTGGTGGACGCGATCGAGCGGGGGGATTTCGACGCGCTCCGCGAGGAGATCGGTGATCACCTGTTCGAGGGGGTGTTCCTCGCGCAGATTGCGAAGGAGCAGGATCGCTTCGAGGTTGCCGACACGCTGCAGGCGGTCGCCGACAAGCTCGTGCGCCGCCATCCCCACGTCTTCCAGTCCGACGGACGGGTCCACGACGCCGAATCGAAACAGCGGGCACCCTCGGCCGACGCGGCGCTCCAGCGCTGGAATCAGTTGAAGGCGCAGGAGCGCGGCGACGCCGGCACGATTCTCGGCGGACTCCCGCACGCCCTTCCCGCGCTGCTCGGGGCGTACAAGATCGGCAGGCGTGTCGCCGAAGTCGGGTTCGACTGGGACCGCGTCCAGCGCGTGGTGGACAAGATTCAGGAGGAGGTCGACGAACTGCGCGAGGTCGTGAGCGGCCCTCAGACACTCGACCCGGAGCGCGCGCAGGAAGAAATGGGGGATCTCCTCTTCTCGATCGCCAATCTGTCGCGAAAGCTCGGCATCGAACCGGAAGCGGCGCTCCGCAGGGCCAACGACAAGTTCACGCGGCGCTTCGAACAGATGGAGCGATCCATCGCGGCGTCCGGGCGCGCCATGAACCGGATGACGCTGGACGAACTCGACAACGCATGGCAGCAGGCGAAAGCCGAGCCGTCAGGGCCGTGATCGGTACGCTTCGTAGGTCCGGCCGATGAAGCTGCCGACCTTCAGATCGTGGCCGTCGGTGTCCACCTCCACTTCCCCGTCCTGGTCCGTTCGAAACACCCCCGCGCCGCTCTCGCGGTAGCGGTCGAGGACCTCGGGGACCGGATGGCCGAAGTGGTTGGTCCGGCCGACACTGACGATCGCGACGCGGGGCGCAAGCGCGGCGACGAACTCGGGCAGGCTCGACGTGAGGCTGCCGTGATGGGGCACTTTGACGATCCGGATCGGCGCCGGTGCGATCGACCTCGTCAGCTCGCGTTCGACCGCCTTCCCGATGTCGCCGGTCAGCAGGATCGAGACCTCACGCCATCGCAGCTCCAGCACGATGGAATCGTCGTTGCGCACGCGCTGGCGCTCCCAGTCCGGCGCGCCTGGATGCCGCACGGTGACCTCCACGGCGTCGATGGTCCGGCGATCGCCGGTCTTCACGGTGACCCACGCCCCCTGAACCGACGCCGTGGCGTGCCGGAGCGCCTGCAGCGGCACAAAGGGCGGCACCGGAATGCCCTCCCACACCTCCTGCGGGCGGAACTCGCGAATGACGGCGGCGGCGCCGCCGATGTGATCGGGATCCCCGTGGGTCAGCACCAGCACGGCCAACCGGCGAACGCCCGACGCCCGGAGCACCGGCGCGACCACGCGGTCGCCGACGTCGAACGCGGACGATCCGCCGAGGCCGCCCGCATCGACCAGCATCGACGCGCCGCGCGGAAACCGGATCAGCGCCGCGTCGCCCTGCCCCACGTCGATGAACGTCGCGTGCAGCCGGCCGTCGCCGCGCGAGGCGAGCGTCGCCCATGGCTCGGCGACGATCCAGAGCGCGGCGCCGCACACGACGGCAGACGCGGCCCGCCGCAGCCGGCGGCGGCGGCCCGCGAACACGGCCGCCGCGAGGGCCAGGTAGTAGATGCCGACCACCCAGGCGGCCGGCGGCGCCACCCGGAAGATTGCCGCCGGCGCGAACCGCACGAAGTCGGCGCTCCATATCAGACCGGACGCCGCGACGTGCGCGACGTAGCCGATGGCCGCAGCCGCACGGCTGGACACGAGCGACACCGGCACCAGCGTCATCCCGCCGATCTGCGCGACGGCCATCAGCGGAATCGCGGCAAAATTCAGCACCAGACCGGCGAGCGTGACGCGCGAGAACACCAGCGCCCCGACCGGCAGCAGGACCGTCTCGGTCGCCGCCGACGCGGCGAGCATGCCGGCCACCAGGTGCACGCGTCGCGGCAGGCGCCAGGCGCGGACCGCCGGGGCCACCGCCAGCAGCGCGAGCGTGGCGCCGAACGTCAGGACGAAGGCGGGCTCGACGATCGACAGCGGTTCGGCGACGATCACGCACGCGGCCACCACCGACAAGGTGTTCAGCGGCGAGCTTCGCTCGTCGACGAGCCGCGCCCCGAAGTAGATCAGCGCCATCAACGTGGCCCGATCGACAGACGCGCCCCCGCCGACCAGTTGCTCGTACGCCAGGAGCACCACCATCGCGCCAATCATGGCGGCGCGCCCGAGCAGGCCGATGACGCGGAACGCGACGAGCAGCAGCCCCGCGAGAATGGCGATGTTGCCGCCGGAAATGGCGATCACGTGATACGTGCCCGCCTCCTGCAGCTTCCGCTGGACCTCGGCGTCGAGCCCCACGCGATCGCCAATCACGATCGCGGCGACGATGCCCGCCGATCGCGGACTCCACGTGCCGACCGCCCGCGCGATAGCGCGTCGCGCGTACCCGCGCACCGCCGCGAACGCCTCGTCGACCCGGCTGCCGCGGGCAACGACTTCGACGAGCGCCCCGCTCTTGACGGTGCCGACCAGCGTCGTGCCGCGCCGCGCCAGCGCCCGTTCAGCGTCGGGCACCTCGCGGTCGAGATATCGCGCCGCTCGGTGCAGTTGAATCGGCAGGCGCACCCGGCGGCCGCCGCGCCACTCGCCTGCGCGCTGCGCGGCCAGCGAACCGGAGACCGAGACCTGCACGCCTCCAGCCGCGCGCACCCAGCTCGCGGGCGCCTGGCGCGGGAGGCCCGCGTCGGTCCGGCGGGCCGCGAGGCCGGCTGACGGAGCCGCCAAACCCCGGGCGAGCACGCCGTCGACGTCCACCGCCAGTGACACGCCGTCCGCCCTCGCCGCGGCATCGCCCCGCAGAACGCCCTCGACGATCGCAAACGCCTCGTCGTCCTGCGGGAGGCGGCGACCTTCGCGTTCGGCGTCCTCCCGCTGACGCCGTGCCATCTGCTCGAACGCGATGCGCAGGGTCGGCCGCCATCGCGTCTGCCAGGTCCGCGCGGCCAGCATGGCCCCGCCGACGGCGAATCCGACCGCCACGGCCACGCCGACGCCGACGGCATGCGACCGCCGCCACGCATGGAGCGCGCCGAACCAGACGACGATCAGAAGCAACAGGCTGGCGCGGACCGGGAGATCGGGAAACAGGATGCCGATCGCGCTGCCGGCGAGGATCGCAACCGCCGGAATGGCGGCGACCACGCGCATGGGCCGCGGCGCTGCAACATTCGGGACGGCGAGCGGTGACGCCGCTGGCGTGCGCCAACCTGCGGAGAGGCAACGACTTCACGTCGGCGCAGGTTCGCGCGGCCATCCGGGACCGGCCGAAACTGCGCCGGCGACGCACGCGTCGGATGGCAACGCCTGCCAGCCGGTCACCAACGATGCAGCGGTAACAGGGGAGAGATGCCGCCGGCGTCAGACAGTCTGCGGGGTTCGGCGGGCGTGATAGTCCTGCAGCGCCCGCACGCCGACGCCGTGCTGTCGGAGCGCGCGAATCGCGGCGACGGCCGCCGCGGCGCCCGTGAGTGTCGTGATGCACGGCACGTCGTGCATCATCGCGGCGCGCCGCACCGCCCGATCGTCGAAGAACGACTCGCGGCCGAGCGGGGTGTTGACGATCAGATCGACCTTCCGGTTGACGATTTCGTCGGCGATGTTCGGCCGCCCTTCGTTCACCTTGAACACGACGTCGACGTCGAGTCCCTGCGCGCGCAGGTACGCCGCCGTGCCGTGCGACGCGGTGAGACGGAAGCCGAGCGCCGCCAGATCGCGCGCAATCGGCACCAGGTTCGGCTTGTCGTGGTTGTTGACGCTGACGAACGCAGTGCCGCCCTGCGGCAGCCGCTGGCCCACCGAGAGCTGCGCCTTGGCGAACGCCACGCCGAAGCTCGACGCGCCGCCCATCACCTCGCCGGTGGACTTCATCTCCGGCCCGAGAATCGTGTCCACGCCCGGAAAGCGGACGAACGGAAAGACCGGGCTCTTGACGAACACGCCGGCGACCTCGAGATCCCGGGTGAGTCCGAGCTGCGCGAGCGTCCGGCCCGCCATGACGCGGGCCGCCACCTTGGCGAGCGAGACGCCGGTTGCCTTCGACAGGTAGGGCACCGTTCGCGATGCGCGCGGATTCACCTCGAGCACGTACACGACGTCGTCCTTGGTGGCGAACTGCACGTTCATCAGCCCGACGACGTTCAGCGCCCGCGCGATCCGGCGCGTGTAGTCGCGAATGGTCGACAGATGCCGCTCCGGGCAGATGAAGGGAGGGACCACGCACGAGCTGTCGCCGGAATGGATCCCCGCCTCCTCGATGTGCTCCATGATGCCGCCGATCACCACGGCGCCCGTCCCGTCGGCGACGGCATCGACGTCGAACTCGAATGCGTCTTCCAGGAACTTGTCGACGAGGATTGGATGCTCCGGCGACGCGTCCACGGCGCGCGTCATGTAGCGGTCGAGGGCGGTGACGTCGTACACGATAGCCATCGCGCGTCCGCCGAGCACGTAGGACGGCCGTACGACGACCGGGAAGCCGATGGAGGCCGCGACCGCGCGCGCCTCTGCGGCCGAGGTCGCGGTGCCGCTGGCCGGCTGCATGATGTCGAGGTCGGAGAGCAGGGCGGCGAACCGCTGCCGGTCCTCGGCCAGGTCGATCGAATCGGGCGACGTGCCGAGAATCGTGACGCCGGCGCGCTGCAGGGCGATCGCGAGCTTCAGCGGCGTCTGCCCGCCGAACTGCACCAGGCACGACACCTCGGCGCCCGCCGACCGCTCCGTGTCCACAATCCCCATCACGTCTTCGAAGGTCAGCGGCTCGAAGTACAGACGGTCCGCGGTGTCGTAGTCGGTCGAGACGGTCTCCGGATTGCAATTGATCATCACCGTCTCGAGGCCTTCGTCGCGCAGGGCGAACGCCGCGTGACAGCAGCAGTAGTCGAACTCGATGCCCTGGCCGATCCGGTTCGGTCCGCTGCCCAGAATGACGACCTTCCCGCGGGCGTTCGGGTTCGCCTCGCAGGTCGGCTCGTACGAGCTGTACAGGTACGGGGTGAAGGACTCGAACTCGGCGGCGCAGGTGTCCACGCGCTTGAAGACCGGCGCGAGCGCCGAAGCCTGGCGGCGTTCGCGCACGTCCGCTTCGCCCGCGCCGAGCGCGAGCGCCAGCTCCGCGTCGCCGAATCCCGCGCGCTTGAGCTGCCGCAGTCGGTCCGGCGCCAGCCGATCGAGGCCGGCGTCGCGCGCCTGGCCGCGGAGGGCGGCAATCTCCACGAACTGGCGCAGGAACCACGGGTCGATCTTCGTGATGTCGTGGAGCCGATCGACCGGCCATCCGCGCTCGATCGCGCGGAACAGGTCCCAGATCCGCGCGTCGGTCGGCATGGCGAGCCGCTTCCGCAGCGACGCATCGTCCTCCACGGCGGCGCCCGCCTGGCGCTCGCGGTCGGCCGGCTCGAAGAGCAGCCCGGTCCGCCCGAGCTCGAGCGATCGGATGCCCTTCATGAACGCTTCCTTGAACGTCCGGCCGATCGCCATCACCTCGCCCACCGACTTCATCTGCGTGGTGAGCGTGCGATCGGCCTGCGGGAACTTCTCGAAATTCCAGCGCGGGATCTTGACCACCACGTAGTCGATGGTCGGCTCGAACGAGGCCGGCGTCAGCCGCGTGATGTCGTTCGGGATCTCGTCGAGGTGATAGCCGAGCGCGAGCTTGGCGGCGATCTTCGCAATCGGGAACCCGGTGGCCTTCGAGGCGAGCGCCGAGGATCGGGACACACGCGGGTTCATCTCGATGACGACCATGCGACCGTTCGCCGGGTTGACGGCGAACTGGATGTTCGACCCGCCCGTCTCGACGCCCACCTTCCGGATGATGCGACGGGCCGCGTCGCGCATGCGCTGATATTCCTTGTCGCTGAGCGTCAGGATCGGCGCGACCGTGACGCTGTCGCCAGTGTGGACGCCCATCGGATCGATGTTCTCGATCGAGCAGACGACCACGAAGTTGTCGGCGACGTCGCGCATCACTTCGAGCTCGAACTCCTTCCACCCGATCACCGACTCCTCGACGAGGATCTCGTGAACGGGGCTGAGATCGAGGCCGCGCTCGGCCAGCTCGCGGAACTCCTCGATGTTGTAGGCGATGCCGCCGCCGACTCCGCCCAGCGTGAACGACGGGCGAATCACGATCGGGAAGCCGAGCGTGCCCGCCAGATCCATCGCGTCGTTCAGGGACCGGGCCAGGCCGCTCTCCGGCACGTCGAGGCCGATGGCGCGCATGGCCTCCTTGAACAGCAGGCGATCCTCGGCCAGCCTGATGGCCTCGATGGACGCGCCGATGAGCTTCACGTTGAACGCCGACAGGACTCCGACCTTCGCCAGGTCGACGGCGAGGTTCAGGCCGGTCTGGCCGCCGACCGTCGGCAGCAGCGCGTCCGGACGCTCGCGCTCGATGATGGCCGCCAGCACTTCCGGCGTCAGCGGCTCCACGTAGGTGCGATCGGCGATCTCCGGATCGGTCATGATCGTCGCCGGGTTGCTGTTGACCAGGACCACCTCGAGGCCTTCGGCGCGCAATGCCTTGCACGCCTGCGATCCCGAGTAGTCGAACTCGCAGGCCTGGCCGATGACAATCGGGCCGGAGCCGATGATGAGAACGCGTCTGATGTCGGTGCGTTTGGGCATCGGCGCCTCAGCGTCTCGCCTGCTCGATGAGCGCGATGAAATCGTCGAACAGATAATCCGCGTCGTGCGGCCCGGGCGACGCCTCCGGATGGTACTGGACCGAGAACACCGGCCGGGTGCGGTGCCTCAGCCCTTCGACCGTGCCGTCGTAGAGATTCACGTGCGTCACCTCGACCTCGGCCGGCAGCGACGCCGGATCGACGGCGAACCCGTGGTTCTGCGACGTGATCTCGATCTGTCCGGTCTCGAGCTTCTTCACCGGGTGGTTCGCGCCGCGGTGCCCGAACTTCAGCTTGAAGGTCGACCCGCCCATCGCCAGCCCGAGGATCTGATGGCCGAGACAGATGCCGAAGACCGGGACGCCGCAGTCGACGAGCGTCCGCGCGTGATCGATGGCGTAGGTCAAGGCCGCCGGGTCGCCGGGGCCGTTGCTCAGGAACACGCCGTCAGGACCGGTGCCCAGCACGTCTTGGGCAGGCGTCGCGGCGGGGTACACGCGCACGTCGCAGCCGTGCACGTCGAACCGCCGCAGGATGTTCCACTTCATGCCGAAGTCGTACGCGGCGATCTTCAGGCGCCGGGACGGCAGCCGGCCGGGCGTCACGCCGAACTCGCCGGCGCCTTCGGCCGGCCAGTCGAACGCACGATCGGACGTCACGCCGCTGACCAGATCCGCACCTTCCATTTCCGGCAGTGCGTTGGCCTGCTCGACCAGCGCCGCGGGATCCAGCTGGCCTCCGGACGCAATCATGCCGCGCATGACGCCGGCCGACCGAAGGCGGCGCGTCAGCGCACGCGTATCGATGTCGGCGATGGCGACGATGTGATGGTCCCGCAGGTACTCGCGCAGCGTCGCTTCGGCGCGCCAGTTGCTCGCCACTGGCGACTCCTCACGCACGACGAAGCCGGCGACCTTCGGCGCCCGCGACTCGACGTCCTCGGCCGAGACGCCGTAATTGCCGATCTCGGGACACGTCATGGTCACGATCTGCCCGACATACGAGGGATCGGTCAGCACCTCCTGATAGCCGGTCATGCTCGTGTTGAACACGACCTCCCCGCCCGTGATGCCGTCTGCGCCGGCCGAGATGCCGCGGAACCAGGTTCCGTCTTCGAGCGCGAGCACTGCTTCCATCCGGTCCCCTGCCTGTCAGCGTTCGAGCGACGCCGTCACGCGATTGGCCTGCCCGCTCACGACCCGAACCGCGGCCGTCCAGCGACGGTAGTCGTCGTGCTCGAGGCGGATCACGTGCGAGCCGGCGGTCACCTGCGGCAGGGCCATCGGCGTCGTGCCGACCGGTCGGCCATCGAGAAACACCCGCGCGCCCGAGGGCCGCGAATCGACGTCGAGGCTGCCGACGAAGCGCTGGTCGTCAGCGGCCTGCGCGGGCGATCGGGGCGAGACCGCGGCCGCCTTCGGCGCCGGCTGCGGCCGCGCGCGCCTGAGCGTCACCGTCAACGTGCCGGCCGGCCGCGACGAGGTGAGTGACACGCGGCGGTTTTCAGTGACGAAGCCCCCGTCCGCGATCTGGATCCGATGCGTGCCGCGCGCGAGATCGCGGATCGTCGCGGGCGTGCGCCCCCGGTCGCGGCCGTCGACGAGCACCGTTGCGCCGGCGGGCGACGATCGGACGACCAGGCGGCCGGCAAAGGCGGGCGCTGCCGGAGTCTCGGCCGCGGTCTCGGGAGCGGCCGGCGGGCGAACCGGAGGCGGAGCAGACGTCTGGCGGGCTGACGGCGGAGAAGGCGGCTCGACGGAGGCTGACGGCCGAGAAGACGGCTGGACGGCCGCTGAGGCCAGTGGCGGACTCGGCGCCGCCGGTTTGGCGGCCGCTTTCGTCAACGCCCGATCGGGCGGCGCCGCAGCAGCCCTGACCGGCTGGCTCGTCTCCCGGCTGCGCACCGACCCCGCGCCGCGATCGCCTCCCCGGACGAAATACCCGCCGCCGAACCCAATCGCGAGGCCGGCGAGGAGCGCCACGCCAACGGACCACCGGCGCGGCGCGCGGTCGCTGGCCGATCCGTCGAACAGTCCCGGCGCCACCTCCAGCGCGGCCGGCGCGTCGTCGGCCGTCAAGACGAATGAAGGGCGCTCGGACGCCAGGCGCTCCATCCCAGGCGGCGGCGACAGCTCGACCTCGTCGTAGCCTTCCCGCTCGGCTTCGGCGTCGCGCAACACGAAATCGTCCAGATGCGGCGGCGGCGCCTGTTCCCACTCCAGGCGATCGAGCATCGGCGGCTCGTCGTCGAACGGGCCGGACGGCTCGAGCGGCGGGGACGCCGGCCGGGCACCGGGCAGGTCGTGCTCGGCGGGGAACCCGCCGAGAGGCCGGTCGCTCCTGTCCGGCAGCACCTCGATCGGCTGGCCGGCGCCCGAGTGCGCCGCCTTCAACGCCGAGATGAACTCGAGAGCGGTCTCGAAGCGATTGGCCGGTCGGTCCGCCAGTGCGCGCGCGAAGACCGCGCGCATCGCCGCGAGATCGCCGCCCGCTCTCTCGGGCAACAGGCGCGCGGCCGCCTCACCCGTGCCGGCCACCCGGCGGCCGGACAGCATTTCGAACACGAGGGCGGCCAGGCCAAAGACGTCGGCGCGCTGATCCCACGGGCCGCCGGCAATCTGTTCGGGCGCCGCGTACGGACGGCGGATCGGCGCCACGGTGCCCGCCTGCCGCAGCGCGCCGGCGACGCCCAGCCCGGTCAGGCGCACCTCGTCGTCGGTCAGCAGCACGTCGCGCGGGTGGAGCGCGCCGTGATACACCCCGACGGCCGCGGCGAAGTCGAGCGCGCCCGCAAGGCTGGCCGCCAGGTTCAGCGTGTCGGCGGCGGAAGCCAGCCCGCCTCCGCGCAGCAGCACGTCGAGCGACTCGGCGGTCACAAACTCGTAGGCCGCCCAGGTGACCGTACCGTCGGTGCCGACGGCGACAGCCCGGACCAGCACCGGGTGATCGAGCTCGGGGGCCGTCAGGAGTTCGAGGGTCGCGGCGAACCGGCGCATGCGGTCGGGCGGCAGATCCAGCCGAAAGTGCTTGACGGCGACGAGGCGGTCGCGCTCCTCATCGAAGGCGCGAAACACCGGCCCGAGGGTGCCGGCGCCCACCTGATGCAGAACGCGAAACGGCCCAAACGCGTCTCGGGGCGCGGCGCCGGAACCTTCGGTATGCAGTGGAACACTCCTCTCGGAAGGCGCCTCATCGTAGCACGTATCCGTTCCGCTGCATAAATATTCATCAGCCCGCGCGGCGGGCGTCGAGCTATTGACAGTCGTTGCGACCGTCTGCAAGAGTACCCGGCTGGTGTCCATCCACACGACGGGCTCGGCACCCGAATCCCCGGCTCGCCTTCCGGTCGACGTTCGCCGCTTTTCCTGGATCCGC
Source organism: uncultured Acidobacteriota bacterium (assembly GCA_963807925.1). Taxonomy (GTDB): domain Bacteria; phylum Acidobacteriota; class Vicinamibacteria; order Vicinamibacterales; family CAVVIG01; genus CAWEDP01. The sequence goes on along the minus strand of CAWEDP010000002.1, from coordinate 568,049 downwards.
CGGCTCGCCGCGGACTACGCCTACGATTTTCCGTCGGTGGCCCCGTTCTTCGCGGGCGACCCCTCGGACGCGCGCGCCTGGTCGGCGGCCATTTCGCGAACGCAGTCGCATCCCAGGCGGCGCGACGCGATTGCGTCGATCCTCGCCGGCCAGCAGCGCCGACGCGATGCGCCTGCAGCCGCGCAACGGCAGGCCGCGCAGCTCGCCGATCCGCGCACGGTCGCGATCGTCACGGGGCAGCAGGCAGGGCTGTTCGGCGGACCGCTCTTCACGCTGCTGAAGGCGGCGACGGCGCTCAAGCTGGCCGCCGCAACCGCGCGCGATCATCACGCGCCGGCGGTCGCGATCTTCTGGGTCGAAGCCGAGGACCACGACTGGGACGAAGTCCGATCGTGTACGGTCTTCGACACCGATCTCGAGCCACGCACCGTCGGGCTCCCCGAGCGGAGCGGCGAACCGTCGCCGGTCGCGCAGATTCTGCTCGACGCCTCGGTCGGCGCCCTCGTCGACGGGTTGTCGGCCGTCCTGCCGCCCACCGACTTCACACCCGCGCTGCTCGACGATCTTCGCGCCGCCTACGGGCCGGGATCCGGGATGGCCGACGCGTTCGCGCGGTGGCTCGAGCGCGTGCTCGGCCCACTGGGCCTGGTCGTGTACGACGCGTCCGACCCCGCATCGAAACCGCTCGCGACCGGCGTCTTCTCGCGCGAGCTCGCGACGGCCGGCGAGACGGCGCGCCTGGCCGCGAGCAGCGGATCGGATCTCGTGGCGCGCGGCTATCACGCCCAGGTCCAGGCGCAGGACGACTCGCCGGCCCTCTTCCGGTTGGACGGGTCCCGGCGCGCCATTCGCCGGCAGGCGGGCGGGCTCGTCGTCGGCGATCAGCCGTTCGCCGCCACCGCGCTGCTGCAGGAGGCAGACGAGCACCCGGCGGCGTTCAGCCCCGGAGTGCTGCTGCGGCCCATCGTCCAGGACACGCTCTTCCCCACAGTGTGCTACGTGGCCGGTCCCAACGAGCTCGCGTATCTCGGGCAGCTGCGCGGAGTGTACGCGCACTTCGGCGTGCCGATGCCGCTGATGTACCCGCGCGCGTCCGCCACGCTCCTCGACTCGGCTGCCTTCCGGTTCCTGACGAAGTACCAGCTTCCGCTCGAAGCGCTTCAGGCGCGGGACGATTCCGCACTGAACGCCCTGCTCGAAACCCAGATCCCGGCGTCGGTCGACCAGGCGTTCGCGTCGGCCGCCCGCGCCGTCGTGACCGGGATGACCAGCCTCGCGCAGACGCTCCCCGCCATCGACGCGACGCTCGAAGGCGCGGCGAAGAGCACGCTCGGGCGGATGCAGCACGATCTGGAGACGCTGCACCACAAGATTATCCAGGCGACCAAGCGCCGGCACGAGACGCTCCGCCGCCAGTTCCTTCACGCGCGGGCGCTCGCCTTCCCTCACGGGCATCCGCAGGAGCGCACGATCGGGTTCGTCTGGTTCCTCAACCAGTACGGCCCGGGCCTTGTCGACCGGCTGATGGACGCGCTGCCGCTCGACATGGGACACCACTGGATCCTCACCCCGTAGGGGCTGCGGCGTGAAGAGGATCCGGCTGCAGATTCCGCGATTCTGGTGGCAGCGCCGATCGGTCAGGGTGCTCGCCGCCGTCGTCACCGTGGCGTTTGCCGTCACCTTCGTGACGGCGCTGTACTACTACCTCGGCTTCGCCCGACTCATCGACGCGCGGTTGCACGGCGAGCGCGACCGCGTGCTGCCGCGCGTGTACGCGCGCCCGCTGGAGCTTCGCCGCGGCCAGTCCCTCACCGAACGGCAGCTCGTCGACCGGTTGAACGACATCGGGTACACCGAGCGTGTCCACGCCGACAGACCGGGCGAATTCGCCATCGGCCCGGGCGCGGTGGCGATCCGCCCGCGCGCGGCGGACTTCAACGGCCGCCCCGTACGGGTCGTGTTCCAGCGGCCGGCCGCTCCGGCCGTCAAGGCGGCGGCCCGGCGCCGCGTCGCCCGGCCCGCCGATCGGGTGCTGGGGCTCGAAGTCGGCACCGATCCGAGCGAGCGGGTCACCCTCGACGCGCCGCTCCTCACCTCGATCATCAGCGGCGAACGCGAGAAGCGGCGGCCGGTGGCGCTCGGCGCCATTCCCGCCCACCTCATCCAGGCGGTCCTGTCGATTGAGGATCGGCGGTTCTACACGCATCCTGGCGTCGATCCGGTCGGCATCGTCGGCGCGCTCTTCTCGTACGTGACCGGACGGCGCGACCGTCTTGCCGGCGCGAGCACGATCACGCAGCAACTCGCCCGCAACGTGTTTCTCCCGACCTTCGAAGGGATGTCGCTCCAGACCGCACGCCAGCGCTCCCTGAAGCGCAAGATGCTCGAGCAGTTCGTGGCCGTCGTGCTGACGCGACGATCGACGAAGGACGAGATCCTCGAGATGTACCTGAACGACGTGCCGCTCGGGCAGCGCGGCTCGTTCGCCATCCTCGGCGTGGCCGAGGCGGCGCGCCTCTTCTTCGGCCGGGACGTGACCAACGTGACGCTGGCGGAAGCGGCAACCATCGCCGGCGTCATCCAGTCCCCGTCCGCGCTCTCGCCGTTCAACAATCCCGCCCGCTGCCGCGACCGCCGCAACGTCGTCCTCGCCGCGATGGCCGACGAGGGATACATCACGCCGGAGGCCGCGCAGAAGGCGGCGAAGGAGCCGCTGAGCGTGGTGCCGCGCGCGCTCGAAGCCGAGGCGCCGTACTTCGTCGACTTCGTCGGCCAGACGCTCGCCGAACAGTATCCCGGCCTGACGACGACGACCAATCAGGCGGTTGAGGTGTTCACGACGCTCGATCTGCACCTGCAGCGCCTCGCGCAGGACGCGGTTCGCGACGGCCTGACACACGTCGACGAGCTGCTCGCGCGCCGCAAGCGGCGCGGCCGGGCCGAAGCCACGCTCATCGCCGTCGATCCGAAGACCGGCGACATCCTCGCGTTCGTGGGCGGCCGCTCGTACAACCAGTCGCAATACGACCGCGCCGTCGCCTCGCGGCGCCAGCCGGGATCGACCTTCAAGCCGTTCGTCTTCCTCTCTGCGTTCGAGCAGGCGGCCGACCAGGGCCGCACCGACGTCACGCCAGCCTCGATCGTGAGGGACGAGCCGGAGACCTTCGAGTTCGACGATCAGGTCTGGACGCCCGAGAACTACGAGAAGGAGTACGACGGCCCCGTCACGTATCGACACGCGCTCGCGTACTCGAGAAATCTGGCGACGATTCACGTCGCGCAGGCTGCCGGCTACGATCACGTCGCCGATCTGTGGAAGAAGCTGGGCGTTGGCGCTCCGCCCAAGCCCTATCCGTCCATCGCGCTCGGCGTGTTCGAGGCGACGCCGTACGAGATCGCCACCGCCTACACCATCTTCCCCAACCTCGGCGTGCTGCGGCCCTTGAGGCACCTTCAGAAGATCGTCAGCGGCGGCGTCGACCTCACCAGGCCGACAGCGGCGCAGCCCAGGACCATCGCCCGCCCGGAGACGACCTACCTCGTGACCGACATGATGCGCAGCGTCATCGACTCGGGCACCGGGAGCGGGGCGCGCGCCGCGGGCTTCATGCTCGACGCGGCGGGAAAGACCGGCACCACCAACGATCTGCGCGACGCCTGGTTCGTGGGCTTCACCCCGGAGTTGCTGACGGTGGTGTGGGTCGGGTTCGACGACAACCAGCCGGTCGGCTTGAGCGGCGCACAGGCGGCCCTCCCGATCTGGACGCAGTTCATGCTGCGCGCGCTGGCGGGGCACGCGAACCAGCCCTTCGACGTCCCCGACGGGATCGCCTTCGCCGACATCGACGCGGACACCGGGAAGCTGGCGGGGCCGGCCTGCCCGGTCGTGTATCGGCAGCCGTTCATTCCCGGAACCGAGCCGAAAGAGCTCTGCGACCTGCATCGCCCGATCGCCGGCGACACCGCCCTGGCGCCCGGCCATCTGCCCTGACGCCCGGCGTTCTGGCCCTGTGGCTTCTGCCCCTTATAATCGTTGCAGATGAACCAGGAGGTGTTCGCGGCCGTCGCCGACGCGCTGGATCGGGGCGAGCCGGCAGCGCTCGTGACGATCGTCTCGACAACCGGGTCCACGCCTCAGCGGGTGGGCGCCAAGATGCTGGTATTCGGCGACGGCCGAATCGTGGGGACCATCGGCGGCGGCTGCTACGAGAACGACGCCTTCTGGAAGGCGCGCGACGCCATCGCGGCCCGCAAGCCCCAGCTGCTCCACTACGAGCTGTCGGACGACTTCGCGCAGGAGACCGGTCTGGTCTGCGGCGGCCAGATGGACGTGTACATCGAGCCGATCGAGCCGTCGCCCGAGCTGTACGTCATCGGCGCCGGCCACGTCGGTTCCGAGCTCGCCAGGCTCGCGCACGCCGTCGGGTTTCACGTGCACGTCGTGGATGATCGCGAGAAGTTCGCGAATCGCGAGCGCTTTCCCGACCTGAGCGACGTCGTCGTCGAAGACGTCCCGATCTGGCTCGCCCGGACCGAGCTGCCGCCGCACGCGTACGTCGTCATCGTGACCCGCGGACACACCAACGACCTCGAAGCGCTGCGCGCGCTCGCGCCGCGCGATCTTCGGTACCTGGGACTCATCGGCAGCCGCGCCAAGGTCGCCCGCATCTACGAGGCGCTGCAGACCGACGGGACACCCGCCGACTGCCTCGCCCGCGTGCACGCGCCGATCGGCCTCGACATCGGCGCCGTGACGCCGCAGGAAATCGCCATCAGCATCCTCGCCGAGCTCATCGCGGTGAAGCACGGCAAGACCGGCAGCCGCGACGCCGCCGGCCGCTCGATGAACTGGGAGCCGCCTTCCCTCAAGGGATTGGGAACCAGGGGCCACTCCTAACCCGACTCCCCGACCCGGAACGATGTCTCTCCTCATCCGAAGCGGCATCGTCGTCACGATGAACGACCGGTTCGACGTCGTCGAGGGCGACGTCTCGATCCGCGATGGACGCATCGCCGCCATCGAGCGCGCCATCCAGGAGCCGCACGATCGCGTGATCGATGCACGGGGCGGCTACGTGCTGCCGGGTCTCATCCAGACGCACGTGCACCTGTGTCAGACGCTGTTCCGCGGGTACGCCGACGATCTTCCGCTCATGGAGTGGCTGCGCCGCCGGGTCTGGCCGATGGAAGCCGCCCACACCCCCGAATCGCTCCGCGCCTCCGCGCGCCTGGCCACGACCGAGCTGCTCTCGAGCGGCACCACCGCGGTGCTGACGATGGAGACGGTGCGCGACACCGACGCGGTGTTCGAAGCGGTCGCGGAGAGCGGCATGCGTGCCACGATCGGCAAGTGCATGATGGACTTCGCCGACCAGGTGCCGCGCGGTCTCCGGGAAACCACCCGCGGCTCGATTGACGAGAGCGTGTCGCTGCGCACCCGCTGGCACGGAGCCGCCGGCGGCCGGCTGCGCGCGGCGTTTGCGCCGCGTTTCGCAGTGTCCTGCACGCGCGCCCTGCTCGAGGAGGTGGCCTCGCTCTCCGCCGAGCACCAGGCGCTGGTCCATACCCACGCGTCGGAGTCGCCGGACGAACTGGAGCTCGTTCGTTCGGTGACCGGCGGGATGAACAACCTCGAGTACTTCGCCCACGTGCGCCTGGCGTCGCCGCGGCTCTGCACGGCGCACTGCGTCTGGGTGGACGACGAGGAGCAGCGGCGGCTGGCCGACCACGACGTCAAGGTCATGCACTGCCCGGGGTCGAACCTGAAGCTCGGATCGGGCATCGCGCCGGTGCCGGAACTGATGGCCCGCGGCGTCACGGTGTCGCTCGGGGCCGATGGCGGCGCCTGCAACAACCGGCTCGACATGTTCGAGGAGATGCGTCTCGCCTCCGTGCTCCAGGCGATGCGTCGCCAGCCGGGCGCGCTCGCGGCGCGCGACGCGCTGTGGATGGCCACGCGGAACGGCGCCCGCACGCTCGACCTGGACGCCGAGATCGGTTCGATCGAGCGCGGCAAGCGCGCCGACCTCATCCTGATCGATCGCGACCGCCCGCACCTCGCGCCGGGAGGCGATCCGTATTCGGTTCTCGTCTACGCCGCGCGCGGCAGCGACGTGCGGACGACGATCGTCGACGGCGAGGTCCTCGTCGACGAGTTCCGCCCCGTCCGCGTGGATCCGGCCGGCGTGGTCGACGAGGCGCGGGCGAGCGCGCGCGCGCTGGCCTCCCGTGCCGGCGTGCGGGCCTGAGCGTGTATAATTGAAGGCGTTAGCACTCTCAACCCGCGACTGCTAATCCACGCACCGGCGAGACCGGCGGGGTCTCTCTGGGTGGACTCATGAATCTTGATACCCAGGATCGGTCGAAGCGGCTGTTGGCCGCGCTCATCCGTGAATACATCGCGACCGGCGAACCGGTGGCGTCTTCACTGCTCGTGAGCGCCGCCGGGCTCGGCGTGTCCTCGGCCACGGTCCGCAGCATCCTGGCGCGGCTCGAGGACGAGGGATACGTACAGCAGCCGCACACGTCGGCCGGACGCGTGCCCACCGACCGCGGCTACCGTTTCTACGTCGATCTGATTCTCGACTCGAAGCGGTACACCCGCACGGCCGACGCGGTCGAGGCCCGGCTCCGGCGCGAGCGAACCAGCCGGCTGCCCGACGCGCTGCTCTCGCAGGTGTCTCATGTGGTCTCCAAGGCGTCGGGGCTGGTCGGCTTCGTGCTCCCGGCGCACGGGTTCGCCGTGTTCGATCGGGTTGAATTCGTGCCGCTCGGCGCGGCCCGCGTTCTCGTCGTCATCGTCGCCAGGGGCGGTCAGCTGCTGCAGAAGATCGTCGACCTTCCCGAGCCGCTCCACGCCGACGAGCTGCGGCAGGCGGCCAATTACCTGAACGCGGAGTTTGCCGGGATGCCGCTGGCCGCCGCGCGCGAAGCGGTGCTGCAGCGGCTCGACGAGGAACGGTCCTTGTATGACACGCTGTTCGCACGCGCCATGCAGCTGGCCACCTCGACCTTCCAGGATCTCGGCGAGGAGCCGATGCTGTACATCGAAGGCACCGCCTCGCTCCTCGACGACGCCCAGGGCGTGACGTTGAGCACCCTGCAGATGCTCGTCCAGATGATCGAGGAGAAGCAGCGTCTGGTGACGCTGCTCAACGAGTACATCGACGGTCCGGGCCTGACCGTCGTCATCGGCGCCGAGCATCCCGATCCGACACTGCGATCGTTCAGCCTGATCGCGTCGACGTACTCCGATCCGGCGGGAAGCGGTACCATTGGCGTCATCGGGCCGACGCGGATGCGTTACTCGCGCGTCATCGCGGTGGTGGACGGCGCGGCCCGGGCCATCTCCCGTGTCCTGCGTGATTGATTCGACAACGGCCAGACGCCGGCCCTCCCGCACCGGGACGGCCGGACCAGAACATGTATGTCAGACAAATCTCCGCTTGAAGCCGGCGACCCCGCCGAACACACCGAAGCCGTGGTGTCGACCGATCCCGTGTCGGATCTGCAGCGCGAGCGCGACGACTACTACGACCGCTGGATGCGAAAGGCCGCCGAGTTCGACAACTACCGCAAGCGCATCGAGCGGGAGCGCCGCGAGCAGGCCGAGCAGACCGTCGTCGATCTGCTGAAGGACGTGCTGCTGGTGGTGGACGACTTCGACCGCGCCCTCACCGTGGAGAGCGACGACGGCGCCGCCTATCGCAAGGGCGTGGAGCTCATTCACGCCAAGCTGCACGATCTGCTGCGCAAGCACGGCGTCCGGCCGATCGAGGCGCTCGGCGCAGACTTCGACCCGAACCGGCATCAGGCCGTCCTGCAGGAGTCGAGCGCCGGTCATCGCGACGGCGAAGTCGTCGCCGAGCTGCGCCGCGGCTACATGATGGGAGATCGCCTGCTGCGGCCGGCGATGGTGAAGGTGGCCCGATCGTGAGCAAGCGCGACTACTACGAGATCCTCGGGATCGCGCGCGCCGCCGGCGACGTCGAGCTCAAGAGCGCGTACCGCAAGCTCGCGATGAAATATCACCCGGATCGCAATCCGGGCGACAAGACGGCCGAAGAGAAGTTCAAGGAGGCCGCCGAAGCGTACGCCATCCTCGGCGATCCCGAGAAGCGGACGCTGTACGACCGCTACGGACACGCGGGCGTGAGCTCGGCCGCGGGCGCCGGCGCGGGGTTCGATCCCGCCACGTTCAGCGGATTCGAGGATTCGTTCGGCAACCTGGGCGACATCTTCGGATTTGGCGACATGTTCGGCGGCCGCCGCCGGGGTGGCGCGCAGCGCGGCGCCGACCTTCGCTACGATCTCGAGATCACGTTCGAAGAGGCGGCCACCGGCGCGGAAACGACCATCCAGATTCCCCGGCAGGAGAGCTGCGACACCTGCAAGGGTTCCGGGGCAGCCGCCGGCTCGACCCCCAGCGTCTGCTCGCAGTGTCGCGGCCAGGGCCAGATCCGGTTCCAGCAGGGCTTCTTCACGGTCGCCCGCACCTGTCCGCAGTGCCGTGGCGACGGCCGCGTGATCTCCCACCCATGCCACGCGTGCCACGGGACCGGCCGCGTCGTCCGCGAGCGAAAGCTGACGGTGAAGGTGCCGGCCGGCATCGCGACCGGCCAGCAGCTCCGACTGCAGGGGGAAGGCGAAGCCGGCGTCGGCGGCGCGCCGTCGGGCCATCTCTATGTCGTGGTGCACGTGCAGGAGCACGAGTTCTTCCGGCGCGACGGGCAAAACCTGTTCTGCGAAATCCCCGTCAACTTCACGACGCTCGCGCTCGGCGGCGAAATTCAGGTGCCGACGCTCGATGGCGCCGAGACGGTCAAGGTCCATGCGGGGGCGCACACCGGCACGACCTACCGGCTGCGCGGCAAGGGGATGCCCGACGTGGCCGGCTCGGGTCGGGGCGATCTGTTCGCCACCGTCCAGGTGCAGACGCCCAAGAAGCTGACGAAGGATCAGCGCCGCCTGCTCGAGCAGCTCGCCGACATCCTGCCGGCGGAGGACTTTCAGCCGCGCCCCCGCCACGACGAGCACGATGAGCGCAACCTGTTCGATCGCGTCAAGGACATGTTCGGTTAGCGGCGTGAAGCTCTTTCCCGCGCTGGACCTTCCTGCGGCGGACGACCTGATTCTCGCCGCCGTCGACGACTTCGCGGCGACGGCCGTGGAGGAGCGTGGGGCCGGCGCCCGCATCTTCTTCGCCACCGAACACCAGCGCAACGCTGCCCTGGCGCACCTCATCGCCCGGCAACAGACCGCGAGCGCCATCGAGGTCTCCGACGAGGACTGGGCGGCGCGCTCGCAGCAGAATCTCGCGCCTATCACCGTCGGGGGCATCACGATCGTCCCGAATCCCGAATGTCGGGTCGCTCCCGCGTCGCAGGTTCCTCATGTCCGATTCCCGATCCCCAGCTGCGTGATCACGATAGAGCCCTCCATGGGATTCGGGACCGGCCAGCATCCCACCACACGGCTCTGTCTGCTGGCACTGCAGGCGTGCGCCGTCACCGGAGTTGCGGTGCTGGACGTGGGGACCGGGTCGGGCGTGCTCGCGATTGCCGCCGCGCGGCTCGGCGCCGCGCGGGCGCACGGGATCGACAGTGATCCGGACGCGGTCGAATCGGCGGTTCGCAATCTGAGGCTCAATCCCGACGCGCGTCACGTGACCTTTGCCGTGGCCGATCTCTCGTCGGTCCTTCTTGCCCCGGCGGACATCGTGCTCGCGAATCTCACGGGCGCCTCGCTCGCGCGCTTCGCCGGCCGGCTGCGGGCCGCCGTCGCTTCTGGTGGCACGGTGATCCTGGGCGGCGTCCTCGAGAGCGAGGAGCAGGACGTGCGACGCGCGTGGCGGGGAGCCGAATGGCGCGATCGCGCGCAGGAGTCGGAATGGGTCTGCCTCACGGCGAGGATCTCGTGACATCTTCTCGTTGGGGCCCCGGTCTGCTTTAATGAAGGACACCGTGATGCGGCCGTTCGTCCTCTCGGCGGTGGCTGCGCTGTCAGCGACTGTTCTGGCGGCCCAGGCGGCGCGGCCAGGCGCGCCGGCCGGCCAATCGTCGCAGCCCTCGCGCGATACGCCGGCTCAGCAGACCGTCGCACCGACGCCCACCGGCCGCATCACCGGGCGCGTGCTGGCCGCCGACAACGGCCGGCCGATCAGGCGCGCGCGCGCCGCGGTCAGCGCCGCGCAGTTCGAAGGGCGCGCGACGCTCACCGACGAGAACGGCGTGTTCGATTCTGACCGACCTGCCGGCGGGTCGCTACACGCTCACGGTGTCGAAAACCGGCTTCGTCACGCTGTCGTACGGGCAGCGGCGGCCCTTACAGTCCGGCACGCCGCTGCAGCTCGCCGACGGTCAGCAGTTCCGGGGCGTCGATTTCCGGCTGCCGCGGGGCAGCGTCATCAGCGGCCATGTCTACGACGAGACAGGCGATCCGATGCCGGGCGCGACCGTTCGCGTCCTGCAGTATCGGTACGCCCAGGGCCAGCGACAGCTGGTACCCGCCGACACCGCCCAGACCGACGATTGCGGCACCTTCCGCATGTGGGGCCTCAATCCCGGCGACTACTACGTCGCGGCCGTGGCCCGCAACTTCAACTTCGGGCCGCGCGGGGGCTTCAGGGGCGGCCAGGTCGGCGCGTTCAGCGGCCGCGGCGCCGGAACCCGTGGCGGACGAGGCGCCCCGCCCGGAGGGTTCCTCGACGTCGGCGACGACGACGAGACGGCGAAGGTGTACGCGCCGACCTACTATCCAGGCGTGCCGTCGGTCGAGGAATCGCGGCCGGTGACGGTGGGCGTGGGCCAGGAGTTGCTCGACGTCGATTTCAACCTGCTGCTGGTGCGCACCGCTCACGTCGCCGGCACGGTGATGGGGCCTGATGGCTCCATTACCTACAGCGGACAGGTGAACCTCACGCCCGACACCGGCAGCGGGGCGGGCGGCCGCGGCCAGATCGGCGTCAACTTCGGCAGCCGGATCGACTGGGAAGGCCGGTTCTCGATCGCCAACGTGCCGCCGGGGCGCTATACCCTGCGCGCGAGAGGCACCGATACCGATCCGCCGCAGTTCGCGGCGCAGCCGCTCACTGTCGCGAGCGGCGAAGTCGCCGACGTGCCGCTGATCCTGTCGCCGGGCGCGACGCTCAGCGGGAGCGTCGCCTTCGAAGGCGCGGACGCGCCGGAGTTCTCGCAGGTCCGCGTCACGGCGCCGGCGACCGAGAGCGGCGCCGCGCTCGGGCCCAACCCGAACGCGCGCGTCGACAAGGACGGCAGGTTCACGCTCGACGGCGTGGCCGCCGGATTGCACTTCATTCGGCTCGCCGGACAGCTCCGGGGATGGTCGCTGAAATCGGTGATGGTGGACGGTCGGGACGTCGTCGACACGCCGATTGCGCTCCGCAGCGGGCAGCAGCTGAACAACGTTGTCGTGACCTTCTCGAGCCGTCAGACGGAAATCAACGGGACGATCATCGATCTGCGCGGCGATCCGGTGACCGACTTCACGGTCCTGGCGTTCCCCTTCGACACGACGCTGTGGAGGCCGCTGTCGCGGCAGATCGCGACCGCCCGCCCGGATCAGACCGGGCGGTTCCAGCTGCGCGGATTGCCGGCCGGCAGCTACTATCTGGCGACGGTGGACCCGGCCGAGCAGGGGGAATGGTTCGAGCCGGCCTTCCTGGATCAGCAGCGCATCGGCGCCGCCAGCGTCGTGCTTAGCGAGGGCGGCACCCAGACGCACGACTTCAGACTCGCGGTCCGGTAACTCGGACCCCTACAGATCGTTCCAGAGAAACTGGAGGACGCTGACCGCGGCCACCGGCACTGCATCGGCGCGCAGCGTGCGGTGGCCGAGCGTGATCAACCGGACGCCGGACCGGGCGGCCACCGCGAGCTCCTGTCCGGTCCAGCCGCCCTCGGGTCCGACGATCACGGCGGCGTCGGCCGGCGCCGGCTCGCCGCGGAGCGCGCCAAGCGAGCCGGTCGCGGCGCCGGCGCCCGGTTCGACGAGCATCAGGCGAACCTCGGCCGGCGGCTCGTCGAGGAAATCCTCGAACCGCAGCGGCAGGCGAATCTCCGGCAGCGTCGCGCGGCGCGACTGCTTGACGGCCGCCAGCGCGAGCCGCCGCCATCTGTCGACGCGCGATCCGTTGACGAGTGCCGCGACGGTCGTTTCGGTCCGAGCCGTGACGATCGGATGAATGGCCGCGACGCCGAGCATCACGGCGTCGCGGACGATATCGTCCATCTTGTCGCCCTTGAGGACGGCCTGCACGAGCGTGAGGGAGACCGACGGCTCGTCGGCGGGATCGATCCGCGAGACCAGCTGCACGCGGACGTCGCGGCGGCCCGTCACGCCGGCCACGCGTGCGAGGAATTCGCGGCCGCGGCCGTCGAACACCGCAATCGTGTCACCGACCGACAACCGCAGCACGCGCGTCAGCTGTTCGGCTTCCTCGCGCGGGAGCGCCACCGTTTCGTCGCCCGGATCGAGCGCAGGTGCGAAGAAGCGGTGGACTGACACGGCATGCGGGAGCTACGGCGCCTTGCCGACCGCCTGGTGCACGTGGGCCGCGGTGTCCGCGGGGCACACTTCCCGGATCCACCCGTGGGTGTCGGGCAGGCGTCCGTACTGAACGTCGGTCAGCGTCTCGTACAGCCGGCGGGTGACCGGCCCTGGGCCCGCGGCGGCGCGGACCGTCGCACCGTCCTCAAACCTCAGCGAGCGGATGCCGATGACGACGGCCGCCGTTCCGCAGGCGAACATCTCGCCGATTGACCCGTCGCTCAGACCGGCGGTCACCTCGTCAATCGCGATCGGCGCCTCGGCGACATCCAGGCTCTGCTCGCGGCCGATGACGAGCAGCGAGTCGCGGGTCACGCCGTTCAGAATCGTGTCGGTGAGCGGCGGCGTCCGCAGGCGATTGCCCTGCACGAACATGATGTTCATGCCGCCCATTTCCTCGACGTACTGGTGGTGGTGCGCATCGAGGAAGAGCACCTGGGCGCAGCCGACGGTCTTGGCGTACTCGGTGATCTGGAGCGTGCCCGCATAGTTCGCGCCCGCCTTCACGCCGCCCATGCCGCCCGGTGCCGCCCGCACCACGGACCGGGTGACGAGCACGTCGATGGCGCCGGGCCCCGCGGCGAGATTCGCGCCCTTGAAGTAGCCGCCCGAGGGCAGCGTGAGGATGAAGAAGATGAAGTCGCTCGCGCTCTTCACGCCGAGCGTCGCGTCGATTCCCATGAGCGTCGGCCGGATGTAGAGGCACCCGGGCGCTTCAGGGAGATAGTACCGCTCGTTCTCCACCAGCGCGCTGATCGCATCGAGAAACAAGGCCTCATCCACGCGCGGAATGCTGAGGCGATCAGCGGACAGCTGGAACCGCTGCGCGTTCCTCTCGGCCCGGAACAGCACGACGCGCCCGTCGATCTGGCGGAACGCCTTGAGGCCTTCGAAAACCGTCTGCGCGTAGTGAAAGACGAGCGCCGCCGGGTGCAGCGAAAACGGCTCGATCGGCTGAATGCGGGGATTCCGCCACTCGCCGCCGTGGTACTCGGAGACGAAGAAGTTCGGCGTGAACATCCTGCCGAACTCGAGCTGCAGCGGATCCAGCGGCTGTTCGGGCTTCCCGGCTCTCGTCAGATTGGCGATCGTCATGCGAACTCTCGCGGCCATTGTCCCCCGTCAGGGCAGCTGCGCGCAAATGTCGGTATACTCGCCCGGTGTTCTTCCGGGGCCAGATCGTCGGGAAGTACAAGGTCCTGTCCACGGTCGGCAGCGGGGGGTTCGGCACGGTTTACCTGGCCGAGGACACCTGGATCGACAAGAAGGTCGCCCTGAAGGTCCCGCACCGGCAGACCGCCGACTTCGGCGAGCTGCTGCGCGAACCGCGCCTGCTGGCGACGCTCAACCATCCGAACATCGTCACGATTCTGACCGCCGAGAGGCAGGAGAACGTCTTCTTCATCGTGATGGAGTTCGTGCCTGGCGAGACGCTCGAATCGCTGCTCGCGCGCGAGGGCCCGCTCGAGATCGGCGTCGCGCTCGATCACATCTGCCAGATCTGCAACGCCGTCGGCCACGCGCACCGCCAGGGGGTGCTGCACCGCGATCTGCGGCCCTCGAACGTGCTCGTCACCGAGAACGGTCTGCTGAAGGTCGCCGACTTCGGCACGTCGCGGTTCCTGGAGATCGCCGCGCACGGCACGACGGTGATCGGCAGCCCTCCGTACATGGCGCCGGAGCAGTTTCAGGGCAAGGCGGTGTTCGCCTCCGACATCTACTCGCTCGGCGTGACGATGTACCAGATGCTGACCGGAGTGCTGCCCTACGAGAGGCCGTCGCCGGCCGATCTCGATCGGCTGTCGCGAGGAGAGCTGGTCACGCCGCCCCGCCTCAGGAACCCCCGGATCCCGAAAGCCATCAGCGATATCGTCATGAAAGCGATGTCGCCGGAGGTGGCCTCGCGCTATCAGCGGGCCGGCGATATCCTCGACGACGTGCTGGCGGCCCGCCGCGGCGGGGGGCCGCGGCGCCCGGCGGTCGTCGAGTCAGGCACCGTGCAGGACATCCACGCGCGACTGCGCGCGCGCGAGGCGCCGCAGCCGCGCTTCTGCTGGCAGTGCCGCAAGCCGCTCCACGCGCGATCGGATCGGTGTCCGTTCTGCGGCGAAGCGCAATGACGAGGCGCGCAAGGCCGTGACGGCGCCGGAACCGCGCGCCCGCGCCGGCACGCTACAATACGATCGATGCATGTCAACGATCTCCTGAAGATCGCGGTGGATCAAGGCGCCTCCGACCTTCACCTCAAGGTCGGGAGCTATCCGATGATCCGGGTCCGCGGCACGCTCCTGCCGGCCACCGAAGACAAGAAGCTGGACCACGAAGACGTCGTGGCGATGAGCGCGGCGGTCATGTCCACCGCACAGCGGCAGAAGTTCAAGGACGCCCAGGAGGTCGACCTCGCCTACAGCGTTCCGGGGCTCGGCCGCTTTCGCTGCAACGTCTTTCAGCAGCGCGGCACCATCGGCCTGGTCCTCCGCGTCATCCCGATGCAGATCCGCACGATCGAAGAGCTCGGCCTGCCGGCCGTCCTGAAGACCATCGCTGAAGAGGAGCGCGGGCTCGTGCTGGTGACCGGCACGACCGGCAGCGGCAAGAGCACGACGCTGGCGTCGATGATCGACCACATCAACAAGACGCGGTCGGCGCACGTGATGACGGTCGAGGATCCGATCGAATTCCTCCACCGCGATCTCCGGTCGATGATCAATCAGCGCGAGGTCTCGGTCGACACGCGATCGTTCGCGCAGGCGCTCCGGAGCGCCCTCCGGCAGGATCCCGACGTCATCCTCGTGGGCGAGATGCGCGATTTCGAGACCATCGAAACGGGCCTCCTCGCGGCGGAGACCGGCCACCTCGTGCTCTCGACACTGCACACCCTGGACGCCACCGAGACGATCAACCGCATCATCGCCGTGTTTCCGCCCCACCAGCAGAAACAAATCCGCCTCCAGCTGGCGAGCGTGCTCAAGGCCGTCATCTCGCAGCGCCTGCTGCCGAAGGCGGACGGCGACGGGCGGGCCCCGGCGGTCGAGGTGATGATCAGCACCCCCTTCATCCGCGACTGCATCGTCGACAAGGACAAGACGCACCTGATCCACGGCGCGATTGCCGCCGGGACGTCGCAGTACCGGATGCAGACGTTCGATCAATCGATCTTCGGGCTGTACGAACAGGGCCTGGTCTCCTACGAGGAGGCGCTGCGGTGGGCGTCGAACGTCGACGAGTTCAAGCTCCGGGTCCAGGGCGTCTCCACGACGTCCGACATCAGCCGCGAGCAGATGGCCCGGTCGATCGGCACACCGGATATCACCAGATTCGGCCGATGACGCGCCGGGCGCCGAGTCCTCCACGATGGCCCCCCGCGGACAGCCCGCCTACCTCGACGCGCTGAAGCTGCTCGCCCGCCGCGACCTGTCGGAAGCGCAGGTGCGGCAGCGGCTCGAACGACGCCAGCATCCATCGGGCGCTATCGACGCGGCCCTCGATCGCCTTCGCGCGGACCGCGTCGTCGATGACGGGCGCGTGGCGGAAGCCATGGCGCGGACCCAGATGACGGTGAAGCGCCGCGGCCGGCTCCGCGTTCGCCGTCACCTCGAACAGGCCGGCATCTCACCGGCGACGGCCCGCCGCGTCACCGACGAACTGTTCGGCGCCGCCGACCCGGATGCGCTCATCGAGGCGTCGCTGGCGCGACGGCTCCGCAATCGGGGCCCGATCGACGAAGCCGAATTCCAGCGTCTGTACCGGTATCTGATCGGTCAGGGCTTCGAACCCGTCCGCGTGCTCGCCGTTCTTCGACAGCGCAAACAGCACCAGAGGTGAAGACCCTCCGGTAGGGTACCAGAAGGGTACCAGTAGAGTCCGGCTTCAGCCGGACCGAACATTCCGGCCCGGTCCGGCTTCGTCAGGACCGCCCGCGCCCACGGCGACGGCCATGTGCGTCACCCGGCCGACGCGGAGCCGATCTGCCCGGTGGCTCAGGTAGCGATCGTTCAGGTCGGCCGGTCCAAGCACCGCGATGTCCACGAAGCCGATGCTCCGGAGCTGACGTGAAAGATCGGCCGGCTCCAGGAAGGACTGGAACGGTTCCCCGAGGCGCGCAACACGCCGTGCACGCGACCAGAGGATGAGGCGGCCGAGGAGGTGCCTGCGGGGGGGTCGGGACATGAAATCGAACGCCACGCCACCGTCCCGGCCGACAGAGGCGGCCACGGCTCGCAGCGTGGCCCAGATCGCGTCGATTCTCAGGTAGGGCACCACGCCGAGCCAGGAGAAGAAGGTCGAACGGTCCCGGGACAGGCCGGCCTTGCGGAGCTCCGTCTCCAGGTCCTGGTGTTCGAAGTCAACGGGAACGAAGGTGAGATTCGGCGGCTCGCCGAGGTGCTCCTCCTGGAGGCGGCGACGCTTCCAGCGTTGCGTATTGGGATGATCGACCTCGAACACCCGCAGCGAGGCGTCGCAGTTGCGCAGGGCGAAGGTGTCCAGTCCCGCGCCCAATACCACGTACTGCCGCACCCCGCGCCCGACCGCCGCCGCGAGAGCCTCTTCTGCCACACGGCTGCGCACGGCGAGCACCGCGCGGAGATACGATGCGAACGGCTGTCGCGCCACGCGACGCGGGTTCCGCTCCAACACCGTCCGGGCCTTGGGGCCGACGATGCGAAGCGCGAAGGGATCGACGAACACCGGTGGTATGTCGACGAGCTGGTGCGCAGCCCGGTGCACCGCAACCCCGATGGCAGTCCGACTCGGGCCCTCGTTACGCATCCAGCGCGTCTCCTGACATTACGCGACGTTCCCGAACTGAAGGGTGGGTCGAGCGCAAGAGCCTCGGGCGAAGCGTTCACCGCCACGGCTCGCCTGTTGGTTTCAGTCGCCAGGCCGGGACCGCACTGCGGCGAATCGCAAGCGCTCCAGGCTGCGCCGCCCCAACCACACACTGCAAGCAAGCAACAGTGGCGCGGACGTGGTGCCCGGCAGCCACTGCCCAAAGTACAACGAGCCGCCCAAATGACCGAGACCGTTCAGGAACATGATGGCGACCAGCGCCCACGAGGCCAGCTGAGTACCGCGGGCCCCGCGGCGCACGGGCCCGCCCAGAGCGACGAGCACCAGCACCAAAGCCACCAGACCAGCCAGCCATGTCCCGAACGTGAAGGTTGGCATCGGAAACCATGGAACGCGCGATCGGATCGATAACACCAGCGGATTGTAGAACCCGAGGAAACCGGTCGAGGCTTCGTCGGCGACGTGCACGGCAAGCGCACCGACGAGCAGAAACCAGGCCCTCGCGTGTCGCGACGCGGCGAGCCCGGGGCTCAGTCGCTCGAGGCTGTCCATGATGTGAGATCGCGGTCATCCGCGATTTCCGACGTCTGACGGTACGAGAGAGTGGTTCCCTTCCCCGTGAGGCGCGCACGGCACCTCCCTGCGACGGCAGCTTTACAACAGGGCCCGGTTCGCCGGCATTCTGTGGGGCCGCGCCTTTCACGTCAACTGCCAATCGGAGAGCCGCTTGCAGGGATGGCGAAGCCGCGGCGTGGATTCGGCGCTCGGCAGCCGCGTCTTTGTGGCCCTCGCGCCCTTTGTGGTTCAATGAAGACGGATGACCTCCAGCGAGATTCGCGCTTCGTTTCTCCGGTACTTCGAGCAGAACGGCCACCGCATCGTCGCCAGCGCGCCGCTGGTTCCTGGCGACGATCCCACGCTGCTCTTCACCAATGCCGGCATGAACCAGTTCAAGGACGTCTTGCTCGGCCGCGAGCGCCGCGACTACACGCGGGCGACGACGTCGCAGAAATGCATGCGCGTGAGCGGCAAGCACAACGACCTCGACAACGTCGGGCCGTCGCTCCGCCATCACACGTTCTTCGAGATGCTCGGGAACTTCTCCTTCGGCGACTACTTCAAGCAGGACGCGATCGGCTTCGCCTGGGAGCTCCTGACCGGCGTCTGGAGGCTCCCGCCGGACCGGTTGATGCCGTCGATCTTCAAGGGCGGCCCCGGAGTTCCGCGCGACGACGAGGCGTACGCGATCTGGAAGCGGTACGTGCCGGCCGACCGGATTCTCGAGTTCGGCCTCGACGACAACTTCTGGCAGATGGGCGACACCGGCCCGTGCGGCCGCTCCTCGGAGATCTATTACGTCCGCGGACCGGGCGGCGATCCGGAAATCGAGATCTGGAACAACGTGTTCATGGAGTTCGAGCGCGGCGCCGACGGCACGATGTCGCCGCTGCCGGCGCCGTCCATCGACACCGGAATGGGGCTCGAGCGCGTGACGGCCGTCCTCCAGGGGAAGGAGTCCAACTACGACACCGACCTCTTCGTGCCGATCCTCGAGGAGATCGGACGCCTGGCCGGACGAGCCTACGCGCGATCGGGCAGCGCCGGCGACGTGTCGATGCGTGTCGTCGCCGATCACCTCCGCGCGACGAGCTTCCTCATCGCCGACGGCGTGATCCCGTCCAATGAGTTCCGCGGCTACGTCCTGCGCAAGATCATGCGTCGGGCCATGCGCCACGGCCGGCATCTCGGGCTGACCGAGCCGTTCCTGCATCGCCTCGTCGCGGTGCTGGATCGCGAGATGGGCGACGCGTATCCGGAACTGCGTCTGCACCGCGACACGATCGAGAAGACGATCGCGTCCGAGGAGCGCCGGTTCGACGCCGTGCTCGCCGACGGCCTCCCGCGGCTGGAGGGCGAAATCGAGAGGGCGCTCGAGTCGTCGGGCCGCACGCTGTCGGGCGAGACGGCGTTCCGGCTGTACGACACGTTCGGGCTGCCGTTCGACTTCATCCAGGACACCGCGGCAACGCAGGACGTTCGCGTCGATCAGGTCGGCTTCGAGCGCGCCATGGAGGGCCAGCGCGACAAGGCGCGGGCGAACAGCGCCTTCGGCGGCCGCAAGGGCGACGAATTCGCGCTCGGGGACGACGACTCGCTGACCGCGGTGGGCGACCAGTTCGAGGGGTACACGGCGACTCGACTCGCGGGCGTGCCGATTGTGGGACTCTTCGACGACCGGCGGCAGAAGGTCGAGGCGCTCGGGCGCGACGAGCACGGCTTCGTGGCCCTCGCACGAACGCCGTTCTACCTCGAGGCCGGCGGCCAGGTGTCGGACACGGGCCGCATCGTCAACGAGGCGACCGGCGCGACGGCGGACGTCGCCGGCCTGGCGCGCATCGGTCCGGGGCTGCCCCGCGCGCATCGCGTACACGTGGTGAGCGGCACCCTGCGTCTTCGCGACATCGTGACCGCCGAGGTGGCCGCCGACGTGCGGAACGCGACCCGCCGGAATCACACGGCGACGCACCTCCTGCACGCGGCGCTCCGCCAGGTGCTCGGAGGGCACGTAAAGCAGGCCGGCTCGCTCGTGGCGCCGGATCGGCTGCGCTTCGATTTCGTCCAGTTCCAGCCGGTCACTCCCGACGAGCAGCTGCGGATCGAGCGGATCGTCAACGAGCAGATTCGACGCAACACGCCGGTCCAGACCGAGGTGCGGTCCACGCACGAGGCGATCGAGGCGGGCGCGATGGCGCTGTTCGGCGAGAAGTACGGCGACCGCGTCCGCGTCGTCAGCGTTCCAGGGTTCAGCATGGAGCTGTGCGGCGGCACGCACGTCGGCGCCACCGGCGACATCGGCCTGTTCCTCATCGTGGGCGAAAGCGGCGTGGCCGCCGGCGTGCGCCGGATCGAAGCGCTGACCGGCGCCGGCGCGATCGAGCACGTGCAGAGTCTGCGCTCGCTGTTCGCGCAGACCGTGGCGGCGCTGCACGTGAACCCCGACCAGACGACCGAAGCGATCGACAAGCTGCAGTCGGACGCCAAGCGGCTGTCGCGCGAGGTCACGCAGCTCAAGACGCGGCTCGCCCTAGGCGGGGGGACGACCGCCGCCGACGACATGGTCATGGTGGCCGGCGTCCGTCTGGCGCGCCGCAAGGTGACCGACCTCGACAAGGACGCCCTGCGGCAGCTCGCCGATTCGCTGAAGGCGAAAGTGGCGAGCGGCGTCGTCGTGATCGCGTCGGAAAACGCCGGCCGAGTGCAGATCGTCGTCGCCGTGACACCCGATCTGACGCCGCGCGTCAAGGCGGGACAGATCGTGAAGGAGATTGCGCCGATCGTCGGCGGCGGCGGCGGCGGCCGTCCCGATTTCGCCGAAGCCGGCGGCAGGCAGCCCGACAAGATCGACGAGATGCTCCACGCCACTGGGGAGGTCGTCGAGCGCCTGCTCGCGGCCACGCCCGGCCCCTGAACCTCCGCGTCCGGCCTACGCCAGGATTGCGAATTGATGCGGAGCGAGCGGGAGCTGAACGAACCGCGCGCCGGAAGCCGCTGTCCGCACCGGTACCGTCCCGGTCCCTCCGTACAGGTACTTCATCTCGCTTCCATCCGGGTGGAGCGTGGCATCGACGATGACACGGTCGTTGCGCGGGCCGCCCGAGACGTTGTAGGCGGCGAGGACTTCCCGCGGGTACAGCAGCCGCGAGAACGCCAGCGTGTAGGTGAACCCGAACGGCGGCCCGAAGGTGACGCCGTCGCCCGAAATCTGGCGGTAATACATGCGACCGAAGCGCAGCGGCTGCTCGCTCCGCATGATCTCGGCAATCTTCGCGATTTCCTGGTAGATGCGGCAGCCGGCGTTGAGCAGGCTGCCGCCGCCGGCCGCGGCGTCGAACATGGCCTCCCGCATCTCGTTGTCGCCCCCCTGGCCGGAGAAGCCCTGCTCGGTGCCGTAGTAGAGGCAGGGCGTCCCGAGCGCGCAGAGCAGGAAGCCGGCCGCGCCAATCACCTGATCGTCGGTCGCGCCGTTCGCGAAGCGGCCGCCCGGCTGCCAGAACGAGTCGTGGTTGTCGACGAACGTGACGAGATACCGGCCGATCTCCCCCCGGTTCAACGCGCGATCGCGCTGGGCGTCGAGGCGGTTGACCAGCGTCTGCGGCCCCTTGAAGCCCTTGAGGACGTCCCGCAGCGGCGCGTTGTTCTCGTCGCCGAAAACGCCCTCCGCCAGCCGGAAGTCGAGCACCGAGTCCAGTCCGAAGAACACGGTGTCGCCGCCGTCCTCCTGCGAGGTGTTCGGTCCGATGTAGCGGTTGTAGATGTCGTCGGCGGGCGTCGCCACCTCGCCGAACAGGAAGAAGCCGCGCTTGCCCAGCGTGTAGGCGTACTCGCGGATGTTGGAGCAGAACCAGGCACAGGCGACGTCGCCCATGTGCTTGACCGCGTCCACGCGGAACCCGTCGACGTCCGCCTCGCGCAGCCAATAGCAGTGCGCGCTGATCAGCGTGTTGACGACGGCCGACCCGATGGCGTTGTCGTCGTTTGCGTAGTCCTTCAGCCCGGAGATGTCGCCGAACTGGTTCTCGGGGGCCCGATCGAAATCGCGCATCTCGCCGCGACGGTGATACCAGTCCGCGTTTCGAAGCTCGGTCGGGACGGGCCGATCGCCGCGGCGGAACCCGCCGAACGCAAACTGCTGGTTGTCGAAGTAGAAGTATTGGAAGCCGCCCTGGTAGAACCAGTTGTCGCCCGAATGGTTGATGACGACGTCGAGGATGACGCGAAGCGGGTGATCCTGACCGTTCCGCTTGTAGTGGTGCGCGGCGTCGACGAGATCGATCAGGTCCTGCTTGGTCCCGAAGTGCGGATCGATCCGCAGGTAGTTGGCGATGTCGTACCCGTGATACGCGCTGGCGTTGTTCTCGAACACCGGCGAGAGCCAGATGGCCGTGCAGCCGAGGCCGGCGATGTAATCGAGATTCCGCCTGATCCCGCGAAGATTGCCGCCGTAGAACGTGTTCGGCGCCGTGATGCCGGCCGCGCGGCCGCTGCCGCCGGCGACCGGACGCGGCAGGTCGTCGTGGAACCGGTCGACGAGCAGGAAATAGATGAACTCCTCGCGCCATTCGCGATCGATGCTGAAGTACCGCTTGCCGGGAATCGGCGTGAGGTCGAGGTCGGCGATGGAGGTCGGGTCGGCCATGCCGGATGTTACCGTAACCGTGTGACGGGCGGATGTCGAATTCCGGCTCGCGAAGCGACTATCAAACGCGCGCGGCGAATCCCGCCGCCGTCCAGGAGGCTTCACGAAGTACCTGTGCCTGATCTATGACGAGGAACAGAAGATGGCCGGCATGTCCAAGAGCGACGCGGAGGCGTTCATGGGCGCGGCCATTACGTCGGCGGCGAGGCGCTCAAGCCGGTGGCGACCGCCACGACCGTTCGTGTCCGGAACGGGAAGCTGTCAACGACCGACGGCCCGTTCGCCGAGACCAAGGAGCAGCTCGGCGGCTTCCATCTCATCGAGGCGCGCGACCTGAACGACGCCATTCAGGTGGCGTCGAGGCGGTCTACCGCAGCGATTCGCGCCACGTCCTGGCCTCCCTCATTCGTCTGCTGGGCGACTTCGACCTGGCCGAGGAGTCGATGCACGACGCCTTCGCAGCGGCCGTGGAGCAGTGGCCGCGCGAGGGCGTCCGCCAGGATCCCGAGCGGCGCTTTCTGCAGCGGCAACTCGCCGAGATGGAGGCCTTCGGGACGGCGCCCTAACCGTGAACGCGTCTCCCGCCGATACGCTAGACTGGTGAGCTTCCGGACCGTGCTGACCTCGATCTGCCTGCGGCGGGCCGTTCACGCGCCGAGCGCGCGCCTGCCTCTCGTCGTCGCGGTGCTGTGTCTGCTCGTCGCCTCGCCGGTTCGTGCGCAGATTTTCTCGTGGCGTGACGCGCAGGGTCATCTGGTGCTGTCGAACCGGCCGGGCGGCGCAGTCGAGCGGACGTACGCCGTGCCGCAGGCCGACTCGTTCCGCACGACACGGCCTGCCCCGTCCTCCCGCGGCCACGAGTACGACGACCTGATCGCCGAGCACGCCCGGCGGAACGACATCCGCGCCGACCTGGCGCGGGCCGTCGTCCAGGTGGAATCGGCCTTCAATCCGTACGCGCGGTCCTCGAAGGGCGCGCTCGGCCTGATGCAGCTGATGCCGGCGACGATCGAGCAGTTCGGCGTCCGCAACCCGTTCGATCCGGCCGAGAACGTGCGCGCCGGCGTCGCGTACCTGCGGCAACTGCTCGATCGGTATGGCAACGACGAACGCCTCGCGCTGGCCGCGTACAACGCGGGCCCCGGCGCGGTGGACCGGCACGGGCAGACGATCCCGCCATTCCCTGAAACGCGCGATTACGTATCGAGGATCAACGATCTCGCGCCCGCGACAGCTCCGGTTGCCAGGTCGCGGCCCATCTACAAGACTATCGAGCTCGTCGATGGCCGGGAAATCGTCAAGCTGAGCGATCGCCGACCCGCCGCCGGCACTTACGAAATCGTGGGTCGATAGCCCTCGGTCATTCCGCTTTCTCGATCTGCGCGAGATCCATCCGGTCGAACGCGGCGCCGAGCACCTCGGTCACGATTGAGATCACGATCGCGGAGACCGCCAGGCAGACGAGTGACGCGGGAATGACGGCGACCGCTCCAATCAGCGGGAAGAGGACCAGAGTGACGATCCCGCCGGCAATGGCGCCGGGGCCAACCAGGACGACGACGCCGAGGATGACGCCCCCGAGGAGGATCAGGCGCTGTCCGAGTGCGTCGAGCCCTCGCGGCCGCTGCGCGCCGGTCGGGACCCAGGCGGGAAACAGCACCACCGCCGCCGTTTGAATGGTGAATTGCGCGGTGATGAAGGCCGGGATGAGCAGCATGCCGGCCACGGCGAGCGAGAGCCGGTACACCGCCGGCACCATCGGAAACGCCGCCGCCGAGAAGACGGCCGCACATGCCAGCGCCATCCACGAGCACAAGGTGAGCAGGACGCTCGGCCACACCAGTTCGCCCCGTATCACGGCCGCGGGCTCGAGCGGCCACGTCTTCAGCAGATCGAGGTGCGGCAGGTCTCCGCGCAGATCGCTCCGCATCACCTGCGGCCCCAGCAGGACGAAGAATCCCGCCACGCCGAGCGCACCGGTGGCGAGCGCCGCGGCGGGACCGCGAGCGCCGGCCTGCGACAGCCCCGCCGTGGTGCCCGCGACCGTCAGCACGACCACCGGTATCAGAAACGGCAGCACCCGCGCGAGGTTCGTCCCCCGCAGCGTCTGCATGGCGTTCTTCCAGAAGAACACCGTCTCGGTCCGGCCCGTCAGGGACAGCGGCCAGGCCACCGATTTGGATCGCGGCACCCGCGCGGACAGCCCGCGGGCGGTTCTCGTCGTCTCGAGGCGCTCGGCGACCTCCTGAAACGTCTCGTCGCTGCGAAGCAGCCAGATCACCAGAGCGCCCACCACCCCGACCGCGAGCGAGAGGCTGACCGCGACTTCCGCACTCGATTCTGCGAAGAGCGGCCTCAGCAGCGCCACGAACGGAGCGAGGATGACCGCCGACGCCCCGCTCCCCATCGCTCTGGCCGCCGCCGCCAGGCTGGTCCGAAGGCTCTGCGAACCGCTCGACACGGCAGCGGCGAGCGCCGACGCGCCGACGACGCCCGCCGCGATCAGAATCAGCGCGAGCGGCGTCCACGCCGCCCACCGCGCCCGCGACGCCGGCGTGTTCAGGCGGGCCCGTGCGAGCGTCACGCCCGCGAAGTAGACGCGAGCGGCCAGGAGCATCACGAACATTCCCGCACCAACGCGCACCCGGGTCGCCAGGTCGAACGGCACGAGGATCGCGGACGCCACCGCGCCGAACACCAGCGGCAGCTGCGACCGCATCAGCCGGTGGATCATCAGCTGGCGACGCGAGACCGGCGAGGGGAACAGCAGATCGATCTCGGCGGGACTGAAGTCGAGCAGGCCGCTTTCGGTGGGTATCAGCCATGCGAGCGCGGCGCCCACGAGGAGCACGGCGCCCGCCAGCTCGAGGATGCCGCTTCGCGCCGCCAGCAGTGTCGCGGGCGTCACCGACACCGGCGACCGTCCACGCTGCGCCGAGGCTGCCCCCGCACGACGCGCCCGGGCGAAGAAGGTGAGGCCAACGTAAGACGCGCCCGCGATGGCACCAATGAGATAGCGCGGCTCGCGGAGCCGGCGCAGCCGCACTCTCGTCCGGTTCTTCGCGCTGCACGCCACGATGTAGACGGTCGCTCTCAGCATCAGGCCCACTCGACGTTGCCCGCGCGCCTCATCTCAGTCGTGTCCGGTCACGCGCATGAAGATCTGTTCGAGGCTCGATCCCGCCGGGGCCAGATCCGCTCGCGATGCGAGCTCCGCCACCGTGCCGTCCGCGATCTTCCGCCCTCGATCCATGATCACGACGCGCGTGCAGATCTCCTCGACCAGGTGCAGCAGGTGCGACGAGACCAGCACGCAGGCGCCGGCCGTCGCGCGGGCGACGATCGTCCGCCGCATCCGTCGAATCCCCACCGGATCGAGGCCGGTCAGCGGCTCGTCGAACAGGAGCGTCGACGCGTCGCGAATCAGGCCGCAGGCGATCACCACCTTCTGCCGCATGCCGCGCGACAATTCCCCCGGCATGAGGCGCTCCTTGCCGGTCAGCTCCAGTTCCGCCAGCAGCTCGCCCGCGCGGCGGTCGAAGTCGGCCGCGCGATACAGCCTCGCCATGAGGCGCAGGTGCTCGACGACCGTCAGGTACTCGAACAGATGCGGTTCATCGGGCATGAAGGCGAGCTGGGCCTTCGCGGCGATTGCATCGGTCACGACGTCGTGCCCGTCGATCGCGATGTGCCCGGTCGTGGGTCGAAGAATGCCGGCGACCGATCGGAGCGTCGTCGTCTTGCCGGCCCCGTTCGGTCCAATGAGGCCGACAATCTCGCCGCTGCCGACGTCGAGCGACAGGTCGTCGACCGCGGGGAACGGCACGCCGCCGGGGCCCGGATAGGTTCGTGTCAGATGCTGAATCGAAAGGGCCAGGGACGCCTCCAGCGTGTCATGGATGTGGTAGGATTAGGGGTTCAGGAGGGAGCGACCGTCTTGGCCAGTCATGCATCCGCGCTCAAAGCGCATCGTCAGAGCCTGAAGAACCGCGAGCACAACCGCCAGTTCCGTTCGCGGCTGCGCGGCGCGCTGAAGAGCATCCGCACCGCCATCGACGGCCACGATCCGGGCGCCGCAAAGACCGCCCTGACCCAGACCATCTCGCTCATCGACCGGATGGCCAGCAAGGGCATCATCCATCGCAACGCGGCCGGACGCTACAAGTCGCGGCTGATGACGCGCCTCGCCGCGAAGGGCTGACGCGCGGCCCCGGTCTGCCGAACGCCGGAGGCTCCCGGAACAGGCGGCGGTCACGATGCCCGGCGCCGCCCGCACAACTCCACGACCAGCCGCTCCAGCAGAATGCGCGGATCGCCGGCCGAGCTCTTGAGATCCAGGTCCGTGCGGAACACCGACTCGACCGCCTCGCGCACACGGGCCGGCGCCAGCGTCGGAAACTTCGTCCGAACGAGCCACCCAAGCTGTCCGAGCACCTTTTCCGGAGGCGCGCCCGCGTCGAGCATCAGCGCGAGCTGCGCGAGCGCCTCACCGGTCCGGCCGCTCTCGATCGCGGTGGTCATCGCCCAGTCGTCCTGCAGCCCCGCAGGGCCGGCAATCTCCTTGACATCGTCGGGTGTAATCGACTGCTGACCCAGCGTGTAGAGCAAGAGCCGCTCGACGTCGCCGCGCAGCCGCCTCAGATCGGTCCCGGTGCGTGTGGCGAGCAGGCGGACGGCTGAGGGATCGATCCCGGCCCCGGCGGCCGCCACGCGCTCCCTGATCCAGCGCTCGACATCCGCGAGATCCTCGAGCACGCCGCAGTCGACGATCGTCGCATGCCTGGCAAGCTGTTTGAACAAACGACCGCGCCGGTCCACGTGTCCCGCCGCGAGGACGAGCACGGTCTGCACCTCCGGCTTCGCGACATACGCTTCGAGCTCCTCGAGGGCGCGCGCCGCGGCTTCGCTCTCGCGACGCGGTGCCAGCATCGCCTCGGCCTGCGCGACGACGACGACCCGCCACGGCGACATCATCGGCAGCGTGCGCGCCGCCGACACCACGTTGGCGACGCCTGCCGCGAGCCTGTCGCCCGTGGTCATGTCGCCCGCGTGCACCCGCTCGACATTGAACGCCCGCAGCCCTTCGTCGACCAGTCCGGTGAACAGCGACGCGACCGCCGATTTCTCGACCTCGTCGTCCCCCAGCAGGAGGTAGATCGGTTGCGGGCGACCGGCGGCTATCTGCGCCCGGACCGACGCGGGCGTGGCTACGGCCATGACGCCATCGCCGGCTCGAGGCGTCGCGACATGGTCCCGCGGTCCGCGTCCTGGCGCCGGCGCGAGCGAAGCAGAATCAAAAAGCCTCGAGAATGGAGCTGACCACCGTCCGGGCGAAGTCGGTGCTGATGCGGTCGAGCGCGTTGGCATTCTGGCCGAAGAACGCCGAGATGTCCTGCGGGTTGCCCGTGCCACCGGTCTGCGGCTCGTACTCCTGCCTGAAGACGAGCGATGGGTTCTCCCACAGCACCTTGTTCTCGCGGACGTCGCGCAGCTCGATGCGCGCCGTCACCGTGAGCGCGTATCGGGACGCCAGTTGCTGGGTGGTGAAGCTCACCGGGATGAGGGCGGCGGAGAGAATATCGCCGTTCAGGACGGCGTCGACGTCGGTGCTCTGCGGCAGGATCTTGTACCGGCCGCGCCCGATGAACTCCGATCGGACCTTCTGGGTGACGACGGTCTCCAGGTTGAACACATTGGTCCGGTTGGTGAACGAGGGAACACCGATGGTCTTGATGGTGTCGGGCAGGAACGAGCCTCGTCCGGCCAGCGCATACCCGCAGCCGGCGGCCAGCGCCCCGCATCCCGCACACACACACAGCGCCCCCACGACGCGCGCGGTCCTCGATCGGCCCAGGCTCTCCATGTCCGCTGTGCCCTCTGCTCTCTGCCCTGGCTGGCTACCCGACCACGAGGCTCACCAGCGGCCCCTTCGCCACGACCACCTTGCGGATCGTCTTCCCCGAAGTGTGATGCTTCACCGTCGCGTCGGCCAGCGCCAGGTCGCGCAGCTCGTCCTGCGACGTGGCCGCAGGCACGGTCAGCCGCGCCCTGACCTTGCCGTTGATCTGGACCGGCACGACGAGCTCGCGGGCCCTGGCGACCTCCGGATCGAAGGCCGGCCAGACCGCCTTGTCGAGGCCGTCGACATGGCCCAGCATGTCCCACATCTCTTCGGCTGCGTGCGGTGCGAACGGCGACAGCATCAGCACCAGGGCATCGACCGCTTCCCGCAGCGCGGCGATGGTCTGCGACCGCTCGACGCCGCCGGCCGGTACGCCCGGCCGCGCGGCCGGTGCGCCGTGAAGAGTGCCTTCGCTGAACCCGTAGAGCTCGTTGACGAGCTCCATCAACGACGACACGGCGGTATTGAGGTGCATCCGCTCTTCGATGTCGGTCGTGACGTGCCGAATCGTCTCGTGCGTCTTCCGGCGCAGCGCGCGCTCGGCGTCCGTGCAGTCGTCGCCGCACACGGGAATCCCCTCGCCGCCGATCGTCTCGGCCCAGTGGTCCACCAGCCGCCAAACGCGCACCAGGAACTTGACGCTGCCCTCGATCCCCTTGTCGCTCCACTCGACTTCCTTCTCCGGCGGCGCGACGAACATGACGTAGAGGCGCAGCGCGTCGGCGCCGTACTTGGCCAGCATCTCGTCCGGATCGACGACGTTGCCCTTGGACTTGGACATGACGTGGCCGTCCTTGAGCACCATGCCCTGGGTGAGCAGGCGCTTGAAGGGCTCGTCGAACTCGATGAGGCCGACGTCGCGCAGGACCCGTGTGAAGAACCGCGAATAGAGCAGGTGGAGGATGGCGTGCTCGACGCCGCCGCTGTAGAAGTCGACCGGCATCCAGTACGCCGCCTTCACGGGATCGAACGGCAGCTCGGCGTTCCTCGGATCGCAGAACCTGAGGAAGTACCACGACGAGTCGACGAACGTATCCATCGTGTCGGTCTCGCGGCGCGCCGGGCCGCCGCACGCCGGACACGTGGTGTGCACGAAGTCGGGAACCTGCGCCAGCGGCGAGTCGCCGCGTCCGGTGAACGTCGCGACCCGGGGCAGCGCCACGGGGAGGTCGTCGAACGGCACCGGCACGATCCCGTCCCGGTCGCAGTAGATCACCGGAATCGGGGTGCCCCAGTAGCGCTGGCGGGAGATGCCCCAGTCCTTGAGCCGGTACTGGACCTCGCCCCGGCCGATGCCGCGGCGTTCGGCGTCCGCGATCATCGGTGGCATGACCGCGGGCGAGGTCTTGCCGCTGTACTCGCCCGAGTTGACCAGCCGCCCGTAGCTCGTGGTCGCCTCCTGCAGCGCCTCGGCGTCGAGGGGCCCTTCTCCCGCATGGACGACGACGCGAATCGGCAGCCCGTATTTGCGCGCGAACCCGAAGTCGCGTTCGTCGTGAGCCGGCACCGCCATGATGGCGCCGGTGCCGTACTCGGCCAGCACGAAGTTGGCGATCCAGATCGGCACCTGCTCGCCCGTGAACGGATTGACGGCCTTGCGTCCCGTGTCGAAGCCTTCCTTCTCGACCTCGCCGGTCAGACGGGCTTCGCGGTCGAGCGCGCGGAACTGCCGGACCCGCTCGCGAAATGCGTCCGGATGGGCGCTCTCCTCCGCGAACCGATCGACGAGCGGATGCTCGGGCGCGAGCAGCACGAAGGTGGCGCCGTAGATCGTGTCGATCCGGGTGGTGAAGATCTCGAGGGCAGCGCCGTCCACCACCGGAAACTCGAGGCGGGCACCCTCCGATCGCCCGATCCAGTTCCGCTGCATCACCACCACCTTGTCGGGCCAGTCGGTCAGCGTCTCGAGGCCCTTCAGCAGCTCCTCCGCATACGCCGTGATTCGGAAGAACCACTGCTCGAGATCGCGGGTGACGATCGGCGTCCCGCACCGCCAGCAGGCGCCCTCCACGACCTGCTCGTTGGCGAGCACCGTCTGACAGCTCGGGCACCAGTTGACGCTCGAGCGGCGGCGGTACGCGAGGCCGCGCTCGAACATCTTGAGGAAGATCCACTGATTGAACCGGTAGTACTCCGGCAAGCAGGTGGCGATTTCGCGGTCCCACGCGTAGCTGATCCCCAGCCGTTCCAGCTGGCCCTTCATGTGCGCGATGTTGGCGAGGGTCGACGTCTCGGGAGACGTCCCGGTCTTGATCGCGGCGTTCTCGGCCGGCAGCCCGAACGCGTCCCAGCCGAAGGGATGCAGCACGTTGAAGCCACGCAGGCGCTTGGTGCGCGCCATCACGTCGCCGATGATGTAGTTCCGGACGTGGCCGACGTGCGCGTGACCGGACGGGTACGCGAACATCTCGAGGCCGTAGGACTTCGGTCGCGACGCGTCCTCGGTCACCTCGAAGGCGCGCGCGCGCGCCCAGCGCTGCTGCCATTTCCGGTCGAGTTGCTGCGGACGGTACTCGGTCATGCGCGTTTGCACTATATTCTACCCGTTCGTCCACACCGCCAGCGTGAGGTCCGCGTGAACGAGATTCTGATCGGCAAGGGCACCAGATCGGTCTATCTCCTCGGCCAGTACGCCAATCGACACGGCCTCGTGGCCGGCGCGACCGGGACCGGCAAGACCGTGTCGCTGATGCTCGTCGCGGAGGGATTCTCCCGAATGGGCGTGCCGGTGTTCGCGGCCGACGTCAAGGGCGACCTCGCGGGACTGGCGCTTGCCGGCACACCGAGCGACAAGATCAGGGCGCGCGTCGCTGAGGTCGGCATCGACGGGTACGCGAACGAGCCGAACCCGGTGGTGTTCTGGGACGTGTACGGCGCCGCCGGTCACCCGGTCCGGACCACGATCAGCGAAATGGGGCCGACGCTCCTCGGCCGCATTCTCGAGCTGAACGACACACAGGCGGGCGTCCTCGAGATCGCGTTCAAGCTGGCCGACGACAAGGGCCTCCTGCTCCTCGATCTCGACGACCTCCGCGCGCTGCTCGGATTCCTCGCCGATCACCGCAAAGAGGTGTCGACGGAGTACGGGCTGACGAGCGCTCCGTCGATCGCGGCGATTCAGCGGGCGCTCCTCACGCTCGATCGCGAAGGCGGCTCGCACGTCTTCGGCGAGCCGGCCCTGGAGCTCACCGATCTGCTGCGAACGGACCTGAGCGGACGCGGCATCATCAATATCCTCGCCGCCGATCAGCTGATCCTCAAGCCGCGCCTCTACTCGTCGTTGCTGCTGTGGCTCCTGTCCGAGCTCTACGAGCGCCTCCCGGAGGTCGGCGACCTGGACAAGCCGAAGCTGGTCTTCATGTTCGACGAGGCGCACCTGCTGTTCGACGATGCGCCCGCGTCGCTCCGGCAGCGGATCGAACAGGTCGTGCGTCTCATTCGGTCGAAAGCCGTCGGCGTCTACTTCTGCTCCCAGTTCCCAGACGACGTGCCCGGCGAGATCCTCGGCCAGATGGGGAACCGGGTGCAGCACGCGCTGCGCGCGTTTACGCCCCGCGACCAGAAGGCGGTCCGGACGGCGGCCGAGACGTTCGTCACCAACCCCGGGTTCGACGTCGCGACCGCCATCTCGCAGCTCGGCGTCGGCGAAGCGCTGGTCTCGATGCTGCAGGACAAGGGAGTGCCGATGCCGGTGGAGCGCACGATCATCGCGCCGCCGCGTTCGCGCATCGGCGCGATCACCGCCGACGAGCGCACCTCGGTGCGCAGCCGGAGCCCGATCGGGACGAAGTACGACACGCCCGTCAACCGGGAATCGGCGTACGAACGGTTGACCGAGCGTGCCGCCACCCCTCTCGTGACGACACCCTCCCCCACGCCGGCCCCGTCCGGCGGCACGCATGCCCCGGCCCCCCCGCGCACCGAGCGTCCCGCCCCCACTTCCGCGTCGCCGCCGGCGCCGCAGGCACCGTCGCAGCTCGGCACGATGGTGAACGACTGGCTGTTCGGGACCAAACGGCGACAGGGCATGGTTGAAACGATGGCGAAGCAGGCTGCCCGGACCGTGGGCGGCCAAATCGGACGCCAGATCCTGCGCGGTGTCCTCGGCGGCATCATGGGCGATACGTCGCGACGATAGCGTCGGTCGCGCCGATGCCCGCTCCTGCCGTTGCGCTGCCAGCGCTGTCGTCGCGACCCGAATGGTCGGGCTCCTCGACGGTCGTCGTCAGGCCGCAGCGCTCACAGCCGCCAGAACGGTTTCAGGACACGCCTCGCCGCGTCTGCGGCCTGGCGTCCGCGTGACGATGGAATAGCGGTCGGCGGCCAGTTCGGCGTCGCCAGCGGCCCTTCGAGCGTGCTGACGACGCCTTCGAGCGACGCCGCGAGCGCGGACATGTCGTAGCCGCCTTCGGTGACCAGCACCATGCGGCCGTCGCAGTATTCGGCGGCCACGTGCCGGAGCTCCATCGTCATGGCCGCGAAGGCGGCGGTCGTGAGACGCATGTTCGCGATCGGGTCGCGCTCGTGCGCATCGAAGCCGGCGGACACCAGCACGAGTTCGGGCCCGAACTGCCGAAGCACCGGCACAGCGACCTCCGTGAACACCGTGCGATAGTCCTCGTCGGTGGCGCCCGCGTCGATGGGAAGGTTGACGGTGAATCCCGCGCCGGCTCCCACGCCGGTCTCCTCCGCCGCGCCCGTCCCGGGATAGAAGGGGTACTGGTGGGCCGAGAGGTAGAGCACGTCCGGGCTCGACTCGAACAGGTGCTGCGTCCCGTTTCCGTGGTGGACGTCGTAGTCGACAATCGCCAGCCGATGGCCGCCGACCGTCCGAGCGTGCGCCGCCGCGACGGCGATGTTGTTGTACAGGCAGAAGCCCATGGCGCGGCTCCGCTCTGCATGGTGACCGGGCGGCCGCACCAGCGCCAGCGCCGTATTGCGACCGCCTGACATCACCCGTTCGACGGCATCGATGGCCGCCCCGGCCGCGAGCAGCGCGACGTCGTAGCTGTCGGGCGACGTGTAGGTGTCCGGATCCAGCGCGAGCGCCTGTCCAGCCGTTTCGGCGATTCGCCTCAGGTGCTCGGGGTCGTGCACCCGCGCCAGCTGTTCGTGCGTGGCGCTCCGCGGCGCGACGACCTCGCCGCCGCGTTCCCGGAAATTGCCGGCGACGAGGTCCATCACCTCGGCGCGCTGAGCCCGCTCGGGATGGCCGGGCGGAGTCTGGTGATCGCCGAAGCGCTCGGAGGAGATCAGGATCAACGACATGCGCGTGCCCGAACAATGGCCCGGTCCATCCTCACCGCCTTCCATCCAGCGCCAGGGCACGTGCGCGCGACTCGAGATCGCGGAGCCGGGCCTCGAGCGTCCGCCGCGCCCGATCGACCCCGGCCTGGTCGGCGTCGGCAGGCACGTCGAGCGGTTCGCCCATGGCGAGCGCGACGAGCGAGAACGGCTTCGGGATCTGCGCGCGGTCCCAACTGCCGAGCGTCCAGTGGCGCGCCGCCTCGATGTGAAACGGGAGCACGGGATGGCCGGTGGCCTTCGCCAGCCAGACGGCGCCCGGCTGGGCGACGCCGGCAGGCCCTCGTGGGCCGTCCACGGTGAACGCCGCGGGCCTGCCCGCGGCCATGTCGCGCTTCAACTGGAGCAGGGCCCGCTTCGCCCCACGAGAGGTGGAGCCGCGCGCGGTCCCGTACCCGAACCGCCGGATGATGCCCGCAATCCACTCGCCGTCGAAGTTCTCGCTGGTGATGACGACAATCCCCCGCCGGCGGAAGTAGATGGTGGCCGGCAGAATCCGTCCGTGCCAGAAGGCCATGATGGGTGGATGCCCGCTGGCGATGACATCGTCGAGATACCGGAGGCCGTCGGCGCGCCACCGGAGCGTCCATCCGAGGAGCGCCACCAGCGGGTAGCCGACCGCCGCGATGGCGGCGGCTTCGACGCGCTTGAGGCGGGACGCCCGCCAGTCGCGCTCGCTCACGCCTTCACGAGCCGGCCGTTGACGTAGGTCATGAGATCGACGAACTGCACCTCGGCCGCCCCCGCGCCGGCGCTGGCATGCGCGCCCTTCAACATGATCGAGCAGAACGGGCACGCGGTCACGACGGTGCCGGCACCGGTGGCCTGGAGCTGCCGGAAACGCACGTCGCTGATGCGTGAGCCAGGCTCCTCTTCCTTGTCCGCGAACAGCAGGCCGCCGCCTGCCCCGCAGCAGAACGGGTTGTCCCGGTTCCGCTCCGGCTCGGCCACCGACGCGCCGGCGATCCCGAGCAGCCGCCGCGGCTCGTCGACGACCCCTGCATACCGGCCCAGATAGCACGGATCGTGAAAGGTCACCCGGTCGGTCGACGCCGGGGTCATCGTCGCGCCCCGCAGCAGCTTCTCGACGTAGACGGCGGCGTGCACGATGTCGACCTCGTACCCGAAACGGCGGTAATCGTCCCCGATGGTCTTCACGCAGTGCGGGCACGAGGTCAGGATCGTCTTCGGCCCGGCGGCCTGCAGATCCTCGATGTTGGCGGTCGCGAGCTCCTGGAACATGTACTCGTTGCCGGTCCGCTTGGCCGGATCGCCCGTGCAACGCTCCTTCGCCAGCACGCCGTACCGAACGCGGCGCGCCCGCAGGATGTCGAAGAGCGACCGCATCGCCTTCTGGTAATCGGCTTCGAAGGCGCCGGCGCACCCGAGCCAGACGAGCACGTCGTGTCTGGACGGGTCGAAGATCTCGAGGCCGGCCGCCTCGACGAACTTCTGCCGCAGGTCGTACCCGAGACCCCAGATGTTCCCCCGGCGCTCGAGATGATTGTAGACGCCGGGGAGGTATTCGGGCGCGTCGCCGTTCGACACGAGGCCCCGTCGCGATCCGATCAGAATGGGCAGATGCTCGATCCCGACGGGGCACTGATTCTCGCACGCACCACACGTCGTGCATTGCCACAGCACCTTCTCGCTGTAGACCGACGCCAGCGTCCGTTCGCGATCGCCGGCGAGCAGCGCGTCCTTCGTCTGCAGGACGATGGCCTTCGGATTGAGCTCCTTGCCGGCGGCCCACGCCGGGCAGTTCACCTGGCACCGGCCGCACTCGACGCACGTGAAGGCGTCGAGCACTATTTTGCTGCCGAGATCCTCGACCGCTTCGAGGCCGACCTCCTCCTTCTCGAAATCGAGATTCGGGACGTTCCCGAGCGTCGGCGACTTGAGGAAGACCGTGATCGGCGACACGACGAGGTGAAAGTGCTTGGATGCCGGAATCAGCACCAGAAAAGCCAGGATGACGACGGCATGGAGCCACCAGTTCGCGCGTCCCGCCGGGCTCCCCTCGGGCAGCCACCAGGTGAGGAGAAACGTGATCATGAGGATGGCGATGAAGACACCGATCACGACCGACTCGCCCGAGACCCGGACGCCAAGCGCCACCGGCCGGGCCACCACCCGGCGAACGAGCAGGAACACGATGCCTGCGAGCACGGCGACGGCGAAGGCGACCAGGCCGGCGCGGTACGCGAGAAACCACGGCGTTCGGGTCAAATCGGCGATCCCGAGGCCGTTCGCGAACTCGACGGTCGTGTATCCCGCGAACGCGAGAAAGCCCCAGAAGACGAAGGCGTGGGCGATGCCGGTCAGCGGCCGCTCGCGAATCGTGCGGCGCTGCAGCAGGACGTCGAGCACGAAACGGCGGATTCGCGCGGCCGGATGGTCGAGGGCGAACGTATTGGGCGCGGCGGCGATCAACCGGACGCGCGTGGCTATCTGCGCGGCGAATGCCGCCACCGCGAGCAGGACGAGGACGCCGAGGACGGACGTGGCCATGAAGCTCCGATCATGTCTTCATGTCTTCAACGCAGCCACCAGCGCGGGGACGATCTCGAACAGATCCCCGACGATCCCGTAGTCGGCGACCTCGAAGACGGGCGCCTCGGGGTCCCTGTTGATCGCCACGATCGTCTGCGACCCCTTCATGCCGACGAGGTGCTGGATCGCGCCGGAGATGCCGAGCGCCACGTACAGCTTCGGCGCAACGGTCTGCCCCGAGCTGCCCACCTGGCGCTCCATCGGCAGCCAGCCCGCGTCGCAGATCGGGCGGGACGCCGCGAGCTCGGCCCCGAGCGCCGCGGCCAGCGCCTGGGCGACCGGCAGCTGATCCTGCGCCTTGATGCCGCGCCCGACCGCGACGATGCGCTCGGCCTGCGACAGATCGACCGCATGCCTCGCCTGCTGGAAGGGCGGGTCGGGGCGCTGGCGAATCTGCGCCGCGTCGAGCGCGACCGCGAGCGAACGCACTGGCGCCGGGGCGGCACCACGCGCGGCGCGATCGGCGCGGAAGGCGCCGACCTGACAGGTGACGACATGCGGCGCCGGCCCCTGCAGGACGACGTCCGCCATCAGCTTGCCCTGGAACATCGGACGGACGAACGCCCGCGCGCCGTCGAGCTGCCTGAGGCCGGTCACGTCGGTCACGATCGCCCGATCCAGGCGCGCCGCGAGCTTGGGGGCGAAGTCGCGCGCCTGATAGGTGTGCGGCATGACGACCAGCGTCGGCGCCAGGTGCGCGATGGCCTGCTCGAGGGCGACGGCATAGCCATCGGCCGTGTAGGCCTCCAGCAGTGGATGCTCGATCGTGACGACCTCCGCCGCTCGAGCGGCCGCCAGCTCGCGGGCCACCGAACCGACGCCCGCCCCCGGAACCGCGATCGTGATCGAGTCGCCGCCGGCCATCTGCTGCGCGGCAGCCACCGTCTCCCACGTCGCACGATTGAGCGCCCCGCCGCGCTGTTCGGCGATGACGAGGATCATCGGTTGTCGCAGACGACCGTCGGTCGTCGGTTCGCGCCGACGTACGGTGAAACGGCCTCAGAGAACACGTGCCTCCTCCCTGAGCCTTCGGACCAGCTCTCTGGCGGCCTCGTCCGGCGTGCCCTCGATGATCTCGGTCTGCTTGCTGCGCTCGGGCGCGGCCAGCGCGACGATCTGCAGCCGCGCGGCCGCGGCCGCCCCGGCCGGAGGCCCCGCCTTTCGGATTTCCTTCTTTTTCGCCGCCATGATGCCCTTGAGCGTCGCGTACCGCAGCTGATTGATGCCGCTCTGAATCGTGAGCACGGCGGGCAGCGGCATCGCGACCCACTGGAACCAGCCGCCCTCGAGCTCGCGTTTGACGCGGACGGTTCCCGCGCCGGGGTCCGCCACGACCTCCATGACGATCGTCGCGTGGGTCAGACCCAGGCGCTCGGCCAGGATCACGCCGGTCTGCGCGAATCCCTGATCGTCGGACTGCAGGCCGGTGAGGATCAGGTCGAAGCGTTCCTCGCGCATCGCCGCCGCCAGGCCGGCGGCGACGACGAAGGCCTCGGCGCGCGACAGCGACTCGTCCTCGACGTGGATCGCGCGATCGGCGCCGCGGGCGAGCGCTTCCCGCAGCACCTGCGCCACGCGCGACGGCCCTGCCGAGCAGACGACCACCTCGCCCCCGTGCTGCTCCTTGAGCCGCAGCGCCTCCTCGAGCGCGTAAGCGTCCGGCTCGTTCATCTCGAAGGTCGCGTCCGACTCGCGAATCCACCTCCTGCTGTCGTCGAGGCGCGGCTGCCAGTCGCGGGTGGGAACCTGTTTGACGCAAACCGCGAGTTTCATCGGGGTGGGTCCGACTCGGAACCGGTGGCTACGTCTCGTAGCGCTTGAAGAGCAGGGCGGCATTGGTGCCGCCGAATCCGAACGAGTTCGACAGCGCGTACTCGACGGCCAGGGGGCGCGCCGTGTTCGGCACGTAATCGAGGTCGCACTCCGGATCCGGGTGGTCGAGATTGATCGTGGGAGGCACCATCTGGTGATGCACGCTCAGCACGGTGATGGCGGCCTCGAGGCCGCCGGCGGCGCCCAGCAGATGCCCGGTCATCGACTTGGTCGACGACACGGCGAGGGCGGTCGCGTGCTCGCCGAAGCAGCGCTTGATCGCAATGGTCTCCACCCTGTCGCCGTGCGGTGTCGACGTCCCGTGCGCGTTGATGTAGTCGACCTGGTCCGCCGAGATGGCCGCGCTCCTGATCGCCGCGCGCATCACGCGAAAGGGGCCATCGCCGTCCTCCGACGGCGCCGTAATGTGATAGGCGTCGGCCGACATCCCGTAGCCGACGAGCTCGGCGTACACGCGCGCCCCGCGGCGCCGTGCCCCTTCGAGCTCCTCGAGGATCAGGACGCCGGCGCCCTCGCCGACCACGAAGCCGTCGCGATCCAGGTCGAACGGACGGCTCGCGCGCGCCGGCTCGTCGTTGCGCGTCGAGAGCGCGCGGAGGGCGCCGAAGCCGCCGATGCCCATCGGCGTGATCGCCGCCTCGGAGCCGCCGGCGATCATGACGTCCGCATCGTCGCGCCGGATGATCTCGTACGCATCGCCGATGGCATGGGCGGAGGCGGAGCAGGCGGTACAGGTCGCCGAATTCGGGCCCTTGGCGCCGAACCGGATCGACACCTGCCCGGCGGCGAGGTTGATGATGGCGGAGGGAATGAAGAACGGGGAGATCTTGCGTGGACCGCCGTCGAGGAGCGCCTTGTGCTCGCGCTCGATCGTGGTGAATCCGCCGATCCCGGACGCGATCAGCACGCCGACGCGCGGACCCATGTCCCGCGTCACCACCAGGCTCGCATCGTCGACCGCGAACTGACTGGCCGCGATGGCGTACTGGATGAAGACGTCCATCTTCTTGACGTCTTTCCTCTCGATGTAACGCAGCGGCTCGAACCCGTTCACCTCTCCCGCGATCTGCGTGGCGAATTCGACGCGGCCGGCATGGAAGGTCGCGAAGGAGACGGCGTCGAACTTGGTGATCGAGCCGATGCCGCTCCTGCCGGCGACGAGCGCGTGCCAATTCGCGTCGGTCCCGATGCCGAGGGGCGACACGAGGCCGATGCCCGTGACGACCACACGCCTGCGCGCCATGCTACTTCTTGGACTTTCCGTGAGACTCGATGTACTCAATGGCTTCCTTGACGCGAGTGATCTTCTCGGCGTCTTCGTCGGGAATCTCGATCCCGAACTCCTCCTCGAAGGCCATGACCAGTTCCACGGTATCGAGCGAGTCGGCGCCGAGGTCGTCGACAAACGACGCGTCGGCCGTCACTTCCTCTTCGTCCACTCCGAGCTGCTCCACGATGATGCTCTTCACTTTGTCGGCGACAGCCATTCAATCCTCCTCGAGGGTGCACACCTACATGTACATCCCGCCGTTCACGGCGAGCACGTGCCCAGTAATATACGCTGCCTCGTCGGAGGCAAGGAAGCAGACCGCCGCCGCCACGTCGTCGGGCGTGCCGGCGCGACCGAGCGGGATCTGCGACGCCCAGTCGATCAGTGCGCGCTCGGCCATCGCGCGCGTCATGGCGGTGTCGATCAACCCGGGCGCCACGACGTTGACCGTGATGGCCCGGGAGGCGACCTCGCGGGCGAGCGCCTTGGCGAAGCCAATCAGGCCGGCTTTCGACGCGGCGTAGTTGGTCTGCCCCGCGTTCCCCGTCTGGCCGACGACCGAGCTGACGGCGATGATCCGGCCGCCCTTCTGGCGCAGCATCGGCCGGATGGCGGCCTGCGTCAGGACGAAGGTCGCCGTCAGATTGGTGGCGATCACGGCGTCCCAGTCGTCCCGCTTCATCCGCATCAGCAGCTGATCGCGCGCGATGCCGGCGTTGCTGACGATGATGTCCAGGCTGCCGTGGCGATCGACGATCTGTGCCGGCAGACGCTCGAGCGACGCCGTGTCGGTGACGTCCACGCTGATCGCTTCGGCCCGACGCCCCACGGCCGTCAGCTCGGACACCGTCTCGCCGGCATGGTCGCCGCGAGCGGCGGCGAGCACCAGGGCCCCCTGGCCGGCCAGGCGTGCGGCGATGGCGCGCCCGATCCCCCGCGACGCGCCGGTCACGAGCGCAACCTTCCCGGTCAGTTCGAACATGGGACCGTCGTCATCGTGGTCGTCTCGTCATCCGGCCGCACGCCGGCGTGCACGCGTCTGATGGAGTCGTTGATTGCTGGCCAAGGACCAGATGACCAGGTGACCGATTCACGAGTCTAGAGTCTAGCGAGAGAGTGATTCGATGGCCGCGAGATCCTCAGGGACGCCGAAGTTCACCACCTTCGCGTCGCGATGAATCTTTCTGATCAGGCCGCTGAGCACCGCGCCCGGACCCACCTCAACATACGTTGTGACGCCTTCCGACGCAAGGCGGCGGACAACGGCCTCCCACCGCACCGGCGCCGACACCTGGGCCACGAGCGCCTCGACCGCCGCGGCGGCGGTGCGCTTCGGCTCTCCATCGACGTTGGCCACGACCGGCACCCGGGGATCGTTCGCCGCCAGCGCCCGCAGGTCGGGCGCGAGCCGCTCCTCGGCGGGTTTCATCAGGGCGCAATGGAACGGCGCGCTGACCGCCAGCGGCACCACCCGCCTGGCGCCGAGCGCCTTGGCGCGCTCGCCTGCGCGGGCGACCGCCTCGCGCGCGCCGGCAATCACCACCTGCGCCCCGCCGTTCAAGTTCGCAGGGCTCACGACCTCGCCGGCCGACCCCTCCTCGCACGCCCGGGCGACGAGGTCGGCGCCGAGGCCGAGGACGGCCGCCATCGCCCCGGTGCCCACCGGCACCGCCTCCTGCATATAGCGGCCGCGCCGGCGGACGAGGCGCAGCGCGTCGGCGAACGCGAACGTGCCCGCCGCCACGTTGGCGGAGTATTCGCCGAGGCTGTGTCCGGCCACGAAGGCCGGCTGAATCCGCCGCGACGCGAGCAGCCGGTGCGCCGCGATACTGGTCGCGAGAATCGCCGGCTGCGCGTGCTCGGTGAGGCCGAGGCGGTCCTCCGGGCCCTCGAAGCAGATGCCGCTCAGCGATTCGCCGAGCGCCGCGTCCGCCTCGGCGAAGGTGTCACGACAGAGGGGAAAGGCCTCGGCGAGCGCCTTGCCCATGCCGACCCTCTGCGACCCCTGGCCGGGAAAGACGAAGGCGATCACAGGTGCGACACCGCGGCCGCAGCGATGTCCTGCTCGACCCGCTCGATGAACCGGTTGGCGGCGAACCGGTACGCCATGACGACGGCGTTCCGGACCGCCCGCGCACTCGACCGCCCGTGGCCGACGATGGCGACCCCGGCGACGCCCACCAGCGGTGCGCCGCCGTACTCGGAGTAGTCCACGCGGCGATGGAATCGGCGGAGCGCGCGCCGCGTGAGCAGCGATCCCACGCGCGTCGTCATCGTGCTGGAGAGTTCGGCCGCCAGCAGACTGCCGATGGTGTCGACGAGGCCTTCGCTGATCTTCAGCGCGATGTTCCCGGTGAACCCGTCGCAGACGATCACGTCGGCCTGTCCGCTGTACACGTCGCGCGCCTCCAGGTTGCCGATGAAGTTGACAGGCGACAGCTTGAGCAGGCGGTGCGCCTCGCGTGTGAGCTCGTTCCCCTTGGTCGCCTCTTCGCCCGTCGACAGCAGCCCGACCCGCGGCGTCTGGATGCCGAACGCCACGCGCGCGAACACCGTCCCCATGACGGCAAACTGCAGCAGATGATGGGGGCGGCACTCGACGCTCGCGCCGACGTCCAGCAGAATCGCCGGACGTCCGCGCGTCGGGACGGTGGCGGCCAGTGCGGGGCGGTCGACGCCGGTGAGCGTGCCGAACGCCGCGTGCGCCGCCATCACGGTCGCGCCGGTGTGCCCGGCACTGAAGAGGCCGGCCGATTGTCCGTGCGCCACGAGATCGGCCGCCACGCGAATGGAGGCGCCCGGCTTGCGCCGCAGCGCCGACAGGGGCGCCTCGGTCATGCCGACCACCTGGGCGGCGTCCACGACGCGCGTGCGCTCCGGCTGCACGTCGGGACGGCGCGCCAGCTCCGATTCGAGGAGCGCCCGCGGGCCCACCAGCTGCACGCCGAAGTCGAAGCGCCGGACCGCCGCGAGCGCCCCGTCGACGATGTGGCCGGGCGCGAAGTCGCCGCCCATCGCATCCACGGCGATCCAGATCATCGCGTCGCTCGCCTGAGGGCAGAAGCGCCTCGCTCGCCCGACGGATCGGGCCGCCGCGCGTTGTCCGCCCGCCGATGCAGCCGGTGCGCGAAGGCTTCAGCCGAGCGGCCGCCTAGTCCTCGTCGACCGCGCGCGCCTGCC
This sequence comes from uncultured Acidobacteriota bacterium, assembly GCA_963807925.1. GTDB lineage: Bacteria > Acidobacteriota > Vicinamibacteria > Vicinamibacterales > CAVVIG01 > CAWEDP01. Next base: position 525,452 of record CAWEDP010000002.1, on the reverse strand, counting down.
GTCCGCGGTAGTACCCGCAGTTGGTGCACACGCGGTGCGGCGGCTTGGGCTCGTGACAATGCGGGCATTCGGACAGGCCGACCGCCCGCAGCGCGTCGTGCGTCCGGCGCTTGGCGGTGCGGGTCTTGGAATGTCGTCGTTTGGGGTTGGGCATGGCGTCACCTGAGGGTTACGAGTCTTTTTGCAGCGCCTTCAGGACCGCCAGGCGCGGATCCTCCCACGCGTGCCGGCACGTGCAGGTGGCCTTGTTGAGATTGAGGCCGCAGACCGGACACAAACCGCGGCACGCCGCGTCGCAGAGCGGCTTCATCGGCAGCGCCAGATAGAACTGCTCGCACATCAGCTGTCCCAAGTCGATCTGGTCGCGGTCGTAGAACGCCGTCGTCAAATCGTCCTCCTCGACTTCGCGCTCCCCTTCGCCGGTGTTCTGCGTGTGGGGCTGGTAGCGGAGATCGAAGCCGGCGTCGACCGGGACGGCGAACGGCTCGAGGCAGCGGCTGCACGGCAGCTCCAGCACGGCGCGCACGGTCCCCACGAGCCGGAACGTCGCGTTGTCCTTGAAGACGTCGAAGGCGAGCGACACGGGCGAGGCGACGCGGAAATCGTCGCGATCGGCCGCGAGGGCGGCCGCCTCGAACGTCTTGTCGTAGCGCTCGTGCGGCGTGCGGATTCTGGAGAGATCGAGGAGCATGCCAACCTCTCAATATACCATCTCGGCCACCCGGCCATCCAGACGGGCTACGCCCAGGGCTTCGGAATGAACAGCTGTTCGTACAGGCGGACCGCGTAGCGGTCGGTCATGCCGGCAATGAAGTCGCGGGTCGCGGCGTCGAGCCCTTCCTCCTCGACGGTGCGGCGATCGAGGAATTCGTCGGGACGGTCCCTGACTTTCTCCCACAGTCCGCTGAGGATGCCGGACGCCTTGCGGAACTCGACGGTCGCAATCGAGTTCTCGTACACGGCGTCGAACAGGAAGCTGCGGAGGTGCAGGACCGCCTTCAACACCGGCTCGCTCATCCGGATCTCGGTCAGACCACCGGCCAGCGTTTCGGTGACGACGTCCTTGACGAGCGTGCCGATCCGGAGTGACGAGGAGGCGCCGAGAACCTCGATCGGGCCGGCCGGCAGATCGCCCGCGACCAGCAGTCCGGCGCGCGTTGCATCGTCGATGTCGTGATTCACGTACGCAATCAGATCCGCGACGCGCATGATCTGCCCTTCGATCGTGGCCGCCTTCAGCCCGGCCGCCAGCCCGACGGGCGCCCCCGACTTCCCCTTCGAGTGCTTCGCGATGCCGTCGCGCACTTCCCACGTCAGGTTCAGGCCGCGTCCGTCGTTCTCGAGCAGATCGACGATCCGGAGGCTCTGCTCGTAGTGATTGAAGCCGCCGGGCATGAGGCTGTCGATGATCCGCTCGCCGGCGTGGCCGAAGGGCGTGTGGCCGAGATCGTGCCCGAGCGTGATGGCTTCGGTCAGCTCCTCGTGAAGCCGCAGCACCTTCGCGATCGTCCGGGCGATCTGCGACACCTCGAGCGTATGCGTCAGCCGGGTGCGGTAATGATCGCCGGTGGGCGCAAAGAACACCTGCGTCTTGTGCTTCAGGCGGCGAAACGCCTTGCAGTGGATGATGCGATCCCGGTCGCGCTGGAACGCCGGACGGACCTCGTCCTCCGGCTCGGCGCGGAGCCGGCCGCGCGAGTCGGCGCTCCGGGCGGCCTGCGGCGCCAGGATCTCGCGTTCGCGCGCCTCCAGTTGCTCGCGAAGGTTCATCGCAGGATCTCGCGCAGAAAGCTCGCGCCATGGGCGAGGGCGCCGACACCGAACACGTCGGCCAGTGTCTGACCGAGGTCCGCGAAGGTCGGCCGCGTGCCGAGGTCGGTGCCCGCCCGCACGTGGGCACCGGTGACGAGGAGCGGCACGTACTCGCGCGCGTGGTCGGTGCTCGGCGTCGTCGGATCGTTGCCGTGATCCGCCGTCACGATCAGCAGATCGTCATCTCCCAGCGACGGCAGCAGCCGGGCCAGACGGGCATCGAACCGCTCCAGGTTCGCGGCGTACCCCTCCACGTCGTTGCGGTGGCCGTACTGCGTGTCGAAGTCGACCAGATTCGTGAACACCAGCCCGCGGTCGACGGCGTTCATCTGCGCCCCGACCCGATCCATCCCCTCATCGTCGCTCGCGGTGTGAATCGCGCGCGTGATGCCGCGCCCCGCGAAGAGGTCCTCGATCTTGCCAATCGCAACCACCGGCAGCCCCGCCGCCTTCAGGCGGTCCAGCAGCGTCTGGCCGGAGGGCGGCAGCGCGTAGTCGCGACGGTTGGCCGTCCGGCTGAAACGCCCGGGGGCGCCGACAAACGGCCGCGCGATGACGCGGCCGACGCCGAGCCCTTCGCCGACGAGCGCGTAGGCCGTCTCGCACGCCCGGTACAGCTCGGGCAGCGGCACGATCGCCTCGTGCGCGGCGATTTGAAACACGCTGTCGGCGGACGTGTAGACGATCAGGGCGCCGGTGGCGAGATGCTCGGCGCCGAGCTCGTCGATGATGGCGGTGCCCGATGCGGCCTTGTTCCCAAGCACCCCGCGGCCGACACGGCGCGAGAACTCGGCGACGATTCCGGGCGCGAAGCCGTGCGGGAAGACGGGGAACGGACGATCCAGCACGATGCCCATCATCTCCCAGTGGCCCGTCACCGAATCCTTGCCCGCCGAAGCCTCGGCCATCCGGCCGACGGCTGCCGTCGCCGTCCCGGGCGCCGTGGCGCCGCCGATCCGCGCCACCCGTCCGAGGCCGAGCCGCCGCAGCGTCGGCACCCGCAGCGGGACCTGCCTGGCGATGTTGCCGAGCGTATCGCTGCCCTCGTCGCCGTACGAGGCCGCGTCGGGCAGTTCGCCGACGCCGACGCCGTCCATGACGATCACGATGGCGCGGGTGAAGGGCGACACGCGGGTGCGGGGACGGGAATCAGCGCCGGAACCGCCCGTCGATCAGCCGACGGGCCGCGTCTATCGCGGCAGGCGCGGTGCCGGGGCCGTCCAGCCAGATCAGATTAGGCTCTTTGCGGAACCAGATCAACTGACGACGCGCGTATTGACGATTCTGCTGCGCGATGAGCGCCCGCGTGGCGGCCTCGTCGCGGACGCCATGCAGGTGCTCGAGCGCCTGCCGGTAGACCAGTCCACCGAACGGCCGCGCCCTTTCCGGCACACCGCTGGCGAGGAGTCCGCGGATCTCGTCGAGCAGGCCACGCGCGAACTGGGCGTCGACGCGCCGCGCGACCCGCTCGGCGATGACAGCCCTCGGAACCTGCAACCCGATCGCCAGCACGTCGAACTCCGGCAGGGGCGCCGCCGTCGCAGCGAAGTGAGCCGTCAACGGTTTCCCCGTCAGGAAGTACACCTCCAGCGCGCGCACCATCCGTTTCAGGTCGGGCGGCCGAATGCGCGCGCCCGACGCGGGATCGACGCGGGTGAGCAGGCGATGGAGCGCCGATGCCCCCCGGCGGGCCGCGATGGCTTCGAGGCGCATCCGGAGCCGCACATCGCGCGACGGCCCTGGAAACAGGCCGCGCGTCAGCGCACGGTAATAGAGCCCGGTTCCCCCGACCACGATCGGCAGCCGGCCGCGCCGGGAAATGTCGCGCACAGCTGCTGCGGCGTCCTGGGCGTAGCGCGCGGCCGTGTACTCCGAGGTCGGATCGGCGATGTCGATCAGGTGGTGCGGGACGCCATGCCGCTCGGAGAACGGCACCTTGTCGGTCCCGATGTCGAACCCCCGGTACACCGCTGTGGAGTCGCAGTTCACGATCTCGCCGTCGTAGCGCTCGGCCAGAGCGAGCCCCAGCGCGCTCTTTCCGGTCGTCGTCGGGCCGAGAATGGCGACGAAGAACTCTGAAGCAGCCACAGCAGAACGGGAAGCGCCGGCACCCGGCGCGCCCGGCGATGGATCGTCGAGGCTCAGAGTCTCGCGATGACGAAGACGATCAAGACGAGCAGCAGAACGACCAGGCCGAGCTGCTGAGAACGCGTCATCGCGGCGGTGTTTCGTTGTAGAAGAAGGTCACCGTGAAGAACGCCTTGTCCGACGGATATTCCGGCGGCAGCGGCTCGGTGGGATTCGATGCCGTGAGCGCGCCGAACGCGGCGGTGTTGAAAGCATCGACCGGACAGGGCCCCGCGACCGACAAATCCGAGATGGCGCCGTCCTTGTACACGTTGAAGGTCACGACGACGTGGCCCTTGTACATCATCGCCGAGTAGGGAATCATCGGCAGCCAGTTCCGTTTCACCTGCGCGATGAAACGGCGGACCCACGGCCCGAACTCCACGCCTTTCGTGTCGAACTGGATTTCGGGGCCGAACTGGCCGCCGCCCCCTTGCGGATTGTCGAACGTGTCCCGCTGCACGTATCGCTGCAGATTGCGGAGGGCATCGCCGAGTCCCCCTCCCGGCGCGAGGACGCGGGCGTTGGCGCCGGTCGGCGGGTTCGGCGACCGCGGCGCCGCGGGAAACGACAGCGCCGATGGCGACTCAGGCACTTTCGCCTCTTCCTGGACGGCCGGCGGCTGCGGTTGCGGCGCGGCTTGCGCGGCGTCGGGTCGGGGGCCCTGGCCCCGGGCTGCCCGTCGATCGACGCTCTCGACCCGCTCGGGCGTGTTGCCGCGTGAGAACGGCAGCGGATCGGCGGGTTTCGGGGCACGTTGGGGCGCGCGCGCGAGCCGATCCTTGTCGGACGGCTCGGCGCGGCTCGGCGGCGGCCGCAGCGCCGGCATGTCCAGCCGCGGCTGCACGAACACGAATCGGGGCGCGTTGGTCTGCGGCGGCACCACGACAGCACGCACCGGCGCCGCGGTGAAGGGAAACCATCGCGGCGCCAGGAGCAGCACGATGACGCCCACCAGGTGGACGATGATCGACAGGAGGACGCCCTCGCGCCAGGAGATCGCGCGCCCGATGGGTTGGATGTCTGGGCGATAGTCCTCGAAATCGAGATACATCAGGAGGTTAGGCCAGTATAGCAGCAGCGATTGGGCGTCGGGGTTAGGGATTCATCAGGGGTCCGGCATTGCCGATCCGGAACGAGGGATTAGGCATCAGGGATCGGCAATTGGACGCTTTTCACCCGTGTAGAGGTAGACGCTGCCGAACGTGAGCGGGACGGCCCGGAGCGACGAAAAGCCGCTCTGTCGCAGAATTGTCACGAACGCTTCCGGCGCCGAAAACGCGTTCACCGACGCGGGCAGATACCCGTAGGCGTCGGCGTGATGCGAGAGGGCACGACCGATCCGCGGCAGCACGTGACGGAAGTACGCGAGGTACACGGTTCGAAAGAGCGGCCCGGCGGGGATGGCGAACTCGAGAATGGCAAAGCGGCCGTTGGGTCGGAGCGCCCGATGCATCTCGCGACAGGCCACCTCGGGCTGCTCGACGTTGCGGATCCCGAACGCGATGGTGGCGGCGTCGAACGATTCGTCGGCCACGGGCAGCTCCATCGCGTCGCCGCGGGCGAGCAGCACCGCGCGATCGAGACGCGCCCGCCTCACCTTCGCGTGTCCGATGCGCAGCATCCCGTGCGCGAAGTCGATGCCAACGACACGGTTGGCGGCCGGCGAGGCCGTCATCGCGGCGATCGCCAGATCCGCCGTGCCGGTGCACAGATCGAGCACGCGTTCGCCTCCCGTCAGCCGCAGCGACCGGATCGCGCGGCGGCGCCACGAAGAGTCGATGCCGGCGCTGAGGAGGTGGTTCAGCAGGTCGTAGCGATCGGCAATCGCATCGAACATGCCGGCGATGCGCTCGGGACGCCTGGAGACCAGCGGCTCGGGGCCATTCACAGTCTGCAAGTCACAATCACGATCAACGAGTCACGCGATTCACGGGTCCGCAGTGCGCCAGGCACGGTCGAGCGGCGACGCGCTATCGCGGCACGGCCCCCGTCCACGGCGGGTACAGATCGTGCTCGAAGCCGAGCGCCGCGAGGATCTTCCCCGCCATGAAATCGGCGAGATCGTCGAGGGTCTGCGGCAGCTGGTAGAACGCCGGCATGGCCGGCAGGATCACGGCCCCGGCTTCGGCACAGAGCACCATGTTCCGGAGCTGCGGCAGGCTCATGGGCGTCTCGCGCGGGACCATGACGAGCGTGCGGCGCTCCTTCAGCATGACGTCCGCCGCGCGCTCCACCAGGGTGCGGGAGAGTCCGTGCGCGACGCCGGCGAGCGTCTTCATCGAGCACGGCACAATCGCCAGCCCGCGGCACCGGTGACTGCCGCTCGCCAGCGCGGCGCCGAGGTCGCGGTTGCTGTGCACCGTTACCGATCCCGCTCCGACGCCGTCGCCGTACTTGGCGGCGAGAAACGCGACCAAGTTCTCGATGGTTGCGGCGTCGCCCAGCTCGTCCCGGAGCAGCCGTCGCCCGTAGTCGGTGACGACGAGCTCGACATGCACGCCGCGCGCGAGGAGCGCCGCCAGCGTGCGGGTCGCATAGACGGCCCCGCTCGCACCGGTGATGGCGATCGCGACCGATTCAGCCGACATAGATCGAGACGGCGAGCACCGCGAGATAGAGGATCCCGACGTAGCCGTTCAGATCGAAGGCGCGCTTCACCTGCGACAGATCGTCGGCGCGGACGAGCGACTGCTCGTAGACCAGCATCACCGCGACAACGAGCACGCCCATGTCGTAGATCCGCGGCAGCGGCGTGACCCACGGCAGCGCCATGAAGCACGCGACGGCGACCACGTGCATCGCCCGCGAGATCGTGAGCGATGTCTGCACGCCGAACCGCACCGGGATCGACCGCAGCTTGTGAGCACGATCGAACTCGAGATCCTGGCACGCGTACAGCACGTCGAAGCCGCCAACCCACGCGGCAATCCCCAGCGCGAGCAGCCACGGCTCCCACCCGCCACGGCCACCCACCGCCAGCCATCCCGCGATCGGCGCCACCGCCATCGCGAGCCCCAGAAACAGCTGCGTCCAGGTCGTGTAACGCTTGGCGAGCGAGTACCAGAACACAATCGCCAACGCCACCGGCGACAGCACGAAACACACCGTGCCCAGGCGCCATGCGGCGAACTCGAAGACCATGGCGGCGGCCGCGACGAAGACCCCCGCCTCGCGGACGGTCATCGCGCCGCGCGGCAGCTCGCGGCCGGCCGTCCGCGGGTTGAGCGCATCCATGTTCGCATCCACGAGGCGGTTGAACCCCATCGCCGCGCTGCGCGCCGATGCCATCGCGACCAGGATCCACCCGATCGACGACCACGTGAGGCTCACGTGCCGTCCGGCCAGCAGCGCGCCCGCGAGCGCGAACGGGAGCGCGAACACGGAATGGCCGAACCGCACGAAGCGCAGATAGGTGAGGAGACGGTCGATCATGGTTGTCAGCGATTTGTCTGCGGGTCGGCGAAGTCGTCGATCCACTGCAGTTGCTCCGGGTGGATTCCCGACACGAGATATTCTTCCACATCGTCCACCGCCGCCGGAACGGCGACTGCCAGCAGACGCGCGCGCTTGCCCGGCTCGATCGTGCCGTACTCCGGGTCGAAACCGAGCGCTCTGGCCCCGGTCCGTGTGGCGCTCTCGAGCAGCCGCGAGGCCGGCACGTCGGGCGCCAGCGCACGCATCTCGGCCAGCTCGAAAAACAGGTTGAGGTCGGGGGTGCTTGCGAGGCTGTCGGTGCCGACCGACACGGCGACGCCCGACGCGTAGAACCGCCCGACGGGCGCCGTGCCGGCGCCGGTGTACCGATTGCTCCGCGGGCAGGTGACCAGCGTCGTTCGTCTCGCCGCCAGCCGCGCCAGGTCGTCGTCGGTGGCGTGCACGCCGTGGACCGCCAGCACCCGGTCGCCAAGGAATCCGTGACGGTCGAGATACCCGACCGGCGTCACGCCGGGGACGGTCCAGTGCGGATCCCACGCGCCGACATCCTGGAGCAGCTGCTTCCAGGCGCCCCCGCCGGTCGCGATGAATTCGATCTCGTCGGCCGATTCCGCCAGATGGACCGAGCTCACGAGCCGGTCGCGCTCAACCGCCCCGGCAATCGCGCGCAGCAGCGAGGGCGCGACCGAGTAGGGCGCGTGGGCGGCGAGCGTCGCCCGCGCCGTTCCGCCACCGGCGAGCCCCCGGATAGCCGCGAGCGCCCGATCGACCGTGCCGACGGGATCAGCGGCGTTGAACCCGATCAGCTCGTGAAAGACGACGCTCGCCAGCGGACTCTCTGCCAGTCTCGGGAACGTCGCGAGCGTGTTGCTGAGGTCGCCGACGACGGCCGTGCCCGACCGGACCGCCTCCGCAATGCCGGCGGAAGCGGCGTCGAGTATCTCGGGATCGTACGGATCGGGATAATCGCGCCGCACGGCCATGAGGTCTCGAATCCACGAGACGAACGACACGCCGCGCGGCACCCGCCCGCGCAGGTAGGACAGCTCGAGATGGGTGTGGGCATTGACCAGGCCGGGGAGCAGCGCGACGTCTCCCAGCTCGATGTCGCGCGCCCCCTCGAGGCGGCCATCGCGATCGCCGCGGCGTCCGTACGCGACGATCCGGCCGCGATCGAGGGCGACCCAGCCGCCGCGAACCGGCGGCGCGGCAATCGGCAGCACCCACGCGGCGAGGCAGCGGATCAACTGGGAATGACGCGAAGTTGCCTGCCGGACCGGCTCCGGGCCGGATAGTTCACGAGCTCGGCCGGCATCGACCTATCGCCTTCGGCCCGCGCGGTCGCGAGCTCCAGCATGCGCGGCACCGCGCGCTCACGGAAGATCGGATCGCCGAGCACCCGATAGTGCATGTCGCGCCGACGGGCCGCGAACCCGGCGTCCTCGATATTGCGGACGAGCTCGACTTCGTCCATGCAATAGCTGGCCCCGGCCGCGCGCACGACGTTCTCCTCGATCATGACGCTGCCCATGTCGTTCGCGCCGTATGCCAGACTGAGCTGGCCCACCTTCCCGCCCTGCGTCACCCACGATGCCTGCAGGTTGTCGAAGTTGTCGAGCACGATGCGTGAGAGCGCCAGCGTGCGCAGATAGTCGAGGCCGGTCGCTTCGGTGCCTGCGAGCTCGGTGTGATCCGGCTGGTAGCTCCACGTGATGAACGCCGTGAAGCCGCCGGTCTCGTCCTGCAGATCGCGCAGCCGGACGAGATGCTCGACCCGCTCCTCGTCGGTCTCGACCGTCCCGTACATCATGGTCGCCGTCGTGCGGAGGCCCGCACGATGCGCCTGACGCATGACGTCGAGCCACTCGTCGGCGCTCGCCTTCCCGTAACAATGCAGGAGGCGGCGCACGCGATCCACCAGGATCTCCGCGCCGCCGCCCGGGATGCTGTCGAGGCCCGCGGCAATCAGTCGGTCGATGATCCCGGACACCGGCAGCTGCGAGAGCCGCGAAAGGTGCAGAATCTCGGGCGGTGACAGCGCGTGAAGCTTGAAGGTCGGATATCGCGCTTTCACCGCACGGAACAGGTCCTCGTACCACGACAACGGCAGGTCCGGGTTGTGTCCGCCCTGCAGCAGCAGCTGGACCCCGCCCACCGCCATCGTCTCGTCGATCTTGCGAAACAGCTCGTCGAAGCCGAGGACGTAACCGTCGGACGATCCAACGGGGCGATAGAACGCGCAGAAGTTGCACTTCGCCACGCAGACGTTCGTGTAGTTGACGTTGCGGTCGATGATGTAGGTGACGATCCCCTCGGGATGCTTGCGCGCGCGCACGCCGTCGGCCAGTCGGCCCAGCACCGGGGTGGACGCGGTGCGGTACAGCCGGAGCGCTTCGTGGCGCCCGAGCCGTCCGCCCGTACGAACCTTGTCTGCAATGTCGGCAATCGTCATGGCACGCTCGGTTCGGCCGAAGCCGGACCGCGATTTCAGTAGAAGCGCAGCCCGTTCGGCCGCGGCACCAGCCCGAGTTCGGCCGCGAACCGGTAGAACGTCTCGAGCCCGGCCCGCTCCGAATCGCCCAGCCGATACTTGATATTATCCCGCAGGTACCGGGCCCCGACGGCGCGGCTGGTCGGGTCGCTCAGATGGTCGCCGGCCACCCGATCCGGATCGGCCACCCCCCGGTCCCGCGCCGTCTGGATGGCGCGGACCTCGCCCGCCGACAGTCTGGTCGGGCGTCCTGCCCAGAACGCGTACACGAACGGGAGCCCGGTAGCCGCCGTCCAGGCCTCCCCAAGATCGATCTTCTCGATAGGCGCGGACGGGTCGGCTGCCGGCGCGGTCTCCGGCTTCAGCCCGGCCCTGGCGGGGTCCACGAACAGAGCCGCGTCGCCAATCAGCAGCGCCGCGTCGCATCGGACGAGCATCGCCTGCAGATCCGGGCCGTGAGGCTCGAACGAGGGCTCGATGTGCCACGCGACGGCGCACAGGACGCGGGTCAGGGCCACCGACGTCCTCGAGCTCGTATCCAGCGCGATCGACCGTACGTCTTCGACGGGCCGCTTCGCGTACAACGCCACCGACGCCACCGGCCCGGACGAGGCAATCGCGACGTCGGGCACGATCGAGTAGCTCGCGCCTCCGGCCGCGCCGCGCAGATACTCAATCGAGGGAACCAGGCCGACGTCGATCGCGTCCTCGTGGAGCAGCGCCGCACAGCGCGCTGGAAGATCGAAGCGCAGGTCGAACCGCGGATCGGCCTCGAGGCCGACGACGCACGGACGCGCGTTCAGATAGCTGACGGCCCCCAGGCGCACGCGGCTCATCGTTGGTGCGGTTCCGGGGATGGCCGCTCGCCCGCCCGCCGATCGCCGGCGTCGGGCGTGACGATCTCGAACCGGCCATTGCGTTCGATCGGCTCCTGACCGGCCGCGCGGACGTTGCGCCGCACCTCCTCCAGGGGCGCCCGGCGCCGCCCTTCGGCGACCTGGTTCTCGGGCGACACCCCGTCGATGTCGTCGGCCCCGACTGTCAGCGCCACCTGGGCGAGCTTGGGCCCGTACCGCGACCAATCGACCTGAATGGACCCCACGTTGCCGACAACCAGCCGTGCCAGCGCGATCGCCTTCACATCCTCGTATCCGGTGGTCGGGACCGCGGCATTTCCGGTCTGCGGCAACGGCGCGAACGCCCGGATGATCGCGATCCGGCGCTGCAATTCGGCGACCCCCTTGTACAGCGAGACGATATCGGACGAGGGCAACTGGCGCACCGTGAGCCGCGCCAGCGAGAGACCGGCGATGTTCACCTCTTCGAGGGAGCGGCGGGGATCCTGAAGCGTGTCGATTGCCGCCTCGGCCACCAGCTCGAGGCCGGCCGCGCGCAAGTCTTCCAGCAGCGATCGAAGCGTCATCCCTTCCGCGGCGGACAGGCGCTCGAGATCCGACAACGAGAACCCGCTGACCGGCGCGCCGCGCGCCTGGACGGCCACGGCGCGGATCCGCTCGAGCGCCGCCTCGCGCGTCGCCGGCGTCCCGGCAACCCGGATTTCGCCCGCGCCCGGAGGCCACGAGGCGCCGTCGTCCTCGATCGGCACGGTCGCCACCCGCACGAACGTGGTGCGCCTGCCGTGCAGACGCCGGCGCAGGTCATCGGCCCTCACGCCCAGACTGATGATGTCGTGAGTGGTCGCGAGAGACGCGATTTCCTGGTCAGTCAGCGTCGCGGACACCAGCCGGCGATCTTATCAGACGCCAACACAGAGGAGGCGCCGACGCGTGAGCGAGCCGATGCCGACGGGTACGACCGATCCGATTCAGGAGAGGACCGGGCCGAACACCAGGCCGATGCCGATCGCCAGCGTGACCGCGAGCATCCAGCCCAGCACGCAGACCAGGATCGCGCGGCCGGTGCTTGTGTAGTCCAGCGCCTGCCTGACGGCGACGACCATCGCCGCCAGCATCCAGACCGACGTGATGACGAAGGCCGGAGCCGTGACGCCAGGAAGCATCCCGAACACGCGCAGAATCCCGGGCGCCGAGGAGAAGCCGATCGTTCGCAAGAGCTCACCCACGTCAGAGCGCGTCTGCGGCCCGGGCAGGACGTGCACGCCGATCTCGAAGGTGACGACTGCCCACGCTCCCCACGCCAGCAGCGACAGGACGGTGAAGAACGCCGCGTTGACCAAGGTGCTGCCGCCGAACGCCCGCGCGCCGACACCGGCCGCGAGGCTCGACGCGATCACGACCGCCAGCGCCTGACCTGTGGCGCTCCGATCGGCCTCGACCTCTTCGTAAATCGCGGAATCGAGCGCGGCCGCACCGATGAGCCGCTGCAGGAACGTATTGGTCGCGGTAACGGTGGCCATGTCGGAAACTCATGCAAGCCGCTTGCTACGCCGGCCCGCGGCAAAACACAGGATTTCCGCGGGCTCCCACGCTCCGGGCCGTGGTAGTGATGGAAAATCGTCGACGGCCGCCCGCCACCTCGCGCCACCAGCCGGACCGCCGCCACGTCGCCGGCGGCGCCGGGCTCAGCCGCGGTGCTGGATCCTTCGGAAGATCTCCGCTGCCTTGCGGCCCGCCTCTTCAGTGGTCCGGACCCGGGACGGCCACGTCCGCTTGTAGCCCTCGGATGCCCACTTCCGGGTCGCGTCGATCCCCATCTTTCCCCCGTACGCCGGCATGTCCGCGGCGTCGTCGAGATCGTCGACCGGACCGCGCGTCATCTGGACGTCGCGCAGCGGATCCATGTGCGTGCCGACGATCCAGGCGACTTCTCCGACATCGTGGACGTTCACGTCCTTGTCGACGACCACGATCGTCTTCGAGAACATCAGCTGACCGAGACCCCAGCACGCATGCATGATCTTGCGGGCGTGGCCCGGATAGCGCTTGTCGACGGACACGATGACGAGATTGTGAAAGATGCCTTCGGCCGGGAAGTGCATGTCCACGATCTCGGGCACCGTCTTCTGAATCACAGGCAGGAAGATGCGCTCGCTCGCCAGACCGAGATAGTAGTCCTCCATCGGCGGGATGCCGACGATCGTGGTCAGGTAGGTCGGCCGTCGCCGACGTGTGACGCACGTCAGGTGAAACACCGGGTAATCGTCGGGCTGCGAGTAGAAGCCGGTGTGATCGCCGAACGGCCCCTCGCGCCGGCGCTCGCCCGGCTCCACGTACCCTTCGAGCACGATGTGGGCGCTGGCCGGCACCTCCAGATCGACCGTGACGCATTTCACCATCTCGATGCGACGGCGCGAGAGGAAGCCGCCCAGCAGCAGTTCGTCGAGCCCCTCGGGCATCGGCGCCGTCGCACAGTAGGTCAGCACCGGCTCGGGGCCCAGGACAACGGCGACTTCGAGCCGCCGGCCGAGACGCTCGGCGACCCGGTGGTGTTGCGCCCCTCCTTTGTGCCGCTGCCAGTGCATGCCGGTCGTGCGCCCGTCGAACACCTGCATGCGATACGTGCCGATGTTGCGGACGCCGGTTTCAGGGTCCCTGGTGAACACCAGAGGCAGGGTGATGTACCGCCCGCCGTCCTCGGGCCAGCAGGTCAGGATGGGCAGCGCGTCGAGCGTGCCCGCGCGATCGACGATCTCCTGACAGGCCCCGTCTTTCACCGTCTTCGGCATCAGATCGGTCAGACGGCCAACCATCGGCAGCATCTTCAGGGCATCGAGCACCCCGCGCGGTGCGGGCGGGGTCATCAGTTCGTGGATCTCCCGGGCGAGGTCGTCGAGCGCCTTCACGCCCAGCGCCAGGCACATCCGCTCGACCGATCCGAAGACGTTGGTGGCAACCGGGATGTCGAATCCTGTCGGCGACTCGAAAACGAGCGCCGGACCGCCGCCGGCCGCCTTGCAGGCGCGATCGGTCACGGCGGCGATTTCGAGAGCCGGGTTCACCGGCTCGGTGATGCGGGCGAGCAGCCGGCGCTTGTCGAGATCGGCGAGAAAATCCGAGAGATCAGCGTACATGAGTGGCGCTGGCCATTGCGCGTCGCGCACCGGGCAGAGGCTCACGGGCCGACCTCATGGCCCGTCTCCTCGATGGCTGTCGCGGCGCCGCGACGGGAGGTCCGCCGTCGACCGCATCGCCTCGACCACCCGCGTCGCCAGCGCGAGGGCCCGCCGCCCGTCCTCGCCGGTCACCGCCGGCTCGCGCGTCGACCGTACGGCGTCCACGAAATCCGCGAGCTCGCGCTTCAACGGCTCCTCGCTGGTCACCTCGACCTCGCCGCCGTCGATTCGTGGCGCGGCGGCGCCGCCGTGGACCAGCCGCCACAGCTCGACTTTCTGCGCGCCGTAGTCGATGGACACGTAGGCGAACGGCTGAAAGAACCGGATCTTGCGCACTCGCTCGCGGCTGATTCGGCTCGCCGTCAGGTTGGCGATGCATCCGTTCGCGAACCGCAGGCGGGCGTTGGCGATGTCCACGCGTCCGGTCAGCACCGGCACGCCCACCGCCTCGAGCGACTCCACCGCCGACGGTACCAGCGACAGGACGACGTCGAGGTCGTGAATCATCAGATCGAACACCACGTCGATGTCCAGGCTGCGCTCGGGAAACGTGCCGAGCCGATGCACCTCGATGAACCGGGGATCGACGAGCAGCGGCCGCGCGGCCGCGACTGCCGGGTTGAAGCGCTCGGTGTGGCCGACGGCAATCGAGACCCCGGCCCGTCGCGCCGCGGCAATCATCGCGTCGGCGTCGGCCAGCGAGCCGGCCATCGGCTTCTCCACCAGAACGGGCGTGCCGGCCTCGAGAAAGGCGAGCGCCACCTCACGATGCCGCCCGGTCGGCACCGCGATCGTGACTGCGTCCACCGCCCCCACGATGTCGCGATAGTCCGCCATCGCCCGCGTGCCGTGCAGGGCGGCGACCTCCGACGCCCGCGCGATGTTCGTGTCGGCCACCGCGACGAGGGCGACGCCGGGCAGCGCCGACAGAATGCGGGCGTGATGACGGCCCAGATACCCGACGCCGATCACTGCCACGCGAAGCGCCATAGGTCAGCCACGACGGCCCATCATCGAATCACCAGCGCACGACGCATCTTAGATGCAAACCCCTGCGGACGCGCGTCTTCGTCGGCAGATGCCCGGAAGGCTCATGGACCGGAAGGTCGCCCCACGATGACGATGCCGGCGACGTTCGCGGCGGTGACGATGGCCCCGCCGTCGATCAGCAGCGTCTTCCCGGCGTCCACCGACAGCGCGTCGGCGCCGGCCGCCCGCATGGCGGCAATCGTCGACACGCCGATCACCGGCACGTCAAAGCGCATGTCCTGGTTCGGCTTGGCAACCTTGACGATGCGCACGCCGGCGCCGGCGAGCTGACCGGCACGCGCAATCACCTGGTCGGTGCCCTCCATCGCCTCGACGGCAACGACCGCCGACGATTTGACGGCCACCGTCTGTCCGACGTCCAGACCGGCCAGCGCGTCGGCCATCCGGGCGCCGAACGCCAGGTCCGCGCGCTGCTCCTCGGTCGGCGGGCGGGCGGTCAGCACGCCCTCGCCGGCCATCAGCGGACGGAGAAAGGCGGTCGAATCCAGCAGCTCGATGCCGTGGCGCCGCAGCTCGTCGGCCACGCCGGAAATGATCGCGTCGGTGTTCCGGGTCTTCAGCCGCATGAGGACTCCGACCAGCGTGAGGTCGGGCACGATGTCGGCGAAGAGCTTGGTGTGCTTCACCTGTCCGGCCATGACGGCCTGGGTGACGCCTGCGGCCGTCAGGACGCTGATGCAGGTGCCGAGCTGTCCGAGAGAGATCCAGTGCACCACGGCGGCCGGCGGTCTGGCGGCGGTCTGCTCGAGATCGGGAAACGTCTCTTCCTTGAGGGCGATCACGGTGACCTCGTGCCCGGCGCCGCGCGCGGCCTCGAGCACGAGAAACGGAAACCGGCCGTTGCCCGCGATCAGCCCCAGGCGCACGACGGTTGTTCGCGAAGCCGGGTGGCGCACGCACGCGTTCGACGGAGGATCGGCGCGATCATTCGTCGGCGAAGACTTCTTCCGCCTTGCGGGTGGCGCGGCGCAGGATCACGCCGCGCTGCGAGGTACGGATGAAATCGAGCAGGTACTGCACCTCCGGACACGCGAGCGAGCGATCCTGCTGAATCTGCTGGAGCGCCCGGGTGGTGTTCAGCTTCGACTGCAGCAGGTACCGGAACGACCGTTTCAGCTTCTCGACGACCGCCGGCGAGAAGCCGCGCCGCATGAGCCCGATGGTGTTGGTGCCGAAGATGCGCGCCGGACGGCTGCCGACCGTGCGCGCGTAGGGCAGCGCGTCCTTGGTGATCACCGAGTACCCGCCGATGAACCCGTGGCGTCCCACCCGGCAGAACTGGTGCACCGCCGATCCCGCGCTGATGTTCGCGAAGTCTTCGACCGCCACGTGCCCGCCGAGCGTGGCGTGGGGGCCGAAGATCGTGTCGTGGCCCACCTGGCAATCGTGCGCCACGTGCACGTACGCCATGAACACGTTGCGATCGCCAATCTGCGTCACGCCGCCGCCGCCGCGGGTGCCGCGGTTGATCGTCACGAACTCGCGGAAGATGTTGCGCTGCCCGATGACGAGCCGCGACGGCTCACCCTTGAACTTCAAGTCCTGCGGGATGAGGCCGATCGACGCGAACGGATAGATCTCGGTGTCGTCGCCTATCTCGGTCCACCCGTCGATCACGGCCGACGCGCCGATCCGGCAGTTGGCGCCAATACGCACGTTCGGCCCGATCGTCGCGTGCGGCCCGACGGTCGTCCCCGCGGCGATCTGCGCGCGCGGATGCACGATGGCCGTGGGGTCGATTTCCGTGCGATCGGGCACCAGGCCGAGGAGCAGCTCGGCCTCGGCGACGAGCTGATCGCCCACGAAGGCCGACGCATGGGCGCGGGCGAGACCCGCCCGGCGGCGGCCCAGCGACACTTCCAGGCGAAGCCGGTCGCCGGGCACCACCTGACGCCGAAACTTCGCGTCGTCCACGCCCCGCAGATACACGCGGGTATTGGGCGGCGCATCGTCGCGCTGCAGCAGCAGAATCGCGGCGACCTGCGAGAGCGACTCCAGCATCAGCACGCCGGGCATGAGCGGCGCGCCGGGAAAGTGCCCCTGGAAGAACTCCTCGTTGACGGTGACGTTCTTGACGGCCACCAGGCGCTGGCCGACCTCGTGCTCGGTGATGGCGTCCACCAGCATGGACGGGTACCGGTAGCACAGCCGGTCCAGAAGGATCGGGATGTTGATCGCCGGCAGAGTGCTGATGGCCACCTGCGATGCGCCTCGTGGTTGTCGATGGGCGGCCGGCAGCTGACAATCAGCAGCGGCGGCTATTTCTTCGGCGTCGCGGGAGCGGGCGCAGCTGGCGCCGAGGGACGCGGCGCCGCCGGAGTCGGGCGCGGAGCGGCCGCGGCAGGCGGCGTCGCCCGCGGTGGCGCCGCGGCGGCCGGCGCCGCCGCTTTCGGCGCGATCGCATCGAGCTTCTTCACGAGCTCGTCGGTCAGGTCGATGCCGGGATCCCAGGCCACGATCCCTGCGTCGGCGCGGCTGAGGAGAAGGTGGAGCCCTTTCTCCTGACGGATCTGCTGCACGAGCGGCAGAATCTTCTTCTGGAAGTCGAGCTGCAGCTCCTGTTGCAGCTCGTTGATCTCGGCCTGGGCGTCCTGCTGGAATCGCTCGCCCTCACGCGTCTGCCGCTCGATTTCCTTTTCGAGCGCCGTCCTGGCCGCGTCGCTCATCACGGCGCCGCTCTGGGCCAGCTTCTGCTGATTCGCCTGGAGAGACTTGGACTTCTCCGCGCCTTCCGTCTGTTTCTTGGCGACGAGCGCGTTGATCTTGGCCGTCGAGTTCTGTCCCTCGCCCGATTCGGCCGCGACGCGCTGAAAATCGACGAAGCCGATCTTCGCGCCTTGCGGGAACGGCGCCGGCGGCTGGGGAGCGGGGGCCGGGGGCGCGGCTTGTGCCGGCGCCTGGAGGGGAGGCGCGGGCGTCGGCGCCTGGGCGAACGCGGGGGCGGCACCGACCACCAGCGCGAGCGACGCAGCAAAGGCGAAGACTCTCATTACGATCAATCCTTTCCTCGAAACACCACCGCTGGCCCCGGAACCCGCCGGACGCGCCTGTCTCGCGGATCTTTGGGCCAGGATAAGTGACTGATTTTACTAGAACGTCGACCCCACCGCAAACCTGAACTGGAACTTCGATTGCGGCTGGAGCGTGTCGTCGAGCACGCCGCTGCGCTGCGGATTGTACGCAAAAATCAGGCGGAACGGCACGTTGAGGACCGGCATGAAGAACCGCACTTCGAGGCCCGTCGAGGTCTTGAAGTCGCGGAGCGTGAAGTTCTTGCCGGGCACGACCGTCGACCCGTAGAAGGTGCCGAGCGGCGTGAACGCCGCCGGCCCCAGGGTTTCCGGTCCGGGCTGCACCTGGCCCGCATCGTAGAACAGCACGAGACGCACCGGCCCGACCACCGAGATCAGCTCCTCGATGTTGAACAGCAGGCTCTTGTTGCCGCCCAGCACGAGGCCCGTGTTCGGATCCTGCGGACCGATGGTCCGGATATCGAAGCCGCGGACGCTGTACTCGCCGCCGAGGAACAGCTTCTCGAAAATCGGCAGGTCCTTCGATCCGGTGAACGCGTGGATGTACTCGAACTGCCCGCGGTACCCGAGCGACATCCGGTTGTTCTGCTTCCAGTAGACGACGCCTTCGACGCTCGGCTTGTAGAAGTTCGTGTTGCCGCCGAGGCCTGCGAGGTCCATCGACATGGTGAACCGCTTGCCGGTCGTCGGCGTGATCGGGTTGTCCACGGTGTTGTGGACGATGCTGGGCACGATCTTGCTGATGGTCCGCTGGCCGCCCTGGCCGATGAGCAGCGAGTCGCGCAGGTACGGGTTTCTCGCCAGCACCAGCGGATCGGTGTAGACGTCGCTGATCTCGGTGACGAGCACGCGCTCGTAGCTGTAGTTGGTGAACATCCGGGTGAAGCCCGCGAGCGGAAAGCCGAAGGTCACCACGCCGCCGGTCGATTCCTGCGTGAACTGTCCGACGTAGCGGATGTCACGCTTGAACACGTCGAACCCGCCGGTGATGTTCCGGTCGAAGAGGAACGGTTCGGTGAACGACAGCTGATAGTTCTGCGCGCGCGACCCGGACTGCAGCGACAGCGTCAGGCTCTCGCCGCGCCCCAGGAAGTTCGCCGTCTGAAACGCGATCTGGCCGAAGAACCCTTCGAACTCCGACACGCCGGCGCCGAAGGTCAGCTGGTTGCGGTTCTGCTCTTCGAGCTTCAGCTTGACGTCGACCTTGTTGTCGGTGCCGGGCGTCTTCTGGACGTCGACGTCCTTGGTGCCCTCGAGCGGCTTGAAGTACCCGAGCTGGTTCAGCCGCTTGACGCTGAACTTCAGCGCCTCGGTGTTGAACACGCCGTCCTCGACCAGCCGCACTTCACGCCGGATCACGTTGTCGTGGGTCGTCGTGTTGCCGGTGAAGATGATGCGGTTGACGAAGTACTGCTTGCCCTCCTGCATCTGCATGACGACGTCGACGATGGGCGGGCCGGCGGGCGCGGGCGACGCGTTGGCGCGGAGCGCGTCGGGCGTCTGCGCCTCGGCGGGATCGGGCCGGTCGCGGAACTTGTACTCGGGGAACCCGGTGAACTCGAAGTACCCGCCGGCGCCGTAGACCTCGCGCGCCTTCTCGAGCCCCTTCCGGATGGCCTTTTCGCTGTAGTAGTTGCCAGGCTCGACCTTGAACATCGGCCGCAGGTCGTCGCTCTTGACGACCGTGTTGCCCTCGAAGCTGAAGTCGCCGACCTTGTAGCGGTTCCCTTCGGTCACCGGAATCCGCAGGTCCACGAACCGGGTCTTCTTGTCCTGGGAATCCTCGACGACCTTCAGCTCGGGCTGCCCGACGCGCGCCGTCACGTAGCCCCGGTCGCGGTAGTACGACACGATCTTCTCCGCATCGTCGTCGAACTTCGCCTCCTGGTACGTGCTGCGGCCGGCGAACAGGCGGACCCAGAACGACCGCTGCTTGTTGTCCTTCATCTGCCGGCGCAGCGTGCCGTTGCCGATCGCCTGGTTCCCGGCGAAGTCGATGTTCCGGATCTTGATCTTGGGACCCTGGTCCACCTTGAAGGTGAGGTGAACGAGCTTCGGTCCGCCGGGGATCTCCTTGATCTCGGGCATGACCGTGGCGCCCTGAAACCCCTTCTCCTTCATCATGTCGACGATGATGCTGGAGACCTTCTTGATCTGCCCGGCGTCGATGAAGGTGTCGGGGCGGATCAGCAGGTTCTCTTCCTTCAACTTGTCGTCGATCTTGGTGCTCTCCAGCTCCTTGGTCTGGTAGTCGACGATCTTCACCCGCTGCCGCTCTTCCATGTCGTAGGTGACGAGCTTCCCGATCACCCCGTTGGAGAAGACGTAGTCGTGCACGTTCACCGACAGGTTGTCCAGGAAGTTCGTGTTCCAGAGCTGATGGAAGTCGTCGATGATGCGCTTCTCGGCGGCCTCGTCGTAGGGCACCCACATGTTCTGGGAGGGCGCGCTCGGCTTCAGGTTGATGTAATAGAGATAGGTGGCCGGCTCGACGAGGGTGGTGTTTCCCTGCGCCTCGAAGCACGGCACGATCTGGTAGATGACGGGCGGAGAGCCGGCCGGCGGAAGCGAGGTCGGCGGCGGGATCGGCGACCCGCAAATGGTCTGTGGGTTGTTCGCCGGCGTCGGCGCCGGCGTCGTCGCCGGCTGCGGGCCCTGGGCCGCGACCGGCGCGGCCGCCGCGGGAGGAGCCTGCCCCGCCCGCGCGGCCGGCGCGGCCAGCAGCCAGGCGGCCACCGCCCCCATCGAAAACAGCTTGCGCATCAAGGAACTCTCAAGAACGCCCACACCCGCAACTGGCCATGTTACCGGATATTAGACGCGGAGGGCGGGCCTGCGGCCGTCGGCGGCCGGCCCCGGGGTCACGCGAGCCGTCGGCCGGATTCGAGCGGCGCCAGACTCGGCCGGTACGCGAGCGCACCGCCGTCGAGGTACACCTCGATGTCGCCGCCCTTCAGGTGCCCGCGAATCAGCTCTTCGGACAGCGGATCCTCGACATACTTCTGAATCGCGCGGCGAAGCGGCCGGGCGCCGTACGAGCGGTCCTTGCACGTCGCCTCGATGATCCAGTCGATCACCTCGCCGGTCAGGGCGATCTTCAGCTTGCGATCCACGAGGTTTTCGTTCAGCTGGGTGACGAGCAGCGCCATGATCCGCCGCAGGTCGTCGTCGGTCAGCGCCTCGAACACGATGATCTCGTCGATGCGGTTGATGAACTCGGGATTGAAGGTCCGCTTCACCTCGCCGAGCACCATCTCCGAGACGCTCTTGGCGATCTCGCCGGTGTCGGAGGACTGGAAGCCCATCGAGCTCTTCTTCTGGATGAAGCGAGCCCCGATGTTCGACGTCATGATGATGATCGTGTTCTTGAAGTTGACCCGGTTGCCGAGGCCGTCGGTCAGGTGGCCGTCCTCGAACACCTGCAGCAGGATGTTGAAGATGTCGGGGTGCGCCTTCTCGATCTCGTCGAGCAGCACGACCGAGTACGGGTTCCGCTTCACCTTCTCGGTGAGCTGTCCGCCCTCCTCATGGCCGACGTACCCGGGCGGCGAGCCGATCAGCTTCGACACCGAGTGCTTCTCCATGTATTCGGACATGTCGAAGCGGATGAGGGCGTGGTCGCTGCCGAACAGGAAGTTGGCGAGCGCCCGCGCCAGCTCGGTCTTGCCGACGCCGGTCGGGCCGAGGAACACGAAGCTGCCGACGGGCCGGTTCGGGTTCTTGAGCCCGGCACGCGATCGCCGGATCGCGCGCGAGATGGCGGAGATCGCCTTCTCCTGGCTGATCACGCGGCGGTGCAGCTCGGCTTCCATGCGCAGCAGCTTGTCGCCTTCGTCCTGGTTGATCGAGGCCATCGGGACGCCGGTCCACTTGGAGACGACCTCGTCGATCTCCTGCTTGCCGACGATGACCTTGCGCGCGCTCGACTTGACGTCGAACTTCTCGCGAATCGACACGAGGTTCTCGCGCGCCGCCATCTCCTGCTCGCGGTAGAACTGCGCCTTCTCGAAGTCCTTCTGCGACGAGGCGCTCTCCCACTGCTCGACCGCCACGCGGATGCTCTTGTTGATCTCGCCGAACTCCTCGCTGTAGCCCGCTTCGCGCAGCTTGGCGCGGGCGCCCGCCTCGTCCACCAGATCGATGGCCTTGTCGGGGAGGAAGCGATCGGTGATGTACCGGTTCGACTG
Organism: uncultured Acidobacteriota bacterium; assembly: GCA_963807925.1. Taxonomy (GTDB): domain Bacteria; phylum Acidobacteriota; class Vicinamibacteria; order Vicinamibacterales; family CAVVIG01; genus CAWEDP01. The sequence continues at coordinate 503,282 of CAWEDP010000002.1, read as the reverse complement.
ATAGACGGCGGCCTCGATCGCTTCGCGCGTGTACTCGACGTGGTGGAACGTCTCGTACCGATCCTTCACGCCGATCAGGATCTCGATCGTCTCGCGCTCGCCCGGCGGGTCGACCTTGATCGCCTGGAACCGCCGCTCGAGCGACCGGTCCTTCTCGATGTACTTGCGATACTCGGCGGGCGTGGTGGCGCCGATGCAGCGAATCTCGCCGCGTGAGAGCGCCGGCTTCAGGATGTTCGCCGCGTCGAGCGACCCTTCCGCGGAGCCTGCGCCGACCAGCGTGTGCAGCTCGTCGATGAACACGATGATGTTCGGATTGTCGGTCAGCTCCTTCATGATCGCCTTGAGGCGCTCTTCGAACTGGCCGCGGTACTTCGTGCCGGCGACGATCAGCGAGATGTCGAGCGCCAGGACGCGCTTGTCCGCGAGAAAGTGCGGCACGTCGCCGTAGACGATCTTCTGCGCCAGCCCCTCGACGATGGCCGTCTTGCCGACCCCCGGCTCGCCGATGAGCACGGCATTGTTCTTGGTGCGCCGGCACAGCACCTGCTGCACCCGCTCGAGCTCGTGCTCGCGGCCGACGAGCGGATCGAGCTGATTCTTCATCGCCGATTCGGTGAGATCGCGGCTGAACTCGGCCAGCAGCGGCGTTTCCTTCCCGACTCTCGTCAGGGTCGTCTTCTCGTTCAGGAGCTGGACGATGTCTTCGCGCACGGTGTTGAGGCGCATCCCCTTTTCCATCAGGATGGACGCCGCCACCGAGCGCTCCTCGCGCAGAATGCCGAGCAGCAGATGCTCCGTGCCGATGTAGTTGTGCAGCAGGCGGTCGGCTTCCTCGGCCGCGAACTGGAGCACGCGCTTGGTCTCGGCGCTGAACGGAATCTCGACCGAGGTCGACACCTTCTCCCTGAACACCGTCCGGCCTTCGATTTCCTTGCGGATGTTCTCCAGGGAGAGGTGGGAGCGGGCGAAGATCCGGCTGGTCAGCCCTTTGCCTTCGCGAATGAGGCCGAGCAGGAGGTGCTCGGTTTCAATCGAGATGCTGCCGAGCTGGCTCGCCTCGTATCGCGCGAAGAAGAGGACCCGCCGGGCCCTTTCGGTATACCGTTCGAACATCCGGGTACCTACGTGAATGTAGACGCTGTTGGGGTCACGGTTTCGCTGCCCACAGTATACGGCATGGGCGACGCGTCACCAACGGCGGGCTGAGATAAATGCCTGCCACGCCTTCTTTTAGACGCTCCGATCCGTCCATTTGGTGACCGCGCCGGGCCCGGGTGAGCCGCCTCAAAAAAGGCCGACCGTCCGTCCTTCCTCGTCGACGTCGATGTTCATGAACGCCGGCGTCTTGCCGAGGCCCGGCATCCGCTGCATCTCGCCGCACAGCGCCACCACGAACCCGGCCCCCGCGCTCGGCACCAGGCTCCGGACCGGCAGGACGAACCCGGTCGGCCGGTTGCGCAGCCCCGGATCGTGCGACAGCGACAGATGCGTCTTCGCCATGCACACCATCGCCTTGCCGAGTCCCAGCTTCTCGATTCGATCGAGATCCTTTTGCGCCTGCATCTGCAGATCGATCCCGGCGGCCCCGTACAGCTGCGTGGCAATGGCTTCGATTTGGTCGACGACCGGCGTCTCGTTCGGCGTGAGAAACGAAAAGGTGTTCTTCTGGTCGCACGCCCTGATGACGGCCTCGGCCAGTTCGGTCGCGCCCGCGCCGCCGCGCGCGAACCCCTCGTGCGCGACCACCGTTTCGGCGCCCGCCTCCACGGCCAGCTCCTTGAGGAGGGCGATCTCCCTGGCGGAATCGGTCGGAAAGCTGTTCACGGCGACCACGCACGGCAGCCCGTACCGGCGCACGATGCCGATGTGGGCCGCCAGGTTGTCGATGCCGACGCGGACGGCCGCGAGATCCTCCTGCGCGAGCACGTTGAAGGGCTTCCCGCCGTGGGATTTCGTCGCGCGCACGGTGGTCACCAGCACGGCCGCGCTCGGCGCGAACCCGCCGGTGCGGCAGACGATGTCGCAGAACTTCTGGAACCCGAGGTCGCTCGCGAATCCGGCTTCGGTGACCACGTAATCGGCCAGCTTCAGGGCGATCCGATCGGCCAGAATCGAGTTGTTCGCGTGGGCGATGTTGCCGAACGGCCCGGCATGGATCAGCGCGGGCTGCCCTTCCAGCGTCTGCACCAGGTTCGGCCGGATCGATTCCTTCATGATCACCGTCATCGCCCCGGCCACGCGCAGCTGCTCGGCGGTGACCGGCAGCCCCTCATGGGTGGAGGCGACCACGATGCGCCCGAGCCGCTGGCGCAGGTCCTTCAGATCGTTGGCGAGCGCGAACACCGCCATCACCTCCGAGGCCGCCGTGATGACGAACTCGCTCTGGCGCGGAATGCCGTGCGGCTTGCCGCCCAGGCCGATGACGCTGTAGCGCAGCTGCCGGTCGTTCATGTCGACGGTCCGGGGCCACGTGATGGTGAGCGGGTCGATGCGCAGCGGATTGCCGTTGTAGATCGAGGCGTCGAGCGCCGCCGCCAGCAGACTGTGCGCGGCGGTGACGGCATGCGAATCGCCGTTGAAGTGCAGGTTGATGTCCTCCATCGGCATCACCTGCGCGTAGCCGCCGCCGGTGCCGCCGCCCTTGACGCCGAACACCGGGCCCATGGACGGTTCGCGCAGGCACAGCATCACCTTCTTCTTCAAGGTGCCCAGGCCCTGCGTCAGCGCGACGCTGGTTGTCGTCTTCCCTTCGCCCGCTTTGGTCGGCGTGATGGCGGTGACGATCACGAGCTTGCCGTTCGGCCGGGCCGCCAGCCGGTCCAGGATGGACAGTTTCACCTTGCCGCGGTCGCGGCCGTACTGCACCAGTTCGTGCGGCTGAACGCCGGCGGCGGCGGCGATGTCGGTGATCGGCCTCAACTCGGCCGTATTGGCGATCTCGATCGCGGATTTCATTGGTCGATACCCTTTCGGCGGAACTGTCATCTCCACGGTGGCGCGGTCACCGCAGAGGATGCGGAGGGGGCCGCGGCGGCCTGCAGCGGCCCGGGGCGCGCTCGGTCACGCGGGAACGAGTCGACCCTCGTGCAATCGAAGGACCCGGTCGCAGGCGCCCGCGAGGCGCGGATTGTGCGTCGCGATGATCGATGTCAAATCATAGCTCCGGTGCATCTCCCGCAGCAGCCTGTGGAGCGATTCGGCGGTCTGCTCGTCGAGATCGCCGGTCGGTTCGTCGGCCAGCAGCACGGCGGGCCGCATGACGAGCGCCCGCGCCACGGCCACGCGCTGCTGCTCGCCGCCCGACAGCATGCCGGGCCGATGCGTCAGGCGATCGGCCAGGCCGACCCGCGTCAGCAGGTCGGCCGCGCGCCGGCGCGACTCGGCCGCCGGCATGCGGGCGATCCTCATCGGCATCTGCGCGTTCTCCAGGGCGGTGAACTCCGGCAGCAGGTGATGGAACTGGAACACGAAGCCCACGTGCGTGTTCCGGAACGCGACCACGTCGGCATCGGCCATCGTGGTGAGATCCGCCGCGCCGATCCTGACCGTCCCCTCGTCCACGCGATCGAGCCCGCCGAGCACGTGCAGGAGCGTGCTCTTGCCGACGCCGGAGGCGCCGACGATCGCGACCATCTCGCCGGCCTCGACCGCGAGATCCAGATCGCGCAGCACGGTGAGTGTCGTGCCGCCGGCAAGATAGACCTTCCGAATGCCCCGCGCCTCGACGAACCTCATTCGTACCGCAGCGCCTGGGCCGGATCGAGCCGCGCGGCCTGGCGCGACGGATAGAGCGTCGCGACGAAGCACACGAGGATCGCCGCGAAGACCACCAGCGTGAAGTCGGGGAACAGGACGACGCGGAACGGCATGTAGGACACCTGGTAGACGTCCAGCGAGGCGTGAATGAGCTTGTAGCGATCGAGGACCCGCGCGATGGCGTAGCCGGCCGTGGCGCCGACGAACGTACCGACGAGGCCGATGATCACCCCCTGGAGCATGAAGACCGCCATCACGCTCCTCGCGCTCGCGCCCATCGTCTTCAGGATGGCGATGTCGCGGTGCTTCTCCATGACGAGCAGAATCAGCGAGGCGACGATGTTCAGGCCGGCGACCATGACGATGAGCCCGATGGCCAGCGACACCGCGACCTTCTCGAGCCAGAGGGCCGAGAAGAGCGACCGGTTCAAATCCACCCAGTCCTGCGCGACGTACTTCGATCCGAGCTTCGCGCCAATCGCGTCGGCCACCTGCGGGGCGGTCCAGATGTCGTCGACCCGCAGCTGGATCAGGTCCACGGTGTCCTTGTCGAGCAGCCGCTTCGCCACGTCGAGCGTGACGAAGCCGTACTGCATGTCGAACTCGTAGAAGCCGAGATTGAAGATGCCGACGACGCGCAGCCGGGCCCGGCGCGGGATGACGCCCATCGGCGAGAGCGATCCCTGCGGCGTCAGCAGGGTGACCGAGTCACCGACGTCGACGACGAGTTGCGCGGCCAGATCCTTGCCGAGCACGATCCCGCCCGACGTCCCGCCGACGGCAGGCGCGCCGAGCGCCTCGATCGATCCCTCGGTCATCGCACGGCCGATGTCGGTGACCATCGGCTCGAGCGACGGATCGATGCCCTTGAGCGAGATGAAGGCCTCGCCGCGCGGCGCGGTGATGAGCGCCTTGCCCAGAATGGCGGGCGCTGCGCCGCTGACGTGGGGGAACTGCCGAAGCGTTGCCGTTTCGGCCCGGTAATCCGCCAGGCCCGAGGTCTTCCACACGTACACGTGCGGCTGCGACCCGAGGATGCGGTCGCGGAGTTCCTGCTGCAGGCCGGTCATCAGCGCGAGCGCGATCACGACGGCCATCACGCCGACGATCACGCCGAGCGTGGAGATCGTCGAGATCACCGAGATGAACGCCTGCTTGCGCTTGGCGAGCAGATACCGCAACGCGACGTGAAGCTCGAAAGGGAGGTCCATGGGAACGGTCGCCCCGCGTCAGTCGCGCTTCCTCATGAGCGGAAAGAGGATGACGTCGCGAATCGAGGGGCTGTCGGTCAACAGCATGACCAGCCGGTCGATCCCGACGCCCTCGCCGGCGGTCGGCGGCAGCCCGTACTCGAGCGCGCGGACGTAATCCTCGTCCATCTCGTGCGCTTCGAGATCGCCCGCTGCCCGGTACGCGCGCTGCGCCTCGAAGCGGCGGCGCTGCTCGTCGGGATCGTTGAGTTCGCTGAACGCGTTGGCCACCTCGAAGCCGCCGATGTAGAGCTCGAACCGCTCCACCGTGTCGGGGTCGCCCGCCTTCTGCTTCGCGAGCGGCGACACCTCGGTCGGAAAATCGTACACGAAGGTGGGCTGCACCAGGGCGTCCTCGCACAGCTTCTCGAAGATCGCGGTCGTGATCCTGCCAGCGCCGTCGCCCGGCGCCGTCTCCACGTGGAGCTCGGCGGCGAGCGCGGCGGCGGCGTCCCGGCGGCGCAGGTGGCCGGCCGTCACCTCGCGCCCGAGCGCCTCCGACGCAGCCTCGCGTGCCGCCTCGCGCAGCGACAGGCGGGCGAACGGAGCCTCCAGCGAGATCCGATGCCCGCCGAAGGCGATCGCCTCGGCCCCGATCGCCTCCCGCGCCACCGACGCGATGAGCTCCTCGGTCATCGGCATCAGCGCGTGGTAATCGGCGTACGCCTCGTAGAACTCCATCATCGTGAACTCGGGGTTGTGCTGGGTCGAAATCCCCTCGTTCCGGAAGTTGCGGTTGATCTCGAACACCCGCTCCAGCCCGCCGACGACCAGGCGCTTGAGGTACAGCTCGGGGGCGATCCGCAGATACAGATCCATCTCGAGGGTGTTGTGGTGGGTGATGAACGGCCGTGCCAGCGCGCCGCCCGCGATCGGCTGCATCATCGGCGTCTCGACCTCGAGATAGCCGCGTCGGTTCATGAACGCGCGGATCGCGCCGATCACGCGACTCCGCGTTTCGAAGACCTGCCGCGCCCCGGGGTTGACGATCAGGTCGAGATACCGCTGCCGGTAGCGGACTTCGACATCCGTGAGGCCGTGCCACTTCTCGGGCAGCGGCACCAGGCACTTCGCCAGGAAGTGCAGTCGCGACGCCCAGATCGTCAGCTCGTTGGTCTTCGTCCGGAACAGGTGCCCCTCGACGCCCACCCAGTCGCCGAAATCGAGCAGCCTGAAGATCGCGAAATCGAGCGGGGGCAGCGAGTCGTGGCGGACGTAGACCTGGACCCGCGCGAGCCCGTCGGAGAGGACGAGAAAGTTCGCCTTGCCGAAGGATCGGATCGCCAGCACGCGGCCGCTCGTGACAGTGTCGATGCGATCGGCCTCGAGCGCGTCCTTGTCCCGCGCCCCGTACCGCCCGACGAGCTCGGCGATGGTGTGGCGCCGCTCGAACGCATGCGGGTAGATCTCCACGCCGAGTCGCTGCAGCTCCGCCAGGTTGGCGCGCCGCTGCTCGATCTGCTCGTCCTGGGATGACATCGGTCTAGGGCCAGTCCCGCTTTTCCAGCTTCTTCCTGATCGCGTCCAGCATCCCGTTGATGAACCTCACGGCGTCCTCGGTGCTGAACGTCCGCGCGAGCTCCAGCGCCTCGTCGATCACGACCGGCGCCGGCGTCGGCGCCGGGCCGTCGCGAAGAAGCTCGGCGATGGCCATGCGCAGGAGCAGGCGATCGATGACGGCGATCCGCTCCGGCCGCCAGTTCTCGGCGGTTTCCGCAATCAGGCGATCGATCTCGGCGAGCCGAGCCACGGTGTCCCCCACGAGCGCCTCCGCGAAGGCCCGAAGCTCGTCGGAGGGGGGCGTGGCGTCCGCCCACTGGAGGGTGAAGAACGTCTCGGCCGCGCGGCCGGCGTCGACCTTCCCCACCTCCCATTGATACAGCACCTGCAGCGCCGCCTCCCGCGCGCGGTGCCGCCAGCCCTTCTTCATCGGCGGCCATGGCGTCGCCCATCCGCACACGGATGCAGCGCCGCGGTCATGCCGAGGCCGGCCTGTGTGCGAGCTGCGCGACGACGGCAATCATCTCGAGCGCGGCGGCCGCCGCCTCCCACCCTTTGTTCGAACTGCCCTGGCCCGCGCGTTCGATGGCCTCCTCGACCGAGTTCGTCGTCAGCACGCCGAACGTCATCGGGACGCCGGTCGCCGAGGCGGCCGCCGTGATGCCGTGGGACACCGCGGAGGCGAGGTACTCGAAGTGCGGCGTCTCGCCGCGGATCACGCACCCGAGGCAGACGACCGCGTCGAACCGGCCGCTCGCGCCCGCATGTTTCGCCGCGACCGGGATCTCGAACGCCCCCGGCACGCGCACAAGCGTGACGTCGTCGTCGTGCACGCCGGCGGTCCTGAGCGCTGCGATCGCCCCCTCCGCCAGTCGATCGGTGACGAAGTCGTTGAACCGCGACACGACGAGCGCCACCCGGAAGCCCTTCGCGTCGGCGATGCCCTCAATGGTGCGCATGACCACTCCCGGCGCGAGCAGGTCGCATGGCGCTCACCGTCCGACGAAGCGCGGCTTTCGTTTGTCGAGGAACGCGCGGGTGCCCTCGCGCATGTCCTCGGTCGCGGCGACCAGGCCGAACAGCGTCGCTTCGTAGACGCAGGCTTCGGCGAACGGCATCTCGAGCCCTTTGTTGATGGCGCTCAGGGCGTAGCGCACGGCGATTGGCGCCCGCGTCGCCAGCTCCGCCGCGAGCGCCCGCACAGTCGGCATGAGCTCCGCCGCCGGCACCACGCGGTTGACGAGGCCGAGCCGTTCGGCCTCCGCGGCGGCCACCGGCAGGCCGGTCAGAATCAGCTCCATCGCGCGTCCCTTGCCGATGAGCCGAGACAGCCGCTGGGTGCCGGCATAGCCCGGCAGGATGCCGAGCGTGATTTCCGGCAGACCGATCCGGGCGGTGTCGGCCGCGAGTCGCAGCGTGCACGCCAGCGCCAGTTCGCAGCCGCCGCCCAGGGCGTAGCCGTTGATCGCCGCGATGACTGGCTTGCCGAGGTTCTCGATGAGATCCAGCACGTGCTGACCGGCGAGCGCGTGCTCCCGGCCGCCGGTCGGCGTCAGCGCCGCCAGCTCGTTGATGTCCGCGCCGGCGACAAACGCCCGGTCGCCGGCGCCGGTCAGCACGATCACGCGCACCTCGTCGTCGCGCCGCAGATCCAGGAGGGTGCGGCGCAGCCGGTCGAGCGTCGGCGCGTCGATCGCGTTGAGGACGTGCGGCCGGTTGAAGGTCACGGTGGCGACCGCGCCATCGCGCCCGAGGAGCAGACCGTCGTCGGCCATATCAGAGCGGGAACGGATACATGAGCCAGCCGAGCACGAGAGCCGTCGCGACGAAGCCGCCGAAGAGCAGCGCGCCGAACCGCAGCTGATCGCGCGGCTCGTCCTTGGTGAGCACCGCAAACACGACCGAGACGAAGAACGCGAACATGGCCAGCAGCGCCAGATGACTGTGGGTCATTTGCGGCCGACCGCCACGTCGTACGCGTCGATCACGACGAGCAGGTTCAGCAGACCCGCCACGATCAGAAAGGTGTTGCCGTATTCGTACGAGACGGCGCGCACCTCGCCGCCGCCGTACCCGAGGACGCTCGCCAGGATGTACACGGCGCCGATCCCGCTGTCGGCCAACGCCGCCAGCCCGGCGAGCGGGTCGGAGAAATCGAAGGGAAACAGCCGCCCCTGGAGCGCCAGGCCGATCGCGAACATCAGCGGCAGCACGACCAGAAAGACGATGCCCTTCGACCGGCGGCGGAGCCAGAGATGACCCGCACCCGGGATCGCCCACGCCGCGACGCACAACAGCACGAGCGAGCTCGAATGGGATTGTCCGGCGGCGGTCGCAGGCACGACCCGCTAGTGTATTACATCCCTTCGGGCCGTCGCGGGCGCCGGCAGACCGATGATCGACATGACTGCCGCGCCGAGGGGCACGCCGCTCAAGGCGCGAATCGCATTCCCCGGGACCTGCCCCGTCGACCACTCGTACGCCAGCGTGGCCACGCCGGGAAGCACGCCGGCGAACAGCAGCGTTCTCGCGGAATACGGCAGGCGCCGCTCGCGTCGCCGCAACGCCACCAGGGCGGCGGCCACGAGGGCTCCGCCCAGGTAGATGCCGGTACATCGTCCGCAGACCGGCATCTGCGCCGAGAACAGCCGAAACGACCGCTCCGGCCGCTGGTGGCAGATGATGCTGCCGGCCCGGTACACCAGGTACGCGAAGGTCTGTTGCCATGCGGGCGCTGTCGAGAGCGGTCGGCTCGCGGCGAAGGTCGCCAGCGGCAGCAGCAGCGCCCAGATCATCGCCAGCGCGACGAACGCCCACCTCACACGATCGATCGGCTGACCTTGCGACGCGGCGGCTCGGCTCATCTGAACATCCGATAGTAGATGCTACACTCACCTGCCGTGACGATCGAACCTGCCGTCTCCCGTCGCGAGCTCGCGGCGATTGCGCTCGTCTCGGCCACGCTCCTCATGACCGAGCTCGCGCTGACCCGCATCTTCTCGGTGGTGATGTACTACCACTTCGCCTTCCTGGCCATCTCGATTGCGCTGTTCGGCCTGAGCGCGAGCGGCGTCTTCGCGTACGTGGCCCGGGCGTGGCTGAACCGGTTTTCGACGCCATCGGTGCTCGCGGTCGAGTCGCTGGTGTACGCGGCCGGCACGGCCGTGGCGCTGTTCTGGCTCGTGCGCCTGCGTGTCGGCCTCAACTATTCGCCCGAGAACCTGCGGCTGATGCTGCTGATCTACGCGCTCGCCGCGCTGCCGTTCTTCACCGGCGGGCTCGTGATCACGCTGGCCATCTCGCGCTTCGGATCGCGGATCAATGCCGTGTACGCGGCCGACCTGACCGGCGCCGCGGCCGGCTGTCTCGTGCTGATCCCGCTCCTCAACGGGCTGGGCGCGCCCGGCGTCGTGCTGACCTCGGCGGCGGGCGGGATGATGGCCGCCGTGCTGTTCGCGCCGGCCCGGAGGCGAACGGTCATCGCCGGCGCGGCCGCGGCGACCATGACGATGCTGGTGGCCGGCCAGGTCACCGGGCTCGCCTCGTTCAGCGTCACCGATACGAAGGGCCACACGCAGGACCGCGTGCTCTTCAGCAAATGGAACTCCTTCTCTCGTATCGGCGTCTACGAGCGGACGCACGGCGACTGGTCGCTCAGCTACACCTACAAAGGATCGCTCCCCGACACCCGCTACATGGACATCGATTCGGCGGCGTCGACGCCCATCCTTCACCTCGATCCCGATTTCGCCGCCGTGCAGTATCTCCGGTACGAGCTGACGGCGTTTGCTTATCAGCTGAAAGAGGGGCTCGGGGCTCGGGACTCGGGGCCCGGGACTCGGGACTCGGGATTCGCGACTCGGGATTCGGGGTTCGACGCGCTCGTCATCGGACCCGGCGGCGGGCGCGACCTGGTCTCGGCTCTGGTCTTCGGCGCGCACCACGTGGACGGCGTCGAGATCAACCCGATCATCGCCGACGACGTGATGCGCGGACAGTTCCGGGAGTACTCGGGCGGCATCTACACCAATCCGCGGGTCCGGATCGTGATCGACGACGGTCGAAGCTTCGTGCGGCGGACGCCGAATCGGTACGACGTGATTCAGGCGTCGCTCGTCGACACGTGGGCGGCGACGGCCGCCGGCGCCTACACACTGACGGAGAACACGCTGTACACCGTCGAGGCCTTCAACGACTACCTGGACCATCTCACCGACAACGGCGTGCTGACGGTCACGCGCTGGGTCGGCGATGGGCTGCGCCTGGTCTCGCTGGCTCAGGCGGCGTGCGAATCGCGCGGCCTCGACGCATCGACGCGGCTCGCAATCGTCCAGCACGATCGGGTCGCCAACTTCATGCTGAAAAAGACGCCGTTCACGACCGACGAGCTCGCGCGTCTGCGCGAGGCGGCGGATCGGCTCGGTTTCCACGTTCTCTATGCGCCCGGAACCCAGGCGGGCGCGCCGGGCGTCACCCCCGACGAGGATATCGACGGCACGAGAACCAGCGCGTACGCGGAGCTCATCACCACCGCCGATCGCCAGGCGTTCCTCGAGCAGTCGTACGAGGACCTCAGCCCGACCACCGACGACCGGCCGTTCTACTTTCACACGACGAAGCTGAAGAACCAGTTCCAGACGGCGTTCGGACGGTCGATGCTGTTCGGGAACGGCCTGAGCGCGCTGCTGACGCTGCTGGGCATCTCGGCGGCGCTCGTCGTGGCGTTCGTCGTCGGTCCACTGGCAGCGGCGGGCGGTCCGCTTCCCCGCGGGTGGTTCCGATGGCTCGTGTACTTCGGGGCGCTCGGCGCCGGCTTCATGCTGATCGAGGTCGCGATCCTGCAGCGTTTCGTGCTGCTGCTCGGCCATCCCGTCTACTCCCTGACCGTCACCCTGTTCTCGCTGCTCCTGGGCACCGGGATCGGGGCCGCGTGGAGCCGCCGGCTGCAGGCGCCGACGCTCGGCCGATCGGCGGCGGTGGCGTTGATCGCGATTGCCGTGGCCGCCATTGCGGTCGTGATGGTCCTGACGCCCCTCATCGCGTGGGCGATTCCGTTTGCCAGGTGGCTGCGGATCGGGATCGCCGTAGCGATTCTCCTGCCCGTTGGAGCGCTGCTTGGCGTTCCGATGCCCACCGGCCTCCGGCTGCTCCAGTCCCGGGCTCCGCAGATGGTCGCGTGGGCCTGGGGCATCAATGGCGCCCTGTCGGTGCTCGGCGCCACCCTGGCGATCTTCATCGCCATGAACTGGGGCTTCCGGGTCACGCTCTTCGCGGCGGCCGCCACCTACCTCGTCGGGCTTCTCGGGCTCCTCAGCACCGGGACGCTCGCTTCAAACGGCCGAGCTGAACCAGAGCGCCGGTAAACCCGCAGAGACCCCTCTCGGAACCTCGAACGACGTTCGAGCGTCCAACAATGTTGAGACAGTGAACACTGTTCAGAAATAATACGTGTATGGGCATCAAGGAAAGACATGAGCGGGATCGCGAGGCCGTCCGCCGCGCCATCCTGGACGCCGCGCGCGACCTGTTCGTCACCCAGGGCTATCAGAACGTGTCGATTCGCAAGATCGCCGAGCGCATCGAGTACAGCCCGGCCGCGATCTACGGGTACTTTCCCTGCAAGGACGACATCTTCTTCGCGCTCGCCGAAGAGGGTTTTCGCCTGCTCGGCCGATCCGACGACGCCGAGCGCCGCCGGCAGCTCGACGCGCTCGAGCCGCTCGATCGGATCCGCGCGATGTTCTGGGACGTCTACACGTTCAGTCGCGAGCACCCGGAATACTTCGCGCTGATGTTCGTCGACCGGGACGTGCCCCGGATCAGCCGCGAGTACGAACGGTTCGCGTTCGTCCGTGCCATGAAGCAGACGCTCATCGGGCGCATCCAGGAGTGCATCGACGCCGGCATCCTGGGCTCATCGCTCAACGCGGCGGTCGTCTGCCGTCTGCTGATGATGGCCGTGCTGGGCGTCGCGGCCATGCGGCTGTCCGACCGGCTGCGTCCTGTCGAGCAGGCCGATGCGGTGGCGGCCGATGTCCTCAGTGTGTGCCTCGCGGGACTGAAGACCGGGACTCCGCTGCAGTCGACCGACGCAATCTGCCTGTCGGAGACGCTCGGCCCGGCCACTACCGTTTCCCGGTCAGGAGTCGTTGAATGAGTACGGCATCGTCGGCGAGGGGGGCGCTCCCCCTGTCGCTCGATTTTTCGCGTCCGGCGCGCCGGCTGGCGGTCATCGCCGCGGCCGCGCTGATCCCGCTCGTGGTGGCGGCGTGCAGTGCCGCGGACGGCAAAACGAAGGACAAGGATTCGTCCGGCGCGCCGCGCGTGGTGGTGTCGCCTGCGGTGGCCGTCGAACAGCCGATTGCGCGCTTCATTCGCGCCACCGGCACGCTTATCGCCGAGGAGGAGGCCGACGTCGCGGCTGAAACAGCCGGGCGTGTCGTCTCGGCGCCCATCGAACGCGGGAGCCGCATTGCGCAGGGGGCTGAGCTCATCAGGCTGTCGCCGGCGGAAACCGACGCGCAGCTCAAGGAAGCCGAGGCCAACGCCGCGCAGATCGAAGCGCGGCTGGGGCTCGCGCCGGGCGGGTCGCTCGACGTGGACAAGGTCCCCGAGGTGCAGAGCGCCAAGGCGGCGTATGACCTGGCGCAAAGCGAGTTCCGGCGCATCCAGCCCCTGCTCGACCAGCGGGTGGTGTCGCAGTCGGAATTCGATCAGCGGCGGGCCCAGCTCGACGCCACGCGCCAGCAGTACGAGGCGGCCAAGAACGGCGCCACGCAGCAGTACCAGTCGCTGCAGGCCGCGCGCGCCCGGGTGGCCCTGGCGCAGAAGGCGCTCGCCGACACGGTCGTACGGGCGCCATTCACCGGCATCGTCAACGAGCGGCTCGTCTCGGTCGGCGACTACGTGACGCGCGGCATGAAGGTGGCCGTGGTCGTCCGCGTCAATCCGCTGCGCGTGGAGCTGACCGTGCCCGAACAGTACATCTCGGCCATCGCGGTGGGGCAGCCGGTCACCTTCGAAGTGGACGCGTATCCGGGTCGCCAGTTCACCGGGCGCGTGCGGTTCGTGTCGCCGGCGCTCAAGGCGGACCAGCGCGCGCTCACCATCGAGGCGGTGGTCCCCAATCCCGACGCCGAGCTCAAGCCGGGTCTCTTCGCGACCGCCCGGATACAGCAGCCGAATCCGATGCCCGCGGTCCTGGTGCCCGCCTCCGCCGTGCAGTCGACCGGGAACGTCAGTCGCGTGTACGTGCTGGACGGCGACCATGTCGATGAGCGCATCGTGACGGTCGGCCAGAGCGTCGGCGCGCTCGTCGAAATCTCCAAGGGCGTGAAAGCGGGCGAGCAGGTGGCGACGACACATCTGCCGCAGCTGGCCGACGGCACCGCGGTCGCCCATGAGCGGGTTGAGTGATCACACCATAGAGGTTTTCCATGCAGTGGCTCGCCGCCCTTTGCGTCAAGCGGCCGGTGTTCGCGTCGGTCCTGATTCTGTCGCTGACGGTCATCGGCGTCTTCTCGTTCACCCGGCTCGGCGTCGATCGCTTCCCGAAGGTCGACATTCCGACCGTCGTGGTGACGACGGTACAACCGGGCGCCGCGCCCGAGCAGATCGAGACGGAGATCACCGACAAGATCGAAGAGGCCGTCAACACCATCAGCGGCATCGACGAGCTGCGGTCGGTGTCCTCGGAAGGCATCTCCCAGGTCATCATCGCCTTTACGCTCGACAAGGACACCGACGTCGGCGCCCAGGAGGTCCGCGACAAGGTCAACGGCGTCCTGCCGCTGCTGCCCAAGACCATCCAGCAGCCGCGCGTCGACAAGTTCGATCCCGACGCGGCGCCGGTCCTCAGCCTGGCGCTCAGCGCGAACCGCCCGATCCGGGACATCACCGAATACGCCGACAAGGTCCTGCGGCGCCAACTCGAGAGCGTCGACGGCATCGGCCAGGTGCTCATCGTCGGCGGACGGGAGCGGCAGATCAACATCTGGCTCGACGCCGATCGTCTGCGCGCGTACAACCTGACGGTCACCGACGTCGCGCTCGCGCTGGAGTCGCAGAACGTCGAGATTCCCGGCGGCCGCGTCGAGCAGGGGCCGGAGTCGCTCACGCTGCGCACGCGCGGGCGCGTCCAGCGTCCGTCCGAGTTCGGCGACATCGTCGTGCGCCAGAAGGATGGGCATCCGGTCCGCGTGATGGACGTGGCCGACGTCGAAGACGGCCAGGCGGAGCCCGACGACGTCGCGAACGTAGACGGCAAGAGCACGGTGCTGCTGAACATCCGGCGGCAGTCGGGCACCAACACCGTCGAGGTGGTCAAGGGAATCCGCGATCGGCTGACGAGCGTGCGGGCGGGCCTGCCGCCCGGGTACGACCTGCGGATCGTGCGCGATCTCTCGGAGTTCATCGAAGCGTCCATCCACAACGTCGAGGAACACCTGGTGATCGGGTCGATCCTCGCGGCGCTCGTCGTGCTGCTGTTCCTCACGAACCTGCGCTCGACGATCATCGCCGCGATCGCCATCCCGACGTCCATCGTCGCCACGTTCGGCCTCGTCTGGTACATGGACTTCACGCTCAACATGCTGACGATGCTCGCGCTGACGCTCTCGGTCGGCATCGTCATCGACGACGCGATCGTCGTGCTGGAGAACATCTACCGGTTCATCGAGGAGAAGCACGAGGACCAGCTCCAGGCCGCCATCGACGCGACCGATGAAATCGGCCTCGCCGTGCTCGCGACCACCTTGTCGCTCGTGGCGATCTTCGTGCCGGTCGGGTTCATGGGCGGCATCGTGGGCCGCTTCATGAAGAGCTTCGGGCTGACCATGGCGTTCGCGATCATGGTCTCGCTGCTCGTCAGCTTCACGCTGACGCCGATGATGTCGGCGCGCTGGCTGAAGGTCGGCCGCCACGGCAAGGACCGGCACTCCTCCAAGGAGTCTAGGGTCTTCCACGCCGTCGACGTCTTCTACACGCGGCTGCTGAACTGGTCGATGGGCCACCGCGCGGTCGTGGCGGGAATCGCCGTGCTCGTGCTGCTGTCGAGCGTGCCGCTCTTCTCGCTGGCGAACAAGAACTTCCTGCCGCTCGACGACCAGTCGGAGTTCGAAATCAATCTGCGGGCGGCGGAAGGCACGAGCCTCGAGTCGACCGAGGTGATCACGAACCGCCTGGCCACCGCCGTGCGCCAGCGGCTGCAGGAGGTGGCCTACACGCTGGTGACCGTCGGCGGCGACGCCGCCAACACCCGGAACGCGTCGAACATCTACGTGCGGCTGAAGCCGATCGAGGATCGCACGCGCGACCAGTTCGAGGTGATGGGCATCGTCCGCGACGAGATTCTGCCGCCCATCGCCGGCGATCTCCGGACCTCGGTGCAGCAGGTCGCGACGATCGGCGGCGGCGGCTCGCAGGCGGCCGACGTCCAGTTCGTCGTCAACGGTCCGGATCTGAAGAAGCTGGACGTGATCAGCCGGCAGCTGGTCGCCCGCGCCAAGACGATCCCCGGCGTGGTCGACCTCGACACGTCGCTTAACGTGGGCAAGCCGGAGCTGTCGGTCGAGCTCGATCGTCCGAAGGCGGCGGACCTGGGCGTTCAAATCGGCGACGCGGCGGAGGCGCTCCGGCTGCTGGTCGGCGGCGATCAGGTGACCACCTACAACGAGGGCGGCGAACAGTACCGAAGTGCATCTGCGGGCCCGCGCGGAGAATCGCACGACCGAAGCCGCCATCGCGGCGCTGACGGTGCCCTCCTCGCGGCTCGGCAGCGTGTCGCTCGACAACGTGGCCAGGTTCGCGCCGGCCACGGCGCCGTCCGACATCAGCCGCCTCGCCCGCCAGCGCCAGGTGACGGTGTTCTGCAACCTCCTGCCGTCCGCGTCGCAGGCCGAGGTGCAGAACGCGATTCTCGCGGAGTTCGACTCGCTCAAGGCCGGCAGCGACTATCGCGGCGTCTTCGCGGGGCGCTCGAAGGAGCTCGGTCGAACGGCGCAGAATTTCGTCCTCGCGTTCGCACTGTCGCTCATCTTCATGTACCTCATCCTGGCGGCGCAGTTCGAGTCGTGGCTGCATCCGGTGACGATTCTGCTGTCGCTCCCGCTGACGCTGCCCTTCGCCCTTCTGTCGATCATCGTCTTCCGGCAGTCGCTGAACATCTTCTCGGCGCTCGGGCTGCTCGTGCTGTTCGGCGTGGTGAAGAAGAACTCGATTCTGCAGATCGATCACGCGAATCAGCTCAAGGCGCGCGGCCTGTCGACCCGCGACGCGATCGTGCAGGCCAGCCGGGATCGTCTCCGGCCCATTCTGATGACGACGCTCGCGTTCGTGGCCGGCATGATTCCGCTGATCGCGTCGCGCGGCATCGGTTCCGGGACCAACCACGCCATCGGGTTCGTGATCTTCGGCGGCCAGTCGCTCGCGCTGCTCCTGACGCTGCTCGTCACGCCCGTGGCGTACTCGCTCTTCGACGACGCTTCACGGGTGCGCGTGCTGCGGCGTCGGAGGGTCGAGGAGCGCGTGACGCCGCCGGTCGTGGCGCCCTCGCAGGCGATGGCCAAGGGAGTGCATCATGCGTAAGTCGTTGTCCGCGTTCATCCTGATTGCCGCCGGCGCGACCGGCGCGACCGCGCAGACGCCCGCCCAGCCGGCGACGCTGCGCCTCAGCGTCGATGAGGCCGTCCGCCTCGCGCTCGATAACAACCCGGACCTCAAGGCGGACAGGCTCGACCCGCAGATCGGGGATACGCGCATGGCGGCCGCCGCCGGCGCGTTCAGGCCCACCGTGACGACCGGCGTGCAGCGGAACAATCAGCTGCTGCCGCCGACCAGCTTCCTCATCCCCACGCCGACGCAGACCGACGTCGTGTCGTCCACGGCTGGCGTCAAACAGCTGCTGCCGTGGTTCGGCACCTCCTACAACATCGGGTGGACGGCGACCCACACCGACAGCAACAGCTTCCTGAACAGCTACAACCCGCTCGTGCAGTCAGGCCTGTCGGTCAACGTGTCGCAGCCGCTCGTGCGCGACCTCGCCATGGACGCGGCGCGCCAGCAGCTCGCGACCACTCGCATCAACCGCGACGTCGCCGACACGCGCCTGCGCGAAAGCATCGTCCGCACGCAGGCGGACGTGAAGACCGCGTACTGGAACCTCGTGTCGGCCAGGGCCACGGTCGACACGCGGCACAAGGCGCTCGACCTCGCGCAGGAACTGGCGCGCGTCAACAAGGCCCGCGTGGACGTCGGCCAGGCGCCCCCGCTCGATCTCGTGTCGGCGCAGGCCGAAGTGGCATCCAACGAGGAACAGCTGATCGTCGCCGAGACCGCCGTCAAGCAGGCCGAAGATCGCCTCCGGCTGCTGATTCTGGATACGGCCGACAAGGACGCGTGGACGGTCGCGCTCGACACCGTCGATTCGCCGCCGGTCGGCCTGCCCGAGCCCAATGTGGAGAGCGCCATCGCCGCCGCGCTCCAGGACCGCACCGATCTCGCGCGCGCACGCAAAGACATCGAGACGAGCGACATCAGCACGAAATTCGCCGGCAACCAGCGTCTGCCCGACATCCGGCTGAACGCGAGCTATCAGGCGAGCGGGCTGGGCGGCACCCAGGTGCTGCGGACGGGCGGGTTTCCCGGCACCATCGTCGGCGCCGGCGCGGTCACCGACTTCGCCAGCGTGCTGACGCAGCTCTTCGGCCGCGACTATCCCACGTGGACCGTCGGGGTCAGCGTGTCGTACCCGATCGGCGACAGTGCCGAAGAAGCCAACTTCGCCCGCACGCGGCTCGAGCGCACGCAGGCGCAGGAACGCCTCAAGAGCGCCGAGGCCAAGGTCGTGCAGCAGGTGCGCGACGCCGGCTGGAAGATCCAGATGAACGGGCGGCGCATCCAGACCGCGCGCGCGGCGCGCGAGCTGGCGGAGCAGCGGCTCGATGCCGAGCAGAAGCGGCTGGACGTCGGGTTGTCGACGAACTTCCTCGTCATTCAGGCCCAGCGGGACCTCGCCCAGGCCCAGACCAACGAGCTCTCGGCCATCCTCGCCTACGATCTCGCCCTGGTGGACTTCGACGCAGTGCAGCTCGCGCCTCCGTCGGGGAGCGGCTCCCCGGGCACGACCGCGACCGCCGCGCCAACGACGCCGGTCACGGCCCCCGCGTCGGGCGGCGCAGGCTCGGGCACCGGATCCTCGCTGCTCGGAGGCGTCGCGATCCCAGGCATCACGCAGTAGCGCCCCGCTGGCCGCCGCCCGTCACGATGTATGATTCCCAGGCTCTCCGATCCGGCGGGAGCCTGTCACAGACCAGCCATCATGAGACCATATCAGCTGTGCGGCCTCGGCAACGCCATCGTCGACATCTTCGTCGAGGTTTCGGAAGAGGAATTCTCGTCGCTCGGGTTCGACCGCGGCGGCATGCAGCTCGTCGATCTGCCGGAGCAGACGACGCTGCTCCATCGGTATCAGAGGCACGAGCCGAAGCTCGTGAGCGGCGGCTCGGTCGCGAACTCGGTCATCGCGTTCTCGCAGCTCGGCGGCCGAGGGGCATTCGTCGGCTGCGTGGGCGACGACCGCTACGGGCTGTTCTACGTCAGCGAGTTCGAGGAGCTCGGCATCGAGATCGGCAGCCCCATCATCGTCAACGAGGCGACCGGCACCTGCGTGTGCCTCATTACCCCCGACGCCGAGCGCACGATGCGCACCTGCCTGGCCGTGTCCAGTCACCTGTCCGCGCGGCACGTGGACGAGGAGCGGATCAGGAACTCCGAGTGGCTGTTCATCGAGGGGTACGTGTTTGCGAACCCCGACACCGGCCAGACCGCGATCAAGGCAGCCGTCCGGGCCGCCCGGCGGCACGGGACGAAGATCGCCATCACCTGCTCGGATGCCTTCGTCGTCAGCGTGTTCGGTGACGCCCTGCACGAGGCGCTGCAGCACACCGAGCTGTTCTTCTGCAACGAGTCGGAGGCATGCGCGGTGACCGGCGCCGCCAGTGCGGAGGACGCGTTTGCCAAGCTCAAGGACACGGTGCCGTCCGTCGTGGTCACCAACGGTCCGCAGGGCGCGTACGTGCGGCACGCCGGGGTCGAGGCTCACGTCCCGGCGTTCCCCTGCGAGCCGAAAGATCTGACGGGCGCCGGCGACATGTTCGCCGGATCCTTTCTGTACGGGATTACGCACGGCGTTCCGCCGGACCACGCCGGTCGCGCCGCCAGCTTCCTGGCGCAGAAAGTCATCACCCAGATCGGCGCGCGGCTGCATCAGGGAACCAAGCAGGTACTGGGAGGAGTGCCTCGCGACGATCTAGGCTCTCGGAGCCCGAGGCTCAAGGGCGCGCGCCGTCGAGATACTTCCCGATGAGCGGCTCCAGCTCGCGCCTGGTCTGCTCCGGAATAAGATCGCGCCGGGTGATGAGCGCGGCCGCCAGCGCGCTCGCGCACTCGCAGGTGCGCGCTCCCCCGATCCGGCTCACCGCTTCCGCGATCGCCTTCTGCGCGGTCGCCGCGTTCTGCACCAGGTTGGCGACGATCAGATCGACGGTCACCGAATCGTGGTCCGGATGCCAGCAGTCGTAATCGGTGATGAGGGCGAGGGTCGCGTAGCAGATCTCCGCCTCGCGGGCGAGCTTGGCCTCCTGGAGGTTCGTCATGCCGATGACGTCCAGGCCCCACGACCGGTACAGCCTCGACTCGGCCAGCGTCGAGAACTGCGGCCCCTCCATGTTGACGTAGGTCCCCCCGCGATGGACCGTCGCCCCGACCGCGTGCACCGAATCGGCGGCGATCGCCGACAGGTGCCGGCACAGCGGGTGCGCGAACGGCACATGGGCGACGAGGCCGCGGCCGAAGAATGTGCTGATGCGTCCCCGGGTGCGGTCGAAGAACTGATCGGGCACGAGGATGTCGAGCGGCTTGTACTCTTCCTTGAGGCTGCCGACGGCGCTGGCCGACAGAATCCGCTCCACGCCGAGCGTCTTGAACCCGTAGATGTTCGCCCGGAAATTCAGCTCCGACGGCATGATCCGGTGACCGACGCCGTGACGGGCCAGAAACGCGACCTTGCGGCCGCGCAGCGTCCCCAGGACGTAGGGCGCCGACGGCTCGCCGAACGGCGTGGTGATGGTCCGCTCGGTGCGATCGGTAAGTTCGGCCATCTCGTACAGGCCGCTGCCGCCAATGATGCCGATTTCAGCGCTCATGCCGATCCGCCGCTCCTTGTCGTGAGGACGGTGAAGAGGTCCGGCTGAAGCCGGACACTACCGGAACACGCCAACTACCGGAACGCGCCAACTACCGCAACACGCCGACCCGCCGGGATCTCGAAACCCCCAGGATCGCCACACCACCAGGTCGCGGACCGCCAGGGTTTCGAAACCTCCGACACGTGAGCGGCGGTCAGGCGGGAATCACGCGCCGCGTGCCGCCGTCCTCGGCGAGATAGCCGGCGGCGATCGACGGATCGTGCTCGAAGAATATCAGCATCTGCCGCTCGAGCGCTTCCTTCGCCAGCGCCTTCTTCATCGCCAGCGTGTCGAGCGGGAAGAGGTCGTAGCCCATGATCCACGGATCCCGCACGTGCGCCGTCGTCGGCATGAGGTCGGCCACGTAGACCGCCGTCTTCCCGTTCGACTCGAGCAGCACCATCTGATGATGGGCCGTGTGGCCGCCCGTCCGCCGGACGCGCACGCCCGGCATGATCGTCTGGTCGTCGTCGACCAGCTGCAGGACGCCGGCCTCGGCCAGCGGGACGAAGTTGTCGGCAAGATAGCTGGCGCGGTTGCGCTCGTTGGGGTGCGTGGCGTCCTCCCATTCGCCGCGGCGCACGATGTACTGCGCCCGGGGAAACCGGGGACGAATGCGCCCGCTCGGGTCGCGCACGGTGAAGCCGCCGGCGTGATCGAAGTGCAGGTGGGTCGCCAGCACGATGTCGATGTCGTCGGCCGAGAGGCCCGCCTCGGCGAGCGTGTGGTCGAGATGGCGCGCGCGGTCGAGGCCGTAGATGTCGCTGAACTTCGCGTCTTCCTTGTCGCCCACGCCCGCGTCGATGATCATCGTGCGCCGGCCGCGTACGACGAGCGGACGCATCGCCAGCGTGATGCGGTTGCGGGCGTCGGGAGGCGCCTTGGGCGCCCAGAGCGGCCGCGGCACGACGCCGAACATCGCGCCGCCGTCGAGGCGAAAGAAGCCGTCGCAGACCGAGATCAATTCGAGATCGCCGAGCCGGTACCGCGCGAGCGGCGGCTGCCCGGTGACGATCGCCGGCGGGCGACCCCCGGCTGGCGGCCGGGGGCTGTCGGCCGGCGCCTGTTTGAGCTCCACGAGCACGCCGTCGGTGGCGGACGGGTGGACGAACGCGACGAGACCGCCCTCCGCACCGGCGCGCGGGCGATCGTCGATGAGCCGCGTTCCGCGTGCTCTGAGCGTCGCCAGCGCCGCCTCGAGGTTCTCGACCCGCAGCGTGATGTGATGAAGGCCCGGACCGCGCCTGGCGACGAACGCCGCAATCGGCGAATCGGGCGCGGTCGCCTCGAGCAGCTCGAGACTGGGGCCGCCGACCGGCACGAAATGCGCCCGCACCCGCTCGGAGGCGACCTCTTCCGGCGGCTCCACGTCCAGCCCGAGCGCGTCGCGGTAGAAGGCCAGCGCCGCCGCCAGATCCTTCACCGCGATGCCGATGTGATCCAGAACAGCCCTCATGCGATCACATCTCATCACGAAGACGCGACGCCGCCAAGCGCTCTCAGCGCGGCGGATCGTTCGACTCGTCGTGACTGCGTGCGGACGGGCGCGGGCGCAGGGCGCGCTCGACGAGGTGGTCGGCCACCGTGTACGGATCCAGCTCCCGCCGCTCGACACGCTCCACCAGGGCCGAGAGCTCGCCGGCCCCGAGCACGTGCCGCTCGAGATGCTCGACAGCCGCCCGCGACAGCCGATCGCGGAGCTGAAGCTCGGCGCGCGCACGACGGCGCCCTTCCCGGCCCGGGACCCCACGCGCGCGGAAGCGGGCGATCTCGGCCGCCACCGCCTCGACGCCCGCGCCGCTCGTCGCCACCGTCTTCAGAATCGGCGGCCGCCACTCGTCCGCCGCGTACGCGCGCAGCGACAGCGTCGACTCGATGGCCGCCGCGAGTCGATCGGCGCCTTCCCGATCCGCCTTGTTGACGACGAAAACGTCGGCGATCTCCATGATGCCCGCCTTGAGCGCCTGCACGTCGTCGCCCGCGCCGGGCACGAGGACGAGCACCGACACGTCCGCGGTCCGCACGATGTCCACCTCGTCCTGTCCGACGCCCACTGTTTCGATGACCACGACGTCCTTGCCCGCGGCGTCGAGGACCAGTGCGGCGTCGATGGTGGCTCGCGCCAGCCCTCCGAGATGGCCCCGCGTCGCCATGCTGCGAATGAACACGCCCGCGTCGCCGGCGTGCGATTGCATCCGCAGCCGATCGCCCAGGACCGCGCCGCCGCTGAACGGGCTGGTGGGATCGACGGCCAGGATGCCGACCGTGAGGCCCTCGGCGCGGAAGAGCGCCGCGAGGCGGTCGACCAGCGTGCTCTTGCCGGCGCCGGGCGGACCGGTGACGCCGACAAGATACGCGCGGCCGGTCCGGCTGAAGATCGATCGAATGAGATCCGCTCCCGGCGCGCCTTCGTCCTCGACGAGCGAGATCGCGCGCGCGACGGCGCGGGGATCGCCGGCGAGCACCCGATCGGCGAGCGGCGTCGTCATCGCGCGAGCAGCTGGCGGGCGATGACCAGGCGCTGAATCTCGCTGGTGCCCTCGCCGATGGTCGTCAGCTTCACGTCGCGGTAGAATTTTTCCGCCGGGTAGTCCTTGACGAAGCCGTAGCCGCCGTGGATCTGCACGCAGTCGTCGGCCGCCTTGACCGCTATCTCGCTCGCGTAGAGCTTGGCCATCGCGGATTCCAGCGTGGTTCGGCGCTCGCGATCCTTCAGGTAGGCCGCGCGGTAGGTGAGGAGGCGCGCGCCCTCGATGCGGGTGGCATTGTCCGCAAGCTTCCACCGAATTGCCTGGAACTGGCTGATGGTCTTTCCGAACGCCCGGCGCTCGCGCGCGTACCTCAGCGCCGCCTCGTACGCGCCCTGCGCGAGCCCGACGGCCAGGGCGGCGATGCCGATCCGGCCGGCGTCCAGCACGCGCATTGCGTCCACGAAGCCGTGGCCTTCCGCGCCGAGCCGCTGGTCGTCGGGCACGCAGCAGTTCTCGAGCAGCACCTCGCTCGTATCGCTGGCGCGCATGCCCAGCTTGTCCTCTTTTCTTCCCGCGGTCAGCCCAGGCGTGCCGCGTTCGATGACGAACGCCGAAATCCCCTTGGTGCCGGCGCTCCGCGCGGTGATCGCCATCACCACCAGGGTATCGCCGACGCGGCCGTTGGTTGTGAACGTCTTCGATCCGTTGAGCGCCCACCCGGGGTCGGTCCGGGTCGCCGTTGTGCGCATGCCGGCGGCATCGCTGCCCGAGCTGGATTCGGTCAGCCCCCACGCACCCACGCGATCGCCGGTGGCGAGCGGGGTCAGGTACCGCCGCTTCTGCGCGTCGGTGCCGAACATGAAGATGTGCGCCGCGCACAAGCCGTTGTGCGCCGCGACCGACAGCGCGATCGACGGATCCACGCGCGCCAGCTCTTCGATGCAGATGCAATAGTCGATCGCCGACATCCCGGCCCCGCCGTACTCTTCGGGGAACTGGATCCCCATCAGGCCGAGCGCCGCGAGGCGGGGCACGAGCTCGTCCGGAAAGTGCTGCGCGTTGTCCCACTCGACGATATGCGGGCGGATTTCCGACTCGGCGAACTGACGGACGCTGCGGCGCAGCAGCTCCTGGTCTTCCGTCAGGCGGAAATCCATCGCGTGGAGCGTATCATGCTCACTATGAGCACGACGCGCCGCGCCCACCTCAAGAGCCTCGTGATGTTCGCCGCCGCGGCCGGCGCGCCGCGGGGCCTCGGTGCCGCAGCCGACCCGGAGGTGCCGCCGCAGGGAATCGGCCGGGGGATCCGTCACCTCTCGTACAGCGACCAGGGCGGCCGGCCCGACGGCGTGCAGGTGATGGTCAACCGCGGGCACCTCTACGTCGGCCACATGTTCAGCGACGGCGTCACCATCCTCGACGCCGCCGACCCGAGGCGCCTGACGCCGGTCGGCTTCTTCACGGCCGGGACCAACACCCGCACGCATCACCTGCAGGTGGCCGAGGATCTGCTCCTGCTCGCGAACGGCGCGAACATCGTCGCCATGCAATCCTACGACGATCTGCGCGGCTACTTCGAGAACGCGCTCGTCGACAGCATCACCAAGAAGAAGAAGTTCCGGTCCGGCCTGAGCATTCACGACATCTCCCGACCGTCGCAGATGCGGGAGATCGCGTTCCTCGAGATGCCGGGCTTCGGCGTCAACCGCCTCTGGTGGACCGGCGGACGCTACGCGTACGTCGCCGCGCATTTCGACGGCTACACCGATCACATCCTGTGCATCGTCGATCTGCAGCACATCACCAAGCCGGAGATCGTGTCGCGGTGGTGGCTGCCGGGGATGCACCGGGCGGGCGGCGAGCCGGCGACGCTCGCCAGGGGGACGCGCGTCGCGCTTCACCACATGATCGTCGCCGGCGATCGCGGCTACGGCGCGTGGCGCGACGGCGGGTTCACGATCCATGACGTCGGCGACCGCACGCGGCCGGCGCTGCTGTCGCACATCAACTGGTCGCCGCCGTTCCCGGGCGGCACGCATACGCCGCTGCCCCTGCCGGGGCGCCAGCTCGCCGTCGTGGCGGACGAAGCGAACGCCGAACGGTGCGCCAAGGGCCTCTTCCACACCTTCGTGGTCGACGTACGGGCGCCCGGGAACCCGGTGCCGATCGCGACGCTGCCGACCCCGACGGGCCGCGATTTCTGCGCGACCGGCACCTTCGGCCCTCACAACCTTCACGAAAACCGGCCGGGATCGTTTCAGAGCGAGGAGACGCTGTTCGCCACCTACAACGTGGCGGGCGTGCGGGTGTTCGATGTCCGCGACGCCTTCGCGCCGAGGGAGATCGCCTCCTGGGTTCCGCCGCCGCCGCGCAAGCTGATCGACCCCCGACCCAACGTGGCGCTCGCTGCCAAGTCGGCCGACATCTTCGTGACCCGCGAGGGACTGATCTACGTCAGCGACTGGAACGCGGGCCTCAACGTCCTGCAGTACCGAGGGCTGACGGGCGCCGGGTGGCGCCGGCCGACAGCACACCTGTTGACCGCGCCGGGCACCGACCGGAAGTCGTGGCCGCCGGCCGACAAAGCACGGCCAGAGGGATGACAAATGCGAAGACTGGGCGTTCTGTTGATCGGAGCAAGCGTGCTGGGCGGCGCGACGCCGGCGTTCGCCGATGCCACCCTGTTCGTCGGCTCCAACACCACCCCGGCCAGCCGGCTGACACGCGGGGTGGCCGTCGGCATGGGGTTCCTGATCTTCGCGATTGAAGGCGAGTACACCTACACGGGCGACGACCCGCCAACCGGCGCGCCGGAGCTGAAGATGGGGAACGGCAACGTCCTGCTGCAGACACCGTTCGAGATTCACCGAGTGCAGCCCTATTTCACCGGCGGCGTCGGCTTCTACAGCGAAACGCTCGGCGCCCGCAACGACGCCGGCTTCGGTCTCAACACCGGCGTCGGCGTGAAGGTCGCGCTCGCCGGACCGCTTCGAGTTCGGGTGGACTATCGCGTGCTGAAGCTGGGCGGCGGGGCGCTGGCGACACCGGCGCACCGCATCTACGCGGGACTCAACGTGAAGTTCTGAAGGGCCGGGGATCAGGGATCGGGGGCATCCCTAATCCACCCCAATCCCGCCAGCCGGCTACTTCCCGAAGTCCTGCACGACATTGAGGTTGATGATGTTCTGCCCCTGCGCGTAGGAATCGGCGTACTGCTTGTAGATGGTATTCAGTTCGGCAGGGGGAAACGCTTCGGCGAGGATGTTCGAGACGGTGTAATCGGCATCCTTCACGGCCGGGTCGATCACGAACACGTAGAGAACGTTTCCGCCGCCCGCGGGATCCGGCGACTTGAACACCTTCCAGGTCGCGGCCTGCTGCTTCCGCTCCGGTTTGTCGCTCTTGTTGAGCGCTTCCTTCAACTTCACCATGACGGCTTCGAAATCGGCCGTCTTGTCCGGTTTGATGAAGTTCAACACCATGCCGGCGTTCGAGGCGAACACGCGCTTGGCGGGCGCCTGCTGCGCCTGCTGCGCGGGTTGCTGATCCTGCGCCTGGGCGCGGATCACGCCGGCCCCCAGCACGCCCACGGCAAGTCCGAGGGCAATCCATCCTGGCCGGCCTGCCGACACCGGCGTCACGGGAGAGCGAAACATCGCGGCCTCCTTGGCGAAAGGGCTGTTACTGTATCTACTCGAGCGTTCTGGCGTCAAACGAATACGGCCATCACCTCGTTGGCAAGAAGCATTCCCCGCCGGGTCAGCCGCACGCGCGTGCCGTCCCGCGTTAGACACCCTTCCTCGAAAAACGGCTCGAGGTCGGCGCGGCACCGCTGCCACAGGTCCACACCGTACCGGGCGCCAATCACATCCAAATCGACGCCGGCCGTCAAGCGGAGGCCCATGAACGCGGCGTCGCCGGCGCGCTGCACCGGCGACAGCACGTGGCGCTCGCTGACGGGCGACCGGCCCCGGGCGAGGCGGTCCACGTACTCCTCGGTGGACGACACGTTCTTCGCGCGCACCCCGCTTCTGGTGGAGTGCGCGCCGCAGCCGAATCCGACCCACTCGCCGTCGAGCCAGTATTTCAGGTTGTGCCGCGAGCACCGCCCCGGACGCGCCACATTCGAAATCTCGTACTGCTCGTAGCCTCCACCGTCGAGTCGATCGAGCGCACCCAGATACATCGCCTCCGCGTCTTCGTCGGGCGCCTGCGACCACTGCCGCCGCGCCATCTCGTCGCGAAGCGGCGCGTTGGGATAGACCTCGAGCAGGTACACCGACAGGTGCTCGGGCGCGAGCGCCACCGCCTCGTCGACCGAGGCGAGCCACTCGACCACGCGCTGGCCGGGCAGCCACATCATCAGATCCAGGCTGATGTTGTCGAACCCGGCGCGGCGCGCCTCCCCGAACGCGGCCCGCGCCCGGGCCGCGCCGTGCAGCCGCGACAGCCGCGCGAGCTCGTCGTCGCGAAACGACTGGACGCCGAAACTGAGACGCGTGACGCCCGACTCGCGGAAGGCGGCGAGTCGATCCTCGGTCACCGTCTCGGGATTCGCCTCCAGCGTGATCTCGCAATCCGACGTCACGCGAAACGACGACCGGCACGCGGAGACGATGCGCCGGAGGTCGGCAGCCTCGAGCAGCGACGGCGTCCCGCCCCCGAAATAGATGGTATCCGCGTCCGGCGGTTCACGCGCCATCCGCGGATGGTCCGCAGAGGACCGGTCGCTTCCGGCGGCCGACCGCTGGATCTCTCCGACCACCGCGTCGACATACCGCGATGCGAGGGCGCTGTCGAAGAGCCCGCGGTTGAAGTTGCAGTAATTGCAGATGGCCGAACAGAACGGGACGTGGATGTAGAGGCCCAACATCTGGGCGCCGGGCGAGGTCAACTTCCCGCCCGTCCTCCCGGCCACTTCAGATCCGCCTTCCCGTCGCCGACCTGCGGCTCGCGCAGACGCGCCCGCGCCTGGCCGCGACTGCGGGACGGCAGCGACTTCCGGCGCATCTTCCAGAGCGTCATGAGATCGTCGACGCCGCCGTTGGTGGGCAGCTCGCGGTAGTCGGCTCCGTCCAGCGGCAACGATTCGGCCATCTCGTGCAGGCGCGAGCGCATCCGGCCGCCGATCCGGAACAGCAGCGAGTTCGGATCGGTGTCGTCGGGAATATCGAGGTAGTTGGACGTGAAGATCGTCAGCCGGCGCTCGTTGTACCGGGTGTTCACGATGAGGTTCATCGTCTCTTCGACCCACTCAGAGGTTTTCTCTGCGCCCAGGTCGTCGAGCACCAGCAGTTCGGCGGTCATCACCGGCCGCAGCACGTCCAGCTCGGTCGTTCGCGTGGCCGGATCGTAGGTGCCGCGGATGATCCGCAGCAGATCGCGAATATCGTAGAAGAGGCCGCGCGCGCCGGTCGTCTGGATCACCTGCCGCAGGACCGCGACGGCCAGGTGGGTCTTCCCGACGCCGGGCTGGCCCTCGAGGAGCAGGCCTCGGGTCACGACCGGAAAGGCGTCCGCGACCCGGCGCGCCGCTTCCTGGGCGTCCCGCAGCGAATCGTTGTACGCGGTGAAGTTGGCGAGCGTGCAGTGCTGATACCGCCGCGGAATGTTCGCGGCGTCGAGGCGCCGGCGGCCGACGTTCTCACGCCAGCAGTCGCAGCGGATCACGCGCCGGACGCCGTCGGCTTCGATTGGCTTCCACCCGGTGTCGTCACAGAGCGGACAGGGATCGGTCACGTCCATTCACAATCACACTTGACGATTGACGGGTCGCAGGGCGCGCGCCACATGACGCATCGGGCGCGCGCTTGCGCCCGCTCCTGCAGATTGTAGATTGGAAATCGGCAACTGCTACGACGTTTTCTTCTGCTGCGCCGGCTCGTTGGCAGGCTGCGTGGCGCGCACGAGATCGGTCGGGGACGATTTGACCAGTGCGGTCGAGAGGCGCTGCTCCCAGTCGTCGATGCCGCGCGCGAGCTCGCGCTTCACGTACTCCATGAACTCGTTCACCTCGCGCTGCATCTCCTCGATCTTGTGGCGCATGTTGAGGATGATTTCCACGCCGGCGAGATTCACTCCGAGGTCTCGGGTGAGCGACAGAATCGTTTCGAGCTGCTCGAGGTCCTCCTCCGAGTACAACCGGGTATTCCCCTCGGTGCGCGACGGCTTGAGCAGCCCCTCGCGCTCGTAGAGGCGCAGCGTCTGCGGGTGGATGTTGTACTTCCGGGCCACCGCGCTGATCATGTAGTAGGCCTTGCCCGGTTTCTTCATCGCAGTTCTGTCCGGACATCCTCGGCATTGATCCTGCCGAACTCCCGCAGCAGCTCCTTCGATCGCTCATCGAGCAGCTTCGGGAGCACCAGGCGGACCTCGACGACCAGGTCGCCGCGCCGATCCTCCCGACCCGACGGCACGCCCCGCCCGCGGAGCCTGAACCGCTGGCCTGACTGCGTGCCGGGCGGAATCCGCACGCGCGCCGGACCGTCGATCGCCGCGATCTCGAACTTCGTGCCGAGGGCTGCCTCGTGGACCGCCACCGGGACGACCAGGTGCAGGTCGTCGCCCTCGCGGCGGAACACCGGGTGCGGCAGCACGTGCGCCGTGAGGTACAGATCGCCGGTGTCGCCGCCGTTTTGTCCCGCGTGTCCCTTGCCGGGCACCCGGATGCGGGCGCCGTCGGCGAGGCCGGGCGGCAGGGCCACGCTCAGCGGCTCGGTCCGCATTTCGATCCGGCCGCCACCGCACCTGGGACACCGCGTCAGCCGCTGCCGGCCGGTGCCGCCGCAGTTGGCGCACGCCTTCGAGAACACCATGTGGCCGCGCACCGACTTGATCGTTCCGGCGCCGTGACACTGCAGGCAGCGGCTCTCCGCCATCGGCAGCACGCCACGACCGTCGCACGAGCGACACCGCACGTGACGCGTGACCGTCAGCGGCTGCTGCCCGCCGCGAATCGCCTGCTCGAAGCTGAGCGTCAGCGCGTGGTGAAGGTCGGCCCCGCGCTCGGCGCCGCCCTCGGGCGCGAGGCCCGCGCGCTGCTGCAGCACGTCGGCGAACAGATCGCCGAAGGTCGGCGAGCCCGATCCGCCGGGGCCGACCGAAAAGTCGAACCCCTCGAACCCGAAGGTGGCCGACCCCGCCGCCGCGTCGGCATGGCCGAGCGAATCGTACCGCCGCCGGCGTTCAGGGTCGCTGAGCGTCTCGTAGGCTTCGGCGATCTGCCGGAAGTGCACCGCCGCCGTGCGGTCGCCCGGGTTGATGTCGGGATGGTACTTGCGCGCCAGCCGCTTGTACGCACGCTTGATGTCGCCGACCGACGCGCCCCGTTCGATCCCCAGGATGACGTAGAAATCCATCTCGCTGCGACGGTATGACGCCGAGGGTCCGTCGATTCACCCTTCCTACTGTTTGCCTTCGTCCACGACTTCCGCGTCGATGACGTCGCCCTTGGGCGCGCCGCCGCCGGACTGGCCCGCCGCGTCGCCGCCCGGCGCCGCACCGGCGTCGCCGCCGGGCGTTCCCGCGCCCCCGCCGGCGGTCTGCTGCCGGTAGAGCGATTCGGCCGCCTTGTGCTGCGCGGCCGTCAGTTGATCGAGCGCGCGCTGAACGGCGGCGGGGTCACCCGCCTCGTTGGCCTTCTTCGCCGCGTCGATCGCCGCCTCGATCGCCTGCCGATCGCCCTGGGCCAGCCGATCGCCCGCATCCTTGATCATCCGCTCCGCGCCGTAGATGGCCTGGTCGGCGCGGTTGCGCGTCTCGATCTCTTCACGCCGCTTCTTGTCCTCGTCGGCGTGGGACTCGGCCTCGCGCATCATCCGCGCGACCTCGTCCTTGTTGAGCCCGCTCGACGCCGTGATGGTGATCTTCTGCTCCTTGCCGGTGCCGAGATCCTTGGCCGACACGTTGACGATGCCGTTCGCGTCGATGTCGAAGGTGACCTCGACCTGCGGCACGCCGCGCGGCGCAGGCGGCAGCCCCACCAGGTGGAACCGGCCGAGCGTCCGGTTGTCGCGCGCCAGCGGCCGTTCGCCCTGCAGGACGTGGACCTCGACGCTCGTCTGGTTGTCGGCGGCCGTCGAGAAGATCTCGCTCTTGCGCGTCGGAATCGTCGTGTTGCGCGGAATCAGCGTGGTCATCACGCCGCCGAGCGTCTCGATGCCCAGCGAGAGCGGCGTCACGTCGAGCAGCAGCAGATCCTTGACGTCGCCGGCGAGCACGCCCGCCTGCACCGCCGCGCCAATGGCGACCACTTCGTCCGGGTTCACCCCCTTGTGCGGCTCGCGGCCGAACAACTGCTTGACGATCGCCTGCACCTTCGGAATGCGGGTCGATCCGCCCACCAGGACGACTTCGTCGATCTTGGCCGGGTCGACGCCGGCATCGGCGAGCGCCTGCCGCGTCGGCCCGACCGTCTTCTGCAGCAGATCGTCGACCAGCTGTTCGAACCTCGCCCGCGTCAACTTCATCTGCAGGTGCTTCGGCCCGGTCTGGTCCGCGGTGATGAACGGCAGATTGATGTCGGTCTCGATGACCGTGGACAGCTCCATCTTGGCCTTCTCGGCGGCCTCGCGGAGCCGCTGCAGCGCCATCCGGTCCTTCCCGAGATCGATGCCCTCGGTCTTCTTGAACTCCGACGTGATCCACTCGATGACCCGCTGATCAAGATTGTCGCCCCCGAGGTGCGTATCGCCATTGGTGGCTTTCACCTCGACGACGCCTTCCCCGACCTCGAGGATGGAGATGTCGAACGTGCCGCCGCCGAAGTCGTAGACGGCGATCGTCTCGTCCTTCTTCTTGTCCAGGCCATACGCCAGAGCCGCCGCGG
The DNA here is from genome assembly GCA_963807925.1 of uncultured Acidobacteriota bacterium. Classification (GTDB taxonomy): domain Bacteria; phylum Acidobacteriota; class Vicinamibacteria; order Vicinamibacterales; family CAVVIG01; genus CAWEDP01. Next base: position 471,232 of record CAWEDP010000002.1, on the reverse strand, counting down.
TCGGCTCGTTCACGATCCGCATCACCTCGAGGCCCGCGATCTGACCGGCGTCCTTGGTTGCCTGCCGCTGCGCGTCGTTGAAGTACGCCGGCACCGTGATGACGGCCTTCGTGACGCTCTGGCCCAGGTACTCCTCAGCCGCCTGCTTCAGCTTCTGCAGAATCATCGCGGAGATCTCCGGCGGCGGGTATTCCTTGCCGCTGGCGCTCACCCGGGCGTCGCCGTTCGACCCCCGCACGACCTGGTACGGCACCATCTTCATTTCCTCGTTGACCTCGTCGTACTTGCGGCCCATGAAGCGCTTGATCGAGAAGACGGTGTTCTCCGGATTGGTGACCGCCTGCCGCTTCGCGACCTGCCCGACGAGCCGTTCGCCCGTTTTCGTGAACGCGACGACCGACGGCGTCAGCCGGCTGCCTTCGGGGTTCGTGATGACGACCGGTTCGCCACCTTCCATGACCGCGACGACTGAATTGGTCGTGCCGAGGTCGATGCCGATGATTTTGCTCATTGAGTGCCTCGCAGGAGATTGATACTCGCCTAATTATAAAACCTGAGTCGATCACGGTAAACGGGTGACCGTCCCGGCCGTCGCATATTTCTGACAGTCAAGGCTTTATGCCGGTGCTATACTCGGTTGCGCCAGCCCTGTTCCTGCCCTCCATCGAGGCGTGTATGCCCTCCGATCGCCTGTTTCACGGAAGCCGCCGCACGCTGGTCGCCCTGAGCCTCGTCGCGTGTGGCTCGGCGGCCAGGGCGCAGGAGCCGGTCCGCTACGAACCGCCGGCGCACCTCGAGGTACGTGGACGGTTCGGCGACACTCGAGCGGGATGGACGGCTGGAGGCGGTGGCTCTCAACGCGCCGGTCGTCATCGGCGATCGTATGCGCACCTCGTCGGGCCGCCTCGAGATTCTGCTGCCAGACGGTTCGGCGCTCGCCCTCGATCGCGACTCGACCGTTGAATTGGCCGGTGCGACGCTCGTGCGCCTCGAAGAGGGCCAGGCGATGCTCACCGTCGCCGGCGCCGCGGATCCCTCGCGCGCGGTCCGCTATCGGATCGACACGCCCGCGGCGAGCGTGCAGACCGACGGCCCGGGCGAATTCCGGGTCGCGGCCCGGTCGGGCGCCGAGACGGAACTGTCGGTCCTGCGGGGGTACGCATTCCTGACGAACGAGGGCGGCTCAATCGGCGTGCCCGCCGGGGAGCGGAGTGTCGCGTTCGGTGGCACCGCCCCTGCCCGCTCGCAGCCGTTCAATTCGGCGCAGCTCGATGCCTTCGATCGCTTTGTGTCGGCGCGCCGCGACGCCCGCGTCAGCGGCCTGTCGGCGCGCTATCTGCCGGCCGAACTGCGGCCGTACGGATCGGATTTCGACGGGCACGGCTCGTGGCGATACGACGCGCAGTATGGGTACATCTGGTATCCGAGCGTCGACGCCGGTTGGCAGCCCTACTCCCGCGGGTACTGGGACGACGTGCCGTCGTTCGGCTGGACGTGGATTGGCTCCGACGCGGGGTCGTGGCCCACGCACCACTATGGCCGGTGGGGCTACGCCGGCGCGACGTGGTTCTGGATTCCCGGCCGCGCGTGGGCGCCGGCCTGGGTCTCCTGGGCGGCGGGGGCGGACTATATCAGCTGGTGCCCGCTCGGGATCGACGGACGGCCGGTCTCTTCCCTTTCAGGCCGCATCGCAGGCAGCCGGCTCGGTTGGACGGCCCTCCCGCGGCCGGTCTTCGGTCATCGCGAGTCCGCGGTCAACGGACGCGACCGATATGCGGTGCCGGCCGATCGCCTGCCGCGGTCAACCACACTCGTGGCGCTCGCCAAGGCTCCGGCAGCGCCGCGGACGGACTCCCGCAGCAATCGCCCGGCGGCCGCGAGTGCTCCGGTGTTCCGGTCGGCCGGGACCACGCCGCCGACGGCGCCGCCGCCCGTGATCTACTATCGCGGCCCGGCGCTGCCTCCATCGCCCGCCCCCTCGGCGTCCCGCCCGGGTCGGGAATCAGGAGCGCCGGCGCCGCCGGCCCAGCAGCCGGGTCTCCGACGCGCTCCGGGCGCAGCGCCGCCGCCGGCTGGCGCTGTGCAGCCGTCCCCGCGGACGGCGCCACCGTCAGCGATCACGGCGCTGCCCTCGCGGACGCCGCCACCTCCCGCCCAGGGCGCTCATGGCCGCGGCGAAAGGTCGTCGGGCCCGCGTGCAGTGCCGCGCCAGGGCGGCGCTCCTTCCGGAGGCGCTCGAAGCCGATGACACACTATGTCGTCCGCGTCGCGCGGAATGCCGGGCTCATCGCGCTGTTCCTCGTGGCGGCGATGCTCGGCATCCTGAGCGGCGTGCTGTTCGCGTACGCGGGCGACCTGCCGCAGATCTCCGCGCTCGACGACTACACGCCGAGCACGATCACGCGCGTCCTCGCCTCGGGTGGGCAGACGATTGGCGAGTTCGCGACGCAGCGCCGCCTCATCGTCGGCTACGACGACATCAACCCGCTGCTGCGCCAGGCGATCATCGCCACCGAAGACACCGAGTTCGATCGTCATTTCGGCGTCAACCTCTGGCGCATCCTCGTCGCGGCGGCCACCGACGTCCTCGAGCGCCGCCGTGCGCAGGGGGCCAGCACCCTGACCCAGCAGCTGGCGCGCAACCTCAAGGATCAATTCGGGCTCACGTCGAAGAGCCAGGAAACGTGGGCCGATTCGCTCGAGCGCAAGGTCAAGGAAATCATCCTGGCCGTCCAGATCGAGAAGCGCTACACGAAGAAAGAGATCTTCGCGATCTACTGCAATCAGATGTACCTCGGCCACGGCGCGTACGGCATCGAAGCCGCCTCCCGGCTCTACTTCAACAAGACCAACAAGCAGTTGAATCTCGAGGAGGCCGCGCTCATCGCGGGCTTGTTCCAGCTGCCGGAGCGCCAGAGTCCCTTCGTGGACATGAAACGCGCCGTCGCGCGCCGCAACGTGGTGCTGCAGCGGATGGCCGACGAGCGGTACCTCACCCAGGCGCAGGCAGACGCCGCGAAGCAGAAGCCCATCGTCACGCGCGGCCAGCCGACGCAGCCGCCGGGCATTGCGCCGTTCTTCGTGGAGGAAGTCCGCAAGCACCTCGAGCGGCAGTACGGCGCGAAAGTCCTGTACGAGCACGGCCTCACCGTGACGACGACGCTGGATGCGCGGCTGCAGACGCTGGCGAACCAGGCGCTGGAGCACGGACTGCGGACCTATGACAAGCGGCACGGCTGGCGGCGCCCCACGCGCAACGTCCTCGCCGAAGGCCACACCGTGGACAGCTACAAGGAGGAACGGTGGGTGCGGCCGATGGCGGTCGGGGACATCGTGCCGGCGGTGGTGGTCACGGCGCCGAAGACAGGTGCCGCCCGCCTCCGGTTCGGTCCCTATCACGCCGACCTGGCGAGGGACGGCTTCGGCTGGACCCGTCGCGCCTCACCCGCCGATCTCTTCAAGCCGGGGGATCTCATCGAGATCGGGATCGCGAAGATCGACGAGGCGGTGAAGACCGCCGTCGTCACGCTCGAGCAGACGCCGCTCGCCGAAGGGGCGTTCCTGGTGATCGACAACCACACCGGTCAAATCAAGGCGATGTCGGGCGGATGGAGCTTCGCGCGCAGCAAGTTCAATCGGGCGGTGCAGGCCTACCGCCAGCTCGGCTCCACGTTCAAGCCGATCGTGTACACGGCGGCCATCGACCGCGGGTTCACGCCGACCTCGATCCTGGTGGACGAGCCGGTGAGCTATCCGGCTGGAAACGGCCAGATCTACAGTCCGCACAATTACGATCACAAGTTCCTCGGGCCGATCACGCTGCGCTACGCGCTCGAGGAGTCGCGGAACATCCCCGCAATCAAGATGATGGACATGCTCGGGCCGAAGAACGTGCTCGAGTACGCCAGGCGGTTCGGCTTCGAGGAGGACTTCCCGCCCTATCTGCCGATTGCGCTGGGCGCCGGGGACGCCACGCTCCTCAACATCACGAGCGCCTACACGACGTTCCCCAACCAGGGCGTGAGGATGAAGCCGTTCCTGGTGTTGAACGTCAAGGATCGCGACGGCAACCTGCTCGAAGAGAACCGCGGCGAGCCCTCCGACGTCATCCGCGCCGACACGGCGTACGTGATGACGAATCTGCTCCGCGGCGTCCTGTCGCCGCGCGGAACGGGCGCGCGTGCCGCGAGCCTCGCGGACCAGTGGCCGCTCGCCGGCAAGACGGGAACGGTGGACGACAACACCGACGCATGGTTCGTTGGTTTCGACCCCGACATCACGGCCGGCTTCTGGATCGGGTTCGACGACAAGCGCAAGTCGCTCGGGTACGACGAGCAGGGCTCGAAGGCCGCGCTGCCCATGTGGATGGAGTTCATGAAGAGCTACATCGCGCTGCGGCCCGACAAGGACAGCCCACCGGCGTTCGATTCGCCCGGCAACATCGTGTTCGTCACGGTAGACAAGTCCAACGGCGCGACGCTGCCCGAAGAGACGCCCGGGGGGATCCACGAAGCCTTCATCGCCGGCACGCAGCCGGGCGCGAATTCGTTTCCGCGAGCGCAGTAGCGCGCGCCGGTCCGATGGTTGACACGCCTGCGGCTAGTCAGTACCATGTCCGCGTTCTTCATCGGCCCTGAACCTGACTCCTCTCTTCAGGATGACACCATGAACGACGACAATCTCCTCGACACGAAGACGTCACGCCGCGGGGTGATCAAAACGGCCCTGGCCGCAGGAGCGTACGCCGCACCGGCTGTGCTGTCGGTGTCCGTCGCGTCCCCTGCCTTTGCTCAGGTAAGCGGGACCGGAATCCTGACCGGCACCATCACCGACGCCACCACCGGCAGTCCGATTCAGGGGGCGACGGTGGCGGTTGGCGCTGCCTCGGCTCAAACGAACGCGAGCGGCGTCTACACGATTCCCAACGCGCCGGCCGGCTCGCGGAACGTCCAGACGAGCGCAACCGGCTACATCACCCGCAACGATACGGTCAACATCACGGCCGGCGGCACCACCACCTTCTCGACGTCGCTCGTCGCCGTCGGGTCGGGCATCAACATCACGATCGTCCTGAGCTGGCTGGCGACACCCCGCGATCTGGACTCCCATACCGTCGGGCCCGATGGGAGCGGCGGGCGGTTCCACTGCTATTACGGCGACCGGACCCCGGTGCCGTTCTGTTCGCTCGATCACGACGTGGTGACCGGGTTCGGACCGGAAACCACCACCGTCTCGCCCAACGGCGCGAACTTCGTGGCCGGCAGCTACAGCTTCGCGGTTCACAACTTCTCGGATGAGGCGGCGTTCGATGTATCGGCAGGTCACGTGGCCGTGTTCCAGTCCGGCGCGCAGATCGCGAACTTCCTTGTGAGTGGGGCGAGCGGCGATCCCACCGAGCGCGTGTGGTACGTCTTCGACTTCACGCTCTCGGCCACGCCGAGCGGAAACATCGTGATCACGTCAAAGCAGGTGTTCCAGTCGGTCATCCCGACGTGGCCGGGCTCCTTGTCGAGTCTGCCGCCGAAGGCCTAGACTCGAACTGACGTCCTCTGATAACGTGCGGCTGTGGAGGCGCCTCCACAGCCGCACGCCGGAATTCCCGCTACGCCTGCTCACCGATCCATCTCCAGCCGGGAGCCTTCTTCATGCCGGGCGAATCTGGTTCTGGCGGCGCTGACAAGCCGCTCAAGGACCCCGACGTCCGCGACGAGCTGCTCGCCGACGGCACCATGGTGCTCTTTCAGCCGTCCACCCGCCAGATCGTCACGCTGAACCGGGCCGCCGCCCTGGTGTGGGAGTCCTGTGACGGAGCGCACAGCCGGTCCGACATCGTCACCGAGCTCAGCGCCATCTTCCCCGAGACGCCGACCATCGAGCACGACGTCGAGGTCATCCTCCATGATCTGCACGCGCGCGGCGTGCTTCGCGACGAGGATTGACCGCGCGCCATTTCGCCCGCGAGGGCGGCCCGGTTGAGGTGATGGCCGACCAGACGTCCTCCTATCGAATCCTCGATTATCCGGTCGTGATCCACGCGGCCGATCCCGAGGCGCACGCCGCTGTCCGTTCTGTGTTCGGCGGCTTCCTGACGCGAGAGGCCCCGCCCGGCGCCACGACCTATCGTCTCGCCCGCAGCGAGCGGGGCGTCTGGCATCTGGACGCGGGCCAGAGACAGGTGTTCGCGAGCCGCAGCCTGCAGGGAGCCCTCCTCAACCTCGAATGGCGCCTGGTCGACGACATGTTGGCGGTATGTCTCGACGGGCGCTTTCACCTCCACGGCGCCGCGCTCAGCACCCCAGCCGGCGACCGAAGCGTGCTGCTGCTCGGGCAGTCGGGCACCGGCAAGACGACGCTGGCGCTCGCCCTCTGGGCGCGGGGCTTCGTTCCGTTTGCCGACGACCTCGTGTTCGTGGATTCCGAGACGCTGGTGCCTGTCCCGTTCCGGCGCGCCTTTCACGTGGACGACTCGTCGCGCGCGCTGCTGGACGCTCTGTCGCGGGCGCCGGCATGGAGGTGGGAGGCGACGCCGGCGGGCTATTTCCTGCCGGATCGGTGGGCCGAATCGGCGGCGCCCGTACGGAGCATCCTCTTTCCCGGAATCGAGGCGGCCGCGACGCCGCGCGTGACCCGCCTCTCGCTCGCCGAGGCCACCGCGAGAATGCTGCCCTTCAGCTTGACGCTCGATCGCGAACCCGATCACGCATTGCGCGTCGCGGCGAAGCTGACGGAAGCGGCAGCCTGTTACGCATTGAGGATGGGCGATCTCGAGGCCACGGCCGATCTGGTCGCCCAAACCGCCGCCGGCGACTGAGAACGACGACGCGGAGTCAGGCCCGCCGCGTCAGACGGGCGACGGCCGCCGACGCTTCCGGAATCCTCAGGGCAATCGCGCACGCCACGAAGACGACCCCGTAGGGAGTGAGGACGACCATCGCGGTGACGATCGGATCGGCCGAAGGGATCGTCACTTTGGCCGCCCAGGCGGCGGCGGCGGCCGCGCTCGCGGCGGCCCAGAGCTTCACGATGTACTCCGCGGCCAATCCTGTCGAGCCGATCCGTCCGTTCAGGGTGTGCCGCAGCAGCAGCATCTCGATCCAGCCGGCGATGCCGGCCGACGCCGTCAGGCCGGCAGCGCCCCACGTCAGGTCGAGACCGAGCGCACGGGGCAGCGGGATCGCGCACAGGTAGCCGAGCACCGTCGTCAACGCGACGCGAACCATGGCGTAGCGGAGCGGCGTCCGCGTGTCCCGGAGGGCGTAATAGGTGGACGAGTACAGCCGCCCGAGCGTCGATGCGAGCAGGCCGACGGCCGAACCCGCGAGAATGCCCCAGACATAGAGCGAGTCGGTCCGACCGAACCGCCCCGTCTGGAACAGCGCGCCGACGACGACGTCGCCCAGCGCCAGAAACGCCATCGCCGAGGGCACCACGAAGAAGGCGATGCGGCGAAGGCCGTCGTTGAGCCGTTCGCGGAGCGCTTCGTGGGCGACCGCGTCCAGGCCCGCGATTCCGGACATCGCCGGCAGTTCGGCCGCGGACACGGACATGCCGAACAGGCTCACCGGCAGCGTGTACAGCGTCGAGGCGTTCTGCAACCCGGTGACGGCGCCGGTCCCGAGCAGGCTCGCAATCAGCGAATCGACGTAGGCGCTGACCTGCACCACGCCGCGGCTGACCAGGACCGGCAGGAAGTTGCGACCGATGGTCCGCACGTGATCCGACGTCGCGTCGAGCGACAACCGGACATCGGGGGCCACTCTGAACACGACCGGCACCTGGACGAGGAACTGCAGCCCTGCCCCGGCGACCGATCCCCACCCGAGAATGATCGCCAACCGCGGAAGGTCCGCACGGGGGCCGAAAACCAACAGCGTGACGATCATCGCGACGTTCCACATCACCCCGCTCGCGTAGGAGATGAGAAAGCGGCGATGGCTGTTGAGGACGCCGAGGCACCAGGACGACAGCACCAGCAATCCGACGCCGGGGAACAGGGTGCGCACGATGTGGATCGTGAGCAGGCGCTTGTCGCCGTGAAAGCCGGGCGCGATCGCTCCGATGAGGAGCGGCGTCGCGGCGACGCCGAGCACCACGAGCACGGCCACGACGAGCCCGAGCAGCGCCGCCACCGCCCCGGCGATGCGATCCGCCTCGCGCCGTTCGCCGCGCGCCAGCAGCGAGGCATACACCGGAATGAACGACGCCGACAGCGCGCCTTCGCCGAACAGATTCTGCAGAACGTTGGGAATGCGCACCGCCGCGTTGAAGGCGTCCGCCGGGTCGTTGCGCAGCCCGAAGTAGTGCGAGAAGACGCGCTGACGGACGAGGCCCGTGACGCGGCTCATGAGGATGCCGGCCGCAACCAACAAGGCGCCCGCGCCGGCGCGCGCGGACTTCGGTCGGGGGGCGTCAGTCAATATCCTCGTCTGGAGTCACCTGCCCGAGCGTGCCGCCCGCGCGCTTCATCAGATAGCTCTTGATGAACACGTCGATGTCGCCGTCGAGCACACGGTTCACGTCACCCACCTGCTCCTTCGTCCGATGGTCCTTGACGAGCTGGTACGGATGCAGGACGTAGCTGCGAATCTGGTTGCCGAATGCAATCTCCTTCTTGGTTCCGCCGATCTGCTCCAGCTTCGCCTGGTTCTCCTTCAGCTTCAAATCGTACAGCCGCGCCTTCAAGACCTTCATCGCCGAGTCGCGGTTCCGGTGCTGCGATCGCTCGTTCTGGCAGGAGACGACGATCCCGGTTAGCAGATGGGTGATGCGAACGGCCGAATCGGTGACGTTGACGTGCTGCCCGCCGGCGCCGCTCGATCGATAGGTGTCGATCCGGATGTCGTTGTCCTCGACGACGATGTCGACATCCTCGGGGAGTTCCGGATACACGTGCATGGCGGCGAACGAGGTGTGGCGCCGCGCCGCCTGATCGAAGGGCGAGATCCGCACGAGGCGATGGACGCCGGCTTCGGCCGCGAGCAGCCCGTACGCGTACTCGCCGGTGACCGTGAACGTCGCGCTCTTGAGACCCGCTTCGTCGCCCGGCTGATAGTCGATGATCTCGCGCTTGAACCCGCGGCGCTCCGCCCACCGCAGGTACATCCGCAGCAGCATCTCCGCCCAGTCCTGCGATTCGGTGCCGCCGGCGCCTGGATGGATGTTCACGATCGCGTTCTTGCGGTCGTGCTCGCCGCCGAGCATCTTCTTGACTTCGGCGGTCTGCACCTCACGGTCGAGCGCGTCGAGAGCCTGCGCGAAGTCGGCATCGACCGGTTCGCCGGCTTGCGCCCATTCGACCAGCACCGCCAGATCGTCGCTCTTGCGACGCAGGGAGTCGATGAGATCCCGATCCTGTTCGAGCGCCTTGCGGCGCTGGAGCACCTTCTGCGCCTCGAGCTGATTCTGCCAGAAGTCCGGCGCGGCGGCGCGCTTCTCGAGCCGGGTCAGCTCGTCCTGCGGGCGGGTCGCTTCAAAGATGACTCCGCAGATCGGTCGCCCGCCGCGCGAGGTCCTCGTAGCGTCGCATCAGATCGTCAAGCATCGCGTCCTTCCATCGGCGGATGTGGCCGGGGCGCCGCAGGCGGGTGCCGGGCGCCGCGCCTATTGTACATGTCGGCGCGCGAGCAGCAGCAGCGCGGCAACCCCGATCGCGCACGCGTAGGCGAAGATGTCGCCGTACCGCGCGTACGCGGTCAGCGTGCGCAGGTACCGCGCCCCGCCGACCATCATCCCCTGCTCGTACAGGTTGCTCCGCTCCAGGACCCGTCCGTACGGATCGACGATGCCCGAGATGCCGGTGTTGGCGGCGCGCACCAGGTACCGCCCTTCCTCGATCGCGCGCATCGACGCCTGCGCGAAGTGCTGATAGGGCGCCGACGTGTCGCCAAACCACGCGTCGTTGGTGATCGTCGTCAGCAGCTCGCTGCCCCGCAGCACGAACTGCCGGATGAGCGCCGGATACACGACCTCGTAGCAGATGGCGACGCTGATGCCGTGGCCGCCGACGTCGAGCACCGTCGGATCCCCGCCGGGCTCGAAGCCGCTGCCGATCGCGTCCACCAGCGGGCCGACGAAGAAGAGGACCCGCTTGAGCGGCACGAACTCGCCCCAGGGCACCAGGTGCATCTTCCGGTAGAACCCAGCGTCGCTGCCATCGGCCCGGACCAGAAACGCCGAGTTGTACCACTTGTCCGGTCGGCCGCGCTCGACCTGATCGCTGCCAACGAGGATGGGCACGCGCGCCTCGCGCGCCAGGCGCCGTACGATCCCCGCCGCGGCCGGGTTGTCGAAGCGGTACGGCGTCATCGCCGATTCCGGCCAGAGCACCAGCATGGCGCCCGCGGCCATGGCCTGCCGGGTGAGGCGCACGTTGTCCTGCATGATGCGCTGGGCCTGGGCTGGATCGCGTCGCTCCGCGTCGCTCACATTGCTCTGGACGAGGCCAACCCTGACCGGCACGCCTTCACGCGTCATCCCGGCCTGCCCCGCGCGGTGAGCGCCCCAGAGCGCCGTCGTGACCACGGCGATGCCGACGGCGCCGACCGCCCAGGCGCGCGAACGGCGCGAGGTGGCGACCATGCAGAATGCCGCGGCGGCGCTCACGCTGACCACGAGCGCCGACACGCCGTACACCCCGAGCACGCTCGCCAGCTGCGCAATCGGCAGCATCGTCGCCTGGCTGTAGCCGAGCAGCACCCACGGAAAGCCGCCGAACAGATGCGTCCGTCCCAGCTCCATCGTCACCCACACCGCCGGCGCGACCATGAGCGCCGCCGCGCCGTACGCGAGCCAGAGTCGCCGCACGACGATCGCGAAGACGGCCCCGAACAGGGCGAGCGCCAGAACCAGCAGGGCATCGATTGCGACTGCGACGACGAGCGGCAGGTCACCGTAGTTCCTGACGACGAGCGCGATCCAGTACAGGGTCCCCGCGAAATAGACGATGCCGGTCGCCAGACCGAGGCCGAACGCGCGCGTCAGCGATGGACCGCGCCGGCTCGTCAAGGCGACCAGCAAGGGCGCGAGCGCAATCCATCCGAACGCTGGATGACCGTACTTGGGAAAGCTGAGGGCGAGCAGCGCGCCCGACGCAAGGGCTAGCGGGTAATCCAGGGCTTGATCTGCTCTTCTCTGAGAAGCTTCGTGGCCACGTCTTCGGCCTCGCGCCGCGTCGAAAACTTGCCGATGCGGACCCGGTAATACCGCGGCGTGCCGTTGGCCGGCGTCATCACGTAGGCGGCGTAGCCCTTCGCGGCCAGGCGCTTGGCCACCGCCTCCGCTTCGTTGCGCTCCTTGAGGGCCGTCACCTGCAGCGCGAATCCCTGACCGGCCGGGACGGCGGAGGCGGCGGGCGCGTCGGGCGTCGCGGCCGCAGGCGGCGCATCCCCGGCGCCACCGGTGCTCTTGGGCGTCGGAGACCCGACTGTTGACAGCGGCTCCTTGCGATCCGCGGCGCGGGCAGCCACCTTCTCGGCGGAAGCGGGCGGCTGACGCTCGGCGACGGCCGCCGCGGTCTTGTCGGAGGCTGGCTTCAGCTTCTCGGGCGCGGACCCTCTTGCTTCGAGGCGATCGAAGTAGCTCAGCTCGTCCACCGCCGGGGGCGGAGGGGCGGTCGTGGGATCCGAACCGGCCGGAGGCGGGGTCGCCGGCGGCGCGACGTCGGGTGTGGTCACCGGTGTCGCGGGCGCCGTGGTCTCGGCGGCAAGGGGCGCTCGATCGGCACGGACGCCGCGGCCGACGAAGACGCCGCAGAGGAAGATCACCACGGAGACGACGGTGGCGACCATGAACAGGAACACGAGCTGTTTCCCGTTCAGCTGAATCTCACGAAACGCGTCGTCCGGTTGCGTGTGGTGAGCCAACGAGGGGATTGTACCACGTCATCGCGAGCCAATCCTGGCGAGCAGACGCCGGGCGTCGGCGGACGACGGATCGAGTGCCAGCGCGCGATCCGCTTCGCTCCGGGCCGCGTCGGCGTCCTTCATCTGCAGGTACGCGTCGGCCAGCGCGAGGTGCGCGGCCGGGGTTTCCTCACTCCAGAGGGATATCTTGAACGCATCGATCGCTTCCCGTGCGCGGTTGTTGCGCAAGTGGATCCGCCCGACGAGCAGGTGGGCCTCCGCCTCGTACGGCGACAGAAAGATCGCCCGGTTCAAGTCGTCGAGCGCCTGCCGATCCTGTTCCATCTGGAAGAGACGCCGGCCGCGCTCGAGATAGAACTGCGCCAGCGCCTGCTGGTCCCGCTGGCCGTTGTCGGTCAGCGCCTCGATCGACCGGTGCGGCAGCTCCACCGCCGCCTTCACGCGTTCCAGGCCCTTCGGCACGACCTCCCCGGCCGGCCGCTTCTCCCACTGTTCGTAGGTCGACGAGAGCCGGCGCGCGAGATCCCGCTCCCGCCCAGCCTCCAGCGGGCTCCCTCCGGCCGCCAGCGCGGCGGCGAGCACGAAGTGCGCGTCGCCGTCGGCCGGACTCCGGCGCACCGCTTCGCGCAGCCAGTAGATCGATGCCTGGTAGTCGCGCGCCTGCCAGAACGCATATCCGAGGTTGAAGAAGTAGTCCGGGTCGTTGCCGTCGAGCTTGGCAGCTCTGCTGAAGTAGGAGGCCGCCGGCATGTCGGTCTGCGGGCCCACTCCACGCCGGATCTGGACCACGCCGAGATTGTTCAGCGCCGTCGGCGACGGCCCCGCGTCGACCAGCGTCTCGAAGGCGGCGAACGCATCGTCGTATCTTCGGAGGCTCAGGTACGACAGGCCCGATCGGAAACGCGCCCGAAGCCAGTAGGGCGAATCCTCCGCGACCGGTGTCACGGCCGCCAGCGCTCCGGCGTGATCGCCCTGATCAGCGTAGACGTTCCATAACGCCAGACGCGCACGATCGAAGCCCGGGTGCTCGCGCAGTGCCGCGTCGAGGTAGCCGATGGCGGTCGGCGCCGTCACGGCCAGCAGTCCCTTGATGTAGTTCTCGAACGCGGCAAGCGGCGGATACATCGGATCGGCGGCCGAGGATGCGCGGCTGCCCGCGATCTGACGCGCAAGGCGATCGAAGGTGGCGAAGATGTCCGACGCCTGGCCGTCCTCCCTGATCTGGCGTCTGACGCGTCCGGTCTCGAGCGCGATGACGCGTGCCCGGACCGCGAGCGTCCCGTTCTGGAGCTCGACCGAGCCGGTAATGACCTCGGCGGCGCCGGCCAGCTGTGCGATCCGGATGACCGTCGCGTCGGTGAGGGTCGCGGTCGGCGGCACCTGGAGCTGCTCGAAGGCGGCCCGCCGTTGCTCGCGAGTGATCGCCGGCGCGCCAAGCGCGTTGAGCGCGTCGGTCAGGAGCACCGCCGACGCCTCGCCGACCCAGAAGATCGAGGCGTCGCGCCTGAGGTTGTCGAACGGCACCACGAGCGTGCGCGCCGGCGGAAGCGGCTGCGCATACATCGGCGCGGTCAGCGCAAACGAGCCGAGAAACGCAGCCACGATGGCGACAACCCGCCGGATCATCGAGTCGTCCTCTGGCGCATCGCTGCCGAGGCGCCGCCGGCGGGCACCACGTTCAACAGACATGTGGACTCGCCGACCCCACGACAGGCGACGACCTCCGTGCGCCCGTCGAGCTCGAACAGCGTCAGCAGACGGCTGACCGCGGCCGCATAGAACCCGCACAGCGGCCGGCCGACCGGCGCGCGGACGGTGCAGAACACCGAGGCGCGAAGATCCAGCCTGACGGCGCCTCCGTTGATGCGCGCGATGACGCGGGTGCCGCGGTAGCTGCTACGTACGACGTGCTGTGCGAGGCGCAGCACGAGGCGGCGGCGCAGCCACGTCGGCGCCGCGTGCATGAGCCGGCAGCGCGTCGGAGCCAGCGATTGGACCGTCCAGTCCGCGGCATACTCCCCGGCCCGCGTCGTGATGGTGTGATACCCGTCCCCTTCCAGCCGAAGAAAGCTGAGCACGGCGTACAACGGCGCGACGCCGATCGTCCCCTCGCGCAGCCCCTCGCTGTTCAACCAGTTCTCGTAGAACGCGAGGCGGTCGGGCAGGATGTCGGCGATGCTCTGGTGCAGGCTGGCAACCAGCACGCGGCCGACGCCGGTGTCACGCATGGTCCGCGATCGGCGGATGACGGCGGCACGCGCCGTGCCGCCGGTGAACCGCCATGCGACCGCCGGCCACAGCGGGTAAGATCGCGAGGTTGTGTGGAGCGCGGCGATTCTGGTCGGCGGGCAGGCCCGCCGCTTCGGCGGCATCGACAAGAGCGCGCTCGTCGTGGGCGGCCGCACGATTCTCGATCGCCAGATGGCCGAGATCGTCGCCGTGACGACTGATATTCTGATCGTCGGCAGCCGTGGCGCGGCGCCGTCGCCGGCCAGGCGCGTGCCCGACCGAATCGCCGGCTGCGGGCCGCTCGGCGGTCTTCATACCGCGTTGACCGAGAGCGCCGGACACGCGACGATCGTCATAGCGTGCGACATGCCCTATGTTACGGCCCCGTTGCTGGGCCACCTGCTGTCACTGACTCGTGACACCGACGCGGTCGTGCCTCGTACCGAACGCGGCCTTCATCCAACGTGCGCCGCCTATACGCGCGCGTGCCTCGCGCCGGCCGCCGCCCGCCTTGCCGCCGGACGGCTGAAGCTCGTCGATCTGCTCGATGACGTTCGGGTGCGCGAGGTCGTCGCGGCGGACATCGACGCCTTCGGCGATCACCACCGGCTGCTGGCCAACCTCAACACGCCGGACGACTATCGGTCGGTGGCGGCGCCCGGTGGACACGAAGTTTAATCGTATCACGAGCTTACAGCGATCACGGCGCGGCCGGACCGGCCGAAACGATCGAGCCTCTTCAGACGACACCTATGATCCTGCCGATTGAACGCGCCCTCCACGACGCCATCGCCGAGGCTGTCCGCCGTCAGTACCGCGTCGATGACATCCCCTCGTTCGCGATCGAGGTGCCGCCCGATCGAGCGCTCGGCGATCTGGCGGTCACAATCGCGTTCCAGCTCGCGCGCGTGCTGCGCAGACCGCCGCGCGCCATCGCGCAGGATCTCAAGGCCGCGCTCGGACCGCTGCCGGCGGTCTCACGCATCGTGGCGGCGCCGAATGGCTATCTGAACGTCTATCTCGATCGCCCTCCGTTCCTGCTTTCGCGCGTCCGGGACGAGGTGCCCGCGCAGTTCCCGTCGAACGGCAAGACCGTCGTCGAGCACACGGCGATCAATCCGAACAAGGCGGCGCACATCGGCCATCTGAGGAATGCGGCGCTCGGAGACACGCTGGCGCGCGTGCTCGAGTACCGCGGCACTCCGGTCGAGGTCCAGAACTACATCGACGACCTCGGCGTCCAGGTTGCGGATATCGTCGTCGGACTGCGGGAGATCGAGCGGCGGTCCATCGCCGGGATCCGGCAGCTGGCCGATGGGACGCGCTTCGACTACTACTGCTGGGATCTGTACGCCCGGGTGACGGAATGGTACGAGGGCGACACGACGCGTCTGGCCGTGCGCGCGGCCGCGCTCCACGATCTGGAGCACGGCGGGAATGAGGTGGCGGAGGCGGCCGCGATCGTCGTCGATCGGGTCGTGCGCGCGCACCTGTCCACCATGGCGCGTCTTGGGATCGGTTACGACCTGCTGACCTACGAAGGCGACATCCTGCGGCTGCAGTTCTGGGCGCGCGCGTTCGAGATCCTCAAGGCGAGCGGCGCCGTGTTCCGGCGCGCCGAAGGGCGCCTCGCGGGCTGCTGGGTGATGCGCATCGACGAGGGGCAGCGTGCCGGAGACAGCGTGGACGGCGGCGGCGCGGAGGAGCGCGGGGACGTCGAGGATGGTCGGGGATCGGCCACCGGGGATCAGGAGGCGGCCGATTCGCGCGAGAAGGTCATCGTCCGGTCCAACGGCGTCGTCACCTATGTCGGAAAGGACATCGCGAATCAGTTCTGGAAATTCGGCCTGCTCGGCCGCGATTTCAACTACCGGCGGTTCGGGACGCAGCAACGCGGGCGGCCGCTGTGGTCCACGACCTCGGCGACCGGCGATGCAGACGCTCCGCCGTTCGGCCATGCCACGCGGATCTACAACGTCATAGATTCGAGGCAGATGTACCTCCAGGCGCTGCTGAGCCAGGCGCTCAGGACCCTCGGACACGGCCGCGAGGCGGACAATTCCATCCACTTCTCTTATGAGATGGTGGCGCTTTCGCACGCCACGGCGCGCGAGCTCGGGTACCCGCCGCCGGCCGGCGAGGAATCCGCCAAGCCGTTCGTCGAGGTCTCAGGACGAAAAGGCCTCGGCGTCAAGATCGACGATCTGCTCGACCTGCTGATCGACAAGGCGTCGCGGGAGGTCGCGGCGCGGAATCCGGAGTTCACGGACGCCGAGTGCCGGCGGGCCGCCGGCGCCATCGCCGTCGCCGCCATTCGATACTTCATGCTGAAATACTCCCGCGGCAAGCTCATCGTCTTCGACATCGAAGAAGCCTTGAGCTTCGAGGGAGAAAGCGGTCCATACCTGCAGTACGCGGTCGTGCGCGCGAACAACATCTTCAACAAGCTCCACGAGCGCGAGTCGCTGTCGGTGGGCGACATCATCGACGGGCTCGAGGAGCGTCCCTCCGACGAGCTCACGGCCGACGACAGCGCCCTGTGGGCGCTGGTCTTCGAAGCCTCCCGCCTCGACGATGTCGTCGAGCAGACCGTCCGCTCCCTGGAATTCTCGATTCTGGCCAAGCACGCCTTCGGGGTCGCGCAGCTCTTCAACGCCTACTATCACCGCTTCCCGGTGCTGGCCGAAGAGGATGCCAGCCACAAACGCTGGCGGGCTGCGGGAATCGCCTACGTACGCGCCCAACTGACGCGCGCGCTCGATCTCATGGGAATTGCGGTCCCCGCGCGGATGTAGCAACATGGCACCGCCTCAGGCGTCAGGCCTTCAAACATGTCGCTCATTGGCATCACGCACTGCCGCAAGCTCGAAGACTACCGCCAGGCCATCCTGCACGTCGGTGGCGACGTCCGGCTGATCGATTCGTCGCTCGGCGTCGCCGACGCCCTCGGCGGCCTCGACGGCCTGCTGCTGACCGGCGGTGAAGACGTGGATCCGGCGATCTACGGCGAGCCGCGGCACCCCTCGATCGAGGAGGTGGAGCCGGGGCGCGATCGCTTCGAGATCGATCTGGTGACTGCCGCCAGGGCGCAGCGTCTCCCGATTTTCGGCGTCTGCCGCGGCATCCAGGTTCTCAATGTGGCCTGCGGCGGATCGCTGGTGCAGGACATCCCCTCGCAGGTTGCGGGCGCGCTCGAGCACCGGCTGGTCGTGCCGCCGCATCAACCCTTCGAGCTGGCGCACGAGATCTGGATCGAGAAGGATACGCTGCTCGAGCGATTGATGAGCGATCGACTGGGCGGCGCTGATGCCTGCGACGTCAACAGCCGCCACCACCAGGCTGTGAAGCAGGTCGCTCCGGGATTTCAGGTGTCCGCCACGGCGCCCGACGGCGTCATCGAGGCGATCGAGGATCCCTCCGCGCCGTTCTGTCTCGGCGTACAGTGGCACCCCGAGAATTTCTGGCGCACGGGCGAGTTCAGGCCGTTGTTCGAGGGGTTCGTGGAAGGCGGACGATCGCGGGCCTGACGTCTCGTCACGTCCGCGCCTCGGTGGATTGCAGGGTGACCACCGCTTCGACGTGCGGTGTGTTCGGGAACAGATCGAACCCGTCGACGCGCGTCAATTCGTATCCGGCATCCACCAGGCGGCGGGCGTCTCGCGCCAGCGTCGCCACGTCGCACGACACGTAGACCATCCGGCCCGGACCGACCGCGATCATTCCCGCGAGCGCCTCCTTCGACAACCCCGCCCGGGGCGGGTCGGCGACGATGATGTCGGCCGTTTCCTGCCGATCGCGGAGGAAGGTTTCGACCGCCCGGTGGATTGGGCGGACGGCGGGGTCGGCCGCGGCGGCGTTCGCGGCGAGATCGGCCGCCGCCACCGGGTCGCCTTCCACCGCGACCACACCTGCGCGGCGGGTCACGGCCGCAGCCACCGAAAACAGTCCGCCACCGGCGTACAGATCGATGACGCGGCTGCCCTCCGGAATCAGGCCCGCGACGTGGGCGACCAGATCGGCGACCAGAAATCGATTGCCTTGAAAGAAGGAGAGCACGTGCCGGCGAAATGAGAGGTCCGCTCCGTCCATCAGCCGGATCCGGTCGGTGACATACGGGCTTCCCGTCAGCGTCGTGGGCCCGGCCGGTGTGGAGACGGTCAGGCCGGTAAGGCCCCCGACCGCGGCAAGGAGGTCTGACGCGACGTCGTCTGGTGCGACGCCGTGCAGGTGGACGACGCGCTGGGAGCCATCGATGTTCTCGCTGATCTCGACCTCGCCGACCGCGTCCGACGGCCGCCTGGCGAGCGCCGCACCCAGTCGGTCGATCACGTCGCAGGTTTCCGCTCGCAGTTGACCAGTCGGACGCACGTCGCAGATCGCGTGCGTGCCCTCGACGAAGAACCCCAATCGCGATCCCTGGCGATGCAGGCGCGCGCGCATCCGATAGCCGTCGGCCGGAGACGGCGTCACCACGATCGGCTCGGTCCGCCGGAACCGCCCGATGCGGGCCAGTGCGTCGGCGATCACTTGCGCTTTGATTTCGACCTGTCGCAGGTAGGCGATGTGCGCGTACAGACATCCGCCACATCGCGGATCGGCTGCCGGCTCGCGCCGGTCCGCCGACGGATCCAGCACGTCCACGGTGTCGGCGTACAGGACGCCTTTGGCAACCCGCTCGATCCGAGCGGACACCCGTTCGCCCGGGACCGCGCCGCCGACGAGCACCACACGACCGTCGAGGCGCGCGATCATGCGACCGCCGACCGCCGGCTTCTCGACCACGACCGTGACACACTGGCCAGGCTGCATCGCGACCATCGGGATCAGGAGCGTGCTCGACGCTCCTTATCGAAACGTGACGACAGGCAACCCCAGGTGCTGGCGCAGCAGCCGATCGTAGGCCGCCTGCCGGATCTTCTCGTACGTCTCGTCGGTCATCCGCCCGCGGAACGGCGCCAGCTCTGCATCCGCATCGCTCAGAAGCACCCTTCTGGTGGGCTCGTCGAGCGCCGTCCTGGCGTGCTGCAGCAGGTCCTCGTCGAGCTCGGCCAGCCGGGCAATCAGCGCCGCGCGGGCGGCGCCTCGCAGCCCCGCGCCAGAGGCGCGCGAACAATCGAGCTCGCGCCCGGCGGCGTCGATGACGCTGTCGAATCTGTCGTCGATCCGTCCCGTCGCCCGCGCGTTCGTCAGCCGTTCGACCACGCGGCGCAGGTGCGCCGGTAACGACGAGGACGGCTCGGGCGGCGGTGTGTCGCTCGCCGGCTCCTCCGTCACCGCGGCCGGCAGGCCGACGGCCCGCCGCCACGCATCGAACGCGTCCAGCACGTCCGCCTTGCAGAAATCGATCTGGACCGGCCGGCGCCGCGGACCCTGGCGATAGTACCGCTCGAAACAGCGGTCGATGCCGCTGAAGGCCACCTTCAGCGGCACGCCGGACCCCGCCCATCCCGCGACAAGATCGAACGACGGACCGACGACGCGAATCAGATGACCGTCGTTCTTGCGGCAGAGATATGTTTCGATTTCGCGGCAGTAGGCGGCAGTCTCCACGCTGCATCTCAGCGCGGCTGATTGCGCTCCCAGATGAGCCGCAATCCGTGAAGCGTCAGATCCGGATCCACGTGCTGAATCACCGCCGTGTCGGGGGCGATGAGCGGGGCGAGGCCGCCCGTCGCCACGCACCCGGCGCGGCCGCCGAGCTCGAGGGTGATGCGGTGGACCAGCCCCTCGACCATGGCCAGATAGCCGTAGAACAACCCGGACTCGATCGCGCCGACCGTCGACTGGCCGATGACCGTCGGCGGCTTGCGCACATCGACGCGCGGGAGCCGCGCCGCGCGCTGGAAGAGCGCCTCGGCGGCGATCTGCGGCCCGGGACAAATCACGCCGCCCAGATACTCGCCCTTGGCCGTGACGGCGTCGAACGTCGTCGCCGTCCCGAGATCCGCGACGACCAGCGCGAGCTGTTCGGAGCGGCCGTACTGCTCGTACGCCGCGAGGCTGTTGGCGATGCGATCGGACCCGACTTCCGACGGGTTCTTGTACAGGATCGGCATTCCCGCGTTCGATTCCGCGTCGACCACGAAGCAGTCGCGCCCGAAGTACCGGCGTGTCATCGATTCCATGATGGGCGTCAGCGGGGGTACCACCGATCCGAGCACGACGTGGGCGACCGATCCGAGCGCGATGCCGTCGTGCGCGAAGAGGCCGGCAATCATCAGTCCTGTTTCGTCGGCCGGGCGCTCCCGGAGCGTCAGCAGCCGCCAGCTCCGCTCGAGGCGGACGCCGTCGAACACGCCCAGCACGATATTCGTGTTGCCGACGTCAATCGCGAGGAGCATGACCGTCACGCCCTTCAGAGGGCAGGGTTCAGAGCCACGTCACTTCGCCGCCGACGATTCGTTCCGTCGTTCCGCCGACGCGCACCAGCAAGGCCCCCTGATCGTCGATCCCGATCGTCGTGCCGGTTCGTGGACCCGCCGGCGTGTTCCACGCGACGCGCGCCCCGCGGCTCGACGGCGCCCGGTCGCTCCATGCGTGGAGAATAGCATCGAAACGGCCCTCCAACAGATCGCGGTACCGGGTCGCGAGGGCGACCAGCGTGGCCGCGCACACCGCTCCGCGATCGATCGCGCGCCCCAGCTCGGACTCGAGGGACGTCGCGCGGGCGTCCAGTTCTCCGGGAAACGCCCTCGCCCCCACGTTGATGCCGTACCCGAGGACGACGTGCGGCGGCTCGCCGGAGACCGATTCGGCAAGGATGCCCGCCAGTTTGCGGCGACCGACCAGCAGGTCGTTTGGCCACTTGACATCGGCGGCGAGCGCCGTCGCCTGCTCGATCCCGTCGGCCAGCGCCACGCCGGCGGCGAGGGTCAACAGCCGCGTGGCGCGGTCGGCATCCGCGCGCGCCGCCGCCGGGCGGAGCACGACCGACACGTACAGACCGCCGCCCGCCGGCGAATGCCACGAACGACCCCGCCGTCCGCGGCCGGCCGTCTGATGGTCCGCGATGACGACGAGGCCTTCGGCGGCGGGATCGGCAGCCAGCGCCAGGGCGACGTCGTTGGTCGACGAGGTGGACTCGAAGAACACGACGCGACGGCCGATCGGGGAGGCCAGCTCATCGAGCCGGCCGAACGCCTCCTCGAAGCCGGCCGGCCACGGGTCGCTAGAGCGGCTCAATCTCAAAGCTGATGTCGATGGCGGGAGCGGAGTGCGTCAGCGCGCCCGCCGAGACGAAATCGGCGCCGGTCGTGGCCAGTGCCGGAAGCCGGTCGAGCGTGACGCCTCCGGAGATCTCGACCTTCGCGCGGCCGGCGACGCGCCGCACCGCCTCGCGAATCTCCTCGATCGACAGGTTGTCCACGAGCAGCCGCTCGACGCCCGCGCGCAGCGCGGCGTCGACTTCGGCGAGACTCTGCGCTTCCACTTCGACAGGCATGGCCGGATGCCGTCCGCGCACGGCACGAACGGCCGCCTCGACGCCGCCGGCGAGGCGGACGTGGTTGTCCTTGATCAGCACCGCGTCGAACAACCCGACGCGATGGTTGGTGGCGCCGCCGGCGCGCACGGCGTACTTCTCGAGCACGCGCAGCGTCGGCGTCGTCTTGCGCGTGTCGAGCACGATCAGGCCGCTGCCGGCGGCATCGACGAAGCGGCGCGCACGCGTCGCGATCCCCGACAGCCGCTGAAGGAAATTGAGCGCCGTGCGTTCGGCGGTGAGCAGCGTGCGGGCCGACCCGGCAATCGCGCCGATCTCGGCGCCAGGCGCACACCAGTCGCCGTCGCGTCGATCGAAGGACGCCTCCACGCCGGCCTCGAGCTGGCGGAATGTCTCGAGCGCCACCTCGCGTCCGGCCAGCACGCATTCCTGCTTGACGATGAACACGCCGCGGGCGCGCTGGTCGGCGCGCACGGCCGCTTCGGTCGTCACGTCGCCGCTCCCGACATCCTCGTCGAGCGCGCGCCGCACGATGTCGCGGTAGAGAATCGGATCGAGCGGACCGATCACGCCGGGACCTCCGATTGCCGGGCTCTGCTGGTCAGGGGTGCCCCGCCGGCGCGGCCGGCTCGTACCCGGTGACCACGATCTCGCGCGGTTCGCCCACCCGCGTGTCGAACGCCTGCACGCGGAGCGCGGACCGCAGGTCCGCCTCGACAACCGGCATCCACTGCACGTGCTCGCGCGCCCCGACAATCGCTACGCGGGTGATCGGCACCTTCAGCGGTTGCCTGGCCTCCGACCGCTGTTTCCGGACCTCGAACAGCACGTCGGTCGCCCACTCGTAGGCGGCCTGATCGGCCGCGCGGCGGTCGGCCGTGTCGCCGGCCAGCAGCGCCTGGAGCTCGCCGACCGTGGGCCAGGGGGCGGCGTGAATCGACCCCTGCTGCCACCACGACCAGACTTCCTCCGTCACAAACGGGAGGAACGGCGCAAACAGCCGCAACAGCACAGAGAGCGCCGCGGTCAGCGCGGCGTTGGCGGATCCGGCGCCCGCGACGCCCTGCTCCCCGTAGCGACGCCCTTTGACCAGCTCGAGATAGTCGTCGCAGAACCGCCAGAAGAAGCTCTCCGCCCGCTGGAGCGCGCGCGCGTAGTCGTACAGACTCGAACGCGTCGGTCGCGTCCTGGACGAGCGCCGTCAGCGCGCGAACCATCGCGCGATCGACAGGCGCGCTGATGGCGCCCTGCGGCTCGGCGGCGCCGAGCGCGAACCGGGAGGCGTTGAGCACCTTGATGGCGAGGCGGCGGCCGACGCGCATCTGGTTCGGATCGAACGTCGTGTCGGTGCCGGGACGGCCGCTGGCCGCCCAGTACCGGACGCCGTCCGACCCGTGCTCCTCGAGGAGCGCCAGTGGCGTCACCACGTTGCCCTTGGACTTCGACATCTTCTTGCGATCGGGATCGAGCACCCACCCGGAAATCGCCGCATGCCGCCACGGCAGCGACCCGTGTTCGAGATGCGATCGGAGGACGGTGGCGAACAGCCAGGTGCGGATGATGTCGTGGGCCTGCGGACGGAGGTCCATCGGGAACGTCCGTCCGAAAAACTGCGGATCCTCTTCCCACCGGCAGACGATTTGCGGCGTCATCGAGGACGTGGCCCAGGTGTCCATGACGTCGGGATCGCCGACGAAGCCGCCCGGGCGCCCCCGCTGCTCGGCCCGGTACCCGTCGGCGACGGCGGTTGACGGATCCAGCGGCAACTGGTCCTCACGCGCGGGCAGCGGCCGCTCGTACATCGTCCGGCCGCGCTCGTCGATCGGATACCACACCGGGAAAGGCACGCCGAAGAACCGCTGCCGGCTCACGCACCAGTCGCCGGTGAGCCCGTTGACCCAGTTCTCGTACCGCGCCTGCATATAGGGCGGATGCCACTGCAGCTCGCGCCCTCGCGCGAGCAGCTCGTCGCGGAATTCGATCGTCCTGAAGAACCACTGGCGGCTCGTGACGATCTCCAGAGGGCGATCGCCCTTCTCGTAGAACTTCACGGCGTGCGTGATGGCGCGCGGCTCGCCGACGAGATCGCCGGCTTCGCGCAGCGCCTCCACGATCCGCGTGCGCGCCTTCGCCGCCGGCAGGTGCGCCAGCGGGTCGTAGTGCCGCTGCGCGCGGGTGGCGTCGAGCGACTCCCAGCCGGCGCTTCCCCATTCGACCTCCCGCAACGTGCCGTCCGCCTGCACCACGGCGCGAACCGGCAGTGAGAGCTCACGCCACCAGGTCACGTCCGTGATGTCGCCGAAGGTGCAGATCATCGCGATCCCGCTGCCCTTCTGTGGATCCGCCAGCGCGTGCGGCTTGACCGGCACGCGCACCCCGAAGAGCGGCGTGATCACGTCGTGTCCGAAGAGAGGCTGATAGCGCGAATCGTCGGGATGCGCCACCAGCGCGACGCAGGCCGGAATCAGCTCGGGCCGCGTGGTCTCGATTTCGACCGCCTCGCCCGAGAGCACGCCGCCGTCGCCCGCCCGGTCGAAGCGGATGCGGTGGTACGCCGCCGCGACGTCCCGGTCCTCGAGCTCGGCCTGCGCCACCGCGGTGCGGAAATCCACGTCCCAGAGCGTGGGCGCTTCGATCTGGTACGCAAGGCCGCGCCCCAGCAGCCGCAGGAACGCCAATTGCGAGACCCGCTGCGAGCGGCGATCCACGGTCGCATAGGTTGCCGACCAGTCCACCGACAATCCGAGGTATCGCCACAGGCGTTCGAACGCCTTCTCGTCTTCGGCCGTCAACCGGGCGCACAGCTCGATGAAATTGGGACGCGAGATCGACGCCGGGGGCTTCGGCGGCTGCACCGGCGGCGCGAACGTCGGGTCGTAGGGCAGCGACGGGTCGCACCGGACGCCGTAGTAGTTCTGCACGCGCCGCTCGGTCGGCAGCCCGTTGTCGTCCCACCCCATCGGATAGAACACGGCCTTCCCCCGCATGCGCTGGAACCGCGCGAGCAGGTCGGTATGGGTGAACGAGAACACGTGGCCCACGTGCAGCGACCCGCTGACGGTCGGCGGCGGCGTGTCGATCGAAAACACCTCCGCGCGCGGGCGCGTCCGATCGAAACGGTAGACGCCCTCGTCCTCCCAGCGCGCCATCCATTTGGCCTCGAGCCCTTCGAGCGCCGGCTTCTCGGGCAGCTGCAGACGAGCGGGGTTCAGGCTCGTCAGCGGAAACGACGCGTCAGACATTGGAAAATCGTATTACAGGAGGTCGGGAAAATCCGCTTCAGACCCGCGCCCTTACGTTGGCGTGGATGAAGTCGACGATGTCCTGCATCGCGGTGCCCGGCAGGAATACCCCCTTGATCCCGATGCTCTTCAATTTCGGGATGTCCACATCGGGAATGATGCCCCCCACCAGCACCAGCACGTCGTCCAGACCCTGCTGCTGCAGCAGCGACATCAGGCGCGGGGCGATGTGGTTGTGCGCGCCCGAGAGAATCGAGAGACCGATCACATCGGCATCCTCCTGAAGGGCGGC
This sequence comes from uncultured Acidobacteriota bacterium, assembly GCA_963807925.1. Taxonomy (GTDB): domain Bacteria; phylum Acidobacteriota; class Vicinamibacteria; order Vicinamibacterales; family CAVVIG01; genus CAWEDP01. The sequence continues at coordinate 446,167 of CAWEDP010000002.1, read as the reverse complement.
CGAAACGATCTGCTCCGGCGTCTGACGGAGCCCGGTATAGATGACCTCCATCCCGGCATCGCGCAGGGCGCGCGCGATCACCTTGGCGCCACGATCGTGGCCATCGAGCCCCGGCTTTGCGATCACGACCCGGATCTTCCGCACACGTGCGATTGTACGTGCGAATTGCGAGTTGGAACCGTCAGATCACCGGCACTTCCTCGTACTCGCCCCAGACCTCGCGCAGCGCGTCGCACATCTCACCCACCGTCGCGTACGCGCGGACCGCGTCGAGAATCGGCGGCATGACATTCTCGGTCGATCGCGCCGCCGCCCGCAGGCGGTCCAGGGCGCGCTGCACCCGGCCGGCATCGCGCGTGCGCCGGACGCGCTCGACCGCGGCGGTCTGCGCGGCGGCGGTCGATTCGTCGATGTAGAGGGTGTCGATCGGCGGCTCGTCGTCGTCGATGAAGTCGTTGACGCCGACGATCACCTTCTCGCCGCGATCCACGGCCTGTTGGAAGCGATACGAGCTTTCCGCGATTTCCCGTTGCGGGAACCCCTGCTCGATGGCTGCCACCATCCCGCCCATGCGGTCGATGGCCTCGAAGTAGGCCAGCGCCTCCGCCTCGAGCTGATTGGTCAGCGTCTCGACGAAATAGGAGCCGCCGAGCGGATCGACCGTCGAGGCGACACCGCTCTCGTGGGCGATGATCTGCTGCGTCCGCAGCGCCAGCGTGGCAGCGTGCTCGGTCGGCAGCGCCAGCGCCTCGTCCAGCGAATTGGTGTGCAGGGAATTGGTGCCCCCGAGGACCGCCGAGAGCGCCTGCAGCGCGGTCCGGACGACGTTGTTGTACGGCTGCTGCGCCGTGAGCGACACGCCGGCCGTCTGCGCGTGAAAGCGCAGCTTCACCGATCGCTCGTGGCTCGTGCCGAAGCGGCGGCGCATCTCCCGCGCCCAGATCCGCCGCGCCGCCCGGTACTTGGCGATCTCCTCGAAGAAGTCGCTGTGGGCGTTGAAGAAGAACGACAGGCGCGGCGCGAACGCGTCCACGTCCAGGCCGGCGTCCACGCCCCACCGCACGTACTCGAGGCCGTCGCCTAGCGTGAACGCCAGTTCCTGCGCGGCCGTCGCGCCCGCCTCGCGTATGTGATAGCCGCTCACCGAGATCGTGTTCCACTGCGGCACCCCGGACGCGCAGAACGCGAAGATGTCGGTGATGATCCGCATCGATGGCCGCGGCGGGAAGATGTACTCCTTCTGAGCGATGAACTCCTTCAGGATGTCGTTCTGAATCGTCCCCGACAGGGTCCGCCAGTCGGCGCCCTGCTTCTCCGCCACCACGAGATACATGGCGAAGACCATCGCGGCCGGCGAATTGATCGTCATCGACGTCGTGATCTCGCCGACCGGGATGCCCTCGAAGAGCGCTTCCATGTCGGCGAGCGAGGCGACGCTCACGCCGCACTTGCCCACTTCGCCGAGCGAGAGCGCGTGGTCCGGGTCGCGGCCCATGAGCGTCGGCAGGTCGAACGCCACGCTCAGCCCGGTGCCGCCGGCGCGCAGCAGCGCCTGGTATCGGCGGTTGGTGTCCTGCGGCGTCCCGAACCCGGCGAACTGCCGCATCGTCCAGAGCTTGCCGCGATAGCCGGTCGGGTGGATGCCGCGCGTGTAGGGAAACTCGCCCGGGTCCGCGAGGTCGCGATTGTAGTCGAATCCCTCGAGGTCTGCGGCCGTGTACAGCCGCTCGATTGGACGGCCCGAAATGGTACTGAACGACGCGCGGCGCTCGGCGGACGGCCGCGGGGCCGGCATGACCGCGTCGGGCTGCGAAGGCTGTTTGTCGCTGTCGGCCGCCGCCTTCATAGGCACTCCGGATTATATGCCGGCGGACCGACCGGTCCGGTTGACGCCTTGGCGCCACGGTGTCCGCCGGACACGGTGTCCGCCGGACGTTGACTCGCACGGCCGGGCCACGCTAAGTTGGCCGCCTGTCATGGCCGACACGCATGGATCGATTTTCGAGGAGATGCTCCAGCAGTTCGATGGAGCCGCCCGCATTCTGAACCTCGAACCCGGCATCTGGCGGATCCTCACGCACCCGAAGCGGCAGATCATCGTGTCGTGCCCGGTCCAGATGGACAACGGCGAGATCCAGGTGTTCACCGGCTATCGCGTGCAGTACAACATCTCGCTCGGGCCCGCGAAGGGGGGCATCCGGTACCACCCGGGCGTGTCGCTCGACGAGGTGACGGCGCTGGCAGCGTGGATGACCTGGAAGTGCGCGGTCGCCCACATCCCGTTCGGCGGCGGCAAGGGCGGCATCATCTGCGACCCGACCATGATGTCCTGCCGCGAGGTCGAAGCGCTGACCCGGCGCTACGTCGCCGAGCTCGTGGATGCGATTGGCCCCGAGAAGGATGTGCCCGCGCCCGACGTCAACACCAACGAGCAGGTGATGGCGTGGATCATGGACACCTACAGCATGCACGTCGGACACACGACCACGTCGGTCGTGACCGGCAAGCCGCTGGAGCTCGGCGGATCGCTCGGACGCCGCGAGGCGACCGGCCGGGGCGTCACGATCGTGACGCGGGAGTCGGCCCGGCACCTCGGCATCGACATCAAGGGCGCGACGGTCGGCGTGCAGGGCTTCGGCAACGTCGGATCGGTCTCGGCGCTGCTGCTGCATCGGATTGGCGCCCGCATCGTCGCCGTGACCGACTGGAAGGGCGGCGTCTACAACGGGGCCGGGCTCGACATCGCGAAGCTGCTGGAGCACACGGCGCGCACCCACAGCGTGCACGGCTTTGCGGGCGGCGAGCCGTTCACCAACCAACAGCTGTTCGCCCTCGACCTGGACGTGCTGATCCCGGCCGCGCTCGAGAACCAGATCACGCTCGAGAATGCGCCCGGGATCCGCGCGAAGGTGCTCGTCGAAGGAGCCAACGGACCGACCGACCCGGAGGCGCACCGCCTGCTGCACGAGCGGGGCGTCTTCGTCGTGCCGGACATCCTGGCCAACTCGGCCGGCGTCACCGCGTCCTACTTCGAGTGGGTCCAGGATCGCTACGGCTATTTCTGGACGGAGACCGAGGTCAACGACCGACTCGAAGCCAAGATGTGCGAGGCATTCAACGCGGTGCTCCAGACGGCGCTGAAGTACAAAGTCGATCTGCGCACCGCCGCCTACATCGTCGCCATCCAGCGCGTCGCCGCGGTCACGCGGATCCGCGGAATGTACGCCTGACAAGGCATCAACGCGTCCGCCCCGGCGACCCGCCGGAGGACGGCGCCGGGTCCCACCACTTCGACAGATGCGCCACCGCCCGCCCGGGCGTGCGCTGGTAGTGCGAGATGTCGTTGAACAGCATGAGCCGCGCGTGCACCGGGCCGTTGCAGTCGAGGACGTTCAGGCACGCGGGCGCCTGATCGAGGCGATCGCGATAGCCACGCGGATCGAAGCCGAGGAGGCTCGAGAGCACGAGCCGCAGCGTGGCCTTGTGGGACACGACGAGCACCTGCTCGTCGGAGTGCGCGGTGATGATCTCGCGCACGACCGGAAGCGCCCGCGCCAGCACCGCGACCCCCGATTCACCAGCGACCGGCGCGACGGTGAACGGATCGGTCTCCCACGCCTCGTACTCCCCGGGGTAGCGATCCGCCACCTCCTGCCGCGTCAGCCCTTCCCATCGGCCGTGACTGATCTCCCGCAGGCCCTCGCGACGAATCGGCTCGAGCCGATGAGGGCGGGCGAGAATCGCAGCGCTCTCCATCGTGCGATCGAGCGGGCTGCAATAGACCGCCGCGACGGTCTCGCCGGCGATCCGCGCGGACAGCAGTTGCACCTGCGCGCGCCCCTCGTCCGACAGCTCGACACCGACCTCGCCGGAAAAGCGATTCTCCGCGGTCAGCAGCGTCGCCCCATGCCGCACGAGAAACAAACGCGTCATCCGGTCGCTCGCGCTATTTCTTCTCGAGGTGGCCGCCGAAGCCGAAGCGCATGGCCGAGATGACCTTGTTCTGGAAGAGATCGAGGTCGCGAGAGGCGAACCGCTCGAAGAGCGCCGAGGTCAGCACGTGCGCCGGGACGCCCTCGTCGTTGGCGGCCTCGATCGTCCAGCGTCCTTCGCCGGAATCGGCCACCTTGCCGCCGAAGGTCGACAGCTGCGGATCGGCCGCGAGCCCCTGCGCGGTCAAATCGAGCAGCCAGGAGCTGATCACGCTGCCGCGCCGCCACACTTCGGCGACGTCGGCGAGGTTGAACTCGTACTGATAGTGCTCCGGATGCCGCAGCGGCGTCGTCTCGGCGTCGGCATCGTGGGTGCGCGTGCCGACGTCCGCGTTCTTCAGCACGTTCAATCCTTCGGCGTAGGCGGCCATGAGGCCGTACTCGATGCCGTTGTGGACCATCTTGACGAAGTGACCGGCTCCCGACGGCCCGCAGTGCAGGTACCCCTGCTCCGCCGTGCCGGGCCGGGCGCGTCCGGGCGTCCGGGGAATCGTGCCGGCTCCGGGCGCAAGGGTCCGGAAGAGCGGATCCAGATACGTCACGACCTGCGCCTCGCCGCCAATCATGAGGCAGTATCCGCGCTCCAGGCCCCAGACACCGCCGCTGGTGCCCATGTCGACGTGGTGAATGCCGGCCGCCGAGAGCCGCTTCGCGCGCCCGATGTCGTCGTGATAATGGGAATTGCCGCCGTCGATCACGATGTCGCCCGCCTCGAGGTGCGGCGCGAGCCTCTCCAGAATCGAGTCGACGATCCCGGCTGGAACCATGAGGCAGACCGCCCGGGGCTTCGCCAGCCGCGCGGCGAATTCCTGGAGCGATGCCGAGCCGGTCGCCCCTTCGCCGACCAGCGCCTCGACGGCGGCGGGCGAGACGTCGTGCACGACACAGTCGTGCCCGCCCCCAATCAACCGGCGCACCATGTTCGAGCCCATCCGCCCGAGACCAATCATGCCAAGCTGCACGACCGCCGCCTCTCAGCCGAGCGCCGCGTCGATGGCGGCGCCCATGGTTGTCAGTCCCGCGACGAGGTCGGGCCCGAGGTGGATTCGCAGGGCGCGGCGGCCGCGGTCAGCCAGCACCTCGAAGTCGCCCCGGGCCTGCGCCGCCTTCACGACGCCGAAGGTGTACCTCTGGCCGGGCACCGGCAGATCGTCGGCCTCATCGCAGGTGACCTGCAGGAAGACGCCGCTGGCCGGTCCCCCCTTGTACGCCTGTCCGGTCGAATGGAGAAACCGCGGCCCGAATCCCAGACAGGTCGCCACGCGCTTGCGATCCCGAATCGCGTGACGGGACGCCTGGAGCGCCGCTTCGTGGCGCGCGTTCATCTCGACGTAGGCGAGAAGGGCGACGTAGTCGCCCGCCCGCACGCGATCGAGATGCGCCGCGAGATAGGCCCGCACCGAGGGCGTCCCGCCAACGGCGCTCCGCAGCGCGTCGGCGTTGTTGCCGTCGGCGAACAGTTGCACGCCGTCGCCTTCGAAGAACGGCGTTTCCGGCGGCAGACGGCCGGTCGCCTCGTACGCGCTCGTCAGCGCCCGGGTGGCGATCTTGCTCGCCTCAACGTCCGGCTGATTGAACGGATTGATGTGCAGCAGGGCGCCCGCCACCGCCGTCGCGAGCTCCCAGCGGACGAACTCCGCAGGAAGCGCGTAGCGGTCGCCCACGCGAATCGTCACCACCGGCTGGCCGGCGCCCTCGAGATCCCTGACGGCCGCATCCTGCGCCGGATCCGCGGCCTCCTCGAGACGGAGGTACGCGAACAGCCGATCGCTCCCGTACGCCGACGGCGGGCCCACGGCTTCCCGATCGACGGGGATGATGCCCCGGCCGTCCTTGCCCGTAGACTCGGCGACCAGCTGTTCCAGCCACGCACCGAGATCGCGAATCCCCGGCGATGCCACCAGCGTGAGCTTATCGATCCCCCGCATCGCCGCCACGCCGAGAATCGTGCCGAGCGCGACGCCGGGATTCGCCGCGGCTGGAATCGAGGGCTCGCACGCCGAACGCATGCGTTCGCCTTCGAGGAGCAGTCGCCGCACGTCGAGGCCCATGATGGCGGCGGGCACCATGCCGAAATTCGAGAGCGCGGAATATCTGCCGCCGATGCTCTTCACGCCTGGGAACACCTGGCGGAACCGATCGACGCGCGCTTCCTTCTCCAGGTTCGAACCAGGATCGGTGACGGCCACGAACCGGCCGCCCGGAGCCTCGACGACCTGCTTCGCGCGATCGAAGAAGTACACCTTGAAGATTGAGGGCTCCAGGGTCGATCCCGATTTGCTCGAAACGACGAAGAGTGTTCGGGCCAGGTCGATTCGGCGCTCGACGGCTCTGATCTGCGCCGGATCGGTCGAGTCGAGCACGAACAGCTCCGGCGCACCCGCGACACGCCCGAACGTTTCCCGCCACACTTCGGGACACAGGCTCGACCCGCCCATCCCGAGCAGCAGCGCGCTCGTAAAGCCCTCCCGGCGCGCCGCTTCCTGGATCGACAGGAGCGGCTTCGGATCCTGGAGCTGCGTCCGGGCGATCGTCAGCCACCCGAGCCACTCGGCCTCGTCGGTGCCCGTCCACAACGACGCGTCGCCGTCGAACAGGCGGCGCGTGCCGCCTGCCGCGTCCCAGTCGATCAGCCTTGCCGCGACCTCCGCCTCCAGGGCGTGCGGCAGCACGTGCCTCATGGGGTGCTCCGATCGAGAACGGCTAGTCGGTGACCCGGAATTCGAGAACGTCGGTTACCTTGGCCGCGGCGGTCATCGCCGACATCTCGATGCGGTATTCGCCCACGGCAAACGAGGCGAGCGGCAGATCGATTTCCGCCAGCGGCCTGTCCGCCGTCCCCGGCCGTGTGGCCAGATCGCGGATCAACTGCCCCTTCCGGTTCGTCAGGCGCGCCGCCACCGTGACCCTCGTCCCCGCGCCGCCGTACGCGGGCACGCGGATCACCAGATGCTCCGCGCGGCTGAAGTCGCGCGCGGCGACCGGCGTCGCATCCACCGCCGTGTCGAACGCTCTGAAGTCGAGCGCGGTGCGGCCGCGAAAGACCAGCGGCGTGCCGAGGACGACGCCCGCCGACAGGTCGCGGACCGTGAGGTCGCGGACGTCGGAATCAATCGCCTGCTCGGCCTCGTTCTCGATCGACATCCGCAGGCGCACGACGCCCGGCGGCACCTCGAACACGGCGCGCGAGCTGCTCTCGTCCGCCGCGTCCGGGCGCAGCGGGCCGGTCGGCTCGACGCGCCCCTCGAACAGCGCGGTATCGTCCGGCGCCAGCGCCGTCAGCACCACGTGAGCCGCCATCTGCTGCTTCAGTCCCGGAACGCCCCTCGCGGGCTCCCACACGAACGTGACGCGCGTCTTGCCGTCCTCGCCGCGGGACATGCCGAACCACGGGCTGATGAAGGAACTGATGTGACGCGCCGGCTCGGGCGGCTTCGGCTTCCGCGGCGACAGCAGAGCCGCGCGCAACCCTTCATCCGGCGCCGGCGCCCAGTAGCCCTGCCGCGTTCGAGCCGTGACGCCCGGCTTCTTCACCGTGACCTTCAGGTCGTGGAAACGGCCGTCCGGTTTCTGTGAGGTCCGGTACAGCACGAGGTAGTAGCCGCCCGCGTCCGATGCGATCGGACGCATCTCGTCGCCCAGGTCGGCGACGCCGGTGATCGGCTGCCCGTTGGTCGACACGGCGAGGACCCGCAGGGCGTCGGGCTCCGCCGTCGACCCACCACCGCCCGGCGGTCGCGGATCCACCGCATAGATCGCCACGTTATGGCGATTGGCCGACCGCGCGACCGTATCGACGGTCGGCAGGATGTCGAGCCCGCGGCGCCGGTCGGGGCGCGTCAGCCCCTCGCTGACGACAATCAGGGTCTTGCGGGCATCGGTGTCGAGACTTCCGAGATGACTCGCCAGCGCGTTCAGCGCCGACACCGCCACCTGCGTGCGGAGCTGCTCGATCCGCGCGGGCGCCCCTGCCATGTAGTTCCGCTCGTAGCTGTTGCGGGCGGTGTAGTCGCCCAGCCGCCCGTCGAAGCTCTCGATGATCTGGCGGATCCGATCGCGATCGCGGGTGACGCGGATCGAGAAGAGCGAATCGAGCGGCCGCATGACGACAATGAGATCCTGCGGCGACAGTGAATCCGCGACGAATCGCTGGACGCCCTCGCGCACCCGCGCCGAGTTGGCGGGCGAGACGTGATACTCGTCCAGGAAGATCCCGACCAGACGCGTGTTCGGCCGTTTCGCCTCCGTCCTCTCGTCCTCCAGCGAATCGACGACGCCCGCCTGGTATTGCGCGTCGGCCGGCTGCGTCTTGACGAACCGGACCGTGTCGATCGTCTGCAGCGCGCCGTCCTCGCGGAGGTCGAAGTCCTGCGGCTTGAGGTTTTCCACCCGGCGTCCGCGGCTGTCGACGGCGATGACGTCGACGCGCACCGTGCGCGACGCCGGGGTGTCGGACGGCGCGCCGGAGGCGTTCTGGCGCGCGGCCGCGCCCGGCGCCGGCGCTGCGGCAACCGCGACGACAACGGCGAGGACCAGCCCGCGCACCCGCACGTCCGTCAGGCCGTCACGCGGAAGGCCACGAGCTGGCGAGCATCTCCTCCGCCGCCCGGCGCAGAGGCCGTGATCTCGACGACGTACTCGCCGGGAGCGAGGCCGCCGAGCGGCAGATCGAGCTGTGTCAGACCGCCCGGCCCATTGGGGAGCGCGTGCACGTCGTTCATCGGCTGGCCGGTCCGATTCAGCAGCCGCGCGGTGACGGTTGCCGGCGAGGTGCCCGGCGCGTACGCCGCGACGCGGACCAGGAGGCGCTCGGTACGGCTGAACTCCCGTCCGGGAGCCGGAACGGCGTCCGGATCCGACTGCAGCAGCTGGAAATCGCGGGCGGTGCGCGCCCGATAGAGCTCAGGCGTGCCGAGCGTCACTTCCGCCGAGGTGAGATCGGGCACCGCTATCTCGCGCACTTCGGTGTCGAGCACCTGGGCATCCGATCCTTCGACCGACAGCCTGAGCTGAATCTTGCCGGGCGGCACCTCGAAGGTCACGCGCGAAGGCCCGCGAGGCTGCGCGGTCTGAGGCGGCGCGGTCGATCCGGGGCTCGGCGCCACCAGCGAGGCGACGACCGCGTCAGGCGCCCGGCCCCTGAAGAGCGGCGAGCCGTCGGGGGCGACCGCCATCACCATCATCCGCGCCGGCGGCTGGGCGCTGGCGGCGAGCCGGTCGCCCGCCGAGCGCGGCGTCGGCTCCCAGACGAGCGTGACTTTCGTCTTGCCGTTCTGCCCGCGCGAGGTGCCGATCCACGTCCGCACGAGCCGTGCGCTCTTGGGCTGCACCGACCCGGCGAGCGTCGTCAGCGCGGTCTCGACCGCCGTCGGAATCTTCGGTTTGTTGGCTGCGGCAACCGAAATCGAGGCCGCTTCGGGGGTCAGCGCCCAGTAGCCCTTGCGCGCCCGCACCTGCACGCCCGGCCGTTTCACGCGGACCGTGATGGCGTGGAACTTCCCGTCCGACTTGGCCAGCGACGAGTTGTAGCCGAGCAGATAGTACGCACTCGAATCGCGCACGATCTGCTTCATCCCCACCGCCAGGTCGTTGCGGTTGAGGATCGCCCGCCCGTCGGTCTCGAGGGCGAGGTTGCGCAGCGTCTGCTGCGTGCTGGCCAGGAACTGCGCGTCGGTCGTCGCGTTGACCGGCTGATCGATGTCGAACTCGAACACCGGCAGCCCGCGCGGATCGACCGGGTAGATCGCCACGTTGTACTGGTTGGCCATCTCGTAGACGCCCTGCATGTAGAACTCGAGATCCTGGCCGGCGAAGAACGTGTACCGCTGTTCGTTCGGGTCGTTGAGGCCGGCGTCGGCGTTGCCCGCGTTGGGATTGCCGAAGCCCGGCAGCGAGGCGATCGGGCTGCGAAGCGAGGGCGGCAGGATGTTGGAATACCCTTCGCTGACCAGAATCAGGGCCTTGCGCCCCTCCTTCAGGCCGCCCATGTGAATGATGAGCGCCTTGATCGCGCTGAGCGACACCTGATTGCGAATCTGCTCCACGGTCTCGGCCGGGTACCTGAGAGTACTGCTCCTCGAATTCGTTGCGCGGCGTGTAGTCGCCCTTGCGCCCGCGAAACTGCTGGATGGCGCGCGAGACGATCGAATGATTGCGCGTCATCCGGATCGACTCGACCGAATCGAGCGGATGCATGACGCCGATCATGTCCGAGGGGCCGAGCTGCTCGTCGACGAACCGCGAGACGGGCGCGCGCGCCGAGAGGCTCGCGCCCTCGCGCACGTGGTAGTCGTCGAGAAACACCGCGAACAGCCGCACGTCGTCGCGCGCGGCTTCCACCTGCTCGTCGTCGTCGTTGCGAATCGGGCGCGGCGGTTCGCCGGCCGCCGACACCGTGCCGCCGTCGAGACTCACGAGCTTGAACGCCTCGACCGTCTGCGGCTTGCCGTCTTCGAGCACCTCGAAGTCGCTCTGCTTCAGGTCTTCGACCTCGTGGCCGTTCTTGTCGGTGACGATCACGTCCACCCGGACGTAGTTGATCCCGGTGCGGAAGACCGGCTGCTGGGGCTGCGGCGTCTGGCCCGGGTCGGCTGCCGGCGGATTCTGGGATGGGTCGCCGTGGGGCTGCTGCGCGTTCTGCGGGTCGGCCCGCCCGGGCAGGACCAGCGCCGCGAGGATCACCGCCGCGATCAGGTACAGGAAGCCTGCGCATACCCGTATCTTAGACGGATCCGGCGCCCGAACAATCGCCTGGTGGTACCATCCAGCCGTGTCCAGCCCGGCGCTGACCATGATCTCCGAGGACGAACGGCTGTTCCGCGACAGCGTGTACGACTTCGCCGACCGGGAGATCCGGCCCCTCGTCCGATCCATGGACGAGTCGGGCCATCTCGACGCGAGCCTCCTGCCCAAGCTGTTCGACCTCGGCCTGATGGGCATCGAGACGCCCGACGCGCTCGGCGGCGCCGGCGCCAGCCTGTTTCACGCCGTTCTGGCCGTGGAGGCGCTCTCCCGCGTGGATCCCTCCGTCGGCGTCGTGGTGGACGTGCAGAACACGCTCGTCGTCAACGCCCTGCTCAAGTGGGGCTCGGCGGCGCTCCAGCAACGGTATCTGCCGGCGCTCGCGTCGAACCTGATCGGGGCGTACGCGCTCTCGGAAGCGGGATCCGGCAGCGACGCCTTCGCGATGGCGACGCGGGCAAAGCGGGTCGAGGGCAGCGACGCGTGGACGATCAGCGGACGGAAGCTCTGGATTACCAACGCGGCCGAGGCGGGGCTGTTCATCGTGTTTGCGAACGCGAGCCCCGCGGACGGGTACCGCGGCGTGACCGCGTTTCTGGTCGAGCGCGGGCTGCCGGGATTCAGCGTCGGGCGCAAGGAGGACAAGCTCGGCATCCGCGCGAGCAGCACCTGCGAGCTGCTGCTCGAGGACTGCCGGGTGCCGGCCGGCAACGTGCTCGGCGAGGTCGGCAGGGGGTATCGCGTGGCGATCGAGACGCTCAACGAAGGCCGGATCGGCATCGGCGCGCAGATGATCGGCCTGGCGCAGGGCGCGCTCGATCACGCGCTCGTGTACACGAAGCAGCGGACGCAGTTCGGCAAGCCGGTCGCGGAGTTTCAGTCGGTACAACATCAGCTGGCGCGCGCCGCGACCGAGATCGAGGCGGCGCGCCTGCTCGTCTACAACGCCGCCCGGCTGCGCGACGGCGGCCGGAGGTTTCTCACGGAGGCGGCCATGTGCAAGGTGTTCGCGTCGGAAGTCGCCGAACGCGTCGCGTCGCTCGCGGTGAACCTCTTTGGCGGGTACGGCTTCGTCAAGGACTATCCGGTGGAGAAGCTGTACCGCGACGCGAAGATCGGTCAGATCTACGAAGGGACGACGAACATGCAGCTGCAGACGATTGCGAAGCAGATCCTCGGGTAGCGCCCCGTGCCCGACTACTCGATCACATACCCGACGCTCGACACCAACGCCGTTCACGCCGGACGGCCGCACCCGAACATCGAAGGCGCAGTGGTCACGCCGGTGTTCCAGTCGTCCAACTACCTGATGGGGCGCGAGAGCGCGTACCGCGACATCCGGTACATTCGCCTGAGCAACTCCCCCAACCACCGCGTCCTGCACGCGCGCCTGGCGGCGCTCGAGCGCACGGAGGCGGCGCTGGTCACGTCGAGCGGCATGTCGGCCATCACCAGCGCGCTCCTGGCGTTTGCGCAAGCCGGCGACCACGTCATCGCGCACAACTCGCTCTACGGCGGCATGCAGTCGTGGCTGGAGCACGATGCGCCACGGCTCGGCATCGCGTGCACGCGCATCGACGGCAAATATCCGGCCGGGTGGGACCGGGCCGTGCGGCCGGAGAGCCGGATCGTCTACGTCGAGAGCATCACGAACCCGCTGATGGAAGTCCTGGACCTCGAGGCGGTCGTCGCCTTCGCCCGGCGGCATCAGCTCCTGACCATCATCGACAACACCTTCACGTCGCCGGTCAATTTCCGGCCGGCGACTCTCGGCTTCGACCTGGTCGTCCACAGCGCGACGAAGTACCTCAACGGCCACAACGACATCGTCGCCGGCGCGGTCGCCGGTTCGGCCGAACGGGTCGAGCGTGTCGTGCACGTCGTCAATCACCACGGCGGATCGCTCGACCCGCACGCCTGCTTCCTGCTCGAGCGGGGCATGAAGACCCTGGTCCTGCGCGTCGAGCGCCAGAACCGGACGGCGCTGCGCCTGGCGGCCATCCTCGCTGCGCATCCCAAGGTCCGCAGGGTGAACTATCCCGGACTCTCGGCGGATCCCGGCCACGCGACCGCAGAACGGCTGTTCAGCGGATTCGGCGGGATGCTGTCCTTCTACACGCAGACGCCCGCGCAGGCAGAACGGCTGATCGAGCGGCTCCGAATTCCGCTCCACGCGGCAAGCCTCGGCGGCGTCGAGTCGCTGGTCGTGCGACCCGCGCGCAGCTCGCATCTGGGGCTGACGCCGGCAGAACGCGATGCGATCGGCATCACCGACAATCTGATCCGCGTGTCGGTCGGCATCGAGTCGGCCGACGACCTGTCGGCAGATTTCGAGCAGGCGCTGGCTGACGCCTGAGCGCGGCTGCACTACAATCGCAGGCGTCATGGATCAGGCGCCTGCCGCGGCGTATCTTCGCGAAACGCTTCGCATGTACGGCTATTACCGGACGCTGGCCGATCGCGCCATCGCGCAGGTCGCCGACGACGCCGATCTGAGCCGGTCGCTCGACGGCGAGTCCAACAGCATCGCCGTCATCGTCAAGCACGTGGCCGGCAACCTGCGGTCGCGCTTTCGCGACTTCCTGACGAGCGACGGCGAGAAGCCGGACCGCCATCGCGACACCGAATTCGAGATCGACGCCCCGGTGTCGCGCGCGGAGCTGCTCGCGTGGTGGAACGACGCGTGGTCGGTCGCCCTGCCGGCGATCGAGGCGCTCGTGCCCGAGGATCTCGGGCGGACGGTCTACATCCGCCAGGAGGCGTTCCTCGTCGTCGAGGCGCTGAATCGATCGATCACGCACACGGCGTACCACGTCGGCCAGATCGTCTATCTGGCCCGCCATTTCGCCGGTCCCGGGTGGCAGTCCCTCAGCATTCCCAGGGGACGATCCGCAGAAGCCGTCCGCGGCGCATTCAAGCAGGGAGCGGGACTATGACCGCATTCGCGCACGTCATCACCAGCGAGGACGACCTGCGGGCGATGGTCGGCCGGCCGAACGCCCGCGCGGTGAGGAAGGAGCAGCAGGTGCTGGACCAGCATTGCCGCGCCTTCATTGCCCGCTCGCCGATGGTGTTCGTGGCCACGACCGACGACCAGGGGCGTTGCGACGTGTCGCCCAAGGGCGACGGCCCCGGGTTCGTGATCGTCCTCGACGGGCGGCGGCTGGTGATTCCCGATCGGCCGGGCAACAAGCGGCTGGACGGCCTGACGAACCTGATCAGGAATCCCCATGTCGGCCTGCTGTTTGTCGTGCCCGGGCGAGAGGAAACGCTGCGCGTCAACGGGCGCGGCTTCATCACGCGCGATCCCGAGCTGCTGGCGCGATCGGCCGTCCAGGGGAGGCGGCCGCTCCTCGCGATTGGCGTGGAGGTCGAGCAGTGTTTCCTGCACTGCGCGAAGCCGTTCCGGCGCGCGCGGCTCTGGAACCACGACGAGTGGCCGGCTGCCGACGCGCTGCCGTCGCTGGCGTGCGTGCTCTTCGATCAGATCCGGCCTGAGGGCGTCACCCTGGCCGACTACGAGCGGGACATCGAGGACGGCTACGCGCGCCGGATGTATTAGCGCGGGGCAGGGTGTGAAGCTCCCTCGAACGCTCGGCCCCTTCGAAGTGATCGCCGCCATCGGCGACGGCGGCATGGGTTCGGTCTTCCGCGCCCGCGACGCGCGTATCGGCCGCGACGTCGCGATCAAGCTGCTGCGCGAGGGCTTCGACAATCCGGAGCTCCGCGATCGCTTCGCGCGGGAAGCCCGGTCGGCCGGCAGCCTCAGTCATCCGAACATCGTCACTATTTACGACATCGGCACCTTCGAAGGACGTCCGTTCATCGCGATGGAGTACGTGCCAGGGGACACGTTCGCCGACCTGATTCGGGCGGACGCTCCGCTGCCGGTGGCCCGGAAGCTCCAGATGATGGAGGAGGTCTGCGCCGGTCTCGCGCACGCTCACGACGCCGGCATCGTGCACCGGGACATCAAGCCGGCCAACCTGATGGTGGGGCCCGAAGGCATCGTCAAGATCCTCGACTTCGGCATCGCCCGCCTCGACACGTCTGCCATGACCCAGCCGGGGACGGTGATCGGCACGCTCAACTACATGTCGCCGGAGCAGGTGCACGGCGAGTCGATCGATCGGCGAACTGATGTCTTCGCCGCCGGCGCGGTACTCTACGAGCTGCTGTCGTACCGCCAGGCGTTCCCGGGCGACGTGCACCAGGCCGTCCTGCGGCAGATCGCCGACCGCGCGCCGGTGCCGATCACGACCTACTGCCCCGACCTCGATCCGTCCATTGCCCGGATTGTCGAACGGGCCCTGCAGAAGGCGCCGACGCGCCGCTTCGACACCGCCGACGCGATGCGGAAGGAGCTGACAGCGGCACGGCGCCGGCTCTCCGACAGCGCCCGCGCCCCGAGGCGCTCCTCGGTTGGCGCGGCGGCGACGCCGCCGCGCGACCCGCAGTCGCAGGCCCAGCCCGCGCGGCCGCGGATCGATCGCGCCACCCTCGCCCGCGAACGGGCGGAAGCAATCGAGAGCCGACTGGCCGCCGTCGACCGCGCCGTCCAGTCCGGCGATGACGATGCCGCGATCGAGTGCTGCGAGCAGGTGCTGCGTCTCGACCCGGGCGAGCCACGCGTCACGGCGTTCATCGACCGCATTCACGAGGCGATCGAGGCACGTCAGGTACGAACCTGGCTCGCCGAGGCCCGAGAGCGGGTGCGCGAGGGCGGACTGGCGGCTGCATCGGATCTGGCCGACGATGCGAGCGCGGTCGTGCCACGCGACCCGGATCTCGCCCTCGTCCGCGCCGAGATCGCGCAGGCGAAGGCGCGTCTCCGGGGGGACGCCGTTCGCAGGGCCTGCCGACGGGCGCGCGAATGTCTGGCGGCCGGGGATGCGACGGGTGCGCAAATCTTCGCCGCCGAAGCGCTCGCCATCGACGCATCCGACGATGACGCCGGCGTCCTGGCGAACGAAATCCGCGACGCCATCGCGGCGCGTGACGAGGACGCCGGTGTTCGGGCGGCGGTCGACCAAGCGCGACGATCCTTCGTTTCGGGCGAACACGAGGCTGCCAGGCGCCTGCTGGACGCGCAACCGCCCGCCCATCCAGCGGTCGCAGCCGCCCTCGGCGATCTGCGGACGGCGCTCGAGGCGATCGAACAACGCCGACGCGAAGAAGCCGAGCGCGAGGAGCGGCGCCGGCGCGCCGCCACGCTGCTCGACGACGCGCGGCTGCTCGTCGACGCGGAGCACTTCGAGATTGCGGTGATCGCGCTCGATCAGGCGCGCGAGCTCGGCGCGCCCGGAGGGGAGGTCGATGCGCTGACCGAGCGCGCACGGCGTGAACGGGCCGCGGCGCGTGACAGGCTGAGGTGACGTGGAATGGCGGGGCCCCCTCTTCCGCGCGGCGATGCGTTACCGTCCCGGATCGGCCGCTACTACGTCCTGTCGTGCATCGACCGCGGGGCGATGGGGATCGTCTATCGAGCGCGGGACGAGGTGATGGGACGCGACGTCGCGGTCAAGCTGCTGGCCGCCGACCTCGAGGACGAGCCCGACATCCGCGCGAGGTTTCTGCGCGAAGCCGAGGCCACGGCCCGGCTGTCGCACCCCAACATCATCACGATATTCGACGTCGGCGAAGACGACGGTCGCTTCTTCATCGTGATGGAGCTCCTGCGCGGGGCGACGCTCAAGGAGTACCTGAAGCAGCTGCCGCCCGCGACGCTCGATCGGAAGCTGGACCTGATGATTCAGATGTGCGCCGGACTGGGCGCTGCCCACCAGGCGGGCGTGTTCCATCGCGACATCAAGCCGGGCAACCTGTTCGTGCGGACCGACGGCATGCTGAAAATCCTCGATTTCGGCATTGCGCGGCTGGCGAACTCGAACATGACCCGCGTCGGCTTCATTGTCGGGACGCCCGAGTACATGTCGCCGGAGCAGGCGCGCGGCGAGCCGATCGACCTGCGGTCGGACATCTTTTCCGCCGGAAGCGTCTTCTACTTCATGCTGACGGGCCGCAGTCCGTTCGCCGCACCCGATCTGCCCACCATCTTCCGCCACGTCGAGCGCGACGATCCCCGGCCCCTGACCGACGAGGAGGCGCCGCCCGCGCTGACTCGAACGCTCGGGAAGGCGATGGCCAAGCACAAGGACGCGCGCCACCAGAGCTGCCACGAGCTGATGGAGGAGCTCATCGAGATCAGGGAACAGGAGTCGGTCCTCCCGACGTCAGATACGGACATGAGCCAGCTTCGGGCTCCGTCGCCCGCGCCGCCTGAGCAGGTTCGCGACGCGATTCCGCCCGCGGAAACCACCGCTTCCTCGTCCGGGGACGCGACGCCCGCGAGGCGGCTCGGTTCGCTGTTCCGGCGGATGGTCCGCCGGTTTCGGCGCCGTGAGCCGGCGCGCGTGCCCGGAGCGCGGGCGCGCGGAGGCTGAGCCGGGTCCGCTGATGCCTCGACCATCGCCCATGACCAATCGGCCCGCTGAGACGTCTCACCGGTTCCTGAACGGACGCGTCGTCGTGACGGTCGGCGACATCACGACCCAGCAGGTCGACGCCATCGTCAATGCCGCCAACAGCACGCTCGGCGGCGGCGGCGGCGTGGACGGCGCGATTCATCGCGCCGGAGGACCGGCCATCCTGCGGGCGTGCGAAGAGGTTCGCCGCACGCGGCTGCCGCACGGCCTCCCTGCCGGCGAAGCGATGATGACGACGGCGGGCCGCCTGCCGGCGCGGTACGTGATTCATACCGTTGGGCCCGTGAAGGGCCGGCACGGCGATCAGGATGCGGCGCTTCTCGCTGCCTGCTATCGCAACTCGCTGAGGCTCGCCGTCGAGGTCGGCGTCGAGCGGATCGCGTTCCCCGCAATCTCCACCGGCGT
This sequence comes from uncultured Acidobacteriota bacterium, assembly GCA_963807925.1. Classification (GTDB taxonomy): domain Bacteria; phylum Acidobacteriota; class Vicinamibacteria; order Vicinamibacterales; family CAVVIG01; genus CAWEDP01. The sequence continues at coordinate 428,544 of CAWEDP010000002.1, read as the reverse complement.
CTTCGGGTACCCGAGAGAGGAAGCCGCGGAGGTCGCCTCGGCGGCCATTCGCGACTTCCTCGCTGGGGACCATCGGATCGTGGAAGTCCGGGTGGTCCTCTTCTCCCTGTCGGACGCGCGAGTGTTTCTGGGGCATCAGCGATTCGATGCCGGGTAGGGCGCTCGCCTGCCCTCGGCGGGGACGGGAGGGACGCCCAGGCCGGGGCCGGCCCGCGTCGGGGAGCGGGCAAGTCGCCCGTCTCCGGCGGCCGCGAGGCGATGTAGCATAGGCGGTGATTCTCCGAACCGACCATCGCGATGATGAACACGCCGGAACGGATCGGTCGCTACGAAGTGCTGGGACGCATCGCCCAGGGCGGCATGGGTGCGGTGTACCGCGCGTGGGACCCCCAGCTCGATCGGACGATCGCGATCAAGCTGATGATCCACGACAGCGACGAGCTGCGCGAACGTTTCTCGCGCGAGGCCCGCTCGGTCGCTCGTCTGCGCCACCGCAACATCGTCACCATCTTCGACGTCGGCGACTTCGAGGGGCAGCCGTTCATCGCGATGGAGTACGTCGAGGGCAGCACGCTGGCGGACCTCATCCGCAAGAAAGAGCCGCTCGCGATGGCGCGGCGTCTCGAGCTCGTGGAGATGCTCTGCGACGCGTTGTGGTTCGCGCATCAGATGGGCATCGTCCACCGGGACGTGAAACCCGCGAATGCGGTCCTCGACAACGCCGGCGTCCTCAAGGTGCTCGACTTCGGCCTGGCCCGTCTCGGGGCATCCAACGTCACGCAGACGGGCGCGACGATGGGCACGTTCAGCTACATGTCGCCCGAGCAGCTGATAGGACGCAGCGTCGATCACCGCAGCGACATCTTTTCGGTCGGCGCGGTCATGTACGAACTGGTGTCGTACCAGCAGGCGTTCCCGGGCGAGAGCGGGCTGGTCCAGCGCCTCGCCACAGGCGCCGTCGAGCCGCTCGATCGCCTGTGCCCCGGCATCCATCCTGAAGTCGTCCGCATCGTGTCGCAGGCGATCGAGATCGACGTCGCGCGCCGGTACCAGGAGCTCGGCACGATGCTCAAGGACCTGCAGCGTCTGCGGACGCAGCTGTCCCCCGACCCGATGGGCGAGACCCAGATCGGGCCGACGCGTGTGATTCTGCCGTCGCGGCGTCAGCCGGATCGCGACGAGTTGAGCCGCTTGCGTGCGGCCCAGATCCGGACGCATGTCGCCGACGCCGAAAAGGGGCTGGCGGCGGGAGACTTCGATCGGGTCGTCGCCTCCTGCAACCACGTCCTGATGCTCGATCCCGACGAGCCGCGGGCGCTGGCGCTGCTCGGACAGGCGAAGGCCGCGCTGGACGAACGCGAAGCCGACGACTGGCTGGCGCGCGCCGAACAGGACGTTCAGCGTGGCGCGCTGGGCGCGGCGCTGGCGAAGATCGACCAGGCGATGGAGCTTCATCCGAGCTCCTCCCGCGCCGCGGATCTCCGCCGATCGGCCGAGCAGATGATCCAGGAGCGCGCCCGCGCGCAGCAACGCGCGGCGGCGCTCCAGCAGATGCTCGGCCGCGCGCACGCGTACTTCGACCAGGGGCGGTTCCGCGACGCGGCGGCCGCCGCGTCTGAGGCGCTGGCTCTCGATCCCGAGTATGGCGCAGCGGCCGACCTGAAAGCGCAGTCGGACGCCGCCTTCGAAGCGCAGGTCCGCGATGCGATCGACCGCACCGCGCGGGAGACCGTGCGCGAGGCGCGCCGGCTGTTCGCGCTCGAACAGCACGATGCCGCCCTCACGCTGCTCCGGCGGTTCGAGCCGGGGCACGACCTGGTCGCACAGACCCTCCAGGAACTGGGTGCCGAAGCGGATCGCATCGCGGACGGTCGTCGTGCGGAGATGGAGCGGGCCAGACAGGCGCGCATCGACGAGGGGCTGCGAACGATTCGGGCCGACGTCGACCAAGAGGAGTACGGGCGCGCTCGCGATCGGCTGCAGGCGCTGGAGCACGCCGAGGGCGATGTTCCGGAAAGCCGCCCGTTGTACGCGGAGATCGACGCGGGTGAGACGCGGCTCCGGACGGCCGAGCGCGATCGTCAGGCGGCCGAGCACGTCGCGCACGCGACGCTCCTCCTCGCCAACGACGAACTGGACGCCGCGTTGAGCCGCACGGATGCCGCGCTCGCGATCGATTCCGGTCACGCCGCCGCCCTCGCCCTGCGCTCGAAAATCCAGGAGCGCGTGAGGGCAGACGCGGAGCACCGGCAGATCGAGGCGCAACATCAGGCACGACGCCAGGCAGAAGCGCAGCCTGCTGCAGCGTCCACTCCGCCACCTCTGCGATCCGCCAGAACGCTGCGCCCGCCGATGCTCTGGGGCGGCGCCGCGGCGGCCGTGCTGGTCCTCGCGCTCGTCATCTATGGCATCGTCGGCCGCCCCCCGGTTCCGCGGATCGAGCCGCCGGCGAACTCGACGCCTTCCGCTCCGACGAGCGAGGTCTCCAAGGCCGGCGAGCCGGCCGTGCCAGCGGCGTCGCAGCCTGAACCGGCCGCGCCTCCGCCCGCGGCGACCGTGGGGACGCCTCCGGCCAGCCCTCCGGCCGAAGCCGAGGCGACCGAAAAGCGGCTCGTGAACCTCCGCCAGCAGGCTCGCGACCAGGTTGCTCGCGGCCAGCGGACGGCGGCGCTGGCCACGATTGGGGCGGGCACGAAGGTACGATCCGGGGACCCCGATTCTGGCGACCATCCTGAACGACCTGCTGGCCGACGGGCGGCGGCGCATGACGACGGCGCATGGGGCGGCCGCGGCGGCGCTGGGCGATGCCGCGTCTGAGTCGGCGGACTTCCGGGCGGGCCTGGCGCGGGAGGAGCAATCTGCGCAGCAGGGCCGCTCCGGACGCCTTGAGGAAGCCATCCGATCGACGTGGGCGGCCACCGACCTGTTCGAGCGCGCCGAGCGCGACGCGCGCCCGGCGCGAGCAGCGTCCGCTCCCCCCACGCCTGCGGCTCCTGTCGTCCGCGCAGAGCCTCCGGCGGTTCCCCCGGGTCGCGGCGAGCGGTCTTCCGTGGCGCCGTCGTCCACGCCGACACAACCGTCGGCGCCCACGCCAGCGATCTCCGCGCCCGCGACGCCCTCGGCGGCGTCCACCCAGGCGCCCAGCGCGGCACCTGGCGCGCCGCCGGCTCAGGTGCAGCCCGCGCCGCCGCCGGCACCGATCCAGCCCAGACCTGCTCCGGTTGCGCAGGAGGAAGCGGCGATTCGAGCGGTCGTCCTCGAATACGCGAATGCCTACTCGAGACTCAACGTCGACGACGTCAAGCGCGTATACCCGGGCGTCAACGCGGATGCGCTGGACAGGGTTTTCGCGGACCTCAAATCCCAGCGCGTGCAGGTCCGGAACGAACGGATTACCATCACCGGAACGACAGCGACCGTTTCGTGCGTCTGGGCGACGGAGTCTGTCGTCAGGGCCGGAGGGAGGACCGAGCGCGCATCACCCGCCATCGTGCTGCGGCTCCAGAAGACAGGCGATGCCTGGACGATCGTCGAGCGCCGATAGCTCGCACGGGCGTCCTTCCAGCACCACCACGACACGATTGCGGCAGGGAAATAGTGCTTGCCGCACGTGAGTCGATTCACCATAATGCCGACTCCCCCCTTCAGCAGGAGTCGACGCAATGCGCGGATCGCGGATTTCGACCGCAGTTACCCTGACGGTCTTGTGGTTCCTCCCGGCGCCTGCGATGGCGCAGGCGGCGCCCTCCGGCCTGCTCAACCAGATGTACAACCTGTTCTCGCAGAGCATCGTTCTGGCCCAGACTCCGGGCGGGAACGGGATCGTGCAGCACACGGCCGTGTACCAGGACGACCCCCGACTGGCGACCACCATCAATATCGTCAACCAGGTCAGCCAGCAAATCGGGTCGCAGCTCTCGCTGGTGCCGCTCGGGTCGTCATCGGGGGGCTTCACCTACGCGTACGACGCCACGCTCGGCGCCTTCCAGCGCAGCACGCAGACCTTCGGGCCCGCGTTTGCGGAGCGCGCCACGACCATCGGACGGGCGAAGTTCTCGTTCGGCGTCAATTCGTCCTTTTCCAAGTACAACACGCTCGATGGCAAGGATCTCCAGGCCGGCGACATCAAGTTCGACCTGTATCACCAGCGCCTCGACCCCCCGAGCTTCGTGGAGGGTGACGTCGTGCAGGCCGCGCTCGTGATGAACCTGACGAGTTCCACCACCGCGTTCCTGTTCAATTACGGCGTGAGCGATCGGATCGACGTCGGCCTGGCGGTGCCGATCGTGCACGTGAGCATGGACCTCACCTACCACGCGACGATTCTCGACTTCGCCACGCACGCGGTGGCGCCCGGCACGCACCAGTTTGCGAACGGCACGACAACCGCGGACTTCAACACGGTCGGCAGCGCCACCGGCCTCGGCGACGTCGTCCTCAGAGGGAAGTACAACCTGCTGCAACGCGGCCCTCGGGGCGTGGCCGTGGCCCTCGATCTGCGGCTTCCGACCGGCGACGAGAACAACATGCTCGGATCCGGGTCGACCCAGGCCGAGCTATACCTGATCGGTTCAACGGTCGTCGCCGATCGGCTGGCGCCGCACGTCAATCTGGGCTACACGTTCGCGAAGGGCGGCATCGCCAACAACGACCAGGTGAACTACGTCGGAGGGGTCGAGTTCAACGCGACGCCGAAGTTGACCGTCATCGGCGACGTGATTGGGCGGACGCTTCGCGGCACGCTCCGGCTCAACGACGCGCTGGTCCCGCACCAGTTCCAGCAGGGAAATTCGGCGCCGATCGAAACCACGCTGCTGCAGACGGTCGACCCCACACCGGGAAACCTGACGTCGGCTCTCATCGCCGCCGGCGTCAAGTTCAACCCGGGGCGAAGCCTGTTGATTTCGGCGCACGTGCTCGTGCCGGTGAACGATGCCGGCCTCAGAAGCCGCATCACGCCGGTGGTCGGGTTCGACTACTCGTTCTGACGCGCGGGCGCACCCCTCGATCCACGCCGACAGGCCGTGCCGCCAACAGCGACCGGTCGTTCCGCCCGGTTCCAGAGCGGCGGCCGCTGTCGCAGACCCGGCGGCGGCGCCGACTCTCGTGCTAGCATTCGGGGCCGGATTGACTTCCATGACGGGGCTCCCCGCCACGATCGGCCGATACCGCGTCGACGACCGCATCGGTCGAGGAGGGATGGGGACGCTGTTCCTCGCCTGGGATCCGAGCCTCGAACGCCAGGTCGCCCTCAAGCTGCTCCTCGACGACAGCGAGGAATTCCGGGCCCGGTTCATCCGCGAGGCGCGCTCCGCCGCCCGGGTGCATCATCCCAACATCGTCGTCATCTACGACGTCGGCGAGGACGACGGCCGCCCGTTCATGGCGATGGAGTACATCCACGGCGAAACGCTGGCGGACATCATCCGCCGGCGGGAGCCGATGCCAACGCTGCGCAAGACCGATCTGGCGAAGGCGCTGGTCGACGGCCTCGCCTACGCGCATCGCAACGGCATCATCCATCGCGACATCAAGCCGCCGAACATCATGGTCGACACGGCGGGCACGCTGAAGATCCTCGACTTCGGCATTGCGAGACTGGCCGAGTCGTCCGGCATGACGCGCGCCGGCATGGCCATCGGCACGCTCAACTACATGTCGCCGGAGCAGTTGGGCGGCCTGAGCGTCGATCATCGCACCGACATCTTCTCGGTGGGCGCCGTCTGCTACGAGCTCTTCTCGAACCGGCAGGCGTTTCCCGGCGGTCTCGACGCCGGCGTCCTGCAGAAGCTGCTCGCGGGGCAGATCGAGCCGCTGTCGACGCTCGAGCCGGGGCTCGATCCGGAGATCGTGCGCATCGTGCATCGCTGTCTCGAACCCGATCGCGAGAAACGGTACCAGGACCTCGGGGCGGTGCAGACCGATCTCGCCCGCGTCCGCCGCCGGCTGGCCCTGAACGAGTCGTCGGTCGCCGTCGCGCCGCGGCCGCCGACCTCTGATGAAGGGCGCGGCCACGGCAGCGGCGACAGGTTCCGGCGACTCGATTTCCAGGAGCTCGCGCGTCGCCGGGCCAGCCAAATCCAGGCCCATCTGACCTCAGCCGCACAGGCGTACGACGGCGGGCAGTTCGAGGCGGCGATCGCCGAGTGCGAGCGGGCGCTCATCATCGACGCCGATCAAGTGGAGGCGGTCGAACTGCTCGACCGCGCGCGGACGGCGGTTGACGAGCGACAGGCGGAGCAGTTGCTCGCCGAAGCCGAGGCGGACATGCGCCGCGGCGCCCTCGCCGCGGCGGTCGCCAGGATCGACCAGGCGACCGCGCTCAATCCGCGCTCCCCGCGTGCGGCCGACGTCCGGCGCATGGCCGACGAGGCGCTCCGCGAGCGGGAACGCGTCAGGCAGCGCGCGGAGGCGGTCCGCGGGCTGCTGCTGCGCGCGCACGAGAGCTTCGACAAGGCGCAATTTGCCGACGCGGTGAGCTCGGTCGATCAGGCGCTCGCGCTCGAACCGGATCACCCGGAAGCGACTTCGCTCCGGGCCCGCGCGCGCGACGCCATCGAGGCCCAGGCGCGCGAAGAGCTCGCCCGGCGCGCGCGTGACAGCGTCCGCGAAGCGCGGCGCCGCTTCAGTCAGGACGATCACGCGGGGGCCATCGACCTGCTCGAGCGGTTCGAACCGAAGGACGACTTCGTGTCGCAGGCCCTGGTGGAACTGCGCGCCGAATCGATCCGCCTGACCGAACAGCGACGCCTCGAGGCCGAGGAGCGCGCCAGGCGCCAGCGCATCGAAGCCGAGCTCGTCAGGGCGAAAGGGGACATCGACCGCCAGGAGTTCGACGAGGCGCTCGAACGATTGCAGACGCTGACCGACGCCGAAGGCGCCTCGACCGCGATCGAGGCGCTGGAGCGCATGGCGCACGCCGGCCGGGCCGAGACCGAGCGGGCGGAACAACGGGCGCGCGAGATCGCCGACGCCGTCGCCCGGGCCGCGGGGCTGCTGGCGCGCCGGGAGTTCTCCGGCGCGCTCTCGCGGGTCGAGGAGGCGCTCGCGCTGCAGGCCGATCACCAGGCGGCGCTGGCGATGCGCTCGAGAATCCAGGACGGTATGCAGACCGCTGTCGATCGCCGCGAGGCGCGCGAGGAGCGGCGGCGCCAGCGGGAGGCCGCGATTGCCGCGGCGATCGCGGAGGCAGGACGGGCCTCCTCCGACGGTCAGGCGATTCAGGCGCTGTACGGCGCGCTCGAACTGGATCCGGAACACCGGGACCTGCTGGAGCTGATCGCGGCGCGCGACGCCCGTCTCGCCCACGAGGAGGCGGATCGGCGCCGGATCCGGGAAGCCGACGGCGCACGTCACGCGAAGATCGACCACGCGATGCGCGATGCGCGCGAGGCCTTGAGCGCGGGGCAGATCGGCGCGGCCCGTCGGGCGCTCGGACGCGCGTTCGCCGTCGAGCCGGACAGTCTGGATGCACAGTGGCTCGGCGCGCAAATCAACGCCGTTTACGGCGAGGCATTCGACGCGGACGCCTCCGAGCCGGCGGAAGAGCGGCCCGCCCCGCCGCCCTCCGACGCCGCAGGCGGCGCGAGCTCCAGGCCCGCCGACACGCTCGTTCCAGAGCCTCGGTCCGCCTCGGCACTGCGGACGAACGCGATCGTGCTGATCGCGATCGCGGCGATCGTGATCCTGCTGTTGTGGGGATGGTTGGCCTGGCGGGGCTGAAGCCCGGGCCGCACCCCGTCACGTGGCGGCGAGAATGCCGCTGGCGATGATGAGTCGCTGCGCCTCGGAGGTGCCCTGATAGATTTCGGTGGCGCGGACGTCCCGGAACAGGCGCTCGACGACCGATCCGCGCCGGTAGCCGGCCGACGCGAGGATCTGCATCGCCTTGTCGGCCGCCCGGTGCGCAGCTTCCGAGGCCGCCAGCTTTGCCATCGACGCTTCCACGGTCACACGTTCCTGCCGCCCCTTCGCCGACGCCGCTTTCAAGGTCAGCATCCGCGCCGCGGCGAGCTCGGTGGCCGCGTCGGCAATCATCCACTGAATCGCCTGATAGCGACCGATGGGCTGACCGAACGCCTCGCGCTGATTCGCGTAGGCGACCGCCTGGTCGATGGCGGCTTCGCCGATGCCGAGCGCCTGCGCGGCAATCGCGATGCGGCCGCCGTCGAGCGCCCACAGGGCGAGAGGGAACCCCTGATCGACCGGACCGAGCACCTGATCCTCGTCCAGCTCCACGTCGAGCTCGAGATCCTGGCAGCCCAGGCCACGGACGCCCAGCGAGTCGGCGCGCGCGATCCGGGTGATTCCCGGCGTCTCCATCGGCAGCAGAAACGCGGTGACCCCCTGGCCCCGCAGACCGGGGCGCGTGGACGCGAAGACAATCGCCACCGAGGCCGCATCGGCATTGGCCACCCACACCTTGCGGCCGGTGATCCGATAGCCGCGTCCCACGTGAACGGCTCGCGTCTGCTGATTGGCCGCGTCGGTGCCCGCCTGCGGCTCCGACAGCGCGAACGCCCCGATCGCGGCGCCCCCCGCCAGTCTGCGGAGCCAGCGATCTTTCTGCGGCGTCCGTCCCGCGTGCGCGATCAGCTCGGCGACGAGCGAGTTGTTCACCGACAGCGCGACCGCCACCGTCGCGCTCGCCCGAGCAATCGCCTCGATCGCCAGGACGTAGCTGACGTAGTCGCGTCCGGCGCCTCCCCACTCGGGCGCAAGGGTCACGCCGGTCAGCCGGCGCGCGGCAGCGGCGCGGATGACATCGAGCGGGTACCCGCCGGATTCGTCGATGGCCGCGGCGCGCGGCGCCACCACCTCGCGAGCAAACGCCTCGACCGACGACCTGAACGATTCCTGCTCGGGAGTCAGCTCGAGGATCATGATCGACGCGTCAGCGTCTCGCCAATTGTGGCACGGCGGGCGGCGTGAGTCTCAGGCGGGCGGCTCGCGCGATACGCGCTCGAATATCGGCCGCAGCCGGGCGGCCGTCTGGCCGAGCTCTTCGGGCAGGACGCGGACGTTGCCCACGACCGACATGAAGTTCGTGTCGCCGTTCCAGCGCGGCACCAGATGCACGTGCAGATGGTCGACGACGCCGGCGCCGGCCGGACGGCCGAGATTGATCCCCACGTTGATGCCTTGCGGCGCGTACGCGTCGACCAGCGCGATTTCCGCCACGCGCGTGAGCTCGATGAGGGCTCCGCGCTCCTCCCGCGTGGCGCCGCGCAGATTCGCGACATGTCGGTTGACGACGACCATCAGGTGGCCGTTGTTGTACGGATAGCGATTCAGGATGACGTAGACGAGCGGAGCCCGGAGCAGCACGAGCTCCTGGTGATCCCCGGCCTCGGCCTGCGCGGCGTCACAGAAGAGGCAGCCGGCACCCCCGCTGGCGCCCGTCACATAGGACAGTCTCCAGGGCGTCCAGAGGCGTTCCATCAGTTGGCGCGGCTGCGGACGGTCGCCCGTGCGCGGTCAGACGGCGAGCGCGTCGGGAGGAATCGACGCGTCGCCGGCAGGTGCCGCGACGGCAGCGGCTTCCTTGTTGATGAGCTCTTTCAGTTCCTTGCCGGGCTTGAAGTACGGGACCTTCTTGGGCGGCACGTCCACCTTGTCGCCGGTCTTGGGATTGCGGCCCTTGCGCGGCTCCCGCTTGCGGAGACGAAAGCTGCCGAACCCGCGCAGCTCGATCTTCTCGCCGCGATGCAGCGCGTCAATGATGCTCTTGAACACCGTGTCGACAATGACCTCGGAATGCTTCTTGGTGAGGTCCGAAACCCGCGACACTTCCTCGACGAGCTCCGCCTTGGTCATGCTGCCGGCCGTCATACCTGATCCTCGCAACCAGGAATTCGGAATCGGGACGTCACATCGGCTGAATCCCGATTCCCAATTCTCAATTACCGGTTCCTGAAGTGGTCGCCCAGAGTGGCGGCGCCGTCGCCGGCGCTCTCCTGATACGCCTCCCAGTCGGCGCGGAACTCGTCGGACTTCAGCGCGCGAATCGACAGCCCGATCTTCCGCTCGGCCGGAGACAGCTTGATGATGCGCATCGGATAGGTCTCGCCGACCTTCAGCTCGAGCTTCTCGTCGGTGCCGCCCTTGCCGGCGTGGTGCGTATCGTCGAACTCCGACACGTGGATCAACCCCTCGATTCCCTCGTCGAGCTCGACGAACGCGCCGAAGTTGGTCATCCGGACGACCTTGCCTTCCACCGTGTCGCCGACGTGGTGCCTCGAGAAGAAGTCGTCCCAGATGTCGGTCGCCAGCTGCTTCAGCCCGAGCGAGAGCCGCTGGTTCTCCGCATCGATGTTGAGGACCATCGCCTCGACGACGTCGCCCTTCTTGAGCACCTCGGAGGGGTGCTTGATCCGTTTGCTCCACGACATGTCGGAGATGTGGATCAGACCGTCGATGTCGTCCTCGACCTCGACGAAGGCGCCGAACTCGGTGAGGTTGCGTACCTTGCCGGTGATCTTCGAGCCGACCGGGTACTTCTCGGCCAGGTCGTGCCACGGATTGGACTCGACCTGCTTGAGGCCCAGGGAAATCCGCCGCGCCGTCGGGTCGACCCCGAGGACCATGGCGTCGACCATGTCGCCGACGTTCAGGATCTTGGACGGATGCTTGACCCGCTTGCTCCAGGACATCTCGCTGACGTGGATCAGCCCCTCGACGCCCGCTTCGAGCTCCACGAAGGCGCCGTAGTCGGTCAGGCTCACCACCTTCCCGACCGCGCGCCCGCCCACCGGGTAGCGGTCCATCACGTTCGCCCACGGATCGGTGATGAGCTGCTTGTGGCCGAGCGAGACGCGCTCGGTGGCCGGATCGTACTTGAGCACGATCACGTCGATCTCGTCGTTCACCTTGAACAGCTCGGAGGGATGGCCGACGCGGCCCCACGACATGTCGGTGATGTGGAGCAGGCCGTCGATGCCGCCCAGATCGATGAACGCGCCGTAGTCGGTGATGTTCTTCACGACGCCCTTGAGCACCTTGCCTTCGGCCAGCGTCTCGAGCGTGTGCTTCTTCTTCTCCGCGTTCTCCTCCTCGAGCAGCGCCTTGCGCGAAAGCACGATGTTGCCGCGCTTCTTGTTCACCTTGATGACGCGCATGCGGAGCTCCTGTCCGCGAAGCGCGTCGAGGTTGCGCACCGGGCGCACGTCGATCTGCGAGCCGGGCAGGAACGCGCGCACGCCGATGTCGACGGCCAGGCCGCCCTTGATGCGCTCGATCACGCGGCCGATGACGACCTTCCGCTCGGCGTAGGCCTTCTCGACCTCGTCCCAGATCTTCATCTTCTCGGCTTTTTCGCGCGAGAGGACGACGTATCCGTCGCGATCTTCGGTGCGCTCCAGCAGCACGTCGACGATGTCGCCGGGCTGAACGGTCACCTCGCCGTTCTCGTCGAGGAATTCGCTGACCGAGATCATCCCTTCCGACTTGTAGCCGACGTCGACAATCACGTCCGAGGGCGTGACCTTGAGCACGGTGCCTTTGACGACTTCACCTTCCGCGATATTTCGGAAGCTGCTATCGTAGACGTCCAGCAGCCGGGCGTACTCCGCGGGATCGATCTGCTCGTCATCCTCCCGCGGACGGGCCTTCAGCCCGCCGCGATCGCTCCGCTCAGCCCGGGGCTCGCGGTCGATCGTCCCGGCGGTCGCAGCGCCGGACGGAGCAGGTGTGTTGTCGTCTTCCACGTTCGCCATGCCTCGCGCGTCCTCCTGTTGTCGTGCTCGTTCAACCAACGCCTCGCGTTCCGGAGCGGTGTCTGGAGCGCGGGACCCGAGCCGAGCGTCGTTCGATTGCCGGTTGAGTCACCGGGAAGCCGGCGGCCCGGGAGTGGCAGTCCCCGTCCGATCTGGTGCTAGACGGGCATTGCCTGATTGCCGATAAGCAACAGAGAGTACGACACTTATCGCCACACTGTCAAGGTTTCCGAGAGGATCGCAGCATGGCCAAGCGAAAGAGCGCCCGGCAGCCCGGGTCCAGGAAAGCCAGCAAGAAGCGCCCGGCCCGGGCCGCGTCGGGCAAACGCCGACGCACAGTAAAGCCCGCCCGCCGATCCGCCGCCACGTCGCGCCGGGCCGCGGCCGCCCGCCGCCCAAAGAAGCGGGCGACGCGCCCGCCGGCGAAGGCCAAACCTCGGGCGAGGATCAGTCGGCCCAGGACCGCCAAGAAGCGGCCCCGTCTCGATCGCGAGCGACGTCGTCTGGAGGAGACCTGGCCGACGCCGCCGTCCTCGCTCGACATGAAGCGGCAGGGCTCGGCGGCGCGCAGCGGCCGGGCGGCGCTCCGCGACAGCCTCGAGAAACACCACGGGATGACCACCGAGCTGACCGGCGGCGACGTCGACGCCGATTGGGAGAACGCCTATTTCAGCGGTGAGGAAGCGCCCGGCGGCGACAATCCGACGCCGGATCAGGACGTGGTCGACGACATCGGCAAGGCGCTCGGCGTCGAATACCAGGACAACGAGGAGCTCAAAGCCAGCGACAAGGTCACCCAGCGCGACAAGCACCGCTGGGAGCTCGATCCGGCCTCGTCGGAGGACTACAAGGACAGGAAGTAGGACTCCCGAGCCTCCTCTAGCCTCGGGTCTCCAATCCCGGTCGCTTCGCGTTCACGACCGCCATCACCTGCGTGACGACCTCTGGAATCGATCTTCCGGTCGTGTCGATCACGGTGGCATCGGGCGCCGCGTAGAGCGGCGAGGCGGCGCGGGTGCGATCGAGGCGATCGCGTTCGGCGAGGGCCGTCCCGACGTCGGCGTCCACCGCGGCGCCGGCGGAGTGGGCGGGATCGGCCGCCCGGCGGCGGGCCCGCTCTTCGGGCGAGGCGTCGAGATAGATCTTGACGTCGGCATGGGGGAACACGACGGTGCCGATGTCGCGGCCCTCGATCACCAGGCCGCCGCCCTCGCCCAGACGGCGCTGCCGATCGACGAGGACGGCACGAACCGCGGGCAGACGCGCGACCGCCGCCGCCGCCCGATCGATCTCGGACGTCCGGATGGCACGCGTGATGTCGACGCCGTCAATCGTCACGCCGTCGGCCGCCACCTGGATGTCCGCCTCGTCGGCCAATCGCGCGATTGCGGCCTCGTCGTCGAGGGTCGCCCGGACATGGAGCGCCTTCCAGCCGACGGCGCGGTACATCGCGCCGGTGTCGAGGTGACGGTAGGCCAGCATCGAGGCGACCGTCCGGGCGATGGTGCCCTTGCCGGCGCCCGACGGCCCGTCAATCGCGATGATGAGCGGCCTGGCCATGTTCTGGTGCTCGGCTCGTCGTCACGGCACACAGCCCCCGGCGCAAAGCCCGTCGCTTGGTGACCCTGGTGCTTCGTGATATGGACGGCAGGATGGATCGCCTTCAAAAGATTCTATCTCAGGCGGGCGTCGCCTCCCGACGTGCGGGCGAGCAGCTGATGCTCGACGGGCGCGTCACGGTGAACGGCCTCACGATTCGCGAGCTCGGGGCGAAGGCCGATCCGGCGCGCGACGACATTCGCGTCGATGGCCGGCGCGTGCGAATCGCGGAACGCCACCGCTATGTCCTGCTGCACAAGCCGCGCGGGTACGTGACCACCAGATCGGACCCGCAGCGGCGCCCGACCGTCGTCGATCTGCTGGCCGGCATCCGCGACTATGTCTATCCCGTCGGACGGCTCGATTTCGACTCGGAAGGGCTCCTGCTGCTGACCAATGACGGCGATCTCGCGGCTCGTCTCACGCATCCTCGCCACGCCGTGCCGCGGGTGTACGAGGCGTCGGTCGTCGGCATCCCCGACGCGCGAGACGTGAAGCGGCTGGCGCAGGGCATCGTCGTCGACGGCCGTCGGACGCAGCCGGCGCTCGTGCGGGTCCTGCGCGCCGGGAACGACGACGCGGTGATGGAGATTACCGTCCGGGAAGGACGCAACCGCCAGGTGCGAAGGATGTGCGAGGCAATCGGCCACCCTGTGACGCGGCTGGCCCGCGTCGCCATCGGCCCTCTGCGGGACACCCGCCTGAAGCCAGGACAATGGCGCGAACTGACGGCGGCGGAACTGCGGCGGCTGCAGGCCGCGCCTGCGCCAGCACGCGGGGCCGAACGCGACCGGTCATCCCGAGGCAAGACCGGTCAATGAACAGAGCCCGCGGGCTCGTCGTCGGAGGGCTCGCGGTCGCCCTCGGGCTCTTCCAGCGGCAGCGCGTCTTCGGCCGGGGACCGTTCGACGAGGAGCGGCGCGTCGATCCCGAGGGCCTCGGCCATGTCCTCGACCTTCGGCAGGTCGCCGAGCTCGTTGAGGCCGAAACGAATCAGGAAGTCCCGCGTCGTGGCGTACAGGAACGGCCGCCCGACCACTCTCTTTCGTCCGACGATCTTGATCAGGTGCCGCTCGAGCAGCGTGTTGAGTACGCCCGACGCATTCACGCCGCGAATCTCGGTGATTTCGAGCGCGGTGATTGGCTGCTTGTACGCAATCACCGCGAGCGTTTCGAGCGCGGCCACGGTCAACTTCTGCGTGGTTCGCTCGTGGAACAGCCGGCGCACCCATTCGTGGAGATCCGGACGGGTGACGATCTGGTACCCCCCGGCGACCTCGACCAGCTGCAGGCCTCCGGGACGCTCGTACTCACGTTTCAAGGCCTCGAGCGCCGCGTCGACGTCCTCTTTCGGTTCCGAGTCGAGGAGCGTGTCGATGGCCTTGCGCGTCAGCGGCTCGGGCGACGCGAAGATCAGCGCCTCGAGAGTCGCCTTCACTTCGGCGTTGCCCCTGGCGGGCGCGATCCCGCCAGGCCCGCCGTCGGGCTGGTCCGGACGGTCCGCCGGCGCGGCGTGTCCCTCGTCCGGCGCTTCGTCCAGTTTTTCCTGCTCACCCACGATGTGCCTCCCGGATCGCCAAGGAACCTGGCTCAGGACGGTCCCGAGCGTGTCGAAGGATCGCCGATTGAGTGCGGCGCCTCCGCCGCCTGTGGCCGCCTGTACACGCGAATCGGTCCGAATGGACCCGACTGGAACACCCGCACCAGTTTGAGCCGAATCATCTCGAGCAGGGCGAGGAACGTCACGATCAGGCCGCCGCGGTCCCCGACGTCCGCGAAGAGATCGTCGAACCCGCACGCGCTGGTCTCCGAGAGGCGTCCGAGGAGCTGCTCGATTCGGACCTCGACGGGCATCTGCTCGGGCGGCAGCAGCACGCTCGGCCGCTGCCTGGCGCGCGCCATGACCGCCTGGAATGCCGACAGCAGGCCGAAGAGATCGACCTCGAGCTCCGGTTCGGGGCCGGGGCCGGCGATCTCGGCGACGCGCTCGTCGGGGCGCTGCCACTGCGCCGACCGCAGCTGCTCGCGCTCGTGCAGCAGTTCAGCCGCCGCCTTGTATCGCTGGTGCTCGAGCAGTCGCCGGACCAGCGCGTCACGCGGGTCCTCCTCCTCGGCCTCCACGCCGGCCGAGGTCTCCGGCCGCGGCAGCAGCATCTTCGACTTGATGTGAATGAGCGTGGCCGCCATGACGAGGAACTCGCCGGCGACATCCAGATTGAGCTCCTGCATCAACTGAATCGCGTCGAGGTACTGGCGCGTGATCAGCGCAATCGGAACGTCCGCGATGCCGACCTCGTTCCGGCGGATCAGGTGCAGCAGGAGATCGAGCGGGCCGTCGAACGTCTCGAGCTTGACGGGAAAGGCGTCGACGGAGGACTCGAACGGCTGATCCATGAACCTGAACCCGCGAACGGCGCGACGCTATCTGTACACGATCCGAACGGCATCGCGAACGCGATCCAGCGTCTGTTCGGCCGCCTCGCGGGCGCGGCGCGACCCCTCGAGCAGGATCTCGCGGATCTGTCCGGGATCGGCGGTCAGCGCGTCGCGGCGCGCGCGAATCGGATCCAGGCGGGCATTGAGGGCGTCCGCCAGTTTGCGCTTCACCTCGACGTCGCCGACCCTGCCGGCGCGGTAGCGCGCCTTGAGATCCTCGACCTCGGCGCGATCGGGATTGAAGGCATCGTGATAGGTGAACACCGGATTCCCTTCGACGGTGCCCGGAATGTCGGCCCGTACGCGCTTGGGATCGGTGTACATGCTCATCACCTTCTTCCGCACCTGGTCAGGGGTGTCGGAGAGGTGGATGGTGTTGCCGAGGCTCTTGCTCATCTTCCTGCTCCCGTCCAGCCCGGGCAGACGGCTGAAGGTCGCGAGCAGCGGCCGCGGCTCGACGAGGACGTCCCCGAAGAACTTGTTGAACCGCCGGACGACCTCGCGCGACAGCTCGAGGTGCGCCACCTGATCGTCGCCGACCGGGACGAAATCGGCGTCGTACATCGCCACGTCGGCGGTCTGAAGCAGCGGATAGCCGAGAAATCCGAGCGACGACAGGTCCTTGTCCCTGAGCGCCTCCTGCTGTTCCTTGTAGGTGGGCACGCGCTCGAGCCACGGCACCGGCACGACCATCGCCAGCAGCAGAAACAGCTCGGCGTGCTCGGGCACGAGCGACTGGATGAAGAACGTGCTCCGTTCGGGATCCAGGCCGGCGCCGATCCAATCGGCGACGTTGTCGTACGCGTAGGCGGTGAGCTGGCTCGTGTCCGCGAAATCGCTCGTCAGCGCGTGCCAGTCGGCGACGAAGTAATAGCAGTCGTAGCGGTCCTGCAGCGACACCCAGTTGTCGAGCGCGCCCACGAGATGGCCCAGATGCAGCCGTCCGGTCGGCCGCATGCCCGAGACCACGCGCGCCCGCTTGGCGCCCGGCACCGATTCGGGGCGCCCCGGCTGGTCAGGGCCGGTTACCGTGTCGGCAGCCACGACATCACGAGATGGTACGGTGGCGCGATCAGCGTCTGGAGGTTGCCGCTCAGCATCAGGGCATAGAGGAGGAGGAACCCGTACGGCCGCAGCGCATTGAACTGCCGCGCTGCGCCGGTCGGCAGCAGCCCGCCGACGACATTGCCGCCGTCGAGCGGCGGAATCGGAATCATGTTGAAGACCGCGAGCAGCACGTTCAGCTGCATCGCCTGACTCAGAATCCCGGCCAGCGGCACCGAGACGTTGGGTTCGCCGATCGTCAGCGGGGAGATCGGCATGACGGCGAGCAGAGCGGCCGCGGCGGTGGCCAGCGCGAGATTGGCCGCCGGTCCCGCCGCCGCCACCAACACGTAGTCGCGGCGCTCGCGGCGCAGGCGCCCGACGTTCACCGGCACCGGCTTGGCCCAGCCGATGAGCGGCGCGCCGGTCACCATCGCGAGCAGCGGAAACACAATCGTGCCGATCGGATCGGCGTGCACGACCGGATTGAGCGAGATCCGGCCGAGGAGGCGCGCCGTCGGGTCGCCGAGCCGATCGGCGGCCAACGCGTGGGCCGTCTCGTGCAGCGTCAGCGAGAACAACAGAACGATGAAGGAGATGAAGACCTGGGCGACGTTGATATCGGGCAAGGCGTCACGTTCACAGCAGCCGCCGGGGCAGCCGAGCACACAACCGATCTCGGCCACCTCCGTGCGTGGTGCGCCTCAGGTTACGGCCGGCTCGCAAAAAACGCAAGGACCGCATCGGCGGCCTTCGGGCCCACCACGGCGGACAATTCCTCCCGCGTCGCCCGCCGGACACCGGTGAGGCTGCCGAAGGTGGCCAGCAGCGTCTTGCGTCGGCGCGCGCCGATGCCGGCCACCTCGTCGAGCTCCGACCGCAGATCGCGCATCGACCGCGCCCGCCGGTGGAAGGTGACGGCAAAGCGGTGCGCCTCGTCCCGAATCCGCTGCACGAGGAGCAGCGCCGGATCGTCGACCGGGAGCGCGATGGCATCGCGCCGATCGCGCGCGTACAACAGCTCTTCTTTCTTCGCAATCCCGATGGCGACCAGGTTGGCGAGCCCCAGATCCTCGAGCGCGGCGTACGCGGCGGAGAGCTGCCCCTTGCCGCCGTCGATCACGATCAAGTCCGGAAACGGTCCGCCCAGCTCGAGGAGCTTGCGGCACCGCCGGAGCACCACCTCCCGCATCGCCGCGAAGTCGTCGTTTGCGACCGGGACGCCGCGGACCGGGCCCCCGGCGCCGGGAGCGGGTGGCCGCGGTCCCCGGATTCGAAACTTGCGGTACTGCGAGCGCCGCATGCGGCCGTTCTCGCACACGACCATCGACGCCACCGTCTCGCGTCCCTGGATCGTGGAGACATCGAAGCACTCGATGCGCCGCGGCACCGACGGCAGGCCGAGGACCGCCTGGAGCGTTTCGAGCGCGTCGTACTGCGCCGCGGTCTGTTGATTGAAGCGCGTCTGGTAGGCGAGCGCGGCGTTGCGCGTCGCGAGCTCGACGAGCCCGCGCTTCCCGCCGCGCTGCGGCACGGCAATCCGCACGCGCCGCCCCGCGCGGCCGGTCAGCCACGCTTCGAGCGCGTCCAGCTCGTCGGGCTCGAGCGGGACGTGAATCTCCGGTGGCGGATGCCGCAGCTCGTAGAACTGCTGGATGGCGGCGGCAAGCACCTCCCGCTCGGGGTGCAAGGGGACGGCGCGATCGGTCCACGCGCGCTCGGGAGGCGAGGCGGGCGCGCTGTCGCTCGCCAGCTCGACGCGCTCGACAACGCGGCCGCTCCGCACCTGGAAGATCAGGATCACGACGCCCGCCGGTCCCCGCTTGATGCCGAACACGTCGCGATGGCCGAGCTCGGTCGTCGCCATCTTCTGCTGGCGATCGAGCAGCGTCTGCACGGTGCGCATCGCGTCGCGCATCTGCGCCGCCTCCTCGTACCGCTCGGCGGCGGCGGCGGCGGCCATCCGCGCCCTCAGCGTGCTGACCAGATCGTCGTTGCGGCCCTCCAGGAACAGCTGCGTGAGCTTCACGGCGCGTCCGTACTCCTCCTGCGAGCACACCGTGTCGACGCACGGGGCGATGCAGCGCTTGATGTCGTACTCGAGGCACGGCCGGGCCCGCTTCCCGGTGATCACTTCGTTGCAGGACCGGATGCCGAACAGGCGGTGCGTCAGCGACATGGTGCGCCGCGCGAAGTGGGCCGGCAGGAACGGGCCGGCGTAGAAGCCGCCGTCCGGCTCCACGCGCCGCGCCACCAGCACGCGGGGAAACGACTCGTGGGTGGTGAGCTGCAGGTACGGGTAGTTCTTGTCGTCGCGCAGCAGGATGTTGTATTTCGGCGTGCGCTGCTTGATCAGATTGTTTTCGAGGGCGAGCGCCTCCACGACCGAATCGGTGACGATGACCTCGAGCCGCGACACCTCGTCGAGCAGCGCGTCGGTCTTCGCGTCGGAGCCGCGCGCGCCGAGATAGTTGCGGACGCGATCCCGGAGCGCGCGCGCCTTGCCCACATAAATGGTGTTCCCCTCCGCGTCGAAGTACAGATACACTCCGGGCTGCTCGGGCAGCCGGGCGATCTGCTCCTTGAGTTCGTGGATGGGCATGCGTTACTATGTCGCGTTTCCGGCCCGTGTCTGAACCCTCCATTATACGCTCTTCAACCGTCGTGCGGCCGGGCCCGGCCGAGACCGAGCGTGCGAGCGATCGGCCGGCGCCGCGCCCGCGGCGCACCTTCACCGGCCTCATCGGCGCCGTCTGCATGTTGCCGCTGCGCGCGATCATCAACGTCTGCGTCGCCCTGCGCATCCATCCGAACACGCTCACGCTCATCGGCGTCCTCGTCAACGTCGGCGCCGCCTGGGCGCTCGCCTACGGGCGGTTCCTCGTCGCCCTCGTCATCATGATCGTCGCCAACATCTTCGATTTCATCGACGGCAAGGTGGCGCACCTGCTCAACCTGCAGTCGCGGTTCGGCGCCTTCTGGGACTCCACGCTCGATCGCTTCTCGGATCAGGCGCTCCTGACCGGCCTGATCTTTCTGTACTCGAAGCTGGGACGGAGCGACTACGTGATGGTCGCCTCGCTCGCGCTGATCTTCTCGATCATGACCAGTTACGCGCGCGCCCGCGCCGAATCGCTCGTCGAGAAGTGCGAGGTGGGCTTCATGCAGCGGCCGGAGCGGATCGTGCTCCTCATGATCGGTGCGTTCACCAACCGCATGGCGGCCGTGCTCTGGGTGATCCTGATCCTGTCGATCCTGGCGGTGGCCAACCGCATCTACTACACCTATCTCGTGCTGAACGGGCGCCCGATGCCGGCCCGCGACGGGATCGTCGGCGTGTTCAATCGCGCCTTCTTCTGGACCGACGAGCGGACCACGCTGCCCTACGATCTGTGGGTGATCGCCATCCTCGCGTTCGTCTGGCTGACGCCGCCCGGCTGGCTGGGCGACCCGACGGCCTCCGGCCACGGCCTGATCGGCTGGATGCTGCAGCTGTCGAGGTGAGCGCGCGCCCGACCCGCCCTCACCCCGGCAGGACGCCCAACTGACGGAGCAGTCCGGCCTCGTCGAAGATCCCCTGCAGTTTCGTCACGACGCCGCCCTCGACGTGGAGGATCACGTGGGCGGCCACGCTGACGGGGCGACCGGTCGGGGGATCCCGAAAAAGCTTCCGGTGTGGGTGCCCCGGAGCACGAACCGCACGGCCACCCGGTCCTCGGTCGCCAGCACCTCTTCGAGGTCGTGGCCGACATCGGGGAACGCCGCGTAGAATCCGCGCGCGAACGCCTCGTGTCCCGCGCGGTCGATGGGCGGATTGCTGCCGAGGATCGCCTGGTAGGTGGCGGCGCACAGCGCCTCTGCCGGGCCGCCGCGCAGCCGATCCTGCTCTGCGAAGAACCGCCGCCCGAGCGCCAGGTTGTCCTCGACCGCGTCCGCCCTACGGCCCGCCCCCGCGGCCCCCGCCGCGTTCGCCGATTCGACCGTCTGCCTCATGACGCCTCCGGATACGGCGATAGGACACATGATTTCCTATCTTTTGTCAAGCAGGTTTCGTATCATCCCGCGGTGGCGCCGCCCCCCTCCCTGCAGGCCATCGACGCGCTGCGCGCGTACCGGAACACGAAGCTGTATCGGTCCCTCACGCGGACGCTGCGGGTCTACAACCGTCTGCTCGTCGCGGGGTTGCACGCGCGGGGCTTCGCCGACTTCTCGCCGGCGTTCCCGTCGCTGCTGTCGAACCTCGACACCCGTGGCGGCCGCATCGGCGTGCTGGCCACGCGCGCGGGCGTGACGCGGCAGGCCGCCGGGCAGCTGCTGAAGGAGATCGAACGGCGCGGGTACATCGAGCGGCGGTCCGCATCCGACGATGCGCGGGCGACGGTCGTGCAGTTCACCGCGAAGGGACGCCGGATGCTGGCGACGGTGCTCGATCTCGTCGAGCACATCGAGGCCGATTTTGCGGACGCGCTCGAACCGGGCGAATTCGAGCGCGTGCGCGCGGGCCTGCTCCGCGTTGCCGATCGGATCGACCCCCATGGAAGGCTCGGAGCACCCGACGGGCGGCGCGGCGCAGCAGAACGGCCGCCCCGAGGGGCGCCGGCGCGGCGCCGCCGCCCGCGGCGGCGGCAAACATCGTGAGCGGAACAGCCGCTCAGCGGCTCGCAGTCTGCCGCGTGTCAGGGTGCAGCACCAGCTTCTGCACCCGCCAGTTCAGGATTTCGGCGACGTACAGCTCGTTCTCCGACGGGCACGCGATCTCGTGGATCCACCCGAACTGCTTGGGCTGCTTCCCCGCCTTGCCGAGCACGCCGAGCACTTTCCCGTCGAGCGTCAGCTTGTAGATCCGGCCGGGATACGAGTCCGACATGTACAGCACCTGGTTCGGCCCCGGGGTGATGCAGATGGCCCACGGCGCGCCCGGCTGCTGGGTCGCGGCCGTCTGCGGGGTCGGCCGATTGCCGATGGCGGGACGCGCGTCGCCGGGAACGGGAACCCCCACGACGCTGATGGCCCGCACGAACGCGCCGTCCGGGTCGAAGACCTGGATCCGGCGGTTGCCGCGGTCGGCGACGTAGACGTTGCCGCGGGCGTCGGCGGCGATGCTGTGCGGCGTGTCGAACTCCCCCTCCCTGGTCCCCTTCTCGCCCCACGACTTCACCCAGTCGCCGTTCCGATCGTACTTGGCGACCCGCGAGTTGATGTACCCGTCGCTGATGAAGATGTTGCCCTGCGTGTCCCACGTCACGTCGGTGGGCTGGCGGAACATCCCGTCGACGTGCGGCAGCGGCGGGGTCACCCGCTTCCACGGCTCGGCCTCGTCGGACGCCTCCTTCTTGCGCCCGAACACCATCTGCACGCGCCCGGCGGGGCTGAACTTGACGACCATGTCCGAGCCCTTGTCCACCGTCCAGATGTTGTCGTCGCGATCGACACGGACGGTATGGGCGAACGACCAGGCGTACAGGTTCCTGCCGATCTCGCGGACGAACTTCCCGTCCTTGTCGAACTCGAGCAACTGCGCCGCCGTCGCCGCGTAGGCGGGGCCGGTCGCGTTGCCGCGGCTGAAGACGAACACGTGGCCCTTGGAGTTCACGGCGACACCGGCCGCCTCCCCGAGATACAGGTCGGCCGGCAGCTTGAGAAACTCGGCGTCGCCATCGAACCGGATCTCGGGCACCGGCTGCTGCGCGTGGGCGGCGGAGGAACCGAGCATCAGCGTCAGCGCGAGCGTCATCCGCTTCATGAACCGCTCCTCTCTCAGAGATGAGAGCTCTGCAATCTGCAATTCACCATAGGGAATCGACAACTGCCTGGGGGGACCTTCCAACGCCGACTGCCGCTCGCCCCGCCCCTCGCCCCTCGCCCCTCGCGACGTGGCGATGGGTCATGCCCGTTTCCGCTTCGCCGCCGGCGGCGGTACGCCGGCTTTCGCCGGCTTCTTCTTCCCCGCGCTGACCGCATCGAGACTCTTCTTCAACGCGTCCATCAGGTTCACCACCCGCGGCGGCGCAGCCACCTCTGGCGCCGCGACCTCTTCGCCGGCGATCTTCGAGTCGATGATGCGCTGCAGGCCTTCGCGGTACTCGTCCTTGTAGTCGTGCAGATTCAGCGGTCCCTCGAAGGTGCCGATCACCTGGCGCGCGAGCCTGATCTCCTCGGGCCTCACGACCGACGGCACCGACGCCAGCTCCTCGACGGCGTCCATGCCGCGGATTTCCGCCGCGTGGTGCAGCGTGTACATCACGATGCCCCGCTGCTGCGGGCGCACGGCGACGAGGTACTCGCGCCCGTACAGCGCCAGCTTGCCGATGCCCACCTTGCCTTCCATCCCGTCCCGCATCACGGCGAACGCCTGGGCCGCCATCGCACCGTCCGGCGCGAGATAGTACGCGCGATCCACGTACATCGGATCGATGGCCGACTGATCGGCGAACTGGACCAGGTCGATCACGCGCGTCGAGTCGGGCCGCACCCTGTCGAAGTCCTCCTCGGACAGCACCACGTAGCGCCCCTTCTCGAATTCGTACCCTTTGACGATCTCGGAGTGCGGCACCTCGCGCTCGCAGTGCGGACACCAGCGCTTCTGCTGAATGCGCGTCCGACATTCGCCGTGGAGCTGGTTGAAGGCGATCGAGCCGCTCGATTCGGTCGCCGGAAACACCTTCACCGGGATGTTCACCAGGCTGATCTTCAGGAAGCCTTTCCAGGTCGGGCGTGCAGCCATAACTCACTCGTTGGTTGTCGGATTATCGTATGCTTTCGCTCAGACGTCTTCCCTCTCGTCGTGCCCCCCGAGATCCAGGCCGGTTCCGGTGAACTGGATATCGTGCCGGGAGATCCGGTCGCGGAGCAGCCGGCGCGCCGCCGCATAGTGCTCGAGCGGAACGGCGAGACGGCGGGCCAGATGGCGGAGCCGTGAGATCACGATGAGCGTCGCCTGGTGCTCGCCCTCGCGCCACGTGATGCCGCCGATCTCGTAGTACGGCACGAACCCGGCATCCGTCCAGATGCCGTCATCGTAGAACCCGCGGCGGATCCGGAGCGTCAACGGCAGCAGGTACCCGTAGTACAGGAACATCATGCCTTCGCCGAACACCTGCCGGCGCAGGACGACGAGCTTGTAGAAGACGAGGAATCCGAGCACGACGCCCAGGCCGAGCACCGTCCCGTAGTAGGGCGGCCTGGGGCTGGGCCAGATGAGCAGCGCGCCCTGGCGGCGGCGGCGGAACCGGACGTAGTCGAGGATCAGGCGTGCGTTCGCCACCAGAAAACCGGCGCCGAGGACGAGCAGCGTGAGCGCCAGGGCGTCCATAAGGGAATTGAACCACAAAGGTCACGCCCTCCCAAGCGGCGCCGGCGGAACTGGTGGCGTCGCTCGACGTGTGGCGCGACTAGACCGGTTCGATCGTCTCGGCGGCGGCCAGCGCGGGATCGAAGCAGTGACGGCAGCGTGCTTCGTACAATCCGCCGGCGCCCACGAGGACGCGGTCGCTGCTGGCCACGAGACGCTGCGTGTGGTTGGCGGGGTCGCCGCACACGACGCAGATCGCCAGCGTCTTGGTGATGTACTCCGCAATCGCGAGCAGCTGCGGCATCGGCTCGAACGGGCGGCCGAGATAATCCTGATCGAGTCCGGCGACGATGACGCGCTTGCCGCGATCCGCCAGCCTGTTGCAGGCCTTCGGCAGGCCGGCGTCGAAGAACTGGCCTTCGTCGATCCCGACGACGTCGGTCTCGGGGTCGACGAGCCGGACGAGCTCGTCCGATCCGGCGACCTTCTCCGACGCGATCCGCTGATCGCTGTGCGACACGATGTGGTCGACGCTGAAGCGGTTGTCGAGCAGCGGCTTGAAGATCTGCACCTTCTGGCGGGCAATCTGCGCACGCCGCAGCCGGCGAATGAGCTCCTCGCTCTTGCCGCTGAACATGCTGCCGGTGATCACCTCGATCCAGCCGGGGTGGGACTCCTTGCGCGTGACGTCCATGGACCCCGTCAGGCGCGGGACTGGTACTCGCCGGTTTCGGTGTTCACGCGGACCTTGTCGCCCTCGTTAATGAACGGAGGCACCTGGATGACGAGCCCGGTTTCGAGCGTCGCGGGCTTCACCTGCGCGCTGGCGGTCGCGCCTTTGATGCCGGGCACCGTCTCCCGGACGACGAGGTCAACGGTCTGGGGCAGCTCGATGCCGACCGGCTCGACGTCGTAGAGCTCGACGCGGATCAGCATTTCAGGAATCAGATAGTCCTTCGAGTCGCCGAGCGCCTCGGCGGAGATATGAATCTGCTCGTAGGTGGACGTATCCATGAAGTAGAACAGGTCGCCGTCGTTGTAGAGGTACTGCATCTCCCGCTCGTCCAGCGTCGCGCGCTCGATGTCCTCTTCGGCGCGGAACTTCTCGTCCATGAGCGTGCCGGTGCGGATGTTCCGCATGCGGGCCTGGATATGGGCGCGCTTGTTGCCGGGCGTCAGGTGGTGCAGATCGAGAATGCGGTACAGGTCGTTGCCCACTTTGATGAGCATGCCTTTCCGCAGGCGGGTCGCTTGAATCGATGAGGCCATAGCGAACTGGGGAAACCACGTCTCTTGTCAATACTACAACCGTCGATCGTAGCACATCTTATGATCGTGCTACGATGCGAGGCGTGGCTTTCACGCGGTGGGATTCGCTGCGCGATCTCCTCTCCATGCACGAGCAGCTCGGCCAGCTCGTGGGCACCGATGCGCCGGGATGGACACCGCCGGTCGATCTGTTCGAGACGGCGGGAGCATTCGTGCTGGCGGCGGAGCTGCCCGGGCTGTCGCGGGATCAGATCGAGATCCAGGCCGATGAGTTCCGCATCCTCATTCGCGGCGCGCGGGCTGGAACCTCCTCGGACCAGGATACGGCGTGCGAGCAGTACCACCGCGTCGAGCGCGGGCACGGGCGGTTCGCCCGCGCCTTCACGCTGCCTGAAGCCATCGACATCGAACAGGTCTCGGCTGATTTGAAGGACGGCGTCCTGACGGTCGTCATGCCCAAGGCGCGCGACCACGGGATTCGCCATATCGACGTGACATGATGCGACGCCTGAGTGTGGCCGTGTTGCTCGTGTGCTGCGGGTTCGTGGCCGGCCTGGTGGTGACCGGTCGGATGCGTACGGCCGCCGACAGCCGCGCCGAGGCGCCGGCGGAGGCGCGCGCCGCCGACCCGGCGCCGCAGCGATCGGTCCCCTCCGCGTCACCGGCTCCTGCGGGGCTTCCCGACTTCACCCGAATCGCCGCGCAGACGGTGAAGGGCGTCGCCAACATCTCGTCGCTGCAGGTCGTGCGCGCGCCGAACTCGCCGTTCGCCAGCGACCCGTTCCTGCGGTACTTCTTCGGTGACGGCGACGAGTTCTTCGGGGCGCGCGATCGCCGGTCGCTGAGCCTCGGCTCGGGCGTCATCATCTCCTCCGACGGCTACATCGTCACGAACAATCACGTGGTGGGCGAGAACGTGCGCGAGATCACCGTCGCGCTGCCCGACAAGCGCGAAGTCAAGGGACACGTGATCGGCGTGGATCCGTCCACCGACATCGCGCTGCTGAAGATCAACACCGCCGGCCTCCCGTCGCTCGCGTGGGGCGATTCGAGCCGGTTGAAGATTGGCGAATGGGTGCTGGCGATTGGGAGCCCGTTCCAGCTCAATCAAACCGTCACGGCAGGCATCGTGAGCGCGACGGGCCGCGCGGGGCTCGGATTCGCCGACTACGAGGACTTCATCCAGACCGACGCCGCGATCAATCCCGGCAACTCTGGCGGCGCGCTGATCAACACGCGCGGCGAGCTGGTCGGCATCAATACCGGCATCTTCACCAACGGCGGCGGCTATCAGGGCATCGGCTTCGCCGTGCCCAGCAACCTCGCCAAGCGTGTGGTGAACGAGCTGAGGACCAACGGCGAGGTGCGCCGCGGATCCATCGGTCCGCTGACGCTCGAGAAGCTCACCGATCAGCTCGCCGGCGAATTGAGCGCGGGCGCGCGCAGCACCAGCGGCGCGCTGATTTCGCGCATGGTGCGGCCCTCGGAGGCCTACGACGCCGGACTGCGGCCCGGCGACGTCATCGTCGCCTTCAATGGACAGAACGTCGAGGACCCGTCGCAGCTCGCCAGGTTCGTGGCCGACGCGAAGATCGGCACCACGGCGACGGTGCGGGTCCTGCGCGAAGGGCGAACGATCGAGTTCAAGCTGCCCATCGTGTCGATGTCGAGCTCCCGCCCCCGCCGGTAGCGATCGCCGGGGCTCGAGCCTCGAGTCCCGGTCGTCAAGGCGCTTCAGTGCGCGGCGACGACGGTGCCGGGCGGCGTGACGAGGGTGTTGACGAGGAACCGCTGGCCGTCCGCCGTGACATCGAACGCGTGGTACTGGCCGTACGGGAAGTGCGCGTCGAACAGCGGTTGCAGCTCGCCGACGTCCAGGTCGGGTCCGTTTTCCTTGATCGGCGCCGCGACGATCTGCTGATCGGAGGACAGGAAGTACAGCTCCCTGCCGTCGCGGCGCCAGCGCGCCTGCGTGCCGCCGCCCCGCGAGACCAGCCACTTGCGCGCCCGCGGGGCTGCCGGAAACGGCGCGACATACACCTCCGCCTGCCCCGATTCGGTGGAGCTGTAGGCGACCCACTTGCCGTCGGGCGAGAAGGCCGCCCAGTTCTCCGTGTTGTCGGACTCCATGTAGGGGAACGGCTTGCGATCGCCGAAGAGAGGGAGCACCAGAATGTGGTTGCCCGGGCGCTGGCCGCTGATCACGTACAGGATGTAGCGGCCGTCCGCCGACCAGCTCACGGGCCATTTCGCGTCGCGATCGACGAGCAGCGCGCTGCCGGGGAGGCCGGCCGTGGCCGCCGCAGGCGCCTCGTAGAGATCCAGTCCGCCGTTGTGGCCGGAGTTGAACACCACGCTGCCGCCGTCCCGCGACCAGATGGCCCAGTTCTCGTCGGAGGCGTCGGACGTGAAGGTCGTGTGCCGACCCGAGGCGACCTCGATCAGCCAGATGTCCCGCGTCGGCCGCTGCACGTCGGTCAGCACTGCCGTCGCGATTCGGGTGCCGTCCGGAGAGAGCTCGACGTTGCCGTAATCGGCCATGCCGCCCACGATGCCCAGCTTCTTCCCCGCGCGATCGAACCAGGTGAGCTGCGAGCGGACGAAGCGCGCGCCCTGCGCGTCGACCGCCGACCCGCCGCCCAGCGTCCCGCAGGTGCAAAGGACCGCTGCCGTCCACACGATTGGCGCCCTCAAGTGCATCGCAGTGCCCCTTTGAACCCGCCGCCGCCCGACCCGACCGGCGCGCGGCCGCCAGACGACCCAGTGTAGCCGAAGCGGTGCGCCGGGCGATCGGCCGCCGCCGACCCGAGCCGAACCGGTGCGCGTAGGTTCGCGCCTCCAGCTGAGGGGTGTCCGCGACCCGGGCCGTTGACATCTGTATCAATACAGTGATACAGTCCGCGCCGCGACTGGCGATGCTCTTCACGCTGAACCCCTCGATTGCCCAGCCGTTGTACCTGCAGGTGATGCAGCAGATCCGGCACGGCATCGACACCGGCGTGTTGCAGCCCGGTGACGCCCTCCCGGGAGTCCGCACGCTCGCCGAGCAGCTCGTCGTCAGCCCGAACACGGTCGTCAAGGCGTACACCGAGCTCGAGCACGAAGGACTGCTGGATCTCCGGCACGGCTCCGGAGCCTTCGTGGCGGCCGCACGATCGACCAAATCACAGACCGATCGGCTCCGCCAGGCGCAGGAGCGGGTGCGCGCGCTGGTCGATCGGCTGCAGCACGACGGGCTCTCCGACGAACAGATTCAACGCCTGGTCGAGGCCGAGCTGTACTACGGCGTGCCGGACACCCGGAAGCGATGAGGCGGCGAATGAGCGGATCGAGCGTGATCGAGACTGACAACCTCACCAAACGATACGGGGCGGTCGAGGCCCTTCGCGGGCTCACGCTGAGGGTTGGCGCCCATCGCATTACGGCGTTTCTCGGCCGCAACGGAGCTGGCAAGAGCACGGCGATCAAGATCCTGCTCGGGATCACCCGCGCGTCGTCGGGGACGGCGCTGGTCCTCGGGCGGAGGGTGGACGATGCCCGCGAGGCGTGCGAGATGCGCCGGCACCTCGCCTACGTGGCCGAGGACAAGCAGACCTACGGCTACATGACCGTTGCCCAGATGATCAGGTTCACCAGGTCGTTCTACGACGACTGGCGCGCCGACGTCGAAGCGCAGCTGCTCCGGAAGTACGACCTGCCGCTTCGCCGGAAAGTGAAGGCGCTCTCGAAGGGGATGCGGACCAAGCTGGCGCTGCTGCTCGCCCTGGCGCGCCGTCCGGAGCTGCTCATCCTCGACGAACCGGGCGAGGGCCTCGATCCGGTCTCGATCGAGGAACTGCTGCAGGCGCTCGTGGGGGCCGCGGCCGAAGGCACCACCGTGTTCTTCTCGTCCCATCAGATCGCGGAGGTGGAGCGGATCGCCGATCACGTGTGCATCATCGATCGCGGAGCGCTCGTTGTCGACGCGCCGCTCGATCGGATTCGGCAGGACTATCGTCGCCTCTCGATCGGCTTCGCGGACGCTGTGCCGCGACCCTCATTTGCCGGCGAGGGCATCGGACGCGTGAGGACGAGCGGTCGCCAGATCACGTTCACGGTGAACCATGACGTCGACGCGGTGGTCGAGCGCGCGTACAGCCTGGGCGCGGTGTCGGTCGAGACGGCCCCGGTGAGCCTTCGCGACCTGTTCCTCGAGACCGTCGCGGAGGACGCGCGATGATGCTCGTGTACAAGGCATGGCTGGAGAGCCGGCTGAGGTTCCTCCTCGTGGCCGGCACTGCTTCGACCTACTGCCTCTGGTTCCTGGCGGCGGCGCGGAACAGATTCCCGATTCCGGAGAACCCGGCCGTGCCCTTCACCGGCTTTGTATGGGCCGCGCTGTACGGCAATGCGAACCCGGCGATATTCAGCCTCGCCGCGCTCATGCTCGGCCTCGGCGGGCTGCAGCGCGAACGCACGCTCGGGACCGCGCCTTTCACGCTCGCGCTGCCGGTCCGGCGCGCGCACCTGGTCGCGTCGCGAACGCTCGTCTGCCTCCTCGAAGTGGCGGCGATCGCGCTGATTCCCGCGCTTCTTCTGCCGTCGTTCTCGCCGTTGCTGGCGGGTCAGCCGTACCCGCTCGCCAACACGCTCGAATTCGCGGGGTTCTTCGTCGGGTGGGGCACTCTCTGGCTGGCTCTCGGCGTCTTCTGGTCGACGATCCTCTCCGGATACACCGCGGCCATCACCTGTCTGCTGACGCCATGGGTGTACCTGATCGCGTACGCCAACGTCTCACGCGGGGGCCGCCGATTCCTGTGGGCCAACCCCTTCGAGTCCATGAGCGCCGTGGCCTATCTGAAGCCGAACACCGGGGTGTTCGTGCAGCCGTTCCCCTGGCCGGCGATGGTCGCGCTGCTGGCTGTCTCGGGTGCCGTGCTCGCCTCCGCGATCGTCCTCACCAATCGGCAAGGTTATTGACGTGATGCTCGCGTGGAAGGCGTGGCTGGAAAGCCGGACCCGTTTCCTGCTCAGCGCGATCGCCCTGTCGGCCAACAACTCGGGGGACGTTCGGATGGCCGTCGGTCCGGTTCAAGGCAGCCGCTTCAGCGCCGAAAACGTTCCGGTCCGACTGCTGCTGCTTCGCGCCTACGGTGTGCAGGAACATCAGATCGTCGGCGCGCCGGACTGGATCAACGCGGACCGTTTCGACGTGGTGGCAACGGCGCAAGACAGGATCACGCCCGAACGGCTCACCTCGATGCTCAGGAATCTGCTGTCGGACCGGTTCAGGCTGCGCGTCCACAACGACACCCGGCTGTTGCCGGTCTACGCCCTGGTCCGCGTGAGAAACGACCGACCGCCGGGTCCACATCTGAAGGCCTCGAGCGCCGACTGCGCGGGCGCCATCGCCTCGGGCGCGTCGCCTCCCGACTCGACCGGCGCGCGGCGGGCATGTGGCGCGCGAATGGGGGGTGGACGGCTCGTTGCGGCCGGCATGACGCTGCCGCAGCTCGCGCTGCTCTTCTCCCAGGCGGTCAGACGCACCGTGCTCGATCGTCACCGGTCTCACGGGCAGCTTCGACGTGGAACTCAGATGGACCCCGGACGACATGCCGACCGGCCCGCCGCCGCCGGGAGCGCCTGCGCTCGATTCGAGCGGCTCCTCGATGTTCACGGCGGTGCAGGAGCAGCTCGGCCTGAGGCTCCAATCACTCTCGGCGCAGGTGGAGGTGCTGGTCGTCGATCACGTCGAGCCGCCGACGCCGGACTAGCTGACCGAGCCTCGTCCGGGCGCGGCATTGCCTGCGATTGCCGATGGCATCCGACGCGCGGTTGCGCTATACATACGCGCCATGCACAGCCGCGAATCGTCGCCGACCTGGAACCGCCGTTCGTTTCTGACCGGTGCGCTCGGCAGTCTCGCGCTCGCTCCGCTCGCCGCACAGGGGCAGACCGGCGCTCCCCCGATCTCGTCCGTCCCGACGCCGCGCGACTGGACGAGGACCGATCCGCTCCAGTATCCCGACCCGGATGTCGTCGCCCTCGACCCGCGCTTTCGCCGCTACATCGTCAACAACACGGTGATCCGGCGGCTGCATTTCGGGACGCTGTGGGCGGAAGGCGCCGCGTGGAACGGGGTGGGCCGGTACCTCGTCTGGAGCGACATCCCGAACAACGCGCAGATGCGCTGGATCGAAGAAGACGGCCGCGTGACGGTCTTCCGCAATCCGTCGGGATACAGCAACGGGAACACATTCGATTTCGAAGGTCGCCAGCTGTCCTGTGAACACGGGGGCCGACGCGTCGTCCGGTACGAGCCGAACGGCACCGCCACCGTGATCGCGGACAAGTTCCAGGGCAAGCGGCTCAATTCGCCCAACGACATCGTCGTCCACCCCGACGGCGGCATCTGGTTCACCGATCCGATCTACGGCATCCGCGGGAACTACGAAGGATTCAAGGGAGAGCAGGAGACGAAGGAGGCCGTTTATCGGGTTGACGGGAAGACGCTGCAGATCGAGAAGGTGACCGACGAGGTGGGCGAGCCCAACGGCATCTGCTTCTCGCCGGACTACAAGAAGCTGTACGTCGCCGATACAGGCATGCCGCGCGACATCAAGGTGTACGACGTGGACGGCCGGGCGCTGCACAACGGCAAGCGCTTCGCGCAGCTCGATATGCCGGGGAGCGGCATGCCGTCGGCCGCGGACGGCATCCGCTGCGACGCCGATGGCAACATCTGGGCGGGCGCGCGGCCCGGCGTCCAGGTGCTGGCGCCGAACGGGGATCGGATCGGGATGATCCGGCTCCCCGAAACCTGCGCGAATCTCTGCTTCGGCGGCCAGAAGCGAAACCGGCTGTTCATGGCGGCGAGCCAGTCGCTGTACGCGGTCTACGTCGAGACCACCGGCGCGCACATCGCGTAGGGCCGCGGGCTTGGGACCCTCGGCGGCCCCAGGCTATCCTTTGACCTCGGCCGGCAGCCGCCGGGTCTCCCACCACGCCTCGAAGTCCTTGAACGCGCGGCTCAGATGAATCGGCGCCTGGAGCCGTCCCTGCACCACGTCCGCGGTCTTGTACCCGTTGCCGGTGATGCAGACGACAACCGATTCGTCGGGGCCGATGACGCCACGCCGAATCAACTCGACCGTCGCAGCGAGCGTCGTGCCGCCGGCCGGCTCGGTGAAGATTCCCTCGGTTTCGGCCAGCAACTGAATGGCCTGGATGATCTGCTCGTCGGGCACGGCGGCGCCGGAGCCGCCGGTCTCGCGGACGCACTGCAGCACCTGGTACCCGTCGGCCGGATTGCCGATGGCGATTGACTTCGCGATTGTGTTCGGCCGCACCAGCTCGGGATGGTCGAGCCCGTGCTCCAGCGCGTGCACGACCGGCGCACAGCCGGCCGCCTGCGCGGCATGCACCTTCGGCAGCGGACCGTCGACCAGCCCGATCTTGGCGAGCTCGCGCAGTCCGCGCACGATGCGCGGCAGCAGCGTGCCGCCGGCGACGGGCGAGACCAGGTGCTGCGGGTACCGCCATCCGAGCTGCTCGACGACCTCGAACCCGAGCGTCTTCGCCCCCTCGGCATAGTACGAGCGCAGGTTGATGTTCACGAATCCCCACCCGTAGCGATCCGCCACCTGCGTGCAGAGCCGGTTCACATCGTCGTAGGTGCCGGCGATGGCGAGGATGGTCGGCTTGAAGATCGCCGATCCGAACACCTTGCCGGGTTCGAGGTTGTCGGGGATGAAGACGCAGCACTCGAGGCCCAGACGCGCGGCGTGCGCCGACACGCTGTTGGCGAGGTTGCCGGTGGACGCGCACGCCAGCACCGAGAATCCGAGCTCCACGGCGCGCGTCGCGGCGACGGCGACGACGCGGTCCTTGTAGGACAGCGTCGGATGATTGACCGAATCGTCCTTGAGATAGAGATCGCCCACGCCCAGGCGCGAGGCGAGCCGGTCGCACTTGACCAGCGGCGTGAAGCCCGAATGGAAGCCGGTGCGCGGCTCGCCGTCAATCGGCAGCAGCTCGCGATACCGCCACAGGTTCTTGGGGCGGCGTTCGATGGCGTCACGTGTGATGCGGATGGCGTTGTAGTCGTAGAGCGGCTCGAGCGGCCCGAGGCAGCGTTCGCACACGTACGAGGCAACGGCGGGAAACGTGGTCTTGCACAGATGACACTGCAAACCGATGAGTGCGCTCACACGGCCTCCGGAGACGGGCAGCCGATGAGACAGGGCGTGAACCGCGGGGCCGACGAAGACAAATGGGCGGGGGACATCTTCCTCCCTCATCTCCCCTTCGCGTTGTCCAGCGAAGGCAGGAATTGGCACCTAACCGCGAGATGTGGCGTCGCGTGGTTGCCGTGGCTTCGTCGGGCCTGTCCCTCAGCCACTCTTGATAAGAAGGCGTATTCAGTTGTGACGCGACTATATCAAATGCCCGAGCACGGCGCAAATTCGGGCAGGATCACGCCGAGCACTCGCCGTCCATCACGAGCGGGTTGAACTCGCTGACCTCGCCGAGGTCCACGAAATCCGACGACGTCGATTGCTGCGGCGTCAACTGCTCGAGATCCGCGACCGCGGCCTTGGCGCGCGCGACGTCGAGGCGCCCGAAGAACTGCGGCGCCGATTCGCCGGGCTGATGGTCGCGGGCATAGAGCGCGATCAACCGTTCGACGACCTCCGGAATGCGGCGCGCGGGAACCTTCGCGGCCAGCCGCGCGAACGTCGCTTCGTCGCCCGACGCGCTGCCGCCGATCATGACGAAATACTGCGGCACGGCACGCGACGAGACGCGGCGCACGCTGCCCTGGAATCCGAACGTCGCGATGTGATGCTGACCGCAGCCGTTCGGACAGCCGCTGATCTTGATGCGCGCGCCGTCGGCCGCGGCGACGAGATCCGGCCGCGCGCGGAGATGATCCTCCAGCACGCGTCCCAGACCGCGCGATTGCGTGACGGCCAGCCGGCACGATTCGGCGCCCGGGCAGCTCACGACGTCGGCGATGCTTCCAGCGCCCGCCAGGCCGAGGCCTGCGGCGGCCAGCCGGCGATACAACGGGCGCAGGTTCGCCGCGCCGACCCATCGCAGCACGAGATCCTGATCCATGGTGACGCGCACGGCGCCGTCGCCATACGCGTGCGAGAGATCCGCGAGCACGCGCATCTGCGCGCTGGTGAGATCGCCGAGCGGCACGGTCACCGTCGCGATATGGAAGCCGAACTGCTTTTGCGGCTGCACGTTGGTCTCGCGCCACCTCGCGTAGCGGTCGCCGTCAATCTGCAGCAGGGGCACCACAATCGGCATGATGCCGGGCCCCTTGGTCGGCTGCGAGCCGACGCGGGCCGCCACCGCGGCAACCTCCGGCGCCTCCCCCGGCGGCCAATCGGGCTTCTGCTCGGCCTCCGGGTCGATCTCCAGAATCGCCACGCGGCCGCCCAGCCGGGCACGACCGAGCTCGCGGTCGTATTCCTCGCGGAACCGCGTCCACCCCAGCTCACGAACGAGAAACTTGATACGGTTGCGCTGCTTGTGCTTGTAGTCGCCGAGCCGATGGAAGACGCTCAACACCGCTTCGGCCACCCGGAAGATTTCCGACGCCGGGACGAACTCGTGCAGCACCGCGCCCGTCCGCACGAGGATCGCGGTGCCGCCCGCGACGGTGACGCGGAACCCGCGGCCGCCGCCCGGCGCGAGGACGGCGCGGAAGCCGAGGTCGTTGATCGGCGTCGCGATGTGATCGACCGGGCAGCCTTCGAAGCCGATCTTGAACTTGCGCGGCAGCGTCGAGGTGAGGCGGTGGCGCAACAGAAACCGCGTCATCGCCTCGGCGTACGGCGTGACGTCGAAGATTTCGTCGGCCGCGACGCCGGCATACGGGCAGCCGGTGATGTTTCTCACCGAGTTCCCGCAGGCCTCGCGCGTCGTCACCCCCTCGTCGGCCAGGCGCCGCAGCGCGGCCTCGACGTCGTGCAGCTTGACGAAATGAAACTGGACGTTCTGCCGGGTCGTGATGTGGCCGAACCCGCGCGAATACTGCTCACCGATGTCGGCGAGCGCCATCAACTGTCCGGCCGTCAGCATCCCCTGCGGGATTTTGACGCGCAGCATCTGCGCATCTTCCGCTTGCCTCTGGCCGTAGGTGCCGCGCACGAGGCGGTACGCGCGCCACTGGTCGGCGGTGATCTCGCCCCGCTCGTATCGCTCGACGGTTTGCACGAACTCGTCGATCTCCGCCTCATTGGCAAACGTCAGGCGCGCGCGGCCGAGCGTGTTGGCATCTACGACAGACATGACATCCTTCCTGGTCGTTGGTCGTGACCGTCGGACCGCTCGCGTCAGTGTCCTGAGGACGACGCCATCCGGCCCGCCGACTCCTCTTCGTCCGCATCCGCGCTCGCGATGGAGACCACCCGGCCGATCACGATCGTGCCGGGGCCCTCGAGGTCGATCTCCAGCCGACCGTCGGCCAGCCGTTCAAGGGTCCCACGCCAGACCGTCTGGGTGGGATGGGACGCGTCCACGATGACCGCCGCCGGCGTGGAGGGAGACCATCCGCGCCCGATCAGCAGGTGGCCAATCTCGATGCGGCGGCCGATGCCCATCAGGACGACCAGTGTCAGTTCGCCGGGTGCGACGGCGGCCACGATCGACGTCAAACGGTCCACGTCGTGACCGTCGACCACCAGAAACGCCGACGAAATACCGCGGTGCGTAACCGGAATGCCGGCGAGCGCGGGGGCGGCGACGGCGCTCGTGACGCCCGGCACCACCTCGAAAGGAACGCCGGCCACCCGCAACGCCAGCGCTTCTTCGCCGCCGCGACCGAACACGAACGGATCGCCGCCCTTCAGTCGAACCACGCGTCTGCCGCGGCGGGACGCGCGGATCATCAGCTGATGGATGGCCTGCTGCGACACGGCGTGCCGATGCGCACGCTTTCCGACGAAGAACCGCTGTGCGTGCTGGGCGAGCTCGAGGACGCGAGGATCGACGAGCGCATCGTACAGCACGAGATCCGCCGCGCGCAGGCGATCGACGGCCCGTCGGGTCAGCAGCGCCGGATCGCCCGGTCCGGCGCCGACAAGCGAGACGAACCCGGCCGCCCCCGACGAGGCGTCCCGATCCAGGTGCGAGCCCGCCGGGGCCGCCCCAGTGGGCGCCGCGGTCCTCCCGTACAGCCGGTTCAATGCATCGAGCAACAGCGGCCGGCGCTCGGCCATCGGCACGCCGTCACGCCGCCATCGAGCGCGCTCCACGAGCGACTCCTCGACCCAGGCCGCCAGATCGCGGGGCAGGAGGTCGTCGAGCGCCTCCCGCAGGAGCGCGGTGAGCGCCGGCGCCGCGCCTTCTGTCGAAATCGCAATCGTGACGCCGTCGCGGCGTACGACACCGCTCAGATAGGCGCTGCCATGCGCCGGGTCGTCCACCGCGTTCACGAAGACGCGGCGGTTCTCGGCCGCCGCCGCCACCTGGCGATTGGTCTCGGGCGGCGCGGCCGCCACGGCCAGCCACACGCCGTCCAGATCGGCCGCCACGAACCCCCGCCGCTCGATGCGCACGCCGGACCGCGCGATTACGTCACACACGGCCGGCGACACGACGACGACGTCGGCGCGCGCGGCGAGCAACTGCACCAGCTTGGCCGCAGCCACCGGTCCGCCGCCGACGAGCAGCACCCGGCGCGCGGCCAGGTCGAGGAAGAGTGGAAGCAGCGGCGGCATCGGAGACCTCGGACGGCAAAAACACAAAAGGCCCGGAAGTGGTGAACCTCCCGGGCCTGGTCATCAGCGTTGAACGGTTACTTCGCGACTCGATGAGATGCTGGACCGGGGGCCACAGGGGGTGCCTGGCCTCGACAACAACAGCAGAACCGCGCCGCGATCTTGTTCACGACAGACTACTTGTACTCCGTCCAGGGAGGCACGTCAAGCCGGCAAGCGCTGCCTCTATACTGTGACATGCGGTGGACGGCTTCGCTCCTCTTCTGTGCGGCTCTGGTTCCATCCACGGCCGCGGCCGACCGGCTGCCCGGGACGGTCGTTCCCGAGCACTACGATCTGGCGTTCACGATCGACCTCGCGCACGAGCGCTTTGCCGGACAGGAAGCGATTCGCGTGCGCGTGGGGCGCGCCACGCGCACGATCGTCCTGAATGCGCTCGATCTCGACCTGAGCGACGCGAGCGTGCAGGCGGGATCGACCCAGCAGACCGCCGCGGTGTTGCTCGATGCTGGCGCCCAGACCGCCACGCTGACCCTCGTGCGGCCGGTTGACGCGGGCACGGCCGAGATTCGTGTGCGGTTCGCCGGCAAACTCAACACCCAGCTTCGCGGGCTCTATCTCAGCCGGACGGCGCGGCGCGCCTACGCCATCACCCAGTTTGAATCGACCGACGCGCGGCGGGCGTTCCCGTGTTTTGACGAGCCGTCGCTGAAGGCCACCTTCACGCTCACAGCCACTGTCGACCGCGGTGACACGGTCGTCACCAACGGACCGTTGCTGTCGGATCGTCCCGGCCCGGGCGCCACCGAGCACACGCTGAGGTTCGGGACCTCCCCCAGAATGTCCTCGTACCTCGTCGCGATGGCCGTCGGCGATTTCCGCTGCCTCGCGGGGTCGCAGGATCGCGTGCCGATCCGCGTGTGCGCGACACCCGAGAAGTCCAGCCTGGGTCGGATTGCGCTGGACTCCGCGGAAGCCGTCCTGAAGTTCTACGACACCTACTTCGCGATGAGCTATCCGTTCGGCAAGCTGGATCTGGTGGCGGTGCCGGACTTCGCCGCGGGCGCCATGGAAAACACCGCGGCCATCTTCTTCCGCGAGACCGACCTCCTCGCCGACGCCGGTACGGCGTCGGTGGCCGCCCGCAAGAACATCGCATCCACCGTGGCCCACGAGATGGCCCACCAGTGGTTCGGCGATCTCGTGACGATGGCGTGGTGGGACGACCTGTGGCTGAACGAGGGGTTCGCGACCTGGATGTCGAGCCATCCACTGGCCGCGTGGAAGCCGGAGTGGCACATCGAGGTCGACGATGCGGCCGACACCCAGCAGGCGCTCGCGCTCGACTCGCTGAAATCGACCCACCCGATCCGCGCCGAGGTCGAGACGCCGGCGGAGATCGAAGCCGCATTCGACACGATCACGTACGAGAAGGGCTCCGCCGTCCTGCGCATGGTCGAACACTACGTCGGCGCCGACGTGTTCCGGCGCGCCGTCAACCGCTACCTGCGGGCGCATGCCTACGGCAACGCCACGTCGGAGGACTTCTGGTCCG
The DNA here is from genome assembly GCA_963807925.1 of uncultured Acidobacteriota bacterium. Lineage (GTDB taxonomy): Bacteria > Acidobacteriota > Vicinamibacteria > Vicinamibacterales > CAVVIG01 > CAWEDP01. The sequence goes on along the minus strand of CAWEDP010000002.1, from coordinate 389,922 downwards.
CGGTCGCGGCCGAATCGGGCCGCCCGGTCGATCGGATCATTCCGGCGTTCATCCAGCAGCCGGGCGTGCCGCTCGTCGAGGTGGGGCCGCTCGTCTGCGGTCCGCGTGGCAGCGAGACGAGCGCCACGTTTCGTCAATCGCGCTTCGCGCTCGAGGCGACCGGCGACGACGACCGCCTCTGGCAGATTCCGATCGCGTATGCCGTCGACGCGGCGCGGCCGCCCGACGCGAGCCCGCAGTCGTTTCTGCTCGGCGAGCGGTCACAGACCCAGACGATCGCGCACGGCTGCGCGCCCTGGGTGTTCGCCAACGTCGGCGCGGAAGGGTATTACCGAACGGCATATCCGCAGGAGATGTTGAAGGCGCTGGCGCCGAGCGTGCTGACGGCGCTCACGCCGCCCGAACGGCTGTCGCTCGTCGAGGACGAATGGGCGCTGGTCCGCGCCGGTCGCCGGGCGGTGACCGATTTCCTGACGATCGCCGCCGGCTTCGGGCGGGAAACCACGAGCGGTGTCGTGTCGCTGGTCATGGACCACGAGCGGTTCGTGTCCACCTACCTGACGGACGCGACGACGCGTCCCGCGCTTGCGGCGTTCGTCCGCCAGCAGTTCCGGGGGGCGTTCGACACGCTGGGCATTGACGCCGGGCCGGGCGAGAGCGACGACCGCCGGGCGCTCCGGCCCATCGTGATCTCGGCGCTCGGCCTCACCGGCGAGGACGCGGCCCTCGCCGCCAAGGCGCGCGAGGCGGTGGACCGCGCGCTGGCCGGCGGCCCCCCGCTCGAGCCGAGTGCGGCAACCGCGCTCGTGACGGTCGCGGCGGCCCACGGCGACGCGGCGCTGTACGACGCGCTGGCGGCGGCGGCGGATCGGGCCACGTCGCCCGAGGAGCACAACCGGTATCTCTACGCGCTGACGGCGTTTCGCGACCCCGCGCTCATCGAGCGGGCGCTCGGGGAGACCCGCTCGCGCGTGCGCAGCCAGGACACGTCGCTCTACCTGGCGCGCTTCTTCGCCAATCCTGCCGCTCGCGACCGCGCGTGGCGGTTCGTCAAGGACTCGTGGACCGCGCTCGCGCCGAAGATCCGGATCGCGTTCGGGGAGGGACGCCTCGTCGGCGCGGTCGGCGCGTTCTGCGATCAGGTGTCGCGCGACGACGTGCGCGCGTTCTTCGCGGCGCACCCGCTGCCGACCGCGACGCGCAATCTCGGCGAGTCGCTCGAGCGGATCGACAACTGCATCGCGTTGCGCAGGACGGAGACGCCGCTCGTCGCCAACTGGCTGAGGACCGCCCGATAGGAGGGGACGCGCCGCCGGCGGCGGAGGGCGGTGCGGAGCCCGGCGATTCGCGCCGGCCGGATCGGCCCGATGAATGGTCAGTCCGCCTGTTCCCAGGCGGACCGATGAGGGTGTCGCAGCCGCGCGGCCGACACGCTCCGGTGGCCGGCGACGTACACGCGCCATTCGCGGTCGGTGCCGACAGCGATACCGATCCGCGGAGTCCAGGCGAGCTCACGTGGCGCGATGCCGCGGTCCTCGATGAAGAGCCGATCGCCGGCGAGGTCGACCCGGTTCTCCTCCAATGTGATGCTCATCGCGACGGTGAGGTTGCCGGGGCCGCGGCACAGGTCGGCGTCCGCGATCGTGCCCTGGAGACGGGCCGAGCGTCCTCGCGCGCGCCGGCGCCGCATCGTCGCCACTCCCTCGAGCGGTTCGAGGGCGCGGATCAGAATCGCCGCGGGCGAGCCCTCCGCTTCGGTGACGACGTTGGCCAGGCGGTGGATGCCGTAATTCAGGTACACGTACGCGAAGCCGGGCGGACCGTAGAGCGGCGCATTCCGCGGCGTCGGACCGGGGGCGGCATGACAGGCCGGATCGGACTCGCCGATGTACGCTTCGGCCTCGAGGATGGCGCCGCTGGTTCGCACGCCCCGTCGCTCGTGGACGAGCACCTTGCCGATGAGATCCCGCGCCACGTCGAGGGTTGGTCGCCGATAGAAGTCGCGGCACAGCTTCGGCACGTGATGCAGACCGGCTATCGTGTGAGACGGGCGACGGCGCGCGCAGCCGCCAGCGCGACCTGCTGATCCCGGTCCTGCCTCATCGGCGCGACGATGGCGAGGGCCGTCGGATCGCCGGCGAGGCCGAGGACGTCGGCCACGCCCGCGCGAATCCCGATGTCGGGGTCCTGCGCGTACCGCGCGAAGAGCGCGGCGCGCCCGGGCGCGAGCTCGACGAGGTACGCGCGCGCGCGCGCCGCCACTCGGGGCTTGCGGAGCGCCTCGATCAGCGGGTCGATGGGCGTGCCGCCCAGCATCACCGAGGCGAACGAGCCCGCCAACGCCACGCGGTCGTCGGAGTCGCCGGCCAGCGCCATCTCAATGGCAGATTTCGGCGATTGGTCGCCAATGCGGACGAGCCCCTCGATGGCGAGCGCCTTCAGCGCCGGATCTTTCGAGCCGAGCTCTGCGAGGAACAGCGGGGCGCTCGAGGAGTGGCCGATCCGTGCGAGCGCTTCGAGCGCCGATTCCGCCAGCTGGCCCCGTCTGAAGTACCGGAACTGGTCGGTCAAGGCAGCGATGGCCCGTCCGATCCTCAGCGCGCCGAGCGCCTGGATTGCCGCCCCGCGAACGTTGCGATCGCGATCGTTGACGGCACCGACGATCGCATCGCCGAGGCTCGGGTCGACCGGCTCGTCACCCGATCGGCGATCGAAGACGCGGCCGGCCACTCGGAGCGCGGCGTACCGGTACTCGACACGAGGCGAGGCGATCATGCCCTTCAGCTCCGGCGCGATCTCCCGGAGCATCGTCCGTCGTCGGTCGCCGGCCGGCTCGGCGGCGAGGGTCCCAAACGCGTACAACGCCTCGACGGCCACGCGCAGGTTGTCATCGGCCGCCGCCGCGCGCAGCGCCACCAGGACCGGCAGCGGGACCTCGTGCGCGCCGATCGCCAGCGGCCCCTGCGAGAACGCCGTCTCGGCAGCGGTGCGGTTGCGGACCTCGACGACGAGCCCGACGCGCCGCCGCGTGACCGTCTTCTCCACGAGAAAGATGTTCAGTTCCGCCGCGATCGCTTCGAGTTGGATCTCGTCGTCGCCGTCAGTGACGAGCGGCGCGAGCGGGAGGGCAGCCTCGACGTACGCGGTGTCTTTCAGCAACTGAACGGCGCGCAACCGCACCGCCCTGTCCCCGCTCCCGAGATCCGAGACGACGCTCTCGAAGGGGACCTGAGCGGCGCGGGGCGCCGCACGGGCATGAGCGATCATCGACGCGGGCAGGACGACCGCCAGCACGGACGGGAGCACCAGTCTCGGCCGGCGCCTCACGGTGCTGTCGGCCCGCCGGCGTTCCAGCGCGTCATCGCCCGGCCGCATAGGCATGAGACCGGCCGCCCGCAAGCACGGGGCGGAGGTATTCGGCGGTGAACGAGCCGTTGGCGGCAGCGACCTGTTCGGGCGTGCCTGTCGCCACGACCGAGCCGCCGGCAGCGCCGCCCTCGGGCCCGAGATCGACGATGTAGTCGGCCGTCTTGATGACGTCGAGATTGTGTTCGATGACGAGCAGCGTGTGGCCCGCTTCGAGCAGCTTGCGGAACGCGGTCAGGAGCTTCGCGATGTCGTCGAAATGCAGGCCCGTCGTCGGCTCGTCGAGGATGTACAGAAGCCGTTCGCCGCTGTGCGACGAGAGGTGCGCGGCGATCTTGATCCGCTGGGCCTCGCCGCCCGAGAGCGTCGTCGCCGGCTGTCCGAGACGCAGGTAGCCGAGGCCGATCTCGTCGAGGACCTGGAGCCGGCGCAGGACCTTCGGCGAACTGCTGAAGAAGGTGAGCGCCTCCCGCACGGTCAGATCGAGCACCTGATGAATGGACCGACCGCGGTAGCGCACCTCGAGCACCTGCGCCTTGAACCGCTTCCCATCGCACTGATCACAGGGAACGAACACGTCGGCAAGGAACTGCATCTCGACCCGCACTTCGCCCTCACCCTGGCAGGCCTCGCAGCGGCCTCCCGGAACGTTGAACGAAAAGTGGCTGGCGGTCAGGCCGCGCGACCGCGCGTCCTTGGTCGCAGCGAACAGCTCCCGAATCGGGTCGAATGCCTTGAGATAGGTGACCGGATTCGATCGGGGTGTGCGGCCGATCGGCGTCTGGTCCACAAGCACCGCGTCGGTGATGAACTCGACGCCTTCGAGCTTGCTGAGCGCCCCCACGGGCCTGTCCCAGTTCCCCTTCGCCCGCTTGACGGCCGCGTACAGGACGTCGTGGACGAGCGTCGACTTCCCCGACCCGCTGACGCCCGTCACGCAGGTGAGCGTGTTGAGCGGGATCGCGACGTCGATGTCCTTCAGGTTGTGTTCGGAGGCGCCGACGACGCGTATCTTCTGACCGGTGCCGCGGCGGCGAACCGTCGGCACCGGGATCGCGAGCTCCTGGCGCAGGTACTTCGCGGTCAGCGAGCGCGGCTCGTGCAGGAGCCGCTCGAGCGTGCCCGAGTAGACGATCCGGCCGCCCTGCTCGCCGGCGCCGAGTCCCAGATCGACAATGTGATCGGCCACCCTGATCATGTCGGCGTCGTGTTCGACCACCAGCACCGTATTGCCCTGGTCGCGAAGCTGACGAAGGATCGCAATCAGGCGCAGGTTGTCGCGCGAGTGCAGGCCGATCGAGGGCTCGTCCAGCACGTATAGCGTCCCGACGAGCGCGGATCCAAGCGACGTTGCCAGGTTGATCCGCTGGGCCTCGCCGCCCGAGAGCGTGGACGACAGCCGATCGAGCGTCAGATAGTCGAGGCCGACGTCCCGCAGGAACGCGAGCCGCCGCTCGATCTCCTTCAGCACCTTCTCGGCGATAGCGGCCTCTTTTTCGGCCAGCACGAGCGCGGCGAAGAACGCCTGGGCCTCCGATACTGTCAGGGCGGAGACCTCGTCGATCGTGCGGCCGCCGACACGCACGTCGCGCGCTTCGCGCCGAAGACGGGTGCCGCAGCAGTCGGGGCAGGTCAGGTAGCCGCGATACCGGCTCAGGAACACGCGGACGTGCACCTTGTACCTCTTCCGCTCGAGCCAGCGGAAGAAGCCGCGAACGCCCTCGGTACTCCTCGCCTCGGCCCGGCGGATCGCCCTCGATGACGAACTGCTTCTCCTCGTCGCTCAGCTGCGCCCACGGAACGTCGAGTCGAAGCCGGCGCCGCTTCGCGGCCCGTTTGAGCGCCGCCAGCTGCGCCCGATAGTGCGGCTTGCTCCACGGTTCGATGGCGCCCTGCTGGATCGACTTGGTGGGATCGGGCACGACCAGATCCATGTCGAGCTCGATGACGTTGCCGAATCCGTGGCAGGTCGGGCACGCGCCAAAGGGGTTGTTGAACGAGAACAGACGCGGCTGTGGATCTTCGTAGGTGAGGCCGCAGCTCCGGCACTCGAACCGTTCGGAGAAGAGGTGAAGTACCGGCTGACCACTGTCGACTGTCGACTGAATGGCCCACGCCGCCCCGCCGCCCTCCAGATACGCCGTCTCGATGGAATCGGTCAGCCGCTGCCGTATCGCGGTGCGCGCCTCCTCGTCGGCCGATGACGGAGACAAGGCGCCGTCGAGCTGAAGGCGATCGATGACAACCTGCAGCATCGGCCGGCTGGCCAGCACCGGGACATCGAGATCCTCGAAGGCCACGGGACGGGAATCGACCAGCAGGCGTCGAAACCCCTTGCGGCGCAGCGTCTCGATCGCAGCCAGCACGGCGCTCGCCGAGGCCCCCGGAGCCTCGCCCTTGCGAGCGTCCGCCGGTTCGGCGTCCGGGTCGGAGACCTCGGCCAGCTCGTCGACCTCCGGCGTGTCCGGCCGGGGCGCGGGCGGCAGGTCCACGATGGGCACGTCGAATCCGATGAGGAGACGTGTCCCTGACAGCAGTTGGGTCAGCTGGCCAGCCACGACCTCGGCGGTCTCGCGCACGACCTGGCGCCCGCACTGGCGGCAGAACGTGCGTCCGACGCGCGCAAACAGAAGCCGCATGTAGTCGTGAATCTCGGTCGTCGTCCCGACGGTCGAACGCGGATTGCGGACGCTGTTCTTCTGACGAATCGCGATGGCGGGCGAGATGCCGTCGATCCGATCGACGTCGGGCTTCTCCATCCGCTCGAGGAACTGGCGGGCGTAGGCGGACAGCGACTCGACGTAGCGCCGCTGCCCCTCCGCATAGATGGTGTCGAACGCCAGCGAGGACTTGCCCGAGCCGCTCACGCCAGTCACGATGATCAACTTCCCGAGCGGAAGCGTCACGTCGACGTCTTTGAGGTTGTGCGTACGCGCGCCGCGGACGACGAGATCACCGGCGTCCGCGATTCCTGGCGTGACGGTGTCGGGCATGCTCGGGTCCGACCTGATGGGCTCCGGCCGCGGGCCGGACCACTCCAGCGACTGATCGATCTGGTCTAAACCATTCATCGTAACAAATTCCGTCCGGCCTGGCGGCGGTCGGGTGGTATCGCCGGGAATCCGTCAGCGTGCTCTAGTTGGGACGCGGTGTCTCACCGGGTAGACGCGGTTGGCGCAACCGGCACCGCCGCGGACGGGAAACCGGGGCCGAACGTTCGAGTTACAGCAACCGCACGTCGGCGGCGCCTTGGTACTGCGCTTGCTCAACCATCGGGTACTGCCTGTTGAGCGTCGAGGTGCATCCGTGTCACTGACAAAACGTTTCTTGCTGCTGCTGCCAGCGGTCGCGCTGCTCGTGGCCGGTTGGAGCGTGCCCGCCGAGGCCCAGGCGCGGCGCGGCCGCGGACGAGCCGTGGTCGTCGTGGGCGGCGGGTTTTACGCCAACCCGTTCTGGTACGGGTACCCATGGTTCGGATATCAGTACCCGATCGGGTATCCGTATCCGTACGGCTTCCGGTACGCCGAGCCTGACGCGTCCGTGCGGTTGGAGGTCACGCCGAGAGAGGCCCAGGTGTTCGTCGACGGCTACTACGCGGGAGTGGTCGACGACTTCGACGGCGTGTTCCAGCGCCTGCACGTGCCGCCCGGCGAACACGAAATCACCCTGTACCTCGACGGTTACCGGACCGTCCATCAGACGGTCTATTTGTCGGCCGACGCCACGTTCAAGATCCACTACACGATGGAGCGGCTGCAGCCAGGCGATACGCCCGAACCGAGGCCGACGCCCAAGGAGGAGCCGCCGGCAACGGCCGGTCCGCCGCCCCAGGCGCCGCAGCAGGGTCCACCGCCAGTGCCCGGTCCGCGCCGCGGTCCGGCAGGTCCGGCTGGACGTCGTCTGCCGCCCCCACCGCCGCCCCATGCCGGGCCCCCCGGTGGCGGGCAGGCCTCGGCGTATGGGACCCTGGCCATCCGCGTGCAGCCTGGAAACGCCACGGTGCTGATCGATGGCGAGCGGTGGGAAGGACCGCAGGGCCAGGAACGCCTGCTGGTGGAGCTCGCCGACGGCACGCACCGCGTGCAGATTGAACGCGACGGGTACCAGACCTATTCGACCGACGTCACCATCCGTCGTGGCGAGACCACGCCTCTGAACGTCAGCCTGCGCACGCAGTAGGCGAGGGAGGCGGTCATGCCCACGCTCGGTCGAAAACTCGCGCGGCGGCTGTCCGCGGCGGCCGTGCTCACGCTCGTCCCCATCGCCGCCTCGGCGCAGAATCCGTCGGGACCGCGAAGTCAAGGCCCGATGACTGTCGAACGGGTGCAAAGCGGGTGGCTGATCGCGCCGGAGGTCAAAGTCACCGACTTTGACCATCGGACGTCCGAGCTCGTCGGGGCGCAGGGCGGCTGGCTGGCCGACCAGACGTTCTTCATCGGCGCCGGCGGCTACTGGCTGGCGGCCGATCGATCGCAGGATCGCCAGCTCGCGTACGGAGGGCTCGTGATCGGCATCCTGCCGCGCACCGAGGGCGCCGTCGGCTTCGGCGCGACGGCGCTGATCGGGGGCGGCCGCGCAACTACCCTTCGGACCGTGACGATCGTCCCCGACTTCGATCCCAGGCTCCTCGGGTCGCGGGATCCCGACCTCATCGTCAGGCCGGTGCAGACGACCGCTCGAGTGCGGAGTGATTTCTTCGTGGCGGAGCCGGAGGCCAGCCTCATCTTCAATCTGAGCAAACGCATCCACCTGGCGGCCGGTGTGAGCTACCGCTTCGCCGGCGAGAACCGTGGGCCGCACGACGCCTTGAGCGGCGTGGCCGGCAGCCTTGCGCTGCAGATCGGCAGGTGATTCGGGACCGGATCGACGCGTCGAGGTCCTATAATCGCCGTCATGGAGGTCTTCCCGGGCGACGCCGCGGCGTCGACGACCGCGGATCCACGAACCTTCAGCGGCCGCGCGCAGGTCAAGAAGCTCGCGGCCGCCGAGGACGGCGTGCCGGTGGTGGTGTATCGGGTCGAGTTCGAGGATGGCGGGCGAACGAACTGGCACGTGCACACGGGTCCGCAGTGGCTGCTGGTGATCGAAGGCCGCGTGCGCGTGCAGACGTGGGGCGGCACGCGGCGGGACGTCGTCACCGGCGATGCGGTCGCCATCGCACCGGGCGAGAAACACTGGCACGGGGCCGCGCCGGGGTCACGCGGGATTCATCTGGCGGTGAACCTCAACGTCACCACCGAGTGGCTCGAGGCGGTCACCGATCGCGACTACCGGAGCTGATCGGCGATCCTACTCCCCGACGATCTGGACGACCAGCTCGCGGCGTCTCGTGCGCGTATCGAATTCGACGAGTACGATCTGCTGCCACGTACCGAGCGACAGCTTTCCGTCCACGATCGGCACCGTCAACGACGGTCCGAGCAACGCCGCGCGGACGTGGCTCGATCCGTTGTCGTCACCCCACCGGAGGTGGTGGCGGTAATCGGCGCCACGCGGCGCGATGTCCTCGAAGAGCCGATTCAGATCGGCGACGGCGCCCGGTTCGTACTCGATCGTCGTCACCGCCGCGGTCGAGCCTGCAACGAACACGGTCACGATGCCGGCCGCGCAGCCGGCGTCGGTCACCGCTCTGGCGACCATGTCGGTGACATCGTGGCAGTCCCCCTGGCCGCGGGTCGCGATTTCCCGGCGTCGTGTGGCAATCACGGCGCGTAGGATACCTCGGGCCGCCACGGCGGCTCTGGCAGGCGGCGCTACAGTGCGGACGCGCCGTGGGCACGGCGCGCGGTGAGCCAGCGCGCGAGCGAGGGACCCAGTGTCAGCAGGGCCGTGATGGCGACGAGCTGGCCGCCGAGGATGACGCGATTGACGTCGAGCGCGGGCCGCCACGCCACATGACCGTGGCTCACGACGAACACGCCGGCGGGCTTTGCGGTGAGCCCGAACCCTGCGCCCGCTTCCCCGCCGCGATCGCCCCCGCCGCCTCCGCCGCCGAGTTTGGCGACCGGGATGATGGTGGCGCCGTCAGCCTGAATCGGATCGCCGAAAACCCGGCGCGCCGTCAGGGCGTCCTGAGCGTTCACGAGTACCTGATGCGGATCCATAGTGCCTCCTCCGTGGCGCATGCGAACGGCATGCTAGAATGGCGGCTTCGGCGGACGAGGAAGCCCGCCCAGCCTGCCCAGTCGCCGGCGTAGCTCAGTTGGTAGAGCAGCTGATTCGTAATCAGCAGGTCACCCGTTCAAATCGGGTCGCCGGCTCCAGATTTCCCAAGAAGAACAGGGGACGATGCGAAGGGTCGTGGTTGCCTGTTCGCTAAAGGTAACTGTGTGTAACATCGCGACGAGGTTCGGTGCGGTTCGCGACCGTCACCGGAGGTTCGGCCGGCGATCCGGATCGCTCAGCGCGGGCGCCGCCAAGGTCTCCATCCAACTGTCGATCTGAGACTCGAGCCAACCTGTCGCCCTGGCAGTCAGTTGAACGTGCTTGGGAGATTTCCGAGTGACGACAACTCGCGCAAGAAGGTCCACGATGTTCGTGGACACAGCTCGGTTGAATCGACTCCCGGCGCCTCAACTCCATGACTCCGGGGGAATGTTCCGGCTGCTCAGGACACCGAGTATCTTCTTGGAGACCAGGTCCGCGATGTCCTGTTTGCCGGCAGGCGCGTCCAGGATGGTTCGCTGAAATTCCGGGCCCTCGTAGAATCCGGTCCAGCCATTGCGTCCGCTTCGCTTGACGGCGTAGAGGGCGCGGTCCGCGAAGACGACGGCCGTCTCCCACGAGATCATCGGGAGAGCGAACCCCAGCGGGAAGACGCAAAATCCGATGGACGCCGTCTTGCGGATCTCACGGCCGCTGGCGACAGGGAAGGGGTACGCTTCGATCGCGGCCCGGATGCGCTCCGCCAGCGTCGCGGGATCGCAAACGCCGGGGTAATGGGCCACGACTAGGAATTCCTCTCCACCCCAACGGACAGCGGAATCCGCATCACGGACGACGGATTTCAGGAGTTTGCCCACGTCCCTCACGACATCATCTCCGGCGTCGTGACCGAATTCGTCGTTCACCTGCTTGAAGTGATCGATATCGACCAGCAGGAAAACGAGAGGGTGATCCCGAGACAGGGACGGCTTCGTCTGGGCAGAAGGCAGTCCTCGGGCGATGGCCGCCAGCTGTTCGGGCAAGACGATGGTCAGATAGCGGCGGTTGAATAGTTTCGTGAGCGGATCCGTGACGCTCGATTCCTCCAGCAGCGCGTTCGACGCTGCCAGCTCCTCTGTTCGGGTCTTCACGAGTGCTTCCAGCCGCTCGTTCACGAGCAGCAGCCGGCGCTGGCGCCAGTTACCCATTCCCCAGACGCCCGTGAGTACGGCCGCGAGAACCGCGATGCCAAAGAGCCAGGTCTGGTACCAGCGGGGGAGAATCCGGAAAGGCAGCGCGGCCTCGGGGCCCGCGCGGCCGTTGACGACCACGCGGGCTCGCAGCGTGTACGCGCCCGGCGGAAGGGCGAGGTAGTGCAGCCTCGGCGAGGTTTCCTTCCGCCATTCGGTGTCGAACCCGTCGATTCGCACTTCGTAGCCGAAGGCTCTGGCGCGGGAGTAGGACAGGAAGCGCAGTGACACCTCGAGAGCGTTGTCCCTCGGCTTCACGTCGAGTGTCTTCCCTTTCAGCGGGATCGCAGGCCGCCCCCCGAAGCGGAGATCCTCGAACACGGGTCGGGGCACCGGGAGGTTCCAGGGGAACGCCGCGGAGTCGAAATGGGCGAGGGAACGCGCGTCACCGAACCAGAGAGCCCCATCGTGATCCGCAAGAAACGAATTGATGACCATGTCCTGGCTTTGCAGTCCATAAGCCCGCCCGAATGCGCCGAACCCATCTTCCTTGAGAACCACGGCGCCGACGTCGGTGAGCAGCCAGATCCTGTCCTCATCATCCCTGTGAATGCTGAACACGGAATTCGTCGGCAGTTCCCCCCGCTCCATCCGATAGCTCTTCACCACGCGGAGCCTGTCCCCTTCCAGACGCAGCCGCGATACGCCGAGGGAATCGTAGTAGGAGATCAGGAGGCTGCCATCTGTGGCCTCGGCCAGCCCATAGAGGCTGTCCTCGAGGAGCCCGTCCTTCTTCTTCCACAGCCGCCATCGGCCCTCGAAATACTCCGCGAGCCCGTTGCGGCTTGCAAACCAGAATCTCCCGTCACCGCTCTGGAGAGATGAGTAGGCATTGTAGAGATAGGCGGGATCGGGTGCCTCCAGAATTTCCGCAGGCTCCAGGGTTTGCCCCCGGGAGACCATCCGGCAGATCCCGCGGGAACCCATGATCCAGGCGTTTCCTTCATAGTCCCTGAATACGCGGTACACCTGAAGCGACGCGGGTTCGTTCTGGAAGGGCGAAGGGACCGTCACGGCGCGCGCCGTTCCCGGCGCCACATAGAGGAGCGCGCGCGGACGCCCCGCGCCCACGAGGCCTCCATCCGGCAACGCGACGATGCTCAGAATCGCCGTCTTTTCCGACCCAGGCACGACCTGCCAGCGGCCGCCTTCCATCAGGGCGAGTCCCAAGTTCGTGCCGGCCCAGAGACGGCCCGTCGTGTCCCTCGCGACTGCCCAAACGATCTCGGTCGGCAATCCCTCGCGAGTTGTCTGGTTGTACCAAGCCCCCAGGCCCAGTTGGCGGAACAGCCCGTTGGAGGCGTACCAAAGTGATCCCTCCCGGTCCACGAGGACTTGCGCAGCGGATTTCGTGGGCATCCCCTCGCGATCCGTGACATAGGTCCAGCTGGTGCCGCGGATGTGCAGCAGGCCACGCACTGTGGCTATCCAAACACCTCCTCGCCCGTCGGCTTCCATGTCCCGGTAATCCCCGCCCGCGGCCAGCGCCGGATGATCGAACGGACGGAAGGCGGTGTCGCCAAGGGATTTCCACCAGAGACCATGGGTGCTCAGGATCCAAATCCTGCCCTCGCCGTCTTCGACGGCCGTCACAACGGCGGAAGGAACGCCATTCCGGGCGTCCCACGTCGCCGCAAGGCCGGCTTCCTTCCAGAGCTCCGCATGTCCTTCCTGTCGGAGAACCAGCATCCCACCATTCAGGGGTGCTCGCACTACCACGTAAGCCTCGCTGGAGCCTTCCACCCTTTCGAAGAGGCCCGCGGCGGATTCCTTGAAGAGTCCGTAGGCACCCATCGCGACCCACGGGCGCTCATGTCCGTCCCAGGCCATCGAAAAGACCGGGCCGTTCGGAAGCCCTTTTACTCCGGAGGCGGCATGGACCTCGAGTCGAATGACCCGAAAGAGGCCCGCGAAGGAGCTGGTCCAGACCCCCTCGCGCGGATCCGCCCAGAGACGCGAATCAGGGCCGATCGGCAGACCCTCTTTGGGACCGATATTCAAGAAGCGTTGGCCGTCGAAGCGATAGAGGCCCAGGTCCGATCCGACCCACAGGAATCCTTCCCGGTCCTGGGCCAAAGCCGTGATGCCCATGGACATGAGGTCCTCTTCGGGGCCGTATGACTGAAACGATGCCTCTCCGGGCCACGCCGCCTCCGAGAACCCGGGCAGCGCCGCCTGTCCGCTCGCCTCGAGTCGACCGGTCAGACACAGCGTCAGCAGCAGGCCGATAACAAGACGCCTTCGTCCCCCGGCGCAGTCCGGCTGGCACAGCGCTGGAACCATCCCCACGAGATCATTCTGCGCCACCGCAGGGACGCAGCCGAGAAAGAAGTGGAAGACCAGAGGTCAGGCATGAATTTCGGGGAAGGGGACGATAGGAACGATTTGTCATACGCCAGATGTTCGCTCGTCCGACCGACCTGATGTCCGCGGAGAGCGGGTGCCTGCGGCTTGAATCTCGCCAATTCAGCATGCACCACGGCCCGTCCGGCTACGCGTTGAACGGGTTGTGAATCGTGAGTCGGCGGTCGATCACCTCGCCGGACTGCAAGTCTTCCGTGTAGAGCGTCGCGCAGTCCGCTTCGAGTGCCGCAGCGACGATGAGCGCGTCATAGATGTGGAAGCCAGACCGAACTCTTCGACAGATGCCGCTCGCCGAGCAACGGCTTCAGTGCGGTCCGAATACGGCGGGCTATTCACGCCGCCCAGATAGCAGCCGAGGATCGCCTCGTCGATCTCGCGGGTCCGGCGCGCGTAGCGTGGGAGCAGCTGGCTGCGGAACTCCTGCGTCGCGCCGGCGGGGCCGACGACCCGTCCCCGCGGCACGGTCACCCGCGCGTGGCCCTTCCGCCGTCGTGATCGTCCGCGCCCGGCTTCCGTTGCGGTACCCGCGGCGCTGATCCGTGCGCTCGTGCCGATCCGACCCACTCCCATTCCCAATCCGCCATCGGCTTGAAGCGCCCGAGCCGTGCGTCGCGGAGGCGGCGTTCGACGCGCGCGCGGAGGCGGGCCTCGAGCTCCGCCTGGACCAGCCGTTCGAGCTGCACCACGGGACTCCAGCGTTTTCTGCGTGGCACGCGCGATGAAGTCATTGACCTCGCTGGCGGTGTGGACCAGCCCGAGCTGCTGGAGCTGATCACTCAGCGTCGTCGGAATCGGATCGGGCGAGCTCATCGTAGGTCTCCAAGCGATGCGGCGTCACGTCGAGATCGCGGACGCCGGGGTGATCGGGCAGCGCCATCGGGATCGGCGGCTTCAGCCCCCGTTGCCGACGACGGGTTTCCAGGATGTGCGCGATGGCGCCGGCGCCGAGGGCATCGCGCTCGAGGGCGCGGGCGATAGCGGCGCCGAGTTCGTGCGGGCCGTAGTCGTCCAGCAGGGCGATCAAGCGGGCGGTGTGGACGCGGAGCGATTCGCCCCGCGCGGCCAGACGCTCGAGCAGGGTGGCGACGGCCGGAATCGCCAGGCGCAGGCGATCGCGTGCACTGGACGGATTGTCCTGGCGCGTGGCCGCGACGAGGCCGGCGATATGCGCCGCCTGCTCGATGGCTTGGCCGGTGTCGTCGCTGCGCGCGTGCCGCGCGATCTCGTCGGTGCCGGTGATCACGCGCACGGTGGTGGCACTCGCCAGCAGCGTCAGCGGACGCCGCACGTGCGTGTGCGGAATCGCGTAGCTGTTGCGATCGAAGCGCACGTACGGCGTGTTGCCGGACATCACCGTGCGCCTGCTGTCGGTCTCGAAGGGATGCACGGGCAGCGGCAAGAGCCGCGGCTGCTCCTCGGCCAGCACGTCGGCGACGGTCCGATCGCGCTGCTCGGGATGTGGCCGCTGATGCGCCACCGCATCGCGCCACCGCCGAAATTGCGCGTTGAGATCCTCGACATCGACAAAACGTGCGCGCCGCGAAGAAGGCGTGGCGGAGGTATTGGATCTGGCGCTCGACTTTCCCCTTCTCATTCGCCCGCCCTGGCGTACAGGGCCGCGGCGCGAAGTGATAGTGGCCGGCGAGCTCGAGCAGTCGCGGATGAAACCGAATGGCCGTGCTGGCGCGTTCGAGGACGGCGCTGCGCGAATTGTCGTACACCAGGGTGCGCGCGACGCCCGGCCACGTCTGGAAGGCTTCGACATGACCGCGCAGAACACTCTCGAGCGTTTGATCGACTGTGAAGAGCGCGAAGACGGCCCGCGAGTACGCGAGCACCATCACAAACCCGGAGAGCGGGCGGACGCCACGCCCGATGCGAATCGCGCCAAACGCGTCCCAGTCGACCTGTGCCTCTTCAGCGGCCAGCGGGGTGAGGCGGGGCCTTGACCATCTCGAACAGCCGCGTGGCACGCAGCCGCGGATACTGCGCGAGCGTGTCACGCATGAGCGGCAGGTACGGATCGAGTTGGGTCGCGCGACACGTGCCGCGGCGGACGCCGCGGGTGTCGTTGACGATCGCCGCGCGCACCGTGTCATGGTGGACGCCGAGGGCGGCGGCGATCGTGCCGACCTTCCAGTGCTCGCCGTAATAGAGGCGACGGATCTCGGCGTGCTGCTCGGGCGTGATCATGGCGCGTCTCCGAGGACACGCGACGGATCCGCCAGGGCGGTGGAACGAGCCAGGCGCTTTCCCGGCCGCAGACCATGCAGCACAACGCGCCCACCAGGGGCGCGGTCGGCACCCGATCCGTCGCCGTGTAACGCGCGCAGTGTGTCCGGCGGCACCACGCGCCGGGAAGTCTGATCCCTCACGCGGGCGCGGTACGCCCGCTGATGATCGCGGTGATCGAGCCGGCCTTCGGGACTGCGTCGGTGCCGCTGGCGAGCGGCGCAGACCGAGGCGCGCCGGGCCGCCGTCCGACACGCCGGCGAGCAATACGCGTGGGCGCGATCACACGAGACACAGATCGCGAAGAGTCCATTGCAGCGTCGGCAGACTTTCTGGCGAAGCGGCGCGTCCACGACGTCGGAGCGGCGGCGCCCTTCGACTGGATACGGCGCGTAAACCGTGGCAGAACAGAGACGACTGGCTCGGTTCGTCGGAGCATCGAGGCGGTCGCCGAGGGTCTGGAGGTATCAGCTCCAGGCCCTCACCTCGTCCGCGCGTCCTCAGCCTACCCTGAAATCTCCGCGCGAAGAGGCTATGGACGCTGACGAGCGTCCACAGCCATTCTTTTTCTTCAAAGAACGAAGACGAAGAACAACTACACCGACATCGGTCCAGATTTACGCGCTTTCAGGTGAGCGCTAACAACGGAGAGGAGCGCTCCACATGTCGGTCATGAAGAACTGCAAGTACCGAGGATGTCGCACAAGCCCTCGCTGCCATCACGAGTGGTCTTCGACATCGAGTACAAGAAGGCCCGCTACAGCATGAGCGTGAACGAGTACGCCGCGCTGCGCGGTGCGACCCGCCCAGTGACGAGCAAGCAGGAAGCACGCGAGGTCTGGGAGCCTCTGTATAGGCTGGACATCATCGCTGGTCGAGATGCCGCGGACTAACGCCTTCCTCCGACAAGCCGTCCGAGACCCTCACCATCACGGCATCTATCGACACGTGGTATCTGCCGCTCTACGTCGACGTCGAGCCATTGAAAGCGGCCCGTGCGATTCGCAGCAACTGCGCGGTGTTGCGCAGGCTGATTGGCGACTACCCGCTCAAGGCGCTCGAGGGGAAGGAGCCGGTTGACGTCGTGAAGCGCGCCTACTCCCGACTCGCGCTCTCCACCCGGAACCGGATGCTCTCTCGCGTTCGACACATGACGAACTGGGCGAGGGGCCGTGACACCCTGGACGTGAAGGCTTCGCCATTCCATCGAAACGGCATCCGGATCAGCACCAAACACGAAGTTCAGCGGGATCGTCGCATCTCGGAAGCCGAAGAACGCACGCTCCTCGCTGCGTGCGCGACGTTGGACGAACCAACGTTTCACTCAAAGCTGACGTGGGATGACGTCAACGACATCCGCGCCCGGTCGGCGAACGGCGAGTCGCAAAAGGCCATTGCCGCCGACCACGGAATCGGCAGCGCCCTCTGTAGCCAGATCGTGCGCAACAGGATTTGGAATCCCGCGATGTACGTTCCGCTCACCTGCGGCCAGGAGATGAGAGACCGCATCATCGGCGCGCTCGAGACCGGGTGCCGGCAGGGCGAGATGCAGAAGATCCAGAACAGTGACATTGACTGGCGCAGTCACGAGGTCAAGATCGCGAAAGCGCACACGAAGGCCAGCGTCGCCAGGCGCATTCCGTTTGACCCGGAAGGCCGCCTCGCTGAGATCCTGGGCCGCCGCCGATTTGTCGGAGGTCCCCGCGGGTTTGTATTCGGTGACGCTTCTGGCGAGTTCGTGGCCGATTTCAGTGGCCTCTGGCGCGAGGTGAAGTTGATCGCGAACGGGGCGCAGCTCGAGCGCGTGAAGCGCGGGGGGTATCTGACCGCCGACTGCAAGGCGAAGCTGAAGGAGATTGACCTTCACTGGCACGACCTCCGACACGAGTGCGCCTCTCGATGGCTCGAAGACGGCCTCGACGTCCGCGAGATTCAGGTGCTGCTCGGCCACGCAAAACTGGAAATCACCCAGCGCTACCTGAACGTCACCGACGTCGGCGTGGTCCGGTCGATGCGGGAACTGTGGGGGCGCCGCCGCGCCGGGCAGCGAGCTCACGCTTACGGGCGGGCTCCGCGATTGCCGGCAGGGCCCGAATAGCAGACGGGCTGGCGACGCTCCGTCAGTCTCGATCACTCCCCTGCCGCCCGATGCTGGACGGTCGCCATCGGCTCGTATATCCTTCCGTATGTACGGAGCAACAATGAAGACTGCCAAAGTATTCAAGAGCGGTAACAGCCAGGCCGTCAGAATTCCGAAAGAATTTCACCTCAACGGTGACGAGGTGGAAATTCGTCAGAGAGGCGACGCGCTCATTCTCCGACCGAAGAAGCAGTCGTGGGCGTCCCTCGTCAACAGCCTGACGAAGTTCAGCCAGGACTTCATGGCGGAAGGCCGGCGTCAGCCGCCGGTCCAGGATCGCGGCCGAGCTCTCTGATGGAACTGATGCTCGACACGAACATCTGCATCTATCTCATCAAGGAACAACCCCACTCAGTCCTCGAACGCTTCGCCACTCACGCCGTCGGAACCATCGGCATCTCAATTGTGACGCTCGCTGAACTGGAGTACGGTGTCAGCAAGAGCAGCCGCCCTGCCAAGAATCGGGAAGCCCTGGACGAGTTCATTGCTCCACTCGAGGTGGAGCTGTTCGATCGACCAGCGACGGTCGCCTACGGCAAGCTGCGAACGACTCTCGAGAGGAAAGGCCAGCTAATCGGCTCGATGGACTTGCTGATTGCAGCCCATGCCCTGAGCCTGAACGTTCGGCTGATTACGCACAACGTCAAAGAGTTCGGCAGGGTCCCCGGTCTGCAGATCGAAGACTGGGCGTAGCGCCGGACGCACCCCCAATCTGGGACGGAATTCGGTGGACGGATGGTGGACGGACGGGAGAAGTTGCCCGGACCGGCGAGATCACGCCAGGCTCACGAATTCCCAGCAAATGCACACATCCGAGCAGTCGGGGTCACCGGTGATTTCGCGTCCAGTCGGATTCGTAATCAGCAGGTCGTCGATGTTTGAACACTCTGCATTCGATGCGATTGCTTTCATTGTAGTTCTCGGAACCGATTTGGGCACAACGTTCGTCGCTAGGTGTCGGGCCAATCGCCATGGTATCACGCATATAGCCTCCTTAAGATTTGGGCGGAACGTCGAGCGCCATCGTGACTAACTCGCGTGGACTGCTCGATCCATTATCTGACTCCTTGAAATGGCTCAACCACTAACCGCCACACGATGTAGCACATCGCGGTGACGACCTGCCACACGACAAACCCCACTACAGCAAGCGCAGCAAGCAAGCCCAGGCCAAGTAGCAGGAAAAACCCCAGAAATCCCGTGATTAACCAACCGCCTAGGAGATACCCCATTCAACCTTCCCGTTACCCTACCCGCCGCCTTAAAATAGACCTTTACTCCGCGCCCAAGTCCGACCGCCGGCTCCAGAATTCCTAACAAATTATCGAATTACGCGCGCTCGCCTCAGTCCTGATTCGTCGACTTCGTCGCTCGATGGCCTTGTGAAGCTCCGCGGATTCGTCACTTGAATAGGGGCGTTCATGAAGCAGCGGCAACCTCGCGTCGGTCAGCGCGATCCTGGGAGGGTGAAGTCTGCGCTTGCCCGCACAGCGAACGGGAACTTCGGTGACCGCCGTCTTACTGCATCGACAGCCGCTGCGCCTCCGCGCAGTCAGCGCCCATATCGAAATACCGCAGCACAGTCGCGGTGTCGGTCTCGTACGGATGCTTCTCGCCCACCGTGCGCGGCAGCTGCGCGATTCGCACGCGATCGTACGCGCGGTCGAACTCGGTGTGGTTCGACATCACCACCGTCGCGCTGGCCGCCGCCGCAGCCTTCGCCATCTTGCGCTGACTGTCGCGGTAGATGGCGAAGTTCTCCGCCCGCCGCGGGAAGTTAAACGCCGTGCCGCCGGCGTACGCGACAACCACCGAGCGGCCCCTGTCCGTGACCGGGAAGATGTACGACAGCGTACCGGGCGTGTGACCCGGCGTCGCGATCACGTCGACGGTCGTGTCGCCGAGCGTGATCCTCGTGCCTTCGGGTCCGACGACCACGTCGCGCTTTGGCACGCCGCCGGGCGTCGACGCGGGACGCTGGAGCGTCGAAACCCAATCCGCCGCGCCCATCACGACCTTTGCGCGGTAACGGCTCTGGAGCATCGCCGCGCCCTGGTCGTGATCGCCGTGCGCGTGGCTGATCAGCACGTACTTGATATTGCGCGGATCGAGACCGAGCGTCGTCAGGCCCTGGACGATCTCCGGCTCGACGGCATAATCGAACAGCGTGTCGATGAGGACGATGCCGTCGTTCGTCGTCAGCGCCCAGGAGGAGTGAATCCTCGTGCCGACGAAGTAGAGGTTGTCGAAGACCTTGTAGGGTTTTGCGTACCAGAGCGCGCGGTCAGGCACCGTGCGGGCGGCAGACGGCGCGGCGCCTCGCCCCGCAGTGCCCTCGAGATTATCGGGCGCCACACAGATGCGAAGAAACGTGCCTGCGTAGTCGAGACCGGCGGCCCGCTTCGCAGCCTTCACGAGGCTTTCAGGTGTGGCCGGGGCAGGCGCCTGGGTGCGAACCGTCAACGTCATCGCACTGGATACCGCAGCAACGAACAGCAGACAGCCCCTCATCGCAATCTCCTCTCGCGGCGCGTCAGTCGCGCGGCCCGTAATGCGGCGCCGTCTGACCCAGCTCGATCGCACCGAGGTCGGGAGCCGCGCCAGCGAATCCATCCGTCACGTTCGCCAATGTCTTTCCGCGATCGACGGCCGTCGATCCGGGCTTCAGCCTGAAGTCGAACGATTCCGCCTTATAGACTGTCTGGACCGTTGCGACGTCCTGCGCGTCGAGCCTCGGGACGTTCATGAAGACGTCGTAGTCGACGAGGACGCTGTGCTGATCCTGATGCGTGGCACGGCTGTACTCCTCGAGCGTGCCGTACTGACGCGTCTCGAGCGACGACGACGCGGGCGCCTGGCCGGCGCCGCGTCCCCGCATCAATGGACTGTAGTCGGCAGCCGCCGCCCACGGCGGCGAGTTCCAGGCGAACGAATACGGCGCTCCGGAATTCGGGCGGAAGCCGTTGTAATCCGACGAACTGTAGTTGGTGTACGTGTTAATCGCGAAGATCGCGGGCGCGGAGTTCTCGCCGAGAAACAGGTTGTTCGACCAGTGGACGTTCGACGCGCCCTGTGCCTGCGTCTCCGACAGCACGGTGTTGTTGTAGAAGATCGCGCCCGCCGAGCCGCCGGTCAGCCTCGTCGACCCGCCCGGCATGTGATACACGATGTTCCGGATCCAGTACACCGGCCCGCCGATCGCCGGCTGGTTGCAGAACGCGTGCGATGCGGAGTTGATCATCATGTTCCGCATCACCCGCACGTTGTGCATGCTGCCGTCCACTTCGAACGGGTTGTCGTGGAAGTTGGTCATGTAGTTGTTGTAGTAGTCGATCGAGACCGTGCGCCTGTCGAAGTACTCGCGCGTCGGATACTTCGGGCCGCCGACCGCCGCCGAGCCGTCCGGATTCCCGTAGGTCTCCGTATCGATCCCGTCGTGGAAGTTCGCGACGTAGTTGTACGCGATGACGTGTCCGGGGCCGTACACCTTGACCGCGATGTACGATCCCATCACCGGCGGAAACCTCTGCCCGTCTTTGCCGTCGAACTTCCTCCAGAACTCACCCGCCCAGCCGATGACGTGCTTGGGATCGTGCCGCCCGATGAAGTAGTTGTCGGCGATGTAGAAGTTGCTCGATCCCGAGTAGTTCGTGAACACGCCGGCGCCGATGTCCTCGAACCGGCAGCGTTTCACCGTGAGGCCTTTTGCGCCGGCCAGGAACTGCGTGCCGGCGAGAATCGCGTAGTCGGTGTTCCGGAACGTCAGTCCCTCGAAGTACGTGTAGTCCGCGGCACGGACGTCGAACAGCGCGAAGTTGCCGGCGCCGTCGAAAATCGCAGGACCGTCGCCTGCGCCCTTGATGACGATCGGCTTCTCGGGTGTGCCCTTCGCAAGCAGGTAGTACGTCCCGTCGAGCGGTGTCGTGCGATTCACGGCAGGATCGTTCGTATATTCGTAGCGGTTGTATTTGTAGACGCCGGCATGTACCAGGACGGTGTCGCCGGCCTTCACGCGCGGACGGCCGGCCGTCGCCCAGTCGGTGCCGGCGCAGGTGAGGTTGTACGCGCACATCAGGCCCTCGAACGACGGCTCGATCTTCGCGCCTCTATAGCCTGGCGGATACACGTGGTAGACGTTGCCGCCCGCCGCCGGCATCGGCTCGGGACGCGTTCTCACCGTGACGGTCTTCGTGGCCTGGCCGCTGACGCCGTCGGGATCGCGAAGCACGAACCGCGCTTCGTAGGCCGTATTCGGTTCAAGATCGAGAATGCTGCCGGCGAACATGTTCGGCGAGATGACGTCGATCTGATCGCCCTGCCTGATGCGCTCGCCCTGAAGCCGCAGCATCGGCAGCGCCTGCTTCCAGTCGGTCGTGCCCTGCTTCCGATACGACACGTCAACCGACGCGTTCCGGTTGTCGTCGCCCTGAATGAACCACTCGAAGCCAAGGTTGATCAGCGTCGGCGGATCGACGAGGAACTCGCCTGCCATGACCGGACCGCCGGCCGGGGCGGCGGTCGCGACGCGATGCCGGAGGCAGACACCAATCACGACCGTGAACGCGAGCGTGAGTGAAAGGGTTCGAAGTGCGGCTGTCTTCATGATTGTCCCTTCCTGAGATGGTCACATCTTACTCGCGTCACTGGTGGATCGGACTGGGCGTCGATCTGACGCGGATGCACGCGGACGTCGCCAGTTCCGCCGGCCGCCATCCGGTTTGGCAGTCGCGCCTTGGCAAAATCTGGGCAAGATTCCGTCGCGCATCTCCCAGCGGCACACCCGGGTCATAGAATAGGCTGATGACAGCGAAGACGACTCGAACGATCGCCGCCGGCATGTTTGCAATGTCGGTGTCGGCGCACCTGATGTGGACTACTCACGCGGCCGGTGCGCAGACCAGAGGCGACACGGCGTGGCGCGCGCGTACGCCGTGGGGCGACCCCGATCTGCATGGCGAGTGGACGACCGAGGGCGAGTACGGCGTGCCCTTCGAGCGGCCACCGCAGTACGGCACGCGGCAGTTCCTGACCGACGAGGAGTACGCGAAGCGTCTCAAGGACGTCCGCGTCCGCGATGAGCAGGACCTCGCGCCCGTGGACGTCCTGTCCGGCCACGTGCAGGGCGCGAGCGCCCCGATTCCGCACTGGCGCGAGTACAACACGACGTCGCGGCGCACCTCGCTCGTAGTCGATCCGCCGGACGGCCGTCTTCCGCCGCGCACGCCGACGGCCAGGCCGATTCCCGTGCAGCGGTGCGGCAGCCTGCTCGGCGGCGAGCCGTGCGACTCGTACGACGAGTACGGCCTCGGCGTCCGCTGCATCGTCCACGGTGGAGGCTTTCCCGACGCGATGATCCCTGCGGTCTACAACGCCAACATGCGGATCGCGCAGGCCCCGGGCTACGTCGCCATCACCTACGAGCTGATTCACGACACGCGCATCATCCCGATCGAGACGCCTGCGTCGAAACGTCCTCCGCTGTCGCCGAAGATCCGCATGTACATGGGCGACGCGCGCGGGCGCTGGGACGGGACGACGCTCGCCGTGGAGACGACCAACCTCAAGGCGGCCAGCCGCGGGTCGTCGCCGGGCCTCCGGCTGACGGAGCGGTTCACGCGCACGAGCCGCGATGCGATGCAGTATCAGGTGACCTTCACCGATCCGGCGACGTGGACGGCCCCGTGGACGGCCGCGCTCGACATGAAGTCGCGACCCGACAACGCCGGCGTGTTCGAGTACGCGTGCCACGAAGGCAACCTCGGCATGAGCAACATGCTCTCCGCGGCGCGGGCGCTGGAGCGAGCGGCGCGATAACGGCCGGCGGACTAACTCGCCGACGCGACGCGCAGTTCGACGACAATGCCGTTGTCGTCGGCAAAGCGGAGGACATCCGGCTCGTCGGTCGCCGACAGTACACGCGTTCCCAGCTCACGCAGCCGGCTCACGAGCGCGTCGCGGTCGAACGGCGCCACGCGGATCGCGTAGTGCGCAATGCGGGCGGCGCCGGTCGTCTGCTCCAGTCCCAGACGAGTCCCACGGTCCAACCGAAACCACACACGTCTGTTCGCGTCGGGCGGACGTTCAGTTGACGCGCCGTAGAGCGCGCGATAGTACGCGAGCGACCGCTCGAGGTTCGACACCTGGAGCAGCACGTGATCGACGCCCTTCGGCGAGACGACGCCCTCGCCTTCGACGGGTAGCGGTGACGTAACGGCGGCGGTGACGAGTCCGGCCGGCGGCTGGAACAATTGCAGCTCGAGGCCGTCCGGATCAGGCCACATGCCGACCGGCTCCGGCGCCGTCGCCTGTGACGGCAATCCCGCGGACCGCAGGGCCGCCGAAAAGGCGTCGCGCGCGTACTCCTTCGCGAGCACGCAGTAGTGGCCAATCGCAGGCGCGCGTCCTTGCGCCGCGCCGATGGCGATGTATCCGACCTGCCTGTCCGCGGGAAGTTCGCCGAGCAGCACGAAGTATCGCAGCGTGTCGCGAACCGGTTGCTGGTGCAGCTTCGTCCGGAAGACGCGCGCGTAGAAGCGGGCGGATGCGGCAGGATTTGGCACGACGATGTCGAGGTGCTCGATGCCGAGATTCGCGAGCGGCAGCGACGTCTGCGCCGTTACGCGCTCGCCAAGCGCCAGGACGCCGGTCAGAAGCACCAATCCACCGACAACAGCGACCACGAATCGGATCACGCGATTCTCCCGCTACCGCGCGGCCCGCCGGCGTGGACCGTGATGACGGCGCGGCGGACGCGTAGTCACCGGCACACTGGCCTTGGCGGACTCGTCGCGCCAGCTCACCTTGTTAGGCGCGATGTCAGGTTCGCGCCCTGCGGCAGCACCGCCAGCTGCTCGGCATGCCGTTTCCCCATGTCGGCCTCCTCCAACATGACCTGTCCATTCGAGCGGCGCGCCGCGCCGGGGTAGCCGACGATCTCGATTTCCCCCGCCTTCACGGCTTGCGCGAACTCCAGGCACGTCGGTCGGCAACCGCGCGCGGTTGAATCCGATGAGCGCGTCGAAATCGTACGGTACCACAAAAGTCCTTCGTCGACGGCAGCGCGGCCGTGGTGACCGCTGGATAGAAGCGCTCCGCGAACGCTCCGTTCAAGACCTCGCCGCTTCCTCCTCCGGCGGTAGACCGACGTGGAGCGAATCGACCTCCGCATTCGAGATGTATCACAATGTGCACATGAAGACGATCTCCATTCGTGAACTGCATCTGGAGACCGGCCGGTGGGTTCGCCATGCCGCCAGCCGTGGTCCGATCGTGGTCACCGATCGAGGCCGCCGCGTCGCGGCGCTTCAGCCGTTTGACGCGTCCGTGACCGGCCGGCCGCTCCCCAACCGCGAGGCCGCGATACGCAAACGGTCGAAGGTGCCAGTCGACTCAGCCGTGTACCAGTCCGAGCTGCGCGAGAATCGGTGATCTACTTCGACTCCTCGTACGTCGCCAAGTGCTACCTCAATGAGCCAGGTGCGGAGCGAGTTCGGGAAGTCGCGTATGGCGCCGAAGGCCTCGCATCGTGTGAACTGGCACGGCTCGAGTTTGCATCGATCCTCAAGCGGCACGTCAGAGAGCACCACCTGACTCGCCGGGAGATGACGGCGATCCTGAAAGAGTTCGAAGAGGATGAGAACAACGGTGTGTGGCAACACCTGACCGGGGTGGACGTTCTCAGCGATAACGGTTGACGCGCTCGACCTCTCAGCTGACGAGCGCTGGCCACGTCATGATGAACGCGGTGCCCTCGCCCACCTGGCTTTCGGCCCGGATGCTCCCGCCGCTTCGCGACACCAGGCCGTACACGACCGACAAGCCCAGGCCGTGACCGGTGCGGGTGTCGCGAGTCGTGAAGAAGGGATCGAACACGCGCGCTCTCGTCGCCTCGTTCATGCCCGCTCCGGCGTCCCGCGCCGTGAGTCGTACGCTCGCCGTGTCGGCCACATACTCGGTGGATAAGGTCAGCGTCCCGCCACCAGGCATGGCTTCCCGGGCGTTCATGGCCAGACTGATGATAATGCCCTCCAGGTGCGACCGGTCCATGAGGATCGGCGGGAGCGGATCGGCCAGCGCAAAGACGAGCGCGACCCTGTCCCCCAGCTCTCGGGTCAACAGCAACGCCAGCTCGTTCAGGACGTCGTTCAGATTCAGCGGCGCCGGCGCCGCTTCTGTTTGCTGTCCGAAATCCTGCATTTCCGTGATGAGCACGGTCGCTCTTCTCAGTGCCTCGAGCGCGGCGCTCAGGTCAGCGGCCGCGTCGGCATCGTGGGCGACCGCAGATCGCACCAGGTCGATTCGCCCGACGACGGTGGCGAGCAGGTTGCTGAAATGGTGCGCCACACCGGCCGTGAGGCGTCCGACGGCCTCGAGCTTCTCCGCCATGCGAAGGCGCTCCTCGAGCAGGCGACGCTCCGTCACGTCTTCGACGATGATTTCGTAGCCGACGGCGCGGCCCTTCGCATCACCCAGCACGCGGCCACTCAGTCTGACGGTGACGCCCGTCCCGTCGCGACGTTTCCATCGAGTCTCGACGCCATGCACGAGCTGAACGGTCCGATACTGCTCAATCAGCCGGGCGCGCTCGTCCGGGTCGACGTACAACTCGCGAGCGTTCAGCGCGAGCATCTCGCGTTCATTGTCGTAACCCAGCATCCTGACCAGTGCCGGATTGACGTACAGCAGCCGCCCGGCGACCGTCGTTTGATACATGCCGTAGGTGGCGCCCTGCACCAACGAGCGGTAGCGCACCTCAGAATCGCGGAGCGCATCAGCCGCTCGTTTGCGCTCGGAGACGTCGCGGATCGTGCAGATTGTGCGGCCGTGTTCATCGGCGCCCAGAGGACTGATGCTGACGTCGACGGGAAATTCGGTGCCGTCACGCCGACGCGCCCAGAGATCGAGATTCGCTCCCATCGGCCGAGGTACGGGAGCGGCGGTATACCGCGTCCGATGAACGACGTGTTGTTCCCGATTTCGTTCAGGAAGCAGCCAGTCAACCGGCAGGCCGGTCAGCTCGGTGCGGTCGTAGCCAAACAGCGACGCCGTATGGCTATTGGCAAAGACGATGCGCCCGTTTCCATCAGCCACCAGCGTGGCGTCCGGCGCAAATTCCAGCAGATCGTAGTCGTCCATCGTGAACACGGACCGACAGGTCTTCGCACAGCCGCGCCGCGCGGACGCTCGCCCGCGCGTCGGGTGCAGCGCCATAGTCACCCGTGCTCGGGTTCGGTCCGGGGACAAGGGTAACAACAGTCCGGAAACATGGGTGACACTTTTCGAGCCCCGGCTGGAGGGGTCGTGCGCGCTTGACCACACCGGGGAACTTCGCGTCGAGATCGTCCAGGGCGTGCTGAACGGTGTCGTATGGATCGGTCATGGCGTCCTCACACTCACTCGATACGAGCGACCGATCCGCCCGGTTCCTCTGCCGCAACGTGACCGCACAGGTCCATCAGCGCGTGATCGCAACGTCCCCGCCTCAGCGGCGACGGCCCTTGGAGCTTCTCGGAGAGGGAAGCGCGGAGCTGCACGCGGCGCCCGGTTTAAGGGAAACCCCCAATTGTTCCCGCGCTGTCTCCTGCTTAGAGTCGGGGCATTGGCCGATTCTCACCGCCGCCCGTCCGAACGGCGACACCCGAATCGGCTCGTGGTGTCAGCCTGCCCGGAGTGCGGCACCAACGAACGCGTAGTGCCCGTGCTCCGCACCGACGCTGACGTGTATTTCCGATGTCTGCCGTGCGGGCGGGTCTGGAGCGCGCCCAAGCCATCCGTGCCGGCAGACACGCCGTTCGCCTGATTACCGTACACGCCCCGCCCGCCATTTTCGGCGCAAGCACGCTACAGCCGTATCATTGACTGCAACGTCGCTTCGAGGATCGCATTGAGCGACGACCGTCGATCGGGACGCCCCCCGCCGGACGAGAGACATTCCTGCACCTGTGGAGAGGCGCCACGACCCCCGCGGCTACGCGTCTCCCCAGACAGCCCGTGCGGTGTCCACGACCAGTTGGAGCTTGCGCCACTGTTCGGATTCGCTCAGCAGGTTGCCCTCCATCGACGACGCAAACCCGCACTGGGGGCTGATCGCGAGCCTGTCGAGCGGCACGTGCCGGCTGGCTTCGTCCACCCGTCGCTGAAGCGCCTCCTGACGCTCCAGCGCGGGGACCTTGGTGCTGACGAGCCCGAGAACGACGGTCTTGTCCGACGGCACATATCGCAGGGGCTCGAACGTGCCGGCGCGTTCCGATTCGTACTCGAGCAGGAACGTGTCGACCGCGAGCTCGCCGAACAGCTTCTCCGCGATGGGATCGTATCCGCCCTCGGCGTACCACTGGCTCCGGTTGTTGCCACGGCAGAGATGGATCGCCACCGTGACACCGTCGCGCTTTGCCGCCCGCACGCACTGGTTGTCCACGCGAATGGCTTCATCGAGCGCCCGATCCGGATCGACGCCCATCTCCCGGGCGATATACGCGCGCCATTTCGGATCGATGAAGTAGCTGTAACGTGGTGCGTCGAGCTGGACATAGCTGACGCCCTCTTCGACGAGCGCCCGGACTTCGTTCTCGAGGATCGGCACGATGTCCCACAGGAACTCCGAGTAGGTCGGATACGCCCGGTCGCTGATTCCCTTCCGGTACATGATGGCCGGAAACTGGTTCGCCGACGGCAGCGTCATCTTGATGTCGCCGGGGCTGTGCCGCCTCAGAAACTCCATTTCGCGCGCGGTGAGCCGCCTGGTCTGCCGAATGCGATCGACCACGACGCCGTCGAGGTTGGCGACGGCGGCGCCGCCGTGGCGGTCGCCGGTCCACACGCGCGCCACGGATCCGCCGCGATCGAGCCCCTCCACCGATTCGTAGAAGTCGCTCATGAACTGCTGACGGCGCAGCTCTCCGTCGGTGAAGATCCGGAAGCCCAGCTCCCGCTGACGCGCGAGCGCCCGCAGGATGTGGCGATCCTCGATCGCCCGGAGCGATCCCGCCGGCGTCGTCGGATCAGCGCGGGCTTCGAGAATCTCCCGCGGGCGCAGGAGGCTGCCGAGGTGATCGGCGCGATAGATGCGGGCCACGTCCGGCGTCTGCTGGCAGTCTCGGCGGCGCAGCACTCGCTAGAGCACGTCGGCCGGCCCCGTGCTTTCGCCGAATCGGTCCATCGAGGCTTCGAAACGGTTCGCCACCGTGAGCCACAGATTGCCGATTTCCGTCTTCTTCGGCAGGACGACGTGGCGATTGCCGGCGCCCAACGCCCCGCCGACGACCGCCATCGGCAGCGGGTCGGTCGCATGCACGTTCGAGTTGGCCATGCCGCTTCCGTAGAACACGACACCGTGATCGAGCAGCGACCCGTCTCCATCGGCCGTCGTCTTCAGCCTCTGCAGGAATTTCGCGAACATCTCGAGGCACATCACGTTGATCTTCGCGTTCCTCGCGATCTTCTCCGGCTGCTCGCCGTGGTGCGACACGACGTGCCATGGGTCCGACACGCCGATTTCGTCGAAGGTCCGCTGACTCGATTCGCGGGCCATCATGAACGTGAAGACGCGGGTGAGGTCGGTCTGGAGGGCGGTCACCAGCAGGTCGAACATCAGCGCCGCGTGCGCCTCGAACGAGTCGGGGATGCCGACCGGCTTGTCGGTGAGCGTCAGGTCGATCGAGTGCTCGGTCTCGGTCTGCTGAATGCGGCGCTCGATTTCCCGGATGGTGTCGAGGTAGTCGGTCATCCGGGCGCGGTCGCGCACACCCAGACGCGTCTGCAGCGTTCGCGCCTCGGCCACGATGGCATCGAGAATGCTCTGGTCCTCCTGCAGTTGACGGCGCCGCTGCGCATCCGATCCGCCGTCTCCGAACAGCCGCTCGAACGCCGACCGCGGGTTGATTTCCATCGGCAGCGGCCGCGTCGGCGCCGCCCAGGAGATCGTGTTCATGTACGCACAACTGAAGCCCGGCGTGCATCCGCCGACGTACCCGGTGAAGTCTTCGGTCGCAAACTCCAGCGACGGAAACGGGGACGCTCCTCCGATTTTTCGCGCCAGCACCTGATCGATCGTGGTGCCCACGCGATAGTCCTCGCCCTCGGTCCGTTTGGGAATGGCGCCGCTCAGCCATCCCGATGCCGCGGCCGCGTGCATTTCGACGACCGTCCCGGCGCGTTTCAGGTTGCTGACGACCACCAGCGACTCCTTGAACGGGGCGAGCGGCTGGAGGGTCGGCGAGAGCGCGAAGTCTGTCCCTGCCGAGGCGGGCGTCCAGGAGGCCATGTCGGCGCCGTGCGGAACATAGACGAATCCGACGCGCCTGGGACTGGTGCTGGCGAACGCCGTCATCGACGGCAGCATCGCGTCGAGCAGCGGCAGCGCGACGGTCGCGCCGGCACCCCGCAGAAAGGTCCGCCGTGGCAACGCCTTCTTCGTGAGAAGCATGTGGACTCCTTGTCGTCGCTACGGCACACGATGACCGCCAGCCGCCTGCTCCCCGGCGCGGGCGCCGGTCAGGATGTTGCGCAACCCGTAGTTACCCTCGTGACACGCGTACCTGGTACACCTTCTCCCCGTCCGTCTTCTGCTTCAGCGTCATCGCGAACGTCCACGGCCGGGTCCACGTGTGGGGATCGTCGAAGGTCACCCGCCACGCGACGACGCCGGGGGCCACCGGCGTGAACCGCTCGGTCATCTTCAGGTGCTCGCTGGCCCCTCGATAGGCGCTGCGCGCGGTGAAGTTCGTCGTTTCGATGACGAGGGTATGGCCCTCGTACCATCCGCGGGCGTCGCCGAGGTCCAGGTGCAGATGCTCGCCGATGTGCGGGCGGCGGGCGCCGCGATCGATAGGGACGACCCGATGCTCGTGAATCATCTCGTACCGGAGCGCCACGAAGTCCTGGCCCTGGATGATCTCGTAGAAGCTTCCGTACCCGGCCGGCATCATCGAGCTGGGAATTCCGCGCGTGATGCACCGATCGTAGAGGCCGAGATCCTCGTAGCTGTTGAAGGGACCAATGGGATTCGCGTTGCTGCTCACGCCGCGGCCCAGACCCCTGGCGGGGCGGCGAGCCCGCTGACGCGCCTCGTCGGTCAGCGGCGGCACCCGGCCGTCAGGCGGATCGACGACGAGCCAGGGCGCGCTGCCCCTGCGCTCGAACGAGTCGAAGATGAGATGGGTGGGCGGGCGAAGACCTCCGGCGAACTCCGTGCCCGCCACACCCGCATTGAACTGCTCGGTGCGCTCCGTGTTGAGCGCCGCCAGCTCCGCCGGGGTGATGTCCTCGATTCGGCGGCCTTCGAACTGCGCGGGCCGCTCGAAGGGGACGCCGGTCTCATCGTCGTTGGAGTAGACGCCTTCGAGCTGCGGGTCCCCCCACGGCGTTCTGGGCGGGACGTATTTGGGGTCGCGAGCCGGAGGCTTCGCCCTGGATCGCACCGTCTGAGGCGCCGCGGCCGCGGCAGCGCTCAGTCCGACCGCGAGAGCCGCCGCGAGCGCCGCGCCAACGTGGCAACGCATGAGACCTCCCGTCGCGCCTGGATCCCTGTTCGTGGGGCCGTCGAAGGTATTGTAGCTGTTCATCCGTCAGAAACGCTGGCGCGCGAAGTGTTCACTGTCAGCGCACACATGCGCAGTCCCTTCGGGTCGGGCGGCCCGCCCTCGGGTGGACCCACCGGCTACCAGCGGCTTTTGCCGCCGAGGGTCTGTTCGACGCGCTCGATCTGACCCGGATCCGGCGTCAGCTTCTGCTTGAGGTATTCCCAGTCCCGGTTGAATCGATAGGAATGGCGCGGCGGCGGCTGCGGCGACTGCGTTTCCAGCCAGCGAACCGTGCGGGGGCTTCGATTGTAGAAGGCATGAATGCAGCCCACGCCGGTCCAGAACAGGTCGCCCCGCCGCAGCGTGTAGGGCTGGCCGTCCGCCACTGCCTCGACCTCGCCGTCGAGGATGTAATACGACTCCTCGATCGGGTGGTCGTGCGGATGCGCCACGCCGCCCGGCTGGTACTCGACCATGAACATGGTGGACAACTGCGCGTCCAGCCGCTGGTCGACCAGCATTTTGACGGCAATGCCGCTGTACGCGAGCAGGGCCGTGTTCATGCTGGCCGACACGGTCGGCGCATCGAGGCTCGAACCGGTCTTCAGCGTTTCGAGAGCGATATCGGTGTCGTCGACCCGGAACAGGTGGCGCGACCGCGGGTCGCGAATGTCGAGGTCCCCCATTTCCTTGGCGACGGGCGGGCCGATGAAGAACGTGTCCGCGGCGGCATCGCCGATGCGCGGCTGGGGCGCCATCATGTCTATCCAGCGGGCGCTTTCCGACGACGATCCCACCCACCCGTGCGGTACGCCGACGGGCACGACCCCGCAACTGCCGACCCCGAGTGGATAGCCGCGCCCGTCGAGGACGAGGGTCACCTCGCCGTCGAGGACATAGAAGCTCTCCTCGAACGAGTGCACGTGGGCGTCGATGTGCCCGCCGGCGCGCAGCGAGCAGAGCCCCAGTCCCATGTGCACCGACCCGGCGATCCGATCGACGAGCGCCGCGCGCGTGAACCCACGGCTGGTGCCGGCATACGCCGGCCCGGGCACGATCTGGTCGGCATAGAGCACATGGTGCATAGGGCAGTCACGCGCGGGGCGGGACCATGCCGGCGCGTACCCGAGGACGGTATCCCGACAGCTTGTTTATTGTCAATGAACAACTGGGGCGCTTCGCCGGGTTGGTCGGGGGGGCGGGACTATAATGCGCGCCATGCCCCCCAAACCGCAGGGCGACGGCAGAGCCCACCATCGCGACGTGTCGGCGAGCCTGGGAGCGCGCCTGCGGGAAGCCCGTGAGCAGAAGGGGTTTACGGTACGGGGCCTCGCCCGCTACGTGGGCGTTTCCCCCAGCCTCGTGTCCCAGGTCGAGCGCGGCCGGGTCATGCCGTCGGTCGGCACGCTCTACGCCATCGCGAATCAGCTCGACCTCGTCGTGGACGACCTCTTCAGGGATGCCGGCGCGCCACGCGCCGAGCGGGCGAAGGAATCCGGCGACGCCTATAACCCGGTTCAACGCGGCTCCAATCGCCATACCATCCGTCTGGCCGAGGGCGTCCGCTGGGAACGCCTGACGCCGCGGCCCGACCCCGAGGTCGAGTTCCTGTACGTGGTCTATGAAGTCGGCGCCGAATCCTGCGACCGGGACTCGCTGATCCGTCATGGCGGCAAGGAGTATGCCTTCATGATGAGCGGACGTCTGGGGCTGCGGGTCGGGTTCGAGGAGTTCGAGCTCGGGCCCGGCGATTCCATCACCTTCGACGCCCAGATGCCGCACCGCCTCTGGACAATCGGCAGGAAGCCGGCCGAAGCGATCTGGGTCGTCTACAACCGGCACGGCGACAGTCGAACGGTCCCGCGAAAACAGCGCTGAGACGGCCTCAACGAAACGGCACGCGCCGGGTCAGTCCCTGACCTTCCACGATGGTGACGGTGGCGTTCGCCGGCACATTGCGGAGGGTGTCCACGGCACCGCTCGGCCACCGCACCTCGACGCGATCGACCCGGTCCGCCAACCCGAGGCCGAAGTGCGCCAGCAGGGCGTTCTGCCCCAGGTAGCTCGAGCCGGTCTTCACCTCGCGAACCTGTGTGGCGCCGCCCGCCGTCACAACGACGCGAGCGCCAATCCCATCGCGGTTGGACCGCGTGCCGACCGCGCGGACGGCCAAGGAATGCTGGCGGTTGCCACCGCCATTCCTGAGGAGCTCCACCGGCTCGCCGTTGCGCGTGACCAGGATGTCGAGGTCGCCGTCACCGTCCACGTCCGCGACAGCCAACGTCCGGCCGACGATGTCCTTCGCGAATGCCGGCCCCGACTGCGCGCCGACCTCCGCGAACCGCCGTGCGCCGTCGTTGTGGAAGAGCAATGGCCGCTGCGCGTGCGTCGAGCCGGCTCGGAACAGTGCGGTGTTGTCGATGACGTGCCCGTTCGCGATGGCGATGTCGAGACGCCCGTCGTTGTCGTCATCGAAGAGCGCCACGCCGAAGCCGACAAACGGCAGTGTCGCCGGACCGATGCCGCTCTCGCTGGTCGCTTCGGTGAACAGGCCCTTTCCCAGGTTCCGATACAGGCTGGCGCTCTCGAACTCGTGGTTCGTCACGATCAGATCCAGCCGGCCGTCGCCGTCGTAGTCGCCGAAGTCGGTTCCCATCCCGGCGCGCGGGCGTCCATCGAGGCCCACGGCGACGCCCGCGAAGAGCGCGACCTCCTTGAACACACCGCGTCCTTCGTTGTGAAACAGGAAGTTCGGGACCGAGTCGTTGGCCACGAACACGTCGGGCCACCCGTCATCGTCATAGTCGCCGACGACGACCCCGAGTCCGTTGCCGTTGAACGGCGCGATGCCCGCCCGGGCGGTGGCGTCGGTGAAGGTGCCGTCGCCGTTGTTGCGGTACAGGAGGTTGGAGAGGCCGTGGTAGTTCAGCGGATGGCAGTAGACACGAAGCTTCCTGGCGGGATCGCCGCAGGTACTTGTTGTTGCCCATGCCCGCGTCGAGGTAGCGCGTCACGAACAGATCGACGAACCCGTCGTTGTCGAAATCGGCGAACGCGCAGCTCGTGCTCCACTGCGACGCGGCGACGCCGGCGGTACGGGTGACGTCGCGAAAGCGGCCACTGCCGTCGTTGTGATAGAGCGAGTTGGCGCCGGCGCCGGTCACGTACAGGTCGACGAGACCGTCGTTGTCATAGTCGGCGGCGCACGCCCCCATGCCGTACGCTTCGTGTCGAATGCCCGACCGGGCGCTGACATCCTCGAACGTGCCGTCTCCCCTGTTGTGGAACAGACGATGGCGCGCACGCGCCGCCAGCGCGCGGTCGGCGAACGATCCGCCGTCGACCAGGAACACGTCGGGCGCCCCGTCCTGGTCGTAATCGAAGAACAGCCCTCCCGATCCCATCGTCTCGACCAGGTACTTGTCAGGGCTGGCGCCGTTGATCGGCTGAAAGACGAGGCCGGCCTGGCCCGCCACGTCCTCGAATGCGACCGGAGCGGGCATCGCGCGCGGCGTCTGCAGCGTGGCCATGTCGACGAGCGGCACCGCAAGACCGACCGCCCCAACCCACCCCGCGAGCCGCGCGAGGGCCGTCATTGGACCGTCCCGAGCCGGCGCAACTGTTCTTCCGAGAGCCGCTGATACTCCGCGCGCTCACGCGCGCTGTCGCCGGTCCGCCCGAGCGCGGCGTATTCACCGGCAAGCAGGCGGTGGACCTCCGGGTCGGAGGCGAGCCCTGCAGCGTGAGCGAACGCCTGGACGGCAGCCTCGTGCCGCCCGGCCTCGGCGAGCGACCGGCCGAGGCTGACATAGTTGGCGGCGGTCGGCTCGCGCTCGACGACCTGCTGCCACCCGGCCGCCGCGTCTTCGGGTCGACCCTGCTCGGTCTGCCGCGCCGCCTCGATCTTCAACCCGGTCAACGCGTAGGTTTGCCGGCGGCTCTCCAGCTCCTCGGTCTGCAGGCCCCGAGCGATCTCGAGCTGAGCCCTTCCTTCGTCTTCGTCGCCGGCCCGCACGAGCGCGGTCCCCAACAGGAACCGCGGCTCGAAGCGGCCTGGAGCGAGCGCTACCGCCCGACGCAGCACGACGGATCCGTCCGCATAGCGGCCGGCGGCGACGAGGATCTGGCCGATCGACACGTAGGCGTCCTCGTCGCTCCGGTCGAGCGCCGCCGCCACCACGAACTCCGCCAGCGCATCCTCGTCACGGTTCCGTTTCCGATACGCATCGCCGAGCGCCTCGTGCGCGGCAGGATCGTTCAGATCGAGCTCGACGCGCCGCTCCTCCCATGCGACAGCCGCGTCGAGGTCGGGCGCTGCGGCGTACAGTCGGGCAATCGTGGCGTAGAGCTGGAACGCACCGGCGACCGGGTGACAGCCAGCCGCGCGTTCGAACGCCACCCTCGCTTCCCGGTCGCGGCGCCCCAGCTGGTACAACTTGCCCAGACGAAACTGCGCCTGCCCGGAGCGTGGCATCAGCTCGACCGTCTCCAGAAGCAGTTGTTCGGCGCGCGCAAGCTGACGGTCCTCCACCAGCACGTCGGCCATCGTCATGCGGGCGCGTTCGTCCATGGGATTGCGCCTCACGGCAGCGGCGAGCGACTCGATGCTTTGAGCGTTCTGCCCCGCAAACCAGTAAGCCACGCCGAGCATCCGGTGCACTTCGGCGGAGTCGTCCCGCCGAGCGACGGCGTCGAGTCGCTCAATCGCTTCCGACGTCCTGCCGTCCCTCAGCGCGGCCACCGCCTGCGCAATCGCCAGTTCGGCGATTGCGGGATCGGCGACCAGCGGGTCCACCCTCACGGCCGCGCGAAACGCGGCGACCGCGTCTTCGTAGCGTCGCCCTGCCAGCGCCTCGAACGCCTCGGCGTAGGCGGCGGGCGGGAACACCGGTTCGCGAGTCTGCGGCTCGTCGAGCAGCCTCACGGCGACGAACGGCGCCGCCCGAGCCGCGCCGTCGGGGCCCTGGTGCGCGAGGAAGGCGAGCAGATCATCGCGAGCGCGCGCCCGTTCCGCTGTCTCGGAGGATGCCGCGTGGCGGAGGTACCGGTAGGCGAGTACAGGATCGGTGGGATCGAGCGTCCAGGCGGTGCGAAACGCGGTCGCGGCCCGCTGTGGGCTGTTTGCCAGCTCGTCGGCGAGGCCCAGCAACATCGGCACGTCCGGACGTCGCGGATCCAGCGTACGGGCGGCGGTGAACTGGTCCGCCGCCGCGGGCAGCCACCCGCGCTCGAGCATCACCGCGCCCACGGCCACGTGCAGCCCGGCGGCCACCGGCGCCGCCGCGCCGGTCGTCCGAGACTGCATCGTGGCGGCGTAGCCGCGAACGGCGGCGTCCCACTGCTGCAGCCCGGCCGCCATCCGATCGACGCTCGCCGAGAGCCGTGGCCCTTCATCGCCGTAGGTGCCGGACACGGCCCCGAGCAACTCGATCAGGCCCGCGACGAACGGCTGTTTCGTTTCGAGAGGAGGCTGGCCGAACGCTCGCGTAGCAGCCAGCGGCAGGACGAGCGCGAGGGCGAGAACCGGCGCGCGCCGTCTCGCCCCCGCTCCGAACATGGTTACCAGTCGAACTGCACGCTGATGCGCGCGAGTCGCGCCTGGAGCACTGAAGTTGGTGTCGGCCACGTCGTGTTCAACAGGCCATTGTAGGCAAGAATGGCGTCCGAGTTGAACACGTTCACCAGGTCGAGCGCCACGTTGGCCCGATTCCCTCCGAACTTGAAGATCTTGCCGATCCGCAAGTCGAGGTCGTTCGCCCGGTCGCCGAACAACGTATCGGGCGGGAGCACGTTGATGGTCTGCGTCGGCGCCGCGCTTGCGAGCGGACGACCGAGCGACTGCGCGAGGGGCGATCCCGCCGTTGCCGGGAAGTTGACCGTCGCGGTGAGCGATGGCCCTGGCAGGCTCGAGAACGTGCCGCTGAACAGCACGTCGACCTTCGGGATGATGTACGTCCCAATCGCCTTGACCTGCGTCCGGAACGGCTGAATATCATTGCAGTACGGGTTGGTCTGCGTTCCGCCACCGTACTCGGGCACCACGGCGCGCACCGCGCAGGTGTCGGTCCTGAGCTTGCCCGTGCTCGTGCCGCCCTGCAGTGTCAACCCGTTCCGCAGCCGCGCCGATACGTTCACGTCCACGCCATTCCAGTTACGGATGTACTGGCCGTAGCTCTCGATGGCGTTGATGTCGCCCTTGTTCTGGCCGAACAGCGTCGGACTGATGTCGTACAGCGGACCGACGGTGTAGCCGCCGCCCCCGGGCAGCCGCGAATCGGACGGCGCGGTCACGTAGTACTGGCCGTAGTCGGTCGCCGTCGTCAGTACGTTGTCGGTGACGTCGGTGTAGTGCTGCCACCACCGCCGGTAGTACCCGACCTCGACCGACACGCGGGGTATCACCTCGTGCTGCACCGAGGCGCCGAGCTGCCAGTCGCTCGGACGCACGCCCCAGCCGCTCAGAATCGCCGGATCGACGGTCGTCACCGGCTTCTGTTTGCCGAAGTTCAGGTCCGACCAGCCGCCGCAGAAGTCGCCGCCGCTGGCGCGGTTGTCCTGCGCCGCCGAATTCATGAGGTCGCAATCGGGGTTGAAGTTCCCATTGGCGTCGGTCCACGTCCGCGTCACGTTCACCGAGCTCTGGCCGGCAACGGTGAGGAGCGACACCGGGTTGGCCAGGATGTACCGGTCCTGATTCGAAGCCGGCTGTAGATACTTCCCGACGTTGAACTTCAGCGAGGTCTTGCCGTCCCCTCGCAGGTCGTAGGCGAGCCCCACGCGCGGCGTGATGTCGTTGTAGCCGAGAATCCCGGGCGTTTCCGGGAACGCGATGGCGGTCGGAAGGAACCGGTCCGGTCCCACCTGCTGCGGCGGGTAGTAACTCCAGGCATGATCGAAGCGGACGGCTCCCTGCAGCGTCAACCGGTCGTGCGTCCATTGATCCTGCGCGAAGGTGGCTTCGTACTCGGTCCGGACCTGCCGCGTCCACGGACCCGAGTCCATCGTCAGGCTTCGCGGGACGCCGTTGAGGAACGTGTACTGCAGCCGCTGGCTGTTGTTGATGATCCCGAACAGCTCGTCGATGTCGCGGTGAAAGGCCCCCTGGTAGCCGACCTTGAAGTTGTTCGCGCCGGTCACGTAGCTAGCCGATGCGCTCCAGGTGTGCGCGCCGATGCGGCCGTTGGGATAGTTCGACGAGCGATACTTCAGGTTCGACAAATTGGTGCCGGGAATGGTTCCCTGCTCCTGCACGCGCACCAGATCGGCCGTGTTGTCGCCCGGACGCTCTTCGTATCCCCACCGCGAGGCGTACACGCTGACGCCCGCCTCGAGGAGCAGCCGGTTGGTCGCCGGCGACTGCCACTTCGCCTGCTGCACGCGCTGCCAGTTGTTGGAATAGTCGCCGGTCTCGGGCGCGTTCGGCCCTGCACCGAAGAACCCGTTCGCCTGGCTGCCGCCGGCAATGAACCCGTTCCCCGGCGGATCGACACGGCACGCGCCGGAAGTGTCGGTCCAGGCGGCTCCGCTGCAGGCCGGCTGGTTGTCGTAGAAGGCGCTGAACTTGTTGCGCGGCGTCGCCTGCCACGTCAGCCGCAGCGCGTTGATGAAACGGGACGTATCGATGCGGCCCTGCTGCGTCAAATCGGGTTCGTAGGTCCACTTCGTCGGATCGCCGGCGTTCTTGTTCGCGAAGATGCCCGGCTGCGCATCGCCGCGGCCGACGTCGCGGATGTTGTAGAAGAACCAGAGGCGATCCTTCTTGATCGGGCCGCCGAGCGAACCCTGGACGTCGTAGAGATGCAGGATCTTCGCCGGCGCCGTGAGGCCCGCCGCCTGCAGTCGCGGAGTGAAGTTGCTGCCCTGCAGGCTTTGGCCGAGGCCGGTCGCGAAGAACGACCCGCTGAACCGGTTGCCGCCCTGCTTGGGGACGACGGTCATCTGCGGCCCGCCGGTTTCGGCTTCCCCGAGGTTGCCAGAGATGGTGAACGCGACTTCCTGCGTGTTCTGCATGTCGGGCACGTACCCCGAAACGCCGGCCCCGCCGCGCGACGCGCCGGTGTTGAGCCCGTCCACCGTCAGACGGCCGTCCTCCGCGTTGCCGCCGTGCGCGGTGAAGAGCAGCATCGTGGGACTCAACTGGATTTGCGCGGTTCCCGGATCGACGCCCGGCACGAGTTGCAGCACGTTGTTGTACGACCGCGACGTGGGAATGGCCTGCAGCACGTCGCCGTTGATGACCGCCTGGCGCCGCGCGCTCTGAGTGTCGACGATCGGCGTCTCACCGCTGACCGTGACGGTCTCCTGCAGCGAGCCCACCTTCAGATCGGCGTTCACGACGGCGGTCAACGTGCCGCTCAGCTCGATGCCTTCACGCCTGACGGTCGAGAACCCGGTCAGCTCGAACGTGACCGTGTAGGTCCCCGGAGGCAGGTTGACGATGCGGAACTGGCCGGTGCCGTCGGTCACGGCCGTCCGGACCTTCTCGATCAGAACGGGGCTGGAAGCTTCGACTGTCACTCCCGGGAGGACGGCGCCTGACGGGTCCTTGACGACACCGGCGATGGTCGCCTGGACCTGCTGGGCCCAGGCAGCCGCCGGCATCGCACACACGAGCCCAACGAGCACGACCGATTTCGCGAATCGATTCATACTTTGCAACCTCCTGCCGCCGCGGTCTGTGGCGTTTCACCTCACTGAACTGCCGCTCGCAATCGAGGCCGACGTATATTGCGAGCGAACACTATCTGGGCGGGTTGTTTAACGTCAAGAAACAAATGACTGAAAACAGTTAGAGCGGCGCCAGACGATCCAAATATTCGGACCGCGAGCATCTGGCGTCTCCCGCTTGGGCTGGCTGGTGCAGCGCGATTACTGGTGTTGTTCAGCGCGATGAAACCCTTGTGCTTCGACGTCGAGCAGCTGCGCTTGGACCCACTCGATCTCGCGGCAGACGTACTCGACGATGTCGCCGGTTTTGAGGTGGGGGGGAGGACGTCCCAGGTGTAGGTTTCGATTTCGAGCTGGCGGGAGAGGGGGGTGGCCTTGTGGACGCGGAGCGCCTGTTCGAGGGCGAAGCGGGTGGTGCGGAAGGCGCCGAGGTCCTCGAGAAAGACCGGCAGGTGGAAGTGGGTGCGCCACTCGCAGGGCCCGGGGTCGGCGGCCCAGGCGGCGAAGGCGTCTTCGAGGTTGAGAAATTTCGTCAGCGTGCCGTTCTTGCGCTGGACGGTCTGCGAGAGGTAGACGGTCTGGGCGAAGGGCTGGAGCGCGTCGATGGTGGCCTGCGTGACCACCGGCATGTGCATGGCGGCGACTTCCTGGAGCTTGAAGATCGGGATTTCGGCGTCCCTCAACTGCTGCAGCGACACCGGGATGTCTTCGAACCCGACCGCCTGATGGCCGATGTCGAAGACGATGCCCAGGTGGCGGTGCAGCGCGCCGTGCGCCTCGGCGATCGGCAGGCCGGTCTGCTGGGCCAGCCGCCCGGCGGCGCGGCCGGTATAGAGGTGCTCGGTGAAGTAGGCGATCGTGTCGGCGGTGGTCTCCAGAAAGCAGTAGGGCTCGGGCTCGAGGGCGAGCGTGACCAGCCGGCCGGTGCGCTGTTCGAGCTGCACCAGATGGGCCACCACCTGCAGCACGTGTTCGGTGAAGCGGGCGACGACGGCCGGGCCGGTGACGTGCGGCTTGAAGCCGAGCGGCGCGGTCTGGATCGACGGCGGCACGGCCGGGGTGCCGAGCTCGGCCAGCAGGTCGGCGACCTGCATCGTATACTGCGTGCGCGCGGCGGTCTGCCAGTCCGGCTCGTACACCTGGGCCTTCACCACCGTGCCCTTGAACGCCCCGTAGGGAAAGGCGTTCGCCGTATACACATACAGGTCGTGGTCGGCGAGGAAGGCGCGCAGCCGCGCGCGTTCCTGCGGCTGCGCCACGAGGGTCGCCACGGTGGGCGCGGCCAGCCGGAGGCAGACGCCGAAGGGCCGATCCGGCGCGACCCGCGCCTTCACCGCCGGCAGATAGGTCTGGACGCTGGCCCACAGCTGCGCCCAGTCATCGGCCGGATGCACCAGCGTGGAATAGGTGAGATGGCCGAGCCC
Organism: uncultured Acidobacteriota bacterium; assembly: GCA_963807925.1. GTDB lineage: Bacteria > Acidobacteriota > Vicinamibacteria > Vicinamibacterales > CAVVIG01 > CAWEDP01. The sequence continues at coordinate 348,815 of CAWEDP010000002.1, read as the reverse complement.
GTGACCGAGATCCATCAGTTGGCGTCCCGTCGGCGGCTCAGCGCACCGGCTCGACCTGGCCCGACGCCGCCGATCGCACGATCGCCTCGGTGACGGCCACGCCGTGGATCATCTCGGCCACCGGGATGGGATAGGCCGGGCCGCCGGTCGCCGCCGCCGCGAAGGCCTCCAGCGCCACCCGCGACACGTCCAGCCGCGCCGCCTCCCACACCTGCGCCGGCCCGCTCGTCGGCTGGAACTTGCCGGTCGCGAAGAGCCGCGTCCGCCGCTCCTCCGACGAGGCGCCGGCCACGTGCGTCATCCCCTCGAGCCGCACCCAGCCGGTCGACCCGAACACCTGGAAGCTGAAGCCCGGCCCGGTCGCCGTCATCGTCCCCAGATAGCCGGTCATCCCCCCCTGCATCCGCAGCAGCACCGCCGTGGTGTCGTCGGCGTCGATGGCCACCACCCGCCGGACGCTCTGACAGAAGACCTGCGCGATCGGCCCGCACAGATCGATCATGCCGTCCACCGCATGCACGCCCATCGGTGTCAGCCCCCCGCAGGGCGTCTCGGCCGGGTCGGCCCGCCACTGGGTCGGCGTCAGCCGCAGCGCGTTGGGAAACGTCATCGTCGCCTCGACGTGCAGGATCGTGCCCAGCGCCCCGGTCCGGATCTGCTCCCGCAGCCGGGCCATCTCCGGATGGAAGCGCCGGTTGTAGCCGAGCCCGAGCGTCACCCCGGCCCGCGTCGTCGCCGCCACCGCCCGGTCCGCGTCCGCCCGCGTCAGCGCGAACGGCTTCTCGCAGAACACGTGCTTGCCCGCCGCCGCCGCCGCCACCACCTGCGCCGCGTGGAGCGAGTGCGGCGTCGCCAGCACCACCGCCTCGACGTCGGGCCGCGCCAGCACCGCCGCATACGAGTCGACCAGCGCGACGCCCTGCGCCGCGGCGAACGCCTGCACCGCCGGCGTCGCCGTCCGCGTCGTGCCGGCGACGAACCGCAGCGCCGCGCTGGCGGCCACCGCCTCGACCAGCGTCTGGCCCCACCACCCCAACCCGACGATCGCCGCCCCCAGCATCCGCCGCGCCGCTCCCTTCCGCGGGCCGTCGCCGCCGCCCGCCGCCCGGGGTCCGCCGCCCGGGGTCCGCCCCTTGGGTCCGCCCCTTGGGTTCGCCCCTTACGCCGAGCGAATGAGCGAGAACGCCGGGTCGGCGGCGAGCGACGGGGTCACCGGCAGCCCGAGCTCCTGCTTCACCTGGTTCACGCCCTGCACCAGCGCCACCATCTTGTAGAACGCGTGCCGCCGGCTCATCCCTTCCCGCCCCATCCCGCAGTCCGACGAGAGCACCAGCCGCTCGGCCGGAATCACCTGCAGCGCCCGCCGGACCAGCGCCGCCACCTCCCCGGGCGCCTCCACCTGCAGCGTGTGATGGTCGATCGCGCCGATGGCCACCTTCTTCTCCGTGATCGCCCGCCCCACCGCCTCCAGCTCGGGCGCCCCCGTGCTCGCCATCTCGAAGGTCAGCACGTCGGCATCCACCTGGTTGAGCAGCGCCAGCGCCGGCCGGTAGCTCTGCGGGGTCGCGAACATCCGCTGCTGCGACGGATTGCCCCAGCAGGTGTGGCACCACACTTCGGTCTTCGCCCGCAGCCCTTTGACCGTGTTGTTGAACACCTCCAGCATGAACGCCGGCGTGATCACCGGGTCCACGTAGCCGCGCGCCGCCAGCAGATGAATCTGCGGCTCCTCCAGCTGAATCACCGGGCACCCCGCGTCCGCCAGATCGTGCAGCTCCGCGTTGAAGGCGTCGCTGATCGCCAGAATCCGCTCCGGCAGCGACCGGTACTGCGTGTCCTGTACCGCGAAGGCCACCAGCTCCGGCGTCACCGTCCCGAACTTCACCGGCTGCCGCGTCAGCCGCTGCGCCGCTTTCCAGATCTCCGGATACTGCAGCTCCCCCCGCCCCACCGGCCCCACCAGCACCGGCATCACCCGCGCTTCCAGGTAGTCGTGCAGAATGTGCCCCCGTGGAAACGCCAGCCCTCCCGCCCCCACCCGCGCCAGCTGCGGGTGCCGCGTCTCGAACCCCGCCATGTGGTGCGGCGGGTAGCTCGTCCAGCTCTGCCCCCCCACGTCCTGATCGAACCGGCAGTCCCCGTCGGTCACGATGTCAAGCCCCGCCACCTCCTGCTCCCGCAGATAACACCCCAGCGCGTCCACATACTGCTCCCGGAACCGGCTCTCCACCATCGCGGCCAGGAACGACCGCGTCCCCAAATTCTCCGTATACCAGCTCGGCCGCGGCAACGACCCCGTCACCGTCGTCGGCAGCACCCGTCCCGCCGTCGCCTTGAACATGATTGAATGTCTCTGGATCTGAGGTTCAGAATCCGCCGCATCCGTCGTGCAGTAGATCGCCGCGACGGGTCAACCGGATTGCGGCCCGAGGGTCAGGCGAGGCCGAGTTCCTTCCGAACGATCCGTGCACCGTCGGCCAGCGCCTTGAGTTTCATCTTCGCGATCATGCGCGGGAGCGGCTTCATCCCGCAGTCGGTGCTGAGCGTCACCCGCTCGGGCGGAAGCACCTTGAGCACCTTCCTGATCCGCTCCGCCACCAGCTCTGGCGTCTCGACCATCAGCGTTCGGATGTCGAGCACGCCGATCTGCACGTCCTTGCCCTTCGGCAGGCCCTTCAGAGCCTCGATGCCGGCCATCTCGCGGTTGGCAAAGTCGAGCACGAACTGATCGACCGGCACGTCGTAGTAGCAGGGGAGGACGGTCTCGTACCCCTTCGGAAAGATGCCCGACAGCGCGTTGCCCCAGGCGTTGCCGAAACAGAAGTGCCAGGCAATCCTGGCGTTCACGCCGTCGACGCACTTCGCGATGACGTCGGCAATCCACTCGTAGTCCCTGTCGTTGCCGGTGAAGAGCGGCAGCCATGCGCCGAGATCCTCGATCTGCAGGTAGGTCGCACCTGCGTCCACGAGCTCCTTCATCTCCGCGTTGAACAGGGGCGCCAGCGCATACGACAGCTCGCGCGAGTCCTTGTAGTGCTTGAAGTACACGTGCCAGGCGAGATTGACGGGGCCGGCGCCGACCGACACCTTCAGCGGCCGTCTGGCGTACTTCGCCGCCACCTGGTAGAGGTCGACGAGCCGGATGGGGCCCCTGGAGACCGGACCGCTGTTCACCACGCCACCCCAGTCCGCGAAGAGCTCGATCTCCTTGGTCCTGACCGCCGCAATCGCCTCCAGCGGGTGCTTCTCCTTGGCGGCATCGAACCCGGGAATCCGCTCGTACATGTACCAGCAGAAGGAGCCGATCACGCCGACGTAGTCGTCGAAGTACATCTGCCCGTCGGTGACGATGTCGAGGCCCGCATCCTCTTGATCGCGGATCGTGACTTCGGTGGCGTCGTGGTAGGCCTCTTCGTGCCGGACCTCCTTGAACGCCACCCGGATGTCACGCCCCAGCAGCTGCTGCGTGAACCATTGCGGTCTGGGGTAGGAGCCGACCATGGTGGTGGGCAGAACGGTATCGGTCACAGCAATGCGCACGGGCGTCTCTCCGATGAGGAACCATTGTTTGTATCACGGACGCTGTTCAGTTTCAACATACATGTCTCATTGCACTGAACAGGGCGGTCCTGGCGCGCGCCGGGCGAGGCGATTCCGGCGTCGCATCGTCTGGGGACGTCACGCGAGCAGTGGCCGCCCGCGCCTACCGGGCCGCCTGGCTTCCGCGTCCGGCGCGCTCCTCGGCGCGGGCCGCGCTCAGAACCATCGACCACACCAGAATGGCCCGCCCTGACCGATGCGCCGTCGTTGGTCTTGGTCTGGAACTCATGCGCGCTCCTCGGTTCGCCCGTCCGGTCAGAAGTCGATCTGCGCGGTGAGCTTGGCGAATCTCGCCGGGAGAATGAGGGTCGGCGTCAACCAGGCGCCTCCTGCGATGAACGCCTGGTTGTAGCTCTGAATCGCGCTCGAGTTCAGCGAGTTGTACAGATCCACGCTGAACTGCGTGCGCAATCGGCCGAACTTCACAATCTTACCCGCGCGCAGATCGATCTGGTTGATCCGATCGCCGTACGCGTCGCCCGGCGTCACGAGGTTGACGTTTGCAAACGGGGCGTTACCGGAAAGATTGCGACCGAGCGACTGCGCGACAAGGGCGGTCGGGACGTTGTAATTGGCCGCCAGCGTGCCTCCCGGCAGGCTCTGGAAGGCCGCGCTGACCTGCACGTCGATTTTCGGAACCGTGTAGGACCCGAGCCCCTTCACCTGCGTCTTGAACGGCGGCTGGACGTGACAGTAGGGGTTCAACGACCCGACCTCCGGCAGTTGTGCCTTGATTTGGCAGTTGTCGGTCGTAGTGCGGCCGGTGCTCGTGCCTCCCTGCAAGGTGAGCCCCTGCCTGACGCGCGCCGTCACGCTGATCTCCACGCCGTTCCAGTGATTGGTCTGGGTGCCGTAGTTGTCCGACCTGGTGACGAAGTTGTTCGTCTGCCCGAACAGGAGCGGATTGACGTCGTACAGACCGGAAATCAACTGGCCGCCGCCACCGGGCAGTCGCGAATCGAGCGGCGCCGTCACGTTGAACGTCGCGTAGTCGGCGGCCGAGACGGCGAGGTTGTCGGTGACGAAGAAGTTGCCGAACCAGCGCCGGAAGTACCCCACGTTCACCGACACGCGCGGCAGGACCTCCTGCTGCACCTGGACGCCGAGGTTCCAGTCGTAGGGACGGATGCCCCAGCCGCTGAGGATGGCGGGATCGAACGTATTGCTGAACACCGGCTTGGCGAAGTTCAGGTTGCTGATCTGCCCGCAGAAGTCGCCCCCGCTGCCGCGCACGTCCTGCACGCCGGGCACGCTCAGGTTGCAGTCGGGCGCGAAGTTGCCGTTCGCGTCGGTCCACGTCCGCGTGACCGAGGTGCTGATGCGAGAGAGCGGATTGACGAGAGAGCCGGTAATCGAGCTGCCGTCGGCCGCCGCCAGATACTTTCCGACATTGACCTTGAGCGCGGTCTTCCCGTTGCCGAAGACGTCGTACGCGACGCCCACCCGGGGCGTGATGTCCGAGTAGGACGTCCCGTCCTGCGCGCTGAACACGGTCGGGACGAGAATGAACGGGTTGGGCCCGACCTGCTGCTGGGGAAAGAAGCTCGACGAGTGGTCGTAACGCACGGCGCCCGACAGCGTCAGATTGCGGACCGTCCATTGGTCCTGCACGTAGAGCGCCGTCGTATGCAGGTGCGTGTTGACCAGCGCCGGGCCGGCCGTCTGCGTCAACTGATTGGGAATCCCGTTGTTGAACCGATAGCTGGTCCACGTATCGTTGAGAACAGAGTTCGGGAAGTGGTTCACGACGAACTGGCCCTGGTACCCGAACTTCGCGTTGCTCCGCCCCGAGACCAGGCTCGCCGACGCGCGCCAGCTGTACACATCGCTGTCGGCGACGTAGGAGTTGTTGCTGCGATAGGCCAGGCCGGCGATGCCGCCGTTGGACGGGCAGCCGGCCGTACACTGCTCGGTGACCGGAATCAGCAGGTGCGTGTTCGGCAGGTCGAACTGCGTTCCGTACTGGTCAATCAGGTTTCCGCCGAGGCCGGCCTCGAGCAGCAGCCGGCTGGTGAGGGGGGACGACCAGGTCGCCTGCTCGACCCGCGGCCCCGCATGGTTGTTGCCGCGGGCTTCCGGGGCGGTCGTGGCGCTTCCGCCGCCCATGCAGGAGGTGCACAGCCGCTGTTCGTCCCAGAAGAAGTTGAACTTGTTGCGCGAGGATGCCTGCCACGTTAGGCGGCCGTTGACGTTCTTCCAGGTGCCGTCGTCGGTCGCCTGCGTGTTCGGATCGGCCACGTAGGTCCAGGCGTTGACGTTGCCGGCGTTCTGGTTGACGAACATCCCGGCCACCAGCTTCCGGTTCCCCTGCGATCGCGCCGCCGTGAAGAACCAGAGGCGGTCCTTCCGGACCGGACCGCCGACCGCGGCGTTCACGTCCCAGATCTTCGTCATGAGGTTCGGCGCCCGCAGCCCGGCCGACCGAATCGCATCGGTGTAGTTGCTGGTCTGGAACGAATCGTTGGCGCCGTTGGCGAAGAACTGGCCCGATATCCGGTTGCCGCCCTGGCGCGGCACCAGATTCATGGCGGGGCCACCGACCTCCGATTCGCCAAGGCCGCCCGCCGTCGTGAACACGACCTCCTGCGCGTTGCCGACGTCCGCCACGGTGTAGGACACGCCGGTTCCGTTCAACGACGCCCCGAGCGACAACCCGTCGACCGTGAGCCGGCCTTCATTGCCGGGGCCGCCCCGCATCGCGAAGGTCACCGTCACCGGCCCGGCGAGTCCGCCGACATCCTGGGACCCCGACACGGTCACTCCGGGCACGAGCGTCACGAGGCTGTGATAGAGACGCGCCGTCGGTATCGCACTGATGATTTCATTGGTGACCGTGGACTGCTGCTTGGCGTTGACGACGTCCACGATTGGCGATTCGCCGGTGACGGTGATCGTCTCGGACACGGCACCCACCCTCATCTCAGCATTCACCGTCGCCGTGAACGATCCGGTCAGCTCGATGCCTTCGCGCTTGATCGTGCTGAACCCCGACAGGCTGAAGGTGACGGTGTACACGCCCGGACGGAGGTCTTCGATGCGGTACTTTCCGCCCCCGTCGGTGACGGCGGTGCGAACCTTCTCGATGAGCGCAGTGCTCGCGGCTTCGACGCTGACGCCCGGCAGGACCGCTCCCGAGCTGTCCTTGACGAGCCCGGCGAGGGACGCCTGCGCGAACACCGCAGCAGGCAGGGAAACGAGAGCGAGGACGGTCGTCAGGACCCTCAGGCAAGTGCGCATCACAACCCCTTCTGCAGGGCAGCCGCACAATCGGACGGATTGTTTACTGCCGCCATACACTATGTCACCGACTGGTTCGTTTCAAGCGACGCCTCGGCGGCCTACTTCTTCTCCGAGGGATCGCGTCCTGCGGCGCACCGGTGCCCGACGAACCGAGGAAGAGCTTGCGGCCATCGGGGAGCGTGATCTCACGGCCGTTGGCCCGATTGGTCCCGTTCTTCGCGCGATACCCGTCGACGTGACCTCCGTTCCGGCCGGCAGCGAGTTCCCGTCCACGCATCCTTCACGTCGACATGAATCCAGGTGTGCGGATTGATCCATTCAACGCAAGTCACGTGCCGCAAGGTGACGAGTTGCCCTCGTGGCAGGCGTACTCGAATCTCGTTGGGCCGCATTGGGTCGTCGCAATGGCCGTCGCCGACAACGCTCATGAAAGGGCGGCGGCTCCCGCCTCCGCGCACGCTTCGTCTTCGGCGCTCGATCCCCCCGACACACCAAGCGCCCCGATCAGCCGTCCGTCCACCAGAATCGGCAGGCCGCCCTCCACCGGGACCGCCTTCTTGAGCCGCAGCACCAGCAACCCGTCGCCCCCGCGCGCCAGGCGGTCCTGGAACATCTTCGTCGGGCGCTTGAACAGCGCGGACGAGCGCGCCTTGGTCTCCGCGATCGCGACGCTCCCCACCTGCGTCTCGTCCATCTTCTCGAGGTACACGAGATGCCCTCCCGGATCGACGATGGCGATCACCATCGTCCACTGGTGGGCTCGCGCCGGCGCCAGCGCCGCGTCGGCCACTGTCTTGGCCTGCGCGAGCGTGATGGACGGGCCGTACGGCGGAAGCGTCGGGCCGGGGGCAGGACGACGCGCGTCCGCTTCGCTCACGGGAGCCGCTCCTTTCAGGCGGATCGATCGCCGACTGCCGCCGACGACTGCCCGCCGAGACGCCGATAGACCTCGTGCGCCACGACGAAGTCGTTGCGATCGAGGCCCAGGCCGCGGCAGGCGTTCATCATCTCGTTGGCCGCGGCAGCCAGCGGCACCGGACTGCCGAGTGTGCGCGCCATGTCCAGCACGAGCCGCATGTCCTTCTGCTGCAGCGTGACGTCGGCGAGCGGCACCTTCGGCATCTTTCCCTCGAGGATGAACGGCCCGCGGTAGCCGAGCACCGGCGCGGCGGTCACGCTCTTGAGAATCGCGTCGAGGGCCGTCTCCCGGGCGACGCCTCCCTTTTCGGCGAGCGCCACCGCCTCGCCAAACGCAATCACCTCGACCATCAGGAGCAGGTTGACGGCGAGCTTCATCGTCACGGCCTGGCCGCTCGCGCCGATGTAGGTGAGCTTCGGCCCGACGGCGCGAAGCACCGGTTCCACCCGCTCGAACGTCGCCCGGTCGCCGCCGATCATCAGCGACGCGTTGCCCTGCTGCACGGTGACCGGGCTGCCGGACAACGGCGCTTCCAACATGTCGCGCCCCTGGTGGGCGAACGCCGCGGCGACTCCGCGCGTCACCTCCGGCGCAATCGTTCCCATGTCGATGTACACGCTGCCCGGACGGCTGCCGGCCAGCACGCCGTCTTCTGCGAGCGCCACGCGGGTGACCGCCGCGCCGTCGGTCACGACCGACATGGTGACGTCGGAAGCGGCGGCGACCGCGGCTGGAGTCTCGGCCCACCCCATCCCCTGCTCGACGAGGGGCGCCGCTCGCTCGGGCGTCCGGTTCCACCCGGTGACCGCGTACCCTGCGGCCATCAGACGCGGAACGATGACCTGTCCCATCGCCCCGAGGCCGACAAACCCGATGTTCACACGTTCACCTCGCCGTCCACGAGTGGGTGGGCCAAAGAGGCGGCGCTCCAGGTCTGAGCGCCTGCGGGGCACCGGGTGGCTCGGCGGGACGGCTGGAGGGGCGGCCGTGGCTATTTGCCGGCGCCGCCCACATAGTGCTGAGCGTCCTTGTCGATGCAGACGAACTCGATGAGCTGAGTGTCCGGCGACAGCCGGTAGTACACCTTTGCCGAGAACGGCTTCGTGTACGCCTTGGGATCGTCGATCGTCTCCTCGAGCTCGAGGTAGCCGTAGCGCGGGCGATGAAACCGCTCGGTGATCGTCCCGGCGCTGGTCAGCGGGCTCCCCCGCACGTCGAGCCAGCCGTCGTCCATGAGACCTGTCGTTTCGACGACGAGCGTGTCGCCTTCCCAGTGACCGGTCGAATAACCGTTCCACCACGGGTCCGCGTCCTTGGCCGGCGTCCGGCCGTCCAGGAACAGTTCGCGAACGGTGGTTCCCGACCCTTCGTAGATCACCAGAAGCTCGCCGGGCGTCTGGATGATCTTCCGTGGGTACGGGTGCGCGTTGAGCTGCGCGATCCCCATCGGCAGACAGTGCGCGTCCGGGTTGTCCTTGCTGTTGTCCGCCATCCGCTTCTTGACAAGGTCCGCGGCCCATGGCTGATACGGCGCGCCGCCCTGCACGCCGATGCCGATGTTGCCGAACGGGTTCCCTCCCCTCGGCGGAAGCTCGCCGGTACCCTCGGCCCCGCGACGACCACCGTCGGGCGCAGCGCCACGCCGGCCAGCGTCGGCCGGAGCGGCCGCGCCGCGGCCACGGCCGCGCGCCGGGCAGTCGATGCAGGGGATGACCTCCCAGACGCCGGAGAGATCCGGCTTTCCGTCCGCCGTTCGCGGCGGCGGGGCATTCACATCGAGCTTGCCGTCGGCGGTGGTCGGAACGCCCGGCGTCGGACGCTTGGGCCACTGCGCTTCGACGCGTGGCGAAACCGACAGGATGGCCGCAAGCGCCGCGGCCGTCGCGATCGCCGACAACGCGAGTCTTCTCATATGTCCAGTCGCAGGAATGGTGCGGTCACCGATCCGGCGAGGAGCAGCCCTGCGCCGGCCGTTCATTGTAGATGCACACGGTTCCTCTCTGTCAAGCAGTCATGGTACTCGAGGGACAGGCCGAGCGGGCCCCGACACGCGATTGCCCGTCCGGGGGACGCGTTCATCACCAGGAACACTAAGACGCGTTCATCACATCGCGTGGGCCGCTAACCAGCGTGAGCACAAAAGCGTTACGATCGTCGGGATGATCGGAGCGAACGCCGTATGAGGAAGACTCTCCGTTTCGTGGCGATGCTGTCTGCCTCGCGCGCCGACGATCACGCCCGGTAATGCGGGGGCGCGCACTCGTGGGTCTGCTGCTCGGCGTGTCGCTGGCCGCGTGCGGGCGGTCGGCGCCCGAGAGCGTCGCGCCGGATCGCGCCTCCATGCTGCCGCCCGGCCCGCCCTCGCGCTTCTTCACCTCGTCTCCGCTCGGCGATCCCATCCAGGGCGACGAGCGCCCGCGCGTGGCGAACGTGGAGATCGCCGATCTCGATGGCGACGGCCTGCCGGACGTGCTGGTCTGTGACGCGCTGCGCAACCGCGTCACCTGGCTGCGTCAGGGGCCGGCCGGCACCTACACCGAGACGACGATTGCCGACGTGATGGCGCCGGCGCACGTCCAGGCGGTCGACTTCGACCGGGACGGCGACATGGATCTGGTCGTCGCGTCCCTCGGCGTGCTCCTGCCGAGCAACAATCGGGTCGGCTCGGTGATCGTGCTCGAGAACGACGGACACGAGCGTTTCACACGACACGTCGTCGCCGACCACATCGCACGCGTGGCGGACGCGGAAGCCGGCGACCTCGACGGCGACGGGGACATGGACATCGCACTCGCCGACTTCGGCTACGACGACGGCGACACGAGCTGGCTCGAGAACAAGGGCGGATGGAGGTTCGAGCAACATGTGCTGCTTCGGCTGTCGGGGCCGATCAACGCCGTCATCGCCGACGTCAATGGCGACGGCCACCCCGACATCGTCTCGCTGGTGAGCCAGGAGTGGGAGGAGATCTGGGCCTTCGTCGGCGACGGCACAGGCCACTTCGTGAACCGGATGCTGTGGGGCTCGACCAATCAGGACTTCGGCTCGAGCTGGATTTCGGTCGTCGATCTCGATCGCGACGGCGATCCCGACATTGTCTACAGCAATGGCGATGCGTTCGACTATGCGCCGGCGAACAGCCGCCCGTGGCAGGGCGTGCAGTGGCTCGAGAACCTCGGCGACCTGCGCTTCGCCTTCCACCGGATTGCGGATCTGCCCGGCGCCTCGAGCCCGCAGGCCGCCGACATCGACGGCGACGGCGATCTCGACATCGTGGTCGTCAGCGCGAACAACGACTGGGACAACCCCTCCGCGCCGAGCCTCGTGTGGCTGGAGAACAACGGCCGCCAGCAGTTCACCCTGCACGCAATCGCCAGTTCGCCGACGCACCTGATGACGCTGGCGGCGGGCGATCTCGACAAGGATGGCAGGCCGGATCTCGTCGCGGGCGGCATGCACATCAGCCGGCCGTACGATCGCATGGGCCGGATCACGAAGTGGACGAACCATGGGCCGGCGGCGGCGCGGTGACCGGGCGCCGGCGGCCGCGCAGGCGCGCAGCCGGCGCCGGCGGCTGTCGCGAAGGTGGCTGACCGTCCCACTCGCCGGACTGGTGGTCGCGGCGTCGTTCTTCGCCGCCTGGCAGACAGCCCGGAGCCGAACGCTCGCCCGGTTGCCCGCGCTACCCGATCTGTCCAGGCAGCCCGCGTCTGTCGTCGACCACCTGCGCAGCCGGCGTGCCGACGCCGTGGCCGAGCCGCGATCGGCGGCGAAGGTCGGTGCCTGGTGCCTCGCGCTGCACGCGGACATGTTCTACGACGCCGCGCAGCGCTGCTATCGCCTCGCGCAGCAGCTGGACGGGGGAGACTGGCGCTGGTTGTACTACGACGCCCTCATCAGCGGCGAACGCGGCGGCGGCGAGCCGTTCGCCGACACGCTCCGACGCGTGTTGGCGAAAGCCCCTCAGCTCGGCGTCGCCTGGTGGTGGTTGGGCGACGCGGCCTTCAAGGAGGGCCGGTACGACGAGGCCGAGGCGTCCTGGCGCCGCGCGGAAACCGCGCCGGAACCCGAGCGCGAAGGCGACGCTCCAGGGCGCACGGCGGACATTCCGTTGAAGGCGTACGCCTCCCTGGGGCTGGCGCGAATCGCCCTGGCCCGCGGCGAAGCCGACACTGCGAGGCAACTCCTCGAGCGCCTGACGACAGAGGCGCCGCGGTTCGGCTCGGCCTTTCGCCTGCTCGCGGAAAGCGACGATGTTCTTGGACGGCCCGACGAGGCCGCGCTCGCCCGCGCGCGGGCGAGCCGGCTGCCGGCGTACGCGCCCTATGCCGATCCGATGGTCGATGCGCTTGCGGAAGAATCGAGGAACGGCACCTTCCTGCTCCGTCAGGCCTCGGACGCCGATCTCGCCACCAACGCGGCGTGGAGCGAGCACCTCGTTCGCCGTGCGCTCGAATTCGATCCGGCCAACCCCGACGTGCTCGCCAAGCTCGGACGCGTGCTCCGCAATCTGGGGCGCAACGAGGAGGCGCTGGAGTACTTCATGGCGTTCAATCGGCGCGTTCCGGGGGACTATCTGGGCCTCGCGAACATCGGGACCTGCTTGAGCGACCTCGGGCGCCCCGGCGAAGCCGAGCGATACCTTCGCCGCGCCCTCGAGGGGATCGACGATGCCGAAACCCACTACAACCTGGGGGTGGTGCTCTCGACGATGGGTCGGCTGGCGGAGGCCGCCGCGGAGTACCGCCTCGCGCTGGCGCGCGATCCCTTCGAACTGAATGCGCGGAACAACCTGGCGGTGATTCTCGCGCGCCAGGGCAGACTCGACGAGGCCTCAGCGGAGTGGGAACGCGTGCTGACGCTGGATCCCGGCAATCGCACCGCGCGGGCCAATCTCGGGACGATCCAACATCCGGCCGCGCGCGGACGCTAGCGCGCCTCGCACGGCGTCGGATTCCAACCCTTGGCGTCGGCCTGCTTCCTGAACTGCGACGTGCGCACCCACGGCTGCTGCAAGTACATCGGGTCCTCGAGCATGGATGTCACAGCGAGATACTCGACGCCGTCGTCATCCTTGAGCAGAGCGACGTACTCGGTCAAGACGGCATTGCCGCCGTACGGTACGCCGTTCTTCCGAAGGTACCCCGGTCTCATCTTCGTGGTCACGACCTTCAGCTGTCCGGGCCGCCGCTGCCCGGCGGCGCCACGGCCGACGAGCTCCCACTGGGCGACCGAGTACCCCTGCCACGACGGCTGCTCGTCGGCAGGCGGCTGCGCCTGATCGAAGTGCAAGAGGCGCGTCTGCGTGCCGCTGTCGGTGTCGATGCGGAGCGTGTTCGGGTCCGGCCACGTGATGTGCAGACGCGTCGGCAGCCGCATGATGCCGCCGGCGCCGTAGGCCTTGCAGGCCGCGCCGGCCGCTTCGTCCTTCGCCGGATCCCACTCCCCCGCCACGCGCCGCCCCTCCGCGGTGACCGGCACGTAGTCCACGTTGCCCTTGGGCGGCGTCAGCATGCGGTATCGCCACTCGTCGGACACCAGAGACACGAAGTAGCCCGTGGGATCGAACGGCGCCGCCGCCTGGGCGTCTCCGCGTCCGCCGCCCGGCGCCTGATTGCCGCCGCGGCCCCGACCGCCGCGCTGAGCCTGCACGCCGAACGGCATCAGCAGGAGCAGGGCGCCCGCCAGAATCAACGAAGCGCGTCTGGACATCGGCTACTTCTTCGATGAGAGGGTTCGGTACATCGCCTCGACGAACTGATCCTTCGTCCAGCCGGGCGTGTCGTACCGCGGGTCGTAGTCCTTGGTGGGTCGCGCGGCCTTCACCTGCTCGAGCGTCATGCCGCGTTTCACCATGTCCTTCACGCGGTCGCGCATGATGCTGACGGCGTCCCGGTACGTCGCCAGATCCGCCGCATCGCAGACGCGTCCGTGCCCCGGCACGAGCAGCGTGCCGCCCTCGGTCTGGTACTCGGCGATGACCAGGTCGAGCAGATGGTTGAGGCCGTCGACGATGCCGTCGATGCTGCCTCCGCGCGCCGGATCGAAGACGGGATAGCTGACCGTCGAGAGGATGTCTCCCGTGGCGATGACGTCGGAGCCGCGGAATTGGACGATGGTGTCTCCGTCGCTGTGCGCCGCCGGCTGGTGAATCAGGTGAATCCCTTCGCCGTTGACATACTGCTTGTAATCGGTCGGGTAGGTCTCGGTGGGAAGCGACGCGGTCGGAATTTTCGCCGCCGCCATCCGTTCCAGCGTGTTCTCGTGCGCGTAGATCGTGGCGCTCTCCCGCACAATCGCCTGGAAGGCGCCCAGGCCCGGCCCGCCGCCGAAGGTCGTGCCGGACTGCGCAATCTTCGCGTTCCCCCCGACGTGATCCGGATCGCCGTTGGTGTCGACAATGTACTGGATGGGTCGAGGCGGCGCCGGGGAGGCGATGATGCCGAGGTATGCCGGGTAAGTGACGCCGACGCATCCCATGCCGGGACACGGTTTGACGACGGTGGGCGCCGCCGTCACCTGCCGCGCCAGATCCTGGACGGCGGCGATCACCTTGTCGGCCATCGCCTCGGTTCCGGCATCGACGAGCAGGACGCCCTCCCTCCCGACCGACAACGTGATGTTCGCGCCGGCGCCCACCAGCAGGTAGACGTTGCCCCTGAGCGGGAGCACGTGGAGCTCCGATGCCGCGGGCGTGACAGCCGGCGATGGCGGGCGCTGGGCGTCGAGCACCGCGAGCCCGACGGCGACGACCGCCGACAGAACGACGAACAGACGCGTCATGGCTGTTTGAGCGTCTGGCGGAACTCCGGGTACATCGTCCGGGCGCCCGCGCGCAGCGCCTCGGGCGGAATCTTCATCATGGCCGCCGGCTCGTTGAGGAACGGGTTGGTCCCGGGCAGGTGGGACGGCACCTCGCTGGTCTCGTGGCCCTCGAAGGTGGGCGTGCACGGATGGGGCGGGAACGCGGCGCCAAGGTTCAGACGATACTCGCCGCTGCGGATCAGCGGCTCGGTGAGATAGACCGGATCGTGCACGATGTTAATCCACGTCAGATAGTCGCCGTGCCGGCTCCAGTAGGTCGTCACCGTGGCTCGGTCGCTGGCAAAGATCCCGTTCCGCCGGTAGTAGTCCTCTTTGATGTGCGTCGTCGTGATCCTGAGGATCGTGCCTTCCCAGACCGCCGTCGAGAAGCCCATCCAGGTGTACGGCGCGTAGTCCGGAGGATGCGGACGTCGGTCGAGGTAGATCGGCGTCTCGGCGGACTGCTGCCATTGTGCGTGGAACGCCGTCACCTCCCGCGTGAAGGGGTCGATGTCCTTCCAGATCCGCAGAGCCGTCGGCCCGCGATAGATGTAGGCCCACCCGTGCGGGCGGCACTGCCATTCGGGCATCGACTGAATGGCGGCATCCCACGCCTCGGCGCGGGCCAGGCCCGCCTCGTTGAGCGGAAGGCCCACGAAATCGCCGATCGACGGGTTCTCCGAGTTGTCCTGGTTACGAACCGGCTGCCACTCGCCGGCGAAATCCGACTGTGCCCGCGCCGGCTGTGCACACCCGGCGAGCGCTGCAACGGCGACCGCAGCGACGAACGAAATTCGAATCCCCACGCGCCCCAATCCTCTAGAAGTCGAACCTCACGGTGAACTTGATGAACCGCGGCTGAATCACCGAGGCCGGCCGCGTCCAGGTCGCTCCGAACGTATTGTTCTGCGTGAGGATCGCATCGGAGTTGCCCAGGTTGTACAGGTCCAGGTTCGCTTCGAGCTTTCCGCGACCCACATTGACGATCTTCGTCACGCGAAAGTCGACCTGGTTCAACCGGTCGCCGAAGATCGTGCCCGGCTCGATGACGTTGACGCTGGACTGCGCCGCGAGAAACGTGCTGCGCCCGAGGCCCTGCACCCGACCGGCCGTGATGTCGGCGTTCGTGTAGGTGACGTTGGCGGCCACCTGCGGGCCGGGAAGACTCTGGAACGTTCCGCTCACCCTCACCCCGGCCCAGGGCAGCGTGGACGATCCGAGTCCCTTGAACTGGGTCAGCCTGACACTCTGGTGGCAGTAGAGCAGGCTCGGGTTGTTCACCTTCCCGACGACGTCGCAATTGTCCGTCTCGGTGGCGCCCGTACTGAAGCCGCCCTGCAGGAATACGCTGTTCCTCAGCCTCGCGTCAACGTTGAGGTCGACGCCGTTCCAGTGCTGATACTGATTGCCGAACAGGGAGGCTGCCTTCACGACGTTGCGATTGACGACGGTCGCGCGCTGGTCGGTACAGCCCGGTGATGGTCTGTCCGGCATCAGGCAGCCGCGAATCGGCGGGCACCGTGACGCTGAACGGCAGGTAATCGGCAGGAGTGACCGCCTCGTTGTCGGTCACGAAGAAGTTGCCCTGAACCCGCCGGTAGTAGCCGACGTTGACCGAGACCCGGGGCATGATCTCGTGCTGCACGCTGGTCGAGAACTCCCAGTTCCAGGGGCGCACGCCCCAGCCGTTCAGGATCGCGGGATCATAGAACGTGGACGGCAGGAAGTTCCCGAAATTCAGGTTCAGCCATCCGCCGCAGAGGTCGCCGCCGGCCGCGCGGTTGTCCTGGGACGCCGGGTTGAGCAGGTCGCAGTCCGGATAGAAGTTGCCGTTGCTGTCGCTCCAGGTACGCGACGTGGTCTGCTGAATGGTGTTGCCCGGATTGTTGGCGTCGGTGTACCGGATGGAGTCCTGTTCGACGCTGCGGCTGGCGCTCGCCTTGAGCGCCGTCTTGCCGTCGCCGAACAGGTCGTACGCCGCATTGATCCGCGGTTCCACGTCCTTCCAGTTCGGCACGTTCGTGACTTCCCCGTACCAGTTGGTACGGCCCGGCGTCCACCGGGTCGTGTTCGCGGTGAAGGCGTCCACCGACTCGTTCTGGAAATCGAACCGGAGACCGCCGCTGAGGGTCAGCCGGCGGAGCGTCCACCGGTCCTGCGCGTACACGCCCAGATTGTGGTCCAGCCGGCTGGTGAACCCGGCCAGCGGCGCGAAGATGGTGACCTGGTTGGGGACGAAGTCCAGCGTCCGGATCTGAATGTCGTTGTACGGGTTGGCGAAGTTGTTCCGGTTGAAGTGCCCGCGCTGCAGGTCCATGCCGACCTTCACGCTGTGGGTGCCGGTGACGTAGCTGACCGACGCCTTGTAACTCTGCTGGCGGACGTTGTCGTACATGTTCGACGCCGTCGAGGCGCGATAGGTCATCGGCTTGGCGAGCGGATTGGTGCCGGTTCCCTGCTCCACGATCGGAATCCCGGAGCTGCGATCCGGCTGCGCCAGGATGGTGTCCGGGCTGCCGCCCGGCGAGATGCCGGCTTCAAACAGCAGGCGATTGGTCGCCGTGTAGGTCCACGTCAGGGTCCCGAGCTGCGTGTACCACTCCGTGACCCGTGCCGCCTCCGGCGAGAGCGCCGCGTTGATCGTCCAGAACGGATCCTGCTTGCGCTGATAGGCATACCACGCGGAGAGCTTCGACTTCTGCGACATCGCCCACGTCAGCCGCAGGTTGTTGTCCGTCGTCCAGGTGCCGTTGTTCGCCTGGTGGCCCGTATCCTCTCGCCGAATCACGGCCGCCGGATCCACCGGGTAGAACAGGCCGGCGATGTAGGACTCGTTCGTGAAGTGGCGCGAGGTGAAATAGAACCACACCTTGTCGCGCCGGATCGGTCCGCCGATGGCGCCGTTCACGTCGTAGAGCTTCTTCAGGCTCGTCGGCGCGCCGGCCAGTCCCCGATCGATCAGACGCTGGGTGATGTTGCTTGCCTGAAGACTGGGCCCCGACCCGTTGGCCAGGAACGCCCCGTGGAACGTATTGCCGCCCGACTTGGGAATCATGTTCGCCAGCACGCCGTTGGTGCCCGACTCGCCGGTCTGACCCGAGATGGAAATATCCACCTGCTCGAACAGCAGCGGCGAAAAGCTCATGTTCGACACGTTCGAGCTGAGATACATGTTGCCGACCCGCAGCCCGTCCAGGAGCGAGACCCCGTCGCCGGCGAGGCCGCCGTGTGCCGTGACCTGCGCGCCCGTGGTGTCTCCCGACGATCCGCCGACGTCGCGGGTCGTCGTCTGCACCGCGGGGATGAGCGTGGCCAGCTGAATCCAGACACCGCTGGTCGGAATGTCCTTGAACGCCGTCGCGGTGAGCGCACGCGTCTGCGCCGCCGACTGCAAATCGACGATGGGCGTCTCCCCGCTGACCGTGATGGTTTCGGTGACGGCGCCGACCGCCAGATCCGCATTGACCGACGCCGTAAAGTTCGCCGTCACCTCGATCCCTTCGCGCTTCACGGAACTGAATCCGGTCAGTCCGAACGTGACCGTGTACACACCCGGCGGAAGGCTGACGACGCGGTACTGCCCGGTGCCGTCGGTGACGACGGTCCGGACCCTCTCGATGAGGGCCGGGCTCGAGACTTCGACCGTCACTCCGGGCAGAATCGCGCCGGAGGTGTCTTTCACAAGGCCGGCGATGGTGCCGAGCGCCTGGGCGGAGCCGGGCGTGGGCCTTCCAAGAAACGCGGCGACAACGAGGGCGGCGATGACGACTCGCATGCTCTCTCCCCTGTTTAACATCAAGGAACAGTGTGCAATGTGGCGACACGATAGTCGCACGATCGGCGTGTGTCAACGACAAATGCTGAGCAGGCGGAGGCCAGGGGCCGCGCGATTCAAGCAGATGGATGTGACGGGCCCTCGGCCCTCCGGAGCCGGCCGATGTTCGCGGCCAGCCACAGGTCGAAGGTCTGCAGCGCCGGATTAAGGGATCGACTCGAGGCCACGCTTCGAGCCCCGCAGAAGTACGTCTCGAAGTCGCGCTTGAACTGGAACATGTTGGCGAGGTCGGCGGCGCCGGGGACATCGAGCGTCCGATACACCTCGGGCGACACTGCGTCGTACCGAACCTCCTCGCCGAGCGCCGTCGTCAGACGCGAGGCCATCTCGCCGCAGGTGAGGTGCTCGCCTGCGACGCCGACGGTTGTGCCGATGAGCGCCGCGCCACGCCTGAACACGCCGTAGGCGCACCGTCCGATGTCCTCGGCCGCCATACCGGGCAGCTTCCGATCGCCCATGGGAAACGTGATGGCCAGCGTGCCGTCAGCGCCTCGTCGCGGGCCCATCCGAAAGTGAATGAGGTTGTCCCAATAGAACGACGTGAGGAGAAAAGTCGTGGGGACGCCGGCCTCGACGAACCAGCGATTCGACTCGCCCTTGGCGTCGAAATGCGGCACCTTGTACCGGCCGTGCAGCGTCGGCAGCCGGCTGTCTTCGAGCGGCACCCAGCGTCGCGTGTCTTCCAGGGTGGACCAGATCACGTGGTGAAGGCCTGCGGCCCCGGCGGCGGTCGCCATCCCATGGGCCTGCGCGATCTCGCGTTCCGGCGACAAGTGCTCCCAGTAGTTCGTCACGCAGAACGCGGCGGCCGCGCCGTCGAAGGCGCGTTGAATGGTCGCCGGATCGTCGAGATTCGCGCGCACGATTTCGGCGCCGCGCCGCCTGAGGGCCGCCGCGCGGGCGGACGACGGATCGCGCGTGAGCACGCGAGCCGCGAACGGGCCCCCGGGATCGTCCAGAATCGCGCGGGCCAGACCGCCTCCCTGCGCGCCGGTTCCGCCGACGATCGCGATCAGGCGCTTGGCGCCAGTGACGCTCGACATGGCTGGTGCGCGGATCTGTCGGCGAAAGGGCGGCCATCCACGGAGCCAGGCGAGGAGAGGCGCCCGGGCGTTCTCCGTGGACGACCGTCCGGCCGTGCGTGATCGGCCGGAATCGCGGCGTGCTGCGCGCAGGCTCGTCGACTCGCGGACGATACGACGTCAGGGTGTTTAGTGTCAATATACAAACGTGACGGCCGCCGATCGTCGCCGGCAGCGATGCGGGCGCAACAGGGAGGCGCCACGGTTGTGCATCGGCAATGAACGACCGCGCGCGCCCGATGAAGCGAACGGCTGGCTGCCCCCGGTGCTCGGCACCCGCCCTCGTGCACGCCGGTTCACCAACCTGCACGATGAGTGACCGTCCCCTGGTCGGAGAGGCCCGATTTACTGCTAAGCTGTACCCTGACCGACAATGCCGCTCGCCATCCTGATCGAACGCGTTCGTACGGAGTATCTGGAAATGCCGGGGCTGCGGCTGACCGTCCGACAGGCGCAGCGCCTCTGCGGCATGAGCCGCGATCTGTGCACCATGGTCCTCGCCGCGCTGGTGGACGCCAGGTTTCTCTGCGTGAACCCGGATCGTTCGTACACCCGGGCCGCCGACGACGAGGCATGGCGTCCGCGTCCCGCGGCCGCCGGTCGCGAAAGCGCCGACGAGCGGGCGCGCCCGGTCTCCTGAGGCAGCCTTCGGCCTGACGCGGCACCAGCCCGCCAGGCCGGCCTGCGCTACTTGCGGCCGGCCGGCGGCGCGCCCGCCGGGGGCGCCGCACCGCGCGGCGGGGCCGGCGGCAGCGTCCCACCTTCCGCAAGGATCTTCATGTTCTCGAGCGCAGTCGTAAACTGCACGGTTCGTCGCGCCTTGTCCGCCTGGCGTGCCGCGTCGTCAGCCAGCATCGAGTTGTCGAAGAAGAGCGTGTAGACGATCTTCGACGTCGTCGGCGTGACGGCCCTCGCCTCGAGCGTCCCGTGATAGAGGTTGTACGGTCGCCCCTCTCTGACGGGTTGCGTGTAGGTGTAGGAGAGCTCCGTCTTGCCGACGAGCACCTCGCTGGCCACCGAGCGCACGGCGCCATATTCGCCGTCCCTGCCGGACGTGATCGTGCACGGGATCCGCAGCCATTCGCCAATGTCGCAGAACTTGCCGATGCGCCTCCAGACGTCTGCCGCCGGACGGTTGACGGCGATCTCCAGCGGAATCGAGACGTAGGTCGGCGCCGCAACGGCGGTGCTGCCGGCGGCCGGCGCCTGCGCCGACGTCCGCGCGCTGCCGGCCGTTGCCAGGGCGAGGGCGGCGACGCCGGCGAGGCCGAGTCCGAACACGGCGGTCGTTCGACGGATCACGCTTCGCATTTGGGTCCTCCCGAGTTGCCCGGAGAATACCTCAGAATCCGCCGTCGCACGCGGCCGTGCGCGACGTCGCCTCATACCTTCCTCGAAGCACGGCGATGTCGAATCGGGTATTGGACGCCCCCCGGACCCATGCTGTAGCGTCTCCTCGCTTTTCTGCTATGTCAGATGCCTCGAGGGGCCTTCCGGTCTCGTGCGCGTCGCGTCGGCGTCGTTCCCGAGGTTCGCGCGATCGCTCGCAGTCCTGGTGCACGCGCGATCGCGAGATTCTCGCACGCGCATCGCCGGGGCAGTCCTGCCTGCATGCGTTGGTCGAACGAGGGGGCATAAGAGTCACCAAACGAAGGAGAGCACTGATGCGTAGACTCGGGAGGACGTTCGTCGTGCTCGCGCTCGCGGTGGCCGCGCCAGCGGCGGCCTACGCCCAGGCGTCGATTGCCGGCACCGTCAAGGACAGCTCGGGCGCCGTGTTGCCCGGCGCGACCGTCGAGGCCGCCAGCGACGTGCTGATCGAGAAGGTCCGTACGACACAGACCGACGGCAGCGGCCGCTACCAGCTGCTCGACCTGCGGCCTGGCTCCTACATCGTCACGTTCTCGTTGTCGGGATTCTCCACCGTGCGGCGGGACGGCATCCTGCTCAGCGGGTCCGGCGCCGTCGCGATCGACATCGAGTTGCGCGTCGGAGCGGTCGCCGAGACCATCACGGTCACCGGTGAGACGCCGGTCGTGGACGTGCAGAACACGACCAAGCAGAGCGTGTTGTCGGCTGACGTCATCGACGCGCTGCCCAGCTCGCGCAACTTCGTCACCGTCGCCCGCATGATTCCAGGCGTCTCCGGCGGCGGCAACGACGTCGGCGGCTCCGTTCTCCAGGACGTCGGCGCGGCGCTGACCGTGCGCGGGAGCAACTCGGTGGACACGCGCATCACGCTGAACGGGCTGAGCGTGATGACGCTGCAGGCGGGAGGCTCGCTCGGCGGCCAGCAGCCGGACGTCGGCTCGGCGTCGGAAATCGCCGTCGACACCGGGTCGCTTTCCGCGGACCTGCCCACCGGCGGACCGCGCATCAACTTCATCCCGCGCGACGGTGGCAACAAGTTCAGCGATTCGGCCTTCTTCACCTTCGCCAACAGCAGCATGCAGGGGAGCAACTATTCCGACGCGTTGAAAGCCGCGGGGCTCGCGACGCCGAACCGGATCCAGAAGAACTGGGATCTCAGCGAATCCTTCGGCGGCCCCTTCAGGAAGGACCGCATCTGGTTCTGGGCGTCCACCCACTTCAACGACGTGGCGAACGAGGTCGCCGTCCTGCAGAACGCCAACGCGTTCGACGTGACGAAGTGGAACTACGAGCCGGCCGCCGGACAGCCGGGCGTCAACAAAGGCAACGTCCGACAGACCAGCCTTCGGGTGACGTGGCAGGCGTCGCCGCGCAACAAGATTGCCGCGACCTACAAGGCGGACAAGTGGTGCAACTGTCCGATGTACATCAGCGCGACCCGCGCGCCGGAAGCCGCGGCCGACCGGCGATTCCCGCGGCTCCGGCAGGAACACGTCGAATGGACCTCGCCGGTGACCAATCGCCTCATGCTGGAATTCGTCGGGCTGCACCTCTTCGAGCGTTGGGGCAACATGGACCTGCGGTCCACCGACAACGGAGGTTCCATCGAAAACGCGGCGCAGGCCGCCGCGATTCCTCAGCTCATCAGCGTGCTCGAGCAGGGAACGGGCGCAGACGGGAATACTCCCGCGAACATGACCTACCGGATGTGGACCACCTTCAACAACACGCTGGTGCCGAACTACGCGTATCGGGCCGCGCTGTCGTACATCACCGGCTCGCACGCCTTCAAGTTCGGCTTCAACCGGACACACGGCTTCCTGCAGCAGACGACGTACAACTACCAGCCGTTCCAGTACCGCTTCAACAACGGCGTGCCGAACCAGATCACCGAGTACGCCACGCCGTACACGGCGCTGAGCAACGAGAACAACGACCTGGGCCTCTATGCCCAGGATCGCTGGACCATGACGCGGACGACGGTGAGCCTGGCGATTCGGTACGACTACTTCGGCACGAGCTTCCCCGAACAGCACATCGGACCCGGACTGCTGCTGCCCAATCGCAGCCTGGACACGCCCGCGACGGACAACCTGAACTGGAAGGACCTGACGTACCGCAGCGGGTTCGTGTACGACGTGAGCGGAAACGGCAAGACGGCCATCAAGGTCAGCCTGAACAAGTACCTGCTCGGCCAGACGCTCAACGGGCTCGGGTCGAGCCCGAATCCGGTGAACGCGCAGGTCACGCAGGCGAACCGCTCATGGAACGACCGGGCAGGCCTCGGGATCAACAACGACTACATCCCGCAGTGCGACGTCCTCAACCCGCTGGCGAACGGCGAGTGCGGACCGACCACGCCGAGCACCTTCGGCACGCTCGGCGTGCTCGACACCTTCGATCCGAACCTGCTGGGCGGCTGGGGCCATCGGCAGTACAACTGGGAGTTCATCGCCGGCGTGTCTCACGAAATCCTCCCGCGCGTGTCGGTTGACGCCGGCTACTTCCGCCGGATCTGGGGCAACTTCCAGGTGACCGACAACATCCTGGTCGGACCGCAGGACTACACAGCGTTCAGCCTGACGGTCCCGACCGATGCGCGGCTGCCCAACAGCGGCCAGACCGTCACGGGGCTGTACGACATCAACCCGGCGAGCGGCAAAGTCGGACAGGTGAAGAACTACAACACGCTGTCGGACAATTACGGCAGGCAGTACGAGCACTGGAACGGGTACGAGCTGAACGTCACGGCGCGGCCGCGCAACGGTCTGATGTTCCAGGCGGCGCTCGGCGGGGCCAAGCAGATCGAGGACAACTGCGAGGTCGTCGCCGAGCTGCCGGAGCTCTTGAACATCACGACTCCGGCGCCCGCCGCCTGGCGTCCGGCGCAGTACCTGCCATCGCGAGTCGCCGATGCTCTCGCAGTTCAAGGGCTACGGCGTCTATACGATCCCGAAGGTGGACGTGCAGGTCGCCGGCACGGTGCGAAGCACGCCCGGCGTGGCGATCAACGCGAACTTCGTCGCGACCAACGCGTACCTGGCATCGCACTCCACGCTCGGCCGGAGCCTGTCGGCCAATGCGGCCAACATCACCGTCTCGCTGCTCTCCCCCAACGCGATGTATCTGGATCGCCGCAACGAGCTGGACCTCCGATTTGGAAAGGTCCTGCGCGCCGGCAAGGCGCGCTCGATCATCAGCCTCGATCTCTACAACGCGCTGAACACGGACAAGCCGGTCTCGGTCAACAACGGCTACGCCTCGTGGCTGGCGCCCACCGAGATTCTGAACCCGCGTCTGGCCAAGGTGAGCTTTCAGTTGGATTTCTGAGCGGTCCACCGAGTGACCGGATGAATCGTCCAGGCTAGCCCGCGTCAACGGCGGCACTGCGCACGACGAAGGCGACACGGATGGTCGAGCGCCCGAGGGGCTCGACGATCCGGGTGGCCTTCGTCTCTGCCGACTCCAGGATCGGTGCGGTTTCCGGCCATGCTCTACCTGCTTTTCGTCTGTTCCGGCTTCAGCGGCCTCGTGTATCAGGTGGCGTGGGTGCGCGGGTTCGGGAACGTGTTCGGGAACACGGTGTACTCCGCTTCGCTGGTGGTCGCCATCTTCATGCTCGGTCTCGGCGCGGGCAGCTACGCGGCGGGCGCGTGGGCGGATCGCCGCTACACGCGCGCTCCCGATTCCCTGCTGCTCGCGTACGGGTACGCCGAGCTGTTGATTGCAGCGCTCGGCCTCTTTGTCTCGTTCGCACTGCCGCATCTCGGCCTCCTCTCGGCCCGCTCGTCGTCGTACGTGGTCGGCGATCACGGCTGGTTCGTTCTGTCCGCGGGCTCCTACGCCGCGCGCGCCGCCCTCGCAATCGCGCTGCTCGGGCCGATTACGATGCTGATGGGGGGCACGCTGACGCTGCTGATCCGGCACCTGGTCCGAAGGGATGTCGTGAGCGCCAGCAGCCGCCAGATCGCCCGGCTGTACGCGGCGAACACTGCGGGAGCCGCGGCCGGGGCGCTGCTCACCGACTTCCTCCTGGTGCCGACCATCGGCCTGTCGGCGACGCAAATGATCGCCGTCGCCGCGAACGGTTTCGCCGGTTGCGGAGCGCTATGGCTCGCCGCATCGCGCGCACCGATTCCCGATCGGCCTCGCGTTCGCACGCGGACCGGTTCGGCGACCGAGCCGGTCGGGGACACCGGGACGGCGCCGGAACGGACGATACGCGCCGCGACGAGCCTCGGCCTGGCGCTCATCGGGTTCGCCGGCATGGGCATGGAGATTGTCTGGTTTCGCCACCTTACCGTGCTCCTGGGCGGATTCCGCGCCGTCCTGTCGCTGCTGCTGACGGTCATCCTGGCCGGGATCTGTCTCGGCGCCCTTGCAGGCGGCGCGATCACCCGCCGGACGGCGCGGCCCGCCGACTGGCTCGTCGCCGCGCAGGCCGCCTTCGTCGTGCTCGTGCTGATCGGTCTCGGAGCGGCAGGGGCCGGCCGTGCGGCCGACGCGAGCCCATGGCCGGCTCTCGCACGCGCCGGAATCGGCGGATCGCTGGCAGAGCTGTGGCTCAACCTGCGGCCGATCCTCCTCGAGGTGGGCGTCCCGTCAATCCTGATGGGCTGCTCGTTCCCTCTCGCCAACGCGATCGTTCAGCACGCCGAGCGATCGGTCGCGCGATCCGCAGGCCTGCTGTACCTGGCAAACACCGCGGGCGCAGTCTCCGGATCGCTGGCGGCCGGCTTCCTCCTGCTCCCGACGCTCGGCATGCAGGCCACGACAACCACGTTGATGGCAGCCGCGGCGCTCGCGGCGGTGCCGCTCTCTCTGCCGGCGTCCGGTTCGCCGTCACGCGGTCCGCGGCGTCGGCTCTCGGTGACCGGATCGTTGCTGGCCAGCGCTGTCGCCCTCTCGACATGGTCGAGCCTTCCGTCAGACCACGTGATCCGGCGCGCCATGACGTGGCGTATGCCAGGCCAGCAGCTGCTGACGATGAGCGAGGGGCTCACCGACGTGATCGCGGTGACGGAGGCGCCCGGGCGCGGGCGCGGCCTGATCACCGACGGACATCCGATGGCGTCGACCGCGTGGCTCGACCAGCGGTACATGCGGGCGCTGGCGCACATCCCGCTGCTGTCGCTCGAACGGCCGCAGGCTGTGCTGGTCATCGGATTCGGCGTGGGCAACTCGGCGCATGCCGCGACGCTTCATCCTTCGGTCACGCGCGTGGACGTCGTGGATCTGTCGCGCCACGTGCTCGAGCACGCCGACTATTTCCGCGACGCCAATCGCGGCGTGCTCCACGACCGCAGGATCGCGGTGTACGTCAACGACGGCCGGCAACACCTGCAGATGCAGCCTCCGAGCGTGTACGACGTCATCACGCTCGAGCCGCCACCGATCACGCACGCCGGCGTGGCCTCGCTCTATTCCCGCGAGTTCTACGCACTGGCGCGCACGCGGCTGACGGCCGGCGGGTTCCTGGGGCAATGGCTGCCGGCATATCAGGTGCCCCCCGAGACCACGCTCGCCATGGTGCGCGCGTTCGTGGACGTGTTTCCGCAGTCCGTCCTGCTGTCGGGCATGCAGGCCGAACTGCTGCTCGTCGGGACGACGGCGGCACGCATCGAGATCGACCCCGACCGCCTGGCGCGCGCGCTCGAGCGCGCGCCGGACGCGCTTGCGGATCTCCGCCGCCTCGATCTCGGCACCGCGACCGAGATCATCGGGACGTTCCTTGGGTCGGCCGACACGCTCGCGAACGCGACGCGCGAGTCGCGGGCGGTGACCGACGACCGTCCGCTGCAGGAGTACGTCGTCGGCTCCGCCTTCGGGTCCGCCCCCGGTGGCGTGCCAGCGTCTCTGTCGGACCTGTCTCGGATCGGGTCGTGGTGCCCGCGATGCTTTCATGGCAACAGCCCGGATCCGGCCGCCGCTGGGCTCGACACGTATCTGATGCTGCTCAACCAGGCCTACCATGTGGCGACCGGTGAAGCGGCAACGGAGGCGGTCGGCCGGCGTCGGATCTTCGGGAGCGCGTACCTCGGCGCGGTCGTTCCCGATACCGACGCCGTCCATAACGCGGTCGGTGTCGCGTGGCTCGGCCAGGGCCGGCTGACCGAAGCGATCGCCTCGTTCCGCGAGGCGCTGAAACGCCGCGAGGATTCGGTGGAGGCCAACAGGAATCTCGGCGTCGCGCTGGCCGGGGCCGGCCGGGCCGCCGAGGCCATCGAGTACCTGCGGCGCGCGGTCGCCCTCGACGCGCGCGACGCGGGCGCGCAGCACGAACTCGGAACCCTGCTGCTCGAGCAGCGGGCCTTCGCCGAGGCGGCGGATCACTTTCGAGCCGCGCTGGGCTCGATGCCCGCTTCCGCCGTCGCGCACAACGATCTGGGGACCGCGCTCGCGTCGATGGGACGGCTGCGCGAAGCCGTCGAGCAGTTCGAGCAGGCGTCGCGGCTGGATCCAGGACTCGACGAGGCGCGCCGAAACCTCGCGTCAGCGCGGCGGGCCCGGCAGCACGGCGGAACCTGATTGGTCTGGCTGAAGCCGGACGTTACTGCTTGGTCCGGCTGAAGCCGGACACTACCGGAACCGCCACCACTACCGGAAGCGCCGCTCACCACCCGGAAACGCTCTACAGGAAACCGCCCCGCTGTCACTGCGCGGCGCAGGGCGTGGGCCGCCACTTCGATCCGTCGGCCTCCTGCTTGAAGTGCGAGCTCGTGACGAACGGCTGGTTGAGATACTTCGAATCGTCGACGATGGTGGTCACGGTGAGCCACTGATCGCCGTTCAGTTCCTTGTGTCGATCGAAGTATTCGGTAACCGTGGCCGTATCGCTGTACGGCACGCCGTTCTTCCGAAGGTACCCGGCCTTCATCCTCGTCGTCACCACCTTGAGCGCGCCGTAGCGAGGTGGGGGCGGTCCCGCCGCCCGACCGCCGCCGCGGCCGCCACCAGCGCCACCGCCGCCGCCCCCACCGCCGCCGGGCCCGCCGCCGCCGGGCCCGCCGCGACCGGCGTTGAACAGATCCCACGTCGCGGCGGAATATCCCTGCCAACCCTGTTCGGCCGCGGGAGGCGGCGCGTCGCCGAAGTGCAGGATCCGCGTCTGGGTGCCGGCGTCGGTCTCGATTCTCAGGGTGTTCTCGTCCTGCCACGTGACGTGCAGCCGCCCCGGCACGCGCATGATGGCAGCCGCACCGTACGCCTTGCACGCATTGCCGTCGCGCTCGTCTTTCGCGGGATCCCAGCCGTCCGCCACGCGCCGGCCCTCGTTGCTGATCGGCACGCTGGCGTAATCGCCTTTCGCGGGCGTCACCATCCGCCACCGCCAGTCTTCGGTGACGACCGAGACCCACCACCCGGTGAGGTCGATGGGCGCCAGTGTCTGTGGCGTCTGCGGGGCCTGTCCGCGTTCACCGCGGCCCCGCCCCTGACCCGCGGGAGCCGCCGGAGCAACGGGCGCCTGACCGGCTGCAGGAGCCTGACCCGCACCCGCGTGCAGCTGGAAGGCGGGAGACACGACGGTACATGCGGCGGCGGTGGCGAC
The DNA here is from genome assembly GCA_963807925.1 of uncultured Acidobacteriota bacterium. Taxonomy (GTDB): domain Bacteria; phylum Acidobacteriota; class Vicinamibacteria; order Vicinamibacterales; family CAVVIG01; genus CAWEDP01. The sequence goes on along the minus strand of CAWEDP010000002.1, from coordinate 320,415 downwards.
TGCGACAGTCCACCGAGGCGCACGCAAGGTCCCTCTGAACATGGACACTACTCCACTCGCCGTCATTTCCTGACGTTGGCCTTCTTCATCGTCTTCATCTTCTCGGCGAATTCGGGCAGCGCCGTTTCGGCGCCGCCGAGCGCGGCCTCGACCGGAAGACCGTGCTTCGCCGCGTACTCTTCCGGCGCATTGTTGGTTCCCGGCAGGTGACTGGGAACGACGCCCTTCTCGCGCACCACCTCCACAACCGACTCGCAGGGGTAGGGATCCAGCCGCCCGTTCAACGTCAGTCGGAAGCCGTTGGTCTTCACGAGCGGCTCGCTCAGATAGTACGGATCCGAGATGATGTACACGTGCGTCAGCAGATCGCCATGCCGGTAGAACCGATCCTCCATCGTCGCCTGATCGGTCAACGCCAGGCCGTTGCGCCGGATCCAGCCGGCCTTGAGGTGCGTCGTCGTGACGACGAGCGTGTCGCCTTCCCACCTGCCGGTCGAGAATCCCTGCCAGGTGTGCGCGGCGTACTCCGGCGGATGCGGCCGCCCGTCCATCCAGATCTGGCGGCGCTGTTCCTGCCACTGGATATGCGTGTTGATCTTGACCGGCTGCAGCGTCGCAGGGTCGAGATCGGTCCAGATGCGCAGCGCGCCGACGCCACGGAAGCCGTAGGTCGAGGGGTGCGGCTTGCACTGGTGCTCGGGCAGCGTCAGCAGCGAGGCGTCCCAAGTCAGCGCGCGAAGGCGATCCGCATCGGTGATCGGCAGGCCGGCGTAGTCGCCGATGTCAGGGCCGGGGATTCGCTCCACCTGATCCTCGTGGAAGATCGGCTGCCAGATGCCCGACAGATCGATCTGCGCCGAAGCGGACCGGGCGGCGATGACCACCAGCGCCGCCGCGAGACAGGCGAGTCTGATTCCGTGACGCTGCCGCATGATGTCTCTCCTAGCTGGCCTTGCACGCCGACGGACTCCACTTCGAGCCGTCGGGCTCCCTCTTGAAATGCGAGCTGGTGACGAACTCCTGCGCCAGGTACTTGGGATCGTTCACCACCGTCGTCACGAAGAACCATTCGTCGCCGTTGGTCGATCTGAACCGATCGTCGTACTCCGTGACGGTGGTGCTCTCGCTGTACGGCACGCCGTTCTTCCGCAGCCAGCCCTCGCGCAGGTTCGTGGTCACCACCTTGAGCGATCCGAATCGCTGCGGAGGGCCGCCGCGTGCAGCGCCGGCGCCGGGCGGCGGCGGCCCTCCGCGCGCCGCGCCTGGGGGTCCGCCGCGGCCGCCGGGTCCGCCCGGGCCGCCGCGACCGCCCGCGAATTCCCAGGTGGCCACCGAATACCCCTGAAGCGATCGTCCAGACGAGGGAGGGACCGCCGGTTCCGACCCGGCCGCGGGCGCGAAATGCAGCAGCCGTGTCTGCGTCCCGGCGTCGGTCTCGAGCTTCAACGTGTGGTCGTCCTGCCAGCTGACGCGCACCCGCGTAGGCATGCGCATCAGGCCACCCGCGCCGTACGCTTCGCAGCGGCCGTCCATCTCCGGCGTCCACCGATCCGCAACGGCGCGACCTTCGGCGCTCATCGGCACGCTCGCATAGTCCCCCTTGGGCGGCGTCACCATGCGCCATCGCCAGTCCTCGTTGACGATCGACACCCAGTAGCCGGTGAGATCGATGGGCGCGGCCGCCTCCGGGGGCGCCGGAGATCCTCCAGGCGGCGCGCCTCGTTGCGGCGCCTGCGCGGCGAGCTGCGCGAACCCGAAGAGGATCGCGCAGCTCGCCGCCAGCGCCCGCCGCGCCCTCATCGCTTCCCTCCTCGGCCGGCTGGCGCTCTCGCGCCCGCCGGCGCCCTGGTCGTCGCCGCGCCGGGAGACGGCGCGGCCAGGCTCTTGTACGCGGCCTCGACGAACGCATCGGTCGTCCAGGGGCCCGACGTCGCGCCGTACCGCCCCTGATAGTCGCGCACCAGCCGCGCCGCCTTGACCTGCTCCAGGCTCTGCCCTCTCGCGATCGCATCCTGAAAGCGGTCGCGGATGATCGTCACCATGTCGCGGTAATCGACGACGTCGGCTTCGTCGGTCAGACGGCCGTGGCCGGTGATCACGTAGGTTCCGCCCTCCTGCTTGTCCCTGGGAATCGCGATGTCGATGATCCGGTTCAACGCCGTGATCATCCCTTTGAGGTTGCCGCCCTCCGCCATGTCGATGATCGGGAAGGTGGTCGTGACGAACAGATCGCCGGCGACGATGACGTCGGACTTGCGGAAGTAGACCATGACGTCGCCGTCGGTGTGCGCCGCCGGCACGTGAATCAGCTGAATCCCCTCCCCGTTGAAGTACAGATCCTTTTCGTCGTCGAAGAAGGTGTCGGTCGGCCAGGCCTTCACCGGTCGCGCCGCCTGCTGGCCGGTGGGCGCGCTCATCCGGTTCAACACGTTCTCGTGCGCGATGATCGCCGCGAGGCTGGCGGCGTTCTGCCCCACGTCGGCGGCGAAATTGCCGGCGACGATGGACTGTCCGGCCGCGGCCACCTGCTCATTGCCGCCGGTGTGATCGGGATGGACGTGCGTGTTGATAATCGTCCGAATCGGCTTGCCCGGAGCGAGCCGGCGGATCTCGGCGACCATCTGGCCGGCGAGCGGCTCGGTCATGGTGTCCACCACGAGCACGCCGTCGCTGCCGATCTGCACGGCCGCGTTCGCGGCCGCGCTGACCAGCATCCACACGTTGCCCTGGACGTACAGCGATTGCACGCCGGAGAGCGCCCCGCCCGGAGCCGGACCCGGGGCACCGGGAGGTGGATTCTGGGCGGAGGGTCCGGCCGCCCACGTCACGAGAACCGCAGCGACACACACGGCCTGCCGCACAGTGCCTCCTTGGAGCGCGACTCGACGCGGTCCGCGTCGCCACCGGTTCGGTGGGAAGCGTGCGACCGGGCGCGCACACACCGAGCGGCCAGCGGGGGATTGCGCGCGGATCATATATCACGACGAGGAGGGGGGCGCGCCTATACCGCCGCTGATGCAGCGCGATACGCCGACGGCAACGCTCGTAGCCGTCCAATGGTGGAGATAGAATGCGCGTGGCTCGGACACCAGCAAAAGGGGGCGCGATGAGCGGCAGCGGCACGATTCAGACTGATCGGTCAGTTGTCCCGCCTCGCACCCGTCCATTGACAGGCGCCGAATACATGGACAGCCTGCGGGACGGGCGCGAGATCTGGATCTACGGCGAACGCGTGAAGGATGTCACCAGCCATCCGGCCTTCCGCAATACCGTGCGCATGATCGCCCGGCTGTACGACGCGCTGCACGACCCGTCGCGCCAGCCGGTGCTCACCACCCCGACCGGCACCGGCAACGGGGGCTTCACGCACCGGTTCTACAAGGCCACCCGCACGGCCGAGGAACTGGTCGGCGCCCGCGACGCGATCGCCGAGTGGGCGCGGATTACCTACGGCTGGATCGGGCGCAGCCCGGACTACAAGGCGGCGTTCCTGGCCACGCTCGGCGCCAACGCGGATTACTACGCGCCGTTCGCCGACAACGCCCGCCGCTGGTATGAAAAGGTGTTGAACGAGGTCACGTTCGTCAACCACGCGATCGTCAACCCGCCGGTCGATCGCGACAGGCCGCTCGACGAAGTGAAGGACGTGTACATGCACGTCGAAGCGGAAACCGACGGCGGCCTGATCGTCAGCGGCGCGAAGGTCGTGGCGACGACCTCGAGCCTGACCCACTACAACTTCATCGCCAACAACGGCGCCCTGCCGATCAAGACCAGGCCGTTCGCCTTCGTCTGCATGGTCCCCACCGACGCGCCGGGCGTGAAGCTGCTGTGCCGGCCGTCCTACGAGCTGGCAGGCGCCACGATGGGAACGCCGTTCGACTACCCCCTGTCGAGCCGCATGGACGAAAACGACTCGATTCTGATCTTCAACAAGGTCTTCGTGCCGTGGGAGAACGTGTTCGCCTACGGCGACATCGACAAGGTGAACAACTTCTTTCCGCGCTCGGGGTTCCTGCCGCGCTTCATGTTCCAGGGCTGCACGCGGCTGGCGGTCAAGCTCGACTTCCTGGCCGGGCTCCTGCTGAAAGCGGTGGAGGCCACCGGCGTGAAGGACTTTCGCGGGGTGCAGGCACAGGTGGGCGAGGTGCTCGCCTGGCGGAACTGCTTCTGGGGACTGACCGATGCCATGGCCCGCACGACGACTCCGTGGACCGACGGGTACGTCCTCCCGAACCTCGACTACGGACTCGCCTACCGGGTGATGGCGAGCATCGCCTATCCGAAGATCAAGGAGATCATCGAGAACACGCTCGCCAGCGCGCTCATCTACCTGCCGTCGAGCGCGCTCGACTTCAAGGTGCCCGAGCTCAGGCCGCTCATCGACCAGTTCGTCCGCGGCTCGAACGGCTACACGGCCGAGAGCCGCGTCAAGCTGATGAAGCTGATGTGGGACGCGATCGGCACCGAATTCGGCGGGCGCCACGAACTCTACGAGCGGAACTACTTCGGGAACCACGAGAGCATCCGCTTCGAGACCCTCATGGTCGCCGACGTCACCGGCGCGTCGGCCCGCTACAAGGGGTTCGCCGAGCAGTGCATGGCCGAATACGATCTCGACGGCTGGCTGGCGCCCGACCTCGTCCCGAACACCGACGTCAGCGCGATCATGAAGAAGAGTGCGGTGTAGCGCGCCGTCCGCCGGGCCTATGATCGATGGGCCATGCCTACCCGGGTCGGGGCGGATGACCGGACGCCGCAGGTGCACGGCTGGAACGGCCTCACGCGCGCGGCCTTCCGGTTCTCCGTCGTGTACTTCGGGCTGTACTGCCTCGCGACGCAGGTCGTCGGCGGGCTGATTCTCTTTCCCAACTTCTCGTTTCCAGGCCTCGGCACGCGCTGGCCGATGCGGGACCTCACGCTCTGGCTGGCGGCGCATGTGTTCGGCGTCGCGTCGCCCGTGATCTACGCCGGCAACAGCGGCGACACCGCGTTCCACTGGATCCAAACGCTCTGGCTGCTGCTGGCGGCGGGAGTGGCGACGGCGATCTGGTCGCGCGTCGATCGGGCGCGCACCGAGTACCGGATCGCTGTACGCGTGGGTCCGCCTGTGCCTGCGCTTCGCCCTCGCGGGGCAGATGTTCTACTTCGGCATGGCGAAGGTCGTCCCCACGCAGTTCCAGCCGCCGTCGCTCGTCACGCTGGTCGAACCGGTCGGTCATCTGTCGCGGACCGACCTGCTGTGGACCTTCATCGGCTCGTCCACGGCGTATCAGATGTTCTCAGGGTGGGCCGAGACGCTGGCGGGGGCGCTCCTGGTCATCCCGCAGACGATGCTCCTGGGCGCGGCGCTGGCGCTCGCCGACATGATCCAGGTGTTCGTCCTGAACATGACGTACGACGTCGGGCTGAAACAAATCGCCTTTCACCTGATCCTGATGTCGGCGTTCCTCCTCGCGCCGGATCTCCCTCGCCTGGCGAGCGCCTTCGTGCCGGGGCGGCGCACGCCGCCGCCGGCTCTCTCGGACCACCCATCGTCCCGGCCGGCGCCGCCGCACGCGCCTGGCGCGCACGGCCGCGCGCTGGTCGCGCAGCTCGTCTTCGGCGCGTATCTCCTCGGGATGTTCACGCGGCTCGCCCTGGTCTCGTGGTCGGCGCCGGGCGGGCCCGGCAGCCCCCGGTCGCCGCTGTACGGCATCTGGGACGTCGACCAACTCTCGGTTGACGGCCAGCTCCGCTCGCCCCTCCTGAACGATTACGACCGGCGCTGGCGCCGTGTCATCTTCGACGCTCCCGGCGTCCTGGTGTTCCAACGCACCGACGATTCGTTCGCCCACTATGGCGCGTCGGTCGACGTCGCCGCCCGGACCATCGCGCTCCGGAAAGGCAACAGCAGGACGTGGACAGCGGATTTCAGCTTCCGCCGGCCGACGCCGGAGCGCCTGGTTCTCGACGGCCAGATGGATCGGCACACGATCCACGCGGAGCTGCAGCGGGTCGATTTCGACGCCTTTCGGCTCCTCAACAGCGGCTTCCGCTGGATCAGGCCTCCCGATCCCTATGGCGGCTGACGGCCGATCGGCCGCTCATCTGCCCGCCGGGACGTGCAGCGCCACGGTGACGGGGCGATAAAGCGAGGTGAATACGGCCCGGGCGAGCAGCATGGCCGGAATCGGCGTGGCGAAGAAGTGCATGATCGGGAAGACGCCGACGAGAAAGCCGAGCAGCATACCCGAGGCTCGTGGACGCCGGCCCCCGAAGCAGGTAGGTACGGCGACTGCGGATTCCCGAGCAGCTGCGCAGCCGCTACTGCTTCTCGTAGATTGTCGTCGCCGTGCCGCCGCTCCGGCTCGACGTGACGGTGACCAGCGTCCCTCCGTCGGGCGAGATCTGGAGCCGGGCGACCGCAGACACTTCGCCGTCGGTCCTCTGGGTGAGCTCGCACGTGTAGCTGTCGGCGCAGCGGTACGCGTTGGTGAGGACGATCTCGACGCCCTGAACCGGATAATCGCGGCCGTCGAACTTCCCGGTCCACTCCAGGTGCAGGATCCCGCCGCGGCTTCGGACGAGGTCGTCGATGATGATGATGCCGCCGTCAACCGGCTCGATCCGGCGCGTCGCGCCTTTGTAGGGCGGCGCCGGCCGAAAGAGGGATTTGGCGACGTTTAGCTTCCACGTGCCGAACCAGGGCGACCTCGCCTGGGCAGACGGGACCGCGACCGCCGCGAGAGCCGTCAGCCACCACGAAAACACGCCAACGCGAAACCGTCTCAAGGCCTCTTGGCGGCCGGCGTTTTCGGCGCGGGCGTGCGTGAACGCGACGGCCCCTTGCCCGGGGACTGAACGGGCTTCGCCGTGACCTCGCGGTACACCTCGTCGATGAACATGTCGGTGGTCCACGGTCCCGACGTCGAGCCGTATTGGCCGTCGTAGTCGAGCGTCGGGTGCGCCGCCTTCACCTGCTGGAGCGTCTTGCCCTCCTTCGCCAGCATGTCGATCCGGTCACGAATGATGGTCGCCATGTCGCGGTACTCGACGACGTCGCTCTGGTTCAGGATCCGGCCGTGGCCCGGGACGACACGCGTGCCGCCCTGCTGATTGTACTCGGGCACCGCCATCGCCACGAGGCGGTTCAGGCCGTTGATGATGCCCTGAATCGAGCCGCCGCTCTTCGCATCGATGTACGGATAGCGGTCCGCCGCGATGATGTCGCCCGCGACGATCACGTCCGACTTGCGGAAGAAGACGATCAGATCGCCGTCGCTGTGCGCGGCCGGCTCGTTCCACAGCTCGATCGGCTCGCCGCCGTACCACATGTTCTTTCGCGGCGTGAAGAACGTGTCGGTCGGCCAGTCCTCGACCGCGCGCGACGCGGTCTGGCCGGTCGGCGCGCTCATCCGGTTCAGGACGCTTTGAAACGCGATGATGCCCGCGCCGTTGCCGTTGAATCCGCCGGCTCCCGGCCCGCCGGGAACGGCGCCGTTGCCGCCGGGCGGAGCCGACGTGCCCGCCTTCGCGATTGTCGCGTTGCCGCCGGTGTGGTCCAGATCGGCCGCGGTGTTGATGATCCACCGGACCGGTCTGATCTGAAGGGTCTGGATGACGGCGAGGACCTTGTCGGCGGCGGCGGCCGCGCCAGCGTCAACGATGAGCGTGCCTTCGTCGCTGACCTGCACGGCGATGTTCGCGCCTGCACCGCCGACGAGAGAGATCCGCCCCTGCACCGGAATGACAACGAGCCGGTCGCGCAGCGTCGTGTAATCGGGCCGGACACCCGCCTTGATGTCCTCGGGCCTGACACCGGTCTTCCGGGTGTCTTCGGGCGCCCGGAAGATCGGTTGAGGGACTTGCGGGGCCGGCGGCGTTTGTTGCGCACCGATCGTCGGCGCCAGCACGATGCCCGCGACCGCCGCGACCCACCTCGCCCGGGTCCGCTTCCTCATACGCAACCGGCTACTTCCTGGCGGGCTGCGTGTCCCGCGTGTCCTTCGTGGCTTCGTCGGCGGCCTTGCGCGCGGCGTCGGCTTTCATCATTTCCTGAATCTTCAACTGGTACTCCGGATACAGCGATTCCTTCCCGCCGCGCGTCGCCTCGAAGGGCAGTCCGACCTTCCGCGCGAATTCCGGGTGCGTGACGCCCAGCGGGTAGAACGGGACCCAGCCGGGCGGCTTGTCGCCGAGCTCGTCGACCGACTCGAACGGGTTGCCGGAGGTCATGTTCCCGTTCGGATTCCAGCGCCACGTCTGCGTGCGCACCATCGGCTCTTCGAGATAGATGGGATCGTCGATGCTGAAGAACGACGTCAGGATGTCGCCGTGGCGGAAGAAGTGCTCGACCATCTTGCCGTACGGGCTCGTCGCCGATCCGTTGCGCTGGATGACCCCCTGCTTCATGTGCGTCGTGGTCACGACCAGCTGCCCGTTTTCCCAGACGCCGGTCGAAAAGCCGTCCCAGGTGTGTTCCGAGTAGTCGGAGGGGTGCGGCCGGCCGTCCATCCAGATCACGCGATCCGCCCGCCCGAAGCCGCCAGCCATCGTGTACGCAACGAGCTCCTGCGTGACCGGATCGAGAATCCTGACGATCCGCAGCGCCGGGCCCGGGCCGCGCATCAGGTACTGGACCGGGTGCGCCTGCGCCTGCCGTTCCGGCTGCGACAGGATGGTGGCGTCCCACGCCTCGGCCTTCTGGCGATCGGCCGCGTTCAGCGGCAGCCCCGTGTAGTCGCCGAGCTCGGGTCCGGGCACCCGATGCGGCTGATCTTCGTTGCTGACGACATTCCAGTCGCCGGAGATGTCGGTGCGCACGATGGGCGGCGGCTGGGCGGCGGCCGGCGCCGGCGCGGCCTGCTGCGCGAGGATGCGCCCCCGCGTGAGCGCAGCCGCCGCCGCGAGCGCGGCCGCCGCGACCACCGGCCACGCGGCCTTCTTCCGATCGAAGGTCACAGTCCCCTCCTCGAGAGAGCGCAGGCGGATTGTCGAACCGTCGTTCCGTCTCTCGCCGGCAGCGAGTATCGTGTCGCCCGCCGAAGGTGTCAAGGCAACGACGCGGAATGCTTCGCCCGCATCGGCTTGATTCGGATCGAGCATCGGCACGCCTCGTCCCCTCAGGCTCGGACTCCACCTGCGGGCCGCCGACCGTGTCGGGGTGCGCGCGCGGACCCGCGGGCGAAGACGTCGCGAGCGACCGCGACGAACCGGGTGACAGCCGTCGAGACCTCGTCGGCGCGCCACGCCAGCAGGACCGGGATGCTCGCATTCGGCTCCGAGAGGACGACCTCGCCGACGCCAGGGGCGGACTGTGCCCGCGTAAACGGGCTGCTCACGCTCGGAAAGATGCCCTCGCCGGAAGCCACCAGCATCAAGCCCGCCTGTTCGATGGGACTCGTCTTCGTGTGGACGATGCGCGGCGTGACACCGGCGGCGGCGTACAGCTCCAGAACCCTGTCGTAGAGCGCCGGCGACAGCTTCCGCTCGAACAGCAGGAGCGTGTCACGGGTCAGCTGCTGCAGTCTGGCCGTACGCGCGCGAACGAGGGGATGGTCGTCACCGACGAGCATGACGATCCGCTCGTGAAAGAGCGGCTCGCACTCGATCGAGAGGGCGTCCACCGGCGCGCGGGTGAGCGCGACGTCGATGCGCTGGCGCCGGAACGCGTCGGCGGGATAGAGCGAATCGGGCCGCAGGCACAGATCTTCGGCGGTGATTTCGACGTTGGGGTGCTCCGTCGCGTACTGCGCCCGGATGCGGTTGACGGCTTTCCAGAGCCCCCATGAGACGCCGACGCGCACCACGCCGGCGCTCTTGCGCTTGACGCGCTGCGCCGTTTCGACAAACTCGTCCGCGATGGCGCCGAGCCGGCGGGCTCCGTCGAGCAACAGGCGTCCCTGGCCGGTCAATTCGATGCGGCGCGGACGTCGCAGGAACAGCCGGACGCCGACATCGCGCTCGAGCTGCTGAATCTGGCGGCTCAAAGGCGGCTGCGAGATGTGGAGGCGGCGAGCGGCTCTCGTGAAACTCAGTTCCTCCGCGACGGCCACGAACGCGCGAAGGTGCCGGAAGTTCATGGCCCTATGTGACCCGAATCACGACGGCCGATATTGAAATATCAGTCGGCGGCAACGGCCGTAGAATGGGGCCGCGCGGCTCGCCCCCGCTCATGGCGCCGGGGCCTGCCGGGCGGGCAGTGATATGGAACTGCGGCACGTCGAGGCGTTCATCGCGGTTGCCGAGGAACTGAGCCTCAGAAAGGCGGGCCGCCGCCTGGGGGTGTCGCAGGCCTCCGTCAGCCGACACGTGCAGCAGCTCGAACAGGAGCTCGGGCTCACGCTGTTCGCCCGGCGGCGCGACGGGATTCGGCTCACGCAGGAGGGGCGGCTGATGCTCGACCAGGCGATGCGGCTCACGGGCGCCGTGACGCAACTGGTCGATCAGATTCGGACGGTCGAATCGCACAAGCGAGGTGTCGTTCGTCTCGGCATCGCCTGCGGGGTCTGGGAGGCCCTGAACAAGATCCGGGCGGCCCACGCCGCAGTCGCGCCCGATGTGGCCGTGCTCGGCAGCGACATCCGGTCGCCGATGCAGCCCGAGGCGCTGCGCCAGCGGCGGATCGACGTCGGGCTGATGCGTCCTCCTCTCGACGCGCGCGAGCTGCGCTTCGACCGTCTCTACGAGGAGGGCGTGGTGGCGGTGCTGCCGGCGAGTCATCCGCTGGCCGGGCGCCAGCGGATCCGCCTCCATGAGCTCGGCTCCGAGCGCCTGCTCCTGCATGAGCGTGACCTCTCGCCGGGGATCTACGACAAGATCTTCGAGTTGTATTCGGCGGCCGGCGTGACCCCGCACATCGTCGCGACCCAGGCCTCGCCGGCCTCGCCCGCGGGCATGATTCAGGTCGCTTCGGGCAAAGGAATCTTCGTGGCGCTCGGCAGCCTCGTGCCACTCAACGACGCGCCAGGGCTTGCGATCGTCGGTCTCGATGAGCCGCACGCCTCGCTGCCCGTTCATGTGGCGTGGCGCGCCGCGGAATCCTCACCGGTCGTGCTCCAGTTCGTGGACTCGGCCCGCGCCGCGTTTCGTGCCGGCGCCCGCGCCTGACACGCTCGCCTCACGTGAGGGTTGGTCGGGGCGCGGTCGGCTATTTCGTCTTCCTGATGAACGCCAGAATCGGCCCGGAGACCGTCCTGTCGGAGGTGTCGATCGAGAACACTTCCGACATGTGGCTCTCGCCTTTCAACATGAGCGTCTCTGGGCAATGGCCGACGCCGTCCTTCGCAGTCGGACCATCGACCGTGCAGAGCGCGTCGTGGAGCGCGACGGCGTTGGCCGGCATCGTGGCGTTGGTGACGCCGGGATCGAGCTCGGCGAACGCAATCACGATCTTCGTCTTCGTCGCCTTGAAGCCGGGCAGGTTGTCGCGCTCGGCCTGCTGCTCCGGTGTGAGCGCCGGACCGCCGCGCCCACCGCGGCCCGGTCCACCCGCCGCGCCGCGTGCGCCCGGCGCACCAGGTCCACCCGGCCCCGCCGCGGCGCCGCGCTGACCGCTCGGACCGGCAACGGATCCTTCGGCGGCGACAAGACCGGCCGTGACGCCGCACGTGCTGCCGGGACCGGGCCCGCGGCCGCCGCCAAACGCCGCCGCTCCACCGCCAGCCCCGCGCGCGCCTGGCGCCCCGGGGCCCGCGCCGCCGATGCCCGGCACCGGGTTGCCGGACATGAAGACGGCGCCCTTCACCTGCACGCCGTTCTTCCACCGTTCCGGATGCCCGATGTAGACGCCGAGCGGCCCGTTGCCCGCCGAATGCGCCCAGATGAACATCCGGCCGGGATCGCCCCTGTACTTGCTGATGTTGTCTTTGATCCAGTCAACCGCCATCGAGATGTCGCGCCCGCCATCGTCCCAGTTGCCGGTCCCAGGATGCCGCTGCACGAGCACGCCGACCATCCCGTTCTTCGTCGCCCACCGGCCGATGTTGTCGTAGAAGGCGTTGGCCTCACGCACCTGCTGCTCGATCTTGTTGCCGGCCCCGCCGGGCACGTAAATCAGGACCGGCCGATTGCCGCCGCCCTTGTCGGCCGAGAAGATGTCGACGACGTCCTTCGGGCTCGGACCGAAGGACTGATCGCGCGCGATCGTGATGCCGGGATACAACGCCCCGGTAAAGGCTGGTGCAGGCGCATCCGGCGGCCAGTAGGTGTCGAAGTCGTTCTTCGGCATGAGCGGCCGGTACAGCTTGGCCGTGCACGCCGGATCGACAATCTGCCCGATCTTCCGCAGTTCGGCCTCGATGTTCGCGGGAACCTGGGCCGACGCGGTCGTCGCGATGCCGCCAGCGAGCGTCAGCGCGCTCAGCGCTTTCGTCAACCTTGCTGCGCAGGTAGTCTGCCTCATGGAGCCTCCAGAATCGTTGACGGCCGGGCCCTCGAACGTCCTCACGGCCACGCTGTCATCCTTGAAGACGACGCCCGACGTCGCCTCGCGGATGTCGGTGTCCCAGCGGACCGGGCTGGCGCGTTCGAGCCCGTTGACGCGCATCTGGTCTCCGCTATTGCGACGGTGGGGTGCCGGGAGCAGGCCCTGTGTCGAAAGACGAGCCCGCGAACACCTGACGGCCGTCGGCGAGCGTCACGGTCCGCGCGTTGGCGATATTGGTCTCGGTCTTGGAGAGAAACCCGGCGATCGTGACGACGTGTCCGGGCTTGAGTGAGTTCCGGTTCCAGCCTCTGCGCATCAACGCTGTCGGCGGACCGAGCTCGAAATCCCAATGGACCATCGTTCCGCTCTCGTCCTTCGCGTCCACATAGACGCGGGCATGCGGATTGGTCCACTCCAGTTTGATGACCGTGCCGGTCACGGTGACCGGCTTGGTGGAGTCGTACTCAGCGGCAAATGAGTGATGTGCGGCGACGGGTCGAGCCGCCACGATCAACCCGACTGCTGCGGCGAGAACCCACATCGATCCGGCGTGCATGGCGCGCTCTCCCAACCGTCGCGATCATACGCTCGTTCACCACCGCGTTCCACTGCTCTCTGAGAGGCACGCGCCGCTCACCTGCGGCGGCGCCTTGCGGAACCCCCGGCCCACGGCGATAATCACCCGCATGAAAGGGCTCACGTACGCCTTCGCCGCCGCCGCTCTGTGCGCCGCGCTGTCGCCGTCGCTCCTCGCGCAGTGGCCGCCGTACCCGGTGTATCCGACGCCCAAGACGGGGACCGGACAGCCCGACCTGACGGCGCCCGCTCCCAGGACTTCGGACGGCAAGCCGGATTTCTCGGGCACCTGGCGCGGTGCTCAAATTCCGGGAGGCCGCCGCGGCGCGCCGCCTCCTGAGCCGCCGCCCGGTACGCCGCCGTTCGCGACGTTTCGGGACATCGCATCGACGTTCAAGGACGGCTTGCCGCTGACGCCCTACGGCCAGGATCTCTTGAAGAAACGGATGGCGCGCAACAGCAAGGACAATCCCGAGGCTTCCTGCCTGCCGATGGGCATCATGCAGTTCTGGACGCAGGGGTTCCCCCGCAAGTTCGTCCAGACGCCGAAGCTGCTCGTCATCCTGTACGAAGCAAGTTCGGGCATCCGGCAGATCTTCATCGACGGCCGGCCGCTGCCGCCCAACAACGAGCCGCAGCCGTGGTACTACGGCTACTCCACGGGCCGCTGGGACGGCGACACCCTGGTCGTCGAGACCAACAACCTGCGGGACGAGGGCTGGCTGGACATCATCGGGACCCCGCTGACCGATGCGGCCAAGCTGACCGAACGGTTTCGCCGCGTGAACTTCGGCCGGATGGAAATCGACATCACGGTGGACGATCCGAAGGCGTACACGAAGCCCTGGACCGTCAGGCACCTCCAGGATCTCATGCCGGACAGCGAGCTGATCGAATTCATCTGCGAGGAGAACCAGCGGTTCGATCCAAGCCGGTAACGCCCCGAGAGGCCGCCGGCCACAGACGCCTCACTTGGCTCGTTCGAGTCCTTCGGCGCAGGCGAACTCCCGGAGCTCGTCGTTCGGGTACGCCGCCTTGCGATAGGCGTGCACGGTGTCCCACGGCGTCGTCAGCGCCTTCGGGTCGGTTACCGTGATCCGGTCCTCCAGAACGCCCGGCTCCCTGAAGCGAATGCGTTCCCTGACCGTCATCTCCTCGCTGTGCGGCGTGAACCCTTCGATGAACGAATTGGCGCGCAGCGCCACCGTCTCCACCACGAGCGTGTCCCCTTCCCAGTGACCGGTGGAATACCCGGCGTAGGTCGGATCGTCGAGGACCTTCTGCGTGGGCTTGCGACCATCGAGGTACACACGGCGAAGGGCGTCGTTCAGCTCGCTGAAGAACGTGATCCGGTCGCTGGTCTGCATCACTTCCATGCCGTACGCCATGTTCATCATGGCCGGCATGCCGGGCGGCAGGCACTTCGCGGTGTTGTCGAACTCGTACGAGCCGGCAATCCGCGACTTGCTCATCGCCTCCCATCGCGCCAGATACTCGGGGGTCAGCGAGGGCGCGTCGGGCGCGCGTCCCTGCGATCCGTCCGACAGCGGGGCGGATCGCGTGGGCCGCGGCGGCGCACCCTGGCTGCCGGCTGGCGCCGCGGCATTTCCACGGCCCGCGGCGTTGCCTCCGCGGCCTTCCTGCAGCGGGTAGTACACGCCGGAGAAGTCAGGCGTGGCCACGCCTCCCGCCGACCCTGAGCGCCCCTGCGCACCAGCACGCGGCGCGGCGAGCGCCAGGCCGACCGCCGCAGCGCCAATCGTCAGGACGATGGAGTTTGACATCGGTCGCACCTTTCGGGTCACAGCCGTGCTCATCGGGCGGTCAGGCGGGCGGCTACTGGAACTTCGGCTGGTTGCCGAGAATCGTGCCGTCGGCCTTGGTGACACGCGCAATCAGGCTCGTCTTCGTGCCGTCCTTCGCAGGGCTCATGTCCACCGTGACGGTCTCACCGGGAGCCAGCGATCGTTTCGTCCAGCCGGCCCGCAGCAGCACGCCCGGCGCGCGCCCTTCGCACGCCCACTCCACTTTGCCGCCTTTGCCATCGTCAACCACCACGATCAGCCAGGTGTGCGGGTTGATCCACTGGAACTCCTTCACCACGCCGGTGACGCTGATCACCTTGTTGACCTCGAAGGCCACGTTGCTGTGGTGGGAGAACGCGGGGGTGGCGGACAGGAGCGCGCCGCACAGCGCACCGACCAGGACGATTGCGCGCAGCTTCATGGTTTCTCCCGTCGAATCCCTGGGCGCGACGAGTGCCTCAGCAGACGGATTGTAATGTAGTCGGGCTCTTCGGAAACCGGCGCTGCAGCCGATAAGAAAGAGTAAGGCTTTCTGACGATATACTGGAGCTTCCCGCCGGACCCTGGATGGCCACCGATCGCGTCGTCGCGGTCGAGGGTCCCTCCGATGCTGTGATGACGCTGCCCCTGCGCTACCACCTGGCGGTTGTGTTGGTCGGGCTCAACATCGCAGGCACGGCCGTCGTGTCCACGTTTGCCTACCGCACGTCGCGACAGAGTCTCCAGGATCAGGCGTTGAGGGGCATCGGCGCCGTCGCCGACGCGCGGCAACAGCAGCTCTTCGGGGTCTTCGGACAGCGCCAGGATCGGATGACCGCCTTTCTGGCGAGCGTCGAATCGCTGTGCGCGGAGCGGGCGCCGAGCGGCGGGCTCGGGTGGGAACCGGAATGCGTCCGGGTGGCGCTCACCGGCTTTCGGAGCGCCGAGCACGCCACGGCCGCCGAGCTCCGGTATCGCGCGAGGCGCCTCGCGGCCAGCGGGAAGTGGAGCGATCCGACCAACGTCGTGGGCACGGGCGAGCTGGCCGAATTCGGCCGCGACACCGACCAGCTGACGATGGTCGTCGCGCGTGGCAACCTCGTGCTGCGTGCGCGGTTTCCGCTGAGCGACATCGAACCGATCTTTCGCGATCGATCGGGCCTGCGCGCGAACGGGGAGATGTTCCTCGGCGACCCGAGCGGAGCGTTCCTGACTCCGCTGCGGGTACTCGACCCAGTCCGAAGCCACGGGCGCGGGCGCGAGTCGGTGGCTCGAGCTGTGCCGCACCGGGCGTGACGGTGAACTGCGGGCGCCGGATTACCGCGGCGTCGACGTCATCAGCGCCGTTCGCCCGATGCCGGCGCTCGGCGGGGCGTGCCTCGTCGCCAACATCCAGTACTCCGACGTGCTCGTCCCCATCCAGCGCCTCGGGCGGACGTTCGTGTGGGGATCCACGGCGTTCGTGGCGCTCGGCATCGTGTTGTCGTTCGTGATCAGCCACGCGATCGCCAAGCCGATCGCGCGGCTGGCGGCGTCGGTGCGCGAGATGGAAAAGGGGCAATTCGATCAGCCGGTGCGCGGGAGCTTCCCCGCCGAGGTCCGACAGCTCGAACGCGCGTTTTCCAGCATGTCGCGATCAATCGGCGACCTCATCGCAAGCGAGCACGCGGCGCGCGTCGACGCCGAGGCGGCTAGCCGCCTGAAGGACGAATTCCTGGCGACGCTGTCGCACGAGCTGCGAACGCCGCTCAACGCCATTCTGGGCTGGGCGTCGATTATCGCGCACGGCCGCGCCGACGAGGCGCGCACCTCGCATGCCATGCGAGCCATCGAGCGCAGCGCGCGGACGCAGGCGCACCTGGTCGACGAGCTGCTCGACGTCTCGCGAATCATCAACGGGCGAATGCGCCTGAATGTCGCCGACGTGTGGCTCGAAGGCGTGGTGGACGCGGCGATCGAATCGGTGCGCCCGGCGGCGGAGGCCAAGGGGCTGCAGCTCGTCAAGCGCGTCCATCCACAGGCCGATCCTGTTTCGGGCGACGCACACCGGCTTCAACAGGTGGTCTGGAATCTGTTGTCGAACGCCGTGCGCTTCACGCCGCACGGCGGACGCGTGGAGGTGACGGTTCAGGAACAGAACGGCCGGGTGGTGATCGCCGTGCGCGACACCGGCATCGGCATCCGCCCCGACTTCGTGCCGCACGTCTTCGAACGCTTCCGCCAGGCGGACAGCAGCGTGACCCGGAGCCACAGCGGCCTCGGGCTCGGACTGGCCATCGTCCGCCACCTCGTCGATCTGCACGGCGGATCGGTGGCCGCCGCCAGCCCCGGGGAAGGTCAGGGCGCGACGTTCACCGTCGAACTGCCGGTGCGCCCGAGCATGCCGGCGATCGTGCGGCGCGGCGAGCCGCCCGATGCCCCCGATCGCTCGGCGACGCTTCGAGGCACACGCGTGCTCGTGGTGGACGACGATCCCGATGCGCGGGATGTGCTGCGCGAAATGCTGGAGGACGCGGGCGCCACGGTCGCGACCACGGCGTCGGCCGTGGAAACGCGCGACGTGCTGGCGCAGGTCCAGCCGGATCTGCTCATCGCCGACATCGGCATGCCCGGCGAGGACGGCTACTCGCTCATTCGATCCGTGCGCGCCATGGAATCCGATGTCAGGCGGCACGTACCGGCGATCGCCCTCACCGCGCACGCGCGCGCAGAGGACGTCGAGCGTGCGCTCGCCTCCGGTTTTCAGATACACGTCGCCAAGCCGGTCGATCCGTTCCAGCTGCTGTCCACCATCGCCACGCTGGTCCGCGCGTAGTCCGCGAGCGGCTTTCGACAGACCGCACGCACAAAGGCGCTCCCATGAAGCCTCTGTCGCCATGTCATCGGCGGCGGGCATCGACCAGCTGCTCGGCCTGTGGCTGCCGGGCGTGTGGCGCCGCCGCTTTCGGCGCTGGCCGTTGGGCAGCGCCCCCCTTCGGCGCTGGGAGCCATTGCCGTCGGACTGATCAACGCGTCGTTTCTCCGCCGCTCCAAGGCCTGGCAGGCTCGAGGAACCCGCCAGCTGGTAGCGGCGCTCAGGCGCACGCGCCCGCGTGACGCGCGCGGGCGCCGCGGTCGGGCTGCTCGGGAAGATCCAGAAACGCCCGCTCGCTGGCGTCGCCCGACAGCAGCCAGTCGCAGACCGCGTCGAGAATCTGGCGCGACGTGACGCCCTGGACCACCGCTTGCGTCCGGATCGTCACCAGGCACTCGCGCGACCCGACGACCGACAACTGGATGAAGAGGTCGCGGCCGACGCGTGTGACCCCGACAATGTGCAGGCTCCACGACTGAGAGCCGATGATGAGGATGGCGTGGCCAGGAGTCGTCGCCGGCGATGAAGTCATGTGTCCTCGAGGATCGATGGCAGGCAAGGCACCTGAGGGTTTGACGGCCGACCGCCGACAAAAGCTTGTCCCGGCACGCTACAATCGAAGCGCCGTGCTCCTTGCGACCGGGCTGCTCATCCTGGCGTCGGTCTTCGGCCTGTCCGCCGCTCCCCGCGATGAGGCGCCGCGAATCGTCGTGCTGGGCGACAGCCTGACGTCGGGGCAGGGCATCGGACGAGCCCGAGCGTTTCCGGCGGTGCTGCAGCAGCAGCTCGACGAGGCGGGCTACGGGTATCAGGTGGTCAATGCGGGCGTGTCGGGCGATACGTCCTCACGCGCGGCTCGCCGCCTCCGCGCCGCGCTCGACGGCAACGTGCGCGTCCTCATCGTGGCGCTCGGCGCCAACGACGGCCTGCGGGGCGTGCCGGTGTCGCAGGTGAAATCGAACCTCGCGCGGATTATCGAGGAGGCCCAGGGCCGCGGGATCTCCGTGCTGCTCTGCGGCATGGAGGCGCTTCCGGTCCGCGGGTGGGACTACAGCCTCGCGTTCCACCGTGCGTACGAAGAGCTGGCCGCACGCTATCGCGTGGGGCTGGTTCCCTTCCTCCTGATGCGGGTGCTTGGCAACCCCGACCTGATGCAGCGCGATCGCATCCATCCGAACGAAGCGGGCGCGCGCGCCATCGCGCTGCAGATCTGGCCGTACCTGCGGCCGCTGCTCAAGCAGGCCGCCTGAGCCGAGGCGCACCGCCCAGACGAGGTCAGCGGTCGTCGGGCGGGTCGGGTTTCGAGCCCTCGACGAGCTGCGGAACGCCGTCGGCGGCCGGTCCGACGACGCCGGCCCGCGTGTAGACGAGCAGCTTGTCGCGGGTGTCGCCGATATCGAGGTTCCTCAGCGTCAGCTGGCCGACCCGATCCTGCGGCGAAAACGCCGCCTCGCCCTTCTCCATCGTCAACCGCCCGGGGTGGTAGGTGAGGTTCGGGCTCGTGGTGTCGAGGATCGAGTAGTCGTTGCCGCGGCGCAGTTCGAGCGTCACCTCGCCCGTGATCGCGCGCGCGACGAAGCGGAGCGCGCCGTCGCGGAGCATCAGCGCCTGCGGATCGAACCAGCGTCCCTGGTAGAGCAGCCGTCCGAGCCGGCGTCCCTGGTCGCGGTACTGCTCGATCGTGTCTTCGTTGTGAATGCCGGTGACCAGCCGCTCGTACGCGATGAAGAGCAGCGCCATCCCGGGCGCCTCGTAGATCCCGCGGCTCTTCGCCTCGATGATGCGGTTCTCGATCTGATCCGACATGCCGAGCCCGTGGCGGCCCCCGATGGCGTTCGCCTCGATCATCAGCGCCACGTCGTCGGCGAACGTCCGGCCGTTCAGGGCGACCGGATGGCCATCCTCGAAGCGGACCGACGAGGTTTCGCGAGCGATCGAGGTCTCGTCGCGCCAGAATGGCACCCCCATGATCGGCTGCACGATGGAGACGCCGGTGCCGAGCTGCTCGAGGTCCTTCGCCTCGTGCGTCGCGCCGAGCAGGTTCGAGTCGGTCGAGTACGCCTTCTCGGCGGTCATGCGGTACTGCAGGCCCGCGCGCGCCATGTACCTCGGACATTTCCCGGCGGCCGCCGAGCTCCTCGATGAACTGGCGGTCCAGCCATGGCTTGTAGATGCGCAGCCCCGGGTTGACCAGCAGGCCGTAGCGGTAGAACCGCTCGATGTCGTTGCCCTTGAAGGTGCTGCCGTCGCCCCAGATCTCCACGCCGTCGCGGTGCATCGCGGCGACGAGCATCGTGCCGGTGACGGCGCGCCCGATCGGCGTCGTGTTGAAGTAGATCGCACCCGCCGTCGAAATGTGGAAGGCGCCGGCCTGCAGCGCGGCCAGGCCTTCGGCCACCAGCCGCGGGCGGCACTCGATGAGCCGCGCCTGCTCGGCGCCGTACAGCATCGCGCGCCGCGGAATGTCGTCGTAGTCGGCCTCGTCCGGCTGGCCGAGATTGGCGGTGTAGGTGTACGGAATCGCGCCCCGGGCGCGCATCCAGTGAAGCGCGGCGCTGGTGTCGAGACCGCCGGAAAACGCGATGCCGACGCGTTCGCCGACCGGAAGGGTCTGCAGGATGGTCGCCAAGGCGGTCGGGCTAGCGTGTGCGTCGCAGGGCGTCCACGCTGAGCGGGCCGGCGCCGGCCGCCGCCAGCCACAGGAACGCCGACGCGTAGAACAGCGGAATTTCCCCGCCGTTCTGGAGCGGCGAGCCGCCGCGCCCGAAGTGCGGCCCGATGAAGAAGGCGATGATCATCTCGAGGCACAGGATCGCCGCGACGGCGCGCGTCTGAAAGCCGACGATCAGCAGCGTGCCCCCAATGGTCTCGATCCACCCGGCGACGACGAGCTGGGTGAGGCCGATGGAAGCCGCCGTGGGACCGATGGCCGTCCACGAGCAGGGGCCCTGGCACGGAGCCAGGCCGCCGAGAAATCCGAACTTCTGAAACCCGTGCTCGATGAACAGCAGCGCCACGCCAATCCGCAGGATCGCGTGCGCCCCTCGTGCCAACGTGCTATTCATGGGTGAGTCTCCATGCCGTCATTCTCGTTGAAACGTTCCATCCCGTCCACCTCGCGACGGCCGCGTCGATGAAACGTTACGCGAAGATCGCCGGCGGCTTCGCGCTGCTCGGCGCCGGCGTCCTGATGCTGGCGCTGCCCGGGCCCGGCTGGCTCACGATCGCGCTCGGGCTGGCGATGCTGGCGACCGAGTTCGCGTGGGCGCGCAACCTGCTCGAGCGCCTCAGGCGGACCGGCCGGATGCTGCGAAGGTCACCACCAGCACGTCGCGAAACGCCGGCGCCGCCGGATCGATCGGCTGGACCGGAGTGACGCCGTGCGAGACGCGCGAATCGTCCAGTAGCGCGGCGTCGAGCGGTTCGCTCAGCGTGAAATCGCCCAGCCGGCCGCCGTCCGCCGCGTGAATCGACGTCGTGCCGCGCGCGATGTTCCGGCGGCCGACCAGCAGCACGAGCACGTAATCGACGCCGTCGCGGTGCAGCCCCTCCGGCGTCGGCCGGCCCGGCTCGCCGGCCCTGGCCTCGATCCGGAACTGGTGGACCTCGACACGCCACCCGGTCGTGGCCGGCGCCAGCCCGGCGAAGAACGCATGGCAGAACCGCAGGATCGCATCCATCGTCGCGCCGGAGCCAGTATCTGGGGCGATCGGCTCGAACCACCGCTTCACGCCGCCGTTCAGGGGGTTGTAATCGACCGGCTGGAAGTGCGGCTGGTGCGGCGCGCGCGCGATACCCGCGGCGGCCGCGGCGAACACCGCGTGACGGCGGCGCCGGTAGCGGCCGCCGTCGGCCATGTAGGCATCCACCGCCAGCCGATTCCAGCTGTCGGCGAACGCCCTCCAGTCCTCGAGCGCCCCATACGGCGCGAGCATCTGGCGCATCGCCGATCCGTGGACGAATCCGTATCCGTCCTCGGCAACGGCCGCGTGCAGCGAGGCCGTCGTCGCGACAGTCACGCTCATCGACTCATCTTAGCAGGCGCCGACCAGCGGTAGGATAGACGGGTGCGCGTACCTCTCGGTGCGACCGTGCTCGTGGTCGCGTCGGCCCTCGGCCTGCTGGCGGCGCCGCAATCGCCGACGTTCCGCGATTCGCGTCCGTTCCGGTCCGGCATCGACATCATCAGCGTGAACGCGACGGTTCGCGACGCCACCGGGCGGCTGGTGACCGGCCTCGACCGCGACGCGTTCGACCTGTTCGAGGACGGCGAGCGCCAGCCGATCGCCCAGTTCACGAACCAGCGCGTGCCGGTCAGCCTCGGCGTGCTGCTCGACGTGAGCGACAGCATGTTCGGCCGCCGCATCGCGGACGCGCGGTCGGCCGTCGAGCGCTTTCTGTTCGAGCTGCTGGATCGCGACGACGAGTACTTCGTGATGGCGTTCAACCACCGGCCGCGGCCGTTGACGTCGTGGACCGATACGCCGGAGGTGGTGCGGCGGGCCATGAACGGCGTTCGTCCGACGGGCGGCACCGCCATCTACGACGCCGTGCTCGCCTCGCTGCCGATGTTCGACAAACGCTCGCGTCAGCGCGGCGCGCTGGTGATCATCTCCGACGGCGCCGACACCGCCAGCGACGCGTCGCTGCGCAGCGTGCACGCGGCGCTCGTCCGCAGCGAGCCGTTCGTCTACGCGATTGCGATCGATTCGGGCGATCGCAGGGCGATCAACACGCGCGTCAATCCGGTGGCCTTGCAGGAGATCACCGACGACAGCGGCGGACGGACGGAGGTCGTCCACGACAGCGCCGAGCTCACCGGCGCCACCGCGCGCATCGCCGAGGAGCTGAACAGCCAGTATCTGCTCGGCTACGCCTCCTCGCACGGCCGCGACGGCCGGTTCCACACGATTCGCGTGCGGGTGCACGGCGACGACTACAAGGTGCAGGCCCGGAACGGATACGTCGCCCCCGGCCCCGCCCGGAGCCAGTGACCGTGAACGACGGGGGAACGACGCTCTGGACCCTGCGGCGCGACGACCGCGAAGTCACCTGCAGCGTCCGGTTGGTGCCCTATGGCGCGGAGATCGATATCAAGTACGACGGCACCGCGGTGATTACCCGCGCGTTCGACAGCGGGGACGAGGCGCTGCAGTGGGCCGTCACCACGCGCGCCGACCGCTGCGGGCGCGGCTGGCAACCGGTCGCCGACCGCTCACGATGAGTCGGGGCGAACCGCGCGCCTATTTGAGGACCTCCACCTCGAAGTCCCCGCGCCGGCCGAGCACCGTGACGCTGACGTCGAAGGGATGCTGCTCGAACATCAGATCGATGCTCCCGAACGACAGCTCCAGGTTGACCAGCTTCAGGTAGGTGAGAAACGGCGGGAGGATGGATCGGTCGAGCGTGAGTCGATGGTCGTCCACCGACAGGCGGGTGCACGCCTGGACCATCTGAAACACGACGCCTGACGCCCACGCCTGCGGCGAGCACGCGACCGGATACAGCGTCGGCGCCTCGCCCGGCCGCCGGCGAAACCCGCAGAAGAGCTCCGGGAGCCGGTACCCGCTCATCTCCGCGGCCGCTTCGAAGAGGCCGGTGAACGGCGCCCGCACCAGGTCGTCGAACCCGTACCGGGAGAATCCCGCCGCCGCCAGGCCGTTGTCGTGCGGCCACACCGATCCGTTGTGGTACGACATCGGGTTGTAGCGCCGCTCGGTCTGGGCGAGCGTCCGGATGCCCCAGCCGCTGAACAGGTCCGGCGACATCAGCTGCTCTGCCGCCAGTCGCGCGCGCTCGCGCGACGCAATCCCGGAGAACAGACAGTGCCCCGTGTTCGACGCGCGGACGCGGCAGGGACGCTTCGCGCCGTCCAGCGCGAGCGCGTAGGTGGACAGGTCGTCGCACCAGAACGCGCGCTCGAAGGCGTCTCGGAGGGCGTCCGCCTCGCGCCGGAGCCGATCGGCCCGCGGGGGGGCGCCCAGCGCGTCGGAGATGGCCGCCGCGTGCCGCTTGGCGTCGTAGACGTACCCCTGCACCTCGCACAGCGCGATCGGCGCCTCCGCCAGATCGCCGTTGGCGTGAAACACCGAGTCCTGCGAGTCCTTCCAGCCCTGCTGCACGAGGCCGAATCGCGACCGGCGGGCGTACTCGACGAAACCATCGCCGTCACGATCCCCGTACCGATCGATCCACTCGAGCGCCCGGTCGACGTGCGGCCAGAGCGTCTCGACGAACGCGCGATCGCGGGTGCGCTGGAAGTACGCGCCGGCCAGGATCACGAACAGCGGCGTCGCGTCGACGCTGCCGTAATAACGGCCGAACGGCACCTCGCCGAGGCGCGCCATCTCGCTGCTGCGCGTTTCGTGCAGGATCTTGCCCGGCTCGGCGTCGCGCGCCCCGTCGAACGAGTCGGCCTGCGTGGCGGCGAGGTACGACAGGACGCCTCGCGCCAGGCGCGGGTTCACCCACAGCGTCTGAAGCGCCGTGATGAGGCCGTCGCGGCCGAACGGCGTACTGAACCACGGCACGCCCGCATACGGGTACTCGCCGCTCCCGGTCCGCGTCGTCAGCATCCGCAGATCGGCGGCCGAGCGACGGACCCACTGGTTGAAGCGCTCGCTCGAGCTGTCGACGGTGCAGTAGGCGCGGCGGGACTCCTCGATCTCGGCCACCGCCTCCTCGAGCGCCGGTTCGTACGCCCGCGCCGCGACCGGGCGCTCGGTGCGCTCGCAGCGGATCGCCACCGACAGCACCAGCGGCGCCTGCGGGTCCAGCGTGTACTCGAACCGGGCCGACCGCGCCGAGATCGCCGCCGGCCGATCGTCCCACTCGACGATCGTCCACCGCTCCTCGCGGTCCAGCCCGTCGTACCCGAGCCGGAGCGACGTGGCCCCGATTTCCGGCTCGCGACGGCGCCCGCGCGTGTCGCGCCGGGTGCCGCGCACCTCGAAGATGTCGGCGAAGTCGGCGTCCACCTCGAAGGTGAGGGCGACGCGCACCGAGGCCAGCCCGTAGTTGAGCAGCCGGATTCTCTCGTGCCAGGTGCCGTTCCAGAGGAACCGCGACCGGAACAGGTGGACCATGTCGCGCGGCACGATCCCCGCGCCGGGCTCGCCCGCCCCGCCGATCGGCATGTCGGGATTGGTCAGGTCGGCGCCGAACAACTCGTTGTCCTCCTTCACGCGCGAGCTGAGCATCAGCGGCCGATGGCCGTTCAACCGCAGGCGGAACCGCGACA
The DNA here is from genome assembly GCA_963807925.1 of uncultured Acidobacteriota bacterium. GTDB lineage: Bacteria > Acidobacteriota > Vicinamibacteria > Vicinamibacterales > CAVVIG01 > CAWEDP01. Next base: position 295,552 of record CAWEDP010000002.1, on the reverse strand, counting down.
GATAGCGGGTGCCCTCGTGATACAGCCCCTGCTCGCTCTCGCCGAACGACCCGATGTCGCCGTAGAGATCGAACAGCGCGAACGTGTCGCCGTGCTGGAGGACGGCTGTACGCTCGACGACCCGCGGTGCGGTCGCCAGGATGTAGTACTGGTCCTGAACCTGGATGACTTCGTCGGTCGCCATGACTTACAAGACCGCTCTTCGGTCCGAAGGGGCGTTTCGGACGCCCGGTACCGCGCGCTGACCGCCGCAAGGAGCGGCTGCTAGCTCGCGGCCGACAGCTTCGAGCCGTCGTGCCCCGCGCCGGCGATCAGCCGCTCGTAGACGTCGAGGTATTGCTCCACCATGCGATCGCACGAGAACTGTTGTTCGACCCACGATCGACAGGACACGGGATCGATCTGGAGCGACATCACGCGCTCCGCCATGTCGTCGACGTCGCGACACGTCCAGCCGCTCACGCCTTCGCGCACCACCTCGGGGACCGATCCGCCCGGCAGCGCGAGCACCGGCGTGCCGCACGCCATCGCTTCCACCATCACGAGGCCGAACGGCTCGTCCCACTGGATCGGAAACAACAGCGCGCGGGCCTCCCCGAGCAGCCGGTTCTTGCGCGCCCGGTCGGCCTGGCCCACGTACTCGATTTGCCGGCCGTCGACGTAGGGCCGCACCTCGCGCTCCCAGTACTCGCGGAACACCGGCTGAATCTCGCCGGCAAGCTTGAGCCGGATCCCGCAGCGCCGTGCCACCTGGACCGCGAGGTGCGCCCCCTTGCACGGCGCGAGACGCCCGAGGAAGACGACATGATCGCCCTTCCGGTCGTTGAACGCGTACTCGGCGAGCGGAATGCCGTGATGCACGACCGTGATGTTCGGCATCGGCTCGGCGCATGCCTGATGATGGCTGATCGCGACGTACTGGATCGACGGGTAGCGGACGTACAGCGCCGACAGGAGCGGCTCGTACGGGTGGTGCAGCGTCATCGTGACGGGGCAGTCCAGAAACGTCGTCATCGGCGCCGCAATGGTGTCGTTGAGGTGAACGACGTCGGCCGACCGCGCGGCGTCGGCCATCGCCCAGGCCGTGTGATCGTGATTCTTCAGCTGTGCCGCGGCCGCCTGGCGGACCGGCCAGTCCGCGCGCGGGTACCGCCACTTGAGCTCGCACGGAACACATGACTCACCGTTGGCGTACAGTGTCACATCGTGACCGCGGTCGTGCAATCCCGCCGCGAGATGGGCGAGAAACAGTTCCGTGCCGCCGTACGTTTTCGGCGGCACCGCGATGAAGGGCGGAGCAATGAGGGCGATGCGCATCCGGTAAGTAACCTGACACGCGGCTTTCAAGATGCCTGCCACGGCGGATAATGATGGGCCTGAAGCCGACCGACGCGATCAAGGCGCTCGCGCTCGGAGTCCAGACCGCGTCAGCGTCGGCCGCAGCGCCGCCCGCCGATCCCGCAGGATTTCATAAGAATGCCTCTCGAGGAAGCCGCTCGCCCGTCCTAGATGACCAGCACGACGCCGGCGCACCGAGCGCCGGTGGCCTGGGCGATCGCGTCGATGTACACCGCCACTTGCCGCCGGTACGACTGCTCGCCGGTCGCCGCAATCTCGCGATCGGTCTTGTAGTCGACGACCGTCCATCGGCCGTCCTCCTCGAACGCCAGATCGACGGTGCCTTCGAGGAGGGTGCCGTCGGGCAGCGAGGCCGTGATTGGCGTCTCCCGGCGGCACGCGCCGCGCGAGGATGCGGCGCGGGCGCGCGCGAGCAGATCGTGGGCGAGCACGCGCCCGACCAGCGCCGTCGCCGCAGTCGCAGCGTCGGCCCCCAGGCCGAGCAGCCGCGCCTCGATGGCCGCGAGGTCTCCGATGAGGCCGGCTCCGGCGTCGAACGGCACCTGCGCGAGCATCGCATGTACGAGCGTGCCGAAGCCGGGCCCGTGCGGGCGCTCGTCGGCGTCGCGCGGCAGAGCGATGACCTCGATCGCCGGAACGCTGGTCGCCGACGCCCCCTCGAGCGCGGAGACCGATTCGCTGACGGTGCGCACCAGGAGCGACGGCTGGCTGCCCCTCGCGCGCGCGTCGAGCCGCCCGAGCTTCCACCGGTCGTACCGCCCGCGGCCGTCCGCGACCACGTCGCGCGGAACGTCCTTGACGATCAGTTCCTCGCGCCGGACGCCAAACGGCGGCCGAACGCCGAGCGCGAGCGCGCCGGGATCCCACCAGACCACTGAGTACCCTTCCTCGAACGAGTGCTGGCCGGGACAGACCGTCGAGGACCCGGCGGGTTCGTCGTTGGGGCGCTGCAGCACGGAATCCTTCGACTTGAAGGCCGGACAGCTCGGACCCCGCCGGGCGGCGCGTCTCGTCGGGAGCGCCGGGTAGAGCGCCCCGTTCAACGGCTCGCACCACCCGCCCTCCCATGGAGCATCCCCGAGGGCGGGCACGACCAGGAGGTCGCGGGCGCGGGTCGCAGCGACGTACGCCAGTCGCACGCCCTCGGCCCGGTCGCGCTCGACTTCCTCGGCCTCGTGCTCGTGAAGCTCGTGGGGCGACCAGCCGCCGATCCTCAACGCGCACAGCCGGCGCGAGCTGTCGAGATACCGGCTCGCATCGTTGCGGCTGATGCGGCACGTCAGATCGGCGAGGATCACGACGGGAAACTCGAGTCCTTTCGCCTTGTGCACGGTCATCAGCCGGACGCCGTCGCTGCCCTCTTCGAGGATCGGTGCCTCGGGCGCCTCGCCCGCCGCCGCCGACCGGAGCTCGTCGATGAAGCCGCGGAACGAAATCCCGCCGCTGCGCTCGGTACTGTCGCGCGAGCTCGGCGACGTGCAGCACGTTGGCCAGCACCTGCTCGCCGGCGGGCCGCAGCATGAACCCGACGTGCGCGCGGGTTTCCGCCAGGAGCTGGCCGATCGTCTCGGCAACGGCCCGGTAGTTCCGGCGGCGGTGCAGCTGCTGCAGCAGCCGCAGCGCGTCGGCAATCGGCAGCAGGTGCGTCGTCTGCCCGGCGTCGAGCTTCAGCTCCTGGCCGGAGTTGCCGCCGAGCTCCTTCGGAATCCTGAACGGATGGAAGGTCCCGAACCGATCTCGAAACTCCAGGAGGTGCTCGTCGTCGATCGCGAAGAGCGACCCCTTCAGCGTCGCGAACACCGACAGCTCGTCGTCGGGCCATTCGATGGCGGCGAGCGCGGCACGCACGGTTTCCACTTCCTCGCGGCCGTGAAAGGCCTTGCCGCCGACCAGCAGATGTGGAAGGCCGCGCGCCTCGATCGCATCGACGTAGGCGCGCGTCACGTCGTCGCCGAAGCTCACGAAGCGGCGGAACAGGATGGCCACGTGCCGCGCCTGCAGCGGCACATAGGCTTCCTGGCCGTCCGGCTGCCGCTCCACGACGCGCCACCCGTTCGCGACGTCGGTGATCCATTCGATGAAGGCGCCGACGGCATCGGGGAGCGACTCTTCGATGGCCTTCGCCGAGGGTTTGACCAGCGCGCCGCGCCCGTACGGCTTGGGCACCGGGAGCGCGACAATCGCCGGCTGGAATTCGTTGCCGGGGCGGTACGGGGCCAGCGGGACGTAGTCGGCCTGCAGCGCCACCGGATCGGCCCGCATGGCGCCGCCGAACGCCGCGTTCACGAAGCGCTGAATCGCCGGCACGCTGCGGTAGCTGGTGGTCAGCTGCAGGATGCGCCCGCCGCACGCCGCGAGCTGATCGCTGACGTGCCGGTAGGTGCTCACGTCGGTGCCGCGAAACCGGTAGATCGCCTGCTTCGGGTCGCCGACGATGAAGAGCTTGCCCGGTACCGGGCGCACGGCTGGCGGATCGGTGGTGAGCGGGTCGTCGGCCGAGAGGAGCAGCACGATGTCCGCCTGCACCGGGTCGGTATCCTGAAATTCGTCCACGAAGATCCGCGTGAATTTCTGCTGCAGGTGGTGCCGGACGGCGGCGTCGGTCCGGAGCAGGTGCAGGGCGCGCGCCAGCAGGTCGGCGAAATCGAGCGCCCCCGCCGCTTCCTTCAACGCCTGGTACCGCGACGTGGCGCCTGCGAGCTCCTGCTGGAGGGATGCCGCGAGATCGGCATCAGCCCGCCGTCGAAATTCCTGGAGATCGGCGATGAGCCCGTCGCGCGCGGCGAGCACCGACGACCGCAGGACGTCCCGGCCGTACTTGTAGCCGCTCCCCTTTCGCGTGCGGGAGAACCCGCGATCCCGAGTCAGATCGACCAGGCGCGCCTCCCAGCCGTCCAGGTCGTGCTGCCCGAACGACTGCTCGAGCCGGATTTGACGGCTCAGGCGACGGACGCCGTCCGTATCGACGAACAGATTGTCGCGCTCCGACAGTGGCTGCTCGGTCAGCCGCGCGACCTCGTGCAGCTGGTGCACCAGCCGATCGACTTCGGCGGCGCGATCCAACGGCGGCCGCCGCCAGGGATGCGGGAACTCGCGGGCCTCGGCGAGCGCGCGGCCGGCCGATCGCAGCCGGTCGATCGGGCCGTCTGCGTCGCCGCCGGCCCAGGACGGCGCGGTGGTTCGCCGCAGGGCGCGCCGGACGCCCTCGGGCGGACGGTCGAGGGCCTCCTGGAACCAGGCGTGAAACGCGCGGGCATACAGCTTGTCCGCCTCCGCCTCGGTCAGGACGACGAACAGGGGATCCACGCGGGCTTCGACCGGGCGTTCGCGGAGCAGCTCGGCGCAGAAGCCGTGGATGGTGTTGACGTGCGCCTCCTCCAGCGTGGCCAGCGCCTCCTCCAGCCGTCTCGCGACGACAGCGTCGGCGGCGTCGGCGCGGTGTTCCTCGAGCGACTCGCGCAGCCGGAGCTTGAGCTCGCCGGCGGCCTTTTCGGTGAACGTGACGGCCACGATCTCCATCATCGTCGCGCGGCCGCTGGCCAGCACCCGGAGGATCCGCTTCACGAGCTCGGTGGTCTTCCCGGTGCCTGCGGCGGCTTCCACGACGAGCGTCGTGTCGAGATCCGAGGCGATCGCGCGCCGCGCCTCCGCGTCCGGAAAACGCGCGTCCGCGTCGATCATCGCATCGACCTCAGCTCGATGAGGTCGGCCAGCTTGTCCGGCGTCTTGCGAGCGACGCGCTCTTCCTCGCGCGGGCCGCACACCGGCCGGAAATCGCAATAGCGGCACGCGTGCCTCTCGGCGTTGGGCGCCGCCGCCAGGAAGCCGAGCTCGATCGCCCGATCGATGATCTCCAGCACCCTCAGCCCCTGGCTGCGGCTGTAGTCGTTGATCGCCACCGTCTGCTCGTGGAAGCCGCCCGCGGTGGTCGCGTAGAAGAGCCGCGCGACATCGACGCGCTTGCCGAGGCCCTGCTCCATCGCCATGCTGTAGAGGACCGGCTGCAGCGCGGCCCCGCCGTCGACGATGAGCGTGGGGGTCGAACGGTTGCGGCCCGTCTTGTGATCGGTGACGCGCAGCACGTCGCGGGCCGGATCGATCTCGATGAGGTCCACCGATCCGTGCAGGGTGAACCGGCCGTCGACCACCACCGGCTCCGGAAGACTCCGCGGATCGCGCCCCTCGTCGGACAGTCCGAAGCTGAACTCGAAGTACTGAGGACGCCAGGGCGCGGGGGCGGCGATCTTCTGCATCCAGATGCTCAGATCGCGGCGCAGCTCGCCGATTTCGTCCCGCCACACGCGGCCGATCGCCGGCGCGAGCTGCTCCTCGTACTCGGCCGCCACGCGATCGATGACCTGATCGAGCACCGCCGCCGCCTCGCTCAGCCCCTCGAGCCGGATCGGCAGCGCGCCCTTTGCCTCCATCGCCCGGAAGAACTCCGCCTGCGCCGTGTGGAACAGGCTTCCCCGCGTGAGCGGATCGAGCCGGACAATCGGCTCCGGCTCCTCCCACCTCTGCAATCGATGGATGGTCGCGAGGAAGAACTGGTACGGGCACAGGGTGAACCGCTGCAGCGCGGAGAGCGAATACGCGCGCCGCGCGAGCCGCTGGCGCTCGAGCATCCGACCGGTTCCATCGGTGACGCGGATCAGGCCGTCGGCCGGCGACCACGACCTCTTGTCGCGGAGCCAGCGACTGCTGACCGATCGGCGCAGCGCCGGCGTGAGATCGAGCAGGTAGTGCGCGCGGCCCTTCACCAGCCGGGGGTCGGGCGCATCGAGGAGCAGCTTGAGCACCGACAGGTCGTGCTCGAGATCGTCGATTGCACGCTCCGGATCGCGAGGCGCCGGCCAGGCCAGGCTCGCCCCGCCTTCCTCGGCCGCGTCCGACGCCAGCACGCGATGGTCGGGCACCCGTCCGGTGATGGCGCGCACCACGTCGAGCGCATAGAACGACGGCACGCGCGCCCGCGTCTCGCTCACGTCCAGGCGTGGATAGGACAGATACAGACGTTCAGTCGCGGCGCCGATCGCCAGCTTCAGCAGGAGGCGTTCAGCCGCCCCCCGCTCCCCCTGGCGCACCAGGCCGGCGTCCAACGTGTCGCGCCGATCGTCGAGCAAGAGCGGATCCTCGCGCGGCCGCTGCGGCACGACCCGCTCGGCCAACCCGGGCACGAACACCACTCGGAAGCGCCGGGCGCGTGCCTGAAACGGCGTCCCGACGAAGAGCCGTCCGTACCGGCGATCCGGCGGTTCCCAGTCGAGCGTCACCAGCCGATCCCGAAGGACGTCGGCGGCCTCGTCGAGGGTCACCCCGCCGACCGCGGCCATCGGCCGCAGCTCCACCAGCACCTGCAGCACACGCGCGGGCCGCGCCAGTGCGGAGCGCGCGAGCCCGGTAAACCGATCGAGCCACTCGCCCCACGACGCGCTGTGCGGCCACTCCGCCAGCTGGTCGATCACGGGCAGCGCGAACCGCCGGAGGTGTTCCAGATTGCGGAGATCCCGTTCGAGCCGTTCGATCCGCGGCGATTCCGGCTCGTCGGCGCGGAGCTCCCGCAGCTGGATCCTGAACTCCGCCGCCAGCCCGTCGAGCCGGCGCCGCCAGCGCTGCTGTCCGTCGGCGCGCGTCCGCCCGCCGACGACCGCCGATTCGACGATCAGCTCTTCCCACTTCCACGGCGCGCGAAGGGTCCCCGCCACCACGGCTTCGTCGTCGGAATCCGGTTCCTCGTGCGCGGCGGCGCCGACCTCTGCCTCCGCCAGGACATCCCGATCCGGCGGGACGCCCGTCAGGCTGCTGACGGTCTCGTCCACGACGCTGGCAGGCGTCGCGGTGCCGTCGGCCGACGACAGTGGACGGCCGGCTGCCGACCGACGATCGTCGACGGAAGGCACCTGTCCGAGCGACAGGTATTCGTCGAACCGTTTCGCGGACAGCCCTTCCACGGCGCACCTCAGCAGCGCCATGAACGCGCGGCCGGCCGGGTGCGGCCGGCTGGTGCCGCGCTCGAAGTAGACCGGCACCTCGCCGCGCGCGCAGGCGTGCTCGAGCAGCCCCAGATACTGCGGCGGCGTTCGGAGAAACACCGCCATCTCGTCGAACGGGACGCCGCGAGCCGCCTCGTCCAACACGCGCCGGACGATCTCCACCGTTTCGCGCCCTTCGCCCGGCGCCGAAAACAGCCGGACCTCTCCCGACGGTTCACGGAGCGGCGGTCGATCGGGGACAAAGATGTAATGCCGAAGCGTGTCGAGATCCGACCGGTGATCGGCGGCCCATGGATCGGCGAGATCCTCGACGGCGGCTCCCATGGACGACAGCGCCGCGCGCGCCACGTGATCGCCTTCGGGAACCGTCGCGAACACGTCCGGCGAACACGCCGCGAGCGCCGCGACGAGCTCGCGTTCGGCGGCCGAATCGATCGGCACGTCCAGCAGGAAAAGCGGGACCTCGGCCCATCGCACGCCTCCCTGCCGGCACGTCCGGGCCGCCAGCCGGAACAACCCCGCCCGGTCGTGGACCGCCGCGCGATCGAGCTCGTCCTCGACCCGGGCCAGCAGCCGCCCGATGTCGGCGTTTGCCAATCGCCCTGTCGCCGGCTCGCCGCGCGCCGTGGAGACGAGCTGATCTGATCGCACGCCGGCGAGGCGCAGCTCGTGCAGCGTCCGTGCGAGCGCCCTCGGAAAGCCGGGCATCGATGCGACCGGGCCGAAGTATTCCAGCTCGCGGGCCGTGGTGGCCTCGAACACCGCGCGCGCGGCCATCGCCTCGCCGCCGGCTCGCGTCCCCGGCACGCGGCGTGCGCCCGCGAGGCCGATGGCCGCAGCGCGGGCGGCCAGTTCGGTCAGGCTGAAACGGGTGATGCCGAAGCTGGCGCCCCGGCGACGCGCGACGGCGCGCACGAAATCGTCGGCCGCACCGCGCGACGCGCCGACAACGGTGAGTTCGGCAGCGGCACCGTGGGCGGCAAGCGTCCGCTCGGCGGCCTCGAGCCGCCGCGCGGCGGATGGGGAGCTGATTGCGCGAAGCACCTGTCACCCCCGGGCGCCGTGCCGGGTAATCCGGACCTCTAAAGGCTAGCAGTAAAGACGGACGCCGCTCATCGAGACCAGCGGCCTGTGCCGGAGCCCATCAGCACAGCTCGCCGCGCTCGTAACGGAGTTTCGTGGCAAACCGCTGCACCTTTCCGCTGGTGGTCCGGCCGATCGTCCCGTTCGGCACCGCCACCACGTCGTCGACGAAGAGCCCGCAGACCTCGCTCACCCGCTGCCGCACCGCGCGGACCAGCGCGCCGGCCGGCACCGTGCCGCTGGGCTCGACGACCATCACGGCGCGATCGGCCGCGCCGGGACGCGCGACCCCGAACGCGACGACACGGCCGCGGCGGATGCCCGGCAGACCCTCGACCGCCCACTCGAGGTCCTGCGGATGGTACTTGTGGCCGTGCACGACGAGCAGATCCTTCGTCCGGCCGCAGACGAACAGTTCTCCCGCGTCGACGAACCCGAGATCGCCGGTGTGCAGCCACCCGTCGCGGACGGCCTCCGCGGTGAGCCGGTCGTCGGCGTAGTATCCGCGCATCACCGACGGTCCGGCGAGAACGATCTCGCCGACCGTGCGCTCGCCGACCTCCGATCCGCGGTCGTCCACGATCTGAAGCTGGTGACCGGGCAGCGGAAACCCGCAGCTGACGATGTCGCCATGCTCCGAGATGCGCGCGGTGCGAATCCCGCGCCCGTGCGGCGGGAAGGTGGCCGCGAGGGTATGTTCCGCCAGGCCGTAGCTTGGCAGGAAGCTCTTCTCGCGGAACCCGGCCGGGCGGAACTTCTCCGCGAACGCGGCGAGCGCCGGCCCGTGCACCGGCTCGCCTCCGCAGCCCGCGATCCGCCACCGCGACAGATCCAGATCGTCGATCTCGCGGTCCTTCACGCGGCGCACGCACAAATCATACGCAAAGCTCGGCGCGAAGCTCACGGTGCCGCCATGCCGCGAGATAGCCCGCAGCCATTCTGCCGGGCGCTTGACAAATGCCGCCGGCGTCATCAGCACAGCCGGCCGGCGCGCGTACAGCGCTCCGAGGGCCATGCCGACCAGACCCATGTCGTGATGGAGCGGCAGCCAGCTCACCGCCGAATCGGACGGCGACGTGTCCAGACCTGCGGGGCCGTTGATGGCCTCGATGTTCGCCGACAGGCTGCCCTCGGTCACCACCACACCCTTCGGCTCGGACGTCGACCCGGAGGTGAACTGCACGAACGCGATGGCGTCGGAAGAGGGGGCTGCGGGAGCCACGCGGTCCTGGCCCCGGGCGTCGCACGGGATGACCGCGCTCAGGTCGGGACATGTCGCCCGCAGCGACTCCATCGCAGCGACGAGCGACGGCGTCGTGACGACGCCGCGCGCCCGCGACGACCGGAGCACGGCGGCTGTGGCGTCGAGGGAGTGCGCCAGATCGACGGTCGTGGACGGTGGATACAGCGAGGCGGGCACGAGGCCGGCCATCGAGGTGGCGAACAGCGATGTCAGGAACCGCTCCGGATCGCCGACGACGATCGCCACCAGATCGCCGCAGGCGAGTCCGGTCGCGCGGAGGGCGGCCGCCAGACCTGATGCGGCGCCGTACAGGTGGGCATAGGTGACCCTGCGCTCGCCTCGGCCGTCGATGAACACGTACCCCTCGGCGGTCGCGGCCGCGTCGGCGAGCGCGGTTGCCAGGGCGCGAAAGGGGGTCACGAGGTCCGCGCCTCGAGCAACGCCTCGACCTGCGCCACCACGTCGGCCAGCGTCCGCGCGCCGGGCACGTCCTCCGGTGGAATGGAGATGTCGAACCAATCTTCCAGCGCGGCGACGGTTTCCATCACCTGCAGCGAGTCGAACGCGAGGTCGGCGACCAGATCGCTCGCGAGCACCGGTTGAATGGGCCGGCGACTGACCTCGGTGACGATCTCGATGACGGCGGCGGCCACCGAAGCGGTCGGGAGGGGTGTCATGGGGATATCGAGAATATAATCGAACAAATGCGTCAATGCATCGCGCTCCTTCTGGGAGCCGCGCTGTGGACCGCGACCTGGGCCGCCGAACCGGACCCCTCGTCGCCTCGCGCGCCCGCGACCGACGCGCGCGAGGCGGCCTCGCCGATCGTCGACAACGAGCGCGTGACGGTCTGGGACGCGACCTGGCCGGCCGAAGGGGCGAGCCCGGTGGCACGCCGCAACGAAGACTATCTGGTGGTCTACCTCTCGAACGGCCGCCTGACGCTCACGCGCGCCGACGGCTCGAGGGTGACGGTGCCGGTCGGCGTCGGCGAGGTGACATTTCAGCCCCGGGGCACGATCCGCGGTGAAGAGAACGCGTCGGAGAGCCCCGTGCGGGCGTGTTTCATTGCCCTCCACGATCACTACGTCGCGCCGCTCAAGAACACGTCCGGGTATCCGCAAGCCTTCCCGAGGCCGGGCGCCCTGAAGCTCCTCGAGAACAAGCGCGTGGTCGTGTGGGATTACACCTTCACGGCCGGCACGCCCTCGCCGATGCACTTTCACGACAAGGACGTCGTGGTCACCTACCTGGCGGACGGCGCGCTCACGTCAACCACGCCGGAGGGGCAGAGTCAGGTGAACGACAACGCGTTCGGCCTCACCAAGTTCAACGCGCGCAACCGGATCCATACCGAACTGCTCGTTCGCGGCCAGGCACGCGTCATCGCAGTGGAGTTGAAGTAGGGCGATGGAGCGAACGGCCGCGCGCACACCGATCGCGGCAGCGATTGACGCTCTTCGCCAGCTGCTCGGTGCGCGCGCTACCGACGCGGCGGCCGTCTGCGAGCAGCACAGCCACGACGAGTCGTACCACGCGCCGGCGGCGCCGCAGGTCGTCTGCTTCCCCCGCACGACCGGCGAAGTGTCGGCGATTCTCCGCATCAGCGCCGCGCATCGGGTGCCCGTCGTGCCGTTCGGCGCCGGCACGTCGCTCGAAGGGCACGTCAACGCGATTGCCGGCGGCATCACCATCGATCTCCGGGAGATGAACCGGATCCTGCGCGTGAGCGCGGAGGACATGGACGCGACCGTCGAGGCCGGCGTCACGCGGCTGCAGCTCAATCGCGCGCTCCGCAATCTGGGCGTCACCTTCACGGTGGATCCCGGCGCCGACGCCACGATCGGCGGCATGGCGGCGACCCGGGCCTCCGGCACCACGGCCGTCCGCTACGGAACGATGCGCGAGACGGTGCTGGGACTGACCGTCGTCCTGGCCGACGGGCGGGTCGTGACGACCGGCACACGCGCCAGGAAATCGTCGACCGGCTACGACTTGACGCGTCTGTTCGTCGGCTCGGAAGGGACGCTCGGCGTCCTGACCGAGGTGACGGTCCGCCTGCACCCGCTGCCCGAAGCGGTGTCGGCTGCGGTCTGTCCGTTCGAGTCGCTTCAGGGGGCGGTCGACACCGTCATCGCCACCATTCAGCTCGGTATCCCGATCGCCCGGGTCGAGCTGCTCGACGAGGTGCAGATGGAGGCGGTCAATCGCTACTCGAAGACGACCTATCCGGTGGCGCCGACGCTGTTCTTCGAATTTCACAGCGATTCCGAGCGGCACGTGGCCGATCAGGCCGAGGCGGTGCAGGCGCTCGCCGCGGACCGCGGCGGCCGCGACTTCCAGTGGGCGATCCGCCTCGAGGACCGGGAGAAGCTGTGGCGCGCGCGCCACGACACGTTGTACGCGGCGCTCGCGCTGCGTCCCGGGTCGCGCGCGCAAATCACCGACGTCTGCGTCCCGATCTCGCGCCTGACAGAATGCATCGTGGAAACCCAGGCCGACAACGTGACGGCGCCGTTCCCGGTCGCGCTCGTCGGCCACGCGGGCGACGGCAACTTCCATCTCCTGTACATCCTCGACGTCGGGAACGCGGCGGAGCTCGAGGCCGCCCGCCGGCTGAACGAGCGGCTCGTCATGCGTGCGCTGCGGCTGGGCGGCACCTGCAGCGGAGAGCACGGCGTCGGCATCGGCAAGCTGAAGTATCTCGAGGCCGAGCACGGGTCGTCGCTCGAGCTGATGCGCACCATCAAGCGCGCCTTCGATCCCGACAACCGGCTGAATCCGGGGAAGCTGGTCAGCCTCGTGGAAGCCGTGGAAACCCTGGACACCCCCATCACGCCACCGGCAGGGGCCGGCAGGGAGCACTGATGCGACGCCGTCCAACGCTGCTCACGATCGTGGTCGCCGCGGGGCTCGTCGTGGGACAGGCGACGGCCGTCCATGCCCGCGACTTCCTGTGGAAGGTCACCGGGACGAGCGGCGCGTTCTATCTGGTCGGATCGGTCCACCTGCTGACCCGTGACTTCTATCCGCTCAGCGCGCCGCTGGACCAGGCGTTCAAGGACTCGGATCTGCTCGTCGAAGAGGCGGATCTGGCCGAGCTGCTGTCGCCCGCCGCGCAGATGAAGATGCTCGCGCGCAGCATGCTGCCCGCCAGCGCCACGCTCGATACGGTGATCTCGCCGGCGACGTTCGCCCTGGTCACCGCGCGGGCGCGCGATCTCGGCCTGCCGCTCGAACCGCTCAAGCGCTTCAAGCCGTGGGCGCTGGCGCTCACCCTCTCGTCGCTCGAATGGCAGAAGGCCGGCTTCGATCCCGAAATCGGCCTCGATCGGCACTTCTACGATCAGGCGCGGGCCGAGGGCAAGGAGGTGAAGGGGCTGGAGACGGCCGACTACCAGATCTCCCGTTTCGACGACCTCGCCATGGACCGCCAGGAGCACCTCCTCGCAGAGACGTTGAAGGACGCCGACACCGAGATCACGAATCTCACCACGCTCGTGCAGGCGTGGCGGGCTGGCGACCGGCCGGCGGTCGAACAGATCGTGCTCAAGGACGTCAAGGCCGATCCGGAGCTGTACCAGCGCCTGCTCGTCGAACGCAACCACACCTGGCTGCCCGAGCTCGAAGCGCTGTTCATGCGGCCGCGGCCGGCGTTCGTCGTCGTCGGCGCCGCCCACCTGGTCGGACCGGATGGCCTGCTCGCGCTGCTCGGCGCCAGGGGCTATCGCGTCGAGCAGATGTGAGCGGCGCGCTCGCCGGCCTCCACGTGCTCGTCGCCGGCGCGGGGCTCGCCGGGCTGGCCGCCGCCCGCGATCTGCTCCGGAATGGCGCGCAGGTGACCGTCGTGGATGCGCGCGCGCGGGTCGGCGGGCGCGTGTGGACGGTGCGCGAGCCGTTCGCCGAGCGCCAGCACGCCGAGGCCGGCGGCGACATGATCGACGATGGACAGCACGAGATTCGGGCGCTGGCCGCTGAGCTGGGGCTGACGCTGGCGCGTATCCTGCGCGGCGGGTTCGGCTACGCGCGGGCCGACGGCGCGGGTCGCGTCCGCATGGTGCCGCGGTCCGCCGCCCGCGGCTGGGAGCGCCTCTCCGACGCCCTCGCCGAGTTCAAGCAGCCGTACACGCTGGCCGAGCAACGATGGGACTCCCCGATTGCCGCCCGCATCGCGCGACGCTCGGTGGGACAGTGGATCGAGGCCGTGAACGCGGACGCCGAATTGCGCGCGACGGTGGCCGGGCTGCGCGGCTTCTTCCTGGCGGACCCCGACGAGCTGTCGCTCATCGCGCTGGTCGATCAGTTCGCCTCGAGCGACACGCCGGCCAGTGGGAAGACCTACCGCATCGAGGGCGGGAACGATCGCCTGGCCGGCGCGCTGGCAACCATGCTCGGCTCGCGGATCAAGCTCGGGACCGAGGTCGTGGCCGCGTCGCAGCGCGGCAAAGGCGTGCGCGTGTCGCTCAAGACCGGCCGTTCGGTGGCGCAGATCGCCGTCGATTACGTGGTGTTCGCCGTGCCGGCGACGCTGCTCCGCCGGATTCCCATCACGCCGGCTCTGCCGGCGCAGCAGCACGATGCCATCGCCACGCTGAAGTACGGGCGCGCCACCAAAACGCTCGTGCAGTTCTCCCGCCGGTTCTGGCGCGTTCCGGGGCGGCCTCGCGCCTTCGGGACGGCGCTGCCCTTCGGCGCGTTCTGGGACGCCGCCGAGGAGCAGCGAGGCAGCTCCGGGATCCTGTCGCTGCTGGCGGGCGGCAGTGCGAGCGAAGCGACCCGTGAGATCACGACGCGGGAAGGCATCGCCGGCCTGGCCGCGCGCCTCGACTGGATAGGATCGGATCGTGCGCGGGTGCTGGCGTGGCACCAGACCGTCTGGGAAACCGACGCCTGGGCGCGCGGCGGCTACGCGTTCTTCGATCCGTCCTTCGATCCGATGCTGCGGTCGTGGCTCGGCCGGCCGGCCGGCCGCTTGTTCTTCGCCGGCGAGCACACGAGCGTCAAATGGCAGGGCTACATGAACGGCGCGGTCGAGAGCGGCCGCCGGGCCGCCGCCGAAATCGACGCGGTTCACGCGATGAACGCACGGGGATCGTGAGTCCGTCGAGGGAGCGCACGCCCTCACGCCGCGCGCCGGCGGGATTCAGACCGCGCTCGTCAGCGCGTCGATCTCGCGCTCGAGCTGCGTCACGAGTCCGTCCAGCTGGTCGACGACGGCCTGCACCGGTTCGGGACGGCTGAGGTCGACGCCGGCCTTCTGCAGCAGCGCCATCGGATAGTCGCTGCCCCCCGACTTCAGGAGCGTCAGGTACCGGTCGATGGCGGCCCGCCGCTCGGTCGCCGAGCCGATTGTGAGCTGCTTGACGATCTGCGCGCTCGATGCGAAGCAGGTGGCGTACCTGGTAGACGTCAGTACGGCGTGCTGAAGAAGTGCGGAATCCGCGTCCAGGTGACGCGCAACAGCTCGTCGTACTCGATTGCGTCCCCGTGATAGGCCTTGAGCAGGCCGACGTAGATGTCGCTCAGACTCTCCGCCGTCACCGGCCGGCCTTCTTCGACCATCCGATGCGCCTGCCGTTCGTAGTCGGCGAACATCACCTGGGTGTAGAACGTGCCGACGATGCCGTCGATCGCATGCTGGAGCAGGACGATCCGTTCGCGCTCGTCGGTGGCGCGGGAGAGCATGTGTTCGAGGAACAGCGCCTCACTGAGCGTCGACGGCACTTCGGCGACGAAGATCGTGTAGCCCGCGTAGACGAACGGCTGGTGCGCGTGCGACAGCAGGGTGTGCATCGAATGGCCCATTTCGTGGGCCAGGGTGAAGACGGCGTCGAGCGTGTCGTTGTAGTTGAGCAGCATGTACGGATGGACGCCGTACACCGGAGCCGAATACGCGCCGCTGCGCTTGCCGGAATTCTCGTACACGTCGATCCAGGACGACAGCAGCCCTTCGCGGAGCTGGCGCCGGTACTCGTCGCCGAGCGGCGCCACCGACGCCGCGAGCCAGTCGAGCACCTGCTCGTAGGGGTATTCCCGGTCGAAGTCGACCAGCGGGACCTGGTTGTCGTACGCGTGATACGACGAGAGACCGAGCACGCGCTTGCGCAGGCGATGATAGCGTTGCAGCGGCGCGGTGCCCTGCCTGGTCGTGTCGATCAGATTGTCGACCACCGCCGGCGGGATATTGTTGCCGTGCAGCGCCATGTCCAGCGTTGACCGGTACCCCCGCGCCTGGGCGAGAAACCAGTCGCGCTGCATGACGCCGTTGTAGAGCGACGCGTAGGTGTTGCCGGCCGCGGCGTACATCTGGTGGAACTCGGTGAACGCGGCGGCGCGATCGGCCTGGCTGCGGTTGGTTGCGAGGATGGCGCGATACTGCCCGTAGGTGAGCGTGACCTCGGCGCCGGTCGACAGCCGCACCGTCGGAAACTTCGCGTCGGCGGTCGACAGCGCGCTGTACGCGTCGTTTGGCGTCGCTTCGAAGCGGCTCGCGAGCGACAGCAGGCGCTCGCCCTTGTCGTCGAGCACGTGTTCCTGCTGGCGGTACAGATCCTCGATCGCGAATCGGTACACCGCCAGCTCCGGCGACGCCGCCATCCACGCCCGCACCTCGTCGACCGGGATCCTCAGCAGCTCGGGATCGAACCACGCCGACGCCTGCGCCGCCTTCGCGAACAGGATCTGCACCTGCTGACGGCGGCCGTTGATCTGGTTGTCGCGCTGATCCTGGTCGTACCACAGCGAGGCGTAGTACCACACCTTGTATTCGAGCTGGCCGATGTCGTCCCGAAGTCGCAGCGCGGCGAGAAGGCTCGCACCGCCGCCGGCCAGTGTGCCGGCCCGCGCGGCGAAAGCGGTTATGTTCCGGTCGAGATCCTCGACGGCGTTCTGCCACGCCGCCCAATCGGCGAAGATGTGGCTCAGATTCCACTTGAACCGGTCGGGAATCTCGTCGCGGCGCCGGAGCGTGGACGCGGTGCCCGTCCCGGCAGGACCGAACAGTCGCATCCGCTCATGATACCGCACCGCTTTTGCGTCCTTGCACAGCGGTTGCAGAACGCCCCGTTCGAGAAGAGGTAACATTGGGCAGTTCATTCCGACGCGCATGAGCGACTTGAAGGCGGATCTGGCGGCGCTGCGCATCGCTCGCGAACCCGAGCGCTGGCGCTCTGCGGCCCGGATCGGGTGGGCCATCGCGACTGTGGCGCTCCTGGGGGCGGCGGTCGCGGCGCGGTGGTGGCTGACGCGTGACGCGCCGACCGCGGTCCAGGCTGCCGCCGTCATCGAGCGAGGCGCCGGCGTACCGGCGGCCGTCCTCAACGCCTCCGGCTACGTCACGGCGAGACGGCGCGCCACCGTGTCGTCGAAGATCACCGGCAAGGTCGTCTACGTCAACGTCGAGGAAGGCATGGCCGTGCACGAGGGACAGGTCCTGGCGCGCCTCGACGACTCCAACGGCCGGGCCGCGCTCGCGCTGGCGGAGGCGCAGGTCGAAGCCGCGCGGCGGGCCGTCGCGGAGAACGAGGTCCGCCTCGCCGACGCGCACCGTACGCTCCAGCGCCGGACCGAGCTCCTCAAGGACGCCGTCGTGTCGCAGGCGGAAATCGACCAGGCGCAGGCCGACGCGGACACCTTCGCCGCCAGGATTGCCGCCCTTCGCCAGCAGGTCCAGGTGGCCGAACGGCAGGTCGACCTGCAGCGCACCGATCTCGCCAACTACGTCATCCGGGCGCCGTTCAGCGGGATCGCGATTTCCAAGGACGCGCAGCCGGGCGAGATGGTCTCGCCGGTGTCTGCCGGCGGCGGCTTCACGCGGACCGGCATCTGCACGATCGTCGACATGCGATCGCTCGAGATCGACGTGGACGTCAACGAGGCGTACATCAACCGCGTCGTCCGCGGCCAGGACGTGACGGCGTTGCTCGACGCCTATCCGGACTGGCGGATTCCGGCCCGCGTGATCACGATGGTGCCCACGGCCGATCGGCAGAAGGCCACCGTGTTGGTCCGCATCGGCTTCATCGAGCTGGATCCCCGCATTCTTCCCGACATGGGCGTGAAGGTCACGTTCCTGCGCGGCGAGGACGAACCGACGGCGGCGGCGGCGCGACCGACGGCGCTCGTGCCGAAGGCCGCGATTCGCACCGACGACGGGCTGTCGTCGGTCTTCGTCGTTCGCGGCGAAACCGTCGAACGCCGCGCGATCCGGGCTGGCGGCGAGGACGGCGATCGGGTGGAAGTGCTGGCCGGGCTGCAGGCCGGCGAGCAGGTCGTGGTCTCGCCGCCGCCATCGCTCCGCGACGGCGCGACGATCACGATCCGGTGACCTACGACGCACGCTGAACACCGACGCGCTTATGACCGATGATGGCGCCCTCGTTCGCATGAGGAACGTTTCCAAGCACTTCAGCCGCGGCAGCGAACGCATCGACGTGCTGCGAGACGTCAACCTCGCCATCCCGGGGGGCGACTTCCTGGCCCTGATGGGGCCGTCGGGGTCGGGCAAGACGACGCTCCTCAATCTGCTCGGTGGCCTCGACGCGCCGACCAGCGGCACGGTGGAGGTGGCCGGCGTCCGCATCAGCGACCTCGGGGGCAGTCGTCTGTCGCGATGGCGGTCGCAGCACATTGGCTTCGTGTTCCAGCTGTACAACCTGCTCCCGGTGCTGACCGCAGAGCGCAACGTCGAACTGCCGCTGCTGCTCACGAAGCTGTCGCGAGCCGAGCGGCGCGGCCACGTCGCCGTTGCGCTGAAGGTGGTCGGCTTGTCAGACCGTGCGAAGCACTATCCGCGTCAGCTGTCGGGCGGACAGGAACAGCGCGTCGGCATCGCCCGCGCCATCGTCACCGATCCCGCCCTGCTCCTGTGCGACGAGCCGACGGGCGACCTCGATCGCAAGGCCGGCGACGAGATTCTCGATCTGCTGCAGGCGCTGAACCGCGAGCACGCCAAGACGATTGTCATGGTGACGCACGATCCGCACGCCGCGGCGCGCGCGCGGCGGACGCTGCACCTGGAAAAGGGATCGCTGCTCGAGGCGGTCGCATGAAGTTCCTGCCGCTCGTCTGGCGCAACGTGTGGCGCCGCAAGCTCCGCACGATCTTCACTGTGCTGTCCATCTTCGTGGCGTTCCTGCTGTTCGGGCTGCTGATGACGATTCGGACGGTGTTCTCGCTCGGCGTCGACGTGGCCGGACTGGATCGGCTGATGGTCATCCACAAGATCGCAATCATCATGCCGCTTCCGATCGCGTACCAGCGGCAGCTCGCGGCGCTGCCCGGCGTCCAGACGGTGACCCACAACACCTGGTTCGGCGGCGTCTACCAGGATCCGACCAACTTCTTCGCCACCATCGCGCTCGAGCCCTCGGTCTATTTCTCGATGTACCCGGAGCTGCATCTGCCGCCGGAGCAGATGAAGGCGTGGCTGGCGGACCGGCAGGGGGCCGTCGTCGGCAAGGATCTCGCCGCGCGGTTCGGGTGGAAGATCGGCGACCGGATCCCGATCAAGGGAACGATCTATCGGACCAAGAGCGGCGGCAACGCCTGGGAGTTCAACCTGGACGGGATCTACGATGCCGATCCGGGGGTGGACAAGACGAACTTCTTCTTCCGCTACGACTACCTCGACGAAGCGCGTCTGAACGGCGCCGGCCTCGTGGGCTGGTACATCATCAAGATCAAGGACCCGTCGCACGCCCGCGAGCTGGCGGCGAGGGTCGACGACATGTTCGCGAACTCGTCGGCGGAGACCAAGACGACGACCGAAAAGGGGTTCATCGAGGGCTTCGCCAAGCAGATCGGCGACATCGGGTCGATCATGATGGCCATCCTCGCCGCCGTCCTCTTCACGATTCTGCTCGTCGTCGGGAACACCATGGCGCAGGCGGTGCGGGAACGGACCAACGAGCTGGCGGTGCTGAAGACGCTCGGATTCTCGCCCGCCGTCATCCTGATGCTCGTGCTGACCGAGTCGGTGATGATCGCGGTCGCCGGCGGCGGTCTCGGCCTGGCGCTCGCCTGGGCAATCGTGCAGCGGGGCGATCCGACCGGAGGCCTGCTCTCGCCCTTCGTGCTGCCGGCGCGCGACGTGGTCACCGGCGTCTGGCTGATGCTGGCCCTCGGCGTCGCCGCGGGAGTGCTGCCCGCGGCCGGCGCCATGCGGATCCGCATCACCGACGCCCTCCGGAAGGTGTGACGTGGCCTGGCTGAGACAGACCGTCGCCGTCACGATCGTCAACCTGCGCACGATCCCGCGGCGGCTCGGCTCGTCGGCCGTCGCCGTGATCGGCATCGCCGGCGTGGTGATCGTGTTCGTCGCGGTCCTGTCGATGGCCGAAGGGTTTCTGGCCGCGATGACCCTCGCCGGGTCGCCGAACCGCGTGCTCGTCATGCGCAGCGGCGCCGACGACGAGATGACGAGCGGTCTCGGCGGACCCGACGCCGAGATCATCAAGCAGGCGCCCGGGATCGCACGCGACGAGACCAGGCCGCTGGCCTCCGCCGAGCTCTTCGTGGTCGTCGACGTGCCGAAGCGGTCGACCGGCACCGCCGCCCTGGTCCCGCTGCGCGGCATCGAGAGCACGACACTCGAGGTGCGGGATGACGCGCACCTGATCGCGGGCCGCATGCTGAGGTTCGGCACGAACGAAATCATCGTCGGACGGGCGGCGGCCCGGCAGTACAGCGGGTTGTCGATCGGATCGGAGTTGAAGTCCGGGCAGGTCGCCTGGACCGTCGTCGGCATCTTCGAAGCCGGCGGCAGCGTGGCGGAGACCGAGCTCTGGTGCGACGCGCACGTCCTCCAGGGGGCGTATCGCCGCGGCAACTCGTACCAGTCCGTGCTCCTGCGACTCGATGCGCCCGGGTCGTACGACGCGGTGAAGGACTGGCTGACGTCCAATCCGCAGATCAGCGTCTCGGTGCGGCGCGAGTCGGACTACTACCTCGCGCAGTCGACGACGCTGACGCGCCTGATTCGCACCGTCGGATTCGGCATCGCGTCGCTGATGGGCGTCGGCGCGGTCTTCGGCGCGGTTCTCACGATGTACACCGCCGTCGCGACGCGCAGCCGCGAGATTGCGACCCTGCGCGCGGTGGGATTCAGCACCAGCTCGGTCCTGTTCTCGGTGCTGGCCGAATCGCTGGGGCTCGCCGCGGTCGGCGGCGCGCTCGGCGGGCTCGCGGCCTACGCCGTCTTCAACGGCTACCAGACCTCGACGATGAACTTCCAGACGTTCAGCCAGGTGGCGTTCGGCTTCGCGGTGACCCCGAAGCTTCTGGTCGAGGGCCTCGGGTACGCCCTCGTGATGGGGTTCGTCGGCGGCCTGCTGCCGGCCGTCCGAGCCGCACGCCTGCCGATCGCGGCGGCGCTTCGGGAGCTGTAAGGTCGCGGGAGCGGCTGCCACGCGTGGCGCGCGGAGTCGGCGCACCTGCGCTCATGAACCCGAGCCCCGACAGCACGGTGGTCGGCTGGCGGCTTCGTCCTCCGGTCAATGAATCGAAACGGTCCGACCGGACCCCTCGTCCAGGACCGGCCGCAACACCTCGGGGCGCTCCAGCGGCTGCCGCGCCACCGGCAACGTCACGGTGAACGCGGACCCCAGCCCCGGGCCGTCGCTGGCCACGGTGATGGTGCCGTCGTGACGCTCGATGAGATACCGAGCGATGGACAGCCCCAACCCGAGGCCGTGGGACGACTGCTGGAGCGTCTCGCGCCCCTGGCGAAACGCATCGAAGACATGAGGCAGCATATCGGGGCTGATGCCGCTGCCGGTGTCCGCTACTCTGACTCGCGCCTGCCGATCAGTGACCGTCAGCTCGACCGAGATGCGGCCGCCCCGGGGCGTGAACTTGGCCGCGTTGGACAGGAGGTTCGTGAACACCTGCTGGAGCCGTATGGAGTCCGCCACGACGGCCACCTCGTCGGAAGGGACGGTCGTCTCCAGATGGATGCCCGCCGACTCGACTTTGCCGCGACCCTGGTCGACCGCGGCGCGCACGACGGTGACGAGCGAGATGACCTGCGGATCGAGCCGCAGCGTGCCGGTGGCGATCCGCGATCGATCGAGCACGTCGTCGACGAGGCGACTCAGAATCTTCGCGTTGCGCTCGACCGCGTCGAGCGCGTGGTCCAGCGCGTCCGGGTTCAGCCGGCGCTGGCGAATCGCGGCGATCCAGCCGAGCACGACCGACATCGGCGTCTGCAGCTCGTGGGAGATGAGGGCCAGAAAATCGTCCTTGGTCCGATCGGCCGCTTCGGCCATCGCACGGGCCTTCTGCTCACGCCAGAGGCTCGCGGCCAGCTGCTGCCGCGACCGCCTGAGCAACGTGATGGAGCCCGTCATCACGACGCTGACCACCACGAACAGGACGACGCGATCCCACTGTTCGACGATGGGCTCGCCGGCCGTGCTCAGCAGAAAGTGACTGCCCAGGATGGTGCTCAGCGCCGTCGCGAAGATTCCCGGCCCCACGCCGCCGTACAACGCAGCGATGGCGACCGCGGGCGTAAACAGCAGGAAGGGACTCGCAACGCCCAGCACGGGACCCAGCAGGACGCGGACGGTCAGCGCGAGGGCGACGGCCAGCGCCCCGACGAGACAGCCGCGCGCCAGCGACATCCGTGTCGCTCGCGGGTCATCGGGGACCGAGCCGACGCCGGCGAGTGCGGACCTGCACGTCTCCACGTCGACGTTCCATGTCCGATGGCACTGCGGACATCCCAGCCAGACACGACTCACGGTCCGCGCCAGTTGCGCGGCGGGTCCACCACAGAATTCACACTGCAGCATCGCAGGTTCCTCTATCGCAGCGCCGACGCCAGGGACACGTCACGGACGGCTGCGATGGCCTGTCCATGATCTCACACTCGGCGGCGCGTCATCCGCGCCAGCGTCACGACGTGACACACGATTGCCGCGACGGGGAGCACCACATGCGCCACGCCACTCCTCATCATAAGATCCGACCGCACGGGAGCCTGATCGGTCGGGTCGTGCAGTCCTTCTCCGGAAAAATAGCCTCGACCGCCCCGGGGATCTGCGAAATGACCGGGCTCGAGCGGCGCGTCGCAGACTAGAAACCCGGCAGCGGCGCGATCCAGAGAGTCCGTCGATATCGCGGATCGCGCGCCTGGCTGACCTTCGAGCTCACCCGCCGGGCGCGCCCGCCTCTTCCTTTTCACGCAAGGGCACACCACCCACCAACAGGGACTGTCGCGGAAACCGTCAGCCCGAGTACTGATGCTTGTCGGCGGTGTGACCGCTCGCGAGCGTCTGGGCCGTTCGGCTGACGGAAGACGCGTCGGGGGGCGGATGGCACGTTAGCGGTACATCCCGGATGGCGTGTGACGCGTGCGGCTCGCGGTCCACGGCTTGCAACGGTACCCATCGTTCACCCGACGACAGGCCCGCAAGCTCGCAAGGAAGTTGCGAAGGAGGCTCTCATGGCCGAGAAGAGTGCGCAGCAGGCGCGTGACACCGAGCATCTCGCGCGGCAGGGCTCAGCAGCGATTGGAGGCCCGTTTCGGATGCTCGAACGGTTCGCCGATGAAATGGACCGGCTTTTCGATGACTTCGGCCTCGCTCGTGGCTGGCTCGCTCCACAACCGGGACGCCGTGGCATGCAGCCGCGGCTCTTCGCGGACGACATGTGGTGGCCCGCGGTCGAAGTCTCTCAGCGGAACCACGAGCTCGTCATCCGGGCCGATCTGCCCGGGCTCAAGAAGGACGACGTGAAGGTGGACATCACCGACGACGCCATCACGATCTCCGGCGAGCGAAAGGCCGAACACCAGCACGAGGAGGGCGGGCTGTATCGGTCCGAACGCCAGTACGGGAGCTTTTCCCGGGTGATCGCGCTGCCGGAAGGCACGATCGCGGATCAGGCGAAGGCGACGTTCAACAACGGCGTCCTGGAGATAACCGTGCCCGCCCCGCCGGAGCAGGTCACCCGAGGACGGCGTCTCGAGATCAGCGACGCGAGTGCCACCAGGAAGTGAAGGCGGAAAGCGAGGTGCCGGGCCTGCCACCACAGCAGGACGACGCGCCCGTGCCAATCAGCTCGACGGCCTGAGGTAGTGCCTCGTTGCCCACTGGACCGTGCCGGCCGCGGCCTGATCGACGTCGGTCGCGACGAGGTCGAAGCGCTCCCGGAACCTCCGGTCGTCGACGATGAACGGCTCGTCCCACTGATACAGCATCTCGTCCAGTTCGCGCATGAGCGGCATGAACAGCGCCATCGGCCTGACGACCCAGCGCGGGAACTGAGCGACCTTGATGGCGCGGTTCGCCTTCCCGGCCAGCCGTCCGACCAGGGTGCGAAGAGTTTCGGCTGGTGCACAGGGCAGCATCCACGGCTGGCCGTACACGTCCGGGTCGGCGCAGCCGAGCGCTGCCAGGCCCGCTGCAACGTCGGGTATGTAGTGGTACGTGTGAATGGCATCCAGGGGATAGGGTGAGTACGCGGTCTTGCCCGCCAGGGCCCGCGGCCAGAAGAAGTCGCCAAGTCCCGTGAGCGTGCCTCCGGGCCCGTAGAAATCGGACGATCGCCCCGAGGTCGCGACGACGTCGCCGCGACGGTGCGCCTCGAACAGGCGGGCGGCGGCGTGCGCCCGGATCTCTCCTTTTCGGCTGCAGGGGGTCATGGGCGTGTCTTCGTTGAACGCCCGCCCGTTCGAACGCCCCAGCATGTAGAGATTGTCGAGCACGACGAGGCGGGCGCGATGCCGGGCGGCCGCTCCGATCAGATTGTCCATGTAGCGCGGCACCTGCTCGGCCCAGACGTGCGCGTCGTACGGCGGATTGAGGCAGTGGTACAGCGTGGCCGCCCCACGGCCGACGTCGATGCAGAAGCCCGGATCCGACGCGTCGCCGAGGGCCACCTCGGCTCCGGGGGGAACCGGCGTCGGGGATCGCTTGGCGATCCGAACGCGCCGGCCGGCCTCCAGGAGCCGCTCGGCCAGCGGATACCCGACCTGCCCCGCCCCGAAGACGACGTGCAACTCAGGAGTCATTCGCCATCCCTGGGGCGATCATCGCGCACGTCGGTCCCGGCTGTCGATCGGATCGTGGAGGGCTCGCGACGTCACGGTCCCGACGAATACTTTGTACACCAACTAATATTGATGATATCCTTATGAGGTGGCTGGCGTCAATCCGACGAGGCGATCCACGACGACGACCGACGCGCGCGGGCGAGGGCCCGCGGCTGCTGATTGCTTCCAACCGCCTGCCGATCTCGGTCCGGGGCCGCGCCGGCCGCCTGCACCTCGTGACGTCGAACGGCGGATTCGCGACCTACTACGATGGCTTCTCGAACGGCGTCATCTGGCCGCTCTTCCATCATCTCCTCGATCGGGTTCCGATCGACAGCGGCCACTGGGCCGCCTATCAGC
Organism: uncultured Acidobacteriota bacterium; assembly: GCA_963807925.1. GTDB lineage: Bacteria > Acidobacteriota > Vicinamibacteria > Vicinamibacterales > CAVVIG01 > CAWEDP01. The sequence goes on along the minus strand of CAWEDP010000002.1, from coordinate 270,477 downwards.
GGGTCAAAGCGTTCCGGCGGGAGCTCGACGAGCTCATCGGCCGCATCAACGGCAGGTTCGGCACGGTCGATGCCGTGCCGATTCACTACCTGTATCGATCGGTGCCGCCGCACGAGCTCGCCGCGCTGTATCGGGCGGCGGATGTCATGGTCGTGACGCCGTTGCGCGACGGGATGAACCTGGTCGCGAAGGAGTTCGTGGCAGCGCTCACGACCACCGCAACCGGCCTCGACCCGCTGGCCGCGCTCGAGGACGGGCGGATGAGGCTGCCGAGCCCTGTGACGCTCCTCGTCGACTACGACGGCACCCTGGTGCCGATCGCCCAATCACCGGGCGATGCCCGGCCCGATCCGGACCTGCTGGGCCTGCTGACGGCGCTCGCCGCCCACCCGCAGATCGATCTTCACCTCGTCACCGGGCGATCGATGGAGACCGTCGAGCGATGGTTCGGGCAGGTGCCGGCCTCGCTGTGGGCCGAACACGGTGCGGCGTGCCGGAAGAGCGCCGGGCCATGGGAACGCGTGGTCGCCGCCGAGCGGGAGTGGATGGAGCAGGTGAGCCTCTGGCTGGCCGACGTGTGCGCGCATAGCCCGGGGTCGCTGATCGAACGAAAGACAACAAGCCTCGCGTGGCACTACCGGATGGTCGATCCGTCGCTCGCAGCGCTGCAGCTGCAGCACCTGCACGCCGCCCTTCCCGGGCTTCTCGGCGACCTTCCGGTCGACGTGATCGAGGGCAAGATGGTCGTCGAATTCCGTCCGCGGGGCGTCTCGAAAGCCCTCGTCGTCGGCCGCCTCGCGGGCGGCGACGCCCGGCACGGATCCATGGTCGCCATCGGCGACGATCGAACGGACGAAGAGATGTTCGGCGTCATGCCGTCCTGGGGTGTGGCCATCCGTGTCGGCGACGGCGGCAGTCGCGCCGCCTGGCGGCTGCCGAATTCGCTCGCCGTGCGACGTTTTCTGGCGCGGATCCTGGCGACGCGGAGCGACGGGCGCTCGACGAGGCCTCGCGGCATCCGGCCCGCACAGCCGCGCGCCGTGATCGAAGCCCCGATGGCCTCTCGATGACGCCACGGCGCATCGGCGGCGGGCCGATCCGCGACCCGTCCACCGGATCCGGGAACCGCGCAGCGGGGTGAAGTACGATGCCACGCTGTGGCGTCTACCGCCCCCGGGACGGCAGTACAGCATGAGCGGTCTGCATCTCCGACCCGCACGGCGGGTCTGGTGGTGGGTGCGCTCGGCATCGTCTACGGCGACATCGGAACGAGTCCGCTGTACGCCATCCGCCAGTGCTTCGAACCCTCTCACGGGCTGGAGGCCACCCCCGCGAACGTGCTCGGCATCCTCTCGCTCGTCTTCTGGGCACTGATTCTCGTCATCTCCATCAAGTACGTGTTGTTCGTCATGCGGGCGGACAACCGGGGAGAAGGCGGCATCCTGGCATTGATGGCGCTCGTGCGGCCGGTGCGGCACCCCGAACGGCGATGGACGCTGATGGCGCTCGGCATCTTCGGCGCGGCGCTGCTCTATGGCGATGGGATGATCACGCCCGCGATTTCGGTGCTGAGCGCGGTCGAAGGTCTCGCCGTCCGCACGCCGGCGTTCGCGCCGGCGATCGTGCCGCTCGCGAGCGCGATTCTCGTGGGGTTGTTCCTGGTGCAGCGGTTCGGCACCGCCAGGGTCGGGGCGATCTTCGGGCCGGTGACGATCGTCTGGTTTCTCACGATCGCGGAGATCGGTCTCCGTTCGATCGTGGACCACCCGCGGGTGTTGACCGCGATCAACCCGCTTCATGCGGTGCGGTTCTTCGCCGCCAATCGGTTCAACGCGTTCCTCGCGCTCGGGTCCGTGTTCCTGGTCGCCACGGGAGGCGAAGCCCTGTACGCGGACATGGGGCATTTCGGCAAGCGTCCGATTCGACTGGCCTGGTTCACGGTCGTGCTGCCTGCGCTGCTGGTCAATTACTTCGGCCAGGGCGCCCTCATCCTGGGGACGCCGTCAGCCGCCCTGCATCCGTTCTACTCGCTCGTGCCGGCGTGGGCGTTGTACCCCACCGTCGTCTTGGCGACGCTCGCGACGATCATCGCTTCGCAGGCGGTCATCTCCGGCGCCTTCTCGTTGACGCGGCAGGCGATTCAGCTCGGCTACAGCCCGAGGCTGACCATCGAGTACACGTCCCCGGAGGAGGCCGGACAGATCTACGTGCCGCTCGTCAACTGGGGGCTGATGGTGGCCACGATCGGTCTCGTCGTGAGCTTCGGGTCCTCGAGCCGGCTGGCGGCCGCCTACGGCGTGGCCGTGACGACGACGATGGTTATCACGACGGTGCTGGCGTTCGTGGTCGCACGCGAGATCTGGCGCTGGAGGCTGTCGAGGGCCCTCGTCGTCACCGGTGCATTCCTGGCCGTGGACGTGGCATTCTTTTCTGCCAACCTGCTGAAGGTGTTCAGCGGCGGCTGGTTTCCGCTCGTCGTCGCTGGAGGCGTGTACACGTTGATGTCGACCTGGCATCGAGGCCGGCGGCTGCTCATGGAGCGGCGCGAACGGACCGCCATGAGCATCGCCGACTTCATCCGCGAGCTGAACGCGCGGCCGCCGCTGCGCGTGCCGGGCACCGCGGTCTTCATGACGAACCATCCGCACGGCGTGCCCGCGATGCTGCTGCACAATCTCGCGCACAACAAGGTGCTGCACGACCAGGTCATCATCCTGACCGTCGATGCCCGGGACATCCCGCGCGTGGACAAGGCCGACCGCGTCGACATCGAGACGCTCGAGCACGGGATCGTCCGGATCACGGCGCACTACGGCTTCATGCAGACGCCGAACGTCCTGGAGATTCTCGGGCTCGCCGTGATGAAGGGGATTCCGGTGGACTTCGAGGACACGACCTACTTCCTGGGCCGCGAAACGCCCGTCGCGAGCGGCCGCGGCGGTCTCCCGAGATGGCGCGCCCGATTGTTCGCGATCATGTCCAAGAATGCGACCCGGGCGACCGACTTCTTCCGCGTGCCCAGCGAACGGGCGTTCGAAATCGGCGGCCACATTCAGGTGTGACGTGCGTTCTCCCCTGGCGCGCGACGCGCGGCGGACAAAGCTGCTGGTCTTCGCCGGCGCGGCGACGATCCTCGTCGCGGGTGCCGTGCTGGCCCCGCGTCCCCGCGAGATCGCCGCGCCGCCGCCGGAACCGGTGGCACCGCTCATCGAAGAAGAGGTCCGGGCACAGGAGCCCGGCCGCCTGCTCGAATCGCTGCGCGGCACCCTGCGAGGCGCAATCGACGCGACGGTGACGTTCGAAACGGCCCCCCGTCCTGCCTCGGTCCAGCCATCGCTCGACTGGCAGGTCGGCCGCGGCGCGCCCTTGTCGGCCGCCGCTCTGGGCGTGATCGTGTCGGCTTCCGGCGAGATTCTTACCAGCACGGCCGCGATCGACAACGTTGGTCGAGTGCGTCTCGCGGATGGCCGCCTCCTCACCGGCGGACGCGTCGTCGTCTTCGATCCCGGGAACGATCTGGCGCTCGTGCAGATTCCGTCCGTCGACAGTCCGCGTCCGGCAACACTGCCGCCCGGCGTTCCGGCAATCGGCCAGTTCGTGGTCGCGGCGGGTCGAGTCGCGGGCGCCGAGTTCATCGTCCCCGGGCTCCTCGCCGCCGGGAGCGACACCCTGTACGCGCTTGACGGTGCGCCGCCGACCTTGCTGCCGGGCACTCCGCTCTTCGACGCCGACGGCCGCGCCCTGGCGATCTTCGGGCAGGACGGCCCTGGCCCGCGCGTCCGGGCGATCGGCCCGGCCCTCGACCGCATGCGGTCGCTGGCCGCCGAGGGACGCGCGATCCCATCCGTCACCGGCATCGGGCTGCAGAAGACGGACCCGGCGCTGCAGGCGTTCTTTGGTGCCGGCGGCGTGGTGATCAGCGACGTCCAGCCGGACAGTCCGGCCGCCGCCGCAGGCGTGCAGCCTGGCGACCTCCTGCAACAGATCGACAGAGGCGACCTCACCGGTCCAGACGACGCGCTCCAGCGGCTGGGCGCAATTCCGGATGGGCGGGCGGTCGCTTTGACCATCTCGCGACGGGATCGGACGCGTCAGGTGACGGTGGTTCCAGACAGGCTCCTCGGTGCGGCGTGGATCGCCGCCGGGAGCCGACGGGCGGCCGCCGCCAACGCCCGGACCGCGGCTGAGGTGTTCGGCGCCGACCTTCTCCAACGGGCCGGCATTCCGGCAGACGCCGCCATTCTGTCGGTCGCAGGCCGCGCACCGCGGCGCCCCGTGCGGGTGACCAGGCCACTGCTCGTGTACGTCGACGCCCACGGGACGCGGTACTTTGCGGTCGTGGAACCCGGTTCGTGAACGAAATCCTGTCGGTCGGTCTCATCCTGCTCTTCGCGCTCGCGGCAGGGCATGCCGCCCAGCTGATTCGTGTTCCCGAGGTGACCGGCTATCTCTTCGTCGGCATGCTGATCGGTCCGACGGGCCTCAACCTGATCACGGCCGAGAACCGCGAGGCGCTCCAGTTCTTGAGCGAGGTTGCGCTCGGGTTGATTCTGTTCAGCATCGGCGCGATCTTCCGGGCCCGGATGGTCCGGCTCGTGGGACGCCGCGTCGCGGCCATCACGGTCGCCGAGACGGCCGGAGCGTTTCTCTTGGTCACCGCCGGCATGCTGGCCCTCCAGGTGCCGGTGCCGGCGGCGCTCCTGCTCGGGGTCATCGCCATGGAAACGGCACCGGCGACCACGCTGATGGTGCTGCACGAGTACGACGCGCGCGGGCCGTTGACCGAGACGCTGCTGGCGCTCGTCGCGTTCAACAACATGATTGTGCTGATGGCGTTCGGCGTGGTCGGCGCCGCGCTGAGCTTCGGTCAGGGCTCCGCGACGGCGATCGGGAGCGGTTCGCTGTACGCCTCCTTCGCCGGCCTCGCGTGGAGCGTCCTCGGGTCGGTCGCGCTCGGCGTCGTCCTGGGACTCGTGCTCGATGCGTGGGCCGATCGCGTCCGGGAGTCTGGAGAGATCATGATCCTCGCCGTGGGCGTGGTCCTCGTCGCCGTGGGCGGATCGCGATGGCTGGGCCTCTCGCCCCTGTTTGCCACGCTCGCGCTCGGGGCCACGACCGTCAACGCGTCGCATCGCAGTGAAGAGCTCGTGAGCGCGCTGGGCCAGGCGGACCCGCCGATGTACGCCGCCTTCTTCGTCCTCGCAGGCGCCGAGCTGAAGCCGGAGGTCCTCCGATCGATCGGGGTGCTGGGGCTGGTCTTCGTCGCCCTTCGTATCGCAGGCAAGATGATCGGGGCCTACCTCGCCGCGGCGCGCACGAGCCTGCCGGTCGTGGTCCGACGTCACATCGGCCTGTGCCTCGTGTCGTCCTCATCGCTCGCCATCGGCCTGACGATCCAGCTCCGCGAGGAATTTCCCCTGTATGCGGAGCGGATCACCGGCATCGTGCTGGCGGCGGTCATCGTCTTCGAGGTCGTCGGGCCGTTGCTGACGCGGCTCGCGCTGGTGCGGTCGGGAGAAGCCACGACGCGCCCCGGACTCTCGTTCCGACGCCCAGCCGATCAGCCGGGTATCACGCAGGAGGAGACGTCATGAAACGTGCGCTGTTCGCCGTCGTCGTCGTGTTGATTGCCGCCGCGTACCTGGCGGGCTTCTGGCCGCAACACCAGCGCCTGACCGAAGCCGACAACGAGGTGCAGGCGCTTCAGCAGAAGCTGGCGGCGGCAGAAGCGCGACTCCGGGTGGGCGACCTGCTCGGTCAGCTGCTCCGTCTGTCCGACGCCGTGATGGCCCACAATTACGGGCAGGCCACCACGCTGTCGTCCGACTACTTCGACCGTGTGCGGGAGGAGGTTCCGCGCGCCGGCAGGCCGGAGGTGACGCAGGCGCTCCAGCGCATCCTTCAAACGCGCGATCAGGTCACCTCGGCGCTCGCCCGCACCGATCCATCGGTCGCCTCGACGCTTCGCGACCAGGAACTGACGCTCCGACAATCGCTGGGATACCCGGTGGACGCGCCCGGCGGGTCCGATCAGCCGGGCAAGTAGCTCGCGCCGACTCACGTGGCGTGGGACCGTCAGAACTTGACGACGAGCGCGGCCGACGTCAGCGTGTCAGTCGGTCTGAATCCGGGCACGGGTCGGCGAAGGTACTCGATCCGTTGAGACAGCTTCACCGAGACGGCAGAGTTCAGTCCGGCCGTCACGCTGAGCATCTGGACGGCGCGCCACTCGTGGTCCGTTTCCACAGTGTCGACCAGCTGCAACTCGTCCACAATCTCGCCGCGATCGGACAGCTGCCACCGATAACGCACCCCCCCGTGCACCGCCGCGGCCGACTGATCGTCCCCGCCCGGATCCTTCTCGCGCAGATAGCCGAGGCTGGCGAACACGAGCAGGACGTGCGGGCCCGGGTCGGGCAGAACCCGGTACGTCAGGCCGGCGCTCAGGTTGTAGCGGTCGACGATGCCCGCGAATCGGTTGCGCAGGTACTCGAACTCGCCGAAGCCGTCGACTCTCGGCGTCACCGGATACGAGGCCCGCGCGAGGCCCAGGAGCGATTCCGCCTTCAACCCGTCCCGGTCGGCGCTGCGCACGAAATTCACCCTCACCAGTTCATCGCGGCGGTCGAGTCGGTGCTCGAATTCCGCCCCCCCGCCAATCGTCTGCGTGTCGCTGTTCCCTGTCGCGGCGACAAACGAGATCTCTGCCTTGCCGGACCACAGGGGCGGCGCAGAACCGCTCGATTGCGCGCGAAGCGGCAGCGCCGCGATCACGATCATCGCTGCGGCGTGGCACGCAATCCTGGACCTCGGCGGCTTGATCACGGGCGCGGTTGACTCGACGGAGCCCACAGCAAGGCGGCCGGACTGGCGTGGAAGATCGCGGCGACCGGCAGCGCGCAGCCGACCGCGCCGGGATCGGGTCGAATGACTTCACCGGTCAGCAGGTGGCGATACGGCCGGCCGGCCAGGGTGTCGGGTATCGGCAGCTGGGTCGTGCCCCAGGAGGTTTCTCCGAGCGGCAGCGGGCTCGCCTCGGCGGTCAGCGATGCCGTCAGCCGCGGCACCGCCGCCACGAGGGTTCCCGCCGCGTGATGACGGGCGAAGGCCACGACGTGTTCGGCGGCGGGCCCGCGCGGCTCGAGCGGCACGTACGCGCCATCGAGCACGACCTCGGCGTGGCGACGGCGAAACCGCAGGCCGCACGTCGTGGTGAACAGCTTCACGCGACCGTCTGCCCAGTGGGCGAGCAGTTCGCCGAACGCCTCGCCGCAAATGACCCCCTGCTCGAGCGACGCAATCAGCGGACGCAACTCGTCGAGCAGGCGCTGCCGGTGGGCGAAATCGACGGGACACCGGTTGTCCGGATCCACCAGGCTGAGATCCCACAGCTCGCCCCCCTGGAAGAAATCGGAGGTGCCCGGCGACGCCAGCTTGAGCACCAGTTGGGCGAGCGAGTTGATCATGCCGACATGGGCCACGCGCCGTTGAAACGGCAGGAACGCGTGCAGGAACCTCGCCGACGAACTGCCGGCGAGGGTCTCCTCCACGAATCGCGACACGGCGCGACCGTAGGCTTGATCCTCGTCGATCCAGCTCGTGTGCACCTTCGCTTCGCGAGCCGCCTTCTGCATGTACGCGCTCACACGACGAACGACCTCCTCGGGCGCGCGTCGAGGCATCGGCGCGGGCGGCGGCTCCGCGGGCCAGGCGCCGATCAACGTCTGGTAGAAGAGGTACTCGTCGTTCCGATCCGGCGCCCAGACGCCGCCCAGCTTCGAACGATGGCGCCCGTTGATGCGCATCCACTCCGAGACGGCGCGTCGCCACGCCTCGGGAATCTCTGACAGGACGGCAAGCCGCATCCGCGCGTCCTCGCCACGCTTGGTGTCGTGGGTCGCGGTGGTGATCAGCTCGGTGGGCCACAACGCGAGCCGTCGGCTGTTGGCATCGTGGAATTCCGTCGCGGTCACGCCGAGGCGCGCCGGAGAGCCGCCCACCTCGTTCGCCGCAATCAGGACGTCATACCGGTAGAAGGCCGTGTCCTCGACGCCTTTCGCCTGCACCGGTGCCGTGAATTGCTGGACCTTCATGGCGAAGTGCAGGCGCTCGGACCGGGCGTCGGCCGTGGTCGACGAATCCGGTGTGGCGAGCAGGATCTGTTGAACGAACTCGAAGATCGAGACCTCCATCAATGGATTGCGCTGGCGCGCCCGCCGAATCGCCTCCTGAATCACTTCCCGATCGAACGCGTCGACGCCGCGCGCGCTGATGTAGGTCCGGTACACGGGGAAGCAGGCGATCACCTCCCGCAGGACCTTCCGACAGCTGTTCAGGGTGAAATCGCGGACACGGCGATCGCCCTCGGAAATGCGGTTGAGGGCGTGCGCGAGCACGTTGAGCTCGCTCGCCATGGCCGTCAGCATGATGGTCAGCTTGCTCTGGTACGCCACCTGCTCGAAGGCCCGCTGCCGGCCGGTCATCCGCGCGTACACCCGCCGCAGCGTCGTGGCGTGGCGACCGTCGACGAACAGCCCGGAGACCAGGTTCACGAACGCGTACCCGGTCGTGCCGGCGATGGGCCATTCGGTGCGGAGCGCCTCGTCGCGCGACAGGATCTTCTCGGCCACGACATAGAGCGGCTCGTCCCGGTCTCCGTCGAGCGCACCGCCGCGCGCGTCACGCGCCATCTGCTGGAGCCGGCGAAAATAGTCGGTGGGATCGAAGAGCCCGTCGGGATGGTCCACGCGCAACCCCGTGATCCGCCCCGACCCGATGAGCTGCCGCACCAGCCCGTGAGTCGCCTCGAAGACCTCCGGCTGTTCCATCCGGAGGCCCACCAGCTCGTTGATGTCGAAGAAGCGGCGATAGTTGATCTCGTCGAACGCCGTGCGCCAGTAGGCCAGCCGGTACGCCTGGTGTTCCAGCAGCGCGTGCAGCAGATCGAAGCTGGCCCGTTCACCCCGCGTCCCGTTCGCCGCTCGAATCGACGAGTCGACGTGATCCCGGATGGTGCTCGACTCGTTGACCAGCCGGACAAGACGCTCGCGCGCCACCTCCTTCTCGCGCTGACGTTCGACGATACGGATCGCATCCCGCTCGGTGTAGGGGGGCAGGTTCTGCAGCGCCGTCAGGATGCTGAGGAACTCGCGCAGGGCCGGGTCGCCGGCGAGCTCGCGCTCCAGCCGGTCCACGCCCCGTCCCAGCACGCGTGGCGCCTGACGGGGATTGATTGGAAAGTCGCGGTCGAAGTAGTGCAGGTGCAGCGACCCGTCCTCGAACCGCAGCTGCAGCTCACCGCGTTCGAGCACCTGGCCGTACTGGTCTCCGAGCACCGGCAGGAGGACCTTGCCTTTCAGCTCGGGCTTGATGGGATCCCAGTCGATGTCGAAGTACGCCGCGTAGGGCGAGCTCGGTCCGTTCTCGAGCACGTCGCGCCACCACGGGTTCGCCGACGGATCGCAGGACATGTGATTGGGCACGATATCGACGATGTGCCCGAACCCGCGCGCGTGGAGCGCGTCGCAGAATCCGGCGTACTCGTCCTCGGACCCAAGCTCCTGGTTCAGCCGGCTGTGATCGCAGATATCGTACCCGTGGGTGCTGCCCGGTCTCGCCTGCAGTTGCGGCGAACTGTAGCAGTCGGTGACGCCCAGCTCGTCCAGATAGGGCAGAAGCTCCCGTGCGTCCGCAAACTGGAAGCGCCGGTCGAACTGCAGGCGGTACGTGCTGACGGGACGGCGCGTGGTGCCGGACATCACTAGTCGCGCACGGCGAGAAACACCGCGACCGCGCGATCGCCCAGCCGAAAGGCCTCCCCCGCCGGGAACGTCTGCCGCTCGCGGGCCTGGTCGAAGGTCTCGAGCAGACAGGCCCAGGTCAGGCCGCGCTCGAACGCCGGCAGCACGAAATCAACCGGGGCGGCGCCCGCGTTGAGCAGATACACGAGCGTCTCGCCGAGCACCGGGCCGCCTTCCGCGTCCATCTCCCCGATGCCGCCACCCGCCAGCCGGACGCCGAGACATTGCACGTGGTCCGTGCTCCATTCGGCGTCGGTCATTTCCAGACCGTTCGGTGCGAGCCACATGATGTCGCGCACGTCGGATCCGCGAATCTGCTGCCCGTGGAAGAAGCGCCGGCGCCGCAGCACCGAATGGTCGTGCATCAGGCGGGCGACGCGCCGCGTGAAGTCGAGCATCGCCCGCCGCTCGTCGGTCACGGCCCAGTCGGTCCAGCTGATCTCGTTGTCCTGGCAGTAGGCGTTGTTGTTGCCGCGCTGCGTGCGCCCCAGCTCATCGCCCCCGCTGATCATCGGGACGCCCTGCGACAGGAACAGCGTCGCCAGGAGATTCCGGGTCTGCCGTGCGCGAAGCGCGCGGACTGCCGGATCGTCGGTCGGCCCTTCCACGCCGCAGTTCCAGCTCAGGTTGTGGTCGGTGCCGTCGCGGTTCTCCTCGCCGTTCGCCTCGTTGTGCTTCTGCTCGTAGCAGACGAGGTCCTCGAGCGTGAACCCGTCGTGGGCCGTCACGAAGTTGATGCTGGCGTACGGCCGCCGGCCCGTCTCCTCGTACAGATCGGCGCTCCCCGCCAGGCGGGTCGCGAGCTCCGACACGGTGCCGCCGTCGCCGCGCCAGAACCGGCGCACGGCGTCCCGGTAGCGGCCGTTCCATTCGGTCCAGAGCACCGGAAAGTTGCCGACCTGGTAACCGCCTTCACCGACATCCCACGGTTCGGCAATCAGCTTGAGCTGCGAGATGACCGGATCCTGGTGAATCACGTCGAAGAACGGCGCGAGCTTGTCCACCTCGTACAGCTCGCGCGCGAGCGCGGTGGCGAGGTCGAACCGAAAGCCGTCGACGTGCATCTCGAGCGCCCAGTAGCGCAGGCTGTCCATGATGAGCTGCAACACGCGCGGATGCCGGACGTTCAGCGTGTTGCCGCACCCGGTGAAGTCGACATAGTACCGGGCGGCATCGGCCGCGAGCCGGTAGTACGCGGCATTGTCGATGCCCCGCATGGAAAGTGTGGGGCCGAACTGGTTGCCTTCGGCCGTATGGTTGTACACGACGTCGAGAATCACCTCGATGCCGGCCGCGTGCAGCGCTCGAACCATCGTCTTGAACTCGAGGACCGACCGGGCGGCCGATCGGTTCGACGCGTAGCCGAGGTCCGGCGCAAAGAAACACAGGGTGTTGTAGCCCCAGTAGTTCGTCAGCCCCCGATCGATGAGCTCGCGTTCCGACGTGTGATGGTGAACCGGCATCAGCTCGACCGCCGTCACGCCGAGCCGTCGAAGATGGTCGATCACCACGCCTTCGGCCAGCCCGGCGTAGGTCCCGCGCAGCTCCGGCGGCACCTCGGGATGCCGCCTGGTGAGCCCCTTGACGTGGGCTTCATAGATGACCGTTTCGTGCCATGGTGTCTTGGGCGGCTGATCGCCCTGCCAGTCGAACGTCGAATCGATCACGGCCGCGAGGGGCGCGAACGGCGCGCTGTCCCTGTCGTCGCGCGAAAGGTCACCGCCCGGATCGCCGATGCGGTATCCAAACATCGCATCGTCCCAGTGGAGGGGCCGGGCGACCGCCTTCGCATACGGGTCCATCAGGATCTTGGCCGGATTGAAGCGGTGCCCGTGTTCGGGGTCGTAGGGTCCGTGCACGCGGTATCCGTAGAGCTGGCCGGGGCGCATGTCAGGCACGTGCCCGTGCCATACCATATCGGTCTGTTCCGGCAACGTGACACGCCGCGATTCAGCGCGGGCATCGTTCGAGTCGAAGAGACAAAGCTCGACCTTCGTCGCGTGCTCCGAGAAGATCGCGAAGTTCACGCCGTGGCCATCCCAGGTGGCCCCGAGCGGGTAGGGGGCACCGGGTCGGACGCGTCGGGGTCGGCCTTGAGTGCGGACAGCCATAGACCGTATATGTTCTCCGACTTGCGCACGCACGTCACGTTGCCGTTGGGTCGAGAGCCTTTCATCATCGACGCCTGTTCAGGTACACGCCCGCGCCGGAACCGCGCGCCGGGCCCGAGCGAGGTCGGGTAATGAGCATCTCGATCGACCGCCCATGGACGCCGTCGCTTGGCGCGTGGCCCGTGCCCGACGGCACCGCCTTCCGCGTGTGGGCGCCGTGCCACGAGCAGGTCGAGCTTGTCGTGGACCGTGCGGCGGGACCGTCCGTTCGCCCGCTCGCCCGCTCGTCGGATGGCACGTTTTCGGGGGTGATGGCCGACCTACGCGCCGGCGACCGCTACCGTTATCGCCTCGATCGCGAGCGCCTCCTGCCCGATCCCGCCTCGCGCTGGCAGCCTGAAGGCGTCCACGGCCCCTCGATGGTTGTCGATCCGCAGGCGTTCGGCTGGACTGCGGATCGGCGCCCGGCGCTCGAGCTTGCCGACGTCGTGCTGTACGAGCTGCACGTCGGCACGTTCAGTCCTGAAGGCACCTTCGCCGGCGCGACAGCCCGCCTGCCGCAACTCGCCGAGCTGGGCGTCACGGCGATCGAGTTGATGCCGGTGGCCGATTTTCCAGGGTCACGCAACTGGGGCTACGACGGCGCCGCCCTGTTCGCGCCGGCGCGCTGCTACGGGACGCCTGCCGACCTGCGGCGGCTCGTCGACACGGCGCATCGGCTCGATCTCGCCGTGGTGCTCGACGTCGTCTACAACCATGTCGGCCCAGACGGCGCCTATCTGTCGGCGTTCAGCCCGTACTACTTCAGCAAGCGGCATCGCACGCCATGGGGCGCGGGGTTGAATTTCGACGGCAGCCACAGCGACATGGTGCGGGCGTTCTTCATCGAGAACGCCGTTCACTGGGTGCACGAGTATCGCGTGGACGGCCTTCGACTCGACGCGACGCACGCGATCGCCGACGACGGCCGCCGGCACTTTCTGGCCGAGCTGACGGCCCGCGTGGACCAGCCGGTCGCAGGCCGCCGCGCGCTGGTCATCGCCGAGGACCACCGCAACCTGAGCCGGATGCTCAAGCCCGAAGCGCAAGGCGGGTGGGGCGTCGATGCCGTGTGGGCCGACGCGTTCCATCATCAGTGCCGCCGACTCCTCGCCGGGGACTCCGAAGGCTATTATCGCGACTACAGCGGGCGCACCGACGATCTGGCGACGACGATCCGCCGCGGCTGGTTCTACACCGGACAGTTCTCGGCCCACCTCGGCGAGCGGCGCGGCACGGATCCGACTGGGATTGCCCCCGATCGGTTCGTCATCTGCCTCCAGAACCACGATCAGATTGGCAATCGCGCGCTGGGCGAACGGCTCAACCACCAGATCGATCTGGCGGCGTACCGTGCCGCGTCGGTCCTGCTGCTGATGGCGCCGGAAACGCCGCTGCTGTTCATGGGCCAGGAATGGGCCGCGAGCACGCCCTTCCTGTACTTCACCGACCATCACGCCGAGCTCGGCAAGCTCGTCACCGCGGGGCGCCGCGCTGAGTTCCAATCCTTTTCGGCCTTCTCCGATCCGGCCGCGCGCGACAGGATCCCGGATCCGCAGGCGCCCTCGACCTTCCGGGCGAGCGCGCTCGCCTGGGACGAGCGTCTCGACGAGCCGCACGCTTCGACTCTCCGGTTGTATCGGGCGTTGCTGACGCTGCGGCGCCGCGAGCCATCGCTTCGTGGCGGCGCGCCATCTTACGTGGCGGCCCTCGACGAGGCGACGATTGCGATTCGCCGGGACGGACCGGCGGACACGTTCCTGGTCGTGGTTCGACTGAAGGGCGCGGGAGCGACCGACCTCTCACGGGGCCTTCTCAACGGGCGCGCCAGCGACCGCGACTCGCGGGCCGGTCGCTGGCAGTTGATGCTGACCAGCGAGGATCCGGCGTTCAGCCCGGATCCGTCCCCTCCGGCGATCGACGGCGAGACCGAGCCGGCGCGCGTGCTCTTCATGCGTCCCTCGGCGATCGTCTTGAAACGCACGGCGGACAGGGCGTCGACGCGAGGTCGACAGGGATCGGCACCGGGCGTCGCCGATGCATGATCTGATTCGGGTTGGTCGCTTTCGAGGTGGGAAAACGGCATGACACAGTCACTCAGTCGGCTCTCGGCGTGGGTCGCGCCGCTCGTCTGGTCGCTCGCGGTGCTGGGGATGAGCTACGTGGGGGGCCAGGTGGTCCGCTGGATCGTCGGCCGCAGACTGCTGATGCTCGCCGCGAAGACCCGGGGGCGATGGGACGACGCCATTGTCGGCGAGCTCGCGCGGCGAATCCCGTTGTGGAGCCTGCTGCTCGGCGTGTACCTCGCGGCGGGATTCTGGCCGCTTCAGCCGAACATCGAGAACGCTCTGACGAAAGCGCTGTTCGCGGTGCTCATCCTGTCGCTGACGCTCTTCTCGGCCGCCATCGTCACCGAGCTCACCATGCTGTACGGCTCGACGCAGCAGGCGTTGCCCGTCACCAGCCTGACGCAGAACATCGCGAAGGGCATCGTGATCACGATCGGCCTGCTGATCGTGTTGAACGGCCTGGGGGTGTCGATCACGCCGATTCTGACGGCCCTCGGCGTCGGCGGCCTGGCCGTCGCCCTCGCGCTGCAGGACACGCTCGCGAACCTCTTCGCGGGCATCTACATCACCGTTGCCAGCCAGATCCGCGTCGGCGACTACGTGCGACTCGATTCGGGAGAGGAGGGGTACGTCGCGGACATCGGGTGGCGGTCCACTCGGATCCGCATGCTGCCGAACAACCTGGTGCTCGTGCCCAACGCGAAGCTCTCCCAGGCGATCGTGACCAACTTCTACCTGCCCGACAAGGAGCTGGCGGTCCTGGTCGAGGTCGGCGTGGACTACGGCAGCGACCTGACGCGCGTGGAGCGCATCACGTGCGAGGTCGCGGCGGATACACTGCGTCGGGTCGCGGGCGGAGCCGTCGACTTCAACCCGTTCATCCGCTACCACACGTTCGGCGACTCGAGCATCAACTTCACGGTCATCCTGCGCGCGCGCGAGTACGTGGATCAGTACCTCCTCAAGCACGAGTTCATCAAACGACTCCACCAACGATACCGGCAGGAAGGGATCACGATTCCGTTTCCGATCCGGACCATCGTCGGGGGAGGGTCGGCAGACACCCCTCCGGCGGCGCCGCACGCGTCGACGTGACACGAGGCGTCTGTGCCGGTACGGCGTGAGATGCGTCGTGGGCTAGCCGACGCCCCCGTCCAGAACCGTGCGTTTGGCGGCGTAGTTGAGACGGACCTGCACGTACTCGGCATGAGAGAAACCGAGCTCGCTGGCGATTTGACGGACCTGCGCTTCCTCCTCAGCCGTGATGACGTCATCGGCGGCGGACACCGCGAAGAGGCATTCGAGGAGTTCGCGCCGCTGCGTCTCTGACGCGATGGCGCGGAACTCGCGGGTGACGAGAAAGTTCTCGGTGCCGCCGAAGAGGCGGTTCTGACTCTTGGCAATCTCGACGACGACGGCGGCCTGAGCCTCTGGAAGGTTGCCCACGGACTGAATCAGGGCGACCATCTTCGCCGTCTCGGCGTCGCTGATCTGCAGATCAGCGCCGGCGACGCGGCTCAAGACGTACGCGAATGCAGCCAGATACCGGGCGCGGGTCGGATCGAGCTTGTCCAGCTCGCTCACGATTCGCCGGACCGTGTCGGTGTCCCCCGTCGGAGATGGTGCACCGCCCAGCGTGCGAAACCACTCACGAATTGACATGCCGTCTACCCGCCATCCTCCAGACGGGACTTCGCTGCCTCCCGTCCGGCTGCCGACGGACTGGATCGCCAGGCCTGTTCGATCACGCCGTTGACCTCGGCGCCGATGAGTATCGCCATCCCGCAGACGTAGAACCACAGCATCGTCACGATGGCACCGCCGATGGCGCCATAGGTGGCCGTATAGTGCCCGAAATTCGCGACGTACACCTTGAACCCGAACGAGCTGGAAATCCAGAGGACCGTCGCCACGAGCGCCCCCGGCGTCATCCACGTCCATCGCACGACCCGGTTGGGAGCGAAATGGTAGACAAGATCGAGCGCCAGGACGGCGCACAGAATCATGACCGGCCAGCGAACCAGCTGCCAGATCACGACAACGGCCGGCGCGACGCCGACCCAGGTCGCCACGCGGGACGCCAGGGCCGGGCCGATCAGGACCAGCGCGAGCACCACCGAGATGAACGCGGCAAGCGCGATTGTGAGGACGATGGCGAGGAATCTGCGCTTCCACCACGGTCTCCACTCCGCGACGTGGTAGGCGCGATTCAACGCATCGATGATCGCGACCATCGCCGCGGAGCTGCTCCAGATGGCGCCCAGGATGCCTATCGTCAGCAGGCTCTGGTGGTTGCCTCGCGCGATCTGATCGAGCTGTCCGCGCAGCATGGTCACGAGCTCGTTCGGCGCGACGCCGGCAAGCGACGACAGCAGCTGCGACAACGCGCTCTCGACAGGGAGATAGCTGACGAGCGCCACCAGGAAGAGGACCGCCGGGAACAGCGCCAGCAGGAAGTAGAAGGCGAGCTGCGCGGCCAGGCCCGCGCAATCGTCGTCGATGATCTCATGAACCGCGCGCCGGACGATGTCCGGCCACGACATCGGTGCGCAGAAGTACGCAAACTGCATCATTCCACAGCGACCCAGGGAGCCAACGGAGAGTCTCGGAGGAAGAGCCGGAAGTGACTAGAAGACGCCGCGACCCAGATCCCTGAAGACGCGCGGATTCATCGTTCCAACCTAGCCTGCAGGCGACGCGCTGTCAACGTCCACCGGTCTTCCGAACGCCTCACCTCAACAACGGTTCGCCCGGCGGCTTGCGCGATTCCGACAGAGGGCGCTCCGCCCCATCGAGGGATGCCGGTCGCAGACTTAAGATGAAGAGGCGAAGGATCGGAGCGCGTGCGGCGCGACGTTGAGGGGAGGCGTCAGGTGCTTCAGCACGTCGATGTGGGCCAGCGATCCCTCGACGAGTATCGTCCGATCGTCGGCGACGCGGCCGTCGAGGAAATCCACGCACTCGCCACGCCGTTGGGGCTGATCGTCGATTGGAAGATCATCACCGGAGACGACGCGTTTTTCAGCGTGACCAAGGCCATTCACAACGGCCTGCAGCGACTCGTGCCGACGCCGATTTCTGCGCAACCCGGCGCTGTATGCGGACGCATTGGCTCGCCACCGGTAACATGGCGCGGAGGGCGCGGGTGCTCACGCTCAACGCGGGCTCCTCGAGCCTGAAAGCGGCCGTGCATGCGATCGACCCCCAGTCGAGGGAGCCGGAATCATAAGGAAGCTCGCATCACGGGCCGTTCAGCAAATGCCGACAGGCACCGATTCTGCACCGAGCGAACGGGAGTTCAATCATGCGCTGGGGGTACGGCTGGGGTATGGGTTGGGGGATGGCGTGGTGGTCGCTCGTCCTCAAGCGACGCTACGCGCGTGGCGAGATGAGTCGCCAGGAGTGGGGCTCTTCAGGAGGCAGGTGCCATGAAAGCCGCCCGATTGCACGCCTACGGCCGCGGCCTCGTCCTCGACGAGGTGCCGACTCCCACGCCGGGACCGGGTGAGGTGGTAGTCCGGATCGAAGGGGCAGGATTCTGCCACAGCGACATCCACGTCATCGACGGCGAGATCCAGGTCCTTCCACGCATGCCGCTGACGCTGGGCCACGAGAACGCCGGCCGCGATCCAGGGCTGGCCGACCACATCCGTGCGCTCACCAGCGGACGCGGCGTGAGTGCATCGTTCGATTTCGTCGGATCGGACTCGACACTGGCGCTCGCCGTTGGCGCGACGCGGGCGATGGGCAAAGTGACCCAGGTCGGCCTGGCCGGCGGAACCGCGACGCTGAAGGTCCTCCAAAACGCGCAATTCGAAGTGACATTCGAAACGACGCTGTGGGGAACCATCAAGGAGCTCCGCGAGGTCCTCGCGCTGGCTGAATCCGGCAGGCTCTCGCCGATCCCGCTCACCTTCCGACCGCTCGAGCAGATCAATGAGGTGTACGCCGAGGTCAAGCGCGGGCAAATCGACGGCCGGGCGGTCATCACGCCGTCAGCGACGGTCCCGCGCTGATGGCTCAGCCCCCGAGCCGCCTGACGCTGTCCAGGAATCCCGCCTCGCTCGTCGGCGCGGCCGTGACGACGGGGAGCGCGCTGGTGTTTGTCGCGCTCTTCCTGCTGAACATCAGCGGGCTGCTTGTCAACCCCTATCTCGGACTGCTCGTCTATATCGCGCTGCCGATCGCATTTCTCCTGGGTCTCCTGCTGATCCCGCTTGGCATCTGGCACGAGCGCCGGCGCTTCGAGCGAACGGGCGTCGTCAAGCGCGAGTGGCCGCGCATCGACTTGAACGATCCCGCACAGCTCCGCGCCGGTGGCCTCGTGCTCCTGCTGACCGGCATGAACGTCGTCATCCTCTCGATGGCCACCTACGGCGGGGTGCACTACATGGACACGGTCGGCTTCTGCGGAACCGTGTGCCATACGGTAATGCAGCCCCAGTACGTGGGCCACGAGCGCGGGCCGCACGCGCGGCTCCAGTGCGTCAGCTGTCACGTCGAGCCTGGCGCGGCGTCCTTCGTGCAGGCCAAGCTGGCCGGCGCGCATCAGCTGTACGACGTCGTCACGCGTCAGGTTCCGCGGCCGATTCCCTCCACGCCCCGTACGCTGCGGCCGACCGGCGACACCTGCAAGACGTGTCACTGGCCGCCGTTCTTCCACGGCGACGATGTGAAGGTGGTGCGGGAGTACGGCGACGACGAGCACAATTCGCCGACGACGACCACGCTGGTCCTGCACGTCGGCGGCGGCGGCGAACGACCCGGCATCGGCGGCATCCACTGGCACGTGGCCACCGACGTCGAGTTCGTCGCAACCGACGATTCGCTGCAGACGATCCCGTACGTGGAGGTGCATCGCGCGTCCGGAGAGATCGATCGGTTCAGCACCAGCGGCGCCACGCCGGCCGTCAAGGCCGGCGGCGTGCGACGCCGCATCGACTGCGTCGACTGCCACAACCGCCCGAGCCACCAGTTCGAGCCGACGGCCGGGGCGGCAATCGACAGGCAGCTGGCGGTCGGCGCGATGCCAGCCGATCTCCCGTGGGTCAGGAAACAGACGGCCGCCGCACTCTCGGCCGACTACCCGTCGCGCGCGATCGCGCACAGCGGCATCGAGACGCGACTCCGCGCGTTCTACCGTGCCAGGTATCCCGGCGCGGCGTTCGACGACAAGATCGCTCGCGCGATTGCCGCGGCGCAGCAGGCATACGACGACAACGTCTTTCCGGCGATGAAGGTCACCTGGGGCACGTACCTGAGCAACATCGGCCACGTGAACGCGCCAGGGTGCTTCCGGTGTCACGACGGGGACCACAAGACGGCGTCCGGAGAATCGATCAGCCAGGACTGCGATCTTTGCCACGAGATCCGGTGAAGAGCCGGCCGGTCAGCGGTTCACGCCTCTACGCGGTGGTCGCGGGCCGCGCGCCGGCGCGTGGACCGAGAAGGCGGGCCAGGTCGTCGTCGCCAATGGTCTCCTCTTTCAGCAGGCTCTCGGCGAGCGTGTCCAACCGACCGCGGGCGTCGGTCAGGAGCGTCCGGACGACCGCCTGGCGCTCGGCCAGCAGGTGCTCGACCTCCTGGTCGATCCGTGACGCTGTGGCTTCGCTGTAGTCGCGTCCGCGCGAGAGCTGGTATCCGAGGAACGGCTGTTCGTCATCGGACTCGAAGGCGACGGGGCCCAGGCTGCCCATGCCCCAGCGCGTGATCATTCGTCGTGCGAGCCGGGTCGCCTGCACGAGATCGCTCTCGGCACCCGTGGTGATGTCGCCGATGACCAGCGCTTCGGACTCCCGTCCCGCGAGCATCACGTCGAGCCTCGCCAGCAGGTCGGCGCGGCTCATGTTATAGCGTTCCTCGGTGGGCAGCTGCTCGGTCACGCCAAGCGCGCGGCCGTGCGGGACGATCGTCACCTTTCGGACCGGATCGGCGGCCGGGGTGAGCCACGCGACGATGGCATGCCCGCCTTCGTGATACGCGACGATACGGCGGTCACGAGGCGTCAGCACGGTCGTCCGCTCGGCACCGAGCAGAATCTTGTCCCAGGCCCGCTCGAAATCCTGCATGGCCACTTCGGTACGATTGCGACGCGCGGCACCGAGCGCCGCTTCGTTGCACAGGTTCGCCAGGTCCGCGCCGCTCAATCCGGTCGCCATCCGGGCCAGCCGCTCGAGATCGACCTCAGCCGTCAGATGGAGATGGCGCGTGTGGATACGAAGGATGCCTTCGCGCCCCCGCCAGTCCGGAAGCGGCACCGTCACCTGGCGATCGAAGCGTCCCGGGCGCAACAGGGCCGGGTCGAGCACATCGGGCCGGTTCGTCGCGCCGAGGATGATGACCTGCTGGCGCTCGTCGAAACCATCCATTTCGACGAGGAGCTGGTTGAGCGTCTGCTCCCGTTCGTCGTTGACCTGGCCCACGCCGGCCCCGCGGCGGCGTCCGACCGCATCCAATTCGTCGATGAACACGATGGACGGCTCGGCGGCCTTGGCCTGCACGAACAGATCGCGCACGCGGCTGGCGCCGACGCCGACGAACATCTCCACGAACTCCGATCCGCTGATGCTGAAGAACGGCACCGCCGCCTCGCCCGCGACGGCGCGGGCCAGCAGCGTCTTCCCGGTTCCCGGCGGGCCGACCAGCAGCACGCCGCGCGGAATGTGAGCGCCAATCTCGAGGTACTTGCCGGGCTGCCGCAGGAAGTCGACGACCTCGCTCAGATCGCCCTTGGCTTCGTCGGCGCCGGCCACATCGGCGAACGTCACCTTCGGCCGATCCTCGGCGTATCGTTTCGCCCGGTTGCGCACGAACCCGAACATGCCGGCCTGGCTCCGTGCCGCCTGTCGCCCCATCCAGACCATCAGGCCAATCAGGAGCACGACGGGCAACCCGTTCGTGAGCAGGATGGTGAACCAGGGCGGCGACGGTGCGGCGACGTCGACCATGACGTGGTGCGCTTCGAGGAGCGGCATGAGCGACGGATCGCCGACGACGCTGGGAAAGGTGGTGCGGAATGCCGAGTAGGTGGCCGGTTTCGTCGGCTCGGCCGCCTGCTTCCCGCTGCCGCCCTTCGGCGTCTCATCCTTCGTGCGATCGGTCGCCTCGGTCGGCTCCGGCCAGGGGATCGGACGAACGAAACTCCCGCTCATCGCGTCGCCGACGATGCGGGTGCTCGACACGTTGCCGTCGGTCACCTGCGCCACGAACGCGGTGTAGGGCAGGGAGACCTCTGAGGTCGGCGTGGGCAGGAACGACCAGAGATTCCACGCCATCAGCAGGAAGAAGATGACCCAGGACAACGGGCTCAGGCGCGTCGGTCCGGGCGCGGCCCCCGGCGGCGCCTTGGGTCGCAGCATCCTGGGCGGCAGCGGCTTCCGTTCCGAGGGGCCGGGGCGTGAGTCCGCGGTCGGCGCGTTGTCGGCCATCGACGACCTCATCATGCGAGCAGCACGGCCAGGATTCCCGTGAGAAAAATGCCGTCGAACGTGCCGGCGCCGCCAATCGAGGCGATCGGCGCGCCCAGCCCTTGCAATCGCCCCAGATTGAGGAGGTCCGCGCCAATCAACGTCCCCAGACTTCCGACGATGTACGCGAGCGCCGGCGCCGAGCGTCGCGACAGCGCCAACGCGAGGCCGGCGGCCAGGATCGGGGGAACGAAGGTCGGCACGGCGATGCCCACCCCCGGCACCGGCGTGGCCATCCAGTGGACCAGCACGGTCATGATCGCGACGCCGGCGGCGGCCCGCACGTAGATGTGATTCACGGCCAGCAGATACACCGACAGCATCGTCGGCACGATCGCGCCGCCGAGATTCAGCGCGACGACGGTCCCGGGCCACTGTTCGACGACCGGCACGACGTAGTGCATGCCGAAGAAAACGGCCTCTCGATTCGACACGAGGCGTTCTGGCGGGAGCTGCGCGACGGGAATGTTGATGTAGCTGCCGAGGAGCGACAGGATGAGGATCCCGAACACGTACCGCCTGTCGATTCCGATCTTCTCGTACGCGTAGCTGAGCGCGTTGATTTCGATGAGCCCGATGACAATCGCCACGAGGACGACGAGCCCGAGCACGAACGGGACCGCCAGCGGGAAGAAATGGAATGGCGAGGGTCGCATGGATCACTGCGCGAGACGGACCACCATCACGGAGCACGGCGCGGTCCGCAGCACGGTCTCGGCGACGCTGCCGAGCAGCAGCCGCCTGAGATTCGACCGGCCGCGCGTGCCGATCACGACCAGTTCGGTGGGCGCGGTCCTCGCGGCCTCCACGATGGAGCCGGCGGCGGTCCCCCGCGTAAGGAGACACTCACCCTTCACGGCAAATCGCGCGAGGCTGGCGCGCAGGCGTTCGCCCGCGTCGCGCTCGAGCTCCTGCACGAGCTCGCCAGGGAGCGCGGGCAGGACTCCGACCGCCATCCTCGGCGGTCCGAGGAGGACCGGCTCACTGAACTCCAGGCAGTGCAGCAGCCGCAACCACGTGCCTCGACGTGCTGCCTCCGCAGCGGCGATTTCAATCGCGGGAAGTGCGGGGTCCGAGAAGTCCGTGGCGGCGAGGACGCCTCCCCTGGGTGAGCGGCGCGCAACGAGCACGGCGCACGTGGCGTACCGGGCGACGCGCTCGGCCACCGAGCCGGGACCGACGACGAGGAGGCCGGCTCTCGCCTGCTCGGCGCGCCTCAGGATGCCCGCGTGCGGGGAGCCGGAATCGATCGCCACGCTGAAATCGCCGGCCGCCCGGCGCGTCACGGCCGCGACGCGCGCTTCGACGGCCTCCAGCACCTGCTGCTCGAGCGCCGCGTGCCCGGCCGCGTCGGCCCCGGCCAGTTGCGGAAACAGCATGCGCACACGCAGCGTCTCGTGAATGACGTGACTCACGATCAGGCTGGTCTTCAGGCTGCCGGCTATGGCGTTCGCCTGCGCCAGGATTTCATCGGCGGTCTCGGTCAGATCGATCGCCGCCAGCACCGGCCCTTCGAGGCCTCTCAATGCACTCATGCCCAGGCACCCACCCGTTCCATATCGTACAGTTGACGCGATCCGTCATCGCCGGAACAACGCCCCGTGGCTGCAGGCCACCGGCGTCACTCAATCGAGGTCTCAGCCGACACTTTGCCACGAAACATCCGGTAGACGAAGGTGACGTATCCGACGGCCAGCAACATCCCTCCGCTCCACCAGATGAGACCGACGCGCAAGGCGTGCCGGCCCGCCACGGCATTGAAGATGGTGAGGCTGGGCACTGCAGCCCCGCTCGAGGGAAGCAGGTTCGGGTAGAGCGCCGCCGCCGCGCCCGCCAGCATCGCCGCCAGGAACACGGCCGAACTGAGAAACGCGGAGCGCTCGCGACCCTGGCGCGTCAGCCTCCGTATCGCCGACAGGGCGAGAATCACGACGAGCGGGATGAGCTGAGTAAGCCAGTGCGCACGGAAGTTGTCGAGGACGCCCGGTCGCACGTACACCGTCGCGACGAGGCTGATCGCCGTCAGCGCAAGGAGCCACGGCCACCAGGTCATCACCACGCGCCTGGCGCGGATGTTGACCTCGCCGAGTGTTTTGAGGGCGACGTAGGTCGCGCCATGGACGGCGAGGGCGACAAACGCCGTCAGGCCGCCAATCACCGTATACCAGTCGAGAATGCCCGGCTGCGGCCCGACGCGCCAGTTCGTCCACAGGGGCTCGAAGAAGTCGCCATCGGGCTGCAGCGGCACGCCCCGGATCACGTTGGCGAGCGCTGCGCCGAAGAAGATCGCCAGCAGGGCGCTCGACAGCGCGAAGAACCCGTCGAACAGGCCCCGCCACACGGGCGATCCGAGGTGCATCCGGAACTCGATGCCGATGCCGCGAAGCACGAGCAGCCAGAGGACGATGGTCAGCGGCAGGTAGAACCCGCTGAAGCCGGACGCGTACAGCAGCGGAAAGGCGAAGTACAGCGTGCCGCCGCCGGCGAGCAGCCACACCTCGTTGCCGTCCCAGACCGGCCCGATCGTCCGCAGCACGATCTGCCGCTCTGGCTCGGTGCGCGCGATCATCAGATGGAGGATGCCGGCCCCGAGATCGAACCCGTCCAGCACGACGTACGCCGCCAGCATGAAGGCCACGAGCAGAAACCAGATCGTCTCCATGGCGACTCCTAGGCGGCCGCGATGGGCCCGCCGTGGCCGACACCGGCCGCGGGCTCCCGCTCCGGACCGTGCGCCAGCTCCCGGGCGACGAGAAACAGGAACAGCATCGCCAGCACCGCATACAGGCCCATGTATCCCAGGAGCGTGAACAGGCCGTTGCCGGCGAGCACCAGGCGCGAGGGACCCTCGGCTGTACGCATCAGGCCATAGACGATCCACGGCTGCCGGCCGACCTCGGCCGTCATCCACCCGGCGGTGTTCGCGATATACGGAAACGGTACGGCCAGCATCAGGATCCACAGCAGCCACCGGCTCTCGAAGAGACGGCCGCGCCACAACTGCAGCGCGGCGACGCCCATCACGAGCACGAACAAGGTGCCCAGTCCGGCCATGATGTGGTAGCTGAAATACAGCAGCGGGATGTTGGTCGGCCATTGATCCGGCGGAAACTCGTCCAGTCCCCTGACTTCGGCGGTGGTGGTGCCGTAGACGAGAAAACTGAGCGCGCGGTTCACCAGGATCGGGTTGTCGATGCGCTGATGCACCGCATCCGGTTGACCGAGGATCACGATCGGCGCACCCGCCTCGGTCCGGAACAGTCCTTCCATGGCCGCCGTCGTGACCGGCTGCTGCCGCACCATGTAGCGTCCCTGCAGGTCGCCTGTCGGGAAGACCTGCACGACCGAGGCGATGGCGCCCGCGGTGACGCCGACGCGCAGGAAGATCCGCGCATGGTCCCGGAAGGATCCGTCCAGCAGGTAGTACGCCCCGGCCGCCGCCATCGCAAACGCGCCGGTCACGAGCGCGCCGCACATGTTGTGCGCGTATTGCAGCAGCGCCCACGGGTTCAGCAGCAGCCCCCAGAAGCTGGCGACGTCGTACCCGCCGTTGGCGAGCCGCGTGTAAGCGACCGGGTGCTGCATCCAGGCGTCGGTGACGATGATGAAGAAGCCGGAGAGCCAGGACCCGAGGAACACCGCGACGCCGGCCCACCAGTGCCCCCACCGAGAGAGCCGGCGTTCGCCGAACAGAAACAGCCCGAGGAACGCCGACTCGAGGAAGAACGAGAAGACGCCTTCCATGACGAGCGGCTGCCCGATCACGCCGCCAGTGAGCCGGGCGAACTGCGCCCAGTTCGTGCCGAACTGGAACTCCATCGGAATGCCGGTGACGACGCCGAGCGTGAAGTTGATCCCGAAGATCCGCGCCCAGAACCGGGCTGCCTGGTCGTACCGTTCGTCGCGCCGCATCAGGGCGAGACTCTTGAGCACCACGATGAGGGGCGCCAGGCCCATCGTGAGCTGCGGAAACAGATAGTGGAAGGTGACGGTGAAGCCGAACTGCAGCCGGTGGACGAGCAGCGCCTGATCCATGCAGCCTCCTGCGGGGCCGTCAGCGCCGACCGGCGAGGCGGCGGCGCGACGCGTTCGACGTCTTCGCAGCGCCGGCGCTCCACCGCCACTCGCGGATCTCCGGCATGTCTTCTCCGTACCGATGAACGTACTGCGTGTGGTCGAACAGCCTGTCGCGGACCAACTGCTTCAGGTAGGCGCCCCGCGCCCCGAGGCCCCGCACCCGATCGACCACATCGCCCACCAGATGAAACCGATCGAGGTCGTTCAGCACGACCATATCGAACGGCGTCGTCGTCGTCCCCTCTTCCTTGTAGCCGCGGACGTGGAGGCCCGCATGGTTGGTCCGGCGATACGTCAAGCGATGGATCAGCCAGGGGTACCCGTGGAAGGCGAAGATCACCGGCTTGTCGGTCGTGAAGAGCGTGTCGAAGTCGCGATCGCTCAGGCCGTGCGGATGCTCGCTCTTCGGCTGCAGCGTCATCAGGTCCACGACGTTGACGACGCGGATCTTCAGCTGGGGAAGGTGCTGCCGCAGCAGATCGACCGCCGCGAGGGTCTCGAGCGTCGGCACGTCGCCCGCGCACGCCATCACGACGTCCGGCTCGCCGCCGCGATCGCCGCTCGCCCACTCCCACATCCCGATGCCGGCGGCGCAGTGCCTGAGGGCAGCGTCCATGTCCAGCCACTGCAGCTCCGGCTGTTTGCCGGCCACGATCACGTTCACGTAGTGACGGCTGCGCAGGCAGTGATCGACGACCGACAGCAGCGTGTTCGCGTCGGGCGGCAGATAGACCCGGATCACATCCGCCTTCTTGTTGACGACGTGATCGAGGAAGCCGGGATCCTGATGGCTGAAGCCGTTATGATCCTGCCGCCAGACATGCGACGTGAGCAGGTAGTTCAACGACGCAATGGGCCGCCGCCACGCGATCGCGCGCGTCACCTTCAGCCACTTCGCATGCTGGTTGAACATCGAGTCGACAATGTGGATGAACGCCTCGTAGCAGGAAAAGAACCCGTGGCGCCCCGTGAGCAGGTAGCCCTCGAGCCACCCCTGGCACAGGTGCTCGCTCAGGACCTCCATCACGCGACCGTCCGGCGAGACGTGATCGTCGGTCGTCAGAATCTCGGCCGTCGACACGCGATCGGTGACCTCGAACAGATGCGTCAGACGGTTCGAGGCCGTTTCGTCAGGGCCGAACACGCGGAAGTTGCAGGCGTTCCGGTTGGCGCTCATCACGTCGCGCAGGAACGCCCCGGCGATGCGCGTGGCTTGCGCCAGAACCGTGCCCGGCTGCTCCACCGCCACCGCATACGCCCGGAAGTCCGGCAACCGCAGATCGCGGAGCAGCCGTCCGCCGTTGGCGTGCGGGTTCGCGCCGAGGCGCCGATCGCCGGTGGGCGCCAGCTTCGCCAACGCCGGCTTCAAGCAGCCGTCCCGGTCGAAGAGCTCCTCGGGCTTGTAGCTCTTCATCCACCGCTCGAGCATCTTCAGGTGCTGCGGCTTGGTTCGCACCTCGGCCAGCGGCACCTGGTGGGCCCGAAACGTGCCTTCCACCGGCAGCCCGTCGACGACCTTCGGCCCGGTCCACCCTTTGGGCGTCCGCAGCACGATCACCGGCCACGACTGACGCGCGCGGAATCCCGTCGCACGCGCGTCGGACTGGATCGCGCTGATCCGCTCGATGGCCCGGTCCAGCGCCGTCGCCATGAGCGCGTGCATCGGCTCGGGCGCGTCGCCTTCCACGAAGAGCGGCTCGTAGCCGTACCCTCGCAGCAGCCGCTCCAGCTCTTCCCGATCAATCCGGGCGAGCACCGTGGGATTCGCAATCTTGTAGCCGTTCAAGTGAAGAACCGGCAGCACCGCCCCGTCGCGTGCCGGATTGAGAAACTTGTTCGAGTGCCAGCTCGTCGCGAGCGCACCGGTCTCCGCTTCGCCGTCGCCCACCACGCACGCCACGAGCAGATTCGGGTTGTCGAAGGCGGCCCCGTAGGCGTGCGCCAGGCTGTACCCGAGCTCGCCGCCCTCGTTGATCGATCCCGGCGTCTCCGGTGCACAGTGACTCGGAATGCCCCCGGGAAACGAGAACTGCGTGAAGAGGCGCTTCATCCCCGCCTCGTCGCGGGAGACGTTCGGGTAAAGATCGGTGTACGAGCCTTCGAGGTACGTGTTCGCGACAATGGCCGGGCCGCCGTGCCCTGGGCCCACGACGAGGATCATGTTCAGATCGTGCCGCGTGATGAGCCTGTTCAGGTGCACGTAGACGAAATTCAACCCCGGCGTGGTGCCCCAGTGCCCCAGCAGCCGCGGCTTGATGTGAGCCGCCTGCAGCGGCACCTTCAGGAGCGGGTTGTCGAGCAGATAGATCTGGCCGACCGAGAGGTAGTTGGCCGCCCGCCAGTAGCCGTTCATCGCGGTGAGCAGGTCGCGCGACAGAGGTGACGCCATGCTCCCACCATACCCTTGTCGCACGGTTCAGGGAAGGTCGCCTGCGGAGCCGGCAGGAGTAGATTCTCGCGACGCGGCGATCGACGGGCACTACGGTGATCGGCGATGCGCATTCTCGTGATCGATGTGGGCGGATCGCACGTCAAGGCGCTCGCCACCGGGCGGAGAGTGCCCGTCAGGATTCCGTCAGGGCCCACGATGACCGCGACAGAAATGGTGCGCCTCGTGCGACGGGCTGTCGCGGGCTGGACCTACGATGCGGTGTCGATCGGACTCCCCGGCGCGGTGCTGCACGGGCGGCTGGTGAGCGAACCGCGGAACCTCGGGCCGGGGTGGGTGGGGTTCCACTTCAGCCGCGCCTTCGGTTGTCCCGTCAGGGTGATCAACGATGCGGCCATGCAGGCGCTCGGCAGCTACAAAGGCGGCCGCATGCTGTTTCTCGGTCTGGGAACCGGTCTCGGGTCCGCGCTGATCGTCGACGGCGTCCTCGAGCCGATGGAGCTCGCGCATCTGCCGTACAAGAAGGGCCGCACCTACGAGGCGTACATCGGGCAGGCCGGACTCGAGCGGCTCGGGAAGAAGAAGTGGCGGCGGCACGTGACCGACGTCGTGACCCGCCTGAAGGCGGCGCTCGAGGTCGACGATGTCGTGGTCGGCGGCGGCAACGCGAAACGCTTGCACAGCTTGCCGCCGGGCGTGCGGCTCGGATCGAACGCGCGGGCGTTCGCGGGCGGCTATCGCTTGTGGAGGGATCGACGCACGTGTGAGTGATCTCGGCGCCGCCGCAGGCGCGCGACCAACGAGGAGCATGCCATGGCCGTCCTGACCCGTCTCAGTGAGGAGCAGCGCACGGGCGTCATCCGCGACGTCACCGCCGAAGCGGTCCCGCGCTCCTCGTTCTACGTCCTGGTCCTGCTGTCGACCGCCATTGCCGCCTACGGCCTGCTGGCGAACTCCACCGCCGTCGTCATCGGCGCCATGCTGATCGCGCCGCTCATGGGCCCCATCTACGGAATCGCGCTGGGACTCATTCGGGACGATCGTCGGTTGCTGCTGTTTTCCGGCCTGTCGGAGGCGGTTGGCATCGTCCTGGCGATTGGTCTCGCCGTGCTGATTGGCGCGCTGCCGCTCCGACCCGACTTCGGCACGGAGATTCTGCTGCGGACGAAGCCGAATCTGTACGACCTGCTCGTGGCCATCATCGCTGGCATCGCCGGAGCCTTTGCCCGCACCAGCGAGCGGCTCAGCCCGACGCTGCCGGGTGTCGCCATCGCCACGGCGCTCGTGCCGCCCCTTGCCGTCTGCGGCCTGTGTCTGTCGGACGCCCGGTGGGACGCGGCGCTCGGCGCCTTCCTGTTGTTCGCCACGAACCTGCTGGCCATCGAGATCGCCGCCGGGGCAGTCTTCGTGGCGGCCGGGCTCACCGCGAGGGGCGCCAGCGACGGTCGGACCGTCGTTTCCCTGCTGCGGCGGTTCGCGGTGCCCGTCGTGCTCCTGATCCCGATTGCCGCATTCCTGCTGCAGACGCTCGTGACGCTCGTCGGTGACGACCGCCTGTCGAGAAATCTGCGTCTCGCGCTCGGCGACGACATGCGCTCGGTGCTGGGGGCCGAGGTGACCGAGGTCCAGCACGAGCGCCGCGGCGAGGAGCTCGACGTCGTCGCGATCGTGCTGACGCCGCAGCCGATCGAACCGGCGCTCGTATCCACGACCGAAGACGATCTCAGGCGTCGGGTCGATCCGCGCGTCCACCTGATCGTCCGGTCGCTGATCTCGCGTGACGAGGACAAGGGCGGTCAGGTGTTTCTCGACGAGCGCGTCCGTCAACGCCTGCAGGTCGAGCGCCAACGGCAGTCGTTCCTCAACGCGCTCTCGACGGGCTTGCGCAGCGGACTGGACGGTGTGCGGGGCGCAGAATTGATCGAGGTGCATCGCGAGCAGCGAGATTCGCTGCGGATCCGGGCGACCGTGCGTGCGCCCGTCGTCATCGATCCCCACCAGGTGAGCCTCATCCAGAAGGCTGCGGTCGATGCGACGGGACTACCCATCCGGCTGTTCGTGCGTTCGGTCTTGACCAGAGAAGCCGATGATCGCACGTACGTGGACGAAGACGAGCAGGCCGTCTCCCAACAGCGCGCCCGGGAAGCGCTCGAACGGATACTTGCCGGACACTCTCCGGATGCGGAGGTGCTCAGCGTACGCACCGCTGCGCCGGACGAAGGGGAGGTAACGGCCACGGTCGTCGGCCTTCGCCCGCCAAGTCCGCGATCGATCGAACAGCTCAATCGTGAGCTGACCGAAGCGCTTGGACGGCGCACCCTGCTCACGTTGCGAGTTGTCAGAACGGCGGATGCCGTGGCGTCGCGAGGCGACCGTTGAATGCGCCTGCCTGCCCGCGCGCGCCTCGAGGATCCCGTCGAGCCTGCACCGATGCGCGAGGCACCTGTGCAGGAGCCCTCCAGTCGTGTTGTGATCGGTTCGGGCTCCTATGAAACTGGCCGCCTTTGCCCTTGATTACGACGGCACGATCTCGCGGGACGGGACACTCGATCCCGCGGTCCGCGACGCCATCGCCGCCGTTCGCCGGGAGGGGATTCTCGTCATCCTGGTGACGGGCCGGCGTCTGGCCGACCTCGCGCGCGTCGCCGGCGACCTGACGTGTTTCGACGTGATCGTCGCCGAGAACGGCGCCGTCCTGCACTTCCCGATCAGCGGACGGCACGTGGTCCTCGGCCACGCCCCGAGCAAGACCGTGCTCGACGACCTCACGCGGCGCTCGGTCCAGGTCCTGGCCGGCGAGTGCGTGCTCGAGTGCGACCAGGCGTCGGCCCCGCTCGTCCTCGAGGTCATTCGCAGGCTCGAGCAGCCGCTGGTCCTCGCGTTCAATCGCTCCCGCCTCATGATCCTGCCGCCGGCGATCGCCAAGTCCACCGGCCTTCGACAGGCGCTCTTCGAGCTGCGCGTATCGATCCACAACACCATCGGCATCGGCGATGCGGAGAACGACCACGACCTGCTCGATGCGTGCGAAGTGGGCGCGGCGGTCGCCTGGGGCAGCCCGGCGCTGCGTGTCGTGGCCGACGAAGTCATCGACGGGACCGGGCCGCCGGCCGTGGCGGACTACATCCGCCGGGTCGCGCAGCAACCGCGACTCTCCGCCGCGCAAATGGGCCGGCGCCGGGTTTTTCTGGGGCATCAGTTGAACGGCGCCCCCGTCACCCTTGCGATCCGCGGCCGCACCATCCTGATTGCCGGCGAGCCAGGCACCGGCAAATCGTGGCTGGCCGGCTTGATCTGCGAACAGCTCATCCTGCAGGGGTATTGTCTGTGCATCATCGATCCCGAAGGGGACTACCGGTCGCTCGAGGCGCTGCCCAATGTGACGACGCTCGGCGGCGACGATCCGCCGCCGCAGGCGCGCGAGCTTGAGCGCGCCTTGCACCCCGATGTCAGCGTCATCATCGATCTCTCGAAAGTCGCTCACCAGGCCAAGGTCGAGTACCTCGGCGCCGTGCTGCCGCTGCTGATGACGCTCCGGCGCCGCAGCGGATTGCCGCACAAGATTCTGCTCGATGAAGCGCACTACTTCCTGCGCGGACCCGACAGCGCGCAGCTGATCGACACGGAGCTCGAGGGCTACATCTTCGTCACGTACCGCATCTCCCGGCTCGATGCGGCGATCCGTCAAACCGGTGACGCCGTCCTCTTCGTGACGCGCGAATCGGATCCCCAGGAAGCGGAGGCGCTGAGGGACATCTGCCGGTTGCCGGCCGGCGCGGCGACGATGTCGGGCAGGCTCTTTCGGGATCTGTCGACCAACGAAGCGGCACTGCTGCCGGGTGCCGAAGAGTCTCATGGTCAGGTTCGACGGTTCCGGCTGGCCCCGCGACTGACCTCGCATGTCAGGCACCGATCGAAGTATCTGGACATGCCGGTGGTCGAGGCGCACGCGTTCGTGTTCGTCGACAACGGGCGGCCGGAGGCTCGCGCCCGCACGTTGAAAGAGCTCATCGGGCTGCTCGCGACGCTGCCCCTCCCAGGGCTCACACAACATCTTCGACGGCACGACTTTTCCCGCTGGTTCGACGATGTGTTTCGGGATCACCCGCTTGCGGCGCACGTGCGGACCATCGAGTCGCGGGCCGCCACCGAGGAGACGCGCGATCTCACGGACGAGATTGCGCAAGCAATTCGCGCGCGATACGAGACCGCGGTTGAGCGCGGATCAGCCGACTAAGCTGACGCGATCGGATCACGGCTCATGCCAGCTCTGTAGCATCAACATGTAGTTTCCGCGCTCGTACGCCTCGGGGTCGGGCACCTTGAAGAAGCTCATGTTGCCCCGCATCTCTGCCAGCGAGTGCCACTCGTGCTTCTCGAGCCACTCGACGAGGTCCCGGCGGACCCGCGACAGGTGCTCGACGCCGTGTCGCAGGAGGGCCGAGACCATCTGCGTCGCGTGCGCTCCGGCCATCGTCGCCTTGAGGACGTCGACGGCCGTATGCACCCCGCCGGTGACGCCGAGCGAGGCCTCCACGTGGCCCGACAGGATCGCCGTCCAGTGGAGACGAAGCAGCAGCTCCGAGGAATCCGATAACTGGAGGCGGCGTGACACCGCCAGCTCCTCGACGTCGATGTCCGGCTGGTAGAAGCGGTTGAAGAGAATCAGGCCGTCGGCCCCGGCGCGCTCGAGCTCGCGCGCGAAATGGGCCAGCGACGCGAAGAACGGCGAGAGCTTGACCGCGACTGGAATCGTGACGGCGCGCTTTACTGTCCGGACCGTCTCGAGCAGCTGCCGCTCGATGTCGGCTCCGCTGACCTCGGGATTGGTCGCGATGCGGTACATGTTGAGCTCGAGGGCATCGGCACCCGCCTCCTGCATCATGCGCGCGTAGTCGATCCAGCCGCCGGCCGTCGATCCGTTCAGGGACGCGAAGACCGGCAGGCCGACCGTCTCCTTGACCCGCCTCAGGTGCTCCAGGTATTCGTCGGTGCCGAGCGCGAACAGATCGGCGCTCGGGAAGTAGCTGGTTGCCTCGGCGAACGACTCGCTCGGACCCTCGAGCTCCGCCGTTTCGATCAGCTGCTCCCGCGTGATCTGCTCCTCGAAGAGCGACCGCAGGACGATCGCGGGGGCGCCGGCGTCCTCGAGGCGCCTGACGACATCCAGATCGTCGGCAAGCGGGGAGGCGCCCGGCACGATCGGATGCGGGAGCGTGAAGCCGAGATACCGGGTGCTGAGGTCCATGATCAGGCCTCCTCGTCCTGCGCCGTTGACGGGGCATCCGCCTCATCGACCACCGCGTCGACCTGCGGAATCGTGATGCCTGCCAGCTGCTGATACACGGCGTACCGCTGCTCGGCCGCTTCCTGCGCTTCCTTCAGAAAGCCTCGGAAGCGGACCGGATCGGTGCGCTCGACCACCCGAAAACGGGCCTCGTTGCGCATGTAGTCGGCCACGTGCCCCCTGAGCGGGCCGTAGTCGAGATGCAGCGGCGGTTCCCCCTTTGGGACGCGCCGCGGGTCGAACCGGAACAGCGGCCACACGCCCGAGTTGACGGCCAGCTTCTGCTGCGCCACTCCGTGCGCCATGTCGTAGCCGTGGGCGATGCAGTGGCTGTACGCGATGATGAGCGACGGTCCCGGATAGGCTTCCGCCTCCAGGAATGCCTGCACGGTCTGCGGCATCTTGGCCCCGACGGCGACCCGCGCCACGTACACGTGGCCGTACATGTTCGCGAGGAGGCCGAGATCCTTTTTCGGCACCGCCTTGCCGGCGGCCGCGAACTTGGCCGCGGCGCCGAGCGGCGTCGCCTTCGACTGTTGGCCGCCCGTGTTCGAGTAGACCTCCGTGTCGAGCACGAGCACGTTGACGTCGTAAGGGTTCGCCAGGATGTGATCGAGCCCGCCGTACCCGATGTCGTACGCCCAGCCGTCCCCACCCATCAGCCACACGCTCTTCTTCACCAGGTAGTCGGCCAGATCCTCGAGGCGGCGCGCCTCGGGCGTCGCCACGCGGGCGAGCGCCTGCCGCAGCGCCACCACGCGCTCGCGCTGGGCCGCCAGGCCGGGCTCGGTGGACTGGTCCGCGTCGAGCAGACCGCGGACGAGCGTATCGGCGAGCCGGCCGGCGAGGTGCGCGAGCAGCCCGCGTGCCGCCCGCGCGTGGCTGTCGACGGCGAGCCGCATGCCCAACCCGAATTCCGCATTGTCTTCGAAGAGCGAGTTGGACCACGCCGGGCCGCGGCCGTCCCTGTTGGTGGTGTAGGGGGTCGTCGGCAGGTTGCCGCCATAGATCGACGAGCAGCCGGTGGCGTTGGCCATGATCAGCCGATCCCCGAAGAGCTGCGTGAGGAGTTTGATGTACGGAGTTTCGCCGCAGCCGGCGCAGGCACCCGAGTACTCGAACAGCGGCTCGAAGAACTGCGACGTCTTGTGGTCGACCTTCAGCAGGTCGGTGCGCGTCGTCTCGGGCAGATTCAGGAAGAACGCGTAGTTCTCGCGTTCGGCGTCCCGCAGCGGCGGTTGCGGGTGCATGTCGATCGCCTTGTGCCGCGGGTTCGTGCGGTCCTTGGCCGGACAGACGGTGACGCAGAGGTTGCACCCGGTGCAGTCTTCGGGCGCGACCTGAATCGTGTAGGCGCGCTCGCTGAGCTCGAGCCCTTTGTAGGGAACGGACTTGAAGGTCGTCGGGGCGCCCGACAGCGCGCCGGGCTGGTACACTTTGGCGCGAATCGCCGCGTGCGGGCAGACCAGCGCGCACTGGTTGCACTGAATGCAGACCGCCGGATCCCAGACCGGGATCTCGATCGCGAGACTCCGCTTCTCCCATTTCGCCGTGCCGAGCGGCCATGTGCCGTCCACCGGAAACGCGCTCACCGGCAGCCGATCGCCTTTGCCGGCCATCAGCACCGCGGTCATCCGCTGCACGAAGTCGGGGGCCTCCGGGGCCACGAGCGGCGGCCGCCCGCGCGTCGCCGTGACGGTGGCTGGCACCGTCAGCTCCTGCAGGTGCGCCAGCGTGGCGTCGACCGCGGCGAAATTGCGCCTGACGACCTCCGCGCCGCGCTTCCGGTAGCTCTTCTCGATGGCCGTCTTGATCCGGTCGATCGCTTCCTCGCGCGGCAGGATGCCGGCAATCGCGAAGAAGCAGGTTTGCATGATCGTGTTGATACGGCCGCCCAGCCCGGCCTGACGCGCCACCGCGTAGGCGTCGATGGCGTAACACTTCAGGCGCTTGTCGACGATCTGCTCCTGCACTTCGCGCGGCAGCCGATCCCAGATGGTGTCCGCCTGGCCGGGGGCGTTCAGCAGGAAGATCGCGCCCTCGACGGCCTGCTCGAGCACGTCGATCCGATCGAGGAACTCGAACTGATGGCAGGCGACGAAGCGCGCCCGGCCGATGAGATACGCCGACCGGATCGGACGGGGGCTCGTCCGCAGATGCGACACGGTCATCGCTCCGGCCTTCTTCGAGTCGTAGACGAAGTATCCCTGCACGTACTGGTCGGTCTCGGCCCCCAGGATCTTGATGGAGTTCTTGTTCGCACTGACGGTGCCGTCCGAGCCCAGGCCGTAGAACAGCGCCGTCGCCACATCGTCCGGCTCGGTGCTGAACGATTCGTCATAGGCCAGTGACGTGCGCGTCACGTCGTCCACGATGCCGAGGGTGAAATGATTCCTCGGCCGATCGTCCGTGAGGGCGTCGAGCACCGCCTTCACCATCGCCGGCGTGAACTCCTTGGACGACAGTCCGTAGCGCCCACCGACGACGCGGGGCTCGACGGCAAACGCTGTGAGCCCTTCGACGCGCGCCTCGGCCAGGGCGGTCACGACGTCCTGATACAGCGGTTCGCCGACCGAGCCCGGCTCCTTGGTCCGGTCCAGCACGGCGATGGCGCGAAGGGATGGCGGCAGCACCTTCACGAAGGCGGGGGTCGAGAACGGACGAAACAACCGGACCTTGAGGACGCCGACCCTCTCGCCGCGGGCGGCGAGCGCCTCGACCGTCTCGTGGGCCGTGTCGGCGCCCGACCCCATGATCACGAGCACGCGCTCCGCCTCCGGATGCCCTGCGTACTCGAACAGGCCGTAGCGGCGGCCGGTCAAATCGGCGAACTGCGCCATGACGCGCTCCACGATCCCGGGGCACGCCTCGTAGAAGCGATTGCACGCCTCGCGCGCCTGGAAGAACGCGTCGGGATTCTGCGCCGTCCCGCGCAGCACGGGGCGGTCGGGCGTGAGCGCCCGCGCGCGGTGCGCCGCGATCTGTTCCTCGGGCATGAGGGCGCGCAGGTCGTCGTCGGCGAGCGCGTCGATCTTCGACACTTCGTGCGACGTGCGGAAACCGTCGAAGAAGTGCATGAACGGCACCCGCGCGTGGAGCGTCGCCGCGTGGGCGATGGCCGCGAAATCGTGCGCTTCCTGAACCGACGCCGAGCCGAGCATCGCGAACCCGGTCTGCCGGCAGGCCATGATGTCCGAGTGATCGCAGAAGATCGACAGCGCGTGGGTGGCGACCGTGCGCGTCGCCACGTGCATCGCGAACGAGGTCAGCTCGCCGGCAATCTTGAACAGGTTCGGGACCATCAGGAGCAGTCCCTGCGACGCGGTGAACGTCGTGCAGAGGGCGCCGGCCTGCAACGCGCCATGGACGGCGCCCGACGCGCCGCCCTCCGACTGCATTTCGATGATCGCGGGCACGTTCTGCCACAGGTTCGCGCGGCCCTGGCTGGACCATTCGTCCGCCAGCTCGCCCATGGGCGATGCCGGCGTGATGGGATAGATCGCAATCACCTCGCTGACACGATGCGCGACCGATGCCGTCGCTTCGTTGCCGTCGACAGTGATGGTCCGCCGCTCAGTCATGACGAATCTCCCCGCGCGATAGACCCCGCCGCCTGCTTCCCCATCGAGGGCCCGCGCGCACCGGCGCCTGATGATTATGGCGGCAGCTTGGAGCGAATGCGAGTTCGCGCCCTTCCGGCTCAGAAGTACAGCTTGAACTCGACAAAGTACGCCCGCGGAAACGAGCCGAACTCGCTCCTGATGTGTGAAACCGACGCCTCATCGGAGACAGGGGCCGGACCGAGGCCGAGCGAGACGCCGGCGAGCAGATCGCTGTTGTCGCCGACCGACCAGCTCACCGTGGGCTGGATCTGACTCGATCCGTCCGACCACGAATGAAGCGCGGCAAGCTGACCGGTGACAATCGGAAGAAACTCGTAGGAGGCGGTGCCCCCCGTAATCTCACGGCCCAGGTCGAGCGTGGCGCCGCGAGCGAACCGGACCAGCGCGGCATCGAGATTCTCCGGGCTCCCGGCGCCGTTGTGAAAGTGCTCCAGCTCGATCCACAGCGTGTTCTGGAAACGCCTGCCCACACCGCCGACCGCGACGAGATGATCGTCGATCAGCCGCCCGGACAGCGGGGCGGGCAGCGGCGGGTTGGGCATCGCCCATACATATGCCGCCTCGCCACGCACCTCGAGGCGCTTGATCTCGCCCGCGACGGCCCCTCCGAGCTGATAGCCTCCGTACACCTTGCCGGCCTGGCCCGCCGCATCCCAGCCATGGAGCGTCGTGAAGTAGCGAACGAGGGCGGCGGAACCGTACCACGAGGCCGCCAGCGCCTTGTCGCCGTCGCGAGACGTGCCCGACGGCGTCAGCTCTCGCCCGAAGGCGGCGACCAGATTCACGCCCGAGAATTGACCGCTCGGGACGTCGATGCGCACCGCGTCGACGCCGGCCTTGTAGTCGCGATCGAACTGTCTGGCGTCGAACGGAAGGAACTCGTCCAGC
Source organism: uncultured Acidobacteriota bacterium (assembly GCA_963807925.1). Classification (GTDB taxonomy): domain Bacteria; phylum Acidobacteriota; class Vicinamibacteria; order Vicinamibacterales; family CAVVIG01; genus CAWEDP01. The sequence goes on along the minus strand of CAWEDP010000002.1, from coordinate 232,728 downwards.
GGGTTCCAGAAATACGCCTTGCCGAACGAAATCGCCTGCCGACCGACGGTGATATCGGCGCTGGGCAGCGTTAGCTTGACGTTCAGCCGATCGAGCCACAGGGACGCGACCTGCGTCGGACGACCGAGCCAGTCAGCCGTGGCATCGAGCGCGCGGTACCGGCTGTCTCCTGCCGCCAGGCCGAAGCCGCCCGACGTTCCGGACTGGAGCCCGGACGAGGGCGATGCATACGAGTAGGACTGGACGAAGTGAACCTCGAACGCCACGCGAGGGGACGGACGTGCCTCGGCCGTCAGTCTCAGCAGCGTCTGGCTGAATCCGCCGACGTCGGGCGCCGTCGCCGGCCCGATCGCACGTCCTTGAACGGCGGCACCGAGCGTCCGCACGCTCCCGCCGAGCTGAAGCGCGGCGTCAGCGTCCTGCCCGGGCGCCTGCGCCCGGCCGTTTGACGAAAGCACCGTGGTGAGCGCCGCCGCCGCCGCCGCCAGTTGACCGACGCCGCGCATCATGCGCCTGTCAACATGCCGTCCTTCAACACCAGCAGGCGCCGCGCACGGGCCATGACCGCCGGATCGTGGGTGGAAAAGAGAAACGTCATGCCGCGTTCCTCGTTGATCTGCAGCATCAGATCCAGCAGGGCCTGCGCGGTTGCGGAATCCACGTTCGCCGTCGGCTCGTCGGCCAGCACCAGCGCCGGATTCGCCACGATCGCGCGCGCGATGGCGACGCGCTGCTGTTGACCGCCGCTCAGCTGGCGCGGAAACCGGTCCTGGAGTCCGGCGAGCCCGACCTTCTCGAGCATCGCCAGCACGCGTGTCCGCCGATCGCCGGCGGGGACGCCCTGCAGCATGAGGACATACTCGGCGTTCTCGAGCGCGGTGAGCACCGGGAGGAGGTTGTAGTTCTGGAAGATGAAGCCAATCCGGTCGCGCCGCAGAATCCCGAGCTCGGTGTCGGAGAGGCGGCCGAGCGGTCGACCATCGACCTGGATGCTGCCGGCGGTCGGTCGGTCGAGGCCTCCAATCACGTTGAGCAGCGTGCTCTTGCCGGACCCGGACGGCCCGACGACCGCGGTGAACTCACCCCGCTCGAGAACGAGATCGATCCCCTTGAGCGCGTGCGTGACGACGCCGTCCTGGCCGTAGTCCTTGGTCACGCCCTGGAGGCTGACGATGTGGTTCATGGCGTCGTTACCGCAGCCATTCGACAATCCGCAGCCGGGTGGCCTGACGCATCGGGATGAGCCCGAGGCTCAGGACCGCCGCCAGCACGATGCCGGTCGTCACCCCGAGCACACGCGTCGTGACCCTGGCGCGCAGGACGGGATCGATCGCGAAGCCCGAGATCGTCACGCCATGCGGGTAGAACGTGCGAAGGTCGAGTCCCCGCACTTCCAGCGCCCACGCCGCTCCGCCACCGACGGCCAGCCCGATCGCGCAGCCGATCACCGCGAGATAGAAGGTTTCGAGGAACACCTGCCACCGCAGGTCCGCCGGTCGCGTCCCGAGCGCGAGCAGCATGGCGAACTCGCGCTGCCGTTCGAGCACCGACATCAGCACCGTGTTGAAGATGGTGAACAGCACGAGGATGACGAGGAGCGCCTGGAAAATCCAGTTCGAGCCCTGATCGAGGCGGATGTACGAGGCAATCGCCGGTTGGATGTCCTGCCAGGGCCTCACCGCGACATCCTTTCGGCCGACCGCCTCACGGATCTGCCGCATCATCGCGGCCTGATCCTGCGGGCGCTCGAGAACCACCCCGATTTGGGTCGCTCCACTTTCAGGGAGCCGGAACAGCCGGCCGGCAAAGACGATCGGAAGCTGAATGACGTGGCCGTCGATGTCAGGCGACCCCGACTCGAAGATGCCCTTGACGCGGCACAGCTCGTCGACGAGGTTGCCGTCGACGTCGTTCGCCGTGAGCACGAGCTTCTTGCCGACGTCCAGGTTCAGGCGGGTGGCCAGATCGCGTCCGATCACGGCCTCGGCGTCATCGCCCTCGGCGAGGTAGACACCCTTGATCATGTGCCGCGCCAGCGGAGAGTGTTGCAACTCGACCGACGGTTCGACGCCCGTCAGCGCGACGCCGACCGTGCCGGCCGCCGAACGCGCGATCGCCTGACCGATGACGAGACGCTTGGTGAAGGCCACACCCGGCAACTGGGCGATGCGCGCCTGCAGCTCGGTGGCATTCCTGACCCACAGGGCCACGCTCGCCGCCCTCCGGTAGCCGGGATCTTCCAGCGTGACGTGCCCGGCCTGCATCCGGGCCACGTCATCGATGAGCTGCGCGTATACGCCCTCGGCCATCGCGATGAAGAAGACGGCAACTGCCAGCCCCATCGCGATGGACGACACGGTGATGATCGTCCGGCGCCGGTTCCGCCAGATGCTGCGCCACGCGAGCCGACCGGTCATCTGCGTTTCACACGCGGTTCATCGCCCGAACCGGATCCAGTCGCGCCGCGATCGCGGCCGGATACAGCGACGGGAGGATCGCGGCCGCCAGCATGACCACCACCGGTACGACGATGCCCCGCGGCGTGATGGCGGCCCGCCAGACCGGATCGAAGGCGACGCCGCCGATCGAGAACGTCCCGGCCCATCGGCTCGTGTCGATGCCGGTCCGTTGCAGATACACGGCGCCGACGAGCCCGACGACGACGCCCAGCATCACGCCGAGGATCGCCAGCACGAACGCCTCAACCGCCACGTCGCGGACGATGCGCCCGGGAGTGCCGCCGAGGGCCTTGATGAGGCCGAACTCGCGGACGCGCTCGTAGGTCGCCATCAGCATCGTGTTCATCACGCCCAGGCCGGCGGCGAGGCCGAACACCAGACCGAAGATCCAGATGAACGTGTCGAAGAGCGTGACCATGTCCGAGAAGGTCGGCAGCAGCTCGCGCCAGGTCTTCACGTCCGCCCGCGGGTCTGCGGTCCGCACGAGCTGCTCGATCGCATCGAGCCCCACGCGGCCCTTCGAGTTCAGCGCGATCTCCTGGACCCGGTCGCCCGACGCGAACAGCTCGGCGAAGTCGTCCTGATGCATCAGGGCGCCGGCGCGGTCGATGTCTTCGTCGGCGCTCTCCAGAATCCCCGCGACCCCGAACAGGTCGTTCCCGAGCGATCCGTCCGCCGCTTGTACGACCACGACGACGTCCGACCCGACGTGGACGTCGATCGTCCGCGCGAGCTGGCGCCCGAGTACGATCTGCCGTCCGGGTCGGTCGGACAGGAATCGTCCTTCGGCGACATGCCGATCCAGCGTGAAGGCGGCGCGCTCGAGCGCCGGATCGATGCCCCAGAACCGCGCACCCGCCGACTGGTTCCCGAATGCGATGAGGCCGTCGGCCAGTCGCCGCGGCGTCGCAGGGACGCCGCGCTCGCCCGCCGCCGCCAGGATGGCGGCCGGCTCTGACAGGCTCCGGTATATCGACCGATCCGCGAGGTATCCGGGCGCGTGCGCCTGCACCTCGCCGACGTCGAGGTTGGTGATGTTGGAGATCGCGTGCCGCACCAGCCCGTCCATCAAGGCGAAGCTGGCAATGAGGATTGCCGTGCTGAACGCGGCGGCCGCCACCGTGATGAGAGTACGCGCGACGTTCCGCCAGAGGTTCCGCCAGCCGTAACGCAGGCTTTCCACGATCCTCTCGACGCGGGCTATCGCTGGAGCGTCCGCAGCGAGAAGAAGTCCTCGCCGAGCGGCACGTCGAACGCCAGCTTCTCGTAGTGGATCACGGTCGATTCTCCGGGTTTGTCGCTCGGCACGACCGTCAGACGAGTGGGCAATTCGCGGCCGCCGAGCACCGCGACGTCCGCAAAGGTCAGGACGCGTGAGAGCGCCTGATCCTCGTCGAAGTACCGGGTCTCGAGCGGCAGGTATCGACCGGCGTCCACGGTGACGACCACCTTCCCCCACACGACGGCGGCCTGCGGCCTGGGCTGGCATGAAAGCTCGATCACCTGGCGTCCGCTTCGTTCGCCCTCGAACGTGACCTGGTAGGAATAGTCGTCGGCCATCCGGGTCTCCTTGATGAGGTCGTCGTTCGTGAAATGCGAGCCCATCCAGGACTCGGACATCATCGACGAGGGCAGCTTGATCACACGCTTCACCCGCGGCAGGTAGTTCCAGATGTCGTTGCCGGAGCGAAGCGTCGCCGTTCCTTCCTCCTTCCTCGGCGCGAGGATGCGGAACAGCGACTCGTCCTTGCCCTTGCTCCAGAACTCGATCTCGAGCGTCCGCTGCCAGTGCGCCGTCGTCACGGTCATGCTCAGCTGGCCGTGGCTGGACTCGCCCCGATACAGATCGTCGACGCGGTCGAGGATCTGCCGCGCCGAAAGACGCGGCTGAGCCCGGACGCCGGCCCCTGCGCCGGCCCACGCCCAGCCGATCGACAGTGCCATGGCAACGGCACGAGCCCCGTGGCGCATGAGAGCGGACTCCCTCGACCTGTCACCGATCATAGCCCTCCTCCGCCTCCCTCTCGCGCATCGGGCCCGCCACGCATGCACCCCTCACCTATCGCGCCGCGATTGAAAACGTGATGTCGAGCGCGTCCTTGACGGCGACGACGCCGCCGACCGACACGGGTGTGATGCCGAACGCGGTCTGTCTGACGGACAAACGCCCGCTGGCCGTCACGGCGTGATCCCCCAGCTCCACGTGGACAGGGGCCGTGACCGGCTGGGTCACGTTTCGAATCGTGAGCTGACCGGACACGACCACGTCGAGGGTGGCCCCGTTGCGTTGCTTCACGACGACCGCCGAGCTCTCGAAGACGATGCGCGGGTACCGCGCTACGTCCAGCACCTTGTCGCTTTCCATCGCTTGCTGCACCTTCGGTCGATCGGCGGCCGGCTCATCGGCGCCAGAGACCTTCAACGTGGACGTCGCGATCACGATGTGGATTCGCGAGCGGGAGGGATCGTCGGAGTCGACATCGACCGTGCCGCTCTCGATCGGGCCGGTGACTTCGTGCGTGTGGCCGGCGATGAAGCTGAAGGCGCCGGCCTTTCCGACGGCAATCAGCAACCGGCTGCTCGCGGGATCGACGTGGTATTCCGCATTCGCTGCGAGCAGTGGCGGCGGCCAGCCGAGCGCGATCGCGGCAAACGCCGCTGCGACCAGGATCCCGGTTCTCACGGATCTGCCTCCTTTCGAGTCGCGTAATAATGAACGCGTGATGGGCGACGCGCCAGCTCATGCACGCAAGCTCGACCACAACGCCATGCGTCGTCTTCCGCGGCCCTCTTGCAATTCCGTGCGGGAACGGCAGGAATATGGCGGACCAGATTGTGCACATCCGCTCGACCCTGGAAACGACGCACATGTCATGTCGCCTACCGCTGCCCCAGCCGTGCCGCGACCGCGCGGGCGATCGCGCGGGCCGCGCGCGCGTTCGGGTGTCGATCCCACGGCAGACGCCAGCCCGCATCGACTGTGACCAGGACGGACGGAAGGCCCTCGCCCAGAATTCGCTGCCGCAGCGTTGCCTCGGCAGAATCCTCGGGGCCGAACCGCGGCACGACGATGAGCGGGGTGGCCCCGCGCGCGCGCGCGAGATTGACGGTCGCGCGGAGCACTTCGCGCGTCACGCCGATGCCCCGGTCAACGGTCGCGTCGGTGCGATACGGCACGAGGAGCGCGGCGAGCGCCGCCAGCCGCGAGCCGTGTTCGGCCGGACGCCACACCAGCCCCGGACCGAGATGCGGCCGATCGTCGTCGAGGTTCCGGCCGAACAGCTCGGTCATGAAGAGCGATACGACGGCGACGGCCCGCCGGAAGCGCGGCAACTCCTGCACGAGCCTCAGGTACGCCTGATCGCTGCTGTACCCGTGCACCGCGAGGTTGGCGCTCTGGGTCTGCAGCATCGCGCCGACCTGGGCGGGAATCGTTTCCTCCCACGCCAGCCCTTCGCCGAACATCACCGATTCGCCCACGAACACGATCGTCGGCCGCTCGGGATCGACCGGATCATCGACGCGCCGAACCCGGTCGCCTGCCGGGTCGATCGCGTACTCGATTGCGCGTCCGCCGATGACGCTGCGACCGGTGCGCGAAGGGGTCAACACCCAGCCGAGCCGCTCGTCGGGTTCACGCCGCGGCTCCTCGGCCGGCAGCAGCCATTCGGTCGGCCGCAGGTGGACAAAGCGCAGGACCAGTTCGCTGCTGGCAAGCGCGAGGCCCACCGCCAGCATGACGAGCAGCGGGGTTCCGGTCCGCCGCGCGACCGCGCGTGCGACACGCGCCCGCAGGACGGCGAGGGCGAGCCCCAGCGACACGAAGACCGCCCGCACGGTGGTCTCGATCAGCACGTACCAGTGACGCGGCACGAAGAACGACGGCAGGAAATGTCTGTCGAGCCAGCGCTGGTTCGCCGCGAGGGCGGCGCCGGCGAGCGCCACACCGAGCGCCGCGACCACGGCCTCGACAACCGCCTCACGCGTCGTCGAACGTTCGTCGCCAGGTGCTTCGGGCGCGCGAATGACGGACGTCCCCATCCAATTCACCCTACACCAGTCTGCCGGGGGTCGTCATGGCTGCCGTGACGCGCGGCGCGAGGCTCGATCGGATGATGCGGCCCATCCATCGATGGGTGTGGAGCGACCGCGACCGCCGCTCGCGCAAGCTGCTCGTCTTCGCGGACGTCGAGACCGATGGTGGCCGTGACATTCTGCGCGCCGCCGAAGTGACCGCCGATCCGCTGCTGCGCCGGCTCTATCTGGAGCACGCCATCGACGAGCTGCGGCACGGCGATCTCTTCCGGCAGCGTGGTGCCGCTCTGCTGCGCGGGCGTGCTCGACCTCACGTGCGCCTGAACGGCAACCCGCTGCCCGGCGGCCACGGCCTCGACGATCTGCGTATCGACGGCGAGCCCGACGAGCGGCTGCTCGCGTTCCTTCACGTGGCGGAAAAAGCGGCCGCCGGGCGGTTTACGATCTATCGCGAGCTGGTCGACGACGATCCGGAGACGCGCGCCATCTTCGAGCAGATCCTGCGCGACGAAGTGTTCCACATGAACTACACCTACACGCAGCTGACCCGGGTGTCTCCACGCGCGTACCGGCGGCACGTGTGGCACGCGCGCGCGAAACGGCTGTGGAGCCGCTATCTCCGCCTGGCGGCCGGCCCGGCCGGACTGCTCGGCGGCGTCGTGCTGACGATCATGTATTTCGTCCTGCTTCCGCCGTTTGCCTGGCTCGCGAAACGGGCCGAGCGCCGGGCGCCGGTCGGATGGACGCCCGTTTCGCGCGCGCGCGACGAGGCGCCCCGGAGCCTGTACCTGACATGAAGATCCTCGGGATCTCGGCGCACTACCACGATTCGGCCGCCGCGCTGGTGGTGGACGGCGCGCCCGTCTGCGCCGTACAGGAGGAGCGGCTCTCGCGCCGGAAGAACGACGCCGCCTTTCCGGCGCGCGCGATCGAGTGGTGCCTCGACCACGCCGGCCTCGACCCGGCGGATCTCGATGCGGTGGTCTTCTACGAGCGCAGCATGCTCAAGTTCGAGCGGATTCTCACCTGCGCGCTGCGCGCCTTCCCGCGATCGTGGCGGTCGTTTCCACACGCGATCAAGAACACCCTCGGCGAGAAAGTGTGGGTGCGCGGCATCATCTCGTCGCAGCTCGGCGTGGGGCGGCAGAAGATCTTCTTCACCGATCACCACTCCTCGCATGCCGCAGCCGCGTTTCTGACCGCGCCGACCCGGCGCGCGGCCATCCTCACCGCGGATGGCGTGGGCGAATGGGCGACGCTCACGGCCGGTCACGGCCAGCAGCGTCCTGACGGCGTCACCGACATCGCGCTGCAGCGCGAGATCAGGTTCCCGCATTCGCTGGGTCTCTTGTACTCGACGTTCACGGCGTATCTCGGATTTGCCGTCAACGAGGACGAGTACAAGGTGATGGGACTCGCCGCGTACGGCCGCCCGACGATGACCGGACAGATGCGGCAGCTCGTCCATCGCACGTCGGACGGCGCGTTCAGGCTCGCACCGGAGTACTTCCAGTTTCAGACGACGGCCAGACGGTCGGTACTCGTCGAAATTCGTCGATCTGTTCGGGCCGGCCCGACATCCCTGCGATCCGATCGATCTGGAGACGGCCGAAGGCCGACGCTACGCCGACTGCGCCGCCAGCGTGCAGCGCGTCGTCGAGGACGTGCTGGTCGACATCGCGCACCGCCTGCGGCGCGAGACCGGTCTGCCGGATCTGTGCTTTGGCGGCGGCGTCGCGCTCAACGGCGTCGCCAACGCGCGGGTGCTCGCCGAGTCCGGCTTCGAGCGCCTGTTCGTTCCGCCGGCGCCCGGCGACGCCGGCTGCGCGCTCGGCGCCGCCCTGTACGCGGATCGGATCTATTTCCGCAATCCCGGTCGCGAAGTCCCGGATCATCCGTTTTGGGGTCCGTCGGTCGACGCGAGCGAACTGGCGCGGGCGGCGCGCGAGGACAGCCAGGCCGTCGAGGAGCTCGATGATGCGGCGCTCGTCGAGCGCGTCGCCGGCGATCTCGCGGCCGGCCGCATCGTCGGGTGGATGGACGGCGCCTGCGAGTTCGGGCCGCGCGCGCTCGGCCATCGGAGCATCCTCGCCGCGCCGCACGCCCGCGAGATCCGCGACCGGCTGAATCGCGACATCAAACGCCGCGAGGAGTTCCGGCCGTTCGCGCCGGTCGTGACGCTCGAGGCGGCGGATCGGTTCTTCGACCTGCCGCCGGGCGGCGCTCGGCTCGCCCGCTACATGTCCGGCGTCTTTCCGGTGCGCGCCGAGTGGCGGTCGCGGCTCGCGGCGGTCACGCATGTCGACGGGTCGGCGCGCGTGCAGGCGCTCGACCGCGACATGGCTCCCCGGCTGTACGCGCTGGTCGAAGCCTACGGGCGGCGCACCGGCGTCCCGATGCTGCTCAACACGTCGTTCAACGTGGCCGGCGAGCCGATCGTCACGCGTGCGCTCGAAGGCTATTCGACGTTCCGGCGCTGCGGGATCGACCTGCTGGTCGCGGGACCGACGTTGGTGATGAAGCGCCCCCCGGCGCCGATCACATCGCTCAAGGAGGACGTCGAATGGTCGTCAGAAAGCGTAGCGGGATCCGGCGCCGTCTGATCGTGCTCGCGAGCGCCGCCGGATCGATCGCGGACCTCGCGCGCGGGCTGTGGCGCAGCGATGCCGGCGGCCGCTGGCTCGTCCCTCTGGCGGTGTTTCTCTGCGTGTTCGGGCTGGTGTTGATCCTGGCCACGACCGTCGAAGCGCTGGCGCCGTTCATCTACGCCATCTTTTGACACGTGCGCGAGTTCCGGGAGTTGCTCGCCTGCCCGGCGTGCGCCGGTCCCTTCTCGGCGGAGTGGTCGTGTCGTGCGTGCGGCGCCCGGTTCGACGCGCCGGACGGGATTCCCAACCTCAGACTGCCCGGCGACGCGCGCACCGAAGTCGTCCGCCGCTTCTACGAGCGCGCGCCGTTTCCCGGGTATCCGACACGCGACAGCCTGCACGCGCTGCGGTCGCGCGCTGAACAGAGCGTGCTCGCAGCGCTGCTCGATCGGGCCGTCGCCGGCGACGCGCGGGTCGTCGAGATGGGCTGCGGGACCGGCCAGATGTGCCTCTATCTGGCGCGCAGCGATCGCGTGATCATCGGTGCCGATCTGACGCGTGCCTCGCTCAGGCTCGGCGCGGCGGCGGCCCGACGCTATGGCCTGGACCGTGTGCAGTTCATCGAAACCGATCTCCATCGGCCCGCGCTGAAAACCGGCTCGTTCGACGTGGTCTACTCCTCCGGCGTGCTGCACCACACGCCGAATCCGCGCGCCGCGTTCGCCCGGCTGGCCTCGCTCGCCCGCCCGGGCGGCATCATCGTCGTCGGGCTCTACAACGCGTTCGCCCGCCTGCCGTCGCGACTGCGGCGTCTGGCGGCCCGAGTCTCGGGATGTCGAGTGGTGCCGTTCGACCCGGTGCTTCGCGAGCGGCGGCACGACGCGGCGCGCCGCGAGGCGTGGCTGCGCGATCAGTACCGCCATCCCGAAGAGCACCGCCATACGCTCGCCGAGGTCCAGGGCTGGTTTGCTGAAAACGGCGTGGACTATCTGCGTGCGTTCCCAAGCGCGGTGTTCGGCGGCGAGTCAGGGAATCTCTTCGAGCGTGCGGCCGACGATTGGCGCGTCGAGGGATGGCTGGCGCAGCTCGGCTGGATGTGGACGCTCGGAAGGGAGGGCGGCCTGTTTCTGACGATTGGCCGACGGAGGCTGCACACCTGCGACCGCGTTCGGAGCCGGTCGGGAATCGACGTGTCAGAAGCCCACCACCAGATTGACCCGCGCAGTCCGGGGCAGGGTGGGATGGGTATGGACGTCCTCGATGCCGGCAGCCGGCTCCCCGGGCAGTCGTGACGCGTAGAAGTAGTCGATGTCGCTGTCCCGTGCGTTCAGCAGATTGAACACGTCCACGGCAACCTTGATGTTCTTCGCCACGCGATAGCCCGCCTGCACGTTGACGAGGCTCGTGGCGTTGGATCGCACGGAGTCGTCCTCGATGAGCGCGCGCGGTCCGAAATAGCGCCACCGGAAGCTGGTGAAGATGTTGTGGTACGTGTCGATGGCGGCGCCCGCAGACACGACGGTGCCCACGGCCTCGGGGACGTACTGGCCGACTGGATCGAACGCCGTGAAGCGCGCCCGGGACCACGAGACGTCGCCGTCGAAGACGAGCCATCTGACGGGGCTGTAGTAGTTCGCCCACTCCACGCCCCGCCGCGTGCTCGGCCGGCTCGGTTCGGTCGTGCCCTCGTCCCCCGAGAACACCAGCTCGGAATCCAGGCCCAGCGTCCACAGCGTCAGCGTGCTCTGCAGGTGCGGCACGGCCACGGTACGCACGCCGATCTCGGCCCCTGCCGCGCGCACCAGCGGCGTCACCCGATCCACCGATTCGCCGGCGGCGTCGCGCGTGATCGTCGTTCCCCGGGCGTCATTGCTGTGGAAGCCGGTGCCGGCGTTCACGTAGAGCTCGGTCGCCCTCCAGGGCCCCAGCGTGATGCTCCCCTTCGGGCTCACCAGACCCGCAGTCGCGATGCCGCTGTTGGCATGGTCCATGGCCTCGACCCGAAACCGCGAAACGTCCCCGCGAATGCCGGCCAGCGTGCGCAGCCAGGGCGTCCACTCGATCTCGTTCTGCGCAAAGAGGCCGGCCGTCGTTTCGAGGACGGCATCCTGGCTGCGAGCCTCCAGGCGTACGCGGGCCTGCGTGTGGTAGAGCGCGACGCTGGTGATGTCGTCGTTCCGAATCTGCAGGCCTACGCTGTTCTGGATGCCGCGGCCCACCCAGCGCCCAAGCCGCCGATGGGTGATTCTTGCGCCGGTCACGAACCGATGGTCGGCCTGCTCGATCTGATCCCCGTGCACCGGGTCGTCGAGCGCGTAGGTGAAGTTCGAGAAGAGATCGAGGTCGTATCCCAGGCCGTAGGCAGTGATCTTGGTCAGCGTGCGGCTGGTGCCCTGCTGCCAGTCCGCAGATGCGCTGTAGCGGTACGTATGGCCGCCGTCGGTTGGGTCGAACGCGCCAAACCGACCGAATGCGCCCGACACGATCGCGCGCTGCGGCAGCTGGTCGCTCGAGTTCCAGCGGCCGTGATATCCCATGGCCGTCAGTGCCCACCCGTTGATGACGTCGCCCCGGCTGTACCGCAGCACGCCGTTCAGCTTCTGGTAATTGTCCGGATGATCCCAGGGTCCGTCGTTGTGGCCTGCCTCCACCGCGGCCAGCAGATGGCCGGCGCCCAGCCGCGGAGACGCGGCGGCGAGCACCCGGCCGTAGCCTTCCCCGCCGGCCTCGCCGCGCACGATCGGCCGGTCGAGCACGGTGGCGTAGTTGATGTTCGAGGAGCCGGCCGTCGCGAAGTCGCCCTGATCGGCGTAGTACGGACCCTTGGAGAACTGGACGCCGGTCACCAGTTCCGGGATGAGGAAATTGAGGTCCGAATACCCCTGCCCGTGCGCGTGCGTCGGCATGTTCACCGGCAGACCGACCACCGTCGTGGCGAGGTCGGTTCCGTGATCCAGGTTGAACCCACGCAGAAAATACTGGTTGGCCTTGCCCTCCCCGCTGTGCTGCGTGACGATGACGCCCGGCACCGCTTCCAGCACCTCGGCGTCGCGCATCAAGGGGCGCTGGTCGAGCTGTCTTGCCACGATCGCCCCCTGGCTCGCAGCCTGCGCGATTCCGACGAGGTTCTCTTCAGGGTGCTCGACGTCCGCGAGGTTCGTGAACGCCGTCCTGGCGGTGACCGTCACGTCGGCGTTCACGGCAAAGTGCAGGACGACCTGGACGCGGACGCTGCCCTGGGCCAGCACCTCGATCTCCCGCCGGGCGGTGGCAAAGTTGATCAGCGTGCACGTCATCTGATAGATGCCGGGGCCCAGTCCCACGAACTGAAACGCGCCGGTCGCGTCGGTGGCGGCCAGCCGTGCCGCCCCGGACGACTGCCGCAGGAGGACGGACACGCCGGGCAGAGGCGTGCCGCTGTCGTCCTGCACCGAGCCCGAGAGCTCCGCAGACTGCGCGCGCGCGGTCGCGGCCACGAGGCACAGCAGGAGCAGCACGGACGCGGATCGGCGGCCCATCTGCGCAGTCTACGAAGTTGCAACCGGCTCCGTTGTGCGGCAAATTGTCGCACCCGATTCACGCCCGGGCACGAGGCGGTACACTACGGGCCCGATGCCGCTCCCGACCGGAACTCCCGCCGGCGATTCGGTGCGTGATCCGTGGTATCTGGCGACGACGCCGCTAGCCACGCGGCCCTGGCTGGTCCGGATGCGCGCGGCGACCGTCGGCGTGGAGCTGCTGCTGCTCGCGCTCATGTGGGCGTTGCCGCGCCTCGATCTCCCGCTCGATCACATCGTCTGGCTGGTCGCTGCCGATGCGGTTGCCGGCGCGGTGAGCGCGCGATGGCTGTCGCGAAGACCGGCGGTACCGCGCCCGGCGGCGACCGTGGTCCTCGCAGTTCAGGTTCTCCTGATCACCGCGCTGCTGGAGCTCACCGGCGGTCCTTCGAATCCGTTCGTCGTCGTGTACGCGTTGCAGATCGCGCTCGCGGCACTCACACTCGGCACCTCGCAGGCCCTCCTGATCGGGCTGGTTGCCGCGGCGAGCTACGGCGTCCTGATCAACTGGCACGTCCACGAGCTCGTGCCGACGCACCATCGGCTCAACGACTTTCCAACGCATCTCTTCACCATCTGGATTGCCGGCACGGTGGCGGCGGAGCTGGTGGCCTTCTTCGTCGGCCGCGCTTCGGACGCCCTGCGGCGCCGGGAGACGGCGCTGGAGGCGATGCGCGTGCGGGCCGCCCGCAGTGAGCGCCTCGTCTCGCTGACGACGCTGGCGGCAGGGGCCGCCCACGAGCTGTCGACGCCGCTGGCCACCATCGCGCTGATCGCGCGCGAGCTCCAGCGCGCGCTCGAGGCGCGCGGCGGGGATCCGGAGCTGACCGAGGATGCGCATCTCATCCGGAGCGAGGTCGATCGCTGCCACGCGATCCTCGATCAGATGAGCGGCCGGGCCGGCGGGACGACTGCGGACGAACCGGAGCTTGTGGCCATCCCTGAATTGCTGGACGATCTGCGGGCGCGGCTGGCAGCCGAGCGCGCACGGCGGCTCGTGATCCGCACGCCGCCCCATCTGGCCCCGGTCGTGGTCCCGCGCGCCGGGCTATCACAGACGCTCCTGTCGCTCATCGCGAACGCCTTCGACGCCGACACCAGACCTTCTGCCGCAGTGGTCGTCGACGTGACCGCCACGTCGGAGATCTTTCGCGTCTCGATCGCCGACCAAGGCGCCGGTCTCACACCGGACGCGCTCCGCCGGGCCGGCGAGCCGTTCTACACGACGAAGGAGCCGGGACGCGGCCGCGGGCTTGGCCTGTTCCTCGCCCGGATCTTTGCCGAGCGGCTGGGCGGGTCGCTGAAGCTGGAATCAACCGCCGGGACGACCGCGGTTCTCGAGCTGCCGACGAGGACCATGCCGGTGCAGGTAATATGAGCGAGCACGCGGACCGTGAGACCCGCACGCTGTTGATCGTCGACGACGATCAGCGGTTTCGGTCGAGACTGATCCGCGCGTTCCGCGACCGCGGCTTCGATGCCGGTGGCGCCGGGAGCTTCGACGAGGCGATTGCGGCCGCCACACTCGAGACGCCGGAGCTCGCGCTCGTCGACCTCAGGCTTCCGGGCAGATCCGGCATGGAGCTGGTGAAAGCGCTCAAGGCGATGGATGCCACCACCAGAGTCGTCGTCCTGACCGGGTATGGCAGCATCGCAACGGCGGTCGACAGCGTGAGACTGGGCGCCACGAGCTATCTGACGAAGCCGGTTGACGCGGATCAGATTCTGGCGGCGTTCGACGCTCAAGCGACGGCCACGCCTGGTGTTCCAAGCGCCCAGCCGCTGGCGCGCGTCGAATGGGAGCACATCCAACGGGTGCTGGCCGACTGCGACGGCAACCTGTCGCAGGCAGCCCGGGTGCTCGGCATTCACCGCCGCTCCCTTCAGCGGAAGCTCGCGAAGGATCCGGTCGCGGAAAAGCCCTTCTCGGATTGACCGGCTGGACAAGGCTCGCACTCGGCGGCGGTGACGTCGAGCGGCGTGGCAGGTCGCCGTGTTGACGTGGCGGCGCAGTGCCACCACCCGGATCTCTCCACCTTCGCTCGACAGTCGTTTCACGCCGCCCGGTACTCCGGCAGCTCGAGATCGTCGTGCAGCGAGCTCGCCAGCAACCGCTTCGCGAGGAACGGGACGGAGAGGGCGTGAACGGCGACGTTACGCAAGCCGAGGGCGAGCGCGGTCTCCGGCGCGAAGAAGCCACGCAATCGCACGGCGGCCTTCTGTTTGGCGGCGACGAACGAGTCCAGCCGCGCGTCGTACGCTGCGAAGGCTCGCGCGAAATCGCCACTGGCACGGTGAAGCTCTCCGGCAAGCACGTAGGCTTCCATCATCGCAAGTCCGGTGCCCTCTCCGGCGAGAAGGGATCGGCGCGTGAAGGTGCTTCATCTCACGCCCGAGGATCGCCGGACGTTGGTGAGAATTCTCGGGGCGCTCGTCGATCGGCAGCCGACCTGAACGGGCCGGGCGGCGACGCGTCTGGTCGGGCGACGGCCGGTTTCGATTTCCTCCAGAGGGCGCGATCGGCGAGGATCGGGTCGTGAACACCGCTACCGACTACGACGCGATCATCATCGGCACCGGCCAGGCAGGTCCGCCTTTGGCGAAGCGTCTGGCGGAAGCCGGGATGTCGGTCGCCATCATCGAGCGGCATCTGTTTGGCGGCACCTGCGTGAACACCGGGTGCATTCCGACCAAAGCGATGGTCGCCAGCGCCTACGCCGCTCGCGTCGCGAACCGCGCCGGAGACTACGGAGTCGATATCGTCGGCGACATCACCGTCGATATGAAGGCGGTCAAAGCGAGGAAGGATGCGATATCCGAGCGGTCCCGCATCGGAGTCGAAACGATGTTGCGGGGGTTGGCGCACTGCGTCGTGTACCAGGGACACGCACGCTTTCGATCGGCGCACGAGGTGACGGTCGACGATGCCGTGCTGCGCGCCGAACGCATCTTCGTCAACGTCGGCGGACGTGCATCGGTGCCGCCGCTGCCCGGGCTCGATCGCGTGCCCCACCTGACGAACAGCTCGATGATGCGTCTGGACATGGCGCCGGCGCACCTGGTGATCGTCGGCGGCAGCTACGTCGGCCTCGAGTTCGGCCAGATGTTCCGGCGCTTCGGCTCCGAGGTGACCATCATCGAAATGGGCCCACGCCTCGTTCAGCGTGAAGACGAGGACGTCTCGGCCGCCATCCACGATATCCTCACGCGCGAGGGGATCGCCGTCCGCCTCAACGCCTGTTGCATCAGCCTGGGCCACGACGACGGCGGCGTGACGGCGCAGGTCGATTGCGCGGACGGCAGCCCGACTGTCGCCGGCTCGCATCTCCTGCTGGCGGTCGGCCGCCGACCGAACACCGACGATCTCGGCCTCGACGCCGCCGGCGTCGTGCGAGACGACCGCGGCTACATCCTGGTCGACGATCAGCTGCGCACGAACGTCGCCGGGATCTGGGCGTTGGGCGACTGCAACGGCAAGGGCGCGTTCACCCACACGGCGTACAACGATTTCGAGATTGCCGCCGCCAATCTGCTCGACGGCGGGTCCCGTCGTGTCTCGGACCGCATTCCGGCGTACGCGCTGTACATCGACCCGCCGCTCGGACGCGCGGGGCTGGGCGAGGCGGACGCCAGGCGGCTCGGCCACGCCGTTCTGGTCGGCAAGCGGCCGATGAGCCGCGTCGGCCGCGCGATCGAGAAGGGCGAGACCGGCGGCCTGATGAAGATCGTCGTCGACGCCAATTCACAGGAGATTCTCGGCGCCGCCGTGCTCGGAACCGGCGGCGACGAGGTCATCCACTGCGTGCTCGATGCGATGTACGCCAGGGCGCGCTATGCGACGCTCCGGCGCGCGATGCACATCCATCCGACGGTGTCGGAGTACATTCCCACGCTGCTCGGCGAATTGGCGCCGTCGGTGGAGCCGGAGCCATCGTGACCGCGACCAAGACGCTCATGACACGCCCGGAACCGAGTCGGGGTCGTACACGATAGCGGTGAGCGACCATGCCCAGCAGTCGTCCAGCCGACGGCCAGGTCGTGTGCAGGGACGCGCGTGTCTTCACCTGCCGATCGCTCGTGGCGGGTCGCGCCGCCGCCGTATTCGAATGGCACGAACGCCCCGAGGCGCTGCTGGACCTGATGCCGTGGCGCCGATTCGTCCGCATCGAGCGTCGGACGGGAGGCTTGCGGGATGGCGGTCTCGTCACGTTCTCGATCGGTGTCGGCCCCTGGCGCGCGCGCTGGGAGGCCCGCCACCATGGGTACCTTCGCGGGGAGCGATTCTGCGACGAGCAGGTTCGCGGGCCGTTCAAGACCTGGCGTCACACGCACCAGTTCGTGGCGATCGGAACCGGGCAGACGCTCTACGAAGATCGCGTCGAGTACCGCGATCCGCGGCGGCCGGCTGGCACAGCGGCTGGCAGACCCCTTCCTCCGACGTCTGCTCGCGCGCATGTTCGCGTGGCGCCATCGCGTCGTGCGCGCGGCCTTCGCCGGCGCTCCCGGCCCGCCGATGGACGCCAGCTGACCTGCAGCCGCGCGTGGGTCGGCCCCCGCCGATGGCGGCGATGTCCATCGGAGGAGGGCGACACCCCGCCCGTTCGGCTGACACGCGATCGGACGCGCACGGAGCCTGGCGCCTTCCCCTTTCACCCACCGGTTCGAGCCGGCGTCTCCGAGGCCTTTACACACCTCAATTTAGTCAGTATTGTTTAGTAAATGGCGAGAGAGTTTCTCGGCGGATTCGAACTGCTGGTGCTGCTGGCGCTGATCCGGCTCGAAGACGAAGCCTACGGCGTGCCGATCTCCGAAGCCATCGAGGAGAGCAGCGGGCGTGATGTCGCCATCGGCAGCGTGTACATCACGCTGGAGCGTCTGGAACGCAAGGGCCTGGTGACCTCCAGGCTGGGCGAGCCGACCTCGGCGCGCGGAGGCCGCGCCAAGACGTACTTTCGCATCACGGCCAGCGGGCTTCGGGAGGTGCGCCGCGCACGCCGGACGTTGATCAACCTGTGGCAGGGCGTGCCGAAGCTGGAAGGAGGCCTGGCGTGAACACCTCCAGACCGCCCGCGCTGGCGACATGGTTGTTGAACCGCTTTGCCCCAGGTGGAAAACGTGAGTCGCTCATCGGCGATCTGATCGAGCAACATCACGCCGGTCGTTCCTCCGCCTGGTATTGGCGTCAGTCGATCGGCGCCATCGGCGGAAACCTTGCCGCCATGCTCTGGACCCACAAATGGGTGGCAATCGGTGTCGTCGCACTCGACGCGATTCTGCCCCATCTGTATCTCTCGTTCATTTCCCGCTGGGTCACTCTCGTCGAGAGCGCCTGGTATCCCCGACTGATGGACTGGTTGATCGAAACGGAGTGGAATACCGTCAGACACGCGGTCTACGGCCTCGCGACAGGGCTGACCGGCGAAGTCGCCTGGTGCGGGCTGATCGCGTCGGTGGCGTGGGTCCTCGTCCGCCTGCGTCCCGGCCAACGCCGGACGATCCTGGCGTTGTTCGTTCTCTCGGACGTCGGACAGTGCATTCCGGGCTTACAGGGCGCGCTGGCGGCCTGGCTGCACCACCCGGCGAACCTGATAGGCTTCCTCGGTTTCTTCCGCTTTTCGATCTTTACCTTCGTCGCGATCCCGTTCAGCGTTCTATGGGCTGGACGCGCCGTGTCGTAGACCTGGGTACCCATCGAGGGATGCGTCACCGCGGCGCCTCACGGGACGAATGCCGCCTTGTTATCGATCACCAGTCTGAAGAGCTGATCGTTGTAGAGGCTGAAAGCGATCTGCTGCACCGGATCGACGGCCGCGGTCGTTCCGGTACTGACGGCGTACGGCGCCTCCTTGGCCGGACAGCGACGTGAGGACAGCGTCAGCACGACACAGACCCAGGCGATCCCCAGCTGCAACAAGCCGGCGAGGCTGCCATCGCTAAAGTTCTTCGTCGGCCGCGAGAACCAGCGCAACGTGAGGACCGCCTCTCGTGTGCCGGGGATCATTCCGGCGTGCCCGGACATCGGGGCTCGAGCGCCGATCACGCAGGACGCGGATTCACGCTCATCCCGCCGTCGATCACGAGCTTGGAGCCGGTGATGTTGCGCGCGCGATCCGACGCGAGAAAGAGCACCGCGTCGCTGACCTCCTCCATGGTGACCCAGCGGCCGGTCAGGATGCCCATCCGCTTGCAGAACCCGGCGAGGAAGTCGGCCTTCGTCGTGTTCTGCTGTCGGGCCATGTTCTCCGCCCAGACTTCTCGTGCTTCGGTACCCACCATGCCTGGGACGATCGCGTTGACGGTGATCTGGTCGCCGGCCAGGTCCTGCGCGAGGTAGCTCGTCGCCTGGTTCATGGCGGCGTTGTTGAAGCCGTGCGTGAGCGCCGGCGCCCACACGATGTGCGCGGCGACGCCGCTGATGTTGATGATGCGGCCGCTGCCGTCGTGCGGCATCTGCGGAAGAAACGCCTGGACGACGCGCAGCATCCCGATCGCCTTGAGGTTGATGTCGTCGGTCCAGTCCGCGTCCGGCCAGGTGATCTGGCGATCCATCCTGCGAATCGGTCCACCGGCGTTGTTGACCACGATGTGGATCGCGTCGAACTGGCGCTTCGCCGCCGTCGCGGCGTCGCGGACCGACTCGGCCTGTGTGACGTCGGCCGGCACCGCGAGCACCTCCACGCCGCACGCCTGCCGGATCTCATCGGCAGTCTTCTCGAGCAACTCCTTGCCCCGCGCCATCACGACGAGGTTCACGCCTTGCGCCGCGAGGGCTCTGGCGATCGCCCTGCCAATCCCTTTGCTTCCGCCGGTGATCGCGGCGCACCGACCGGTCAGTCCCAAATCCATGGCCACAACGATGTCCTCCTCAGCGAGCGGTGTTCTTTGATGAAGGCGCTAACCTCGGCGGCCGAGACGAGGTTGTGCTGCTTCCCGAATGCGTCCGCCATCCGCGTCATCAGCTTACGCGATCGACTGCTCGCGACGGAATCGCGGGCCATTACGCGCGTTGCGCGGCCCTGGGACCGCGCTGTCGAGGTGAGAGCTTCCTAAGGCCTGGGGGCATCAACGGCCCCCGAAGAGGGGCGGGAACGTAGAGCCACGCCGACCACGCCAGGTTGACGAGCAGAATGAGATTCTCGCCAAGAGCCGCCACTCCACGAGCGCGCTGACCACGAGCAACAGTTGCAGGCCGTCGACCAAGTCGGGGGCGGAATCTCGTGATACTGTAAGAGTGAGACCCCTGCGCCTGCATGGGGCCTTCAGCGTTGAGCGGTCAGTGCGCTGCCAGATCCACGAGACCGGATCGAGGGGCGCGGTGCGGCGAGCAGGTGAAGATGACCTTCAACGGAATCTGCGTCTCGGTCGTTCTGTTGTGCCTCCCGCTTTACGCGTCGGCTGAGGTGCCGGTCGCCTTCAGCAAGAAGAATCTGAACCAGAGGCTGCTGCTGCAGGTCAGCTATGCGCACGAAGCCGGCCAGCAGGATTTCGTGAACACAAGGAGCCGGATCGTCGAATTCGAGCGTGACGGAGAGTCGCTGCGCATGGTCGAAGAGGCGCGCGACTCGAGCCCTTCACCGCACGTGCTGGCCACGATCCCGATTGGAGGAGAGACCGAACGCGCTCTCCTAGTGGACTTCAACGCGGGCTTCGACAAGATCTTCAAGGAAGAGGACCGTACGGGCGAAGACTACTACGGTCGAGTCGACAGGCAGGACTATTCGTTCTTCCCACTCCTTCACCGAACGATGCTGTCGGTTTCCCGCAACGGGTCCATGCTCGTCCTCAAACAGCAGGCGCTGACTGAAGACCATGAGCCGGTGCTCGTGTACTACTACCTGAGTCCCTACCGCCCGAATCCGCATTTCAAGCCGTTTGAGGTCAAGAACCTGGACCGTTTTGGCTTTTACGAGACCTATCCGGAGCGGGGATCGGGTGGAACGGTTCTCTACGCCATGAAGTTCGACACCGGGAAGCCGATCGTCTTCGCGTTGTCGTCCGGGATCCCCGCGCGGTATCGAGAGGCCGTGCGGGACGGCGTGCTCTACTGGAACAAAGCGTTCGGGCTCCCGCTGCTGGGGGTGACCGACGCGCCCGAAGGGGTCACCGCGCCGAATCCCCGATACAACGTCATTCAGTGGGAGACCAACGGAGCTTTCGCCTCGACGTCGCACATCCAGGGGGATCCGCTGACGGGCGAAATACTGCACGCCCAGATATTCATTCCGTCCACCACCGTGGACGAGGGCAGTCCGGCGGATCGCAACGACCACCTGCGCTATGTCGTCGCGCACGAGGTCGGTCACACCCTGGGACTCAGGCACAATTTCGCGAAGGGTCCGGTCAGCACGGTCATGAACTACTTCCGGTTCGACCAGACCGTGCGAATCGGCCGCGACGTGATCCGGTCGGGCGACGAAGCCCTTGACTACGATCGACAGGTCATTCGCTACGTCTATCTCGGGGACGCCCTCGACCTCGATACGCTCCCGCCCTTCTGCACCGACTACCAACCCGGCTGTGGCCCGTTCGGCCCGACGATCCGGTTGAGACGATAGGAAACATGGCCCGCTCGTGCTTCTGGCCGGCGGACGTGTCGTGGGCGCACATCGCGATGCTGGTGTCGACTGCGGCTTGACTCCGTCGAAAGAGCGTCTCACGAGAACACGAACGTAATACGTCTGTCTTCAATGCACTTCATCGCGGCGCGAACCTCGCTGAGCGGAAGCGTCCGGGCGACGATCGGCGTGAGCTGGCCTGATTCGAGCAATGCCGAGAAGGTGGCCATGGCCTCGGGCTTACTCAGCATCTTGAAGTTCCTGCGCTTTTCGCGATTCGCCAGCCCACGCAGCAGCAGGCCGACGAACACGGGCAGGCTGCCGACGATGCGACCGCCCATGCGGCCGGTCGCTCTGCCGAAATGCGCGTGGCCGATGGGCAGGTACGTGCCGGTCGGCGTGAGGGCATGTGCGCAGACGTCGAACCACCACGTCGACGCCACGTCCAGAATGAGGTCGTACCGTTCGCCGGTCCGAAGAACGTCATCCTTCTCGTAGTCGACGACCCGGTCCGCGCCGAGCGAGCGCATCATCGGCAGCTTTTCGGCGCAATCCACCGCCGTCACGCGCGCGCCATCGGCCCTGGCGATCTGAGTGGCCAGCGTGCCCACGCATCCGCCGGCGCCATTGATTAACACGTTCCGGCCCGCGAGCGCGCCCGCTCCGCGCACGTTGGTGAGCGCGATGTAGCCGGACGTCGGCACGGCGGCCGCCTGTTCGAACGTGACGCTGGCGGGCTTCAGCGCCAGGAGCTCCTGGGGCACCGATGCGTACTCGGCGAACGCACCGCCGTTCTTCCAGCCGAACCTGGTGGACTCGCCGAAGACGGCGTCGCCCGGCTTGAATCGCGTGACATCCCGCCCGACGGACTCGACCACGCCAGCCAGATCCGTTCCCGGGATCCGGACCTTTGGCCGGCGCACGCCGTTGCCCATGAGGCGAAGAATGTAAGGAATCCCGGTCACGACGTGTCAGACGTCCGGATGCACTGACCCGGCGCGCACACCGACGAGCACGTCGTCGGCGGCGACGGCGGGCATCGCGACGTCGCGAACCTCGAGCACCTGATCGGGCTCACCATATGCATCGTGGACTACAGCTTTCATGTCGTGCTGCACTCCTACAATTCGAAGTTGAAGCCCGCCTTCGCGAGCCGCCGGTACTTCCGCTCGTCGAACCGGTACAGCCGTGCCGCACGGTGCGCGACGTCCTGCTGGACTTCGTCGGTTTCGATCAGCAAATCCATCGCGAGCACGCGCTTGCGGAAGTTGCGCTTGTCGAGCTCGCGTTCGAAGACCAGTTCGTAGAGATGCTGAAGCTCGGAAAGCGTGAATCTCTTCGGCAACAGTTCGAACCCAATCGGTTGGTACCGCAGCTTGCCGCGCAGTCGCTCGAGCGCGATCTGCAGGATGTCGGCATGGTCGAACGCAAGGCTCGGCACGTCGTGCACGCCGAACCAGGCGGCGTCACGCGCGTCGGTCGCTGCGTGAACCTTATGGTCGCCCAAATTCACCAAGGCGTAGTAGGCCACCGACACCACGCGCTCGCGTGGATCGCGATCGACTTCGCCGAAGGTGTAGAGCTGCTCCAGGAACACCTGGCTCAACCCCGTCTCTTCTTCGAGCTCGCGTCTCGCCGCGTCTTCCAGCGTCTCATTCACGCGGACGAAGCCGCCCGGCAACGCCCACGCGCCCTCGAACGGCGGCAGCGCCCGCTGGATCAGCAGCACCTTCAGGTCCTCGTCGTCCAATCCAAACACCACGCAGTCCACGGTCAGGGCGGGGCGGGGATATTCGTATACGTGCGGCATGCACGGACCCTCGTTCGTCGTCGCCACAGCACGGTAAGGGGCAGGGCGCTTTGACCTGCCTATTAGTGTATACTGAACACTATTATATGTGTCAACGCTACACGAAGTGCCAGGCCGCCATGCAACCGTTGGCGAGGGCCGGGCGACGTGATCGGCTTGCGGCAAGACCGGGGTGAGGCGACCGCGACCGCAGCGCTGACCGAGGACCTGACCGCGCGGCAACGCGGCGCTGACGCAAGCCGAAGTGAGGCGTGTAGCACCCCTGCCGTTCCGGCGTAACGGCCTCAGGGTTGCAGAAGATCCAGCGGAGGCGGTTCATGGTCAAGCATCTCAGCAGACAAGCCGTCGTGATTGGCGCCGCGATGCTGTTCACGGGATTCGCAGTGGCGCAGGCAAATGCACAACGAGCTCACGACTGGGACTGGGACGGCAACTACCATCGGCTGGTCCGCATCAATCCGGGGACTTTCATTACCGTGCGGACGACGCAGCCGATCAACCTCGATCGATGGGCAGAGCGCAGATTTGCTGGCGTGGTCGACCAAGACGTCTGGGACAACTACCGACGGCTCTCCGTTCCGGCGATTCCACGAGGCTCGCGCGTCGATCTCGTCGTCAGACGTGCGCCCGATGGCGATCTTCTGCTCGATCTCGATTCGATTGATGCGCACGGTGTGCGCTATGCGGTGAACGCGGTTCCGGCACGGATTGAGACGGACGGACGCGGGCGCAGCCGCGGCGACACGGCCGCGTACGCTGGCGGCGGTGCGCTGCTCGGGACGATCATCGGCGCAATCGCGGGAGGTGGAAAGGGCGCAGCGATCGGCGCGGCCGCTGGCGCGGCCACCGGCTTGGGTCTGTCGTACCGCGGCCGATCGATTCGCGTACCAGCGGGATCGCGGCTGACATTCCGCCTGGATGAGGGTCTCACGATGCGACCCGCCACGCGAGGAACGAGCGGCACGTATCCGCCGCGACATCGCGACCATTGACGCTTCGGATCGCGACTGTTCTCAGCTCGCACACGCGAGAGGTGAGCCCTGGCTCACCTCATCGCACGGTGATGGCTCGGCTGGGTGAGCATGGATGACTGTGGTTAGGACGCAGCCCGGGAACGAGTTGCTGCGGCGTGCCATCGATATCCAGCATTGGATGTGGAGGCGTGGAAGATTGACTCTCGTATTCGATATGCTGCTCATCGTCTGGAAGAAGGGTTCGACGTTCAGACGGCCGCGTCGGTGCGATGACTGATGTAGCGCCACATCTTCGCAAGGATCGTCCACTGCGGTGTTCTCCGCTGGCTCGGCGCGCCTCCGCCCTCTCGCGCGCGTTCGATTTGTTCGCGATCAGTGCCTGATCCGGCGTCGTGTGATGACAGCACCGGCGCGCCGGTCCTTGCCGGGACGATCGGGCGGTGGCCCCGCAACTCCCAAGTGCCTGGGATCATCACAGGCAGTCCGCTTCGTACCCCTTGCTGAAGCCTTGCCGAGGTGTCCTCGGCTTGCGCGGCGGAAAGAGACGTCACCGTTCCACCCATTCCACCACCGATCCGCCCGGGAACAGCATCCGTGCGGCGACGGTTTACGACAGGCCCCCGCTGCTGCTCAGCCCAGTCGTCGCCTCCAACGGCACGCCAGGTCCGGAGCCCCCGCCGAGCACGATCATCACCTGGTGCACGCCGCCATCGTCCGCCAGCGGAATCGCACCGGCGTCAATCGGGACGCCGTCGAGCTCTGCCGATGCGATGCCACAACAGCGGTGCTCCGGGTTGGAGACGGTGAAGCAGTACCGCGTGCGGCCGACACGCCAGCTGAGTGAATAGCGCGGCCACGCCGTGGGAACGCAGGGGCTCACGCTGATGGTCGCGCCGCTCCGCCGCAAGCCGAGGAGTGCTTGAATGGCAGCCTGGTACATCCATCCCGCCGATCCCGTGTACCATGTCCAGCCGCCGCGGCCGACGTGCATCGGGTGCGCGTAGACATCGGCGGCCACGACATACGGCTCCGCACGGTACCGCTCGGCGTCTTCCGCCGTGCGCATATGGTTGATCGGGTTGATCATGTGGAACAGTTCCATCGCTTCGTCGCCGAGGCCGAGACGAGCCAGCGCGATCACCGTCCAGAGCGCGGCGTGCGTGTACTGGCCGCCATTCTCGCGAACGCCAGGCACATAGCCCTTGATATACCCAGGATCATGCGCCATGCGATCGAACGGCGGTGTAAGCAGCAGCACGATCTGTGCGTCGCGGCGCACCAAATGCGCTCGGACGGCGTCCATCGCGCGCTCGGCCCGGCGCGGCTGTGCTGTCGCTGACAGCACCGCCCATGATTGGGTCAGTGAATCGAGCTTGCACTCGTCGTTCTGCACGGATCCGAGGGGCGTTCCATCGTCGAAATAGGCGCGCCGATACCAGTCGCCATCCCACGCCAGTTCCAGCATGCCGGTCAGCCATCGAGCGCCGTCTCGGTAGATTCGAGCCAGATCACTCCGTCCGCGGCGCTCGCAGATCGGGGCGAACTCGTTCATCACCGTCACCAAGAACCACCCGAGCCACACGCTTTCGCCGCGGCCGTTGTGTCCAACCCGATTCATGCCGTCGTTCCAATCACCGGACCCGATGAGCGGGAGGCCGTGCGCGCCGTAGTGCATCGCGTGAGCGATGGCGCGCACCGAGTGCTCGAAGAGCGAAGCGGTTTCCGAGGACACGCGTGGCAGCCCGTACGCTTCCATTTGATCGGGGTCGAGCGCCGGCGCCTCCAGAAACGGCACGACTTCATCCAGCACCGACTCATCTCCGCTCTGCGACACGTAGCTGGCGATGGCGTAAGGCAGCCAGAGCAGATCGTCGGAACAGCGCGTTCTGGTTCCGCGCCCGCTCGGCGGATGCCACCAGTGCTGCACGTCGCCTTCGAGGAACTGTCGCGACGCCGCATGAAGAAGGTGCGCGCGGCACAGGTCCGGCCGGGCATACATCAGAGCCAGCACATCCTGCAGTTGATCGCGGAACCCGAAGGCTCCGCCCGGCTGGTACGGACCGCTGCGCGCCCATATGCGACAGCCCAGTGTCTGATAGAGCAGCCATCGGTTGACGATGAGATCGAACGAATCGTCCGGCGTGCTGATCTGGATGGCGTCGAGCATCTCGCTCCACGTCCGCTCCACCGCCGCGAGTGTCGCGTCCGCGTGTGCCACCGAGGAGTACCGTGCGGCCAGCTGCCTCGCGTCGGCGCGGTCGCGGCCCTGCCCCAGAGCGAAGACCACACGTTGAGATTCGCCGGGCTCGATTGTCAGGACGACGTGCAGCGCCCCGCACGAGTCCAGTCCGGCGCCGGTGCGGCCGGTGAGCCGCTCGCGGAAGAGCGCAGCCGGCGCGCTCAGCGTGCGGTTGCGTCCGACGAACTCAGCGCGATCGCCGGTGTGCGATCGCGGGGTGGCCGTGGCGCGCCAGAACGCGACGCTGTTGCCGAATTCCGCGTTGTAGGCGTTGCGTGCCAGCATCACGCCGGCCTCGTCGTCCATCTCAGTGACCACGAAGCGCCGCTCACCAGGACGCGGCGGCCCCAGGCACCACTCGACGTATCCGAACACGCTGAGACGCCGCCTCGTCTCCGAGGTGTTGGTCAGCGTCAGGACCGCCAGCTTCACCGGATCCTCAGGTGCCACGAACACCGCGAGTTCCTGGTGCAGGCCGTCCACGGCATGTTGATAGCGAGTGACGCCGGGGGCGTGCCGGATCACCCACCGGCCAGCATCGGCGTGCCGAGGCAGCGGTCCCGGTGTGGCTCCCCAGACTGCGCCCGAGTCGTCGTCCCGCAGATAAAACGCCTCCCCCGTCGGATCGGTCAATGGATCGTTCGCGAACGGCGTCAGCCTGTTCTCGCGGCTGTTTCCGGCCCATGTGAAGGCGGACCCGGAGCTGCTCACGATGGTGCCGAACGTGGGATTCGCCAGGACATTCGACCATGGCAGCGGCGTTTCGCGTTCGCCGTCCAGCACGACGACGTACTCGCGGCCGTCGCGCGTGAAGCCGCCGAGCCCGTTCTCCATCACCAGCGGCGGGACGCTCACCGGCGTTGGTGCGGGCCGAGGCGGCTGGACGCCCACTGACGGTGGCACGTCATGGCCGGCGTACAGCCAAGGGGCCGGGCGGTCCAGCTGCGCCGCGAGCTCTCCGAGTTCGCCGAGCAGGACGACTCGGGCCACTGCGGAGAGCAGACGACGGTCTGGTTCGGGCATCCCATCGGCGCGAAGTAGAAACATGCCACCCGGCTTTCCGAGCCAGCCCGCCCAGGGCGGCTCCTGCACCAGGCTGGACAGCAGATTCTGCATTTCGTCGAGATAGTCCGCCGGATGCTCGTTCAGGAGAACGACATCAGCCCGCAGCCCCTTGACGCGCCAGTATTGCTGTGCGGTGAGCAGGTGGCGCGCGAGCGGCAGCGACGCGACGTCAGCGATACGAAGGAGGACCATCGGAGCGTCCCCGGAAACGCCGTAGCCCCACAGGTTCTGCTGGCCCAGCGTGTTGCCGGCGAGATCGGCCGGGCTGATCCGCGATTGGTCCGATCCGAAGACCCGCGACGCGAGGCGATCGAAGAGCATCGCGTGCTCGTCACTGAGGCCCAACTGCTGCAGCGTGATGTGCACGTGCGTGAACGCCATCGAAAAGGCGCGCGCGGCGGCGCTGCCGTCACGATACTTGCGGGCCAGCGCCAATGCAGTGGCTCGATCCGGTGCGACACCTGTTCCGAACGTCACGCGGACGCGTGCGCCGGAAGCGAGCCGAATACGTTCCCGCAGAGCGCCGATTGGGTCGAGCACCGCGCCCGTTGTTCCCGACAACGCGCGGCCATCGAGGGCAATCGGATTCGCGGGCGAGCGTCCGCGACCAAGAAAGCGCGCGCGATCGGTCTCCCACTCGACCGCACCGCCCAGGCGCGGCCCATCGACGCCGAGCACGTGGAAGCCGACGATCGGTGATTCATCCGTTGCGCGCGGGCGGCGGCTGAACACGAGGCCGGCACTCTGCGGATCGAATTCCGTCTCGATGAACAGCTTGCCGAATGCCGGGTGCGCCAGGTCGTCCTCGGGACGAGCCAGCACGATTTCCGCATAGCTGGTCACCTCGATTTCGCGCGTCTGATCCCCGTGATTGACGATCGTCAGGCGTCGCACCTCCACGTCATCCTCGGAGGACACGGTGATCTCGAGCTGAGACTCGATCTCGGCATCCTGGCGACGGAAGCTGATCTTGTCGAGATCGAAGGTCGCCTCGAACCGATCCGGCTCCTGGCAGCCAGGCTGGTAGGTGGCGGACCAGACACGATCCGCCCAGGGATCGCGCAGATAGATGTAATGAGCGCCCGCGTCCGACGTGGGGTCGTCGCGCCGACGCGTGACCACAACATCGCGCCACATGCTGAACCCGCCGCCGGCGCTCGTGACAGCCGTGGTGTAGCGACCGTTCGAGAGAAAGTGCGTGTGCGCGCTTGTCGAGTGCGGCGAACGGAAGCGTCTCGCGGCGAACACGGGAAGCGACGGCGGCGCCGTCGTACTTTCGGCCGGGCGCGGCTCCGACAGAATCGCCTCGCGCGGCACGCGTTCCTGGAGCAGCAGTTCCGTCGCCTGAACGCGGGGATCCGCGTGGAAGCGGGAAACGAATGCATCGCTGCAAATGACGTTGGCGAGTGCCACGAGCGACATGCCCTGGTGGTGGGAGAAGTAGGCCCGCACCACGACGGGACGTGCGATCGTCTGCGGCGCCGTGTCGATGTCGCGGTTGCGCGGGTTGTAGTCGAGGGCCTCGTAATACCCGAACCGCCCCTCGACACCGAGAGACGCGAGTCGCTTGAAGTTCTCGGCTGCGAGCGTGGGTGTGATCAGACTCGCGAGCGCCGTGGCATAGGGAGCGATGACGAGTTCGGCGGAGAGCCCGCGTTTGAGTCCAAGTCCTGGCACTCCGAAGGCGCGGTACTGGTAGTTGCCGGCGCGATCGGTGAACGCGTACGCCGACTCCGAGATCCCCCAGGGCACGTCGCGCTGACGGCCGTACTCGATCTGCCGCCGGACGCTCGCGCGGCAGCTCTGGTCGAGGAGCGTCCCGGGAAAGGTCCGCATCAGGAGCAACGGCATCAAGTACTCGAACATCGTGCCGCCCCAGGACATCAGCGCTGCGCGGCCGTCGACGTTCGTCACCAGACGTCCCAAGTGAAACCAGTGGTGCTGCGGGACGTCCCCCTTCGCGATCGCGATGAAACTCGCCAGCCGCGCCTCCGACGCCAACAGGTCGTAAAAGGCGCCATCGAGGCGTCCGGGACCGTCGGCATCGGCGAGCCGGTATCCAATCGAGAAGATGCGCCGGCGCCGGTCGTACAGGAAATCGAAGTGCATCGCGTCGGCGAGTTCGCTGACACGTCTGGCAAGCGTGCGGAACGAGTCCGCGGACACCGTCTGCTCCCCCGTCAACTGCGTCATCCCGTCGAGCACGGCCCTGCACCAATAAGCGAGCTCGTCCGCAGCGTCGAATGGCTCAACGTGACCGAGCTCGGCGGTGGTGCCGGCGAGCTGCGCCCGGAGCGCTTCGATCCGCGCCATCCCTCCCGGCACTCCGACGCGCGCAGCTGCGACGATTGCGCGCGCGAGACGGTTGATCTCGGTGACAGTCTGTCGCGGTCCGGAGCGGGAGTCGCTTGATGAGGATGCGACCGCGAGCAGGGCTGCCGTGTCGGCCAGCCCGGCGAGCCGCTGGGCGCGCGTCTGAGGGTTCTCTTCGAGCTGGAGCAGCCCCTCGGCGAGCGCGATCAGCGCACCGGCCAGGTTGCCGCTGTCGACGGTCGAGACGTAACGCGGGTGAAGCGGTGCGAGGGTCGCCGTGTCATACCAGTTCAGGAAGTGTCCTCGGTATCGCTCCAGCCCCTCGAGCGTCGTCACCATCGCGTTCAGGCGACCGAGAAGGCCGTCCGTCGACAGATACCCGAGATCGTGTGCGGCCAGCGTTGACAGGAGGCTCATGCCGATGTTGGTCGGCGACGTGCGGCGCGCCAGCTTCGGGCCGTCGGCATCTTCCTGGTAGTTGTCGGGCGCCAGCCACGCGTCCGCTCCAGTGACGAACGTTTCAAAGTAGCGCCACGTCTTCCGTGCTGTCCGCCGGAGCACGGTTCGGTCGCCATCGCTGAGCGGCCGAACTCGTGCGCCCACCGGCACACTGAGCCAGTACGCGACGACCGGCGCAATCGTCCAAAGGAAGAGAAACGGCGCCGCAGCGGGAAGCGCCGCCGGCTCACGGGCGCCGATGGCCACGGCGAGGGCGACGGCGACGATTGGGCTGGCCGCCATCCCGGCGAGAAATCCGCGCAGCCGATGCCCGCGCAGTCCCAACGCCTTGGCGGCCGTGCTCGCGGCCGTCTCCCATTCGAGCATCCGCCCCTTCCTGACGACGAGGCGCGCGAGGGTGACGCCGATCGCGTGCGTACTGTCGAACGCCTGGAAGGCGAGGAACGTCAGGCTGAGGAAAATCTGGGCGAGCGCCGTGGCAGCATCGCCCCGCAAATTGGCGAGGAAGACCGCGATCGACTGCGCTCGTTCGGGCCCGACCAGCAGGCGCGCGACGACCGGCAGCAGCTGCGATGCGACGACACCGATGACCATCACGGTCCAGAACCATCGCGGCCCGGGCAGCACCGTCCATCCGGCGATGAGCAGCGCCAGCAGCGTCGGCGCGACCAGGCTGCGTCGCAGGTTGTCCAGGATCTTCCAGCGCCCGATGATCGGCAGGGTGTTCCGCCTGAGACCGTGCCGCGACGGCACGAACGGAAACAGCCAGGAGAGGATCTGCCAGTCTCCCCGGATCCAGCGATGCTGTCGTCTGGCGTGGGACAGCACGCTCGACGGATACTCGTCGACCAACTCGACATCCGAGGCGAGCGCGACGCGCGCGTGAAGCCCCTCGAACAGATCGTGGGAGAGCAGCGCGTTCTCCGGCACCAAACCGTCCAGCGCTGCGGTGAAGGCGTCGACGTCGTACAGGCCTTTGCCAGTGAAGATGCCTTCGCCGAAGAGATCCTGATAGGTGTCGGATACGGCCGTCGTGTACGGATCGACGCCCGTGTGTCCTGAATAGAGCCGTGCAAAGAGGGATCCGGCGGCGCTCGCGAACGTGACGCTGATGCGCGGCTGCAGGATGCCGTACCCTGCCGTCACTCGGCCGACACGCGGATCGAACGTGGCGCGATTGAGCGGATGAGTGATGATGCCGATCAGCTCGCGAGCGACCCCTCGCGGCAGCCGTGTATCGCTGTCGAGCGTAATGCAGTACCTGACCTGCGGAAGCACCGTCAAATCGCCGACTGCGGGGATGAAGCTCGTATCGGTGGCGCCGCGCAGCAGGCGATTGAACTCCTCGATCTTTCCGCGCTTGCGCTCCCATCCCATCCAGAGCCCTTCGCGTTCGTTCCACTGGCGCAGACGGTGAAAAAGGAAGAAGCGATCCGCGCTGCCGTTCGCGTGCTTGGTGTTGAGCGCGGCGATCCGCACACGCGCCGCCTCGAGAATCTCTGCGTCGTGCGGCAGGGTTTCGGTCGGCGCGTCCGGGAAGTCACTCAGGAGGGCGAAATGAATGTGCGGATCGACGTTGCCGAGCGCCTGCACTTCGAGGTGTGCGACCAGGTCCTCGACGCGCTCCACGCTCTCGAGGACCGTCGGCACGACGACCATCGTCCGGGCCGACGGGGGGACCGCCTCGAGCTCGAGGCGCGGAAGCCGGCGCGGCGGAATCAGATAGCTGATCATCCGCTGCAGAACCTGGATGGTCAGCTCGCTCGCGGGCACGACCGTCAGGAGCGCGACGAACGACAGCGCGGCGCCGCGCCAGTCGTGCCACGAGGCGTAGACGACAGCCAGCAGCACGAGCAGGGTGGTGCCCGCCGCGATGGCTCCGAGATAGCCCGCCGTCGCATGCGCGAAGAACAGCCGCCGGACGCGCCCTTTGAGCGTGGGCTGCCAGGCCACGCTTCGCTCGAACTGTCGCCGCCCTGCGCCAATCAGGTGATCGCCGACATGCGAGCCCCGGGCGTCGGGGCTCCGCACGTGAGTCTGCCGCGCGCGTTCGACACTCTTGAGCGCGACAAGCAGCTGACCTTCTCCGGTCGGAACGGCGAGCTCCTCGATGGCGTGGCGATAGCGATCGCGGCTGCGGAAATCCATCCGGCTGTACACACCCGCCGGATCGCGTTGGAGCACCTGCTCGACGAGACTCACGCTTTCGAAGAATTCACTCCAATCGAATGTCGAAATCAGGCGGAGGCTGCCGATCAGGTTCGCCATGGCCGCTTGTTCGGACGCCTGGCTCTGCCCCTCCGCCCGAATCGCATCCTCGATCGTGTGTCCGCTCGCCGCGAGCGCTTCGTCGAGCTGGCGGTGCAACCTCAATGCGATCGCGCCGAGCGCCCGCGAGCGCTGGAGGAGGCGCGTGACAAACGCGTGATGGACGTGCGCCGGCCACTCGTCGAGAGAGACCGGCGTTGCGTCGACCGGCGCAGCTTCAACCGCCGCCGCCAGAGAATCCGCCGCCAATCGGTGCCGCCGGCTGGCGGCGAGCTCGTCGGCGCTCATGCGCAGGTGGTCGAGCAGCGCGAGCTTCAGCGCGCTCGGCCACGCCCAGAGCTCGCCCATCGTGAGCGGCGTCACCGACTGGAAGGCGCTGATGAACCGCTGAAGGCGATGGGCTTCGAGCCGGCCCCCGCTGGATCCGATGAGCTCCAACGCGAGGGCGTATATGCGCGGGAGCCCGGCGAACTCGTCGGTGGCGACGCGAGGAAGCCGTCTGAAGAACGAAGGCGGGAGATCGTGATGGATGTCGCGCGCGGTGGCCGAGATGATGTGAAAATTGTCGAGCAGCCATTCGGCCGCTGGCGACACGCCCTCGCGTTGCGCGTCCTCCGCGAGCTCCGTGTAAACGTCGCGGAGCGCGCGCATATGATCCGTGACCTGCCGCAGGTGTGCGCGGCCGCTGCCGCGTCGGCGCGGGGCGACCGAGAGCAGCGCTGCCAGACGCCTGGCGTGCTCCTCGAGTAACTCGATACTCAGCAGTTCCTCGCCACCCGCCAACGAGCGGGGTCGCGTGAACACAGGATGCCGCATCAACTCGTCCCCAGTATCAGTGGCGCACCCTCATGAACGCGGGACCGGATCGTCGCGAAACAGGGTCGCCGTTGCGATGCGGACCGCTTCAATGGCCTCGCAGCGGGCCCACGCCGCGTCGAGACCTGTCGCCGAGCCGCGGCCCGTGCTCGGCCGCCAAACGTGGTTCAGGCTCGCTCGTGGAGGAGGACTCTCAGCAGCGACCCGTTGACCTTGAGGGGATGCCGACCGTCGGTACTCGATGAAGCCGAGTTTTTTGAACTTATTCAGAAAAAAATTGACTCGTGAGCGTGTCGTCCCGATCATCTCTGCGAGCGTCTCCTGGGAGATCTTCGGCGCGACGCGGATCGGCTTGTCCGGCTTGCCGTAACGCGCGAGCAGCAGCAGCGCGCGCGCCAGGCGCTTCTCGCTGGAATTGAAGAGCTGATCGACCAAATCCTGCTCGACGCGGATGTTCCGAGCCAGGATGTGGGCGATGAACCGGTCGGACATCGCATGCTGCTTGTGCAGCAGCCGAACCATCTGAGCCTTGCCGATGAGAAGAATCGTGCTCTGTGCAGCCGCCGTTGCGCTCCCCATCCGGACCGGCTGACCCGCCAGACAGCCCTCGCCGAAGAAGTCGCCAGGGCCAAGCATCGCGATCACCGCCTCCCGCCCGGTTTCTGACAGCACCGAGAGCTTGACCGTGCCGGACTGAATGTACATCACGTGCTCGCACGCGTCCCCTTGCGTGAAGATCGCGTCGCCTCGCGCGTACTGCACGATCGTCTTGGCGACGCCGGCCGATTCGAGAAATGCCTGTGCGTTGAACGACCGCGCCGTCTTGGCGGCACTGTTGGACGGCTTCCCGGGTTCCACACACCCAGCATGACACGCTTCGGCGACCGAGCCGTGCAAGAACCAGACGGCAGCCGCGTCGCGACCCCTCAGATTCCGGCCGAGAACACCATCTGGCGGCCATGACGCACGATGGGGTTCGGCGGCACATCACCACACGTTCGATTGTGGACGAATCCTTGGGGCAGAACCGCAGGGCCGGCCCATCCTCTCGGCGCCTGCGTTTGGTGCCGGTGCGCCACATTGACAAGAAGATGGCCGCAGCGGCGCGGTGTAAGCGGCGTTGGTCGCAAAGCTGCGAGCACGAGCGGACGACCACGCGTCATCGGTCGCCGCGGCCGATTCAGGCGGTCGTTCCGGCGCCGCACGCGAACCAGCCATTGCCGCTTCCACCATCGTCGTGTCGTCCTTCTTGATCGCGATCGACCTGGCCTGACCAACATCGCTTCATCGCCGGTGTCTCACCCCGTTTGCACGAGAATCCTGATATCGTGAGGGCGGTCGACGTGCTGGTCAACGGATTGCGTGATGACGTGTACGAGGTCAGGAGGACGGGTGATGTCCAGTCACAAGGGGATTGCTCAATCGGATCGCACGAGTAAGCTCCGTCATCTGCACGAGCTCATCGCCGCGCTTGACCGTCGAGTGCCACACGTCGAGCGCATTGGAGAGATCGAAATCGCCCGTGAAGGACGCGCATTGAGAGAGAAAGCCTTGCAGCGCATCGCCGAACTTGAAGCAACCCTGGAAACCAGTCCCACCGAGGAACCGCTTCCGGACCAGCGCTCTCGAGGATAACGACCGCCGTCCACAACATGTCCGGCCGGCCCGGCGTGTGCACAACAGAACAGACGCCGTCCGGGTCATGTCTTAAGCTTCAAGCACGGTAAGAAACGATGATGACGGGTTCGGCCGTGGCGACCACATCAGTAGCGTCGGAACGACCGCCGATCCAGCTGGCTCGGAATGTGCCTCGTCCGGACGCAACGATCATCGGGGCGGCGCCGGCCGCGGTCGTGGCGACCGACCGCACGCGACGCATGCTGGGTTGGCTCGAGGACGCAGGCCTGCTGCTCCTCCTCGCGCTCGGGTTTCCTCTGGTGGTTCTGATCGTGGGCGCGCCGGTGGCGCTCGTGGTGCGGCTGCTGATCGAGATCGGCCGCCGATGGTAGCGAAGATCTCCGGTGTTGGGAGCCGCATGCTGGAATGGATGAAACGACGACGACCGGCGAGACGCCTGGAGTTGGAAGCGGACGCGGCACACGCCGAAGGGTCCGTTGGGTCCGGCAAGTCGCCGCCGCTTCACAAGTACCTCGACGATCGATTCGCGAACGCCGTGGTCCTGACCTTCGCGGAGATCGAAGACCTCGCCGGTTTCGCGTTGCCGGACGTGGCGCGCCTGAGCAATGAGTGGTGGACGGCGCCGGATCCCGATACCACACGCTCCCGCTTCGCGGATTCGTGGATACAAGCCAACAGGACCGCTCGGCCGAATCTGGCGGCTCGGACCGTTGCCTTCCTCCGCGCATCCTGACTGGACCGGACGCCCCTCGCCAATCACGTCGCCGGGCCCAAGCATCGCCACGACGGCCTCTCTGCCGGTTCGAATCCGGCGCTATGATCACGTCATGGCGGCTTCGCAGGCCTCGCTACTCACCTCGGCGTTCGCGCCGATCTGCGGAGGGTGGTTCACCATGGGCACCGACCGCGGCCAGGAGGATGAGCGGCCACCGCATCGCGTCTTCGTCGATCCGTTCGAGCTCGCCGTCTTTCCGGTCACCCGCGCGGAGTACACGTGTTTCGCGGACGCCACGGGGCAGGAGCCGCCCCGAGACTGGTCCCATCCGCCGTTTGCCCAACCAGACTTGCCCGTCGTGGGCGTCAGCTGGCTCGATGCGGTGGCGTATTGCGCGTGGCGATCCAACGAGGATCCACGCCCGGTCCGATTGCCGACGGAAGCTGAATGGGAATTCGCCGCGCGTGGTCGGCAGGAGTCGCTCTTTCCGTGGGGCGACGTCATGCCCGACTGGATTCCAAACGGTGGACGCGGTCCGCTTCAGGCGCCCTGGCCGGTGACACTCGGCGAGCCCACCGACTTCGGCCTCTTCGGCATCGCGACCAATGTGCACGAATGGTGCGCGGACTGGCACGACAACGATTACTACAGCCGGTCGCCGGAGCGAAATCCTGCGGGTCCTGATCGAGGTGTGCGGCGCGCCTCCCGCGGTGGATCGTGGCGGCACAGGTACACCATGTGCCGCGTCACGCTGCGCAGCAAGCTCGATCCGTCTTTCCGCTATAACGATTACGGGTTCCGTGTGGCGCGAAGCCTGTGAGCCCGTTCGGATCACGAAAAGGAGTTGCTCAATGGCCCCGACACAACCCCGACACGATGACATCGTCATTCGCCGCCGATTTGGCGAGCATGCGGTGACGCACGCGGTCAAACAGATCTACGCCGTCACCTATCCAGGGCATACCGACCAGGGCGCAGAACACGAGACCTATGGCGAGGCCGAGGAGGTGGCGCTCGGGCTGGCGCAGGAACAGGGGCGTTCGGTGTGGTACGAGGAGAGCCCTCAGAGCGGGAGGAGAACGCTCGTGAGGAGTTTCAGGGATTCCGATTAAGCTCACTCTCTGAAGCAAAGGACCAGGAAGGAGCCCAATGGCAGTGCGAAAGGCCGCCCGGAAAGACGGATCGCAAGCGACAGCGAAGCAGACGGCGAACGCCAGCAGCCGCGGACCCGTCGACGCGCCGGGGAAGCGTCATCGGAAACCGCCGCCGCAGGACCCGATCGACAAACGGATGGGCGAACCGCGAGGCAAGCAGATGGGACAGAAGAGCGTGAAGACTGGGTGGCGCGGCGGGCGAGGCTAGCGCGGAGCAACTCGCAACTGTCGGCGCCAAAGAGGTGCTCATGAACGACAGAGTCGGCATTTGGATCGACCACAGGAAGGCGGTCATCGTCTCTGCTTCAGCGGATCGCGTGACCGTCAAGACCCTGGAGTCCAAGGTCGGACCGCATCCCCGTTATTCAGGTCGCGCAGGGTCCACGATGCCCGAGGGCCCCCAGGACGCGGGCGGTGAGAAAAGGTACGAGGAGCGCTACGGCCAGCATCTTGACCAGTACTACGACGAGGTCATCACTCACCTGGGGCAACCCGAGGCTCTTCTCATCCTCGGCCCGGGTGAGGCCAAGGTGCAACTCAGGGCGCGTCTGAGCCACTCGAAGGCGCTGTCTGAAAGCATTGTGGAAATCGAAACCACCGACAAGTTGACCGATCCGCAGATCGTCGCGAAGGTGAAGGAGCACTACGGGATCGATGCCTGAGAAGCGATTGCCGCGAATTCGCCGCTGATCCAACACAGTGCGCGACCAGTCCTCTTGGTTGACCCCGCCCCCTCCCCGCTTGCCGGGTCGGACGATCTACGTCCTTATCCCGTGGTCGCGATCCGTGTGGGCGCTCCTGTTCAATTGTGCACACACTGCGCCCGGTCATTCCCATAACAATGCACTGG
Source organism: uncultured Acidobacteriota bacterium (assembly GCA_963807925.1). Taxonomy (GTDB): domain Bacteria; phylum Acidobacteriota; class Vicinamibacteria; order Vicinamibacterales; family CAVVIG01; genus CAWEDP01. Next base: position 195,233 of record CAWEDP010000002.1, on the reverse strand, counting down.
GGTCGAGCAGGCCCGAGTCATATCGGAGGGCGCGCCGACTGGCCCCGTTGGCCGTCGCACGCGTGAGGCATTCCGCTCGCACGTTCATCGCCCGACACGTCGAGTCAAGCGCGCATTCACGTCAATCTGGAGTCGAGATCCATGAATATCAGACCGCTCCACGACCGCCTCATCATCCGGCGCCTTGAAGAAGGCGAACAGAAAGTCGGGGGAATCATCATTCCCGACACGGCGAAGGAAAAACCCCAGCAGGGCAAAGTCATCGCGGCCGGAAGCGGCAAGACCAAGGACGATGGCAAGCGCGTCCCCTTGGACGTCACAGCCGGCGACACGATCCTCTTCGGTAAGTATTCCGGCCAGGAGATCAAGCTCGATGGCGAGGAATACCTCATCATGAAAGAGGACGAAGTGTTGGCGATCGTCGAAGGCAGGACCAAGCACGAGACCAAGAAGAGGAAGTAGCGCAGGTCCATGAGACTTGCGCATGGGAGACAAAAGCAATGGCCAAACAGATTGTGTACGGCGAGCACTCACGGCATGCCGTGCTACGCGGCATCAACCAGCTGGCGGACGCGGTCAAGGTGACCCTCGGTCCGAAAGGCCGCAACGTCGTGATCGACAAGAAATTCGGGTCGCCGACCATCACGAAGGATGGCGTCACTGTCGCCAAGGAAATCGACCTGAAGGATCCGCTGGAGAACATGGGCGCGCAGATGGTGCGCGAGGTCGCGAGCAAGACGTCGGACACGGCCGGCGACGGCACGACGACCGCCACCGTACTCGCCCAGGCGATCTACCGAGAGGGCGCGAAGAACGTTGCGGCGGGTGCGAATCCCATGGACGTCAAACGCGGGATCGAAAAGGCCGTTGAGGCGCTCACCGCCGAGCTGAAGAAGATGTCGAAGCCGGTGACCGGCAACATGGTGGCCCAGGTCGGGACCATCTCGGCGAACAACGATGAGACGATCGGCAAGATCATCGCCGGCGCGATGGACAAAGTCGGCAAGGACGGCGTGATTACGGTCGAAGAGGCCAAGAGCATGGAGACGTCGCTCGACGTCGTCGAAGGCATGCAATTCGACCGCGGCTACCTGTCACCCTACTTCGTGACCGACCCGGAGCGCATGGAGGTCGTCCTCGAGAATCCGGTCATCTTGATCCACGAGAAGAAGATTAGCTCGATGAAAGACTTGCTGCCCGTGCTCGAGCAGGTGGCACGCCTAGGGCAGCCGCTGCTGATCATCGCCGAGGACATCGAGGGCGAAGCGCTGGCGACGCTCGTCGTGAACAAGCTGCGCGGCACGCTGCACGCCGCGGCCGTGAAGGCCCCCGGGTTCGGCGATCGTCGAAAGGCCATGCTCGAGGACATTGCCACGCTGACCGGTGGGAAGGCCATCACCGAGGATCTGGGCCTCAAGCTTGAGAACCTCAAGTTGGAAGACCTCGGCAAGGCGAAAAAGGTCACGATCAACAAGGACGACACGACGATCGTCGAAGGGGCGGGCACCTCGTCTGCCATCGAGGGTCGGGTGAAACAACTCCGCGCCCAGGTCGAGGACACCACATCGGACTACGATCGCGAGAAGCTGCAGGAGCGTCTGGCGAAGCTGGTCGGTGGTGTCGCCGTCATCAAGGTCGGGGCGGCCACCGAGACCGAGATGAAGGAGAAGAAGGCACGCGTCGAGGACGCGATGCACGCGACCAAGGCAGCGGTCGAGGAAGGGATCGTGCCGGGCGGCGGTGTGGCCCTCCTTCGCGCGTCGAGGGTCCTTGGGAATCTGAAGCTCGGCGGCGATCAGCAGATCGGCGTGAATATCGTGGCGCGCGCCATCGAGGAGCCGATGCGCTGGATCGCGACCAATGCGGGCCAGGAAGGATCGATCGTCGTGCAGAAAGTGCGCGAGATGAAGGACGAAGAGGGCTTCAACGCGCTGACCGACACGTACGAGAATCTCGTGCACGCAGGCGTCATCGACCCGGCCAAGGTCGTGCGATCAGCGCTTCAAAACGCCTCGTCCATCGCATCGCTGCTCCTCACGACTGAAGCGCTCGTCTGCGAGATTCCCGAAGAGAAGAAGGAAGCGACGATGCCGGGTGGCGGCGGGATGGGCGGAATGTACTAGCGCACGCCCGGAGATACGGGCAGAAGGCTCGAGATGAGGCACCCGAGGCCCGGCCGATCCGTGACGGCCGGGCCTCATTCGTTACAAGTGCAGGACTGCATAGGCGACAGCGGCTGCCGCTGCGAGCACGCCAGCCGACAGGACGAACTTGCGCCGCACGAGCCGCTCATGAACGCGTCCTCGAGCGACCCAGGCAGCCCATCGAGCGTCGAACTCGCCGGCGAGTCCGACGACCGGAGTGGCATGATTCGCTGTTCAACCTCCCACGGCGTCAGAGGTGATTCACGCCACCGGTCGAAGGCACTGATCGCGGCGACCCGCGCGCCGGCACGTAGGTTCAGCAACAGAGAGATGGAAAGAGGTCCGCATGATGACTGCCCGTACCCTGGTGGCCTGCGCTTTCGCGATGACGATCGTGAGCAACAGGCTCGAGGCGCAAGATCTCTCGCGATACCGCACATTCGACCTCGGTACTGACGTTGCCGCCGTCTCGGCGCTGACAGGTGTCGCCGCGTCGGAAGCGACAATCGTCCATCAGCGTCCGGTCCTCTTGCAGGACCTGGCGTGGAGACCCTCGCGCTGGACGCCCGGATCGAATTCGGACTCCACGGATCCGGTCGAACAGGTCCTCTTCAGCTTCTACAACAATCATCTGTTCCGGATCGCGGTCGACTACGGTCACGACAGGACCGAGGGCATGACCGACGCCGACATGATCGAGGCGATTTCCGCCGTCTACGGACCGAACGTCAAACCCAGCGCCACACCACCGCGGGGCCCGGTCCGAGTACAGTCACAGATGGAAATTGAATCGGGGTCGCCAGTTGCGCGCTGGCGAGATGCGGAACACGCGGTCGTGCTCTATCGAACATCGTCGTACCGCGAAGCCTTTCGACTGATCGTGACGGACCTCGCCGTTGCGGATCTTTCGAGGAAAGGCGCGATCCAGGCTCTGCGGCTCGATGAACGGGAAGCGCCGCAACGGGAAATCGCGAGACAGAAGAAGGAACGAGACGATGCTCGCGCCGCCGCCGAAAAAGCGCGAAGCGCGAACAAAGGCCTCTTCACGCCCTAACCGCAGCGCGACTGACGCCCCGGCTCGGCCGCGAGCCGGGGCACAATCAGGTGGCATCGCCGTGCCACAGCAGCACGTCGTCTCCAGTGAGTCGCAGGGACGTCGTAGTCGACCGGAGCGAGCGGACCATCACCACCTCGGCAGACGCCTGTGCGGACAGAATCGTGACCTGTGGAGGGGCGAACCCCGGAGGCAGCCAGCCTCGAATGACAGGGCGACGCTCGATCGGTTCGCGTGCGATTAGACCCTGCAGGATCGCGCCGACGCGCGCGCCCGACGGATCGCGATCGCCGCATTCCTCGATGGTCCACCTGCCGCCTTCGACGCTGACGACCGCATACGCCGCCGCGGTGATGCCTTCTTCAGCGATGAAGAAGTGCAATTGGCGCGACCCCGACGGCCCGAGCCCCGCGAGCAATCGCTTCTTCGTGATTGTGTACCGCACGAAGTCGACCTCACGATCGAGGTGGAACCGAAACGGGGCCGCGCGACTCTCCCCCATCGCAGCGATCGCCGCCAGGTCTCGCTCTTCCCCGCCGCGAACGAGCGTCATCGGGGCGCCGTGACAGGGCGATTGGGCGATGCCGACTTCGACGTCGGTCATCACGACTCTCTCGAATCCCACCCGGTCGCACCACGCCAAGTCCATGTCGCACAAGAGGACGGCCATGTCCGCTCCGCCCTGCGCAGCGTCATGGAGCAGCCGCTCGACCAGAGCCCCCGCATCGCTACTGCACCCATGCCCGGCGTGAGCGAACACTGAACCAATACCGCAGATGCGCACCGATCGTTGATCGAGCGCGCCCGTCAACTGATATTGCGTCGCGCTCGCGAGCACCGCGTCACCGTTTGTGAGCGCGAACCGTCGCTGATGACTGCGTCCCCAGGCGGTCTTCATCTGGGCCGCGTCAAATCGACCGTACGCCGTGCGACTCAACCCTCGATTCGCCCTCGCGTGCTCTTCGTCGAGAATCCTGTCGAGAAACGCACCTTCTGCGGACACGACGGCGACAGGCGAGCCAGCGTCACTATCAATGTCCATTGAGCACCTGGCGGCCCCGAGAAATCGAGTGCAACTCTGAAATCACGAGGCGCACAAGCGGGCGGTCGCCCGCCTCCTCCGGGTAACGAATTGGCGTGGTGGGTAGCCGTCGCGCGAAACGATGGACGCCAGGCGCGGAAAATCAGCGGATGCCGTGTTCGCCGCGAGCACCAGGATGAGCGTCGTCGCAGCCTGCACGACGCAGTTAGATCCAGCTCTGGCCGCCGAAGATCGCGCGTCCAAGCTGCGACATGTCAGCACTCACCTGAAACCGCGTAAATCTGGACTTTCGTCGTCGTAGGGTTCTTCGTTCTTCTCTTCAGAAAAAAAAGAGGATGGCTGTGGGCGCTCGTGGGAATCTCGCGTTCTTCAGCGAGATTTCCAAGCAGCGGTGGGCGCGTTCTGTGCGTCCACGGCTGCGGCAGCGTCCACAGCCTCTTCGTTGAGCCAGTACGGGCGGCTCGCGTAAGCTGACAGCCGCGGCGGTTGAAGGTGAGGGCCTGGAGCTTGGACCTCCAGACCCTCGGGTGACCGTCTCGATGCTCCGACGGACCGATCCGGTCGTCTCTCTTGTGCCACGGTTTGCGAGCCGTGTCCAGTCGAAGCGGGCTGCCGCTCCGACGTCGTGGACACGCCGCTTCGCCAGAAAGTGTGTCGTCGCTGCAATGGTCTCTTCGCGATCTGCGCGTCCTGCGATCGCGGCCACGCGTATTGCTCACCGGCGTGTCGTCTGGCGGCCCGGCACGCCTGCGTCCGCGCCGCGCGCCAGCGCCATCGGCGCAGTCCTGAGGGGCGCCTCGATCATCGTGATCATCAGCGCGCGTACCGCGCCCGCGTGAGGGATCAGACTTCCCGCCCTGTGGCGTCGATTGACACACTGCCTGCGGACACGACGACGGATCGGGTGCCGACCGCGCCTCTGGCAGGTGCGTTGCGCTGCATGGTCTGTGGCCGGGAAAGCGCCGGGCTCCTTCCACCGCCCTGGCGGATCCGTCGCGTGTCCCCGGAGACGCGCCATGATCACGCCCGAGCAGCACGCCGAGATTCGTCGGCTCTATTACGGCGAGCACTGGAAGGTCGGCACCATCGCCGCGGCCCTCGGCGTCCACCATGACACCGTGGGCGCGGCGATCGCGCACGATACCCGGACCGTCCGACGCGGCACCTGCCGAGCGAGTGCGCTGGATCCGTATCTGCCGTTCATCCACGACACGTTGGCGCAATATCCGCGGCTGCGCGCCACCCGGCTCTTCGAGATGGTGCGCCCCCGCGGCTACATCGGATCGGTCGTGCAACTGCGGCGGATCGTGCGGACGATCCGCCCGGCCACGCCGCCCCTTGTTTATCGCCGCTTGACGACGCTGATGGCTGAAGAGGCCCAGATTGACTGGGGCGCTTTCGGGTCCATCCGGATCGGGCGCGGTGTCCGACCGCTTTCCGGCTTCGTGATGGTGCTGTCGGTACTCGCGCGCCCTCTTTGCCCTCTTCACCCTCGACCAGACGCTCGAGAGTTTCCTGCGCGGCCACGTCGAGGCCTTTGACGCGTTTCGTGGCGTCGCGCGCACCCTGGTCTACGATAACCTTCGCAGCGCCGTCCTGGAACGGGCCGGCACCGCGATTCGCTTTCACCCCCGCTTGCTCGAGCTCGCCGGGCACTATCACTTCGCCCCGCGGCCGTGCACTCCGTACCGCGCCAATGAGAAGGGCAAGATCGAGCGACAGATTCACTACCTGCGCCAGGCGTTCTTTGCGGCCCGCACCTTCGCGGATGTCGACGACCTGAACGCGCAATTCCGCCGCTGGCGCGAGGACATCGCGCACCAGCGGCCCCATCCCGAGCAACGCGATCGGAGCGTGGCGGACGTCTTCGCCGAGGAGCAGCAGCGGCTCTTGCCGCTGCCGGCACATCCCTTCGAGACCGACGTGATGCGGACCGTCACGTCCGGCAAAACCCCGTATGTGCGCTTCGATCGAAATCACTACTCGATTCCCCACACGTACGTGCGTCGCCTCGTGACGCTGCTCGCGAGTGCCACGACCGTCCGCGTGATCGCGGGCACGGAGGAGATCGCGCGGCACGCCCGCAGTTACGACACCGGGCAGACGATCGAGGACGAGGCGCATCTGGCCGGCCTCATCGCGGCGACCCGACACGCCAATCCCTCGAGCGCGCGTGACCGCCTCCGCCTCGCCGTCCCCGTCGTCGCGACGCTCTTCGAGCGCCTGGCGGCGCGGGGGGAATCGCTCCGGGTCCACACCGCGCGGCTCCTCGGACTCCTCGACGACTACGGCCCGCAGGAGCTCGCCGCAGCCGTGACCCAGGCGCTCAGGACTGACGCGCTGGGTGCCGGCACGATCGCGCACGTGCTCGAACAACGGCGCCGGCAACGGCGACAACCGCCGCCGATCCGCCTCGTGCTGCCGGACCATCCCGGCGTGCGCACGCTCGACGTCACGCCTCATCGCCTGGAGAGCTACGATGCCCTCACCCGACCCGATCCCGACGACGCTGAGTGACCACCTGCGCCAGCTGGGGCTCGGCCACACGGCCGCTGAACTCAACGATCTGATCGCGCGCGCCACGCAGAAGCGCTGGAGCCCCGTCGTGCTCCTCGAACAGCTCGCGCAGGCGGAGCTGACGGCGCGCCTGCATCAGCGCGTCGAGCGCCGGCTCCACGACGCTCGGCTCGGCCGCTTCAAAGCCCTGGCCGATTTCGAATGGACGTGGCCGACGCAGATCCATCGCCCGACCGTCGAGCGCGTCTTCACGCTCGACTTCCTGGCCCAACGGGAAAACGTCATCATCGTCGCGGCCCACGGGCTGGGCAAAACGCTGCTCGCCAAGAATCTCGTCCACCAGGCGATCCTCGCCGGCCACTCCGCGCGCCTCGTCACGGCCGCCGATCTGATCCTCGACCTGACCAGCCAAGACACGGCACGCGCGCTCCAGCGGCGCCTGCGCACCTACCTCCGCCCCAGCCTGCTCGCCATCGACGAGGTCGGCTATCTGGCTTATGACGCGCACGCCGCCGATCTGCTCTTCCAAGTCGTGAGCCGTCGCTACGAGGAGAAATCCCTGGTCATCACTACGAACTTAGCCTTCAAGCAATGGGACACGGTCTTCCCGAACGCCGCCTGCGCCGTCGCCTTGATCGATCGGCTCACGCATCACGCCGAGATCGTCACGATCGAAGGGGAGTCCTATCGCAAGCGGGAAGCCGAGCAGGCGCAGAAGGCCAGGCACGCCCAAAAGTCGCCGAAGCCGAAGTCGTGAACCCAGGCTTCATGACAGGCCGCCCAGCGTCGGTCCAGATTTACGCGGTTTTACGTGAGCGGCGACATGCGACACGCCGGATTCGGAGGCGCTTGGCACCACCGAGTAGAGATGTGCCAGGAATGTGATGCCCGTGAACATGACGATTGCACGCGTCGCCATGGCGACGAGCGTCTGCGACGCGTTCTTCGCCTCGGGAGGACGAAACGCGGGGACCCCGTTTGAGACAGCTTCCATATCCTGACCGCTCGGAGCGCGATGCGCAACGAAGACCTGCCGTTGCCACGAACCGATGGGCCATCACCCGCAATCGAGCGTGTCACGGTGTGTATGAGAGCCGGTGTCCTCGCCCGCCGTGTCATTCGAAGCCGAGCTGAAGTGGCGCGGACACTCGGCGCGAGATAGTGCGCGGTATACCTCGAAGCGCCACGGGAGCGACCGCCGCGGCTTCGGGCCGACCAGGCTGCCGCGCTGCATCACAACGTGATCCTGGCAGAGGCGCTCGGCGGGACAGTCGTTCGCGTGAAAGCCGAAGACCCCGCAGAGGGGCTGATCGGGTTCGCCCGACGCGAAGGTGTCACACGGGCGATATTCGGGCAGGGCGCGCGATCTCGGTGGAGCCTGTTATGGAGCCGGTCACCGCTGCGAACGTTCTCACACGCCGTCCCTCATGTGCCAATTGAGGTCGTGCCACTCGACGAGACCACCGATCACCACAGGCGCGATGATTCGACCGTCCCCTGACGTCGGCGTCGCTTCTGTCGATGCTGTCTGGGCCGGCCCTGCACGAATGCGGAGGGACACCACGGCGGCCTGCACGGTCGTCGACTTCGCGCGACTGGACGCGTCACGCAGCTCCTCGTCGTCGCGCGCGAGAAATCCGGGCGCACCTCCTGCGAATCTGTCGCGCTTTGAATGTCGGACGCCGCCTGCACCCGCGTTCTCAGGAATCGCGGTGGCGATTTCGCGGTCAATCGGATGTCCACGCCGCCGCCACATCGAGATCCTCCCGCGAGACGTCGTGAACCGTCAGGCGGCCGTTCTGGGGCGGGCGGCCTTCGCTCCAGAGGAACGATGACAGCAATCGCTCGGCCTGCCCACGCCAGAACGCGCCCGCGGGCTGCAGCGTTCGGCGAGTCAGGCGAGCCACGCGAGCAACCGCCTCGGGATCGATTGACACGGTGACCACCGATTCCATGCCGGACGCGAAATGCCGGACGCGGAAGGTGTGCTCGCCGCTGGTGGCGGCTCCAGGAGTTGGAGCGGCGACGATCCCAAATCCATTCAGCGTGATGGCTTCAATGGCAGGTGTCTGCAGTGATGGGCCCGGGCGCCGAACCGGCCGCTGCGCCGGTTGCTCGGAGAGCGCCGCCGCGACGGCGCCGCGAAGCGCGTCGGGGCTCATCGGCTTTCGCAGGAAGTTCGTGGCGCCAAGCCGCATCGCGTCGACCGCCAGTTCCACCGAGGCGTACGCGGTGACCATGACCACTCGCGCATCGGGAACGCGTGTCAGCAGGCGTCTCAAGGTTTCGAGGCCATCGATGCCCGGCATCTTCTGATCGAGGAGCACTACATCGTAGGTGCGCCCCTCACCGAACTGTTCGAGTCCTTCCTCGCCGCTTTCGGCTTCGCCAACCTCGTACCTTGACGCCTCGAGCGTCAGCCGCATCATCTCTCGGATGTGCGCTTCGTCGTCGATCACGAGCACTCTCATGAGTCGATCTCCGTTCGACCGGTCGCAGGCCGCAATGTGGATGTATCCAGACCCAGGGGAATGGTGAACGTGAAGGTCGATCCGCGTCCCTGTTCGGACCGGACCGTGAGCCGGCCACCATGCGCTTCGACGATTCTCTGTGCAATGGTGAGGCCGAGGCCCGACCCGCCGTGCGCGGCGTTCGGCACCTGGATGAAGGGCTCGAAGATCCGCGGCAAGTACTCGCGCGGGATGCCGACGCCGGTGTCGACGACCGAGAACGCAAGGTCTTTTCCGGTTGCCGTCACGCGGACCGTCACCGTGCCCCCTGGAGGCGTCGCCCGAACGGCGTTGGTGAGGAGGTTGACCAGGACCCGCTGCACCTGGTCGCGATCGGCGGGCACCTGCGGGAGGTCGGGCGACGCATCGATATCGATACAAACGCCACGCGTATGCGCCTGGACACGTACCGATTCGGCGGCCTCTTGCACAAACGCCGAGGGCGAGAGCGGCACTCGCACAGGCGCCGTGCCGCCGGACTCGATTCTCGACAGATCGAGGAGTTCCCGAATCAGCCGCTCGAGCCGCGCGCCATCTTCGCGGCACACTTGGACCGCGCGACGCTGCCGATCATTCAAGGGCCCGAGCGACCCTTCCAGCAGCAGATCAATGCCCATCTGGAGGCTGGTCAACGGCGTCCGCAACTCGTGCGACGCGGCGGCAATGAACTCGGACTTGAGCCTGGAGATCTCGCTGAGATGGGTGATGTCCTCGAGGATCGTGACCGCGCCGACGAGCCGCTGGTCGGCGTCGCGCATCGGCGTCGACCTGACGCGAAACGATCGCTGTGCGCCGTCGGTCGCCCACGGCACGAGCGCGCCGACGTTCTCGGAGGCGACCGGGCGCTCGAACCGGAGCACGTCGGCCACAGCCCGGGCGACGCGGACGTCGCGCGCGACATGTTCAATCGATCTGCCAGTCGTCGCATCGCGCGGCCCAAAGAGCTGCTCGGCCGCTGGATTCGTACGGGTGACGCGCCCGTCGCTGTCGGTCACAATCACCGGGTCGTAGAGCGAGTCGATCGCCGCCTCGGTCGTCTGCTGCGCGATCAGAAGCTTGCCGAGATCGGATCGCCGAAGTTCGCGAATCCGACCGGCCATCCGATTGAACCCGTCCGCCAGCTGGCCGATTTCGTCGCCTGATCGCACGTGCGCAACCGTATCGAGATCGCCTCCAGCCAATCGCCTGATCGCAGAGGTCAATTCCCGAACGGGCGCGAGAATCGTATTCGACAGGCGAAACGCTCCGATCACCCCGATCAGCACGAGCGCCGTGGCAAGGACCAGCGTGTAGAGAAACCATCGCTGCGCCGTATGGGACGCCTCGTCGGCTTTGCGCCGCATGGCCTGTTGATTGAGATCCAGCAGACGCTCGCACTCGGCCTTGACCGCCGTGAACCGGGGCTCCAGCACGTCGAAATACTCGGCGGTTCGATGGGCCGGTCCGCTCAAGAACCGGCCCATAGCTGCAAAGTACTCGTCGCGCCCGTGCGCGATTGAGTCGATGACGTCGGTTTCGCCGACTTCGGTGATGTTCCCTCGCGCCTTCTCAAACGCGGCATTGAAGTGCGCGCGGTACTCCGCAGCCTGACGGACGGCCACATCGTGCTGGCCGATCAGGTCGAACACGGCAGCAGAATCGAGCCGTTCGAGGCTCTCCTTCATGGTGTCTGCCGCAATCACCGAGTCGTAGTTCTCGGCGATGATGCGTCCTGCGACCGCGCTCATGGTGCGCAGGGACTGAGCGCTCCATGCGCCCAGCACGGCGAGCGCCAGCACGAATCCGAGATATCCGACCAGCAGCTTCGTGCGAAGGTTCATGGGATCGATCCTAGGCTGGAGCCCAGCTGCCTCATTTGAATGGCCGACCTAGCGCTCCGTGCCGGCTTCAGATCTTCGAAACACGATGATGTGCTGGCGGGGCAACGCTTCGATGACCCGATCGAAGGTGAAGCCCTCCGCCTGAACTTCGGTTCGGACGCCAGCGACGCTCATCCGGTGAGTTGCCGCGATCGGGATCGTGGGATCTTCCAGGCGGTATTCCACCAGCACCAACTGCCCGTTCGGTTTCAGCGCCCCGCGGATACTCCGAAGCATCTCCTGCGGATGCCACAGCTCGTGGTACATGTCGACGAGCAGCGCCAGATCGATCGTGTTGGCGGGCAGGTGCGTGTCCGTGTCGCTCCCCTGAACGATCTCGACGTTCGAGAGATGCTCGGCCTCCGCTTTGTCGTGGATGATGCGAAGCATCGCGGGCTGCACGTCGTTGGCATACACGGTGCCCCCGGCGCCTACGAGGCGGGCGAGGCGTGTGGTCATGTATCCGCTGCCGGCGCCGACGTCGGCGACCACCATGCCTGGGCGAATGCGGATAAGCGCGAGCGCCTGCTCCGGCGCCTCTTCGTGCTCGCGCGTCGCGCGATCGAGCCAGCTCGCATCGGTCGCGATGCCGGCAATCTGACGACCCGTGAGCGGATGGACGGGCGGCGCCGGCCTCGGCGTCGTGACGAGGTGAGTGCCGGCGTAGAAGGACGCCAGGCCGAGTGCGAACGCCACGACGTAGAAACGGACCCGCCGTGCGTTGAGTGCTTTCACAACAACGTGCCTTTCAGGTCGCGGCCACGTTCAATCGTAGTCCGCGACACATTAAGGAACCTTTAGCGTTCTATTAAGAAGGCGGACCTGCCGGGCGAGGCGGCGCCCTGCGGTCTACGCGGCCATGCGGCCAATCGAGCGATCGGCCACGACCGTGACCTGCATGTCGCGCGCAAGGTTCACGATGCGCTGCACGAACGCGGAGGCAAACCACGACCGCAGCGCACTGGGCTTCTCTCGCGTGACGAAGATCTGGGTCACGCCATGAAGCCGCGCGAAGGCGACGATGGTCTCGGCCATCTCCTTGCCCTGAAGGATCCGGGTCTCGATGCGAAGGGCGCGCGCGAAGTTCAGATGGCGTTCCAGACGCTCCCGTTCCGCTGGTGTCAGGTCTCGAAAATCCGGAGACGTCGCGACGAACACCGCGAAGCATTCCGCCCGAAGGTGGTCCGCGACCTGTCGGCCTCGACGAATGAGCGCGGCGCTCGAGGGGTCGGGTGTGATGATCAGCAGAAGCTGATCGTGCGCCTGACCACCGGCGACAGTCGTCTCAGCCGTCGTCTCGGGCTCCTCGTCCGGCAAGCGGCTTTCAACCGCGTACGCTGCTTGCCGCATGGCCAGCTCTCGCAGAGCGACCAGCGTCGACTCCTTGAAGAAGTTCTCGAGGGCGGCGCGTGCACGGTCGGGCGGGTACACGACGCCGCGTGCCAGTCTGTTCAGCAGCGCGCGTGGCGTGAGGTCGACCATCACGACCTCGTCGGCCTGTTTGAGGATCCAGTCAGGGATCGTCTCCCGCACCCGAACACCCGTGCTGTGCCAGATCTGATCGTTCAGACTCTCGAGGTGCTGCACGTTCATTGTCGTCAGGACGTCAACGCCCGCGTCGAGCAGCGCGTGAATGTCTTCCCAGCGCTTCAGCCGAGGAGAGCCGGGCACGTTCGTATGGGGGAACTCGTCAACAACCACGACCTGAGGATGCCGGCTGAGAATCGCGTCGGTGTCCATTTCCTCGAACCGACTGCCCCGGGTACTCGACCACTCTCCGCGGCACGATCTCGAGGCCCTCTGTCAGCGCAATCGTCTCCTTCCGGCCGTGGGGCTCGAAATAGCCGACCACCACGTCGAGTCCACGGCGGCTCAGCTCGTGGGCCTCCGCCAGCATCTGATACGTCTTGCCGACGCCAGCGGCGTAGCCGAGGAACACCTTCAGCCGACCGCGTGTCCGCTCCTCGTCGGTCATTGCGGGAACACCCGGACGTCGATGCCTTCGGCGTCGCGAATCAATCGATCCAGCGGCGTACCGCCGAGTCGATTGCGCCAGCTGCGGCGCAGGTTGTGACCCACGAAAATCTGAGTGATGCCGTGGCTGCGGACGTAGTCGAGAATCGTGTTCACCGGATCTTTCCCCTCCAGCGTTTCGACATGCGCCTCCTGCGCTCGCGCCAGGGTCACATTGCGGTCCAACGCCATGCGATCTTCGGGAGTCAGGTTCGCCTGCATCACGTAGATGGCAAAGAGCTCACCGTGAAAGCGATCCGCGTTGCGCCGCCCGCTCGCCAGCATCTTGGCGGCGTTCGCTCGCGGCGTCATGCACACGAGGATCCGCTCCTGTGTCCCCCAGGTGGACTGAATGCCGTGGAGCCGCAGATAGGCTTCGAGCTGGCGATCGACGACGTCGGCCGTCAGCAGCAGGGCACGCTGCCGAAGCTGTAACAGCTGCTGCGCCTCGATGCCGGTCTCGGCCTCTGGCGGTGCATCCACCACCACGACTTCGTCCGCCTGATCGATGAAGTCCTGGGGCACCGTCTGGACCTTCGTCTTGCCGAGTACCGCACGGATGAAGTCCTGCTGCTCGGCAATGTATTCCAGGTTGATCGAGGTCAGGACCGAGATGCCGGCGTCGAGCAGTTCCTCAACGTCTTCGTAGCGCTTGGCATGCCGGCAGCCGGGAGGATTGTCGTAGGCGAGGCCGTCGACGAGACAGACCTGCGGACGGCGCGCCAGCACCGCGGGCACATCGATCACGGGCACGCCGTCAACGCCCTTCGGCGCGATGAACTCGAGATGGTGCGCCAGATCCAGAACTCCCGGGGCTGAATCTGGCTGCGCGGCGGCGACGATGACGTCTTCGCCCCGTTCATGGCGACGCCGCCCCTCGTCGAACAATTTGAAAGATTTCCCGACGCCGGAGGCGTAGCCGACAAAGATCTTCAGCTGCCCCCGATGCTCGGCTCGCTCGGCGGCCTCGACTTGCCGAAGCAGTAGGTCCGGATCGCGTTGGCTCTCGATGCCCATGCGTTCACAACAGCGTACCCCGAAGCACCAGGAGACCGACGCTGAAGTAGATGACCAGTCCCGTCACGTCGACCAGCGTGGCCACGAATGGCGCTGACGACGTGGCCGGATCGAAGCCGAGTCGTCTGAGCAGAAAGGGCAGCAGCGATCCGACCAACGTGCCCCAGAGGACCACGCCGACGAGCGCGAACCCCACGGTCAAGGCCACGAGCAGCCAGTGCGGCCCGTACAGCGTCGAGAAGGTCGACCAGACCGTGATGCGAAGGAAGCCGATGGTACCGAGAATGCCGCCCAGCGCCAGACCTGCCGCGATCTCGCGGCGCATGACTCGCCACCAGTCCTTCAATTGCACCTCGCCGAGCGCAATCGCACGGATCACGAGCGTCGATGCCTGCGAGCCAGAATTGCCGCCGCTCGAGATGATGAGCGGCACGAAGAGCGCGAGGACGACGGCGCGCTCGATTTCGCGCTCGAAGGCGCCCATCGCGGTGGCCGTCAGCATTTCGCCGAGGAACAGCGCCGTCAACCATCCGGCGCGCTTCTGAATCATGCGGCCAAGCGCGATCCGCATGTACGGCTCCTCGAGCGCTTCCGATCCGCCGATGCGCTGAATTTCATCGGTCGCTGCAGCCTCCGCGACGTCGAGCACATCGTCGATCGTGACGATGCCGATGAGGACGCCGGCAGAGTCGGTGACCGGAAGCGCCGGTCGGTCCTCGCGGCGGAACACCAGGACAGCCGTATGCTGATCATTGGCCGCGTTGAGCGCGACGAACCGCCGGTCCATCAGGTCGGAGACGTGATGGTCGGGGGCCGTCAGGAGGAACTCGCGGATCCGGATGTCGTCGATGAGGACGCCATGATCGTCGACCACATAGATCACGTTCAGCGTCTCGCTGTCCTGTCCGTGCGCTCGTACGTAGTCGAGCACCTGTTGAACCGACCATTCTTCTCGGACAGCGATGTAATCGGGCGTCATCAGGCGCCCGATCGAGTCCTCGGGATAGCCCAACAGTGTGACGGCGACCGATCGTTCCTCGGGCGTGAGCAGCGTCAACATCTGCTGCGTGGCCGCCGCCGGCAGCTCTTCGAGGAACATCGTGCGATCGTCGGGCGCCATGTCGTTCAGGAGCGCCGCGACGTCCTCCTGCGCCATGGTTCTCAGTAACGCCTGCTGCGCGTCGTGAGACAGGTACTCGAACGTGGCCGCCGCCGTCTTTCGTGGCAAGACCCGGAATGTGACGACCTGGTCCTCGAGCGAGAGGTCGGTGAACACGGCCGCCAGATCGCTCGGCGGCCTGTTGCGCACCATGTCGCGCAGTCGCGCAAAATCGCGTTGGTGGACGACCGCTGCGAGCTCGTCGGCTGGATGCGCCGTCCGGCGCACGAGATCGAGAGCGGCGTCCCTCTCCGGACCTTCGGTGTTGAGTTGTTCCTTCATATATGTGAGAGCGGCCCGCACAACGTCACGATGGTGAACGTGCGGGCCAACGGCTTTGACCACGTCGACCCAGACGGCGTGAATCAGTTGAAGATCGTCGGCGGAGAGTGACGGCGCGTGCGCGCCAAGATGATAGATGGCCAACCGACCACTGCCGTGGTGGACCACCAGCCGAACGTCGAATGGCACGGGTCTCGACGCCTGTTCCAAGGCGTCGCCGAGCAGCCGCGCCTGATCGTCGGCACTGAGCGTTTCGGACTCGCCAACGTAGATATCGGAGGATTGAAGCCTGACGACCGTATCCGCGACCGCTTCAAAGACATTCGTCGCGGGAACGATGAGGAGTCGGACCGGTTGTCCATGCCGTTCGGCGAGCACGGCGGCAGAGGTGAGGAGACGCTGTTCGTCGTCCGTCGTCTCGGCGCGCTCTGACCGGTCATCCGATACATCGACGCCGAGGAGACGAACGGTCATGATCACCACGTCGCGATCGCCGTCCGCTTGGAGCGCCGCAGCGAGGTGACCAAGCGCCCCCGGCTTTCTCACGGGAACCAGCACGCTGCCTGGGCGCACGTTCACGTGATCGGCACCGATCGCGGCCATCGCCAAGAGCTCGAGCTCGGGCTCCGGTGCAGGTGTCGTGTCCGCTGCCGCTCGGGCCGTCCGCTCGGAGAGGCCGAGCACCGTGGTCACTCCGATGACGAGCGCAAGACCGACGAGTGCCGGCGGATTGCCGCTGAATACGAGCAGCAACGTCGGCACAGTGACGAGGGCGGCCACGACGGCGAGTCCGAGCGGTCGTTCTCGCCCGCCGAGTGGCGGGTTAAAGGGAACCCGGAATGCGCGAGGCTCCGGCCGAACCGTGCGGAGCTTGACGAGCGTCGCAATCTTGAGCGTCGCGCCGCACGCGACGGCGACGCCGCACATGGTGGCAAGCCAGGAGAGCTGGGCGGCGCCGGTCACGACGATCGCGAGTTGGGCGACGGCGACCAGATCGATGAGGCGGGACGGCGTGCCAAAACGAGGATGGAGCGCACGCGCCGATTTGACGAGCAGGCCGTCTTCAGAGAGCCGCAGGAGCAGCCGCTGCGCATTGCTCGCACTGCGGTGAACGGCCAGGCCGAGAAAGAGCGCCGACACGGCCGCGATACCCGCCGCCAGCACGAACCCGACCCAACGCGCCGCTCCTGCGAACAGGACGAGTCCGATCCAGGGAGCATCGTCCCATAGCGTCCGGGCGCTCTCCGGCACGAGCGCCACAAAGAGGAACGCGGCTCCGGCCGTGAGCAGGATCGCCTGTGCGCTGACGAAGCGCGCCATGCGCCGCAAGTGTTGAATCTTCGGCAGCGGCACATCCGACGACGCGTGGCCGAGTGCCTCGGCAGACCCTGCGGCAAACAGGCACGCGCCGAGCGCGGTCACGATGGAGATCACCGATGGATGCGCGCCGCCGAATGGAGCGACGATCACCCCGAGCGTCTCGCGCCGCAATGCAGCCGCCATCAGACCCCAGAGGGCCATCGCCGCGAGCCCGGCGACGCCGCTCCAGACGATGCGGATGATCAGCGTACTCGCCAGCGCGCGCCCCTGCCGCAGCCACCACCAAGTCGTCCCTGTCACGCAGACGGCGACAGCCGTTGAGACATCGTCGAGGGCAAGCCGTGTCGATGGACTGAATGTCCGCGATAGCAGGCCACTCAGTGCCGCCAGCGAGTGTCCCGCCGCGGCGGCAGCCAGCGCGCCGAATACCAGGTACTCGACGAGCAGCAGTGATGCGCCGACCGTGGACGCGGGGCCACCGAACGCTCGCTTGGCCGTCCCGTAGACACCACCAGGAATGAACAGCCCGCAGGCCTCGAGATCGACGGACCGCAGCGCCACCCCGATCAACACAGCTCCCAGCAGAACCCACGGCCCAACCTCGGCGGCCACGCGATCGGCGACCCCGGCGGCAAAGAAGCTGGCCGCGGCGAGCTCGATCAACACGAACGAGGTTCCCTGTCTGAACGAGATCAGCGAACACAGTCTTGCGGCGCCGATGCTGACGGCGAACGACTGTTTAGCGGGCGTCTGACGGCTCGACATCAATCGGTCGATTCTAGGTGAGCACCATGAAGCTGAAGCAACATCCGATTTCGATTGATCGTGCTCTCGGTCTCGACACAATGAACCTGGACGTCGTGAGGATTCGCTCAACGGTTCAGTTCGCGCTCGTCTGCACGGCGCTGGTGCCGCTCATCGAAGGACTGGTGCTCTCGCGTGACGCCACAGGCCGATTTGATGCATTGGTCCGGATCGTGGGAGCCGGCGTGCTGGCCGATGGGGCGAGACGCTTGCCTGTAGCCGTGGGCAGCATGATGCCACGAGGGGAAGTCACGCTCTTTGCGGCGCCTGGAGCCGCGCTGCGTGTCGATCCGCTCGGGAGCGTGGCTACACCGCGCTTGTGGCCGTCGTCGTCCTGACGACGCTGATGACACCGCCAGCGCTCACATGGAGTCTTCGCGCGGGAACCGGCCCGCGCGCGTCACCTGACCGGCAGCGTAAGCTGAACGGTCGGGCGACGGCCGACCTGCGAGGGAGCGTTCCTCGTCGTCGCCACGGCGTGCAGATGTCCCAGAGCCACTGAGCTGGTCATTTGCGTCGAAGCTCGCCGTCCAATGCCAGGTTCAGCTCGAGGACGTTCACGTGGGGCTCACCCAGGAATCCCAGCGTGCGGCCCTCGGTGTGCTGCGCCACCAATGCCCTTACCTGATCGACGGCCACACCGCGTGCCTTCGCCACGCGTGCAAGCTGGAGCTCCGCGTTCCGCGGGCTGATGTGCGGATCGAGACCCGACGCCGAAGTCGTCACCGCGTCGGCGGGAATCGGCTCTTTGGCGCGGAATACCAGCGGAGCCTTGTCGTCGTTGAACGCCTTGATCAACTTCACGTCGTCGAGATCGCCGTGGGCGTCCTCGAACCGATCGAGCGGCACCGACGACTCATAGGCGATGCCGTTGTCCACGCAGTAGTGCACGAGGCGATCCTTGATGCCGTCGAATCCGACGACCTCGGCCTTCGACTTGTCGTCCATATTGATTGTCCCGTTGAGGAGCTTCGCACTGGTCGGCCCCAGATTCGTGCCACCGCTCGCCGTGGGATCGTAGCCGCTGCCCGCGGCGGACGGTCGAGGATGGAAGTACTCGGGCTTCGCGAAGCTCTGACCAAGCAAACGCGATCCGACGACCTGGCCGTTCGAGACCACCAGGCTGCCGTTCGCGCGATCGTGAAACACCACCTGAGCAATCGCGGTGATCACCGCCGGATAGAGGAACCCTGTAATCACCGTCATCACCACCATCATCAGGAACCCGGCCTTCAGTTCTTTCAACATCGTCTATCTCCAGCGCCCGGCCAAGACCGGGCGCCTACGTTGATCACGCGAGATGGAGCCAACCGAGAAGGCGGTCGATCGCCCAGATGCACGGAAACGGCGCAATCAATCCCCCCACGCCATAGATCATCAGGTTCCGCCGCAACATGTGCGCTGCGCTCTGCGGCCGGTATCTCACCCCTCGTCAGAGCGAGGGGCACCAGCGCAACGATGATCAACGCGTTGAAGATGACCGCGGCAAGAATCGCGCTCGCCGGCGTGCGCAGGTACATGATGTTCAGCTTGTTCAGCGCCGGGTACGTCGTCATGAACATCGCCGGGAATGATCGCGAAGTATTTCGACACGTCGTTCATGATCGAGAACGTCGTCAGCGCGCCGCGGGTGATCAGCAGCTGTTTGCCGATCGCGACCACCTCGATCAGCTTGGTCGGGTTGCTGTCGAGGTCGACCATGTTGCCGGCTTCGCGGGCCGCCGTCGTGCCGGTATTCATGGCCAGGCCGACATCAGCCTGCGCCAGCGCTGGGGCGTCGTTCGTCCCGTCGCCGGTCATCGCGATCATCCGCCCGCCCGCCTGCTCCTTCTTGATGTATTCGAGCTTGTCCTTCGGCGTGGCCTGCGCGAGGAAGTCGTCCACACCGGCTTCCGACGCGATCGCCGCGGCCGTGAGCGGGTTGTCGCCGGTCACCATCACGGACCGGATACCCATTGCGCGAAGTTGAGCGATGCGCTCCTTCATGCCGACCTTGACGATGTCCTTCAGGTTGATGATCCCGAGCAGCCGCGGGCCGTCGGCCACGGCGAGCGGTGTGCCGCCGGCGCGGGAGATCTTGTCGGAGACTTCGGTGATTTCAGCTGGAATGCGTCCGCCCTGCTGCTTGACGAACGCCACAATCGCGTCGGTCGCCCCCTTCCTCAGCTGGCGGTCCTCGATATCGACGCCGCTCATCTTCGTGTAGGCGGAGAACGGGATGAACTTGGCGTGGTGCGCGGCCACGTCCCGCCCGCGCAGCCCGTATTTCTCCTTGGCGAGCACGACGATCGAGCGGCCCTCCGGGGTCTCGTCCGCGAGGCTGGACAGCTGCGCGGCATCTGCCAACTCGCTCTCGGTGACGCCGGACGCCGTGAGGAATTCGACGGCCTGCCGACTGCCGAGTGTGATGGTGCCCGTCTTGTCGAGCAGCAGCGTGTTGACGTCGCCGGCCGCCTCCACCGCCTTGCCGCTCATCGCCAGCACGTTGTGCTGCATCACGCGGTCCATGCCGGCGATCCCGATCGCTGACAGCAGGCCGCCGATGGTGGTCGGAATCAGGCAGACCAGAAGGGCGGCATACACGGCGATGGACGGCGGTGTGCCGGCCCCCGCGGAATTCACGCTGTTGATCGCGTAGGGCACCAGGGTCACGACCGCGAACAGGAAGACGATCGTCAACCCGGCGATGAGAATATTGAGCGCGATCTCGTTCGGCGTCTTCTGCCGTTCGGCGCCTTCCACCAGCGCAATCATGCGATCGAGGAACGTCTCGCCGGGGTTGGATGTGATCTTGATCTTGATGCGATCGGACAGCACCCGCGTGCCGCCGGTGACGGCGCTCCGGTCGCCGCCCGACTCGCGGATCACGGGAGCGCTTTCTCCGGTGATCACCGCCTCATCGACGGTGGCGACGCCCTCAATCACTTCGCCGTCGCCGGGAATCGTCTCGCCTGCGGTGCAGACGACGAGGTCGCCGGCGCGCAGCTTCGACGACGAGACCTTTTCGATGCGCCCGCCGTCGAGCCATTTGTTGGCGATCGTGTCGGTCTTCGTCTTGCGCAGCGACTCGGCCTGGGCCTTGCCGCGCGCTTCGGCCATGGCCTCGGCGAAGGTGGCAAACAGCACAGTGAACCAGAGCCACAGATCGATCTGAAATTCGAAGCCGATGGCGCCGGCGCCGGTCACGACATCGCGGATGAGGAACAGCAGCACGAGCGCCGCGCCGATCTCGACGACGAAGATGACGGGATTCTTCATCAACGTCACGGGATTCAGCTTCAGCACCGAATCCTTCAAGGCGCGGCGAAGAATCTCCGGGTCCAGCAGCGGTCGCGCCCGAACGAGCTTCTTCGGAATCAGGCTCGATTCATCCATGGGCGACGGCGACGGTGGAACCGGAGGCGATGGCAAAGTGGTTGCGGACGCCATGTCTCAACTCCACACCGGGAACGATACGAACATCGTCGAGAACAGTCTGCCCTGGTGCATGAGGAAGTGCTCGACGATCGGTCCAAGGGACAGGGCCGGGAAGAACGTGAGCGCGCCGACGACGATGACCGTCGCGACGAGGAGACCGACGAAGAGCGCGCCGTGCGTCGGCAGCGTGCCGGCGGAGGTCGGCACGAACTTCTTGCTCGCGAGGCTGCCGGCGGTCGCGAGCGCCGGGATGATGAACAGGAAGCGCCCGAACAGCATGCAGAGGCCGCCGGCGAGGTCGTACCACGGGGTGTTGACCGTGAGTCCGGCGAATGCGCTGCCGTTGTTCTCGGTCTGGCTCGTGAACGCGTACAGAATCTCGCTCAGGCCGTGCGGCCCCGCGTTGTTCAGGTTCGCGATCGCCGGGCCGCCGGGATTCCAGTAGCCGCCCTTCGCGAACGGAATCACGACGCTGATGCCGGAGAAGACCAGGATGAAGAAGGCGGTCGCCAGGATCGCGAACAACGCCATCTTGACCTCCTTCTGCTGAATCTTCTTGCCGATGTACTCGGGCGTCCGGCCGACCATCAGCCCGGCGATGAAGACGCCGAGAATCGCGTAGAGCAGCATCCCGTAGAAGCCGGCGCCAACGCCGCCGAAGATCACTTCGTCGGTCTGCATGTTGAACAGCGGGACGAGCCCGCCGAGCGGCGTGTAGCTGTCGTGCATGCTGTTCACCGCGCCGCAGCTCGCGTCGGTAGTCACTGTCGCAAAGAGCGCCGACGTGCCGATCCCGAATCGGGTCTCCTTGCCTTCCATGTTGCCGCCCGACTGCGTCGCGGTGGCCGCGCTCTCGACCCCGAGCTGGGCCACGATCGGATTGCCGGCCTGCTCCGCCGGATAGGCGACGAACACGCCGATCAGGAACATCACGGCCATCGCCCAGAAGAGCGCCCACCCCTGGCGCGTGTCCTTGACCATGTGGCCGAACGTGTAGGTCAGCCCGGCGCCCAGGATGAAGATCAGCACGATGTGGACGAGATTCGTGAACGGCGTCGGGCTCTCGAACGGGTGCGCCGAGTTGGCGTTGAAGAAGCCGCCGCCGTTCGTGCCGAGCTGCTTGATCGCCACCTGCGAGGCGACCGGCCCCTGCGCGATCGTCTGCGTTGCACCTTCGACGGTCTTCGCCACCGTGTACGGGTGGAAGTTCTGGATGGAGCCGCGCGACACGAGGACGAGCGCGGCGACAACGCAAATCGGAATCAGCACGTACAGCGTGCCACGGGTGAGGTCGACCCAGAAGTTGCCGATCTTGTCCGTCTCGTGTCGGGCGAACCCGCGGATGAGCGCAATCGCCACGGCGATGCCGGCGGCGGCCGACACGAAATTCTGGACCGCAAGGGCCGCCATCTGCACGAGATAGCTCATCGTCGACTCGCCGCCGTACCACTGCCAGTTCGTGTTCGTCATGAAGCTCATGGCGGTGTTGAACGACTGGTCGGGGCTGACCTGCCCGGCACCGAAGCCCTGAGGGTTCAAGGGAAGCAGCCCCTGGAGCCGCATGAGCGCGTACGGAAACAGGAACGCGAACAGGCTGAATGCCAGCACCGACGCCGTGTAGTGCGTCCACTGCTGTTCCTGGTCTTCGCAGACGCCGCACACGCGGTACACCAGCACCTCAATCGGCCGGAACACGGGGTGAAGGAGCGTGCGCTCGCCTGCGAAGACGCGCGACATGAACAACCCGATTGGCTTCGTCAGAAGCAGAATCAGGCCGAAGAACACGAGAATCTGGGCGATCCCGATACTAGTCATGACACGCCTCAAAACTTCTCGGGCTGGAACATCGCCCATCCGAGATACACGAGCAGGAACACCGCCACGATGCCCGAAATGATGTAGTCGAACATGTCAGGTCTCCTACGCGCGGTCGCACGCCTTCGTGATGCCCCACAGCGCCACGAAGCCGACCACTCCGATTACGAGGTAAAACAGGTCAAGCACGGGAAGCCTCCTGATGTTCCGACGTGTCAACGAACACGACAAAGTGTCCCGCCGCTTCGAGGAGTCGGCGCCAACGATCCGCCTGCGTGGGCAACCAACTGTGCTGGCCAGCCACGACAATCAAGGAGTGCGGCTTGAACGCGACCGCACTGGTCCGACGTTCGTCGCGGCACAAATGGACGCGGGCGAGGACATTCACGCGCTGTGCCCGCAATCGGGCGGCAAACCCTTCCGTTTGGACCGGCGAGACGCCGGTAGGCTGGTCCAACGGAAGGGCAAACGGAACCGTGCGAAAGTGAATGAGCGTCAACGGTACGCCCATCGCCTCGGCGAGGTCTCGCGCGACCCGGACCGCCGCAAGTGTCTCGTCGGCCGACGTGAACACGACGTAGACGGTCTCAGTCGCGATCGCAGAGTGCTCGCATCCGGAGGAACCGGCCTCCGATCTTTCGATGACTGCCCGTGGAAGCTGAATGACCGGGCTCACGATTCCCTCACCAACAGTCCAACTCTAGAAGCCACGGCCTTAGGAAGTCATTAGACGGTCATTAGGATTTCCGGCCTAACGTCCGCCGGAGGCGGGTGTCCGCGTGTCGCGCCGAAAGGCCGCCTTCTGAGGCGAGTCTTCGGCGCCGATCCGATCCTTCAGGCCATCGAAATCGACGACTTCGTTCTTCTTCTCATCTAACCTTGGTCGAGCCGTTGAGAAGCTTCGCGCTCATGCCGAGACCGCCCTTGCCGGCGAGCGCTTTGACCGGGCCGCTCGCGTCGGATAGCCTGACGCGATGAGGCGCCAGCTTGTCGTCATCGGCCGGGTGATTGCATCTCTTGCCGCCATCGCGGCGATCACCGCTGTCTATTTCGCATTCATCCATGTGAATCCGACGACCGTCGCCATGACCTATCTGATCGCGATCCTGTTGATCGCGACCGGCTGGGGTCTTGGCGAAGCCACAGCGGCATCCGTCGTCGCGGTGCTCTGCTTCAATTTCTTCTTTCTACCGCCCTACTTGCAGTGGACCATCGCCGACCCACAGAACTGGGTTGCCTTCGTCGCGTTCTTTGCGACCGCGATCGTGACGAGCCAATTGTCTGGCCGGGCGCGGCAACGGGAGCTCGATGCCGAAGCCCGCCAGCGCGATCTCGAACGGCTCTATGCGCTGAGCCGAGGGCTGCTCCTCTCGGAGCGTGGGGCATCAGTGCCAGGACTGATTGCGCGTCTCATCGCCGACGCATTCGAGCTTCAGACTGTCAGTCTGTACGATCGACGCTCCGACACGGTGTCTCGCGCCGGCGCGAAGGAGCTGCCGGCTGTTGATGAGCGGCTGCGCGAAGTCGTCAGGACGGCGGCTTCTCTCCGCGACGGGTCTTCTGGTGTGGTCCTGACCGCCATTCAGCTCGGTGGAACACCGATTGGAAGCGTGGCGATGACCGACGTGAGGCTCAGCGACACCGTCCTGCGATCGATTGCCAACCTCGCGGCGATCGGCCTGGAGAGGGCACGCGCCGACGAAGCCACGGCACGGGCGGAAGCGGCGCGGGAGAGTAGCGAGCTGCGCGCGACGGTCCTGGATGCCCTGGCGCACGAGTTCAAGACGCCGCTCACGTCGATGAAGGCGGCCTCGAGCGACTTGCTCGCAAGCGGATCGGTGAGGCCACGAGATCGCGAGCTGGTCGCGATCATCGACGAGGATCTCGATCGGTTCCAAGGGCTCGTGACCGATGCCGTACAGATGCTGCGGATCGATGCGGGCGATTTCGCCGTGCATCCGGGTCGTCACCGGCTGGCCCCGGTGATTGCCGCAATCGTAGTCAAGTTCGGTGGCCGTCTCGATGGCCACGACGTGGTCCAGCACGTTCCGGACGACTTGACGATCGACGCCGATCACGACCTGCTCGGACTGGCGCTTCGCCAGTTGCTCGACAACGCGCTGAAGTACTCGCCTCCCTCTTCCACCATCGAGATCGAGGCCAGGGGTAACGGAGCGGTGGAGATCTCGGTTCGAAGTTCTGGTTCAACAATTCCCGAAGCCGAACGATCCAGAGTTTTCGAGCGCTTCTATCGCGGGGCGCAGGCCCGCCAGATCCCCGGTACTGGCATAGGCCTCGCGATCGTCCAGCAAATCGCACGCGCGCATGGTGGGACCGTCACCGTGTCGAGCTCGCCCGCTGCGGGCACGACATTCACGTTTTCCCTTCCACGGGGGGGAGCCACGTCGTGAGCGCCGGTCGGATTCTTGTCGTCGACGACGACCCGCAGATTCGACGGGTCATGCGCGTCACGTTGACAGGGCAAGGCTACGAGGTCGACGACGCCAAGAATGGTGAAGCCGCCCTCGAGAAACTCCGCGATGAGCGGTTCGACCTCGTGCTGCTCGACATGAACATGCCAGGCATGGGCGGGCTCGAGACCTGCCGAGCGATCCGCGCCCAATCCGAGATCGCGATCGTCATGCTGACCGTTCGAGACAGTGAGTCGGACAAAGTCGAGGCGCTTGACGCAGGAGCGGACGATTACATCACGAAGCCCTACAACGGGCCGGAACTCCTCGCACGACTCCGAGCGGCCCTCCGGCGGACGCCCTGGACTCATGGGCTGGGCGGCCGGTTGACGTTGGGTCCCTTCGAAATCGATTTCGACACGCGGGAGGTCAGCGCGCGCGGACGTCGCGTGCGCCTCACGCCCAAGGAATTTGAACTGCTTCGGTATTTTGCGGCGCACGCGAACAAGGTGCTCACCCATCGGGAACTGCTTCAGGCCGTCTGGGGGCCCGACTACGGCGATCAAGTGGACTACCTCCGGGTGTTCGTGAACCAGCTGCGAAAGAAGATCGAGAAGAATCCTTCCAGCCCCGCGTATCTTCTCACCGAGCCGTGGGTCGGATATCGATTGCAGGTGCCCGCCGAGCGATAGACCCCTCCGCTGAACGCGCCGACGACGGTTCAGAATCTTCACGGGGAAGGCCGACATCAGGGCTCTCGACGCTCGCCGGAAAGAGCTGCAAGAGATACGAAGCGCCGATCGGGGCCGTGGTGGAGGAACTGGCGGAAGATCATGGGCCGAATGTACGAGCGCCGGTCTCGTTCGTCCCATGAAATGAATGAATCCAACTGATAGACCGCGTGAATGGAGCTGCGCCAGCTGCGCACCTTCGCCAGAGCCGCGAGCCTCTGCAACTTGTCCCAACCCGCTGTCTCACATCAGATTGCGCTGCTTGAGGATGAACTCGGATCGAAACTCCTGAATCGTGCCGCTCGCCGCGTCTCGCTGACGGTCGCCGGCGAAGTGTTCCTCGAAGAAGCGCGGCGCATTCTCGGGGCTGTCGACCGCGCGCATGAGCGGATGCAGGAAGTGGCGCGCGGCGCGGTGGGCCGCATTCGCCTCGGGGCGACGGCCACGCCCGGCCTGTATCTCCTTCCGGCCCTGCTGGCCACCTATCGCAGGGAGCACGAGAGCTACGATCTCCGATTCGAGATTGGGCCCATGCACGCGATCGCCGAGCGGGTCGCGCGCAACGATCTCGACATGGCCATTGTGGCCGGCGCCTTGCCCTCCGGCGAACGACAGGCGCGGGCGCTGCCGGACGACGACCTGGTGATCATCGCGCCGCACCACTCCCCGCTCGCGCGATCACGAGTGCTGAAGCCCAGTCAGCTCGAGGCGGCCACGTGGCTGCTGCGCGAAGAGGGATCGCGACAGGCCACCCATGGGCTGGCTGGCTGTCGCCTACGGCCTGCGGCCGCAGCGCTTCTATTTGGGCTTCCTGTTCGTCGCAGCCGGCCTCACCGTGTCGGCGTTCGTGGTGCGCGACACCACGCCTCACGTGTCGCAGGAATCGGCCCTTGCCGGCGCCCTGCCTCGGAGCGGTATCCTGCCGCCGCGAGGTCTTCTGGCGGACGACGTGGTTCGATCGGAATCTGTCGAGCATCAGCCAGGCGGGCCTCGTCAACAACTTGAACGACGGCATGGCCTGGGGTCTGTTCCCGCTGGTCTTCGCGACAGCGGACATGACGCTGCGACAGATCGGATGGCTCGCGGCCATCGACCCGGCGACGTGGCGCATCGCGCAGCTCCTGACCGGCGCGCTCTCGGACCGAACGGGGCGGAAGTGGCTGATCGTCAGCGGCCTCTGGACGCAGGCGGTGGGCATTGCGGTCGTTACGGTCGCGCGCGCGTTCGGCGGGTTCGCGATCGGGTCGCTCCTGCTGGGCCTTGGAACTGCAATGGTGTATCCGACGCTGCTCGCGGCGGTCGGCGATGTTGCGCATCCCGCGTGGCGGGCGTCTGCCGTTGGCGTGTACCGACTCTGGCGCGACCTGGGGTACGCCGTGGGCGCCCTGCTCGCCGGCGTCACCGCCGACGCGTTTGGCCTCTCTGTCGAGATGTGGGTCGTGGCCAGGCTGACGTTCACCTCCGGTCTTGTGTCGGCCGTGCGGATGACCGAGACGATGCGATCTCATGAGTCAGCGGTTGTTCCGAGCGCTCGTGACCTTCGCACGGAAGAGGCGCCATCCCATGGCTAAGACGCTATTCGTCGTCAACGATCCGCCCTACGGGAGCCAGCGCAGTGACAACGAAGCGACGTGTCGAGATTGCGCGCGCTGATAGGCCAGCCGAAGGTGCTGTTCCTCGACGAACCGATTGATGCCTTTGAGTCGAGTCGAGCAGTTTACTCGTGAGGCGATGAGCTGCGGAGCACCATCAACGCGAACCCGCCCGGCACGGGCGTCGGGACAAAGGCGTAGTTCGATCGACCGTGCCTGCCGACAACGGTCCAGCCGGTGGCGGTCCCGATGGCGGCCCCGAATACCACATCGCTCAGGTAGTGCACGTTGTCATGGAGGCGCGACGTGGCAACATACGTCGCAATCACGAGCGTCGGCCACGCGAGTCGATAGCCTAGATGACGCTCGAGGACGGCGGCGAGTGCAAAGGTGGCCGCCGCGTGGCCTGAGGGGAAGCTGTAGGGGGTTCCATCGGGACGCGTGCGGCGCACCGTCAACTTCAGCGTCTGCACGATGGCTTCTTCCTCCAGCTCCGCGCGAAGGAGGTCGAGCCCGAGATGGGACCACTTGTTCGTCTGCGGTTGATCTGCGGCCGGAGCCCACAGGTAGCGACCGCCCAGATACAGCGCGACCGGCACGCCGTACATGACCGGACCGCCGATGATGTGACCAGGCTTCCACAGGTTGTCGGTCCACCCACTGCTCACCAGATGACGGTTCACGCCATGGTCTGCTGGATGTACGGCCAGGGCAGTGGCGCCCCCAAGACCGAGAATGATCCAGGTCGACTCACGTCGCGGAAATGCTTGGAAGTCGGCGAGGATGTCTTTGACGAAGGTGTCGAGACCCGTGTGCTCGACTGGTGGCGGCACATTTTGCTGCCCGGCCCTCGACAACGCCGGTGTCGTCGCGGCGTCGACGACACCGCCAGCGACGTCTGGGGCAAAAGGGGGGGGATCTGTATCCTGTGCGACAGCCGACGCTGAGCACAGTGCCGTGGACACGAGCACGAACGCCAAACAACGCCATTTAGACATGGGTGTGTATCGTGGACACGGGTGTATCGGCCAGAGGCTCAATATGACCTCTGAACCGGATCGGCCAGACAGGAATGTGCCTAGTCGTGACGGCGCTATCGTCGTTCCAGTCGACGGAACGGGGCGCTCGAACGCCACCGTGATCTCATGGAACTGGCCTGCGTGATTCTATCTCTGGGACGCCCGCTCGGCCCGGTAGCCGGCGCGCGTCCGCACCGTCAGCCGCTCTGATCGATTCGGCGCCGTCGCCTTCACGTCAATCGCGCGATACGTGCCGTCGAGCGTCGGATTCGTCGGCGTGTAGCCAATCGTGTACTGCTGACGAATCTGCCGCGCGATGGCGACGGCCGCGGCCTCGATGTGATCGACATCAGGTGGGTAGTACGCGACGCCGCCGGTTCGCGACGTGATCTCGTCGAGCTCTCTGCGTCCGTCTGCATTCCCCTTGTCGTCGCGCGCGAACAACCCGATGCCGTACACGGTCGTGTCGCCGTGCTCGGCATCCCGTTGAATCTCCTTGACCGTCGTCTCGCTCGCGTTGTCTTGGCCGTCGGTGACGATGAGCAGCGCGCGCCGATCCCACGCCGCGTGCTCGTCGACGTAGCGCTCGGCGACGTGCACGGCATCGCGCAGCGCCGTGCCGCCAATCGCATCGACATGCGCGATGCCGGCTTCGAGGGCCCCGATGTCACGCGTCATCGGCACGATCACCTTCGGATGGTCCGCAAAGTTGACGACGAACACTTCGTCGTCGGGATGGCTGGCGCGGACGAATGCGAGCGCCGCGGCTTC
Source organism: uncultured Acidobacteriota bacterium (assembly GCA_963807925.1). Classification (GTDB taxonomy): domain Bacteria; phylum Acidobacteriota; class Vicinamibacteria; order Vicinamibacterales; family CAVVIG01; genus CAWEDP01. Next base: position 165,756 of record CAWEDP010000002.1, on the reverse strand, counting down.
GACGCGGGTGCGCATCGGCTTCATGCTGCCGCTGTTGTCGAGCAGCACGCCCAGCGACACGGGAATGTCGTCGCGCCTGAACAGCGCGATCGGCTGGCGGCGTCCATTCTCAAAGACGGTGAAGGCCGACTGATCGAGGTCTGTCCGCACGTCGCCGCGGCTGCTGATGACCGTCGCGTGGACGACGACGAGCCGCGTCTCCGTGCGAAACGCCGGCGACTGCGCACCGAGTGTCGCCGTGAGGGCCGCTGCCGCGAGCGCGCGGCAGACCAGACGCTCCGTCATCGCGCCGGCGCGGCAGGACCGGGCGCCAGCTGAAGCTGCATCGGTGTGTCGGCGGCGAACTTCATCTCGCGTCCGCGTCCGAAGACGTTGCTGTACAGCGTCCGCCCCGCGCCGAAGACCGACAGCGCGATGCCGACGGGCCGCGAGATCTGGCTGAGTCCAATCCCGAGGATGCCGAGGCCAAAGACGCCGCCCGTGCCGAGCGCGCCGGGATCGCTCGAGTGAATGATATGGCCGTCGCCATCGGGATCGAGATGGTCCTCGTGATGCAGCCCGCCGCGCAGCGCCAGCACGGCCAGCGCCGGCATGATGAACCGCGTCTTTGAATCCATCATCGTCGCGCCGCCTTCTTCGTCGATGGCGACATGATCGTCCGCGCTCGCTTCGACGCTTTCGAGCGACGCGAGCAGCGGGGCGGTCGTGTCGGCGTCGCGGTGGATGTGTTCAAACAGGAAGCGGAGCTCGCCGTGGCGATGCATCCAGCGCGCGGGCTTTGCGAGCGTCACTTCGCCGTCGAGCATCGTGCCTTCGGGCACGATGAGGTCGTGATCGGCAGAGAACACCGGTTCGGTGACGACGGCCTGAATCGGCGTGCCGCGCGGCGTCTTGGACGAATCGAGATTCGTGAGCAGCCGCGCGTTGAGCACGCTCGACGGCGCAGGCCGCGTGTCGGCCGATGCGCGTGCGGTCGGCGTGACGCTGCCGAACGTCAGCGGCGCAGTCAGCTCGGCATGATAGCCGGTGCCGGCAGCGATCAGCTGCTGATGGTACGGCAGCCGCTGGACGATCGCGTCTTTGATGCGGGCGCCTTTGCCGGGCGCGCGGAATTCCGCCAGCACGTCGCGTCCACGCTGCTTCGCATCGGCAATCGCCGCCTTCGCGCGGTCGGTCGCTTCGCGGCGCGCGCGTCCGACGACGGTCGTGTCCGGCGCGTCGGCGCTCGGCGGCGGCGCCGTCGATCGTGTCGGACGTGGAATTTCGCTCTTGATCGTGCTCTCGATCGGCATGGTCTCGCCCGATGCCATCTCGAACGTTTCGAATCGCAGGACGACGCGGCGCGGCGGCGTGAGATCCCCGGAGAGCATCGCGCGCACGCGCGCGAACTTGGACTGCGGGTCGAGCGCCTCCACATGTCCGTGCACTTTCGTCCCGGCGGGGACGACGATGCGGTCATAGGCGTACAGTGGTTGCACGAGTACGCCGTCGACGGCTTGTCCGACGGACTTAATGACGACGCGCTGGTCGAGCAGGATGTCGAGCGGGCGGCCAGCCGCAACGGTCAACGTGATGTGAGGCGCGTCGGGCTGCGCAAGTGCCGGCGCCGACCACGACGCGCAGAACAGCGCGACGACAAGCTCAACTGTACGAATTCTTTGAAGCATTACGCAGAGCGCGATCCTACACAGCCACTGCCCGCTCGATCTATTGGCACATCCGACCGGTCGTCGCAGCTGCAAGGTCGGCCTGTGGGAAAGCCGCAAGGGCGGCGATGGTCACTACTGGGCTGCCGACACCACGACCAGCGCCGGCAGCTTCACGCCGCCACCGTGGGCCAGGTAGACGGTCCCATCCTTGGTGACCACGCCATTTCGAGCGCCATTTTGCGTTGCAACTTGCGCAACCGTCGTCAACTTGCCGCGTTATCGGCTCGGGCGATCGTGAGCTTGGCCGCTCGCGCCGCACCGACGTACAACAGGTGTGTGGCCGGCGTCACGACATCAACGACGTCCACCGCGCCGGTATTCCCCCCGGGGACCCACAAGCTGTTCGTGGCCGGGTCGAAGGCGATGTAGTCCATGGAGACGTCGCCGGTGCCGTTGTCCGGCAGCGGGAGCGTGCGGACCGTGTACTTCGTCGCCGCGGCGGTCTGTGCTGACGTCGAGGTCGCCACGATCCCAAGGGTAATCGCGACCGCGCCGACGATCATCGACCGTGTGAAACGCCGTCCCTGCGTCATGATCTGGTCCTTTGCGCTCGCTGTTGCGGATCCTGGTGGCCGTCTGGCATCGGCCTTGTTCATGTCGCGTTCGGTTCGCGATTTCTGCTGGTGAGGTTCGACGCGGAAGCCGCGCAGGTCGCAGGCGTCTCCACGCGGCGCTGGTCCGTGGGTTCACTCTTCGATTGGCGTAGCGGCTGCGGTCACGGTCCACGAAATCGGCGCGCTCCTGACGTTCGCGCGGCTGACGGTCGTCGCTGTAAGCCTCCTGGCGAGAACTGCGCAGGCGCTCCGCCACTAATGGGTGATGACGATGAACCACGCCGCGACGATCGGACCCAACGGGCCGCGACCGCGTCCCCGTCCCGTCACTGGAGGCGGCGCGTCAGCCGCAGGCGGCGGCGCCGGACCGCGCTCGGGCTGGAAGAGATACGCGTTGTGCGTCTTCGGGTCCACCGCAATTGTCTTCGCACCTGCGAAGGTCGGCACGGTCGCGACCACCGAATACTTGTCGGCAGAATCCTGGTGGACGACAGTGACGTTTCCTTCCGCGCCGTTCGGAATAAAGATCAGCTTCCTCGACGGATCCCATCCGAGGGCGTCGACGCGCGTGCCGTTGGCGATCGACGCGACCACTTTGCCGGTTGTCGCATCGACGACGACCGACGTCTTGCTGCACCCCGAAAAGATGCGATTTGTCTTTCTGTCGTAGGCGATGCCGGTCGGCCCCTCGCAGGGCGCGAGCGGCCACGACGCGGTGGTCTTCCACGTTTTCACGTCGATCACCTGAATCGTGTGCTTACTCTCGTTGTTCACGAAGATATGGCCTTGGCCGTCGGCTGCCGCGCCTTCAGGCGCATTGTCTTCGAGCTCGACAGTCGCAATGATGTCGCCGGACTTAGGATCGATCGCGGTCAGGGTGCCGGTCGGACGGCTGTGGTTGGTCAGGATGATCTTGTCGTCCGGCTCGTCGTACATGATCCCGTCGAGCCCGCCTTGCTCGACCTTGATCTGCTTGAGAACCGCCAGCGTCTTCAGGTCGAACATCGTGACCATCGAGTTGCCGCCGTTGGTCGTGAAGCCATGGCCGGCTTTGGTGGCAAGGCCAGCGCCGTGCACGCCAGGCGTGTCCGGAATGTCGCCGAGCACCTTCCCCGTCGCGCCTTCGACGACCATCATGTGCGTGGCACGGGACACGAACACGCGGCCCGTCGCGGTCTCGACGGCGACGTAGTCGGTACCGCCGTCGCCTTTGATGTCGAACGTCTCCACCTTGAACGTCTGAGCGTTGGCCCCCGGCGCGGCGACGCCGGTGACAAGCAGCACGGCAATTGCGAGGAGCAGGCGTCTGGTTCCAGTCATGGCCGGAATCCTAGCGTTTCGTACATGTCGAGAACATTACAACGCCTTAGCATTTCATCCGCGCCGACAATTGCAGCTGCCTTCCGGCCTGGCCGACGACGGGCAGCCCGAAGTCGCCAATCGAAATCCGCGCGCGCCCACTCGCCCGACAGGTCGTAGTCGTTGGCAGGAAACCACGCGATTCCCTTCGTGTCGTCCTCGACGCGGCTCCACGTGTACTGCATCTGCCCGTTGAACCAGGCTGTGACACGTCCCCGCAGCGTCGCCGTCAGCGAGTCGCTCTGCTGCCGGAGCGTGGACTCGACCTGCCGGATGGCGCCGGTGACTGACCGCCCAGCACGGCGGCCAGAGGAATTGCCGTCAGGAGCACTACTGTTTGAGCTGCTTCCCGGCAGCGTCAACGGCGAGTTCGCGCTTCTTCCCGCCCGTCTCGATCTCCGCTTCATAGGTGACGGCCGATCCACGTGTGACCCGCTCCACCTTCAGCACCCGGCCTGCGCGTTCGAACGCCGCGCGCGCAGCGGCCGGGACCGCCGCGATAGCCGTCTCGTCCTCCGACTCGATCAGTGTCCCGGCCGCAGTGAAGACGAGATCGCGAGAGCGAGCGCCAACCTTCGTTTCGACCTCATACGTGGTCTTGCCCTGTTCCTTTTCCTCGGTGATACGGCCGATCGCGGCGCCTTTGGCTTCCTCCTGACTGATTGCTGTCTGCACGGCGGCCGGCAGCGCCTTGCGGTCGACGGGTTTCCGTCCGGCGGCAGCCGCCGCCGACGCCAGGATGAGCAGCATCGCGACTGTCGAACGCGTTTTCATACGCGGCAGCTTACCGAGACGAACATGACGCCACCATGAACGGCCGTCATCGCCGATTTATCCGCCTGCCGTTATGATGCGGGACACACATGCGGATACTGCTTGTCGAAGACGAACCGCACGCGGCACAGGTGTTGGCCAAGGGTCTGCGGGAGCAGACGTACGCCGTCGATGTCGCCGCCGATGGCGACGCCGCGATCTTCGAGGCGGGGACAACGGACTACGACGCGATCGTGCTCGACGTGATGCTGCCGCGACAGGACGGCTTCACCGTGTGCCGCACGCTGCGGGCGTCGGGCTGTATGACGCCCATCCTGATGGTCACGGCCCGCGATGCCGTCGATGCGCGCATCGCGGGCCTTGACTGCGGCGCGGACGACTATCTGGTGAAGCCGTTTGATTTCGGCGAACTGCTTGCGCGGCTGCGGGCCCTGATCAGGCGCGGGCGCCAGCCGCTGCTGCCCGACCGGCTGGACCTGGGCGAGGTGGTCCTGCACACTCGCAGCCGCCGCGTGGTCGTCAACAACGACGACGTGCCGCTGACGGCCAAGGAGTACGCCCTGCTCGAGTATCTCGCCCGACGCCGAGGCGACGTCGTGAGCCGCGCCGAGATCGCCGAACACGTCTGGGATGAACGCTACGATCCGTTCTCCAATGTCGTGGATGTGTACGTCCAGCGCCTGCGGCGGAAGCTCGAGCAGGCCGGCGGCGCAGCGTTGATTCGGACGCGCCGAGGCGAGGGCTATCAGCTGATGGCGCCCACGACGTGACGAGCCGCCCGCCGACGCGAGTCCAACTGGCGGTCACCTATGCCGTCGCGTTGCTGGCCGCGCTGTCGATCACCGGCGTCGCCGTGCTCTGGCAACAGCAACGCATCGGTGTCCGCCGCGTCGATCGCGAGCTCGATGCGCTCGTCACGACCCTGGCGAACAGCATGCGCGACGAAAGCAGGGATCGTCACGATCCGACCCGCGCCGCCGCCGAAGCGCTCGATCTCGTCGCCGCCGCCGGGAGGAGCGTCGCCATCGTGGACGCCCACGGAACGCTCCTTGCCTCCCGTTGGAAGGGTCCGGACCTGCCGGCCGCGCTCGCACTCGACACTCAAGCCGTACACACAATCGACACCAGAGCCGGCGCGTGGCGCGTGCGCCGACGCATGGAGCGGCTCGGCGATATCGGGATCACGGTGCTCGTTGCGACGCCGCTCGCCGACGTGCAGCGTGAGCAGCACGAGTCGCGCGAGGCCATGCTCATCGGCATTCCCATTGTGTTCGTCCTCGCGGCGGGAGGGGGACTGTATCTCGCCGCGATCAGCGTGAGGCCCATTGCGGCGGCGCTCGCCGCGCAGCGCCGTTTCACCGCCGATGCCTCACACGAACTCCGCACGCCGGTGTCCGTGATTCGCGCCACCGTCGACGTGACCCTCGCCCGCGAGCGTCGCGAGGAAACAGAGTACCGGGAGGCGCTCGACATCGTCGGTCGTCAAGCCCGCGGCCTCGGCCGCCTTGTGCAGGACATGCTCGTGCTGGCGCGCGCCGACGCGGGAGCGTATCCATTTCGTCCGGTCGATGTCTATCTCGACGAGTTAGTGGTGGAATGCTGTACTGCCGTGGACGTCCTGGCCGTCGAGCGCCACGTCTCCATCCGCACCCAGCCGCTGCCTGAAACGCCCTATCGCGGAGACGAGGATCTGCTGCGCCAACTGTTGTTGAACGTCATCCAAAACGCCGTCCAGCATGCCTGTCACGGTGGGCGCGTCGAAATCGATCTCCGCAACGATGGCAGCTGTCTGAGACTGCGCGTCACGAACGACGGCCCCGGAATTCCCGTCGCTGATCGGGCCAGGATTTTCGATCGGTTCGTTCAACTCGATCCGTCCAGGCGCGATCAGGGCGCGGGGCTCGGCTTGCCGATCGCGAGCTGGATCGCTCGCTTGCACGGCGGCAGTCTGTTCGTTGAGACCAGCGAGGCAGATTCGACGACATTCTGCCTCTCGTTGCCGCCGGCGTGAAGCGGATCGGAGCGTGCGCGGCATTCGCGTCGCCCGTGCCCACTACCCAGAGACGGCGCTCCTCCGCCAAGTGCCTGGCGTCGGACCGGTGACGGCGTTGCACTTCGTGCTCACCATCGGCGATCCGCAGCGCTTTCGTCGGTCGCGCATGTCGGGGCGTTTCTCGGATTGGTGCCCAAGCGTCGTCAATCCGGCGAGAGCGAGCAACAGCTCTAGCCGCGCGCGTCCGCCGTGTTCACCGACGTTTCAGAAATCTGCCGTAGAAGGCTGCGAATATCAAGACGATGCCTATATTCACCGTCAGCCGTTCCCAGAACTGGTGTTTGAAGAACAGGACATCCACCGCGACGACAACGGCCGCCAACAGCACGATGTACAGCACGGCCGTCGTCTGGCTGCTCATTTCACTCCCACGTTCAAGTGTGGGCGCTCTACCTTCAGATCGACGGCTACCCAGAAGTAGCAGGTGAGCTGAGACCATCGTTGATCGCATTAACAGGATCATGAAAGACCTTCTGATCTAATTGTCTTGTAAACGACCTATCCGCATAGACTTACTCGAATCAGATCATTGTATCGTTAACTGGATCATCAACACGTGATACGATCTAGTTCGTGGCGAAGTCCTTTGAGAATAGCGTCTTAGCGCGACAGCCGTTGAGCCAGAGCCTGCTGCAGAGCGTGCGGCTGGTCGGCGAATACCGCGGCAGACAAGCGCTGTTCAGCCAGCAATCACCACAGGTGCTCCAGGCACTTCGGGAGAACGCCGTCATTCAAAGCACTGAGTCCTCGAACCGCATCGAGGGCGTCGTGGCCCCTCCGCGGCGGATCCGCGATCTGGTTGCCAAGCGCACCGAACCGGCGAACCGCTCCGAACAAGAGATCGCGGGATACCGTGACGTTCTGAATACAATCCACACGAATTTCGCGGGCATGCAGCTCACGTCGAATCTCGTGCTGCAGCTGCATCGCGACCTGTTTCGGTTCGTACCTGCCGGTGGCGGACGCTGGAAGTCCGCCGACAACGACGTCATCGGAACGCGGGCCGACGGAACGACGGTCGTCCGCTTCAAGCCGTTGGCCCCGCGCCTCGTGCCCGATGCGATGACGCAGCTCCATGAGCGGTATCGCGCCGCTCTCGACGCGACGGCGGTCGATCCGCTGCTCCTGGTGCCGACGTACGTGCTCGATTTCCTGTGCATCCATCCGTTCGCGGACGGGAACGGACGCGTGGCGCGCCTCCTGTCACTCCTGCTGCTGTACCAGGCGGGTTACGAGGTCGGCCGGTACATCTCACTCGAAACCGCGATCGAGGAGACGAAGGAGGGGTACTACGATTCCCTCTACGCATCGTCACAGGGCTGGCGTGAGGCGCGGCACTCGCTGGTGCCATGGTGGGAGTACTTTGTCGGCGTGATGCTCGTGAAGGCGTACCAGCAGTTCGAGGAGCGTATCGGCGTCACGAATGCGCGGCGCGGCGCGAAGCGCGACATGATCCGCGATGCGGTGAGCCGCCTGCCCGAGCGATTTCGCTACGCCGACCTTGAACGCGCCCTGCCGGCCGTTAGCAGGCCGACGATCGCGCGCGCGCTCCGCGAACTCCGTGTTGAAGGCGCGGTGCGCTGCGTGAAGCCTGGACGTGATGCGGCTTGGGAGAAGGTCTCAGGGAAGCTGTGAATCTTCCGCGACGCCGCTACGCCAACGAAGTTCGGTCGAGCCAACAGGATGTAGACGGTGCCGCTCACTTGCAGCTTCTCTGAGGACAGTGAATGGCGGACTACGAATTTCGCTCCCTGTCACCGCACGACTTCGAGATGTTGTCGCGCGATCTGCTGCAGAAGCTACTTGGCGTATGGAGAGCTTCACGGCAGGGCGGGATTCTGGAATCGACCTCCGATATCGTCGCGGCGACATCGATCTGATCGTTCAGTGTGAGTACTATGCGGAGTCAACCAACGCGAGCGAATCGAGAAGGATCAGGTGCTTGAGTGCGATGTCGCGCGTCTCGAAGCCGGTTGGACCGTGAGCCTCAACCGGCCGAACGGTAAACTGGACCTCGTACTCCAGCAAGGCCACGTTCGGGATCACCGCCGCTGCGTAGCGAAGCCGCTCATCGATCGACCTTGCCACAAGAACACCAAACTCAGTGTTCGCTCCAGCAAGATGCGACTTCACCCAGCCCATGTACCGCGCCAGTTGCCCCAGAGCACGGTCGGGCCCTCTATCGAGCTTCACTTCAAACACGTAGAGGTTCCCTGCGGCGTCGACTGCAAGAATGTCGATCGGACGCGCGTCCTCTATCGCTTCGATGACCCATTCGGACCGGCGGACGTCGTCGAGTTCTTCCGCGAGTACCTACGGTCCGGCGACTCGGGCCTTCGCGACGCTCGGCGAAGCCGAGCAGGCGGCGCTTCGAGCCGAGCTGGTGCAGCTGTGGAGCGCTCACAACACCGCGAGCGTGACCGGACGGACGATGGTGGATGCCGAGTATCTCGAAGTCGTCGCGACGCGGGCGCATGACTGAGCGTCGGAGCGGGAGCGGGGTCTTACACCGAGTCCTCTTGCTGACGAGAAGGAGAACTGATCATGAGAGTCGCAATCAATGGCATGGGGATCGCCGGCCCGACACTCGCCTACTGGCTTCGCCGGTCGGGGCACGATCCCGTGCTCTTCGAGAAGGCGCCGGCGTTTCGATCGGGGGGATACCTCATCGATTTCTGGGGACTCGGCTACGAAATCGCCGAGCGCATGGGCATCATGCCGACGTTGCGCGAGCACAGCTATCAGATGAAGCGGCTGCTGATGGTCGATCGCGACGGCCGCGAGGAAGCGCATATGGATGCACGACGATTTCACACTGCCTGAGTACCTCGATCGCTTGAACGAGCGCTGGACCGGCCACCAGAAGATCAATGCCCTCGCACCTCTTGGACCAAATGCAGTTGGTTGCGGGGGTGGACAAACGTGAGCTGGAAGTGACGTGGCGTCGGTGAATTGGAGGAGGAAGGGACTTTGCGGGGGCCCGCAGCCAACTGTATTTGGCGTTCTGCTGGGCCGCGGCCTGATGCTTACCAGTGCTCCAGCACGGCGTTCCAACGAGCCCGTCGCAACCGACCATGAGCAGGCCCCGCGACAAATGGTAACGTTCGTGTTACCATATTGGGTGCGCCGCTCAGAAAGTAGACCAAACGCCGCTCGGAAAGTAGACCACCTGAGGGCCTGATGGCGGGCTTGCCGGATCGAGGGATCCGGGGTTCGCTGGAGGATGCTCAGGATGGATATCGTGCATGTCGTTCGACACAAAGTGCTGGTGGAGGGGCGGACGCAACGGGCGGTCGCCCGCGAGTGGGGGTTGGCGCGGGTCACAGTCCGGAAATACCTCGATCAGGCGGCTCCCGCGCGGAAATTAGAGGCCGGGCCTCGGCCGCGGCCGGTGTGGGACGCGGTTGCGGGTCGGGTGCAGGCGTTGCTGGCCGAATCGGTGCGATGGACCGCCGGCAAACAGCGGCTGACGGCTACCCGACTCCATGAGCTGTTGGTCGGCGAGGGGCACCGCGTCGGCTTGACCGTCGTTAAGGACGCCGTCGCGGAATGGAAGCGACAGCGTCGCGAGGTCTTCGTGCCGCTCACGTATCGGCCGGGCGATCTCGCCGAGGTCGACTTCTTCGAAGTGTGGGTGGACGTCGACGGGACGCGCCGCAAAGCGTGGCTGTTCCTGATGCGGCTGATGTACTCGGGCCGCGACTTCGCGTGGATCTACGAGCGTCAGGATCAAATCAGCTTTCTCGACGGGCACGTCCGCGCCTTTGCGCACTTTGAGGGCGTACCGGCCCGCGTCGCCTACGACAATTTACGGGCGGCCGTCGTCCGGATCCTGGTGGGCGGCGCCCGGACGTTGACGCCGCGGTTCGCGGCGCTCGCCTCGCACTATTTACTCGAAGCGTGTTTCTGTCGACCCGGCGAAGGCCACGACAAGGGCGGCGTCGAGGCCCGCGGCAAAGCCGTACGGCATCAGGCGCTCGTGCCGATTCCGGTCGGTCCGACGTTCGCGGTCATCAACGAGGCGTTGCTGGCGCAGATGGATGCGCGGCTTGAGACCCACCGCGATGCGGCCGGTCAGACGATCGGCGTGCGATTCACCGAGGAGCAGCGCCTGTTTCGGTGTGTGGCGCTGCCCTTCGCGGCCGAGGCGACGACGTTCGCGACGGTGTCGCCGCGCGCGCTGGTGCGGCTCGAGGGCGCGGTCTACTCGGTGCCGAGTCGCTGGGCGGGGCTGGACCTCATCGTGCGCATCGGCGCCACGACCGTGACCATCGTCGGACGCGAGGGGACGCGGATCGTGCATCCGCGGAAGCGGTTCGGGCAGCGGTCGATTGACTACCGGCATTACCTGGCGGAGCTCGCGCGGAAGCCGCAGGCCGTGCGCCAAGTATTGCCGGATCTGCTGCGCGATCTCGGAGACCCGTTTCCGGCGATCTGGGATCAGCTCCACGGCGCGCACGGTCCCCGTGAGGCCGCGCGGCTCTTCGCCAAGGTGCTCGGGCAGCTCGATACGTACGGCGCGACCGTCGTGGTGCCCGCGCTGACGGGGGCGCTCGCGACCGGGACGCCCCTGCTGCTGGCCGTCACGCTGGCGCGATCGACCTCGACCTGCGTCGCGCTCGACGCCGTGCCGGCCCCGTTGCGCGACATTGCCGTCACGAGCGGCTGTGCCGCCGACTACGATGGCTGGCTACTGGGTGGTGTGGCATGAGCGCCGTCACCCTCGCCCGCGATCTCGTCGTCGCACAGACGCGCGCGTTGAAATTGCCCGGCGTCGCGCGCACCTTTGAAGCCCTCGCGCGGCAAGCGCGCGATGCGCATTGGCCGCATGAGGATTATCTCCACGAAGTGCTTACCGCGGAGCAGGCCTCGCGCCACGAATCGGTGATTCGCCAGCGGCTGCGCGAGGCACGCTTTCCCGAAGTGAAGACCCTCGACACATTCGACTTCGCCGCGGCGGACGGCGTCAGCGCGACCCAGATCCACACGCTGGCGCGCGGCGAGTGGGTCACCGCTCCCGAGAATCTGATCTTCGCCGGTCCGATCGGGACCGGCAAAACCCACCTCGCCATCGCCCTCGGCGTCGAAGCGACTAAGCAGAAACGACGCGTGCTCTTCACACGTGCGGCCGACCTGGTGCGGCAGCTCCTCGAAGCGCGGGATGCGCGCGAGCTGACGCGTCTGCAGCAGCGACTCCTCCGCGTCGACGTCCTCGTCATCGACGAAGTGGGATTCGTCCCGTTCGAACGGGTCGGCGGCGAGCTGCTCTTTAATCTGATCACAGACCGCTACGAACGGCGAGCGACGGTCGTGACGACGAATCTCGCCTTCGCCGAATGGGTCACCGTGTTCGCGGGCGACGAGAAGCTCACGACCGCGCTGCTCGATCGCTTGGCGCATCATGCGACCGTGATTACCACGAAGGGGAAGAGCTACCGGATGCGGAAGCGCCGGTCCGCGGGGTCCTGACGTGGCAAATCGTCATTGAGGGCCGATCGAACTACAAACGACCGCACTGGAAGCCGTAGGAACAACGATCGCGAGGGCGGGCACGGTCTAGCATCCCCCCTCTTGCGGCAACGAGAAGATGATGCGACACGAAAATCGACGCGGCTATGGAAATGACGCGGCTATGGAAATCACAAAACGATTTCCACAGCCGCTTGGAAATCTCGCACAGAACGCGAGATTCCCACATTTCCACAGCCGATCATCGTGCTTTCAAATGAGAAGAGCGTAGAATGAACCGCCCTCAGGTGGTCTACTTTCCGAGCGGCCCACTGGTCTAGTTTCCGAGCGGCGCGCGCACATACACGTCTTGACGATTCTCGAATACCTCGATCGGAGAGGTTCGAGCCCGTTTGCAGCTTGGTTTCGGAATCTCGACGCCGCCGCCGCCGCGAAGGTCACGACAGCGCTTCGACGGCTGGAGTCCGGAAACGTCTCGAATGTGAAGGGCGTCGGCTCAGGTGTCTTCGAGTACCGCATCGATTTCGGCCCGGGTATCGGGTCTGTTTCGGCAAAGACGGCGAGACTCTCGTGATCTTGCTCGGCGGTGGGACGAAGAAGCGCCAGGACGATGACATTACTGACGCCCACGACCGATGGACCGACTACAAGAAGCGCAAGGCGCAGGAGACGTGAGATGCCTCTGACGCGAGAGTTCAAGGATACGGTGCAGGCGCGCCTTCGATCGGACCGCAAGTACAGGAAGGAACTTCTGCGGGAAGGCGTTGAGTGCCTGCTCGCTGGGGATCTAGACGCGGGCAAGGCGATACTGCGCGATTACATCAACGCGACGATCGGATTCGAGGAGTTGAGTCGTCGGACAAAAAGACCGGCGAAAAGCTTGATGCGCATGCTCGGTCCAAGCGGCAACCCTCAAGCTCGGAATCTTTTCGAGGTCATCCACCACCTCCAGAAAGCAGAGGGGCTTCACTTCGAATTGTCGCTCCGCGTCGCCAGCCAGGAGGTCGCTGAAAAACGAATGATCATGCGCTCGATCCCTGTCGTGTAGGTCGGCAAAGCCCTGGAAACACCGACGGTCAGGGTTCTGTTCGTCGCGCTTGACGGGAGCGAATCGTGGCCAGCTTTGACGGCGTGGCGTGTCATGCGGCCGGGGCGCGCAACCTGACGATCCGTTTAATGTTGAACGCCGCACTGGCGAAGACGAAGAGCGCGTCGACGGTCGTGAGACCGCGCAGCTTCACTTTGCGCAGGCCGGCAATGGTCTTGAGCCAGGCAAAGGCTCGCTCGATGCGAGGCCGCGCATGCTGACTCATCGCGTAACCCGCGTGTCGCGTCGTGCGGGCGTCGATCGCGCTCCCACCGCGTCGGGTGTCGTTCTGGGCGACGTGTGGCGTCATGTCGACTTCACGCACCTGGTCGACGAAGTCGACCGTGTCATAGGCTTTGTCAGCCCCTACAGTGCGCTGCCGCGGCGGTGCAAACCGCCAATGGGTACCGAGCATCGTCGTTGCGGCTTCACGCTCGGCAAAGCCATCGGCGACCGTCGCCTGCGCGTCGACGATCAGCTTGTGGCGATTCTCGATCAGCAGGTGCCTCAGATACGCCTGGCGCGCTTCCGCATTGTTCGATGTCCGATACAACCGCGCGTCGGGATCCGTCGTCGACGCATGCGTGTCGTTCTTCCGGTCCTGCCCCCGGAAGTTGCGCCCATCGCCATCGGTGTCGCCGTCTTTCCGTTGGAACCTCTTCTGACTGGCCCACGCCTCCAGCAGCGTGCCGTCCACGGTGAAGTGCTCGTCCGACATCAGATCGGACGCGCGCGCGACCGCGCGCTGGAAAAAGCTGTGGGCGACGGCGTGCTGCAGCAGCCGATCGCGGTTCTTGGTGAACACCGTCGGCACCCAGACCGGCTCGAACATCTCCAGGCCCACAAACCAGCGAAACAAAATGTTGTAATCGAGCTGCTCCATCAGCAAATACCACCGGTACTCACCGTCGAATCGTCGAAAGCGAGCTTCGGCCTCCTTGGGTTGTCCCGCCTCGAGGACGCGCCGCCACGTGTCGAGTAGTCCCGGCCGATCATCGTGATGAATCACCGAGACCCACCCCCAGCCTTGGCTGTCTTCTTGGGACAGGCCGGTGTAGTCCATCCACTGCTGGTTGACGAATTGAACAGCCCCGTCTGGCGCGGAGCGCCAGATGTGCGCCGGGATGGCGTTGACCACACGGAGATCGTTGAGTTCCGGAGGTGTCACGGAGTCTTTTCCCGGGGCGAAGCTACCACCAGCCATCGGCTTGGGCAAGCCGGGAGGTACCGGACGACCTGCTTGATTATCCGCCCATGATCCGGGGAGAGTTGTTGGGGTCGATGCGGTAAATCACGGGTGTTCTTGATTCGAGCGTCTCTGAGGTGCCCTGCGTGAAGAGGATCGGATTTCTGTCCTTCGGCCACTGGACGCCGGCGCCCTATTCCGAGGTGCGCACCGCGTCCGACGCCCTTCTGCAGTCGATCGAATTGGCGGTAGCCGCCGAGGAGCTGGGCCTGGACGGCGCGTACTTCCGCGTGCATCACTTCGCACGCCAGCTCGGCTCGCCGTTCCCGCTCCTCGCCGCCATCGGCGCGCGCACGAAGAAGATTGAAATCGGGACAGCCGTCATCGACATGCGCTACGAACACCCGATGTACATGGCCGAGGACGCTGGTGCCGCGGACATCATCGCTCGTGGGCGTCTGCAACTGGGCATCAGCCGCGGATCGCCGGAACAGGTGATCGACGGCTGGCGGTATTTCGGCTATGCGCCGCGTGACGGCGAGACGGCGGCCGACATGGCGCGGCGCCACGCTGAAGTGTTCCTCGAACGACTGAAGGGAGAGGGCTTCGCGGAACCCAACCCGCGGCCCATGTTTCCCAATCCGCCGGGGCTGCTGCGCCTCGAGCCCTATTCAGAAGGATTGCGCGAGCGGATCTGGTGGGGTTCGAGTTCCAACGCGACGTCCAAGTGGGCCGCGAAACTGGGCATGAATCTCCAGAGTTCGACGCTCAAAGATGATGAGACTGGCGAGCCGCTGCACGTACAGCAGCGCAAGCAGATTGACGCCTATCGTGAGGCGTGGAAGGACGCCGGACACCGGCGCGAGCCACGCGTCTCTGTCAGCCGCAGCATCTTCGCGCTCGTCGACGACCGCGACCGGGCGTACTTCGGTCGCGACGCCCGCGACCAAGACCAGGTCGGCTATATCGACGCGAACACGCGGGCCATCTTCGGCCGTTCGTACGCCGCGGAACCCGACGTGCTGGTCAAAGAACTCGCGGGCGACGAAGCGATCAAGGTGGCCGATACGTTGCTCCTCACGATCCCGAACCAGTTGGGTGTGGACTACAACGCCCACGTGCTGGAAAGCATCCTTAAGTACGTCGCTCGGGAACTCGGCTGGCGCTGACCGCGAACCCTGTCGACGCAGTGCTCAGGTTCGATCGGCCCTCTGCTTAGGCGTGACTTCGTGTGCGTAGGTACGTGTCGTCTGGAGTGGAAGAGAAAACGGTATCAGAATTGTGTCAGATACTCCCCAGACACCTCCCTCAAACAGTGACCCGGTTCAAACAACCGGGTCTTCAGCAGAATCTGTGGGTCGCTTCCGGCTCCGGGAGCTGACCCAGCGTATGGTGTCGCCGCTCACGTAAAACCGCGTAAATCTGGACCGACGCTGGGCGGCCTGTCATGAAGCCTGGGTTCACGACTTCGGCTTCGGCGACTTTTGGGCGTGCCTGGCCTTCTGCGCCTGCTCGGCTTCCCGCTTGCGATAGGACTCCCCTTCGATCGTGACGATCTCGGCGTGATGCGTGAGCCGATCGATCAAGGCGACGGCGCAGGCGGCGTTCGGGAAGACCGTGTCCCATTGCTTGAAGGCTAAGTTCGTAGTGATGACCAGGGATTTCTCCTCGTAGCGACGGCTCACGACTTGGAAGAGCAGATCGGCGGCGTGCGCGTCATAAGCCAGATAGCCGACCTCGTCGATGGCGAGCAGGCTGGGGCGGAGGTAGGTGCGCAGGCGCCGCTGGAGCGCGCGTGCCGTGTCTTGGCTGGTCAGGTCGAGGATCAGATCGGCGGCCGTGACGAGGCGCGCGGAGTGGCCGGCGAGGATCGCCTGGTGGACGAGATTCTTGGCGAGCAGCGTTTTGCCCAGCCCGTGGGCCGCGACGATGATGACGTTTTCCCGTTGGGCCAGGAAGTCGAGCGTGAAGACGCGCTCGACGGTCGGGCGATGGATCTGCGTCGGCCACGTCCATTCGAAATCGGCCAGGGCTTTGAAGCGGCCGAGCCGAGCGTCGTGGAGCCGGCGCTCGACGCGCTGATGCAGGCGCGCCGTCAGCTCCGCCTGCGCGAGCTGTTCGAGGAGCACGACGGGGCTCCAGCGCTTCTGCGTGGCGCGCGCGATCAGATCGTTGAGTTCAGCGGCCGTGTGGCCGAGCCCCAGCTGGCGCAGGTGGTCACTCAGCGTCGTCGGGATCGGGTCGGGTGAGGGCATCGTAGCTCTCCAGGCGATGAGGCGTGACGTCGAGCGTGCGCACGCCGGGATGGTCCGGCAGCACGAGGCGGATCGGCGGCGGTTGTCGCCGTTGCCGGCGCCGTTGTTCGAGCACGTGCGCGATCGTGCCGGCACCCAGCGCGTCAGTCCTGAGCGCCTGGGTCACGGCTGCGGCGAGCTCCTGCGGGCCGTAGTCGTCGAGGAGTCCGAGGAGCCGCGCGGTGTGGACCCGGAGCGATTCCCCCCGCGCCGCCAGGCGCTCGAAGAGCGTCGCGACGACGGGGACGGCGAGGCGGAGGCGGTCACGCGCGCTCGAGGGATTGGCGTGTCGGGTCGCCGCGATGAGGCCGGCCAGATGCGCCTCGTCCTCGATCGTCTGCCCGGTGTCGTAACTGCGGGCGTGCCGCGCGATCTCCTCCGTGCCCGCGATCACGCGGACGGTCGTGGCACTCGCGAGCAGCGTCACGAGGCGACGCACGTACGTGTGGGGAATCGAGTAGTGATTTCGATCGAAGCGCCCATACGGGGTTTTGCCGGACGTGACGGTCCGCATCACGTCGGTCTCGAAGGGATGTGCCGGCAGCGGCAAGAGCCGCTGCTGCTCCTCGGCGAAGACGTCCGCCACGCTCCGATCGCGTTGCTCGGGATGGGGCCGCTGGTGCGCGATGTCCTCGCGCCAGCGGCGGAATTGCGCGTTCAGGTCGTCGACATCCGCGAAGGTGCGGGCCGCAAAGAACGCCTGGCGCAGGTAGTGAATCTGTCGCTCGATCTTGCCCTTCTCATTGGCGCGGTACGGAGTGCACGGCCGCGGGGCGAAGTGATAGTGCCCGGCGAGCTCGAGCAAGCGGGGGTGAAAGCGAATCGCGGTGCCGGCCCGTTCCAGGACGGCGCTGCGAAGGTTATCGTAGACCAGGGTGCGCGCGACGCCACGAAACGCGTCAAAGGCCTCGACGTGGCCGCGCAGGAAACTCTCGAGCGTCTGGTCGAGGGTGAAGAGGGCAAAGAGGGCGCGCGAGTACGACAGCACCATCACGAAGCCGGAAAGCGGTCGGACACCGCGCCCGATCCGGATGGACCCGAAAGCGCCCCAGTCAATCTGGGCCTCTTCAGCCATCAGCGTCGTCAAGCGGCGATAAACAAGGGGCGGCGTGGCCGGGCGGATCGTCCGCACGATCCGCCGCAGTTGCACGACCGATCCGATGTAGCCGCGGGGGCGCACCATCTCGAAGAGCCGGGTGGCGCGCAGCCGCGGATATTGCGCCAACGTGTCGTGGATGAACGGCAGATACGGATCCAGCGCACTCGCTCGGCAGGTGCCGCGTCGGACGGTCCGGGTATCGTGCGCGATCGCGGCGCCCACGGTGTCATGGTGGACGCCGAGGGCCGCGGCGATGGTGCCGACCTTCCAGTGCTCGCCGTAATAGAGCCGACGAATCTCGGCGTGCTGCTCGGGCGTGATCATGGCGCGTCTCCGGGGACACGCGACGGATCCGCCAGGGCGGTGGAAGGAGCCCGGCGCTTTCCCGGCCACAGACCATGCAGCGCAACGCACCTGCCAGAGGCGCGGTCGGCACCCGATCCGTCGTCGTGTCCGCAGGCAGTGTGTCGATCGACGCCACAGGGCGGGAAGTCTGATCCCTCACGCGGGCGCGGTACGCGCGCTGATGATCGCGATGATCGAGGCGCCCTTCAGGACTGCGCCGATGGCGCTGGCGCGCGGCGCGGACGCAGGCGCGCCGGGCCGCCAGACGACACGCCGGTGAGCAATACGCGTGGCCGCGATCGCAGGACGCGCAGATCGCGAAGAGACCATTGCAGCGACGACACACTTTCTGGCGAAGCGGCGTGTCCACGACGTCGGAGCGGCAGCCCGCTTCGACTGGACACGGCTCGCAAACCGTGGCACAAGAGAGACGACCGGATCGGTCCGTCGGAGCATCGAGACGGTCACCCGAGGGTCTGGAGGTCCAAGCTCCAGGCCCTCACCTTCAACCGCCGCGGCTGTCAGCTTACGCGAGCCGCCCGTACTGGCTCAACGAAGAGGCTGTGGACGCTGCCGCAGCCGTGGACGCACAGAACGCGCCCACCGCTGCTTGGAAATCTCGCTGAAGAACGCGAGATTCCCACGAGCGCCCACAGCCATCCTCTTTTTTTTCTGAAGAGAAGAACGAAGAACCCTACGACGACGAAAGTCCAGATTTACGCGGTTTCAGGTGAGTGCTGACAGTGGACGTGACCGTGACTGAAACGTCCCGCATGGCGGCAGGGATTGCGCTCGCCGTGACCGATGAAGATGGCATGTCAGCCGGGCCGGCACTGAAGATGACGAGCATCGCCAGACACCCGCTCGACCTCGGTGTGACCACCCGCTTCGGTGGCGAAACGCTCGTCACGTTTCAGGAGATCTCTCGCAATTGACGAACCGACGGATGTGGCACAGCGCGTTCCTGTCGCTGAGCGATTACTTCAATGAGCTGGAGCATTTCGAGCAGCGATCGGTCGATCTTGATACCCGGGCAGGCTTCCGCTCGTCCGAACAATGGAGGAGTGGCGCCATCTTCAAGTTCTACGGCGTCGGAAGCGATGTGAGCGGCGTCACGCTGTCTCCCGACAATCACGATTCGTTCAAGAGCATCGGCGGCGTCACGGAATACGACAACCGCAATTCGTTCAGAGAGCCGTCAGGCGGGTGGTTCAACTCAGTCGATGCGCTCTGGACGACCGGCAGCGGCCAGTACGCCACGCTGAACGTCGACGTGCGTCGGTACCAGGCAGTGGCGATGCGCCAGGTGCTCGTGGCCACTGCCCTCGTCACGGTGCAGTCGGGCCGCGACGGCGCCGATCTCCCGACCTACGCCGATTACGCGCTCGGCGGCGAAAATACGGTGCGCGGCCGGGCATTCGCTACCAAGCGCGGCAAGAATCAATTCGTCAGCACGATCGAGTACCGCTACACGGCGGTGCCGACGCGAAGCTTCCGCGTGCTCGGCCTCAGCCTGTACGGAGGCCTTGCCCTCGCCGTCTTCACCGACGTCGGGAGCGCCTGGACCCGCCCGGACGGCTTCCCGGACGGTTTCATCGGCGGCGGCGGTATCGGCTTTCGTCTGTATGTCCCGTACGTCAACATGATCCGCCTCGACCTGTCGGTCGGCAGCGGCGTGCACGGTGGCCTGGGGATCGACGAGAAGGCGGTCGCGCAACGGAACCGCGTGCGCTGACACACGATCTCGAAGGGGCACACAACAGGAGTACCGTCGATGACGCTTGAGAGAATTCTCGGTGGGACCTGCGATCCTCCGTTCCCCGTCTACCCCCATCTCGCCGACGATTTGGCGGCCGCACACCGCGCCGACAATGGCGAGCGCGATGCGACGGTCGCGCACGTCCTGGCGACCGGTGCTGCGTACGCCTATGCTGACGCCGATACCGTCGCCACGATGATGACCCGGCTCGGCCTCGAGGCCAATGCCTGCGTACGCATCACCCAGACGGTCGACGCCATGTTCATCTTCTCGACCGCCTATCTGGTGCAAAGCCGCTGCGGCCGGGTGGTGATCGTGTGCTATCGCGGGACCGAGCCCGCGACGCTCGGCAATTGGCTCGGCGACGCCGAGATCGGTTCCGAGTCGAGCACGATGTCGGACGGCGGCGAACCGGGGTTCAGAGTCCATGCCGGATTCCACCGAAACGTCCGTGCGACATGGTGGACGGTGCTGCGGGAATTGACGCTCGCGCTGCGGGGACGATCGCTCTTCAATCCCGACGAGACCGTCGAGTC
Source organism: uncultured Acidobacteriota bacterium (assembly GCA_963807925.1). Lineage (GTDB taxonomy): Bacteria > Acidobacteriota > Vicinamibacteria > Vicinamibacterales > CAVVIG01 > CAWEDP01. The sequence continues at coordinate 145,532 of CAWEDP010000002.1, read as the reverse complement.
TCCACTCGAGGCGCTGTACGTCACGGGCCACAGCCTTGGCGGCGCGATGGCGGCGCTGTTCGCGCTGAAACTCGCCGGAGCGCACGAGGACGGCGCCCTGGCGGAACAATTGCGCGCCGTGTACACGTTCGGACAACCGATGGCCGTGGGCGGGCCGCTGCCACCGGTGGCGGACGACATCGGACGGAGACTGTTTCGTCACATCACGAGTCGGGATCTGACGCCAACGCTACCGCCCTCCGCGTGGGGGACGTTCACCCACTTCGGAAAGGAGTATCGGCATACGAACGGCGAGTGGCAGCGCTCGGAGGTTCCAGTCGCGCAACTGATTCACACGCGGGAGATTCCGCGCTCGGTGCTGGCGTTCTTCGCCACCAATGCGCGCCGCCCATCCTATCGGTACTCGATTGCGGATCATGGACCGCACCACTATTTGGCCGCGCTGCGCCCGATCGGCCGTGTGACGGAGTTCGGGGATCGGCACTAGCCGGACAACACGCTTGGCCAGTACCGCATCCATCCTCGCAGGTCCGCGCGGCGCCGCCACTCCGGATCGTTGGGATCGACGCGTGACGACGCTGCGATCAGTTCGTCGAACCGGGCTTCAACTCCTCGTGCAATCGCCTCGTCCTGGACGACGAGCACCAGTTCGTTCTCCCAGTAGCCGGCAGTGACGTCCAGGTTGGCGCTGCCGACGGCACAGATCCGTCCGTCCGCGCTCATCGCTTTCGCATGGACATGCGGCCGGACGTCGCCGACCGCGGAATCCCAGCCAGGCTGTTTCGGCACGACAAACTCGTAGCAGTCGCCGCCGGCGGCAATGAGCGCGTCCATCCGCGAGTGCACGAGCGATGTGGCGGCCGTCCGCGCCGCCGCCCAGGGCCCCCCGAATGGGGTATCTCCATGCCTCGGCGTGAGATTGCCGAAGAGCGTTCGGACGCGCACGCCACGCTTGAGGGCGCGCAGGAGCGCATGCTGGATTTCGAGGAGAAGGGGAAAGCCGTTCACCGCGTACACATGGGATCGGGCGGTCTCTATGAGGGCCAGATACGCCTCGACGGTGTTCGCGTCCCGCAACCCGCGGTGCACCACAACACGCGCCGCTGTCGTGCCGGCAGGCGCCGGATCCCGGATATCGAATGGCGCGCCACCGGCATCGGCCCACGCCTGCAGGAAGGAGCGTTCCAGTACGGCCACGGCCGGGCCCTCGACGCGCGCCCCGGCATCGAGCCACGGCACCACCCGCCAGGTCGTGTCGGGCGTCAGGTGCACCTCCCCAAAACCGGTGTAGTACCTCGTGAGAGAGGTTTCTTCCGCCGAGCAACGCCACCGTTCCATCGACCACCACAAGCTTGCGATGGTCCCGTTGTTTGAGGTCCTCCAGCGACGCAGGGCCGGTAATCGGTTTCGAGACGCGCAGCTCGACGCCCGGCCGCGACGACAGCCGGTCGAGCAGCGGATTGTGTGCGCCCAATGAGCCATGGAGGCCATGCAGCGAATCGACGAGCACCCGCACGGCGACGCCACGGGCTCCTGCCGCGGCAAGCGCCGCCTCCACGGGACGCCCGACATCATCGTCGAGCGCCATGTACACCTGCAGGTGTATGCGCTGCCGGCTCGCTTCGATCGAAGACAGCAGCCAGCCCCGCGCCTTCTCGTTGTCCAGTTCCACTTCGATTCGGTTGCCGGAGATCGTGTTGCTGGCGGTGGTCATGTCGAACCGCGTGGATACGGATGCGGGAATGGCGAGCGCGCTGCCGGGCGGCGCAGGAAGCGCGACGATCTCATTCGCGCGAACCGCGGCAAATCCCGTCGTCGACGGCTGATGCGGTCCACGGTAGACGACGGCGACGACTGGAAATCCGGCGCTGCGCATCCGCGCCGCGGTGCGGGCGAGCCGCACCGCGTCCACCTGCACAGGCACATCGAGCGCTTCTCCTTCTCCGAGCACTGCACCGGCATCGATGACGCAGGGCGGAAGGCCCGCGGCCCGCAGTTTCGCGCGCAGCGACGCGCAGCTTCGGATCGAACGTACGCGCACCCCAACGGGCTCCGCCCACGCCGCCCTGCGGACCAGGGACAACTCGTTCCTGTCGATTTCGGCGTCGAACAGGACAAGACTCGCCGGGCCAGTCCGAAGGACCGCCACGCGCGCCTCAACCAACGCCAGAGTATCCGGCGTGTCCTTTCCAAAGGTGCGAAGCACACCCAGGGACGCTCCGACACCGGAAGGCAGCTCCACCTCTCCGCGTCGGCAGGTTGTCTGCGCCACGACCTCCTCCGCCCGGACGAACGCGACATCCTGATCGGCGATGGGCGTCCGACGTCCAATTCCCACGGCGTACTCGAGGCGCGCGCGGACGAGCGCACCGTCATCCACCAGGTCTGGCACGTCGATCGCTCGTTCCCATTCGCGTGCAGGCGCGCGGAGCGGGGGAAGGATGAGCACCGGTGGCCCTGATGCGATGCCAAGGAGGACAATCGGGGGGACGCGCGGGACGACGACGAGATCGATCCGTTGTCGAGCCTCAGGACCCAGGAGGTGTCGCAACGGCTGCTCGGTATCACCGGACACTTCCACCGTGGGTACGGTCCCCGCGACCTCACGCAATTCGACTAGATCTGCCTCCGACAGCGGTCGAGCCGACAGCACGACGGCCCTATCGGCCGGGCCACCGTGAGTCCGAAGGAACGTGATCACCGCGCGACGGCCGATCAGGCTCAAGCCCACACAGAGAAGGCGGTTGCCACCCCCGGTCCCTTTCGGCGCCGTCTCTCTGGCACACAGCACCGGCACGACCGCCCGCTTCCGTAACTCCACGACCATTGACAGGGTCCGGAGCGGCAACGAGCCGACGACCACGAGGTCGATGTCGTAGGCGGCCACGGCATCGACCAGTCCCTCCGTAGTCAGCTCCGAGTCGAGCGCAACACTCACTGCGGCTGCCGTCCCCTCGGCGGCCTGACGGAGATCGTCGAGCGTGCGCCGCGCCGCGTCGTTGAGATCCGGCGGTGCCGGCGGCGTGACCCAGGCGAAGAGGCGTGGCGGCTGCTGTGCGATCACGGTCACGTGCGTGGCGGAAGGCGCGAATCGCCGAATCGCCTCGCACCCCGGCTTCGGATCGGCGCCGAGATCGGTCAGCATCAGAATGCGCTGGTAGTTCATCTCACATGCATTCTGGTGCCTCGGCGATGGGCATCGTCTGCAGGTTACCGCGCTGCGGGTCGATCACATGCACCTCGACCGACCCAAGGCTCCCGTCGTCCTGAATCTCGTACGAGTTGAATCCCGCGCGCACGGATGGATCGGGGTGGTCGAGGGCCGCCCCGCTGGCCCCGATCACGTCGAGCATGCCTGCCGGCGTGCGAAGCCGACAACGGACACGGACATGAAGATGGCCGAACAGCACGAGACCATGGGCGAGTCGCCCCAGGATACTCCGCAATGCCGGTGCATCCACGAGGCCGTCACGGAGCCGCACGAGTCGGGACCGTGTGTCGACCGGCGGATGGTGAACGAGCACAATTGGCGTCCGCCGCTGCACCTCAGGGTGATCGAGTACCGTATTGAGCGCCTCGAGTTGTTCGTGACCGAGGTACCCGGCGGCAACGAACGGCGGCCGTGGCACCGCGCTCGAGAGCGCGATAATCGCCACGCCTCCCCGAAGCTTGACGCACGGGAAGCGACCCGCTGGCAGATCCCGCGCGAGCATCGGAAGATCGCTCCGGACGAAGCGGCCGAAGTAATACGGAAAGCGTCGCTCGCGATCTGTCGAGGGCAAGTAGATGTCGTGATTGCCTGGCACGACGGTCACTTCGGTTCGTCGGGAGACCTCGTCGAGCAGCGCCGCCGCCTCTTCGTACTCATGTTCCAGCGACAGGTTGGTGACGTCGCCGGTGACCACGAGGTGATCCGCCTGCTTGGCAGCGTCCGAAAGCACGGCGAGCAGGTACTCGCGGCGATGTACGCGGCCTCGATGCAGAATGAGGTTTGCGTAACCCGTCAGCCGCTTGTTGAAGATGATGCGACGCCATTGGGCGGCAGTCCGCGAAAGGACGTGCAGGTCGGAGACGTGCGCGATGCGAATCATACGAACCATAGCTCCTGCACGGCCGATGGCGCGTGCAGGAGCCAGCACGTCGTACCCTCAGTGCAGCGCGGACTTCGTCAGCTCCCACGCCTGATGGAGCTTGTCCGACCGCTCGCGGTAATCCGCGCGCACCTCGGCCAACCGCTTCTCCAGGCGTTGCTTCCGTTCTTCGCGCGCGGTTGTCAACTGTTGCTGCAAGGCCTTGATCTTGGCATCGCCCTCCCGCTTCGTTGAATCGATGCGAGCCTTGAGCTGGTCCTGTTTGTCATGAAGCTTGTGGCGCGTGTCCTCGATTCTTGCCTCGAGCCGCGCCTTCCGCTCCGCCGAGGCCTTCGTGAGTTCAGCCTCCAGCGCGGCCAGCTCCTCGCGGTCCGCCGCGATTTGCCTTTCATAGTATGCGTCCTCGACGGCGATCCAGTTGCGCCGGAGCACGTGTCCGCCCAGCGCCTCCATCCGGGTGTCGATCGGCGCCTGCCAGTCCTCATCGACCTCCGTGATAACCGCGGCCTTTCCTGGGAGGAGATACGTCGATACCTCTTCCAGAAAATCATCGCTGATGCCCGCTCGAGTCAGATCGAACGCGGCACCGATCAACGTTCCGGTGCTTGCGCCGACGGCGAGGCCGATGGGCCCTCCGAGGATGCCGATGAGGCTTCCCGTGAGCAGACCGAAGAACGTCCCCTCCGGAACCTCACCGCCCTCTGGCACAGACAGCTTTCCGCTCGCGTCCTTGGCGACCACCGCATCCGAATACACCGTGATGCTGCCGTCTCTGTGCAGGTCACGCAACGCCCGCAATCCTTCGGTACGCCTGTTTCTCATCGTTGAACACCACAGCGACTACTCTGTCCATATCAGCCTTCCTTTCTGTTTCTGCCGGTGAACGCCTCCGGAATCTGCGATGCCGACCTGAAAGCCTCGTTCAGAACTGGAAGGGGCAAGCGCCGCTCCACAAGACCTGCAGGCCAGAGATCAGCAATCCCCTTGTGGCACACGGGCTTGCGTGATTGGCGCGAGGGCGATGCAGCTGGCGTCGTGACGAAATCAAGGCACGAGACCTACGGGAGTCAGCGGGCGGGACGCCGCGTACGATGGGGCGTTAGGCCTTACGACGCCTCTCTAGACGCCCCACATAGATATGAGGACATCCGCCTGAGACCTGCGGCGCCGTGAGCGGGGATGTCCCACTGACTGTTGAAATTTGAGAGCGGCGGCTCCTCACTGCTCGTGGTACACGAGTGGTGACTAGCCGCGGGCGCAAGCCCGCCAACAAGGAGCCGCCATGACGAAGTCTCGCATAGCCCGCCCGATCGCTGCTGTTGAATCTCCCACCGTCCGGACACTGCCGCTCGTCGAGTTGCTGGTCGACACCAAGACCGAACTCATGGAGCTGATGGTCCCATCCGGCCTGCGCGTCCTGGAGGCAATGCTCGAGGAGGACCGGACCGCCCTCTGTGGCCCCCGGTATGCGCATCAGGCCACCCGCACCGCCGCGCGCGCGGGTACGGTCCCGAGCGAGGTCGTCCTTGGGGGGCGGAAGATCACCGTCGCGCGGCCGCGTGTGCGCGCCGCGGGGCGCGAGGTGCCGCTGCCGACCTTCCAGACGCTGGCGCAGGAGGACCCGTTGAATCGGCGCGTCGTCGAGCAGATGCTCGTGGGGGTGGCCACACGCCAGTATGCGCGGAGCCTGGAGCCGGTCCCGGCGGGCGTGGTGAGCCGCGGCACGAGCAAGAGCAGTGTCAGCCGCCGCTTCGTGGCGAAGACGACGGCGCAGCTGCGGGCGTGGCAGTCGGCGCCGCTGGACGGGCTCGACCTGGTCGCGCTGCTGGTCGACGGCGTGCACATCGGCGAGCACTGCCTGGTGGTCGCGCTGGGCATCGCCGCCGATGGGCAGAAACACGCATTGGGCGTGTGGGAAGGGGCCACTGAGAACGCGGCCGTCTGTCAGAGCTTGCTGGCGAATCTCCAGAGCCGGGGCCTGCGCACCGACCGCAGCCTGCTCGTGATCCTCGATGGCGCCCTGGCGCTCCACACGGCTACGCGCGCCGTGTTCGGCGAGGCCGCCCTCATCCAGCGCTGTCAAATTCACAAGCTTCGGAACATCCTCGACCACCTGCCGGAGCGGCAATGGCCCTGGGTGCAGGCTGTCGTTCGACGCGCGTATCAGGCGACCGACCTCAAGATCGCCACGCGCTTGCTCACCGATCTCGCGAAGCGCCTCGACGACGAGTATCCGAGTGCCGCCGGCAGCGTCCGCGAAGGGCTCGAGGAGACGCTGACGGTCCTCACCCTCCACCTCTCGGCGCGCCTACAGCGGTCGCTGACGACGACCAACGCCGCCGAGAGTCTGCTGAGTCGCACCCGGCACGTGAAGCGGAATGTGAAGCGGTGGCGTGGCGGCCAGATGATGCTGCGCTGGGTCGCCGCGGGCGTGCTCGAAGCCGTGAAGGGCTTCCGGCGTTTAAAGGGCCATGCCGACATGCCCCGACTCGTCGCCGCGCTTCGTGCACGCGATCAACGTCTCGGTCTCGGCGTGTCAGGAGAGGAGAACGTCGCGTAGAATCTCAACTGAGCCGCCGCCGAATTTCAACAGCGGGCGGGACATCCCCCCGTGAGCGGCACCAGTCACCCGCCAGTCTGATCGAGCGCGGGCAGGATGTGCTCGCGCTCAGAGTCCTCGAGGGTCACAGGCGCCGGCACGTCGATCCCGGCCACCAAATACAGTTGGTTGCGGGTTCGGTCGCCGGCGAGCTCGGGTACGTGAAAAACCCGCGAAAACATTCGCGGGTTTCTGGTTGAGTTTGGAATTGCGGGGGCGTGCAACCAGCGGTACCTGCAGCTGTGGAGCGGGGCTGCGTAGGTCTTGGTCTTACGACGCAGGCCTATCTGCAGCGGGCGCCTCATCACCTACGGCCACACCGAACGTCTGGTACAGGGCCTGCAGCAGCTCAACGCCGTCGTGATTGTCGGGATCGAATCGAAGAATCATCCGAACGAGCTGCTGACAGTCTGCCACATAGGCTTTGTACACATCCTCGCCGTCGGCGTAGTGGGGGTGATCCGATTCGGTGGACAGTTGATCTGAGTGGTTTTGTTCTTCGTTCTTCCTCTTCGTCAGAGAAAACAATGATCGATGTGGAGGCTGTGGGAATCTCGCGTTCTTGGCGAGATTTCCAAACCCCTGTGGGCGCGTTCTGTGCGTCCACAGGGGTGGCAGCGTCCACATCGTCTTCGACGTCGCGAAAAGTTTCAATGGCGTGACGACCTCCGGGACCATGCGCACAGCGAAATTGAGGATACCGGAGTGGCGACCCTCCTCGAGAAGGTTGCTCCTGGGGCATCCTGGACGGTTTGTGGATCCCGCTGATCCTCGCGATCGCGCGGATCACGCACAGTGCTCCTTCCCGCGGCCAGAGCGGAACTGGCGCTCGAACTCGGCGGGACTGACGTAGTCGAGGGTCGAGTGCCGCCGTCGGGTGTTGTAGAACGCCTCGATGTAGTCGAACAGCTCGCGCTTGGCCTGGCCGTGGCTCGCGAACTTGTCGGCGAGCTCGGTCTTCAGCGTCGAGAAGAACGCTTCCATCACGGCGTTGTCGTAGCAATCGCCGGTCCGGCTCATACTGCACGTGATGCCGTGTGCCGTCAGGCGATCCTGGTAGTCCTCACTCGCGTAGGTCGATCCGCGATCCGAGTGATGCAGCAGCCCCGTCTCGGGACACCGGCGGTTGAGTGCCATCGTGAGCGCGGCGAGTGCCAGGTGCCGATCATTCACCGCACTGATCGCCCAGCCCACGACTAACCGTGAGAAGAGATCGAGGATGGCGGCCAGGTAGAGTTTCGCTGCTCTCGCCGATCTTGAACTCCGTCGTGTCGCCGACCCAGCGCCGATTGGGGGCCTCGGCCGTGAACTCCCGATTGAGGAGATTGGCCGCGACCGGCAGATCGTGAGCGCTGTTGGTCGTACAGACGAACCGCTTCGACTGCCGCGCTTTCAAGCCCTCCTCTTGCATCAATCGGATCACACGCTTCCGGCTCACGTGTTCGGCGTGCTCCTCGCGGAGATCGCGGTGTATCCGTGGACTGCCATAGCTTTGTTTGCTGGCGTCGAAGGACGTCCGGATGAGCACCTTCAGCCGGCGATCCTGCTGCCGCCGCGGCGATTCCGGTCGCCGGCGCCACGCGTGGAACCCGCTACGCGTCACGCGCAGACACCGGCACAACAGACTGAGCGAGTGGTGCGCCTTTTCCGCTGCGATGAACTGGAACCTCACCGCCGCTCGTTCGCGAAGAAGGCCGCCGCCTTTTTTAAGATCTCCCGCTCTTCCCGCAGAATCCGGTTCTCTTTCCGGAGGCGAGCGAGCTCCTCGCGTTCAGCTGTCGTCAACCCCGTCCGCCCGTTCGAGCGGTCCGCCTGGGCGCGCTTCACCCACTCCCGCAGCGCCGTCTCGGTCAAATCGAGATCGCGGGCGGCGGCGCCTACGGTCTTGCCCTCGTCCAGCACCAGCCGCACCGCCTGGGCCTCCCCCCCCCCCCCCCCCCCCCCCCCCCCCCCCCCCCCCCCCCCCCCCCCCCCCCCCCCCCCCCCCCCCCCCCAAAAAAAAAAAAAAAAAAAAAAAAAAAAAAAAAAAAAAAAAAAAAAAAAAAAAAAAAAAAAAAAAAAAAAAAAAAAAAAAAAAAAAAAAAAAAAAAAAAAAAAAAAAAAAAAAAAAAAAAAAAAAAAAAAAAAAAAAAAAAAAAAAAAAAAAAAAAAAAAAAAAAAAAAAAAAAAAAAAAAAAAAAAAAAAAAAAAAAAAAAAAAAAAAAAAAAAAAAAAAAAAAAAAAAAAAAAAAAAAAAAAAAAAAAAAAAAAAAAAAAAAAAAAAAAAAAAAAAAAAAAAAAAAAAAAAAAAAAAAAAAAAAAAAAAAAAAAAAAAAAAAAAAAAAAAAAAAAAAAAAAAAAAAAAAAAAAAAAAAAAAAAAAAAAAAAAAAAAAAAAAAAAAAAAAAAAAAAAAAAAAAAAAAAAAAAAAAAAAAAAAAAAAAAAAAAAAAAAAAAAAAAAAAAAAAAAAAAAAAAAAAAAAAAAAAAAAAAAAAAAAAAAAAAAAAAAAAAAAAAAAAAAAAAAAAAAAAAAAAAAAAAAAAAAAAAAAAAAAAAAAAAAAAAAAAAAAAAAAAAAAAAAAAAAAAAAAAAAAAAAAAAAAAAAAAAAAAAAAAAAAAAAAAAAAAAAAAAAAAAAAAAAAAAAAAAAAAAAAAAAAAAAAAAAAAAAAAAAAAAAAAAAAAAAAAAAAAAAAAAAAAAAAAAAAAAAAAAAAAAAAAAAAAAAAAAAAAAAAAAAAAAAAAAAAAAAAAAAAAAAAAAAAAAAAAAAAAAAAAAAAAAAAAAAAAAAAAAAAAAAAAAAAAAAAAAAAAAAAAAAAAAAAAAAAAAAAAAAAAAAAAAAAAAAAAAAAAAAAAAAAAAAAAAAAAAAAAAAAAAAAAAAAAAAAAAAAAAAAAAAAAAAAAAAAAAAAAAAAAAAAAAAAAAAAAAAAAAAAAAAAAAAAAAAAAAAAAAAAAAAAAAAAAAAAAAAAAAAAAAAAAAAAAAAAAAAAAAAAAAAAAAAAAAAAAAAAAAAAAAAAAAAAAAAAAAAAAAAAAAAAAAAAAAAAAAAAAAAAAAAAAAAAAAAAAAAAAAAAAAAAAAAAAAAAAAAAAAAAAAAAAAAAAAAAAAAAAAAAAAAAAAAAAAAAAAAAAAAAAAAAAAAAAAAAAAAAAAAAAAAAAAAAAAAAAAAAAAAAAAAAAAAAAAAAAAAAAAAAAAAAAAAAAAAAAAAAAAAAAAAAAAAAAAAAAAAAAAAAAAAAAAAAAAAAAAAAAAAAAAAAAAAAAAAAAAAAAAAAAAAAAAAAAAAAAAAAAAAAAAAAAAAAAAAAAAAAAAAAAAAAAAAAAAAAAAAAAAAAAAAAAAAAAAAAAAAAAAAAAAAAAAAAAAAAAAAAAAAAAAAAAAAAAAAAAAAAAAAAAAAAAAAAAAAAAAAAAAAAAAAAAAAAAAAGTGGCGCTGCAGGGTGCCAGATTGGATGCCCGCGTCGCCGAGCTTCTGTGCCGCCCGTGAGGTCGGCGTAGAGCCTTCGACCTGGTAACCGTCTCGCTCGGCGGCGTCACGAACGGCCGCGAGGGCTGTCGTCTTGCCCGCGCCAGCGACGCCCTCCAATGCCTGCACTTGATCGCGAAATTCCCGAGAATCTGCTCGACGGCCTCGACGTTGGGGTGTTCTCAGATGCGAATAATCGTGATCAATTCCTCTCCGCGCCTCAACGCTTACTAAGGGTCGCTCGTGCTGCTGGCCCTCGCGCATCCGCCGAATCGTGTCGCGTTCCAGCTCGATCATTTCCGGTGTGGTGAACGAGCGAACTGGCGCGCCGGATGTCTGTGTAATCTCAACAAACTTGCCGGTCTCGTACGCGATGCTACAAATTCGGCCTTGATGTCGCTGACGGTTCTCTCGCCCATGGACCGCGCCAACGCGTCCCGCATCAGCGTCCGCTCCTCGACGACGGCCTCTCGTTCGAAGTTCCGCTCAGCGGAGAAGGTCATGGCGGCGCTTGCGGAGAGCCGGGCCGTCGTCGGTCCTCTGCTCGCTCCCCCGCCCTTTCGTCATCAACGACCTGGGTCGGCTGATGCCCAAACGCCTCCGCTATCGAGCGGTGCTGTCTGCTGCACCTGCGCGCGCGACACATCAAGCTTGGGTTCGCGCGTCTGATGGGCCGCAATCTGCGCGGCCGCGGCGCCTTTTCGCTGTCCTTCTTTGCAAGCTTTCGACGATCTGCTTGCGCCTGGGGCTCGACGCGTCCACGTACTCCTCGCGCTGTATCCGACATTATCTCCGGCTGGCCGCTGTTGCCGCGTTCGATGTCATAACCCAGAGCTGACGAGACGTGCGGCCAGCTCCGAGCGGTAGACGGCTGTTGCGTACTGCTGCGTTCGATACAGCTCCTGCGGTTGCAGCGCCCGCGTTTCGCCATTCTCCAGCTCCGTGATGTTGAAGAAGACGACGTGCGTGTGAAGCTGCGGCGCCACATATCCATCCACCGGCCGCGAGCTGTCATGTTCGAACTTCGCGGCGGCCCATTCTCCTGTGCTCACTGCCGGAATGTTGCCGCCCATGCGCGCCTGAACGTATTTCTCCATTTCATCGAGGGCGACATTGACGCTCTGCCGGTGCGCCTCCCGCACGCGGTCGTCGTGACCCACCAGCGCCGTGAGCGAAACGCTTTTGGGCGCGCTAAACGTGGCGTCCCATCCGGCCCGGTGCTCCATCGCCTTCACCGTCTCGCCGTCAGCGTTGACGTATTCCCGCGGGGTTTGATGCCGCACCAGTTGTTCGCCCGTCTGCGGATGCTGCCCCTCGGCAAGGCGCGCGAAGTGCTCTTCGTTGACGGCGCCCTCCAGACCCCATTTCTCGGCCAGCTTGCCGTGCCACTCGCCCCGGATCTTGTCGCCTTCGGTGTAGTAATTCTCTTTGGCGTTCTGAAACTGGTCGCGATGATAGGCCTGAGCCTGGCTCGCGCTGATCGGCTTGGAGATGGTCACCATAACTGGTTACTGAAAGAAGAGTTCTTGCTCGTTGCGAGGCTCGGCACGTACGGGCAGCGGTTCCAGCGTGCGCTCTGGCTCTTCGCTGCACAACGGGCACCGTCGGCGGCGTGGCCCGCCGCTCAATGAACGGCGGTTGCCGGTTGGGAAGCTCCAGGTACGGAAAGCGCATCCGCACCACGAGGTTGCCGTACTTCAGAAACCCGTGCAGCGCGTCCAGCCCGCTGATCTCCGACGCCATCACCAGCGCCTCTTTGTAGATATCCCTCTGCTCGCTTTCCGAGTTGCGGCTGCGCGGAAACTCCCCATGCGTCCGCGTCTCCCGGAACCGCTCGACCTCCATTTCACCGATCGCTCTCTAGATCCACTCGGCCGCGTTCGGCTCGCTGGTCTTCAAGAAAATCTTCGTGGCCGGCTGCGACAGCATCACCTCGGCCATGTGGCCGTAGAGCGTTTCCAGTTGCGCCTTGCCCTGGAAGCCCAGCACCATCGGGTTATTCGATTTGCGGTTCTCCGTGATGGCCGTGATGAGCTGCGGCAACCGCTGCAGGCTGGCCAGTTCGTCGAGCACAAACCAGACCGGCTTCTTTCCCGCTGCGCCCATCGTTCATGAGGCGCAACACCAACAGGTCAAGCCACAGACTCACCAGCGGTCGGATGCGTTCCCGTCATCTGGGCCTGTGCGTAAGAAAGATCCAGCCCTTACGCTCCTTGGCCCATTCGACCGTGCTCCAGCGCTGTTGTGCATCGCGCTCCGAAGGCAGGAGCTTAAAGGCATCGGCCACCATGTTGAGCGAACCGAGCACGCCGTTGCGCTGCGCCGCCGCTCGCGCATCGATCATCGCTTCCATCTCCGTGCCCCGCACGCGCCGGTCGATCTGCTCGGCGTGGCACATCCAGTGCGTCAGTTGCTCGGGTGTCGGACCGAGATTCACCAGATGCGCAAAGATCCGCCGCGGCGCTTCCACGAAAAACGGTTCTCGCGGCCCTGGTCGGGAAAGAGCGATGCCGCCATGGTCAGCGCCTCGGCTTCATGCGGCGCTTCATCCCCCGGCGTCCAGAACGGGCAGCGCGCATCGATTGGGTTCAGGATGACATCGCCCCGGCCTGGCTCGTAAAACTGCGGCAGGTATTCCATTGCCGGATCGTAGACGATGGCCGTTTCGCCGCGCTCCCAGATCTGCGCCAGGATTTGTCGGATGGCCGCGCTCTTGCCCATACCCGAATCGCCCATGATGAGAAAATGCATCGCCTCGAGCCCGCGCGGAATGCGGACACCTGTCGGCGGCCAAGCCGCGTCTGTTGGACGAAGCCGATACCATCGGCACGTGTCCGCCGGTTGAAAACAGGCACGGTGACGAGTTCCGGCCCCTTCAAACGCCGTCCATGGCGTCGTTCGCGCGCACGCGAGAGGTCTTTGGGAATCGTCTCGAGGACGATCCGGCGCCGATACGCACGAGCGCCCACCAGAGCGCGGGAACGCTCGATCGCTCAGGGTTTGACTGGTAGATCCACTCCCGGAGGACATCATGCAACGCGCCGTGCGGGTACATTCGGTCTAGCCACGCCAGCCGGAGGTCGCCCGCTTGCCGGCCGGTCGCCGTCAGCGTGAACGCGGACTCCGCGCGCCATCCGCGATGGCTCGAGTTCCTCGTCCAGCGGCAGACGGCTGCCTCCTTTGCGATCGATCACATGCAGGAGACGGTAGTGTCCCGTCTTAAAGGCGAGTTCGCCGGCGATCTCGCTGCGAAGGTACACTGAGAAGAACAGACGCTGGAGCGGCGTCCAGACCTTGCTACATCAGTACGCACCAACGCCGCCGCCCACCATCAGCGCCACCACCAACAGCGCAGCGTCCACACCGGCTTCGGGCGCGGCCACGTCCCCGCGATGTCGGAGCGTCCCCATTCCTCATTCACGACCGCCTCCGCTCGGCTGAGACCAACCGCCCTCGAGCCTGCTCGATCTTTTCTTGATCCGCTCGATCGATCAGCCGCTTCATCGTCTCCGCTGTCACTCGCTCGCCGGCACACACCGCGAAGTGCAGGTTGAGCAGGATGGTGCGGAGCGCCATCAGCTCGGCCAGCACGATCGATTCCGAGTGTGCATCCGCAGCCTCGAGCAACGCCGCTCGTGCCCACTCGCTGATCGTCTGCTCGCCCGCCAGCACCTCAATGCGGCGTATTCCTCGTCCGTGACTTTGGTGCCGATCGATTTCGTCCGTCGCGATGCCATGCGACGACTCCTGGTGAGCGACGCCCGCGCGCGCCGTTGAACGAGTTACCCGATGGTTCCCAATTGGGAACCGATGCAAACAATCGCGTCGAACATTAAGGATTTCGCGTGGTTCCTATTCGGGAACCTCGGTTCTCGTGCAGCACCCGCGACGGGGTGACGTGTCACCCGTAAACCGCCGCTGCGAAGCAGCGTCCGGATCACAGTTCTCCGTATTCGAGCGTCAGGCGGTCCCAGACAGCCTGGATGTCTTGGGACTCCCACGCACGACGAAAAAGCGAGTGGACAGTAGTCCATTCCGCGGCTGAGAACGTGAACGTGATACCGTTGTCGTGGGCACGAAACGAGACGTCACCGGGCTGCTTGGACTTCGACGGCTGCGCGGAGCCGAAGAAGTACTCACCGGTCCACGACCGGCGCGCATTGGGCGGCGCGAGCGCCGTCAACATGGCGCGGAACTCGGCAATCTTCGGATAGCTGCTGACCGGATAAAGCGGGCCACGGTCGCCGGGAAAGCTCAGCAGCACGGACAACTCCGTCGCTTCGCCTCGCGCAAACGACAGCGTGTATGAGGCCTCGGAGATCGGAGGCAGCGGCGTCTGATACAACCCGTCCTGACGCGTAGCCGGTTCGCGCACAGGTTGGTGCGTCAACGCATAGTGGCCACGCGCGGCCAACCGCCACAGCACGGACCATGAGGGCCGCAGCGCGCGATTCACTGCGTCGTTGCCACCCAACGACGTGTCTTCCAGCAATCGATAGAGGTTGCGACCTGAGAAGATGGGAATTCCGGCGGTGCCGTCGGCATCGTTGAGCCGGCGACGCGTCTCGGTCACCGTCCGGCGCACGACATCCGGCGTGACCTGATCCGATCGGTCGCCACGTTTGCTGGGCGGGCGACAGTCCGCCGGCAGATTGGTGAGGTAATACACATCTCCTGGCACGGTGCGATCGCCGCGCAGTTCATACAAGGCCAGAAAGGCGTCCAGGATCGCGGCCCACGATTCGCGTGACACGGCGTTGGGGGTCTTCGCGGAATAGAACTCGACGCCCTCTTGCACGAAGTGCGCGAGCACGGTCCACTCCGCTTGAGACAATCCAAGGGCCGCCTCTCCCTTCCGTCGAATGCGCAGCAACACGTCTGTGGGATCGGCCAGCAGGTCGGCGACTTCCAGTCGCTCGTCGCGTGCGGATTCGAGCAGCTGCTTGGCAATCTCCGACGTCGAGACGGTGTCACCGGTCTTCGACGCCAGCTGCCGCGTGCGTTCCAGCCGCCGACGCAACGTCTCGCCGATGCGCACCGACAGGGTCTGCTGTTGCGGCTTCTCGGCCATCATCGGCACCCATTACGCAGTGCTTGCAACTCCTCTATTGTGTATCGATACATGTTGACAAGACTACAACTCACTCGATACCCTGTCAACACGGTGTTCCCAGCACCGTATTGATGCAGGCCGGTTCGGTACGGAGAAGTGCCATGCGATTCCGGGGCGAGCGAGACGATTGAGCAGACGACTCCACTCCCGCGACAACCGCCGAAGCGACAAAGGCGCCGACCGGTCGACTGCGCATGGCGCGGCCGAACGCGGAGCCGTTGCTCACCGTCAGCGCGGCAGCCGAATGCGTCGGCTGTTGCGAGGAAACCATCCGACGCGCCTACCTCGCGCGACAGCTCGACGTGTTGCGATTCGGCGCTGGACGCGTCAGGATTCGTGCTTCCGCGTTGTTCGCCTGGCTCGAACGCGGCGGCAAGACCACGGCAGCCTGAGGGGTATCACCATGGCAGTTCGAAAGCAGTGCGGCGCAAAAGGCTGCAAGAGCAGTCCGCGATGCGATCACCCGTGGTGGTTCGACGTGATGCACCAGGGCAAGCGATACCGGATGCCGGTGGACGCGTTCGCTCTGGTCCGTGGCGCCAAGCAACCTGTCGCCTCGAAACAGGAAGCGGAGAAGGTGTGGGAACCGAAGTTCATCGGCGAGATCGTCGCCGGCAAGGATCCTCGCAAGGCACCGGCACCGCCAGTTCCCGAAGGGCACGACCGTCGCAGACTTCCTCGATCAGTACTTCGGACGCTACGTCGCGGCCGAAGGCTTGCGCAGCGTGGCGTCGATTCGTAGTCGTGTCGCAGCGCTGAAGGAGGCGATCGGCGACTTGCCGGTCGCGGCGCTCGAACGCGCCGAGACGATCGAAGACTTCAAACGCGAGTACGGCAAGACGCGCTCAATCGCCGCCGTCAATCGGACGCTCGGGCATTTTGCGCCACGCCATCAACTGGGGCCGCGGTCGCACGCCGGCCGTCTTCACAGCGACGCCGTTTCATCGGTTCGGCGTGAAGATCAAGACGAAGGTCGAGACGAAGCGCGATCGACGCATTGGTGCCGACGAAGAGCGGAAGCTTCTCGAAGCCGCGGACAAGCTGAATTGCGTGGAGCACGCGTTCGCCGGCGCGCAGATGCGCGATCGGATCGTCGGCGCGGTGGAGACCGGCTGCCGATTGGGCGAGATGCTGAAGATCCAGAATCGGCATGTGCTCTGGGACACGCACCACCAGATCATCATTCCCGCCGAGCACGCTAAGGACGCAGAATCGCGACGCATCCCATTCGAACCCAAAGGACGTCTCGCCCACCTTCTGAAGCGTCGACGGTTCCTCGGCCCGAAGGCGTTCGTGTTCGGCGCCGCCACCGGCGAGTACCAGGGCACGATCCGAACGGCATGGGAATCGCTCGTCCTGCTCGCCAACGGCATCGAGCCGACGCGAACCAGGGCGCGTGGACGCGTAAACCGCGACCAGCTCGCCGAGATTGATCTGCATTGGCATGATCTGCGTCACGAAGCCGCCTGTCGCTGGCTGGCGAGCGGTCTGGACCTGCGAGCGATTCAGCTCCTCCTCGGCCACGCTGACCTAACAGGATGCTGAAAAAGTGACGTTCAGCGCTCGGTTATCGTTCGCCCAATCATGATGGCGACATCGCTCGTGGCTCGTGGTCCTCATGCCTTGGTTCCGTCAGGCTGGCTGGGCCAGCAGTGTGCGCATCCGGACCAGGTTAAACGCCGCGGCGGTGAAGATGAAGTTCCAGTTGACGCGCGCGCCGCCGCGGTGTCGCAGCTTGCGCATCAGACCGACCGTCTTCATCCAGCCGAAACATTGCTCGACCAGCTTTCGTTTCTGTTGACTGACCGCGTAGCCCGGATGTCGGGTCGTGCGCGCATCGATCGCGCTGCCGCGAGTCGCCGTCTCGGGATACTGGGCCACATGCGGGGTGACGCCCAGCGTGCGGAGTTGGTGCACGAAACCTTTGGTGTCGTAGTTCTTGTCGCCGCCGACCGTCACGCGATGGGTGTCGGGCAGATCGGCAATCATCGCCCCGGCTGCATCGCGCTCCGCCGTCCCCGTGGCATGCGTGACCAGCGCGTCGATGATCAAGCCGTGACGATTCTCCGTGAGCACATGCCCGAGATACGCCAACTTGGCTTCCTGCCCCGAGGCTTTCTTGTACAGGCGCGCGTCCGGATCGGTGGTCGACGCATGCGTGTCGTTCGCCCGCTCCTCGCCGCGGAAGTTCACGGTCGGATTGCGGCCCGTCGGATCATCCGCTGGTGGATCCGGGCGGTCCTTGGGGCGAAAACTTTTCTGACTCGCCCACGCCTCGAGCAACGTGCCATCCACGGTGAAGTGGTCATCCGAGAGCAAGCCCGCCGCCCCCGCAGCCGCCCGCACTTCAAGGAAAAACGCCTGCGCGATGTCGCCCTCCAAGAGCCGGTCTCGATTCTTGCTGAAGACGGTCGGCACCCAGACCGGGTCATCCATACTCAGGCCGATGAACCACCGAAACAACAGGTTGTACTGCAGTTGCTCCATCAGCAGCCGTTCGCTGCGCACGGTGTACAACGTCTGCAGCAACAACGCCCGCAGCAACTGCTCGGGCGGGATCGACGGCCGACCGATGTCCGAGTACAGCCGGTCAAAACGAGGCGACAACCGCCCGAGCACTGCGTCGGTCATCTGCCGAATCGGACGCAGCGGATGGTCGGCAGGGATCCGATCCTCCGGCGACAGGTAACTAAACAGATGCCCCGTTTGCTGGTCGTCTCCACGCATCGGCTGGCTCCCTCCGTGAATGGGAGCATCGTAGTACGACGAGATCACGATGTCGATCCCATGGGAGTCACTTTTTCAGCATCCTGCTAAAGACGACGCAGCGATACCTGAACGTCACCGACGAGGAATTGCGGAAGACGATGCAGGAGAAGCTGTGGAACCGGAAATAACCCCGCCGGGGCCTCTCGGCAGATCCGACGGGGCGGAAGTGGTGAGTCAAATTCTATCTTGTTTTTGCGCATTTCTGTCAATGTCACTGACCTCGTTCAGACTATACGTATGTATGCTAGAATCATACGTATAGGAAGCTGCTGCTATGAAAGCAAAGCTAACGATTAGCGTGGACGAGAATGTCGTCCCACAAGCGAAGCAATATGCGCGACGCCACGGGACTTCTTTGTCAGGTCTGATTGAGCGAGCCTTGCGCGACGCAAGTGCCTCAGATGCACCAGCGTTCTCGATCCGATGGCGCGGTCGCTTCAGGCCGGCGCGGCGGGCGGGCAAGCGCTATCAGCTCCTGGCGAAGAAATATCTGTGATTCTCCTGGTAGATACTGACGTTCTGATCGATTTCGCGCTCGACCGCCGGCCCCATGCTGCGGCTGCAGGGGATCTATTGGACGCTCTCGAACGACGTCAGGCAACGGGATTTATCGCCTGGCACAGCGTCGCAAATTTTCACTATCTCGTCGTCTCAAAGCAAGGCGCCTCCGCTACGAAAGCGTTTCTGCTCGACCTTCTGCGCTTCGTGCAAGTCGCGCCGACGTCGACTGACAGCGTACGGTACGCGGCGAGCCTTCCGATGCGAGATTTTGAGGACGCCCTGCAGGTCGCTGCCGCGGTCGCCTGTGGAGCAAACATGATCGCCACGAGGAATATTCGTGACTACGCACGGTCACCCGTGCGGGCGTCGACGCCGATGGCTCTCATAAAAGAGCTGAGCAAATAGCTCGCGCAGATCACCACAACCTCACTTCGATCGAATCATCAAATCGTCGGGTAGACCCAGATCACCTTCCTCTGCCATCGGGTGTAGATCCAGATCCGCGACCAAACGCCTGAGGCAACCATCGCCGCGGCGATTCCGCCAATCTGTCGGGGAACCAGGTCTGGCTCAACTGAGTCGGCGGGGTACTGCTTGTCGTCAGTACGCCAAGAGCATGAGGGGAGCGTCGTTCGTCGCGTAGCTCTTCTGACTCTTGCTCGTGAAGGCGTCGACCAGTGGCTGTTCTTGAGAGAACGCGCCACCGGTAATTCGGTGCTCTTTCAACGAGATCATGTGCCGCCGCGCGAGTTGTTGATCAGTGATCTCAACGAGCTCCGCGAAGTGCTGTTGACTGTGAATGGTGAATGAGATGTCCGGCGCCGGTGGTTGGGCGCTCATCACGGAACTCGGATCGACGTGCAGACCGGCGGCCGTTGCGAATTCGAGGAAGATCTGGCGTTCCCATTCTGCCTTCGGAACGAACGTGGCGGGCGGGATCGTTGCAGATCGAGCCAAGGCTCCATCTGTTTTCAGAGGAATTGAGCAACATCTCCTCAGCTCAGCCAGCCACGTGATTCCGCGTTCTGCAGCTTCCCGGATCGCACGCCGCTCGTCAGACCATGACGGTTCTTCGCCTACGACCGGCGTTACAATTCGAAGAAACTCGCCCGCCATTGCATCGTCATAGAAGACTCGACGAATTGTTGCCGCAGCCTCGACGCAGAAGTCGTCGTACGTTTGCTTGAAGTCGTTCAGTTCCGTGAACGTCCGGGTCGTTGAGGGCGACTTCGCGGCTTCCACAGTCTCTTCCAGCTTTTCGATCATCCTTCCGAGGTCGACCTTCACGATCCCAACTGGAATGCGCATGGCCAGCATGAATGAATCCTCACATTCAGGTGTTGTCACGCGTGAAGAGCAGCGGGCAACTACTGACGACTTGCGTGCGTGATGCTGATTTCTTCTCGCTCCTTCAAGCGCTCGTAGTTCTTCTTACCGTTCTCATTGAGGATCTCGACGACATAAAGCGACGCCATGATCGCCGGTACGAAAGGGCGACTCCCCAGTTCGGAAGAACGTTGTCTAGCAACCCAGACACAGTGATCAAAATCGAAATAAAGATCCACTCTTTGAACGTAAGACTTGGAACGTGGATGGTTTGGCCACGGAGAAACCAGAGTGCGCCGCAGAACACAACGGCGCCCCAAAGCCATTTCGGCAGTGCCAGAGACCACGAGCCCGCGGCGCTCGCCGCGCCGCCAAAGATCCAATCCAGGCCGACCGTGAAGACAACAGAGATTGCCCCGAGGACACAGAAAATGACGAGAGCAACCTTGATCGCTGACCCGATCTCGCCGACCGTCGCATAGCCAATGTACGCCAGCACGGATTCGTCGGACTTTCCAGCCACGTCCGAGATTATACGGGTACACCCGATTCGTGGAGGCGGTATGGACGCGAGCACTCTTTTCGACGGCCGCGAATTGGCCCGAAGGCCGGCACTCGCTTGTGCCGTGGTGGGGGCGGTGCGCGTCGGGCTCTTCCTACCTGTTAGCCGGCCTGTTCCAGCAGTGTAGTCAGCGCCGGGAAAGGCGGCTTCTTGTCGATGTGAGCATGGTACGCCTGGAGATCGGGGCCCCAATCGAAATAAATGCCGGCGTCGTCTGTCAATAGTTCCTGCGCCTGTGATTCAGAGATCCGCAGTGAAATGGCTGAAAGCTGCTTCGGCGCTGAGTCAGACACCATCTTCGCGTAAACGCGCAGAACGTAATCACCAGCTAGGAGCTGAAAATTTGTCCCATCCTCCGGCAGAAGGAAGTGATGGTTGCACGCAACGCCCTCTTGCGGAACGAACAGACCACTGCCTCGGGCGAGCCGTTGGTCTCCGTAGACCCAAATCGAGAAGTTCTGTCTGGACTCGCCACGTTGCAAGTTGACGTGCAAGCTTTCGACGGTCTGACCGCGTCGGGCGGTGCTGTAGAGCAATGTTCGCAGGAAGACCTTCAGGCGCGGCTTCCGTCCACCTGGAATTCGACCATCGGGTCCGAAAAAGACGACTGTGGGCTGTGTCATGCGCAAATCGCCACGCCGCAGCAATGTCAACCAAGCCGTGGCCACTGAAATGGAGACTGCTACGAGGGAAATAGTTGTGGACAGCCAAAAACTCATGGTTGCTCCCGAGCGTCGCTCTGGTCCGCTAACCTTCGCGCTCAGCCGCGGCGCCTGACGGGCGCGGGCGCCGTCGGCTGCGCGCTTAAACCGCTACACGAAACCATTGTCAAATCGCTCCTCAAAACGGAGACGCAACTTCTGGTTTGCAGAATCGAGCAGTTCATCGCGAAGTCCTTCAAGGTGCAACTTCAGGACCTTGGGAAGCCGCTCCGGGCTGATACCAAGCACATCGTGCCCGGCATCGTGGCGATCGCTTGCCCATCGGGAGGCTGACCCAAACCCACACCCGGCCGCGTACGACCCTCATGATACAGGCCGCATCGAGCCCCGTGGTAGAGCCGGTGAACGACTGTCTTTGTAATCTGCGAGCTGTCGATGAGCCCTGGTATCGCTCGGAGGCCGGTCTCGAACGTTTTCGTCGACGACTGCGTCGCGCCAGTGAGCGACCCAATCAATTCGATGTAGCTCAGGCAAATATGGAGTACGGCAAATCCGGCGTGACGAATATTCCGAACCTCGTACCCATGCTCTCCACGCTTGAACTCTCCGAACGTTGTGCCCCCGTTTGCGACGATGTCAGCGATATGCAGCTGCCATCCCAACGTCTGCTCGTAGAACACTTCGACTTTCTGTTCAAACGTGAGTGCCGTTGCAAAATCGGTATCTTCGTGCTTCCAAGTGATCCACATGATCGATGCCGCCTGACATAGTATGGGACGCCAGCGAGCAACCGCTGCTGCGCAGCGCGAATCACCGCGCGTTAGCGAAAGCGACCGAAGGAGACCGCACGACCGTATGTCTTGTCGCGCATCGAGACCGAGAAGTCCTGGTTCACGCCAACCTGGCGCACGGGACGCCCCACCAGAAATCGTCGGTATGCGTCGCTGAAACGCACACGCCGTCCGCGAAGTCGATCACGGCGCCGACAGGATACGAGGACAGCGACTGGTCTTCCCCAGCGGGTCAATACGATGTCCACGCCAGCTTGCGCCTGGCCCACGAGCCTTGAAAGGCGGGCTTGAGCTTCCGCGACCGAGTAAGTCCGCGACCTCACTCTTCGACATCCTCGAACGCGCGATCGACGAATTCGTCGTCCAGAAACATCCCGGCCCCGATCAAATCTTGGATCACCGGACGTGCGCGGTCGATATGCCCATTCTTCTTCGAGCGGAGGACGACACCGAGCGAGCCGATCACGGGGATCCCGTGAGCGACAGCACAGCGCCGAGCGGCGCGATCGTCGAGCACCGCCCATCTTGAAGTGCCAACGCTGTGCGCGATGACCTGCGACTCGCCGGACCCGAGGTCCCAATGCTCGATGCTCGCTACGACTGTGACGTCCTCAACTCGGAACTGCTCTGCCCACTTCAGCGCCAGTGCGGCCGTCCGATCCTTGTCTTGACCGGCGCGGACTTCCTCGATGACGGCGTTTGGAACCAGGATTGTTGGAGCGAGGCGCTCGATCAAGTCGAGTCGGCCGATGCGGGAGAACAGAATAAGTGGTGAGGCGTTGACGACCCACGCCTCACTCACGATGGATCTCGTCCTGTAGCTCCTCGGCCGTCACTTGCACGACGGGAATGCGCCGATGCGCGAGCTCGTCGATGAATTCCGCGCGGCTCGTGCCGGCGATCTCGGCGGCTTTCGACTGGGAGAGCTCGCCGTGCGAGTACCAGAGCAGCGCCGCCGCGACGCGCATCTCTTTCACGAACTCGGTCGGCGACAGCCGGAGCGCCGAGAGCGCTCCTTCCGGCACGTCGAACGTTATAGTGGGCATTGCGCTGACCTCTCCAGCATCAGAATACCGCGACGGCTGCTAAGAGGAAACGGTTGGCCTGTACGCTCAAACGGGGCGCTGAGCGCCCCGAGAGGTTCTACCGATTGTCAGCCATTTGTCAGCCGACAGTCGAAAACTTGGTTGCGGGGGCGGGATTTGAACCCGCGACCTTTGGGTTATGAGCCCAACGAGCTACCGGACTGCTCCACCCCGCGTCATGTGAACGAACCCCAATCTTACCACACCTTCTCCGCCAGATCGACCACCGCTCCGTCAGGGCGACTCCTCCGCCCCCGTCACGCGGCCCCTCGACCGCAACCCCTTCGTCCGAGATGCTAGGCTACCAGACACCCCGATGATCCTGCCGACCTTCGCCGACGTCGCCGAGGCCGCGCGCGCGATTGCCGGCGCCGCGCACCGGACGCCCACCGCGACCTCGCGCACCGTCAATGCCCGCACCCGCGCGGAGGTCTTCTTCAAGTGCGAGAACCTCCAGCGCGCCGGCGCCTTCAAGTTCCGCGGCGCGTACAACGCCCTCTCGCACCTGACCCCCGCCGAGCGGCGCCGCGGCGTGGTCGCCTTCTCGTCAGGCAACCACGCCCAGGCCGTCGCGCTCGCCGGCCAGATCCTCGACATCCCCCGCGTCATCGTGATGCCGACCGACGCCCCGACGGTGAAGCGCCTGGCGACCGAACAGTACGGGGCTGACATCGTCCTGTACGATCGCGACACCGAGGATCGCGAGGCAGTCGGCCGCCGCCTCGCCGCCGAGCGCGGCCTCCTCGTCATCCCGCCGTACGACCATCCGCACGTCGTCGCCGGCGCCGGGACGGCGGCACTCGAACTGCTGCAGGACGTGCCCGATCTCGACCTGCTGCTCGTCCCCTGCGGCGGCGGCGGACTGCTCGGCGGCTCCGCGCTTGCCACGCGCGCGACGCAGCCGTCCTGCCGCGTGATCGGCGTCGAGCCCGCGGCGGGTGACGATGCCACGCGGTCGTTTCGGACAAAACAGCTGCACACTGTCCGCAATCCGCAGACGGTCGCCGACGGCGCACGCACGCCCTCGCTCGGCGCAATCACCTTTCCGCTCGTGCTCCAGCAGGTGGACGACATGATCACGGTCGGCGACCCGGCCCTGCTGCGGACGATGTTCTATCTGTGGGAACGTCTGAAGCTGATCGTCGAGCCGACCGGCGCGCTGGCCGCCGCCGCGGTGCTCGACAAAGTCATCGAGGTCGCGGGCCGCCGGGTGGGCGTCGTGCTGAGCGGCGGCAACGTGGATCTGACCCAGGTCCCAGCATGGATCGCATACCGCTGAACCGGACGCTGCAGCGGTCACCTCGCCTCCGGCCGCCCGCGATTGACAGCCTCGGCAACCCTGGCGTGGCGCCCGGTGGCGTCACGAGCGACTGACCGACGCGGCGCGCACCGGAGTGGATGTGCGCACCCAGGCCCAGCGCGCAAGACGAAACGCCAGGAGCCCGCCGACCACGACCGCGTACGCCTCCGGCCGACTGACGTCGGCCTTCACCGACCACCAGTAGTGCAGGACGCCGGCGGCCGCCGCGACGTACACCAACCGGTGCAGCGCCTGCCACCGCTTCCCGCCCAGACGGCGGATCCAGCCGGCGGTCGACGTCGCCCCGAGGAGCACCATGCAGACCCACGATGTGAAGCCCACCGTGATATACGGGCGCTTGACGACTTCGCCGCCGATCGAGACCGAGAGTTCGCGGTAGGTCTGGAGCGCCGCCAGGCTCGGAAACCCCATCCCGGCGAGGCGGTCGAACACGATGAAGATGAGGAAGTGCATCGAGCCATAGAAGAACGCGAACAATCCCACCATGCGGCGGACGCGGATCACGGCGTTCCATCCCGTCAGCCGCCGCAGCGGCGTGATGGCGAGCGTGATGCAGAGGAACCGCAGCGTCCAGACGCCGGTCTCGTTGGTGATTTCCTGGAGCGGGTCGGCGCCCACGTTGCCGGTATAGACGGCCCAGACGAGCCACACGAAGGGCACGAGCGACGCGACGAAAATCGCGGGCTTGAGAATCCAGCGAACGGCTTGGGTCGGAGTGACCACGATCCGGCGGCCGCGGAGCGCTAGAAGTTCTTCCGCAGGTCCATCCCGGTGTACAGGCTGGCGACCTGAGCGCCGTATCCGTTGAACATCTCGGTGTTCCGGTTCTGGAACAGGCTCGGCAGCCGGCGCTCCTTCTTCTGGCTCCACCGCGGATGGTCGACGTTCGGGTTCACGTTCGCGTAAAACCCGTACTCGTTCGACGCCGAGCGCTGCCACGTGTTCAACGGCTGCTTCTCCACGAGCTTGATCTTGGTGATCGCCTTGATGCTCTTGAAGCCGTACTTCCAGGGGACGACGAGCCGCAGCGGCGCGCCGTTCTGGTTCGGCAACACCTCGCCGTACAGTCCGACGACCAGAATCGCGAGCGGATTGAGCGCTTCGTCGAGCCGGAGCCCTTCGACGTACGGCCAGTCGAGAATCGGCTGGATCTCGCCCGGCATCCGGCGGGGATCGTAGAGTGTGTTGAACTCGACGAACTTGGCCTTCGAGGTGGGCTCGAGCTTCTTGACGAAATCGCCCAGCGGGAAGCCGACCCACGGGATCACCATCGACCATGCTTCGACGCAGCGATGCCGGTAGATGCGATCCTCGAGCGTCACCCCTTTCAGGATGTCCTCGAGGTTCATGGCGCCCTTCTTGGCGCACTCGCCGTCGACGGCGACGGTCCACGGGACCGGCGGCTTGAAGTTGCGCGCGTAGATCGCCGGGTCGCCCTTGTCGGTCCCGAACTCGTAGTAATTGTTGTACGTGGTGATGTGCTCCCACGTGTTGGGCGTTTCAGTCGTGCTGAGCGGACTCTTCCTGGTCACGAGCTTGGCGCCGTGAGGCGCCGGCTGCTGCGCGCTCAGCCAGCGCCCGGCCGCGACCACGCCGCCAGTCACGGCGGCGGTGCCCGCCGCGGCCCGGATGAACTGCCGACGGTTCAGATAGACCTTCTTGTCGGTAATCTCGGAGCTCGGGATGTCTGCCGGGGGTTTGATGAGCATAAAGATCCCTGCCAGGTGAAGGGGCCGAACACCCTATTATCACACACGGGCGGGGCGCGGGGCGCGCAACGAGTTTTCTCGAGTTGGCGACGCGGCTCGGGCCGTGTGCTACGCTCGGACCGTGCCGGCCTTGCCCTCTGACGACGCGTCGCCGTACCTGCAATTGATCTCGCTGGCGGTTCACGAACTGCGCACACCGACGAGCGTCGTCGCCGGGTACCTGCGCCTGCTGCAGCGCGACACGACAGGGTCGCTGACCGACCGCCAGCGCAAGATGGTCGATGAAGCCGAGCGATCGTGCCAGCGCCTCGCCGAGCTCATTGGCGAGCTGAGCGATATCCAGAAGCTCGACGCGCTGCGCGTGGATCTGAATCAGCAGTCGTTCGATCTCTTTCCCGTGCTTTCCGATCTGGCGAACCAGGTGCACGAGGCCCGCGACCGCGACGTCCGGTTCGAGGTCCGCGGGGAGCCGGACGGCGCGTCGATGCGCGGCGACTTGACCCGGCTGCAGCTCGCGTTTTCCGCGATTTTCCGCGCAATCGTCCGCGAAGCGCCGGCCGCCACCGTCGTGGTGAGCGACCGGCAGCTCCGCAACGACAGCCCGGTGCCGTCGGCAGTGGTCGTTGTCGCCGCGGAGCATCATGTACAGGCCGCATACGCAGCGGATCCAGGACCGTTCGATGACTACCGCGGCGGGCTGGGGCTGGCGCTCCCGTATGCCCGTCGCGTCATCGAGCGCCACGGCGGGCGCCTCTGGTCGCCGGCCGGCGACCGCGGCCGCGGGGCGGCCATCGTGTCGCTGCCGTGCCGGAGTTGATCGTGCCCAAGAAACCCTTCGTCGCCATCGTTGACGATGATTCGGCGTTCGCCAACTACCTGCGCACGTTCCTCTCGCTGCGTGGGTACGACACCCGATCGTACTCGCGGGGCGACGAGATACTGGCGGCGGTCAAGGCCGGCGATCCGCCCGAGGTCGTGCTGCTCGACGTCATGATGCCGGGGATGAACGGGATCGAGACGCTGCGCGCCCTCAAAGCCGCCAGAGCCGACGTCCAGGTCATCATGCTCTCGGGTCGCGAGCAGGCGTCCACCATCGTCGAGGCGGTGCACCTCGGCGCCGCTGACTACGTGATCAAGCCCGACGATCCGGAAGGGCTCGGCGAAATCGCGCTCGATCAGGCCATCAAGAACGCCATCGAGAAGACGCGGCTGGTCTCGGAGATCACCGAGCTGCGCCGTCAGCTGACCGACGATCAGGACCGCGCGTTCCTGTTCTGGGGCGACAGCGACGAGATGAAGACGATCGCGTCGGTCATCGAGCAGGTCTCCGACAGCGACGTCACCGTCCTCATCCGCGGCGAGAGCGGTGTGGGCAAGGAACTGGTCGCCCGCGCCATCCATCAGCGCTCGTCGCGCAAGGATCGGCCCTTCGTCAAGGTGAATTGCGCGGCGCTCCCGGCCGAGCTGCTGGAGAGCGAGCTGTTCGGCCACGAGAAGGGCGCCTTCACCGGCGCCGCGACCACCCGCATCGGCAAGTTCGAGCAGGCCGACACCGGCACCATCTTCCTCGACGAGATCGGGGAGATGAAGGCGGCCCTGCAGGCCAAGCTGCTGCACGTGCTGCAGGACGGCCAGTTCACCAAGCTCGGCAGCAACAAGGGCATCAGCGTCGACGTGCGCGTGGTCGCCGCGACCAACCGCGATCTCGAAGCCATGATGATGCACGGCGAGTTCCGCGAGGATCTCTATTACCGCCTCAAGGTGATCGAGGTCACGGTCCCGCCGCTGCGCGAGCGGCGCGCCGAAATCTCGCATCTGGTCGAGTTCTTCCTCGATCGCTACGCGCGGCGCTACAACCGTCCGCGGCGGCAGCCCTCGCCCGAGCTCCAACAGCTCTTTCTCACCTATGAGTGGCCTGGCAACATCCGCGAGCTCGAGAACATGATCAAGCGCCTCGTCATCCTCCAGGACGAGCAGCTGGTCGTACGCGAGCTGACGCGGACGGTGCGTCCGATGCCGGCCTACGCCGGCGCGATGGTCGGCGGGCCCATCGCCGCCGACGAGGCGGAGGAGATCGACCTGAGCTCCGATGACGAACCGGCCGAGGCCGAGGAGCCGGTTGTGATGGCGCCTCCCGGATCGCGGCTCGCCGACGTCGCCAAGGCGGCCGCGATCAAGGCCGAACGCGTCATCATCGAGGAGACGCTCCGCCAGGTGCACTGGAACCGGCGACGCGCGGCCGAACAGCTCGGCGTCAGCTACAAGACGCTGCTCAACAAGATCAAGGAGTGCGGCATCAGCCGCAAATAGCACCCCTCACCTGACGTCCCGCCACGAACGGCCGCGGGCGATCTGACGCGCGAAACACGCCAGCGCCCGCGCGGACGCGGTGCTCAGCGACCCCGCCGAGACGGGGTTGCGCAGCTCTGCGTCGCCGGGACAGGGACCCGTCGTCGCCGTCGGCGTGCCGCTTGCGGACGCGCCCACCGACTGCGCCGCGAAATACAGCGCGGCGCCCTCCCTGACCCACAGCGGCCGTCGGGCCAACGGCTCGTCGACGATCGCGCGCACGATCTGCTGCCGGATGGTCCGATCAAGAACGCCCCGATCGCGGAGCACGGTGGGCGGGAGCAGGTTGATCTCACCGTCGCGGATCGCAGCCGCCGTGAACCACGGCTCGCGCGTCGCCCGCTCGTAGCTGTCGACGGTGGGATGAAAACGCAGGGCCACGCGGGGCGGCGCGACGCCAAGAGCCCGGGACAGCTCGCTTCGCGCCTTCGCCGCGAGATCCGTGATCACGCCGAGCTCGCCGTCGTCGCCGGCCGGAAGGGAGACGAGCACGCCGGCGCCGACGGGGAGGGCCGGCGCGAGAGCGACGGCGGTGGCGGAAAGCGGCGTCGGCGAGGCCGACGGCGTGGGTGGCGGCGGCGCCGGCGCGCCGCGCCGCGCCCCGGGCGGAGCGGGAGGCACCGGCCGAGCGGCCGCAGAGACCCCGGCCGGGAGGGTCGCGGCGGGCACACGGCCGATGACGAGTCCTGGAAAGTAGCGGTGGAGGATGGCGTCGGCCGTCCGACCGGCGGCAGCCAGGTGGGTGGACCCGATGACGCACAGCCCGACGCCGTGACCCGAGCCGTGTCCCGTGAACCGGTAGCGATCGCGGTCGTGCGTGAGCTCGAACGCGGTGCTCTTGATGAACTGCCACCCCAGCGTGCGGCCGACCATGACCCGCAGGTCCTGCCCGGAGACCGTCTCCGGCGTCAGTCCGCTCAGACGAAGACGCGCGACACGACCCGATCCGTTGCGCGACGCAATCCGCACGTCGGTCAGCCGCCCGCGAAATCCCCCGGCCCGAAGCGCCCGCACGAGATCGGCCTCCGACAACTCCGCGGACCACGCCGGCGCGCCGCCGCAGGCGTCGTCGGGCTGCGAGGGCAGGTACGGCGGATCCTCGGCGCCCGGCCAGACGGCCGAGGGCACCTCGGTCTGTCCGCCGCACGATGCGGAGTAGTAGATCGAGGCCGGAGCGCCACCGCTCAGCAGCACGCGTCCCGCCGTGCGCGTGGCGGAGCGCTCGGTGGCCGATGTCGCGGAACTTAGGACCTGACAGTGCGTCTCGTCGCACAGGTCGAAGCCGTCGGCCGCATGGCGGTGCCGGTTCGCGAGGGCGAACGTCCGAACGGTGACCGCCAACGCGTCGAGAGCCGCGGGGGGGCTGTCACGCGCCGCCTCCCCGGCCACGACACGTGCGACGTAGGCTTCGAGCGGCATCGACGCGATGGTGTAGCCGCCGCCCGGCCGCGCGAACCCGACCCGAATCTGCAGATCCGATGACGGGGCCTGAGCGGCGGCAGCGGCCGGTCCCCCATCGCCAGCAGCGCCGGTCATCCCCGTCAGGACGAAAGCGACGAACGCCGCGATTCGCCGGATCACTCCAGCTCCAGGAACGAGGTCATGACCTCCCAGATCGCCGGCAGGCTCGCGAGCAGCTGGTGCCCGTCGTCGAGCAGGATCAGCCGCACCTGCGGACGGCCGTGCGCGTACCGCTCGACCGTCCGAGGATCCACGGCCGTATCCTCCCGCCCCTGAAAAATCAACGTCGGTTGCGTCACGGCGGCTTCGGCCGCATCGTACCGCAGACCGTCCTCGTAGAACGCGTAATTCAGCGGGCGCGTCGCGCCGGCGCCATGGTGAAAGACGTCGAGCGTGCCGGTCCGCCGCCAGTGTCGCACCCGATCGACGCCGAGTACCGCCTCGGCATCGCGCGGAAAGTCGAGCGCGGGCGCGAACAGGACCAGGCGATCGACGCGCGCGCCGGGGCGCGCGGCCATGTGAAGCGCGATCGCGGCGCCGAGGCTCGAGCCGAGCAGCACGACGGGTGACCTATCGACGCGGGCGAGGTCGCGCTCGAGTCGATCGAGCATCCGCGTCATCGTCATCGTCGCGAAATCCGGCTCGTTGAAATCCGGAGAGTAGAGCGCGATCCCGCGCTCCGCGAACCGGTCGCGGAAGAACGCGGCCTTCGTCGAACGCGCGGACGACGCGAAGCCGTGAAGGTAGAAGACGTTCACAGCAGCCGCTGGCAGCCCTCCCGGCAGCGGCACGGGATCAGCCCGTCGCCGTCGGTGTTGTAGTCGTAGCTGAGCTCTTCGCCCCTGCGAATCGTCCGCGCCGCCCGAATCCAGATCACGCCGTCCCTGATGTCGATGTAACAGTTCGGCCGGCACGAGTGGTTGATGAACCGGGCGACGTTTCCGCCGACGCCTGCATCGACGACCGTTCGATTGGTGAGCTTGAAGCACCAGATGTGCCCGCGCCGGATGTATCGCCGCTCGCGCTTGAGGCTCTCCCGATTGGAGATCTTCTCGCCAGCGTAATCAATGATCCGCTTGTTCTTCGGAATGCGTTCGGTCGCGAACACGCCCCATCCGTGAACGGGGGATCGGCGTTTCTGGATCATGACGCGTCAGGTTACCGCGACGGGCGGCCTGGTGTCGCCCCGGGATGCTATAATTCGCTGATTTCATGGGCATTCTGACGACTGCCGGCCGCAAGGCGCGATCCGTGCGCGAGTTCGTCCGCGGCCTCGCCGATATGCATCACCCGCTGCTCGTGCAGATGGTTCCCATCCGCCGCTGCAACATCGACTGCGGCTACTGCAACGAGTACGACAAGGTGTCGGCGCCGGTGCCGACCGACACCATGCGGCGGCGCATCGACAGGCTGGCCGGACTCGGCACGTCGGTGGTGGCGTTCAGCGGCGGCGAGCCGATGCTGCACCCGCAACTCGACGAGCTGATCCGCCACATCCGATCCCGGGGCATGATGGCCGGCCTCATCACCAACGGCTATTTCCTGGTGCCGAAGCGCATCCAGGAGCTGAACGACGCGGGGCTCGATTTCCTGCAGATCAGCATCGACAACGTGGAGCCGGACGAGATCTCGAAGAAGAGCCTGCGCGTGCTCGACAGAAAGCTGCAGGATCTGAAGCTCCACGCCGACTTCGACGTGAACATCAACTCCGTCCTCGGCGGCGGCATCAAGAACCCCGAAGACGCGCGCACGATCAACACGCGAGCGCGAGAGCTCGGTTTCTCGACCTCAATCGGCATCATCCACGACGGGTCCGGCCGGCTCAAGCCGCTGGGCCCGGCCGAGCGTCAGGTGTTCGACGACGTGTCGGCGGCCATCAACGGTCCGTGGCAGATCTTCAAGAACCTGTACTCGGGCATCACGAACTTCCAGACCAATCTCGCCGACGGCCTCCCGAACCGGTGGCGGTGCCGCGCCGGCGCACGCTATCTGTACATCTGCGAAAACGGCCTCGTGCACTACTGTTCGCAGCAACGGGGCTTTCCGGCCGTCCCGCTCGAGTCGTACACGTCCGACGACATCCGCCGCGAGTTCTCGACGCCGAAGGCGTGCGCGCCGTACTGCACGGTCGGCTGCGTCCATCGCGTCTCCACCATGGATTTCTGGAGGAGCCCCCAGGACGCCGGTCTGGCCGTCAGCCGGTAGGCTCGCGCCTACACCGCCGCGGCGACAGCGCGACCCGGCTCCTTGCCGCCTCTCCTGTCCGCGTTCTGCGCTTTTTTCGCGCTCTTCCTTCCGGTTTCGGTCCCCGCCCAGTCGTCCTCGAACACCGCCACCATCTGACGGACCACCGAGGGCTCGTGAACGAGCAGCCCGATCTCCCGCCGCTGCTCGAGCTCGAGCTTCCGGAGGCTCTGGCTGCCGACGAACGCGTGCCGGCCGTCGCGGACGATGGCGCGGACGTGCAGCCGCTTGCCGGGATACTTCTCGGCCGTCAGGATCGTCTTCTTCCCGGCGAGCCTGCCGATGATGCGCACGTCGACGCCCTTCGACGCGCGCTCGGCGAGCACTTTCAGCATCGCCGGATCGCTGATCTTCGGGTCGTAGATGAGCAGCTGCCTGCGGGCCTTGCGGATGAAGGCTGCCAGCCGTTCGCGCGCGTTTTCGGGGCTCACGATGAGGCGGTCGTTCCCGGGGACGTAGGGCTGGCGTGACGAGTCGGCCTCGAACAGCTTGATCGCTTCGGCCACGAGTCCCTTGTTCGCCGTGACGATCCCGAAGCTGCGGCTCTTCTCGATATCGAGCGCCGTGAAGTTGAACCCGTACAGATGCACGACCCGTCCGTCGACGATCAGCATCTTCCCGTGATAGCGGATCAGATCGTCGGCGGTGCGCGACACGGTGATGCCGTGCTCGAGCAGCTGGAGTTCGAGCTTGCGCAGGCCCTTGTCGCCGCCGCTGTTGACGTGCGCGATGAGGGCGCGGACGGCAACGCCTCGCGCCACCGCGGCGTCGAGCGCGCGGGCGATCTCCTGTCGATTCAGGCGGAAGATCAGGATGTCGATCGTCTTCCTGGCCTGCTTGATGGCCGTGACGACAGGGGCGACGCCGGCGTCGGGCTGGACGATGAGCTTCATAGAGATCCGGTGCCGGGCACGATCAGTGACTCCCGGGCACGGTCATTGAATGAGCAGTCTGCGATGCCTGCACGCCAGAGTTGCAGCAAATTGCTCGCCACCGCCGGAATCGTGGCCCTGGCGGCGACGGCGGCTGGCTCAGCCGCCGCCCCGGACGGCCCGGTCAACGCGAAGGCGGCGGCCCTCAAGGCATTCGCCGACCGCGCATCGGCGTACATCGCGCTGCGCGCGGAGCTCGACCGGAGGCTGCCGGCCCTGAAGCCGACTGACGATCCGTCGAAGCTGGAGGACCACCGCAAGGCGCTCGCCGCCGCGCTCCGGCGCGCGCGCGCGTCGGCCAGGCGGGGCGACATCTTCGGGGCCGCCGGCGACATCGTGCGCGCCATGGTGCGCGAGGACGCCAGGGACCGAACCGCGCGCGACGCGTACGCGGCGATGCAGGAGGTGCCTAAAGGCGCGCCGCCCGCCGTGAACGCCGAGTACCCGGAACGGGCGCCCCTCGCCACCGTGCCGCCGCTGCTCCTCGAGAAGCTACCGCGGCTGCCCGACGGTCTCGAGTACCGGTTCATGAGACGCGATCTCATCCTGCGCGACCGGCAGTCGAATCTGATCGTCGACTTCGTCCACGAAGCTGTTCCGACGATCGGGAAGTGATCCGTGCGCCGACTTCTTCAGCTGGCGCTCCTCCACGTTGCGCTCGCGCTGACGCTGGCGGGCCCCGCGCCGGCCGCGGGCCCGCCGCTGCCGCCGGCGCCCGCCGGCGTCCGGCGGGCAGCCGTGGAGCAGGCTCCGGCCGGCGGCGCGCTCAGCCTGCCGAACGCGAAGGACTCGGTCAAGTTCGCGGCGATTGGCGACAGCGGGACCGGCGACAGGCCCCAGCTCGATGTCGCCCGGCAGATGGCGGCGTGGCACGAACGATTCCCGTACGACTTCGTCATCATGCTCGGCGACAACCTGTACGGGAGCCAGGAGCCTCGCGATTTCGTCACCAAGTTCGAGACGCCCTACAAGCCGCTGCTCGACGCGGGCGTGAGGTTCTACGCGGCGCTCGGCAACCACGACAACCAGACCAATCGCTTCTACAAACCGTGGAACATGGGCGGCGCGCGGTACTACACGTACTCGAAGAAGAAGGTGAGGTTCTTCGTTCTGGACAGCGACTACATCGACCCGCCGCAGCTCCAGTGGATCGACCGCGAGCTGAAGAACGCGAACGAGGAGTGGAAGATCTGCTATTTCCACCATCCGCTGTACTCCGACGGCGGCCGTCACGGCTCGGAAGTCGATCTCCGCGTCCTCCTCGAGCCGATCTTCGTGAGATACGGCGTCAACGTCGTCTACTCAGGCCACGATCACATCTACGAACGGCTGAAGCCGCAGAAGGGTATCCACTACTTCGTCTCGGGATCGGGCGGGCAGCTGCGAAAGGGCGACCTGCGCCGGTCGGCGCTGACCGCCGCCGGGTTCGACGAGGACCAGTCGTTCATGCTGAACGAAATCGATGGCGACGAGCTGAGCTTCCAGGTTGTTTCGCGGACCGGGCAGACGGTCGACTCGGGCTCGATTCAGCGTCAGGCCAGGCCCGCGTCGCAGCCGGAAGCGCCGGCTCGCGCGGCGCCGCCGGCGCAGTGAAGCCGACGGCTGACGCCTCGAGCCGCTCGTTGCGCGGGAGCCGCGAGCGTCGGGCGGGCGTCCTCATCTCCCCGACAACCGAACCCTGACGCCGCCGGTGACGAGCCGCGGCGTGCCGATCGTCGACGGGTTGGTCTGGACGAAATAGATCTTGTCGAACAGGTTCTGGGCGCCCACGAAGACCTGGAGGGTGCGTCCCAGATCGCGCGAGACCATCAGGTCAGCCACCGCGTAGCCGGGCAGACCGGCGCCCGTCGACGCGTCGTAGCCGGCATCGAGCAGCGCCGCCTGCGGGATGAAGTTGACGTTCTGATCGTCGTTGTACTGCAGCCCGACCAACTGCACGCCGAGCGCCACGTTCAGGAGGCGCGGATTCGAATAGGCGATCTGGAGCGTCCCCCGGTGCTTCGGCACCTGCGGCACGTACTTGCCCTCGAGCGTCGGGACCGATCCGCCGTCGGTCACGCGGGCGTTGTCGTAGACGTAGCCGGCCGAGACGCGCCACGCGGACGCCAGACGGTACTCGACATCGGTCTGCACCCCGCGAACGCGTGTGACGCCCAGGTTCCGCTTCTGGGCCAGCGTCGACGTCAGCGTGACATTCGACACCGGATCCCGCAGGCGGTTGTCGAACCAGGTGAGACGGGCGGTCACGTTGCGCGCGACGCCGACGTTGACGCCCACCTCGCCACCCACGAGACGCTCGGGCCCCAGCTGATCGTTGGGCCGCGTCGTCACGGCGCCTACGGAGAATTGACGATAGAGCTCGGTCAGCGTCGGCGCGCGGAACCCGGAATTC
This sequence comes from uncultured Acidobacteriota bacterium, assembly GCA_963807925.1. GTDB lineage: Bacteria > Acidobacteriota > Vicinamibacteria > Vicinamibacterales > CAVVIG01 > CAWEDP01. The sequence goes on along the minus strand of CAWEDP010000002.1, from coordinate 110,182 downwards.
GCCGCGCCCCAGAGCGTCACGCGATCCGTCACGTGGTACAGGGCGGCCGCGCGGGGGCTCACGACCGTGTCGCTGCGTTCCGGGATGGAGTCGCGATTGTTGGCCGTCGGCAGGCCGGTCGAAACGGTCGTCTCGAGGTTGTGGCCGTCGTAGTTGCGCCAGTGATCCACGCGGGCGCTGAGCGTGACGACGACCTTCGGCACCGGGGTGAAGACGTCCTGCAGGAACACGCCCGAGATCTGCTGCGTGCCGCCCGAGATGCGATGCACGGAAAGCGCCGCCGCCTGCGTCACCGGCGAGATGAACACGTTGGGGACCGCGACGTACGCGTCCTCGACGCTGTCGCCGTCCACCCACCGCCAGTCGGCGCCCGCGCTGAGCAGGTTGCTGCCGCCGAGGGCCTTGGACCACTGCGCCGAGCCGCCGACCCCGTTGGTCGGGACATGCTGGTCGGTCGCCAGCCGGACGATGTTGCGCGTCGTGGCCGCGTTGGTCACGGCGAGAAAGTTGAAATGCGATCGCTCGACGTCGACGAAGACGCGCGCCTGGAGGTCGCTGTCGTCCGGCAGCCGCGTGCGGATGCCGCCGTTCACCGTCGTCCAGCGGGTATCGTTGCCTTCGCCCACCTTGCCGTTCACGCGGTTCTCGGAGAAGTACGACGCCCGGAAGAACCCGCTGAGGCGGTCCGAGGGTGTGAAATCGAGCTTCGTGCTCACGTTCTTGTAGGCGACGTTCGCGTTGTTGTCGATCGGCCCCCGTTCGAGCGCGGCCACGATCGGGAATCCGTCGGTTCTGTAGAAGCTGCCTTCGACCGCCGCTCCCACCTTGCTCCATTGATCGCTGGCGAAGAAGTCGGCCTTCGGGCTCGACAGGTTGCCGTACTGCGGCTTGACCTCGAAGGTGCGGCGCACGGGCCGGGCGGTCACGATGTTGATCACGCCGCCCATCGCCGAGTTCCCGTACAGGCTGGAGGTGGGGTCCTCGGTCAGCTCGATGCGATCGACGCTGAGGAGCGGGACGCGCGTCCAGTAGACCCAGCCGCCGAACGGATCGTTGAACGGGACGCCGTCGAGCAGCACGAGCGTGCGGCTCTGGCCGCTCGGTCCGAGCCCGCGCAGCGACACGCCCTGGGTGGTCGGCTGGGCCGCGATGCTGCTGGTGCGGCGGAACAGGCTGAAGGTCGGCACCTGCCGCAGCACGTCGTCGGCGATGACGGCCGGAGACGACCGGACGTCCTCCCTGGTGAGGACGCTGACGCTCGCCGGCACGTCGCCGAGGCGCTGCTCGGTCCGCGTCGCCGTGACCACGACCGTTTCGAGGAGGGTCGCCGGCGCGAGCTCGATGGCGAGATCGCGGCCGGCACCGGCGAGCCGCTGCTGGCGCTCGGCAAAACCGCCGGCGCGGACGATCACCAGGACGTCGCCAGGCGTCGGCGCGTCGAGCGTGAACCGGCCGTCCGGCCCGGTCACGGTCTGCACGTCGGCATGGCCGGCGACGCGCGCGATGACGAGGGCGCCGGCCACGGCGCCACCGCTCGCGTCACGAACGGTGCCGGTCACCGCCTGCGTGGCGGCTTGCGCGGCCGGACGCGCAGACCCCACCGCCGCGACGAGCAGCGACGCCAGGAGCGAGAAACAGAGGGTCAGCCTTTGAGAGTTCATGAGCGTCGGGATTATACCGAAGGCACGGCACGCGAAGGATGAGGGACCGCGCTGCGGTGTCACCCGGACCGGCCCGCCTAGTAGAAGTCGTGTGCGTCGAAGTCCACCTCGACGCCGGGCAGACCCTGTACCTGTTCGGCGCGGATGGACGTCACCCCATCCTGGTTCTGCAGCACGCCATCGACGATCAGAAACGGCTCCTCGACAATGACGAGGCGATCGCGCGCGAAGAGATCGGGGCGGACGATGACGTTGGCGACGCCGGTCTCGTCCTCGAGCGTGAGGAAGACGAATCCTTTGGCGGTGCCGGGCCGCTGGCGCGTGATCACCATGCCGGCCACGCGTACGCGCCGGCCCTGGCGCGCGGAGCGCAGATCGGCGGCCCGCAGCACGCCGCGCGTCGCAAGCTCGTCGCGCCGCAGCGCCATCGGATGACGACCGATGGTCAGCCTCGTGCCGGCGTAGTCGGCGACGAGGCGTTCGGCTTCGCTCATCGGCTTCAGCGGACACTCCGAGGCCTCGTCAGGCGATCTCGCCGGGAATTCACCACGTCTCGGTGACCCCCGACGCTGGGGATCGTCACGCCCGCATTCGCCGTCGCTGCCGGCCCCGCATCGGGAACCGTCAATTCCCACCTGTGAATCGTCAATTCCAGCTTGTAAATCGTCCATTGGAAATGGTGAAGGCTCGAAGAGAGCGCCGGGAGGGCGCACCGCCCGTTCCGCCTGCCACAGCGCGGCACGGCGATCGTAGCCGAGCGCGTTGAGCGCGCCGATATCGGCGAGCGTGACGAGCTCGTCGCGGCGGACGCCGGCGCGACCGACGAGCTCGTCGATGGACGCGAAGCGGCGTGGTCCGTCCGAAGGCGACCGCCACGGCCGGACCTGATGCGAGCAGACGTTGCAGAACAGGTCGCCGCGATCGGTCGTCTCCAGCATCGACCGATCGTCGCAGCCGCACTTGGGACACCGATCGCCCCCCCGCCCGTCGCCCGTCGAGGAGGGGCTGCCGGCGGGCGCCGGGTGACCGGCGACGGCCGCGATCGCGCGGCCGGTCTGCTCGCGCAGGCCGCTCACGTACCGCAGGCCCAGCCGGATCGCGCCGTCGGCTTCGACCGTGCAGTCCCACTGCGACCGCTGCACGTCGATCGGATGAAACCGGACGCCGCGCCGCTGCGCGTCCTTGACCAGCGTGGCCGGATGGTAGAACCCCATCGGCTGGTTGTTCAACAGCGCGGTGTAGAACGCGGCCGGGAAATGCACCTTGAGATACGCGCTGGCGTACGCCAGCAGGGCGAAGCTGGCCGCATGGGACTCGGGAAAGCCGTACAGCGCAAATGACGTAATGGCGGTGATGATCTGCTCCGCCGCGGCGCCGACGATGCCCTGGCGCGCCATGCCGTCGCGCAGCTGGACCTCGACCTGCTTCATCCGCCGCTCCGATCGCTTGAAGCCGAACGCCCGCCGCAGCTCCTCGGCCTGTCCGCCGGTGAACCCGGCCGCGACCATGGCGATCCGCAGCAGCTGCTCCTGAAAGAGCGGCACGCCGAGCGTGCGCGCCAGGATCGGCTCGAGCGACGGATGCGGATACGCGACCGGCTCGCGCCCGGCGCGGCGATTCAGATACGGGTGCACCATCTGCCCGACGATCGGCCCCGGGCGGATGATCGCCACCTGCACGACGACATCGTAGAAGGTGCGGGGCCGCAGCCGCGGCAGCGTCGCCATCTGCGCGCGCGACTCCACCTGGAAGACGCCAATCGTGTCCGCCGCGCACAGCATGTCGTAGACCGCCGCGTCGTGCGGCAGGTGCGCGAGGTCGATCAGGGGCTGCGCCGGCGCCTCCCGCTCGCCCCTCCCGCCGTCCTCCGAGACGGATCGCTCTGCGCCGTTGACGATCGCCAGCGCATCCTGGATGGCGGCCATCATGCCGAGGCCGAGCAGGTCGACTTTCACGATGCCCATGTCGGCGCAGTCGTCCTTGTCCCACTGGACGACCACGCGCCCCGGCATCGAGGCGTTTTCGAGCGGCACCACGGCGTCGAGCTGTCCCTGGCAGATCACCATCCCGCCGGAATGCTGCCCCAGATGCCGCGGCAGATCCTGCATCTCGCTCCACAGGCGCGCGAAGAGGCGGACGCGCGGCGACTGCGCGTCGAGGCCGACCGAGGCGAGATGCCGCGGCAGCGTCTCCTGCGGATCGGCGAACTCGAACTGGTTCATCACTTTCGCCAGTCGATCGATCTGCGGGGGATCGAACCCGAGCACCTTCCCCACCTCGCGCGCCGCGCTCCGCCCGCGATACGTGATGACATTGGCCGTCATCGCGGCGCCGAGGCGGCCGTACTTCCCGTACACGTGCTGGATGACGCGCTCGCGCCGGTCGCCGCTCGGCAGATCGAGGTCGATGTCGGGCCATTCGCCGCGCTCCTCCGACAGGAACCGCTCGAACAGCAGATCCATGCCGACCGGATCGACCGCCGTAATCCCGAGGCTGTAGCACACGGCGCTGTTGGCCGCCGAGCCGCGGCCCTGGACGAGGATGTCGTGCTGGCGGCAGAAATTGACGATGTCCCAGACGATCAGGAAATAGCCGGCCAGCGCGAGCTTCTCGATCAAGTCCAGCTCGCGCGCGATCTGCGCGCGCGCCCGATCGGTATAGGGGCGGTAGCGCTCGCGCGCGCCGAGGTCGGTCATCCGGCGGAGGAACGACGCTTCGGTTTCGCCCGGCGGCGTCGGATAGGCCGGAAAGCGGTAGCCGAGATCGGCCATCGTGAACTGCAGCCGTTCGGCCAGATCGGCCGTGCGACGAACCGCGTCGGGGCGATCGGCGAAGAGCGCGGCCATCGCGGCGGGCGACTTGAGATAGCGCTCGGCGTTGGGCGCCAGCCGGCGGCCGGCGCTCGCGAGATCGGTGCCGTGATGAATGCACGTGAGGACGTCGAAGAGCGGTCGTTCGGCCGGCGTCGCGAAGCGGACGCCACCGGTCGCGATCGTCGGCACGCGAAACGCGGCGGCGAGATCGACGAGGCGATCGTTGTCGGCTTCCTCGTCGCGGCGGAAATGCCGCTGCAGCTCGACGAACACCGAGCCGCGGCCGAAGATCCCGATCGCGCGGTCGAGCAGGCCGCCGACGCCGTAGTGACCCGCGTCGAGCGCCGCGCGCCCGACGAGCGCGACAAGGCCGGCGGTCGATCCGTCGAGCTCCTCGAGGGTCAGCGCCCCCTCGCCTTTCGGTGCGCGCACCTTCATGCGCGTCACCAGACGGCACAGATTGCGGTAGCCCTCCTGGCATTCACAGAGCACGGGCAGCACGGCCGCCCGCAGCCCCGCTCCCCTGGCCCGCTCGGGGCCGATGGTCAGTTCGGCGCCGATGAGCGGCCGGACGCCGGCGGCGACCGCCGCCTTGTGAAACCGGGGGGCGCCGTACACCCCGTCGCGATCGACGAGGGCGAGCGCCGGATACTCGAGCGTGGCCGCGCGATCGACCAACGCTTCGGGAAGCGACGCACCCTGCAGAAAGGTGAACGCGGAAGCGGCGTGCAGTTCGATGTACGAGGACACGACGGCCATGCAGGAGGAGGCGGGACGCCGCGGGCGGTCAGGCCCTCCGCGCCCTCAATCAATCACCCCGTCAATAAACCATCCGCCCGTGACGCCGTCCTGGAAGATCCGGTACACCGCGCCGTCGCTGCACGCGACGTCCCATTCCTCGCGATCCCATGGACGGTCGTCACCCGGCGATCGACGGTCGTCGATCGACAATCGACGGTTCGTCAGGGTGACGGATCGTCTGATCGACGACTGCCCGACAACGGTGGCCGGTTCCCACCAACACCCCGACGTCCGCCACGGTCCCGCCGCCGCGATCACGCGTCCACCGCCGAATCCCCGGCGGTCGGTGGTCACGGCGGCGGGACGAGCGTCGGCGACCGACACCCGCGCCGGCACGGGACGGCGACAGCGGCGGAGCGACGCACACGCCGAGGACACAGGAGCCGCGGAAGACACCGGGCCCACCGGGCCGTCAGCCGCGAGTCCCTGGTGATCCTCACGTGCCCGGTGCGCCCGGGTGACGTTGTCGCCCAGGGCAAACGGCTTCATCCCGAATGCGCCCGGACGGGAGGAGTCGACACGCGTCGGGCGGCCGACGCGATCCCCGCCCATCAGCGCGTCGAGCCGCGCGATGAGCGTCGACACCTGCTCGGGCGTCGGCACGGCACGCGTAAACAGCGTGTGTTGGAGCACACGGCCGGGCGTCGGGTCGATGACGATCGACACGCGCTCGATCGAGCCTGCCGGCGGATGTGATTCCAGGTCGAGCAGAATCAGTGTCCTGAGCGTCCGCACGTCGCGAATCGGCGCCGGCAGCTGCAGCGTGCGCGTGTAGACCGGCACCACCGGGCCTTCGACGACGCGCCCTGGCGTCGCGGGCGGCTCGAAGGGTCGGGCGGTGATGTCTTCGTGCAGGACGAGGCCGAGCGTCACGTGCAGCGCGGCCGCCCCGCGATCGCGGCGCTCGAGGCGCGTTGACAGCGGCTCGAGCAACCGCGTCAGCACGAACGACAGCGGCTCGACTCCCTCGATCGGCCACTCCAGGTCGATGGCGGCGACAAAACGCTCTTCGTCGAGCGTCGGCACCATCGGCGCGACGTCCTCGCCGCGCGCGACCGCGTGCGACGCGAGCACCGACGATCCGAGCCGCGCCGCCAGCGCGGCGGCCGGCAACGCCGCGAGATCGCCGAGGGTTTTCAGGCCCCATCGGTGCACCACCTGGACGAGCGAGCTGACCGGGGACGACGGACCACCAGGCCTCGATGGGCGATGGGGCATCCGCTCGAGCATCCCCACCGGCACCGATGCCAGGGCCGCCGCCTCGCCGCCGCGTCGGACGACCGTCACGCCCGGGCGGCACATCGCGATCGCGAGGGCGGCCGTGCGCGTCGCCGCGAGCGCCACCTGTACGCGAAGCCCGCGCGCGGCAGCCGATCGCTGCAGCTCGTCGCCGATGCGCTGCGGCTCGCCGAACAACCGATCGAGACCGCTGACGTCGATCACGATCAGATCGTGGCCATGCGCCTCGTAGCGCGGCGAGAAATCGAGCGCGAGCTGACCGAGCGCACCCGCGGCCGCGCCCGCATGGTGGACGGCGGCGTACCAACAGGGATGAGCGCGCGGGACGGGTGGATCCGGGCGTCGGGAGAGACGGTTAGACATGCGACGCCGCGGTGGCGAAGGTGGCCACCGTCTCCCGCTGATCACGCGCGCGCGCGCGGACGACCGATGCCGTGACATCGACGCCCTCGAACAACCGCGCTCGAAACCGAATCGCGCACGCCGTTTTCCTTTCGCGCGGCGTCCCGCCGTGCGGCTCCTCTCCGCGCGTCTCGCCGCCGTCGCCGAGGGCCAGCCGCAGCGTCAGCCCCGCGGCGCTGCGCGCCATCGGCTCGGCGCCGACCAGCACGCACGCCGTCTGCGTGCCTTCGAGCATCCGCTGCAACCGCAACCAGGTCGTGAACGGGAGGCGGCAGATGGCATCGTGCGGCGCGTCGGCCACGTCGAACACCACGACGCCGAAGATGCCGGACTGCAGCACGAGCCCGAGCGCCCTGATGGCCTGCTCGAGCGCCCGTTGATTGAGGTCGCGACACATGCCGGGGTTGACGACCACGTGACCGCGGATCCACAGCAGCCGATCCAGGTCGAGGCGTGCGGCAGCCGCCGATTCGACATCGAGCGTGTCCAGCGCATCGACCATGGCGGCCGGTTCGCCGCGGTCGGTCGCCGCGGCCAGCATCTGCAGCAGCAGGCTGGTCCGTCCCGACGTCCGCGGACCGACCACTTCGGACAGCTGCCCCCGGGGAAACCCGCCGTACAACTGCGTGTCCAAGGAAGCGAGGCCGGTGGCCGCCACGGCCAGCTCGTCGTGCCTGGGACGGACCAGCGCCGAGCTCAACGTGTGATCGAGTTGGCGGGCACGGAGCAATGCTTCGAGAGCGGCGAGGCCCATGATTTTCGCTTTATCTTCGCTTCACGAACTATAGCGCACCGATGAAACGCGATCAAGAGGGCGAACGTAAGATAAAATCAGCGGTCGGGCGTCCGCGTCTAAACGTCCCCGCTGCAATCATCTAGCGTGGTTCCGGCTCGCCAGGGGCCATTACCGCTGACGTAGGACCTCTTTGGCCAAAAGCGTTCAAGCCGAAGCCACCACAACCGCCTCTCCCGCCGACGTGCCGGTCACCCCGGCGACCATGCTCGGATCGCGAGCGTTGCAGCGCATGCTGTCGGCGTTCAGCTACCGCGATTTCCGCGTGCAGTGGTTCGGCGCCTGCACCTCCAGCATCGGCACCTGGACGCAGACCTCGGCGCAGAACTGGATGGTCCTGTCGCTGACCGGCTCCGCGTTCTTCCTCGGGCTCGATGCCTTCCTGCAGCAGCTGCCCATCATGCTGCTGACGCTCATCGGCGGGGTGCTCGCCGATCGCACCGATCGCCGCCGCACGCTTCTCGGCTCGCAGTACCTCCAGACCACCACCGCGGTCGTTCTCGGGCTGCTCGTCTACTGGGACGTCGTGCGGATCTGGCACATCCTGCTGCTGTCGTTCGTCACCGGCGTGGCGCAGGCCTTCGGCGGCCCGGCGTACCAGGCGCTCATCCCGTCGCTCGTGAACAAGAAGGATCTGCCGAACGCCGTCGCGTTCAACTCGATCCAGGTGAACATCGCACGCGTGATCGGCCCGCTCGTGTTCGGCGGGACCATTGCGGCCTTCGCGCGGTGGGGCTACAGCGATCAGCAGGGGATGGCGGCGTGCTTCTTCGTGAACGCCACGTCATTCCTCGTCGTGATCTACACGCTGATGTCGCTGCACGTGAGACACATTCCCCCGGCCGAGGTGCGGCGGATGCGCGACGAGCTGCGGACGGGTCTCTCCTATGTCCAGCACAACAGCGAGCTCGTGGCGCTCACCCTGCTGGCGGCCATCACCACCTTTCTCGGATTCTCGCTGCTGACGTTCCTCTCCATCTTCGCGCAGAGCGTGTTCCACGAAGGCGCCGCCACCTACAGCCACCTGCTCGCCTTCTCCGGCGTCGGCTCCATTGCGGGCGCGCTCGTCGTGGCGTGGCTCGGCAAGTTTCCCCGGATGGGGCTCACCGCCCTCATCGTGCAGGCGGTCTACGGCCTGCTGATGGTCGCCTTCGGCATGTCGCAGGTGCTCTGGGTGAGCGAACTGCTCCTGTTCCTGACCGGCGCGGCCATGATGATCGTCTTTTCCACGATCACCTCGCTCGTCCAGCTGATCGCCCCCAACGAGATGCGCGGGCGCGTCATGAGCATCTACATGGTCGCCTTCCGCGGCGGGATGCCGATTGGCAGCCTGGCCAGCGGGTATCTCGCCACCTATATCGGCGCGCCGCAGGTCATCCAGCTGAGTGGTGTGCTGCTGACCATCGTGGCGGTGTACTTCCTCGTCCGCAGCCCCGGCGTCCGCGAGGCATAGCCCACCCTGATGGACACCGCTCGGGTCGCCCGAGACCCGCGGTCCGGGGCTATAATCCGGCGGAGGCGGCCGACCCCCCATCCGGCAGCGGCGCCTGTTCCAGGAGTGACGAAGGCATGAAGCGGCCGCCTTGCGTCTTGGCGTTGATCGTGGCGGGCGGCGCGCTCGGCGTCGTCTCTGCGGCGACGACGCCGACATCCGGTTCGTCGGTCAAGGCCGCCCATCAGGCGCCCGCCGCGTCCGAGCGGTACGACGAGTATTTCCAGAGCTACACACGCCGCTTCTTCGGTGACCGCTACGACTGGCGGCTGTTCAAGGCCCAGGCGATCGTCGAGAGCAACCTGCGGCCGAACATCGTCAGCTCCAGCGGGGCCCGCGGCGTCATGCAGCTGATGACGGGGACCTTCGCGGACGCCCGCCGGCGTAACAAGGAGTTCGGCGACATCGGCAACCCGGAATGGAATATCGCGGCCGGCATCTGGTACTCGCACGAGCTGTGGAATTCCTGGGAAGAGGACGCCGAAGGCAAGTTCCGCCGGCAGTTCATGCTGGGCAGCTACAACGCGGGACGCGCGCCGCTTTTGCGCGCGCAAAAGCTGGCCCTGGCCGAGAAGCTCAATCAGCGCCGCTGGCCGACGATCGAAAAAATCGCGCCGCGGGTCGCGAACTGGCGCTACAAAGAGACGCTCGCTTACGTGGGAAGCGTCTTCGCCAACATGTCGAGCCTGGATCGCAAGGGTCGCGTGAAGGGTCCCACCATCTCCAAGGACGACAATGGCGGCGGGTTGCCGGAGAAGCTGAAGCACTTCCTCGGCCTGTTCAAGCATCTGAATCTCTGGGACAACTGAGCGACAGCGGCGCGCCGGACCGCCGTGCCGCGGCTCACCGGGCGAGCGCGGCACTCAGGCGTTGATACCCGGTGCGGCTGACGGGCAGCCGGCGGCCGTCTTCGAGGACGGCCAGGCGGTTCTCGCGCTGGTCGAGCTCCACCCGCACGAGGCGGTCCAGGTTGAGCAGAAACGATCGGTGGATGCGCACGAAGCGCGTGGGATCGAGCGAGGCCTCCACCTCCGCGAGCGTCTGCTCCTTGAGGTAATCCTTGCCCTCGCAGCGGAACGCGACGTAGTCGTCCTGCGCCTGAACGTAGTCGATCTTCGGCGCCGGCAGCACGTGGACGCGCGATCCGTCGCGTACCAGCACGCGGCCGATCGGCCCTTCCGACCGCCGGATGCGGGCGGCCACCTCGCGCGTCGTCTTCTCGCCGCGGCCGATGCGCGCGCGCGCCCCCTCGAGCGCCTCGGCCAGACGTTCCGCGCTGAACGGCTTCAGGAGGTAGTCGACGGCGTGGACATCGAACGCACGCAGCGCGTACTGATCGTACGCCGTGAGGAAGACGACCGCCACATCGTGGCCCACGAGCTCGATCACCTCGAAGCCATCGAGCTTCGGCATCCGAACGTCGAGCAACAGCAGATCCGGCCGCAGCTCGGTGACCGTCTTGACCGCCTCGAATCCGTTCGCGCACTCGGCAACGATCTCCACGTCCGGCCGGCCGTCGAGGTACTCGCGAATGACGGCCCGCGCCAACGGCTCGTCGTCGACGATGGCGATCCTGAGGAGCGGCGCGTCAGTCATGGATGGCCCAGGGCACCTCGAGCTCGACGCGGAACGACTGGGGTCCGCTGCGCGTCTGGATGGTCGCGGCGGTTCCGAACATCGCGGCGAGCCGGCGGCGGACGTTTTCGAGTCCCACGCCGCGCCGCGGGTTCTCGGGAGCGTCGGCGTCGAGCGGGTTCTCGATGGCAATCGCGAGCGACCCGTTCAGGCGCGCCACGTCCACCCGGATCGTGCCGCCCTCGATCAGGCCGGCGATGCCGTGGGCCACTGCGTTCTCGATCAGCGGCTGGAGGATGAGCGGCGGCACACGGCACTCCGACGCCTGTGCGTCGATGTGCCGCTCGACGCGCAGGCGCGATCCGAACCGCACCTGTTCGATCTCGAGGAACCGATCGGCCAGCGCGATCTCGTCGCGCAGTCTGATGCCGTCCTGCCCGCTGACGCTCAGCGTCTGTCGGAGGAAATCGCCGAGCAGGATGCACATCCGGCGCGCGCCGGCGGGATCGCTGCCGGTCAGGGCGCTGATGGAGTTGAGGCTGTTGTACAGGAAATGAGGGTTGATCTGCGCCCGGAGCGCCCGCAGCTCCGCTTCGCGCATCAGCACCTCGGCCTCCAGCCGCCGCCGCTCCGCCTCGCGCGCCTCCTCGAACCCGAGGAACGCGTAGTGCACCGCCAGCGCGAGCAGGTACAGCAGCACGCCGACCACGAACAGGAGCGGCAGCTGGCGTTCGTAGCGGCCGGCCGCTGACTCGAGGGCCGGCACCGCGTCGAGCACGCTGACCCACAGGTCGGCCACCGCCACCCAGAGCGCGGCGGCAATCGCCGCGGTCAGGGCCGACGCCCCCATCAGGCGTGCGGGAGGGGAGTCGCGGATCGGCACGGCGCGGCTGACGTACCACGCCGACAGGCAGACAAACGCGTAGACAAGAAACAATGGTACGAGGAACGCGGCCGCCTCGATCCACGTCAGCCCGAGCGTGGTCGCGAGCGCCGCCCCTGCGAGGGCGACGACGCTCCACAGAATCAGGTATGCAGTGAGGCGCTCCATTCGCGCCAGGATCGGGTGCACGTCAGCGCCCGTTCTTGATGTCGACGCCGCCCATCATCACGAAGCCGCGGACCGTCAGTTGCGGCGACGCCGCCGTGGCATGCTGCACGGCCGCGTGGTCACAGGTTCCCAGGAAGGGAGTGACCTCGACGTTCACGTTCCACGAATCGGGCACGATGACCTCGACGCCTCCCATCAGCGCGAACACGTCGACGACGGCGCCTCCGGCGGCAGGCACCGCCTGCGTCAGGTCCAGCTTCCCGCCGCCCATGAACGCGGTGAGCTCGGCGCGGCGGAACGCCGGCGACGTCACTCGCCGCTCGAAGCCGCCCAGAAACGCGGTCGCCGTCACGGTGGATCCGTCGGCCGCCGACGCGAAATGCCGGACGCCGCCGTCTGCGTTCGCCGACCAGTCCGAGTAGGTCGGGCCGGCCGGCGGGACCTGGGGAACGGCTCTGGCGGCAAATGCCTGCCAGAAGATGCGTCCGCCGACGAACACGAGCAGCAGCGGCCAGAACGCCCAGGCCTGCACGTGCAGGAATCCGACGCGTTCGGCCAGCAGCAGCGCGCCGATGAGGATCCAGATGCTGCCGGACCAGACACGCGACGCCGTGTGCGCCTGCACGATCTGGGCGGCCCCGATCGCAATGAGTCCCACCGGCCAGTACCGCAGGTAGTCCCCGGCCCGGACGATGTGCAGATTGTCGAGCATGAACAGCACGCCGACGATGACGATGGCGAGCCCGAGCACCAGTTGAACGCCGGGGTCTCTCCGACGGGCGGCTTTCATGAGCGGGTCACTGCGATCCATCGCGCGCCCCCAGCGAACGCCATACCAGACCCAGCCCCATGGCGACCAGCAGCAACGGCCAGGTGGTGGATGCGCTTGCGATCCGAAGTTGGTCCATCAACAGCCAGACGCCGATCACGACCAGCCAGGCCCCACGACGCTGATGCCACCGGGCGGACCGGACACCGCACCCGTTTGCCAGCCACTGACGCTCCGGGCCGCTGTAGGCGACGGTCGGGCCGGGCGAGAACAGCCGGCTCGCGCCGAGTGCGATCAGCAGCAGCGGCCACAGGCGGGTGATGGGCGTGGCGTCCGCGAATTGCGCCCACAGGAGGACCACGCCGGCCCCCACGATCAGCAATCCGATGACCATCCGATCGACATTCGGCGCGTGAGGCACGTCGTTCACCGGCTGTTCCTCTCAAAGATATCGGATAATCTGCGCGAGCACCGCCCAGAGCGCCTGCGCAACGATGCGGAGCGCTCCCGCCTGGCCGTCGACGACGCCCGGAACGCTTTCCGGGGCCGTCAACATCAGCCAGATGACGCCAGTGGCAGCGGCCACGGCAGTCATCACCAGCACGCCGCCTGCGGTGGGACCGTAGGTGCGGATCGTCGTTCGCCAGCTCTCTGTCATGACGTCGGCTCCTTCGACAACGCTACGTGAGCCGGCCGCGGGCGGCGCATCGTTTCGGCGAGCGCCCGCTCGCGCCCGGTGAACGCCCGCTGCGATCGGGAGAGGTCGAACCGATGAGGCGCCGTGCGACCGCCTGATAGAATGGCCGGGCATGGCTCTCATCGGGCTGTTCACCGGATCGGCGCTCGGGTCGCTGCTGGGCATGCGGCACGCGTTCGAGCCCGATCACCTGGCGGCCGTGTCGACGATCGTCGCGGGCGAGCGCAGTCACGTGAAGGCTGCGTGGGTCGGCGCCTGCTGGGGCGCGGGACATACGGCGACGCTCCTGCTCGCCGCCGTCGTGCTGATGACCCTGCGATCCGCGATGCCGGGGACCGTCGCCAACGGGTTCGAACTGCTGGTCGCGGTGATGCTCGTGGGCCTCGGCGCGCGGGCGATTCGCCAGGCGCTAGGCCAGGGCGACCAGGGACCGACGCGCCTCCATCGCCACGGTGTGTTCGTGCACGCGCACGCCGGAGGCCCTGCCCACGTGCACATCGGCCGCTGGACGCTCGCTCGTCGTCCCCTCCTGATCGGGGCGGTGCACGGGCTGGCCGGAAGCGGCGCGCTGACCGCGCTGGTGCTCGCCACGTTGCCGTCCACGGCGGCGCGGCTCGTCTACATCGCGCTCTTCGGCATCGGCTCGACCATCAGCATGGCGGCGCTCTCCGGGGTGCTCGGCTGGCCGATTGGATGCCTCGCGAACCGGCCGGCCGTGGCGCGCGGGGTATCCGTCGCGGTCGGCTGCGCGTCGATGCTTCTCGGCGTCTGGTGGGGATATCCGCTCGTCGGACGCCTGGTGGGGAACTGAGCGTCGCGGTCACGCCGGAGAAGACCGCATCACGGCTCGCACGCCGAACACCGCGACCGAGCCCTCCACGGCGCCGCATCCGTCCGCCGGTAGAATGGTGCGGATGTCGACGCGCGTGCTCATCGTCGAGGACGATCCGGATATCGCCAGCCTCGTTGCACATTACCTCGCAAAAGCCGGCCTCTCGCCGTCGGTGATCGCGTCGGGGCGCGAGGCGCTCACCGCGATTGTGGAGAACCCGCCGGAGCTGGTGATCCTGGACCTCATGCTGCCGCACCTCGATGGCCTCGAAATCTGCCGCGCGCTGCGGGCGAACGAGAAGACGTCGGCGATTCCGATCATCATGGTCACGGCCCGGGGCGAGGAAGCCGAGCGCATCGTCGGCCTCGAGCTCGGGGCCGACGACTACGTGGCCAAGCCGTTCAGCCCGAGCGAGCTCGTGGCACGAGTCCGGGCGCTGCTCCGCCGCGCCCAGCGAACCGGCCCGGCGCGCGCACCGTCGGTGACCTACGGGCCCATCGTCGTCGATTCGGAAACGCATACCGTCGGGTGCAGCGGCCAGCCGGTGACGCTGACGGCGAAGGAATTCCTGCTCCTGCAGTACCTCCTGCAGCACCGCGGGCGCGTGCTGTCGCGCGACGTGCTGCTGACCGACGTCTGGGGCTATCGCTACACCGGCGGCACCCGCACCGTGGACGTCCACGTCCGCCGTCTGCGCGAAAAGCTGCCGCCGCTCGCCCATGCGCTCGTGACGGTGAAGCAGTTCGGCTACAAGCTCGTGGATCCCGCGCCGCCGGCCGCGGCCGCGCATGCCCCGCATCCATGACCTGGAGCTTCCGGCAGCAGCTGGTCTTCGCGGCGCTGTCCACCGCGCTCGTCGCCCTTGCCGTCGCGGGCTTCCTGATGGAGGAGCTGATGCGCAGCCGCGCGGACGATGGCATCGAAACGCGCCTGATGGCCGAAACGCGGCTGGCCGCCGACCTCCTCGCGCGGGCGCCGGTCGTCGCCGGCGGCCCGGGCCGCGCGCTGCAGGGTGAAGCCGAGCGCATCGGACGGCTGGTCGATGCCCGCGTGACGTTCATCGGGCCGGACGGACACGTCGTCGGCGACTCGTCGGAGAGCGTCGAGGGGGCCGCCATGGAGAACGACGCGATGCAGCCGGAGATCGTCGCAGCACGGGCGACCGGCATCGGTCGCTCCCGGCGCCACAGCGACACCCTCAACACCGGCATGGCGTACGTGGCGGTTGCGGTCAGGCACCCGCAGATTGCCTTCGTTCGGGTGGCGCTGCCGCTCGCGGGCGTGCGCCAGCAGCTGCGGCCGATTTTCAACCGCACGCTGCTCGCGCTCGCGCTGGCGCTGGTCGGCGGCGTGGCGATCGCGCTGGTGGTGTCCGGCCGGATCGGCGCGCGGGTGAAGCGGATCGCGGACGTCGCCCGCCGGTACGCGACGGGCGATCTGCGGCCGCCGCGGTTCGACTACGGCGACGACGAGCTGGGCAGCGCGGCACGGGCGCTCGACGGATCGGTGCAGGAGCTGGGCCGCCGGCTGGAGGAGCTCGATCGCGACCGCGCGCAGATGGAGGCGATTCTCGCCGGGATGATCGAAGGCGTGCTGGTCGTCGATCCGCACGGACGCGTGCAGCTGGCCAACGACGCGGCCCGCCGGATGCTGCGCCTCGACGCGCTCGCGCTCGATCGCCATTACGTCGAGATCGTCCGGCACCCGGCGATCGCGGAGCTGGTCGCCGCAGCGCTCGCCGGCGGGGTGCCCCCGGCGCTCCAGCTGTCGCCGCCGCGGGACGACTCGCGGACGATCGTCGCGCGGGCGGCCCCGGTCGCCTCCCGTGGGGCCCCGGGCGCCGTGGTGGTGCTGCACGACATCACCGACCTGCGCCGCGCCGAGCAGATGCGCCGCGATTTCGTGGCGAACGTGTCCCACGAGCTGCGGACGCCGCTCACCGCGATCCGCGGCTACGTGGAGGCGCTGTCCGACGACGAGGCGATGCCCGAGGACCGGCGGCGATTCCTCGAAATCGTGACCCGGCACACCCTGCGGATGGAGCGGCTCGTGAAGGACCTGCTCCGCCTGGCGCGGCTCGACGCCGGGCAGGAGACGCTGGAGGTCGTCGTCTGCGACGTGCGGACGGTCATCGAGGGCGTCGTGGCCGATCTCTCGTCGGCCGCAGAGGCCAAGCGGCAGCGGGTGGAGGTCGCCTTGGCGCCGGAGGTCACGACGCTGCGGGGCGATCCGGCCAAGCTGCACGATGCGTTGAACAATCTGGTGGCCAACGCCGTCACCTACGCGCCGGAAGGCAGCACGATTCGTATCGAAGCGTCGGCGATCGGCGATCGAATCGTCATTTCGGTCGCCGACGAAGGCCCGGGCGTGCCGGAGGAGGATCTGGGGCGCGTGTTCGAGCGCTTCTACCGGGTCGACAAGTCACGCGCGCGCGATCCCGGCGGCACCGGGCTCGGACTGGCCATCGTCAAGCATCTGGTGGGGCTGCACGGCGGCGAAGTGCGCGCCGAAAACCGCCGCGAAGGCGGCGCACGGTTCGACGTGATGCTGCCGGCAGCAGGCCATTCCCAGGTGACGATTCCCAAGTGAACAACGACGTCCTTGCGCTCATCCTCGGCGGCGGCCAGGGCACCCGGCTGTTTCCGCTCACGCAGCTCCGGTCGAAGCCGGCGGTGCCGATCGCCGGCCAGTATCGATTGATCGACGTCCCCGTGAGCAACTGCCTCCACGCCGACATCCGTCGCATCTTCGTCCTGACGCAGTTCAACTCCGCGTCGCTCAACCGGCACATCGCGCAGACCTATCGGATGGATCTGTTCAGCAACGGCTTCGTCGAGATCCTCGCAGCCGAGCAGACGCCGGACAACACCAGCTGGTTTCAGGGCACCGCGGACGCCGTCCGCCAGGCGTCGCGCCACATCGCCCGGCACGAGGCCGACTATTACCTGATCCTGGCCGGCGATCACCTGTACCGCATGGATTACGACGAGATGCTCGAAGCGCACGTCGATCGGCGCGCCGACATCACCATCGCCGCCCAGCCGGTGACGATCGACGAGGCGTCGGCCATGGGCATCTTTCGATTCGACTGGAGCGGCCAGATCGTCGCGTTCGAGGAAAAGCCGACGCGCGCACGCCTCGAGGAGATGGGTCAGAGCTTCCCGGCGGGCGCACCGGCCGGGGCGCGGACGGCCGACAAGCCGTTCGTGGCCTCGATGGGCATCTACGTCTTCTCGCGCGACGTGCTGCTCGATCTCGTCCACGCCGCCGACGCCACCGATTTCGGACGCCAGGTGATTCCGTCGGCGCTCGGCCGCCATCGCGTCACGGCGTACCTGTTCCGGGGCTACTGGGCCGACGTGGGCACCGTCGAGTCCTTCTACGACGCCAACATCATGCTGACGCAGCCCGAGGCGCCGTTCCGCTTCTACGATCCGCATCGGCCCATCTACACGCACCCCAGATTCCTGCCGGGATCCCGGTTCAGCGACTGCACCGTGCGCCAGGGGATCGTGGCCGAAGGCTGCTACCTGGATCGCTGTCGCGTGGAGGAATCGATCGTCGGCATCCGCACCACGATCCAGCCCGGCGCCCACATCCGGCGCTCGGTGCTGCTCGGCGCCGACTATTTCGAGGACGACGACGCCGCGCCGGCGAAGGGCAGCAGCCCCAGACTCGGCGTGGGCCGCGGCGCGGTCCTCGACCGCGTCATCGTCGACAAGAACGCGCGAATCGGCGACGGCGCCCGTCTGGTCAACGAAGCCGGCGTCGAGCACGCCGACGGCCGCGGCTATCACATCCGCAACGGCATCATCGTGGTGCCGAAGGACGGGGTGATCGCTCCGGGGCTGGTCGTCTGACCGCGCGATAATCGGGAGATGCCGGAGATCCGCGAAGCGCAACTGGTCGCGTTCTACCTCTTCGACATCGCCGAGCGCGTCGACCTCCCGGCGGTGCCCGCGCTCATCGGCGGCCCGGCGGTGCCCGCGCGCCTGGTGCCGAAGCCGGCCACGCCCGCCTACGTGCAGTACGAGAAGCCGCCGCTGTCGTTCGAGGGCGAGCTGGTCGGCGTGCCCGAGCTCGAAGGGTTCAGGGCCCGCGTTCGTGTGTACGACTACGGCATCATCTCGCTCGCACTCTCCCGGCGGTACACCGGCGACTGGAGCGGGCTGGTCGCGGCGGGCCAGAACCTGATCGAGAGCGTCGATCTCGAGGCAGAAGGCGGAAGCGCTCTGCCGGCTGGTGGCCGGCCGTCTCCGGTCGGCCCTGGTCGGCTACCGCGAGGATTTCCTGAGCGAGGACTATCTGGTGTACGCGATCACCGACCTCGATCGCCCGATCCCTGCGGCGGCGCTTCTGGCCGAGCGCGGCGGTGACATCGCCGCGATGCTGCGTGGCGAGCGGCAGCCGCTCAGCGACGAGGAGCGGCAGCTGATTCTTCGCCACCACATCTCGTACCTCGCCGACGACCTGGTCGTGCCGACGTGGAACGCGGCGCTCGTCTACGACACCGAGGCCGGCGCGCGGGCGGCGATGGACATCCTGGAGTTCGCCAACTCGCAGCTCCTCGAGTTCCGCTACTACGATCGGCTGCTCGACGCCGAGCTGGGCACGATCTACGGGCGACTGCAACGGCCGCGCTGGTGGCAGACCCTGCTCGGGACGCGGTACACGCGGGCGGCCCGCCACGTCCACTCGCTGTTCATCGATGTCAACGAGCTGACCGATCAGACCGAGAACGCCCTGAAGTTCATCGGCGACATCTACGCGGCGCGGCTCTTCGGGCTGGTCGCCGACCGGCTGGGCCTCGAGTCGTGGAAGGCGAACGTCCGGGAGAAACTGAAGACGCTCGACGACATCTACCGCTTTGCCGTCGAGCAATCCTCGATGTCGCGCGGGCAGTTTCTCGAGTTCATCGTCGTGCTGATTCTGGTGCTCGAGCTGCTGCTGATCTACCTGGGCGTCGTGAAATAGCGCTAGCGCCGGTGCATCGATTCGAGACGATAGGTCGCGATGCGGGCCATCACCGAGCAGAGCAGCACGATGGTGACGAGGATGAGCGCGCCGGCCCACGCCTGGCGGTGCCAGTCCTCGGTACGGCGAGCTGGCGTAGTTGTACACCTGCACGGTCAGCGACGAGATCGGCTGCCACAGGCTGGTGGAGAAGAAGCGGTTGTTGAGCGCCGTGAAGAGGAGCGGCGCCGTCTCGCCCGCGATGCGGGCCAGCGCCAGCACGATGCCGGTGATGATGCCGGGCAGCGCGGCCGGCAGCACCACGCTGAACACCGCGCGCGCCCGCGTCGCGCCGAGCGCGAGCGCGCCCTCGCGCATCGTCCCCGGCACGAGCAGCAGCAGTTCCTCGGTCGTTCGGGCGATGATCGGGATCATCATCACCCCGAGCGCGATGGCGCCGGCCATCGCGCTGAACTGCTTGAACGGCAGCACCGCGATGCCGTACACGAACACGCCGATGACGATCGACGGGACGCCGTTCAGCGTATCGGCGGCGAAGCGTATGAGGGAGGCCAGCCGCGTGCCGGCGTACTCCGACATGTACACGCCGCTGACCACGCCGATCGGAATGGCCATCACCGATCCGAGGCCGGCGAGGATCAGGGTCCCGACGATCGAGTTCGCCAGCCCGCCGCCGGTCTCACCGACCGGCTTCGGCATCTTGGTGAAGAAATCCAGGTTGACGGCGCGAATGCCCTGACTGACCACGAAGAACAGGACGAGCGCGAGCGGGATCAGCGCGAGCAGGACCGACAGCGCACAGAAGCCGACAAACGCCGACGACAACAGCTTGCGACGCGTGGTTCGGCTCATGCGGCCGCCACCTGCGCCGCGGTTGCCTCGGCCGGCTTCCGTGCGCTCCGCGCCATGCTCCATATGAGCAGGCGCGAGAATAGGTTCACGATCAGCGTGATCGTGAAGAGGACGAGGCCGATCTCGACGAGCGCGCTCAGATGGAGCGGATCGGCGGCCTCGCTGAATTCGTTCGCCAGGACGGCGGCCATCGTGTACTGCGGCGCAAAGAGCGACCAGCTCACCCGCGGGTCGTTCCCGATCACCATCGTCACCGCCATCGTCTCGCCGAGCGCCCGGCCGAAACCGAGCATCACCGCCCCCACGATGCCGGTGCGCGCGTAGAAGAGCGCGGCGCGGATCGCCTCGAGGCGCGTCGCGCCGAGCGCGTACGCCCCTTCCCGCTGCGCGTTCGGGACCGATTTCAACACCTCGCGCGCCACCGACGAGGTGAACGGCACGACCATGATGGCCAGGATGACGGCGGCGGCGAGCATGCCGACGCCGCGCGGCGGTCCGCTGAAGACCGGCAGCTGCCGGACGACCGCCGGCAGCGACGCCTCGACGCTGCGCACCGCCGGCACGAGCACGAAGACGCCCCACAGGCCGTACACGATCGACGGCACGGCCGCGAGCAGCTCGGTCAGGAAGACGAGCGGACGCTGAATCGGCCCGGGGCACAGCTCGGCGATGAAGATCGCGATGCCCAGGGCGACGGGCGTCGCGATCGCGAGCGCCAGAATCGACGAGTACAGCGTGCCCCAGATGAACGGCAGCGCGCCGAACTCACCGTTGATGGGATCCCAGATTTCCGTCAGCCAGAAGCCCAGGCCGAACTTCTCGATGGTCGGCGTCGACTGCCGCGTCAGCTCGAAGGCGATCCCCACGACGAGGAGGACGACGGCGACGCCGACAACGCCCGTGCCGATCCGGAACCCGACATCCGCGCGGTCGCCGACCGAGCGCCTAGGCTCCATGGTCTCCGTGGTCGCGCGCCTGACTCACGTCCGCCGACCTCACTACAGTTTGATCCTCGCGAGCTGCGCCATCTCAAGCTTCACGACCGCTTCGGGCAACGGCGCGTATCCGAGCGCCGGCGCGAACTTCTGACCGTCGGTCAGCGCCCACTTCACGAAATCGACCATGATCTTCGCCTGATTCTTGTCCTTGGGGCTGTCGTACAGGAGCAGCCACGTGAACGACGAGATCGGGTACACACCCTTGCCGGGTGCGTTGGTGATCGACACGCGGAAGTCGGCCGGCATCTTCGCCGCGGCTTCCGCCGCCGCGGTCGTCACCGACCCGACCGACCCTTTCACGTACTCGCCCGCCATGTTCTCCACCGATCCGTAGCTGATCTTGTTCTGGAGCGCGTAAATCAGCTCGACATAGCCGATCGATCCCGGCGTCTGCGTCACGAGCCCCGAGACGCCCTCGTTGCCCTTGCCTCCGATTCCGACAGGCCACCGCGGAGACGTTCCCACCCCGACCTTCGTCTTCCACTCGCCGGAGGTCTTCGCCAGGAAGTCGCACCAGATGTAGGTCGTGCCCGATCCGTCGGATCGATGCACGACGGTGATATCGGTGGCAGGGAGCATCACGCCGGCATTCAGCTTCGCGATCGCCGGGTCGTTCCACTTCGTGATCTTCCCGAGATAGATGTCTGCCAGTACCGGGCCGCTGAATTTCAGCTCGGCACTCAGATTCGCAATGTTGTACACCGGCACGACGGCGCCGAGCACCGTCGGAAAGTGCAGGAGCTTGCCAGGCGCGGCCTGCAGCTGCTCGTTGGTCATCGGACCGTCGGTCGCCCCAAAGAACACGGTCTGCGCCGTCACCTGCTGAATCCCCGCACCGGATCCCAGCGATTGATAGTTGATCTCCACGTTGGGGTGCAGCTTGTGATACTCGTCGAACCACTTCGAGTAGATGGGATTCGGGAACGTCGCCCCGGCTCCGTTGATTTTGACGGTCTGTGCGGCAGCACCGCCCACGAGCGCGACAACGGCCGCGCCGGCCAGCAAGGTATGCATCGCTTTCATCGGCCCACTCCTCAGAAATTGACCAGCGCATGCACGGCGATCTTGCGCTGTGCGGCCTGCGCCGGCGTGAAGTTGTCGAACGTCTGGCCGTCGTAATCGAGCAGCAGGGCGGACGAGACCGCGCCCTGATGCGGGAACCAGTACGCCACGCCGACGATCGTCCGGTGGCGCACCTGGCTGCTCTGGGAGGTGTCGGGCGTGAGGTGATCGTATCGCACGAGCGCCTCCCACCCAACCGACGATTTCGGCGTCAGCCAGAACGACCATCCCTTCGCCTCGACGTCGGTCCGGGTCGCTGAGGGCTGATCCTTCGCGTCGATGAAGTCGAAGCCGGCGTTGATGTACCGGTGCTCGAAGGTCGCCTGCAGGACCGTGCGCGTCCGCTCCGCGTTCTTGATGTAGTGATCGCCGAAGTAGAACGCCGTCACGCGCAGCCCCCGCATGATCGGCGCGCCGGTCGCGAACGGCCGCACCGTGCCGCGAATCTCGACCGCCTTCTGATCGTTCGGCTCGGTTTTCGCGTACCCCTCGCCGTTGTAGACGCCGACGTGCACCTCCCCGTAGTTCGACGGGAAGTTGAAGTGAAACGAGGCGCCCGCGTCCGCCGAGTTGTAGAACCCTTCCCGCTCGGTGAAGGTCGTGCCCTGGAACCGGTACCGGTAGATGCCTTCTTCGTAGTCGAGCAGCGGCGTCTGCTGGATGCCGAAGCGGGCCCACGACCCCTTCGGCATCCAGTCGTCGAGATTGGCCTGCAGAAAGGCGTACTTGATGCGGAAGACGAGGCTGTCGTTGGAGATGGTCGAGGCGGTGGCCGCGTTGAACAGCCCGGATTCGCGAACGACGTCCGGCGTGATCCGGAATGCGATGATGTGCGACAGGTTGCCGGTCACGTTGATGTAGCTCCGGGTCACGTTGAACGCGCTCGGATTGATGGTGTTCCCGTCGCCGTCGGTCATCTGCGGATTCTGCGTGTAGGTGTAGTCACTGTAGAACGTCACCCCCACGCGAATCGACGGGGTGTCGTCTGGCGGCGTGTAGCCGGCGGCCGGCGTCACCTGAGCTGATGCGGATGCGGCCGAACACAACAGCACCACAATCCCGATACAGGCCCACAACGACGGTTCAGAACCGATGCGCAACTCACATGCTCCCTCCACGGACGCCGTGTCCGTTCAAGGGACAGTGTGGACCGATGCTGTGGTCAACGTATGTCCGGTGTGCTTCCCCTCCGTAATATTCGTGTAAATTCTGCGCAAACGAGGCCGGAAACGGCCGCCGATCCGGGTGGGGCCTCCGACCGGCACCGCTCGACCGTCACGCGGCCAGGCCGCGCCAGCGCCGCACCTCCGCCAGCGCGCCTTCCGGCCGTTCGACGACGGTCGGCACCGCGCCTGAGTACACGCCACCCGTTTCACCGTCGAGGGTGATCACGTCGCCTTCGGCGAAGCCACGCGTCCCCAGCACGCAGCGGCGGTTGACCGCGTCGATTCGCAGCGCCGAACACCCGGCCAGACACACCTTCCCGAGCTGACGGGCAATCACGGCAGCGTGCGACGTGCGACCGCCCACCGCCGTCAGGATGCCCGACGACGCTGCCAGCCCGCCGACATCGTCCGTCGTCAGTTCAGGTCGCACGAGGACGACCGGCGCGGTGGCCGCCATCGTCCGGGCGCGGTGTGCATCGAACGCAATGGCCCCGACCGCAACACCCAGACTCGCCGGGACGGCCGACGCCACGACCTCGACCTCGAGATCGGGTCGGAGTCGCACGCGGTGAATGGATTCGACGTCATAGGGCGCCAGGCGCGCCAGCGCCACGTCAGGCGCAATCAGCCCGGAGCGGACCAGGTCGGTCGCGATGTGCAGGGCCGCCCATGGGGTGCGCTTGCCCGGCCGACACTGCAGGAAATGCAAGACACCGTCTTCGACCGTGAATTCGAAGTCCTGCATGTCCCGGAACTCGGTCTCGAGGACCGTCTTCGTGCGGCCGAGTTCGGCGTCGATCGCGGGCAGCGCGGCCGCCAGCGTCGTGGTCTCGGCAACGCGCCGCCGCCCAGAGACGACGTCCTCCCCTTGCGCATTGAAGAGGAAGTCCACGTAGAGATCGTCTTCGCCGGTGGACGGGTTGCGCGTGAAGCCCACGCCGGACCCTGAGGTTGCGAGACCGTTGCCGAACACCATGGCTTGTACGATGACGGCGGTTCCACTGGCGCCGTCGAGTTGACCGAGGCGACGATAGTCCCGCGCGCGCGTCTTCGACCAGGAACCGAAGACGGCCTCGACCGCCGCCTGGAGCTGGGCGTACGGGTCGGTGAACATCGACGTGCCCGATGCCGTTTCGACGAGTCGGGCGGTCTCGGACGCGAGATCGCGCAGCGTCAACGGATCCACTTCGTCGATCGAGGCCGCGCCGGCGGCCGCCATCGCGCAATCGGCCAGCTTCGCAAAGGGCGCCGATTCGCAGCCGAGGACGGTTTCCGCAAAGCCCTCCGCGAACCGGCGCGAGGTATCCCACACCAGGGCCGGATTGCCGGTGAGCTTCAGGAGCCCGCGCGTCGATGCCGCCGTGAGGCCGACGTTCAGGACCGTTTCGAGCATGCCGGGCATCGAAATCGGCGGGCTGGATCGAACCGACACGAGCAGCGGCGGCTGTCCACCGAACCGACGGTGCGTCGCGCGTTCGAGCCAGCTCACCGCGTCCCGCAGGTCGGCTCTCGCGGCGTCGGGCAGGCGACCTCCGGCCTTCAGCACCTCGCAGCACATACCAGTCCCGAGCACGAAGGCGGGCGGCACCCGGAGACCGAGGTCGGCGAGGCGGGCGAGCGACGCGGCCTTGGCGCCGATCCGCTCGACCGGCCAGGCGTTCGGCGGACGATCGGCGGCGCCGACGAAGAAGATCTCCCGCATGACGTTTCAGTCGGCGAGCAGCTCGCTCATGACATGGTCCTTGAGCCTCAGCGCACACCGCGCGAGGATGTCCACCGACTCCTCGAGCCCTCGCGCAATCTGGGCGAGCAGGTGCAGCGTCCGGAAGTTGTCCGCGGTCCTGATCATCACGGCGTGCGCCAGTCGGTCGGCTTCGTCGGACTCGTGCTCGAGCATGGTCACGCGGTCGGCCGCAATCAGGAACTGCTGCACGTCGTCACGCGTGCCGCTCCGCCTGAGGTCGCGCGCCATCTCGAGGCATTTGATGTACTCCTGCGCGGTCCGTACCGTCAGCGTCACCAGTGGCTCGAGCGTGTCCGCCGCCTGCAGCCCCGAGCCGGAGTCTGGCAGGAGCGTCATCATGAAGATCGCCTCCTCCAGCGCGTCCGCCACGTCGTCGGCCTCGACCAGAAGCCGCGTGATCGTTTCGCTGCCGGGCATGCCACGCCGGGCCTGGCGCACGTCGATGACGATCTCGTCAGCTTTGGTCTCCCAGCGTTTGGCGCGGGACGCGATCGACGCCAGGCGATCGGCGGGTGTGCCGCCGCGCATGCGAAGGAGTGCCGCCTGGAGTGCCGACGCCAACGAGAAGATGAGCGCCGCGTGATCGGCGACCTGCCCCAGGGCGCCTTCCTGGCACTGGTGGCCGTGCGCGAGCAGCTCGGCCTGCACCTCGTCGCGGACCAGGCGCAGCGACCGATGCTGCAGCAGGCCTTCGCTGGTAATCCGCAGCACGGCCTGCAGCAGGCTCGCTGCCGCCTGGCGGCCGAGCACCTCGTCCAGCCTGGCGCCCGAGCGCAGCGCCGGCGGGGCGAACCGCTCGAGCGCCGTATAGATGAGCCGCTCTCCGCCGGCCTCGAGAAACCCTCGATGTCCGTAACCACGATCTGCCGCCCACCGAAGCGCCGCGATCGCATCTGACTTCCTCACGAACCGGGAGAGACGCTTCCGCGCGCGGTTCCAGTCAATCAGGAACACCAGCTTCGATCCGAGCGCGGTCAACAGCTCGGCGACCTGTTCGACGCTCGCGCAGCGACGCCGACCGACGCAGGTCTCGTACCCGCCACCAACCGCCCCTCCTCCGCTCCACTCGACGCCGAGACCATCGAGGAGCCCCTTGAAGAAACGGATGCGGGCCTGGTGAACGTCGCTGTAGATGAACGACACGATGAGCCCGTCCACGTGAACGACGAGCACGTGCGCATCTGTCGTCCCGATGTCGTTCTGAATGAGCACTTGATTTCCGGCGCGCGTCGCGGTGGTGCCGAGCCCGGGATGATCGAACTTGAGCGCCGCGGTCGCGTTCACGCCATGCATGAACGCTTGGACGAGCGGCTCGTCCGACGGCGACAGGCCGTACACCCGCGCGCCATCCAGCGATCGCTCCGCGAGCCGCACCTGCACGCGATGGAGCTCCCGGTGCAGATCCAGCACCAGCAGGTGGAGGCTGTCGGGGCCGGTCCGCTCCGCCCGGGTCATCGTCTCGACATATCCTGCGGGCACCGTGTCGTCCTGCAGCAGCGGGAGCTGGCTGCAAAGCCCGGTGAGCCGCCGCTCGTAGGTCTCCCCGGTCGCGGGATCGGTGACCCGCAGCGGCGCGATCATCTCGCGGATGCTGCCGACCAGCTGGCTTTGGATCCGATCCGCATGCGGGACGAACATCCCGCCCGCCGAATCGCCGAGACTCCCGGCCACCACGCGGTCGAGCGTCGCATCCTCTTCCCCGCTGGCTTCGCGCTCCGCGCGCAGATCGACCATATCCTGATCCGGCTGCGCGACGTGATGCGCGCAGGCCTGCATCAGGCTCATGTAGTACTTGGCCCGATCATTCGCGCGCAGGCCGGCCGCCACGAGCGCCGGAAGCACCAGCGCCGTCTCCCCGAGCGCCTCGACAATACCGGCCTTGGTCGTCACGGTCCGGAACCTCCGGCGGCGCCGCCGGGATCGTCAGTGCTCGACCCAGCCTTCGCGCTTGAGCTCGAGCGCCTTGAGGTCGAACAGCAGGGTATCGCGCTCGACGCTGTGCCAGTCGTGTCGATGGACGCACCGCACTGTGGCCGAATCTTCCTCTTCGCGCACTTCCCATCCCTGCGGCTCGCGGACGACCGCGAAGCGGTGGACGTGTCCTTCACTGACCAGATGACGGATGAGTGGCATCGGTTTGTCCTTGCAGCCGCGACAGCGGCATGCGTTCCGACAAGCAAGAACCGTACGGCACCGGACGTTACATCGGAGGACGAAAACAGCCGCAATCTCTCCGGGGAGCCACGCCCGGTGCGGCTTTCCGGCGCTGCGCGGAGCTCGGGCCGACAGCTTCCCGGCGCGGCGTTCAGGGGTCGACGTAGATGGCGTTGGAGAGCGCGGTGGCCGACCGCGCGTTGCGGACGACGACGCTGAACCAGTCGCCAGGGGCGGCGTCGGTCGCGAGGGTCAGAACGGCGGCGGCCGATCTGATGCGATCGACGCGGATCGCGTCGCCGCGTTTCATCCACACGCACTCCTGACCCTGGGCGCCGCCGATCGACGCGCGCAGCTCGATTCGACCCGCTCGAATCGATTCGCCCATGGCCGCGGTCGACAAGGCGCCGGCCGCTGTGACATCCAGCGACGGTCCGTCGACGCCTTCGGTTCGGATGTACACGAGGCCGCGCTGCAGTCCCGCCACGATGGCGCGCTCCGACAGCGCGGCGGCGTGTACCACCGTTGCCGGCCGCCCGATCGGCCGATCGCCGGTGGTCGGGTCGTGCGTGTCGCTGCCACCCACCGCCACGAGCCGGTGCCCGGCATTGAGCAGGCCCGCCCACATCCGCCAGCCCGGAAGGCTGCCCTCGGACAGCGGTCCGTTGACGATCTCGATTCCCTGGGCGCCGTCGATCGTGCGGTCGTCGGTCGGCGTCCACCGGCATCCCATGCACCACTCGTCGTCGGCCAGCCAGGGATGGTTGATCGAGACAAACGCCCCGTCGGCGGCCGCGTCCCGCAGCACGCGCGCCATCGGCCTCTCGATCCCGAGCTGGAAGTCGGACAGTCGGCGACCGCCGAGGGCGTTGAAGTGTCCCTGGTAGGTGGTCACCTCGGTGCCGTGCAGCAACAGCAGGCGCGGGTCGCCAAGCTGCGCGCGATCGACGTCGACCCAGTGACTGATCGTGTTGTGGTCGGTGATCGCGGCGAAGTCGAGATGCTCGCGCAGCGCCGCGGCCTGGATGTCGGCCACCGACACCGGGCGCCGCGTTCCGTCTCCGAGCCTGCGGTAGCCGTCGCTGTGGCCCGAGTGCGTGTGAAGATCGCCGGCATACCAGCCTTCGCCCGTGCGGAGCGTCGGACGCGGCGGATCGAGCGTGGCCGAGGTCCGGATCTCCGCGTGGTATCGCACGTGCGCTAGGTCCGGCACATAGGCGACGCCGATGAGGAGCGCCCAGGGTCCCGCATCGATCGGGCCGGGCAGGTACCCGAGGCTCGCGGAGGCCAAATCGATGTGCACGTGATCGATTCGGTCCTCGCTCCACCCTCGAATCCCGCGCGGCGATCGCACGCCCAGATCGATCTCGGTGGGACGGTCCGTGGGGCTGAAGGTGAAGTCGATATCTATCTGCTGGGTATTGGCCGGCACGCTGAAGGCCCGCTCGATGACGTGACCGCGGTCGGCGCTCGTGAGGCGGCCCGTTTGGACCAGCCAGCCCTCGGCAGCCGTCACACCGTCGGACGGAAACCGGACGATGACAGTCGAGCCGAAGGCGAACACAACGGCGAGAGACAGAAGCAGGATGCGCCCGGCGCGGACGGCCGTACTGGTCATCTACCCGAGAATGAGTGGCGGGTGTCATCGACGTGCGTCCCCGAGTGAACGGCCGCGTAAATTTGTTCGCCTGGGAACCAG
This sequence comes from uncultured Acidobacteriota bacterium, assembly GCA_963807925.1. Classification (GTDB taxonomy): domain Bacteria; phylum Acidobacteriota; class Vicinamibacteria; order Vicinamibacterales; family CAVVIG01; genus CAWEDP01. Next base: position 81,408 of record CAWEDP010000002.1, on the reverse strand, counting down.
AACCTGCTTGTGAATTTACATGTGTAACGTCCACATCACCGATCCGGCGGGCGCGGGGGGCGTATACTTCGACCTCCCTGTCCCCACTTCGCGCCGCGGTGATCGGTCATGCGCGACGCTATCGAGGAGAAGCATCAACGTGTCTCTTACTCTTGCCGACGTGCGACGCCTCACCAGCGACGTCACGCGGCAGCACTATCCTGCCATCGACGTGCTGGCAGCGCTGCCAGGCAGAGACGGCGCCAGCTACTCCGAGGTCATGCTGATGGTGCGCGACGAGGCCGCTGAGCCGTATCGCCTCGTGATCGGCGTCACACGCGACAAGTCTGAAGAGGACTTTCGCGCCGGTGTTCGCAAGCAGCTGCAGCACCATCTCAACGAGCGCTGACCTGGAGGCAGTCGATCCCGGGCGGTGCACGGTCCTCGAGCGGCGCGGGCGCGATCAGCTGACCTCGATGACGTCGCCGTCTTCACGTCCGGGCGCGCGGAGCCACCACTCCAGCGCATGGAGCACTTCCGCCTCTCCGGCCGTACCGGGCAGCTTGAGGACCACCGTGTAGCTCGGCAGCCCGAACAGCGCTATCTGCAGCCACCGCGACCCGGCGATGAACCTCGCGTCCACGCATTTGGCCTCCCAGGTGCGGGCGCCGGCCCGGACGGTGGCGGAATCCAGCGGCATACGCCGCCACCTTCGCATCTCCCCGTCACTTCGCCGTATCGGCCGCGGCACGGTGGCGCAAAATTTCGACAGCCCGTGAACGCCGGAAAACTTACATGTGCGTGATGGGTCTGAAGGAGGGAACGTTACGCGGGACTGGTACACGCAGAGACGCCATGTCGTACAACGTCGCCCTCCAGTGCGGCTGCGTCGTCTACGTGTCCTGCCACCCCGACACCGGACTCGCCCACACGCGCGTGCTCGAGCGCCGCGGCGGCGACTGTTCCATCCGGGCGCACGAGATCGGATTGCATGTGCAGGCGGCGGACGTGGCGGACCTGCCGTGCGCGGTGGCGCCACCCGTCGAGGACACCGCCACCCGCGCGCTGACCGGAGGACAGGCGGTCGGGTCGCTCAGCGGGACAGCAGAAACGATGCGGCGAGCAGACCCGCCACCAGCAGCGCGACGACCAGTCCGATAATCCCGTCCCACCGGTCGACGCGAGGAACCGGGTGAAACACGGCCGCGACCTCCTTGGATTGGCGTTACCGTACCCGGCTTTATCGGCTGGTACAAGCGAATTCCGTGCAACAGCCGCGTGACGCCGACGAATTTACGCGGCCGAGGGGTTGTCGAAGCACCAGGATCACGGGGACGTGGGACGGTTCCATGGAGGGAGGTTCCATGAGTTCCATCCCCGAATCCGTGAACCGTGAGCTGCTGACGCGGATACAGATGGAGTACCTGGAGATGCCGGGGCTGCGTCTGACGAGCCGCCAGGCCCGCCGCCTGTGGAATCTTGACGAAGCATCCTGCGTGCGGATTCTGGCGGTTCTCGTCGAGCTGCGGTTCCTCGCGCGGGCCCACGATGGCTCCTACCTGCGGACGGGCACCGGCTCGAATCACGCGCCGATCGCTCTCTGAGCGACGCGGCGCCCGCCGGCAGGGCGCTAGAACGAGTTGCCGATGTAGGGCAGCATGCGACCGAGATACATCACCCCGACCCACAGGAACAAGGACGCCGCCGCGATCACCTTGGCCGAAACGGGCGCGTCGTCCCCTGGACCGAGCCCGTCGACCGTGCGCGCCAGCCCGCTCGCGTAGAAGATCAGCACATTCAGTCCCGCCAGCGCGAGGAACACGAGCTTGTACCCGAACGCGATGTTGTGGACGTACTGGCCGGGATTGCCCACGAAGAACGTGATGCCGGTCACGAGGTTGATAAGGAAGCCGAGAACGGCCCACCGCACGAATCTGTTCAGCGGCTGAAACGCGATCCCCTTCTCCACGCCCAGCAGCCGCAGGTCCAGCACGCCGACGTTCCCGATGAGCAGCGCGAGACCGACAAAGTGCAGCGTCTCGCATGCCGGCCACACCCACAAATGGGCGTTGATGTACGCGGAAAGCTGCGTCGCCGTCAACCAGTCGACCCAGGCTTGCATGACGGTCTCCTTGAAGCCCTCTAGCGCTGAGGACCGATATAGGCCATCAGCCGTCCGGCCGTGATGGCGGCGGCCCAGAGAACGAGCGACAGGACTGCGAGCATTTTACCGAGCGGCGACACGTCGGAGTGCTCCGCCGCTCCGACGGCGCCCCTGGCGGCGAATGCCTCCCGCTTGAGCCAGATCATGTCGATGACGCCGAGCGTGATGCACGTCATCTTCACGGCGAAGGCGGGATTCGCGAGCTTGATGGGCGCCATGATGAGCAGCGCCGTGCCCGAGACGGCATTGATCCAGAAGCCGATCCAGATCAGGCGGAAAAACCGCGCCATCGGCGCCAGCGGCACGCGCGGCGAGAACCCCAGCACCCGAAAATCGACCGCCGTGGTGAAACCGACCAGCAGGGCGAGGCCGAGCGTGTGGAGGAAGAGAATCGTCGGATACGCCCAGATCGACTCCGACTCCCGGCCCCACACGGCTGGACCGGTCTTGCTGAGCCACAACAGGAACTTCATCTCATCTGGCCGCAGGTCAATGGGTGGCCTTGCGCAACGGCTCGAGGACGATGAACCAGCTCTCGCATTCGCTACGCGATCCGCCCGCCAGCGTCGCCGTGAACGCCAGGCCGAGCGACGGGATCTCCCAGCGCTGTCTGGCGCGGCCTCCCTCGGTCGCCACCTGATAGGGCTTCAGCAGGTTCTCGGGCGAGGTGTGGTCGCGATGGGCCTCCTGGACGCCCACGAAGATCGCGAACTCGTTGCGGGGACCGAGGTGCACTTCGAACCGGCCGGCGCCGTTCACCACGTGGTCGTAGACACGCTCGGCGTACTGGCCGTCGTCCTCGCGGCACGATTGCCAGCTGCCCTCGAGGATGTTCCGGGGATCCCGCGAGAATGGGGTGAACTGCGGCGCGGCCGGGCGCGGTGCCAGCACGAGACCCGACGCGACGATGCCGACGAGCATCCCCCGGATGCTGGTGAATCGCTGACGCACGGTGCAGTGACACGCAGAATACACAAGACCAGGGAAGACAACAAGATAGCCGGCGATCCCGGTGACCGAGCCTCCGTCCTCGACCGGTCCCAATCTCGGATCGGACCGGCCGCCCGATGACGACGATGTAACAGATCGTCGACACGACGGTGTACATCCGCCAAACCGGCAGGACTTAACACGCCTGCAATCGACTCGTTACATCGTACTCATTGCGTCCCCCTAAGCTGCCGGGCAATTTCATCAGGAGGGACGATGAGGTTGTTGAAATGGACGGCGACGCTCGTGTATCTCGCAGCGCTTTCGGCGGTCGGCTTCGCGCAGACCGATCAGGGGAAGTTCGGCGGGACGGTTCGCGACAGCACCGGGAGCTTCGTCGCCGGTGCGACGGTGTCGGTCAAGAACGAACGCACGGGTGAGGAGCGGAGCCAGACGACCGCCGACAAGGGCGTGTTCCTGATCGCGAACCTCAAACCCTCCACCTACACGCTTCGAGCCAGCAAGGACGGGTTTGCGCCGGTCGAGTACACGCAGATGACGATCGCCGTCGGCCAGGAACTGAACCTGGACTTCGAACTGAAGCCAGCCGGCCTTCAGGAATCGGTGACCGTCGTCGCCAGCGCGCCGGTGCTCGACATCAGCTCCGCGAAAATCGGCGCCAATGTCAGCGAGCGCGAACTGGCGGGGCTTCCGGTCAACGGCCGGCAGATGTCGCAACTGATGCTGCAGGCCCCCGGCTCGCAGAACGCGGGGTCCGGCACCTGGCAGGACATTCGTTTCTCGGGACGCGCGGTCGAGCAGAACGTGATCCGGTACGACGGCGTCGAGGGCTCGGCGATCGTCGATGCCGCCCCGGGCAACCTCAACGGCGAGATCCCCACGCCGTTCCGGCTGCAGACGAGTCTGGAGAACGTGCAGGAATTCCGCGTCGAATCGAGCGCCTACCCGGCCGAGTTCGGCACCGGCACGGGCGGCCAGGTGAGCGTCATCACCAAGTCCGGTGGGAACCAGGTCCACGGGTCGATGTTCGAGTATCTGCGCAACGACCGGCTCGACACCCGGAACTACTTCGACTACGTGCGGAACAACGACGGCACGATCCAGTCGGAACTGCCCAAGTCGCTGCTCAAGCAGAACCAGTTCGGCGGCTCCTTCGGCGGCCCCATCGTGAAGGATCGAGCCTTCTTCTTCGGCAGCTACGAAGGCTACCGGCTGGACGCGGGCATCAACTGGGTGGAAGCGGTGCCGAGCGCGGCGGCCTGGGCGCGGGCCGTCCCGGCGGTTGCCGCGCTTCGCCCGGGGTTCCTGGATCCCTCGGCGGTCATTCTTCCGGGCGCGTCGGCAACCGCGGACTTCGACATCGCGCAGCTTCAGAAGCCGCAGCAGGTGCGCGAGAACGCGTTCAGCGGACGATTCGACATCCGGATCAATCAGCGCTGGTCGTCCTACGTCCGCTTCTCCCACGATCAAGGCACCAGCGATCAGCCCGAAGGCGTGACGGGCCGCGTCGTGCACATCATCGACAATCCGAGCAACGCCGTCTTCAACCTGCTGGGCACGCTCAGCGACAAGACGGTCAACGAGTTCAAGTTCGGGTACAACGCCGCGCCGACCAACATCGTGGGCCAGGCGCCCGTCGTCAACGGGATCGATTTCGGGGCGATCGCGATCAACCTGAGTGGATCGGTGGCCAACAACGGGATCGCCGGCCAGAGCGCGTCGTCCGGCATCGCCGTGCCGGGAGGACTGGTCCGGGCCAACAGCGCCACCAACGGCCACGGCCAGCCTTACGATCCCTACTCGCTCAGCTTCAGCGACTCGCTGAGCCATCTCGCAGGGAACCACTACGCGAAGGTGGGTGGCGAGGTCCGGACGATCCGCATGGCGACCGACCGGATTGGCGGCACCACCTACACGTTCGCCAATCTCAACGCGTTTCTGGCGAATACGCCGCAGAGCATCCAGTATCTCGGCAACGTCAGCGAGCCGAGCGTCTTCAATGGCGGCGCGACCGGCGAACGGCATACCCGCCAGAGCTACTTCATCGCCTACGCGCAGGACGAATGGCGGGTGCGTCCGGACTTCACGCTGAATTACGGTGTGCGGTACGACTACTACACGCCGCTGACCGAGGCCGACAACCTGATTGTGAAGTTCAACATCGACACCGGGGTGATCGATCCCAACACCACCCAGCTCTATCAGTCGAGCAAGACGAACTTCCAGCCCCGCGTCGGCGCAACGTTCGCCCCGTCGCAGAAGACGCTGATCCGGACTGGATTCGGAATCTTCGTCGGTCCCGGACAGACCGAAGACCAGCTGCAACCGGTCGAGAGCGACCGCATCAGCTCCACGCTCTCCGGCGGCGCGTTCCCGGTCGACCCGGCCGTCCTTCGCGCCAACTTCATCGACAACCCGAACACCCGCAGCTTCCAGCCGCGCGCGTACGCGAACGACTACAGCATCCCCGAGCGCGTCTACCAGTACACGGCGTCCGTCCAGCGCGAGCTGCCCGGCGACATGGTCGCGACGGCGGCCTACCTCGGCAGCCAGGGCCGCAACCTGTTTCTCCGGAGCGTGGCGAACCAGATCTGCGGGCCGACAGTCGACTGCTCGAACATCGGCGTGAGCAACGGGGTGATTACCAACCCCAACCCCGCAAGTGGCGCGATTGTCATCCGCCAGTTCTCGATCCCAGTGCGCGACGCGAGCGGCAACATCACCGGCGTGCAGAACCCGTTTGCCGAAGTGGACTTCAAGACCAGCGGCGGCCACGACACGTACAACTCGATGCAGCTCTCGCTGACGCGCCGCACGAGCAGGGGCATCACCCTCAACGCGCAGTACACGCTCGGCAAGAGCACCGGAAACACCGGCGGATCGAACGAAGCGCAAACCGCGGCGAACAATGCGCGCACGCCCGATCAGTTCGAGTACCGACAACGGCTACAACCTGTTCGACGTCCGGCACACCTTCAATCTGAGCGCCGTCTACGAGACTCACGGCTGGCAGGTTGCCGGCATCGTGAACGCGCGGAGCGGCCTGCCCATCCAGGTCGGCATCGTGCGCCCCGACATTCTGTACCGTGACGCGGCGGGCAACTACTTCCAGAACCCGGCGGCCGATCGCGTGGCGGTGATCAACACGCCCGGCGGCGGCGCTTCCCGCAACGTCCGGCGTCCCGACCTGGTGCCGGGCGTCGACCCGTACATCGTCGACGGCGGCCTGCTGTTCCTCAACCCGGCGGCGTTTGCCGTACCGGAGCCCGGGACCTTCGGGAACCTCGAACGCAATTCCGTCCACGGTCCGGCGTTCCGCCAGGTGGATCTGCTCGTCGGCAAGAAGCTGCCGATCGGCGGCAACCGCAACATCGAGCTGCGCCTGGAAGTGTTCAACCTGTTCAACGCCGACAATTTCGGTCTGCCGGTCGGAACGCTGCCCAACGTGATCCCGACCGCCAACCTCAGCGAGACGGCCAAACTGCAACCCGGACAGAGCTATTCGGCGGCAACGGGCGGCACCTTCGGGCGGCTCACCAGCACGGTGACACGTACGGTGGGCCTCGGCACCAACCGGCAGGTTCAGGTGGCGTTCCGGCTGAATTTCTGAGGGAAAACTGCAGACTCACGATCACGGCCCGCTGTCCCCGTCCCGAGGACGGCGGGCCGTTTCGTTTCAGCGACCGGCCGACGGCTCGACCTTCGCCACACCTGTGGCCATCGCCCGCGGACCGTGGACGCCCACCAGCACTCCGGTGACCTGATAGAAGCCGGTTGGCAGATTGCGGAATTCGAAGACGTTCAGGCGCTGTGCGTTCGCGCCGTCCAGCGGAATCTCGCTGGCTCTGTAGAAGTCGTCGGATTCGGCCGATACATGCAGGAGGCGGTCCTCTGCGGTCGCTTCGAGATTGATCCGCACCGTGAGGTACCCCGGCGCCAGCGAAACGGCCGGCGAGACCCGCATGAACATCGGCTGCCCGCCGTCGAGACTCGACGCCCCGAGCAGCACGCAAGCGGCCACGAGCGCCGCACCGGTCCATCGAAGCTTGGTCACCACTATCCCCACCTATCGGCGGATATTTTACACGGCTTTAACATGTCCGGGTGTCCAAAATTCACAGAACTGGTGTAGGCGTCAGTCCGCTCGCCCGGAAACACACATTTAACAGGATCGACACGGCGGGGAAACCTGACGCAGATACTGTCGTGGCGGAATATGGCTAAACACCGCGTGCTGATCGTCGAAGACGAGCAGGACATCGCCGGGCTGATCAAACACACGCTGGAACGCAGCGGCAGCGCCGACGCCGACATCGTCCACAGCGGCGACGCGGCGCTGAAGTCGGTCGCCGACCGCCCGCCGGACCTGATCATCCTGGACCTGAACCTGCCCGTTCTGAGCGGCGTCGAGGTGTGCCGGATTCTGCGATCGCGCCCCGACGCGAAGCACCTGCCGATCATCATGCTCACGGCGCGCACCAGCGAGGACGACCGCGTCTCGGGCCTCGAGCTCGGCGCCGACGACTACGTCACCAAGCCGTTCAGCCTCCGGGAGCTCACGGCGCGCGTTCGGGCCGTCCTCCGCCGCAGCGCGACCATCGAGGAGCGCGGGCCGGCTGGCTATCACGGCACGCACCTGAACGCCGACTTCGAGGCGGTGGCCGTGGCGGTCGACGGGGCGCCGGTACGGCTGACCCGTCGCGAGTTCGAGCTGCTGCGCTATCTGGTACAGAACCGCAACCGCGTGATCTCGCGCGATCGCCTGCTCGAACGCGTGTGGGGGTACGATCGACTGGTGGAGACCCGATCCGTCGACGTACACGTCGGGCGTCTGCGCAACAAGCTCGGCACCGCCGGACGCCAGATCGAGACGGTCGTCGGTCTCGGGTATCGATTCGTGGAATGAGCCGGCCCTCGCGTCCGGTGTCTCCGGGCGGGGCGAGCAATTGGAACCGCCCGCGGTTCAGCGCTTCAGCGCCCGCATGATGCGCGGCGTCAGCAGCCATCGCAGGGCCCCGGGCGGGACAAGGGGCATGCTGTCGAAATCGATCCGGCAGATGCCGCCCTTCCTCAGCTGCCAGGGCTGCCGCGAGCCGGCCAGCCGGGCCGCGAGTTCGCCAAGCCCCGGCTCGTGCCCCACCATCGCAATGCCCGATCGGCGCGATTGCTTCTCCAGCTCGGCGATGAGCGCCAGATACGACCCGCCCGGCGCGAGCGCGTCGACGGCGACGATGTGCGGGCGCGACTCGCATTCCGAGGCGATGATGTCCGCTGTCTGACGCGCGCGAACGAGCGGGCTGGTGAGCACCACATCGAACGAAATGCCGAGGCGCGCCAGGCCTCGCATCGACTTGCGCAGGCGGGACATGCCCTGCGGCGTGAGCGGCCGTTTGTTGTCGTCGGGCCAGGCGTCGCCGCGATTCTCGGCAATGCCGTGGCGGATCAGGTACAGCGCGTAGGGTCCCTCCATCGACGCGTCCTTCTGCTGAGCCATTCTTACACCGCGCGGCGACCGGGCGCGGCGGCCGCGCGCGTGCGGCCGCCCACCCGGTCGCACATCGCGAGGAGCACGGGCGCCTCGTGCAGGTACCGGGCGTGGAGGCGGCGGCAGTCTTTCTCCACGGCCGCCATCAGATCGTCGAGGTTGCGCCAGACCGACAGGTCTGCGGGCTGCAGCGACGTCTGCACCTCGCGCACCCGCTCGATCAGCACCTGCCGGTCGCGCAGCCGCCCGAGCAGGTCCTGCGTGCGCTTCAGCGCCGCGATGTCGACTCGCCACTGCCGATCGGGTGAGACGTCGCCCTCGAGCTCGACGGCATATCGAAGCTTCTTGAGCGCGATGCGGACGTGGTGCAGGCGATCCGGCAGATACAGCGGGCCGGCGTCTTCGACGGCCGCCTTCAGAGCCCTCGCGCGCTGCGCGGCGCGCGCGTCGATCGCCCACGACCACGCACGCCTCGGGGCCGCCTTGGCGCCGCGTTGGGTCAGCGCGGCCTGGATCTTCTCGAACTTCGCCGCGATCCGCCGCAGTTCGCCGGTCGGCAGCCTGGTCTGGAGCCGGTTGAGGGCCTTCGATCGTTCGTCGGTGATCGCGGCGATCGTCCGCGCGAGCGCCCGATCGTCGTAGCGGTGCAACTCGCGCAGCCGGCCGAGCAGTTCGAGGAGCGCATCCGGTTCGCGCACCGCGCCCAGCCGTTTCGTCACCTTCCGGAGGCGTCGCCCCAGGCTGTCAGCCGTGCGCGGTTCCACGGCGAGAATCGGCAGCAGCTCGCGAAGACGGCGCGAGGCCACGCGCATGCGGTGGACCGAGCGGCCACCGCCCTTTTGGAGCGGACGTAACATCCGCGTAAACGGCTTCAGGCGCGACCGCAGCAGTTCGTCACACGAGGTCGAAACGGGCATGATATAGAGACGCGGGCGTTGCGTTCGATTATACCGGCGGGGCAGCTCTTCAGCGCGATCGGGGGCACATGCGGATCGCAGCCATCGACATCGGCACCAACTCCCTCCATATCATCATCGTCCGCATCCGACCGGACCTCTCGTTCGAAATCATCGATCGCGAGAAAGAGATGGTGAGGCTCGGCGCCGGCGGCCTCGACGGCCGCGCGCTGACCGCCGACGCCATGCACGCCGCCCTGCAGGTCCTGTCGAAGTTCGCCCGGATCGCCGAATCGCACGGCGTGGACGAGATCGTCGCCGTGGCGACCAGCGCGATCCGCGAGGCGGAGAACGGCGGCGACTTCCTCAAGACTGCCGCCGCCCGCACCGGCATCCGCGCGCGCGTCATCTCGGGCACCGAAGAGGCCCGTTTGATCCACCTGGCGGCGGCCTACGGCGTCCACGTCTCCGGCGAGGTGGCGGTCGTGATCGACATCGGGGGCGGCAGCGTGGAGATCACGCGCGGCGCGGGGCCGACGGTCGACCTCGGCCAGAGCTTCAAGATCGGCGTCATCCGCCTCACCGAGCGCTATGCGAAGAGCGATCCGCTGGCGCCGCGCGAGGTTCGACGCATCGCCCGGCGGGTCGCCGAGGAGGCGGGCGACCACCTCGACCGGATCGTGCGCGCAGGATTCGATCGCGTGATCGGCACCTCCGGCACCATTCTCAGCCTGGGCGCTGTCGTGGCGGGCGCCCTCGGGCGTCCGGGGGACGCGCCGCTGCGCAACCAGCGCATCACCGCGAAGCAGCTGCGCCGGGCGCGCAAGGAAATCGTGACGCGTCCGCTCGAAGACCGGCTCCGCATCCCCGGCCTCGATCCGCGGCGCGCCGATCTCGCGCCGGCGGGCGTCGTGCTGCTCGAAACGATCCTGCAGCGCCTCGGCGCCGAGGAGATCACGCTGTGCGACTACTCGCTGCGCGAGGGGCTCGTGCTGGACTACATCGCGCGTCATCGCAAGCAGATCGCCCAGGCGGATCAGTATCCCGACGTCAGGCGCCGCAGCGTCATCGAGCTCGCCGAGCGCTGCAGCTACTGGCCGGAACACGCCACGCAGGTGGCGCGGCTCGCCGTCAGCCTGTTCGATCAGACGCGCGCCTTTCACGCGCTGACCGACCGGGAGCGCGAGTGGCTGGAATATGCCGCCCTTCTGCACGACATCGGCGTCCATATCTCCTACGACCGCCATCACAAGCACTCCTACTACCTGATCAAGAATGGCGACCTGCGGGGCTTCGAGCCGAAGGAAATCGAAACGATTGCCCTCGTGGCGCGCTACCATCGCAGGGCGCCGCCCGACCGGCGGCACGACGAGTACGCCGGCCTCGGACAGACGCGGCGCCGGACGGTTCGCACCCTCGCCGCCATTCTGCGCCTCGCCGAGAACCTCGACCGCAGCCACTCCCAGCCGATCGCCGGCGTCACGCTGCGTGATCGCGGCGACGACGCCCTGCTGCAGGCGCGGAGCTCCGGCGACGCCGAGCTGGAACTCTGGGCCGCAGGCCGGCACGCCGGCCCGTTCGAGCGGGTCATCGGCAAGCCGCTGCGCGTCGAGGCCGGTGCACACCACTATGTTGAACACCCTCACCAGTCGCCACGAGCATCCCGGGAAGCTGTTCGTCGTCGAAGGGATCGACGGCTCGGGCAAGACCACGCAGCTGACGCTGCTGTCGAAGTGGCTGACCGCGGAAGGCCACCGCGTGTTCGTCACCGAATGGAACTCGTCCGTCCTGGTCAAGGCGGCGACGAAGACCGGCAAAAAGAAGAACGCCTTGACGCCGATGACCTTCAGTCTGCTGCACGCCACCGACTTCGCTGACCGTCTGCTCTACAAGATCATTCCACCGCTCAAGGCGGGCATGATCGTGCTGGCCGACCGGTACGCCTACACCGCGTTCGCGCGCGACGCGACCCGCGGCGTGGATCGCCAGTGGGTGCGCGAGCTGTACAGCTTCGCCGTCCGACCTGATCTGACGCTCTACTTCCGCGTGCCGATCGACGTGTCGCTCGACCGGTTGATGGCGCGCCGCGTCAAGCTCAAGTTCTACGAGGCCGGGATGGATCTCGGATGGAGCACCAATCCCGTCGAGAGCTTTCGCCTCTTTCAGGGGCGGGTGCTGGACGAGTACGATCGGCTGGTGGACGAATTCGGGCTGAAGGTCATCGACGCCGTCGGCAGCATCACCGAGCAGCAGCGCCTCGTGCGCGGCCTGATCGCGCCCTACCTGGACGCCCGCCCCGTCGAGTCGACCAATGACGCCGCCTGACGCGCCGATCGAGGGCGCGAGCGGGGAAATCCAGGCCGGCCGCTACTACGGCCGGGGCATTCCCTACCTCCCCATCAACGGGTATCCGGGCAAGCTGATCGCCATCGAAGGGACCGACGGCGTCGGCCGCACCACGCAGATCCAGTTGCTGCGCGAGTGGCTCGAGGTGAAAGGGTACGGGGTCGTCGAGACCGGGTGGACGCGGTCCCCGCTGATGCAGCCGACCATCGAGCTGGCCAAGGCGAGCAACACGCTGAACAAGCTCACCTTCGTGCTGCTCTATGCCACCGACTTCGCCGACCGGCTCGAGAAGGAGGTCATTCCGGCGCTCAAGGCCGGCTTCATCGTGCTCTCCGACCGCTACATCTTCACCGCGCTCGCGCGCGCCGGCGTGCGCGGGGTGGATCGGCCGTGGCTGCGCGGCCTCTACGGGTTCGCGATCGCCCCGCATCTGGTGTTCTATCTCAAGGTCGACGTCGAGACGCTCATCGGGCGTGTGCTCGCGTCGCGCGGGATGGACTTCTGGGAGTCCGGCATGGACCTCAAGCTGGGCGACGACATCCACGACAGCTTCCGCGCCTACCAGAACAAGCTGCTGCGCGAGTACACGTCGATGGCCGACGAGTTTCATTTCCGGACTGTCGACGCGCGGCGCCCGATCGACCGCATTCAGGACGAACTGCGCCGACAGGTCGCCGGGTTCCTCGAGGCCCAGGAGAAACCGGGCGAGCCGGCGTGACCCTCCGAGCCGCGCTGAGGACCGCCGGCGCGCGGATCGGTGCGACCCGCCCGAAACCTGCCGCGCGAGCGGCGGCAGTTGACGCGGAATTTACACGCGGGAAACCCACAAGAAACGCACAATCGATAGCGTAGCCAGGATGCAGCTGCGGGATCTCCCGGCGCCTCCGGTCCCCGTGCACGAACCCGCGCCCCAAGCTGTGGAGTCCACGACGCCAGCACCTTCCAAGATCGCCGTCGAGCGCCTGAACTTCTTCTACGGAGCCCAGCGGGCGCTGCAGAACATCTCGGTGGGCATTCAGGCCAATGAGGTGACGGCGCTCATCGGGCCGTCGGGGTGCGGCAAGTCGACGTTCCTCCGTTCGCTCAATCGCATGAACGACATCGTGCCGGGGACACGCGTCGAGGGCGTCATCCGGATCGACGGTCAGGACATCCATGCGCCGTCGGTCGACGTGGTCGATCTGCGCCGGCGCGTCGGCATGGTGTTCCAGAAGTCCAACCCGTTTCCCAAGTCGATTTTCGACAACGTCGCGTACGGGTTGCGCATCAACGGCATGACCCGCTCGCGCGAGGAGTTGCGCGGCCGGGTGGAAGCGAGCCTGCGGGCCGCGGCCCTGTGGGACGAGGTGCACGACCGGCTGCACACCTCCGCGCTGGCACTGTCGGGCGGCCAGCAGCAGCGCCTCTGTATCGCGCGCGCCCTGGCCGTCGAGCCGGAGATTCTGCTGATGGACGAGCCGGCCTCGGCCCTCGACCCGATCGCAACCCAGAAGATCGAAGAGCTCATCTACCACCTCAAATCGCAGTACACGATCGTCATCGTGACGCACAATATGCAGCAGGCGGCCCGCGTCTCGGACGTGACGGCGTTCTTCTGGCTGGGCAGGCTGGTGGAATGCAACCGCACGAGCCGCATCTTCACGGCCCCGGCCGAGAAGCTGACCGAAGACTACGTCACCGGCAGGTTCGGATGATGGAACCCGCGGATCGGATCGTTCGCCATTTTCAGGAGGAGCTCGAACAGCTCAAGCGGCGGCTGCTCGAAATGGGCGGCCTCGCCGAGGAGCAGGTGCGCATCGCGATCCGGGCGCTGGTCGAGCGCGACCCGGCGCTCATCGAGCGCGGGATCACCGGCGACGAGCCGCTCAACGCGATGCACATCGAGATCGACAGCCGCTGCTTCACGCTGCTGGCGCTCTTCCAGCCGATGGCCGCCGACCTTCGCGCCATCGTCGCGGCCGTCAAGATCAACACCGATCTCGAGCGCGTCGGCGATCTGGCGGTCAACATCGCCGAGGCCGCACACCGGTACATCGCCCGGCCGCCGGTCAAGAAGCTGATCGACATCCCGCGGATGGCGAACATCGCTCAGGCGATGCTGCGCGACGCGCTCGACGCGTTCGTGCGCCGCGACGTCGTGCTCGCCCAGGGCGTGCTCGACCAGGACGACGCGCTCGACCAGCTGAAGGATCAGATCTTCCGCGAGCTCCTCACCTACATGCTGCAGGATCCGTCGACGATCGAGCCCGCGCTCGAGCTGATTCTCATCTCGCGCCATCTCGAACGCATCGGCGACCACGCCACCAACATCGCCGAAGACGTGATCTTCATCGTCTCGGCCAAAGACGTGCGGCACCACGCCGATCTGCATCAGTCCTAGCCCTCCCCCCGCCACTGCCGCAGGGTCGTGGCCGCCCGCGCCGAAAATCGCCAATAATAGATGGTCGTGTCCGATGCCGCCTGCGCGTTCTGCCGCCGGCAGCCGGTCGACCCCCGGTGGCGGCCGTTCTGCAGCGAGCGCTGTCAGATCCAGGACCTCGCCCGCTGGGTCGACGGCACCTATCGCGTCCCTGGCGCACCGGCGTCGTCGGAGGACGTCGGGGAGCAGGAGCCGCTCGCGGACGGCACGAGACACGAGTCTTGAGGACACCGCGCTTTTCGCCATCGACCCGCGCATGCCTGACACACTGACCGTCACCGACAACCGCACCGGCAAGCAGTACGAGCTGCCGATTCAGAACGGGACCGTGCGCGCCATGGATCTGCGGCAGATCAAGACCGGAGGCGACGACTTCGGCCTGATGACGTACGACCCGGCGTTCATGAACACCGCCAACACGCACAGCGCCATCACGTTCATCGACGGGGCGCGGGGCATTCTGCTCTACCGGGGCTACCCCATCGAGCAGCTCGCCGAGGAGAGCGATTTTCTCGAGACCGCCTACCTGATCCTGTTCGGCGAGCTGCCCACGGCGGCGCAGCAGCAGGCGTGGGTGCGCGAGATCACCCTGCACACCATGCTGCACGAGAACATGAAGAAGCTGATGGAGGGCTTCCAGTACGACGCGCACCCGATGGGCATGTTCCTGAGCACGGTGGGCGCGCTGTCGACGTTCTACCCCGACGCGAAGAACATCTTCGACCGGAGATCGAGGCTGCGGCAGATGCACCGGCTGATCGCCAAGGTGCCGAGCATCGCGGCCTATGCGTACCGTCACAGCATCGGCCGGCCGTACATCTATCCGGACAACGAGCTGAGCTTCACCGGCAACTTCCTGAACATGCTGTTCAAGATGACCGAGCTCAAGTACCACCCGAACCCGGTGCTGGTGCGCGCGCTCGACGTGTTGTTCATCCTCCACGCCGACCACGAGCAGAACTGCAGCACGAGCGCGATGCGCAACATCGGCAGCTCGCATGTCGATCCTTATTCGGCGCTGGCCGGTGCGGCCGCCGCGCTCTACGGGCCGTTGCACGGCGGCGCCAACGAAGCGGTCCTTCGCATGCTGGCCGAGATCGGATCGGTGTCGAAGGTGCCGGAGTTCATCACGCGCGTGAAGTCCGGCGAGGGCAGCCGCCTGATGGGATTCGGGCATCGCGTGTACAAGTCGTACGACCCGCGGGCGAAGGTCGTGAAGAAGATCGCGGATCTCGTCTTCTCGGTGACCGGCAAGAACCCGCTCCTCGACATCGCGCTCGAGCTCGAGCGGATCGCGCTCCAGGACGACTACTTCGTGTCGCGCAAGCTCTATCCGAACGTCGACTTCTACTCGGGCCTCATCTACCAGGCGATGGGGTTCCCGGTCGAGATGTTCCCGGTGCTCTTCGCGATTCCGCGAACGGCCGGCTGGATCGCGCAGTGGGAGGAAATGCTCCTCGATCCGGAGCAGAAGATCGCCCGGCCGCGTCAGGTGTACGTCGGGCCGGCGACTCGCGACTACGTGCCGCGCGAACAGCGGTCGTGACATGCGGGATGGAGTGACGGAGTGATGCAGTGACGCGAGCGCTGACGGTCCTCCTGCTGGCGCTTCTGGTGCCGGCGGCACCTGCTCTCCGTTTCGACTCGAACCGAGCCTGGGAGCATCTGCGCCAGCTCGTGGCCATCGGACCGCGGCCCTCGGGATCGCCCGCGATCGAGCAGGCGCGCGCCTATATCAGGACCGGGCTCGCGGCGAGCCGCGTGTCGGTCACCGAACAGAAGTGGGTGGACGACACGCCGGCCGGCAAGCTGCCGATGGTCAACCTTGTCGCCACCATTCCCGGCGCCCGCAAGGACCGCATCGTCATCGCCGGGCACTACGACACCAAGCGGTTCACGCGCTTCCGGTTCGTCGGCGCCAGTGACGGCGCCAGCAGCGCCGCGTTCGTTCTCGAGATGGCCCGGGTGCTCAGGACCCGCCGGAACCCGTTCACCGTGGAACTGCTGTTCCTCGACGGCGAGGAAGCCGTCAACGAGGTGTGGGCCGGCACCGACAACACCTACGGCAGCCGGCACTACGTCGAGACGGCGAGGAAGGACGGGACGCTCGCCTCGCTGAAGGCGCTCGTCCTCCTCGACATGATCGGCGACCGGAACCTGACGATTCGCCGGGACGCCAACTCCACGCCCTGGCTCAATGACATCGTCTGGGAGTCGGCCCGCCGCCTGAAACTCGACAGCGTGTTCCTTCCCGTCGCCACCGAAGTCGAGGACGATCATCTGCCGTTCGTGAAGGCGGGGGTTCCCTCGATCGACATCATCGACCTCGACTACCCGCCGTGGCACACCGCCCAGGACTCGCTCGACGCGGTCAGCGCCAGGAGCCTTCAGAGCGTCGGTGACGTCGTGCTGGCGGCGCTCCCGCAGATCGAGGCGCATCTGAGCCGACCCTCCCGCTGACTGTCCTAACCATCCAGACCGGCGGCCGTCTAATCGGTCAGATGGACGCCACCGACGCGGCCACCATCCTGGCGCGGGCCCGCCAGGGGGACAGCGAGGCGTTCCGCGTGCTCGTCGAGCGTCACAGTCATGCGGTGTTTCGTCTGGCGTACCGGATGACCGGAAACGAACAGGATGCCGAGGACGTGGTGCAGGAGAGCTTCCTCCGGGCATATCGGCAGCTGAATCGATTCGAGGCGCGCGCCGGTTTCGGCACGTGGCTCTATCGAATCGTCGCCAATTGCGCCGTGGATCTGATGCGTGCGCGGCAGTCGCGGCGCGACGTGTCGCGCGGCGAGCGCCTCGGCAACGGCGACACGGTGCCGGTCGAACCCCACGGACCGGATCGCCTGGCAGAGAGCGCCGAGATCGGCCGCCGCATCACGGACGCCATGCGTGCTCTCAGCCCGATCGAGCGCGCCGCGTTCACGCTGCGGCACCACGAAGGGCGGTCGATTCAGGAAATCTCGAACGCGCTCGGGCTCGGCCGGAGCGCCGCCAAGCACAGCGTCTTCCGCGCGGTCAGGAAGCTGCGGGCCGCGCTGGCGCGCGACTACACGCAGCCGGTCGGGATCGAATCGGAAACGACTGGATAGGCAGGCCGATGTGACGCATTGCACGGAAGACGATCTGGTTCTCCACTACTACGGCGAAGCGCCCGACGGGGCGTCCATCGAGCGTCATCTGCAGAGCTGCGGCGACTGCGCGGCGATCGACCGGGCGCTCCAGCGAGCGCTGCACCTGGTGTCCGCGTCGGAGGTGCCGGCTCGCGGCGCCGACTACGGCGATGCGGTGTGGCGACGCCTCCGCGGCAGGCTCGATCGACCGCCCCGCCGGTGGTGGGAGGCGCGGCCGCCCTGGCGGCCGGTTGAGGTTGCCGCGGCCGTCGCCGCGCTGATCGTCGTGGCGTTCGTCGCGGGCCGCTCGTTGTCGTCGCCGGCCCGGCCCGACCGGCCGCCGGTTGCCGCCGACGGGCGCGAGGCGAGCGAGCGCGTGCGTCTGGCCGCCATCGGCGATCACCTCGAGCGCTCCGAGCGCGTGCTGCTCGACCTGATGAACACCGACGGCGACCGCGTCGATCTCTCGGCTGAGCAGCGATGGTCGGCCGATCTCCTCGACGCCAACCGGTTGTACCGGGACGCCTCCGCTCGCGACGGCGACGCGCTCGTCGCCGGCGTGCTCGACGATCTCGAACGCAGCCTCATCGAAATCGTGCACGGCCCGACGGCGCCCACCCGCGCGGAGCTCGACGAGGTCCGCGGCCGCCTCGACGCGGCCGCCCTTCTGTTCAAGGTTCGCGTTCTGGCCTCCGAACTCCACGAGCGCGAAATCGCGCCCGTTCACCCGGGGAAAGCCACATGAGCCGCATCCATCGTCTTCCCGTCGCTGGTGTCGCGGTCCTCGGCCTCGTCGCCTGGATCGCCACACCACCTGTGTACGCCCAGCGTCCCGTCCGTCCGATGCTCCCGGTCGCGCCAGTCGTGCCCGATCGGCCGGCGGTTCCGCCGGCGCCCGACGTGCGGATGCCGCTCGATGTCGATCTGCATCTCGATCTCGATGCGATTCGCGAGTCGGCGCGCGAGGCACTCGCCTCCGCCTTCGACGTTTCGACGTGGGCTGCCGGTTCGCTGGCGTTTCCCGAGCTGTTCGCCCAGCGCGACCGGATCGCCGCGGACGGTGCGCGGCGCGGAGCGTCGGCGGAGGACCGGTCCGAGGCGCTGTACCAGCAGGCGCGCGCGTCGATCGACGCGGGCCGCTACGAGCGCGCCATCGCCCAGCTGGATCAGCTCGTCGCCCTCGCCAGGGGCAACCGCGCCGACGCCGCGCTGTACTGGAAGTCGTACACGCTCGCCAAGCAGGGACAGCGGGCCGACGCGCTCAACACGCTCGCCGATCTGCAGAAGCGGTTCGCGGCCAGCCGGTGGCTGAAGGACGCTCGCGCGCTCGAAATGGAAATCCGCCAGGCGTCGGGCCAGCCGGTCTCGCCCGACGCGCAGAACGACGAGGAGCTGAAGCTGCTGGCGCTGCGCGGTCTGATGCTGAGCGACCCGGACCGCGCCGTGCCGATGATCGAGAAGCTGCTCGGCGGCACCGGCTCGGTGAAGCTGCGGGAGAACGCGCTCTTCGTCCTCAGCCAGAGCCCATCGCCGAAGGCCCGCGAGATCATCGCCGGCGTCGCGAAGAGCGGCAACCCCGATCTGCAGCTGCGCGCCATCCGCTATCTCGGCGTGATCGGGGGGGCGGACGCCCGTCAGGTGCTCGACGAGGTGTATCGCACGACCCCGGATCCGGCCCTCAAGCGCGCGGTGATTCGCAGTCTCGTGAGCGCCGACGATCGCCCGCGGCTCGCCGCGCTCGCGCGCAGCGAACCCGATGTGGGTCTGCGCGGCGACGCCGTCCAGCAGCTCGGCGTCATTCACGCCGCGGCCGAGCTCGGCCAGCTCTATCAAACCGAGACGTCGGCCGACGTCAGGAAGCGCATCGTCCAGGCCCTGTTCGTCGCGGGCGCCAGCGACAAATTGATGGATCTGGCCCGCAACGAAAAGGACCCGCAGTTGCGGCGCGCGGCCAT
The DNA here is from genome assembly GCA_963807925.1 of uncultured Acidobacteriota bacterium. Lineage (GTDB taxonomy): Bacteria > Acidobacteriota > Vicinamibacteria > Vicinamibacterales > CAVVIG01 > CAWEDP01. The sequence continues at coordinate 62,097 of CAWEDP010000002.1, read as the reverse complement.
CCGCAACCTGGGGCTGACGCGCGCCGCGGGCGCCGCCGACGCGCTGAAGGCGATTTACGGCTCTGATGCGAGCGCCGAGGTCCGGCAGGAAGTGATCAACGCGCTCTATCTGCACCAGGATGCCGCCGCCCTGGTGGCCCTGGCCCGCGCCGAAAAGGATCCGATGCTCAAGAAGGACATCGTGCAGAAGCTGTCGAGCATGAAGTCCCCCGAATCGACCGATTTTCTCCTGGAGCTGCTCAAGTGATCGCGCCATCGATACGCCGCGGAGCCGACGCGGAGTGGACGCGGGCGACGCGGCAGGCGGCGACCGCGGCGCTCGTCGCGATCGGCTGCGTGCGGGCGGGCGGTCCTGCGCTGGCGCAGGCGCCCGTCGCGAACGCCCGAATCGAGACGCGCTCGGCCGCGCAGGGGCTCGAACCTGAAATCGCGGCGGTCGCCGCACGCGGTCTCGCGGCGTGGATCGGCTACCGGCTTCCCGCCGCCCCCGGATCGCGGCACCAGTGCGCGAACGGCACCCGCATCCTGCTCGAAGGCCCGGCCGAATTCCTCGTGCTGGCACGGGCGGACGGCGGCCGCATCGTTAGAGTTCGCACCGCCACGCCCGAGTGCGACGTCGATGCCGGCGGGCTGCCGCTCGTCTGGCTGACGGGGGTGAAACCCGCCGACAGCGTCTCCTGGCTCGCCACAATCGTGACGGCCTCGGCCGCCACGCAGGTCGGAATGCGGCAACTGGCCCGCCCGGCGCTCGTCGCGCTCGGGCTGCATGCGGAGGTTGGGGCGCCCCGGCTCGTGGAGCTTGCGCGATCGACGGCAAGCCGGGACATCCGTCGTCAGGCGATGTCGCTCCTCTCCCAGTCGTCCGACCCGCGCGCGGTCCAGTTGTTCGAGGAGATTCTGGCCGCCAAGTGAGGCGGCGGCGCGGCGCGGTCCCAGGACCGAGGCCCGCGTCGTCGGCTATCGTTGGACTTCGACCCTCGCCTCGTCCACGATCTTCTGGATGTGGTCGTGCGTGAGCGTGCGGTTGGACGTCTTCGCCGCCGCGAAGACCCGATCCACGATGTCGTCGGTCGCCGGCAGGCCGTGCTTCTCCAGCCAGAACACGACATTCGATCGCCCCGACATCGGTCCCACCTCGATCTCCTGCTCCCGGCCCACGAGACTCGCCGGGACGCCCGCGTAGACGGCGTCCATCAGCGCTCGATCGCCCTTGCGAAACGCCTTGACGACGGCGGCCGCATGGACGCCGGTCGCCGTCCGGAACGCGTCGGCGCCGATGACCGGGTAGTTGGGTGGAATGCGGATGTGGCACGCGCGCGCGACGGTGTGGCAATACCCGGGCAGGCCGTTCAAATCGCGATCGAGATAGCCCATCATGACCAGGTTCACCAGAAGCAGGTCGAGCGGCGTGTTGCCGCAGCGCTCGCCGATCCCGAGCGCCGCGCCGTGCAACCGTGAGGCGCCGGCCTCGAGCGCCGCCAGGCTGCTGGCCACGCCGAAGCCGCGATCGCGGTGCCCGTGCCAGTCGATGCCGACCTCCGCGCCCAGCTCCGCGACGAGCGACTTCACGTAGCGGACCACGGCGCGCGCGCCATTGGGCGTCGCATACCCGACCGTATCCGCGATGCACAGCCGCTTCGCGCCCGCTCGAATCGCGGTCGTGTAGAGGAGCCGCAGCTGCTCGGGGTCGGCGCGCGTCGTGTCCTCGGTCACGAACATCACGTCGAGGCCTTCCTTCACCGCGAATCCGATCGCCGCCTCGGTCGCGTGGCGCAGGTAGTCGAGCGTCCAGCCTTCGGCATACTGACGGATGGGGCTCGAGCCGATGAACGTGCAGCACTCGATCGGCACACCCGTTCGCTGCGCAATGTCGACGACCGGCGTGATGTCGGCGGCCACCGTGCGCGCCGCGCAGTTGGCGCGGATGCCGAGACGATCCGACGCGATCGCGCGCGCGAGCAGCTCCACGTCCTCGGCGACCCTGGGACCGGCGCCGGGCAGACCGATGTCCGCCGTGTCGATCCCGAGCGCGTCCATGTGGTGCAGGATCTCGATCTTCTGCTCGATCGCCGGCGTCCGCACCGACGGGGACTGCAGCCCGTCGCGCAGCGTCTCGTCGTCGAGCATCACGGGCGGCGGCGGTGACGCGACGCTGTCGTGGTTCCAGTCGTGAATGAGCGGATGCGGGGCTATGCGCATGCCCGTGTCCCCGGACGCGAAAGGCGGATGCCGACCAGACCGACCACGAGGATCGCGGTGGCGGCGGCCGACGCGGTCCAGAAGCCGCGGGTGACCGCCGGACGCATCCAGTCGTCGATGCGGGCGTAGGGGCCGCCCGCCCGGGCGGCCTGGCCGGCGGCGCGGATGTAGTGTCGGCCCGCGACCTCGATCGTGTGGTCGAATACGACGTTCCACGCAGCCACCGCCCAGGCGATCCAGAGCCCACGGGCGATGCGAACGATCCTGGCAGGCGTGCGAAGCCTCATGACGAAATTATCGCACCTGGTCACCGCCTGCGCAGAACGGCTCGCATCACCACGATGGCCACGGCGACGGCCACCAGCACCCAGGCGGCGGCGCCGGTCGGGCCGGAGGATCCGCTCCGGTAGGCGACCACGGCTGCAACGGCCACGATCGCAATCGCCAGCACGGCGGTCAGCAGCGGCGTCCGCGCTCCCCCCTGCGACAGTGGCCTGAACTTCGCCTCGGTGGTGGCGGTGCCGCACCGATAGCAGATGAGCGCCTTGTCGGCGATGTCGGTCCCGCAGGTGCGACAGATCACAGGACGTGGCCCGGCTTCCGGACCAGGAGCGGCCGGACGGCGGCCACGACGATCAGCACCAGGCCAAAGGTGCAGACGATGGTGGCGCCCGTCGGCAGATCGAGCTTGAGGGAAAGGTACACCCCCAGCGCCGACACGATCGTCCCCATGGTCCAGCCGATGGCCAGGCGCGGGCCGATGCGGTCCGCGTACAACATCGCCGCGACCGACGGCACGATCAGGTAGCAGAACACCAGCAGCACGCCGGCGATCGCGACCGACGATGTCACCACGAAGCCGAACGAGGCGTAGAACAGGAAGTCCCAGAACCGGATCGAGATGCCCTCCGCTTCCGCGCCACGCGGGTCCATCGAGATCGCCAGGAAGCGGCGCCGGAAGACGAAATGGAACAGACCGATGCCGCCGTAGAGGAGCGCCGTCTCTCCGACCTCGGGCCAGGACACGGCCAGGATGTTGCCGACGAGCATGTCCTTCAGGTGCTCGCTTTCCGACGTCGCCTTGCTCATCGCCAGGATCGCCGCGGCCGACGCCACCGCATAGCAGATCCCGATGATGGCTTCCTGCGGGATGCGCGCGCGATGCGATCGGATCGACGAGAACACCGCCGCGCCGATGAAGGTGAAGAGCAGGCTGATCCAGTACACGTAGCTCGAATGGGGATCGCCGTTCGACATCGGCGTCAGCAGGGCGATCGTCGCGCCGAGCGCCGCAATCTGCGCGAGCGAGAGGTCCACGAAGATGACGCCGCGCTCGACGACGTGGACGCCCAGGTAGGCGTGAATGCCCGTCAGGATCAGGCTGGCGACGAAAGGCGCCGCCAGAAATGCCAGCATCGAGGTGTCCATCGGCAGTCCCTGGTCCCTCTACTGCGACTTGCGGATGGCGTCCGCGATCAGAGCCACGTCGTAGTCGAACAGCTTGAAGTAGTCGGTGACCTCCTTCACGCCCCCGACCGACGGCGGCACGACGAGCACCTGCGCACCGGTCGCGCGGCCAATCGCGTTGGGCGTCTTGAGATCGAAGTAGGGCTCGACCAGGACCAGCTTGACGTTCTGGCGCTTGATCTCGTTGATGAGGTCGAGCGTATGCTGCGGCGTCGGCGGAATCCCCGGGCGCGGTTCGACGTAGCCGACGATGTCGAGGCCGAAGCGCTCCGCGAAATTCGGAAACGACCGGTGATAGGTCACCACTTTCGTTCCCTTGTACGGCGCCATCGTCGCCACCCATCGCTTTTCGGCGTCGTCCAGCCGGGCCGTGAACGCGGTCAGCTGCTGCTGGAAGAACGCGGTGTCGTTCGGCCTCAGCTCCGACAGCTTGTCCGCGATCTCCTTCGCGATGCGCTTGCCGTTCTCCGGGTCGAGCCAGTAGTGCGGGTTCCCCTGCGGGTGGACGTCGCCCATCGCGCGCGTGATCTGTCCGGTCGGGATCTCCAGAATCCGCACCTCGAGCGACGCGTCCAGGTATCCCGGCGCACCCGGCTGAATCCGGCCGTTGCGGCTCTGCTGGATGAGCGGCGGCAGCCACCCGATTTCCAGCTCGCGGCCGACGACGACGAGGAGATCGGCGCGCTGCAGCTTGAGAATGAAGCTGGGCTTGGCTTCGACGAAGTGCGGATCCTGATAGCCTTTCGCGATTGCCTCGATGCTGATGTGATCGCCGCCCACCTCGCGGCCGATCGACGCGAGATCCTCGGTCGCTGTCACGACGTTGAGCTTTCCCTGAGCGAATACCGGCGTGCCCAGAAGCGCCAGCCACGCCAGCGCCGAACAAACGACTCTCATGGTTCACCGTCTTTCCTGACGAAGGCACGATGTGCCGGGCCGGCGCGTCGTGGCGTCGTCGATTCGCAAACCGCGGCGGTGGCGCCGCTCAAAACGGATGCGCGCCGTGCGCGCCAATGGAGAACAGGAACTGGAACAGGAGCTCGTTCGCCGTCGGTCCGTCGCCATACGCCGTCCGCCGATACTGTCCCCGTACCTGGCTGAACTCGCTCGGCCAGTACGTCAGGACGAGCGACTGGCCGCCGTCCCGAACCGCGGCCGCAGCCGCCCGATCCGAGCGATCGATCCGCAGGCCGGCAAACCACCGCCGCGCGAACTGATAGTCGCCGGAGGCGTAGAAGCCCGAGGCCGCCTGCAGCCCGCCCGGCTGGTCTCGCCGGCTCCAGATCGCCTCGGTCCGCCCGACAAACGATCGGTAGATGGACCGCTGCAGCGGCCGCCACCGCACCGTCGCGTCGAATCCCCAGAGGTTCGTCGTGAATCGACCGAGGTCGACGCCGTCGACCAGTCCCGACGCGTTGTGTCCACGCGAGTACGACACGCCGAGGTCGATATTGGCCGACTCGGACAGATCCTGATAGCCGCGCAGGTGGCCCACATAGCTCAAATCGCCGCGCTCGTTCGACGCGAACAGGTCGCCCGAATCGCCCCGGAACACCTGCCCGGTGGCTTCGAGGAAGACCCAGCGGTTGGGAATCAGTCGCGCCACCGACACGCCGGCGTCGTCGATGCCGTCTTCGCCGGCCAGCAGGTTGTTGAGAACGAGCGGCCGATCGGTCCACGGCAGCACGTGATTGTGGAGCGTGTTCACCTTCCCGAACGCCGCGCGCATCTTGCCGATCTTGGTCAGCAGGCCTCCCGGCAGCGACGTGAAGGTGAGATATCCCTCCTCGAGGTCGACCCCCTGTTCGCCGAACGACAGAAAGAAGTCCGCGCGCGCGTAGGGATCGACCACCGCCTGAAACGAAGCCTCCGATTCATGCATCGCGAGCGCCGGATCGGGCGCCACCTGATTGCGGCCGGCCGCGCCGAGGAAATCGCCGATGACGGCCATGTCCGGGTTGAAGACTTTCGATCCGGCGACAAGCGCGCCGTAGACCGGAAGCGAGCCGCTCGGACCGCCAGCCCCTTCGGCGCCGGCAGGTACTTGAGCGGTGGCCGGTGCTGGAGCGGCCACCGCACCCGCCGGTGCCGGCGCCGGCTGTCCGGCCGCCTGGATGGCCGCCAACTGCGCTTCGAGCGCCGAGATCCGCGTGTCGAAGTCCTTCCGCAACTGGTCGATTTCCTGACGGATCGCCTGTGCGTCCTGTCCCTGGGCGGCCGCCACCGACGGGAACAGCACGAGGGCCGCTGCGATCGAAGCGATGACGTACCGAGAACCGGCGCATCTTCTCCTCCAGTACCTGACGGTCGCGGCGCCGACGCGCAGGTGGCCTGCCAGCCCGCCTGGATCGGCGCGCGCGACACCCGCGCCCGGCGTGATGCGGAACGACGTGTCAGGCGAACGCTGGAGGCGACCGCCCGCTGGACCGCACGGGCAGCAGCGCGCCAACCGCCACCGCGCCGGTCGTCGTTGCGAGACCGGCGTCCACCAGGTGCGCGACCTGCGGCGGCGTCAGCGCGTGCGGATCGCCGCTCGGTTGACTGGCGGCGCAGGCCGTGCAGTGCTGAGGATGCTGGAGATGGCAGAGGAGATCGTGGTGTTCGAACGCGGCCGCGAGGATGACGAACGAGTAAAGCACCACCGCGACGGCCGTCCGCGGACGCCGGCACATCGAGGGCAGGCGCGAAATCATCTCGCGCGATCATAGTCTCCCCGACGGGCCGTCACAACCGCCGGTCGGCTCGATGGCACAGCTCATTCTAGAAATCTGACCGTTCGTGGTTCGAAGCGTGACCGTTCGTCGTCCTCCAGGGGAGCCGAATCCTGACCTCCCGGGTGCGGAAACGGCGACACCTCGGCCACGCGATCCATCGGGAATCGCACCGAAACGACTGGCGAAAGACTTGCTACCCGATTAAAGTGGAAGCGCACGCCTGTCCATTCGACCACGGAGGATGCCATGCAGGTTTCCAAGACGTACGCGGCGGTGGCAATCGTCCTTCTGATGGGTGCAGCCCCGGCGTTGGCTCAGCGTCGCGGCGGGGGGACTCGGGCCGGCGGTTCGCGAGGGTTCTCGGGAGGTCGCACCGCGGCGGCCCCGCGGGCGTCAGCCCCTCGCGGCGTGGCGCCGGCGGGACCGAGAGGCTCGGTTGCCGGCCGCGCCGTGCCGCGCGGGTACGCCTACTCGCCGCGACTCATCGGCCCCCCGGTGCGGTACGGCCGTCCCTACTACACGTTCCGTCCGCGCTTCAGCCTCGGGTTCGGTCTCTGGGCCGGCTACCCGGTGGGATATTCGTTCTACCCGTACTACGGCTATCCGTACTACTCCCCGTACAGGCTACCCCTATGCGTACGCGTACCCCTCGGTACGCGTCCCCCTACGGCTATGCCTACCCGTACGCGCCGCCGCCCCCGTCCTACGGCTACGCGTACCCGCCGGCGTCCGGATCGGTCCAGCCGGGCCAGGTGGACGGCGGCGGCGTGAGCTTCGAGATCACGCCGAACGGCGCCGAAGTGTGGGTCGACGGATCGTATGTGGGGACGGTGGACGAATTCACGCCCAACACCGCGCCGCTCGCGCTCGCGCCCGGGCGTCACCGCATCGAGATTCGCGCCAACGGCTATCGGACCATGACATTCGACGCCGACGTCCTGGCGGGACAGGTCGTACCGTACCGCGGGGCGTTGTCGCCGCAGACCTGACACCGTTTCGGGCGGCCGAGGCGTTCGCGCTACTTCTTGACGAACTTCACCAGTCCGCCGTTGACCGAGTCGGCGACGTACACCTCGCCTCTCGGGCTGACCGCGAGGTAATGCGCCTCGCCGAACTCCCCCAGGCCCTTGCCCGGCCTGCCGGTCGCGGCGAGCACCTTGCCCGTGAGATCCAGCTGCAGCAGCTGGCCCGCAAAACCGTTCACCATGTAGATGTATTGCGGGCCGATGTCGATGCCGCACGGCAGTCCCGCGTACGCGATCTGCCGGACGAACCGTCCATCGGTGTCGAAGATCTCAATCCGCTGATTCTCCCGGTCCGTGACCCACAGGAGGCCTGCCGCGTCGAACGCGATGCCGTGGGCCACCTGGAACTGCCCCGGCTCCTTGCCTTTGCCGCCCCACGAGGTGATGAACTTTCCGGTCTTGTCGAACTTCAGCACGCGCGCGTCACCGCGCGGACCCGGCGTGTGGCCCTCTGCGACGAAGATGTCGCCGTTGCGACCGATCGCCACCTCGTTCGGCTGATTCAGCTTGCGCGAGCCGGCCGCCTCGTTCCACTCGCCCGCTTCGCCTTTGGTCCCGAGCGTCAGGAGCAGCTGCCCCTGCGGGCTCAACTTCATGACGATGTGCGATCCGACGTCGGTGGCCCAGAGATTTCCCTCCGCGTCGATGCGCAGCCCGTGTGAGCGGGTGAACAGCCCGTCGCCGAAGGCGCGGACGAAGCGGCCGCTCTCGTCGAACTCGAAGATCGGCTGAGGCCCGCGCGTCAGCACGAAGAGGTGCCCCTTCGCGTCGAAGGCCACCGCCGCCGTCGCGCCCATCGTCATGCCGGCGGGCAGCGTCACCGGATCAGGAACCGCAACGTACCCGAGATCCGGCGCCTGCTGCGGCACGAGCAGGGCCGGATCCGACGGCCGTTGAGCGAGCACGGACGGCCCGAGCAGAATGATCGCGAATCCGACGGCGGCGGCGGTGCGTGTCATCGATCTCTCCTCATCTGGATATCGCGGGTGCGGGAAGTCTACAGCCGGTCAACAATCTCTGGTAGTGCCCGGCTGCCCACCGAGCGCGGTCTACTGCCGAGATGGTGGACGGAGGAGGCGGAGTGAGCCGGCGACGTCGGCCCCCGCCCCGGCAGCCGAGGTATGGATTTGGTTGCCTTGCCCGATGACCGACAGTAGGATCGACCCGTCGCGAGGCTGAAGAGAGGATCGCGCCCATGTCGAAATGGCTCGCCGCGGTGTTCTCCATCGTCGTGCTGGGGTCGTCTGTCGGAGCGCTCGAGCGACCGGCGCAGCCCGGCCCCCGCACCGCCACGCCCGCGAGCAAGGCGGCGCCCCCTCCTCATCCGCCGACCATCTTCCGGCCCGCGAAGCGAAAGCCGGCCGTCGAGCGGCCGAAGCCGGCGCCGCCCGACGATCACGCCCCCGTCGCACGGCGGCGCGGAGCGAACGGCCGGGCGCACTGAGCCGCATGGCCGTCCGGCGGCGGCTGATCGCCTGACCTGCGAGCGGGGCCTACTCGAACAGCTGCCCGGCAATCGCGGCGAGCGACGCCAGGCCATGCACGTCGGTGGGGAGCTGCCGGACGTGAATGCGTGAAATCCTCGAGAAGCGTCGGGCGATCTCGCCCAGGTACTCCGCCTCCTGCGCCTTGCGCGAGCGATAGAACTCCCCTTCGAGCCCATCGGGCAGCACGCGGTTGACGACCAGGGCGCCGACGCCGATCCCCAGATCGTCGAGCAGCGCGTGGGCGCGCGCGGTTTCCTCGATGGCGAGGCGCTCGGGAATGGTCACCAGCACGAACGACGTGCTGCCGCGATCCAGCACGCGGCTGCGAAGCACCTTGATGCGCTGGTGCCGCCGCTCGAGCGCGGCCAGCACGGGATCGTCGGCCGGCGGGCCGGCCACCGGGTTCCATGCGGACGGCGCTTTCCTCTCGGCGGACTCCTCGGCGTTCATGCCGTGATCGATCTCCAGCACCGCCCGCCGATGCCGAATCAGCGCGTGGATCCAGGCGTCCATCGCGTCGGGCATGCGGAGCAACTGCACCGTGTGGCCGGTGGGCGCCGTGTCGAAGACGATCACGTCGTAGGCGGCCTCGCGGGCGACGATCAGATCGATCATCCGGTCCATGAGCGCGACCTCGGCCAGGCCTGGGGAGGCGGCGGCCAGCTCGATCTGGCGCGCCGCCTGGCGCAGGACGGACGGAGAAAACATCCGCTCGATGTCCCGCCTCACGTCGCCAACATAGCGCGCGACCTCGCGCAGGCCGTCGATCTCGATCGCCGACAGATTGGGGCCGATCGGCGACTCGTCGGAGCCGATGCGCCGCTCGAAGATGTCGGAGGTCGAATGCGCAGGATCGGTCGAAACGAGCAGGACGCGGCGGCCCCGCTGGCTCGCCGCCAGCGCGAAAGCCGACGAGCACGTCGTCTTCCCGACGCCGCCCTTTCCGCCGAAGAAGACCACCTGGCGATCGAGCAGCGAGCGCATCGTGTCGGTGGTCAGTGGTGGGTTGCTGGTAGCGGGTGGCTCATCGGCGCTCTAACAGCACGGCAGGATATCGAGCGGCGACCGCTTGATGCCCATGCGCCGGTGCCACTGGTGGAATTGATCGAGCAGGTACGGATAGACCTCGAGGAGGTAGAGCGTCGCCGGGTTGGGCATCCCGGTCGCCTCCATGAAGCAGAGCAGCAGGAAGAGATCGTGGAGCTCGGCCGTTTCCTGGCGCAGATGACGCTCGTAGCGGCCGAACGCGGCGCCGCGGAGCACGTCCGCCAGGCTCTTGCGCAGCTGCCCGAACCTCACCGCCCGACCAGCACTTTGACGCGGACCGACGTGCCGCCGAGGTTGGTCTCCCCGAACGCCTTCGAGACGCCGTCGTTGCCCAGCACGCCGCTGATGCGCGTGAGCTCGGCGTCCACCGCGACGGCAATCCAGGGGTGCACGCGGAGCTCGGCGCCGCCGAAGACCACGAATCCGGCGTGGCTGGTCGACACGTCGTCGTCGCTGTCGGCGAAGTCGGAGGTCTCCGAGTACGCGTAGCGGCCCACGCCCGCCGCCGCATAGGGCGTGATGCGCGGCGCGAGCTTGAACCGGACGCCCCCCGCCACCTCGAACGGCGTGACGGCGACCCTCAGCGGGATGCCGAGCGGAAACACGCGCCCGTCAGAGACGAACACCCGCTCCCCGGTGTTCGAGAAATGCGACGCGGAGATTTCGGCGAACAGGCCCTCTCGAAAATCGACCCGCACGCCGCCGCCCCAGAACGCCGACAACCCGGCGGAATCCGAACACCGCCTCGAAGGTCTGACGAGCGGCGAACTGCTCGCCGGCGGCAAGGAAGAAGGGCCGGACGCTGATCGAGGGTTCCACCGGTGCGCCCGCCGCTGTCTGCGCCCTCGCCGGCGTCGTCAGCGCCAGGGCGACAAGGACGCCCGCGAGCATCCTCATCGGGTGACGCCCAGTCCGCGCAGGGCGTTGCGCGCTTCGATGAGCCCGAAGCCGGTACTCGGCGTCGCGCCCGGGCGCACCGAGATCGACGGCGAACCGCTCGAGGGCGTCCTCGACGGCGGCGGGGCTCGTGATGCCCTGCTGCATCAGCAGGGCGGCCACGGCCGATACGTGCGGCGTCGCCATCGACGTGCCCTCGTGCGGCACGTACGCGAAGGTGTCGAATCGGGGCGCGGTGAACTGCAGGGGCGGCAGCAGAAACGTGTCCGCATAGTCCGGATCGAAGGTCTGCTGGAAGACGGCGCCTCCCGTCCCGAATCCCCGCGACGACCCGCCCGGCGCCGCCAGCTCGATGTAGGTGCCCGTGCTCGAGTAGTACGCGCGGCTCCTCCGTGGATCGACGGCGGCGACCGACACCGCGCCCTTGAGCCGCGAGGCGATTTCAGCAATCACTTCGGTCGGGTTGCCGTCCTCGTAGTCGTTGCCGCCGGCCACTGCGATGAAGACGCCCTTGTTGACGGCGTACTTCATGGCATCTTCGACCGCCGGCGCGGAGCCCGCGTCGCCCTGGGCGCCGAGACTCAGGTTGATGATCTGGGCGCCGTTGTCGGCCGCGTACCGGATCCCGCGCGCCACGTCGTCTTCGAATCCGCCGATGTCGTCACCGCAGCCGGTCAGCACGTCCCAGACGCCGGACAGGACCTTCACCGGCATGATCTTCACGTTGAAGGCGACGCCCGCCGTGCCGACGCCGTCGTTGGTGGTCTGGCCGACGGTCCCCGAGACGTGCGTGCCGTGTCCGTCGGTGTCGAGCGGCGGATCGTCGGCGCAGACCGAGACGCACTGGCCGGTCGCGCAGGAGGTCAGAAACGTCTTGGGCGACACGAACCGCGAGGCTGGCGCGAGCTGAGGCGCGGCCGAAAACGGAATGGTCTGCACGCCCAGACGCGGATAGAGGACGCCGTCCAGGCTGAAGGCCGGGATCGTCGCCACGAGCGTGGCGTTGGCGTACGCCACGCCGGTGTCGATCACCGCGACCGTGATGGTGGAGCCGGCCTGCGCCTGGATGTCCCACGCACGCTCCATGTCGATCAGCGGAAGGTTCCACTGCAGCGTCCGGTACAGCGGATCGTTCGGCACGAACTGGGTGTGGAACCGGTGCGACGGCTGCGCGTACTCGACGTCGGCGCGCGTCGCCAGGATCCGCGCCACGCGCTCGGGATCCTCGGCAGGATCGATCCGCACGAGGTCGAAATCCGCGTACGCCGGCGCGGCGACGAGGGTGGCGCCCGGTGACGCGTCGGCGACCGCGCGCTGCCGCTCGGCGCTTGGAAGGCCCTCGCGAAACTTCACGATGAGCCGGCCCGCGATCCGCCGGCTTCCGTCGCGGCCGACCCGATCCGGCGCCGGCGCCCGCGACGCCGGGCGGTTGCGCGCGCGGGTTGCCGCGCTGGAAGGGCCTTGAGCCTCGCCGGCGATCACACCGCGATCGATGCCGGGCAGGCCCAGCCCGACCACGTAGTCGCGCACGTCGCCGGACTGCCCGCGCCCGCGCGTCCCCACCAGCACGACGAGCGCGAGCGACATCCCAATCAAAAAGAGCGGCAGACGATGGCGGCGCATTGCAGTATTCTAGCTGGGATATCCACTCGGCACGGGTCGCTGCACCCTTCTTTTCTCGTATGGCTGAAACCCTCTTTCAGAAAGTCTGGAACGCGCACACGGTTCGCACGCTTCCGAGCGGTCACACGCAGCTGTTCGTCGGGCTGCACCTGGTTCACGAGGTCACGAGCCCCCAGGCGTTCGACATGCTGCGGCAGCACGGATGGCGCGTCGCGTTCCCGGAGCGGACGTTCGCCACGGTCGACCACATCGTCCCGACCGATTCGCGGCGCCGCCCCTTCCTCGACCTCATGGCCGAGGAGATGACGACGGCGCTCGAGCGCAACTGCCGGGACTTCGGCATCAACCTGTGGGCGCCGGACAGTCCCGACCAGGGGATCGTGCACGTCATCGGTCCCGAGCTCGGGCTGACGCAGCCCGGCATGACCATCGCGTGCGGCGACAGCCACACGTCCACGCACGGCGCCGTCGGCGCCATCGCCTTTGGCATCGGGACGTCGCAGGTGCGCGATGTCCTGGCGTCGCAGTGCCTGGCGCTCGAGCCCTTGAAGGTGCGGCGCATCGAGGTGAACGGACGCCTGGCGCCCGGTGTCTATGCGAAAGACGTCATCCTGACCGTGATCCGCCGTCTGGGCGTGCACGGCGGCAACGGTTACGCGTACGAGTATGGGGGCACCACGCTCGACCGCATGTCAATCGACGAGCGGATGACGATCTGCAACATGTCCATCGAAGGCGGGGCGCGCGCCGGCTACGTCAATCCGGACGAGACGACGTTCGCGTTCCTGCGCGGACGGCGCTATGCGCCGCAGGGCGACGCCTTCGACCGCGCCGTCACCTGGTGGCGCCAGCTGGCGTCGGACGGCGACGCGTCGTACGACGATCGCGTGAGGTTCGACGCCGCCTCCATCGAGCCGACGGTCACCTGGGGCATCAACCCGGGGCAATCGGTGAGCATCAGCGAGCCGATTCCCGGCGACGCCGATCCGGAAGCGCTGGCCTTCATGGGCTTCGTGCCCGGCCGCCGCGTGCAGGGGACCAGGATCGACGTCGCCTTCATCGGCTCGTGCACCAACGGCCGGCTGTCGGATCTCGAGGAGGCCGCGCGCATCGTCCGCGGCCACCGCGTGGCGACGCACGTCAAGGCCCTCGTCGTGCCCGGCTCGAACCAGATCGCGCGGATGGCCGAGGAGCGCGGGCTGCACGACGTGTTCCGCGCCGCCGGCTTCGAGTGGCGCGGTGCCGGCTGCTCGATGTGCCTCGCCATGAACACCGATCGGCTCGAGGGCCGGCAGGTCTGCGCGTCCTCGTCGAACCGCAACTTCAAGGGGCGACAGGGCAGTCCCACCGGTCGCACGCTGCTGATGAGCCCGGCCATGGTGGCGGCGGCCGCGGTCGCCGGCGAGGTGGCCGACGTGCGACAGATGATCGAGCAGGGAGTGCCCGCGTGACATCAGACGCAATCGTGCGGATCAGCGGACGCGCCATTCCGCTCCGCGGCAACGACATCGACACCGATCGGATCATGCCGGCGCGGTACCTGCGAGCGGTCTCGTTCGAGGGGCTCGAGCACCATCTGTTCGAGGACGACCGCAAGGCGGACGGGCAGCACCCCTTCAACGACCCCCGATACGCCGGCGCGACGATTCTGGTCGTCAACGGCAACTTCGGGTGCGGGTCGTCGCGCGAGCACGCGCCGCAGGGGCTGGCGCGATACGGCATTCGCGCCATCGTCGGCGAGTCGTTCTCCGAGATCTTCCAGGGCAACTCGGCGATGCTGGGCATCCCGTGCTTCAGCGGGGATCATGCCGATCTCGAGCGCCTGCAGTCGCTCGTGGCTGAGGCGCCCGACGTGGTCGTCGACGCCGACGTCGAGAGGGGCCTGGTTTCAGCCGGAAGCCTGAGCTTCGCGGCCGCCGTGCCGCCCGCGTTCCGCGACGCGTTCCTCACGGGGCAGTGGAACCCGACGGCGATGCTGCTCGATCGATTCGAGCAGGTTCGAACCGTCGCGAACCGGCTGCCCTACGTCAGCGGCTTCTGAGCGATCGGCCGCCTCTCGAGCTATCGCGATCTCGTCCGATGGCGCTTTCGGGGCTGTTCCACCGCCTTCGCGGCCGGTTTCGGCGCTCGAAAGAACTCCACCTGATACTTCTGCACGTTCCGATTGTGCTCGGCGAGCGTCGTCGCGAACTCGTGCGACCCGTCGTTGCGACTCACGAAATACAGGTACGCAACCGGGGCGGGATGGGCTGCCGCCTCGAGCGACGCCCTGCCGGGCGACGCGATCGGTCCGGGCGGCAGGCCGGCGTAGCGATAGGTGTTGTACGGGGAATCGAACGCGAGATCCTCGCGCCGGAGGTTTCCGGTGTACCGGCCTGCGCGTTGAAGACCGTAGATGAGAGTCGGGTCGCACTGCAGCGCCATCCCGATGCGGAACCGGTGCAGGTACACCGCCGCGATCAGGGGACGTTCGTCCGGCCGCGCCGTTTCCTTCTCGACGAGCGACGCGAGCGTGACGAGCTGATGGATGGAGAGGCCGGTCGCGCTGGCCGCATCGCGCAGGTCGCCGGTGAGCTCGCGGTCGAACTGGGCCACCATCGACCGCACGAGCGCGGCCGGACCGATCTGGCGGTTCACCCGATACGTGTCGGGAAAGAGGTAGCCTTCGAGGCTTGACGCCAGCGGATCGATGGTGCGGATCGCCGAGGGATTCTCCGCGGCGCCCGCAAACGCCGAGGGCGGCCCGATCCCGTGCAGATCCGCGATGGCGGCCATCTCCCGCGCCGTGAGCCCTTCCGGGAAGGTGACGGCGATGAAATACACGTCCCCGCGGGCAATCTTGTCGACCACCTCGATCGGCGTCAACGGACGGTCGAAGCGGTATTCGCCGGCCTTGAGTGCCCGCGCGCGGCCGGTCAGCCACAGCGCCGTGCGAAAGGTCAGTCCGTCGCGAACGATGCCGGCGGCGACCAGTCGCTGGCCGATCCCCTTGGTGCCCTCGCCCGCGGGAAGGTCGATGAACTGCTCGCCGCCGGCATAGCCCTGGTATGGTTCCCGCGCACGCAGGTAGAGCGCGGTCGCCGCCGCGCCCGCTCCGACGGACAGCGCGAGCAGGAGCATCAGGACGCGGCCGAGCAGGCTACGCATCGGGTTCGCCCCGTGTCCCGGTGTCCGGTTGTCCGCCGGCGCGCCTTCCATCGGCTGCGTGCAGGTCGAGATAGTCCTGGAGAATGATCGCCGCCGCGGCCGCGTCGAGGCGCTCCTTGCGCCGGCGCCAGTCGCGCTCGCGGACGGCGAGACGGCTCTCCGCTTCTCGGCTGGTCAGCCGCTCGTCTGCCGGCGCAACCGGCAGCCGGGTAGCCGCCGCGAGCGACGCCATGAATGCGAGCACGCGGGGCGTCTGTGCGTCCGGCCTCCCATCGAGCCGCGTCGGCAGGCCGACCACGATCCCGGCCAGGCCATCGTCCTCGGCGACGAGTCGCTGGACGACCCGGGCGACGTCCCGGACCGCGTCGACCTCGCTCGTGACGTGAAGCGTCGTCAGCGGACGGGCCAGCGTGCCGGTGACGTCGCTGACGGCCAGACCGACCCGGCGTTCGCCGACGTCGACGGCCAGGAGGCGGCCACCCACAGCCATGTCGGGATCGTAAGCTATAATCCGATCCTTCCGGCAAGGCGGGAGAAGGCCGTCATGCGGACCACTCTGCTGCTCGTCGTCTGTCTGTGCGCGTCGACGGCGCTCGCGCAGCAGGCGGACCGCGCCCAGGCCGGCGCGCGACGCGCGGGCGAGCGGCTGCAGGCGCTCCAGCGCGAAGCCGATCAGCTGGCGGCTCAGGAGCGAACGCTGCTGAACGATCTCCGCCGGTTCGAGATCGAGCGCGAAATCAAGGCGGCCGAGCTCCGTCGGATCGCCGGCGATGCCGACGCCTCCGCGGCCGAGCTCGGGTCGCTCACCCGGCGCATCGACGATCTCGAGGCGCGCGATGCGGCCGAGCGCCCGGTGCTGCGGGCGCGTCTGGTGGAAATCTACAAACGCGGCCGCGCCAGATACCTGCGGCTGCTGCTCTCGACAGTGGAGGGTCGCGACCTGGGCCGCGCGGCGCGGATGATCGGGGCGCTCGCGCAGGCCGACAGCCGGCGCGTCGCCGAGCATCAGCAGACGATCGCAGCGCTCACCTCCGCGCGCCACGACCTCGAGATCAAGACGCAGCGTCTTCAGGTGGTTCGAGCCGACGCGGAACGTGCCCAGCGCGCGGCCGCCGCCGCCGCGCGGGCCCGCACCGATCTCGTCAGCGACATCGATCGGCGCCGCGATCTGAACGCGCAGCTCGCCGGCGAGCTGCTGTCGGCGCAGCAGAAGCTGCAGGCCACGCTCAGCGATCTGGAGCATGGCGCAGCGGCGGCCGACGTGCCGGCGTTGCCGATCCGTCCGTTCCGGGGAGCGCTCGAGTGGCCGGTCGCTGGTACGGTACGCGTTCCGTTCGGCAGACCGCCGAACGGGCGAACGGCGGAGTCGAACGGGGTCGAAATCGCCGCGCCCGAGGGCGCGCCCGTGCACGCCGTGCACGAAGGGATGGTCGTCTACGCGGATCCGTTCGCCGGGTTCGGCAATCTGGTGATCGTGGACCACGGCGCGCAGACCCTCAGCCTCTACGGCGACCTGTCGGAGGTCTCGGTCGCACGGGGCGTCCGGATCGACCGCGGCCAGGCGATCGGCAGCGTGGGAACCGCCCCCGCCGGGGCACCTGGACTGTACTTCGAGCTTCGCGTCGACGGTCGCCCCGTCGACCCGTTACAATGGCTCAGGAAGCCTTGAACCTATGACATCGAGAACCCGTCTTGTCGTGATGTCGATCTCCGCGCCCGTCATCGCCTTCGCGATTGTGGGCGGCTTTCTGGGCCGGGTCATGGCCCGGGAGGACACCTATCAGCACCTGAAGGTGTTCGACGACGTGGTCGGGATGATCACGAGCAGTTATGTCGAGCAGGTGAACGTCGAGAAGGTCATGCACGGGGCGATGCGCGGGCTGGCCGACGGACTGGACCCCGACAGCGCGTATCTGTCTCCGCAGCAGGTCAAGCAGGCCGAGAGCGGCGCGGCCCTGCCGTCGGGCGAGACCGGCCTCGACCTCACCAAGCAGTACTACCTGCGGATCGTGGCGGCGCGCGACAACTCGCCGGCCGCGAAGGCCGGGCTGCGCACCGGCGACTACGTGCGCATGATCGACAACCAGCCCACGCGTGAAATGTCGGTATGGGAGGGCACGCGATTGCTGCGTGGCGCGCCAGGCAGCAAGGTGAAGCTGACGATCATCCGCGGCAACGCCGCCGACCCGCACGACGTGGAGTTGACGCGCGAGGCCCTCAGCTCGTCGGAGGTCTCGGGTCGTGTCGCGGCGCCGACGGTCGGCTACGTGCGGATCGCGGCGATCGGATCGAAGACCGCGGACCAGGTCAGGAAGGCGGTGGCCGAGGTCACCAAGGCGGGCGCCACCCGCCTCCTCATCGACGTGCGGCGGACCTCCGGCGGCCCGATCGACGACGGCATCGCCGTCGCGCGGCTGTTTGTGGACACGGGGACGCTGACGATGCGCGAAGCCAAAGGCGCCGAGCGCCAGACGATCAGCGCAGCGGCGGGCGACGGCGCCATCAGGCAGCCCGCCGTCGTGCTGATCGACACCGGCACGTCGGGGGCGGCCGAGGTGTTCGCGGCGGCGCTGGCCGGCAACAAACGGGCCGATCTCGTCGGCGAGCGCACGATCGGCCGGGCGGCCGTGCAGCGGCTGATCAAGCTGCCGGACGGCAGCGGTTTGTGGCTCTCGACGGCGCGCTATCTCTCACCCGCCGGCGTCACGCTCCACGAGAAGGGCCTCGAGCCGTCGATCGTCGTCGACGAGCCCGACGTCGAGTTCGGTCAGCCGGCGCCCGCCGGCGATCCGGCCCTCGACAAGGCGATCGCCGAGGTGAAGAAGCGCGCGTAGATCCTCTGCGTCTCATCGTGATCTTCCGCGTCCTCTCATCGCGGGCTGCAGGCTCGGGAAGCCCGCAAAATCGCGGCTTCGCGCGGTTTCGCGCTTGACACTCCGTCGAGCGTCGCGTATAACGGCTGGGCGTTTCACTCGAAAACGCACGCCGGTTTCACTCTCGTTGATCGCATGTCCGTCATCGAGCGGACGACAGTCTTGCGCACGCGACATGCAATGCGCTCTGGTGAGCGTCTGCCCGTTCGTGATGCGGCGAGCGGCGTGGACCCGGCGATTCGTTCCGTCCGCAAGGTCCGGGATCCTCCCGGTCGCGCCGGATGGACGAGGAGGGGTTCAATGAACAAACAGGACATCGTCGCCAAGATTGCCAAGGACACAGGGCTCACCAAGTCTGCGGCCGCCGGCGCCGTCGATTCGCTCATCGAGGGCATCATGAAGTCGCTGAAGAAGGGCGACTCGGTGTCGTTCGTCGGCTTCGGCACGTTCAAGACGTCCAACCGCAAGGCGCGCAAGGCGCGCAATCCCCAAACCGGCGCCACCATCAGCATTCCGAAGCGCCGCGTGCCGCGCTTCAGCGCCGGCAAGGCGCTCAAGCAGGCCGTCAAGTAGGCGTGCGCGCGCCGAGCGGGTGATCTGGTGATCCCATGACCGGATCCCAGATCGCCCCCGTTGTTCGGCCGAACGCCCGCGTGCCGGAGACTCCCAATCCCCGAACGTCTGGTATACTGATCGTTCGTCTAACGCCCGTCTTTTCGACATGTAGGCGCGTAGCTCAGAGGTTAGAGCGCCTGCTTGACACGCAGGAGGTCGGTGGTTCGAGTCCACCCGTGCCTACCATTCGCCTCGCCTGGCGCCGATCCGAGAGGGATGTCGAACGGAGCGCGACCGACGAGTCGAAGGGCGTCTGACGTCCCGTTCTTTCGATGAGCCAGATCACGGTCACGCTTCCGGACGGTTCCAGTCGCCGCGTGCCCTCGGGCATCACGGTCCGCGACGTCGCGGAACAGGTCTCGCCGGGGCTGGCCAGGGCGGCGCTGGCCGGCGTGGTCGACGGCAGGCTCGTCGATCTGGCGAGTCCGATCGATCACGACGCGGAACTGCGGATCGTGACCGACCGCAGCCCCGAGGCGCTGCCGCTCTGCCGCCACAGCACGGCGCATCTGCTCGCGGCCGCCGTCACCGGTCTGTTTCCCGGCGTCCAGTGCGGGATCGGACCGGCCACCGACGAGGGCTTCTTCTACGACTTCGTCGTCGACCGGCCGTTCGTGCCCGAGGACCTCGAGGCGATCGAGCGCAGGATGAAGGAACTGGCGGCCGCCGATCTGCCGTACGAGCGGCAGTTGTGGCCGCGCGACGAGGCGAAGGCCTTCTTCGCCCGCCGCGGCGAGCCGCTCAAAGTGCAGCTGATCGACGAGAAGACCGAGGGGCAGCGGCTCGTCTCCTGCTACACGATCAAGGATCCCGGGACCTTCATCGACTTCTGCGTGGGGCCGCACGTGCCGTCGACCGGCCGGCTCAAGGCGTTCAAGCTGCTCAACACCTCGAACGCGTACTGGAAGGGCGACGCCCGCAACCAGCCGATGCAGCGGATCTACGGCACCGCGTTCTGCTCGGACAAGGATCTCAAGGCGCACCTGACCCAGATCGAGGAGGCGAAGAAGCGGGATCACCGCAGGCTCGGGCGCGAGCTCGGGTTGTTCACGTTCCATCCCTGGGCGCCGGGCGCCGCGTTCTGGCAGGACAAGGGCACCACCCTCTACAACACGCTCGCCAACTACATGCGCGACGTGCTGCTGCCGAACGGGTACGTCGAGGTGAAGACGCCGATCGTCTTCAACAAGGCGCTGTGGGAGACCTCCGGCCACTGGGCGCACTACCGCCAGAACATGTTCCAGGTGCACGGCTCGGAAGGCGAGGAGATGGCCATGAAGGCCATGAACTGTCCGGGCCACTATCTGCTGTACGCGAGCGAGGTTCACAGTTATCGCGAGCTCCCGATCCGCTTCCACGAGCAGACGCCGCTGCACCGCAACGAGCTGGCCGGCGTGCTGTCGGGGCTGACGCGGGTCCGTCAGTTCGCGCAGGACGACGGGCACTGTTTCGTCATGCCGGAGCAGATTGGCGAAGAGGTCGAGCGGCTGTTGAAGCTGGTGCGACGCGTCTACGACGACCTCGGACTGACGTTCCAGGCGAAGCTCTCGACGCGGCCGGACGAATACCTCGGGGAACAGGCGACGTGGGATCAGGCTGAGGCGCAGCTCCGCGGCGCGCTCGAGAAGGCGGGCGAGACCTACACGGTCGACCAGGGCGGCGGCAACTTCTACGGGCCCAAAATCGACTTCGACGTCACCGATGCGATCGGGCGCAAGTGGCAGTGCGCCACCATCCAGCTCGACTACCAGATGCCCGAGCGCTTCGACCTGAAGTACGTCGGCGCCGACAACGCCGAGCACCGGGTCGTCGTCATCCACCGGGCGATCTTCGGCAGCTTCGAGCGATTCATCGCCATCCTCATCGAGCACTACGCGGGCGCCTTCCCGCTGTGGCTCGCGCCGGTGCAGGCCGTCGTGCTGCCGATCTCCGACCGCCACCTGTCCTATGCCGCCGCCGTGCGGGATCGGCTGCAGGCGGCCGGCCTGCGCGCCGCACTGGACGAGCGGCAGGAAAAGATTGGATATAAGATCCGGGAGGCCCAGCTCCAGAAGATCCCCTACATGCTCGTCGTGGGCGATCGCGAGGCCGAAACAGGCACCGTAGCGGTGCGGACGCGAACCGGCGGCGACCAGGGCGCCCGGCCCGTCGAGGCCTTCATGGCCGCCGCCGCCGACGAAATCGGCCGAAAAGGTCAACAGGCGGACGGCGCGCGCGCCGTCCCGGCGTAAGGAGGCTGTTATCGCTTTCGACAGAGGACCTCGACGTGACGACCGCGTGCGCGTGAACGAACGCATCCGCGTGCGCGAAATCCGGGTGATCGACGACGCCGGCCAGCAGCTCGGGATCATGCCGCCGCCGCAGGCGCTCGCGATCGCCAAGCAAAAGGGACTCGATCTCGTCGAGATCTCGCCGACGGCAGTGCCGCCGGTCTGCCGCATCATGGACTTCGGAAAGTACCAGTACCAGGAGCAGAAACGCGCGCGCGAGGCCAAGCGCCACCAGAAGGTGATCGAAGTCAAGGAGATCAAGTTCCGGCCCAAGGTCGACGAGCACGACTACCAGTTCAAGAAGAAGCACATCGAGCGCTTTCTCGAGGAAGGCGACAAGGTGAAGGCGACGATCTTCTTCCGTGGCCGCGAGATGGCGCATCCCGAGATCGGACGGCGCATCCTGGAGCGGCTGGTCGAGGAGCTCGCCGAGGTCGCCGTCGCGGAAACGATGCCGCGGCTCGAGGGCAATCAGATGCACACCATCCTCAGCCGACGACCGGCCGGGGGGGGAGGCCGTGGCAAGGCGCCGGCGGCCGCAGCGCGACCATAGACGACGCGGGAAGGGTGACATGCCGAAAATCAAGACGCATCGGGGCGCCGCGAAGCGCTTCAAGCGGACCAAGGGCGGGAAATTTCTCCGCGGCAAGGCGTTCAAGCAGCACATCCTGGGCAGCAAGACGACCAAGCGGAAGCGCCGGCTGCGCGGGACCACGGTCGTCCACGAGAGCGACACCGCCAAGCTCGCGCGGATGCTGCCGTACAAGTGAATAGAGGAAGGTTCGAGCCATGCCGCGTGTGAAAAGAGGGACGGTTCGTCGGGCGAAACGGAAGAAGCTGCTGGGCCTGGCGAAGGGCTACTACGCGAACAAGAGCAAGCTGTATCGTGCGGCCAAGGAATCGGTCGACACCGCGCTCAAGTACGCCTTCGTCGGCCGGCGCCGCAAGAAGCGCGATTTCCGGAGGCTGTGGATCGTTCGCCTCAACGCCGCCGCGCGTGAGCACGGGCTCACCTACGGCCAGTTGATCAGCGGGCTCAAGATCGCCGGCGTCGCGCTCGATCGCAAGAGCCTGTCGGAGCTGGCAATCTCGAGTCCGGCCGCCTTCGCCACGCTCGCCCAGCAGGCGAAGAGCGCGGCCACGGCCCACGCCAAGACCGTTCGCGCCTGATCTCCCGCCCTCCATCCGCAAAACGGCACCGTGACACCAAGGGGCTGATGACCATCCCCGATCAGGCGGCGGTCGACACGCACGTCGCGGCATTCGAGGCCGAGCTCGCGCGGGCCCGGTCGCCGCGCGAGGCGCAGTCGGTGCGGGACCGCTACCTCGGTCGCCGGAACAGCATCATCGCGTCGTGGATGCAGGCGATTGCCGCCGCTCCGCCGGATCGCCGGAAGGACATCGGCCGCTGGGCCAATGCGCTCAAGCAGGCCGTCGAAGCGCGCTGGGCCGCCTACGAGGCCGGCGTGAAGGACGAGATGCCCGCCGGCGGCGTCGACGTTACCCTGCCCGGCCGCATGCCCCGCCTGGGCCACCGCCACCCGTTGACCCTCGTCCGCGACTGCCTCGAGGAGATCTTCGCGCGGATGGGATTCGCCTCCGTCGAAGGGCCCGAAGTCGAAGACGAGTGGCACTGCTTCGATGCGCTCAACATGCCGGTCGAGCATCCGGCGCGCGACATGCAGGACACGCTCTATCTCGGGCGGGCGCTGCCGGGCTTCGGCGACGACCGCGCACGAACGCTGCTGCGCACCCACACATCGGCGATGCAGATCCGGTACATGCAGGCGCACCCGCCGCCGGTCCGCATCGTCGTGCCGGGCCGCGTGTACCGGCGCGACGATCTCGACCTGACCCACTCCCCGGCGTTCGGGCAGGTGGAGGGGCTGGCCGTCGGCGAAGGGCTGTCGCTCGCCGACCTGAAGGGAACGCTCCTGGCCTTCGCGCGGCAGATGTTCTCCCCGGAGGTCGGCGTGCGCTTCCGCCCCAGCTTCTTCCCGTACACCGAACCGAGCGCGGAAATCGATCTGAGCTGCTGGCGGTGCGACGGCGCCGGCTGCGCGATGTGCAAGAAGACCGGCTGGATCGAGCTCGGCGGCTGCGGCATGGTGCATCCGGCGGTGTTCGAGGCCGTCGGGTACGACGCGGAGTGCTACACCGGGTTCGCCTGGGGCATCGGTATCGAGCGGATCGCGATCCTGCGGTATCAGGTCGAGGACATCCGGCTCTTTTACGAGAACGATTTGCGATTCCTGGAGCAGTTTTGGTACTGACGTCGTGCCTTTTCGCGATGAGTCCGGCTGACACGCATGCGCCTGCTCGTCTCGTGGTTACGGGAGTTCGTCGATGTCACCGCCTCGCCAGAGGCGATCGGCCAGGGGCTCGGGCTCCGAGGGTTCGAGCTGGCCGGGGTCGAGCCGCTCGGCAACGGCGACGCAGTCGTCGACCTCGAGATCACCGCCAATCGTCCTGATTGCCTCAGCGTCGTCGGCCTCGCGCGCGAGGTCGCGACCATGTACGACCTGCCGTTGAAAGAGGTCCCGGTGACGGCGGCCGACGGCGGCCGGCCCGGGCCGGACGCTCCGCGCCACCGGATGGACGGTGAGGGCCATTCCAGCACTCTCCGGCTTCGGCAGGACGCCCGTCGTCCGGATGCCGCCCTGACGGTGACGATCGACGACGTGGAGCTCTGCCCGCGATATGCCGCAGCGGTGGCCGAGATTGTCCCCGGAGCGGTCGCGCCCCCCTGGATGTCGGACCGCCTGCTGGCGGCAGGCATCCGGTCGATCGGCGCCATCGTCGACATCACCAATTACGTGCTCATCGAGCTGGGCCATCCGACGCACGCGTTCGACCTGGACAGGCTGGCGGGGCCGGCGATTCGCGTCCGCCGGGCGCGCCCGGGCGAACCTCTGACCACGCTGGACGGGATGGCGCGGAGCCTCGAGCCGGACATGCTGGTCATCGCGGACCGAGACCGCGCGCAGGCATTGGCCGGCGTGATGGGCGGCGCCGCCGCCGAGGTGTCTCCGGCGACGAGGACCGTCGTCTTCGAGAGCGCGTACTTCCAGCCGGCGTCGGTGCGTCGCACGAGCAAACGGATCGGGCTGAAGACCGAAGCCTCGGCCCGCTTCGAGCGGGGGGCCGACGTGAACGCCCCGATCGCCGCGCTCGCACGGATCGGACAGCTGATGGAGCAGGTGGGCGCCGGACGGGTCGTGGCGCCGCTTCTGGACGTGTATCCCGCGCCGCGCGAGCCTGTGCGCATTCACCTGCGGCGCGCGCGACTGGCGGCGGTGCTCGGAGCCGACGTGCCGGATGCCGACGTCGATCGCATCCTCCGCCGGCTCGGCTTGTCGGTGGCGGCCGCGCCCGACGGATGGGACGTCGCCGCGCCGACCTTCCGGGTCGACCTGCTGCGGGAGGTCGATCTCATCGAAGAAGTCGGACGGCATTTCGGGTTCGACCGGCTGCCGTCCACGTTTCCCGCCGTCACGGCGCCGGCCGCGCCGCCCGATCCGCGGATTCCGCGCGACATGCTGGTGCGCCGCGTTCTCACGGCGGCTGGTCTGTCCGAAGCGGTCACGTTCGGCATCGTCGAAAGCCGTGCGGCGGCGCCGTTCGCCGGCGATGAGCCGCCCATACCGGTTGCCAATCCGCTGTCGGCGAAGTTCGACGTGCTGCGTCCGTCGCTGGTGTCCGGTCTGATCGACGCCGTGGCGCACAACCGTCGCCACGGGCGCGACGATGTCGGGCTGTTCGAGATCGGCACGACCTTTTCGCCGGCCGGCGAGATGCGGGCCCTCGGCCTGGCGTGGACGGGCGCGGCATCCGGCCTCCACTGGTCGGCGCCGCCGCGCGAGGTCGACTTCTTCGATGTCAAGGGCGCGGCCGAACAGGTGTGCCGCGCGCTGGCGGTGTCGATTCGCTTCGCGCCGGCGCGCATGCCCTTTCTCGTGCCAGGACAGACCGCGTCGATCCTGGCGGGCGACGGCGGACCGATCGGCTACGCGGGCCAGTTGCTGCCGTCGCTCGCCGATGCGCGCGGCCTCCCGCGGCAGGATCGTCTCTTCGTCGCCGAGGTGAATCTCGATCGTGCGAGCGCCCTCCGCGCGACGTCCGACGAGGCGGCACTTCCGCTGCCGCGGCATCCGTTCGCGGTGCGCGATGTGTCGATCGTGGTGCCGGATACCTTGCCTGCCGAAACCATTCGTGGCACCATTCAGTCCGCCGGTGCCGGCGCACCGGCGCCGCTCACCGCCGTCGCGTACTTCGATCGGTATCGGGGCCAGGGCGTTCCGGACCGATCGGTGAGCCTGTCGGTGCGAATGACATTTCAGGCGCCCGACCGGACGCTGACCGACGCAGAGGTCCAGGCGAGCGTCGACGCGATTCTGGCCGCTCTCGGGCGCGAGCACGGAGCGGTTCAACGATAAGGATCAACGTATGGCGAAGGTTGTGAGCCGTGAGGTGGAGCTCGAGCCGATCGATCGGCTCGAAGAGAAGGTCAGGCTGCTGGTCGCGATGGTCGATCGCCTGAAGGCCGATCAGACGCGGGTCGCGGAGGAGAACCTCCGTCTGTCGCACGAGCTCGAGGCGATGCATGCGCGCCTCGCGGGCGCCGATCAGACCGCGGCGGAGCTGACGGCGCTGCGCGACGAGCGCGACGCGATCCGGGCCCGCGTGACCGACATGCTGGACCAGCTGGAGGCCCTGAGCCTGTAGGCGGTCGACCGATGGCTGACAGTCGCGTCGTCCCGGTCGAGATCGCGGGACAGCGCTATCCGATCCGTACGGTGCTCGAGCCCGAGTACGTGGTCCGTCTCGCCATGTACGTCGAGGAGAAGATGCGCGCCGCCGGTGAGACGGCGACGACCGGCGACGTCGTGCGGCTGACGGTCGTGGCCGCGCTGAACATCGCCGACGAGCTGTTCCGCTGCCGCGACACGCACCTCGCGCGCAACGGGGAGCTGGCGGCGCGGGCCCAGGAACTGGAAGCGCTGCTGGATCGGGTTCTGATGGCGTGACCCCCGCGCGCCCGGACGCCGGCACCTTGCGCCGGGGCGGTCGACAACGCTAAGATCCAGCCAGAGTTTCAGTTCCTGCTTTGCTCGTGATGGCGGTAGGCTCGTTTGAGCCAACGTTTCATCTAAGTGAGTCGCGACGCCGCGTGGTGTGCATGCCTCTGTGAGAGGAAGCCTGAAGCGCGGCTTTTCTGAGCGGTTCCACCTGCTTACGCAGGTTCATCGACCTCCCCACACGGCAAAGCGGGGCCCTTTGCATCCCGCGCGCGGCGAACGACCCAGCCACCGACGGCTGGGTCCGGGAAAGGACGTCACGCGTGTTACCGATATACGGTCTGCTCCTGAACCTCGCGGTCACGCTGACGACGGCCGGCCTGGTCTTGGCCGTCTGGTTCATCAACCGCAAGCGCATCGCCGCCGAGACGGTCGGTCGTGCCGAGGAGCAGGCGCTCCGCACCATCCGGGACGCCGAGCGCGATGCGGAAACCCGCAAGAAGGAAGCGCTCCTCGACGCCAAGGAAAAGGCGCACGAGCTCCTCGTAGACTCGGAGCGCCAGGCGGCGCAGGCTCGGCACGCCCTCGCGACGCTGGAACAGACGATCGGGCGCCGCGAGGCGGCGGTCGCCGCGCGGCTGAGCGCGGTCGAACGGCTCGAAACCGATCTCGGGCTGCGCGAGGGCACCGTTCTCGCGCGCGAGAAGCAGTCCGCGGCCGCCGCGTCGAAGTACGAGCGGCTCGTCGCCCACCAGCAGCAGGAGCTCGAACGCGTCGCTGGCCTCACGGCCGACGAGGCCAAGGAGCTGCTGCTCAAGCAGATCGAAAGCGACGCGCGGCACGACGCCGCGAACCTGGTCAAGCGGCTCGACGCCGAAGCCCGCGAGCAGGCCGCCGATCGCGCCCGGCACTACATCACCGAGGCGATTCAGCGCTGCGCCGCCGAGCACGCCATCGAGACCACGGTATCGGTGGTCGATCTGCCGAGCGACGATCTCAAGGGGCGCATCATCGGGCGCGAGGGGCGCAACATCCGCGCCCTCGAGCAGGCCACCGGCGTGGATCTGATCATCGACGACACGCCCGGCGCGATCATCCTGTCCGGGTTCGATCCGTACCGCCGCGAGGTCGCGCGACAGGCCATTCAGCGCCTGATCAGCGACGGCCGGATCCATCCCGCGCGGATCGAGGAGGTCGTGCAGAAGGTGAAGGACGAGACCGACGACGCGATGCGGAAGGAAGGCGCCGGCGTCGCCTTCGAGCTCGGCCTCCACGATCTGCACCCTGAGATCCTCCGGCTGATGGGCCGGCTGAAGTTCCGCACCAGCTACGGCCAGAACGTCCTCTATCACTCCGCCGAAGTCGCGCGGCTGGCCGGTATCATGGCGAGAGAGGTCGGCCTCGACGCGCACGTCGCCGTCCGTGCCGCCTTCCTGCACGACATCGGCAAAGCCATCGATCGCGAGATGGAAGGGACCCATCTCCAGATCGGGATCGACTTCCTGCGGAAGCACGGCGAGAGCGAAGCGGTCGTCATGGCGATGGCCGCGCACCACATGGACATCGACTGGCCGTCGCTCGAAGCGATGATCGTGCAGGCCGCCGACGCGATTTCCGCGGCCCGCCCGGGCGCGAGGCGCGACATCCTCGAGTCCTACGTCAAACGCCTCGAGAAGCTGGAAGGCATCGCCGATTCCTTCAAGGGCGTGTCGAAGTCGTTCGCACTGCAGGCCGGCCGCGAGATTCGCATCATGGTGGAGAGCGCGAACGTCTCGGACGAAGAAGCGGTGTGGCTCTCGAAGGACATCGCGCGCCGGATCGAGAGCGAGCTCGAATATCCGGGTCAGATCAAGGTCACGGTCATCCGCGAGACGCGGGCCGTGGACTATGCCAAATGACCCAGCCGGCGGCGTGATGCCGCCGGTCACGGTGGCCACGCTCACCGAGCGCGAGCTGATCGATCGCATCCGTTTGCGGCTGCCGCGCCCGCCCGACTGGGTGATCGTCGGCATCGGAGACGATGCCGCGGTCGTGGAGCCGGCGCGGAACCGCCTGGAGGTCCTGAGCGTCGACGCGCTGGTCGACGGCGTGCACATCGATCGGCGGTTCACGCCTCCTGCGGCGATCGGCCACCGGGCCCTGGCCGTCAACCTGAGCGATCTGGCCGCGATGGGCGCCGAGCCGCGGCTGGCCCTGCTGTCGGTCGCGCTGCCCCCGGCACTGCCGGTGTCCGACTTCGACGAGATCGTCGCCGGACTGACCGAGCTCGCGGCGCGGTACCGCCTGACCGTCGTCGGCGGCAATCTCACCCGCACCGACGGCCCTCTCGTGATCGACGTGACGGTCGTCGGAACGGCCAAGCGTCGTCAGGTCCTGACGCGCGCCGGCGCCCGCCCGGGCGACGAGCTGTACGTCACAGGGTCGGTCGGTTCCGCGAGCGCTGGCTTGCAGAAGCTCAAGACCGATCACGAGGCGTCGGCGGCCGAGGACGCACTGGTTCGACGCTTTCTGTTTCCCGAGCCTCGCGTGCGCCTCGGATGGCTGGTGGGGCGCAATCGGGCGGCGACCGCCTGTCTCGATTTGAGCGACGGCCTCGCCCAGGCGGCTCACCAGCTGGCCGAGGCCAGCGGTGTCGGCGTCGTGATCGAGGCGGATTGGCTGCCCATCGATCCAGGGGCGCGGGAGTGGTTCGAGTCGCAGCGCCGGGACGCGGTGGACGAGTCGGTGGCCGGCGGCGACGACTACGAGCTGCTCCTCGCGGTCCGGCCGCGTCTGCGGCGCAGGCTCGCGGCCGCCGAGCGGCACGGCGACACGCCGATCACGAAGATCGGCGCCTGCACGGCGGATCGCGACGTCCTCATCCGGCGGCACGGCGCCGATCATCGGTTGCCGCGGGGATTCGCCCACTTTCGATGATCCATCTGACGCGCGCGCTCGTCAGGCGCTGGCTCGGCGTCCTGCTGCACATCGCGGACACACCGGAGCGGACCGCCGCTGCGTTCGCGCTCGGCGTGTTCTTCGGCTTCTCCCCGTTTCTCGGCCTTCACACGCTGCTGGCCCTCGTCGTCGCCTTTCTGCTCAACATGAACCGTGTCGCCGTCCTGATCGGCGTGTACGCGAACCTGCCGTGGTTTCTCGCCCCCTACTACGCGATTGCGACGATGGTCGGCGCCGAGCTGACCGGCAGACGCCTTCCGCCGGGGTTCCGCCGACAGCTCGGGCGGCTGTTCGAGCTGTCGCTCCTCCACGAGGAATTCTGGCATCGCCTCACAGTGATGATGAGGCCGTTCGTCTGGCCCTATACGGTCGGCTCGCTCTTCTGCGGCGCCGTGCTCGCGGCCGCCGCGTACCATGTCGCGCTGGCCTTCGTCACGAGCCGGCGCCGGATTCACGACATCATCGTGCACCACCACAAGGAGTGACCGGAAGCGGAGGCTTCGATCCTCCATTCTGACTAGAATCTGACCCGATGGCCATATCGCGATCGTTCTGGCGCAGGGCGCTGGCGACCCTGGTGGCCGCCGTGGGCTTTGCGCTGCTGTACGAGGTCTCCATCCTCGACTCGCAGTCCGCCGCCTGGCGGGAACGCCTGCGCGAGACGACCGCGGCCCCGTCGCCCGGAGCGCGCCTGCTGTTCAGCGCGACCGCCTACTGCCGGGGCGAAACGACGACCTCCGGCGTCGCCGCTCGAACGGGAGTGGCTGCCGCCGATCCCGGTCTCCTGCCGGTCGGCTCGGTGGTGGCGCTCGATGGAGACGACAGCCGGTACGACGGCATCTACACGGTCATGGACACCGGCCCGAGCGTCCACGGCCGCGAGGTCGACCTCTACATGTGGAGCTGCAACGAAGCGCTGCGCTTCGGCCGCCAGCCGGTGCACGTGGTGGTGCTGCGTCTCGGATGGAATCCGCGCGCGATCACGCCGCGCTTCTAGCCCTTGACCTCGAGGCGGTCTTCCGGCGCGCTCTTGTACTGCAGCTCGAAGAGTCGGAAGTAGATCCCGTGCATGGCGAGCAGCTCCTGGTGCGTGCCCGCCTCGCGGAGGCGGCCCTTGTGCAGCACCAGAATCTGGTCCATGTCCTGGATCGTCGACAGGCGGTGCGCGATCGCGATCGTCGTCCGGCCGGCCATCAGGGCCCGGAGCGCGTCGCGGATGAGCAGTTCCGTCTCGGTGTCCACGCTCGACGTGGCTTCGTCGAGCACGAGCACCGCCGGGTCGAACGCCAGCGCGCGCGCGAACGAAAGGAGCTGCTTCTGCCCCACCGACAACGTCGAGCCGCGCTCGGCGACGGCGCTGGCGTAGCCGTCCGGCAGCCGCTCGATGAACTTGTCGGCGTGGACGGCGTGCGCTGCCTCCCGCACCCTCCGCTCGTCGATGGCGTCGTTGCCGAGACGGATGTTGTCGGCAATCGTGCCCGAGAACAGGTGCACGTCCTGCAGGACCAGACTGAACAGACCGCGCACGTCGGCGAGATCGAGATCCCGGATGTCGACCCCGTCGATGGTGATGCGACCCCGCGTGACGTCGTAGAACCGCATCAGCAGGCTGATCAGCGTCGTCTTCCCGGACCCGGTCGCGCCGACGATCCCGAGGCGCTGCCCCGGCCGGACCTCGAAGGAGACGTCCCGCAGGACGTAGTCGATGTCCGCGGGCTCCGAAACCTGACGGTCGGCGCGACGGCCGGACCCGGCCTCCGCCGCGGGCGGCACGCTGGCTCCGGTGTAGGTGAACCAGACGCGATCGAAGACGATGTGACCCGCAGCGGGTGCGGGACGGCGCACCGGGTGCGCAGGCGGACCGATCACGACCGGGTGGTCGAGCACGCCGAAGATCCGCTCGGAGGAGGCCATCGCCGACTGCAGGATGTTGAACTTCTCCGACATGTCGCTGATCGGCCGGAAGAAGCGCATCGAGTACTGCAGAAACGCCACGAGCGCACCCAGCGTGAGCCCCCCGGCCAGCACGCGGACGCCCCCGTACCAGATGATGAGGGCCGACGCAAGCGCGCTCACCACCTCGATCGCCGGAT
Source organism: uncultured Acidobacteriota bacterium (assembly GCA_963807925.1). Taxonomy (GTDB): domain Bacteria; phylum Acidobacteriota; class Vicinamibacteria; order Vicinamibacterales; family CAVVIG01; genus CAWEDP01. The sequence continues at coordinate 30,685 of CAWEDP010000002.1, read as the reverse complement.
AGAACACGGCGTAGAAGAAGATCGACTCGATGTTCGCGTCGCGGTGCCGCCGGTCGATCTCGTCGAACCGCGCGAAATTCACCCCCTCGCGGCGGAACAGCTGCACGGTGGACATGCCGGTCAGGTTCTCCTGGAGGAACGCGTTGATGCGCGCGATCAGCCCGCGCACGGTCCGGTAGCTGTCGCGCACGTTGCGCCGGAACCACTGCGTGACGAGTACGATCAGCGGCAGGACGGAAAACGCGACGAGCGCCAGCCGCCAGTTCATCCACAGCATCATGCCCATGATGCCGCCCAGCGTGAACACGTCGCCGAAGACGGTCACCACGCCGGAGGTAAACAGGTCGTTCAGCACGTCGACGTCCGACGTCACGCGCGTCATCAGGCGGCCGACGGGATTCCGATCGTAGTAGGCCAGATCGAGCCGCTGCAGATGACCGTAGATCGACATTCGGAGGTCGAACATGATCCGCTGCCCGGTCAGCTGCAGCGTCCACGTCTGCAGGTACTCGGATCCGAACCCGACCACCAGCACCAGCAGGTAGACGGCCGCGAGCCGGTCCAGCCCGGCGAGCTGCCCGGTGGCGATGTGGCGATCGATCGCGATCTTGACGAGATAGGGCTGGGCCAGGCTGGCGAGCGCGTTCAGGACGATGGCGACGAACGCCACGGCGACGCTTCGCCAGTACGGCCGCAGATAGGTCAGCAGCCGCCGCATCAGCCGGGCGTCGTACGCCTTCCCGAGCACCTCGTCTTCGTGGACGGTCACCGGCGGCGGATCCCTTCCCTGGCGGCAGGCGCGGGCGTGGCGGCCGGTTCGCCCCTCATGAGGCCGCCAGCTCCTCCTCCAGGAGCTGTTTCCGGTGCAGCGCCGCGTAGAGGCCGTCGCGTTCGACGAGCTCGCCGTGCGACCCCTGCTCGACGATCCGCCCGCGATCGAGAACCAGGATACGGTGCGCGTCCTTCACCGTCGAGATGCGGTGCGACACGATGAGCGACGTGCGCTCGCGCATGACCTCCCGCAGACGAGACAGGATTTCCTCTTCCGTATAGGTGTCCACCGCCGACATCGCGTCGTCCAGAACCAGGATCGCCGGATCGATGGCGATCGCCCGCGCAATCGCCGTGCGCTGCTTCTGCCCACCCGAGAGCGTGATGCCTCGCTCGCCGACCAGCGTGTTGTAGCCGTTGGGAAACTCGGCGACGTCCTTGTCGAGCCTGGCCACCGACGCCGCCCACTCGATGCGCCGCAGCCGCGCGGCCCGGTCGAGCGGCTCGACGTCGAGGCCGAACGCGACGTTGTCCGCCAGCGTGTCCGAGAACAGGAAGGGCTCCTGCGGCACGACGCCGATCGCGCCCCGCAGCGTGGACAGCGGCAGGTCGCGTACGTCCACGCCGTCCACCAAGACGGTCCCCGGCGGCGGATCGTGCAGCCGCGCGAGGAGCCCCGCGAGCGTCGATTTGCCCGAGCCGGTCGGCCCGACAACCGCCACCGTCTCGCCCGCGGCGATACGCGCCGAGACGCCGTCGAGAACCGGCGGCCCGCTGCCGTACGCGAAGGTCAGGTTGCGGAACTCGATCGCGCCGCGAATGGCGCGGCGGCCGGCGGCCCGCTCGCCGGGGACCCGGCTCACGGCCGACCCCGCCGCGATCGCGCCGATCGCGGCCGGCGGCAGCAGGCGGGCGGCCTCGTCGCGGATCGACGGCTGCGTCTCCAGCACCTCCAGCATCCGCTTCCACGACGCCATGCCGCGCTGGATCATGTTGGTGACCCAGCCGAACGCAATCACCGGCCAGCTGAGCATCGTCAGGTAGTAGTTGAACGCGACGAACTGGCCGAGCGTGATCCGCCTGGTGATGACGTCACGGCTGCCGAACCAGACCGACAAGAGCGCGCCGAGCCCGAGAAAGAACGACATGCTCGGAAAGAAGAAGCCCTGGATGGTGATGAGCCGGCGGTTGCGCCGCAGGTATTCGTCGTTGGCGGCGTGAAAGCGGCCGAGCTCGTCTGCCTCCTGCCGGTAGGCGCGCACGACCCGGACGCCCGAGAGCGACTCCTGCACGACGGCGCTGATGTCGGACAGCTGCGCCTGGATGCGCTCGAATCGCTCGTGGATCGCGCTGCCGAACCATTTCACCGAGATCGAGACGAGCGGCAGCGGGATCAGGGCGACGAGGGTGAGCCGCGCATCAATCGACACCATCACCGCGATCGCGACGACGAAGACGAGCAGCGTGTTGGCCGAGTACATGACGGAGGGGCCGATCATCATGCGCACGGCATTCAGGTCGTTCGTGGCGCGCGACATCAGGTCGCCGATCCGGTGCGTCTGGAAGTAGACGGCGGGCAGCCGCTCGAGGTGCGCGAAGAAGTCGTTGCGCATGTCGTACTCGATGTGGCGGGAGGCGCCGATGAGCACGCGCCGCTGGAGGAACCGGAAGACGCCCCCGATCACGCCGATTATGAGCAGGACGCCGCCATACGCGAGGAGCTTCCCGCGAGTGACGCCCCGCGTCAGATCGTCGATGGCGTAGCGCAGCACCATCGGCGCCGTCAGCGGGACCGCGGTGGTCATGACCACGCACGCGAGCCCCACCACGAACGCGCGCCGATACCGGTCGCCGTACGCCAGCAGCCGCCGGAACGGGGACATCTTGCGAGTATACTGCCCGTTATGAACGCCCTCTATATCGTGCTGCCGGCGCTCTGCATCTTCGCCATCGCGTACCGGTATTACAGCGCGTTCATCGCCGCGCGCGTGATGGCGCTCGACGATGCCCGGATGACGCCGGCGCACCGGAAGTTCGACGGGCACAACTACTATCCGACGCGCCGCTGGGTGCTCTTCGGCCACCATTTCGCCGCGATCACCGGCGCCGGGCCGCTCATCGGCCCCGTCCTGGCGGCGCAGTTCGGCTACGCGCCCGGATTCCTCTGGATCGTCGCCGGCTGCTGCCTCGCCGGCGCGGTTCACGATTTCATTTCCCTGTGGGCATCGACGCGGCGCGGCGGCCGATCGCTCGCCGACATCGCGCGCACCGAGATCGATCCGGTTGCCGGCACGACCGGCGCGATCGCGGTGCTCTTCATCGTCGTCATCGCGCTGGCGGGGCTCGGTCTCGCCGTCGTCAACGCGCTCGCCGAGAGCGCGTGGGGGGCCTTCACGATCGGCGCGAGCATTCCGCTGGCGATCCTGATGGGATTCCACATGTTCAGGTGGCGGAAGGGCCGGATCCGGGAGGCCACGATCATCGGCGTGACGCTGATGGTCCTGGCGGTCGTCGTCGGACGTCCGGTGGCCAACTCCGCGCTCGCCGGCTGGTTCCTGCTCTCGCGGCACCAGTTGACGGTCGTGCTGGGCGTGTACGGCTTCGCGGCGTCGGTGCTGCCGGTGTGGATGCTCCTGACGCCGAGGGATTACCTGAGCACCTTCATGAAGATCGGCACCATCCTGTTCCTGGTGCTCGGCGTGCTGATCGTGCATCCCACGCTGCAGGCGCCAGCGGTGTCGCAGTTCGCCGCCGGCGGCGGGCCCATCATTCCCGGGCCGCTGTTCCCGTTCGTCTTCATCACCATCGCGTGCGGTGCCATCTCCGGGTTCCATTCGCTCGTCGCATCGGGCACGACGCCGAAGATGGTCGACAAGGAAACCGACATCCGGCCGATCGGGTACGGCGCGATGCTCTTCGAGGGGCTGGTGGCCGTCATGGCGATGACCGCCGCCACGGCGCTCCATCCCGGCGACTACTTCGCCATCAACACGACGCCCGCCGTGTTCAGCACCCTCGGGCTCTCGACCGTCCACCTCGGGGATCTGCAGGCGCAGGTCGGCGAGATCGTCGTCGGACGCCCGGGCGGCGCCGTCTCGCTGGCGATCGGCATGGCGGATATTTTCGGCAGCATCCCCGGCATGCGCGGCCTGATGGCGTACTGGTATCACTTCGCCATCATGTTCGAAGCGCTGTTCATCCTCACCACGATCGACGCCGGCACGCGTGTCGCCCGTTTCGTGCTGCAGGAGTTCGTCGGACGCGCCTGGAAGAGGTTCGCCCGGCCCGAGTGGGTGCCGGCGTCCATCGTGTCGACCACGCTCATCGTGCTGGCGTGGGCGTACTTCATCTGGACCGGCACCATCGACACCATCTGGCCGATGTTCGGCATCGCCAACCAGCTGCTCGCGGGGGTCGCGCTGGCCGTCGGCACCACGATCCTCATCAACGTCGGCCGCGCGCGCTACGCCTGGGTGACGTTTCTCCCGATGTGCTTCGTCGCGGTCACGACGCTCACCGCGGGCTACATGAGCGTGCGCGACAACTTCTGGCCCAAGGCCGTCGGCGCCAACGAGGCGCTGCACGTTCAGGGCTACGTCGACAGCGTCTGCACCGTGATCATGATGGCGTGCGTCGTGATCATTCTCGCGTCCGCCGTACGCAAGTGGCTGCTCGTCCTGACCGGCCGCGTGCCGGCGCTGGATCTGTCCGAGGCCTAATGGCCGACCTCGGTCCCTCCGATGGCCGGACAGCGTCGGGAGCACGGGTGGCGGAATCATGGCGCTGACCGATTACGAGAAGTTCGTCAACACCGACGCGCTTCTCGCCTGCCAGCGGCCGCTCGAGGCCCTCGTCAACTCCCACGAGCTCTTCTTCCAGGTCACCCACCAGGTGATGGAGCTCTGGATGAAGGTCATCGCGTACGAGCTGCGGGTGGTGGTCGAGGAGCTCGCCGCGGATCACGTCGCCGAAGCCACGCTGCGGCTCCAGCGCGTCCGTGAAATCGAGCGCGTCCTGGTCGATCAGATGGCGGTCATGGAGACCCTCGCGCCCTCCGATTACCACCCGATCCGCATGACGCTCGGGCACGGGAGCGGCCAGGAGTCGCCGGGATTCAACGAGATTCTGCGGCGGGCGCCGGACGTCCTCGCGGCGTTCTCGGCGCGCCTGACGGGCGCGGGCCTGACCCTGATCGATCTGCACACGGACCGGCAGGCCCACGAAGCGCTCTACGGGCTGGTGCAGGGGATGATGGACGTCGACGCGTGGTTTCAGCGCTTTCGCGAAGCGCATTATCACGTCGTCAAGCGCGTGATCGGATCGGAGGTGCGATCGCTCCGCAACGTTCCGGCGTCGCGGCTGGAGCACACGTCCCGCGAGCCGCTCTTCCCCGAGCTGTGGCGCGTCATCAACGACGTCACGCGCCTCGACTGGCCGTCCACGTGACCCCCGCCCCACCCAACGCTCCGGTCACCCGCGCCGCCGGCCGATCCGCGAGAGCGTCGCTCGAAACCGCCGCGCCCATGCCCCGGCGTACCCGATCGTCCCCGGCCCCACCCGTCCGTGGCGCGTCAGGTACTCGCGGCTCGGGAACAGCGCCCAGGCGACCGTCCGCAGCCGCGGCGTCCAGCCGCCCATGCGTCCGACCGCGGCGCCGAGCGGCCAGACCGCAAAGCCGACGGTGCTGAGATCCGCGTGCGCCAACTGCGCAACGTGGTCCGCCAGCCGCCGCTGCTCCCACCGCTGCAGCAGCCGGTCGGAACCCGGGACTCCTTCGCGCAGGTGTTCCAGCGTGGTCCGGGGGACGGGCGCGTTCAGCCAGGTCGCGGCCGCGTGCAGTGCGGCCCAGACGGGACCGGCTACCCGGAGGCGCCTGGCGGCGGCCTCTACATACGTCCAATCCACGTCGGCCGCGGCGGCGGTGATGCGCACGATGTCGTGCAGCCAGATCAGGCGGAAGTCTCCGTGCTGCGCGGCAAGGTGACCGGCCACCTGCAGCAGCAGGTCTTCGCGCGACAGACGGAGGTGTGCGGCGCCGGTGCGCGTCGCGCGCGCCCAGACGTCGATCGCATGCTGCCGGAGCGCCGCCGCCCACGTGCTGTCGAGATCCGCCAGGCGGCCGATCGTCGACTGCAGAGGCTCGGCGCGAAACTCGACGAAGACCTCCATCTCGTTTCGCCTGGCGGTCCAGACGTTCTCCCGCGACTCGAGATCGAGCGACCCTTCACCTGCGTACGAGGGTGGCGCCGTCACGGCCTGGTAGCCGATCGCCTGCAGCGTGGTGGCTATCCTGTCCAGGTCGTCAGGACGAACCAGGAGATCGAGATCGCTCATCGGCCGCAGGCCGGCGCTGGGGTAATAGTCGGTGGCGAGCACCGCGCCCTTGAGGGGAATGACGTCGATGCCGGCGGCGGCAGCCGCCCGCGTCAGCCGCTCGAGCTCGGCCAGAAGCTGGCGATTCCGAAAGTGGTTGGCCCAGTAACCGTCATAGAGACGCCGTTTCCACGGCTCCGGGACCACCACGGCGGGTTGACGAGCGAGCCTGTCGTGCAGCAGCGGAGTGACGCCCTGCCGGTCGGCGGCGCGCGTCACGTAGTCCCAATCGAGTGAGGCGGTTGCCGCGACCCGGCCTCGCTCGGGGCTCAGGCAGGCCGCGGCGAACAGCAGCGCGTTTTCGGGTTCGAACCTCGGACCGGGAGTGGGCACGCGGACAAACGACAAGGGAGGAAGCGCCGAAGCGCTTCCTCCCTTGAACGACCTTCCTCCGAGCAGGGCCGGTGCTAGTTGCGGCCGCCGAACGATCCAGGCGGGAACGGTCCGGGAACGCCACCGCCAGCCGAGGAAACGGGACAGTTCGCGCCGAGGGCCACGGGAGCGCACACGGGCGACCCGCAACAGGTATTGACGAGACAGATGTTGCCCGCAGGGCACGTGTAGCCGGGAGCCGGACCACAGGGTCCTGTGACGCCGCACGACGTGCTGCCGGGAACGCAGAACCCGCCGCCGGCGGACGTCGTCGCGCAGACACAGTCGGAATTCGAACTGCTGCACTGGATGAAGTTGGCGCAGCTCGACCCCACGCACTCCGGATGTGAAGTCTGCGCGGAAGCCGGCGCGACAGAGGCGAGCACCATCGGCGCCACGTACGCCGCTCCTGCGGCCCTCAGCGCGTTCTTGATCACGCGGCGTCGGCTGAGCTCGGCCTGTGTCTCATAGGTATTGTTCGTCATCGCTGCGACGTCCCCTTCCCGGTCCTCACCGTTCTCACGTTGAAAAGAGCCTAAGGAAGTTCTCTGAAACCCGGCAATTTGCACCGGCATGGTAAAATCTGAGCCCAGCATTTGTCAACCCTTTATCCTTCAGACGGCTCCAGCTGAACGGGAGCCCTGCCGGGTGCTCCGGTCCGGAACCGCCGAATGCTCATACAGGCCTCACTTGTCGTCGCGCGCCTGATCCTCGCCGGTGTGTTCCTGCTGGCCGGGGGCGCCAAGCTTGCCGACCCGCACGGCTCGCGTCGCTCGCTCGCCGACTTCGGCCTCTCGGCGGCTTCCGCAGCAGTGTTCGCGGTCCTCCTGCCCTTGCTCGAGCTGGCACTCGCCGTGTTCCTCTTGCCGGTCCCTTCCGCCGCGTATGCGGCGATCGGCGTCTTGCTGCTGCTGCTGACGTTCGTCGCCGGCATCGGCGTGAATCTGGCCCGCGGACGGCGGCCCGACTGTCACTGCTTCGGGCAGCTCTCTTCCAGGCCGATTGGGTGGCCGCTGATGATGCGCAATGGCGGGCTTGCCGCGCTCGCGGCGTTCATTGCAGTTGCTGGATGGACCAACCCCGGTCCGAGCATCGTCGACTGGCTCGTCCCCCTCAGCACGATCCAGCGGATGGCCGTGCTTGGCGGCGCCTTGGCTCTCGGCCTCCTCGTCGTCCAGGCGGCGCTGCTCCTCGCAATGCTTCGGCAGGGTCGTCGCCTGCTCGATCGTCTGTCAGCCGTCGGCGGTACCGCCACCCAGACGGTCCCGGCCACTGCCACTGCCGAGGTTGCCCCACCGCCTCCGCTGATGGTGCCGCCGAACGCCGGCCGGCCAGTCGGCAGTCAGGCGCCGGGCTTCAGTCTGCCCAGCGTGCACGGCGAAACACTCACCCTCGACGCCGTGCTCCGGCGAGGGAAACCCGCCGTCCTCGTGTTCGGCGATCCGGACTGCAGCCCGTGTGCGGCCGTCCTGCCCGATGTGGGTAAGTGGCAGCGCGAGCAGCGCGACGTCAGCGTGGTGCTGGTGAGCCGCGGCACCCCAGAGTCGAATCGACCGAAGGTCGACGAACATGGTCTGACCCACGTGCTCCTGCAGCGGGAGCGCGAGGTTGCGGAAGCGTTCGGCGTGGTCGGTACGCCGAGTGCCGTGCTGGTGACTCCCGATGGAAGGATCGGCAGCCTCCTCGCGCAGGGAGAGGTCGAGATCCGCCAGCTCGTCCATCAGTGGACGACGCCATCGGCGCCCGGACAGCCGCGTCCCGGCGAACCTGCGCCGGGATTCATGCTCCCCGATCTCGAGGGGCGACCCATCAGCCTGTCGCAGTTTCACGGCCGGCCGACCCTGGCGGTCTTCTGGAACCCGTCGTGCGTCCACTGCCAGCGGATGCTCGCCGATCTCAAGTCCTGGGAGGCGCGCCCTGCGGGCGATCGGGCCGACTTGATTGTCATCTCGATGGGCGCTCTCGAAGACACGCGGGCGCTCGGCTTCCGTTCGACAGTGCTCCTCGATCCCGGCTTCTCGGTCGGGCCGCTGTACGGCGTCACCGGCACGCCCTCCGGCGTCCTGATCGACGCGGCGGGACGCCTGGCGGCGCCGATGGTCGTGGGCACCGAGCACGTGCTCGCACTCGCCGGAGCCGAACGGTCGCACGAGTCGCCGCGGGACGTCGGCGCGTTGACGTTGAGTGGACGTACGGCTCCGCTCACGACATTCCCGCTCGATGCCATTCCCGTTCGTCAGGAGTGCGTGGACGACGAGTTGCTGCCCGACGGCAGCATCGTGCTCTACAACGGCTGTCAGCGGCAGATGCTCACGCTGAACGCGACGGCCGCGCTCATCTGGGATTGCTGCGACGGCCTGCACAGCGTGGACGCCATCGTCAACGAAGTGCTCGACGTGTTTCCCGATGCGCCCAACACGAGGCAGGACGTCCGCGATCTGCTCGACCAGTTTCTCCACTCTGGCATGATCGCCCCGGCGATGACCTCGCCCGCCGCCCAGACGGCAATTCCGGCGGCCAGCGCCTGAACCCGATGGCTCCCTACGAGTCGAGCTCCAGCGCCGCGACCGGCACGGCCGATCGCCAGGCCTCCCCGGCGATTGTCCGCGAGGTGTACGCGCTCCATGCATATCGCGCGGCGGTCGGCGCCGAGTCGCCGGAGGCGCGCGCGTTCCTCCGCCGCGTCCTGTGCGAGTTCGGCCCGGTGAATGCCGCCGCCGAGACGGGCCTTCGGCGGTTCGATGTGATTGCCACGCCCGTCGGCTGGTCGGTCCGCGTGGACGAGGCCGTGGTGGACGAGGCCGGCGAGTTCGTGAAAGCCGTCGGGATGCTCGAATCGCACCTCCTCGCCGCGGCCCTCGAGCACGACGACGATCTGTTTCACATCCACGGCGCCGCGCTCTCGGTGCCGATCCGCCGCGCCGGCATCGTGCTGTCGGGCTATTCCAACAACGGGAAGACGACGCTGACGCTCGGACTGATGCTCCGCGGCTTCGTGCCATTCAGCGACGATATCGCCCTGATCGAGCCAGGCGGCCTGATGCTGCGATTGCTTCGCCGCGCCTTCCACGTGGATGCGGAAACCTGGCCGCTGCTCGAATCGCTCGCCGGCGGGCCTGTTGGTCCGGACCCGGAGGCGCCGCCAGGCTACTTCGTGCCGCCGCAGTGGGCCGAGCGGCCGGTGACGGTCCGCTGGGTGGTGTTCCCTGAGTACCGCGCGGGCGCGCCGAGCGAGCTCGTGCGCCTGTCCCCCTCTGACGCTGCCGCCGCCATCCTGGCGCAGTCGGCCAGTCTGGCGCGGACGCCGAAGCTGGCGCTTGCGACGACCGCGCGCCTCGTCGAGCGGGCGTGGTGCGGTCGTCTTGTGACGAGCGACCTGGCCGCCGCGGTGGAGCTCCTTCGGCGTCTCGTGGCCGGCGTGCCTCCGGCGTGAACCTATGAACATGCGGCGCGGTGCCTCTCTGTCCGCAGTGCTCGTGCTGACGATCACGGCGCTGGCGTGGCCGGCCTCCGCCGCCGCACAGTTCCAGCCGCGCCCGCTCGACGATCCCGCGACCGGCGAGCGCTACCACATCGAAGCCTCCGCCGGGTTCTGGTTTCCCGGCGCGGACATGACGATCTCGAGCGAATCGCTCGGCATCGCCGGTTCCACGATCGATCTCAAAGGCGACCTGGGCCTGACCGATCAGCACTTCAACGAGGTGCACGTCGTGGCCCGCCCGAGCAAGACCAGCAAGATTCGATTTCAATACATTCCGATCCAGTACAACCAGTCCGCGATCCTCGGACGCGACATCGTCTTCAACGGGCAGCGGTATGCCGCCGGGCTGCCGGTGAGCTCGTCGATCGACTGGAAGGCGTACCGGCTCGGGTACGAGTTCGACTTCCTCAGTCACGATCGCTGGTACGTCGGATTCGTGGTCGATCTCAAGTACACCGACGTGACGGCGACGATCGACTCCACGCTGACGGGCCCGCAGTTCACCCACGCGCAGGCGCCGATTCCGGCGCTCGGAGGCATCTTTCGCGTCTACCCCGTGCCCAACATCTCGATTACCGGCGAGGTGACCGGGTTCAAGCTGCCCGACGACGCGATCAAGGACACGAAGGGGCACTACGCGGACGTGGACTTCTACGGGACGCTGAACTTCACCGACAACGTGGGCGTGCAGGCGGGCTACCGTGCGTTCGACGTCGGGTACGTCCTGAAGACCGACAACGGATCGTTCACGGTCCGCGGCGTGTGGTTCGGCATCGTCGCGCGGTACTGACCGCGGGCGGCGCGGCCGCGCTTGCGGGCGACCCGCGGAGGCGGTTCGGCGGTTCGCGGCCCGGTCAGGACCGAACGGCGGCGGCGGCGACCAGCTTGTCGAGCCGCTGGTCGGCCGCTTCGAGCGTCTCGTCCCGCTTGCAGTAGCAGAACCGCAGCTTGTTGCGGCCGTTCTCGGAATTCTTGTAGAAGCTGCTCCCGGGAACTCCCGCCACGCCGACGTCCTTTGCCAGGTACCGGGCGAACTCCACGTCGTCGCCCAGGCCGAACCCGCTGATGTCGGTCATGATGTAGTACGCGCCGTAGGGCCGGTAGCACGTGAAGTGGTGCCGCTCGAGGATGTCCAGCAGCCTGTCCCGCAGCCGCTTGTACTTGGCCGCGAGATCCAGGTAGGTACTGATCGGCGAGGCCGAGCGCCACGGCGCCGGCTTCCTGGAGCGGCGCGGGTGCGCCCACGGTCAGGAAATCGTGCACCTTGCGGATGGCGCCCGTCAGCGGACGCGGCGAGATGGTCCAGCCGACGCGCCAGCCGGTCACGCTGTAGGTCTTCGACAGGCCGTTGATCGTGACCGTGCGATCCGCCATCCCGTCGATGGTCGCGATCGGCACGTGCCGGTGGCCGTCGTAGACGATGTGCTCGTAGATTTCGTCCGCAATGGCGACGACGTCCCACTTGTGGCAGAGCGCGGCGATCGATGCCAGCTCCGTGCGGGAGAATACCTTCCCGGTCGGGTTGTTCGGCGTGTTGATGATGATCGCGCGCGTCCGGTTGTTGAAGGCCGCCGCGAGCTCGTCCGGATCGAACCACCAGTCGGCCCGGGGCCGGTCGGAAGGACGACCCGAAGGGTCCGGCTCGTGCAGCGTCACGTAGCGGGGCGTCGCGCCCGACAGGATCGCGTCCGGGCCGTAGTTCTCGTAGAACGGCTCGAAGACGATGACCTCGTCGCCGGGGTCGATGAGGGCCATCATCGTCGACATCATGGCCTCGGTCGAGCCGCAGCAGACCGTCACCTGTTCGTCCGCGACGACGTCCACGCCGTAGCGGCGTGTGAACTCGCGGGCCACCGCCTCGCGCAGCGGACGGGCACCCCACGTGACGGCGTACTGGTTGACGTCGTCCCGAATGGCCGCCATCGCCGCCGCCTTGACTTCGGCCGGCGCGGCGAAATCCGGGAATCCCTGCGACAGATTGACGCTGCCGTAGAGATCGCTAATCCGCGTCATCTCGCGGATGACCGACTCGGTGAACTGTGTCGCTTTTTTCGATCCGGTGAGCTTGGACATGAGTGGTTGCGCGACCCTTCTTCCTGGCGGGCGACTTCGCGTTCGTGGCGCGCGGCTTCGCGGCCGCGACCCTCTTCGGGGTCGACGCCGACGCGGCGCGCCTGGTCGGCCGCTTCGACGCGGTCGCTTTCTTCGAGCGCCCTGGCGCGGAGGCTGTGGAAGGGCGCGCGGGCCGCTTGAGGGACGCCCGGACCGGCACGTCGGTTCCCTCCGCCACGACCTTCCGCGTCGCCTCGGAGAGCGCGTCGAGACGCGCGGACGCCGATTCCGAACCGTACAGGCGCCGATAGTCCTCCGCCGTGCCGAGAATCTTCTTCACGTAGTTGTTGGTCTGCGGATACGGAATGTCGTCGATGAACTCGTCGACCGCGAGATCGGGGCGCTCCATCACCCAGCGGTGCACCGGCCGCTCGCCCGCGTTGTAGCTGGCGAGCGCGAGGTGCACCGACCCGAACTCCTTGATCTTGTCGCGGAGATACGCGAGTCCCATGCGCAGGTTCGCATCCGGGTTGGTCAGGAGCCTCCTGGCGTACCGCAGGTTCACGACCCTCGCGTACTGCTTCGCGGTGGACGGCAGGAGCTGCGTGAGCCCCCACGCGTTCGCATACGACTTGACGTCGGGCACGAAGGTGGATTCCTGCGCGATCAGCGCCGCCGCGAGATACGGATCCAGCTCGTACTGGGCGGCGTATTTCCGAATCGCGGTCCAATAGGAAATCGGGAAGATGATCCGGAGCAGCGGCGGCGGCAGATCCTCCCCGCCGGCGGCCAGGTAATGCGGGTAGGCCCGTTTCATGGCGGAGATGGCCGCGCGGTACAGCGTGAACTGATCCATCCCCTTCTGGCCGCGGCCCTGCTGCCAGAACGTCCAGGCGAGCGTCGCCTCGATCACCGACGAGTCGCCCCATGCCTTCTGCGCGTAGTGCAGCTCGTCAACCGCCTGATCGTAGAGATCGACGGCCAGCAGCGCGCGGATCACGGGCGCATTCGGCGGAGGCGCCACCGTCGGCACCGTCTGCGATCCGTCGGTGCCGTCTCCCGGAGGCGGCACCTCCACGACGAGGCGCCGCTCGGGCGCACGCGCGCCCCGTTCGGCAAGGCGCTGAACGGCCAGCCGGCCGTAGTAGCTGTTGCCGTAGTCGGTCGCCGCGAGCGCATACCGGGCCTCGGCAAGCTCGACGTCGTTCAGGCGATCGTGGGAGCGGCCGGCCCAGTACAGCCACATCGGCCGGTAATCGGAGCGCGGAAAGTCGGCCGCCGCCCGCTCGAACACCCGAACCGCGTCCGCGTAGTTGCCGGTCCGGTACGCGTGCCAGCCGATCTTCCACGCGGCGCGCTCGGCATTGTGGCCGGTCGGGAAGCGGCCGTACAGATCGCGGAACACCGCGTCGGCCTTGTCGTCTTCGTCCTGCAGGATGTAGTAGGTGCCCAGATCGTTCAGCGCGTCGTCGGCCCAGGACTGGGTGGGAAACTCGTCGACGATCCGCTGCACGACGCGCAGGTACCCGTCGGTGTCATCGAGGTCGCGCAGCGTGAGCGCGTAGAAGAACAGCGCTTCGCCCTGGCGGGACGCGCGGTCGACGAAGGGACGCAGCGCGGCGTCGGCGTTGCGTGTCCGCTTGAGGAAATAGTCGCATTCGGCGATGCGCAGATCGACCAGCTCCCGATCGTCACCGCCGGTGGCGTTTCTGAGCGCCTCGAATTCGGCGCGCGCCTGCGGGTAGCGTTTGGCGCTGAACAGACGATCGGCCCTCTCGAGCCCGAGCTTCGTCCGCGCTCCAGGGTCGGACCGGGTCGCCAGCTCCGATCCCGCGGCGAGCGCCTGATCGCTCAGCGGGTACTCGTAGTACACACGCGCGTAGGTCCGGTACGCTTCGTCAAGGCTTCCGGCAAGCTTCGCAGCCCGCGCGAGGCGCATCAGCACTTCTTCGGTGGTGATCGTCCTGGTGGCGGCGAGACGCTCGTACACCGCCAGCGCGCCGGCGTAATCGCCCATCCATTCGGCGGCTTCGGCTTCCCGCAGCGCGACCGCCTCGGCAAGATAGCCGACCGGTTGCTTCGAGGCGAGCTCACGGTAGGCGCGGCGGCCGTCGTCGAGCCGTCCGGACCGCAACTGGGCCAGCCCGGCGTAATACTCCGCGTACGAGGCGAGCGGTCCCTGGCGAAGCGCGGGCCGTCGCAGGATGGGCAGTGCCTGCGCGAAGCGGCCGTCGATCTCGAGCTTCACGGCGGCCGTCAAGTCATTCTGTGCCGTCGTGCGCGGCCGGCCGGGCTCGGGCGCCATCCAGAGCTGCGATAGATCGCGCGGCAGCGGCGGATGATTCGTGGGGCCGAGCACGACGGCAGATGGCGGCGTCGCCTGCTGCGCGCGCATCCCGATGGCTCCGACGGTCAACACTCCGGCGGCGAGAAGACAGGCGGGCTTGTTCACGTGTCGCTTCTCATGCTGAAGGTTCGACGGCCTTCGGGTAGGTGCCGGCGACGGGCCGGCTGGTCAGCTCGAACGCCCGCAGCGCGGCGGTCGCCTCGAGGCACCGCGCGGCGTGGCGCACGAGCAACTCGAGGCCGTCGGTCCATATCGTCGTCTCGGGTTGCGTCCGATCGCCCGCGAGGCGGTCGGCATAGAAGACCGCGACCACGTTCCCGCTGAGCATGAGCGGGGCGGCGAAGCGCCTGCCGCCGGTCGGCAGCGCGGCGAACCACGGAGTGGCCGACTCGCTCACCTGCTCGGAAATCGCCTCGCCGCGTTGCAGCGCCTCGTCGAGGATTCCCGCCTGTCCGACAGGAACGACGATGGAGGACGCGGGAGTGTCGTCGAGACCGAACCCGAGAAAGCGCCAGCCGTCGAGCTCGCCCGGGCGTGGCAACAGGATCGCGGCGCGGCCGCTGAACTGCACAGCCGCGTCGGTCAGCGCCTGGAGAATCTCCGCGAGCGATCGGGCGCGGTCGATGGCGCGAAAGGCGACGACCAGCTGCGATCCCAAGCCGGCGGGCATGTGCGCCGCCTCGGCCTGGACGCGGACCACCTCATCGGCCGTGGCGCGGCGCAGATGACCCGTGAGCTCGTCGCGGATGCGGTCGGCGATCGTCAGGATGGCGTGATCGAGTCGCTGGTCAACCGTCATAGGCACCAGACGGCCGCACGGGCGCATGCGCTCGGGCCGGCGGGAGATGTTCGCATTATGCGGGCGCCCCGATCGTCAAGTCAAGGCTCAAGTGGCAGCAACTCCAACATAGACAGCGATTTGACGGTCGCCTCGTCCTGGGCGTACAATACCGGAACAGTCGCTCGGACGAGCGTCTGTCGTGTAGCGTCTGCTCACGGGGGGCGACACGGCTTCGACGGGGGTAAGGACTCGCGGGATGCATGCCGAGGCGCCATGTCCTCGTAAATCCTGTGGCACACAACGTAACTGCGGACACGCAGCTCGCTCTCGCTGCTTAATTAAGCAGCGACGTCCCCCTCGCCCGTGCCTGCCGGGTGGGGACCGGATGTCATAAAAGCAGGCTGGTCGCCACGGGCGGTTCCGACTGGTGGCGGCGAGACGTTTCGGAGCTAGCGGCCCGCGCTTTCCGTCGCTCTTCGACGCGGGTCGCGAACTTTCAAGAGTGGCTACGCATGTAGACGCCTGCGACGGCGTACTCTCGGACGCGGGTTCGACTCCCGCCGCCTCCACCACTTACCTGTTCTACCGAGAGGAATTACCGCTCTCGGTAGATCCCGTTGCCAACATGTTGCCAAAACCCGGAGGGATTCCGGGTGTGTCGAGCAACCGGATCGCTCCTTCGATCGCCGCCTGACTCAGGTGCATGTACCGCTGCGTCGTCGCAAGATCCTGGTGGCCGGCGAGCTCCTGAATCGCCCGCGCCGGCGCGCCACGCATGGCCAGGTGCGAGCAGAACGAGTGACGAAGCCGGTGGACACCGCCCTTGGTGAGCTGCGCCCGACGCACCGCGCGTCGCACGTAGTCCTGCACGATCTTCTGCGTCAGCGGTGAGCCGTCCCGTTGACACGGCACGCGAGTGCCGCGTAGGTGCCGGTGCTGCTTGAGCGCTGCTGCGAGGCGAGCCGTCAACGGCACGTATCGAACCCGCCCGCCTTTCGTTGCGGTCACGTGGCCCTTCCAGTCGGACCGTTCGACCCGGAGTTGTCGCTTCCCGAGGTCGACATCCTCCCACTCGAGAGCCATCATCTCGCCGCAGCGCAACCCTGCTTCCCCGCCGAGGAGCACGATCAGGTAGGCGTTCCGATCGTCGACGAGCGATGCTTCAATCAGCCGCTCGTACTCGTCGAAATCGTAGAACCCGGCTGACGACCTCGGGATCGGGAGCAACCGAATCGTACACGCCATCCGCTCGATGACGTCCCACTCGACTGCCTTTTTCAAGAGCACGTTCAGCACCGTGAGCACGTTGTTCACCGTCTTTGGCGCTCGGTTTCGAAGCTGGTGTTTCACTTGCTGGACATCTTCCGTTCTGATGTCATCGAGCTTCGTTGAACCGAGCAGCGGCACCAGGTGAACGTCGAGAACCGTCTCCTTCGCTGCGATGCCGCTCGGCTTCTGACGGTTCGCGCGGGCGTAGCCGTCCAGAAACCGATCCTTGAACTCCGAAAGTGTCGGCACCTCCCTCCCTGGCTGCGGTGGGCCGTGCTGCAGAAGATGCCGCTCCCGCGCCTCGCCCCACCGCCGCGCCGATGTCTTTGACGACGTGTTGATTCGTCTGCGCTGCCGATACGACTTGCCGTCCGGCAGCACGAGACGGATGTCGACCTGCCACCCGCCCCGCCGATACCGTCGAACGATGACGCTCATCACCGATTACCTTTCCGGTGACGGCGTGGACTTCTGGCGAAGCCAGTCTACCAGAGCGTCGGCGCGGACGAGCACCCGTCGCCCGATGTGCACGATGCCCGGCAGCTGACCTCGCTCGATCATCGCGTAGATCGCTTTCCGGCTGGTTCGGAGCAATGCGGCGACTTCGTCGGATGTCAACAGCGCAGGCACGTCATCGCGCTTCTGAAGTGCCGACGGGCGCGTGCTCATGACGCCTCCTGAATGCGAATCTCGGGTGAAACTTGGGCCTCTTCCTTGACCGGGGACCGGTTGTTCACCGTGCCTCGCTCGTCACGATCACCTCCCACGACAGGCATCGACCGGGCCGGCGATAGCGGCCAGCGCGTGCGGCGCGGAGCCGGGGGCCAGGCCGAAGCCCGCATGCGGGGCGCCGCGTGACGGCGAGCCTGGACGCCGGCGAGCACCGCGCCAGAATGGTCCGGACGCCGGCCGGCGCACCGTGTCGTGAGCTCGCGGCCCCGAGCTTATCGGCGTGGCGCGGCCGCCACCAGACGGTCTGCCGCCCTCTGCGCTTTCTCCTGGTCCGCGCGTTCGATATGCCGTTTCATCGCGTCGAGGGTCGGCGGCTCACCGCTGGCAACTGCGAACTGCAGGTTCAAGAGGATGGTCCGTAGCGCCAGGATTTCAGCGAGCAGCACGTGATCGGCCGGCTTCGGCGCTGCTATGCCGAGCAGCACGTCGCGCACCCACTCGCTGAGCGTGTGGCCGTCGGCGAAGCGAGCGACCTGGTCGTATTCCTCCGTCGTCAGCTTGGTCCCGATGGACTTCGTGCGTCGGATCGTTGTCCGGTTCCTCGGCGGTATCCCATGTGTCATCGCAAATCCTTCCGTCTACAACAGTTCGCCGCGAGTCGCTCCCGGAGTCCTCCGCAGGAACCACCTCGTGACGTCATCGTCGTAACCTGCACGCTGCGCAGCGGTTCGCCGCGAGTCCCCGCGTTCCCCCGCGCGAACCCCACGGGGGGTGACGTGTCAGAAGAACAGCCGCTGCGCAGCAGCGTCTTGGAATGCCGCGCATCACCCGTAAGGTCGTATCTGACACTGAGCAACGATCGTGACAAGCAGACCGCTGGCGATTCGGAGTCAGGAATACGATGCGCGTCGGCGACGGGTATAGTCGACGCCGAAGCGGATTTCGGCGAAATTACGCGGCCAATTGCGGCGGGCGTCCACGGGCGACAGCACGCGACCGGAGTCGACGTTCGGGTGACAAGGGGTCAGAATTGACCTCGGCGGGTCTGACCCTCGGGGTCAATCTTGACCCTTGTCAGTGATGGCGAAGACGCCAGAAGCGAGCGCCGAACTTCCGATGCTGCGCACTACAATAGGGCCGTTGGGGATCTCGATGAAACATGAAGATCTGCTGTCCCGCATTGCCGTGGACCCGTCTATTTGCCACGGCAAACCCTGTATCCGTGGCCACCGAATCTGGGTGTCCCTCGTGTTGGACCTTCTGGCTGACGGGATGACGACTGAGCAGGTTCTCGGCGAGTATCCGGGTCTTGAGGCTGACGACGTACGAGCCTGCGTGGCATACGGCGCCGAAATCGCGCGTGAGCGGGTCGTCGTCACCGGCAAGGGCGCCGCGTGAGGGTCAAGCTGGATGAGAACCTTGGCGCCATGGGCGCCGATTTCCTCCTGCGCGCGCCGCTCGGAAACTAGACCAGTGGGCCGCTCGGAAAGTAGACCACCTGAGGGCGGTTCATTCTACGCTCTTCTCATTTGAAAGCACGATGATCGGCTGTGGAAATGTGGGAATCTCGCGTTCTGTGCGAGATTTCCAAGCGGCTGTGGAAATCGTTTTGTGATTTCCATAGCCGCGTCATTTCCATAGCCGCGTCGATTTTCGTGTCGCATCATCTTCTCGTTGCCGCAAGAGGGGGGATGCTAGACCGTGCCCGCCCTCGCGATCGTTGTTCCTACGGCTTCCAGTGCGGTCGTTTGTAGTTCGATCGGCCCTCAATGACGATTTGCCACGTCAGGACCCCGCGGACCGGCGCTTCCGCATCCGGTAGCTCTTCCCCTTCGTGGTAATCACGGTCGCATGATGCGCCAAGCGATCGAGCAGCGCGGTCGTGAGCTTCTCGTCGCCCGCGAACACGGTGACCCATTCGGCGAAGGCGAGATTCGTC
This sequence comes from uncultured Acidobacteriota bacterium, assembly GCA_963807925.1. Classification (GTDB taxonomy): domain Bacteria; phylum Acidobacteriota; class Vicinamibacteria; order Vicinamibacterales; family CAVVIG01; genus CAWEDP01. The sequence continues at coordinate 11,628 of CAWEDP010000002.1, read as the reverse complement.
GTCACGACCGTCGCTCGCCGTTCGTAGCGGTCTGTGATCAGATTAAAGAGCAGCTCGCCGCCGACCCGTTCGAACGGGACGAATCCCACTTCGTCGATGACGAGGACGTCGACGCGGAGGAGTCGCTGCTGCAGACGCGTCAGCTCGCGCGCATCCCGCGCTTCGAGGAGCTGCCGCACCAGGTCGGCCGCACGTGTGAAGAGCACGCGTCGTTTCTGCTTAGTCGCTTCGACGCCGAGGGCGATGGCGAGGTGGGTTTTGCCGGTCCCGATCGGACCGGCGAAGATCAGATTCTCGGGAGCGGTGACCCACTCGCCGCGCGCCAGCGTGTGGATCTGGGTCGCGCTGACGCCGTCCGCCGCGGCGAAGTCGAATGTGTCGAGGGTCTTCACTTCGGGAAAGCGTGCCTCGCGCAGCCGCTGGCGAATCACCGATTCGTGGCGCGAGGCCTGCTCCGCGGTAAGCACTTCGTGGAGATAATCCTCATGCGGCCAATGCGCATCGCGCGCTTGCCGCGCGAGGGCTTCAAAGGTGCGCGCGACGCCGGGCAATTTCAACGCGCGCGTCTGTGCGACGACGAGATCGCGGGCGAGGGTGACGGCGCTCATGCCACACCACCCAGTAGCCAGCCATCGTAGTCGGCGGCACAGCCGCTCGTGACGGCAATGTCGCGCAACGGGGCCGGCACGGCGTCGAGCGCGACGCAGGTCGAGGTCGATCGCGCCGGCGTGACGGCCAGCAGCAGGGGCGTCCCGGCCGCGAGCGCCCCCGTCAGCGCGGGCACCACGACGGTCGCGCCGTACGTATCGAGCTGCCCGAGCACCTTGGCGAAGAGCCGCGCGGCCTCACGGGGACCGTGCGCGCCGTGGAGCTGATCCCAGATCGCCGGAAACGGGTCTCCGAGATCGCGCAGCAGATCCGGCAATACTTGGCGCACGGCCTGCGGCTTCCGCGCGAGCTCCGCCAGGTAATGCCGGTAGTCAATCGACCGCTGCCCGAACCGCTTCCGCGGATGCACGATCCGCGTCCCCTCGCGTCCGACGATGGTCACGGTCGTGGCGCCGATGCGCACGATGAGGTCCAGCCCCGCCCAGCGACTCGGCACCGAGTAGACCGCGCCCTCGAGCCGCACCAGCGCGCGCGGCGACACCGTCGCGAACGTCGTCGCCTCGGCCGCGAAGGGCAGCGCCACACACCGAAACAGGCGCTGCTCCTCGGTGAATCGCACGCCGATCGTCTGACCGGCCGCATCGCGGTGGGTCTCAAGCCGCGCATCCATCTGCGCCAGCAACGCCTCGTTGATGACCGCGAACGTCGGACCGACCGGAATCGGCACGAGCGCCTGATGCCGTACGGCTTTGCCGCGGGCCTCGACGCCGCCCTTGTCGTGGCCTTCGCCGGGTCGACAGAAACACGCTTCGAGTAAATAGTGCGAGGCGAGCGCCGCGAACCGCGGCGTCAACGTCCGGGCGCCGCCCACCAGGATCCGGACGACGGCCGCCCGTAAATTGTCGTAGGCGACGCGGGCCGGTACGCCCTCAAAGTGCGCAAAGGCGCGGACGTGCCCGTCGAGAAAGCTGATTTGATCCTGACGCTCGTAGATCCACGCGAAGTCGCGGCCCGAGTACATCAGCCGCATCAGGAACAGCCACGCTTTGCGGCGCGTCCCGTCGACGTCCACCCACACTTCGAAGAAGTCGACCTCGGCGAGATCGCCCGGCCGATACGTGAGCGGCACGAAGACCTCGCGACGCTGTCGCTTCCATTCCGCGACGGCGTCCTTAACGACGGTCAAGCCGACGCGGTGCCCCTCGCCGACCAACAGCTCATGGAGTCGGGTAGCCGTCAGCCGCTGTTTGCCGGCGGTCCATCGCACCGATTCGGCCAGCAACGCCTGCACCCGACCCGCAACCGCGTCCCACACCGGCCGCGGCCGAGGCCCGGCCTCTAATTTCCGCGCGGGAGCCGCCTGATCGAGGTATTTCCGGACTGTGACCCGCGCCAACCCCAACTCGCGGGCGACCGCCCGTTGCGTCCGCCCCTCCACCAGCACTTTGTGTCGAACGACATGCACGATATCCATCCTGAGCATCCTCCAGCGAACCCCGGATCCCTCGATCCGGCAAGCCCGCCATCAGGCCCTCAGGTGGTCTACTTTCCGAGCGGCGTTTGGTCTACTTTCTGAGCGGCGCACCCACCTCCGGAGGCATGACTTCGATGTCGCAACCGCAGCTGACCAGAACCTGTGCTCCGCGCCAGACCAACGCATTGTCGATGTCTGTCGTGCCGAGGAGCGGTGCTTCATCACCCTTGACCTCGATTTCTCTAATCCCCTGAATTACCGACCGGCCGAGTACTTTGGCCTTGTCGTCGTGCGGCTGCCGCGACTTCACCGCGACTTGTTGCACCGAGCCCTGGGACTCTTCGTTGAGGCTTGCCAGGTCAACGATCCCCGGGGGCGGTTATGGATTGCCGAACCGGATCGATTGCGCGAACATCTCGAGCAAGTTGAATAACAGGAGTTGCCCGACAATCTGACTTGGGCCAGTTGTCATCGGCTCTTGTGGCAGGCCCGACTCTCGTGGCGGATGGACACCCGATTCCGAGGAGAGCGGCAGGACCCTAAGCAGTTGGAGCGGCCGAAAATCGGCGGGTGGTTGCGGGCTGCGTAGCTGGTCTAGAAGGGGGCGTAGGTGGCCCAAAAGCAAGCCTCGCACAGATGCGGGGTTTTCTCATTAAGGCCGGCACGGATCACATCAGGTTTTGGCTTCAAGCACTTGTCGCACATCAGATTGTGATCGCCGATTAACACTACATTGTCAGATTCAGCGATGTGGCGGTCGCACTCCGGTTGACCACCCCGACGGTTGGACCAATGAAGGAGGAGTCAGGGTCGCTGCGGAGGCCCGACGATCTGTGTGTGGGGGAAGGCCCGCCGAATGCGCGGTGTGAAATAGGCGCCTTTCGACGGGGCGGCCAGGAATTCGTCGAGGATGGACCGCGGCACGGTGAAGTAGCGATAGACGGCCCCGTTGCGCAAGCGGACGGTCAGCGACGCATCGGACGCGTAGGTGACGGTCCGGATCCAGGACGAGTTGGGGGTGATCCGATTCGGTGGACAGTTGATCTGAGTGGTTTTGTTCTTCGTTCTTCCTCTTCGTCAGAGAAAACAATGATCGATGTGGAGGCTGTGGGAATCTCGCGTTCTTGGCGAGATTTCCAAACCCCTGTGGGCGCGTTCTGTGCGTCCACAGGGGTGGCAGCGTCCACATCGTCTTCGACGTCGCGAAAAGTTTCAATGGCGTGACGACCTCCGGGACCATGCGCACAGCGAAATTGAGGATACCGGAGTGGCGACCCTCCTCGAGAAGGTTGCTCCTGGGGCATCCTGGACGGTTTGTGGATCCCGCTGATCCTCGCGATCGCGCGGATCACGCACAGTGCTCCTTCCCGCGGCCAGAGCGGAACTGGCGCTCGAACTCGGCGGGACTGACGTAGTCGAGGGTCGAGTGCCGCCGTCGGGTGTTGTAGAACGCCTCGATGTAGTCGAACAGCTCGCGCTTGGCCTGGCCGTGGCTCGCGAACTTGTCGGCGAGCTCGGTCTTCAGCGTCGAGAAGAACGCTTCCATCACGGCGTTGTCGTAGCAATCGCCGGTCCGGCTCATACTGCACGTGATGCCGTGTGCCGTCAGGCGATCCTGGTAGTCCTCACTCGCGTAGGTCGATCCGCGATCCGAGTGATGCAGCAGCCCCGTCTCGGGACACCGGCGGTTGAGCGCCATCGTGAGCGCGGCGAGTGCCAGGTGCCGATCATTCACCGCACTGATCGCCCAGCCCACGACGAACCGCGAGAAGAGATCGAGGATGGCGGCCAGGTAGAGTTTGCCGCTCTCGCCGATCTTGAACTCCGTCGTGTCGCCGACCCAGCGCCGATTGGGGGCCTCGGCCGTGAACTCCCGATTGAGGAGATTGGCCGCGACCGGCAGATCGTGAGCGCTGTTGGTCGTACAGACGAACCGCTTCGACTGCCGCGCTTTCAAGCCCTCCTCTTGCATCAATCGGATCACACGCTTCCGGCTCACGTGTTCGGCGTGCTCCTCGCGGAGATCGCGGTGTATCCGTGGACTGCCATAGCTTTGTTTGCTGGCGTCGAAGGACGTCCGGATGAGCACCTTCAGCCGGCGATCCTGCTGCCGCCGCGGCGATTCCGGTCGCCGGCGCCACGCGTGGAACCCGCTACGCGTCACGCGCAGACACCGGCACAACAGACTGAGCGAGTGGTGCGCCTTTTCCGCTGCGATGAACTGGAACCTCACCGCCGCTCGTTCGCGAAGAAGGCCGCCGCCTTTTTTAAGATCTCCCGCTCTTCCCGCAGAATCCGGTTCTCTTTCCGGAGGCGAGCGAGCTCCTCGCGTTCAGCTGTCGTCAACCCCGTCCGCCCGTTCGAGCGGTCCGCCTGGGCGCGCTTCACCCACTCCCGCAGCGCCGTCTCGGTCAAATCGAGATCGCGGGCGGCGGCGCCTACGGTCTTGCCCTCGTCCAGCACCAGCCGCACCGCCTGGGCCTTGAAGTCGTCGTCAAACCGCCGGCGCGGTCGCCGGCTTTTCGTCTCTTTGGCCATTCGGGACATCGTATCCACCTTTCGGAAGATGTCCACGAAACCGGATCAAGCGCAAGTCGACAGGGATGGTCGTGGCGAGGTGGCGCATCGTTGGGTCACCTTCGGAGCGGCGCGTGACGGCGGAAGCTGTCGAGGATGCCGAGGAGTCGCCGGTTGTGGAGGACGTAGAGCAGCCCGAAGATCTCGCGGACCCAGCCGCGGACGATCGGGAGAGTCGGTCGTGGCCCGTCGGTGACGCGCCCGCGCTCGATCTGGAGGAACGTGAAGGCCACGGCCGTGAGCACGACGTGATGCGTCCAGCCGCGATAGGTCCGGCCTTCGAAGTGGTCGAGGCCGAGCTCGTCCTTCAGCTCGCGATATTGTTGTTCGATCGGCCACCGGCTGCGCGCGAGGGCCACCAGCTCGGTGAGCGACGCCGTCGGCGGTAGGTGCACCAGATAGAACTTGCGGACGTCGGTCGCGGAGCGCTCGCAGAGCAACCAGCGATCCCCGCGCCCCTTCAGCGGCCGGACGCGCAACGCACAGAACCGCGCCGTGAGCGGGCCGGCGGTGCCGGTGCCCCACGTGATCGTCTCCCAGGCCGTCTCGGGAGCGGACGCGGCGAGATCCCGCGCGCTGAGCGGATCACCGCCGACCTCGGGGACCGTGAAGACCGCCTCGCCCCGAATCGCCACGCCGTACGGCAAGCCGAGCCGCTCCAGGGCGGCGCGAAACGCCGCGTTGGTGCCGTAGTCGGCGTCCACGACCACCCCGGTCAACGTGAACCCCGCCTGGAGAATCGTCCGCACCTGCGCCAAGGCGATCTTCCACTTCTCGCGAAAGGGCAGCGTGGGCGGCAGGCCCGCCACCGCGCGGCGGTCGGCGTCGTCGGTCCACGACACCGGCAGATACAGGTCGAAGGCGAGGGGCCACGTGCGCGCGTCGGCGATGAGCGCGCTCGAGACCGCGACCTGACAATTGCCGATCTTGCCGAGCGCGCCGCAGTACCTGGCGCTGCACGCCGACCGAGTGCGTCCCTTGCTTTGGGAATCCCGTGTCGTCAAGGGCCAGGATGCCCGTGCGCACCGGGACGACCGCCCGCAGCTGCGTCCAGACGCGCTGCGCGTCCCACGGCGAATGCGTGATGAAATGCTGCAGCGCTTGATACTGGCCAGGCTCGCTCAACCGGCCGTGCATCGCCTGCATCGACTTCCGCTCACTGTCGTTGAGCAGCCCGTCGAGATACCGGCTGGCGGCGGCTCGTTGGGGGCGCCGACTGAAACACGCGCTGAAGCCGTCGAGGAATTGGCCCAGCCGGCGCAACAGCGCTCGCGCGGGCCCCGTGGTCACGCGCGCAGCGTATCGAACACGCGGCGCCAGTACAAGCGGAATCGATCAGTGCAGACCCGTCGGACCTGACAAGGTAATGTTAAGCCCCATGCTTTCGACCAGGCACGCGATCTTTCCTCCGCGTTGTTGTTCCGGGTTTCATCTGCGAGTGCGAAGAGCTTCGTGATCCTGTCCCACGCCGCCTTGTTGGCGAGCGTGGTCTCCCGAAACTTGTTCTCCCACATCTGTTCTGACCGATCTGCCCGCGGGGCGGTCTTCTTGGGAGCCTCAGTGACGACAGTCACGGTGCGACCGTAGCGTCTCAACTGATCCGCGACGTGCTCGGCATCCTGCTGGGTGGCGAAGCAGTAGGCACGCTGCCGATCCTTCGTCGTGAACCACCGGGCGGGTGTGTAGCTCTCGAAGCGGATGAAGTAGCCATGGCCAGGCACCCGAATCCAGTAGCCGGCCATACCTATTCAGCCCAAGAGACAAACGCAGTAGACCCCATTGCCCGATACCTGCCGACCATGCGTGCTCTCGACACCCGCTTCGGTTTCGACCGTCCACGAACACCGCGGGTTTCCGCAATCGACTGATACGAAACCGCCCCGCAATGCACGCACCAAAAAATGGTCTCGCCTGGGTCCTTGGATGCCAAATGGTCCTGCGGAAGGTCAATGTCCTGAGGACTGTTCAGGACCGTCATCCGACCCGACACCGTGCAGCCCGGACACTGCGGACCGCGGCTGATCGGGGTATCGTGGACCTTGAAACGCATGGGCGGTAAAGAACAATAGCCTCCTCCGCAGAATCTGTGGGTCGCTGCCCCAGCAAACTGAGAGGTTCCGGTCTGAAGTTGTTCTGAAAGAGAGACAACGATGAGGCGTGTGGGAGCTTGTGCGAAACCGTTCTGTGGTTTTGCAAGGATCGGTGGGCGCGTTCTGGGCGTCCACCGATCCGTCAGCTTCCACACGCGACCACGGCGCTGCGATCGATGACGCATCCCGCGTCGACTCGGCGAGAATGGCGGTGCTTGACGCCAACCGTTCTCGGAGACCAACAGCGGGATGCAGGTCAAGACTATCCTGAACCGGATTCAGAAGCAGCGCGGATTCGTCTATGGCGCGGTGCACCTCGAGGAGCAGATCAGCGGACTCGCCTTGACCATCGCGATCGCGCCCCATGGTCGCAATCGTCCACGGTGTTCGGGATGTGGCCGCCGCGGCGGCGTGTACGATCGCCTGGCGCCGCGCCGCTTCGAGTTCGTGCCGCTCTGGGGGCTGCGCGTGTTCTTCCTCTACATGATGCGACGGGTCGATTGCCCGGCGTGCGGCGTCACGGTGGAACAGGTGCCCTGGGCCGACGGCAAGCACCAGCTCACGACGACCTATATGTGGTTTCTGGCCACCTGGGCCAAGCGTCTCAGTTGGCAAGAAGTCGCGCGGGTGTTCCGCACGAGCTGGGACCAGGTGTTCCGGTCGGTCGCGATGGCGGTCGCGTGGGGTCGAGATCACGTGGATCTCTCAGGAATTCGTGCGATCGGCATCGATGAAATCCACTGGCAACACGGCGGGAACTTCCTCACGCTCGTGTATCAGATCGACGCCACACGGAAGCGGTTGCTGTGGATCGGCCAGCACCGGCGGGCGAAGACGCTGCTGCACTTCTTCCGGTGGTTCGGGAAAGAGCGCACCGCGGCGCTCGCGTTCATCTGCAGCGACATGTGGAAGCCCTATCTGCAGGTCGTCGCCGAGAAGGCCGGGCACGCGCTGCACATCCTGGACCGGTTTCACATTGCCAAACACATGAGTGAGGCGATCGACCAGGTCCGCCGCGCCGAAGTCCGCTCGCTCCGACAGCGCGGACGGCAGCCGCTGCTGACGAAGGCGCGCTGGGTGCTCCTGAAACGCCGGGAGAATCAGACGCGCGCGCAGCGCGCCCGCTTGCGCGAGCTCCTGCAACACAACCTGCGGGCGGTCCGCGCCATGCTGTTGCGGGAATGGTTTGACGACTTCTGGCACTACCGCTCGCTCGACTGGGCCGGCGCGTTCCTCGATGAGTGGTGCGTCCAGGTCATGCGCTCCCGCATCGAGCCGATGAAGAAGGTCGCCCGGATGCTGCGCCGCCATCGACCGCTGATCTTGAACTGGTTTCGGGCGCGCGGGGAGATTTCGGCCGGGATCGTCGAGGGCTTCAACAACAAAGCGAAACTGACCACCAGAAAGGCGTACGGCTTCCGCTCGTACCGATGCCTAGCAGGATGCTGAAAAAGTGACTCCCATGGGATCGACATCGTGATCTCGTCGTACTACGATGCTCCCATTCACGGAGGGAGCCAGCCGATGCGTGGAGACGACCAGCAAACGGGGCATCTGTTTAGTTACCTGTCGCCGGAGGATCGGATCCCTGCCGACCATCCGCTGCGTCCGATTCGGCAGATGACCGACGCAGTGCTCGGGCGGTTGTCGCCTCGTTTTGACCGGCTGTACTCGGACATCGGTCGGCCGTCGATCCCGCCCGAGCAGTTGCTGCGGGCGTTGTTGCTGCAGACGTTGTGCACCGTGCGCAGCGAACGGCTGCTGATGGAGCAACTGCGAGTACAACCTGTTGTTTCGGTGGTTCATCGGCCTGAGTATGGATGACCCGGTCTGGGTGCCGACCGTCTTCAGCAAGAATCGAGACCGGCTCTTGGAGGGCGACATCGCGCAGGCGTTTTTCCTTGAAGTGCGGGCGGCTGCGGGGGCGGCGGGCTTGCTCTCGGATGACCACTTCACCGTGGATGGCACGTTGCTCGAGGCGTGGGCGAGTCAGAAAAGTTTTCGCCCCAAGGACCGCCCGGATCCACCAGCGGATGATCCGACGGGCCGCAATCCGACCGTGAACTTCCGCGGCGAGGAGCGGGCGAACGACACGCATGCGTCGACCACCGATCCGGACGCGCGCCTGTACAAGAAAGCCTCGGGGCAGGAAGCCAAGTTGGCGTATCTCGGGCATGTGCTCACGGAGAATCGTCACGGCTTGATCATCGACGCGCTGGTCACGCATGCCACGGGGACGGCGGAGCGCGATGCAGCCGGGGCGATGATTGCCGATCTGCCCGACACCCATCGCGTGACGGTCGGCGGCGACAAGAACTACGACACCAAAGGTTTCGTGCACCAACTCCGCACGCTGGGCGTCACCCCGCATGTGGCCCAGTATCCCGAGACGGCGACTCGCGGCAGCGCGATCGATGCGCGCACGACCCGACATCCGGGCTACGCGGTCAGTCAACAGAAACGAAAGCTGGTCGAGCAATGTTTCGGCTGGATGAAGACGGTCGGTCTGATGCGCAAGCTGCGACACCGCGGCGGCGCGCGCGTCAACTGGAACTTCATCTTCACCGCCGCGGCGTTTAACCTGGTCCGGATGCGCACACTGCTGGCCCAGCCAGCCTGACGGAACCAAGGCATGAGGACCACGAGCCACGAGCGATGTCGCCATCATGATTGGGCGAACGATAACCGAGCGCTGAACGTCACTTTTTCAGCATCCTGCTAGAAATCGCCCTGTACCATACGCTGGGTCAGCTCCCGGAGCCGGAAGCGACCCACAGATTCTGCTGAAGACCCGAAATGGGCATGAATCAGTGATCGCAAGATCACTGTACCTATTCTGTACCTGAGGGCTATACTCGCCCCGTGCTGACGCTTTACCGTCGGCACCAGGCGCCCTGCCGGCACACGGCGCGTCGCTTCCGCAACTGCATGCACGCTGGCCCGCACACGCGCGGTCCTGTCAGCGCCATCGCCGAAGCCGAAGTCCAGCGCCAGTATCCGCACTTGAATGAGGATCAACGCGCGGCCGTCGTTCAGATCCCTGACAGTCATGACCCTTTTGTCGCGCTCGAAGGCGTCGCCGGATCGGGCAAGACAACCGCGCTGACCGCCATTTGCACCGAGGCCGAACGGGGCGGCTACCTGGTCGAAGGGCTTGCGCCGACCTCGCGAGCCGCGCAGCTCCTGGCAGAATCCGGCATGCCGTCGAGCACATTGCAGCGACATTTGACAACCCAGGAGGCCGCGCGACCTGGATTTGCTTTTACCGCGCTCGCCTGGTCGAAGACGACGAGCACCCGTGACGCACGACGGCCAGTTGCCACGCTCTGGACTTCGTCGCGGGTGACAGCCCTGAAAGCCGCTTCTTGAAACGGCTCGTAATCAGCGCAGGTCAGGCGCGAATCGCATTCTCTCCTGGTGCGAACCGACGACGATTGCTCAGGAACTCGATGCCGCGCTGAGCCAACAGGGGGACTGCACACGACTGGTTGTCGCCTGCGGGGCACTCTCGGTGGGTTCGTCGGAGCCAGATGCCTGGCGATTGATCAGGAGCAGGGCCGTCCGTACTCCCGCCAGCTCCAACACGGATTCGTGCTTCATTTTCTCTGCCCACGCTTGCGGCGTGGCCCACGCCTCGGAGCCGGCCTCAACGGGATCGGCGCCTCGCTCGAGGAACAGCTTGACCAGTTCCACCCGGCCCCAGCGGCACGCCCATTCGAGCGGTGTGCTGTTCAGCAGATCGTCGCGAAGATCGAGCCGCGCGGCGGCGTCGAGCACAATCGTGGCGAGGGCCACGCGTTCCTCCGGCGTCGACGTCTCGCGCGGCCAGTCGGCGCAGATATCGTGGAGGATCGTGCGCCCGTACGGCCCGGGCGCGTTCGCTCCCGCCCGTTCGACCATCAACGCGAAACACGTCAAGTAGCGATCGCGATCGCTCTCGGGATGCGTGCCGAGCGGCCGCATCAGGTTCCAGTGCCAGCGCTGGTCGCCGGCCGGCCAATCCAGATGCTCCAGCGCGAGCCGGACGATGTGAGGGTGTCCGCCGTCCGCACCGCTGTCGAGGAGACGGGCCGCGACGGTCATGCCATCCGGCACGGTCCGCGGCCGGAGTCGTCCGGCCTCCTCGTCGGCGAGCATCTGCCGCGCGTGATCGATGAGGCCGAAGTGTCCCACGACGTGGGCGTCGGCGAAGCCGCCGTAGCGTTCGAGCACGGCGATGACGTCACGTTTCCCGCGCTGGTAGGCCTCGAACATCGGCGTGGAGGCCGCGTGAATCGACGGATTCGGATCCGCTCCGCGCTTCAGCAGGATTTCGGCGAGCTCGGGCCTTCCGGCAATCGCGCACGTGCGGAGCGGTTCTCCCCACGAGTAGACCCTGTCGTCGAGAGCATCCGAACGATGACGCTCGTCGGGGTCGAAGCCGAGATCGAGCAGCAGCGTCAGCATGTCGGCTCCGCCGCTGATCACCGTCCGCGCCACTAGCCCGTACGGTCCTTGTGGATCGGTCAGCACGCCCTCCGCGTGGCGAGCTCGCAGCCAGTCCGCGTCGCCGTGCGTGATCGCGGCGCCTGCGGTCATCTTCGCGCCGTGCGACAGGAGCAGTTCCTTCATCGCCGCGGCCTTCGCGGCCGTGAAGTTCTTTCGATAGCGGCCGTTCAGCTCGAGCGGCGTCCAGCAACGCATCATCGACATCGTTCTCGTCGTCGCCGACTCGGCTGACGAAACGGCGTACGTGCCGGTACTCGCGGCGACCGGCTACCGCCTTCAGGTCCGAGAGGCCGACTGGTACGAGCACCGCATGTTCAAGGGGCCGGCAGATCGACATCAACCTCCACACGTTCTCGGCTGGCTGTCCTGAGATTGACCGGATGCTGATGT
>CAWEDP010000001.1:0-697627 GCA_963807925.1 uncultured Acidobacteriota bacterium | reverse complement strand
GGCGGGCCTGTGTATTGCGAAACATCATGGCTGGCGGCACGTGTGTCCCCGCCTTCCTTCTCGTGCTGACTGCGGCGTTGGCGGCCACCCGAGAGGACCGAGGATTGTCGGCAAGGATACGCCTCCCTGCCGGGACGGGACCCGAGCGCCGCACAGCGTGGCAGATAGATACCACGCCGACAATACCTGTTGGCAGTTATTTCCGTTCTTTGTCAACGATTTCCAGCGGATGGGGCTGTGGGCCGCAAAAAGACCATCCAGGCTGAATTTCGGCCAATTTGCCCGCATGGGCAACCTGTCGGTGGCGAATTGCCAGCCGTGCCGCAAAGACTGTGGTCCGCAAATACTCCGTCCGGCCGATCTTCAGGTCGTAGCTGATCGATCGAGACCGGGCTGTCGCCGTTCGGTCGCTGACCGCATACGATCGGCCGGTCTGGGGAAGGCCGCTCAGCGTCTCCTTCGAACGATCCTCGCAGTCACTCGCAATCTCTTTGGTGCGGTCAGCGATGCGGTCACGTGCCCAACTCGCGGCGGAGAACCTGTTCCTGCGCAAACAACTTGCGCGGTACCAGGAACGTCGCGCGAAGCCCCGCCGCACCGACGATCCGACCCGAATCGTTCTCGCCGGCTTGTCACGGTTCCTGGCGTGGCGGCCCTTACTCGTCATTGTGAAACCTGAGCGCTGATCCGCTGGCATCGGGGAGGGTTCCGACTGTTCTGGCGCAGGAAATCCCGGACGCCTGGTCGGCCGCGCCTTCTCGTGGAGGTGCAGCGGCTGATTGCGACGATGGCGGCGTCACATCGCACGTGCGGCGAGGAACGCATTGCCAACGAGCTGCTGCTGAAGCTGGGCCTCCGAGTGTCGCCGCGGACGGTCCGGCGGCACATGCCGTCGCGCCCGCCTCGCCCGAACCCCGGCACGCAAGCGTGGAGCACGTTCGTGCGAAACCACGCTCGATGTGTACTCGCGAGTGATTTCTTCGTCGTCGTGACGGCAACGTTCCGGATCCTGTACGTGTTCGTGGTGCTGGAAGTCGGCACGCGGCGCATTCTGCAGTGGAACGTGACGGCGCATCCAACCGCGGACTGGACGGCGCAACAATTTCGAATGATCGTCCGAGGTGACCGACCGCATCGATTCGTCATCCCCGATCGCGACACGATCTACTCGGAAGGCGTTGACCGCACGCTTGAGGCGATGGGGCTGACGGTCCTGAAGACACCGGTGCGCGCTCCACAAGCGAACGCCTTCTGCGAACGCCTAATCGGCACGATGCGCCGCGAGTGCGTGGACTTGATGATTCCGGTGAGCGAATGGCATGTTCGTGCCATTCTTCGGGAGTGGGCCCGTCACTACAATCGCGGCCGGCCGCATGCGAGCTTGGGACCGGGCATTCCGGAGGGGTCAGCGCGTGATGTACTAGTCGGCGAGCCAAATCGCCATTTGCTTCCCGCAGGCTGCCGAGTCACGGCGACGCCGATCCTCGGCGGTCTCCATCACGAATACTGTCTCGAGCGGCAAGCCGCGTGAGTTGCGCGTCTACAGTTTTTGCGGATCACACCCTCACGCTGGACCGTTGCGAACCCGGGCAGCGAAAAGGTGACGGTGTACGTGCCCGGTCGCAGATCGACGATTTGGTACAGACCGCGATCATCGGTGACCGTCGATCGCGTGCGCTCGATGAGCGCGGGACTCGACGCTTCCACCGTCACACCGGGCACGACGGCGCCCGACGTGTCCTTGACGACACCGGCGAGCGACTGCGCGCTGGCGAGCGCCGGCGCGAGAAGGGCGATGCCGAGCGCGCCCGCCAGTACCGCCCGTGTGCTGCACTTCACTGCGTTCATGCCATGACTCCCTTCGCGAAGACACGGGACCCGCTGCGCATGTGTCTCACCCGCGAACCACACGATCAGATCGAAAGCATCCCGGCGCTGTCGCCGAACGTGTCGAGATGGACGCCGAGCTTGTCGAGCATCGCCAGCAGCAGGTTCGACATGTGCGTGTCCTTCGGGAACTGCAGATGGCGTCCACCGGTGAGCTGTCGCGACGCGCCGCCGGCGAGAACAATCGGGAGCGGACTGAAATTGTGCTGATTGCCGTCGCTGAGTGAGCTGCCGTACAACACCATCGAGTGATCGAGGAGCGTCCCGTCGCCGTCCGCCGTCTTCTGCAGCCGCTCGAGGAAGTAGGCGAACTTCGACATGTGATACGCGTTGAGCTGCGCGAACCGATCCATGTTGGCACGGTCGTTCGAGTGATGCGACAGGTTGTGGAACGGATCGCGAATGCTCGTCTCGGGAAAGACCGCGGTGCTCAGCTCGCGCGCGAACATCAGCGTCGACACGCGCGTGATCTGCGACTGGAAGGCGATCACCTGCAGATCCATCAGGAGCTTGAGATGCTCGGCGAACGTCGGCGGAACGCCGCTCGGCACGTCGAGATGGGCATCGTCGGGCGCCGACGCTTCCGCGCGCTGAATGCGACGCTCGATCTCGCGGATATCGTCGAGATACTGTGATAGGCGTCGCCGGTCGCGCGACGCAGGGTCAGCGGACCGTCGAGCTTCGTGCCGTCGACCAGCGAACCCGTCGCGTCGATCGGCGACCGCCCGTCGAGCGTGCGCCACTTGCCGGCGTTATCGAAGTTCTCCAGCGAAAATCCAATCGGGTCCATCAGCCGGTGACAGGACGCGCACGCCAGGTTCGATCGATGCAACTCCATCCGCTGGCGGAGCGTCGTGACCTTCACGTCGGCCGGATCACGATCGATGTTCGTGTTGACGCCGGCCGGCGGGTTCGGCGGCGGCGCGCCGAGCACGTTCTCGAGCACCCACTTGCCGCGTGTGACCGGCGACGTGCGATTGGCCGCCGACGTCACGGTTAGGATGCTGCCCTCGCCGAGAAGGCCGCGCCGCACGTCGTCCGGGCCGAGCGAAATCCGTCGCATGCTCGAGCCGTGGACGTTCGGAATGCCGTAGTGACGCGCGAGCCGTTCGTCGACGAACGTGAAGTCGGCGTCGAGCAGGTCGACGATGCTGCGGTCCTCCTGCATGATCGTTCGGAAGAGCAGCTCCGTCTCGCGCTGAAACGACTGGCGAAGATTTCCGTCCCAGTCGGGCGAATCCGGCCTGGCATTCTTCAACTCTCGGAGCAGCAGCCACTGGCCCGCGAAGTTGTCGACGAGCGACTCCGCTTTCGGGTCCGCCAGCATGCGGCGCACCTGCTTTTCGAGCGTCGCCGGATTCTTCAGCGTGCCGCGCTTCGCGTCCGCGATCAGCTCGTCGTCGGGGATGCTGCTCCAGAAGAAGAACGACAGTCGCGAGGCCAGCTCGTAACCACCGAGGCGGAATGACGCGCCGGGCGCGACGGCCGCCGGCTCTCGTTCGAAGCGGAAGAGGAACTGCGGGTCCACGAGCACGCGCGCAACCGCCCGCTGAATTCCCTTGTCGAACGAGCCGTGCTCGCGACCCTCTCGATAGAACGGCAGCAGCGTCTCCATGTCGGGACCGGCCAGCGGAACGGGCCGGCGGTAGGCGCGCGACGCGAGCGTGTCGAGGATCTGTTTCGCGCACGCATCTGTCGTTTGCATACAAACGAACAGTCGTCGACGGCTCGGCGTATCTCCGGGTCCGCTCGCGTTGAACGGACCGGAAATGACCACCTGCGAGATCCCCGGCGAGCGTGTTGGCGCGTTGTAGATGCTGTCGGCACCGGTGACGCGCGTGCGCGGGATCATCGCGGCCGCGATCGTGTGGGGCCCCGCCGTCACCTTCAGGCGCGTCGCGCCCCGTCGCTGTACGGTGAAGCGCTGTCCGTCGAGCGTCACGTACGGCTCGTCGGCTAACGTCGGTGGGCCGCCGCCGAGACGGGCACCGCCGACACCCGCCCCGATCTCGAAGTCGTACTCGGCATCGAGCGGAAACGTGTGGTGAATGACGAGGCCGCCGCGGGTACCGAGCGGGAGTCCGTCGATGTGGGCGTCCTGTGCGAGATCACCCGGCACGCGATACGTCGCCCGATCGAGACCGATTGACGGATCGCCGACAGCGAGACGGCTCACCTTCGCGGCGGCTGACGCGTAGCCGTCGATGAGCGCGGGCGAGACGCCGAGCACGTCGGCGTTGTTGTCGAACCCCGCCGCCGAATCGTCGGGCGGCAGCAACGACGTCACGTCGACGTCGAGTGCGAGCAAATCGCGGATCGCGTTGGCGTACTCGGCGCGATTCAGGCGATGCAGCGCTGGCGCCCCAGGATCCGGACGGAGCGCCGCCACGCGGTCGAGCTGCCCCTCCAGCGCGGACGCGAACCCGTCGCGTGCCGCCGTGGACGGCTTCGGCGCGTTCTCGGGCGGCATCATGCCCGTGCGCAGCTTGCGCACGACTTTTTCACCGATGTCGATGTGGCCGTCGACGTGGGCGGGATCGAAGGCGTCGAGCGACAGGTTTCCGACGCGCGCGCGATCGTTGTGACAGCCGATGCAGTACCTGCTTCAGAAACCCCGCGTCACGCGTCACCACGCTCGCCTGTGCAGCGCGGACGGGTCTCGTTGCAGCGGGGGCCGTTGCGGTCCCCGCCGCCGTCTGCGGACTGCCGGCGGGCATCGACACCGACGCAGACACGAACAGTGCCGTTGCAACCATCCACAGCGTCTTCATGTCACCGCGCCTCCGCAGTCTTCTTCACCGCCGCCGATGCGGCGCCGTTCGCCAAGCGATCGAGCAGCGCCATCGTCGATGGCTTCGCGACCGGTGAGTTCGTGGCGAGAAAGACCCCTTGCGCCCAGACGTAGGGCGTACGCCCTTCCTTGTCCGGACGATCGAGTTGCGCGCCGTGCTTCGCGAGGAGCTCGATGATGTCGTTGGATCCGCGATTGGCCGCACCGTGCACGGCCTGCAGTCCCATCTCGTTGGTGGCGTTCACGTCGAGCCCTTGATCCAAACAGAGCTGCACGGCCTCAATCCACGTCGCCGGCGATTCGCTGAACGTCTCGCCAATCACCCAGTTGACGCCGGCTGCGGCCATCAACGCGTTCGTGCCGTTGACGGTCGTGATCTTCGCGTCGGCACCTTTGGCCAGGAGCAGCTTCATTACCGGTACGTCCGCCGACTGCGCCGCGCGGATGAACGCCGTCTGCCCCGTGAAGTTCACCGACTCGAGCGAACCGAGCGGCAAGAGGTACCGCCGCGCCGGTGGAAACTCCTTCACGCGGGCGTTCACGTCGACGCCGCGACCGAGGAGCGTCGTGATGATGTCGAGCGCGGCCGCGCGATCGACACCGTTCTCGTGCTGAGAGGTGCCGCTGCGCGCGGCGAGATTGCGGATGTCGACCGCTGCCCAGAGCGGCGTGCGGCCCCACCAGTCGGCGCGCTTCGGATCCGCGCCATGCTCGAGCAGGAACTTCGCGACAGCGATCTGCCCGTTGGTGAGCGCCATGACCATCGGGGCGATCCCGTTCGGATCGGCGGCGTTGACGTCGGCGCCTCCTTCGACGAGCAACTTCGCAGCATCGAGCCGTCCGTCGCGCGCCGCGAACAGCAGCGGCGTCATGCCGCCCGGCGTCGGCTGCTGCTCGCCTTGCGGCGGCACGCCGCTTCGGACGATGCCCACGCCATGCGAGCCGCCGCCCGCACCAGGCGGACGGACGGCCGGCTTCTCCCCGACCCGCGTGTGCGCCTCGATGGCGGCGCCGTGCTTCAGCAGCAGCTGCGTGATCGCCGTATCGTTCCGGCGCACCGCCCACATCAGCGCGGTGTGACCGAGCTGCGGATCGGCGGCGTTGACCGCTGCGCCACGGGCGAGCAGCAGTTCGACCGCATCGGCGTTGCCCGCGCGCACCGCCGCCATCAGCAGCGAATCGCCCGAGCTATCCGTGGTGGCGACGTTCGCACCGGCATCGAGCAGGCGCCGCAGGATCGCGGCGTTGCCGTTGGTCGCCGCGATGTACGCGGGCGTGACGCCGATGTCGCTCGCGTCCGACGCGCGAGCGCCTTTCGCAAGCAGCGCGTTGACGGCATCGAGATCACCGGCGTCCGTCGCTTTCAGCAGCGGCGTATCGGCCGCGATCGCCAATGCCGGGAGCAGCCAGATGGCACATGCGGCGACGATGCGCTTCATCGCGAACCTCCGGCGGCCGGCTGCGCAGGAAAATACGTCGCCACGCGGTCGTTCAGCGTGAACTCCATGCCGAGATTCGGGTACTGGCGCAGCACGTTGGCGCGCATCTCCGCCGCGTTCTTCGACCGCGCGACGTTCGCGTCCCAGTCGGCGATGTACTTCTTCATCCAGTCGATCGCTTTCCAGTCGTGGGTCGCACCGGGTCCTTCGTGACCCGGAATGACAACGTCGGGCTTGAGTGCCGCGAGCTGATCGATCGTCTTCCGCCAGTTCTCGCGGGCCATATCGCGCGGGACGCCAAAGTAGGTATGGTCGAACACGATGTCGCCAGTGACGACCGCTTTCAGCGAAGGAATATAGACGAAGCTGTTGCCAGGACCGTCCGCACCCTGTACGCCGCCCGTAATCGGGAACTGCTGCCCTTCGAGCGTCAGCACTGGCGACTCCAGTTCTTCGGGCAGCACGGGCTCAGGACCGGGAATGTTGTTGCCGTACGTCGGGAACCAGAACTTCTGCCGCGCCGGCCAGCCGGTCTTCGCGGCATTGACGGTCGCCGGGAGCGCCACGAACTTCGCGTCGGGGAATGCCTGCTTCAACACGGCCAAGCCGAAGAGGTGATCCGGGTGCGGATGCGTCGAGTACACCACCGCCAGGTGCTTCTTCGATTCGAGGATCTCGGCGGCGAGCTTGTGCGCCTCGCTCAGCGAGAACTGCGGATCGATGACCAGCATGTCCCGCTCGCCGCTGATCATCGTGGAGTTCACGTCGTAGCCAACCTGCCCGCGACCGGTGTGCACCTTGAGGGTAAGCTTCGTCGGCTGGACGGTCTTGAGTTCGACCGTGATGCCGTTGTTGTCGCGGAACCGGAGCACGTCCGGTTCGTCGGTCGACGGCACCACCGCCGCGCCAAGCTCGCGCAGGCGTGCCGTCAACGCTGCGCGATCGTACGGCGCCACCTTGATTGCGAAGTGATCGATCTTCGGCGACTCGCCGCCGCGGACTGGCTGAAGACCGATGCGCGTGTGGCGCTCGAGCGAGAACCACACGCGCCCGTTCGCGTCGCGCTTCCCCTCGGCGGCAGTCCCATAGACGCCACGGTAGTACGGGAGTGCCTTGTCGAGACTCGACACGTTGAGCATCACGTGATCGACCCCAAGCGGCGAGACGACCCCGTCGCCTTCCACGGGCAGCGGCGAGTCGACGGCTGCGGTCACGAGGCCTGCGGGCGGCTGGAACAGCTGCAGCTCGAGGCCATCAGGGTCCGGCCACATGCCGATCGGCCCGGGTGCGGTCGCTTTCGACGGGAGGCCGGCGGCGTCCAGCGCGCTGGCGAATGCGTCGCGGTTGTACGTCTTCGCTAGCACGCAGTAGTGCCCGATCGACGCAGGTCGCCCCTGTCCCGCGCCGATGGCGATGTAGCCGACTTGCCGGTCCTGGGGCAGATCGCCGAGCAGCACGAAGTAGCGCAGCGTGTCGCGCACTGGTTGCTGGTGCAGCTTCGTCCTGAAGATGCGCGCGTAGAACTTCGCGGACGCTGCGGTATCCGGAACGATGATGTCGAGGTGCTCGAGACCGAGGTTGTCGAGCGGCAGCAGACGCGGCGCGGGCGCCTGGGCCCACACGCCTATCCCGAGCGCCACCGCGATGACGGCCGCCGTAAATCTAAGAGTCTCCTTCATATATCTCCCATGCGCGTGGCGACGCGCGGCCGCAGAAGCTTACCAGCCATGCTGGGGGAACGGAAGGTGTTGACGCGCAAATTTCGGTCTAGAGCCCGAGACGATCCCAGCCGTTAGGTATCGGTGTGCGCCCCGGCGACGCCAGCGTCTCGTTCGTGCCGATGGCGCGACGATCAGCTTCCCTCCGCGGCGCGCGAAGCCATGACAGCGTGGACGTCACCGTTTGCGAGACCGCCGACGGCCCGAGCGAGAAGTCGACCGGCACCTCCGCGCCGACGACGATGCGAATGCTTCGCGGATGACGTTCTGGAATCCGCCTGACGACTCGACGGAGTACATTCCTGGCAGCAGGTTGGTGACGGAGTAACACGCCTGCGCATCAGACACCGTGTTCTGCATGACGCCGGTCTCGGTGTTCGTGACGGTGACCGTCACACCCGGCAGAATCCCTCCGGTCTTGTCGGTGATTGTGCCCAGCACGGTGCCGCGTACGGCCTGCGCGTCGGCGAAACGTGCGCTGAGCGCTTTGAGGACGAACACGAGGAAGGCTACCGCGCAACGCACACGCATCGATCTCTCCTGAAACGAGGCTCCGCGAGCGTCGCGCTACTATCAACGTGCTCGCCGGTCCGTACACAATCGTTTGTTTGGATAGCACTCATCGCTGCGCGCGGTACACGCGGGTCGACGCTTCATCGCTTCCAACGTGTGTAATCGGACTTCAGCAGGTTGCGGGGATCGGTTGGCGCGATATGGTGGCAAACGCCGTTCGCGTCCTCCAGGCACTCGTCTTCGATGATGCGCGCTCCCGGCTGCTTCACGCGATGGACTGGCGCCTGCTCGCGCGCCATCGCCGGTGCGCGGGATCTTCAACTGGATTCACGGCAGCGGCGACGCCGAGCGGGCGTTCGCCTTCTATCACGACGTATTCGGCATCGAGCTCGCGCGATCGCTGTTTGCCGGCGGCGCTGCGGCGGCGCCCGAGCCCATTCGTCCCGCGGCGCAAGCCGGGTCTGATCCGCTCGTCTGGGATCTCACGAACACGCACGGCTCGCGGTTCCGCACCGTGTTCATGCGCGCGCCCAACACGCCGTTCGGGCTGGAGCTGTCGGAGTTCTTCGACATCGCGCGGAGCAATCGTGCGCCCAACCCCTGGGATCCGGGCGCGTCGACTCTCATCTTCTCTGTGCGTGATCTCGATGCCGTCGCCGGCAGGCTGTAGACCCGCGGCGCGCCTGTCTTGACGCTGGTCGGCGTCCCGGTCACGACGCCGAGGGGGCGCGCGATGCTCGTTCGCGATCCCGATGGCTGCCTGCTTGAGGTAAGACAGGCGCCGCCAGCCCCGGTCTCGCAAGCGACCACGCCGGGCGACGTGATCGAGACGTCGATCGGCGTGACCGTGGCGAGCCTTCGACGGGCGCGTGAGTTCTACGAGACGCTGCTGGGCTTCACCGTCGCCGGGACGCGGACGGCAAGCGCGGCGGAACTGCGCGTTCGTGGGCTGTCCGGAGGCACGCTCACTGAAACGGCGATGACCGTCCCCGGCACCGCCGCACGCATCGTGCTTTCCGAGTTCACACTGCCGACCGGAACCACGCCGCCGGCGAAGCGCTTCGACTGGAAGCTGCAGGACGTCGGCTCACCGCAATTTCAGCTCGAGGTGAGCGGCCTCGACGCGCTGATCGATCGCACAACGCGTGCGGGCTACCGGTTCCTCAGCGTTGGCGCGAGGCCGATTCAACGCGCGTTCGGGCGGTTCGTGTTCGCCATCGATCCTGACGCGATCCTCGTGGAGTTCGTCGAGCGGGCGTCTACTTCGCCGCCCCGCGGACAGTGATCACGCCTCGGCGCATCGCGATTATAATACCGGCGTATGAAACACGCGCGCCTGTTCCCGCGACTCGTGCTGGTTTTGGTGATGCCGCTCTTTGTGACGCCGGACCTTGCCGCGCAGGCCGCATCGATTCAGATGAACCTGCTCGCGGACTGGACCACGCAGAAGGACACGTTGATGAAGATCGCCGCGGCCATGCCAGAGGACAGGCTTGGCTACAAGCCGACGCCGCCGCAACGCAACTACGGCGAGCAGATCCTGCACATTGCCGAAGCGAACGTGAACCAGATGAAACGTCTGGCGTCGAAGGCGGCAGCGCCGGTCATCGACATGAAAGCCACCTCGCGCGCCGTGATCCTCAAGGCGCTCGAGGATTCCTTCGACTACGGCACGGCCGTAATCAAGGAGCAGACCGACCAGACGATGCTGCAGGCGGCGGCCGAGACGAGGTTCGATCCATTCCGGGGCCAGTCGACGAGAGCGCGCGTGGTCTCGTTCGTCATGGGGCACACCTGGGACATCTACGGACAGATGGTCGTTTATCTCCGCCTGAACGGCATCACGCCGCCGGCCAGCCAGCGTCCGTGAACGGGTCGACGCATCGCGGATCTCGACCTGGCTGAACGCTCGACGAGCGGATGCAACATCCTGAAGCTGTTCCGCTCGCGCCAACAACTCAAACTCGAGGATGGCAATGTAGTCTCGATATCCATCGAGCCGCTTCTGGGACGCGCCCGGAGCCTGGCCTATGCTTACGTGTTCTCCCTGCTTGTTCCATGACGGCGCCGACGTAAGGGTTCTCACGAATAGGAGACTCGTATGAAACCGCGATCTATGACGCTGATGATGCTGTTACGTCGCCGCGCATTCGCCGGTTGCGTGCCGCTTGCCATCGTTTATCTGCTTGGCGCCGCCTCTGCGGCGCAACAGCCGCCGGCCGCAGCCGCGCCTGCACCCTCGGCGGCCCCGGCGCCAGGGCGCGGCCGCGGACCGCAGCCGGTCGACCCCAGGGTGCAGATCCGGATGCACCATTTCGCCGAGACGAACGAGGACATCCCGTACGCGGTGTTCGTGTCGTCGAAGGTCAGGAAAGACAAGAAAGCGCCGATGATTGTGACGCTGCACGGGATCGGCGGAACGCACACGACAATGATGCGGCCGAACGCGATCGATCTGGCGGAGGCTGGCGGCTACATCCTGCTCGCGCCAATGGGATACAACCCGCGCGGCTGGTACGGCGCTCCGGCGCCGCGGGGACGCCGCGGCGCGCCGCCTGCGCCAAACCAAGCGCCCAACGCCGCGGCGGCCATCCCGGCGCCCAATAGTGCGGCGGCAGTCCCGGCGGCGCCGCCCGACACGGCGGCGGCACCGCCGCAGGGGCGACGTGGAGCGCTTCCACCCGGTCTGCTGAACAACCCGAACGATCCGCCCAACCTGCGCGAGCTGAGTGAGAAGGAAACCCTGGAGGTGATCGATCTCGTGCGCAAGGAATTCAAGGTCGACGATCACCGCACGTACCTGATGGGCCATTCGATGGGTGGCGCTGGCACGCTGTATCTTGCGATCAAGTACCCGCAGCGCTGGGCCGCAGCCGTGGCGCTCGCGCCCGCCGCCTTTACCGTCGATCGGGACGGTCTCGGCAGGATCCCGAAGATGCCAATCATGCTGGTCCACGGCGACATGGACACCGTCGTGCCGGTCACGGTCGGACGCGCATGGGCGGAGGCGATGAAGTCGGTCCCGATGAAGACCTACCAGTACATCGAGGTGCCGGGCGGCGATCACGGCACCGTGATTGGGTCGCATCAGGCGGAGATCTTCGCGTTCTTCGCGAAGCATTCCCGATAACCGCGAGGAGCCGCGTCAGTCGCCGGCGGCGTACATCGAAGAGCGCACGGGCAAGGAGAGCCATGTGCTCTTCGTTCATCGTGAGAGCGGCAAAGAAATCTGGGTCACCATGCATGGACAGGATGCAGGCCGGCTCGGAAATCGCATCCTGCGGGATACCGGAGTGGAGTGATGGCCACGCATTATCCGGTCGTCTTCGAACAAGAGGATTCCGGCGTTTACAACGCGTACGTGGCCGGCTTGCCGGTCTACGCGCAGGGCGCGACACGCGGCAGAGCCGCGCGTGCGGCCGGTCGGACGCTGACTATCCCGAGGCCCATCCGCAGGACCATCGCGAGCGGAGGTGCAGATAGCCAAGGCACGGACCCCGACACGCGGTCACGCCCGCCCAAGGGTACGTCTGATCACCGCCGCGGCATTGAAAGGCTGTGATCAATTTGTGATCAATTCAACGCCGAACACCGGGTAACAGCAGGTTGCCATCCGAGCTAAACCCACGAAGAACCAACAAGGTAGACAACCTGCATCAATCTGTTAACCGGAGGGTTGCTGGTTCGAGTCCAGCCTGAGGAGCCAATCTTTTCAGGTATGTTCCGGTCACATGGGTGACCTACGTCGGTCTGACCGGCAAAGACCTACCAGAAACGTGCTAATCTGTCGAAGCCGCAACTTCGGCGCGGCAGACGGCATGGTCACAAGACGTAAGCACTACATCGATTTCGACGATCTGCACGCGGTGTCCGTAGAGTGCGGCGCCTGCAAGACCACCGTCACGATGGATATGCGCCGACAAGACATTGAGTTGCTGTCTCAATGCCCATCGTGTGCCACACCTTTCGGTAATATCATTCACGCGCTCGGAAGTTATCGGAACGTCTTGAAAGTGCTTACCGGGCGCAAGGACCATCGCGTGCTTGTCGAAGTCGAGGCGCTAGATACCGTTGGTATCGGCAGATGAAGATCACGGTTCCTGGCGAGACGGCGACAGAGCGATTCATCAATTTTACAAAGCGGATCGTCGCTGTTCCAAAGGCTGAAATCGACGAACAAGCCAAGCGATACGACCAAAAGAAGAAACGTCGCCAGAAACACCAACGCAAGCCTTAACGCTCCTGCTTTCGTCGTCGTTCGGCTTCATCCTCTGCAAACTCCTCAGCAAGCTTCAGGATAGGATCCTCCTCGTCCTCATCGTCTCTCTCGCCAGTGGCGTGCTTCCTAATCTTCATCAGCTCTTTCTGATTTGCCTCCAATAATTCAATCATTCGTTCCAGTCGTTGGCCGAGGGCTTCAGGATCAAGCGCATTCCAAGGCATGACCTGTAACCCAATCAGGATGACAAGCGCTAGGAAGATCAACCAGAGTGCCATTGAATACCTTCAGTGTTTCTAGGTCGGACCTGCCTGCCTTCGATTGTTGAGAACTTTCATTGTGTGGAGATGCTCGTATGGAATTGGGCTTTGTGGGACATTTGCTCGTCGTGGAACACGTCGCCGTTTTGCAAGGGCCTCGAAAAATCGTCCATCCGCTACTTGCCACCGATGTTGTTTCCCGTGAAGCAGTGCAAAGAGGGAGGCTCGTGCTTTGGCCTTCTGTTTGACATATACATCAGTCGCGCTCTTGGCGTGTTCATACGCGAGGAAGTCGGCGCACTCTAGGGCGGGAACGGTACGGATTTCTGTGCCGACCTTCCACCGCTTGTGCATAAAGATCGGATCAATACCGAGGTCAATCCCATCAGCCTTAAGTTGTCCGGCCTCCTCCGCAGAATCTGTGGGTCGCTGCCCCAGCAAACTGAGAGGTTCCGGTCTGAAGTTGTTCTGAAAGAGAGACAACGATGAGGCGTGTGGGAGCTTGTGCGAAACCGTTCTGTGGTTTTGCAAGGATCGGTGGGCGCGTTCTGGGCGTCCACCGATCCGTCAGCTTCCACACGCGACCACGGCGCTGCGATCGATGACGCATCCCGCGTCGACTCGGCGAGAATGGCGGTGCTTGACGCCAACCGTTCTCGGAGACCAACAGCGGGATGCAGGTCAAGACTATCCTGAACCGGATTCAGAAGCAGCGCGGATTCGTCTATGGCGCGGTGCACCTCGAGGAGCAGATCAGCGGACTCGCCTTGACCATCGCGATCGCGCCCCATGGTCGCAATCGTCCACGGTGTTCGGGATGTGGCCGCCGCGGCGGCGTGTACGATCGCCTGGCGCCGCGCCGCTTCGAGTTCGTGCCGCTCTGGGGGCTGCGCGTGTTCTTCCTCTACATGATGCGACGGGTCGATTGCCCGGCGTGCGGCGTCACGGTGGAACAGGTGCCCTGGGCCGACGGCAAGCACCAGCTCACGACGACCTATATGTGGTTTCTGGCCACCTGGGCCAAGCGTCTCAGTTGGCAAGAAGTCGCGCGGGTGTTCCGCACGAGCTGGGACCAGGTGTTCCGGTCGGTCGCGATGGCGGTCGCGTGGGGTCGAGATCACGTGGATCTCTCAGGAATTCGTGCGATCGGCATCGATGAAATCCACTGGCAACACGGCGGGAACTTCCTCACGCTCGTGTATCAGATCGACGCCACACGGAAGCGGTTGCTGTGGATCGGCCAGCACCGGCGGGCGAAGACGCTGCTGCACTTCTTCCGGTGGTTCGGGAAAGAGCGCACCGCGGCGCTCGCGTTCATCTGCAGCGACATGTGGAAGCCCTATCTGCAGGTCGTCGCCGAGAAGGCCGGGCACGCGCTGCACATCCTGGACCGGTTTCACATTGCCAAACACATGAGTGAGGCGATCGACCAGGTCCGCCGCGCCGAAGTCCGCTCGCTCCGACAGCGCGGACGGCAGCCGCTGCTGACGAAGGCGCGCTGGGTGCTCCTGAAACGCCGGGAGAATCAGACGCGCGCGCAGCGCGCCCGCTTGCGCGAGCTCCTGCAACACAACCTGCGGGCGGTCCGCGCCATGCTGTTGCGGGAATGGTTTGACGACTTCTGGCACTACCGCTCGCTCGACTGGGCCGGCGCGTTCCTCGATGAGTGGTGCGTCCAGGTCATGCGCTCCCGCATCGAGCCGATGAAGAAGGTCGCCCGGATGCTGCGCCGCCATCGACCGCTGATCTTGAACTGGTTTCGGGCGCGCGGGGAGATTTCGGCCGGGATCGTCGAAGGCTTCAACAACAAAGCGAAACTGACCACCAGAAAGGCGTACGGCTTCCGCTCGTACCGATGCCTAGAAATCGCCCTGTACCATACGCTGGGTCAGCTCCCGGAGCCGGAAGCGACCCACAGATTCTGCTGAAGACCCCAAATGAGAAGAGCGTAGAATGAACCGCCCTCAGGTGGTCTACTTTCCGAGCGGCCCACTGGTCTAGTTTCCGAGCGGCGCGCGCATTTCTCTGAATCTGTGACCCAGCCTGTCCCACCTGTAGTACAAGCTCGGCTTCATGGCTGCGTTCGCCGACCATTTCGCAAAGCTCACGGGCAATTGCCCGTTCCCGTGGCAGGTAGAACTGCATCACCGGCTTTGCTCGGACGGCGAACCGCCTTCGGCCTGTGTTGTTCCCACCGGCATGGGCAAGACATCGGTGATCGCGGTCTGGTTTCTGGCCCGGATTGACAACCCGTCGCTCCCGCGGCGGCTCGTGTACGTCGTCAACCGCCGAACAGTCGTCGATCAGACGACGGACGAAGTGATGAGGCTCCGCGAGCGGCTGCCCGAGATAGGGATGCGCGCCGACGACCTCGCCATCAGCACGCTGCGCGGTCAGTTCGCCGACAACCGCGAATGGTCGGCGGACCCTTCCCGTCCCGCGGTGATCTGTGGGACCGTCGACATGATCGGATCGCGGCTGCTGTTCAACGGCTATGGGGTCGGGTTCAAGGGCAAACCGCTGCACGCCGGCTTCCTCGGGCAGGACGTGCTGCTCGTGCACGACGATGCACACCTCGAAGAACCCTTTCAGAGGCTGGCGACCAGCATCGAGAAGGCGCAGAAGGCCTCCAACGCTCAGAGCGTGGTCCCGCCGCTTCGCGTCATGGCGCTGACGGCGACGCCTCGCGGCGCGGCCAACCCGCTCAGAATGAGTCGCGAGGCGCAATCGGATCAGAACAGCGAATTAGTGTGCGGCCGTGCCGAGACGACAGGGGCTGTTTGATGGGCGATCCACGTGAGGACTCCTTCACGGCATTCTTCCGAGTTGCGACCCGCGGAGTTGCGCCCGACGGGTTCACACCGTACGACTGGCAGCTCCGGGTCGCCGTCGATGGCCTGCCCGAGGTGCTTGCCGTTCCAACTGGGCTTGGCAAGACAGAGGTCGCGCTGGCGTGGGCGTGGCGCCTTCTGGTCGACAAGAAGCCCGAGCCGCTGCACCTCGTGATCTGCCTGCCGATGCGCAGCCTCGTGAGTCAGACTGTCCAGCGTCTGGTGGGCTACTTCGACGCGCTCAGGGCCAAGAAGCCGGAAATCGATATTGGCGTCCACCACCTCATGGGCGGTGCGATCGACGAGGAGTGGGCTCGATGGCCCGACAAGCCTTGGGTTCTCGTCGGCACGCAGGACCAACTTCTGTCGCGCGCGCTCAACCGCGGCTACACCATGAGCCGCTTCGAGTGGCCGGTCCACTTCGGCCTGCTCAACAACGACTGCCGGTGGCTCATCGACGAGGTCCAGCTCATGGGCCCAGGCCTGTGGACGACGTCGCAGCTCGATTGGATGCGCGGGAATCGGTTTCCGTCGTTGAAGCGGTGCATGACGACGTGGATGAGCGCCACCGTCGGCACTTCCTTTTTGAAAACCACTGATCGAGCGCGCGAGGGACTTGGCGAATCGTCGGCAGAGCAGGCCGCGTTTGAGAAGAAGCTGAAGTCCTCAATCGACACCGATCGAGGCCTCTCGTGGTGGCGAAAAGCGAGACGACCCGTCGCGTGGTGGAAACCAGAGAAGCCGTCGAAGACCGGCAAGGCGAAGAAGTCAGATCCGGCGAAGTCGCCGACTGCAAGCGCGGTCACACCAGAAGCCATCACGCAAGCCGTGGTGAAAGAGCACCAAGTAGGCACGCTCTCGCTTGTCATCTGCAACACCGTGGACATGGCGCGTGAGGTTTTTCGCGCGTTGTCGGTGGAGCACAAGGTTCTCCTCACCTCGCGATTTCGGCGTGAGGATCGCAGCCAGCACGAACAACGACTCCTCGACTTCGACGCCAACCGAAAGGCCGGCAAGCTGCCAACGAACGATCCGGGCCTCGTCTGCGTGAGCACGCAGGTCATCGAGGCGGGCGTCGATGTCTCGGCGCATCGCCTCTGGTCCGAGTTGGCGCCATGGCCATCGATGCTCCAGCGGCTAGGGCGCCTGAATCGAATGGGCGATGATCAAGACGCTCGCGCATGGGTCTGGGAGACGCCGAAGGAAAGCGGACGTGGCCAGACCGATCGAATCGGGCCTTATGAGAGCGTCGACATCGCGCGCGCGAAGAAGCTTGTCGATGCGTTCGCGCCACTCTCGCAAGAGAAGACGTTCTCAGACGCGATCGCAGTGCTTAACGAGACGGATGTGCGCGAAGCGCTGCAACCGAAGCCGAGCCCTCTGCCGCGCGCTCTCGATGTCCACGGCTTGTTCTCGACCGAGCGTGACCTGCACGGTGGTTTCACCGACGTCAGCGCTTTCGTGCGTGGCACCGACCCCGACCTCGACGTGACGGTGTTCTGGCGGGACTGGTCGGGCGACAGTCCCCCGCGCGGCGACGACCTGGATGGGCCTCCGCTGGAGCCAGCGAAAGAGGGGTGCCCCGTGGCCTTCGTGCGTGTCCAGAAGATGCTCGAGAGCAGCAAGGGCAAGGCTTGGTTGTGGGACGACGAAGCCGACCGTTGGGAGCGTGTCAATCCCCGGGACATCCGTCCCGGCATGCTCATCATGCTGAAGCGCGACGTCGGCGGCTACGACGGCACCGAAGGTTGGACGGGAGACAAAGCGAACGTCCTCTCCGACGTGCCGCGCGCGGGGCGTGGCGAGACACTGCGAGACGACTCCCGGACAGACATCGGCTACTGGTCCCGTCTGGACGTTCACCTCGCCGATGCGTGGCGAGAGGCCGAGAGTCTCTGCGACCGGCTTGGATTCGATTCAGACAGCCCGTATCGCAAGGCCCTCGTTGAGGGCGCGAAGATGCACGACATCGGCAAGGCCTATCCGCCATGGCAGGAGGCGCTCCCTGACCGTTCCGGGATGCCTGGCGTACTGCTCGCCAAGACCCCGCATGTGTTGTTTGTTGACGTCGACGCCGGGAGCGATGTCCCCACGATTTGCAGGTGGATTCGTGAGCATCACTCCGGAGCACTACGGCTGACGGATCGAGACTGGCGACGGGGTCGAGCAACGGGCACGCGGCTACGATGGGCGGTCGATCAGAAGCCCCGGCAAGGCGACATGGACGCCGTGCGGGCACTCATAGCTGTCTGTCGGGCTGGCCACGAGCAATTTCGCCCCGGCCTGCGACATGAGGTCGCATCCGCACTGGCCATGTGGAAGCGCTATAGGGTCGACGCAACCGCTTACCCAGCTTTGGCCGTCTATCTTGTTGCGACGCACCACGGGAAAGTGCGCACCGTCCTTCGCTCCACTGCACCAACGGTAGGCGACGACGTGTTCGGCGTTCGCCCAGGAGCGGATGCGCTGGAGATCGGAGATCGACGCTGGCCCATGGACTTCTCAGTGGCCAAGGACGGCGCCGAAGGACGCTGGGAAGACAGCGAGTTCGTGCTGACCGGGCACGGCTGGACCGGCCTCGTCGCTGATCTCCTGGGCCCGTGGCGGCCGGAAGAGAGGAGCGACGCTGGCGTCGTTCCAACCTTCGAGCCGCACCATCTCGGTCCGTTCGCCTTGGCGTATTTGGAAGCGCTCATCCGCGTCGTCGATTGGCGCGCGAGCGAGAGTCCGAGCAAGAGTGCCAGGCCCAGCGAGGTGCGTCGTGGCGACTGAGCTTCGGCTTCCGGTTCTTTCGCTGCCCGGCCTGTCGCCCGACAGCTTGGGCAACTATCTGGCATCGCTCGGACTCCTGTGCGTGCTCAGCAGGAAGTGGCCGGGCACGCGGATCGCGTGGCGCGACGAGGTGTTGCAGGTGGTCGGCGGTCCCCCGACGCTGGACGAACTGCTCGACGAGCTCGTGCGAGTCGCAAGCGCGCAAGCGACCGATCAGAAGGAATGGACTCAGTACGACAGGGCTTGGTCCAACGCACAGAAAGAGGGCACGAAAGCGAAATCTGGGGAGTCGCTCGCACTGTGGCAGGCACAGGCGGACGAGCAACACCTCCGGGTCTTCGCGGCACACGCGGTGCCGTGCGCCCGCGTGAGCTTCAACCCGCTTCTCGGGAGCGGTGGCAACGCGGGTCGACGGGACTTCGCGGCGGGATGGAAGCAAGCCGTCGATGCGCTCGCGACGGTGCGCACCAGCGCGCCGACGAGGTCCAAGGGACGAGGGAAGAAGGCCGCGGTCGTCGATGGCGATGCAGGCAGCGCCATCGACGAGAGGCGAAGTGAGCTGCAGTCGTTCCTCCAGGGTCAGCCGGTCACGTGGCTCGTCGACAAGCTCGGTGCGGGCTCGTGGTTCAGCGATGCAACGAAGCTCTACAATAGCGGCCAGTCCCCCTCGCGCGAAGGGCAAATCTCGCCATGGGCGATGGCGCTCGCGTGCGAGGGCTTGGCATTCTTCGCCGGTGGTGCCTCTCGTCGGCTCGGCACTCGCTCACGGGCCGTCGGTGCCTTCCCTTTCGTCACCCAACCGGCCGCTCCAGAGGCCGCGGGCGAAGCCGATCGCATCCTCGGCGAGATTTGGGCGCCGCTGTGGCAGCGGCCGATGACGCTCGCCGAGACGGGAGTCCTGTTCTCGCGTGGGCGAGCCGAGTTGCACGGACGTGGCGCACTCACGCCAGCCGCTTTTGCGACGGCCATCCGAGAGCGCGGTGTCGACGCTGGCATCAGCGAGTTCCGCCGCTTCACTCTCGGCAGAACGACCAGCGCCAACACGTTCGAGCCGCGCTTCGAAGCTCGCTTCGCGCTCGCTGTCCAAGACGGGTCGAACGCCGTGAGTCCGATCGTGCTCGAGCGCATGACTGCGTTGATCGAACAGCGTGGCTTTCCTCGTGATCGAAAAGTGGGCCAACGTTGGCGCTTCGAGGGACTTCGTGGCCCCATCGAGGCTGCACTGCTTGACGTCGCCGCAGATCCACAGCGCTCCGAAGCGTCCATCGCATTGCTCGACGCGGTCGTCGCTGCGCTAGACCGCATTGACCGCAATCGCAGCTTCCGCGAGGCGAAGGTGCACTGGGAGCCGCTGCCAGTCGAATGGCTGCTCTCACTGTTTGGGGACAAACAGCCTGGCGCTGAAGCGCGGCTCGCCCTGTCGCTCGTGTCGGGATTCCCGGCCGCGCAGCCCTTTGCGACGTACCGCTTCGGCGTCGAGTGGAACTTCGGGCGCTACGAGCACACGGAGCGCCCGCCCGCGCGCTGGGTCTGGCGACCAGGTGAACTCGCGCGCGTGCTCGGAGCGGTGCTTTCTCGACGACTCCTCGATCAGAAAGCTCCGAGTTCCAACGCAGCGGCTGGCATGTCGGGTCGCGCCCCTCTGCCGGCCACGCTCTCGCGCGTGCGGGAGTGGCTCGCGGGCGACATCGACGAGTATCTCTTGCAAGCGTGGCTCTCGCGGCTCGCGATCTTTGACTGGCGCAACGTGCCTCGAGAGGTGCGGTCGCTCGTCGAGCCGGATAGCGTCAGCGCCGAGGTCGATGGCGAGCTGGCGTTGCTCGGACTCGTGCAGCCGCTCGTGGATGAACGTCGGCTGGTCATCCGGAGTTTGTCACCAGACGATCTGCTTTCGGAGGAGACTGGCGCTCGCACGACGGAATCGGCTCGCTCGCTCGTGACGCTGGTCAACTCCGGCAACCTTGAATCGGCCGTCCGGCTCGCGAGCAGTCGGTACGCGATGGCTGGCGCGCGCCTAGCGTCCTTCGACGTGCGCTGGAGCGTTCGTGACCCGCAGCGCCTCGTCGCTGCCTTGCTCTTCACCATCTCGGACCGCGCTCGGGCGGTCCTGTTTGAACGCTGGCTTCGTCCTCGACGCCGGCAACCAGGAGGCGAAGCACATGTCTGAAACAGAGAAGAAGACTCACTCCCGCTGACGTCCTGAAGGGCGAGTCGCCGCTCGTCCTCGCCGCGACCCTCGAGCCGATCGTTGGCGACCGCTTCCAACCCGCGGGCTTCCCCGAGATCGGCCACGTCATCTACAAGGCGCCCCGCAAGGACGGCAGCACCGACAACGTCTGCATCGTCGACAGCGCCGCGAGCATGGCCAACCACCTTGAATCGGTCTGTCAGCGGGGCGCGCACGACCTCGACCTCGTTGATGACCTTGTCAACATGCCGTACATTCGCTGCGTTACCGGTGATCTCGACGGTGGCAAGCTGCCAAGCGACAAGCGCGAGGTCGTCGTCACGAGCTTCACCGAGGGGCATCGTATCGCTTCGACCTACTTCCTCGAAGGCGTACCCGTTAAATGAGGACGGATCCAAGACGTCGACCAAGCTCGAGGCTGATCTCGTCAACCG
The DNA here is from genome assembly GCA_963807925.1 of uncultured Acidobacteriota bacterium. GTDB lineage: Bacteria > Acidobacteriota > Vicinamibacteria > Vicinamibacterales > CAVVIG01 > CAWEDP01. The sequence continues at coordinate 676,575 of CAWEDP010000001.1, read as the reverse complement.
GTTCGGTATCGTTCTCCCTGGGAGTTCCAAGGCGCATCCGCCGTCCGATATGTGGTGGAGCGTCTTCAAGACCATCTTCGAGATCGACCCGAACTCGCTCGTCCACGGAGTTCTCTTCCCGCAGTGGCAAATCAAGATCCCACGCGCGCTCACAGCGCATCTCGAGGCCTTCGGAGCCAGCCGCGTCGATCGCTCCGGCGTGAAGTTCGACCGGCTGGGTAAGACGACATCCGGTCAGCCGATCTTCGCGGTCGACGACGCCACTGCGAAATCGATCCGCGCGACGTTTGTCTTGGATGTCAGCCTCATCCGGTCGTTCGGCCGCACGAAGAAGGATGGTGACAAAGAAATTCAGCTCGGCCTCTCGAACAAGCAGCAGGAGTTCCTCGTCGCGCTCGCGCTCTGGAAGATCCAGAAGCTCCTGGAGTCGCCGTTCCGTTTCAGGTCCGGTTGCCACCTTCGTCGCACGATGCTTCAGAGCGGCGGGAAGGATGTGGAGATCGGCGTCGATATCAAGGACGCAATCAAGGCTGCTTCCTTCCCCGGCGGTGTCACGGACGTGTTCTGGCCGCGTGAGGAGCTGTATCGCGAGGGCAAGCAAGGTGATGGCGACGACCATGGCGCCGACGATGGGACGACGGACCGGAAGAGACCGAGTGATGAGAGTCGTCCTTCGACAGGAGTTCCCGCTGGGACGCTTCCACGCCACGCTCTGGCGGGTGAATCCGTTCGACGATCCGCACGGCGAGTGGCCCCCGAGCCCGTGGCGCTTGGTTCGTGCGGTGACCGCGCGCTGGTACCAGTGGGCGCGCGAAGCGGAGAAGGAGCCGAACATCGAGGAGCTTGAGGAGCTGCAGGCCGCACTGTGCAAGAGCACGTTCGCATTCCATCTTCCCGCGGACGCGCGAAAGGGCAGCCCGCTCAGGCAGTACCACCCGACCGAGTTCGGGTGGCGGCCCGCCGAGAAGAAGAAGGCGGGTACACGCAGCTACGGCACGAGCCTCGTTCAAGACAATTATTGGTGCGTCTCTCCAGAGTCACCGGTCTGGTGGTTCATTGAAGGCGACCGTGGACGCCACAGCTCGTATCAGCGCTCGATCAGTGCCTCGCTCGCCTGACCTACTTTGGACGCGCCGAGACGCTCACGCGCATTCTCCTCGCGAGCACGCAGGAAGCCATCCCCACCCGTCAATTGCACGCTCGTCAACAAGCGCACGGCTGGAACCGTTCCGGTTCTCATGCCGCTCGACACCGCTACCCGCGCCGACATCGAACGCACCACCGATAATCCTAAGTCCGTCAAGCGCGCCGTGCCTCCTGGCGCGCGCTTCCTCTACGCTATTCGGCCACCACGTCCCCCGTCCCGCGAGCGAAGACGCGCACCTGCGCATCGGCCCGACTGCCATCTGGTCCAGTTCGCGCTGGGATGGAGCGTCGCGCCCGATCCTCACGCAATTGTGCGGCTGACGTCCCGGTTTCGAGGTGCTGTGCTTCGCGAACTTCTGCGACTCAAGACCGGCGATGCGTCAACGACCTGGACGCGCGTCGGTCGCAACGTGCGTGAGTCGATCGCGGACATGGCCGGAAAGGACGCGAACAACGCACCGCTCAAGGGGCATCGCCACACGGAGTTTCTGGCCTGGTGCGAGGACGGTCAGCCGACGCGCCTCGTGGTTTGGAGAGGCTCACGCGCCTTCGATGCCGACGAGCAGCAGGCGATCCTCATGGCCTCGTCTCGGGACGTATCTTGGGCCGCGGCAGGCTCAGACGGGGACGAGTGGAAGGTGCGCCTCGTCCCCCTCGATCGAGATGTTCCCGCGCCGCCGGGCTTCGACGGCCAGGCTTCAGCGGTCTGGGAGTCGGTCACCCCTTACGTGCCACCTCGTCATCACCTTCGAGGGGGCAAGCAGCGAGAAGGGGAATCGATGGCCGAGCAGGTCAGCCTGGAGCTTCGGCGACGCGGACTCTCGGAGCATGTCGAGGTTGAGCTCGTGGGGCCGCCCGCCTGGGTGTCGGTGCACGTTCCTCGGCGGGAGGCAAACAAGCGCGCATTCATCGGTGACCGCCGTGGGCAGGCGATTCGGCTGCGGTTCTCTGCATCCGTTACGGGACCTATCCGCTTGGGCCACTCGAGCAGCTTCGGCTTGGGACTCTTCCGCCCCGCCTGACCATCGGCGCGGGCGGCACTGCGGTTTCGGTCTGATGGCGGCGGTGAATACGGAGAAGCGATCTGAAGCCCTCGCACGATCTTTGACAACTGAAGAAGCTCAACGGCTTGGGCACGGGTGCACGGCGCGGTGCACCCGTGCGCCGTATGCTGCGCGTCGGTCCAATCCAACCGCTGTCCGTCCCGCAGCCTCGTGTTTCAGGTCTTCGACTGCGGCCAGGCGCCGCCGATCGCCCCTCGATGAAAGGCGATCGTGCCGGCGGACAGCGCGCGGCCCAACGCGTCCGCCGTCCCGGTGAACAACTGAGCGTCCACCGCGATCACCGCCTCGCCTACGTGCGCAGGCGGCAGTTTCTCGATGACAGCACGCGCATCGCGGAGCGCCGCCTGCCAGCGGCGCGAGAGATCGGCCGCCGACGGCACGTCGCCGTCGAACGCAAGCGACGAGATTTCCGCGTCCGTGTAACGCGATGCCCGCGCCGCCTCGCCGAGGATCCCCTGGGGCGTGAATCCCGGATCCTTGCCGCACGCGGCCCACGCCAGATAACCCAGCGGCTGGAGATGCTCGTGGCACGCCAGCACGTCCACCCAGTCTCGAACTTCCGCTCGGCCGACCAGCGCGAGCACCTTGTTGGTGGCGAGATCGAACGGGTGCAGCGCAAGCCCGAACACGTCGTGCTCGACGAGCGGAAAGAAGCGGTAGGCGCTGTCCCGCGTCCACTCCACCGCCACGCGCGCATCACCGCGCGAGACGATCGCTTCCACGAACCCGGGACGCTCGCGCACCGGATCGACGCGATACGCTGCCGCTTCGAGCAACCGGCGATCCTCGTCCCACGACGCGGCGACCGCTTCCACCGAATCGTGAAACACGTCGACATCGCGAGACAGCCGCGCGGTCCGGAGCGCCTCGCCGAGAGCGGCGCCTCCAGCCACGTAGCTCTCTCCGCGCCGCCGGCGGTCGGCGGCTAAGAGCCGGCAGACGTCCCGTTGGATGCCCGTGAGTACCATGCACGAATCTCCGCCACTCGTCTGAACGCGTCCAGGTCGCCATGCTCGGCGATGAGCGACAGCACCCGCTCCCGCTCGGCCGCGGTCGCGGGATAGTAGTCTTCCCGCAGAAACCACAGACATCTCGCCCGATAGTCGTCGACGAGCTCATGGAGCGCTGCGACCGCCGTGTCGGAGTCCATACGGGAGAATCCTACCCGCTCTGCGCGGCGCGCAGAAGTGTGAATCGTCCCTGAATGGGTTACCCTTCGCGTTAGCGGGCTGCAGCGCGGCCGGCAATGCCGATGCGCAACACGTTTCTCGTCTGCTACGACATCTCCAACGACCTCCGGCTCCGCCGCGTCCACAAGACGATGTGCGGCTTCGGCGACCGGCTGCAGGACCTGGTCTTCGAGTGCCGCTTCTCCCCCGCCGACCTCGCGCGCTGCCGCCACGCCCTCGGCAAGCTGATTCACCATCGTGAGGACCAGGTGCTCTTCGTGGATCTCGGCCCCGCCGGCGGCCGAGGCGGGCGCGTCATCGCCTCGCTCGGACGCGCCTACTCCCCCATCGACGCGCCCTGCATCATCGTGGACCGTGACGGCGATGACAGCGACATACGCGGTACGAAACGCAAGGTCGAAGCGCTCGAGCGCGCGCGCAGCCGGCGATCGACGGACATCGACGCGGACTGGAACGACGATGAGCGGTGAGCCACTGCCGTCACGGCCGGCGTTCCCGTTGCGACCGGTGCCGGCGCGCGCGGAGCTGCGGAAGCCGATAGCGGTACCGGCTTACCTGCCGGCGCGGATGCTGAACGAGTTCGTCTACTGCCCGCGGCTGTTCTTCTACGAATGGGTCGACGGCATCTTCGCGCACAGCAGCGACACCATCGAAGGCGCGCTGCGCCACGAAACCCTCGGCGAGAAGGCCGAAGCGCTCGCGCCGGCCGACGCCGAGGGGCAGGAACGCATCCATGCCCGGTCGGTCTCGCTCTCGAGCGATCGACTTGGACTCACCGCGGTCATCGATCTGGTCGAGGGCAGCGGCACGCGCGTCACGCCGGTCGACTACAAACACGGCGCCCCGCGCGATCGCGACGGCGCGCTCGAAGCTTGGCCGACCGATCGCGTGCAGGCGTGCGTCCAGGCTTTGATTCTGCGCGACCACGGGTATACGTGCGACGAAGCGGTCGTCTACTACAACCGCACGAAGCAACGTGTGCGCGTCGCGATCGATGACGACCTGGTGACGGCGACGCTCGCGACAGTCGACGCGGCACGCCGCGTTGCCGCATCGGGCCGCATTCCGCCGCCGCTCGTCGACAGCCCCAAGTGCGTGCGCTGCTCGCTCAACGGAATCTGTCTGCCCGACGAAACGCGCGCGCTGCTGTTCGGTCCTCCTCCGCCGGACCCGGACGATGTCGAGCAGCTGTCACTGTTCGACCCGCGCGAAGCGGGCGAGTCCATCCAGGATGACGACCACGAAGTGCGGCGGCTGATTCCAGCCGGCGACGATCTGCGGCCGCTTTACATTACCGGGTACGGATTCAGCCTCGGCCGGTCTGGCGGTGTCCTGCAGGTCCGCGAGAAGGGCGACATCGTTCAGGAAGCGCGATTGAACGACGTGTCGCACGTCAACCTGTTCGGGAGCGTGTCGGTCACATCAGGCGCCGTCCAGGCGCTCGCGGAGTTCGAGCGGCCCATCGCGTATTTCACGATGGGCGGCTGGTTCTACGGGATGACCAGCGGCCTTGGGCTCAAGAACGTGTTCCTGCGGCGCGATCAGTTCCGGCTGGCCGAAGATGAAGAGTTCTGTCTGCGTCTGGCGCGATCGTTCGTTGCGACGAAGATCCGCAACCAGCGGACGATGCTGCAGCGGAATCACGTTGAGCCGCCTGCGCGGGCGATTGAGGCGATGAAGCGGCTGGCGCGGCAGGCCGGCGCCGTGCGCGATCTGGAGTCACTGCTCGGCGTCGAGGGGGCCGCGGCGTCGTACTATTTCGGCAACTTCAGCGGGATGATCAAGGTCAACGACGGAGAGAAGGCTCCCGCGTTCGACTTCACGCACCGCAACCGGCGTCCGCCACGCGATCCGGTCAACGCGCTGCTGTCGCTCGGATACAGCCTGCTCGTGCGCGATCTCACCATTGTTTGCCATACGATCGGGTTCGATCCGTTCATCGGGTTCTATCACCAGCCGCGGTTCGGCCGGCCGGCGCTGCCGCTCGACCTGATGGAGGGCTTCCGGCCGCTGATTGTCGACTCCGCGGTGCTGACGGCGATCAATACAGGTATGGTGGACGGCGACGATTTCTTCCGGGCTGGCGAATCGGTGACGCTGACGGCGAGGGGCCGGAAGCGGTTCTTGCGGGCGTATGAGCAGCGGATGGACACGCTCGTGACGCATCCGATCTTCCAGTATCGCGTCAGCTACCGCCGTGTGCTCGAGATTCAAGCACGACTACTGGCCCGCGTCGTCAACGGCGAGCTTCGTGATTATCCAGGGTTCGAGACGCGCTGACCGGTGCGAGCGGCGGGGTGCGACGTTTGCGGCGGACACCGCTCGGAAGGAGGATTTATTGAGAAATTCGCTCCATTTGGATCCTACCGGCCACGGCGCGGGCCCGCGGCGGTCGTGGTCGCGCCGACGCGCTCGCATCAGCGCCGAGAACCTATTGATGGCAGAGGGCTTTTCGCCCAAGCCAACTCCGCGCTCTTATCAGCGCGGCCCCATTGAAGCTCCATCGCGCGCTCCACGGCTCGCGCGTTCGGATGATAACTCCGCGCTCTTATCAGCGCGGCCCCATTGAAGCTACCGGTCCAAGCGCCCGGCTGTAGATACGGACGTCAACTCCGCGCTCTTATCAGCGCGGCCCCATTGAAGCTGTTCCACGCTTGGTGTCGCCGTTGTGATGCGCATAACTCCGCGCTCTTATCAGCGCGGCCCCATTGAAGCCTGGCGTCACATGCCCGTTTCAAGCTCGTCGACCCGGAACTCCGCGCTCTTATCAGCGCGGCCCCATTGAAGCCAGGTGTTGGCAAATGGCTGTGCGCGGGGGCGGCTAACTCCGCGCTCTTATCAGCGCGGCCCCATTGAAGCCGGGCGCGGCTGGTGGAGGCTGGCATCCCTCCGATCTGAACTCCGCGCTCTTATCAGCGCGGCCCCATTGAAGCGTCCACCACGGTCGGATCCACCGCCCGACGGCGCTAACTCCGCGCTCTTATCAGCGCGGCCCCATTGAAGCTTGGGCGCTCGTTCCTTCGCGACTGCATCCTGATCTACGAAACTCCGCGCTCTTATCAGCGCGGCCCCATTGAAGCACGCTCAGGGCAGACCCAGGAGGCACTGGCCAGGGCAACTCCGCGCTCTTATCAGCGCGGCCCCATTGAAGCCATCCCGAGCTGGCCGGGGGCGAGCCCGCGTTGCGAACTCCGCGCTCTTATCAGCGCGGCCCCATTGAAGCACACTGTCCGCTTGGTTCAAGTGCGCGCAGCATCGGAACTCCGCGCTCTTATCAGCGCGGCCCCATTGAAGCAAAGCCTCTTCGTTCTTCGAATCGCTCGCCTCCGCAACTCCGCGCTCTTATCAGCGCGGCCCCATTGAAGCGCGATGCACTTCGTCCGCTATGGCGTGGCGACGGACAACTCCGCGCTCTTATCAGCGCGGCCCCATTGAAGCGTCGATGACCGCGCAGTCGATCCCCGAGAGCTTGGCAACTCCGCGCTCTTATCAGCGCGGCCCCATTGAAGCCCCGATCTGCTCCGCGCCCTGGCCAAGACGCTGCGAACTCCGCGCTCTTATCAGCGCGGCCCCATTGAAGCAACTCAACGTTGGTCACACGTCCGATGGCTCCGATCGCAACTCCGCGCTCTTATCAGCGCGGCCCCATTGAAGCGTCAACACCGCGTACGCCGATCCGTAGACCGGGTTAAACTCCGCGCTCTTATCAGCGCGGCCCCATTGAAGCCGTCAGGGAATCTGACGGGTCCGGGGGTGCCTCACAACTCCGCGCTCTTATCAGCGCGGCCCCATTGAAGCGGCACGTCCTCGACGGACGTCGGCACGGCGATGAGAACTCCGCGCTCTTATCAGCGCGGCCCCATTGAAGCCCGTCGCGCAGTGACGGGAAGTAGTCGCTCGTCAGAACTCCGCGCTCTTATCAGCGCGGCCCCATTGAAGCGTGGTACGAGCCTGACAGCCCGGTCGGGACGTGCGAACTCCGCGCTCTTATCAGCGCGGCCCCATTGAAGCACGACAACGCCCCACGGCTCCAGCACGAAGCGCACAACTCCGCGCTCTTATCAGCGCGGCCCCATTGAAGCCGGCACGCCGAGCGCCTGCGGCACGCCGAGCGCCTAACTCCGCGCTCTTATCAGCGCGGCCCCATTGAAGCGTGGCGGCAGGGGCGGGCCTGGTCTCTGTCGCGCAAAACTCCGCGCTCTTATCAGCGCGGCCCCATTGAAGCGCGCGTGTCGTGGTGCCGGCTCCAAAGAGAGTCAGAAACTCCGCGCTCTTATCAGCGCGGCCCCATTGAAGCAACCCTCCCGCGCCCAACCGTAACCCGTTATACCCGAACTCCGCGCTCTTATCAGCGCGGCCCCATTGAAGCCCCTGCGTCCCGTAGAAGAACCCGTCGGTCGCGGTAACTCCGCGCTCTTATCAGCGCGGCCCCATTGAAGCCCGATGACCGTCGCCGCCCACGTGGTCGTGTTGGCAACTCCGCGCTCTTATCAGCGCGGCCCCATTGAAGCGTCCCCTCCTCGTGCAGAAGACGCAGCGCCTCGAGGAACTCCGCGCTCTTATCAGCGCGGCCCCATTGAAGCGGCCCATCAATGACGCACCCTGGAGCTCCAACAAAAACTCCGCGCTCTTATCAGCGCGGCCCCATTGAAGCGCGAGCGGCTCCGGCAGGTTGTGGACTGTGTTGCGAACTCCGCGCTCTTATCAGCGCGGCCCCATTGAAGCATCGTGTCCCAGGCTACGTACCAATCATCTGTGGAAACTCCGCGCTCTTATCAGCGCGGCCCCATTGAAGCCGTTTGGCAGCCACCAGCCGCTGCCGGACACGCGGGAAAACTCCGCGCTCTTATCAGCGCGGCCCCATTGAAGCACGACAACGCCCCACGGCTCCAGCACGAAGCGCACAACTCCGCGCTCTTATCAGCGCGGCCCCATTGAAGCGGACCAACCCAAACCGGTCACGTTGGTAACGGAGATAAACTCCGCGCTCTTATCAGCGCGGCCCCATTGAAGCGTGCGGAAATATCGCGCGCAAACGTCCCCGCTTGAGCAACTCCGCGCTCTTATCAGCGCGGCCCCATTGAAGCCCGCCAGCGAGTCGGTTGCCGCCAGCGAGTCGGTTGCAACTCCGCGCTCTTATCAGCGCGGCCCCATTGAAGCAACTCCGATTACAACTTATACAGATCAGTCTGGGCGTAACTCCGCGCTTTTATCAGCGCGGCCCCATTGAAGCGCCGCCGGGTGGTCGCGGGTGCGGAGGCGCACATAAACTCCGCGCTCTTATCAGCGCGGCCCCATTGAAGCACGCGAGGCGGGATCACGTCCATCGGCGTGGACGAAACTCCGCGCTCTTATCAGCGCGGCCCCATTGAAGCTGCGCGACGGGATTCATTTGGAGGGTGTTCACATATAACTCCGCGCTCTTATCAGCGCGGCCCCATTGAAGCCCGCCAGCGAGTCGGTTGCCGCCAGCGAGTCGGTTGCAACTCCGCGCTCTTATCAGCGCGGCCCCATTGAAGCTTCTTGTGGAAGAGCCCGACCGAGCGTTCGCCGCGTAACTCCGCGCTCTTATCAGCGCGGCCCCATTGAAGCTTCGGCATCAACTACACGATCGACGCGGGAGATGATAACTCCGCGCTCTTATCAGCGCGGCCCCATTGAAGCCACTGAAACGCGAGGGACTGCGCGAGAAAATCGACGAAACTCCGCGCTCTTATCAGCGCGGCCCCATTGAAGCAATTCTCCGGCATTGAGTCCGCCCATCGCTCACCACAACTCCGCGCTCTTATCAGCGCGGCCCCATTGAAGCTGGATCCAGCGTTGCTCGTCGGGCGTCAACGGGCGACAACTCCGCGCTCTTATCAGCGCGGCCCCATTGAAGCGGCGGCCAATTCCACGAGCTGGTTCTTGCTGGCCTGGAACCTCATCGTCCCCGACGATGTCCACGGCCGTACGTGGGGGGAAGTGGCATGAGGTTCCGGCGGCCGAGCTGGCGCGCGAGGCGGCGGCCAGCGGCTTCCAGATCGAACCGCTGGAGAAGGTGCTCCTCCTCCTCCTCCTCGAACTGCTGGAAGGAATCCGCAGCCATCCGTTCACTTAAGGAATCTGCCGCACACGATGCCCGTGCTGTTCGATCCCAAAGGGCAGGCTCCAGCGGCGTTCGCGGTCCGCGGGATGCCGACGTCGGTGGTCGTCGATCGCGCCGGCGTCATTCGCTTCACGCACATCGGGTACACGGACAAGACCGTCGATCAATATCGCACCGAGATCGACCGTCTTCTCGGAGAACGTCGATGATCTGTCAGACACTTCGCCGCTGGGCGATCCTCGTCGGCATCGCGGCTGCTGGAGTGAGTGCGGGCGCATGCGCCACCGTGCAGCCGTGGCAGCGCGGCCGGCTCGCCGATCCCGAGAAGGTGTTCGACACGGACGCGGCGCAACTCGCCTACATGGCGCACTGGCAGGAGGCACGCGAGGCGTCGGCGGGCGGGCTCGGCGTCCAGGCCGGCGGTTGTGGCTGCAAGTAGCCGCGCAGCGGTCGCGCTCGTGTCCGGCGCCGCCCTCATCGGGCTGGTCGCGGTCGGCTGGGCGCAGAACGAACAGCAGAACGGCGTCGACATCCAGTTCCACGCGTTTCAAGACACCCGCAGCGTCACCGTCCTCAGTCCGACGGTCGATCTCGCGAAGGAGTTCAGCGATCGATCGACGCTGCGCGTCACGTTCGGCGTCGACGCGATCTCTGCGGCATCGGATTCGTGCGCGCGGTGCCATCGCGAAGGAGTGACCAGCAGGCGTCAGTACGCCGGCTTGTCGGTGACGCAGAAATTCGACGGGCTCAAGTTCACGCTCGGCGGCACCTACAGCCAGGAGAATTTCTATCGATCCTCGACCGGCCTGACCTCGATCGCGCGCGATTTCGCGTCTGGCAATACGACGGTTGCCGGCGGGTTCACGTTCTCGGTAAACCAACCGACGCTCCATCCCGTTCAGACGGTCGAGAACCAATGTTCGAGCGACGGGTTCGCGTCGGTGACGGAGACGATCAGCAAGACGACGATCGCCCAATTCGGATACGAATTCGCCGCGATTTCAGGATTCCAGGACAATCCGTTCCTCCGCGCGAACGTCAATGGCATCATGCTGGTCGGCCACGTTCCCGACGCGCGGCGGCGTCAGACGTTGTCCGCCCGGTTGAGACAGGCATTGCCGGCGGAGACGTTTCTCGAAGTCGACTACCGCCATTATTTCGACGACTGGCAAATCGCATCGAACGCGGTGACGGCGGGGCTGTCGCATCGGTTCACGCCAGTCTGGCTCGCCGGCTTTACATATCGTCGGTACGATCAAACCGGAGCCTATTTCTACGAGCCGGAGTACGTGGGCGCCGTGCCGCAGTTCTATACCGCCGATTTCCGCCTCGAGCCGTTCACGTCGGGAACCTACACCGGCCGGATCGCCTTCACGCCGGCCGCCGGACTCTGGTTCCTCCCGTCGGGCACCGGTCTCACGCTTCAATATGATCGGTATCGCGCGAACAACGGCTTCGATGCGGCGATTGTTACGGCCGGCCTTCGTGTGCCGTTCCGCACGCCATGAGCCGCCGAAGACCCGGGCTGATGGCCGCGACCGCTCTCGCCGTCGCCGGATCGATCGCCGTTTCCGGCGCGCAAGGCTCGGACACCTCCCGTGCGTACCGATACCTGATGGGCACATCGGTCGCCGTCGAAGCGTACGGCGACACTCCGCAGGCGCGCGCTGACGCGATCGACGAGGCCCTTGCCGCAGTCGCCGAAGTCGATCGCTTGATGAGCAACTACCGCAGCGACAGCGAGCTGACCGCGATCAACACGACCGCGGCGCGCGAAGCGGTGCACGTCAGCGAGCCGATGCTGGCCGTTCTCGAGGCTGGTCAGGTCGTGAGCCGCGCCAGCGACGGCGCGTTCGACATGACGGTCGGGCCGCTCGTCCGGCTGTGGGGATTTCACGACAAGCGCCCCCACCTCCCAACATCGGCCGAGTTGAGCGGCGTTCGGCCGCTGGTCGACTACCGGAAACTGCTGATCGACCACCATGCGCGCACCGTCGCATTCGCAGCGAGCGGGATGGAAATCGATCTCGGCGGCATCGCCAAGGGATTCGCCGTGGAACTCGCGGCCGGGGCGCTTCGGCGCCGCGGGCTCGGCGGTTTCGTCGACGCGGGCGGCAATCAGGTACTTCGTCGGTCTGCCGCCAGGAAAGAAGCGGTGGACGATCGGCATCAAGGACCCCGACGCGCCCGATCGCATGCTGGGCGTCGTCGACACGGACGAGACATCGGTGTCGACATCGGCCGACTACGCGAACTTTCTGACCGCGAACAGCCGAACCTACGGCCACATCCTGGATCCGCGGACGCTCGAGCCGTCGGTCGCCGCGCTGAGCGTGACGATCCTCTCCCGCGACGGCACGCTCGCCGACGCGATGTCCAAGGCCGCGTTCATCCTTGGTCCGCGCCGCGGGCTGTCGCTGATCGACTCGATGCCAGGCATGACCGGCGTCATTGCGTATAGAAATCCTGACGGGTCGGTCGGCATCGCCGTGTCACCCGGCTTGAAGACCGCATTCCACACGATCGGGTCGTGAGCGGTCTCACGGAGGTCCGACGCGTCCGGCGAATGGCTCCCGCTCACCCACCGTCAACGATTGGGGCGCTGATTGACGGGCTCAGCCCTGTCAATCACCCTGCGGGATTTGAATCGCCATCCGGCCGGGGTCTTCCGGTACACGTCTTCGTAATGATACGGGACCACTGTGAAGGTTCGCCGTCCCGTCTTCTCATCGACGAGCGGCGAGATGGTGAACAAGTACCTCTTTACCGGTCGCCCCGCCGGCCGTGGGCTCAATCATGTGATTCATGATGAAATGGCCCAGGGCGTTGGGCGTCTCGACCTGCTTCGCCGCGATGGTGAGCAGCTCCTTTCGTCCCGACCATACTCTCCCAGTTGGATACGCCGGCGTCGGTTGCTGGTGGAACTCGCCGTCGTCCGTAAACAGATCGGCGTATGCCTTGCCGTTGTCGAGCCCGCCGTCCAGCGCGTACCGGGTACTTCGCCACGAGTTGCTGAATGTCCATGTAATCCTGCGGAGTGAGCGTGACTCTCCGCTGCTGGCCATGAACCACCGCCAGACTCACTCCGCTGGCGATCGCTGCTCCAAGCGTGAACGCCGCAATCAATGACATCCGCATGCGACCCATCCTCTCTCCGCGCGTTGACGAACAGACGCCGAACTCACGAGCAACTGGGAGTGCCCGAATCTGCGGCCGGCATCCGTCTCTTCTCGTCGGCGCCGCAGCCTGCGTGACACGTCGTCATGATCGGTGCGACGTGTGCGCCGATGACCGTCTGGCCGGACGTTGCGCAGTCGCGCATCACATGGTCCCTTGTCTCGCCGACGATCGATGGGTACACGGGGCGCGATGCACGATCAGCCGATCCGAATGATTCCGCGTCGAGCGCCTTCAGCCACAGCGCCGCTCCTGTCGTTCACCTTGAGCTTCATCAAGATGTTCTTCACGTGCACACGCGCCGTTTCCTCACTGATGCCGAGCACTGCGGCAATCTCCTTGCTTCGCAAGCCGTGCGATACCAATGACAAGACCTGCACCTCACGCGGCGTTAAGTGCTGGCCGGACGCGCACTTCTTCAGCCGCTGCACCAACGTGGGACGCATCGCTGGCGACCGTCCGTGCCGCACGTCGCGGATGATTCGCACCAGCTCGTCCGGCACCTCCTCTTTCAGCAGGTACGCCGCCGCCCCGGCGCTCAACGCCTGAAAGATATCCTCGTCTCCCTGATGGACGGTGAGCACGATGATTCGCGCGTCCGGCGCCTCATGTCGAATGAGACGAATGGCCTCGATCCCGTTTTCGCCCTCGCGCAGCTCCAAATCCATCAGGGTGATATCCGGCCGGTCGCGCTTGAATAACGTCAACGCCTCCGCAATCGACGCCGCGATGCCGGACACCGCCATGTCCGGCTGCCGGTTAATGATTGACGCGATACCTTCGGCCACGATGGGATGATCGTCGACGCAGAGCACGTTCGTGTCCGGCCGTCTCATATCGCCGCCACCGCTCGAGGGGCATCGTGGTGGCTCGCGACAATTACCTCAATCGCCGTGCCCCGGCCGACGCCCGTCTCCAGGTTGAAGGCGGCCCCGATCGTTTTCGCCCGCTCACGCATGCTGACAATCCCGAAGTGCTCCGGCGCACCGACGATCTCGCCGTCCACGAAGCCGCAACCGTCGTCCAGGACCCGCAAGACCAGCTGGGTCGGTGAATACTCCACTTCCACGTTGATCCGACGTGCCTTCGCGTGTCGGACGGCATTCGTCACCGCTTCGCGCGCAATGCGCACCAACTCCTGTTCGGTATCCGACGCCAGTTCTCGCGGTGATCCCTTGAGCAACACGTCGAACGCCACTTCCGCCCCGGCGGTCACATCGGCGACGCGCCGAAGCGCACCGACCAGGGTCTCCCGATCCGCTGACGCGAATCGCAGGTTCCAGATCGCCTGCCGTGAGTCCTTGATATATCGCTGTCCCTGCCGTCGTACGGCCAGCAGACGGTCGCTCACCTCGGGAGCAGCCGCCTCGACGTCCCGAGCGAGGGTATCGCACTGCAGCGTGAGCCCGACGAGACCCTGGAGCAGCGTGTCATGTATCTCACGGCTGACACGCGCGCGCTCCTTCAACAGCACGGAAAACCGATTTCGCTCGATCCGCAATCGGACCCTCCAGGCCAGGGACGCGCCCAAGACGATCAGCATTCCACAGGACGCGAAAAACCATGTGGTTTGATAGAAGTGCGGTTTGACCGAAAAGTCCCAACTCGAACCGAGATCCTTCCACGCGCCCAATGAACTCGTGGCCGCGACCTGGAAGCGGTACGTGCCTGGCGCGAGATTCATGTACGTCGCCTGGCGTCTGCCTCCCGCATTCACCCAATCCGAATCGAGCCCTTCGAGACGAAATCGATATCGCGTCTTCCGTGCCGAGGCGAGATTCAGCGCGCCGTATTCGAACTGAACGCGGCGCGTGCCAGCGGGCATTTGTGCGTTCGGCACCAACGCGATCTCACGATCGTCGGCGAGCGCGCGATCAATTCTTACGGAAGGCGAGACATCGTGCTGATACAGGGTCGGATCGACGATCGTGATTCCTTCGTCCGTCACGAACCACAGCGAGCCCCCATGCGTGCGAATGGACATCGCGTCGCTGACCAGCCGGGGGAGTCCCGCGAGACCGTCGGACTTATCGTACAGAACATAACCTGGCCACACCGAGGCGTTTGGGGCGGCCTTGTTCAACTCAGCCCGATCAATACGCAGAATCCCGTAGTCGACCGCAATCCACAGAAACCCGAAACGGTCGTCTGCGATGGCTTTTACGTGCCGCATCGGCAGCCGGTGGCTGTCACGGACCGTGGCACCGGCGTCGTGTTCGAAGCGCGTGATGCCGTTCGTGCCACCAAACCACAACACCCCTTGCTGGTCTTCATGAATGGTGCGATAGATGCCCGCATCGAACCCGTCGTGCGCGTCGAAGGTCTTGATGTAGCCGTCTTGACCGAGCATCGCGACGGATCCGCTGGCAAATGCCACCCAGATCCGTGCCCGGCTGTCGGCGAACGACGTGGTGATGCGCGAGCCGCGCAGTGACGCAGGCAGCGCGACATTCTGGAAGCTGCCAGATCCGTCCCAGTGGAGCAGCCCGCGATCGCGATCAGACACAAACAACCCGCGGCGTGGGTCCGATGTCATCGTGTCGACCTGTTGGAGCACCTCGCTTCCCCGAACGAGAGCTGGCGGCTGACCCGGTGCCATCCTCAGAAGGTTGCGCTGTGTGGCGACCCATAACGTTCCGTGGATATCGACGTGGAGCGCACGGATCGACACGCTGGTCATGAGTCGCCGTTCGATGGTGGGGTGCGCGTCCGGCGCACTGACCTGCCATAGGGCATCCGAGGTGCCCACCCAGACCCCCCCGGTGGGCATGACCGCCAAGGCGGTGACGACATCGTCGTGAAGTAGCGGACGAAACCGATTCGGCGTGAGCCTGGTCAGGCCGTTTGGCGTTCCGCCCACCCAAATGCTGCCGTCTCGATCCTCGAGCAAGGCGAAGGCGCCGTCTGACGCGAGCCCGTCATGGGACGTGATTCGCTCTGTAACCGGCGCTCCGGGCTTCCCTTGACGAGAGCGCCACACGCCTTGACCCAGCGTGGCCACCCACAACGATCCTTGATGATCGACCAAGACTTGAAGGCCGCGGCCTCGATCACGCGATGAAAGCGGCCGTCGATCGCCGATCATCCGAAAGCCGAAATGCCAATCCGAGACGTACAGCCGGCGCGATTGGTCTGTCACGATGGAGCGCACGACTTCGTCTGAGGGCAGCCGCGGCGTCCACGGCAGGCCGTTGCCCCGAGGCGACGCGAATTCGGGCGCCGCACGCTCGATCGGCCGCGTTCCGGAGTCACCGAGGGGCGCGACGCTCGCGAAGCGGCCCGAATGTTCGCTGTAGCGAAAGATGCCTCTTGCGGTCGTCACAAAGAGCTCTCCAACCGCATCCACGTGAGCTCCCCAGACCGAAGCGTCGGGAAGGCCGCTCTCTGCTCGCCACCTCTGCCATCGCTCATCCTGGAAGGAATAGAGTCCCGCCTCCGAACCCACCCACACGCGCCCCCCGATGTCCTCGGCGATGGCATAGACGGCGAGGGATGGGGCTCCGTCAGTGGGGGGGAACCGTCGAACGGTATGTCCGGTAATCCTGTAGATGCCTCCTTTATCTCCGAAACCCACCCAGAGGCTATCGTCGCGGGAGACGTACAGGGCCTGAACAGCTTCGCCCAGGGCCGCGTCAAAACCCAGGGCGGCCCACGACAAGAAGCGTTCGCCGTCGAACTGATACAAACCCGCCTGTGTACCGAGCCACAGGCGACCGTCGTGATCTTGAGCCAACGCGTACACGGAGCCGTCTGGCGCGCCCTCGCCGAGACCCCAACTTGTGCGGGTATATTCGGCAAGGATGCCCTGCGCATCGGACGAACTGGCAAGCGACGGAGCACCGATCAGGATCGCGACGAGAGCCAGGGCGACCCGCACCCCCCGGTTGAAGGGACGCTTCGAAGCACTATGGGAGTTGATCGCCACGTTTCACGACTCGTTCAGCGAATCGGCGGCCATTCGAGCGATCGAGATGAAAGCTCATGACAGCACAGCGGCACCGGCTTCTGCGCACGCTTCATCCTCTGCGCTCGAACCGCCGGAAATGCCGAGCGCGCCTATGAGCTTCCCGTCGACGATGATCGGTACGCCACCCTCGACCGGCATGGCGCCTTGGAGTCGCAGCACCAGCAGGCCATCGCCGCCGCGGGCGAGGCGCTCCTGGAACATCCGCGTCGGCCGCTTGAAGATTGCTGCCGACCGAGCCTTCGACTCGGCGATGGCCACGCTGCCGACCTGCGTCTCGTCGAGCTTCTCGAGGTACACGAGATAGCCGCCCGGATCGACGATCGCAATCACCACCGTCCAGCCGTTTTCGCGTGCGGGCGCGAGCGCCGCGTCGGCGACCTGCTTCGCCTGCCCCAGCGTGATCGACGATCCGTAGGGGGGCAGCTTCGGCCCCGGGGCCGGCTTCGGTCGCGCCTCGGTGCCTGCACTCACCTCTGACCTCCATCCTTGTAAAGCGCCGGTTGCGCGAGTTGTCCGCCGAGCCGACGATACACCTCGTGGGCAACGACGAAGTCGTTATGGTCCAGGCCGAGGCCACGGCACGCGTTCATCATCTCGTTCGCCGCGCCGGCGAGCGGCACCGGGCTGCCGAACCTCCGGGCCATCTCGAGGACGAGCAGCATGTCCTTCTGCTGCAGCGTGACGTCGGCGAGCGGCACCTTCGGCATGCCGCCGGCGAGAATGAACGGCCCGCGATAGCCGTGCACCGGCGCCGCCGTCACGCTCTTGAGCACCGCATCGAGCGCCACCTCGCGCGCAACGCCCCCCTTTTCCGCGAGCGCGACGGCCTCGCCAAACGCAACGACCTCGACCATGAGCAGCAAATTCACCGCGAGCTTCATCGTGACCGCTTGTCCGCTCGGGCCGATGTACGAGAGCTTCGGCCCAATGGCCCGGAGGACCGGTTCCACGCGTTCGAACGCCGCACGATCGCCGCCGATCATGAGCGACGCGTTCCCCTGCTCGACCGTGACGGGGCTGCCCGACAGCGGCGCGTCGAGCATCGACACGTCCCGTTTTGCAAATTCCGCGGCGACCTGACGGGTGATGTCTGGCGCGATCGTGCCCATGTCGACATAAACCGCCCCGGCGTGGATCCCTTCGAGGATGCCGTCCTTGCCGAGCGCAACGGTCTTCACCGCCGCACCATCTGTCACGATCGAGAATGTCAGATCACACATCGCTGCGACAGCGGCCGGAGTGTCAGCCCATCGCATGCCCTTGGCAATCAACGAGGTCGCGCGATCGCGAGAGCGGTTCCATCCCGATACTGGATAACCAGCGGCCAATAGACGGGGCACGATGACCTGGCCCATCGCTCCCAACCCCACGAAGCCCACCTGCACTGGAGTGCTCCTCACTCGCCGAGAGACGCTTGCGTTCGGCTCCAGCTATTGGTCGACGCCCGCGCCACCTTCCTCGTCAACCAACGCGTACCGAGCATCGGCCGCTCGACACTCGGCCTCTGCCAGCCCCAATTCCCGTCGCACCATGTTCGTGCCGCGAACAATCGCGATCATCTTGTAGAACGCGATCCGACGGCTCATCCCTTCACGGCCGAACCCGCAATCACTTGTCACGACCAATCGCTCTGGCGGAATATAGCGAAGCGCGCTCCGGATGATGGCGGCCACCTGCTCCGGACGCTCGACCTGCAGGTTGCGGTGATCGACCACACCGATGGCGATCTTCTTATCCGTGATCGTTCGTCCGATTGCCTCAAGGTCCATGCAGTCGTTGCTCGCACACTCGAACGTCATCACGTCGACGTCAAGACGATTGAGCAGTGGCAACGCCTCGGCGTACGAGCGATTCGTCTCAAAGAGACGCTGTTGAGCCGGATTGCCCCAACACGTATGGCACCAGACCTCGGTCGTCGATCGCAGGCCGCGCACCGTGTTGTTAAACACCTCGATAAAGAAGCTCGCGTCCAGCCGACCGTCGTCGCCACCTCGGCGGACACCCGCAAGATGAATGTTGGGCTCCTCCATTTGCACGACCGGGCAGCCGGCCGCAGCGAGCTCCACCAACTCGTCCCCCATGGCATCGCTGAGGTCGCGAATCAATTCGGCACGATCGCGATAGTAGTCGTTTCCAATGGCGACACCAATGAGCTCCGGCGTGATGGTGCCGAACTTCACGGGGCGGCTCGTCAGTCCCTGGGCAGTCTTCCATAACGCGGCGTATTGGAGTGGGCCGCGGCCGATCTTGCCGTGACACCGCGGCATGACGCGACTCTCCATGACTTCGAAAATGATGTCGCCCTTCGTGACGCCACCGTACCCCTTTCGTGCTCGGTAATAGTCCCCACCCGACACGCCAGCGAAGCGCCGAGCTGGATACTGAAACCAACTCATGCCACCGACATCGACGTCGAACCGCGCGTCGCCATCGGTGACGATGTCCAACCCTGCCCGCTCCTGATCACGAATGTGGGTGCCCACCGCATCGGTGTATTGCTCGCGGAAACGGGCGTCGGCGAGGGCATCACGAAATGGTCGTTTTCCGATGTTCTCCGTGTGCCAGGCTGGCCGGGGCAGTGATCCCGTGATCGTGGTCGGAAGGACGATGCGCTTGGTCGCTGTGTACATGTCGCCGTTCGGGTTGCGGGCGCCTTCCGGGCTGTCGGCTCTGTCAACGACGCCCGGGCCGATCGCCAGGCTTCTGCGTCCGCACCGGCCGCGCGTTCCGTGCCGCGAGAGGCCGATGAGCGTGCTGCGGTCGCGCGACCGGCCTGGGTGCGCACGATTGGCGACGTCTAACCGAACAGACCGCCCGGCCGGGCGGTCTCGGCCGTCGCGTGCCTTCCAACAGCCCGCGGCGGAATTCGTCAGCGAGGCGACGGAGACGGCGGCTGGGGCGGCCGTGCTTTCGGCTTTTCGATCACCTTGCGAGACTTGAACAGCCACCCCTCGGCTGTTTTCACGTATACGTCCTCGTAGTGCCATTGCCTGATCGACGCAGCGCGTCGGCCGTTCTCCTCTGGGCCGATCGCCGAGATCGTCATGAGATACTGCTGCCCCACGGCCCCGCCGTTTCCTCCCGTCGGCCCAGGCTCGATGATGTGGTTCACGGTAAAATGGCCGACGTTTTGCGGCTGGTCGTCGCCTCTGTCCGCGGCCTTCGCGAGCTCGTCTCGACCTTTCAGGTTTTTCCCGTTCCCCTCGAACACGCCGTCGGTCGTAAACAGTGCCGCGTAATCCTTGCCGTGTCGTATGGCACGGTCCAAGGCGTACGGATAACGAGCCACAAGCTGCTGGATCTCGATGTAATCCAGCGGCGTCAGACTCCCGAATTCCTGCGTCCACAACGCGTTCTTGGTCGGCGCGGCCTTCTTCGTCTGCGCCCCCAACACGGCGATCGCCAAGACGGCGCACGCGGCCATGATGGCGCCAATGATCTTCTTCGAATCGGCCATATCGCTCTCCCTGTTCATTCTCACGCAGCAGCGTGGGCTAGCGCGGTGATGTCACTGAAGGGACCCGACTCGCGCACTCATCTCCTCACGGCCGGTCCAGACTCCGGATATGCCACAGGTCGCCTTCGCGTTCGGGCGGATCGGCGCCTGGCCGAATATGCGCGCGCACCTTGAACTTCCAGCCTTTGGGCGTCTTCTCGTAGATGTCGTTGTACCGATACGAGACGATGGACGACGCACGCTGTCCGTCCCTGTCCGCCGGCCCGATCTCTGAGATGAGGAAGTTCACCTCAGTGCCGATCGCGCCGCCGTTAAAGGTGGGCTCGATCACGTGACTGAAGATGAAGTGGCCCACATTGTTCGGCGTCGGCGGCCGCTTGTCGAAATTGGCCGCGGTCTCGATGTCGGCGTGACCTCGGTAATAGTGATCGTGCTGGTCGTGAAAGATCCCGTCCTCCGCGAAATTGGCGGCGTACAATTTCCCGTGGTCGGGATTCCTATCCAACGGGTACGGATAGTGGGCCACGAGCTGCTGAATCTCGATGTAATCCTCGAGCGACAGCGGCGGAGGGGTGTTCGGGTGAAATCCGAGCTGCTGGGCCAGCGCCACCACTCCCGCCAGGCCGACCAGACCGACGCCTATCAGCGCCGTCCCGATGGCCGCTTTCCACTTCGGCATAACACCTCCTCCTTCACCCGCTTCCGGCTCCGACGCCTACGCTACCCACAGCCACGCTTGCCCCGCAGATCGCCGACTCGATATGTCCAACCGGCCAACGGACGCCGGCATCGCGCCACGGCGCCCGACTTCCCCCGGCAGTTGCGGCGCGGACTAGAAATCGAACTGCACGCTGATCTTTGCGAAGCGCGCGGGCGCGATCGAGGTTGGCACACGCCACCCCGTTGCCGTCGCGTTCACGTACGTGGAGTTCTCAGACACAACCGCGCTCGTATTCAAGGCGTTGTACAAATCAAGGTTCACAGCCGTCTTGGTCCTCGAGCCGACGTTGAGGATCTTTCCAAACCGCAAGTCCAACAGGTTCATGCGGTCGCCATACAGGCTGCCTGGCGGGACCAGGTTGACCGTCACGTTGGCCGCGCCCGCAGACAGATCGCGGCCGAGGGACTGCTTCACCACCGCATTCGGAACCACCATGTTCGCGGCGATCGCCGGGCCGGGGAAACTCTGGAACACGGAACTCAGCTGCACGTCGATCTTGGGAACCGTGTAGGTGGCAAGGAACTTCACCTGCGTCAGCCAGTTGGTGGTCTGGCTGCAATACGGGCTTCCGAGCGGGCTCGACTCACGCACTTCCGCCAGCACCGCACACGTATCCGTAAACGTCCGGCCGGTGCTCAGTCCACCTTGAATCAGGACGCCGTTGGGCAACCGCGCGTTCACCGTGGCGTCGCCTCCATTCCAGTGCATGATCTGGCCGCCGTAGTAGTTCGCCGGCGAACTCACGTTGACCGGCGCAATGCCGACCCGGTTGGGATTCAGATCAAAGAACGGCCCGACGGTGTAGTCGCCACCATCCGGCAGTCGGGGATCGACCGGAGCCGTCACAAAGAACGGTGAATAGTCGGACGCTTCCAGAACCTGGTTGTCCACCACGGTGAAGTTGCCGTACCAGCGGCGGAAGTAGCTCACGTTGAGGGACTCGAGGAGCGAGCTCCTGCTGGACGCCCGTTGAGAACTCCCACTGGAACGGTCGGTTCCCCCAGCCCTCTCGTGTTGCCGGCGCTGAAATCGTGCTGCGGGTCGGACCGCCGAAATTCGTATCTGACACGGTGCCGCAATCACCGTTGGAAAAGTCGTTGACGAGGTCGCACTGGGGAACGTAGTAGTTCGGATTCGTGTCGGGCGTGCCCGTGGGACGCCATGACCGCGTCACCGTAAGCGCCGATCCGTTGATTGGATCGATCACGCCGTTGGTGTAGCCGTTCTGAATTCCCATCGCCTTCGTGTATTTGTTCAGGCTCACCTTGAGAGCGGTCTTGCCGTTGCCGAACAGATCGTAGGCCGCGCCGGCGCGAGGCACGATGTCCTTGAAATTGCCGAGTTGCGTCTCCGGATAGGACAGGTTTCGCGTCGGCACCAACACTCCCGGCCCAAGTGACTGCGCGGGAAACTCGCTGTTGTACCATTGATAGCGCAGCCCGAGATTGGCGGTGAGTCGGTTGGCGGTCCACCGATCCTGTACAAAGATGCCCAGATCGGCCGGCTGCTTGACGTGATAGGCGTATGGCGTCGCACGCTGGGTGATCAGGTTCGGCACGCCATTCTGGAACCGATAGCTCACGGCTCCGACGTTATCGGCAAACTTCTCTGTCTTGTCGAGATGGATGTCGCTGAATCCGGCCTTGAACGCGTGCTGGCCGACGATATACGACAACGACATCGACGTGCTCAAATTGACGCCCTGATTCGATCGGTAGACTCCCTGAGAGCGGTATTGCAGCCCCGGAATGATGCCGCCCTGCTCCGTCACGTCAATCATCTGGAGGAACGGATCGCCTTCGGACGGGCGTGGCGGTTGATAGAATGCTTCGCGGCGCATTCCGCCTCGCGCCTCGAGCAGTAAGCGGCTCGTGACAGGGGCCGTCCAACTGATGCCCGTCATATCCTCCACAGGATAGGTAATCTTCAGCGCCGACTCGTTCGATTTGGTCGCCGTTTGCAATGTGCAGCGGCACAGCTGCTGAGTATCGTAGAAAATGCCGAACTTGTTTCGTTGTGACGCTTGCCACGTCAGGCGCACGTCCTGGCTGCTCGTCGTTTGCCGGGTGTATCCGGGCTGGCTTTGATCAGGGACGTACATCCACGCGTTGGGATTGCCGGCGTTCTGATTGGCCCAAATTCCTGGAACATACACCGAGTTCTCCAGCCAGCGCGCCGACGCGTAGAACCACAAGCGGTCTCGTGAAATCGGGCCACCGACGCCGGGGTTGTAGTCGTAGTCCATGCGGATGGTGCCCGGCGTCTTGAGGTTGCGGGCCTGCAGCTCCGGTGTGACGTTGGTGGTCTGAAATGAGCCGTTCACGGCCGTTGCGAAGAAGGACCCGCTGAATGTATTGCCGCCGACTTTCGGCACGATGTTGAGGTACGTGCCACCGGTATCCTGCTCCGCCGATCCGTGCGAGTAGTCGAGCACGACCTCCTGCGCGATGCCCATATTGAGCGTGAATCCAGAGGCATAGGCGCCTCCGCCGTCGGCGTTGCCCGTCGACACGCCATCGATCAGCTGGCGATGATCGTCGGTCGAGCTCCCATGAATCGCCATCTGACCGCCCGTGAGGGTGATGTTGTTGGTGCCGCCAACGTCCTGCGCAAGCCCGGCTGAAAAGGTGGACAGGGTGACCCCGGGGATGATGATGGCGGCATCGATCGGCATGCGGCCCTGCGGAATCGCATCGAGCACTTCGGTTTGGAATACGCGCTGTTGCTCGGTGGATTGCACGTCGACGATCGGGCTCGCGCCGGTGACCGTGACGGTCTCGGCGATCGTTCCGACCTTCAGCTCAGCGTTGACGGTTGCGACGAACGAACCCGTGAGTTGTATCCCGGCTTGCTTGACAGTGGTGAATCCTTCGAGGCTGAAGGTAACGGTGTAGGCACCGGGCCGAAGAGCTTCCAATCGATACTGGCCTGCTCCGTTCGTGACGACGGTCCGCACCTTTTCGATCAGCGCCGGACTCGCAGCCTCGACGGTCACTCCGGGCAGGACGGCGCCCGAGGTATCCTTCACGACACCGGTGATAGACGCGCTGTCCTGGGCCGACGCCACCGAACGCGCGCCACAAGTGAGCGCGAACGCGAGACAGCCGATTGCGACGAGGCGGATCCGTGACGCAGCGAAATCACTCATGGGTGTCTCCCTGGCTGCGGCCACTGCGAAGCGACCGGACGGGTCGTTATGGCTCCAATGTCTCGAGATCGGTCGGGCACCGCGGATCGTGCTTCACGGCACCCTGCCGCCAGACTTCCCGGTCTTGAATCAGCCATTTCCCTTTGATCCTGACGAGTGAGTCGTGGTAGGTCGCCGGCGAACCGCCGCGGCCGCTGAACACAATGACGTAGGTATGGGTCTTGGCGTGGTCCCCCGCGCCTTCGGTGAACACGATGTTCATGGGCCAGTGCTGCTGGCTCTTGGCGTGGCTGGTATGGCTGACCAGGCCTTTCTTCAGCTCGGCACTGCCAATCAGGCACAACGACGGATCGTGAAAGACGCCGTCTGGAGCGAAGACGTTGTTCACGAGATCGTCTGGACCCAGGACGCTGCCCGTTCCCATGTCGAGGTCCTGACTGTACCGGGCGAAGAGCTCGTGAATCTCAAAGCGATCTTGGACCGAGAGTGAGACTTTGTGCGAAGCAGTCGCGCCGTCAGGTCGGGTCGTACTGGAGGGCGCCTGTACAGCGTCGCGTGCCGCGATCGAGCCCGCGCCGAGTGCGGTCACGATCACACCGGTGACTGACAGATGCTTTCGCCATTTGGCCGTGAACCATGAGCACATATGCGCCTCACAACAGGTGCCGCCGCGCTATGCGAGGCGCAACTGTAGGGCGTCGATAGGCGTTGAACAATACCTCAATAGGGGTACGGAGGAAGAAGCCTGATTCTGGCGGAGCGTGGCTACTCGTATCCAAACAACGGCGGAAACCCGATCACGACGATCGCCGCCCACACGGCATACACCGGCAGATAGGCAGTCTGCCATCGCTCCAGCATGGCAAACGAGCCCCGGCGACGCGCGAAGCGCGCATAGCCACGCCGTCCACGCCGGGTTGACGAGCAGAATGAAGTTCTCGCCAAGAGCAGCCACCCGGTTGGGCGTGAAGCCGAACTCGGAGATCCGGGCTGCGATCGCCGCGAGCGCCACGCCATCGACCACGAGTGCGCACACCACGAGCAGAAGCTGCAGACCGTCGAAGAAGTCGGGCCGCGAGGACGGCATCATGGTTCCAGCCGGGATAGCTGCGACCTTCGAAATGATCGAAGCCCAACTCGCTCTTGAGGTCGCGGTATTGGATTTCGACCGCCCGGCGGCCACGCGCCAGCTTGACCAACGCGCGCAGAGACGGGGACGGAAGACCGTTGCTGACATCGTATTTCCCCTCGCCATCGGTCAGCGCGTCTTCGCCCGGCAGCCAGCGCTCGCCGCGACTGTTCGCGGGCCGCACGCGCACGGCCGCGAACCGCGCGATAAGGGGCCCCTTGGTCCCCCGGGCCCACGTGATCTGGTGCCACACTGACGGTGCCAATCCGCCACCTGGCAATTGGCCACCTTGCCCAGCGCGCCACAATATTGCCGGTGGACGCCCACCGAAACTTTCCCTTGTGTCGGCAGGCCGGTATCGTCGATGGCGAGGACGCCGCAGCGCACTGGCAGCAGCGCCCGCAATCGCTGCCAGAACGGGCGTACCTTCCAGCTCGAATGCGTGATGAAGTTGCTGCCCTTGGTAGGAACCTGGAGTAGTGTTACTCCCCGTACGTGCATTCGGTGCGAGACGAATAGTGCGAGTCCGCAGCCGCAAGCGCACCTGCTCCAGGGCGCATACCAGCCCTCACGCGAGGCGACCGGTCGCCTCCTCTGGCACGGCAATGCGCTACGCGCTGCACCACCGCGAAGCCGCCGTTCTCCGTCAACCGCAACCCGAGGCCGACCTGCAATTGGCTCCGTCCTCCCATACAACGTTGGGCCCGACAGGATCCGGAGATGGCATTTCGAATTGAAAATATGACGGCATACGATTGGCCCGGTGTGTGTCGAATCTACGAAGAGGGCCCGGCGACTGGCGTGGGCAGTTTCGAAACGAGTGTGCCATCGTGGGAGCAATGGGGTGCTGCTCGACTGGCTCATTCACGATTATCGGCCGGAGAGAGCGCACTGCCTTAGGATCGAGTCGCCCTCAAGGGCGGAACCGCGCTCAACCTGTTCATCTTCGACGTCCCGCGTCTGTCCGTGGACATCGACTTGAACTATGTCGGCGCCATCGACCGCGA
Source organism: uncultured Acidobacteriota bacterium (assembly GCA_963807925.1). GTDB lineage: Bacteria > Acidobacteriota > Vicinamibacteria > Vicinamibacterales > CAVVIG01 > CAWEDP01. The sequence continues at coordinate 650,481 of CAWEDP010000001.1, read as the reverse complement.
CGGCATGCTCGCGGACCGGCCGAAGGTGGAGCAGGCGCTGCAGGCCGTCTGTGGACGCACGGGAGTCCAGCCGCGTCGCGTGCCCTCCGATCACGCCGGCGGCAAATGGCGGCTGTCTTTCAACCGCGTCCTCGGTGGCACGGGCACGCTGGAGATGGACGTTAACTTCGTGTTGCGGGCCGCGCTCTGGCCGGTCGAACGGCGCGACTCGCGTTCGATTGGCAGCTTCCAGGCCAGGGGCATACCGCTGATCGATGTGCACGAGCTCGCCGCCGGCAAGCTGGCGGCTCTCCTGGCCCGCACTGCCAGCCGCGACGTGTTCGACGCAAGTCGCTTACGGCACGTCAAGGGCCTCGACGGCGCAGAGCTCCGGCTTGCCTTCGTCGTCTACGGAGGCATGAACCGGAAGGACTGGCGCACGGTATCGGCTGACGATGTCACGATCGATCCTGAGGAGGCGGACGCGATGCTGCTGCCACTACTCCGCGGCAGCGACAGACCGGGCAGAAGCGACCTCGCGAAATGGACCCGGACGCTGATGTTGGACTGCCGTGAAATCCTCTCGCTGGTGCTGCCGCTGACGAGCCACGAACGGGAATTTCTCGATGCCTTAAACGACCGGGGCGAGATCAACCCCGGGCTGCTGACCGAGGACGCGCGAGTGCAGGACGTCATCCGCACGCATCCGGGGCTGCTCTGGAAGGCGCTGAACGTCCGCCAGCATCATGGGCTCGATGCTGCGGACCATGCAGGCCCTGGCGACACATAAGCGACGGCACACTCGAAGCGGCGAAAGAGTCGGACTGCGCCGTTCGTGGCCATGATGCCCCGGTGCTCGCCGGCGCTCAACGCTCTCCGCTGCGCTCCGACCCGCTCTGCGGGCTTTGGCGCTGACGCCGGCTCCGCTCCGCGGCTCTTCGCACTTATCGACGGCGCAGGACTGACAGCGCGCTGAGCGCGGCTGCTCTCTTGTTCAACCGACGGCGACATCGCGCTGCATAAGTCCGTACTGCGCGATCCGGGGTCAGTTCTGACCCTTGCTGACCTGACCCTCGGGCTCAATTCTGACTCTTGGATGCTGCGCGCGCCTGTGAAGGCGCTGCTTCGCAGCGGCTGTAAGTAGACACGTCACCCCCCGCGGGGCTCTGTGTGGAGACCTCGGTTCTCTTCGGGGAACTCACTGAACGCGCGCGACTTGGCCGCGTCGGTGCGACTTTCGGTTCCTCCCTAGGCGCGCGTGGTCACTCCGGGTGAACCTGCTGATATCACGCGAGTTCCGATCGGCTCCTCGACGTGGCACGACCTTCGCCATAGCGACGAGCCATGACCTCAATCTCGCGACGCAATCGATCGATCAGCACCAAAGTCACGGACGAGGAATACACGCAGATCGTCGCCGGCGCCAAGCCGAAGACGGTCAGCGAATGGGCGCGCCCGATCCTGGTCCAGGCGTCAGAGCCAGTCGACATCCAATTCCTGCTCCTCGCCGAGTTCATGGCGCTTCGGACGATCATCCTGAATTTCCATTTCTCGCTTGCGGATGGTGGCCGGAATCCTTCGATAGAAGTCATGAAGGCGCTCATCGACCGTGCGGATGCCGAGAAAGTGGACAGGGCTCAAAGGCGCATCGCCGAGCTTGGAGCTGCGGCCCACACGGCCAGCCGCTGGCCCGGCGACGACAAGCGCGGCTGACAAGTCGCCGCGATACCGCTGGACCGTCAAAGCAACTTGCTGCCGATCGATGGAGTCGACATGTCGCCAACGCCGATCCTGCTGACACCGGCCGAAGTCGCCGACCTGCTCCGCACGAGCCGCAAAGCGATCTACACGATGATCGAGCGGGCCCAGCTGCCGGGCGTCACGCGCATCGGCCGGCGCGTGCTGGTCCGCGAGGAGGCTCTGCTAGACTGGCTCCGCCAGAAGTCCACGCCATCGCTGGAAAGGTAAAGACAGCGATGAGCGTCACAGTCAGACCGTATCGACGTGGTGGGTGGATGGTGGACGTGATCACACGGCTTTCCAATGGTCGCCGCTACCGTGAGCGACGACGGGTATCCGTGCGATCGGCATCAGCCGCCCAGCGGTGGGGTGAGGATCGTGAGCGATATCTGCTCCAGCATGGCCCGCCGCAAGTCGCAAAGGAGGTGCCGACACTGAACGAGTTCGCATCGAGGTTCCTCGATGGATACGCGCGGGCCAATCGGCAGAAGCCAAGCGGGATCGCGGCCAAGGAAACGATCCTCAACGTGCATCTGCTTCGGCTGCTCGGGCCCAGGCGACTCGATGCGATCGGCAACGAACAGGTGCAACGGTTGAAGCACAGCCTGCAGCACCGGGCCCCCAAGACCGTCAACAACGTGCTCACGGTGCTGAACGTCTTGCTGAAGAAGGCCGTGGAGTGGAACGTGCTGGACCGGATGCCGTGCACGATCCGGCTACTGCCGATTCCCAAGCCGTCAGCCGGGTTCTACGACTTCGACGACTATGAGCGGCTGGTCGAAGCCGCCGGGGCAGAACCAAACGCTTTGCTGATTGTTCTGCTGGGCGGCGAGGCCGGCCTTCGCTGCGGGGAGATGATGGCGCTTGAGTGGCGCGACGTGGATTTGACGAAGCGCCAGATCTGCGTGCAGCGCTCGGAATGGAAAGGTCACGTCACCATTCCGAAGGGCGGCCGGCTCCGCTACGTGCCGATGACCGTAAGGCTGGCCGCAGCCCTGCGGAACTATCGGCATCTGCGGGGACCTCGTGTGCTCTGTCTTCCGGACGGATCGCCGCTCAGCGCCGATGCGGTGAAGCACCATGTCGAACGCGCGGCCCGACGCGCGCGGCTCGACAACAACGGCGTGCATCGGCTTCGCCACACGTTCTGCTCGCACCTGGCCATGCGCGGGGCGCCGGCCAGGGCGATTCAAGAACTGGCGGGACACCAGGATCTGACGACGACGCAGCGGTACATGCACCTCAGTCCCGCGGCGATCGAAGGCGCGATCAGGTTGCTGGATGGAGCGGAAATCCCGTCCCACCGTGGCAACATGGTGGCAACGGGATCCGCAGGGAAATGCCAACTTAATCAGTAGCGTGATTTAGTTGGCGGGGTCGACGGGACTCGAACCCGCGGCCTCCGGCGTGACAGGCCGGCGTTCTAGCCAACTGAACTACGACCCCAAAACCCGATTCGCGAGGGGAAATTCCTGTGTGGGCGGTACAGGATTCGAACCTGTGACAGCCGGCGTGTAAAGCCGGTGCTCTACCTCTGAGCTAACCGCCCATGCGGCGGCTGAATCCCTCGCCCAAACACCTCATTATACGTTACCCACCGCCTTGTACGCGAGCAGGCCCGCGGCCGCCAGCAGCCCGATCACTGCCCGATGCTCGTGATTCGCCACCACCCGCCCCCACGAGAACCGCCGCGTGCGATCCACGTCGCCCCGTCGATAGCGATCGTAGCGGTCCCCGAACGTCCGCCGCAGGTGCGCCTCCTCGCCCTTCGCGGCCACCGTCAGCGCACCGATCAAGTACGCCGCGATGAGCGCCCCGACCGGCAGGCTGTCACACGCAAGAGCCAGACCCGCGCCCATGACGCTCGACCCGAGGTACAGAGGATGCGATACCCACCGATACGGGCCGGACGCGGTGACCTCGCGCGACTTGCTCAAGTGGCCGGCGGCCCAGACGCGAATCGCCTCGCCGACGATTGCGACCACCACGCCGCCCGCCACCGATCGCACCGTCGGCGTCGACGCCCACAGGACGACCGCGCCGAGCAGAAACCCCACGGGCACGCGCGATCGCGCGAGGACGCCCACCATCGATCCTCCCTCTGCCGAACCCGACGTGGACCCGGCAATCCCGCGTGTGGCGGACAGCCCGAGCCGGTCGGCGTCCCCCGATGGCCCGGCGCGACTCGCGTCGCTCAGGCACGGGTCGCAACGGGCGCGAGTCGCCGCCCGACAGCCTCGAGCACTTCCTCGACCTCGATATCGTGCAGGCACATCGACGCGGCGCGGCAGTGGCGAAGATGATGGCATCGACACACATCGGCCCGCGACACGACGAGGTCGGCGCTGGACCAGGGACCGTTGCGCGACGGCCGCGTGGGACCGAAGATGCCGACGATGGGCGCGCCGACCGCGGCGGCGAGATGAGTCGGCCCGGTGTCTCCGCCGATCATCAGCGCCGCCCCGCGCGACAACGCCACCAGATCGGCAATGGAGGTCTGCGGCGATACCGCCGCGGCGCCGCCCGAATGCGCGGCAACCTCCTCGGCCAGCGCGCGCTCGCCGTGTCCCCAGAGCGCGATCGACGCGAGGCCGTGCCGCTCGCGGAGCGCCACGGCGACGCGACCGAGCCGCGAGGCGGGCCATCGCTTGTTCGGCCACTGCGCAGCGGGGTTCAGCAGCGCGTACCGGCCGCCCGTGCGATCGCGCATCTCGCGCGCGACGGCGGATTCCACCCGATCGATCGGAAACTCCGGAGCGGCAGCCGCGATCCCGAGCGGCGTCAGCAGCCCGAGGTTGATCTCGATGACGTGGCGCCTTTCGCGCGGATCGTAGATGCCGCGGCAGCCTGGATCGTAGGTCTCGCTGTAGAACGGCCGCGCCAGTCGTTCCCGAAGGTACGACGTCGCGAACCCGATCACGCGGCCCGCGCCGGAGCCGCGGGCCAGCACCGCCGACTTCACCAGGCCCTGCAGATCGATCGCGACATCGTAATTCGACCCGCGGAGGAGCCGCAGGGCGCCCACGTACCCGGTGCGCCCCGAGGCAGTTCCGCTCTCGAGGGTGAGCCGCCGGTCGACCACCGGCACCAGGTCCAGGATCCCCCGATGGCGCGCGCTGACGAGCCAGTCGATCCGAGCCGAAGGCCAGGCGCGCCGCAGCGCCGCCGCCACCGGAATCGCGTGGACGACGTCGCCGAGCGCCCCCAGGCGAACCAGAAGGACCCGGCTCAAGGCGTCATCGGCCATCTGCCACGATCCCGCCGGCCATCATCGGCATCTCTTGAACACGTGGGGTGCTGGACGTGGGCAACGGCGCTCACCTGGTTCGTGAAACACGCGCGACGAGATCGCGCGTCGAATGACGCTTGTCGTCGCCGACAATCGCCGTCCTGCCCCCGTACGCCTGGACGACGCCGCGCTCCGGCACCGATTCGACGGTGTAGTCGGACCCCTTGCAGTGCACGTCGGGCTTCAGCAGCGCCAGCAGACGCTCCACCGTCGCGTCGGGGAAGACGACGACGTAGTCGACATCGGCGAGGGCGGCGACAATTTCGGCGCGCTCGGAGGCGGGCACGATCGGACGGCCCTCGCCTTTCAGCATCGTCACCACCCTGTCGTCGTTCACCGCCACGATGAGCCGATCGGCCTCCGCCGCCGCGCCGGCGAGATAACGGACGTGACCCACGTGTAACAGATCGAAACACCCGTTCGCCAGTGCGATGCGCCGTCCGGCGGAGCGGTCGCGCGCCACCGCCTCGACGAGCTGGGCTTCCGACACCACGGTTCCCATCACTCGGCTCATCGTCGCTGGTCGTTGCCCGTCGGTCGGCGGTCGTCGGTCATTCGGTCCAGGAGCCTCTGAGTGGTCGGCGGTCCGTCCCGGTCAGTCGCGGCGATCGCCCGACACGGCATCGGCCAGCTCGCGCGCCGACACCGTCGCCGTCCCGCGCTTCATCACCACCAGACCGCCGGCATGATTCGCCAGGTGCGCGGCGTCCGCGAACGATCCGCCGGCGGCCAGCGCCAGCGCGAACGTGGCAATGACCGTGTCGCCGGCGCCGGTCACGTCCGTCACTTCATCGGAGCCGACTATCGGGATGTGCTCGGTTCGGCGCTTCGGCTCGAACAGCGCCATCCCCCGGCTGCCGCGTGTGATGAGAACGGCCTCCGATCGCGTGCGGCGCAGGATCTCCCGGCCTGCCCGCTCGAGGATGTCGGGATCCTCGTCGATCCGGACGCCCAGCATCTGCTCCACCTCCGCTTCGTTCGGCGTGCACATGGTCATCCCGTGAAACTCGAGCAGACGATATCGCGAGTCGACGAGGACCGGAACGCCCGCACGCCGGGATCCGCGCGAGACGCGCGCGCGAATCCGGTCGACGAGCCCCGGCGTGACGAGGCCAGACCCGTAGTCGGACACGACCACCGCGTCGACGGCGTCGAGGGCGGACACCAGACGCCGACCGAAGGCCCGGCTGACCGCGTCCGACAACGGCCAGGCGCCGTCGCGGTCGATGCGAACCACCTGCTGCTTGGCCGAGTGCACGCCCCCGGCGAGAATGCGCGTCTTCACCGGTGTGACGTACTGGCCTGCGCGGACGATGGAGGCCTTGTCGACGCCGCGTCCGAAGCTCGCCATCAGCCGCCGTCCCTCCTCGTCGGCGCCGACGATGCCGGCCAGGAGGGCGCGGCCGGAGAGGGCGGCGACGTTGTTGGCGGCGTTGCCGGCGCCGCCGCCGACAATCTCGGAGGCGTCGTACCGCAGGATGAGCACTGGCGCTTCGCGGGACACGCGCGCAATCTGGCCGTAGATGAACTGGTCGGCGATGATGTCGCCCACCACCAGGACCCGGCGGCCGCGGAACCGCTGGACGAGCGCGCGCAGACGATCGCCCATCACCAGAGCCGCCGCGTCGCGTCGGCAACCTCCTGCCACGAAATGCCGCGCAGGCAGCGGTGATCCAGCGGACAGTCGCGCAGCATGCAGGGACGGCACCAGACGGGGTGACTGAGGACGGCGTGCGGCGCCGTCGATCGCGGCGACGTGCGCCGTTGGTCGGTCGGACCGAACACCGCCGTCACCGGCACGCCGATCGCGGCGCCGAGGTGCATGGCGCCCGAATCGTTCGCGACGAGCGCGCGCACGAAGGTCAGCGTGCCGGCGAGCGTTTCGACGTTCGTTCCCACCAGATCGATGAGCGATGCGCGTCCGGACCCCAGATGGCGTTCGATCTCCCGTGCAACCGGCCGATCGGCGAGGCTTCCGACGATCACCGAGCGGACGCCACCGGTGGCGAAGTCACCGACGAGATCGGCGAAGTACTCCGGAGGCCAGCGCTTGGCCGCCCCGTAGGCGGCGCCGGGCGCCAGCGCGACGAGCGGCGCGACGCCGTCCCAGCCCGCCTCGTGCAGCGCGCGGGCGGCCGCGGCGCGGCAGTCGGCCGGAACCTCGAGCCGCGGTTCGGCTCCGTGGTTCGGAAACCCGAGCGCCCGAACGAGGTGACGGTAGTAGTCCACCTGATGCAGGCCGGCCGGGCGGGCGACCGATCGCGTCAGCAGCCATCCGCGGCCGCCCGCCCTGTAGCCCCAGCGCTCGGGAATGCGCGCTCTTGCGGCGTCGAGCGCCGATCGAAACGAATTCGGCAGCAGCAGAACGGCGTCGAACGAACCCTCCGCCGCCCGGGCGGCGCGCGCGTCGAGGATTTCGTCGACGTCCGGCACCATCTGGAACAGCGACGCCACGGCCGGCGGACCGGAGACGGCAATCGTGGAGCCGGACGAAGCGCGCCGGACGTCGGCCACCGCCGGCAGCGCCAGGACGGCGTCACCGAGCCAGTTGGGCGCCACGACGAGCAACCGACTCATGCCTGTTCTTCCGCGTCCTTTTCGGCGGCCGGAAACATCCCCGGCACATCGTCCACCGACGGCCCGGCGTCGCGCCAGCGTCTGTGCATCCACAGCCAGAGATCGGGATGCCGCCGGACGTACATCTCGAGCACGTCGGTGCACCGCTGGGTGAAGTCGCGGATGGCCCGCTCGGTCTCGGCGCGCGGCGGCTCGACGGGATGCTCGTAGATCATACGATAGCGGCCGGCACCGAGCGGCAGCGCGAACACCGGCACGACGGGCGCGCCGGTGCGCAGCGCCAGCGCGGCGAGCGCGGCGGTCGTCGCGGCGGGCCGCTCGAAGAAATCGACGTAGACGGCGTCGCGTCCCTGAATGTGCTGGTCGATGAGCAGCGCGACGCCGCGGCCGGCGTGCAGCATGCGCATCACGCGGCGAATCGTGCCTTGGCGATAGATGACGGTATTGCCGGTTCGCTGCCGGATGTCCTCGAGCAGGCGGTTGAGCGGCTCGTTGTCGAGGGCACGCGCGAGGACGCCGATCGGCTGGATGCGCAGGGCGTGGACGATCGCGTGCAGCTCCCAGAATCCGAAGTGTCCGGTGAAGAAGAGGACGCCGCGGCCCTGCGCGTAGGCGAGCCGCGCCCGATCCTCGCCCTCGAACTCCACGCGCGCGAGCATCGCCTCGGGCGACAGCGTGCTGAACTTCAGCAGCTCGAACAGCAGCCGCCCGAAGTGCTGGAAGGTGCCGCGCGCGATCGCCTGCCGCTCCGCAACCGTGCGCGTCGGCAGCGCGCTGGCCAGGTTGCGTTCGGCGATGCGGCGGTGGGCGCGGTCCAACGTGTGAAACGCGAAGCCGAGCGCGCGGCCCGACGCGCGCACGAGCGCGTCGGGCATGACGCGGACGACCGCGATGGTCGCCCTGACGAGGACGTACTCGAGCCGGTGTCTCACGACGGCGGTGCCGCGAGCTCGCGCCGGAGGGCCGACGCCGGCGGACCCGGTTCGACGCCCGCAACCTGTCGTCGCCAACGTGCGGTTGCCAGCCGGCCCGCGAGCCACGCCGTGAAGGCCGCCGCCGGCTCGATGGTGACGGCGATCGGCAGGACGGCGACCGGCACGCGGCCGAAGCCGCAGCCTTCGAGCCGTACGGCGTCTTTCTCGGTCGTGACCACGACGGCGCCGGCCGCGCCCGCCGCCGACTCGATGCGCCGGACGTCGCCGCTCGAGAAGGGATGGTGATCGCGAAACGCCATCGTGCCGGCGAGGTCCCAGCCAGCGCCGGAGAGATCGTCGAAGAACAGGTCGGGACGCGCGATCCCCGCCACGCCGAACACCCGCGTGCCGGGGCCGATCGCGCCGTCGTCGGCGGTAAACCACCACGGGGCGCCGATCTGCCGCCTGAGGCGGAACCAGGTCGACACGCCGACCGCGCGGGCGACCTGCTGCGCGGTCGCCTCGTCGGAGGTCGGTACGATGACGGCGTCCGCCATCGCCACCGCAGCCAGCGGCTCGCGCAGGCGGCCGGCCGGGAGCACGGCATCCTGCAGATCCTCGGGTCGCACGATCACCAGATCCACGTCGCGCGCCAGCTCGAGATGCTGAAAGCCGTCGTCGAGGAGGTGGACCGTGACGCCGAGCTTTTCCTCGGCGAAGCGCGCGGCGACGTACCGGTGATCGCCGACGAGCACCGGCACGTCCGGGAGCGCCCGGGCGAGCATCAGCGGCTCGTCGCCGGCGGCATCCAGCGCGGCGCGGATGCGGCGGCCGTCGGACACGATCGTGACGCCGTCCGCGGCGCGCTTGCGGCGATAGCCGCGGGACAGGATGGACGGGCGCTCGCCGTGTTCGCGGAGCAGACGCGCGAGCGCCGCGGCCGTCGGCGTCTTGCCCGATCCGCCGACGCTGATGTTGCCGACGCTGATCACGGGGCGGCAGGCGCGGTGGCGGCGGGCGGGATCCGCGACATACCGCCGGCGCCGCCGCATCGCGGCCGCGCCGTACAGCGAAGCCAGCGGGGCGAGCCACGAACCCATCCGCCTGCGGCCCTCCACCCTCAGTGCACCACGCGAAACGGACGGACGACGCCGCGGCTGCCGCCCGCAGGCACGAGCTCGGCGAGGACGTCGAGGGTCTTGTCCTTGGCGCCGCGGTTGGCCTCGACCAGCGCGCGCGCGGCCGCGCCGAGCCGCGCGCGGCGCACCGGATCGGTCAGCAGGCTGAGCAGCGCGGTCTGCAGATCGGCCGCCGAGTGAACCTGGACGGCGGCGGCGTTGGCGAGGAACGTCTCGGCAATCTCCTTGAAGTTCTGCATATGCGGGCCGAACAGCACCGGCTTGCCGAAGACCGCGGGCTCGAGGATGTTGTGCCCGCCGTGATCGACGAGGCTGCCGCCGACGAACACCACCGTGGCGAGCTGATAGATCTGCGCCAGCTCGCCGATCGAGTCGAGCACCACGACGTCGGCGCGCGGTTCGGCGTCGATCGGCAGCTCCGATCGACGGACGGTGAGGAACCCCTCGTCGCGCGCGAGCCGCTCGACTTCCGCGAACCGATCGGGATGCCGGGGAGCGAGGATGGCCAGCGCGCCCGGGGCGTTCGCCTTGACGCGCGCGAACGCGCGCAGGACGGCCGCTTCCTCGCCGCGCATGGTGCTGCCGGCCACGAGCACCTGGCGGCCGGGCGCCACGCGGAAGAAGCGCAGCACCCGCCCGCGGGGGCGCGCGTGCGGGGGGGCGGGCACCTGCAGCGAATCGAACTTGAGGCTGCCGGTCATCGTGACGCGCGCCGGGTCGGCGCCGAGATCGATCAGCCGGCGCGCCGATTCCTCGCTCTGCATGCAGAAGCGGTCGACGTCGGCCAGCACGCGCCGGATGAAGGGGCGCGCCAGCCGGTAGCGTGGATACGAGCGCGACGAAATACGCCCGTTGATCAGGATTGTCTTGACGGCGCGCCGGCGGCACACGCGCAGGAGGTTCGGCCAGATTTCCGTCTCCATCATGATGAAGACGCGCGGCTTCACGAGATCCAGCGTGCGGCGGATGGCGAACGTCCAGTCGAAGGGAAAGTAGAAGACGGCGTCCACGTCCCGCATCTGGCGGGCGACCTGCTGTCCCGATATCGTCGTGGTGGAGAGGAACAGCCGCAGGTGCGGGTAGCGCGCCTTGAGGTCGGCGGCGAGCGCGCGCGCGGTCACCGCTTCGCCGACCGACACCGCGTGAATCCAGATCGACTCCTCGGCGTCCAGGTTGAACGTCAGCGGCAGCAGACCGAGACGCTGCCGCAGGCTCCCGATGTACTTCTTGTAGCGGATCGCCTGAAACGCGAAGTACGGCGAGACCAGCACGAACACCACGAGGGTGAGGACGCTGTAGAGGAGGTACATGGTGCGGACGTGCGGGCGATTCGACGGCCTGTAAGACCGTTCGGCGCAACGTGTTAGGGCCCTCGCAGTATAGCCGGACGGTTTGACCGCCCGCAACCGCGTTCATTATCATCTAGCGTTTGTCTCGTCGGTGCCAGCGATTGGAGGAGCTTCGATGCCTGTGAAGGTCGGCGTTAACGGATTCGGCCGTATCGGCCGCAACATCATGCGGGCGGCGATGGGTGACAAGGACATCGATTTCGTCGCCGTGAACGATTTGACGAGCGCGAAGACGCTCGCGCACCTGCTCAAGTACGACTCGGTCCTCGGCAACATCCACGGAACGGTGGAGGCCACCTCCGACACGATCTCGGTCGACGGCGACCGGTTCAAGGTGCTCTCGATGCGCGATCCGGCGCAGCTGCCGTGGAAGGACCTCGGCGTCGACGTCGTGTTCGAGTCGACCGGCCTCTTCACGGACCGCGACGCCGCCGCCAGGCACCTGGCCGCCGGCGCCAGGAAAGTCGTCGTCACCGCGCCGGCGAAGAAGCCGGACATCACGGTCGTCCTCGGGGTGAACGACGACACATACGACCCCGCCGCGCACCACATCATCTCGAACGCGTCGTGCACCACCAACTGCCTCGCGCCGCTGGCCAAGGTGATCCATCAGACGTTCGGTATCCGGAAGGGGTGGATGACCACCATCCACTCCTACACCAACGATCAGAATCTGCTCGATCTGCCACACAAGGACCTGCGGCGCGCGCGGGCCGCGGCGCTGTCGATGATTCCCACGACGACCGGCGCCGCCGTCGCGGTGGGCGAAGTGCTGCCGGAGTTGAAGGGACGGCTCGACGGCTTCGCGATGCGCGTGCCGACGCCGAACGTGTCGGTCGTCGATCTCGCGGCGATCGTGGATCGCAGGACGACCGGCGAGGAGGTCAACGCGGCGCTGAAGGCGGCCGCCGAGGGCCCGCTGCACGGCATCCTGCAGTTCTCGACCGAGGAGCTCGTGTCGGTGGACTTCAAGGGCAACGCGCACTCCTCGATCGTCGACGCGGCGTACACGAAGGTCATGGACGGCGATTTCGTCAAGGTGCTGTCGTGGTACGACAACGAGTGGGGCTACTCGACCCGGTGTGTCGACCTGCTGCGGCTGCTGGTCGAACGCGGGCTCTGATCGGCCAGTCAGATCACGATGGCGAAGCTCTCGATCCGGGATCTCGACCTGCACGGCAAGCGCGCGTTCGTGCGGGTCGACCTCAACGTGCCGATCAAAGACGGCGCGATTGGCGACGACACGCGCATCCAGGCCTCGCTGCCGACCATCAGCTACGCGCTCGAGCGGGGCGCGACGGTTGTCCTCGCGAGCCACCTCGGCCGGCCGAAGGGCACGGTCAGCCCCCAGTATTCGCTGCGGCCGGTGGCGGCGCGTCTGGCGGAGCTCGTCGGCCGGGCCGTCCCGTTCGCCCAGGACTGCATTGGGGACGCCGCGCAGCAGGCGGTCGAGGGAGCTCACCGCTCCGGCCGCATCGTGCTGCTCGAGAACCTCCGCTTCCACAAGGAAGAAGAAAAGAACGATCCGCAGTTCGCCGCGGCGCTCGCCTCGCTCGCCGACGAGTACGTCGACGATGCGTTCGGGGCGGCGCACCGGGCGCATGCATCGGTCGAGGGGATCACGCACCACATGCCGCGCGCGGCCGCCGGCCTGCTCATGGAGCGGGAGCTCAGGTACCTGGGCCACCTGGTGGAATCGCCCGAGCGGCCGTTCGCCGCGATTCTCGGCGGGGCCAAGGTGTCCGACAAGATCGACGTCATCGACAACATGCTCGGCAAGGTCGACCGGCTGATCGTCGGCGGAGCCATGGCGTACACCTTCTTCAAGGCGCGCGGGGTGCCGGTGGGCACGTCGCTGGTGGAGGATGACAAGCTCGAGGCGGCCCGGACCATCGAGGCCGACGCGGCCGACCGCGGCGTGCGGTTCGCGCTTCCCGTCGATCACGTCGTCACGGACCGCATCGCCGCCGACGCGTCGCACGAGGTGCTGGCCATCGGGGACCCGGCGATCGGCGACCGGATGGGCGTCGACATCGGACCGGGGACGGTGGCGGCGTACGAGGCGCTGCTGGCCGACGCGCGAACCGTCGTCTGGAACGGACCGATGGGCGTGTTCGAGATTCCGGCGTTCGCGGAGGGCACCAACGCGGTGGCGCGCGCGGTGGCCGCGGTGAAGGGCACGACGGTCGTCGGCGGCGGCGATTCGATTGCCGCCGTGAAGCGGGCCGGCGTCGCCGATCGCATCACCCACATCTCGACCGGCGGCGGCGCGTCGCTCGAGTTCCTGGCCGGCCGCACGCTGCCCGGGGTCGCGGCGCTCACCGACAAGCCCTGAGCCGCGCGTGGCGCTCCGGCAATCGGGTAATCTGGTATGGCGATGCCTGAAGTGACGCGGATCCCGCTGGTCGCCGGCAACTGGAAGATGTTCAAGACGGTGCACGAAGCCGTCGTCTTCACCAAGGAGCTGCGCAGCACCATCAAGGACGTGCTCGACGTCGAGATTGTCGTCGCGCCGCCGTTCACCGCGCTCCATGCCGTCGCCGAAGCCGCGCGCAACACCAACATCGCCGTCTCGGCGCAGGACGTCTACTGGGAGCGCGAGGGCGCGTTCACCGGCGAGATTTCGGGCGCGATGATCGCCGAGGCCGGGGCGACCTTCACGATTGTCGGTCACTCCGAGCGGCGGCGGCTGTTCGGCGAAACCGACGCGACGGTCAATCGCAGGATCGTGGCCGCCTTCGCGCACGGCCTGACGCCCATCGTGTGCATCGGTGAAACGCTCGAGGAGCGCGAGACCCGTCAGACGCTGCAGGTGCTGGACCGGCAGATCAGAGACGGCCTGGACGGCGTGACCGCCGAACAGATTGCAGAGCTCGTCGTCGCGTACGAACCCGTGTGGGCGATCGGCACCGGGCGCAACGCGACCTCGGCGCAGGCCGGCGAGGCGCACGGGCACATCCGGCAGCGCCTGCGGCAATGGTTCGGCGCCGATGCCGCGGATCACTGCCACGTGATCTACGGAGGCAGCGTGAAGCCGGACAACATTCGCGAGCTCGTGGCCGAACCCGACGTCGACGGCGCGCTGGTGGGCGGGGCGAGCCTCGACGTGAAGAGCTTCACCGCCGTCGTCGAAGGCAGCCGGCCTGCTGCGGTATAATAGGCGTTTCGTGCACCAGAGAATCGGTCTTCACCCAGGCTGCTTGAGCGCATGGTGTTCTACTATCTGCTGACTACGTTGTACGTGTTCGTCTGCTTCCTCCTGCTGGTGGTGATTCTGCTGCAGCAGGGCAAGGGCGGCGACATGGCGAGCGCGTTCGGGGGCGGCAGCAGCCAGACGGCGTTCGGCGCGCGCGGCGGCGCCACGGTGCTGACCAAGGCGACGACGATCCTGGCCGTGCTGTTCATGCTCGGGGCGCTGGGACTCGCGATTATCGGCCAGCGCGGGCCGGGATCGATCCTGAGCGGCACCCCCGCGCCGCGGCCGGTCACGCCGGCGCCGACCAGCGTGCCCGCCGCACCGGCGACCCCGGCCCCATCGGCGCCGGGATCGACTCCCCCGGCGACGCCGGCGAAGTAGCCCGCCCTCCCGCCATCGACACCACGCGCTCCCGGAATCCGTTGCGCCGCCAGCCCGTTTGGCGGCACGGCGGATGGTCGTGCGCTGAACGACCCGTCACGTGCGGGTCGCGTGTTGCACCTACGATTGGAGGCGCTATGGCGGACATCCCGAACTGGCGCGTTCAGGGCGACTGGTTCGACACCTGCAATTGCAGCGTCCCCTGTCGGTGACACTTTCGCCCAGCCGCCCACCAGCGGCAACTGCGAGGGCCTCCTGGCGTGGCACATCCGCGAAGGGAACTACGGCACCGTGCGCCTGGAGGGCTCAGCGTGATCGCGCCTCGGCGCCTTCATCGGTGAGGTGCGGGGGATGGCGCCCGCCCACATCGATTTCCACGTCGCCGACGACCTGGCATCGTGGCGGGCAGAGATTCCCGGCAAACAGGTCCGGGCGGCGCGCCGATCGAGCCTACAACCGTTTCCTTCCGTCTCGCTCGCCGGTCAGGAACTGGTCGGCTTCACCTCCCTGACGCGCACCTCGGTACCGGGACGAATCTCGTCGGTGCCGCGCGCCGTGACAGTGTCCCCGGGCTCGAGGTCCCCGAAGATCTCCGTCAGCGGCCCCGATGCCAATCCGGTTCGCACGTCGATCCACTCGGTCTTTCCGTTCCGGATGCGGACAACGAAGGTGCGATCCGTGGTGCTCGTCACGCTCCCGCTCGGCACGAAGAGCGACGGCTCGGGGCGGTGGACGGGCCATCGGATCTGACAGAACGTGCCGGGCGTCAGCCCGCCGTCCTTGTTCATCACGTCCAGCTCGACGGCCATCGTCCGCGTCTTGACATCGACGGCGTGCGCAAGGCGGGCAACCGTGCCCGTGAACGTCCGGCCGGGATACGCGGGCACCGTGAAAGAGATGCGGGCGCCGCCTTTCACGCCGGCGATGTAGGCTTCGGGCACCGGCACCACGAGCCGCAGCCGATCGCTCTGCACCAGGCGGACCATCGGGGTCGCCGCGGCGGGCCCGCTGCCGGGACCGACGAGCGCGCCCGGATGGACATTGCGCTCCGTCACGACGCCGTCGAACGGCGCGGCCACGCGCAGATACCCTTCCATCTGCGTAATCGACTGCAGCGCCTGCCGTGCGGCTTCAGCGGTCTGCTGCGCCGCCACAATCAGTCCCTCGTCCGCCTCCGCCGCCTTCTGCGCGAGGACGAGATCGTTGCCCGCCACCACGCCTGGCGTCGCGGCTGCCGCATTGAGCCTGTCGTACGTGCTCGCGTCGGCATCGGACTTCGACCGCGCCACCGCGAGTTGGGCTTCGGCGGCCTGCAGCTTCGATTGCGCCTCGGCCTGCTGGGCCACGAGCTCGGGCGCTTCGAGCTCCGCCATCAGCTCTCCGGTTCGCACGCGGGAGCCGCGATCCACGCGGATCGTCTTGACGAAGCCGGTGACCTTCGGGTAGACGGCGACGATCTCATAGGGATCCAACTGGCCCGGCATCGACAGCGTGACGTCCACCGGTTGCTGAACGATGCGGACCACGTCGATCGTCGGCGGGCCTGCGGGAGCGGCCGGTTTCTCGACCTGAGCCGGCCCGCTGCCGCCGCATCCGGCGAGACCGATCGAGAGGAGCGTCCATCCGGCGCGCAGCACGCCGACGGAAGTGAACGTGCGTAGCGTGGTCATGCGTGTCCCTGCGCGTGATGCGCGCTCTCCGGATCGTCCGGATCCAGCGACGCCGATATGACACCGGCCGACTGCTGCACGAGCGAGTAGACCGACGGCAGCACGAACAACGTGGCCACGGTGGCGGCGGCGAGTCCGCCGATGACCGCGCGGCCGAGCGGCGCCGTGGCGTCGGCGCCCTCGCCGATTGCGAGCGCCATCGGGATCATGCCGGCGATCATGGCGGCGCTCGTCATGAGCACCGGGCGCATCCGCGCCAGAGCCGCGTGAATGGCAGGCGGCAGTGTCGAGCCGCCGTGCCGTCGCGTCTGCTCGGCGAAGGTCACCAGCAGGATCGCGTTCGCCACGGCGATGCCAATCGCCATGATGCCGCCCATGAACGACTGCACGTTGATCGTCGTGCCGGTCGCGGCCAGCATGAGGACGACTCCGGCCAGCACGGCGGGCACCGTGGAGACGACCACAAACGCGAGCCGCAGCGACTGGAAGTTGGCCGCGAGCAGGAGGAAGATCACGACCACCGCGACGGCCAGGCCTGCCGCGATATTGCCGAGCGTTTCGCGCATCGGCGCGATCTCTCCGCGCACCGACACCGTCGCCCCGCGCGGCGGCGTCCCTGCCAGGGCGATCGCTTCGTCGACGCGGGCTGCGGCGCGGCCGAGATCGTTGCCGGCGATGTTGGCCGACAGTGTCACCATGCGCTGTCCGTTGAAGCGGTCGTACTCGCCGACAATGGTGCTGTTTTCAATCCGGGCCACATCGCCAAGCAGCGGATGCAGGGCGCCGTCCGCGCTGACGGGGACCACGCGCAGATCGTCGAGACTCGTCATCCGCGGCTGCGGCACCTCGATCTGAACCTGAAAGGCGATCCCGGTGCGCGGATCGGCCCAATAGTTCGGCGCCACGAACCGACTCGACGACGTCGCGGCGGCAAACGACTGGCCGATCTGGTTGACCGTGACCCCCAGCTGACCGGCGAGTTGGCGATCGATGTGGACGTTGATGCCCGGGTAGTCGAGCGCCTGCTCGACCTGCAGATCGCGGAGCACCGGAATCTGCGCGAGCGCGGCCTGCACCTTCGTTGCGTACGCCCGAGTCGCGGCAAAGTCGGGTCCCATGACCGCGACCTCGACCGGTGTCGGCGCACCGAAGTTCATGATTCGACCCACGATGTCGCCAGGCTCGAAGGAGAACTGCGCGTCAGGAAACCGCGCGGCAAAGCGGTGCCGGAGATCCTCCTCGAAGTCGGCGAGACGAATCGAGGCCCTCGAGTTGAGCGCCACCTGCAGCACGCCCTCCTGAGATCCTCCGGTCCACAGAAACACCGTGTTGATCGGGTAGGACGACGGCTGCACGCCGACGTATCCCAGCGTGATGTCGACGTTGTTCGGCCCGGCCGCCTGCTTGATCTCGTCGAGCAGATCGGCGGCCAGCCGCTCGGTCGCTTCGAACTTGGTGCCGGCCGGCGCCCGGAAACGCAGCTGGAACTGGTGGGCGCCGCCGGTGGGAAAGATCTCGCGCCCGAGCCGCAGGCCGACGGCGACGACGACCGCGATCGTCACGATGGCATAGGCGGCCACCAGGAGCCCGCGCGCCCGCGCCAGCCGCTGCAGCGCCCGTGTCAGCCTGCCGCGCACGCGATCGACCCAATCCTCCGCGGCCGATTCCTCGTCCGCCGCGCGCCCGTGCGTGCTCAGCAGCCAGACCGACAACACCGGCACGAGCGAGCTCGACAGGAGGAATGACGCGATCATCGAGAAGCCGACCGCGAGCGACAGCGGGACGAAGAGCGACTGGGACACGCCCGTCATGAAGAACGACGGGACGAACACCGCCACGACCGACAGCATCGCCAGCAGTCGCGGTACCACGACCTCGCCGCTCGCGTCGAGGACGCCGCGCGCGAGCGGCATGCCGCGGGCCAGATGCGTGTGGATGTTTTCGATCGCGACCGTCCCCTCGTCGACCAGAATGCCGACGGCCAGCGCGAGGCCACCGAGGGTCATGATGTTGATCGTCTGGCCGGCGGCCCACAACGCGACCACGGCGGTCAGCAGCGCGAACGGGATGGTGACCACCACGATGGCGGAGCTGCGCCAGTCGCGGAGGAACAGCAGGACCATGAGACCGGTCAGGAGCGCGCCGAGGATCGCTTCGCGGAGCACCGACTGGAGCGCGCCGGAGACGTTGCCCGATTGATCGAGCTCGTAGGAGACCCTGATGTCGTCGGGCACCAACGTCTGGAACCGGCCGAGGTTGGCTTTCACCTCGCTGACGACCGTCAACGTCGATGCATTGGGCCGCTTCGTCACCGGAATGTAGACAGCGCGGCGCCCATTGACCAGCGCGTACGCCGTCGGAATGTCGGTGCTGTCGGTCACCGATCCGATGTCGCGCACGAACACCGCCGGCCCGGCACCGGTCCGAATGGGCAGCTCGAGCAGATCGTTGATGTTCGAGACGACCGAGTTCACGGGCGAGATGCGCGTCAGGTTCCCGATGTTCACGCTGCCCGACGGCATGATCACGTTGCCGGTCGTGACGGCGCGGATCACCTCCTCGGGCGACATCCCGTACGATCGCAGCCGGTCGGGATCGACGCGAATGACGATCGTCCGCTGACTGCCGCCGAAGGGTGGCGGCGAGGTGAGACCAGCCAGCGTCGCGAACTGCGGACGCACGCGGTTCAGCGCGAGATCCTGGATTTCGCCGAGACTGCGCGTGTCGCTCGAGAACACGAGATAACCGACCGGCAGCGTGCCCGCGTCGAACCGGATGACGAACGGCGCGACGGTGCCGGGCGGCATGAACGAGCGCGCACGGTTCACATAGCTGATCGTCTGCGCGAGCGCCTGGGACATGTCGGTCCCGGGATAGAACGTCAGCTTCAGCAGGCCCGTGTTCTGGATCGACTTCGACTCGACGCTCTGGATCCCGTCGACGTACAGAAAGTGATACTCGTAGTAGTAGACGAGATAGCCCTCCATCTGCGCGGGGCTCATCCCGCCGTAAGGCTGCGCGACGTAGATCACGGGCAGATTCAGGTCGGGAAGAATGTCGATCCGCATCCGGCTGACCGCAAACACCGCGACCAGCCCGGTCGCGATGACGGCGACCAGACTGGTGATGGGACGACGGAGGGCGGCGCGAATCAGCCACATGGGACGGGCTCCCTACGGTTGGCGGACGAGATTGACGAATGGCGTGAGATCGCCCCGCGCGACGGCCGCGGCCAGGAGCGCGCGCCAGACGTCCACGCGGGCGAGCTGATCCTGCACTTCGGCCTGGGCGAGCAGACTCTGTGCGTCGGCCACTTCGACAATGGCGGCCAACCCGGCGTCGTACCGCGCACGCGCCTGGGTCTCGCTCTGCTGCGCCGCCGCGAGCTGGATCGGCGTATTGGCCGCGATCGCGCGCGTCGTCTGCAGCAACGCCGCTGCTGTCTGCTGCTCGTTGGTGATCGTCAGGAGCGCCTCGTCGTACAGCGCCGAGCTGGCACGCGCAGACGCCGCCGCCGCGGCCTTCCGGGCCCGCAGGCTCGAGAAATCGAAGAGGTTGGGAAACAGCACCTCGACCCCGGCTGCCCAGTTCGCGCGATCGAGCCCGAGCCCATCCACGCCGCCATCCAGCACGCCGCCCGGATTCGCGCCGCTGCCGCGCGCGAACACACTGGATTGAACGAAGACGCGCGGCAGGTCGGTCCGCGCGAGCACGTCTTCGAGCGCCCGGGCCTGATCCACCGCGCCCTGATGCACTTGCGCGAGCGGGTGGCCGGCGGCCGCCGCCGGGGAGATATCCGCGGCCGGAAGCCGCGTCAGCAGGGGGTCGCCGGCGATCGTCACACCGCCCGTCGTGATCCCGAGCACGCGCGCGATCGTGGCCTGGGCGATCGTCAGGCCTTGCTGCGCCTGAATGAGACGCGTCTGGGCTGCCGCCCGTTCCGCCGCGGCCCGTGACGCGTCGGCGCCGGGGCGCAGCTGGTTCGTGACGAGCGTCTGCACCGACTGGAGCAGCACCGTGCGGCGATCGACGTCAGCCTGTGCGGCGGTGACCGCCCGCTGCCCGGCGAGCACACCGAGGAAGGCGGCGGCGACGGCCTTCTGCACGTCGAGACGGGTGAGCGTTTCGCCGGCGCGGGCCTGGGTCAGGGCCGCTTGCGCCCCGATGAGGGTAGCGTGCCGCAGGCCGAAATCAACCGCCTCCCACGAGAACAGCGCACCGGTCGCGCTGCCCCACACGCTCTGACTGGAAGCCGAGGGCAACACCGGGCCCGACATGGCGGGGATGATCCCCTGCGGCAGCACCTGGCCGAAGATGTTGTTGGCCGTCGCGCGGTTCGATTGCCAGAGTGCATCGAGTCGCGGCAGATAGGCTGACTGGGCGACGTCGACGCCGGCCGCGGCCGCATTGGCCTGCTCGAGCGCCGCTCTGACTGTCGGGTAATGGTCCGTCGCGTACTGGATCGCCTGGTCGAGCGTGAGCATCTGCGGCGGGCCGGCCGGGCCGGGGGCCTGTGCTTCGGTCGTCCCCGTCGTGGAGACGGCACACAGCAGCATGAACAGGAACACGCGCGATTGAACCATCAGCAGCCCTCTGTGCCGTCGCCCCTCGGCCCTGACCGTCTCGCCGAATCCTTGATGCGCGCGCCCTCGCCAGCCGGGCGGCGGACCATCGTGGCGCGTCCCGTCTTCGGCAGGCGATGGTGCTCGGCCGCGTCCGCGACGACCGCACCCACGGTCTCCTTATCGTAAAGAGTCTACGAAAGACGTAATATAATTCTTCACCAGGGCGCGGATGTCAACCACCGGACCGGTCGCCGCTAGTCGCGGGAAACGGTCGAACGGGAGGCGCGAGGTTTCCTCTGCTGTCGCGCCGGTCGCGCCTGAGGCGCCGAACGCCCGCCGACCTCACGATACAGCTCGTCGAGCGAGGCGAGCAGCTGGCTCAGGACCTCGTGGCCGCGCGGCGTGAGGCGATACACCCGGGCGGCCTTGGAGCGCTTCGGCTCCGACGCGCTGAGCCAGCCGTGCCGCGCCATGCGCGCCAGGATCGGATAGAGGGTGCCTGGGCTGAGGCGATAGCCGTGGTGGTGCAGCTCCTCGAGCATCCATTGTCCATACACGCCGCGTCCGTCGGCCGCGTGATGCAGAATGTGGATCTTCCAGAAGGCGAGGAGGAACTCGCGGGCAATCGGATCGCGCATGGCAGGCATCATGATATCAGCAATGATCCGTAGTCGATTATCGATTATGAAACACAGCGTGACGCTCCAGCCTGCTCGAGGTGACCGATGAAGGACCTGGTCCGGCGTGTGTTCCTGCTGGTGACCGTGGCCGCCTGGCTGGCCTTCGACGCCGCGTGCGGGCGGCCACCGGCTCCCCCGAGCGGAACGTCCTCGGCCGCCGCCTCCGAGGCGTACGCGCCGGGCCTCGGGGAGATCATGAGCTTGCAGCAGATGCGGCACGCCAAGCTCTGGTTTGCCGGCCAGGCTGAGAACTGGGACCTGGCCGCGTACGAGATCGATGAGCTCGGCGAGGGCTTCGACGACGTGGTGAAGTTCCACCCCACGCACAAGGACTCGCCGGTCGCTCCCAAAGACGCGATCCCTCGGATGGTGACGGAACCGCTCCGGCAACTGCGCGCAGCGGCCGACGCGAAGGACGCGCGCGCGTTCCTGCAGGCGTACGAGGCGTTGACGGCCGCCTGCAACAACTGCCACGAAGCCACGAATTTCGGCTTCAACCGCGTGCAGACCCCGACGGCCAACCCGTACCCGAATCAGGTATTCACACGCGCGAAATGAGGCCCTGAGGACGCGTGCCCGATCCCGGAGGCCGCCACGCGGGCTCTCGAGACAGCCGATCGCCCAACCAGCTCACTGCTCCACGGTCAGCGGGTCGCCGGTGGCGTGCTCCTTGATCTGGTACCGCAGGAAATCGTGGATCGCGTTCAGGGCGTCGGCGTTCTTGGTCGCAATCCGCACGCTGCCGCCGCGGTCGTTGCGTTCGAACGTGTATGCGATGTCGTCCTTGTGCCTCTGCATCCCTGAGACGCCAGGCGGAACTTCCCCGTGCGTCATCAACGGTTTGTCGAAGTCACCGCGACCAAATGCAACCGCGATTTCTTGGAGGTGCGCCCGGATCTGATCGCGGATCGTCTGGTCGGCGGGGTCGTTGGCGCCGACCGCAATCACTCCGCCGGTTGCCGACAGGCTGAAGTGATGCGTCGCCTTGTCCTGGTCGAAGCCCATGGCCATGTGGCCATGCTCCTTCAACTCGGCTCCCTTCCTCATCTGCAGAAAATGTTGCTCGTGGGTCAAGCCCGCCGGCATCGGGGGCTGTTGAGCGCCTGCTGCCGGCGCCGAGGCCCCTTGCGTCGCAGCCATCATCGTGCCGCCATTCTTCATCATCGCGGCGTGCATGGCCGTCATGCCGCCTTTCACGAGGTCGGTCACCTCGGAGGCATGCTGCTGAAGAATGGCAACAGTGGCGGGATCTGCAGACCTCTGCGTCACAACGACCCCAGTCGCGGTGGGTTCGATCGTCGTCTGAATCTTGTCGTGATTGCTGAACATTGCATGGACGGCCGCCGTTTCGGGCGGTAAATCGGGATCGTGACCCTCGCCGACTCGCTGATGCATGTTCGCGACGTGCTCTTTAATCCGCTGAGCGAGTTGCGGATCGGTCGATTCGGTGACGGTCCGAATGCCATCGGGCAGATTCGTGACCGTCCGCGTGATGCGGTCGTGGTTTGCGACCAGCTCATGAATGACGAGCATGTCACCGATGGCGCTTGCATCATGGGACATCCCCGTCGTCGGCATCGCGGCCTGTTGGGCCCCGGCGACCGTTCCGAACAAGAGGCCGATCAGCGCGGTTACCGTGGCGAGGACGAGTCCCGTGGCGGGGCGAGGCGGTGACATCATGCGATCCTCCACATGCATCCTAAACCCTGGAACGTGTTCCAGAGTCAAGCAGGCCGTGTGCGGGCACCGCCTCTCAGCGGACTCTCTTGCGTTGGGGCCGTGGGAAACGCTCAGCGAGCGCGGCCTGGTCTTTCAGCGTCTCCAGGAGGTGCGCCGGGCGGTCTGCCTGCGTGTGCGCGAGTCGCTGATCCCACTCGCCGAGTGTCTTGCGAATGGTCTCGCGCGCGGCCGACAGCGCGCCGATCTGCTGATCCACAGCGGCGAGGATTCGCTCGGCCGACGCGCGGACATCACGACACGGTGGTCGGCCGGACGCCCGGGTGCGCATGAACCCTGCGATGTCGTGCAACGAAAAACCGAAACGGAGCGCATGACGCACCAGAATGACGCGGTCGATGGCCGATGGCGGATACTGGCGATATCCCGCCTGGGTTCGGGCCGGCTTCGGGAGCAGCCCGAGCCGCTCGTAATGTCGGATGGTGTCGGGACTCACTCCGGCGCTCCGGGCAACCTGGCCGATCTGGAGCAGTCCATTCATGTCCCCCATGATAGGGCGATCCCGGCGCCGACACCGAGTCCGCATGGCATTCGAGCGGCGGGCTGAACAGGCAGACGCGCCAGCCGACATGCTGTTAGAATCGACGGTCGACGTCCACGCAAGCCACGCGGAAGTGGCGGAACTGGCAGACGCACCAGCTTGAGGGGCTGGCGATCGCAAGATTGTGGGGGTTCGAATCCCCCCTTCCGCACCACCTTTAGAATCAACAAGTTGCGGTGAAACAGAGGCCCCGGCAACGGGGTCTTTTGTTGTCATGTTGTCAAGCTTGTTGTCAAAACAGAGCCTCGCTGCCGCCATGTTCTGACATCGCGTAGGATCGCGGGCGGCGCCATGGGCCTTTTTGATGATTTCAATTTCGCGCTCCTGGATGACCCCGAGTTCGGAGAGGACTCGGTCCGCGAGGTGCTGATCGTCCCACTCCTGTCGGCCCTGGGATACTCGGCGGCCCCGCCCTATCGCATTATCAGAAGCCGCAAGCTCAAACATCCGTTCGGTGTACTTCGGGACCGAGAAGAAGGGAATCACGATCATCCCGGACTACCTGCTGGAGCGCGATGGCAGCAATGCGTGGATACTCGACGCGAAGGCGCCGGGCGAGAACATCGACACGGGCAAGAATGTCGAGCAGGCGTATTCCTACGCGATGCACCGCGACATCCGGGTGGAGCTTTATGCGTTGTGCAATGGACGCAAGCTGGTCGTGTCCCATGTCACTCATCACAAGCCGTTGATCGATATCCCGTTGCCAGAGATCGAGCGGATGTGGATTCCTTTACTCGGGCTTCTCGGCTGCCGTTCCGCGTGGCCGATGGGCGTCCCTCCGGGGTTCAGCTTCGACATGGGGCTGGCGCTGACGAAGGCCGGCCTGGCAGAGGAACTCCATGGAAAAAAACCCTTTCACCTTTTCATGGACGTGGCGGTGCTCGGGGTCGCGAGACTCTCCGATGAGTTCTACAGCCTGAACGCCCTGTATGAGCCGGAGGGCGACGGCGACATGATGGTGACGTTCGATTTCGCGGCGGAGATGCTACCCGCGCTTGTGGAGTCGTTCAGGCCGGAGCTTCGTGAGCCGGTGAGGAATGCGCTGTCCCGGCAGCCATTTCAGCTTCGCCTAAGCAGAGATCAAAACCCCAATCTGATGATTGCAGCTTCGATCGGTGATAAGACATACACGAATGAGAACGAGAGCTACCGGCCATTCGTCGTCGAGGAATTCCTCGCCGTGCCGTATCCTGAGGGGGTTTAGCGCTTGAGCGGAGGCGCGGGAGCTAGTCCGAGCAATCCGTCGGCGTTCAAATCACCGCTTCCTAACCATATTTACAATCAATAGTTTACGGAGAAAACGGCTTCCGGTTTTCAGGGTCCGTGTTGGGTCAAGTGAACCTGATTACTGAGGATTTCCGTCAGACACCTCGGCACTGAATACCGCCATTCACGATTTCGTTTGCAGTAGGTAACACCTATTGTTACCTTTAGCTAATGAAATCGGAAGAGAGCCCTCCAAGAGCCCGACAATACCTCGATAACCTGGTCAGCGCCAGCCACTACACCTTTACGACGGCCGAAGCGCGGGCCGTTCTGGGCCTGTCGCCGGCGGCGCTCAAGGTCGCGCTCAACCGGCTTGCCCGACGAAAGCTGATCGTGTCGCCGGTCAGGGGATTCCACATCATCGTGCCGCCGGAGTACCGGTCCCTGGGCTCCCTGCCGGCCGATCAATTCATTCCTGCGCTGATGAAGTCCCTCGGGCTTCGCTACTACGCCGGCCTGCTCACGGCGGCGCAGTATCACGGCGCCGCTCATCAGCGGCCGCAAGAGTTTCAGGTATTCGTCGAAAAGAGCCGCCGGCCCATCGCCTGCGGTCGGGTGCGCGTCGTTTTCATCGTTCGTAAGAACCTTCAGAAGGTGCCGGTTCAAAGTTTCAACACGCCGCGCGGAACTTTGCTGGTTTCAACGCCGGAGGCGACGGCGCTCGATCTCGTCGGCTACCAGAATCACGCCGGTGGCCTGAACCAGGTGACGACGGTTCTTTCCGAACTCGCAGAAAAGATCGAACCGGAAACTCTTGCCGGCATTGCGGCGACGGCACCAATATCGTGGGCGCAACGGCTCGGTTTTCTCCTCGAGCACGCCGGCGCCGACGACAAGACCGCTGCGCTCAAGGCGTATGTGCGCAAACACACGCATGAATCAACGCTGCTCCTGCCAAAGGCGCGGCGTAAAAACGCAGCGCGAAACGACGACTGGAAGCTTTATGTGAACGCGGACGTGGAGATCGACCTGTGATTCCGCGTGACTACATACTGGAATGGCGCGCCCGGGCGCCCTGGCCGCAGGACATCCAGGTCGAACAGGATCTCGTCATCAGCCGCGCCCTCGTCGAGATCTTCTCCCATCCTGTCCTTCACGATGCGCTCGCTTTTCGCGGCGGCACGGCCCTCTACAAGCTTCATCTGCCGGCGGCGCGATATTCCGAAGATATCGACCTTGTCCAGACGAAGCAGGAGCCGGCAGGCCCGATGATGGACGCGTTGCGAGGCGTGCTCGATCCGTGGCTCGGCAGGCCGCGCTACAAGCAAACGGAAGGACGCGTCACGTTCGTTTACCGGTTCGATTCCGAGGACATTCCTCCCCTGCCGTTGCGCCTGAAGGTCGAGACCAATACGCGCGAGCATTTCTCCGTGTACGGCCTGAAAGAATTGCCGTTTCGGGTTGAGTCCCGGTGGTTCTCCGGCTCGTGCAGCATTCACACCTACGAACTCGACGAGCTGCTCGGGACCAAACTGCGCGCCCTCTATCAGCGCAAACAGGGACGCGACCTGTTCGACATGGCCACGGCCCTCAAGGACTCGAACGCCGACGCCGCGCGTATCGTCGCGGCGTTTCTAAAGTACATGGAACACGAAGGTCACAAAATCACGCGCGCGCAATTCGGCGAGAATTTCGCGCTGAAGCTGCGCGACCCGGAATTCATGGCGGATATCAGCCCCCTGCTCGCCCCTGAGTACCACTGGGAACCTGAAGCCGAAGCTTCCGCAGTGTCAGCTTGCCTCATCGAACGAATGCCTGGGGCGCCGTGGAAAGGCAAGCCGGGGGAAGTTGATTGAGAGTGCCGGTGGCTGAAGCCCGCGCTCGTGGGCCAATTTGAACTTGTCGAATGGACGCCTGGGAGGCATCTGCGCCACTCGCGAATTATGGGGCCGCGGGAGGACAAATAAAGCCAGCGGGGTGACGGCGCGAGGCCGGTGCGATGTCGAAGGAGTGACGGTCGACGATTACGAGGTTGGCGGCGGCAGGTGAGCCAGTGGCGCTGCCGTATAGAGACGAAACGAATTCCGCCCGGTGATTTCGTAAACGAGCCCGCGTTTTTCAAGTGCACCGAGCATGGCGCGGGCCGCGTGCGGCGTGATTCTGAGAGAGCGGCCGGCTGTTAAAGCCGACACTGCGGGCGCGGCGATCACGAGATCGATCAGCGTCGCCATGTGCGAGGTCGTGCGCCGGGACGGCGCCGCTTCATGGACGCGGCGATGAGCACCGAGCAGATGGCGATGAAGTTTGAATCCCCAGTCGACGGCCCGGCCGCACGCTTTCAGGAACTGCTCGGTCCAGATGTTTTCCAGATCCGGGCGAAATTCGGAGGCATGTCCCAAGAAGCCGATTGACGGCAGAAGGTAATAGCCTGCGGTCAGGCCCGCCCTGCGCACCCAGGCCATTGCGAGCGCGCGTCCTGGCGCGGCGCCGATGCAATCTGCCGCGCCGCTGACGCGCCAGTGAGCGATGATGTGCGCGGCCGCTTCGAGAGATGGAACCGTCTTCAGGCGAGAGGCGAACGATGGTTTCAGTGCTTCCCTGAGCGCCTCTCGCATTGCTTCCGCGCTGTAGAGGCGGCTCGCCAGCCATGTCGGCAGTTCTGCCCGTCCCTTCCCTCCCCGCAGTCGCAGCCGCGCCAGAGCGGCAACTCGGTTCGGGTTTAACAGATTCCGGGGATTGCGCCGGTTCATAGTCATCAGCATCGTGTGGATATTTACGGCTCGGCCGAGATCCTGATCCGGTGTTCGGTCGAGGCTGTCGTTGAGTATCAGTAAAAGGTCCTGCGTCGTGACATAAAGACCATCGAGGCGTAGCGATGCGGCGGCTTCGTAGATAAATGCGCGACTGATCCAGCCCGCCCGCACGGCGGCGGGCGCCGCCGACAGGCGTTCATCGAGGCGAACAAGCGCGGTGCTTGCCTCAAGGGTCAGAAGCGATCGCCTGGAGGGAACCGGCGGTTGTACCGCTACTGTCTCATGCGCTAAGTGATTGAAGATGCTGTTCTCCACACCGCAGAAAGTCATTTGCGAAGGGCGTAGCGTACGCTGCCGGATGGTTTTGGCAAGCGTCTTTTCGAACGCTATGACAACCTATCGGCGGCATTTCGAGCAGGCGTATGCAAATCAGCTGGTTCCTGACGGTAACAGCGCGGCCGATCAAGCGCGTAGCAGGTGAACGGCTATCCCTGCCCTCCCCTGCCCGCCTCGGCGATTTCGTTCTCCAGTGCAGCAACCGCCCGCTCCAATGTCTGGCCTAGCACCTCATCGCTTGCGTCTGAGATCGCGTAAAACCTCGCAATCACGGTCGGGTCGGCCTTGATGTTGAACGACGCGTTGCGTCCGGTACGGTAGCGCCGCGGTTCGCGCTCGGGGCGCTTACGCTCGGGTTCCCGGCTGGGAAATTTCGCCCTTTCCGCCACCTTGCGAACGGCGGCGAGGGGCGCTGCCGGGGCGGGTTTCGCGGGCGTGAAGCCCGACACATCGAAATCCGCATCCCCGAAATTAATGCTTGCCCTCTCGACCATCACGCCACCTGTGCCGTTGCTGTTTGAGTTGTGTTCTGTGAAATCTCCCGAAGCATCTCAATCAGCTCGCCGGCGAACGCACGGGCGTTCACGACGGCGGCGCCGATGTTCCTGACCTCGGCTGGATTCAGCGACGTGTACCGCCGCACGAAAATTGGACAGCGCGGTGAGTGTAATCACGCCGCGGATGTGAGCGCAAACGATCGACGGGCGGCCGCCGGCGACCGATACCCGAGTCGCGCGATCAGCCACTCCTGGTTATAGCGCTCCTTGAACGCGATGAGCGCCTGGCGCAGCTCCTCGATCGTCGAGAAATGCCGGACCCAGAGTAGCTGCTCCTTCAGGGTGCGAAAGAAGCGTTCGATGCAGCCGTTGCCTTCCGGCTGGCGGACGAACGCCGGCGACGACGTCATGCCGAGAAACGTGATCTCCGTCTGAAAGTCGCCACTGAGATAGACGCTGCCGTGGTCGTGTCGAATCGCGAGCCCGTGAGCGATCGCGGGGGCGAGGCCGCCGAAGTGATCGCGGACGCCTTGCCGGAGTGGCTCCAAGGCTTCGAACCGATCGCCGTGACGCGTGGCGTGAATGCCCACGCATTCCGCGGTGCAGTGATCGATCGCCGCGAAGATCGTGGCGGGGCCGTCGAGGATCGTCACCGCGGCGGTCGCGTCGGTGCCCCACATCACGTTGGGCTGCTCCGTGACGATGGTGCCCTCATGCGGGTGTTCGACCACCGGCTCCAGTTGCCGCGCGGGCGCCAGGAGCTCGGCGTCGCGCATAACGCGCAGCACGCGGCGCATCGACGTGCGCACGTGCTTCAGCGTGCGGAGCCGCGCCCAAATCTTCCGATGCCCTTCGCCGTGAAACGGACTGTCAGCGATGACCACCCGAATCTGTGCGAGCAGCGCCGCATCATCGAGGGTCGGTGTTCGACCCCGTCGCCCCGTCGCCGGCTCCGCGCGCTGTACGCGCTGCGCGTAGAAGGTCGACCGCGGCAGCTCCCACACGCGGAGGACCCGTGTAATGCCGTATCGGTAGTGCGTGGAGGGCGAAGTCTGACCGCTCATCGCTTCGACCTCCACCAGCCCAAAGGGCGGCTGGCCTCCAAGTGGCGAATCTTCTCTTTGAGTAGATCCTTCTCGGTCGCCAGGTCCGCGACGACGTTTTTCAAACGCCGCGTCTCCTCGTCCTCCACCGCAACCTCGTGGTACTTCAGACGCGCCTCGCCGCCGCCGAGGAACTTGTCACGCCACTCGGAGATCGTGGCCGCGGTCACACCATGGCGACGACTGAGCGTCTCGAGATCGGCGCCTCGCAGCAGCTCCAAGACCACTGACATCTTGCGCCGCGCCGACCACCGGCCCGTGGCGCGCGTCGGCGAGGCTGAGGCCTCTCCGGTCGCCCTCCGGGCTCCCTCCGAGGCCCCAGCCTCGCCTGGTTTCTGTCTGGACATAGCCCATTCTCCTCTCTCCAATGGGCTGTCCAATCAATTCGTGCGGCGGGGGACTGGATTCAGCGACGACAACGTGCCGCCGAAAGAAAACAACGCCCGGTAGGCATCTCTTTCGTGAATCTGCGTCTCGAAGGCACGAACGCCGTGCTTTGCGAACTGGTCCTGGATGTGGCGCAGCGTCCGGGGCTTCAGTGCGGCGCTGGTGCGCGTGAAAAGCACCGCGTAAGGAATGCGCTTGTTGAAGGCCTTTTCCTGCAGGCGGATCAGCTTCACCGCTTTGGCCGCTTCAGTGGCGTCGAGCTGTGACCCTTGTGTGGGAATGACTACCAGGTCAGCGCGGCTGATGGCGTAGGCCACCGTCCTCGAGGCGGTCCCTTCGAGGTCGACGATTACGAAGGTCGATTTCTGTGCGGCTTGATCAACTTCGTCGATGATGGTGTCCTCGGAGACATCCGAAATTACCGTGAGGTTTTCGGGGCGCCCTTCCCTCTCCGCCCATTGCGAAACGGGCTTGTTCGGGTCGGCGTCAATGATGGTGACGGAGGCGCCCTTGAGGGCGAGTTCGGTGGCGAGAAGAATGGCGGAAGTCGATTTTCCGGCGCCGCCCTTGGGGGTGGCAAAAGCGATGGTTGGCATGTGATTCCCCGGAGTGGTGGGAGGAGAAGCGGTCATCACCAAGCTACCAGTCAGCTGACGGTCCGTCAACGGATGACGTTTGGCCACCTGGCAGCAGACGGTCGGCTCACGGTGAGCTAACGGATTACCAATGGTGAGCTACAAGTGATCGGTCGGCTAACAGTCAGTACACCGATTACTACCGGATCACCTGAGAGTCACGGCAGGCCGTCTACAGACGGATTACCGATGGTGAACGTCAAGTAACCAGTCAGCTGACCGATTGCCAGATCG
This sequence comes from uncultured Acidobacteriota bacterium, assembly GCA_963807925.1. Lineage (GTDB taxonomy): Bacteria > Acidobacteriota > Vicinamibacteria > Vicinamibacterales > CAVVIG01 > CAWEDP01. The sequence goes on along the minus strand of CAWEDP010000001.1, from coordinate 619,570 downwards.
TGTTTGCATGCCCATCGCATGATTGTTTTTCATGACTCTGGTCGCGCCCTTGACTTGGCGATCGGACGGAGCAGGGGCGGCGCCGGGGGCGGAAGAATCAATCCTTCACCTTGCGGTTCCGTTCAAACCCGAGAGCCTGCAAGCAGGCGAGACGCATTTCCATAAGGTCGCGCAGAGCTTCATCGATCAGATCTTCCTTACGGGAGAGGGGGCGCCCCGCGTTCAGGTGATGGGCGATCTGGTTGACGTTCGAGCCGATTTTCCCGAGCTGGCCCAGCACCTGCGCGATGGCCTTGGCGTCGACCGGGCGGGTCCGGATGCGAGGGCCCATGGGTTGATTCAACAGCGCCGCGCGGACGAGGGCGCCGACCGACTGGCCGGTCTTGCTCGCCTTGTCGCGGATCGCGGCGGCCTCGGTTTCGTTGAAGCGGGCGGTCAGGACGATCCTGCGCTGGCGAATTTCGGTGCCTCGGGCCATCAGCGTTCTCCCGGTCCTGGCCGGCGGCCGTTCAGGACGACGGGGCGGAGAGCGTCCAGCGTCTCCGCCGGCTGACCCGCCCACGGTGTCAGCCCGGAGCCGCCCCCTAGGGCGGCGGAGCGTGCCGCCGAGGCCCAAAGGCCCGCGCCCATCAGGGGCACGAAGGCGCACCGGTCACCGCCCACGGTGACGTCATTCGCGACCCAGCGGACCACCGCGCGTCCAGCGCGTCTTCGGGGAGGGGGATTTTCAAGAGGGGAAGGAACGACCCCCTTGAACAAGATGAGCGAGCCTCGGCGAGCGGCTGCGCGGTCATACCGCGCACATCTTGCGAGCGACAGCGCGAAGTCTCTCCGGCGGCTTCCGCCGTCTTTCTTCACCGTACGCTGACCAGATCGCAGCCCTCGGACCATAGCGCATCGCTCTCCCGTTCGCACGAATTTTCTGTAGCATGCGGCGCGTTAACGAATGTTTAATCGAACGCCCGTTGAAGATGCCCGCATGCAGGCGTATGCTGGCGTTTTCCTCACATGACCATGCGCCTTGCGACGGCGGCGTGGGCCGATCCGGCCACGGTTCCGGAGACGTATGCCTTCTCTCCGGGGACTGTCTGGCTGGGCCGCAGCGAGCAGCAGGCGCCGCTCGGTTATCGCGATGACCGGCATGTCTGCCTGGTGAGTGGAAATCGCGGCGGCAAGGGCACCAGCCTGATCGTCAACAACCTGATCCTGTGGCCGGGGTCCGTCGTCGTCGTCGATCCGAAGGGCGAAAACGCCACCGTCACCGCCGCCAGAAGGGGCGGGGGTTCACCTCACGCCGCCGGCATGGGGCAGGCTGTCCGCGTTCTCGATCCGTTCAACGCCGCCACGGTCGCCGACGGTCTGCGGGGCCGGTTCAATCCGCTTGACGCCTTCGATGCCACGCGCGAGGAAACGGTTGACGAGGCGGGCCGGGTCGCCGATGCCATCGTCGTCATGCACGAGGACACGAAAGATCCGTTCTGGGACGAAAGCGCCCGGGCGCTGATCAAGGGGCTGCTGCTGCACATCCTGACCGCGCCCCGCTACGAGGGCCGGCGGACACTCGTCACCCTGCGCAAACTGATCCTGCGAGGTGACTGGGAAAGCATCGAGGATATCCGGGCGACCGATGCCGCCTATGACGGCTCGGCGCAGGGGCTGCTGTTCACGGGGATGATCAACAACCCCGCCTTCGAAGGGCTGGTCGCAGGGCTGGGCGACAGTTTCCGGAACATGCTGTTCAACTCGCCCAAGCAGTTCGAGAGCGTGCTGCAGGTGGCGAACCGCAACACCGAGTTCATCGACAGCCCCGCCATGACGCGCTGTCTGGAGGCGTCGGATTTCAAGCTCGCCGAACTGAAGACACGCCCCGAGGGGCTCAGCCTCTATTTGTCCCTGCCGCAGCGGTACATGAACACGCACTACCGCTGGCTACGCATGATGATCGCCCTGACGGTCACCGAGATGGAGAAGGTGAGGGGGCGTCCGGCGACCGGCCATCCGGTCCTGATGGTGCTCGATGAATTCGCGGGGCTGAAGCGGATGGAGGTGATCGAGAATGCCGTTGCCCAGATCGCCGGCTTCGGCGTCAAGCTGTTCTTTGTCCTTCAGACCCTTGAACAGCTCCGCGACGTCTACAAGGACCGCTGGGAAACCTTCCTGGCCAACTCGGGGCTCAAGGTTTTCTTCAATCTCGAGGATCATTTCAGCCGGGACTATGTCTCGAAGCTGATCGGCGAAACTGAAGTGATCCGGGAAGTGCGGTCGGAGAACGAAAGCACGTCCGAGAGCCGGAGCGTCTCGCGCAGCACGGCGCGCGGGACTTCCCAGAGCACGGGGCGCTCGACGTCGACCGGTACGTCCGAGAACGAGGGCATCAATTCCTCGGTGACGTCGGGGCGGAATTCAGGCACGAACACGTCGACGATGACGGGCACGAACCGAGGCGTCAGTAAAACATGGACGAAGGGCTGGAGCGAAGGCACAGGCGAGAACTGGACGCAGGGAACGTGGTTTTTCCGCCGCCGCGAGGGGCGCCAGAAGATCACCAACAGCGAAAACAAGAGCCAGTCCTATTCGTGGGGCAAGACCCATTCCGAGGGCACCTCGCAGTCCCGGACCGAAGGCACGTCGCAGGGCACGTCCGAGGGGCGGTCCGACGGCGTCTCGCGCGGCACGTCGCGCTCGCGCACCGACGGCACGTCGGAGACGGCCGGCACCAGCCTGACCGAGACGGAAGGGATCACACAGGGCACGTCGCAATCCCGCACGGCGGGGGCAAGCGAGACGATCCAGAAACGCGCCCTGATCACGCCTGATGAAATCGGGCAGGTATTCGCCCGCATCGACGACCGGGCGCACTTCGCCTATCCGGGAATGGCGCTGGTGGTGATTTCAGGGGCGCGTCCGGTGGCCGTGAACCGCGTCAATTACTATGAAGACTTCCAGTTTCTCGGCCTGTTCGACCCGCATCCGGATCATCCGCTGATCGAGCCCAAAGAACTGACTGTCTGGCTTCCGCCCGGCGGAATCTGTTTCGCGCCCGACCGTCTGGTGGTCAGTTCCTGGAACATCAAGAGCGGCCAAATGGTCGCTCGAGAACAGCCTGTGGGCGACGTTACTGGGCCAGACGGAACTTTGGAGGGATGCATCCTGGCGCCGTGTGCTGGCATGATCAGCGAGGTGGCCGCCGGCACCTCACCATCGGCGAAACTGTTTTCGATGAAATATTACGACAGCGGTCGGATCATGTCCAACCCTTTCCCGGATATGCAGGCCTACTTGGGGTCACTGCATAAAAGTGAGATTTTTGCACGGTAGAAAGAACGGACCCGGAACAAGGACATTACTTGTCACAAAAACAAACGCAGATGCCATTTGCAGAGCATTGACAGAGTGACGGGTTTTAGGACACTCTGCGCGTCTTCAGGATAGTTTTTCCGCTCTGTCATTTAATCGGACGTTTTTGTGACATGTTACTTGGCTATGCACGCATTTCAAAAGCTGACGGCTCTCAGGTTCTCGACCTGCAACGCGACGCGTTGCTTGCCGTCGGCGTCACAGCCGAACGGCTGTATGAAGATCGCGCCTCCGGACGCCGTGACGATCGCCCCGGCCTTGACGCATGCCTGAAGAGTCTGCGCACCGGCGATGCCCTCGCGGTCTGGAAACTTGACCGGCTTGGCCGCGACCTGCGACATCTCGTTAATCTGGTCCATGATCTCACCAGTCGTGGCATAGGGCTGAAGGTTCTCACCGGCGAGGGCGCTGCGATTGACACCACCACAGCGAACGGACGGTTGATGTTCGGTTTTTTCGCGGCCCTGGCGGAATTCGAACGGGAACTGATTGTCGAGCGCACGCGTGCGGGACTCGCCTCGGCACGTGCCCGCGGGCGGCATGGCGGGCGGCCGCATAAGATGACGGCGGCGAAGCTGCGCACCGCACAAGCTGCCATGGGAAAGCCGGAGACAAAAATCGCCGGCCTTTGCACCGAGCTCGGTATCACCCGTCAAACCCTGTACCGCCATGTTGACCCACGCGGAGAATTGCGCCCGGACGGCCTCAGGCTCATCGGCGAGCGAGGAATACTGCCTCCGAAATCACCTCCTGAATAACGGAGGTCGCGCTGATGGTCAGACGCCGGTTGCTTTCCGACGAAGCTTGGGAGAAATGTCTCGCTCCTGCGACAGATGAGCGGGAGATCGTGCGGCATTACACTCTCAGCGGCGAGGATCTCGCCCACGTATTTACAAAGAGAAGCGCCGCCACCCAGCTCGGCTACGCACTTATGTTGTGCTATCTCCGCTATCCCGGCCGCGCCCTTGATGCCGGCGAGACGCCGCCAAAAGAAGTGATCAGCTTCGTTGCACGGCAGATAGGTGTTCCGGTGAAGGCCTTCAGAGATTACGGCCGCCGTGACCAGACGCGCCGGCAGCATCAGGCCGAACTGATGCAGATATACGGTTACAAGGGCTTCAACCGCGCTGCGTTGCAAAATCTTTCCGCCTGGCTGACGCCTCTCGCCCACGGTTTTGACGCCAAGCGCCTGACGGTCATGGCCCTTGATGAATTGCGCAACCGGCGCATCCTGTTGCCGCCGCCAACAGGGTACGGAATCGAACTGGCGGTGAATCAGGCAATTGTCCGCGCAGAACGCATCACGGACGACGCGCTCACCCAGGACTTGACCGATGAGCAACGCCAGTCGCTCGATCAGCTTCTCCAGATCAGGCCCGGCAGCAGAATCTCATGGCTTTCCTGGCTGCGCGGGGCATCGGAATCGCCCGCACCTCGCAATGTTCTGGCTCTCATCGAACGGCTGGATTATATCCGCAAACTTGGGCTTGACCGCGGATGTGAGCGGGCTGTTCCGGCGGTTGTGTTCGACCGGCTTGCCCGCGAAACCCTGACGATGACCGTGCAGAATCTTGGCAAGCTCCATGACAGCCGCCGGTCTGCCGCACTGGCCGCCACGGCCATCCGGCTGGAGAGCACCCTTACCGATTCAACGATTCTGATGTTCGACAAACTCATGGGCATCCTGGCCAGCCGTGCCGAGAGGAGCATGCAGGAAAAGACGTTCCATTCTGTCCGCGATTTTCAAGGCCACCTGATGACGCTCGCGACAGCCTGCCGGGCCGTCATTGATGCGCGGAAGGAACGCCGTGACCCGATCACTGCCATCGAGAAGCAGCTCGATTGGCCGTATTTCGTGGATTGCGTAACAAAGGCCGAAGAATTCGCGAAGCCGGAAACAACAGATACCAGGACCGAACTGATTGCCCGGTACAAGACAGTCCGCAGTTTCGCGGCGCCGGTCCTCAATGCTTTCAGGTTTCAGGGCGCCCGGCCGGTAACCAGTCTTCTCGATGCTGTCGAGGTCATCGGACAGATGTATCGTACGGGCAAACGGACCTTGCCGCACCGGCCGCCTACAGCTTTCATTCCGCGCCCGTGGCGACCATTCATTCTTCAGGATGGCGTCGTCGCCGATCCGCACGCCTATGTCTTGTGCGCGCTTTCCGAATTACGTGCCCGGCTGCGTGCCGGCGATGTATGGGTGGAGGGCAGCCGTCAATACCAGGACTTTGACAGCTACATCATACCTCGACCGACTTTCGATCTGCTGAAAGGACAGGGACCGCTTCCCCTGGAGGTCGATACTGACTTCACGAAATATATTGCCAGTCGCCGTGAGGCTCTCGACCGTGAGTTCACGGCTGTTGCGGCTTTGGCCGAAGCCGACCAATTGCCCGATGTCAGTCTGAGTGATGGCGAATTGAAGATCACGCCCTTGCGGGCCAACACACCCGCGGCGGCCGAAGCATTGAGGGAGCAGGCCTACAATCTTTTGCCGCGAGTCAAAATTACGGATATTTTGCTGGAAGTGGACGCGTGGACGGGTTTTTCCGACTGCTTCACCCATCAGGGCAGCGGCAGGACGGCCGATAACAAAACAGCCCTTCTGAGCACTATCCTGGCCGACGGCATTAATCTCGGCTTGGGCCGCATGGCTCACACGTCCCGCGGCGTTACGGAGCGGCAACTCGCATGGATGCATGACTGGCATATCCGCGAGGCTTCCTATGCCGGGGCGCTGACCAGGTTGATCGAGGCGCATCGCGCTCTGCCGCTCGCCGGAATCTGGGGGGATGGTACAACATCATCCTCCGACGGCCAGTATTTTCCGGTCTTCACCGATTTGAGTACAGCCTCTGGGGGCTGAGAAAACGAGCCAGATCGCGAGCGGACCGGATCGGGTGAGCGGTGGCCCACTTCAATTTCAAGAGGAGCATCGCGTCATCGCGCATGCCTCGCGCGCGTCGGAGGACGGCCTTGATCGTGGTGTTCAACGACTCGACGACTCCGAACCGAACGGGATGGTCGCAGTACGCGGCGATGCCATCGATGTGCGCGACTAACGTGTCACCCAGTTTCTCCATCTCCGGGAGCCGCTGCCAGCGCAAGGCCTCGAGCCATCCCCACAGAAAGTTGGCGACGCCATCGCGGGTCTTATAGGTCCACAGGTGATCGAGCTCTTCGCGCAACACATAGGCTTTGAACAGGCGCCGATTGACGGCAAAGAGCGCACGCAGTTCTTGGCGCTTCGAGCCGCGGACCGTCTTCCACCGTCTGAGCAACAGCCACCGCTTGCCGCGACCGAATGCCCGCATCACGGCACCCGCGCGAAAGAACTCCTGGCGTCGCACGTCGTCGAGCGCGGCCGAGGCGTGCTGCAGCACATGAAACTTGTCGTACACGATCGCCGCGGTCGGCAGCTGCTGGGCCACGGCGTTGGCGTACGGCCGATGCATGTCCGTACAGACGGCGTCGACCGCGGCGCGCTGCCGGGCATCGAGACACGTGGTCAGCAGGCCGGCCAAGCTCGCCTCCGTCCGATCTTTCGCCACGCCGATCACCTCGCCGTGCACCAAGTCCGAGAGCACCGTGTAGAACTTCTGCGCCTTGCCGCGGTGAATTTCGTCGGCGCCGAGATATCGAGGACGGCGTCGCGGACGCTGCCCGTCCCAGTCGCGCAGGAACGCGTGCTCCGCTCGACGGGCTTTTCCCCAACTGACGCCGTGGCGGATCGCGGCATGCGACGTCGGCATCGACTGACAGTCCACCCCGATCTGTTGCCGCAAGCGCCGCGTGACCCGCGCCTTCGAATCGGCGAACTCGATGGCTTCGGTGCGAATGCCGCAGTGGCGACACCGGACGCGTCGCTGCACATACACGAGGGTGACGGGATGCGACGCCCACGGGACATCGTCCCACGTGCGCTCGCGCGCCGATCGTACGCGACTCGTGCGGCGCCCACAGCCACTGCATCCGTAGCGCCGGACCCCGCGGCGCTCGATTCGAATCCTCAACCGGCTGTCGACCGCGTCGCTATCACTCTCCGTCGCCACCACCCGAAACCCCGGCAAGCCCAGAATCCACGTACAATCGCGCCGCGATCCCACCGGTCCTCCCTTGTTGTTTGCACATCAAGAGAAGATGACACCGGATGGTCCGGTGCACGTGGGATCGCCTTGATCGACCAGGCCGCCGAGCAGACCGCCCACCCAACAGCGGTCCGCGCAGGCGGCCGGGTATTACCTCAAATCGCTGTACTCAAATCGACGAAGAGCCGTATTTTCGTGCCGGCAGCCATGGCAAGGCCATTGCCGCCATCAACGCACGGCATGGCAATGAGCCCGGCGTTGCCTTTTACACCCATGTCTCCGACCAGTTCGGACCGTTTTACACCAAGGTGATCGCCGCCACCGCAAGCGAGGCGCCCCACGTGCTCGACGGACTTCTCTACCATGAAACCGGCCTGCAGATTGTCGAGCACTATACCGACACAGGCGGCGCAACCGACCACGTATTCGGACTCTGCCATCTCTTCGGATTCCGTTTTGCCCCGCGTCTGCGCGACCTCAAGGATCGCAGCCTTTACATACTGCCGGGCCAGACAATTCCACATATTATAAAGTCGCAGATCGGAGATTCGATCAATCTCCCTCATGTCGAAGCGCACTGGGACGAAGTGCTGCGCCTGGGTACGTCCATCCGTTCAGGAACTGTTACCGCCTCGGCTATTCTTCGCAAACTTGCCGCATATCCACGTCAGAACGGCCTGGCGATTGCGTTGCGCGAGATCGGTCGGATCGAACGAACCCTGTTCACGCTCGACTGGCTGAAGAATGTCGACCTGCGGCGGCGCGCTCAGGCCGGCTTGAACAAGGGCGAGGCCCGTAATGCGCTCGCCCGCGCGCTCTTCTTCTATCGCCTCGGAGAGATCCGTGACCGCACCTTTGAAAATCAGGTCTATCGTGCCTCCGGCCTCAACCTTCTCGTTGCCGCGATCATTCTCTGGAACACGCGCTATCTTGAAGCCGCATTTACCGAAATTGGCGCGGACGCCAATCCGGATATCATCCGACACGTTGCCCCACTGGGCTGGGAGCACATCAGCTTCACCGGCGACTATATCTGGGATACACGCGAACAATTCGCCGACGGCCGGTTGCGGCCCCTGCGGAAGAGAATTTCACTGCTGGCGGCATGAGTTATGCCTTGTTTAGAAATGTTTTTTGATTTCAGCGACGAGCTCATCATATTCTTGCTCGCTGTTCAGGACTTTGTGCGCCATTGCCGATGGATACGGAGTCCAGACCGTCGTGCGCCAGCGGGGGTCGCCTTTGTATCTTGGTATAATGTGATAATGCAGATGGGGGACCCCATTACCAAGCGTTGCGTAATTCATATGATCGGGCTTGACCGCATTGAAAATCGCTTTCATGGATAGGCGCAGGTCGTCGGTGTAGTTTTTATATTCTTCGTCTGAAAGCTGCTCTAGTCCCGTGACATGACGTTTCTTGAAAATCAGGACGCAATACCCGCGATAGTCCTGCTCACGTTGCAGATCGAGTGTGGAAACAGACAGATCTTTGATCTTGATCCCGAATTCGTGTTTATCTTTGCATGGCGCGCAAAACCCACAGTTTTTGCCGGCAACCAGATCATCCCATTCAGAAAAGTTTGACATCGATTCCCAATCCTTAAAAATGGTCAGCCATCGGCCTGATGCCACAGATCAAACCACTCCCGCTTGTCCTGCGCCTTCAATTTATCGACGAAGCATGTCATGGGCTTCCTCCTTCTTTGGCAGCTTCTGTAACTAACGCGGCGCAAGGTATTTTACGCTGTTTGTGGCCATGAAAGCTTCCCGCTCGCAAGCCTGCGCCCTGTACAGGCGTTCAGAGCGATGCGAAGGCGTGTAGGTTTCAGGCTGCTGGATAAAATAGCGGGCAACATCGTTAAAAGACGAGGGCAGCCGGTTCATGTGATAGGCATGGGCATAATTGGATTGCTTGACATGGATTTGTTCATGCAGCGCGCATTTTATAGCATAAGAAAACCCTTTCCCCATGCCCGTGCGTTCATTCCCCCGCCGCACGAATTGATTGGACAGCCCATTGGAGAGAGGAGAATGGGCTATGTCCAGACAGAAACCAGGCGAGGCTGGGGCCTCGGAGGGAGCCCGGAGGGCGACCGGAGAGGCCTCAGCCTCGCCGACGCGCGCCACGGGCCGGTGGTCGGCGCGGCGCAAGATGTCAGTGGTCTTGGAGCTGCTGCGAGGCGCCGAATCTCGAGACGCTCAGTCGTCGCCATGGTGTGACCGCGGCCACAATCTCCGAGTGGCGTGACAAGTTCCTCGGCGGCGGCGAGGCGCGTCTGAAGTACCACGAGGTTGCGGTGGAGGACGAGGAGACGCGGCGTTTGAAAAACGTCGTCGCGGACCTGGCGACCGAGAAGGATCTACTCAAAGAGAAGATTCGCCACTTGGAGGCCAGCCGCCCTTTGGGCTGGTGGAGGTCGAAGCGATGAGCGGTCAGACTTCGCCCTCCACGCACTACCGATACGGCATTACACGGGTCCTCCGCGTGTGGGAGCTGCCGCGGTCGACCTTCTACGCGCAGCGCGTACAGCGCGCGGAGCCGGCGACGGGGCGACGGGGTCGAACACCGACCCTCGATGATGCGGCGCTGCTCGCACAGATTCGGGTGGTCATCGCTGACAGTCCGTTTCACGGCGAAGGGCATCGGAAGATTTGGGCGCGGCTCCGCACGCTGAAGCACGTGCGCACGTCGATGCGCCGCGTGCTGCGCGTTATGCGCGACGCCGAGCTCCTGGCGCCCGCGCGGCAACTGGAGCCGGTGGTCGAACACCCGCATGAGGGCACCATCGTCACGGAGCAGCCCAACGTGATGTGGGGCACCGACGCGACCGCCGCGGTGACGATCCTCGACGGCCCCGCCACGATCTTCGCGGCGATCGATCACTGCACCGCGGAATGCGTGGGCATTCACGCCACGCGTCACGGCGATCGGTTCGAAGCCTTGGAGCCACTCCGGCAAGGCGTCCGCGATCACTTCGGCGGCCTCGCCCCCGCGATCGCTCACGGGCTCGCGATTCGACACGACCACGGCAGCGTCTATCTCAGTGGCGACTTTCAGACGGAGATCACGTTTCTCGGCATGACGTCGTCGCCGGCGTTCGTCCGCCAGCCGGAAGGCAACGGCTGCATCGAACGCTTCTTTCGCACCCTGAAGGAGCAGCTACTCTGGGTCCGGCATTTCTCGACGATCGAGGAGCTGCGCCAGGCGCTCATCGCGTTCAAGGAGCGCTATAACCAGGAGTGGCTGATCGCGCGACTCGGGTATCGGTCGCCGGCGGCCGCCCGTCGATCGTTTGCGCTCACATCCGCGGCGTGATTACACTCACCGCGCTGTCCAATTTTCGTGCGGCGGTACAGCCCGTGCGTTCATCGCCATTCAGTTCTATTTTGTAGCCTTCGGGCGGGTCTTTGTAATCGGCGGATGAATTGCCCTCAAAGGATGCGCCCTCAACCCAGTCCACTATTCCCGGAAAAATCTTCACGGGTGCCCGCTTTGTCTGCTCTTCAGCCATAACGGCGACAGCCTTCTGCAGAACTACCCGTTGTTCATCGCGGGACATGCGGGACCATTGGCGCGCCGCCGTCCGCATCTCCGGATCGACTTCAAGGCGCTGCAGGGTCTCATTCAACTCTGCTTCGCTGTTGCGCCAGTAACTTGCCGGAATGCCCATGCCGTCGAAAAGTTTTATCCCGATCTCTTCCGCCTGCTGAACAATCCGCCGTTCATCCGGCGGCAAGGCCTCTCCGGCCCAGCCTTTCGCATGCCATGCATCCTGCCGCGCGCCGATAAAAGTCCTGATGTCCCTGACCATCCGCATTTTTTCCTCGACGGACAGTCTTTCAACGCTTTCCATGGGCATTGATAAAATAATGCTGTGCGGGACCGGGAATGTCTGCAAATCACCGCTGTTGTCCATGATCACATATTATAGAAGTAACATTTACAGATACTTAATACTGTTGGGGGAATGAAATACGTTCATGACAGCTGCCAGAGGTACCCCGAAACGCATCAGCCTCACCGGCGACTATATATCTGGGACACCCGCGGCCAATTCACTGACGGCCGGCTGCGACCCCTGCGGAAGAGAATTTCACTGCTGGCAGCGTGAGTTAGCGTACCCTAGCGTGCAAAAATCTCACTTTTATGCAGTGACCCCTACTTCGAAAAATGCAGGGATCCCTTATTACATCAGGCAGGAAATTTCAAAAGGTCCATCAATCTTTACAAGTGGGCGGCCGGGGGATGTCTGGTGGGGATGGCCCTCGTCAATACCATATTTGGCTTGGGAGCCGCATCGGCGATTGCGCTTGCCGGCGCCTGCATCTTCTGGTGGCTGAATTACCAGAATGCCGACCGCTTGCGCAGGGTGACGGAGGAACTGAAACGGTTCGGCGTCAAGGGTTAGCGCTCGCGGTCGTGGTCGTGTGATTTGCCCTGCCGGGCCTTGAAATCCTGCGCGCGCTGCTGCGCCGCCTGCCGGGCCGCGTCGTGCTCGCGGGCCAGCCGGATGGCGTTGGCCTGACGATCCGACATCTGGCGCATCGGGCCGCTCGGCGTCGGGCGCAGCACGAGGGCGTCGGTCTGGACCATCGGCGAGCCCGCCGGCCGCTCGGTTTCCTTCCGCGTTTCCTTCTGGCTTTCCTGCTGTTTCTGATTGTCGTTCTGGGCGCGGTCGAACTGCTGGCGCAGCGCCTGCGCGCGGTCGAGCGCGCTTTCCTCGTGGTGCAGGCCCTCGACGGTCTTGGCGAACGAGGTCGGCCGGTCGGCCATATCGTCCGATGATAGCGCAGATCGAAAGGCAGCGGCGGCCCCGGTCAGGAGCCGCCGCCGGAGGGTTACACCGCGTAGGTGGAATTCTCGTCGTCGGTGTAAGGGCCGTCATCATCGACGGCGGTTTCGGGCGCGGCTTCCTGCTTCGCCTTCGGCGGCGCGAGATAGGCGCGGCCGTTAACCGGGAAGGCGACGAGGTCCAGGTGAAGCCCGTTGCCGTTCCTGGCCGGCCAGATGGCGCCGATCTTCGTGAAGTGCGATTTGCCGTTCTTGCCCTCGCGGATCGCGAAAACTTCAAAGGCGGGTTTTTTCTTCGTCGTCATGTTCGTTTTCCTTCTGTTTGCTCAGCCTGCACCATTGCCGGCCTTGTGATTTCGCCTTTGCCGGGAAAGCGGCACCCGCCGCCACAAAACAAAACGGAGGGGAATCTCCCGGGATTACATCTTGGGGAAGCCGTTTTTTTGTGGCGGCAAGCGGAGCGGGGTCCGGTTTTCTGGCAGAAATTCACAATCAAGGCTGGCTGTGAACGTGCGGGGCCGCTACCGGCAGGAAACGGGCGTGACGACAGAAAAAAGATGCCGTGTTCAGAACGGGCCGGAGGGCGCGATACGCAGGGTCCGGTCGTAGTCGTCGGCGGCGCAGTGATACGGGCTGTCGATCACGAGATGGTAGTCGGTGATCAGGTTGCCGTCGCGGAACGAGATCAGCGGGTGGCCGTTGGCATCGCGCGGATCGATGTAGAAGGTCGACATGCCGGCGTGATCGATGCCCTGTTCGTGCAGCCAGAACTTGACCTGGGTCATCATGGCGATCTTCTGCTTGACCGTGTGGCTTCCGAGCAGCGTGACCTTCAGGCGGTCGATTTTCTCTCCGCCGAGCGGCGGTTTCCGGAGAAGGCGGACGGTCATTCAAGGCCCCTGATTTCGTTGCATCTGTAAGTTGCGTCTTTGTTTCAATCGTACAAGCCCACCTCTTAACAATCGGTAAATCGTTTTCTCCGCTTGCGTCCCCGCAGGGCCTTTCAAAGAGCACGGTCGCATACGTCCGTATTCCCGCCGCAAGGGATCGAAGCCGTATCCCCGAGATGTAATCCCAGGTGATCCCCCTCGGCTTCTCAACCCTGTGCGGCGGCCCGGCCGCCTGCCGTCCGTGGAGCATGAAAGGCTCCATGGCGGAGCCGCGAAGCGAAGGAGAGAAACGATGAAACCGATGTCAAAATCTGATCTGTTCAACCGCAGCAGCCGCGAACTCGCGGGGCTGAACGACGAAGCCCGCCGGAAACTCGGCGCGCTCGAACAGGAGAAACGCCACCTGCAGGCGACGCGCGCGGATATCCGCACGGTGCAGGGTCAGCGCCGCATCCTGCGGCCGAACCTCTAACCGAGGTTCACCGCTCGCGGTCCTTGTCGGGATCGCGGGCGGGCGTGTGCCGGCGCAGCTCCTCGGCGAGGCGCCGTGCCTGTTCGCGCCGTTCTTCATCGCCGGTGACTTTTGGTTTGGCCGCCGGCTTTTCCGGCGCGGCGCGCGTCGCCTCGGCCTTCTCGAACGCGGCCTGCAGGTCGCCTTTCGAGAGGCGCGGGCCCTCGGCGGCGCGTTTGAACTTCTCCGCCATGGCAGCGCCGCCACCACTTGCGGCCGACGCCCCATCCTGTCCCTTCGCCGCCCGCTCGAATTCCGGCTGGATCGTGCGCGGACCGCCGATCAGGAGCTTCAGTTTTTCGCGGCGCAATTGCAGCGCCATCGAGCTGTTCTCGCGCTTCTCCAGCCGGGCGAGATCGTGGTAATGGGCCGCCATGTCCTCGGCCTCGCGGCCGTGTTTGCGGGCGAGGGCGGCGACCTCGGTCTTCTGGCGCGCGGCGCGCATCTGGTCGGCGCGGCGGTGACGGTATTCGCTGATCGCCCTGATGCCGGTGATGCGAGTCAGGAAGGCGGCGAGGCCCCTGGGCTGCTTCGCCAGCCGCTCGGCGAGGATGCCCTTGTTGTCGGCGTCATGCAGATCCCTGAGCGCCGTCATTTCCTGCGCGTGGCGTGATTGCATCGTATCGCGCCGTTGGTCGAGATCGAGCCGGCGCGCCGGCTGGATTTCGGAAAGGGACTTGCGCTTGTCGTCGGCGGACGGCGTTTTCTCGCGGTACGCCTCGTCGACGCGCGCGCGCATCTGCTCCTGTTTCGCGTGCGCGGCGGCGCGGGCCTCGTCGACCGAGGGCAGGTTTTCAAGCGGGTGCGATGACAGCCGTGCGCGCATTTCCTTGGCGGTCACGTCGAGATAGCGCGAGAGGCTGTGGATTTCGCCGTACATGTCGACGACGACATGGCTGCGGGAACGCTTGGCGCCCGGATCGCCGCGGGCGAGGGTGTAGCCCTTCGCTTCGAGCGCGGCGACGAATGCGTGGCCGTTGTCGCTGTGGTCCCACGCGGACTGGATTTCCTGCTTGAGTTCGGCCTTGGGGATGCCGGTGCGCTCGGTCTGCTGCTGCTCCTTGAGGTTTGATACCTTCTTACGGTCCTTGAAGCGGTCCCTGCCGCGATCCTTGCGCATGCCGGGCGGCAACTCTAACCCGTGGTCGCGCGCGAATTCCTGCGTGACCCGGCGCAAAATCCGGCGGTCGTGGGAATTCAGGACGGCGACGATGCGGTCGGGGTCGATGCGCGACCAGACGACATGGCAGTGTTCGCGGCCGGCCTTGACGTGGAAGACGATGGCGCGCGGCTGACCTTCGAGCCCGAGGTTCTTTTCGGCGCGGGCGATGTAGTCGAGATACTGGTCGCGCGTCAGGTCGTATTTGGCCAGATCAGGATTGACGGACAGGCTGTAGAGGTATTTCCGGCAGCGCGTGGCGCTCGCCATCGCCCGCGCCTCGGCGAAGGCGCCGTGCAGATCCCGGGCGACGAAGCCGCGCAGGTCGGTCACCTCGACGCGGTCGTTGTTGTAGGCGTTCAGGAGATGGGTGGCGAGGTTCTGGCCGCCGCCCCGCCGGTTGCCTTTGGGGATCAAGGTTTTCCGCCGCCGCTATCGCGGCGTGTCGCCTCCTTGTTAAGGTGTCCCTCCATCGCCGCTGCGATGTATCGCCTCTTGGGGATCATCGCGCCATTATCGAACTTCCCGCTTAACAAACGGTAAAAAGCCGCAAGGTTTCCTCCGGGGCCGCCACAGGCTCCCCCTCGCCGAGCAACTTTCTTCTCTTTGGTGCCGTCAGCGTGCCGGAATAGGTATAACGCTCGGACGCACTGGCGGTTCCGAGCGGATTGCGTTCCATAATCGCTCCAGGCCCGCCCCGACTTTCTCATCCATCAAGTAAGAATCTTTAATAAGTGTATTAGTGTCGGCCACAGGAGTCCGGGCCGGATTTGGTGGGTTTGCGCCGCGCGCTTTTCGCTTCACGTCGGCGCGCAGCAGCGGGAAACACAGATAGATCTTGAGGCCTGTGATCATGCCGAGACGGTTCTTGGTGTAGGCGTAGCGCAGATAGCCTTCGCGCGCGGCGTCTTTCAGATAGCGGAAGACCTGTCGCACGGACCGGCCCAGGTGCCCCGCGATCGTGCCCTGCGTGGTTTCGAGCGGTTCGCCCCTGCCGGCCCAGCCGGTCAGCAGCGTCAGCATGATCCGGGTTCCGGGCATCAGGCGCGCGTCCTTGATGAAGCTTTGCTTGACCGGAAGGACATAAGTGCCATTGTCCTTCGGCCGCGCGCGGAAGCAGCGGCGGGGCAGGGTGGTCGAGTCGAGGCCGAGGACCTGCCCGGTCCATAACCTCTGCTCCGCATCGGACCGGACGGCGATAAGATTGTGGAAAGATGGAAGTATGTGGCGCATGGTTTTCTCCTTTTGATTATGAGAAAGTCGCCAGAACTCAGGCCGCAAAAAACCGTCGCAAAAATCGCTTGCGTCCGTTTTCGGTTTCTGCAAGAGTGGGATTGTCACATCGCTGCTCTTGCAGTTTCAGTTTTTTTAGAAGCCCGCCTCCTGGCGGGTTTTCTTTTTGTTAGGTCATAGGATTTCCTTCGAACATTGGTAAATGCAGAAATGGCCGAGGTCCGGAATCGGGTTGGCCATCGAAAAAGTGTGTCCGAAGAATCGGAGGGCAGCAAGCGCGCGCACGCCGGTTTCCGGTCGCCGCATGACATTGTCGGCACGAATCACGCGGAAAGCGTGGCCGCGCCGGCTAAGTTCGTTGTATGCAATCAGTGTGGACAAAGAGCGGGTGCTCCGGTGAGAGGAAGGCGTAAAGCGAACAATTTGGCAATGCTAAGACGCTGCAAGAAGGCTCTTGCATCGGGTTTTGAAAGCTGCGATATTGGATTTGCGAGATCGAATATCACAGTTTCAGGAAACCCGCTTCGGCGGGTTTTTCTTTTTGGCGGGTCTCTTCTAACTCGTTGCGGGTATCCTTTGGCTTGAACCAGGCGGGAGGGCGCGGACACGATCCGCTCCTCGAGTGAGTCTGCCTGATTCTCGGGGACGCGGCAAGCCGAATACAATCTTCGATAGCTTCTTTCAATCCGTACAACTTTCCGTCTGCCGGCGCGGTCAGGCGGCGCGGGCGATATCCGTGTCCGGCGCTGCCGGATACACGGCTTCCGGGCGCCGCAAGGGCGCGCCCGACGCGACGGACGGCGACGCGCCGAGCGCCACGATCAGCGTGCGCAGCGTCAGGATCGCGGGCCCGGACAGAAGCCGCCGCGCCGCCGGCAAGCGGTGATACGGGATCGTCGGGTATTTGTGGTGCTCCCAGTGATGCCAGGCATTGTGCGGCGCCAGCACGGCGCCCTGCCACGGCGTCAGGGCGAGGCGCTGCGTGTCGCCGGTGCCCTGATGCTCCAGCCACAGGCGCAGCCGGAAGAACATCATGAACGACGTGACGAGGCTGAAGTACCAAAGCGCCGCGGCCACCAGCAGCCGGACGCGAGCAACAGCGCGATGGCGCAACGAGTGGAACAGCGCCAGGCCGAGATATTCGCGCCGCGCGGCGGGCTTCGAAAACGTGACGATGATGCTGTAGTCGGCGAGCGAATAGCCGATCAGGTCGTGCAGCGCATAGCGCAGCACCGTGCGCGGCGTGTCGGGAAGATCCCATTGCGGCGCCCGCATCCGCTTGTGGCCGAGCTCCGGATCGGTCTCGGTGCCGGCATGTGCTTGTGATGCGCATAATGAAGGGCGCGGTAGCCGCTGACCGTGAGGCCCAAGGGCCAGAAGCACAGGAGATTGGTCAGGAAATCGTTGAGCCGCGCGTTATGCGACAGCGTGTAATGCGTGCCGTCATGCCCAAGCACGGCGAGGGCGTGCTGCCGGTTGCCGACGATAGGACGGCGGCAAGTGCGGTCAGGACATGCGGCCACAGCGCAACGGCTGCGAGCGCGGCACCGATCACGATCCAGTCTCCCCGCGGCATCGGTCAGCCAGGGAAACAGCGATCGCGCGGCAAGCGCGCGCAGCGCCGCGCTGCCAAGCCGGCCGGCCGGCGGCGTCTGGATGTCCACGTATTCCATAGTTTCTCCTCCCCTTGAAGAGCGCTCGTTCGCATTGAAGCCCGCGCGGCCCGGAAAGTAACCTCACGCGAACGCGGGAGGTTACGGACCGCCGCGAACCCGCCAGAGTGATGCCGTCAAACTCAAACCGGGAGGACACCATGAGCCGAAGTGAAGAGCGTTAAATGCAGCGAACAGCGGCGGCGGCGATCAACGAAATTCTGGAGGAGGAGGGCTGCGTCGTTATCGAGGATGTGCTCGACCGTGGCCGGGTCGCGCGGCTGGCGGCGGAGCTGGACGCCGCATTTCGACGCGGCGCCCAACTGCGCCGGCGATTTCTACGGCTACGTCACCAAGCGCCTGAGCGGGCTTGATCGCGAAATCGGCGATGTGCCAGGCGATGGCGATCGATCCGCGCGATCCTGGCCGTCATGGATCATTTCCTGCTCAAGGGCTGCCGCGCCTATCAGCTGAACCTGACGCAGGCGATCCGGATCGGCGGCGGCGAGCCGCAGCAGGTCATTCACCGCGACGACCTGATGTTCAACTTCGTCCACCCGGAATTCGAGGCGATGATCAACACGATGTGGGCGGTCGACGATTTCACCGCCGAAAACGGCGCGACCCATGTCGTGCCCGGCAGCCACAAATGGCCGCTCGACCGGCAGGCGCAGCCCGCACGAGGAGGCGCAGGGCGTGATGAAAGCCGGATCGGTGCTGGTCTGGCTCGGCTCGCTTCAGCATGGCGGCGGCGCCAACCGCACGGACCGGCCGCGCACCGGCGTCGTCCACAGCTATTCGCCTCGGCTGGCTGCGGCAGGCGGAGCCGCAATATCTTGCGGTTCCGCGGGAGGTCGCGCGGCATTTACCGGAACGCCTGCAGCGTCTGCTTGGGTATTTCGTCCACGAGCCGAATCTGGGCAGCCTCGAGGGCCAGGATCCGATCCGGCTGCTGCGCGGCGCGCTTACGGCCGGCGGCCCGTTCGAGGAATTCCTGCCCGAAGAGGTCAAGCCGATGCTCGCCCAATACCGCGCCGGTCTGAAAGCCGCATAAAGGCTTGAACATCCCGCGGCGGACCGTTAAGTTGCCCATACAAACAGGGAGGGCTTTTCGGGCCGGGGTCAATGCTGGTTTCGTTTGAGACGTTCATCGAACGGGCCAACCGCGCCCGGACGACGGAAGAACTGGTGACGGAGTTTCTGGCCACGGTCAGGCAGCACGGGCTCGACCGCATGGTGTTTTGCCTGCAGACAAGGCACCGCCATCTCGATATCGAACCCGGCTTCGGCGTCCTCCAGAATTATCCCGAAGACTGGATGAAACATTATTTCGAGAACGGCTACGACCGGATCGATCCGGTGACGACCTACTGCCTCAACAAGATGGACACCTTCACCTGGGCGGAGATTCCGGAACGCATGAAGATGTCCCGACGCCAGTTTCAGTGCCTGAACATGGGCATCGAGGCGGGCCTGTATAACGGCGTCTGCACGCCGCATCTGGGGACCCAACCAGTTCGCCGGCATCGGCCTCGCGAGCAAGGAGAAGCTCGATTCTTTCGATGGCCGGCTCGACCTCATCACCGCTTACTGCAATCATTTCTACATCGCCTTTCAGCGCATCAACCGCAAGAAGGACAGCCCGGCGCCCAATATCTTCCTGACGGCGCGCGAGACCGAAGTGTTGACATGGGCTGCGGCCGGCAAGACCGATGGCGAGATCGCCACGATCCTCAATCTGAGCGAGGAGACGGTCGACACCTATTTCAGGACGGCTTTCCGGAAGCTGAGCGCCAACACGCGCGTGATGGCTGTCAGCAAGGCGCTTTCGTACGGCCTGATCAGGCCGTAGGACGCCGCCATCCCTCACGCGATCGCGTGAGATTACCCGAGCCGCGATTTTTGCAACGCTGAACCCGCTGTTTCAAAGCAAACAGGGGGAGAAACGATGATTTCATGCCTTTCATACAGCAACGTCCACGAATTCGGCCCGGCCTTTCATTCGCTGTTCAGGCTGCGGTACGGGGAGTTTATTGAACGCCAGCAGTACGACGTGCCGCACTACGACGGCATGGAGTTCGACCAGTACGACACGCCCGCCAGCCGTTACCTTGTCTACCACACCGACGCGGGCGAGGCGCTCGGGCTCACGCGCCTGACGCCGACATCGCTGTCCTGCATGCTCAAGGATCTTTGGCCGGACCTTGTCGACGACAAATCGCTGCTGCGGTCCGAAAGCGTCTGGGAGGGCACGCGCTATTGCGTCGACAACAGGGTGACGCCGGCATTGCGCCAGCGGATCGTCAATGAGATGGCGTGCGCCTATCTGGAATTCGGGCTGCGGCTGGGCCTCGCGAAGATCATCGGCCTGATGCCGACCTTCATCTATCGCAGCGTGTTTGTCCGGCCCGGCATCGCCATGGAGCATCTGGGCCGCGTCGAGAAGATCGACGGACAGCGCTGCCGCGCGCTGGCGATCCCGGTGACGGCGCAGCAGCTCGTGAATGTCCGCAACAAAACCGGCATCACGGACAGCGTGCTGAGATTTTCGATGCGAGAAGGAGAAAAGGCGCATGCCAGAGCCGCCTAGCTTCGAGGAGATTGCGAACCATCCCGATGAGGAAAACAGGTATGACTTCGCTCAGGCATCGCGCATTCTGCAGGCGATGGATTTCCTGCGGCAGGAGGCAGTGAAGACCCGCATTCCGGAAATCATCGACATGGTCGATGCCAATTTCCGGCTTCTGAACACGTCCTATTACTGCATGCTCCGCTACCGGATGTGTGAGCTGCCGGAAGCCGACGGTGAGACCTGACGGCCGTCACCGTCCGCTCTCATTCGCTGAGGGTTGCCGCGCGCCTGACCAGGGCGATGATGGCGGCGCGCATCGGCTTGTCCGAGATCCGGGCCCACGATTCCAGCATGGTGTGAAATTCGTTGGCCTGGAATCTCTCGGTGAACGATTGCCAGGCCCTCTCGGCCTTCGGCAGGGAGAGAAGCTGCGTCACGGGGACCTCGAGAAAAGGCGCGAGCGTCACAAGTTTCTCGACCGGAATGCGGTTGATCCCGCTTTCGTATTTCTGAAACTGCTGGAATGAGACGCCAAGATGGTCCGCGGCGTCCGACTGCGTCTTGCCGGCCGTGACGCGGGCAAGCCGGATGGCGCGCCCGAGATCGGCGTAGAAACGGTCTTCGGACGAAATCCTCGGTCTGCCGGCCATTGTGAGCTGATTCGTTACGGGTCAGAAGATTTAAGGGCAGCGGCCAGACACGGTCAACCCGAAAGAAGCACATTTGACAGAACCGCCGCTTGGCCCGCGCAAGGATCTGGCCCATCGCCAAATGAGTCGTGTAGAAGAGTGAAGCGGCCGACTCACGCGAGACGGCTCATCTGAAACGATGCATGACGCGAACGGAAATGGCTGAACGGCGAAGGACGGAATACATTGTCTCCACCACCGGAAAGAAGAAGCTTCGGAGTCTGAGCATCATGGTCGGAAAGCGGCGAACCAGTGTCCGGCTCGCGCCGGAGACGCGCCGCGCGCTCAAGTTGATCGCCGCCCGTGAGGACTGTTTCGATCATGAACTCTATGAATACATTGTCCGGAACGCGGAGCGCGGCGTGAGCACGTCGACGGCGGTCAGAAACTTCGTTCTGCAATATTTCATGGATGCGGCGACCGAAGAGGGGCACAGGCGGGAAGGACACGGGTATCTCGTCCACAGCCTGAAACCCAGAAAGTCACTGAGAACCTCGACATTCGGGCCGGAGGCCCCGCGCCCGTCCCGAAGCGTTCGCCCGCGGCGTTTGTCTTTCGCGCCGCGAGGCGAAGGCGGGCATCAGCCCGCCCTTCGGACGTTGACCGCCTGCACGGCGGCGCCGAGGCTCATCGAGCCAGCTGCGCGCCTCGTTACGGATCGCCTGCGGCGACTGGACGTCCTCGTCGGCCGTGAAATCGACGGTGAAGGTCACTTCGAGCACGTAGGTGCGGGTTTTCGTTTCGGCTGCGGTCGCGTTCGTTTTTGCCATCTTGTCCTCCCGTTGCGAAACCGTGAAATGCGGCTTCCTTCGCGGCCCTGAGGAAGCCGGGCACGGTTTCAGGGAGGACGGGACCGGGCGGGACACTGGCGGCGCCGTGATCAGGCGCTCTTTGCCTGGCGCGGCGGTGCCGTCCGCATTTCGCCCGGCCGCTGCCGGCAAAAACACGACCGCCGTCCGGAAATGCCGCGGACAGCTCGTGGAGACCACCTCTCACGGCACGTTACACGGCGACCTCCGCCGCCGCGAGTTGTTCCTCGAGCCGCTGCGCGCGTCCCATCCAGGGTTCGGGGCGGATCGCTTTGACCCAGTGGGCGAATGACGGGACGAAGCCGAGGTCTTCGCGGACATGCTGTTCGCCGATCCACCGGACCGGGATCTGGCGGCCGGTGGCGATCGTGATCGTCGTCCCGAAAATCGTCTCGGCCATGAAAATGCCTTCGGCGTGGTGGCGTAAAGCGCGGTGCCGGAAGTCGGCGATGATCATCTTCGATTCGTCGAACCAGTCGTGGATGCGCTGATAGTCATCTACGACACCGCCCCATTGCCTGACGCTGGAAAGCGAATGATGGTAGGGATGCGCCATGATGGCCTCCCTCAAAAGGTGTGAGCGTCGTGCCAGGTGTCGGTATAGCGCCCGTTGAAATCGAGCTCGATCCTGCGCTCCGCCACATTGAAGGTGAATTCACCATAGCCGCCGTCGTTGTTTTCCCAGCCGCCGTGTTTTTGCTCAAGATAGCCGTAGCAGAGACGTTCAATCGCTTCGGGGAACGGCAGGTCTGTGCGGGTTAATTCCGTTTGGCCCCACGGGGCCAGGTGCAGGCTGACCATCGTCGCCGGGATATCGGCCGGTGTATCCCCGGCGCGGGCCGACACGCCGTTGATTTGGCCGCTGTCGCCTTCGCCGTCGAAGTCGACGGCTACCGCAGTGATCCCGGCTGCGACCAGGGCGTCGAAGACGACCGCTTTGTTCAAACCGTTCGCTTCCGCAACCAGGTCCGCGTGCCGTTTCCATGATGTTTCGAAGTCCGTCATCGTCTAGCTCCTTCTGTTCAGTGGTTGTCCTCAACATGTGAGCCGTCGGGCCGGGCGCACAGCCTGCGCGTGTCCCAAGCTTGTCTGTCGTTGTGGGCAGGGACCCGGAACGCAACAAGCTCTGGACGGGACACGAAAGGCGCGTCCGGCAGGGTCACATGCTTGTTGAGGACGACGGGGACAAGGGGCGATGACGAGCGTTCACTCACGCCCGTTCAGGAAATGACGGCGGAAGATGCGGTCGTGGAGCGCTTTGAGGAATTGGCAGGATGGCCGTTGTACCGCCGCACGAAAATTGGACAGCGCGGTGAGTGTAATCACGCCGCGGATGTGAGCGCAAACGATCGACGGGCGGCCGCCGGCGACCGATACCCGAGTCGCGCGATCAGCCACTCCTGGTTATAGCGCTCCTTGAACGCGATGAGCGCCTGGCGCAGCTCCTCGATCGTCGAGAAATGCCGGACCCAGAGTAGCTGCTCCTTCAGGGTGCGAAAGAAGCGTTCGATGCAGCCGTTGCCTTCCGGCTGGCGGACGAACGCCGGCGACGACGTCATGCCGAGAAACGTGATCTCCGTCTGAAAGTCGCCACTGAGATAGACGCTGCCGTGGTCGTGTCGAATCGCGAGCCCGTGAGCGATCGCGGGGGCGAGGCCGCCGAAGTGATCGCGGACGCCTTGCCGGAGTGGCTCCAAGGCTTCGAACCGATCGCCGTGACGCGTGGCGTGAATGCCCACGCATTCCGCGGTGCAGTGATCGATCGCCGCGAAGATCGTGGCGGGGCCGTCGAGGATCGTCACCGCGGCGGTCGCGTCGGTGCCCCACATCACGTTGGGCTGCTCCGTGACGATGGTGCCCTCATGCGGGTGTTCGACCACCGGCTCCAGTTGCCGCGCGGGCGCCAGGAGCTCGGCGTCGCGCATAACGCGCAGCACGCGGCGCATCGACGTGCGCACGTGCTTCAGCGTGCGGAGCCGCGCCCAAATCTTCCGATGCCCTTCGCCGTGAAACGGACTGTCAGCGATGACCACCCGAATCTGTGCGAGCAGCGCCGCATCATCGAGGGTCGGTGTTCGACCCCGTCGCCCCGTCGCCGGCTCCGCGCGCTGTACGCGCTGCGCGTAGAAGGTCGACCGCGGCAGCTCCCACACGCGGAGGACCCGTGTAATGCCGTATCGGTAGTGCGTGGAGGGCGAAGTCTGACCGCTCATCGCTTCGACCTCCACCAGCCCAAAGGGCGGCTGGCCTCCAAGTGGCGAATCTTCTCTTTGAGTAGATCCTTCTCGGTCGCCAGGTCCGCGACGACGTTTTTCAAACGCCGCGTCTCCTCGTCCTCCACCGCAACCTCGTGGTACTTCAGACGCGCCTCGCCGCCGCCGAGGAACTTGTCACGCCACTCGGAGATCGTGGCCGCGGTCACACCATGGCGACGACTGAGCGTCTCGAGATCGGCGCCTCGCAGCAGCTCCAAGACCACTGACATCTTGCGCCGCGCCGACCACCGGCCCGTGGCGCGCGTCGGCGAGGCTGAGGCCTCTCCGGTCGCCCTCCGGGCTCCCTCCGAGGCCCCAGCCTCGCCTGGTTTCTGTCTGGACATAGCCCATTCTCCTCTCTCCAATGGGCTGTCCAATCAATTCGTGCGGCGGGGGAGGCAGGATGGCCGTCTTGGTTCGCGGCTTCTGCGCTTGCGAAAGGGAACGTTACCTCATGGCCGCGACTCGTCGAAACGGATGATGCTGGCAGTCAGTTCGTCGGCGGATCGGTTTTCTCGGCGTCGCAGTCATCCACGATGCAGATGAAGCGCCGCAGACCGTTGGCGGTCTCGCTCGCGGTGGTGATTTCGACCCAGTCATGTTCGTGTTCGCAGGCCATCCTCACCTCTCGCGGTCCCTGTCCTCGCGGCCGTGGCCGGCGGCCGCCCGGTCGTAAGCCGCCGCCATATCCTTGGCACGCTGCGTGCCCTTGTCAAGCGGAGCGCCGGCGGGCAGCTTGGCGGCGTCGGAGATAGCCTTGTCGATCATCTTCGGGATGGCCGCGTTGATTTCGCCGATGCGGTTGTTCGACTGCGCGGCGGCTTCCCGGATGGCCTCCTTGCGGATGTCCTGCTGGACGCTCTTGGGGATCGGGCGCACGTCGGTTTTCCGCTCGGCCATCTTCCTGTCGAAGATCCGCTCCGAATTGTCATAGCGCTGCGCATAAGCCTTCTTGAGGGCCTTTCCCCACGCATCGTAGTGCCTGTCGACCTGCGCGCGGACGCTCTCGCGCCGGACAGGGTCGACGATGCCTTGCAGGCGCTTTTCCTGGTCGGCGCCATTCTCCGCGTGATGGCGCTCGTGCGCGGTTACCGGGTTGTCGGGGCGATCGGGGGCGGGCCTGCCGGTGCGCAGGGTGCCCATCCGCATCTCGCCGAGCCGTTCCCGGTTCTTCCTGGCTGTGTATTCGCGGGCCTCGGCCCCGAGCCTGCCGCCGTCCTCAGGATCGTCACGGTTGCCTGCCATGGCCAGCCTCCGCCGCCATTTTACGTCTGCGCGCGGTGAATGGATCGGGCGCATCGGGATCGAGACAGCAGCATGTGTCAGCGCCTCAGATGCATTCGTCTTCGATGTAGCCGCCGCCTTGCGGTATTTTATGCAGAATCCGTTGTCGATTTCCCCGGTCATTTCTGCCCCCGCGCTTTGGCAAGTGCGGCGTCAAGCAGGTCGGACTGACGATCTGTTCCGTATCGGTAAACAACCGTGCGGCAGGTCTTCAGAGCCCGGAACATTTCCTCGGCGGCATCCAGCCTGCGCCGCTCGCCGGCGCTGGCTCTATGCAGAACGTACTTGTCGAGCGCGAAATCCTCGGCGATGACGTTGCCCTTGGCATCCTCGATGGAGACGATCCGCCGGCAGACGGCGTTGTCCCAATCGCCGTCGTAGGCGCCGAAGGTTTCGGTATTGAGCTTGCGGGCCTTGGCGATGGCGCTCTTGTCGCTGGGCGCCTCGATCTCACCGGACGCGTAGTACGGAACGTCCTCGGCGTACAACACCGTGTAAGTTTTCATCTTCGAGGTCATTTCAGCCCCCGCTGTATGTAGGGGATGCCTTGGTTGATGCGGTCCATCATGCCGTCCCGGAATTGCCGGAGAATTTCGGCGCCGGTGGTTGGCCACTACGTTGTCAGTCCGGTCTTGAAGGTGGCGCAGGGGAAGGCTTTTGCCAGCCGCACCAGCTTGATGTAATCGGACAGCGTGACCGTGCGGTCGATGGCTGTCAGCCTGATGGTTCGTTTCATTCGTAGTCCCTCACTCTTCTCGGTTGCTCTCAACATGTGAGCCGAAACGCCGGGCGCATAGCCTGCGCGTGTCCCCAAGGTTCTCGTCGTTCGCGGAGGATCCGGCCTCAATGGTTTGGCCGGAAACCGTGAACGAAAGAACCTCTGGACGGGACACGAAAGGCGCGTCCGGCAGGGTCACATGCTGGTTGAGAGCAACCGGATAAAGGCGGGATGGGGGAAGGGGGTTCGTCGATACACGAAAAGGGGGATTGCGCGATCGACGGGCACTTGAAGGAGTGTCGCCGGATTTGAGATGCCAATGTGGCATTTCAAATTTCCAGTCTGAGAGGACGATCTTATTCGTCGTGCCAGATGTATCCGATCGGCTTCTTCTTCGACGGCTCCGGCGCCAGCAGCTTCCGGACAGTGTCGTAGAGGACGGTGACATTATGGTCGAGCTGTTCGACCTTGCGTGCCAGGGCGGCGTGGCTGGCGAGGAGATTACGCATTTGGACGAAGGTGCGGACGATGGCGATGCTGACCTGAACGGCCTTCTTGCTTTTGAGCACGCTGGATAACATGGCCACGCCGTGTTCTGTGAAGGTGTACGGAGGATAGCGCGACCACCCCAACTTGAGGTCACAATTTGTGATCTCAAGTTTTGATGTTCTCTTTCAGAGAGTTGGAACATGAAGTCGGTCGGAAAGCGGTCGATGTTTCGCTTGATGGCCTGGACGAGTGTTCGGGTCTCGACGCCGTAAAGCTCGGCCAGGTCGGCGTCGAGCATCACCTTTTCGCCGCGAATCAGGTATATGCGGCTTGCAATGCGTTCGACCGGTGATGGGTTGCGGCGCGGCCATGTCGCACCTTGCCGGGCCGCGAAACGAGTGTCAAGACCGGCGGCGGGCCTTCCGGACGCCGTTCAGGAAGGCGTCGATGTTTGTGACGTCCGCGAATGTCAGAACCGTCTTGCCGTTCTCCTTGAGAACGAAGAGAGCGGGACCTTTCCCCGTAACCGACAGGCGAAATCCCAGATCCTGCGCAACGGCTTTCGCCGCCTCGTAGCGGGCAACGATGGCAGGATGGCGATTCTCGTCCCGGTTCATCATTCTTCCTGTGTAGCCGAAATTACGAGGCGGGACAAGGAGTGTCGATGACGATTTGCCGTTTTCACGCGATGGCCACGGGCAAGCATCAATGCTCCCCCGGCAGGTAGATCGTGTTGTTCGCGAACCACAGCGTGATTTCGTCGAGGGGAAAGTCAGTGAATTCGATCTCCTTCGTGAACACGACGTTGTCGTTGCCGTCCTCGCAGGTAAGCGTGGCCGTCCGGTCGGAACGGACGGCGAGTTTCCAGACCTGGAACTCCTCCGCCGCCACGCGCGCGTCGTAAGGCTGGATGATGGCGATCTCGTCGAGCAGCCAGTAGGCGCCGCCGGTCTCGGCGACGAACTGCGCGCCCTCCGTGTAGACGACACGCCGGTTGATCGCGTGACGGTAAAAGCTCTCGGAGCCCGTGAATTGCTTGAGGTCGTATGTGGTCAATGTCTTTGTCGTCATGGCGCCCTCGCATCCAGTTCGGCGCGGAACAGGTCGGTCGCGTCGCTGTTGCAGCCCTCGAAATCGATCCGCCGGGCGGCGCAGAAGTGCCGCAGGCTGGTCAGCAGGTCGATGACCGCCTGTTCGGCATGGTCGCCCTGCACCCAGGATGCAGAGGCGAGAGCCAGACGGGCGATCGATACGCGGTAGGCGTTGGTTCTGTCGATCATCGTGTTCTCCTTCGTTGAACGGTTTTCGTAACGCGGCAAACGAAGCCGGGCGGACAAGCGGCCGGGTCACCCAAGCTTCTCTTCGTTCCGGCGAGGGTCCGCACCAAAGAGACCCGCCGCCGGAAGGGCGGCGCATCGGCTCTTGCGGAAACCCGGAACGAAAGAAGCTCTGGATTGAGGCGGCGGCGCGCCCGGCTATGACGGCGTGAAGATGAAAACCGGGCAACGAACGATGCGAAATCAGGAAAGAACCGGCCGCGCCCGCAGGCGCGACCGGCTGACGGCGGGATCAGGCCGCCTGTTCGTCGACTGTGTCCATGACCGGGCGCAGCGTCTCCGGCAGCCAGCCGGTGCCGGCGGTCTGGCGTTCGGCGAGAGCGGCGAGCTCGGATTTCTTCAGCTTGTGCCAGGCCGGGGCAGGGGGGTTGCCCGTCGACTCCCGCAGGGCGTCGAGGATCTGCGGCTTGCTGACGCGGCTGAAGTAATTCTCCGCTGTCGGCGTGAACCAGTTCCGCATGTCCAGGCCGAGGGCGGCTCCGAGCTGCTCGCCATGCGTGAGGCGGTCGCTATCCGGATCGTCGCCCTTGTTCACGACGATGTTGACGGTGCCGGCGGCGCAGAACGCGAGAAGCTCCAGCAGCGTTTCCTGGCTCTGCGCGAGGCACCATGCCCAAAGTTCCGGCGGATCGCCGGGCAAAGTGTGGTGCCAGTGGGTGCGCGCATTGTGGAGATCAGTGAACGCCTTCGATTCCGTAACGCTATCGAGGCTGCGGGGTCGAGCGTCGATCTGAAGGGACGTCCCGGCGTGTTCGAAACACACATCGCTGGCCAGGACATGCACGACGGCCGCCAACGCGACGGAGGAATTCCCGGCGAGCGCGGCGCTCAGGGCGGCGGATTTGTGCGAGGTGAGGTCCGTGACCAGCTTCGCCGACAGGCCTGAAGATGTCGGGCTCGCTGCCGGTTCAGCTCCGTCGTCGAGGTCGTCACTTTCTCCGTCGCCGCCGTGATCGATCTTCCGGAAGGCTTTCGCGGCGTCTTCCGGGCGCACAAGGCCGCGCCTTATGTCGAGATCGCCGCGATGACCGACGCTCACGACCACGCCGGCGTGGGCCAGGGACTGTTCGGAATAGAATTCCTCGCGGTCCTCGAGTTCGGCGATGCGCTGCGCGATCTGCTCCAGGCGCGCGTGGGCCTGGTCATCGACATCGTTGACGTCGTCGTGATCATCATCATCATCATCACGGTCGTCATGATCAGGGCGGAGACGGTCGCGTTCCTCGTACAGCCCGTCGAGCTCCGTCTGCTGTGTGGCGGACAGCGGCACGGGCTCCGGACGACAGTGCTTGAAACCTGACCATTCACTCCAGTCGTAATCGGTGCGGGTTTCGATCCATTTCCAGCCCTCGGCGCGCAGCGTCTCGGCCGCGCCCTGCAGCTTCTCCGTCACGAGCCGGTCCAGCAGCACCGTGTCGAGGATCCTGATCCCGCTGTCGTCGTCGGTGAACAGGTCGCGCCGCACGCTGCCGCCGGCGGTCTCATAGGCCGCAAGCGTGACGAACCGCACGAGCTTATCGGTCGCCGCGATCTCCTCCTCGGTCAGCGTGTGGCGGATATCGTCGGCATCGCCGCACCAGCCGTTGCGCAGATTGTCGAGCACCTGTTCCTGCGCTGCGTGGTCGTCGACCGACGCGAACGCCATCACCGCTTCGAGGGACAGCTCGTCTCCGCGGAACGCCGCGATGATCGCCGGGCTGACGCGCGCCAGCTTCAGACGCTTCTCGACAACGGTGCTGGTGACGCCGAACCGTGCGGCGATGTCGGCCACCGGCAGGCCGCCGTCGGCCAGGTCGCGGAAGGCCTCGAATTCGTCGGCCGGGTGCATCGGTTCGCGCAGCGTGTTCTCGACGAGGGAGATTTCGGCGGCGTCGACGTCGCCGCCGATGACGTGGCATGGCACGGGGAATTCCGTGTCGATGGTTCCCGCTTCGGCCAGAAGCTGCAGCGCCAGCAGGCGACGGCGTCCGGCGACAACCGCCGGTTTGCCGCGCTTCGGCTTGCGCACGACAAGCGATTGCAGCAGGCCGTGCGCCGCAATCGACGCGGCCAGTTCGTCGATCGCCTTGGCCGGATCGGTCTTGCGGACGTTGCCGCGCCAGGCGGTGAGCTTGTTCAGGGGAATGGTTATAGGTTCGGTCATGGTCGTCTCTCCTTTGAGTTTGGGTTTTCAACGCGCAGGAGAGAGCCGGGCGGAAAAGCGCGGATGTCACCGCAGGGAAACGGGCAACACGGGAGGCCCGCAGGGCCGAAGGAGCGGGCGGCCCGTTGACGTCCGCGCGCGCCCGGCTAATGTAGCGAGAATTGAAAGCCTGCGAAGGAGGGCGTTCAAGCTGCCTGTGGCCAACGAATGTTCAGGTTAACGTGCGTGTTGGAGCGCCTACGGGCCGTTCATGTGCAGCGGCTCCCAATGCCCTGCGATAGCACGCTCCATTGGGGTCCACAATTCATTTATCTGCGGTAACTAATGCGCGCGTGTCATTCAATTTCTCTTGAAGACGATAACGCGTGGTCGCGTCTGCCACGCCCGGTAGAGACTTCTCTAGTAGTGAGATGCGTCCAAATAGCAGGTCTTTCTGACGTCGCAGGACCGTGGATGGATCAGTAGTCCAACTCGTTGCTTCGTCATCGCCGTTAGATAGCGCCACGGCCGAATCATCAACGGCCGTACCCTTAAAAATGACAATTTTGTGCGGGTCAGCCTTAAATGCATTCTGTACACTCTTTAAAGACGTCGCGTTCCACGCTGCCCCCGCTGTCCCTCCTCTTACAAAACGGCCGGCGATCAAGACACTATTTAACTCGCCCTCGACGACATCAGCGAAATTGATCATCCCAGAGGGTGAGACCACTCGTACGCGTGCCATTGGTGGCAGACTCTCATCTGACTGAGGTCTGGTCAACACGATGGAATAATCCTGACTTGAACTGGCTACCTTGAGGCTGGACAACGGCAACCATGTCTGATCTGTCACGATCTCGTATCTGATTAGACCTGCCGTTGGCGAATGATCATCTGCATCGCCGTCCCGAATGGGCGTGGACGCGTGTTTTAGCGTACTTACAGTCCCTTCGCGCCGGAATACTTGAATGATCACCGCATCCGTCGTGCCAGTCGGAACACGCACGTCGATTGAAAATCGACCGCCAGCTTCGACAGATGTCGGTACGGCAGCAGTAATGCGGGCCGCAACGCCTTGAGCACGGCCGACTCCTGGTAACGCGACCAACAGAATCACCGCGGTTGCCAGAATATTTTTCATTTTACTGCCTCGCTGAAAAGAAAGTCGTCGTCCCGCAGCTTTACGAGAGCTACATCATCTCTGCGAATAATGGCCACATCACGGTTCTCTGGCGAATATAAGAAATAGGCGTCAGGCGTCGACTCGAGGCAAGAATCTGGGAGGGGACACAAGGTCGGCATGTTCATCCTCGAGTCCTTTCACAGGTTTGGCGTGAATCTCCGCCCGAGGATAGCGATATGGTGTGATCATGACACCATAGGCTGACGGTATCACGGCACCATTGACAATGGTGACCACCAGGACGGGAATCGACCAGCGGCGCCCGGTGCCCTTGAGGCGGTACACGAGGCCAGCCATCAGGCACACAGCCGATACATGAAACGCAAGCAGGCCGATCAGGGTGTTCAAGTCGGTCTCCACGCCATGCCCGACGATAGCGTCCCAGATGAATTTTGCGCGGCTATCGAGCGAACTACCGAGCCATCCGAATTGCTGATAAAGCGGACGGCGCTCCGGAAATGCGAGAAGCCTTGTAATCGACATGACGGGAAGAACGAAAGATAGAAGCTGCCATAGCGCCAACGCCAGCGCGAGAATGCCGATAATAGCAGGAGCCCACTCCGTCGTAACAGCGAGCCAGCGCGGCCTGTGGGCGCGCGGCTTTACTCGTGCAGCCAATACCTTCCACGGTTGTTCAAAGAACAACAACGCAAAGAGCAAAAAAAAGACTGTCGTCACCCAGGGCCGAACAATAGTGACGTAGAGCAGAATCAGTATCGGACCGCGATAGAGGAGCTCCCACGCTGCGCCGACCAGATCTGCAATCTCGGTGGTGCGTAACGGCAAGCCGAGCGCGCGGAAATGACCCGCCGTGACCGTGTAGCCCAGGACGTAGACGAGCGCCGCGGCGCTGCCAAAGACCGCCGCTACCCTTGAGACTTGCTCAAGCATTGTTTTGGTGCTCGTCGCCCTGTTGGTCAAACGCTGAAAGTATCGCCCGAATTGTGCATGGGATGGCGGTCGGATGCAACGGGACCGCCGCCGGAACCGCGATTGCGCTATTGCGGTCCGGGCGGGCTCCGGTTCGTCGCGGTGGTGATCTTCGTCTCCTGCACGTTCTCCGTTTCTGGTGCATGACGGTGCTGGCTGGGGAGCCATAAGGCAACCGTAAGGAAAGCCAGCGCCGCCGCGCCCAACAATATTCTTTCGTCCCCCGGCTGGGCGAACCCCGCGCACAGGCCGAAGAAGATGCTGATGCCGGTGCAGAAAACAGAACTCCCATCCATCTGATCGTTGTATCCTCGACAGATGTCTGATCGTCAGGCTCGTCCGCTGGGCACGGGACATGATGCCCGGACGTCGCCTCGTTGAAAGGCATCATCGATGACGTCATGTTCGCGGTTCCTTCAGCTGCTGGTAGGGGCCTGCGGCAATCTGGCAGGGAACCAGCCTTATGTCCACAAATTTCGTTGCTGCACCGCACAATAAACTTCATTGCCGCCCCCGAAAGCTGACGATCTCTTCGTCGAGCTGGCGAACGGCGTCGGCGAAGCCCGCGTTTTCCCAGACAGGATCAGAAATCATCGTGAGACCGTAGTTCTCGCCAAACCAGAAGGCGAGGTGTTCAGGCGCCCAGTCGTGAGCGTAGCCGTCGGCCACAATTCTCGCGCCCATGCCGAAGGCACTGGCATCCGTCCCGAAGTGCTCCTTCATCGCGGCATCGACCGCGGTCCGGTAATCAATCAAAGTCTGTCGTCTGTCGCCCATCGTCAGCTCCTTTTCTGTTCGGTTGTCCTCAACATGGGAGCCGGACGGACCGGGCGTACCAGCCTGCCCGTCACCCCGGACCCCGATCCGGGGGAAACGGCCAACCCGGAATCTCGGAGCGGGCCGGCCGTTGACGGGCAGGCGCGCCCGGGTCAGGGTCCCATCGTTGTTGAGGGCAACCCGGAAGGGATCACGGCGGACACGCGAAGCTATGTGCCAGGCTTGCGACCCGTGCTCATGCGGCGCATGTCTCGGGCAAACCATCGCCGCGTGTAGCTTGAACCGCATCGCGCCGTATGGAGTCTCGGTGTCGGCGCCTGCTGAAACACGACCGACAGATCGGGTTGCTGCCGATCAAGCAATTGCGAAAGGGATCGTCACCCGCCGGCCGCGACGTTTCAGCGGCGCGGTGAGCCGCAGGCGAATAGAGCCCGGTCCTCGCGCGCGGGACCGTGCGAGGATTCGCCATCCGATCAGATGAACTTCAGGTGCCGCGGTCAGCGGGAAATCAGCAGGTTTTTCAGCTTCGCCTTCTTGACCCCTTCGTTCGGGCTGCTCGACGCGCCGTCAAGCCAGCGCTGGATCTGGTGGAGACTGATCGCGTGCCTGGTCGCCGGCTCGCGCACTTCCACGTCGAAGACGGTGGCGGGACCGACATGCTCGATCCAGGGATCGCCCTTGAACACACGCATTCCGAGAATCGCCGCCTCGAACAGCGATTCGGCCTGCACCTCGGCGACGTGCCGGATGCCGCGGATGTCGACGAACGACACGGAGCAGGCGCGCAGCGGCACGGGAAATCGTAGCATTTTCGTGTTTTGTTCGCCTAGCCGCTCCGACGATACTGTGACCGTGAAAGCGTCGTTCATCGCGCCGATGCTGCTGCTGCGGGCGGACAAGCTGCCAGAGGACGCGGCGTGGCTCTACCAGCTGAAGCTCGATGGCTACCGCGCCATCGCGTTCAGGTCCGCCGGCAAGGTCCACTTGCGTTCGCGCAACGACAAGGATTTCGCGAAGCGCTATCCCGAAATCGTGAAGGGTCTCGCCGGCCTTCCCGATGAAACCGTAATCGACGGCGAGGTGGTCGCGCTCGACGACGCGGGCCGGCCGTCCTTCAACCGGCTCCAGAATTACGGCTCGGCGCCGGGGCCGGTGGTGTTCTTCGTGTTCGATCTGATGGTGCTGACCGGGAAAGACGTCCGATCGGTGCCGCTCTTGGCGCGCCGCGCGCTGCTCGAAAAGAAAATCCTGCCGAAGCTGAAGGAACCGGTGCGGTATGCGACGGAACTCGAGGCGTCGCTGCCGGACCTGATCGCGGCCGTCAAGACGCATGGTTTCGAAGGCCTCGTCGCCAAGCGGCGCGACAGCCGCTACGAGCCCGGTCTGCGCTCGGGCGCCTGGCGGAAGATGCGCGTCAACGCCGGACAGGAGTTCGTGATCAGCGGCTATACTGTCGGCACTACAACCTTCGATGCGCTCGTTTTCGGATACTACGAGGGCGACAGGCTGATCTACACGGCCCGGACGCGCAACGGCTTCACGCCGGCGTCACGCGCGGCGCTGTTCCGCAAACTGCGGCCGCTCGAGATCCCGACCTGTCCCTTCGCCAATCTTCCCGAGCTGAAAAGCGGCCGGTGGGGGCAGGGGCTGACGGCGGCGAAGATGAAGGACTGTCGGTGGGTCAGGCCGGTGCTGGTCGGGCAGTTCGAGTTCCTGGAATGGACCGGCGAGAATCACCTGCGGCACACGAAATTCGTCGGACTGCGCGAGGACAAGCCGGCGCGGGAGGTCAGGCGTGAGGTGATGATGGCGGCGCGCGTATGATCCGCAGGCGTACCGCGTGTTCATTGATTGCAATACGAAGGCAACAGGCCGTTCCGCGTGACGGCGTGACCTGCTACGCTCGCAGGATACGTCAGGATCTCCACCGAACATGAACACCGGCACATCTGAACCTCAGTACCTTATCGCCTTTATGCCTTGGCTCACGCTCAAGCAGGAGTGCGAGGTGGCTGGCGTCAGATTTGTTCCGTTCCGCGACCGCGACGGACGCGTCTCTCCATTGCTCGGCGGCGCCGAGCGTCAGATCGCCCTTATTCTGAGCAGCTACGTTGATGCTGAAGGTCAGTCGGTGGCCACCGGGACCATCGCCACCACCCCGGGCCGCGGCTGGAACCTCGCGGACGGCGATTTCGATCTTGTGGATTGGGCGGCATCGCTCCTTTTCATCGCGAGCTGGGCCACGAACGAATATTTCCCGAAGTTCTTCGGAGCCTACGTGAACGCCAGCTACTTCCGGGTGGTGTGGCAGCGATTCACCGGCGATGCAACCTGGATCGCGCCCGTGTCCCGGCGTCGGGACGGCAGCATGACCAACGGCGGTTATGAGCACGGAAAGATCAGGTTTTCGAGACCGATGCACTGCGCGACGCAGGATCCCGCTGACATTGACGTCGGCTTGCTTGAAGCCCTTGATAAGGCCAGTGCGCAGGGTTCCGAAACCATCCAACGCCTTCGGTCAGCAGCGTCGTTTGTGGAACTCGCGAACACCGACGACGAACTGGTGAACTGGAAGGCCGAAGCCATTCTCATGGCGTGTGCTTTCGAGCAGATGCTCGATGCGGACGGCAGCAAGCGCGAGCTTGTCACGGAATTCGCCCCGCTTTTTGCTCCTTTCGGCGCGCTGAGCGTTGACGACACCTTGAAAGTGCGGCCGGATATCTGGCTCGATCCGCAATATGCGCAGGCGCAACGGGGCTGGTGGGTTCACAAGAAATGGATCGAGGAACTGTACAACCTCCGGAGCAAGTCGGCGCATAAGGGCACGCATGCAGGGCGCAATTGGGCCTGGCTGCCACGCGAGCATCTCGTCATGGCGGCTTTCGTGTTCCCGTTGCTGATCAAATTGATGCTCGCGCGCGAAGGATTCTATGAGTTGTCGGACGAGGACCGGGCGCACGGCGGCGCCGTGGACAGAATCCTTGCCAGTACCGGATGGCACGAGCCGGGCGAGAACCGTCCCAATCCCGACAACAAGTGGAATAAGGCTATCCGCGATGCGGCGGAACCGATTCGGCTGCAACGAATCATTGAAGCCTACAAGGCGGCAAGCGCGGCGGCTCAGTCTCCCCCTGAATGAAGCCGGCCCGGTTCAGCCAGTCAAGAAGGGTGAGCGTGGGGCATCACGGGGCAAAATGTTGCCATTCACGAGCGGCGAATTGGGATAGTTGGTGAGGAATAAGAGCCAGGCCGACTTGCTCCTGTCGCATCACACGGCCTCCGCTTCGCCGCGGTTGATCTTCAGGCTGTGCGTGACGTCGGGCTCGTCCTCGTCGGACCAGCTGAATTCGAACGACAGCTCCGGAAACATTTCCGCGAGCTTCCGAAAGACGGGATGCAGTGCGCTCCACGCCGTCGCGAACGCGATCTCGACGGCGCCGTTCACGTTTTCAATCTGCGCGTGGCAGGCGTTCCACTTCGTGCCCCAATGGGCGACGCGCCAGGGTCCCATGATGGTTGAGGGCAACCCGACAAAGTCGCGAGCGGATGAGGGACTTCGTCGGTGTTACGGCAGAGGGAGCGGTTGCGCCGTGTGAACGGGCGCCAACAGGACTAGCCGCAGATGTCGCCGAGCGCCGTTCGTATGTCCTGTGCGCGGCCTTCGAGCATGTCAAGGATCGCGCCGACAGGGATGTCAGGGTTCGTCTCGCGGTAAAGCACCTTGCGCATCTCGGCGGCCTCCGAGAAGGAATTGGCAATGAATTCATCAGCGCCGCAGCAATGCGCCACGGCCACGATATCGTCAAGAAAACCGGAAAGCTGGCTGCGGATGGCATCGATGTTTGCCTGGAACCCGTGCACGAGCCGGTAGCGCTTCCGCCGCCACCAGCTCGTCTCCGCGATCAGCTCGCGGTCGGTTTTTTTCAGGTCGATTTCAGCCTTGAGCAGTTTTTGCCGCAGCTGCTGAACCTCCTGAACGAACCGCCCTGCCAATGACAGAGCCTCAGGACAGGCGGCGGCGAGCACATCGGTCAAGGCGGGGTCCTGGCCTTTTTCGCGCGCTGTCTTTACGAGCGTGAAGAGATTATTCAGCAGCGAGGCGCCGCTGCTGGCGGCTGTGACGGCCGTTCCAAGCGTCAAGGGATCGGACATAAAGCCCCTCGCTGACGAACCGATTGACGAGCCGTCAACCGTATGGTCTGGTGAGAATACCCGATCACAACGGAACGGTGCTCCATGTCTGCTCTCAGTAATCTGGCAGCTGTTTTCGCGCTGGCGGCCGGCGTCTGTTTCGGCGTCGGTGCCGCCAATGAATTGCGCGCTGGCGATACCGGCGGCGCGATCGTTTACGGCGCGGTCGCCGTCGTCGATGCGGCGGCTGGCGGCCTTGGATTGGCGCTCGGCCGCCGTTCCTGAGGGCCGACCTTTTTTATAGCCGACACTTGACGTATCCAACCGCGGCGGGTTCGGTCATCCGGAAACAGAATGGCGACCAACGATGCTCGACAGGCCGACGACGTAGTCCACAGCGCGCTGCGCGTGCGCGGCTGCGGAGAAGATCGCCCGCTTGTCGGCGCGCAGCACCTTGAGCCAGTGATCGAGGTAGGCGGCATGGTCCGCGCGCGGCTCCGGCGTCACGCCCAGTTCGACACAGAGAAAGGCAGCGCCGAGTTCGGCGACGAGCTCCTCGCGGGCGTAGCCGTCATCGCCAAACCGCTTCCCTGAAAAATCGCGATCCAGCCGCGATTTGTGCCCGGTCCAGTGCACCAGTTCGTGGCTTTTGGTCGACGCGTAGCTTTCGGCGTCGATGAACGCGTCCGGCGGCGGGAGCTGGATGATGTCGGGCCCCGGCGCGTAATACGCCCGGTTGCCGCCGTGCCGGAACGTCGCGCCGGTCGCCGCGAAGAATCGTTCGGATTGTTCGAGCAGCAGCAATGGATCCCCGGCCGGTTCCGGTGTCGCGCGATAGTCGGAAGGCAGGCCGTCGATCTGCTCGACGTTGAACACGGTGTAGGACTTGAGGAACGGGATTTCACGTTCGATGTCCTCGCCCTTGTCGTTGGTCTCCGTTTTCCGGAACCTGTCAGCGAAGACAACGAGCGATCCGCGCTCGCCCTTGCGGACGTGCGCGTCGAGGGACAGCGCCTGCCTGAACGTCATCCAGGTGTTCGAGGCATAGCCCTTTTCCATCGTCTCGCCCCACAGCAGCAGGATGTTGATGCCGCGATACGGGGCGCCGTTGTGCCGGCGGGGCAGGGTGATCCGGCCTTCGGCATTCGTCGCCTTCCAGGGCTTCAGCCACGGCCTGACGCCCTGTTCGAGATCGGCGACGATGCGCTCGGTCACGCGCGTGTAGAGATCGGTCCGGCCGCTCATGGCGCGCCTCCCTCAAGCAGCGCGATCGCCGCGCGCGCGCATTCGATGGCGTCGCGCAGCTGCGTGCTTTCGGCGTCCGCGCTCGGCTGGAAATGCTCCTCGTCGTCGTATTCGGCGGTTGAGACGAAGTCGGATTTCAGGTTGCCATCGGGAAGGGGCTCGCCCCATAGCGGGGTGGCGGCGATGATCCTGATCGCCGCGAGAAGCTTCGGCGCCGCATCGGACAGCCGTTCATCGGCGGGGCCGCCGTCTCGAAGTAAGCAGTTGTCGAACGCGATGCCATTGGCGATCGTCCTGCCGTGCTCGTCCTCGATGCCGACGATGCGGCGGCAAACGGAACTGGTCCAATCGGGGGTTGAGACGAACGCACCGATGTCGATGCCCGGGCCGCCTCGATGGCGGCCGCGTCGTCTGCGGCTTCGATGCGCGTGAACGCGTAGTGGGGAATGTCCTCGGCGAGGGTGACGCTGTAGGTTTTCACGGCTGTTCTCCTTTCGTGGTTTTGTCAGCACGCGAAGGGAGAAAGCCGGGCGCAAGGCGCGCCGGGTCACCCAAGCTTCTCTTCGTTCCGCGGAGGGTCCGGAACGGAAACCCGGAACGAAAGAAGCTCTGGATTGACGCGGAAGCCGGCCCGGCTAGGGTCAGCGTCAGGCTGGGAAAACGGAAAGGAGAACGGACCGGGCGTCAGCCGGGGTGAGCCCTCCGGCAGCACTGAAGCTCAGTGCAACCCGTCAGGACAGCCCTTCGAGAAGAAAATCATCGAATTTCATGATAAATGCGTTGCGTAATCGTTTTTCGCAGCGTAGTATTGTTTTTCATGGCACATAGCCAGGGTAATCGTTTTTCATGAGTGAAGGGTGGTTTTCGACGAACATGGCCAGCGAGCATCGTTTTTCAGGACCTGTAACGGTTTTTCAGGAGCGCACGCCTGCCAGAAAGGGCCACGCCGGCCGGCTATGCCGCGCTGATCGATGCGTTCCGCCTGCGGGTGCCACTGCCCCGCACCCTCTCCGCCGATCGGCGAGCAGCATCGGATCAAGAACGAAGCCGGCTGGCGCATCCTGACCCCCCGGCACGCCCCGTCGGCGGATCTGGAAGGACACCTGACTTTCGCCCTCAAATACGAGGGCGTCGATCTGGCCGTCCTGAAAAGGCTCTTCGCCGCCACCGGCCCGGCAGACATCGAAGCGCATCGTGCGGGCCAAGCCGACGGGCAGCTATGCGCGCCGCATCTGGTTCCTCTACGAATGGCTGACGGGCAGCCGGCTGGATCTGCCGGACGCGGACACGGGCACCTATGAACCGGTGGTCGATCCGGAGCAGCAATGGGCCGCACCGGCCGAGAACTCGCCGCGCCACCGTGTCAGCAACAATCTGCCGGGTACGCCTGAATTCTGCCCGCTCGTGTTCAGCACGCCGGCGCTCGAAGAATTCGCGGCCATGGACCTCGCGGCGCGCGCGCAGCGATGTCATCGCCAACGTGCCGCAAGGACCTCCTGGCGCGTACGGCGGCGTTCCTGCTGCTCAAAGACTCCCGATCGAGCTTACGCGATCGAGGGCGAACGCCCGCCGCACGACCGCATCCAGCGTTGGGGCCGCGCTATCGGCGAAGCCGGCCGACACCCGTCGACCTCGACGAATTGCTGCGCCTGCAGGCGATCGTCATCGGCGATGCGCGCTTCGTCAAGCTCGGACTTGCGCGAGGAGGGGGGCTTTGTCGGCGAACATGATCGCGACACGCGCATGCCGCATTCCGGATCACGTCAGCGCCCGGCCAGAGGATCTGCGCTCCCTCATCGACGGCATGGTCGCTTTCGACCGCGGCGCCGGCGCAGAGGCGTCGACGCCGTGATTGCGGCCGCCGTGCTGGCCTTCGGCTTCGTCTATATCCATCCCGTTGTCGACGGCAACGGCCGTATCCACCGCTATCTCATCCACCATGTCCTGGCGCAGCGCGGCTTCAACCCCGCCGGCGTCGTCTTCCCGGTCTCGGCGGCGATCCTCGAGCGCATCGATGAATACCGCGAGGTGCTGGAGGATTATCCCGCAACGCCTGCTGCCGGTCATCGATTGGCAACCGACGGCAGACGGCAACGTCCGCGTCCAGAACGACACCGGCGATTTCTATCGCTTCTTCGATGCGACGCCTCATGCGGAATTCCTCTATGCTGCGTCAAGAAGACGATCGAGGAGGACCTCCCGCGCGAAACCGAATTCCTGGCGCGCTATGACCGGTTCCGCGTCCGCATCGAGGCGCTTGTAGACATGCCCGAACGCACGGTGGACCTCCTGTTCCGATTCCTGCACCAGAATGGCGGTGTCCTCTCGAAACGCGCGCGCGAGGAGGAATTCGCAAGTCTGAGGGATGAAGAAGTGACGCAGGTGGAAACGGCGTACAGGGAGGTTTTTCAACCGGCCGCATAAACGGGTGCAGATCTTCTGGATGCGGCGGTGTCGCCGTGGCATATTGCTCGGCAAGCTCGGCCGCCGGTCGGGGAGTGTTCAGGTGAGGCTCAATACGGAAATGGCGAAATCGACGAAAAATACCGCGAACAATGCCGCGAAGCCAAAAAACGGCAATGGCGCCAATCTCGGCTTCGAGGCGCAGCTGTTCCTGGCCGCCGACAAGCTGCGCAAAAATCTAGAGCCATCCGACTACAAGCACGTCGCGCTCGGCCTGATATTCCTGAAGCACATCTCCAACGCGTTCGAGGCGAAGCGGGAGGCATTGCTCGCGGAGGATGCGACCGCCGCCGAGGATCCGGACGAATACCTGGCGGAGAACGTGTTCTGGGTGCCCAAGGAGGCGCGGTGGTCCCACTTGCAGGCCAAAGCGAAGCAGCCGACTA
The DNA here is from genome assembly GCA_963807925.1 of uncultured Acidobacteriota bacterium. GTDB lineage: Bacteria > Acidobacteriota > Vicinamibacteria > Vicinamibacterales > CAVVIG01 > CAWEDP01. The sequence continues at coordinate 578,493 of CAWEDP010000001.1, read as the reverse complement.
TCGGCAAGCTGGTCGACGATGCGATGACCGCCATCGAGACGCACAACCCTGGTCTGAAGGGCGTTCTGCCGAAGGACTACAACCGTCCCGCGCTCGACAAGGTGATGCTCGGCGAGCTGATTGACCTCGTCTCCACCATCGCCATGGGCGAGCCGGGCGACAAGGCCAAGGATCTGCTGGGCCGCGTTTACGAATACTTCCTGGGCGGATTCGCCGGCTCAGAGGGCAAGCGGGGAGGCGAATTCTACACGCCCCGTTCCGTAGTGCGCGTGCTCGTCGAAATGCTGGAGCCTTACAAGGGCCGTGTCTACGACCCGTGCTGCGGCTCTGGCGGTATGTTCGTGCAGTCGGAGAAATTCGTCGAAAGCCACGGCGGCAGGATTGGTGACATCGCGATCTACGGACAGGAATCGAACTACACGACCTGGCGGCTGGCCAAGATGAACCTCGCGGTACGAGGCATCGACGCCGACATCCGATGGAACAACGAAGGCAGCTTCCACAAGGACGAACTCAAGGACTTGCGGTTCGACTACATCCTGGCCAATCCGCCATTCAACGTCTCCGACTGGGGCGGTGAGCGCCTGCGCGAAGACGCCCGTTGGACTTACGGCGCACCGCCGGTCGGGAATGCCAACTACGGGTGGCTGCAACACATCCTCTGGCATCTGGCACCGAAAGGCACTGCAGGTGTCGTACTCGCAAACGGTTCAATGTCGTCGGCGCAGAGCGGCGAAGATGCAATACGCAAGGCGATGATCGAGGCCGACGTGGTCGACTGTATGGTTGCTTTGCCCGGTCAGTTCTTCTACTCGACGCAAATTCCGGCATGCCTCTGGTTCCTTGCCCGGAACAAGAACTCTCGCGACAAGTTGCGCGACAGGCGCGGCGAGGTGCTCTTCATCGACGCCCGTAGACTCGGAAAACTGGTAGATCGCACGCGTAAGGAATTCGCAGACCAGGACATCGCAAAGATCGCGAATACCTATCACGCTTGGCGAGGAGAAAAGAATGCAGGCATCTATGCCGACGTGCCAGGCTTTTGCAAAGCCGCTCGTCTCCAAGACATTGCCGGGCACAACTACGTGCTGACGCCTGGTCGATATGTCGGTGCAGCCGATGTTGAGGATGACGATGTGCCGTTTCCGGAGCGCTTCAATGGACTCAGAAAGAACCTGTTCTTACAGTTTGATGAAGCCGATAAGTTGACCAAGTCAATTCGCTCCAATCTCGAGAGGCTCTCAATGGAGCGAGCGCGTGGTCGTTAGTAAGATTGTTCATATCCCGCTCGAAGCCTCTCGATGGCCCGTGCTGCGAGACTGGGTGCACCTCGACGATCTCTGCGATGGCGTCTTCGATTGTCCTCATTCGACTCCTTCGATTACGAGTTTCGGTCCCTTCGTAGTGCGCTCACAAGATATACGCAGCGGCATTTTCCGCATGGATGACGCTGCACATGTCTCCGACGACACCTATCAGGACCGAATCGCGCGAGCTGAGCCCGTTCACGGCGACGTTCTGTATAGTAGGGAGGGCACGTACTTTGGCATCGCGGCCGAAGTGCCGCAAAACATTAGAGTGTGTCTGGGACAGCGGATGGTTCTCATTCGCCCTAAGAAGACAAGATTAAACCCTCGGTTCCTCCGACTCTGGCTCAACTCCCCGGTTCTCGCTGCACACATTCATGGCTTTAGAGATGGAACTGTTGCGGAGCGCCTGAACATGCCGACGATCCGCGCCCTACCCATTCCGCTATTTGATCTCCGCGAGCAGGAAGCGATCTCCTGCATTCTCGCGTGTCTGGATGACAAGGTCGACGTGAACCGTCGCATGAATCAGACCCTCGAAGCGACTGCGCGCGCCATCTTCCGGGATTGGTTCGTCGACTTCGGTCCGACGCGCGCTAAGATTGAAGGACGCGCGCCTTATCTGCTGCATCAGGTGTGGTCACACTTTCCGGACACACTTGATGATAACGATATCCCGATGGGATGGAAGCGCGGTGTGCTCGGCGACCACATGCTGAACTTCGACTCAAAGCGAGTTCCTGTCTCTGGGGCAGAACGAGACAAACGAAGGGGGCCGTATCCGTATCACGGTGCGACCGGCGTGATGGATTACGTAGACGACTACCTGTTTGACGGCACTTACCTACTGATCGGTGAAGACGGATCGGTCGTCAAAGAGGACGGACTAGCCTTCACGCAATACGTGTCAGGGAAGATTTGGGTCAATAATCATGCACATGTCTTGCAAGGAAAAGGACCTGTGAGTACGGAGCAATTACTCCTCTATTTTCAGCATGAGCCCGTAGCGCCTTACATAACCGGCGCAGTTCAATTGAAGCTATCGCAAGGCCGCATGAACTCCATGCCCTTCATTTTCGCTGGTGAGCGTCTCTGCCGGATATTCGCCGAGGAGGTGACGCCTCTTTTTGAGCGATTGGTCTGCAACACGAAAGAGAACGTGATGCTCTCCGCCATGCGCGACGCCCTTCTTCCCAAGCTCATATCCGGCGAGATCTCCGTGAGGCATACCAAGAGGATGCTGGAGGCTGCATTGTGAGCCCGGGCATTGTCGAGAGCCATGTCGAAGAGGCTGCGCTCGCGTGGCTGCAGGAACTTGGCTATGGCGTCGCCAGCGGCATCGACATTGGCCCAGACGGCGGCCATCCCGAGCGCGACAACTACTGCGAGGTCTTGCTGGTCGACCGCGTGAAGGCGGCCATCACCCGGCTCAATCCGGCGCTGTCAGCGGAGACGCGCGCCGAAGTGGTGGCCAAGCTGCGGCAGTCTGAAACGCCATTGCTCGTCGAAGAGAACCGGAGGCTGCATCGCTATCTGGTCGAAGGCGTACCGGTCGAGGTCAGGCGGTCCGATGGCTCCATCGGGGGTGAACAGGCGCGGTTGATCGATTTTGACGACGTTGCCGCCAACGATTGGCTCGCCGTGAACCAGTTCACAGTCATCGAGAACAAGGTAAATCGCCGGCCCGATGTCATTATATTTGTCAACGGCCTGCCGCTGGGCGTCCTCGAGCTGAAGAACCCCGGCGACGAAAACGCGACGATCGACGGCGCTTTCAACCAGCTCCAGACCTATAGGGCGCAGATCGGCTCGTTGTTCCGGACCAACGCCGTCCTCGTGATTTCCGATGGCCTCAACACCCGCATCGGTTCGCTGACGGCCGACCGCGAGCGTTTCATGCCCTGGCGCACGGTCACCGGTGATGATCTCGCGCCGAAGGGAACGCCTGAACTTGAAACCGTGCTTCGCGGCGTCTTCGACCGGCGCAACTTTCTCAACTTGCTGAAGGACTTCATCGTCTTCGGCGATGCCGGCAACGGGGTCGCCAAAATCCTCGCGGGCTACCACCAGTTTCACGCCGTCCGGCATGCCGTAGCGCGGACGCTCGCCGCCACCAGCCCGGACGGCGACCGCAAGGTCGGGGTGATCTGGCATACACAGGGTTCCGGAAAAAGCCTGCTCATGGCCTTCTACGCAGGACAGGTCATCAAGCACCCGGCGATGGAGAACCCGACACTCATTGTGCTGACCGACCGCAATGATCTTGACGATCAGCTTTTCGCCACCTTCAGCATGTGCAAGGATTTGCTCCGCCAGACGCCGCTGCAGGCCGGCGACCGCGAGGAACTCCGCAAATTGCTGGACCGGCCGTCTGGCGGGGTCATTTTCACGACGCTGCAGAAATTCTCGCCGGAGCAGGGAACCACGGAATATCCGGCACTCACGATCAGGCGGAACGTCATCGTGATCGCCGACGAGGCCCATCGCAGCCAATACGGCCTTGCCGCGAGGGTCGAGCGCAAGACGGGAGAGATTTCCTACGGCTTTGCCAAATACCTGCGCGACGGGCTGCCCAACGCCTCCTTCATCGGATTCACCGGCACGCCGATCGAGACGGCCGACGTGAACACGCCGGCGGTTTTCGGAAACTACATCGATATCTACGACATCAGCCGCGCCGTGGAAGACGGCGCCACGGTGCCGATCTACTACGAGAGCCGCCTGGCGCGCATAGAACTGGACGAGGACGAAAAACCGAAGATTGACGCGGAGGTCGCCGACCTGACTGAGGACGAAGCGGATTCCGAACAGGAGCGGCTCAAGCGCAAATGGGCAAGCGTTGAGGCTCTGGTCGGTGCTGACAAGCGGCTGGCTATGGTCGCCGAGGACCTCGTGAAACACTTCGAGGCCCGACTCGTTGCCCTCGACGGTAAGGGCATGATCGTCTGCATGAGCCGACGGATCTGCGTCGCTCTGTACGCCGCGATTGTTAAGCTGCGTCCTTCCTGGCACAGCGATGACGAGGACAAGGGCGTGATCAAAGTCGTCATGACGGGCGCGGCATCCGATCCTTCCTCCTGGCAGCAGCATATTGGCGCCCGGCCAAAGGCCCGCCGCGAGCTGCTGGCGAAGCGGATCAAGGACGCCCATGATCCCCTCAGGCTGGTGATCGTCCGCGATATGTGGCTTACCGGCTTCGATGCGCCGGCCATGCACACGATGTATATCGACAAGCCGATGAGGGGCCACGGCCTTATGCAGGCCATCGCGCGCGTCAACCGCGTGTTCCGCGACAAGCCAGCCGGTCTCGTCGTCGACTACATCGGCGTCGCCCAGAATTTGAAAAATGCGCTCGGAGACTACTCCGGCAGCGACCGCGACCAAACCGGCATCGATGAATCGCTAGCGATTCGCGTCCTGCTTGAGAAATACGAGATCGTCCGCGCGATCTTCCGTCCGGACACCAAGGGCGGGTTCGATTACCGGCCGGCGTTGGACCCCAAGGCGTCGGCGGGTTTGCGGCTTTCAGTGATGGCCGGCGCCATCGACTGGATTTTGACGACGCAGCAGGCGGACGCCGCCAAGGAAACCACCGCAGAGGGAAAGAAGCGCGCGCACCGCCGCTATGCCGATGCCGTGGTGGCGCTTTCGAAAGCGTTTGCCCTGGCCGGCGCCAGCGACGAGGCGCAGGCAATCCGGGACGAGGTCGGGTTCTTCCAGGCCATCCGGGCGGCGCTGGTCAAGAGCGTTCCGAACGGCGCGGGCAAAAGCACGACACAGCGCGAACTTGCGATTCAGCAGATCGTCAGCCGCGCGGTGGTTTCGACTGAGATCGTCGACATCATGAAGGCCGCCGGCCTCGAGACCCCCGATATTTCGATCCTTTCCGATGAGTTCCTGGCCGAAATGCGCGGTTTGGAGAAGAAGAATCTAGCCATCGAGGCCCTTCGGAAACTGATCAACGGCGACGTCCGGTCCCACACGCGACGCAACGTCACTCAGTCAAAGGGATTCACCGAGCGCCTGGAAGCGGCGATCGCGCGCTATCACGCCAACGCCCTCACGACGGCTCAGGTAATCGAAGAGCTTATTCAACTCGCCCAGGACATCCGCGCCGCCCGCGCGCGAGGGGAAGAGACCGGCCTCAGCGACGAGGAAATCGCGTTTTACGACGCCCTGGCGCAGAACCACAGCGCGCGCGACCTCATGGGCGAGCCTGCCCTGCGTCTCATCGCACACGAACTCGTGAGCGTCATCAAGGGCAACGTCAGCGTTGATTGGATGTACCGCGATTCGGCGCGCGCCAACATCCGGCGCCACGTCAAGCGGCTGCTGCGGAAGTACGGATATCCACCGGATCTTCAGGATGCAGCGGTTCAGAACGTGCTGCAACAGGCCGAGGCGTTTTCGGCCGAGTGGGCCGCGTGATGTTTGAAGACCTGCTCAAAGAACTAGGCCGCCTTCATGGCACCCCATGACTTATCTGTGCCCTTGCCGCCCGACGAGGACGGTAGCAACAGTACGCGATTGACCGGAATACCTTGCGATTCATGGTGAAGTCACTATGATGTCATCATGAATCGGAAGTCCAACAACGTGAATTCAAAGCGGCGGGTGGCCTCAGCTCGTGTTCCCATCACGGTACGCTTGCCGGAGCACATCGTCGAACGAATCGATCAGGACCTCGGAGATAGAGACATTCCTCTGTCGCGGAACAACTGGCTGCTTGAGGCTGCGGTCGAAAAGCTGCGGCGCACCGCAGGAGGGTCACATGGCGCGAAGTGACCTTCTCGTATCGCTTGTCAAAGCGGGGACGACCGGCGACAAGCGCGGCTTTCGCGTAGCGGCCGAGGCGATTATCGCGGAAGAACGCGCCAAGCACCACGGCGTGCTCGCCGATCGTCTGACGCACCTGATTCAGTCGAACGGTGCAGCGTCAATTCATTCACCGCTGCTTGCCGGAGTCGCGGAGCCGTTGGTACGTGCGAAGGACTTCGTCACCGAGGTCAATCCGCGACGTAGGCTGGAGGACCTCGTCCTTCCCGATCTTGTTCGCCGTGGCATTCAGGAGCTTGTGGAAGAACAGCAGCGTGCCGACCTGCTGCGCGCGCGCGGCGTGGAGCCGAGACATCGCGTTCTTCTTGTGGGCGCGCCAGGGACAGGAAAAACCTCGGTTGCCGAAGCCATTGCGGAAGCGGCAGCGGTGCCGCTCTTTGTCGTCAGGTATGAGCAGATGATCGGAAGCTACCTGGGGGAAACAGCTGCCCGGCTCAAGCGCGTGTTCGATTACGCGCGCACCGCGCCTTGCGTTCTCTTCTTCGACGAATTCGACGCCATCGGTAAGGAGCGTGGTGATCTGCATGAGACAGGCGAGATCAAGCGCGTCGTCACGTCATTGCTGATGCAGGTCGACGACCTGCCGAGCTATTCGATCATCACCGCGGCGACCAATCACCCTGAATTGCTCGACCGGGCGTCCTGGCGTCGCTTTCAGCTCCGGCTGACGTTGCCGCTGCCGACGATTCAGGGCCTGGCCGACTACATCGATTGCTTCGCGCGTCGGCTGGAGGAGCCGCTCGGATACGCGCCGATAACCGTGGCAAAGCAACTCGGAAAGGTGAGCTATGCCGAAGTGGAGCAGTTCTGTCTCGATCTGCAGCGCCGGCACATTTTGTCGATCGGCGCCAAGCCGCTCAAGAAAATCGCAGCCGAGCAGCTTGCCCTGTGGAATTCGCGCGCGAAAGCGCAAACGCAGCGTAGCAAGGTCTAATCATGGCCGAGCGCCCACTCCTTGCATTGCCGCAGCCGCGGCGGATCGATCCGCCTCCCGGGCCGCGGGGTGGCAGCAGGCCGAACCTGCCGACCAAGGACAGTCAGCTTGTGCGCTTTGGTCCTGATTTCAGACGCCTGCGCGAAGTGCTCGCGCGCGGCGGCGCAGACACGCTGAATCTCCGCGACGACCCGACGAGTCTCGCGCCAGATCGCGTTGTTGTCTTTGAGATTGCCGGTGCTGTCTCGGATTTCACAAAGGCACTCTCGAGGGTGCCCGGCTTCGACTTCATGGTCGAGTACCAGACGGAGGAACCGCCCGACGATCGCTTCGCCGAGATCGACAAGAGAAAGGGGAAGGAAGGCCAGGTCCGTCGTGACAAGAACGTCGATGGGCGGTTTTACCTCGCAATGCCGGACGTCACGGCACTCGGCCAGCTTGTCAGCCTGTGGGAGCGCTGGAGCAGAGGTGAGAGGCTTGAACGCGGTTTTGCGCCCTTTGAGCAAGTCTTCGCGCAATTGAGGACCCTGCGGCCATGGGGTGCGGCGGACCGGATTCCTTCGGACACGATTGACTATTGGCAGGAAGAGCTTGCGCGGAGTCCCGGCCGTCCTGTTCGCACGGAGGTCGAATTGTGGTTCTATCGGACTGACGCGCGCCGACAACGGTCTTCGCGCGCCATCAGGGACATTGTCGGCGCGGCCGGAGGCGCCGTCCTCGACGAAACGGTGATCGAACCGATCTCTTACCACGGAATGCTGATCGATATTCCAGCCGACGCTCTCCCTGCGCTCATCGACCGCCGCGAGGTGACGCTCGCGCTTGCGGACGATGTCATGTTTCTGCGCCCGCAGAGCCTTTTGCGCTCACCGCTCGAAATCGAGAGCGTTGCCGGCGAGGGACTGGATGGATTGGGGCAACCGCCGGCCGCAGTAATGCCTGTCGCGGCGCTTCTCGATGGTGTACCGCTCCAGGGTCACAGATTGCTGGCAGACCGGCTGCGGCTTGACGACCCTGACGACCTTCAGGCCCGCGCGATGGCATCCGGGCGCGTGCATGGCACCGCTATGGCATCGCTAATTCTGCACGGAGATCTCAACACGCCGAGTGCGCCCCTTGCCCGGCCGTTATATGTGCGGCCTCTCATGGTCACGACGGCCGACGGCCAGCAGGAGCGGACCGAGGACCACCGGCTACTGATCGACACCATCTATCGTGCCGTTTTGCGGATGAAAGGATCCGAGGGCGAGGCTGCTGCAGCGCCCGATGTCTTTCTGGTCAATCTGTCCATGGCTGATCCGAGGCGGCCGTTCACGCGCCATGTCAGTCCGCTCGCGAGGCTACTGGACTTTCTCGCCGCGCGGTACAACATCCTGTTTCTGGTGAGCGCAGGCAACATCCGTTTGCCCCTGACATTGAACGAGTTCGACAACTGGAGCGCCTTTGAAGGGGCGGATGCGCGCGTCCGCGAGCGCGCGGTTCTCACTGCGCTCCACAATGCAACGCACGAGCGATCGATTCTCTCGCCGGCGGAGTCTCTGAACGCGCTTACTATCGGCGCCCAGCATCACGACAACGTCGTCCTCCGCGGTCCGGCGGTGAATGCCGTCGACCCATTCGACGATCACGAATTGCCCAATGTTAGCTCGGCGCTTGGCCTGGGTTACCGGCGCACCGTGAAACCGGATATCTACCTGCCGGGCGGGCGTGAGCACCTCCGCATGAAAAGGGCGGGCGGAGGCGTCGAGGTTACATTCGGCGGCCCGCAACGTGTCTACGGTCTCAGCGCAGCGTGTCCTGATACCGCCGGCCGTGGACGCTTGGATCAGACAGCCTTCAGCGACGGTACCAGTTCAGCAACGGCACTTGCAACCCGTTCAGCACATAGGATCTTCGACGCTCTCATGGATCGTGACGGCGGATCTGCTTTCGCCGATATGCCGGCAGAGGACTACGCCATTGCGGCGAAGGCCCTTTTGATCCATCGCGCCAAGTGGAGCAGTAAGGCCGATCTTCTGAAAGAGATTTGCGGACCGGCGGACAACCGACAGTTTGTCGCGCGCCTGGAAAACGCCAGCCGCTTCATGGGGTTTGGCATTCCGGTCGTCGACGACATCCTCGACTGCGCGGCCAACCGGGCGACTCTTCTAGCAGGATGCTGAAAAAGTGACGTTCAGCGCTCGGTTATCGTTCGCCCAATCATGATGGCGACATCGCTCGTGGCTCGTGGTCCTCATGCCTTGGTTCCGTCAGGCTGGCTGGGCCAGCAGTGTGCGCATCCGGACCAGGTTAAACGCCGCGGCGGTGAAGATGAAGTTCCAGTTGACGCGCGCGCCGCCGCGGTGTCGCAGCTTGCGCATCAGACCGACCGTCTTCATCCAGCCGAAACATTGCTCGACCAGCTTTCGTTTCTGTTGACTGACCGCGTAGCCCGGATGTCGGGTCGTGCGCGCATCGATCGCGCTGCCGCGAGTCGCCGTCTCGGGATACTGGGCCACATGCGGGGTGACGCCCAGCGTGCGGAGTTGGTGCACGAAACCTTTGGTGTCGTAGTTCTTGTCGCCGCCGACCGTCACGCGATGGGTGTCGGGCAGATCGGCAATCATCGCCCCGGCTGCATCGCGCTCCGCCGTCCCCGTGGCATGCGTGACCAGCGCGTCGATGATCAAGCCGTGACGATTCTCCGTGAGCACATGCCCGAGATACGCCAACTTGGCTTCCTGCCCCGAGGCTTTCTTGTACAGGCGCGCGTCCGGATCGGTGGTCGACGCATGCGTGTCGTTCGCCCGCTCCTCGCCGCGGAAGTTCACGGTCGGATTGCGGCCCGTCGGATCATCCGCTGGTGGATCCGGGCGGTCCTTGGGGCGAAAACTTTTCTGACTCGCCCACGCCTCGAGCAACGTGCCATCCACGGTGAAGTGGTCATCCGAGAGCAAGCCCGCCGCCCCCGCAGCCGCCCGCACTTCAAGGAAAAACGCCTGCGCGATGTCGCCCTCCAAGAGCCGGTCTCGATTCTTGCTGAAGACGGTCGGCACCCAGACCGGGTCATCCATACTCAGGCCGATGAACCACCGAAACAACAGGTTGTACTGCAGTTGCTCCATCAGCAGCCGTTCGCTGCGCACGGTGTACAACGTCTGCAGCAACAACGCCCGCAGCAACTGCTCGGGCGGGATCGACGGCCGACCGATGTCCGAGTACAGCCGGTCAAAACGAGGCGACAACCGCCCGAGCACTGCGTCGGTCATCTGCCGAATCGGACGCAGCGGATGGTCGGCAGGGATCCGATCCTCCGGCGACAGGTAACTAAACAGATGCCCCGTTTGCTGGTCGTCTCCACGCATCGGCTGGCTCCCTCCGTGAATGGGAGCATCGTAGTACGACGAGATCACGATGTCGATCCCATGGGAGTCACTTTTTCAGCATCCTGCTAGGCTTTGGCACTCTGGCGTCTGGTCAGGCGCATGCGTATCGGATTCCGTTGCCTGGCTCGCTTGAACGTGTCACCGAACCCCGCGCCCTGACCATAACGTTGGCATGGTTCACACCAATTCGGCCGGGATATCAGGGCTATCGCTGCGTGAAGCTTGAGGCGTCGCCACATGAACCACAGCTGGCTTTCGGCGTGACCAGAACATCAGGCCAGCCGGCAGATCCGTCTGTTCGAAAGGGGACGATCTTTCACGAAAGATATGACGGCAAGCGCGCTATTCCGTTCGTCGATAACGGTCATCTTGCCGTCAATGTCTGGTGCAAGGACGACTCGGGAACAATTGAACAGCCCACCCGCTATGCAATCGCGCTGACGATCGAAGCGGACGGTGCCATCCCGATTTATGAAGAAATTCAGCAACGGCTCCGCGTCCGGCCGAGGCCCCAGCCCTGACGCCGCGACATTCTGGGCTAGCACCCTATCCGACAGGCTATCAGGACTTGCTGCCGAGGTCGCACGACGCGAAGCAGGTCGCGCGCGCAAGAAGACATTCCAGAATCCGGGACCATAACGGATCGCGCGGATGATGCTTTCGTTTCTGCCGGAATCGCGGCCACAGTCGCAAAACTGGTTGCTGTTTTCGCGCCCGCTGATAGGCTATTCTCGCAGCGTAAATCGCTAGACGACAGGAGATATCAGGAGTGGAGACGCAAGTCCGCACCCCCCAGATGGTGTTCATGCAGCCGCAGCGGCTCGTGGTCCCGCTGTTCCAGCGCCCCTATGTCTGGAATGAGGAGAACCAGTGGGAGCCGCTCTGGAATGACGCCGTCCGCGTGGCGGAGCGTGTGCTGAACAGGCCCACCGACAGGCACCACCCTCATTTCCTGGGGGCTGTCGTGCTGCAGCAGGTGCAGAAGCAGACCGGCCAAATGCAGGAGCGCACCATCATAGATGGCCAGCAGCGATTGACGACGCTGCAGTTGTTACTCGATGCCTTGCACGCCGAATTGCTAGCGGTCAACGCGCAGCAGGCGGCGATGAGAATCGAGCCGGGATCGGCAGTTGTTCGTGAAGGTGTCCCGCGCGTTTCAGCGGTAGCGTCTGAAGACGGCCCACACCAGAAGCACCGCCAGGCTCCCTCATTCTCGACAGCGCGCCGGCCGATGAGTTTCGAACGAGGCGGTGGCCGGTGATACGATCCCCGAACCTTGCCCGCTCGAACGCGCGCCTGAGCTCGCGGCGCCTGGAGGCGACATGACTGCTGACAACAAAACCGTGATTCAGAACTATCAGCGCGACATCGACTCGGGACGTGCCTCCATCCTCGATGCCTACATCGGCTCGAGCTACAACGACCACAATCCGCCGCCGTTTGCTTCCAAGACCCCGGGCATGGCCGGCCTCAAGGAGACGTTCAACATCGGCCTCGACATCTTCTCGGAATTCAAGCACGTGGTCGAAGACCAGGTCTCGGAAGGCGACAAGGTCGCCACTCGAATCACCGGGTCGGGAACACACGTCGGCCAGTTCCTGAACATCCCGCCGACGAACAAGATGGTCACGATGAGCGGCATCGCCATTCACCGGCTCGACGACGGCAAACTGGTGGAGCACTGGGGACAGGTCGATGCGGTCGCGCTGCTCGCGCAAATGGGCGCGATTCCGGCGCCGCCTGGTCCGCCCGCGCCGCCACGGCCCCAGGTGCAGCGCCGGCCGGGTGACGTGGTCATGGGACCCGGGCAGGTGAAGCAGGCGTTGCAGCAGGTGTTCGACCAGGGTATCAACGCCCGGAACCGCGCCGTCCTCGACCAGTTGCTCGATCCTGCGTTCGTGAACTACTCGCTGCCGATGTCGGTTCCGGGGCCGCCGGGCTTCAGCCAGATCCTCGACGTGTTCTTTCTGGCCTTTCCGGACATGCGCGTCAGCGTCGACGACATGCTCGGCGAGGACGACAAGGTAGCGAGCCGAGGCCACGTCACGGGGACGCAAGAAGGACCGTTCATGAACGTCCCGCCCACCGGCAAGCCGGTCGACATCGGGTACATCGACATCTGGAAAGCGCAAAACGGCCGCTTCATCGAGAACTGGGTTCAGATGGACGTGCTTGGCGCGCTCGTGCAGATTGGAGCCGTTCCCGCACCGCCGGCCTGAGCGGCGCGCGACCTGACGGATGGTGCCGGTCCTGAGACGCGAGCGCTAGTCACGCAGCCGAGGCACCTGGAAGAAGGGCTAGCGCTTCTCTTCGACGTAGAGGTGCCACAGCGCCCGGGCGATGCCGCTGGCGTCTCCTCTCGTGGGACAGACCTGCGAATAGATGGGGACGAGGTCGCGACGAACCTCAACTGCGAAGCGGTCGTTCGAAAGTGGCATCAGCACGCACTGCAGAGGCATCGCTTCCCAGAGACTGACTTCGTCATGACCCAGATGCACGGAACATCGAAGGGCAAGGGGCGTGCCGAGACACGCCTGGTCCTTCTGCCAGGAAAATGGCGATCGGCGTACGTGGCGCGTGGGGACTTTTCACCACGGCCCGGCGAAAGCGGGCAATGCGTGGGCCCCCCTACAGCGGCGGCTTCCGTGGCACCGCGCTGTCGAAAGCGAGGCCGCTCGAGCCTTCGCCGCGCCCGACCCCGACGCGTCGGGCGATCCACCGCACGTACGATCCGTCGGCGCGGCGCGCCACCACCGGCACGCGCGCGACGTGCACACCCTCGCGCGGGACTTCGGCGTCCAGCAGTCGAGCGGTCGACGGCTCGTTGAGGAGCCGTCCAACGGGTCGCACAGGCGCCCCAGCAGCATCCGAGAACTGGAGAAGCGCACCGCGCACCAGCTCGATCGAACGGTACCCGTCGGTCCTTGGAATGTACGGGATCCACTGCGGCGGAACGGCGGTTTCGAGCACGTAATCGAGCTCGGCGGTTGGCACGGGCGGCGCACCGGGGCGGCCGACGTCGCTGCGCCGCTCGTCGCGGCGCAGGCGTGGATCGCCGCTCGGCCCCGAGACGACACGCTCGATGCCCCACACGAGATTCGCCATCTCGTCGCGCAGGAAGAGCACGTCCTCGAGCGCCCGACCCTCCGCGATCTGCACTGCGGCCGGTGGCACGAACAGCATGTCCAGCGCGGCGTCGCCGTCGCCGCTGATGACGAACATGCGCCAGGAATCGACCGGGCGGGCGAGCGCCGTCGGCTGCACCAGGAACCGCTCGCCGAACGTGTTCAGGGAGGTCACGCGCTTGATGGCCGTCAGCGAGCCGTACGGCACGTCGAGCGGCAGCACGAGCCAGTCGCTGCCGTAGGTCATCGCGAACTCGACGAGGAGCAGACGCGCCAGGTCGTGCGGCTCGGCCTCGAGGACCCCGAGGCTCACCTGCGCGTCCTCGAACTCCCACAGCCGATCCGCAGGCATTCCCGGAAAGCGGAGCGGCGTCGCCAGCAGCACCTGTTCCTGAACCGCCGGCACGACGTCATCGGGTACGCCGAGCGTGGCATTCCGGCCGGCCTCGACGTCGAACGAGTACCAATCGAGCGCGCCCCCGCGGCATTCGGGCGCGCGCAGGACCACTTCGCCGCCTGCGGTGCGCGAGGCGACGCTGAAGCGATACTCGAGACGCCCGTCGATCCACGAATCGGCTCCGGCCGCCGTCCCCGGCGAGACTTCGGCGCGGTACCAGGCGGTCCAGCCACTCACGATCTCCAGAAGCGCGTCCCGGCCTGCCGCGTCGGCGGGCGTCAGCCACGGCGGCAGCCCGGCCGCGGCCTCGAACGCCGTGCAGAGACGCTCGCCGTCAGGCATTCGCCCGCCCAGCACCAGCATGAGGCGCGCGAACGAGGCATCGTTCGGCTCCGAAGGGTTGCCGTCCAGCGGGCATTCGGCGACGACCGCTGCCTTGAGCACCGACAGCCCGCCGTCGTCGAGCGCCGCAAGAAACACGGCGCCTGCCTCGGCCCGTGCGCGCAGTCCGGGTCCGGCCGCCTGGGCCGTCTCACGCTCGACGAGCGCCTCGAGCAGCTCGCCCGAACGCGTGACGACCTCGCCGCCGGCAGCGCCCACGCGAGCCTCGCGCACGACGAAGTCGTGTGAAGGCGCGGGCGGCCGGTTCGGATCGTCCCATGCACCAGCCTGCCAGCGCGAAACGAGACTCGTCGTCGAGGCGATGTGAACGCTGACCGGTCGTCCGGCGTCCTCGCCGGCGAACTCACCGAGCTGCCACTGGCGCACCAACAACCACAGAGGATCGTGGACGCGCGCCTCGAGGCCCGGAGCCGGATCGCCGGTGACCGACTGCGGCTCGAGCCGCGTCCAGCTCGGCGGCTCCTTCAACGCGAATTCGACCTCGGGGAACGCCTGGGCAGAGACGACGTCTTTGAGCAGCATCGCGCGGTCAGTCCTTTACATACTTCAAGATCGCCGACTGGACGTACTCGGTCGCAAGCAACTTGAAATTGAGCACCGGTTCGCCCTGAAGCGACCAGTCGCGACAGTAGATCGCCGGAAGGATGCGGCCGGCCCATGGCACCCGTTCCAGCGTGACGGCGCGGTCGCGGGCCAGGTCCATGGCGTCGCGGACGACGTGCAGCAGCGAGTCCCTGGTCCAGAGCGCCCCGTCCGCGCTGATGGCCAGCAGGATCGCCTGCGGCGGCCGCGAGTTGGGCCCGTTGGCGTTGACCGCGATGCCGGTCGTGGCCGTCGTCTTGATGGGCCGGTCGTTCCCGTCCACCGGATCCCGGCCCAGAATCCGCCGCGGCACGACGTCGCTCCACTCGTCCACGATGAACGCCGCGAGCGGCTCCCGTCCAGTGAGCGCATGGCCGTTCGCCGTTTCGACGACGATGGCGGTCATCGGTTCGCGCGGGAGCACTTCGCCGGGTGCGAACGGGACGCCAATCCAGGTCGAGATGCCCGAGCGCGCCGGGACCGGCGCCTGCGCCACCCTCAGCGGCACACGGCCTCTGAGCGCCTCTCGGTACAACAGCGTCTCGGCGTATCGCCCCGTGCCTGTCCGCACGGCCGCCGCGCGCGCGAGCCACGGACGGATTTCGCGACCGTCGGCCGGCTGCACTCCGGCGGGGCCGAGGGCGGCCACGAGCGCGTCGTCGGCCGACGGCGACGCGATGCAGGGCAGCGCGAGGAAGCCGTCGCCGAACATCGTTCGAAACACCTCGACGAGCTGCTCGGGATGATCGTCGCCGGCGGCGGCGATGGCCGCCTTGGCGGCGGCGGCGCGCCGGCGCGCATCGACCATCAGGCGATCGACGAACGGCGCGAGCTGGCCGGCGGTCAGGAGGTCGGCCTGCGGCGGTACACGCGTGCCGAACGTCACGAGCGTGTCAAGCGCGGCGCGCACTGCAACGTCGTTCGAGAGATCGATTGGCTGGGCCGCCGCCTCGAGCGCCGCCTGCGTCTGGATGGCGCGTCGGCTGAATGTCGGATCGCCCGGCGGCTCGAACGTCGCGGCCAGCTCGCGGCCCAACAGCGCGGGGACCGACCAGGTGACGACGCCGTCCTCCTCGCGGCGCACCGGCAGCACCGCGCGGGCGTTGGCCACCAGGCGCCGCAGCGAACGCGCCAGCTCCCAGGTCGGGGCGAACGGCTCCAGACGAGTCGCGAGATCGCCGCTCACGTCCGCCAACGCGCGCCGAAGCCGCCAGCCGAGCGACGTCGATGCCACGTCGTCGCCGTCGGCCTCGTAGAGCAAATCGAGCGCGCAGAGACCGAGCTCGTCGAGCGTGTGCGCCGCCACGGCGTCACCGGCCGCCGTGAGGGCCATGGCCGTCGCGGCGCCAAACTGAGCTTCGGCCCACGATTCGAGCCGGGGCTCGGCGATCGCGCGCGGCGCGTTCCGGTTCCACCCGTCGCCAAGCGCGGGCGGATCGGCGATGACGATCGCGATGCGATGCGTGAGGCTCGTGCCCGAACGCGGCGTCTGCACGATCTGCGGAACCGGCGGAATCGATTCGCCGCCCCCGATGGCGTCCAGCGCCGCAGCCGCCCGCGCCGTGTTGCCGGCGACGAGCTGGTGGACGCCCTCGGCGAGCGTCACGTCAGCGAGCGCGTCGTAGAGCTCGTCCATCTCGGCGATCGCCTGCTGGACGGCCGCGCTCTCGTCGGCCGTCGGTGGAAGCCAGTTGGCGATGTAGGTCTTGTCGGAGGGCCCGGCCACCAGGGCGGCCTGGACCGTCGCCCACGGCAGCTCGCGGAGGGCGACGCCGTCGACGACGTTCGAAGCGGCCTGTGATTCCTGGGCCGCCCCGGGATCGGTGAGCTTGCCGGCGGCAAGCGGCGCCAGGCCGCGCAGCACGTAAATGAACCGATCGAGCTCGAGGAGATTGCCGGAGCGGTCGTGCAGGGCGCGTTCGAGACGGTAGCCGAGCAGCGCGCCGAGAGGCTGCCCCTGGCGCACGCCGTCGATGATCGAGAGCGCCGTTCGCACGCGCCGGCTCGAAAGGTCGATGTCGAGCGCGGTGTCGTTCGCGTCACCTCGATGATGCGAGAGCCGTCCGCTCCGGAGCACGGCGGCGGTCGCCGCGTGGTTCAGGCCCGGCGCGTGGATGTACCCGCCGTCATCCGGGCTCGCGAACACGGGGCCGGCAACCCCCGCGATCTGCGTCGGGACCGGATCGGTCAGGTCGATGTTCTCCACCCAGCCGAACGCGCCGAGCACCACGCCGGCCCGCTGCTGGCGCAGGTGCGCGAGCCGGTTCGTGGCGATGGCCGTAATCCAGGCGTCGAGTCGATGCGACGCCAGATCGAGGGTTTCGCCGAGCAGGAGGGCACGTTCATCGACCGAGGGCACGGCCTGCAGCACCTGGAGCGCCGCGCGAAATTCGGCTTCGCGGCGTGCTGCCGCGAAGAACGAGCCCGCCAGCTGCAGGGCCGCGCGATCGGCCTGAACGGCGGCCAACTGCTGCCCGCCGGCGGTCAGCGCGGAAAACGCGCTTCCATGCGATAGGCCGGCGAGCGGCTGGCGCGCCGACAGCTGCCCGGTGTCGTAGAGTCCCACACGCGTCCGGACGAGGCTCGCGGCCCGATCGACGAACTGCGGTGCGGCGGCGCCCTGCTCGACCTCGGCGAAGGCATCGCTCAGCAGTCGAGCGTCGGCGTCGTTGCCCACCTGCTCGACGGCCAACGCGCGCAGACGGTCGAGGTCGGCGGGCGTGGCAATACGATCGCGACGAGCCAGCTCCGTCCCGGCAGCCAATCCGAGAAGCGCCTGCAGCACGCTTTGAGGCGCCGGCGCCGCATCCGGATCGTTCAACAGCGCGCCGATGAATGCCGGATCCGTGTCGTGCGCGAGCGGCAGCGCCAGCGCGCGGGTCGCGCTCCCGAGCAGTCCGCTGTCGTTGACCGTCGTCGGATCGACCTGGACGAGCCGCCAGGCGATGGCCGCGACGTCCTGTTGGGCCCGATCGTTCTCGGGATCGAGCACGGCCTGAATCGGCCCCTGATACGGAGCGTTCCGCGTCGCGACGCTGCGGACGCGAACCCCCCGCATGACCGGGCTCGTGCCGAGGATTTCCGGCAGCGTCAGGTCGATGTCGCCGGAGCGGACGGTCGGCACGTTCCGGATGCCCTCGTCCCAGACGGCGCGCAGCTCGCGAAGGAACGGCACTACGCGGGTGTCCACCGTACCGTTGTCGGCGGGCCGGAAGGCCGCCGCGTCAATCGCGAGCGTCGGCAGGACGCCGTAGGGCTGCTTGCCGAGCCGGAGCGCGGGCACCGGCCCTCGGGCCCGCACCCGCTCGATGAAGAGCGTCCGCAGGTCGTCGATCTGAGCGTCGGACAGCAGCCGACCCTGCGGGTTGACCGACAGGATCCGCTCGAACATCGTTTCCCACGTCGGCGCCCACAGCGCGACGTTCATGGCGCGGGCGCGCGGCTGCTCGATCCCGTCCGCATGCGGCCAGTCGCCGACGGCCGACGAAGCCATGCCCAGAGCCGCCGCCAGCACCCCCGCATTCGAAGCGGCGTCGACGGCCGGCGGCGTCAGGGCGGGCGGAGGCACTGCCGCCGACTGCATCCACGCGGTCCGATCCGATTCGGTGTTGTTGGTCGGCGTGCCCTGGGGCACGAACGCCGCACCGTCGCTGAAGCGGTGCGCCACGAAGAGCTGCTCGAGCAGGACGCCGGCCGCGTCCGGCGCAACCGTGGACCGCAGTCCGACGACGACGAGCCGATCGACAGGCTGGCCCGGCCGGGCGAGCGTCAGCGTGACGGCCATTCCGGCCGCGACGGCGGCGTCGTAGTCGACCATCCACCGCATCCGCTCGTCCACCGCAGGAAGATCGCCGTCCAGCGGGATCGGCGAGAAGTCGTCGCTCGCGGGCATGGCGACGACGAGCTCGTCGGGGATCGGCGCGCCCACCGCTTCGCTGACGATGCCACCCTGCTCGGCGACGACGTGAAACCGATCCGGCATCGTGCGGACGACGGGCGGACGATTGCCGCGCGGACTGGTCGGCGGGAAATGCGGCTCGTCGCCGGGCCGGGCCGCGAGATTCACCGGCGTCAGCGCGGTCGCCACCCACGAGGCCCGCCGCGCCCCCACCCGCGCGACGAGGCCGGGAAACGCGTCGGCGCTGTCCGCCGGCCAGACCGCCGTCCAGTAGTCCTGTCCGGCCGCACGCTCATCGTCGCTCAGACCGCGATCGTGCTGATCCACGTGAATGTCGTCCGGGTAGATGCGCACGCGAAGCCTGGTGCGCCCGGCGGCCGACCGCGTCTCGATCCGCACGGGAAGGAGCGCAACCGGCACGTCGCTTTCCGCCTGGAGGTTGCCGACGGCGACCTGTCCGACGAGGCTCACGATGCTGCGGCCCAGATCGGCGACCGTGGTCAGCAACTGCTGCCGCTGACCGGTCGCCGCCTCGAGCGCGGCGGCGGCGGCGGCGGCACCCTGGACGTCGCCGACTGCTCGTCGCGTGGCGACCGCCGCCCGCCGGGCGCCGACATCCGCCAACACTGCCGCCGCCTGCTGAATCGCGTCGTCGCGCCGCTTGACGACGTCGGCGAGCTGCTGATGTACAGCCAGGAGATTGTCGGGCAGGGTGAGCGGCATGTGGCTAGACCCCGACGCTCGTGAGCATGCGCGTGCCGAGAAAGGCCGCGCGCGCAGGCAGCTGGAACAGCAGATGAGCGACGGCAGCCGCGTCGCTTCCCCATCTCACCCCATCGACGACGAGGTTCGGCGTCGCTGCGCGCAGGAATCGCTGCTGGCCGGGCGGAAGTCCCGCGAGCAGCTGTCCCCACGTCAGGTTGTCGCGCGCATCGCCGCCCGCCGCCGCGACGTCGTCGAGTCCGAAGCGAGGCTCGGTCGGATTCTCCGCGAGGAGAAACCACCAGGGAGTGTTCGGGTCTTCGTTCTTGATGGCGTCCGGCTGCAGGTCGAACGCGACGAGCAGGATATTGGGCGGGAGATGCACCCGGAACAGCACCGTCGCGCCGTCGCCCGCCTCGAAGAGCGGCAGGCCGGTGGCTCCGTCCGTTGCCGCTTGTCGCACGGCGTGCCCGATCACGCCCGGATAGCGATGCACCAACTCGCCGCGAACGAGCATCACGATCCGGTTGTCGAGAGTCGGCCGTATGTGCTGGCCGAGCGGCACGTCGAGGAAACGATGCACCGGTTCGGTCAGCTCGTCGCTTCCGGTCCAGAACGACTTGAAGTACGTGCCGCGCGCGTCGGTCGGATAGCCGCGCCAGAGCAGCTCGCGGCCCATCTCGTGATTGAGGCCGATGAGGAACGCTTCGACGAACTCGCTGTTCGTCCTGAGCAGCGTCAGCATCTCCGTCCGTGCGATCTCGGCGACGCCCGGAATCATCCATTGCTGGTCGTAGCGGTAGAGCGCCTGACACATGGGGAACGGGAAGGTCGGCCCGACCATGACGGGATCGACGCGCAGGTTGTCGAACCAGTCCGGCCGGAGCCAGGCGGGCAGCGCGCCGAGGCGTCCCCTGATGCGCGCCGTGACGGTGACGGCAGGATCGAGCTTCGCGACAAGCGCGAGCGCCGGCACGTGCACTCTGTCGCGCGCGATGTCGGTCGGACCTTCGGCGCGGACGAGCCGATCGGACAGCGCCAGCATCGCGCTGGCAATGGACGCGCCGGATACGGACGGAGCCGCCCGAACGAGCCGGGCCAGCATGGCACCGGCGTCCTGCTCGAGCGACAACTCGGCGGGCTGAATCTGATAACGGGCTGCCGCCGCCACCAACGTCGTGGCGAACGTCGCCAGAGCGGAGCTGGTGACCATGGCGAGCGGCCTGCCCGGCTTCATCACGCCGAGCGCCGGCGGCGGCACTTCGCCGGGCGCCGGCAGGCTGCCGCCGCTCGTCGTGGTGGGGGTCGTGGTGTCGATCGTAGTGCTGTCGATCGTGGTGGCGCCGCTCGTGGTGGCATCCGTCGTCGTGCCGCCCGTCTGGTCGGCCCCGATGTCCTGGTGCGCCAGCCCGAGGCGAACCGCTTGCGCTTTGTCAATGGTCCAGCCTTCGATGCGCCCACCCGACGCCGCCACGACCTGGCCGAGGAGCAACGCGTGGCCCGCGGCGAGGATCGCGGCCGCGCGGCCGGCCGCGATCTCCTCGGTCGAAGGCATGGAAGCAAGGAGCATGTTCAGGATGTCGGCGGCGAACGACGACCCGAGGAATCCCTCGCTCGGTAGCGCCAGGGCCCGGATCGCCTCCGGAGTCAGGGCGTCGGGAAAGGCGGTGCGCGTCGAGAGGTCGGCGTCGTGTGCCGCCAGCGCTCCGTCTTTCGATACGCCCGCCCCGAAGACGGCGATCGCGACCGCGTCGGTGACCATCGCGCGCGCGATCGGGGAGATGGACGTCACGCCGTCGGGATTGACGTAGGTGCGCACCCAGTCGCGGGTCAGGCCGGCATCGGCGGCGATCAGCAGGTTCACCGCCGCCGCGCGATCGACGACTGCCGGCGCCGCGAAGCGCGCGACCGGTCCGCGCGCCCGCGTCAGCCGGCGAAACGCGGCGGACGCGACGGTTCGAGGCAGCGAGCTCCGCTCGATACGCGCGTAGACTGTCGTGTTCACGCCATCGAGCAGGCGGGCGTGGACCCGCTCGGTCACGGCCAGTTGCGCGCCTGCGCCCAACACTGCCAGGTGCCGCCGATGAAGCGACGCGCTGACGTAGCGCGCGAACTGCGCCAGGCGCAGCGCCCGGTTCGCCGCTTCCACGCCGGTCACCTGGTTCCACGCCGACGCCATCAACGCTTCCTGATCCATCTGGATGACGCGAGGACCCGAGTCCCGCCACGATCCGGTGCTTCGGCTCCAGGTTCAGGTCGTGAAACCATCGTGGTGACCCGTCCTCGACGCGCGTCCTGGCGATGGCCGCTCCACCGTAGAGCGGCGGCGCCACCGTCGGCTCGGCCGGCGCGTCCGCCTCTGGTGCGAGCATGTCGAGGTCGGCCGCGTTCAATTGCTCGCGCAGCGCCTCGGTCGTCGCGGCCGGCCATTCCTGATCGGCCGGCAGCGGCCAGCCGTCCTGCTCCGCCGGATCCGCGGGCGAGACCACCGGCCCTTCGACAATCTGCTCGCGCCCTGACTGGCCCTCGGGAACCGGGTCGATGCCATTGCCCGGATTCGACGTGTCGACGCGCCGACGGCCGATATTGGGCGGCGCCGGAATCGATTGCAGTTGCCGGGCGAGCGACTCGAAGTCCCCGGCCGCACCGGTCGCAAAGGTGAACGAGTAGTACACCGGCAGGACGAGCGGCGCACCCGCCTGCCCGCCGGCGGTCCACGCCGGTGCAAGCCTCGTCGTCTCCACGCGGCCGGCAATCGCCGCCTCGACGCCCGCCTGAAAGGTCGGCACGATGCAGGCGATGTATTCGGTGTCGGGATCGAGATGACGCGGACAGACGAGCCGCGCGAGGTTGACCGTCGGATTCACGTCCGACAGCCGCGCGGCGACCGATGCGCGCGAGTTGGGATCGGCCGGATTGGTCGCGCCCATCGCTTGCGCGTGCGCCCAGGCCCACGCGTCGTCGAGCGGCTGGAGCTGGTCGCGAGTGACGGTAATCAGCGGAGCGCCGCCCGGCGGATGCTCGATCGCGTACGAGCCGCGCGCCGCGACGATCAGCGTGACCCACGGCACCAGCCGTCCTTGTCCGTCAGGCGCCGTCGGCGTGAACATCCACGGAAAGTCCGGCCGGTCGAACTCGACCTGGACGAGATCCTCGGTCTCCACGTTGGCGTGTCCGTCGAGCGGCCAGGTGCGAATCACCTGCGCGGCGTCGATGCCGGTGACGTCGCCCGGACCCCTCACGGTCACCGCCACCGGACCGGCGACGACTGTCCCGTTGTCCGCGACGACCGGCACGGTGACGTCGACCGTCGCCCGCACGGGCGCCGCGAAGCTGAACGGAACGGTGAGAGTCGCGGCGATTCCCGACCGCACGTACGGCAGGAACGTGTAGCTCGCGAGAACCAGTTGCTCGGGCGCGAGCGGCTTCGAGAACCTGACGAACGCGTCGGTCTCGACAAACTGCGACAGGTCGCGGATCGACCCCCGGCTCACGCCGCCACTCCCACGCGAACCAGCTGCAACAGGCCGCCGAGATCGGGGTGCGCGGCCACCGCGTCGGCCAGCGCCGTCGCCGCGTGAGTGTAGGTGAGCGCCGCCGCGGACGCGGCGGCGTTGACCGCGAGATCGCTCTTGCCGCGAATCACTGCCCGGGCGGGATCCGCCAGCGTGATGGGCGCCGGCGGCAGGTCGTATCGCGCCTTCGCACGCAGAGGTGTCCGGCCGGCCGCACCGGCCGCCAGCGTGATGCCCTGCGCCCGTCCCAGGAACTTCACCGCCGCCTCGCGGAGGCGTCTTCCGGCAAGTCCGGCGTCGTCGGGGACAAACGTTTCATACGCCAGATCGCTCTGGCGCGCCCGGGCGAGGTCGAAACCGGCGTCGGCCGCAGGGTCGATCCGGACGCCTGCCTGCATCTGTTCGAATGACGGATGCGACAGCCGTTGGTCGTCGGTCAGATCGAGAAATTGTCCGGCGGAGAAGAGATCGGTCACCTCGGAGACGGCCCCCACATCGACCCGATTCACCT
This sequence comes from uncultured Acidobacteriota bacterium, assembly GCA_963807925.1. Classification (GTDB taxonomy): domain Bacteria; phylum Acidobacteriota; class Vicinamibacteria; order Vicinamibacterales; family CAVVIG01; genus CAWEDP01. Next base: position 554,919 of record CAWEDP010000001.1, on the reverse strand, counting down.
GGGGCAGGCCGAGGTGGACATAGGTCTCGTCGTCGGGCGCGGGGCTCGCGCCCACACGGGCGATGACCGTTTCGAGCGGCACGACGTGCTGGCGCACTTCGAAAAGGCCGAGCGGATGTACGAGCAACGGCGGTGAAGCGGGATCCGCCCGGAGGTGGGCCAGATGATCGCTGTTGGACGGCAGCGCCGTCTGCCAGGCGGCCGGATCGCCGAGAGCCGCCGCCACCAGATCGCGCGGGTGGACGGGCGCGGGCGGCGGATTGGTGGCGTCGCCCCATTGCAGCGGTCCAACCTCGAAGTCCTTGTCGATGATGAAGGTGAAGGTGCCGGTGCCGTGCGCCAGCCAGGGCGCCGGACCCTCCAGATGCAAATGGAGCGTGACGCCGGCGATCGTGTCGCCGGCGAACTCGACGGCGACGCCGGCCCCGAGATCCACGTCGAACGTGAACCGCGGCTGAAAATGCACCAGGGCGTCGAAGTCCACGAACCCGTGCACGCCGATCGGCCCGAGGTCGGCTCCGAGCTCGATGTGGGTGCCGAGCTGGAACGTGTTGGTCGTCAAGGCCAGGTACGCCTCCGCGCGCATCGTCAGCACCGAGGGAGGCGACATGTCCACCGTGACACGCCGCAACCTGGCCAGCTCGGACGGTGGCTGGAAGCGCGGGTGGAAACCGCCGGCGGAGAAGGCGACCTCGGGCGAGCTGCCGAACCGGAGGAGAACGCCGAAATCGCCGCTGACGGCATAGCCGGCAATCAACGAATCGACCAGCGAGACCAGGACCAGCACCATGTCGCTCGAAAATTCGCCGAGCACGTCCGCCTTCAGGCTGACGATCGGCAATTCGGGCGCCGGCACGGCGATGCGCAGCTGGCCGAGAATGACGACGGTCGGATCGGGCAGCGACAGCACGACGCCCAGAGTCGCCGTCGCGAAGCTGACCGGCCGTCCCCAGCCGATCTTCACCATCGGCCCGATCACGAATCCATTCTTCTGGAGCGGGAACACGGTCTGCAGCGTGTTCAGGATGGCGGGAGCCGCCGCGACCGGATCGGCCGGAAACAGCAGGTAGTCGAGGGCGTGCGAGAGAAACGCGTCGCCGAGCGCGTCGACGGCGAGGGCGTGCTGGATGCCGACCAGACCGCCGACCGCGTTCAACGTGAACCCGAACGAGAGGTCGATCGCCGGCAGGAACTCCACCGACATCACGATGACGAGCGCGAAGCCGGTGTCACCGCCGATCGTCAGGAGACCGACTGCCTTGACCTCGACCGGACCGAGTGTGAGGTCGAGCGCGCCGCCGAAGGTACTGCCCTGCTGCTCCAGGAATCCGCCGCCGGTCAGAAGGGCCGTCGAGAGCGACAGGGCCATGCCGTCGGGCGGCTTGACGCTGATGGCCATCGGCGACGGACCGCTTGCGACTGCGCCCGCGTCGATCGTCAGTCGGACGCCGGCACCGGTGACGAGGATCGTCATCGGACCGAGCCGCGCGCTGACGGTGGCCCCGACGTCAATCGCCCCCGGGGGTGTCTCGGGAACCTCGAGCGAGAGCTCGCGGACGTCCAACGCGCCTGCTTTAGCCGACGCCGGAAGCGTCACGCGCGTCGAAGCGCCGCCGCCCACCGTGAGGCCGTGGTCGGTGTCCACGCCGACGACGAGCGTGGCCTCGACCGAGCCGCCGCCCCCGAGAAGCGCCCGCACCACGTCGTCCACGACGGTCGCGCCTGCCTGGTCGATCTCGAGCGTGACGCTCAGCAGCGGCAGTGCAGCATTCGTCAGCCGCAGGCGAGCCGTCAAGATCGTGGAGGGCAGCGTCAGTTGCGCGACGCCGGCCGACAGCGTAACGGACGTATTGCGCTCGAGCCGATAGACGAGCGCCCCGTCCTCTACCGCGATGCCGGCAGGAGTCCCGGGCAATGCGTTCAGCCCGATCTGATGCACCAGGCCGGTCGACGTCACTGCCTGGCTTCGTATCAGGTTCACCAGGGCGGAGAGTCCCGGGTTCGCGCCCGGCCACGCGACGGCGGCGAGGGCCGCATCGGCATCGTTCAAGGCCGCGGAGAGATGCGTCGCGGCGCCGGCAGCGTCGGGCACTCCCAGGGACGACTGCGCGCGACCGATTTCGCTTCGGGCGTCGGTGAGGCGAGCGGTGACGGCGGCAGAGGCCGCGGCGGCACGGGGAATCCCGAAAGCGTCGGCGAGCGCATCGGACGAGGCGAGCGCGTCGAGCGCGTCGAGCCGCGCGGCCGCGAAACCGAGAGCCGCCGCGAGCAGTTCTTCAGGAAGCTCGGCCATCGGTCATCAGCCTGAAGGATCAGCGAGAATTCGCGACGACGGCCCCGCCATGAAGATTGCCAAAGTCTACGCCAAGTTTTCGGCTACCAGCTAATGCCGTGTGCCGGATACACTCCTCACCTGATTGGCGCGCAGCAGGAGGATCGCATGGCAACCGTGATGATCATGCAGTGGCCCGGTGTCACCCGTGCGCAATACGATCAGGTACGCAAGGATGTCAACTGGGAAGGGCAGATACCGGCAGGCGCGAAGTTTCACGTCGCCTGGTTCGACGGCGACGGACTCCGGGTGATCGACCTCTGGGAGTCGCGTCAGCACTTCGAGACGTTCGTCAACGCCCGGTTGACGCCCGGCGTCGCTCGCGCCGGGATCGTGGGACAGCCGCACGTGGAGTTCGCGGAAGCGCACGCGATCTTCGCTCCGAGCGTCTGACGCCGGGGACGGGCCGTCGGGACCGTCCGCGCTCGAAGAGCCGGGGACGGAACGCTTTCGGCTAAGATTCGCGCATGAGAGAGTCCGTCCGATTCCGACATGCGGCGTCGGTACTCGCCCTGCTGGCGCTCTCGGGCGCGATGACGCTCCATGCGCAGTGGCCGTCGTTTGCGACGCGCGGCGTGCCCCGAACCTCCGATGGCAAGCCCGACTTCGATGCGCCCGCCCCGCGCACGCGCGAGGGCAAGCCCGATCTGACCGGCATCTGGGAGAACGTCTGGTTCTACAACGGCAGGATTTCGCCGCCGCTGGCGTCGCCGCCCGGCGATCCGCCTCCCTCCAGCTTCATGAACATCGGCCAGGGGTTCAAGGATGGCCTGCCGCTGCGGCCGTGGGCGGCCGAGGTGCTGAAGCAGCGGAAGGAACAGAACAGCAAGGACAACCCGGACGCGCATTGCCTGCCGATGGGGCTCATGCAGTTTCACGAGCACCCGCAGCCGCGAAAAATGATTCAGACGCCCGACCTGCTCGTCATCCTGTACGAAGGCAACGCCGGCATTCGGCAGATCTTCACCGACGGCCGCCCGCTCCCGACCAACGATCCGCAGCCGTGGTGGTACGGCTACTCGGTCGGCAAGTGGGAGGGCGACACGCTCGTCGTCGAGACAACGGGATTCAGGGACGGCGGATGGCTCGACATCTGGGGCAGCCCGCTGACCGACGCCGCGAAGCTGACCGAGAGGTTCGAGCGACTGAACGTCGGGACGCTGCGCATCGACGTCACGATCGACGATCCGAAGGCGTACACCGAACCGTTCACCGTGAGGGTGAATCAGAAGCTCGTCGTGGACAACGAGATGATCGAATTCATCTGCGGGGAGAACGAGCGATCCACGGCCCACATGGTCGGCAAATAGCAGGCAGGGTCATCTGGACGCGACTTCAACGCCCGCGAGGTTTGCCCGATCGAGCGACGCCTTCACGAACCCGGAGGCTCGCAGCTCGCCCAGCACGCGGTTCAACGCCTCGATTCGCGCCGGGTGCCCTTTCTCGACGACAACGGCCTGGCCGACGATCATGAAATTGTCGGGGAGCACGCGCACGCCCGGTGCGCCGCGTGCGAGCTCCTCCATGCGCTGGCGGTTCGCGGCAAAGGCGGTGAGCCGGCCGTCCAGGAGCATGCGCGCCAGGACGTCGTTCGGCGGCATCTCGGTCATCACCACCACCCGCGCCTGTTTGAGCTCGCGGCTCGCGTAGATCTGCTGACTCTGTCCCTTGACCGCGCCGACCTGGATGCCGGCGCGGTCGACATCCGCCGAGCGTTCGATCGGCGAATCGGACCTGACGGCATACGCGCTCGCCATCGACGCGTACGGATCGGAAAAATCCACCTGCGCGGCGCGCGCCGTTTCGTAGGCCAGAAACCCGATGTCGGCCCTCTGCGTCTTCACGCTCTCGATCACGGCGGCCGCGTCCGGCACCGCCACGATCGCGAACGGCACCTGGAGCCGTCGCGCGATCTCCCGCACCAGATCCGCGACGGGGCCCGTGACGGCGCCGGTTCGCGGATCGATCCGGCCCTGCACCGGGTTGGTCGCAAGAAACGCCGCCCGCAGCGTGCCGGTCGGCGCCAGATCCGGCGCCGCCACGGCACGGATCGCCATGAGGGCGAGCAGCAATTGGAGAAACATCGGCTGACCTCGCGTTCCGCGCAACCGGAGACTACCGCAGTTCCCGCTCCGGCTGAAGCGGGATGCCGCCGAATCCTGGCTCCGGGGCGGTCATAATAGCGCCCCATATGCTCGCGCGACTCCGGGCTCGCCAGGAGTGGACGTTTTTCGGCGTGCTGCCGCGGGCCGATCGGTCGCTCGCGGTCCTCTGGTGGGTCATCCTGCTGCTCCGTGGCGTGCTGCCCGTGGTCTTCGCGGTCGCCATGGGCGTGCTCGTCGCCGCGGTGCAGCGGGGCGCGCCGCTCGCCGGGCCATTGTCGGTGACCGCCGTCGTGTTCATCCTCCTCCAGGTCACGGGTCCCGTGCACCAGGCCGTCGGAGCGAACCTCGGCGACCGCACCGCGGCATGGCTCTACGACCGGCTGACGGCGGCCTGTATTGCGCCACCCGGGATCGGTCACCTCGAAGACGCGCGGCTGGCGGGCGATCTCACCGTGGCGCGCGATTTCGACCTCGGCATGACCGGGCCGCCGCTTTCGTTTTCCATGGACTTCATCGCCGGCGGGCTCGTCGAGATGATGGCCGGGGTCGCCTCCGCCGTCGTGCTGAGCGGGTTCACGTGGTGGGCGCCGATCCTGCTCGGCGGCGCGTGGCTGTCGACGCACTGGCTCCTGCGGGAGAGCGGCGTCTGGCGCGACCGGAACACCGAGACGGTGCGCAGCGCCCAGCGCGACGCCGAGTACGCCTACCGGCTCGCCGTCGATCCGCCCGCGAGCAAGGAACTGCGGCTGTTCGGCCTGGTCGGCTGGACGGTCGATCGCTTCGTCGCCGAGCGCACGCGTCTCCACCGCCTGCAGTACGAAGCGACCCGTCTGCGCGAGCGGCCGGTGCTGTGGAGCGTGCTGATCGTCACGAGCGCCAACCTCGCCGTGTTCTGGGGGCTGGGGAGCGCGGTCCTGGACGGACGTCTCACGCTGGGCGAAATCGTCGTCTACGCGCAATGCGCAGTCGGCACGGCGCTCATCGCGTTCGGCGGGCTCAACTGGGCGCTCGACGGCGCCGCCGCGCCGGTCGCGGCGGTCCTGCGTCTGGAGGCGGCGATGGCGCCGGCGGGCGCGCTGTCCCCGGGCAGCCGCGATCCCTCCGAACGGCCCGCGCGCGACATCCGGTTTCGCGACCTCACCTTCGGGTATCCGGGCGGGCCTCCCGTGCTCGACGGCTTCGACCTGACGATTCCCGCCGGCTCGTCGCTCGCCATCGTGGGCCAGAACGGCGCGGGCAAGACGACGCTCGCGAAGCTCTTGTGCCGCTTGTACGACCCCCAGAGCGGCGCCATCGAGATCGACGGCGTAGATCTTCGCGAATTCGACGTCGAGGGCTGGCGGGCGCGGCTGACCGCCGTCTTCCAGGATTTCGTCCGCTTCGAGCTGCCGCTGCGCGACAACGTGGCACCAGGCGGCGCGCCGGAGCCAGTCATCCGGGCGGCGCTCACGTCGGCCGGTGCGGCCGGCATCGCCGACCTCGACACCCCACTGGCCCGCGGCTACGCCGGCGGCACCGATCTCTCCGGCGGTCAGTGGCAGCGAATCGCACTGGCGCGCGCCTTGTGCGCGGTGCAGCTCGGAGCCGGCGTCGTGCTGCTGGACGAACCGACGGCCCAGCTCGACGTGCGCGGCGAGGCGGAGATCTTCGACCGCCTCCTGATCGCGACCCGGCCCTGCACGACCATCCTGATTTCACACCGCTTCTCGACCGTGCGCCACGCCGACCGCATCTGCGTCCTCGAGCACGGCCGCGTCGTGGAGCTCGGGACGCACGACGAGCTGATGGCCAGGCAGGGTCGATACCGGACGATGTTCGATCTGCAGGCGCAACGGTTCAACACCGACGCGGACGAGGAGGGGGCGGCGTATGACGTCCTCGGCTGAGGTGGCGACCGCCGGCCCGGCGGTCACGCCGTCCATCGATCCGCTGCCGTCCAGCGTGTCGTCGATGTGGCGTCTGTGCAGGCTCGGGTATCGACACGAGCCCGGGCTGCTGGCCGCGGCATTCGTCCTCGCCCTCGCCGCCGCCGTGCCCGACGCGCTGCTCGCGCTCTGGTTCAAGCTGCTCGGCGAAGGAGTGCTGCAGCAGGACGCGGTGCTCGTCCGGATTGCCGTGATCGCGCTCGGCGCGTCGGCCACTGCCACGTGGGTCCTGCGAACCGTCAGCACGCGCGTTCAGCGCCGGTTCCGCGACAAGGTGACGATTGCGCTCGAATCCCACGTGGCCCGCCTTCAGGCGTCGATCGTCACGATTGCGCACCAGGAACGTCCCGAGTTCCTCGATCGCCTCGCCATGCTGCGCAACCAGGTGTTCGTGCTCGATCACATGTACATGTCGCTGTTCACGACATGCGGGTGGATCCTGCGCGTCGCCGTCACCGTCGGCCTCCTGATGTCCATCCATCCGGCGCTCGCGCTGCTCGCGGTGTTCGCGCTGCCCACGGTGTTCACGTCGACCTGGCGACCGGTGGTGGAGCGGACGGCATGGGAAGCGGGCGCGTCGGCGCACCGCCTGGCCCGTCATCTGTTCGCCATCGCCACGACCGCGACGCCGGGCAAGGAGATCCGCGTCACGCGCATCGGGCGGCGGCTCGCGGCCGACCGCCGCGCGACGTGGGAGCGCTGGTACGAGCCGGTCGCCGCCGCCCGATGGAGCTCGGCCGCGTGGCACACGGCCGCGTGGGCGATGTTCGGCGCCGCCTACGTCGGCGCGATTGTGTTCGTCTCGTCGACCCTCGGATTGCCGGCTGGCGACGTGCTGCTCGTGCTCGCCGCCGGCTCCAGGCTGTCGGCCTACATCGGCGCCACCGTCGGCGAAATCGGCTTCCTCCGCGGCATCTGGATGGACGGCGCCCGGCGGCTCGCCTGGCTCGAGGACTACGCGTCGGCCATCGTCTCGAAGGCCGATTGGCCGGCCCCGGATTGGCTGACCACCGGCATCCGCTTCGAGCATGTCACGTTCGCCTATCCCGGCACCGACCGTCTGGTGCTGAACGACGTGAGCGTCGATCTGCCTGCCGGATCGGTCGTCGCCCTTGTCGGCGAAAACGGCGCGGGCAAGACGACGCTGGTGAAGCTGCTCGCGAAGCTGTACGAGCCGACGGCCGGTCGCATTCTGGTGGACGGCACCGACCTGCGACGGATTCGAGCCGACGAGTGGCGCGACCGGCTCGCCGGGGCGTTCCAGGATTTCTTTCGATTCGAGTTCCGCGCGCGCCGCACGGTCGGCCTCGGCGACGTCCCCCGCCTCGACGACGAACCCGCCGTGGTCACCGCCATCGGGCGGGCCGGAGCCGATGATGTGGTGGTGCGGTTACGCGCGGGCCTCGACACGCAGCTCGGACCGACGTGGCCGGACGGTGTGGACGTGTCGTTCGGCCAGTGGCAGAAGCTCGCGCTGGCTCGCGGCTTCATGCGGAATCAGCCGCTCGTCCTCGCGCTCGACGAGCCGACGGCCGCGCTCGACGCCGAAACCGAACACGGCCTGTTCGAGCGATACGCTGCGGCGGCGCGCCGCGACCCGCGCGACCCGGCCGTCGCCGGACATCCGGCTTCGAACGGCCGCATCACCATTCTCGTGTCGCATCGCTTCTCCACCGTCCGCATGGCCGACTTCATCGTCGTCCTCGACGGCGCCCGGGTCGTCGAACTGGGCACCCACGACGACCTCATGGCCCGGCGGGGCCACTACGCCGAGCTGTACGGAATTCAGGCGGCCGCGTACCGGTGAGCGGCTCTTACAGATTCGAATCCCTGCGTCCCGATCCGGGACACGCGGAAAGGCGACCGCGGCCGCGGCCACGTCCGTTGATCTGGTTCAGCCGCCGTCAGTTAGGCCGGAGGTGGCTGCGACGGCCCTCCCTTTGCTGAGCGGGACGTCATGACGCTGGCAAATTGGCCCCGACGCGCGGGCCTGGGCATGCTGTCGATGGCGATGGCCGGCGCCCTGGCTGCGTGCCAGAAACCGAACCCGGCGGCGGCGGAAAGCCAACCGGCCGATCTGCCGACCGAGCAGACCTTCTGCGTGAACGAGATCAACCGGTACCGCGGGACGATGACGCTGGACCCACTGACCGTGTCGCCGACAATCGAGGGCTTCTCGAACAATGCGGCGCGCGTTGACGGCGAAATGCACGAAGTGCACCACTATTTCCTCGAGACCAATGGCGGCGGCGGCACCGCGCGCGCGGAAAACGAGATTCCGTGGTGGACCCTCGACGAGTGGAGTTCCGTTCACAGGGTCATTCAGCAGGGGCTGTGGCAGGAGTGGACGGAGGGACCCGGCGGATCGCACTACGAGAACATGATCGGCGGGTATTCCGACGTGGCGTGCGGGATATCCGTCAACAACGGCGAAGTGACCGTCACGCAGGATTTTCACTGATCGGCACGGCTGCTCCGGCGCCTACTTCAGCACGCAACCTCGTCCGATAAGTCGTCCATATGAGCGTGGATGTGGACCACGTACGTACAGTCCCTGAAAGCATGATGAAGCTGGTCTGGCGCTGGTTTCGACAGTTGTCGCTCAGGTGGAAGCTGACGGGCATCGTCATGGCCGAAGGACACCGGTACGAGGTGCGAGCGACGAAGGAGAGCGACGACGAGGTCGGCCGCCTCGCCGACCAGTTCAACGCGATGCTGAGGGAGATCGACCGACGCGATCAGCAGCTGCGGCCGCAGCAGGGAGATCTCGAACGCACCGTGATCGCGCGCACGGCGGAGCTGCAAGCCACCAATGCCAAGCTGACCGCCGCGCGGGATCAGGCGATGGAGGCGAGCCGGGCCAAGAGCGAGTTCCTCGCGAACATGAGCCACGAGATTCGCACGCCGATGAACGGCATCATCGGCATGACGGAGCTCGCGCTGGACACGCCGCTCGCCCCCGACCAGCGGGAATACCTGACAACGGTGCGGGCGTCGGCCGAATCGCTGCTCACCATCCTGAACGACATTCTGGACTTCTCGAAGATCGAATCCCGCAAGCTCGAGCTGGAGTCGGTCCCCTTCTCCGTCGGCGATCTCGTCGCTCAGCTGCTCAAGCCGCTCGCGATCGCGGCGCACCAGAAGGGCGTGGAGCTCATCGCGGACGTGGCGGCCGATCTGCCGGCGGCGGTCATCGGCGATCCTGTCCGGCTGCAGCAGGTGCTCTCGAATCTGGTCGGCAATGCCGTGAAGTTCACCGGGCAGGGACACGTGCTCATCGAAATCCGCGAAGACGAGCGGCGCGAGGGATCCAGCCTGCTCCATTTCCGCGTGAGCGACACCGGCATCGGCATCGACCTTGACAAACACGAATCGATCTTCCAGGCGTTCAGTCAGGCCGACGGATCGACGACCCGACGCTTCGGCGGCACCGGGCTCGGGCTGAGCATCTCGGCGGCGCTGGTCCAGATGATGGGCGGCCGGATCTGGGTGGAGAGCGAGCCAGCGGTCGGCAGCACGTTCCATTTCACCGCCGCCTTCGACACCGCGGCGGCCTCGCCGCAGCAGCTCGATCCCGAGCGGCTCGCCGACGTCCGCGTGCTGATTGTCGACGACAATCACGTGAACCGCCGGATTCTGTGCGAGCAGCTGACGCGGTGGCGCCTGCTTCCCACCGCCGCCGACAGCGGCCGTGCGGCCCTCGAGGCGCTGTCGCGCGAGGCGGCGGGAGACCGCCCGTTTCGTCTCGTGCTCCTCGACGCCAACATGCCAGACCTCGACGGCTTCGAGGTCGCGCAGGAAATCCAGGCGCGGCCCGAGCTGGCCGGCGTCATCATCATGATGCTGACCTCGTCGGGCCCCTACGCGAACCAGCCGCGGTGCCGGGAGCTGGCGATTCTCGGCGTCCCTCACGAAACCGCTCAAGGCCGCCGACCTGTTCGACGCGATCGTCAAGGTGCTGGGCCGCCAGATGTCGGTCTGCGCCACCGCGACGGCCGCCCCGATGTCGCCGCTCGAGGGCCGCAAGGCGCGGGTGCTGCTGGCTGAAGACAACCCCGTGAACCAGCAGGTCGCCGCCGGGCTGCTGACCAACCGCGGACACCATGTGACCGTCGTCGGATCGGGCCGGGCGGCTGTCGCCGCCGTGGAGCGGGAGGTGTTCGATCTGGTGCTGATGGACGTCCAGATGCCGGACATGGGCGGGATCGAGGCGACGCAGGCCATCCGCGAACGGGAGCGCCAGCAGGGGGGGCACGTACGGGTCGTCGCCATGACGGCGCACGCCATGGCCGGCGACCGCGAGCGCTGTCTCGCGGCGGGCATGGACGGCTATCTCGCCAAGCCGATCGACCGCCATCGCCTGATTGCCGTGGTCGAAGAGCACTCGCGCGGCGACCACGCGCACGCCGCCACCCGGCCCGCGCCCGAGCCCTTCGACCGGGCGCGGATGCTGGCGCGCCTCGGCGGCGACGAGCAACTGCTCGACGACGTCGTCCGCCTCTTCCTCGACGACTGTCCCGTCCATCTCGCCGCAATCAAGGCGGCGGTCGCCGATCGGGCGCTGGATCCGCTCGTCCGAGCCGCGCACACGCTGAAGGGTGCGGCGGGCAATCTCGGGGCGGCCGCGCTGGTGAACGCCGCCGCCACGCTCGAGCGCATCGCGAAGGAAGCGCGTGTCGAGGCGGTCGACGCGGGATGGCGCCTGGTGTTCTCGGAAGCGTCGCTCGTGATGGAGGCGCTTCGCCGGACCCATCCGGCGGGTGAAATGGAGATCGCGCCGTGCGCGCCCTGATCGCAGACGACGACCGCGGGACGACCGCGATTCTGGCCAAGACGCTGCAGCGGTTCGGCATGGACGCCGACATCGCGCACGACGGCAACGCCGCGTGGGAGCACATTCGCGCGGCCGCCCGTCCGGCGCTCGCCGTGATCGACTGGATGATGCCCGGCATCGACGGCCCCGACCTGTGCCGCCGCATCCGCCGCGACCCGGCGCTCGCCCATATGTATGTGATCCTGCTCACCGGCCGCGACAGCCGTGTGGACATGGTGGCCGGTCTCGACGCCGGCGCCGACGACTACATCGTCAAACCGTTCGATCTCGACGAGCTGCGCGCCCGCGTGCACGTCGGCCTTCGCGTGCTCGGGCTGCAGGAACATCTGTCCCGGCGCATCGGCGAACTGCAGGCCGCTCGCGACGAGCTCGCGCGCGTGGTGAGCACCGATACGCTGACGGGCGTCTCCTCGCGGCTGCGGTGGTTCGAGTTCGGATCGACCGAGTTCGCCCGCCACCAGCGCTATCACCGACCGCTCGCGCTCCTGGTGGCCGACCTCGACTTCTTCAAGCGCGTGAACGACACGTTCGGGCACGAGGCCGGCGATCGAGTCCTGATGAAATTCGCCGACGTCCTGCGGGCGGAGAGCCGTGCCTCGGATGTCGTCGGACGGCTGGGCGGCGAGGAATTCGGCATGCTCCTGCCGGAGACCGGCGTATGGGCGGCGCAGGAGGTTGCGCGACGGATCGTCGAGACGTGCCGCCACATCGAGATGGAGTCGGAGGGTCCGCCGATGACGTGCTCCTGCAGCATCGGCCTCGCCGAGGCGGCGCCGTCCGACGGGTCGCTCGAGGAGATCCTGCGGCGCGCCGACGCGGCCCTGTACCTCGCGAAGAACGAAGGCCGCAACCGGTGGCGATGCAACGTCGTCCCGGCCGCCGCCACGCCCCGCCTCACCTGAACAGAAAGAGCAGCGAGAGCGCCGACAGGACAATGATGAGCAGCTCGAAGGAACGCTGCGGAATGCGGCGGACCAGCCAGGGTCCGAGGCACGCGCCACAGACGACCGCCGGAACCATCAGCGCGTCGAACACGATCGACGACCGGCTGAACAGCCGGTGCCAGGCGTAGATCGGCAGCTTCGTCACGTTGACGACGAAGAAGAACCACGCACCGGTGGCGACGAACTGCTCCTTGGACAGACGCTTCGTCAGCAGGTACAGGCCCATGATGGGGCCTGACGCGTTCGCGACGGTCGTGGCGAACCCCGTGCTCACGCCGTAGAACCAGGGCCGGCCGGGCACGTCGGTCGTCGCGCGCCGTCGGCGCCACAGCGCGATCGCGAGCATGATCAGCACAATCGCCGCCACGACGCGCCGGAGGAGGTGCTCGTCGAGACTCAGGGCGAACCCCCCGGCCAGCATGCCGGCGGCGACCCAGGGCACCAGGGAGAAGAGGGCGCGCGCCTCGGCGTGCCGGCGCCAGTAGGCCACCGCGAACACATCCGCCGTAATCAGAATCGGCGCAGCCCACGCAGCCGACTGCCGCGCGTCGCCAACGGTCAGCACCATCAGCGAAACGGTGAGCGTCGCCACGCCCGGCAGCCCGGTCTTCGAAATGCCGATGAGCACGGCACTGACGATTCCCAGGGTCCATTGCCATCCGGCCAAATCGGGCACCGCCCATTCAACCACGGGCGCGGCGTCGAGCTCCGCCTGAAAAGGGGACAGAATATAATGCGCGCCATTCCATGAAGCTGTCGGTGATTGTGCCGGTCTACAACGAGGAGGGCACGATCGAAGAAATCGTCTCGCGCGTCCTCGCCGTCGATGTCCCCGGGTTCGACAAGGAGATCGTCATCGTGGACGACGGGTCGAACGACGGGACCCGGCGTGCGATCGAGTGCAGTGCCTGGCGTGGCGACGCGCGGGTCCAGGTGCGCGAGAACCCGATCAATCTGGGCAAGGGCGCCGCCATTCGCGTCGGCCTCAAGTACGCGGACGGCGACGTCGTCCTCGTGCAGGACGCCGACCTCGAGCTCGATCCCCGCGACTACCCCGCGCTCGTGGCGCCCATTGCGGACGGCCGCGCCGCCGTGGTGTACGGCTCCCGGTTCCTCGGGCCCCGCTCCGGGCTGTCGATGCGCGCGCGGCTGGCGAACTGGTTCCTGACCGCGGTCACCAACGTGCTGTTCCTGGCCAGGCTGACCGACATGGAGACCGGCTACAAGGTGCTGCGCCGCGACGCCTTCGCCGGAATCCGGCTCCGCTCGGTCGGATTCGATTTCGAGCCCGAGTTGACGGCGAAGCTCCTCCTCGCCGGCCATCGGATCCACGAAGTACCCATTTCGTACACGCCGCGGAAGGTCGATCAGGGGAAGAAGATCCGCTGGGTCGACGGCGTCGACGCCTTGTGGGTGCTGCTTCGCTGCCGCCTGTCGTCCCGCCGGTGATCGGGCACGGCGCGATCCGTTGCGGCGGGCCTCGCGATCGGGCTTTGCGTCAGCCGGACTACAATCACTCCAATGTCCCCGACCCTCGTCGACGGCGACGCGCTGTCCACGCGGTCGCAGGCGGCGGGACGCACCATTTCGCTGGCGCTCTTCGGCCTGATCGCGCTGCTCATGGCGACCGACGTCGTCATCGAGGTCCGCCGCGGCGTGCCGCTGGCGCTCGAGTCGTTCGAGCTCGTCATCTTCGTGTCCGCCCTCGGGGGCATCGCCTTCCACTGGCGGCAGATGACCGCGGCGCAGCGACGATCGGACCGGCTCGATGCCGAGCTCGCTGAAGCACGGGCCGAGGTCCGCCGGTGGAGCGAAGACGCCCGGCGCTGGAACCACGAAGCCCAGGCCGTGCTGCAGGGACTGGGGGCGGCGATCGACCGCCAGTTCGACCGATGGGCCCTGACGCCCGCCGAACGGGAGGTCGCGCTGCTGCAGTTGAAGGGACTCCGGCACAAGGAGATTGCCGAGCTTCGCCGTACGAGCGAGCGCACCGTCCGCCAGCAGGCTCTCACCGTCTATCGAAAGTCGGGGTTGAACGGTCGCAACGACTTGGCGGCGTTCTTTCTCGAAGATCTGCTCCTGCCCGCACCCGAACGCCGTCAGATCGCTGAGTAGGGCTGGGAAGGGTACGTCATCTGACGGATGCTCATCCGTCAGATGAAGGATGACATGAGGCGGCCGTCTCCGTGAGAGTGCGGCAGACATTGCGCCCAACCGGAGGAAGTCATGCGAAGGCTGCTGATACTGGTCCCGCTCGTGTTCACGGTTCCTGCGGCCGTTACGCCGGCACCGGCCGGTTACCACGTGGTCGCCACGATCAAAATCGGCGGCGAAGGCGGCTGGGACTATCTGACCGTCGACAGCGCCGCCCGGCGGCTGTATGTCTCGCACGCCACGCACGTCGTGGTCGTCGACCTCGACGCCGGCAAGGTCGCCGGCGACATTCCCGACACGCCGGGCGTCCACGGCATCGCGATTGCCCCCGAGCTGAACCGGGGATTCATCAGCAACGGCCGTGGCAATAACGTGACCATCTTCGATCTGAAGACGCTGAAGACCATCGGGAAGGCGGCCACGGGAGAGAACCCGGACTCGATCCGCTACGATGCGGTATCCGGTCGGGTCTTTGCGTTCAACGGGCGGTCGAAGAGCGCTACGGCCATCGACGCGAAGACCGGGAGCGTCGCCGGCACCATCGTGCTGCCCGGCAAACCCGAGTTTTCGGTCGCCGACGGCAAGGGCAAAGTCTACGCCAACCTGGAGGACACCAGCGAGATCGTGGAAATCGATGCGGGGAAACTCTCGGTGACGAAGAAGTACTCGCTCAAGCCCTGCGACGAGCCATCGGGGCTCGCAATCGATGCAAAGAACCGGCGGCTCTTCTCCGTCTGCTCGAATCGCCTGATGGCGGTGTCCGACCCGGATTCCGGTAAGGTGGTTGCCACGCCCGCCATCGGCGCGGGCTCCGATGGCGCCGCGTTCGATCCCGCCACCGGCTACGCGTTCAGTTCCAATGGAGACGGAACGCTGACCGTCGTGCAGCGCAACGGCGCTCGCTGGGAGGTGACGGAGAACATCGCGACCACGCGGGGCGCCCGCACGATCGCGATCGACGAGAAGACGCACATCGTCTACCTGCCCACGGCCAGAACGGCGCCGGGCTCCGGCGGCGGACGGGCGACGTATCTGCCCGACTCGTTCGAGGTGCTGGCGGTCGGCAAATGAGGAGCGGTCACGCAGCTCTCATCGTCGTCGCCGGCCTGCTGTCCACGCCGGCCGCGCGGGCCCAGGAGCCTCAACTCCCGCCGCCAGCCGCGCTCGTGCACCCGGAGGGGTCGGCAGCGGCGCCCGTCGTGATCACGCTCGAAGACGCGCTCGAGCGCGCCAGGAACAACGACGCGCAGTTCCAGACGAGCGTGGCCGATCTGGCGGTCGCGCGCGCCGATCGCGTGCAGGCGAAGGCCGCCATGCTGCCGGCCCTGAGCAACACCACGCAGTATCTGGGGAACCAGCCGAACGGCGTCAATCCGAACGGCCGGTTCGTGTCGCTCGACGGCGTCAACATGTACCGCGAGTGGGGCGTGCTCCATCAGGAGATCTCGGCGAACACGCTCAGCCGCTCGCCGCTCCGCCGCGCCCGGGCCGCCGAAGCGCTGGCGGAGGCGCGGCTCGAGATCGCCCGCCGGGGCCTGACGGTCACCGTCACGAGGAGCTACTACGCGCTCGTCGCGGCCGAGCGGAAGTACGCGCTCGCCCAGCAGGCCGCGCAGCAGGCCGCGCGCTTCCTCGAGGTCAGCCGGCAGCAGCAGCGCCTCGGGCAGGTGGCGCAGAGCGACGTCGTCAAGGCCGAGATCCAGGCGCGCCAGCAGCAGCAGACCTTTCAGGAGACCCTGCTGGCGATGGAGAACGCACGGCTCACGCTCGCGGTGCTCGTGTTTCCGACGCTGAACGAGAACTTCACGGTGGTGGACGACCGCAGCGCCGCACCGCCGCTGCCGCCGTTCGACGATCTCCGCGTGCTGGCGGGGCGGGCGAACCCGGACCTGCGCGCCGCGATGGAGACGCTGCGCGCCGCGGGCGAGGACGTGCGCACCGCCAGGAACGCGTTCCTGCCCAACCTGCTGGTCGACGCGGTGTACGGCATCGAGGCGAACGAGTTCGCGCTCTCCAGTCGCATCGCCGCGCAGCCGGAGCTCGGCGTTCTGCCGAACCTGGGATATTTTGTCACCGTGAACCTCACGGTCCCCATCTGGGACTGGGGCGCGACGCGCAGCCGCGTGCAGCAGGCGCAGGCACGGGAGCGCCAGGCGCAGGTCGGTCTCACGCAGGCGCAGCGCCAGACGGTGAGCAACCTGTATTCGATGTACAACGAAGCGCTCACCGCCCGCGGCGCGGTGGACGAGTTGCAGCGCGTCGCGGATCTCGCCGCCGAAAGCCTTCGCCTGATCAATCTCCGCTATCAGGCGGGCGAGTCGTCGGCGCTCGAAGTCGTCGACGCCCAGAACACGCTGGCGCAGGCGCGCATCGTCGCCGACGACGCCGAGACGCGGTATCGAGTGGCGCTCGCGGAATTGCAGACCATCACAGGAGCGTTCTGACGTGAGAAAGCGTCATCGCCGCGTCGCCTGGCTCGCCGCCGCCGCACTGACCGGCCTCGTGAACGCGGGCTGTGGACCGAGAGGCGAGCCGGAGTCCTCGCCGGTCGTCACCGTCGACGTGGCGCCGGTGCTGCTCTCGACGATTCAGCGCACCATCACCGCCGACGGACTGCTGTATCCGCGGCAGCAGGCGGCGATCGTCCCGAAGATCTCCTCGCCCGTCAGGAAGACCTACGTCGATCGCGGCAGCCGCGTCCGGGCGGGCCAGCTGCTGATCGAGCTGGAAAACAACGACCTCGCCGCCGCCGCCGCCGAAGCGCACGCGGCGTACGCACAGGCCGAAGCCACCTACGAGACGACCGTCAAGGCGTCCGTTCCCGAGGAGCTGCAGAAGGCGGAGCTCGATGTCCGCACGACCAAGGAGGTGATGGACGCGCAGCAGGCGGTCTACACGAGCCGCCAGAGCCTCTTCACGGAAGGCGCCATCGCGCAGAAGGACGTCAACGACGCGCAGGTCGCGCTCGCCCAGGCGCGCAGCCAGTACGAACTGGCGCGCAAGCGGCTCGACGATCTCCAGGGCTTCGCGCACGAACAGGCGCTGAAGGCGGCGACCGCGCAGCGCGACGCCGCCAAGGGCCGCGACGAGGCCGCCGAGGCGCAGCTGGCCTACTCCCGCGTCACCAGCCCGATCGACGGCGTGGTCACCGATCGTCCCGTCTATCCCGGCGAGACGCCGGCAGCCGGCAGTCCGGTGATCACGGTCATGGACGTGTCGCAGGTCGTGGCGCGGACGCACCTGTCGCAGGCCGACGCCGCGGAGCTGATGGCCGGAGACGAAGCGACTCTCGTGGCCGCCGGCGGCAGCCCGATTCCCGGAAAGGTGACCCAGATCAGTCCGGCGCTCGATGCCGCCAATACCACCGTTGAAGTGTGGGTGCAGGCGGACAATCCCGGCGGCAGGCTGAAGCCGGGGACGAGCGTCCGCGTCGACGTGATCGCCAAGACGGTGCCCGACACGCTCGTCATCCCGGTGGCGGCGGTGCTCACGAGCCCGTCCGGATCGAGCTACGCCATGGTGATCGACGCCGACAACAAGCCGCACCTGAGGAAGATCGCGATTGGCGTCCGCGGGAAGGGCGACGTGCAGGTGACCGACGGCCTCGAGAGCGGGCAGCGCGTGGCGACGACCGGCGCCTTCGAGCTCTTCAAGCTGGAGCCGGAGGTCCTCTCCAAGACCAGGGTACAGATCGCGCCCGCCAGGGAAGAAGAAGAACCCGAGGAGAGCTAGGGACCGCGCAGGCCAGCCTTATGCCGCAGAGCGCCGCGGAGCAGCCGGACCAGTACTGGTTCGCCCGTCATTCCAAGTCGATTGCCTTCTTGATCGGCATGCTCACCATCGTCGGCATCTACGAAGCGCTGACGCTGCCGGTGGCCGTGTTTCCGACGACGAACTTCCCGCGGATCATCATCGGCGTGGACAACGGCGTGATGCCGATCGAGCAGATGGAGGTTTCGATCACGAGGCCGATCGAGGCCGCCGTCCGCGTCGTGCCCGGCCTCGAGGACGTGCGATCGGTCACCAGCCGCGGGTCGGCCGAGATCGATCTGTTCTTCAGCTGGTCGGTGGACATGCTCGAGACGCTGCAGCTGGTCGACGCCGCCGTGTCGCGCATCCAGAGCACGCTGCCGCCGACGGCCGACATCCAGACCCATCGGCTCGACTTCTCGAGCTTTCCGATCATCGGCTACAGCCTCACCTCGAACGCCGTGCCCCAGCGGGATCTGTGGGAGCTGGCCACCTACGACATCAAGCCGCGATTGAACAGTCTGCCGGGCGTCGCCACCGTCCTCGTTCAGGGCGGCCAGCGGCCGGAGTTTCACGTCACCGTCGACCCGGCGCGGATGCTGCGCGCGCGAACGTCGATCGCGGAGCTTCTGGCGGCGATCAACCGATCCAACATGATCGATTCGCCGGGGCTGCTCAACCGCAGCCATCAGCTGTTTCTCGCCCTGGTCAGCGGCCAGGTCCACAACCCGGAGGAAATCGGCCAAATCGTGGTCAAGCACGTGAACAACGTGCCGGTGCGGGTACAGGACGTCGGCAGCGTCGCGCCCGCGTCTGCCCCGGTCTACACCGCGGTCAGTGCCAACGGCAGGCCGGCGCTGCTCATCAGCGTCAACCGCCAGCCGGGCAGCAACACCGTGCAGGTCGCCGACGCCGTGCACCAGGAGATGGCGCGGATTCGACCGACGCTGCCGGCCGGCATCGACATGCAGCCCTTCTACGATCAGTCCAACATCGTCAACGAGTCGATTGCCAGCGTGCGCGACGCGATCGCGATCGGCCTGTTCCTGGCCGCCCTGATCATCTGGCTCTTCCTGCGCGACTGGGGCACGGCCCTGATGACCGGCCTCGTCGTGCCGGTCACGATGGTGGTCACCTTCATCGCGATGAAGATTCTCGGCCAGAGCTTCAATCTGATGACGCTCGGGGGGCTGGCGGCCGCGGTCGGGCTCGTGATCGACGACAAGATCGTGGTCGTCGAGAACATCGTGCTGCACAGGGACGGCGGCGAGGGGCCGCTTCAGGCGACCGCGAGCGCGTTGAAGGAATTGACCGTGCCGCTCGTCGGCTCGACCCTGACGCCGATCGTCGTCTTCCTGCCGCTCATCACGATCACCGGCGTGACCGGCACGTTCTTCAGCGCGCTGGCCATCGCGATGAGTGTCGCGCTTCTCACCTCGCTCGTGCTGGCGCTCGTGTGGACCAGCAACCTCGGCACCCGTCTCATCCGGCGCGGCAAGACCGGGGCGTCGGCGCACCACGCCGATGCGGGGGCGCCGGAGGAGGCGGACTCGCGCGTGGCGCAGATGAAGCGGATGATGGCCGCCGAGGAGGCGTCGCTCACCCTCGGCCTGTTCGGCCGCGTGCTGACGACGTACGAACGGGCGCTGCGGCGCGCGCTCCGCCATCCGTATGTTCTCGCGGCCCTGTGCGGCGTGCTGATCGCCGCCTCCTACGCGGGCTATCGGGCGCTCGGGACCGATCTCCTGCCCGCCTTCGACGAAGGAGGCTTCGTCCTCGATTACGTGATGCCGCCGGGAAGCTCGCTGCCGGAAACCAATCGGGTGATGGGCCGCGTCGAAGCCATCCTGCGCGCGACGCCGGAGGTCGACAGCACGTCGCGGCGTACCGGCCTCGAGCTGGGACTCGCCGCCGTCACCGAACCGAACACCGGCGACATCGCCGTCAAGCTGAAGTCCGGACGCCGCCGCGGCGTCGACGAGGTCATCAGCGAGGTGCGCGCGAAGGTGGCATCGTCGGAGCCCGGCCTCGACATCGAGTTCGTCCAGGTCCTGCAGGACATGATTGGCGATCTCACCGGCGCACCCGAGCCGGTCGTCGTGAAGCTGTTCTCGCCGGATCCCGACCTGTTGCGCACCTGGGCGCCGCAGGTGGCCGAGGCGCTCGGCAAGGTGACGATCGGCGGCAGGACGCCCGTTGTGGACGTCGAGGACGGCATCGAGAAGTCCACCTCCGGTCCGGCCGTGCAGTTCGTCGTTAACACCGAGACCGCCGACCGCGCCGGGTTCTCGGCCGAAGAGCTCGGAACGATCGGCGTGGCGATGGTCGAGGGGGAGCCGGCGGCGGCGCCGGTCCTGGTCAACGACCGGCCGTACCCGCTGCGCGTCCGCTTCCCCGCCACCACGCGCGCCTCGCTCGAGGCGATGAGCAGCACGATGCTCGTCAGCGCCTCGGGTGCGTCGGCGACGCTCGGCGCCCTGACCACGATCGACGAGCAGCCGGGTCAGATCGAAGTGCGCCGCGAGAACCTGCAGCGGCTCGTCGAAGTGACGGCGCGGCTCGAAGGCGTGGACCTGGGCACCGGCGTGGCGGCGGTGCAGAAGACGGTCGCCGATCTGAAGCTGCCGCCCTCGATCCGGGTGGAGTACGGCGGCACGTACCAGGAGCAGCAGAAGTCGTTCCGCGATCTCGCGGTCGTTCTCGTCCTCGCCGTGGTCCTGATCTTCCTCGTCCTCCTGTTCGAGTTCCGATCGTTCTCGCCGCCCGTCGCCATCCTGTCGTCGGCGATTCTCTCGACCTCCGGCGTGTTCCTGTCGCTCCTGGTGACGGGTGCCACGTTCAACGTGTCCTCGTTCATGGGCCTCATCATGGTGATCGGCATCGTCGCCAAGAACGGCATCCTGCTGCTCGACGCCAACGAGAAGTTCCGATCGATTGGATTCCCGGCCGAGGAGGCGATCGTTCAGGCAGGACGCCGGCGGCTGCGGCCCATCGTCATGACGGCGCTGGCGGCGGTGGCCGGCATGCTGCCGCTGGCGCTGGCGCTCGGCGCCGGATCCCAGATGCTGCAGCCGCTCGCGATCGCGGTCATCGGCGGCATCCTGATCTCGATGGTGCTGTCGCTGATCATCACGCCGGCCATCCAGTTCTTCCTGACCCGGCAGCCGGGGCGCGTGGCGGCGGCAACGCCGTGAAAGAAGAGTGGGGGCGGGGCGCGCGTCTCAGCTTTCGGGGGTCTTCGCTTTGGCCTTCTTGGGGGCCCGCTTACGGGCGGCCCGCGCCGGCGCCGGTTCGCTGGTCGCCTGCAGGACCACCAGGCGCGTGGAGAACACACGGCGGCCGTGCTCGTCGAAGTCAATCACGGTGTGGTGCTCGTTGACTTCGACAAGCGTGCCCGGCCCGTAGGTCGGCTGCACCACGCGGTCGCCCTTCGTCCACGATTTCATGGCTCTCCTGAATGAGTACCGAGGCGTGAAGCGGCCGTCGCGGACGGTCCGCTCCAGCCGCTCGTCTCCGGTCAGCTGAGGTGAGCAGCGAGGCGTCCTGCCCGGCTACCAGCGCGGCTCGCGGCGGCCGCCGCCACCGCCACCGCGGTTGCCGCCGTATCCGCCGCCGCCGCCGGAGAATTCGGGTTTCGGCCGGGCCTCGTTGACCGTCAGCGCCCGTCCGCCCATCTGGTACTGGTTGAACTCGGTCGCGGCCTTCTGCGCTTCCTCGTCGGTCGCCATTTCGACAAAGGCAAACCCCCGCGCGCGCCCGGTCGCCGCGTCGCGCATGACACGAACCGATTCGACGGTGCCGGCCTTGCTGAAGAGCTCCTGCAGCTCCGCCTCGCCCGTCGTGTACGGAAGATTGCCCACGTATAACCTTCGCCCCATACCTTCCTCGTCGCTCCCCCCGGGCTGTCACCCGGGACACTACTCCGGGGCACCCCGGACGCATCAGCCCTTCAAAATGGGGGGCCGATGCAGGTCACCTGCGTGACGCTGTTCAACCGGGTCACGCGCCCGGCCGGTGGTCGCGCGTCGGCTCAGCGGTCACGTTGACGAGAGAGCGAGTCAGGACAGAGGCTCGAATCGGCTCTTGACGCGGGCGAAGCAGGCGGGACTGGCCACCAAGACCGCGTAGTCTACACAACGCCGCCGGTGAGGCGCAAGTGATACCGGCTGACCGCCTCCGGCCGGCACAGGGGCGATAATGTCCCGCCTCCCTCGAAAGGACCCGTTCATGGCTCTCTACGCGTTCGACGGCACCTGGAACAGCGTGAAGGACAACGAGGATCCGCAGTACGTCAACACCAACGTCGTCCGCTTCTACCGGGCATATCAGCAGGCCTCGAACACCGACGACTTCTATCTGGCCGGCGTCGGCACCAGGTTCGACGTGGTGGGCAAGGTGCTTGGCGGCGTCTTCGGTCTGGGCGAGCTGCCGCGTCTGGACGAGGCCTACGACCACCTCTGCAGGGCGTGGGCGGCGGGCGACCACGTCATCGACATCGTCGGGTTCAGCCGCGGCGCGGCCACCACGCTGGACTTCTGTCACCGCATCCAATCCGACGGCATCCGGCGGCCCGGCACGTCGGATGTCGTGGAGCCGAACCCCCGCATCCGGTTTCTCGGCGTCTGGGATGTGGTGGCGGCGTTCGGGCTGGCGAATCTCGGGAACACCGGCCTCAACATCGGCCATCACCTGGCGCTGCCGCCTGCCAGACTCTGGTACTGCTTCCACGCGATGGCCCTCGACGAACGGCGGCCGTCCTTCCTGCCGACGCGGCTGCAGGGCGCCTGCGAGGTCTGGTTCCGCGGCGTCCACTCGGATGTGGGGGGCGGGAACGGGAACCGCGGGCTGAACGACATTGCGCTCAAGTGGATGCTGAGCAAGGCGAGGGCCGCGGGCCTGCCGATCGCGGACGCGGACATCGCGGCACTGGATCCCAAGCCGGCCACGGCGCCCAAGTTCGATCACAAGCTTCCGCTGCCGGTGCGGATCATCGGTGCGCTCGATCGGCGGCACTACACGGTGTCCCCCGTCCCCGAGTGCACGAATCCACCCGACACCTGCGTGATCGAGACCGAGGCCGACGAGCGGACCGCGGACGTGCTGGGCACCGAGGTGCAGGTGCTGCCGGCGGCGGCGAGCGCCCGCGTCGACGTGCTGTGGACGACCGCCGTGTCGGTCGGAAAGCAGCTCGATTTTCCAGTCGACGGCGCCAAGGACGCGCTCGTGTCGCTGTTCCAGGGCCGCATTGCGCTCGTGACCACCGATGCGCAGCTCGATCAGGCGCGCCGCGCCGTGGTCCGCCTCGTGAGCGCGATGATTGCCGATGCCCAGAGGAACAGCTTTCACGTGCTGAACGCCTTCTTCCTCAACGACGCGTTGTTCCATCTCGCTCCGCTCCCCCCGTTCACAGATTAGTCGGGCTTCAGCACTTGTAGCACTTGTAGTGTCCGGCTTCAGCCGGACCGGTGCGGTTTCAGCCGGACCTATAATCGCGCGGTGATTGTGCGCCTCGGAGCCGATCGACTTCTCGACTCCTCCTCACTGGACGATCGGCGCGTCGGGGTCGTCTGCAATCCGGCGTCGGTCGACCGGCAGCTCCGCCACGTCGTGGACCGTCTGGCGACGCATCCCCGCGCGCGGCTGACCGCCATTTTCGGGCCGCAGCACGGCTTTCGATCCGATGTGCAGGAGAACATGATCGAAACCGGCCACGCGCGCGACGAGGGGCGCCGGGTGCCTATCTACTCGCTCTACGGCGAGACCCGCGAGCCGACCGCCGACATGCTGCGCGCGTTCGACGTGCTGGTGATCGATCTTCAGGACGTCGGCACCCGCATCTACACCTACATCTACACCCTGGCGAACTGCCTCCGGGCAGCCGCGTCGCACGGCGTCAAGGTGATGGTGTGCGATCGTCCCAACCCGATTGGCGGCGCCGCGGTGGAAGGGCCGATGCTCGTGAGGGGTTTCGAGTCCTTCGTCGGGCAATACCCGATTCCGATGCGGCACGGCATGACGATTGGCGAAATCGCCCGGCTCTTCAATGAAGGGTTCGGACTCGGCGCCGATCTCGAGGTGTGGCCCATGGAGGGCTGGACGCGCGGGATGTACGGCGACCAGACGGGGATGCCCTGGGTGCTGCCGTCGCCCAACATCCCGACGGTCGACAGCGCGGTCGTCTATCCGGGAACGGTGCTGCTCGAAGGCACCAACGTGTCGGAGGGACGGGGCACGACCAGACCGTTCGAGATCGTCGGCGCACCGTGGGTCGCTGCGGAGCGATTTGCCGCCGCGATGAACCGGCTGGCGATCCCGGGCGCCTGTTTCCGGCCGGTCGTCTTCGAGCCGACGTTCCACAAGCATGCGGGCACGAGCTGCGGCGGCTGCCAGATTCACGTGCTGGATCGGACGGTGTTTCCGCCGGTCGAGACCGGCGTGGCGCTGACGCGCGCCTGCCGCGACGCCGGCCCCGATCGCTTCGCATGGCGCGACCCGCCGTACCAGTACGAGCACGAGAAGCTGCCATTCGACATCCTCGCCGGATCGTCGGAACTGCGGGAACAGATCGAGCGCGGCATGACGGCTCGCGAGATTGCCCGTTCCTGGCAATTCGCCGTGGACGAGTTCAGACGGATTCGCGAACGTTTTCTGTTGTACTGAGCGGGCTCGCGAGTGGCCGACGGCTTCCAGACGATCACTGACCGGGGGCCGGACACGATTCAACAGGCAGGCGGAGAGGCCGCCTCACGTCTTTCGGGCCGATGCGCGCGCCACGCGGATCTGCCCGGCGTGGTCGTGGGCGTGAACGCCGTAGATCTCGAGCCACCGCTCGGGCGTGTACCGGCCGACTTCGCTGTGGCTCCCCTCACGCGCCCAGTCGGCGTCACTCATGCGCTCCAGGATCTCCGCGGTGGCGAGCCGTGCGGCCTTGAATGCCTGGAGCGACGCCTCGATCGGGCGATCGTAGAACAACCGGCGGGCGAACTCGTCCTGATCGTAGCCGACGATCTCGGGGTTGGGTGTCGCCAGGAGCGTGCGCAGGCGGACGGCCGACGTCATCTCGCTGTCCGCGAGATGGTGGACCACTTCCCGTGCGGTCCATTTGCCGGGTGCGGGCCGTCGGTCGAGGTCGTCGTCGGTCGCACCCGACAGCGCCTCGGCGACGACGCGATAGCCGTCCTTGTAGCGGTCGATCAACTCCTGGCGGCTGCGCTTGTCCACAAGGTCTCTCCTCGGGTGACCGGGCCGTCTGGCGGCCCGCGCCCGCCGAGCGGAGCGCGGCGGGCGCGAGCGTCCTCACCCGCGGGTTTTCGCAATGCCCGGCGCGGCGGCCTCCTGGGCCGTCGCCGGCTCCAGGTGATGGGCGTGCAGATGCGTTCTCAGTTTCTCGAACGCATCGGCCGGCGTATCGGCGTGGTGCAGCAGGCCGAGATCGTAGTCCGCGATGGCGCCCCATTCGGCCATCGTGGCGAAATCGATCACCTGGTCCCGGTACTCGGTCCCGTAGAGCACCACCTGGATCTTCTTCGACAGCTTGTCGGTCTGCACCAGCGTCAGGATCTCGAACAGCTCGTCGCAGGTGCCGAATCCCCCGGGAAAAATCACCAGCGCCTTCGCCAGGTACGCGAACCAGAACTTGCGCATGAAGAAGTAGTGGAACTCGAAGTGCAGACCCTCGGTGATGTACGGATTGGCTCCCTGCTCGAACGGCAGCCGGATATTGAGGCCGATCGTCTTGCCGCCGGCGTCGCGCGCGCCCCGGTTGGCGGCCTCCATGATGCCCGGACCGCCGCCGGAGGTGACGACGAACCGGTGGTTCGGCGACCCGAGCGAGACAGCCCACGTCGTCAGCATCCGGGCGAGCTCCCGCGCCTCCTCGTAGTACCGCGCCCACTCGACCGCTTTCTTCGACTTCCGCAGCTCCGCCTCGTAGTGATCGTCGGCATGATCGACGCCGCGCGCGCGCAGCGTCGCCAGCGCGCGCTCGGCGCGCTCGCGCGAATCGACCCGCGCCGATCCAAAGAACACGACGGTGTCCTGGATCCGCTGCTCTCTGAATCGCCGGAGCGGTTCGAGGGTACTCGGACAGGATGCGGACGGGCCGTCCTTCCGAGCTTTCGACGAATTCCCTCGACAGATACGCCAACGGCTGCTGACTCATACCTGGTTCACTTTAGCCGATTCAGGAGTCGCAGCCCGGGACGCGAAGAGAACACCGGGGCTAGGGCGGGGCTAGGGCGCGACCTTGCCGTCGGCCGTCCGGATTTCGATGGCGCCGAGGTTCAGCTTGCGCAGCTCCGGCTCGATCTTCGCGCGGTCGCCGACCGCGATCACGATGAGCTTGTCAGGCACCAGATACTTCTGGGCCATGGTCTTCGCCTGGGCGGTCGTCACGGCGTCGACGCGCGCCGGGTACTTCGTGAAGTAATCAAGGCCCAGATCGTAGATGAAGACGTTCGAGAAGCTCGCGGCCGCATTGGCGCTCGTCTCGAATGCGCCCGGCAGCGAGCGCGTCAGCGCCTCTTTCGACATGCGCAGCTCCTCGGAGTCGATCGGCTTCTCCACCATGCCGCGGATCTCCTTCAGGAGCTCGGAGGCCGCTGGCGCCGTCACGTCGGTCCGGACGCCGGCGCCCGCGACGAACGGTCCGGCGGATCGGCGGAAGACGAACTGCGAGCTGGCCCCGTAGGTGTAGCCGTGCTCCTCGCGAAGGTTCATGTTGATGCGGCTGGAGAAGAGCTCGCCGAGCGCGGTGTTCATCACCCGCATCGCCTGGAAGTCCGGCGAGGAGCGGGGCGCGCCGATGCCGGCCACCCGCAGTTCGGTTTGCGGCGCGCCGGGCTTGTCCACGATGACGACGCGCGCGGAGGTCGTGGCCGGCGCGCCGAGCGCCGGACGCGCCGGCGTTCCCGGCTGCCAGCCGGCGAAGGCCTTCTCGGCGAGCGGCTTCAACTCCGCCATCGTCATCTCACCGGCGACGACGAGGGCGGCGTTGTTCGGCACGAAATTCTGACGCCAGAAGGCCTGCAGGTCGTCGCGCGTCACCGCCTTCACCGCCTCCTCGGTGCCGATCTCGGTGAACCCGTACGGGTGGCGATCGCCGTAAAGGGCCGCCGCCATGACCTTGGCCGCGAGCTGGCCGGGATTCTCGCGCTGCTGGACGAGCTGGGCCAGTCGGCTCGCCCGCTGGCGTTCGATTTCCTGTGGCGGGAACGCGGGATGGAGCACCACGTCGGCGATCAGGTCCAGCGTCGGGCCGAAGTTCTTGGCCAGCGACGCCCCTTCCACAAACGTCGCGTCCATCGTGCTGCGGGCCCGGAGGCTGGCCCCGAGCTGCGCCGCCTGGTCGGCAATCTGCGGCGCGCTCCTGGTCGCCGTCCCCTGATCGAGCATCGCCGCGGTGAAGTTGGCGAGGCCGGGCCGGGCCGCCGGATTGGCGTCGCTGCCGGTGCGGATCACGAGGTTCGCCGCCACGACCGGCAGTCCCCTGCGCGCACTGAGCACCAGCGTGAGTCCGTTGGCCAGTTTCACCGACTCGGGCACGCCCAACTGCAGCGGGCGCGACGCGCCCGGCTTGGGCGGCTGAGCTCGCCAGGCCTCATCGGCGTTGATCGACTCCACGCCCTCTCCGGCCTTCGCCTGCGACGCGTCCGGCGTGGGCACCTGCGGTCCGAGCACCTTCTCGCCGGGCACCGCCTGGACGACCACGCGCGCCGAGCGCTTCAACTGGTCGGCCGCGAACGCCCGAACCGAAGCGGGCGTGACCGCCCCGTACCGCTGAATGTCCCGTTCGAGGTAGTCGGGCGTCCCGAGGAAGTGGTTGTACATGTTGAGCCGATCGGCCACGCCGCCGAAGCCCCCGAGCGTCTCGAGACCCGCGACGATCTCCGTTTCGATCGTGTTGCGCGCGCGTTCGACCTCCGCGGCCTCGGGGCCGGACGCTCGAAAGGCGTCCAGCTCGTCGTCGGCCGCCTTCTCGATCTCGTCGGCCGTGTGACCCGGTCGGGCCGTGATCTCGATCTGGAACGCCGAGCCGAGCATCAGCGAGTACTGCTGCGCGCTGACGTTCTGGGCGATCTGCTGCTCGTACACGAGCTTCTTGTACAGGCGGCTCGAGCGGCCACCGCCGAGTATGGTGGCCGTGATGTCGGCGTCAGCGTCGCCGGGTTTGTAGATCGGCGACGTGATCCACCCGAAGTACACGCGCGGCAGCTCCACCCGGTCGGTGACCACCCGCCGGCGCTCCGCCGTGATAGGCGGCGTGGTGGCGGTAATCCGCGGCACGTCGGGTCCGCGCTTGAGCGTGCCGAAGTACTTGGTGACGAGCGCCTTCGCCCGGGTCTTGTCGAGGTCGCCCACGATCGCGAGGCTCGCGTTGTTGGGCGCGTAGTACTGCTTGAAGAACCGCTTGACGTCCTCCAGTTTCGCGGCCTGGATATCCGCGTGCGACCCGATGACGTTCGCGTGGTAGGGATGGCCCGGCGGGAACATCAACTGCGTGACCGCCTCGTCAGCGAGCCCGTACGGCCGGTTCTCGTAGCTCTGGCGCCGCTCGTTCCGGACGACGTCCTGCTGGTTGGCCAGCTGCGGCGCGTCGAGCGTGTCGAGCAGATAGCCCATGCGATCGGACTCGAGCCACAACGCCAGCTCCAGCTGATTGGCCGGAAGCGTCTCGAAGTAGTTGGTGCGGTCGAAATCGGTCGTGCCGTTGATGTCGCTCGCCCCGGCGGACTCGAGGAACTTGAAGTGCGTGTCGGGCGGCACGTG
This sequence comes from uncultured Acidobacteriota bacterium, assembly GCA_963807925.1. Classification (GTDB taxonomy): domain Bacteria; phylum Acidobacteriota; class Vicinamibacteria; order Vicinamibacterales; family CAVVIG01; genus CAWEDP01. The sequence goes on along the minus strand of CAWEDP010000001.1, from coordinate 526,108 downwards.
CTTCGACCCCTGGAACATCATGTGCTCGAACAGGTGGGCGAAGCCGGTGCGGCCCGCCTCCTCGTTGGCGGGTCCGACGTGATACCACAGGTTCACCGCAACCAGCGGCAGCCGGTGATCCTCGCTCAGGATGACGTCGAGGCCGTTGGGCAGCGTGTATTTCTCGAACGCAAGCCGCGGGATGTCGTCCGCGGGACGCGCGCCCTGCTGGGCCCGCGGGGACGGGATGAAGGCCAGGTCCTGCAACCGCGACGGCCAGCACGACGCGCCGAGTAGGTGTGCGCATGGAAAGTCCTCGCAAAATGCCGGGTCTTCCCCATTCGATCGCCGGGGATCCCCACTTCAGACGAAGCACGGCCGACACCGGTTCCCGACCCGTCCCATATTTTCATCGCGAAGACACCCCCGAACGAAGCATTTCGTTCAAGAATCTGAGCGTCGCGAAGGCCTCGTGAGGCAACCGCGCCAGCCGCGATCTCAGCCGGCGTACGGCCGGATCCCGCTGCCGACGAATGCCGCCACCACCCGCCGCCGCAGCTCGTTGGCCACCTTCCCCTGCTTGAGCGGCATCGTCTTGAACCGGATGCGGATGGTGGCCGCGCCGTCGGCCAGCGACTCGATGCCGAGCACCTCGAGCGGCTCGAGGATGAGGGGACTCCAGGCCGGCTCTTGCGCCATCGCCGCCGCCGCGTCCCGCAGCGTGCCGGTCGCGCGATCGAGGTTCTCGGCGTACGCCACGCGGACGTCGACAACGGCGAACGCGAACTGCTTGCTCAGGTTCGCCAGCGTGTTGACGGTCCCGTTGGGAAACACCTGGACCGCCCCTTCGCCGTCGCGCAGCACGATCGTGCGCAGGTTGATCTGTTCGACCAGGCCGCTGATGCCGTTGATGCGCGCCAGATCGCCGACGCGCACCTGATCCTCGAGGATCAGGAAGAACCCTGAAATCACGTCGCGCACCAGGTTCTGGGCGCCGAAGCCGATGGCAAGCCCCGCGATGCCGGCGCCGGTGAGAATGGGCATCACGTCGATCGCCAGCTCGCGGAGCAGCATCAGCCCGGCGACGAACGACACCGTCACCGTGACGACGCTCGTGAGGATGCCGGAGAGCGTGGCGGCGCGCCGCTGCCATTCGAGGTCGGACCGCTCGTGCGCCTGCCCCAGCTTCTGCTGCAGCTGCTCGATCGCGAGGTTCGCGGCGCGGATCACCACCCATGCCCCGACCAGGATCAGGAGCGCGTTGACGCCGTGCGTCAGGGCCCACCGCACGACGGCCCCCGGCTCCCAGCGGGGTTCTGAGATGCCGAGCCGCGACAACGCGAACGAGATGCTTGCGATCGCCGCGACGCCGTACGCGAGCAAGGTGAGCGCGCTCACGAGCTGCCGCCCGCGCGTCTGCATCGCCAGGCGGTTCTCGGCTTCGACGGTCTCCAGCCGATCGATCGCGCGCTGGACGACCTTCCGGGCGACTCGCGCGGCGGCCGCCGCCAGCAGGAACGCGGCACCGGCAACCACGGCGAGAAGAAGCGCGGAGGGCATCACAGGCGCTGGAGCTTCAGGTAATTCGCGTCGGCGCGGGCCAGGTCGGGGCTGATGCTGACGAAAACGACCACCGCCCCCGGCGGCACGAAGCCGCGCGCGACGAGCTGCCGTCCGATGAGCGTGGCGGCCGAGTCCACGTCCTCGCCGATGTCGGTGCACACGGGCATCACCCCGCGGTAGATCGCCAGCCGGCGGGCGGTCTGGTCGTGGTCGCTGGTGGCAATGATGGGCGCGGCCGGCCGCAGGGCGGCCAGCCGCCGGGCCGTGCCGCCGCCCCGGGTGACGGCGACGATCGCCTCGGCGTCGCCGCCGGCGGCCAGCGTGACCGCGGCCTCGCAAAGTGCCTGCGCCGCATCGCCGGAACGGGGCCGGAAAGCGCCCGATTCCGGCGACGGCGCCGATTCGGCGTCACGGACGATCGCGTCCAGCGTCTGCACGGCGCGGACGGGAAAGCGTCCGGCGGCGGTCTCCCCGGCGAGCATGATGGCGTCCACCCCCGTATCCACCGCGTGCGCCGCGTCGGTCACCTCGGCGCGCGTCGGCCGCGGCTCGCTGGTCATCGACTCGAGCACCTGCGTCGCGACGATGACCGGAATCCCGGCGCGGCGCGCGGCCAGCGTGATCTCCTTCTGCGCCCGCGGCACACGTTCGAGCGGCAGCTCCAGCCCGAGATCGCCGCGCGCCACCATCACCGCGTCGGAGGCTGCGACGATTTCATCGAGCGCCTCCAGCGCCTCGGGGCGCTCCAGCTTGGCGACGAGCGGCACGCCGGCGCTGCCGCGCTCGTTCAGCAGCTGCCGTGCCTGCTGCAGATCCGCGGCCGTGCGCACGAAGCTCACGGCCACCAGGTCCACCCCGGCGGCCAGACCGAAGGTCAGGTCCTCGACGTCCTTCGGCGTGATCGCCGAGGCTGCGAGCGGCACCCCGGGCGCGTTGATGCCCTGGTGCTCGCCGAGCGATCCGCCGTCGACGACCGTGGTGTCGATCTCCGATCCATCGGTCGACTCGACGCGCAGCTCGATGGCGCCGTCCGCCAGGAGCAGCCGGTCCCCGCGACGGACGGTCTGCGCGAGCGCTTCGAACGTGGTCGCGATCCGCGAGGCGTTGCCGGCGAAGTCGCCGGTGGCGATGCGCACCCGCCCGCCGGCCTCGAGGACGACCGGACGGCCGCCTTCGAGACGGCCGGTACGGACTTTGGGGCCGGAAGATCCTGAAGGACCGCGACCTCGCGCGTGGCGCGCTCCGCCGCCGCGCGGACACGCGCGAGCGCGGCGCGATGCCACTGGTGCGTGCCGTGAGAGAAATTGAGTCGGAAGATGTCGACGCCGGCCGAAATCAGCTGGTCGATCGTCGATTCGGAATCGCTCGAGGGCCCGAGCGTCGCGATGATTTTCGTGTGGCGCCACGGTTTGTGGCCGTCGTGCCGCTGAGGGTTCACTAGAATGGGTTCAATTATGGGCCAGATTGTTCCCGACGCCGTCGAGCGCTACCTCGCCGGCCTCAACCAGCTTGCCGATTCGATCCTCCGGGCCATCCAACGCGACGGCCAGGCGGCGCACCTGCCCCTGATCGACGCCGAGGTCGGGGCGCTGCTGCGCGTCCTCGCGTCCGCCATCGGCGCCGAGCGCATCCTCGAAATCGGCACCGCCATCGGCTATTCGGGCATCTGGCTGGCCGCCGCGCTTCCTGCCGACGGGATGCTGCTGACCCTGGAGGTGGACGCGGCGCGGGCGCAGACGGCGCGACAGAACTTCGCGCGCGCCGGCCTGGCCGATCGCGTCAACGTGCTCATCGGCGATGCGCAGCGGACGGTGGCCAAGGTCTCCGGGCCCTTCGATTCTCATCTTCCAGGACGGCGACAAGCTCCAGTACGGACCGATGCTGGACCGTCTCGTCGAACTGCTGTGCCCGGGCGGCCTGCTCGTGACCGACAACGTCCTATGGAACGGCGAGGTCGTACCCGGCCTCGGCTCGCCCCAGTCGCGGGACGCGGCCGCGCGCGACGCAATCTCCGCCTACAACGAGCGCATCAGCCGTCACCCGCAGCTCCTCACAGTCATCGTCCCGCTGCGTGACGGCGTCGCCATTTCGACGAAGAGACGGTGAGGAGACCATGCGCATCGACGAATGGCTGGCCTGGGCCACCTCTGACGCCGACCGCAGACAGCTGCCCGGCCTCAAGCCGCTGCTCGATGCCTTCGCGCGCGCGCTCCACGTTCTGCGCGCGGCCGGCGGTGACGGCGGTGACGGCGCACCGGGCGGTCCGACCGGGGACGGCGGTCGCGTCTCGGGGGGCGGCGGCCTCGGCGAATCGCCGCGTGGCCACCTGGCGGCGCGCGCTCGATCGAATCACGATTCAGGAGCTCGGGCGGCTGCTTCGCCGGCGCGAAGTGACCGCCCGCGCGGTCACCGAGCACTGCCTGGAGCGGATCGAGCTGATGAACGGGCGGCTGAATGCGTTCATCACGGTCATGACCGAGCAAGCGCGCGCGCAGGCCGACCGCGCCGACCACGAGCTGGCGGCCGGCGTCGATCGCGGACCGCTGCACGGGATCCCGATCTCGGTGAAGGACCTGATCGACATCGGCGGCCTGCCGACGACCGCCGCCTCTCGCGTGCGTGAAGGCCACTGCGCCGATCGAGACGCCGCCGTGATTGCCCGTCTCCGATCGGCCGGGGCCGTGCTGATCGGCAAGACCAACCTGCACGAATTCGCCTTCGGCACGACCAACGAGGAATCGGCGTTCGGTCCGGCGCGCCATCCGCTCGACGCCTCGCGGTCTCCCGGCGGATCGAGCGGCGGCTCGGCCATCAGCGTCGTCACCGGCATGGCCCTGGCGAGCATCGGCACCGACACCGGCGGATCGGTTCGGATTCCCGCAGCGGCGTGCGGCTGCGTCGGGCTGAAACCCTCGTTCGGCGACGTGCCCACCGACGGGGTGGTCCCGCTCTCGACGACGATGGATCACGTGGGACCGCTCGCGCGAAGCGTCGCCGACGCGTGGCTGCTCCATCTCGCGTTGAGCGGCGCGCCCTCCGTCCGCTCGACGCCCGAGCGTGCGGACACTGCGCTGTCCACCCTGCGCCTCGGGGTCGTGCGCGAGGTACTTCTGCGACGTGCTCGCCGACGACGTGCGCGCGCAATTCGAGCGGGCGATCGGCCGGTTGCAGACGGCCGGCGCTCGCGTGGAGGAGACGGCCGTTCGCCACGCGGGCGACATCGCGCCCGCGTACCTCACGATCATCTTCAGCGACGTGGCTGCGTATCATGCGGCCACCCTCGACGCGATGCCGGACCGCTACACGGCGCCCGTGCGGACGCGACTCGAAGTCGGGCGGTACGTGCTGGCCGAGGATCTGGCGCGCGCGCTGAACGTCCGAAACACGCTCCGCCGCGACGTCGACGCCGCGCTGGCCGGCTTCGACGCGCTTCTCCTGCCGACGATGCCAATCACGGCACCTGTCCTGGGCCAGGAGACGATGCAGGTGGGGTCGCGGGCGGAGCCGGTCCGCAGTCTGATGCTGCGCAATACACAGCTCTTCAACCTGTCGGGGCACCCGGCCGTTTCTCTGCCGTGCGGCACGGCGCCTGACGGATTTCCCTGTGCGCTGCAGCTCGTCGGCGCCAGCGGCGGCACGGCCGATCTGCTTCGAGTGGCGTTGGCCTGCGAGCGCGCGCTGAGCTGAACCTCATGCGGGCCCTGGAACTCCTCGCTCGGGGCGCGGCGCCGGAATATCCGGCGCTCCGGCCGGCAGCGGGGTGTCGGGCGGCGGCACCGGCTTGATGTCCGGCGGAGGCGGGTCGCTCGGATCCGGCGGCCACTGCGTGTCCGGCGGAGGGTGTTCGATCACGCCGGCTCGTGATGCATGAACGCTGCCGCAGGGCGCCCGGACCACAACGCGGAGTCAGCTGCAGGCAGATCGCCCGAGCAGGTGACCAGCGATGTCGACATAGTGCGTCACTGCCGCATTCAGCTCGCCAATCGAGATGAACTCGTCCACGGTGTGCGCCGAATGGATCGAGCCGGGTCCAAACAGCAGCGGCTGGCCCCAGGCGCTCAGGAACGGGATGTCGGTCGTGTACGGAAAGACCTCGGCGTCGTAGCCGGGCACCGTGACCAACCGAACCGGCGGCGCCTCGAGGACGTGTTCGATCGACACGCGCGATTCGAGCGACTCGACGGCGCTCCGCACCAGGGCGTTCTCGCCCACCGTCCTGAACATCACTTCCGCTTCCGCCCACGGCGACACGACGTTGGGCGCGACGCCGCCCGCAATCAAGCCGATTGTGTAGTGCGTGCGTCCGAGCCGCTCGTCCGCCGGCAGATCGATCGTCCGGAGTTGCACGAGCGCGTCGAGGAGCCTGTCGATGGCCGAGTCGCCGAGCTCGGGAAACGAGGAGTGCGCGGCCCGCCCGGTCGCGCGCAGCTTCAGCCGCAGCATGCCGCGGGTCGCCAGCCCGAGGCGGCTGTCGGTGGGCTCGCCGTCCACCAGGAATCGGCAGCCGCCGGCCAGGGCATTGGCCGCCCTGGCCCCGTCGCTGCCGCGCTCTTCGCCTACGACGAAGAGCAAACCGACGCGACGCTCGCCTTCGCGGCGCAGCATCTCGGCGGCCGCCACCTGCGCGGCGAGAATGCCCTTCGCGTCGCACGACCCGCGGCCGTACAGGCGATCGTCCTCGATGCGGCTGGGAAAGAACGGCGGCACGCAATCCAGGTGCGTGGAGAACACCACCTCCGGCGGGTCGAGGGCCGCGAGCACGTTGAAGCGATCCGCCTCGACCGGCTGAGTGGTCACTGAAAATCCGAGGCTCCGGAGGTGGTCGGCGAGAAATGCGCCCACCGGTCCTTCGCTGCCGGTCGTGGAGTCGATGTCCACGAGCGCCCGCGTCAGTGCGACGGGATCCACGACGGCAGGGATCACGCGGCCTCGGCGGGCCCGGCCGACAGCATCGTCGGCCTCATACGAAGGTGCCCTTCAGCAGCCCGAGCTCTTTCAAGACCCGGTAGATCTTCTCCTTGGACTCGGCACGCGGGGAGACCAGGGGGAGGCGGTAGATTTCCTCGAGCAGCCCCATCGCCGCCATGGCCGCCTTGACCGGACCGGGACTCGATTCGACGAAGTTGATCTGCATGAGCGGCATGAGGCGTGTGTGGATCGCGCGGGCCGCCCGGTAGTCTCCGCGCTCTGCGGCTTCGACCATCTGTGCCATCTCGGACGGGGCCTCGTTCGACGCCACCGAAATCACGCCGCGCCCGCCCACGGCCATGAGCGGCAGCGTCACCGCGTCGTCGCCCGAGAGGACGAGGAAGTTCTCCGGCACGAGACGGCAGACCTCACACATCTGCGTCATGTTGCCCGAGGCTTCCTTGATCCCGACGATGTTCCTCAGCGAGGCGAGGCGCACGACGGTTGCCGGCTCGATGTTGCAGCCGGTCCGGCTGGGCACGTTGTACACCACAATCGGCAGCGACGTGCTCTCGGCGATCGCGCGGTAGTGCTGGAACAGGCCTTCCTGCGTCGGCTTGTTGTAGTAGGGCGTCACCGACAGCAGGCCGTCGGCGCCCGCCGCCTTCATGGCAGCCGCGGCGTGAACGACTTCCTTCGTATTGTACCCGCCGGCCCCCGCCAGGATCGGGGTGCGGCCGCCGGCCTCGTGGGCCAGGATCTCGACGATGCGCACGCGTTCGTCGGGCGTGAGCGTCGGACTCTCGCCGGTCGTGCCGACCGGTACGAGGAAGTGCGTGCCCGCCTCGATCTGGCGGCGCCCCAGCCGCCGGACCACGGCCTCGTCGACGCTGCCCGACGCGGTGAACGGCGTCACGAGGGCCGTTCCGCAACCAGTGAATGGAGTTCTCATAAGTCCTCAGCGACCGCTTCTGTGCCGTGCATGGCCTCGCGTTCCTAGAGGCCCAGGACGTCCCGCATCGTGAACCAGCCGTGCCGCCCTTGCACCCACTTCGCGGCCGTCAGGGCGCCGCGGGCGAAGGCCGACCGGTCGCGCGCCGTGTGGGTCAACGTGACCGTCTCGGCCGGGCCGTCGAACCCGACCGTGTGAACGCCCGGGATGTAGCCGGCGCGCGTCGACGACACGTCGAGCGGGCGCGAAAATCCTGCGCGTTCGATCGTCTTCTTCAGCAGGAGCGCCGTGCCCGACGGCGCGTCCTTCTTGGCCACGTGATGCGCCTCGTGAAGGAACGCGCCGAACTGCGCCTGCGCGGAGAACAGCCTGGCCGCGTGTCCCACAATCGACTCGAAGATGAGCACGCCGACCGAGAAATTCGGCGCCGCGACCACACCCAGGTTCGCGGCCGCGGCGCTGCGACGGACCTCGGCCTCCTCCTCGTGCCAGCCCGTGGTGCCGACCACGGCGTTGACGCCGAGGCGCGCCAGCGCCTGGACGTTCGCGCGCACCGCGCCGGGAGACGTGAAGTCGATCGCCACGTCGACGCCGCGCCAGCGGTCCTGGTCGAGCCCGCCGGCATGCAAGGGCGACTGCGGATCGATGACGCCGGCCACCTCGCAGCCGTACTCGGGCGCGAGGTCACCGACCAGCCGTCCCATCCGACCGTGACCGATGAGCAGGATCCGCATGGCTCACCCCGCCCCGCCGCCGCCGCCGGCGCGAGGCCTCCAAAGGATACCGCGCCTTCAGACCGGCGCGTCGGGTCGGGCCGAGGCGCCGAAAAACGCGTCGTGCAGCCGGGTCATCGCGTCTGGCGTATCGGCGTCCCTGAGCACGAAGGTGATGTTCCGCCGCGATGCGGCCTGCGAGACCATCCGGAGCGGGATCGAGTCGAGCGCCGAGACCGCCCGCCCGAACACTCTCGGATCGTCGTGGATGTCCTCGCCCACGGCGCAGATGATGGCCATCGCCGGCTCCTGCGACACGTCGGCGAACCCGCGAAGGCCCTCGAGGATCTGATCGACGCGGCGTCGATCGTCCAGGGTGACCGACACGCTCACCTCCGAGGTCGTCACCACGTCGACCGGCGTCTTGAACCGCTCGAACACGGCGAAGAGCCGGCTGAGAAAGCCGTGCGCCATGAACATGCGCGTCGACGTGATGTCGATGACGGTGACGTCGCGCTTGCACGCGAGCGCCGTCAGCTTCCCTGGCGAGGTCGGCGGGTTTGCCGTGATCAGGGTTCCCGCGCCCGCCGGCCGCTGCGAGTTCAGGATGCGGACCGGGATGCTCCTGGCCACCGCCGGGAGAATCGTGGCCGGGTGCAGGACTTTCGCGCCGAAGTACGCCAGCTCCGAGGCCTCCGCAAACGAGAGCTGCGGCACGAGGCGCGGCGCGGCGACGACGCGGGGATCGGCCGTCAGCATGCCGTCGACGTCGGTCCAGATCTGGATTTCAGCGACGTCGAGGCACGCGCCGAAGATTGCGGCCGAATAGTCCGACCCGCCGCGGCCGAGCGTGGTCGTCACGCCGTCCGGGGTCGCGCCGATGAACCCGCCGAGGACGGCCACCTCGCCCCGCCCCGCGACGCCCACGAGCCGGTCGCGGACGCGCACGCAGGTGGCCGCCATGTCGGGCGCCGCCCGCGTGTACTCGTCGTCGGTGACCATCACCTCGCGGGCGTCGATCCACGCCGACGGCACGCCGGCTTCCGCGAGCGCCGAGGCGACCAGACGGCTGCTCGCCAGCTCGCCGGTCGAGGCGATGGTATCGAGGAGCCGCGGCGACACCTCGTGCAGCGACGACAAGGCTCGAACCATGTCGCTCAGTTCGGTGAACGCGGCGTGCAGATCCCGAACGACCGCGGCGAGCCTCGCGCCCGTCGTCAACGCCGACGCGATCGCCACGTGACGGTCGGCGAGCTCGGCGAGCCGGGCGATCGCCTGATCGCGATCGCCGGCTTCCATGAAGCGCGCGACATGCAGCAGGCCGTCGGTGACCTTCGACAGGGCGGACACCACGACCACCGGCGGCCGATCGCCGCCGTCCTGCCGCTCCATCTGCTGTCTCACGATCGCCGTCACGCGGCCGATGGCGTGCTCGTCGGCGACCGAAGTGCCGCCGAACTTCATGACGATGCTCACAGCAGCCCTTCGGCGTGCATCAGCTCGGCATTGAGGATCGCCGCGCCGGCGGCGCCGCGAATCGTGTTGTGCCCGAGCGCGACGAACTTGTAGTCGAGCACCGGACAGGCGCGGAGGCGCCCGATGCTGACCGTCATGCCGCCGTCGCGATTGACGTCGAGCGCGGGCTGCGGCCGGTTCGCCTCGGAGAGATAGACGACCGGACAGGGCGGTGCCGATGGCAGCTGCAGCTCCTGCGGCCGTCCCCTGAAGGATCGCCACGCCCCGATGACGGCGTCCGGCGTCGGCTTCTGGGCCAGCCCGACGGCGATCGATCCAGTGTGTCCGTGGTGCACCGGCACCCGCGTTGTGGTCGCGCTGACGGTCACCGGGTGCAGATCGACCGACCCGTCCTTGAGCGAACCGAGAATCTTCCGGCCTTCGCTTTCGACTTTCTCCTCTTCGCCGCCCCCGATGTGGGGGATCACGTTGGCGAGGATGTCCCACGACGCGACGCCCGGATAGCCGGCGCCGGAAATCGCCTGCAGCGTCGTGACGATCGTGGTCTGAAGGCCGAACTGGCGCAGCGGCGCGAGCGCCATCGCCATCACCACGACGGCACAGTTGGGGTTGGTGACGAGGCGTCCCTTCCAGCCCGTCGCGGCCTCCTGTCGGTCGAGCAGCGCGAGGTGATCCGCGTTGATTTCTGGAATCAGGAGCGGAACCGTCGGCTCCATCCGATGGTTTCTGGAGTTGCTGACCACGACATGACCGGCCTCTGCGAACGCGGCTTCGATTTCGCCGGCCACCGACGCATCGAGGCCCGAGAACACCAGCCGGGGCGCGCTGCCCGGGGCGGCCGCTTCGACCGTGCGGCCCGCCACCTCGTCGGGCAGCGGGCTGGCGAGCCGCCAGGCGGCCGCGTCGCGGAACGCCTTGCCCTCCGACCTGTGGCTCGCGCCGAGGAACTCGACGCGGAACCACGGATGGTTCGCGAGAAGGGCGATGAACTGCTGGCCGACCATGCCGGTCGCCCCGAGAATTCCGACGGGAATCGTAGGCATCAGAGGCTCTCAGAAAACGGACTCAAAAAAAAAGCCGACGCGGTTGAACCGTGTCGGCGGACGCTCTGGCTCGATGATTCGCGGGTCTGACTTCAGCGGTCGAGCGCAACTCCTCCGACGCGGCCGGGCGGTTTTCGGCTGCGCTTCTTGCGCCCGTTGCACGGCTTCGCGCCGGAGTGCGCGGAGGTGAGCGACATGAGCCGCTAAGTATAGCATGGTGAAAACGGCTCCTCGATCCGATGCTCGAACCGCTCTTTCATGCGTGGGAACGGCGCCTGGCCGCAGTGACGACCGACCGGGTGGTGCGCCCGTTCGACTGGGGCCTCGACTGGATGGCTGCGCGGACCGGCAACGGCGGCCCGGTGCGATCGACGATCCTCCCGCGGGCGGATCCCACGGTCGCAACCGACGCGATGGGCCAGGGAGACCCCACGCAGGCGGCCGAGGTGCTGCGCGCCTGGGTGGGCCGCGTGATGGAGGATACCGACGCGTTCTTCACGCCGGCGCCGACCGGCGAGTACCGCGTCGCGCGGGCGGCCGATCGGACCCGCGTCGTCACCTTTCCGAGCGCGCTCACGACGCCGCATGCCGAGAACAACACGGTCCATTGCCGGTACTTCCCCGTGGACGGCGCTCGCGGGGCCGTCCTGGTGCTGCCGCAATGGAACGCCGACGAGGGAGGCCATGTCGGTTTGTGCCGGCTGCTCAACTGGGCCGGGTTGAGCGCGCTGCGTCTCGCGCTTCCGTACCACGATCAGCGCATGCCACCCGAGCTCCGTCGCGCCGACTACATCGTCAGCGCGAACGTCGCGCGGACGCTGCAGGTCTGCCGGCAGGCGGTGCTCGACGCGCGCCGCGCGATTCACTGGCTCGCCGGCCGCTACGACCGCATCGGAATTCTCGGCACGAGCCTTGGGTCGTGTCTCGCGCTCCTGACCACGGCCCATGAACCGCTCGTGAGGGCGCAGGCGCTGAACCACATCTCGCCCTATTTCGCCGACGTCGTGTGGCGCGGCCTGTCGACCGACCACGTGCGCCGGGGGCTCGACGGCCACATCGATCTCGATCTCCTGCGCGCGCTCTGGAAACCGATCAGCCCCCGCTGGTATCTCGACCGCGTGCGGGACCGGCGCACGCTGCTCGTCTACGCGCGCTACGATCTCTCGTTTCCCGTCGATCTCTCGGAAGACCTGGTGCGCGAGTTCCGCGAGCGGAGGATTCCACACACTGTGTCCGTCCTGCGCTGCGGGCACTACAGCTCCGGCAAAGCGCCGTTCAAGTTCGTCGACGGCTGGGTGCTGACGAGGTTCCTGAGGCGGGAACTCGCCAGGTGAGGCCGCCGCGGCGGAGCCGGACGACGACCAGGACGATCAGAGGTACTTCAGCAGCCCCCGGAGCGCGTCGAAGATCACCTGCGCGAGATCGCGTACGAGCGGCGTGATTTCGCCATCGCTCACCGCCGTCGCGACCGTGACCGGATTGGTCAGGAACAGCCAGATCGTCGCCACAGCCAGCATCACCGAGATGGCGGCAATCGCGCCGAACAGGCTGACGCTGAATCGGGTCATCGGCTCATCCGATCATCCGCCAGATCATCCGATCCTCTGGTCGGGACGGCCCTTCGGCCATTCTATGTTTGGATCCGCCACGCGGGCCAGCAAAACGGCGCCGATGGGCGCGTCCGGGCGGCCGAGCACGTCCGGCAACCGGTCCGGCCGGCGCCGGACACGACCGACGTGCTGGTCGCGGGCGGCGGTCAACCGTCACGGTCGATCGCCCGCGCCATCACACATCGCTGGCGGGCAGGACTTCCGGATCGCCGAGGCCGAGCCGCTCGAGATCGCGGCCGACCACGTCGAGGTCGCCGACGACGAGTGTCACGAGCCTGGCGGGATGGACGTGCTCGGCCATCACGCGCGTGACGTCGGAGGGTGAGACGGCCTCGACCCGCGCCACGTACTGCGCGAAGTAGTCGTCGGCGAGCTCGTACAGCGCGAGCTGGGTCGCGGCGCGGGCGATCTGTTCGGCGGTCTCGAAGTTCCTGGCATATCCGCGCGTCAACGCGGCGACGCCGAGCGCGAGCTCGTCGGCCGTCACCGGCCGCGGGCCGCGAATCGCCGCGATTTCGCCGATCGATTCCTCGATCGCCCGCGCGGTCGCGGCCGTCTGCACGCTGACCTGCAGCGAAAACGGCCCCGGCATCCGCCGGAAATCGAACGCGGTGCGGGCCCCGTAGGTGAACCCCTTGTCCTCGCGAAGATTCAGGTTGACCCGACTGACGAACTGGCCGCCGAGCACCATGTTCGCGGCGACGAGGGCGTGATAGTCGGGGGTGCTCCGCGCCGCGGCGACGTGGCCGATGCGCAGCTCCGACTGCGGGGCGCCCGGCCGCGGGACGACCACCAGACGGGCCGCGCCGGCAGCATGGTCCGACACCTGCGACGAGGTCGTTGACGGATCGAGCGCCGGACCGTCCGCCCATCCGCCGAACGCGTCCGACGCGAGCCGCACGATCTCGGCGTGGTCGCAGTCGCCAACCGCAATCAGCGTCGCGCCGGAGGGTCGGATGGCCGACCCGTGGAAGCGGCGCACATCGTCCGGCGACAGCAGCATGACGCTCTGTTCGGTGCCGATCGGCGTATGACCGTACGGATGCGAGCCGTACAGCAGGCGGACGAACGTGCGATCGGCGACCGCGCTCGGCACGTCCTTGAGCTGGGTCAGGCGATGGAGGCGCAGCTGGCGCACCCGCGCGAAATCCGCGTCGGCGAGCGTGGGGCGCGCCGCCATATCGGCCAGCAGGCCGATCGCGCGATCCGCGAACCGCGAGAGCGACGTGATGGCGACGATCGCCGCATCCGATCCGATGTCGGTGTCCAACTGCGCCCCGATCCGGGCGAGGGCCTCGTGCATGTCGATCGCCGATCGGCCGCCGCTGCCCTCGTCCAGCATGTCTGCGGTGAGTGCGGCGAGCCCTTCCTGGCCCGCCGGGTCGGTGACCGCGCCGGCTCTCAGCAGCAGCAGCAGCGAGAGCACCGGCACCGACGTGTGTCGGGCGGTCCAGACCTGCAGGCCATCGGGCAGCACGGATCGGTCGATCGAGGGGAAGGCGAAGGCCGCCGAGGCACCCGGCTGCGGCAGCCGCGTGCGATCGACGCGGCGAGCCGCCGAGGCGTTGCCCGCCGACATCACGACACCAGGGCGGGCGACGAATCGGCCACCGCCAGATTCTGACGACCGCGCGGGATGACGCTCAGCGATACGTGAGGCGCGCGCGCCAGGTACGCCTCCCCCGCGCGCTGGAGCGAGGCGGCGGTCACCCGCTGATACCGTCCCAGATCCTGTTCGAAGTACGCCGGATCGCCGACCAACACGTTGTACGCGTTCAGCTGATCGGACTTGCCGCCGAAGCCGCCGACCGACTGCAGCCGGAACACGAACTGCGCTTCAGCCTGGACCCGGCCGCGCTCCATCTCGTCCTCGCGCGGTCCGGCGGCGGCCACGCGGGCGACCTCCTCGAGAACCGCGGCCTCGATCTCGCCGAGCGCGTGCCCCGGCGCCGCGGTGGCGGTGATCTGAAAGAAGCCGGCCATTTCGCGCGAGTTCTGCGCGGCCGAGACATCGGTCGCGACGCGCTCGTCGAACACGAGCCGGCGGTAGAGGCGCGAGGTCTTTCCGTTGGCGAGAAGGTCGGCCGCCAGGTCCAGCTCGGCATCGTCGGCGGCGAACATGGCGGGCGACAGCCAGGACATGTACAGGCGGGGCAGCTCGATGCGATCCTCGAGGACCAGGCGGACGTCACCGCCGAGCGACGCGCTCGCCGCGACCGGATCGGGCCGCGGACCCGGCTCGAGGTCGCCGAAGTAGGCGCGCGCGAGCGCCAGAGCGGCGTCGGCCTCGATGTCGCCGGCAATGGCCAGCGAGGCGTTCGCCGGATGGTAGTAGCGGCGGAAGAACGCGTGCACCTCGTCGAGCCGCACGGCATGCAGATCGGCGATCTCGCCGATGGTCGCCCAATGGTAGGGATGCTCCGGTGGAAAGAGCGCCGCGAGGATGGCCATCGGCGCGAGGCCGTAGGGTCGGTTCTCGTAGTTCTGCCGCCGCTCGTTCAGCACGACGTCGCGCTGGTTCGCGAACTTGGCCGCCGTCAGCGCCGGAAGCAGATAGCCCATGCGGTCCGACTCCATCCAGAGCGCCAGCTCGAGCGCGCTCGTCGGAACCAGCTCCCAGTAGTTGGTCCGGTCGGCATTGGTCGACCCGTTCAGCGACGCGCCGGCGGCCTGCAGCGGATGGAAGTACCCCTTGTCATGGTGCGCGGAGCCTTCGAACATGAGGTGCTCGAACAGGTGCGCGAAGCCGGTGTGGCCCGGCGACTCGTTCTTCGATCCCACGTGATACCAGAGGTTCACCGCGACAATCGGGCACGAGCGGTCCTCGTGCAGCAGCACGTCGAGTCCGTTGTCGAGCGTCGCCTTCGAGAAAGGGATCTTCAATTGGTGAAGGCGCCGCAGGTCAGCATGCGGCTGCCGTAGTAGGGGTTGCGAATCGCTCCGTCCTTCTGCATCCACGGCTTGAGGACCATCGGACAGAAGGCGGTGCGGACGCCCTTCGGCGGGTGGAGGAGCTGCCGGCCCATATATCCGTCGATCGCCTCGCTCAGCACCGCGAGCTTCACCCGCGCATCGTCGAGGCCGGTGGCCGACGCGAGCTGCACGGCGGCCGTGTCGATGCCTGCAGCGGGTGCGCCAAAGGCGCTGGCGCCGGTGGCAACCGCCCCGGCATTCGCCGTCACGCCATCCATGCTGTCGGACGCCAGCGCGGCGTTGATGGCCAGATACGGATCGACGACGGCCCGGCTCATTTCGCCGCCCGCGGTCGCGGCCGGTGCGGGCGCCGAACGGCCGCATGCCGCGGCGGCGATGGCGAGCGCGAGCAGGGTGACCGGGACGAGCGGCGATCTCATGTCTTCACCTCACGACGGTCAGCGGAATGGTCGCCGGCCGGTTGAAGCTGGCCACCGAAATCTGCGCGGCCAGCCGCTCGGCGGCGGTCCTGAATGCCAGCGCGGCGGGCGCCTCGGGTTCGGCGATCATGAGCGGCACGCCTGCGTCGCTGCCTTCGCGAATCGGCTGATAGATCGGAATCCGCCCGAGGAACGGCACGTCGAGATCGCCGGCGATCCGCTCGCCGCCGCCGTGGCCGAAGATGTCGGCCTCCTGCCGGCAGTGGGTGCAGACGAAATAGCTCATGTTCTCCACGATCCCGATCGGCGGGATGTTGAGCTTCCTGTACATCGCCACGGCGCGGCGGCTGTCGGCGAGCGACACCTGCTGCGGCGTGGTGACGACGACGGCGCCCGCGACCGGCACCGTCTGGCTGAGACTCAGCGCGACGTCACCGGTGCCCGGCGGCATGTCGATGACCAGATAGTCCAGATCCACCCACCGCACCTCGCGGAAGAACTGCTGAATGGCCCCGTGCAGCATCGGGCCCCGCCAGATGATGGGCGCGTCGTCTTCGGTGAGGAACCCCATCGAGATGACCTGGAGGCCGAATTTCGCGGCGGGCACGATCTTCTGGCCGTCGGTCGTGAGCTGCGTCTTCATGCCGAGCATGATCGGCACGTTGGGGCCGTAGATGTCGGCGTCGAGCAGTCCCACGTGGCCGCCGCACTCGGCGAGCGCGATCGCCAGATTCACGGCGACCGTGGTTTTGCCGACGCCGCCCTTCCCCGCGCCCACCGCGATCACGTTCTTGACTCCCGGAACCGGCGCGCGCATCGAGTCGCCGCCCACCGCCTCGCGCACGCGGGCGCTCATGCGGACGTCCACCTCCGACACGCCGGCGATCTGGAGCACTGCGGCACGCGCCTGATCGCGCATCTGGTCCTTCACCGGACATGCAGGCGTCGTCAGCTCGATCGTGAACGCCACGCGCGCCCGATCGATCTGAAGGTCCTTCACGAACCCGAGCGTGACGATGTCCTTCTGCAGATCGGGATCGCGGACGACCTTCAACGCGTCGAGCACGGCAGCTGGGGAAACGGCCATGTGGCAAGAATATCGGCTTTGGTGCGTCAATAACAAGGATGGTACACTCCGCGCGAATTCATGCCCGAGGCGTCGCCCAACCGGGCGGTGATGATCGTTCTGGCGTATCTGTGGCCGCTGGCCCTGGTGCCGCTGCTGGTCGAGAGGACCGACGCGGAGGTGCAGTGGCATGCGAAGCACGGCATCGTGCTGATGGTTGCCGAGATCGCCCTGTTGGCGCTCTTCGGCCTCGTCACGAGCGTGGTGAGCCTCGCGACGTTCGGTCTCGGCTGCGTGCTGTCGATCTTCGCGATCTTCCTCTGGATCGGGATCCTGGCCGTGCACGTCGCCGCGATCGTCTACGGATTGAACGGCCGTCGCCTCGTGATTCCGGGAGTCAGCGAGTACGCGAACCGTTTCTGACTCGAGTCGCGGCCGTCGGGTCACCGGTGGCGGATCCCCTCATGCGAAGCACCGGGTCGCGCAAACGTCTCACGCTTCTGGGAGCAGTCGCGCTGCTTGTGCTGGTCGCCCTGAACGCGCAGTCGCTGGCGCTCGACGGCATTCACGCGTATCGGTACACACTCTCGCCGCTTGCCTCGCGGGTCGGGATCCGGTGCCGGTTCACGCCCACCTGCAGCCGGTACGCGGAGATCGTGATCGTGCGCGACGGTCTCGTGCGCGGCGGGTGGAAGGCGATTCGCCGGATCGCGCGATGCGGTCCATGGACGCCGCCCGGCACCGTCGACGCGCCTTGACGATCCCGGCTCGTCAACCGGGCGAAGGCGCCTGTTCGAACAGCCGCTTCCCGTCGTCGTGCAACAGCACCCACAGCGAGTAGACGCCGAGCGCCGTGCCGTAGGGAAGCAGGACCAGATCGATCGATCCGAGCGCGAGGGCCGCCAGCCGCGCGGGCGCGCTCAGCCGGCGCAGCCGCAGGCCGACCAGGATGTGCGCCACGCCCCAGATGAGCGCGATGACCGCGAGCGTCGCAAACGTCGCCGCCGTCAGGCCGGCGGCGAACTGACCGCCCGCGTCGTTGCGGCGCGGCGAGGTGATCACGGCAATCGCGCCGAGGCCGAGCGCCAGGGTCGAGACGCCGATGAGCGTCGTCAGGATGCCCCAGAGGATGAAGAGCAGGCCGGCGAGATTGACGTGAGAAGTCTTGGAAGCCACCGGCTGCGGCGGCGCCTCACGCGGCCGACGAGCGGACCGCGACCCGGAGCTCCACGCGGACCGGCGCGGCGTGCGGCGAGCTGACGCGGAACCGGAAGCGGGCGCCGTTGCGGACGCCCGGCGGCACCGAGACGTGCACGTGATGCGGATACACCGACTCGCCCGTGCCGGAGCAGCAATCGCAGTGCTCGCGCCACGTGCCCCCGCGCCCGCTGCACACCGTGCAGGTGCGCCGCATCGGCACCTCCAGCGGCACGGTCAGCCCGTGCCGCGCCTCGAGGGTGGACAGCTGCACCTCGGTGGCGACGACGTCGCCGGCGACCTCGTCGCGCAGGAACGCGTCGCGCATTCGCTCGACCAGCTGTCCGAGCGACGGAAAGTCGATGGCCGTCTCGTCCGCGAAGCAGTCCGGCATCGGCTGCGAGCGGACGCCTTCCCACTTGGCGCGCAACGGCAGATGACGGAAGGGTTCGCGATTCACGATGACCCGCTAACGATAGAAGTCGGTTCCATCCTTGTCAAGACAGCGCGCGAGTGCTAGCGTCGTCAAGAATCATGCCGGACGCGCGCGAATGTCCGCTGTGCGGGGGGACCATGCGCCTGACCGAGACCCAGGTGGTCGTGCACGTCCCCGGCAACCCCACGCCGAGCACGCACCGCTCACGCGAGTGGGTCTGTCCCGATTGCGACTACTTTGAAGAAGCCGAAGAGGAAGGAACCTGAAGAACGGCGCCCGCGGTTCAGCGCGCGCCGATCGTGAGCAGCACTTCTTTGCGCAGGGTGTCTTCGAACTCTTCGAACTTCAGCGCCGACTCGCATTCGTCACAGAGGACTTCGAGCACGGCCGGGCGGCTCTCGTCGGACACTTCCACGCGGCCGTCCTCGAGATGCACGACGTGCATCTGAAGGGTCTTGACCTGGAAGTTCCTGTCGTTGCCGCAGTTTGGACAAGTCAACGTCACGGGGACTCCTCACCACCGAGGGGCGGCGAAACGGATAACAAATACCTGATTTTATGTAATGGACACCGGCCCATGCAACGAGATTCGCCGGCCGCGACGCGGCAAATCGCAATTTCCGCCCGAATCTGGTAACGTCGTGGCCGATGGCCTCAGCCGAAGAATCGCTCGAAGTTCGAAGCGCCGTGCACGGGCCGCACTGGATTGCCTGGCTGGTCCGGCCCGGCACCGAACAGCCCGAGCATGGGATCGTGCTCATCGGCGCCACGCGGACGGAGGCCGAAGCCCGCGCGCGCGCGTGGGCCGGGTCAATCTACCGTTCAGCATCGTAAACTGCCGGGTAGGTCACCTTCCCACCCTCGACGCGGCTGAACGGCGTCAACGTGTGCAGCGGCGCCGAGCCCGGCGCCAGAATGTGTCGCACCTCGACGCCCCGCGCGACCAGTGCGTCGGCGACCAGCTGCCGGTGGCACCGCCACCAGACGCCCTCGGCGCACATCATCACGGTTCGTCCGTCGGTCGCGAACTCCAGGAAATCGTCGAGCGCCGTCTCGAATGCCGCCGTCTGCATGTAGTCGGCGTATCCACGAAACGAGGGATGACGCCAGGCCGAATTGATTGACCCGGCCCTCGGCCTGCGGAGTCCCCCCAGTCCCGCACAGTGTCGGGTACCTGGACGTCCACCACGGGCAAGGACGCGGCGAGAGCCTCAATCGAGAAGTGCGGGTGACGGCGCGACCGCGGCATGGTCCGGATGTCGGCAAGACGCGTGATGCGATGCGCCCCGAGGAGCGCCAGGAACTCGTCGAGCGATCGCGTGGAATGGCCGACGGTGTAGATGGCGCTCACATCGCTCCGGGTCGAACGGTTCTGAACGCGTGTAGCCGTCCGGACGGACCGGTCCACACAATCGCGTCCACGGCGAGCGGCGCCGCGGCGGCTTGCGCGAACAAGGCAGGGAAGCTCGGCGGCAGGACGTCACCGAGACTGCCGCGCCCCATCCGGCAGGTCCCGCCTGCGACGGTCGCGGCAAGATAGAGGCGCTCACGGGCCCGCGTCAGCGCGACGTACAGCAGCCGCCTGCTCTCCTCGCGATCCCTGGCCTGCATCTCTTCGTCCGCCTCGGACTGAAAGTCGGCGACGGCGACAGACGGGACCCCGCCGCTCGACGTCGCGATGCGGATGGGCGCCCGGACGCCGCCGGTGCCGCGGCCGAGATTCGCGACGAATACAACCGGGAACTCGAGCCCTTTGGCCGCATGGACGGTCATCAGGTTGACGGCATCGACGGCATCGATCGCGGCATTGGATTCGTCGCCGATCGCCAGCTGCTCCAGGTGATCGGCAATTCGCGCCAGGGTTGCATACCCCCGGTTCTGAATGCGCCGGATCAGTCCGCGGAGCTTCTTGAGGTTTTCGCGCGCCTGCAGCCGGCGCGGCCCGCGAATCTCGACGTAATATGCCGACTCGCGCAGCACGCGATCGATGAGCTCGGCCGGCGTCGTGCGGTCGACCAGCGCCAGCCATCGTGCGACAGCGCCGCGCGTCCGGCGAAGGACGGCGGCGTCTTCGGCCGACAGCAACCGCAGGGTGTCATCGGGGGGGCCCTCCAGGAGCGTCGCGGCAAAGCCGGGGGCCAGGCAGACCATCGCTCGATCCGACACCCTGACCACGCGCGAGCGAAGGAACGCCGCCGCGCGCAGGTCGGATGTCGGCTGCGCCAGGTAACCGAGCGTCGAGACGGCGTCCTGAATTTCGTCCGCGTCGAAAAAGCCAAGTCCTTTGTACACGTAGGTCGGTACCCCGCGCCTCTGCAGGGCCGCCTCGAACTCCTGGTGGCTGTCGCGCGAGCGAAACAGGATGGCGATGTCCGCCGGGCGCACCCCCCGGGCAAGTCCCGTGGTCTTGTCGCGAACCGTCGATCGTGCGATCAGCTCGACGATTTCTCCGGCAACGGCGTCGGCAGCCGATCGAACCGAGTCTCCGGTCACCAGCCCGAGCGCGGTGTCCGACGGCCGGAAGTCGTCCTGCGCCACCGGGAAGCGGTCGTCGGCTCCGTATCTGAACGCGTAGTCGCGATCGGGCACGTCCGGCGATCCCGCTAGCGCGGCCGCAAACACGTCGTTGACGAAGGCGAGGAGCGGCGGGGTCGCCCGGAAGCTGACGGAAATCGCGCGGCGCGCAGCGGTCCCCCGCAGGGCGCCGACGAAACGGACGGCTTCGTCGAGCAGTGCCACGTCGGCATCGCGGAACCCGTAAATCGACTGCTTGCGGTCGCCGACGATGAAGATGGACGGCGGCAGGGCGTCGGACGAGGCGCCGAGCCCTTCACCCCAGCTGCGGACCAGTTGTTCGACGAGCTCCCACTGCGCACGGCTCGTGTCCTGGAACTCGTCGAGCAGCACGTGATGGTACCGCGCCTCCAGCTTGTAGCGGCTGCGTGCGAACTCGTCCATCTGCCTGAGCAGGCCGACCGCGCGCTCCAGGACGCCCGAAAAGTCGAGAACGGCGCGCGCCTCGAGCGTCTGCTGATACTCCGAAACCGCGATCGCGAACATCCGCCAGACGCCGCGCGACAGGACCACGTTGAGATCCCGCCGAAAGCCGTGGACCGCGTCCGCCACGAGCGGCGCGAGCGCGGCCGCGCGCTCGCGGTGACGCTTCCACGCACCGGCCGACTCGCAATCCTCGGCGGTGAACCCGGTTCCCGCGAACCGCTCGCCCCTGGGATTCCCGTCCTGCGTGAGGAAGTACGCGCGCAGCCGATCCACGAACGCCCGGAACGCCGCCTGATCCGCCCGTGCGCTGAAATCGGCCGGGACGGTCCGAAGGGCCGCGATGTCCGCGGCCAGCATGGCGAACTGCCGATGCCGCGTCGGTCCCGACTGCAGGAACCCATCGGTGCCGCCGGGACACGACGCGAAGAGATCGGCGAGCCGATCCGACGCGGCGCGGCAGGCGCTTGCCGCCGTGAGATCCCGGGGGCCGCCGGCGAGGTACCGCCGCAGGACACCCGGCGCGACGAGCCGCCGGTCGACGAGCGCCGCCAGACCCGACCGCAGCCGCCGCTCACCGAGCTGCGCGAAGACGAGGCCGACATCGTCGTCCTCCCTGGCCAGCCCCCGGCAGATGCGCAGCGCGCGGTCCAGCGACGCCTCCAGGAGCCGCGGGATTTCGGTCTCGTCGGCCAGTTCGAAGGCGGGGTCGATGTCAGCTTCGAGCGGAAACTCGCGGAGGAGGCCGAGGCAGAAGGCGTCGATGGTCGACACGGCGATGTCGCCGAGGCGGCTGTGCAGATCGCGCCAGAGCGCCGCGTCGATCTGGGACGTCCGGCTGGCGTCCTTCAGGCGCTCGAGGATTCGCTGCCGCATTTCGGCCGCGGCCTTGCGGGTGAACGTGATCGCCAGGATGTGCGCGGGATCGACACCGGCCCTGAGCAGGTTCACGTAGCGGTCGACGAGGACCCGCGTCTTCCCCGTGCCCGCCGACGCCTCGAGCACGACGTTTTCGCCGGGGTCAGTCGCAAACGCGCGCGACGCGGCATCGGCCGGCTGCGGGTCGGCAGACTCCTGACCGACTCCTGCCAGGTCGTCCTCGAATGGCAGGCGAAGGTCAGACATCGCCGACGTAATCCTTGCGGCAGACGGCGCTGTACTCGCACGTCTCGCACCGGTAGATGTCCGCCGGGTGCGGCGGAAAGTCGCCCCGATCGATTGCGTCGACGGCGTCGGCGAGCCGCTGTTGCGCGTCGCTCAGCACGCGTTCGCGATCGCCCGGCGAGGAAAACAGCGGGACGACGCGCCTCGGGCCTTTGAACGCCAGATATGCCGCCTCGCTCAGCGACCACTCGCGGCCGGCCCGCCCGGCCAGCGCCTGCTCTGCGCAAAGGCCGTAGATCGGCAACTGCAGCGCTCGTCTTCTGTTCGGGGCGTTGCCAAGCTTGTAGTCGATCAACCTGAACGTGCCATCGTCCAGCAGATCGATCCGGTCGGCCTTGCCGCGAAGCTCGATCGCGCGCGGTCCGGCAGCCGTCTCGAAGGTGAACCGGCCCTCGAGCTTCTGCTCGAGCAGCCGCTCGACCACGTCCACGGGCCGCTCGGCTTCCATGCGCAGCACGGCATCGCCGAGGCCCGCTGCGGCCGGCGATCCGATCAGCCGGGTGCGCTCGAGCCCCGCTTCGGTCTCCGGCAGGCCCTCGAGGCAGTCTTCGACCACTTCCGCGAACATCGCGCGCGCGTCCTCGAGGTTGCGCGGCGTGACGGCGCGACGTCCACGCGCCTGCCAGCGGCGGAAGAATTCCTCGAACACCCCGTGCACGAGCTCGCCCTGCCGCCTCGGGTCCATCACCTCCTCGTCCTCGGGTTCCTCCTGCAGCCGGAGAACGTGGCGCGCGAAGAACTTGAACGGACAGTCCAGATACGTCTCGATCGCGCTGACCGACCAGGTGCGCGACACCGGCCCCGCCTGCCCGTGGAATATCGCGTCGGCGGCCGGCGAGCGCGCGAGCCGTGCTTCGGCCCACGTCCGCACGTCGGGATCGACCGACGCGAGCAGCGGCGGATCGATGGAAAGCGCCTCTTCGAGAAGCACGCGGCCGGCCATCGGGCGGTCCATGGGTAGGGCTGACAACCCCGCGCGCGGCACTTGGTCCAGGACCGCGGCCGCTTCCACGAGCGCCTCGTTCTCGAGCGTGATGGTCGAGAGCGTCACGTGGTCGGATGGCGACCCGACCAGATCGAGAAACCGGGCTTCCGCCCCTGCCCGCGAATCCTTTTCAGAGGGCCATCCGAGGGCGCTGAGCAACGAGGGCCCGAAGAAGATGTTGTGCTGGGGCGGTTCGGGCCACTCGCCTTCGACAAGCCCCACGATGGTCAACCCGTCGAACTCGCCGTAGCGCGCCGCCTGATCGTCGCCGAGCCACAGTGCCGCCTCGGCGTCCGCGTTTGGTGCGGCGGCGAAGGTCTGCTCTTCAATCGATCGCCGTACCAGCGTCGCGGCGGCGTGGACGTCCATCGGCGCCCGGTCGTGCATCCGGGCCGCCGACGCCAGCGCCTCGAGCGTCGCGACGACGGCTGCGCGCGCGCGCCGTTCGCGCTCGGTGAGGTCGCGATCCTCCGCCGGCCGCCGCAGGTCGAGAAACGACAGGATCCGTTCGAGGTGAGATGACAGCGGCGCCAGCTCTCGGAGTGGCGAGAGCTCCCGCGCCACGTCGATCGCCACTCTGAGCGCCGGCAGCGCGGCGGCGTGATCACCCGCCGATTCCCAATCGAACCTCAGACGGGACAGGTGATCGACGCCGCCAAGATATCGGGCCTTGGCGAGCGCGCGATCGAGGGCTGCGACGGGTTCGCGCGGCAGGGCCGCTCCGCCTGCCCAACCGAAGTGCGGAGACCGGAGCAGCGCGACGATTGCCGCTCTCGTGAACGACGACGTGACGACGTCGAGCACGAGATCGAGCGCGGCCGCGGCCGGCTCGGCGGCGAGCGGCACCGTGTCCGACGTTCGAAACGGGATCCGCGCGCTGCCGAACACTTCGCCGGCAAGGTACAGATACGGCAGCGGCCGCTTGTAGACGATCGCCGAACGGCGAAGGACCTCCGGGGCGGTGCGCCGGACGATGTCGATGAGCTCCTCCTCGCGATCGCGCGCCGTGAACCACCAACGTGGGCTGGCATCCGCCGGCACCACGAGCCGCGGCCCCACAGACGAGGTGTCCCCGACGTCAACCTCTTCGAGGCCGGGCAGCCACTGGTGAATGCGCTCATGGAAGCCCGACCCGAGGACCGCCTCGGTAGCAACGATGTCGAGGGCCTCGAGGCCGGGAACGCGCGTCAACAGATCGAAATCCGCCGGATAGAGTCCGCCGGGATCGGCAATCCAGTCCCCGACGGTCACGATGACGGCCCGAAGGGGCGACGGCGAGGAATCGATCGCCAGGCGGCCGCGCAGCGTGTGCTCGTCGCACGCGCCGGATGCCTCGACGCGCTCCTCGTAGGCACAAAACGCCGCCGCCAGAAACCGCGTCTGCCACAGCATGCGGCTGGCGCCCCGATCGAACTCCGCATCGCGCTCCAGCGCTTGCCGCAACAGCTCTTCGAAGCGCGCGACCGACTGTCGCTGGCGGCGGAGCTGGTCGTAGAACCGAAGCATCGCCGCCACGGCGCCCGCTCGATCCTGGCCGCCCGCGGTGGTGCCTTTCGTTGTACCGGCATCCACCGCCCCGTCGTCACGCCCTTCCACCAGTTGCGCGCGCGCCTGGCGCGCGGCGGTCCGCGCGATCGCCTCGCGTTCGAAGGCCGTCAGCCGCCGGGGGGGAATACTGAGTCGCGCCAGCAGGCAATCGTAGAGTGCGTCACGGGTGACGAGCCCCTCGTCGTCCCGGCCCAGGGCGCGTCGAAGCTGCACGGCGGCGCCCGTCGTCGGAACGACCACCGCTCGGGGACCGTCCGCCTTGTGCACCGCGTCGACGATGGCCTGGCGAAAGGCGTGCAGGCCGCGAACCCTGAGCAGTCGCGTCCGGCGCGGAGTAATCACTGGAGTTGCGGCTCGCGAAGGAACGCCTGGATGTCCGCTCGCGCTTTCGCCCCGAGCATGAGGGCGGCGGCCGCGGCCGACGAGGCGTCCCACGCGCGAGCGGCGTCGCCTGAAGCGGTCGCTTCGCTGCGCAGCTCCGCCGCCGCGTCCGCCATCTGGGCCGCGCTGACGAGCAGCGCGTGCGCCGCGCGTGTCTCCTCCGGCGCATCGACCTGCGCGATGGAGGTCGTCAACCGGGCGGCCCGGTGGCGCACGAGCGCCAGCGCGGCCTCGCTCGATCCGCTCAGCTCCTTGATGTCGTCGAGCGGACCGACCATGCCGGCCAGAATCGACAGCGACGATTGAACGGCGGCACGGTAGCGCCGCAGTTCGGGCAGCCGCGCGATCCATCGATCGCGCGCGAGCCGCAGCCGGCGCGCCGCGTCGAGCCGATCCTCAATCGCCCGGAGCCCCGCACTGATCGATTCCGGTCGCCGCTGGCCGAGCACCACGTCGCTCCGCCGCAGCGTCGCGAGCGCCTGCTCGACGCCACGAACGTCGGCCGCACGCGCCCGGGTATCGGCCTGGAGCGTCACCCGCCGAATCATCGCCTGATAGGCCCGATCGGTCCGCCGCTCGCCGTCGAGCGCGGTCCGGGTCGTGGCGCGGGTCGCGTCGGCCCAGCCCGTGGGGAGCGATCCGTCTTCGTCCAGCCGCTTCAGCACTGTCGCCAGCAGCAATTCGCGCTCGCTCGCCGACTCGGCAATCCGCGCGACCGTCAACAGGCCGTCGAGCGACTCGACGGCGGTCGGAGGCGGCAGGATCGGCTCGCTTGACGGCGGCGGATCGGCCACGGCGACCAGGCTCAAATCGAAGCGGCTGCCGCCGGCCGAGGCGCGCAGGTCGGCGATCGTCTCGTCCAGCATGTTGAGCAGCTGCCGCACCTCGGCCGCCTTGTAGTTGAAGTGCGCCTGCGGCCACTCGGCGAGCATTCGTCGCGCGCGCTCGACGATCGCCAGCCGCTCGGCGGGATCGGTCGCAAAGGCGACGTCGGTGAGCGTCTTGCTGACCGTGTTGCTCAGCAGGACGTAATCGTTCTCGGCCTGCGTCGCCACGTACCGTGCCCGGCGCGCCCGATCGGCGTATTGGTTGGTCCGGGCCCAGTCGACCTGTCCAGCCGCGATATTGACGAGTTGCAGCTGCGGCTCCGGCGCATTGGCCACCAGCAACGAAAAGACGACGCGGTCCGCCACGCGCGCGAACTCGCCGTAGCTGACGAGCGACGTGCCGTCCTGCAGGAAGACGCGGAGAAGCGTCGCGTCGTCGGCTGCTGCCGGACGAACGTGCACGGCGGCGAGAAACGCCGCCAGAGCGAGGCCGTACCGCCGCCATGTCATCGAAGAGTCAAGCGTAAATGCCGGTCGGATCGATCGTCAAGATTGCGCTCGATCCTCGAGGCCATGCCGTCCTGTTGAAAAACTGTTGATGGCCCGTGAAAAAGCTGTGGACGAACCGACACCACGATTTTTTCCCGCGAGAGATCTGCGGAATCAGCCCCGCCTTCGGCAGTGTGGATGCGTTTTCGTCATTGTCTTCGCTTGATCACGTGCGCCCGCCGCGCCAGAATGCACGCGCTCAATCGACCACCAACATCAAGCTGCGCGGGACCTTCGTGCCACCTGTGACACATCGCTTCGAGGAATCCATCGCCGGGCGTCCGTATCTCATAGAGGTGGCGCCTGTCGATCAGAACCGATGGCGCGCCTGCATCGCCCGGCTTCCTGGCGTGCAGACGGCGCTGATGCCTTTCTACGGCCGCACGCCCGACGAAGCCGCACGGCTGCTGACGGACTGGCTGAACCGCGCCCATCGCCGCGCCGGGACGAGTTCGGCAGGATAGGATCGGGGGATGCGAGTTCCCCGCGTCGCCACGCGACTCTGCATCCTCCTCGTCGCTGCCGCCGTTGCGACCTCCAGCGGACTCATCGGCTCCTCCACGGTTCAGGCCCCCCCGTCCCCCGACTTCGATCGCCAGGCACGCGAGCAGGCCGAGACCGATCGGACCTGGCGACTCGCGAGCGCGGGCTACATGACGATGGAGAAGATCAGCTACCGCAGCCGGGCGGGCGATCTCGACATTCCGGCGTTCGTGTTCCAACCGCTCGACGTGCGCGCCGACAGGCAGCACCCGGCGCTGGTGTGGGTCCACGAGGACATCCGCGGACATCTCTACGAGCACTACATTCCATTCATCCGGGAAGCGACGGCGAACGGATACGTCGTCATCGCGCCGGAGTACCGTGGAGGCATCGGATACGGTCAGGCGTTCTACGACGCTATCGACTACGGCGGCGCCGAGGTCGACGACGTCGTGTCGGCGGTCGACGTGGTGTCCACACGATATCCCACGGTCGATCCCGATCGCGTCGGCATCATCGGCTGGAGCCACGGCGGGCTCATCACGCTGCTCGCGATCTTCCGCAACCCCACGCTGTTCAAGGCCGCCGTCGCGATGGTGCCGGTGACCAACCTCTTTCAGCGGCTCGCCTGGAAGGGCATCGAGCGGCAGCGGCAGCTGATCGATCCGCAGAACCGCTTCGGCGGACCGCCGTCCGAGAAGCGCCAGGTTTACAAGGATCGGTCGCCGGTCTACGGCGTCGATCGGCTACAGATCCCGCTGTTTGTCGGCGTCGTCACCAACGACGACGACGTCAACATCGAGGAGAGCATGCAGCTCGTCGATGCGCTGCGCGCGCGCAAGCCTCAGCTCGCCGAAACACGGGTTTACGAGAACCCGCGCGGCGGCCACCTGTTCGATCGCCGCGTCGACCGATCCACCTGGCAACCGGAGAATTCACCCGAGCAGCGGGACGCGTGGACGCGAGTCTGGGCCTTGTTCGGCGCCAACCTCACCCAGCCGCGCACCGCCGGCCGCCACTGAATCGACTCCCGACACCTTTGGCGGTTCTCCCCGCCGCTCTTCCCAGCGCGCCGGGGGCGTCTGTCGGACCTGCAGCTGCATTCCTCTGAAGCCGAAAGCTTCTATTGGGGGCTCTGTTCGTTTGTGAACGCTCGTTTCTTTCTCCTGTAACGTGAGTTCCATTTCGGGCCTTCATGGCCATATTGAGACGCACGAGGTGGAAGACCTTCGCTCACAGCAGCTTACAGACTGATTCCGGCCCAGGCCTGGTGTGCGCATGTGCCGTTGTGGCACACCCATCAAGCCCGCGCGAGAAGAACGGCCTCCCAGCCGTCGTGCGTAAGTGGCTGTCCTTCAGATGTTTAGGAGATGAGCATCGGAATGAGAGCGGACGGCGTCTCCCTTGCTCAGGTTCCTCTATCTATGTCAAATCCAACTCGAAGCCCCCGGCGCGCATTCGCGCTGGCGAGCCTCCTCACGGCCCTCTTGCCGACCAGCGTTTTCGCTCAGCAGGCCAAGGCGTCGCCCGGCCGGCCGAACGCCTTCGCCCGCCCCTACAAGATGGACGCGGTCGTCGCGACAAGGTCGCGATCGACGTCCGAACAACGCAGCAGCCTTCTGGTGAGGGTGGCGGCCGGCGCCACGCTGCCGCCGCAGTTTCAGCGATACGCGCGGGCACGTGCGCTCGGCGTGATCAACGCCGTGCAACTCGACGACGTGCCGAGCTCGCAATTGCAGCAGCTCGCGGCGAGCGGCGCGGTCGTCTCGATCCACGACAACCGTCCGGCGATGCTCCACAACTACCGGACGGCCGTGACGGTTGGCGCCCGGATCGCGCAGGACAGGCTCGGGCTCACCGGACGGGGGGTGACGGTCGCGGTCATCGATTCCGGCATCACGACCTTCCACGACGACCTGACGCGCACAGGCGGGTCCCGGTCCTATCCGTACGGAGACCAGCGCCTCGTCAGGTTCGTCGATTTCGTCGGCGGCCGTACCCTGCCGTACGACGACAACGGTCACGGGACGCATGTCGCCGGCACCATCGCCGGCAACGGCTACGATTCGAACGGCGAAAAGGCCGGCATCGCGCCCGAGGCATCCATCGTGTCGCTGAAGGTGCTCGACGATCAGGGGCGCGGCACGATTGGCTCCATCATCGCGGCGCTCGACTGGGTGGCCGGGAACGCGCGCGCGTACAACATCCGTGTGGTCAACCTGTCGGTGGGCGCGGCAATCCGCGAATCGTACTGGACCGATCCGCTGACGCTTGCCGTTCGCGCCCTCACCGCTCAGGGGATTGTCGTGGTCGCCGCGGCGGGCAATCTGGGCAGGAACGCGAACGGCGAGCCGCTCTACGGCGGCATTACGGCGCCAGGGAACGCCCCCTGGACCTTGACCGTCGGCGCATCCAGCACCCAGGGCACGCTGACACGCCGCGACGACAACATGGCGGATTACAGCTCGCGCGGGCCGACGTTCCTCGACTGGGCCGCCAAGCCGGATCTCGTCGCGCCGGGTTCAGGAACCGTCTCGCTGGCCGCGCCGGGCAGTACGTTGTTCGCATCGAAGGCCAGCTATCTCGTCCCTGGCGCCTTCAACACCGCCACGTCGCCGTATCTGACACTGACCGGCACCAGCATGGCGGCGCCGGTCGTCTCCGGCACCGTCGCCTTGATGATGCAGGCCAACCCCCGCCTCACCCCGAACCTGGTGAAGGCCATCCTTCAGTACACGTCGGAAATCCATGGCGGGTACGACCCGCTGACCGAGGGGGCCGGCTTCCTCAACACGCTCGGCGCGGTGCGGCTCGCGAAGTTCTACGCCAATCCCAGGCCCGGACTCGTCGTGCCGATCCAGCGCATCTGGAGCCATCAGATCCTCTGGGGCACGCACCGGATCACCGGCGGCATCATGGTGCCGGCCGCGAATGCCTGGGATCCGTCGGTGGTGTGGGGCAGCCCGAAGACGCTCGGCTCGGACGGTGACAACATCGTCTGGGGCACCGCGCTGAACGACAACATCGTGTGGGGTACCGACAGCCAGGACAACATCGTCTGGGGGACGTGGGACGTCGACAACATCGTCTGGGGCACCAGAATCGACGGCGATAACATCGTCTGGGGCACGGTGGACAGCGACAACATCGTGTGGGGCACCAATTGCGGCGGCGCCGACTGCGATCAGGTGGTGTGGGGCACGGAGAGCCTCGACAACATCGTGTGGGGAACCTGGGGCGTCGACAACATCGTGTGGGGCACCCAAGACGCGGACAACATCGTCTGGGGCACATGGGACACCGATAACATCGTCTGGGGCACCTGGGCGGCGGACAATATCGTGTGGGGAACCACGGCGACCGACAACATCGTGTGGGGAACGGCCGCCGGCGACGGCATCTGGGGCATCGCGCCGGCCGACGAAGTTCAGTGGCCGGACACCGCGCGTACGCAGCCGAGCGAGCAGGCCGAGTTCGAGCACGTCACGGCGGGGAGGCAGCGGTGATCACGACGGACCTCGGCATGCCGGAAGACGCGCCTGGCAAGGGGTGGACGGCCGCCCTCGACAAGCATCTGAGCGACTGGCGGCGGCATCCGCCGGTGCTGACCGGCCGGGGCGTCCAACTGCGAGCGTTGCAGATGGCGGATGCGCACGCGCTGCTGGCCACGCTGACCTCCGAGGCGGTGACGCGCTTCATCTCGACGCCGCCTCACACGCTCGAAGAGGTCGAACAGTTCATTGCCTGGACCGAGCGCCAGCGGATATGCGGCACGCACATCGTCTTTGGCGTCGCGCTGCACGGTCACGGGAGTCCCATCGGCCTCTTCCAGGTGCGGCGTCTCGATCGGAAGTTCGAGCTGGCGGAATGGGGCTTCGTCGTCGGAGCCCCGTACTGGGGCAGCGGTGTGTTCGAGGACGCCGCCAGCCGGACGCTCGAATTCGTCTTCAGTGCGCTGCCCGTGCGCCGGCTCGAAGCCCGGGCGGCAGTCCAGAACGTCCGCGGCCATGGCGCGCTCGTCAAGATGGGCGCGGTGCAGGAAGCCGTGCTGCGGGGCTCGCTGCGCCGGAATGGCGAGTCGGTCGATCAGGTGATGTACTCGATCCTCAAAGAGGAATGGCAGCTGCGAGTGAGAGCCCGTCGGCAGCCAGAGTCGATGCTCGTTCACTGATCCCGATCCCGTTCCTCGCTTCCCGCCTGGGATCGTCGCCTGGGTCGCACCTGCCGCCGGAGCAGCCCTCACCGGTCGATCCCATCGCGGCGGTCCTCAGGCGCGAGCCGGAACTGTTCGACTATCTCCGCGGCGACCTCAACCTGCCTGAACCCGCGTTGAAGGCAATTGTGGCGACCACACGCCGTCAAGGCGGGATATCATCGCGGGCGTGAAATCGGAGTCTCCAGCCGGATCGAGGGTGCTGGTGAACCTCCTCCTCGTGGCAGGCTCGCTGGGGCTGGCCGAAGCGGGTCTTCAGATCGTCAGCCGCGTGTCGGCGAGGGCCGAGAAGATCCTGGATGCGGAAGCCGGGCCCACAATCCCGGATGCCGTGCATGGAGTGCGCGGCAACCCTCGTTGGCCCGACCACGACGAGGCAGGTTATCGCAACAGAGACCGGCCTGGCCTTGCGCCGGTTGTCGTGCTCGGTGATTCACAAGCGTACGGGGTTGGCGTCAGTCGCGACGATGCCTGGCCGAATCTGCTGGAGTCGCGGCTTGGAGAACGCGTGTACAACATGGCGTTCCCCAGTACTCGCCCGCAGACAGCGTGTTGCAGCTCGACGAAGCGCTGTCGTTCCGGCCCAGGGACCTGGTCCTTTCCGTCTACTTCGGCAACGACTTCGCCGACGCGTTCAATCTTTCGACGCGCGTCGCTACCATCGCGGCTCTCGTGTCCCCTGCCCTTGCCCGCGCAGGCATGGCACGGGAACGCCAGTCGCCTCTCGCAGGCGATGTGGACGTCCTGTTCCGTCGCGCCGATCCATCGCCGACCGCCGGTGCACGGACTCTCGAACACCTGCGCGCTTTTCTGTCCAGCCACAGCAGGCTCTACGGTCTGGCGCACACCGCCAAGGATCTCCTGCTGAAGCCGCCCGCCTCGTCGTCGCTGCTGGCGCGCGACTTCGACACGGCGGTTCGCGGGCTCTCTCCGATTCAGCGTCAATACTGCCTGATCGTCGATCGGCCGGGATGGCGGACCATTCTGACGCCGCCGTACCGCGCCCGCGTGCTGGACGATGGTGATGTTCGCATTCGGGAAGGCATCGAGATTGTCAAAGCCGCCTTGTCGCGGGTCGCACAACGAAGCCGGGACGCCGGCGTCCAATTGGTGGTCGTGCTCATTCCCACGAAGGAATCGGTCTTCTGGCCGCATACCGATGACACCGACGGCGGGCTGTCGCGCCTCGCGTCGACCGAGGACCGGCTCAAGGCCGAACTGACCACCCACCTCATGTCGGGCGGGATTGCGTTCGTGGATGTCACAAGGGACCTCCGCCAGGCCGATGAGCAGCCCTATTTCGGGGACGCCGACGGTCATCCCAACGAGGCTGGACATCGCCTGATCGCCGACGCCATCGTCCGGCGTCTGCGCATGCCCGACCTGGCGCCGGGCGTGAGGCCCCGCCGAGACGCGGCGGCGGCACCCGTAACTTTCCACCCGGCCCGCTCGTTATCCTGATCGACAGCCCTGTAGTGGCCATCACGGCCGATCACGACGAGCGGGCGCTGATCGAAGCGGCGCAGACCGATCCGGCCCGGTTCGTCGAGCTCTACGAACGCCATTTTCACCGGGTCTACGCCTATGCGATCCGGCGCGCGGGGAGCCGCGCGGAGGCGGAGGACATCACGTCCGAGGTGTTCGAGCGGGCGCTGGTGAACCTGCCCAGGTTCGAGTGGCGCGGCGTTCCGCTGATTGCGTGGCTCTTCCGGATCGCGGCCAACGCGCTGTCGGATCGCCGGCAGCAGATCGAGCGCGACTCCGCCGGCCCGCCGCCGGATGTACCCGACGAAGGCGAGTCGGCGACGATCGAGCGGCGAGCGATGTTGTTTCAGCTGGTCGACCGGCTTCCGGATCTGCAGCGGCAGGTGATCGAGATGCGTTTCGTGGACGGCAGGAGCATCCGCGAGATTGCCGCGGCGTTGGAGCGGTCCGAGGGCGCCGTGAAGCAGTTGCAGCTGCGGGCGCTCGAGAACCTGCGGAAGCGCATGGAGCGGCGTCGTGGTTGAACCGCTCATCGAGCGGCTCGACCAGACGATCGATCTGGTCCTCGCAGGGCGCGATGCGACCGCCGCACTCGCCGACGCGGAGCTCTCGCCGCTCGCCCTGCTGGCGAGCGACTTGCGGTCGTGGCCGGGCGCAGCGTTCAAGACGCGGCTGCGCGCCAATCTGGAACGGAGGACGACCATGTCGACGACGATCGAAAAGGCCGTGGTTCGCGAGGGGTTCACGACCCTTACGCCCTATATCCGCGTGCGCGAGGCCGGGCTGCTCGACTTCCTGACGGCCGTGTTTGGAGCGGTCGAGACGTCAGTCACCACGACTGGCGGCGACAGCGCGCATCGCGAGGTGCGCGTCGGCGATTCGATGTTGATGATCGGCGAGGGCGGTGCGGAAGGAGGTCTTCCGTTCTCGCCGGCGGCGTTCCACGTCTACGTGCCGGATGTCGACGCGGCCTTCGAGCGGGCGATGGCCGCAGGGGCGAAGTCGCTTGGGGCGCCCGAAGACCGCTCCTACGGCGAGCGCGCCGGGTTTGTCGAAGACCGGTTTGGCAACCACTGGTACATCGCGACCCACCTGGGTCCCTCGCCGGTGCCTCAGGGACATCGCACCGTGACGCCGTTCATCCATCCGCGGGGCGTGCCGTCGTACATCGACTTCCTCACGCGGGCATTTGGCGCGGTCGAGGAATTCCGCCACGAAGTCGAGGGCGTCATCATGCACGCTCACATCCGGATTGGCGACGGCGCAATCGAGATGGGCGACACCCAGGGGCGGGTCGAACCCAAGAAGACCGCGTTCTACCTCTACGTGGCCGATTGCGACGCGCTCTACGCGCAGGCCGTCTCCGCGGGAGCGACGCCGCTGTCGCCGCCCGTCGATCAGCGGTACGGCGATCGGGTGGGCTCAGTGCAGGACCCGATGGGCATCACGTGGTACATCGCGAGGCCGGCGTAGCCGTCCGGTCGGTTGCCCGTCGGCCTAGTGCAGCCGCGTGT
Organism: uncultured Acidobacteriota bacterium; assembly: GCA_963807925.1. Taxonomy (GTDB): domain Bacteria; phylum Acidobacteriota; class Vicinamibacteria; order Vicinamibacterales; family CAVVIG01; genus CAWEDP01. Next base: position 491,666 of record CAWEDP010000001.1, on the reverse strand, counting down.
CGTCGTCTGCCCGATTCGGCGCCCACTCGCTGAGGCGGATCTCAGGGATGACGAGGCGACCCACCTGCACGGCGATGTGGGTCGTCAAGTCCTCGATCTCCGCAAGCTCGTGGGAAGAAATGAGGATGGTGGTCTTCCCCGCGCGGGCGAAATTCTTTCAAGGAAGCCGAGCGTCCTCGGTCGTTCCGCAAGGACCCCGCGCCGCCGACACCTCGTTCTCGCCTGCGGCTCGAATGCGAGCTATCCTCCAGTGCATGGCGGAATCCTCGGAGTGGAATCTTTGCGTCATCAACCACCTCCCTCGGTTTCCCGGCAACGCCGAGCTTGCCAATGCGCTGCTCTACGGAGACAGGGTCGTGTGGCTTCCGACCGAGCTGTTCAACCTGGTTCCAGCTCGTTTCACAACCACCGCGGGGAGGAAGGTCGAGCTCTCGATCGGTCTGCGCTCGCTGCCTGCGCACGCAGGCATGACGGAAGAAGACCTCACCCGTCGCCGGACCGCCTACAGCGAGCTCATTCAGCAGATCGAAGCCGCAGGATTCCACGTCGAGATCCCGGTCACCTTCGTCCCCCAGAAGCTGCTCGAGTTCGCCGCCGCCCGCGTGCTGGGGCTCACGCCGACGACGGCGTGGACACCCCTCGGCTCGGCGGCCTTCATCGAGCCGCCCTACATGGAGGAGCTGGTCCGCAAAGTCTTCGGCTCGCGACAGACGTTCGACCTCATCACCATCGCGCGCCTGGCTTGGGAGCTGGACGAACGGATCCCCGCCGAGGTGCGTCACTACCTCGACGCGAACGACATTCAGGGATGCATCGTGGAGCCGAGAAGCCCGTACGCGCTGGAGCCGCTGGCGGCCTGGGACGCCCATGGCGCCGCGCAGCTCCTCATGGATGCGCTGTCCAGGCTGCTTCTGCCTGACGTCTCGCGTTTGCCGCTCTCTGTGGTGGCGGAACTCAAGGCCCACGTCAAGGACCACCTCGACCCGATGCGGGCCGACATGCTGCGGTTGACCAAGCAGCTGCGAGCGCTGGCCGGCGAGGAGCGCTCCCGCGAGGCCCTCGCCAGAGAGGCTGCAAACGTGATCGCCACGGAAGTCGAGCCCGTCGTTCGCGAGTCCGCCAGGTACACCGCGGACGTCGTGAAGAGTCGATGGAAGAAGCTCCTGCGCGGCACGGCTCAATTCATCGGTGTCGCCGGACTCGGATTTCTCAATCCGGCGATGTTCGCCAAGGAGGCCGCGATGAGGGGAGTCGAGGTTGTTGGCGATGCTTCCGAAGCCGTCGGGGCGGTCCGCCCGCCGGGCGCGGCCGCGCGCTTCGTACTCGAAGTCAAGCGACGGCTCAAGTCCTGAGCGGGCGGCGCTCGCGCCACTCCCTCCACTTGACTCAGCCGGCGGGATAACCGATCACTGTGCACGAGGACAGTGTCCCGCCGACGAACAACGAGGACTAGTCCTGACCAGTCGAGTGCGAACACGTGGCCCTGAGGCGGGTTGGCGTGCATGCCCTCGAGATGTTGGATCAACCGTGCCTTCACCCGTTCGTCGTCGAAATCGCCGGGTTTGATGACGGGCATCGGCCTGAGATACCTCGCATGGTATGCGCGACGCTGGCTCAGGAACTCCCGACGAGTCGCCGAGTGGCGGCACGAGTTGCAGCAAGGGCCTGGACCGGGCGACGCGCGCCAGGTACCGACGCTCGCTTGGCGCGACGGGAGCACCGGATCAACCGCTTCGCTCTGTTTCCCCGAGCGGCGTTTCTCAGCCGCGCGATGGCCGGTCGCCGGTGCCGCCGGCGAAGCGCCCGGACGTGGCTCGCTGCGCGCGATCACGCCTGCGCGTTGAAGACGCGCGGCGCTGATCGGGAAGCCGATGGCGCGCTATCAGATCCGCTAACAGGAGTAGCATGGTGCCCATGCCTCACCGACCCGCGACCGGAGGCGTCCTGCTTCTCGCACTGGTTGTCGTCGGTGCGTCCTGGCGGCATGGTCAGGCTCCGCAGCCATCTAATCCCGAGTTGGAGGTATTCCCGCGACACTTCCTCCTGCACCCTGGGGAGGAGATTCATTACCAGGTTCAGGTTCGCGAGGGTGACCGCTTTCAGAGCGTTCCCCACTACGAGTTCGCCATCGAGGCCCCTGGGATCGTTCGGTCGATCGAACCGAATGGGGAGTTGTTCATCGAAGCCGTGCGCTCTGGGCGCACCCACATTGTGGTGCGCACACCAACTTCGGAACGACGACTCACCATCGACGTGGCAGGTTCCGCGCAGCGGCCGATCATGGCGGTCCCTTACAGTACGACGAAGGAAATCAAGGCGAAGGAATTCTTGTTTATCGGGCACGCGAACCTCGACGGCTTCGACCATACTGCCGTGGCCAAACCCGGCATTGATCGCCTTGTCGAACAGGCCAGGCAGGACCGTCGGCCCGTAGTCTACTGGGTCAGCCAGGAGTACCCGGACTGGTACACCGCCGACCGCCGGCCCGACTACGCGTTCATCACCGAGGGCCAGGAGCATCAAATCCATGTCGACGCCCGGCGAGTCACGTTCGCCGGTGGCGACTTCATGTTTTGCCTGCTGAGGAACGCTCAGATGACCCTCCACGGCATGGTGAGCCACGACGCGCGACGCGTCGAGTTCGTGTTCCCCGCGCAGGCCATCTGGGCCGCCGATATCTGGGGCCCGGACGCCAAGCGTCCCTATCCTGCACCGATGGTGTTGTTGAACACGTTCTTCTCCCGTCGCGCGAATGATGCGCAGGCGTATAACGATGTCGTCGTCCCGTTTCTTGATCGGTTGACGATGGGGTTGCCGGTGGGCGGCTATCCTCCCGACTTCCCCGCGCCACTTATGAACGACCTGCTGAAGGATTGGGGCATCGTGGTCCGCTTCGGCGCCGCTTCGAGCGGGTCTACCGACACGCCGATTCGGACAAGACCCTGCTCATCGAGTTCCAGGGCGTCTGAACCGGGGGCTGCCCAGCTCGTGGTGATTCGCGTCCCACTGTGGGCCACATCAGGGCGACGACGATTCGACCGGATAGGTCCACTTACCTGATCGAGTTCCCGACGAGCGTGGTCCTCAAATCACGAACGGCATTATCGCCGCCGAACGCAGTACGCCCGCTCAGACGCTACCTTGCGCCGACATCGTCCTGGATGGCCGACAGCCGTCGCGCGGCTGCTCAGGAACGAAGTGCCGTCGTTTGCGCCGACGTAGTAGAAATTGCCCGCGATCCGGAACGGTTCGGCCGGCTGCTGCCCGCTGCCGTTCCTGGCCCACGCTCTCAAAACGAACACCGCGCCGACAGCGGCCAGTCCGAGGGCGAGTATCAGCATCCGTCGCTTCGTTAGATGAAGACTGAGCGGCGGTTTCCGCCGTTCGTCCGTTCATCGCCACGACGTGAGCTGTTGCACAGCACGGCGTCGTCCATCTGCAGCCCCGCTGGCGTTCTTCAGAGCTGAGACGTGCGACTGACGTGGCGCTCATCCCGGCGCTATCATAGGCGGAATTCCCAAGATGGCATCGATCTGAAAGAAGCGACCGAGGCAGGAGTGGTGGCGCGGGCCGGACGCGTTGAAAGGTATTCGAATGTCGAACTTCCTGTCGCAGCTCACCGCGAGCGAGTGCGCGCGGCTCCTCGAGGAGCTGAACTACATGAACCTCGAGGAGATTCGCGGCTTCTGCTCGGAGCGCGGAATCCCATACCGGATCGTGGCGGAGTTTGCGGACGGCAAGGTGAAGGCCACGAAGGACACTGATCGAAAGCCGATCGTACTGGCCCGTGTCCGGCGTTATCTCACAACAGGCCAAGTCGGTCAGCCCACTCGCATCCCCGCACAGATCGTCCGCGAGGAGAGTCCGCCGGCGCGGCCCGGACCTCGCGATCGCCTCTACTATCGTTGGTACGCGAAGGAGTTCGGTGGGGTCATGCGGTTGCTTCGTGATCTGACCGCCGGACGGTTCAAGGACGGCGCGGTTGCCCGGGTGCTCGCCATGGAGTTCTGGACGCGAGGAGAGGCGCCGACCTTCGAGACGTTCGCCCGGTCATGGACGAAGGCCACGGCAGAGGAACACCGGCTGCTCACGCCGGAGTACGCCTATCTGACGGACCTCAAACACCATCGCGCCGACACCGAGTGGAAGGCTGTTCGCAAAGCCAAGGCAAAGTCCGCTCTGAAGACGCTGGCGAGAGTCGCTCCAGTTTGAGCTGCGAAGGAGCGTCGGCACGTCGATGGCCCTGAATACGGATGGGGTTTGTGGACCAGAACAGCGGGAGTTGGAGCCGGTTGACGAGCTGGCTGCGGCAAATCGACGCGGTCATGCGCGCTGCGTTGAACCATCGCCGAGACCATCGCTCCCACAGGCGGCCATGGAAACCGAACTCGAATCCGTCAACACTCGGCGTTGCACGCTACTTACCCGTGATCGCGCTTGAAGAGCGTATCAGGCGCTCGGCTGGGAAGTGGCATGACGGACTTTGCGATCATTCCGCGCGGAGTGCCGTCGCCGGATCGACGGCCATGGCGCGGCGCGTCGGCAGCCAGCAGGCGGCTGCCGCTACGGCGAGCAGGCTGCCGGCGACGCCGAGGAAGCTGGCGGCGTCATGAGGCGCCAACGAAGATCCGCCGATATACAAACGTCCGACGCCCGCGCGGCAGCGTAGCCGGGACCGGCGTCGCTCGGGTGGCGCCAGCGGACGCTCGGTGCGGACAAAGCGTACGATGTGCGCGAATTTGTGGACGTCACGCGCGAGCTGGGTTGCACCCAGCATGTGACGCAGAATCTGAACCGCTCCGGTGGGAGCGCGATCGATGCCCGTACGACGCGGCATGAGGGCTATGCGATGAGCCAGCATGCGCGACCGCGCATCGAGCCCGCCTTTGGCTGGCTGAAAACCATCGCCTGGATCCGGAAAGTCAAACTCCGCGGGCTCGAGAACGTGGACGCCGAGGCCCGCCTGATGACGGCGACGTGTCTCTCCTCGGCGCCGCGAGCGTCCGCGCAGCCGCTGAAACGACCCCGCGAGACATCACGCTGATGCGTTGCTCGATCATTTCCGGCACTCGTGACTGCATGGTTACGCGTTTTTCAGGAAGCTCGGCTGCGCGACTGGATTGCGGACTCCTTTCCGAAGATGCAGAGCCACTATGGCTTGACGTAGATGGTCTTGAGCGTGCGACGGTGACCGAAAAGCCGATACCCAAGAAAGCCGCCGGCAACTGGCATTCCGACGAGAGACGCGCCGATGAGGATTCGTTCGTCCGCACAGCTGCCGCCACATTGCTTGTAGGAGAGCGAGAGGGCTGTCGTGAACCCGAGCGCAAATCCGCCCGCCGCGCCGATTATCGCACCGAGCCGCGACCCGCGCGGGCCAATCCATTGTCTGATCTCGCGGACGTCCGTCCGCGGAATCAGAAGCGTCGTGCTGCTCGGGCTCTCCAAATCCACGACCGTCAGGGCTGTGTCCTCGACGGTGACAAGTCGGCACCTTCTACCGGCCAGGCCCTGCGCGAAGAGCACGATCTCCTGGTTCGTCAGTTGCCGTAGACGAGACCAGTCGTAGGGCCGATCCTGCGGCGCCATGAACGTCTCGGCTTCGTGCGACAGTGCCGTGGCGGTTGCTTGGCGCGTGAACACCGGCCTGGGAGTGCCCACCACCTGCCCTGTCGCAACCGCAACGGGGCCGCCCGCGAGCCACAGCAGGAGCACGACCATCGAGCACCTCGGTTTCATGGCGCAGCATCGTCTCTCGTGGAGGGCAGCACTTCGACTTGTGATGGCTCCATTGTCCTCGTCGGCATAACGCGCCAAATGAGCCGCGCTCGGCGGCGACACGATCCCAGAGACGATTGAAGGCGTCGGCTCCATTGATGGCATGGACTCCTCCCGGTCCTTTCGCGGCAGAATCTGCCGTGATGAACGTGGGTCGCAACCACGAACCAGGAGGAGGCCAACATGGATGCTACGACGGTGGCCGTGGATCTGGCAAAGGATGTCTTCGAAGTCGCGTTGGCGAATCAAGTGGGACGCATTCTCGAGCGCAAGCGAGTGACCCGCCGGCAGTTCGATCGCTTCCTCGAGGAGCTGCCGGCCGGCACAGAACTGGTGATGGAGGGCTGCGGGACCGCGCATTATTGGGGCCGGCGGGCGCACGTGCGTGGGATCCACGTGCGCCTGTTGCCGGTGCAGTATCCACGCCTTTCGGCGCGGGCGAGAGTTCGCCAGTTGGTTCGGGTTGACGCCGCGCGAGTCCTCGACAGGCGGGCGCCGCTATCTGGGTCGGATCAGCAAGCGTGGCGATGAGTATCTGCGCTGTTTACTCACGCACGGGGCCCGCGCCGTCCTGCTGGCCGCTCAACGCACAGCGCGGACGGCGCCGCAGCGCCTGACGCGGCTGCAGCAATGGGCCGTGACCACAGCGGCGCGACGTGGCCACAACAAAGCCGCCATCGCCCTGGCGAACAAGATGGCCCGGATTGTCTGGGCGGTCCGGCACCGCGATGTCGATTGTCACGCACGCCCGGCGCTGACCACCGCAGCTTAGCAGGATGCTGAAAAAGTGACTCCCATGGGATCGACATCGTGATCTCGTCGTACTACGATGCTCCCATTCACGGAGGGAGCCAGCCGATGCGTGGAGACGACCAGCAAACGGGGCATCTGTTTAGTTACCTGTCGCCGGAGGATCGGATCCCTGCCGACCATCCGCTGCGTCCGATTCGGCAGATGACCGACGCAGTGCTCGGGCGGTTGTCGCCTCGTTTTGACCGGCTGTACTCGGACATCGGTCGGCCGTCGATCCCGCCCGAGCAGTTGCTGCGGGCGTTGTTGCTGCAGACGTTGTACACCGTGCGCAGCGAACGGCTGCTGATGGAGCAACTGCAGTACAACCTGTTGTTTCGGTGGTTCATCGGCCTGAGTATGGATGACCCGGTCTGGGTGCCGACCGTCTTCAGCAAGAATCGAGACCGGCTCTTGGAGGGCGACATCGCGCAGGCGTTTTTCCTTGAAGTGCGGGCGGCTGCGGGGGCGGCGGGCTTGCTCTCGGATGACCACTTCACCGTGGATGGCACGTTGCTCGAGGCGTGGGCGAGTCAGAAAAGTTTTCGCCCCAAGGACCGCCCGGATCCACCAGCGGATGATCCGACGGGCCGCAATCCGACCGTGAACTTCCGCGGCGAGGAGCGGGCGAACGACACGCATGCGTCGACCACCGATCCGGACGCGCGCCTGTACAAGAAAGCCTCGGGGCAGGAAGCCAAGTTGGCGTATCTCGGGCATGTGCTCACGGAGAATCGTCACGGCTTGATCATCGACGCGCTGGTCACGCATGCCACGGGGACGGCGGAGCGCGATGCAGCCGGGGCGATGATTGCCGATCTGCCCGACACCCATCGCGTGACGGTCGGCGGCGACAAGAACTACGACACCAAAGGTTTCGTGCACCAACTCCGCACGCTGGGCGTCACCCCGCATGTGGCCCAGTATCCCGAGACGGCGACTCGCGGCAGCGCGATCGATGCGCGCACGACCCGACATCCGGGCTACGCGGTCAGTCAACAGAAACGAAAGCTGGTCGAGCAATGTTTGGATGAAGACGGTCGGTCTGATGCGCAAGCTGCGACACCGCGGCGGCGCGCGCGTCAACTGGAACTTCATCTTCACCGCCGCGGCGTTTAACCTGGTCCGGATGCGCACACTGCTGGCCCAGCCAGCCTGACGGAACCAAGGCATGAGGACCACGAGCCACGAGCGATGTCGCCATCATGATTGGGCGAACGATAACCGAGCGCTGAACGTCACTTTTTCAGCATCCTGTTAGAAGCGAGAGTACTTACCCGAGGAGATGCTCAGCGAGGAAGCAGATCATGGCATGACCGGTCGGACCGGCACTGAACCAGGCCGATAACAGCGTTGACCCTTGAGGTCGATGTTCATTGATTGGCCTTCGGTGCGCGGATGCCCATGATGGCCAGAAGCGTGTGACGCTTCACAACAGGCCGGATATACGACTGCATCCGATTTCGATCAGTGCGACGATCGTCTTTTCCTTGCTGACACCCGGGAGGAGTCCATATATTCGATGTTAGGTCACTGCATCTGGAGCTCGGCTGTGCGGCTGGATTGCGGACTCCGAATCGCCTTCCGCCAGAAGAGTTTTGAGATCGTCAAAGGATTTGATCGTGCGAAAGTGCCTTGTTGGCGTGACGTACACGACGACCGGCTTGTGATCGCGGGACGGGTTGACAACGTTGTTAACGGTGCCTTTGCTCTTGCCTGCGCGCGCCACGCCATCGTGATCACCTGTTCCACGCCATCGTGATCACTCATTCCACGGCATCGTGATCACCCGTTCCACGGGTCGTGATCACCGATTCCACGCCTCGTGATCACCGGTCGGCGACGCTGAGCCAAGGGTTCTGCCATCGTGGCTTGGGCGACATCCCGTCCCAAGGAGTGCGATGGCCACGGAACGACTGCTCATGCGACACATTCGAGAGATTCTGCGGTTGAAATGGACATTACGCCGGAGTCACCGGGACACGGCCCGGAGGCTGGGGATCAGTGCGGGCGCCGTCGCCTCGGTGATGACCCGGGCCAAGGCGATGGCGCTCACCTGGGACGCCGTCGGCACCCTCAGCGACGACGCGTTGGAGCGCACCCTGTATGGGCCGAAGCTCGCGTTGACCGTCGCCCGGCCGGGGCCCGATCTGGTGTGGATGCACACCGAGTTACGGCGGCCGGGCGTGACGCTGGAGCTCCTGCATCTCGAGTATCTGGCGACGCATCCCGACGGCTACCGGTATTCGGCGTTCTGCGGGCACTACCGGCGCTGGCTGGCGCAGCAGCGCACCTCGATGCGCCAGGTCCACACGGCGGGCGAGAAAACGTTTGTCGATTACGCAGGGCAGCAGCCGTCGTTGGTGGACCCCACGACCGGCGAGATGGTCCCCGTCGAACTCTTTGTCGCCGTGCTCGGGGCCTCCAACTACACCTACGCCGAGGCCACGCTCACCCAGCGCAGCGTCGACTTCATCCAGAGTCACACGCGGACCGTGGAGTATTTCGGCGGTGTCTCTGCGGTGGTCGTGCCGGATCAGCTGCGGACCGGCGTCACCGATCCCTGCCGGTACGAGCCGACCATCCAGCGGACGTATGCGGACTGGGCGCGGCACTACGGCACGGCGATTGTCCCCGCCCGGCCGGCCAAGCCGCGCGATAAAGCGAAGGTCGAAGTCGCGGTCCAAGTCGCCGAACGCTGGATCCTCGCCCGGCTGCGGAACGAGACCTTCTTCGCCCTGGTCGCGTTGAACGCCCGGATCGCCGAACTCCTCATCGATCTCAATGACCGTCCGATGAAAGGGTACGGCGGCGCCTCGCGCCGCGCGCTCTTCGAGCGCTTTGATCGGCCGGCGCTGCAGCCGCTCCCGCGGGATCGCTACGTCCACGCCGATTGGCGCCACGCGCGCGTCAACATCGATTACCACGTCGAGGTCGATCGGCACTATTACTCCGTTCCTCATGCGTTGATTCACGCCGCCGTCGAGATCTGCCTGACGGCGACGACGGTCGACGTGCTGCTGCGCGGCGTGCGCGTGTGGCTCCACGTGCGCAGCTATCTGCCCGGTCGCCACACGACCATCCCGGAGCACATGCCGAAGGCGCACCGCGCGCATCTGGAGTGGAGCCCTTCCCGCTTGATCGGCTGGGGCGCCACGATCGGGCGCCACACCGAGGCGCTGGTCCAGGCGCTGCTCGAGAGCCGGCCCCATCCCGAGCAGGGGTATCGCTCGTGCCTGGGCATTCTGCGGTTGGCGAAGCAGCATGGCTCGGACCGGCTCGATGCCGCGTGCGCCCGCGCGCTCGCCGCCGGCGCGCGCTCCTATCGTCACGTCGAGTCGATCCTCAAACACGGCCTGGACCGTCTGCCCCTGGACGGCGAGCCCGCGCCGAGCGCGCGGCCCGTGCATGCCAACGTCCGCGGCCCTGCGTACTACGAACCGCCTGATGCCGAAGGAGACCGCCATGCTGACTGAACCGACCCTCGATCGCCTCCGCGCCCTCCGTCTCGGCGCGATGGCCGACGCGTACCGGACGCAGCTGCAGGACCCGGCGATCGGGGCCCTCAGCTTCGACGAACGCGTCGGCCTGCTCGTCGACGCCGAGCATCTCTCGCGCGACAATCGCAAGCTCGCCCGCCGGCTCAAGGAGGCCAAGCTGCGCATGGCCCAGGCCTGTCTCGAGGATCTCGAGTACGCGCCGCGCCGCGAGCTCGATCGGGCGCTGATGCGCCAGCTCGCGACCGGCCGCTGGATCGCCGAACACCGCAACGTCCTCATCACCGGCGCAACCGGCGTCGGCAAGACCTACGTGGCGTGCGCACTGGGGCAGCACGCGTGTCGGCAGGGCTACCGGGCGATCTACCGGCGATTCCCGCGCTTCTTTCAGGAGCTGGCGCTCGCACGCGCCGATGGCTCCTACACGACCGTGCTCGCGCGGCTGGCGCGCGTGGACGTCCTGATTCTCGATGACTGGGGCCTCGCCGCCGTGACCGATGTGCAGCGCCAGGATCTCCTCGAGGTGATGGAGGATCGCGACGCCACGCGCTCGACGATCATCACGAGTCAGCTGCCGCGCGATCAGTGGCACGCGTATCTGGGTGACCCGACGATCGCCGACGCCGTCCTCGATCGCCTCGTCCACAACGCGTATCCGATCACGCTGAAAGGCCCGTCGCGACGCAAGGAGAAAGCCTGAGTGGAGCGACGGGCCGTGGACGCTGCCGGACCCGTGGACGCACAGACCGCGCCCACCGGTCCTTGGAAAACCGCCGCGGTTTTCCACGAGCGCCCACCGCCATCATCGAATCGTGAAAGGAACAAGAACAGAACGACGAGAGAAACCGAAAACCGAGCCACTATCACTGGAGGCGAACACCGGATAACCTATCCCGCAGCTCAGCGTCGCGTCGCTCCGATCACGATGCCGTGGTCCGCGTGATCACGATGGCGTGGACGGACTGATCACGATGGGTGGAATGCGCATTGCCGTCCCAGAGCATGAGCCCGTACTCCGCCGCCTCAGCCATCGCGCGGTCCTTGAAGGAGTAGTAGTCGAAGCCGTTGGCGCCCCGCCGGGCGGCGACCTCACGCGTTGGCCAGCTCCCGACGTTGTTCCGGCAGTGGTCCTTCATGCAGTGAACAAGAACGTTCGGGTACGACTGGTCGGCAACGTACCGTTGGACCGCTTTGCCGGCGCCGTTGGCGTCACCGACGAGGATCTGAAAACGCTTCTCGATCATCGTGTCGAGATGGCTCCTGACCTCGGCGGCGCCCATCTGCCCAAGCACTTCGGCGACGCGCCTTAGCGTACTACCAGTCTCCCACAGGTCATCGACGAGCAGAACCCGCCCCCCTGGACGGCATCGGTGCCGGCCATCCGGGTCTTCAATTCAACGGCACACCAGGGAGGTTGTCGGGAAGGACCGAGTCGATGCCGCAGCGAGGGCAGAGGGCCGTGGTGCCCCGCGTAGGGGTGCCATCGTGGACCTCGGCACGTCTCGGCTCGCGCGGTCGACCCGGACGTGCATTCTTACTCTGGCGGCCCGAGACACTCTTCGGAACGCTCGTGCAGTTGTGTGTCGCCAGCGTCATCATCGCGGAGGTGCGCTTCAATCTCCTCGCGGTTGGAGTAGTACGCGAGCGCAGCGTGTACTTGGGCCAGGGAGAGGTGCCCGAAGTTCTCGGCGATTTCCTCAGGGCTGAGACCGAGCTTGTACCAGCCGGCGATCCGTTGAACCGAGACGCTCGTGCCGGCCACCATGGGACGCCCTCCTCGGAAGCCGCTCCGACGGTCGATCAGGCTGCCGATATTGGTGACCGTTGACATGCAACCATCATGTCGTGTTCAACCTGACGCGCTTCGCACGCGACAAGTACGATCACTTCGCGCTGCGCTCGCACCTGCAATCGCTTGGCATCTCGCTGCGCTCAGCGACGGAACCGATCGACGACACCTCCACTGGCAAGCTGATGGAAGGAGTGCTTGCTGCGTTCGCGCAGTTCGACAACGACGTGCGCTCGGATCGCACGCGGGCTGGCATGAAGGCCGCGCTGGAGCTTGGACGCTGGGTGTTCCTGGCGCCCATCGGCTACTTGAACGCGCCGCGATCGATGGGCAAGAGCCTGAAAGGATGGTGGACCAGAACAGCGTGAGTTGGAACCGCTTCTCCATCTGGTTGCGTCGCATCGAGGCCTTGCGAGCCGCCGCCTGATTCGTTGCCCTCAGTCTCTGAGCAGGATTTTTGCCCACGGCGATTCAGGGTTATTGGACGCTCTTCAGTTTAAGGCGATGGCCTGGCTTGGGTACGAGCTCGCGCGTTGTCATGCCGATCACGTCTGCCTTCGCCTTGACAATGCGCTGGACGTCCGTCTCCCATACCAAGGGAACTTCCATCATCGCTGCCCGCGCTGACTCGTACCGAGTTTCGGCGGCGCCTTGAAGAATTCTGACGAGCCGCTCCTCTGCCCGCCGAAGGTTTTCTCGCCGCTCTTCCTCGAACGATGTCGGGCCGACATCCGAAAAATCGTCCGTACCAAACAATTCAGCTTGGCCAGTCCGCTTCACTCGGTCGAGCTGCTGCGCGTCCATGCGAACGCGCTCCTGTTCGAGAATCTCCCGTTCCTCGACCCTCCGAAATTCGAGCAGCCCTTCAGGGTGTCGAGTTCCGTATACCAGGTAGAAATATGAACGCTCGGAGAGAGGCTTTTTGATGCGTGTAGACGTAACGAAGCCGAAGGTACCCGTGGCCTTCATCCGATCGCCGTAGAGCGTGATAATCGCATCCTCTCGCGTCGGACTTGCCTGAATCACCGGTTTCCAGCCGGCACCGCCGAACAAGTCGTCGAAGGACATTTCTGGTTCAGAGGTATCTAAAAATCTGTTGATGTGGTCAAACATGAAGTTCACCAACACCTCACCGGGCGTGTGTCGCAGGATTGGCGCAATTTGTCGCAGCCCGAATCCCGTCCAGCCAGTCGGATCGATGAACACCAACGAAAACGAGTTTCCGATGATCTTCAAGATCTCGGGGATTGCTCGCTCGAACTCGGAATTGAGCGTGTGAATTTCGAGGTCTGTTACCGTCGACGTGGCGCCCTGAAGTAGCGAATATGCAGCAGGATCCGGCTCGACAAAGACGCATCGAATGTTCGGCCTTCTCTCGATCCTCGCGAGGCCTTCTCGAACCTGACGCAGCTTGTTGATCGCGATGACGAACGAGCTGTCCTCGAATCCGGGATCCTCGGTTTTCCAAGGGCCGGAGAAGCCGTCAACGTAGACGAATTCCGTTGCGAACGAGCCCACCTTGTATGCGACGCGTTCGAGGTATCGTTCAAGGAAGAAGTGCTTGAGGTAAGTCTGTTCACGGCCGCGATAATGGTCGGCGGGCTTCACGATCGTCTCGCACGTCGTCCGGTCTGGCTACGCAAGCACCCTGAGCGACCGCGAGCCAGCGTAAATCGGGACCAAAGGATATGGCCACAACTTGGCCTGCATCTCGTCGAGCAATTGCATCCGGCGTGAGCGGTCGGGCGGCAATGAGCGCGTTACTGCTGGAAACTCATCGTACGTTCGGCCGAATAGCGTGCGCCCTCGTTCGCTCTTGCGAACTCCGCCCCATTGCTTGAAGAAGAACGGCACGTCGGCAACTCGGCATTGCCGCTGAATAGACGCAACCCACTCGCGCTTGATTGGCCGCGCACCAGCACCGCTTTCACCGCCAACAATCACCCAATCAACGGCATCCAGGTCGATGGCTCCAAGGTCCTCGAGAAGCGGTTCGATCGACAAAAATCGCACTGCCGCACTTGTCTGTTGCAGGTTGCGAATTCTAGGAAGGCCAACTCGCCTGTTCTCTACGCTCACACCCCACCAGATGTGCGGGGCGCTCGCAACTGCCTGGAGCTTTGTACAAAGCAGATCACGCAGCCGCGCTGAACGTTTCGTCAGCACTTGGTAAATATGCCAGTTTGCGTGCTGCATGACTGCAGCCACTGCCTCGATGTACGCGTCGGGAACATCCTCGTGAAATAGATCACTCATTGAATTCACGAAGACCATTCGAGACTGATGCCACCGAATCGGCTCCAACAGTTTCTCTGGGACGAGCCGAAGATCGAACCCTTGCTCGTACGGATGGCCGGGCACGCCCCGAAACCGTTCGGCGAACACTTCAGCGTAGCAGTGGGCGCAGCCCGGGCTAATCTTGGTGCATCCTCGGACGGGGTTCCACGTGGCGTCGGTCCACTCGATCTCGGACTTGGCGCTCATTTTCGAGCAGGGTACCACGGGTCCTGAGGCGAGGCAATGAAAAGGCGAAAGCCAAGGCCGGAAGGATATCGAGCCATTTAGCCGACGAAAGCTGCTGACGGCGGCCGTCTGCAGTTGCCGGTCGAGCATCACTTGTCGGCGATCCCGCTCGAAACGTCCGTCTGATGCTACACGGCTTCCAGCCGGTCAAGTTCTTCATTCGCGACGAGGAGCGGAATATCTCGGCCGTGCTTGACTTCGAGGCGAAGGAGCAAGAGCTCCATCGCATTCGTCGCTGCGTCCTGTTCTGGCTCAGGCAGATGAGCGAACGATTCCCGCATGTTCTTGCGGAGCTCGTCGATCCTGATTGCCTTTCCTTCACGGTCAGCCGCAGCGAGCACCCGATGCTTCTCATTCCGCGTGCGAGCGAGCTCTCTATCAATGAGGGCCTTCACCAAGTCGGCAGGCGCCCGCCTTCCACACCGTCGCTTGAGTTCCAGGAAAGCCTCCGGTGGTTGCCATCCATCCGGACTCGTTGAAAGTTCTTGTTCAAGCATGTCGAGATCGACAAAGCCGGAACCTGCGCGCTCGTATAGCGTAGGGCGCCCCACCACGACATACAGCACCGCCATTCTGACCGCGATTAGGATGCCGCCAAACACAAGCACAAAAATCGCGAAACTGGCGAACGTATCAGCTACCACAATCGAAAAGATCAATGCAATTGCTGCGGCACTCCACCAGGAGATCTTTGCGAGCCTGAACCAGGCACGATTCTCGAGCGGATGTCGGTGGACCTTTGGCTTCGCGCGGGGACTGTCGGCTGGCGGGGTCGCGACCTGGGGATCCTCGCCGATCAAGTGGCCGACAAGTTGTGCACGTTCTTCCGCTAGCTGCTGTTCGACGGTAGCCGACTGTTCGATCAAGCTCGCAGCACCTTCCGCAAATTCCTTGACCCGAGCCGTCGTCTTCTCGTGCGCGCGCCGCTCGGAAACTAGACCAGTGGGCCGCTCGGAAAGTAGACCACCTGAGGGCGGTTCATTCTACGCTCTTCTCATTTGAAAGCACGATGATCGGCTGTGGAAATGTGGGAATCTCGCGTTCTGTGCGAGATTTCCAAGCGGCTGTGGAAATCGTTTTGTGATTTCCATAGCCGCGTCATTTCCATAGCCGCGTCGATTTTCGTGTCGCATCATCTTCTCGTTGCCGCAAGAGGGGGGATGCTAGACCGTGCCCGCCCTCGCGATCGTTGTTCCTACGGCTTCCAGTGCGGTCGTTTGTAGTTCGATCGGCCCTCAATGACGATTTGCCACGTCAGGACCCCGCGGACCGGCGCTTCCGCATCCGGTAGCTCTTCCCCTTCGTGGTAATCACGGTCGCATGATGCGCCAAGCGATCGAGCAGCGCGGTCGTGAGCTTCTCGTCGCCCGCGAACACGGTGACCCATTCGGCGAAGGCGAGATTCGTCGTCACGACCGTCGCTCGCCGTTCGTAGCGGTCTGTGATCAGATTAAAGAGCAGCTCGCCGCCGACCCGTTCGAACGGGACGAATCCCACTTCGTCGATGACGAGGACGTCGACGCGGAGGAGTCGCTGCTGCAGACGCGTCAGCTCGCGCGCATCCCGCGCTTCGAGGAGCTGCCGCACCAGGTCGGCCGCACGTGTGAAGAGCACGCGTCGTTTCTGCTTAGTCGCTTCGACGCCGAGGGCGATGGCGAGGTGGGTTTTGCCGGTCCCGATCGGACCGGCGAAGATCAGATTCTCGGGAGCGGTGACCCACTCGCCGCGCGCCAGCGTGTGGATCTGGGTCGCGCTGACGCCGTCCGCCGCGGCGAAGTCGAATGTGTCGAGGGTCTTCACTTCGGGAAAGCGTGCCTCGCGCAGCCGCTGGCGAATCACCGATTCGTGGCGCGAGGCCTGCTCCGCGGTAAGCACTTCGTGGAGATAATCCTCATGCGGCCAATGCGCATCGCGCGCTTGCCGCGCGAGGGCTTCAAAGGTGCGCGCGACGCCGGGCAATTTCAACGCGCGCGTCTGTGCGACGACGAGATCGCGGGCGAGGGTGACGGCGCTCATGCCACACCACCCAGTAGCCAGCCATCGTAGTCGGCGGCACAGCCGCTCGTGACGGCAATGTCGCGCAACGGGGCCGGCACGGCGTCGAGCGCGACGCAGGTCGAGGTCGATCGCGCCGGCGTGACGGCCAGCAGCAGGGGCGTCCCGGTCGCGAGCGCCCCCGTCAGCGCGGGCACCACGACGGTCGCGCCGTACGTATCGAGCTGCCCGAGCACCTTGGCGAAGAGCCGCGCGGCCTCACGGGGACCGTGCGCGCCGTGGAGCTGATCCCAGATCGCCGGAAACGGGTCTCCGAGATCGCGCAGCAGATCCGGCAATACTTGGCGCACGGCCTGCGGCTTCCGCGCGAGCTCCGCCAGGTAATGCCGGTAGTCAATCGACCGCTGCCCGAACCGCTTCCGCGGATGCACGATCCGCGTCCCCTCGCGTCCGACGATGGTCACGGTCGTGGCGCCGATGCGCACGATGAGGTCCAGCCCCGCCCAGCGACTCGGCACCGAGTAGACCGCGCCCTCGAGCCGCACCAGCGCGCGCGGCGACACCGTCGCGAACGTCGTCGCCTCGGCCGCGAAGGGCAGCGCCACACACCGAAACAGGCGCTGCTCCTCGGTGAATCGCACGCCGATCGTCTGACCGGCCGCATCGCGGTGGGTCTCAAGCCGCGCATCCATCTGCGCCAGCAACGCCTCGTTGATGACCGCGAACGTCGGACCGACCGGAATCGGCACGAGCGCCTGATGCCGTACGGCTTTGCCGCGGGCCTCGACGCCGCCCTTGTCGTGGCCTTCGCCGGGTCGACAGAAACACGCTTCGAGTAAATAGTGCGAGGCGAGCGCCGCGAACCGCGGCGTCAACGTCCGGGCGCCGCCCACCAGGATCCGGACGACGGCCGCCCGTAAATTGTCGTAGGCGACGCGGGCCGGTACGCCCTCAAAGTGCGCAAAGGCGCGGACGTGCCCGTCGAGAAAGCTGATTTGATCCTGACGCTCGTAGATCCACGCGAAGTCGCGGCCCGAGTACATCAGCCGCATCAGGAACAGCCACGCTTTGCGGCGCGTCCCGTCGACGTCCACCCACACTTCGAAGAAGTCGACCTCGGCGAGATCGCCCGGCCGATACGTGAGCGGCACGAAGACCTCGCGACGCTGTCGCTTCCATTCCGCGACGGCGTCCTTAACGACGGTCAAGCCGACGCGGTGCCCCTCGCCGACCAACAGCTCATGGAGTCGGGTAGCCGTCAGCCGCTGTTTGCCGGCGGTCCATCGCACCGATTCGGCCAGCAACGCCTGCACCCGACCCGCAACCGCGTCCCACACCGGCCGCGGCCGAGGCCCGGCCTCTAATTTCCGCGCGGGAGCCGCCTGATCGAGGTATTTCCGGACTGTGACCCGCGCCAACCCCAACTCGCGGGCGACCGCCCGTTGCGTCCGCCCCTCCACCAGCACTTTGTGTCGAACGACATGCACGATATCCATCCTGAGCATCCTCCAGCGAACCCCGGATCCCTCGATCCGGCAAGCCCGCCATCAGGCCCTCAGGTGGTCTACTTTCCGAGCGGCGTTTGGTCTACTTTCTGAGCGGCGCACCCACTCGTCTAGGACAAGTGTGTTCTTTCCGTCGACAATCATCGTCTTAAAGGCCCCACCCATCACTGCCTCTGGAAGGACGCGGTCCCATTCAATGCTGTGCATGACGTTGGCGACCGCTGCTTTTCTCGCGGCGATGAGTTGCTGGGTCAGCTCATACCAGCGGCCGACCTCTGGATGATTTTCTTTGGAGAACAACGGAACGAATGGCCCGCATCGGGCGAACGCCTGGTCCACCGCCGATGTCGCCTTCTCAAGCGTCGGGGCGTAGATCGCCCGATATCGGTCAAGCGCAGCGATAATCTCTTTCGCGGCAACGATGCGCTCGGCCTCGCTCGTTGAATCGGCAGATACTCGCGCGGAGATTTCCGCTTCCTGCTGTTTATACGAGTTCCCCTTCTCGTCGTAGTGGAAGCCGATCAAGCTTCGTTGGCAATCCAGCGCGGTTTCGAGATAACGCGCCCGCGCCGCCAGGAATGGAAACGCCTTGACGGCTCTGGACTCCTCCCAATATGTCTTGAGCGTTTGCTCGTTTTCGGCTCCGACAATAGGCACCAACGAATCACGCAACGCACTTGCGCTTGCAGTCCAGACCTCAAGCCGATGCCGAGCCTGAAGGCTCTTGTCAGCATTCGCAACTTGCACTTCAGCAAGCGCGCTCTGCGCCACGGCGATCTCCCAGAGGCGTTTGACTTGAGTCGCGGTTGCTTGTGGATATTTCTGAAGCAATGCGACAAGGAGATCGGGGTCTGCAATATCGGTCGACGACTCAAATGCGACGATGTCTTCGTCGAAGTCAGACCCCGATATTGATGGTGACGTGCCCATCATCGACCTCCGGCCAACAAGTATCCGCGAGCGTTGTCAGCGCCGTCGGCGTCACCGAGAAGGATCTGAAAGCCCTTCTCGGTCATCGTGTCGAGATGGCTCCTCACCTCGGCGGGGAGCTGGTAAATCTGCCGTGAGCCAGCGACAAAGACGTTCGGCTTGGTCGCGGTATGCAAGGCTCAATCATCGCGCAGATTGCTGTCGGCTTTATGCGGCCCGCGCGGGCCTGTAATCCTGCTCTGCGAGCGGCGGCTCGCCAAGCTCCGCCAGGAGCTGGTTGAGGCGATCCAGAGGGACCGCCTGCGGCGCGGTGATCTCGATGCCCAACGGTTTGCCTGACGCGGCGTAATCGACGATGAGCAGGCCATCCGGTGATGCAACCGTCCGCGCGCTCTTCTCGCCCGTTGGGTGCGAGAGGTGCAGGTACGCCGCGATGTCCGGCCCTTCCGATAGGTTACCTGCAGCGAGCGCTCCGTCATTGGGACACCTCGTAAACGGTCACGACGGAGCAAGCTGGCCTCGGCGTCTGGCTCGACGATCACGATCCACGGGCTTTGACCGCGTCGGGCTTGGATCATGAATCTACCCGCCACGACGCTGGCCTCGAACCCGGTAGCTCGCTCCAGCATAGCGCGGACCTCCGCCTCGGTCACGCCGCGTTGTTCCATGCGCAATTCAGCTTGGGCCGTGAACGAAAAATCCCAATTCCCACCATTCCGGGAAGGTCGGCATCGAGCCTCTTGGCGGTCGATCGTAGCACCCGGTCACACGCCAGAGATGCCGTCAGATTCGTTCGCCACGGCAGTATGCGTGCTGAGCGACCGCTGCTCAATCAGGGCTTCGAGAGGGGGAACACAGTAGGGGAACAGGACCCTCGCGCGAGGTGTTCCCCCTGGATTGCCCACATCGCGCGATAGGTCCGGGTCAACTAACTGCGACTCGCGCGCGGTGAGCGGATCCGGCAACTGCTGATCGTCGTGCAGGTTGCAGCCCGTCGTCCTCGGGCGGCGCTCTGTGCCGCTCGCCTGGTGGCGCCGCTGCCGGAGCTGTCGCCAACAGCAATCCCGTGGCGTGAGCGACCACCCCAAATGACCCTTCGGTCTGCTAAGCCCGCGGCCACGGATGTGGTCGCTCACGCCACGCTGAAAGGACGTCGGCGCCCATGTCAGCGGCGGTCGTTCCGCCGCAGGTATCGCGAGTGTTTCTACCGCTCCTCGGTCGCAAAATCCCTGACGCGATCCTGCCCGTGTTCGGCCGTCGATCCACGCGCTGATTTCACACGTGTCGTCGCGCCAGAACTCTCCCCAGATCCTCCCGAGATTTAGCTGCACTTCCGATCGATGATTTCGGCGAAGAACATCGGCCATCACATGACCAGGATCGATCTGTGCTCGGCGCCGTCAAGACTCTCGCTGCGCTCGACCCTGCGGGCTGCGGTCTTGACGACGCCTCCGCGCAGCTCGAAGGTCGCACTTATGTGATGGCCGACGAAGCTCGTCCTCATTTCTGCATTGACCCGGCGCATCGGCAGTCGTATCGTGAAGATCTCGTGGGTGCCATCGCGCACCTCTCCGCAGTCCTGACAGACGCGGAGCGCTGTAGCCAACGCTCTCAGAGCAAAGCTCTCAGCCCCTCCAACAACCAGTCGATTGATCGCGCACATCTCGTGCGATCAACGCGTTCGACTTCAAGTCACGCGCTTCGGTGTCGGCGTCACGCCACATCCACGCTCATCGTCTCGGCGCGCCGCACCATGTCGGCGCGCTTCGAGCGCACTCCACCGCATCACGAACGTCTGCAGCGAGTTCGCAGGGGTGCCCATGGAGTACGTCGAACATGCGGATCCGAGGCCGGAACCGATTTCGATCGCTCGCTGTCGGGAACTGCTCGGCGAGGACGCGGAATCGATGACCGATCAGGACATCGAGGACATCCGCCGACACGCAGAGACGATGGCGTGCATCGTGGTCGAGATGTATCAGCAGCAGTGCCGGCTTCCGATTAGAAACCGTGCCCCGCAAACGCAGCTTGCCCGAGCCGGCGAATGGATCTACGCTGCCAACCATGGTCGGCGCGGTGATCTACGTTCGCGTCAGCACGAAGGAGCAGACGGAGAATCTCAGCCTGCCGACCCAACTTCGCGCATGCGAGGATTACTGCCGCCGCCAGGGCTACGAAGTCCTCGAACGCTTCCACGAGGAAGGCGAGAGCGCCAAGACGCACGGATCGCAGCCAGCTTCAGAACCTGCTCACATTCTGCCGATTGAACAAGGGCCGCGTGCATTTCGTGGTCGTGTTCAACCTGACGCGCTTCGCGCGGGACAAGTACGACCACTTCGCACTTCGCTCTCACCTCCAATCGCTGGGCATCTCGCTGCGGTCGGCAACGGAGCCGATCGACGACACGTCCACGGGCAAGCTGATGGAGGGCGTCCTTGCGGCATTCGCGCAATTCGACAACGACTGTCGGTCAGACCGGACCCGGGCCGGCATGAAGGCGGCACTGGAGCTCGGCCGCTGGGTGTTCCTGGCGCCGATCGGGTACTTGAACGCGCCGCGCGCGATGGGCAAGAGCCTGATGCCCGATCCTGAGCGGGCGCCGCTTGTGCGGCGAGCGTTCGAAGAGTACGCGACCGGGCGCTTCACCAAGCAACAGCTCCTCAAGCAGTCAAGAGCCTGGGGCTTGACCAACCGGCGCGGCCGTCCGCTCACATCGCAAGCGATCGGCGTGCTGCTGCGCAACCAGCTCTATGCTGGCATTGTGGACGTCACCGAGTATGGCGTTCGCGGAAAGCGCGGCGACTTCGAGCCCCTGATCTCCGAGGACCTGTTCTACCGTGTGCAAGCGGTCTTGTCCGGGCGAGTTCCGAGCACCACGCCACAGCAGCGCGCGCACCCGGACTTCCCATTGCGCGCCTTCGTCCGCTGCGAGTCCTGTGGTCGAGGCCTCACCGGCAGCTGGTCGAAGGGCCGAAGCGAGTACTACGCGTACTACCACTGCCGCCCTGGCTGCCGCGCGGTCAACGTGACGAAGGCGAAACTCGAAGGACTGTTCGCAGACGAACTCGCGCTACTGCAGCCAACGCCAGGCTACATGCGGCTACTCAAGGAATCCGTTCTGCAGATCTGGAAGGCGCGGAAAGCGGCCGTGCGCGAGGAACTCGCGACCGCTGAGCGTGCTGCAAAGGCGATTCAAGACAAGCTGGACCGTCTCGACGAGGCGTTCCTCTTCGAGCGCTCGATCGACATCGAGACGTACGACCGCCACGCCGAGAAACTGCGCGAGGAGCTCACGCTCGCCCGGATCGACCGTCACACTCCGGCCAGCTCGATGAACTCGACGTAGAGGGCATCCTGGCGTTCGCAGAACGCGTTCTGCCGCGCGCCGCAGACCTGTGGGTCCAGGCGTCACTCGAACAGCGCCAGCGGTTCCAACAACTGTTCTTTCCCGTCGGAATCGCGTTCGACGGAAAAGGCTTTGTTGGAACCCGCGTAACCGCACCGGCCTTCAGCTACTTGCGGGACGATCGAGCGTGGAAATGAAAGGATGGTGGACCAGACGGGAGTCGAACCCGTGACCTCATGAATGCCATTCATGCGCGCTCCCAACTGCGCTACTGGCCCATTCCGACGCGGAGCGATCCGGCCGAACTTCGATTGTAAGCCCCGCTGTTGGTCCGGTCAACGGCAGGTCCGCCCTGTAGTGGCTCGGTTTGAAAAATTGGCCCGCTCTGGGCTGCAGCGTGCTAACGCCTTAAGGATCGGCTGGTCCAAGGGATCAAGGTGAACAGGAGAACGTAGCCGAAGGCTGGGATAGAAACGAACAGGAGCAGGCAGAACACCGTGCCACTCGAAACCGGGACGCGATCGGTGATGTGATACGCGAGCAGATTTGCAGACCAGTATCCCGTCCAGAGTAAACCGCCCAGCGTATACAGAAGCTTGAGATACCGCACTCGCATCCTTCATATCCTCCCACGAAAATCACCGCCAGCAACGGCAAAGTCATGGCAAAAGCCCAACAATTTCTTCGATTGACCAGACATGATCCGCGATGCCGCTTCCATCGCTGGCGTCACCCGGATCGTCTGATGCACCCGAGAGAAGTTGCAGGACATGGAGTATAGGGCCACTGTCGCCGCGTCGTTCTCAAGCTTTTTCGAGAAGGCGTTCGTCAGCCGCGTGAATCGACGCATGGACATGCGCATCGTCCGTCACCCGTCGCAGATAATGGCAGCGGCGTGCCGACGAGCGAGGATCGGGAGGTGCTGACGGTCGCGGGGCGCGAGATTGTCGTCTCGAACCCGCGCAAGATCCTGTTCCCGGAGGCCGGCTACACCAAGCTGGACGTCGTCGCCTACTACCTGGCGGTCGCGGCGGGCGCGCTCAAGGCCGCCGGCGGCCGCCCGAACGTGCTCGTCCGCTACCCGAACGGCATCCACGGCGACTTCTTCTATCAGAAGCGCGCGCCACGCGCGCGGCCGCCATGGATCGACTCGACCATCCTCCGCTTTCCGTCCGGACGGAGCGCCGAGGAAATCGTTCCGCGCGACGCGGCGGCGCTCGCGTGGATGGCGAACCTCGCGTGCCTCGAGCTGCACCCGCACCCGGTGCGGGCGGAGGATCTCGACCATCCCGACGAGCTGCGCGTCGACCTCGATCCGGTACCCGGCGTCACGTGGGACCAGGTGCGCACGGTGGCCGCCGTCGTGCGGGCGACCCTCGACGACTTCGCGCTCATCGGCTGGCCGAAAACCTCGGGATCGCGCGGCATGCACATCTACGTGCGCCTCGAGCCGCGCTGGTCCTTCGACCAGGTGCGGCGCGCGGCGCTGGCGCTCGCGCGCGACGTGGAGCGTCGAGCGCCCCGGCTGGCAACGAGCAAGTGGTGGAAGGAAGAGCGCCACGGCGTCTTTCTCGACTACAACCAGAACGCGAAGGATCGCACGATCGCGGCCGCGTACTCCGTGCGGCCGGTGCCCGACGCCCGCGTCTCGGCGCCGCTCGACTGGGAGGAGCTCCCGGTGTGCGACCCGCGCGAGTTCACGCTCGCCACGATGCCCGCGCGCTTTGCGACGATCGGCGATGCGCACGCGCCGATGGACCGGCACCCGTGCCGCCTCGACGGGCTCCTCGAGCTCGCCGACCGCCAGGCCCGCGACGGGCTCGGCGAGGCTCCGTGGCCGCCGCACTACGGCAAGCAGCCGGGGGAACCCTCGCGCGTGCAGCCGTCCCGACGCCGGACGCCCACGCGCCCGCTCGTCGAGATCGCCCGCGCCCGCCAGAAGGACGCCGCGCTCGCCGGCCTCGAGCGCTGGAAGGCGCGGCACCCGGAAGCGGCCGCGCATCTTCTGCCGTCCGACGTTCTGGTGGATGCCATGCGCGGGCGCTTCCGCACCTGGACGCGCATCCGGGTCAACCTGGAGCACGTGCCGATCGAGCTCCGGCCGGCGCAGGAGGCCCCCGATCCGGACGTGGCGGCTGGTGATCAGCGGCCGCGCACAGCGGCGCGAAAGACCTTCTCGAGCTCGTAGGGCGCCGTGACCTCGAGCTGATCGTAGCGGCAGTCCTGCGGCTGCCTGTCGGGGCGCCATCGCAGGAAGACCGCGGCGTGGCGGAAGCGATCGCCCTGCATGTGGTCGTACCTGACCTCGCACACGCGCTCGATGCGAAGCGGCTCCCACGACAGATCCTTGCCGGCGCTCCAGCGGCTCTGGCCGCCGGGCATTCTCGTCGCGCCGGCCGCGTCGGCATCCGCCCATTCACGCCACGGATGAGCGTCGAGCGCCCGCGCGCGCAGCGGCTCGAGCTCTCCGGCGAGCTGACGCCGCACGGCCATCGTAAACGAGGAGGTCACGCCGACGTGGTGCAGTCGGCCGCCGTCGTCGTACAGGCCGAGCAGCAGCGAACCGACCAGCTCGCCCCGGCCGGCCTTGTGCCACCGAAAACCGGCGACGACGCACTCGGCCGTGCGCGCGTGCTTGATCTTGATCATCGCGCGCCTGCCGGGCTGGTATCGGCCCTGCGACGGCTTGGCGACGACCCCGTCGAGACCAGCCCCCTCGAAGCGATCGAGCCACTCGGCCGCGACGGCGAGGTCGCGCGTCACGGGCGTGAGATGAATGCCCGGTCCCGTGTCCGCCAACAGCCGTTCGAGGTGCGCCCGGCGCTCCTCCTGCGGGCGGTCCCGGATGTCACGTCCGTCGGCCGCGAGCACATCGAACGCGACGAACGACGCGGGCGTCTCCTTCGCGAGCTTCGCCACGCGGGACGCCGCCGGGTGAAGGCGCAGCTGCAGCAGGTCGAAATCGAGCCCGCCGGACGCGACGATCACGATCTCGCCGTCCACGACACAGCCGTCGGGCAACCCCGCGACGAGGGCGGCGTGCACCTCCGGAAAGTACCGATCGAGCGGCCGCAGATCGCGGCTCTGAATGAACGCGTCGGCGCCGCCACGAAACACGATCGCGCGGAACCCGTCCCATTTGGGTTCGTACAGGAAATCGCCGGCGGGAACGACGTCGGCCAGCGCGGCCAGCATCGGCTCGACGGGCGGCGTGATCGGGAACATGTCTCGGCTGCGCGATTACCCGCCTCGAGCGTCTGGCGCTTCCACTGCGGACGCCGACAGGCGGTGAGCGGGAGACGTGCGCATGCCGCTACCGCGGACGATAGGCGACCCGCGCCACCTCGGAGATCGGCACCGGCGCCACCGTCGCGAGGATGTCGGCCTGGGCGTGGCGCTCCACCGTCGGCTTGGTCGATCCGCCGCCTTCTTCGCCCCACACGACGGTGACCTCGGTGCCCGGCTGGCTGAAAGCGACGTCCACCATCGCCAGCGAAACCATCGCCCGCTCGTTGTACAGATACCCGGTGTAGGTGGAGAGGCCGATCGTCTGCCCGTTCTTCTCCACCTTGTCGTACGGCAGCGTCGCGTAGTTCGCCAGCGGCAGGTCGATGTACTTCTCGATGTCGCCCGCGTGAAACAGCGACCCCATCGCGCGCGTCACATCGTCGCCATTCCAGACGAGCGTCACCTTGCGGCGCTTCTGATTGGTGGCCATCTGCTCGACCGCGTCCCGCCCGACGAACTCGTGGTCGAACTTGACGAAGAGCCCGTAGCCGAGATCGAACGGCGTCAGGTAGTAGTCCGCGATCCGACTCGAGTTGAAGCTCCCGCCGAGCGACGCCATCGCCTCGTAGCTCTGCGCGCTCAGCCACTCGCGGTACGGCTTCATCTTCTCCCCGGTGTACACGGCCGGGAGCGGAGACGGAATCCATCCTGACTCGAGGCAACTGGTCGGATACGTCCGCGCGCCGACCTGCCGGATCCCGAATTCCCTGCCCGCATCGACAATGGCGCTGCGCACCTCCTCGCCGTGCTCCCAGGGTCCGAACAGTTCCCAGCCCGGCTGCCCGACCATGCCGTGCCGCAGCGCCCGGACGTCATGGCCGGCGATGCTCAGCACGTCCATGGTGAAGAACCGGATGTCAGGGATCGGCTTTGCCGTCACCTTCTCCATGACGCGCATCGCGTTGGGCCCCTGCACCTGATACCGGAAGCTCGTTCGGCGCCCTTGATTCACCGCCGACCGCTCGTCGCGCGCCGCCTTCGCGTGGTATCCGCCGGCCTCCAGGTTGTACTGCACCCAGTTCGATGCCGGAGGACGGCCGACGAGGTTGAACCGGTGCTCGTCGAGATGGAAGAGGATCGCGTCGCCAATGACGTAACCGTCGTGGTTGCACGCGACGAACTGCTTCGCCTGGTTGACCTTGAAATTCCTGAAGCTGTTGACGCCGAGCGCGGAGAGCAGCGTCAGCGCGTCCGGACCCTCGATATACAGGTCCGTCATGTGGTGAGACTGGTCGAAGAGCGCACAGGTCTCACGCCACGATCGCTGTTCGTCTCTCCAGTTCGTGAACTCGTGACGCACCACCGGGAAGGCGTACGGTCCGATCTGCGAGTTGCGCAGCAGTTCGACGGGACTCTTCGCCGTTTGGAGCAGGTCCTCCAGGCTCTGGTGGCTCATCAGTTGCGGACTCCTTTGACATCAGCACGCGCGCGGCGCGCTCCTGGACGGCCCAATCGTGCGGACGAAACGCGGAAGTATAGCAGGAACGAAAACGGCGCACGTCGCTCAGCCGGCCCTCTCGACACGCACGGCCGTCCCGTACGCGAGCACTTCGGTGACGCCGTTCATCACCTCGTTCGCGTCGTACCGCATCGAGATGACGGCGTTTGCGCCGCGCTCCGCGGCATGCGCGAGCATGAGCTCGAACGCCTCGGAACGCGTCTTCTCGCACAACTGGGTGAAGAGGGTGATATTGCCGCCGACGAGCGTCTGCAGCGACGCGCCGATCGTGCCCACCACACTGCGGGATCGCACCACGATGCCCCGGACGATGCCGAAATTGGCCGTGATGCGATAGCCGGGCAGTTCGAGCGCGGTCGTGACAAGCATGGGATCGATCGCCATGGCGAACACACCTCGGTGGATGAGTATGCCAGTACCCTCGGTCTGGCGCCCGCTGATATCGCCGGGGCCTGCCACCGCGCGGGCCGCCCAAGTCCGACCCCCGCCGGTTATCATCCGCCGGACCGCATCAGCCGCTCGTACTCCGCTGGCGTGTCGACGTCGAGATAGGCCCCTTCGTCCTCGACAGGCAACTCGCCCGCCGGCGAGGCATGCGCTCGCACGACCGCCTTGGCGCCGACGGCGGGATCGGCTCGCCGGAGCTCGTCGAAGAGCGATCGGGCAACGAGCACGGGATGGCCGTGTTGAGCACCGCGCGTGGGCCGCACGATTGGGGCGCCGGTCAGCCGGTACCGGTCGAGCACGGCGCGGACGGTGCCCGCGGAGACCAGGGGCACGTCGACCAGCGTCAGTAGCACTGCGGAGACTCCGGGCCGATCGGCGACGGAGAGTCCGGCGAGCAGCGACGAGAACTGCCCGGTCTCGTACGCGGGATTCTCGACCAATCGCACCGGCACGACAGCGTTCGCCGCACTCGCCCGCACCTGGCCGGCGTCATGTCCAACGACGACAATCACGTCGTCGACACCGGCGTCGCGGAAAGTTCTGACAATCCGCGTGAGAAACGTGTCGCCGCCGCCGAGGGGCAGCGCCGCCTTGCCGCGTCCCATGCGCGTCGACTTTCCCGCCGCCAGGATGATGGCTGGAATCAGCACGTTGCCTGCTTCCGACGCTTCAGCCGGCAAGCGGACCGCAATCCTGGGATTCTGCCGTCCCGCCGGGCTTGTGTGTCACAATTCCCGTGATGAGCGACGTCGAACTCCACATCCGCTGTCAGCGATGCGGCACGCAGATGGAAATGCGTGACCCGGGTCCGGGAATGCCGTGGATGCCTGATCAGTTCTGGGTCTGCCCGAACTGCGGCCGCCACTTCTGGTCCACCTACCCGCCGCCGAACCGCGAAAAGCCGAAGCCGGCGACTCCGGAGGCCAGCTCGTGAACTCTCTGCAGGTCGACGACGACGACGACGAAGACGATGACGACGAGGACGACTTCGCCAAGCACGATTCTGACGAAGATGACGACGACGACGATGCGGACGAGGACGACGAAGAGGAGGAAGAAACGTGGCAGGTCTTCCCCTTGACTTCGCCAATTGAAGTGCCTAGACTGGCCGGGATTTCCAGCTCAGCTAAGCTGGGGACTCCGCTGGACCGTGCCGCTGACGTTGTTCACCCGTAGCGCCCGTAACCGGCTGTGTTTCCTGGAAGCTCGAGCCGGGAACGGAGGGTTTCGGGATGCCGACCGGCACAATCGCACGCCTCCTGATCGACAAAGGGTTCGGGTTCATTCGCGACGAGAGCGGGATCGAGCACTTCTTCCACCGCAGTTCGGTGCGCGGCGCCGTCTTCGAGCTTCTGCGCGAAGGTCAACGCGTCGAGTTCACGCCGGAAGAATCGCAAAAGGGCCCGCGCGCCGGGGACGTCCGGCTGATCGAAGGCTGACGCGGTTCCAATCTACAATCAGGAGCGGAAGCGAACGGGGCCCGGTGGTCCTCCCGGTCTTCAAAACCGGTCGCTCCCTGCTCACGCAGGAAGGCTCGGTTCGACTCCGAGGCGCTTCCGCCATCACGCCAGCTCCAGAGCGCCCAGCACGGCCGCCACGTCGCTGAGATCCTCGAAGACGACTTCGGCGCCCGCAGCCCGCAGCGCATCGACGCTGTAGTTTCCCGTGGCCACGGCAATCGATCGGGCGCCGCCTGCCGCCGCGCAGGCGATGTCGAGCGGCGTATCTCCGATGACGACGACGTTCTGTGGCGGAGCGACCGGCCCTCCACGGTCGCGGATTCTCTCGAGCGCTCGTGGCAGCAGTTGATTGCGGTCGGAGGCATCGTCGCCGAAGGCGCCGCACCCGAAGTACCGCCACAGATCGAAGTATTCGAGCTTGAGGCGCGCCGCCTCCTCGTAGTTCCCCGTCAGGAGCGCGAGGTACACGTCGTCGTGCCGATGCAGCACGTCGAGGAGCTCGCGAATGCCTGGCATCACGCCCTTGCGCGGCCCGGGCTCGTGAAGCTCGGCGCGAAGGATCTCGACGTATCGGTCGCGAAAGCGGGCGGGCGCCGCCGGATCGGGCGGGATCCGGTGCAGCGCGAGCGCACCGGCAAGAATCCAGGAATCGGTGCGGCCCGGGGTTTCGATGGCGTGGAAGGCGTCGGGAATCGCGAAGAGCTCGTCGAATGCGCGCACCATGCCGCGCACACCCGCGCCGCCGGTGAGCACCAGCGTGCCGTCGATGTCGAAGAGAACGACTTCGGTCACGGCCGGACCCTCGTTCGAACGCTCGTCCGACCGGCGGCTGTCGATCCCGACCTCAGCCTTCGCCGCGGACGTTGCCTGCGCGCGGGCCCTTGCTGGAGGGTTCTTCGTCGAAGCTCACACGCTGGCCCTCGTTGAGCTGTTCGAAGCTGCCTTGCACAGCGCTCCGGTGAAAGAACCACTCCTGCCCGCCCTCGTCGCGTATGAATCCGAACCCCCTGTCGCGAACGAGGCGCTTAATCGTACCGGTCGCCATCCGAGTCTCCCTGGACACACGTCGTGCCCAAAGTACGGCAATTTCAATTCCCGTTCCAGCGCGCGGTCCGAATGTCCCGCGGAACAGCGGCAATTTTCGCCGGCAGGCTCAAGCCTCATCCGTGGCCTGACTGGAAACACATCAGCCGTGTACTGGAACTCGTTCGGAAACGGCGGTGGGCCGAAGCCGCGCGCGCGTTCACCTACTTGACGTTGATCGTGATCGTCGAACAGAACCCCGGCAGCGTATCGTGCAAATCGTCACCAATCTGCAGCGCCAGCTTGTGCTTGCCGGGCGACAGCTGTGAGTCGAACTCGGACTTGCCGTCTCCGAAGTGCACCCACGACGGCGTGCCCTTGACGATGGTCTTGCCGGGCGGGAGACAGTCCTGATCGATGCCCACGTGGTAATGGCCAATCCCCGGGCGCGCGGTCTTCACATCGCCCTGCGGCACGGGCGCAATCTCGATCCCCGACGACCCGAACTTCATGTGCACCGGGCTCGTCACGGTCGCCCCGTCCTTCGGCTCGACGAAGAACACGCGCGGACGCGCCGGCGCCTTCTTCGCCTGAGCGCTCGCCAGCGCGCCGCTGCCGATGACGGCGAGGGCAGCGAGCATCGTCAGCATCCTTCTGACATTCATACGAATCCTCCTGAGCCAGACATTCTAACAGCGTCGGCGTCAGCGGCTCGGTCGGCCGAACCAGCCTCTGGCGCGGTGTTCGATGAGCCGGCCGGTCGCCGGGTCCAATCTGAGCGCGCGCGCCCCGAAGCGGGCGGCGAAGGTCTGGTCCGCCGTGACGGCGAGGGCCGCCACGGCACGCTGCTCGGTCACCTGACGGATCCGCGCGGCGAGATCGAGGACGCGATCGGGCGCCAGGGAGGCCGTCGGGTGCTCGAGCAGCAATACGGCCGGCTCGAGGGCAAGCGCGCGCGCCACCCGGACCAGGGCACGACCGAAGCCGTCGAGACGGCCGACCTGCGTGTTCCACTCCTGTTGTGGCAGGCCGACCTCCTGGGCCAGCTTCTCCGCAGCCCGGCGCACGGCGTCGGCAGGCGGCTCGACGTCGAGGGTGAACGACATCGCGAGATTCTGGATCGCCGTCATCCCATCCAGCATCACCGAGCGGTCGCTGACGATGCCGAAGCGATCCACGAGGCGGAGCCACTCGCCGCTGTCCGCGATCGTCGACGTCGGCTGTCCGAACAGGGTGACATCGCCGTGCTCGGGCAGCGCCGCCCCGGTGACGAGGTTGATGAACACTTCGGCCATCGGCCGATCGAATCCGAGCAGGGCGACGGCTTCCCCGTGCGACAGGGACAGACGTTCGATGCGCAGCGGGCGGAGCGCTCCGTAGCTTTTCGAAACGTGGCTCAGCTCGATGAGGGACGGCGTCACGGACCGATGCGGCGATTGACCTCGTCGACGACGCGCGCGGACGCGGAGAGGGCGTCGATTTCGATCTTGATCGCGGCGAGGTTCGCGGCGATCGCGCCGTACGCGATCATGGCGTGGACGATCGGCGGCATGACACCGGTGTCGACGCTCGCGCCGAGGATGGCTGCGGTCATCGTCACGACCATGGCGATCGTGGCGATCGAGAAGACCGGCCTGCGCGCGGCCGCAATGCGGCGGAAATAATCGCCGGCAATCCGGTACTCGGCCATCGCGTCCTTCACCGCTTTTCCCTTGCCGATGAGATAGAACATCATCATCGAGTGGGCGAGCAGCGTGATCAGGGCGGAGAAGAAGCCGAACGCGATGTGCCGCGCTACGTCGGTGCCGCGCAGCCCGAGCACGGCGGTGACGGCCAGGCCGAGGAGGCCGAGAAACAGCGCGCTGAGCAGAGCCTGAGCCAAGGCAGTCAGAGTATGACCGATCGTTTCGCCGGCGATCCAGTCGGCGCCCGTGATCGCCGCGCGCCCGCGGCGACCTCCGCCCTCAGGCAGGCCTGGCGGCGAGGCGCTTCAGCCGATCGAACGCTTCCTGCGGCAACGACACCGCCCCAATCGCGCGGCCGCCGTGAAACGCGTCTCCGTGGAAGTCCGAGCCGCCGGACACGCCGACGCCGTATCGCGTCGCCATCGCCACGTAGCGTGCCGTCGCCGCCTCGTCGTGATCGGTGTGATACGCCTCGATGGCGTCGAGGCCGGCGCCAATCATGGACGGCAGCCAGCCGTCGCGCCCGAGCAGGCCCGGATGGGCCACCGATGCCAGGCCGCCGACATCGTGGACGAGGGCGATCACCTGCTCGGGAGACACGCCGATTCGGGGCACGAACGCGGGGCGGCCGCGTGCCAGCCACTGCGTGAACGCCTCGTCGGTGGACGAGACGTAGCCGGCGGCGACCAGCGCCCGGGCCACCCACGGCCGTCCGGCCGAACGGGACGGATCCTCGCGGGCCGGCCGCATGATAGCGTCTCCGTCCAGCACCATCCCGAGCGCCGCCAGCCGATCGACGATCCGACGCACGCGCTCGAGGCGCAGGAGACGCTGCTCGTCGAGAAACCGCGCCAGAGCAGGCGAGGTGGTGTCGAGAAAATAGCCGAGCGTGTGAACGTCGGTCTCCTCGCGTACGGCCGTCATCTCGATGCCGGACACGAATTCGATGCCGGCCGCGGCACAGCCAGCCGCCACCGTTTCGCACGCCGCGACGGTGTCGTGATCGGTGACGGCAAGGACCCGGACGCCGGCGGCCAGCGCGCGGCCGACCAGCTCGTCGGGCGTGCAGCGCCCGTCGGAGGCGTTGGTATGGGTGTGAAGGTCGATCAACGAACGGATCGCCGCGCGATCGCGCCGGCGCGCCGCGGCCGGGTCCGCTGGCGATCGGTCAACGCGCGGTACTCGCGGATCAGCAGGTCGAGGTGCTCGCGCTCTTCGGCGGCGAAGTCGAGGAAGATCCGCTTGCCTTCGGAGTCCTCGAAACGCTCGCCGTAGCGTTTGAAGAAGGTGTGCGAACCGCGCTCGCACTTGATGCCGATGAGCAGCGCCTGCTCGTCGTTGACGCCGCGCTTCAGCTCGGCGGCGCCCTCGTCGAAGAGGCCGTTCGCGGCGCCCTTGAAGAAGAGGAACGTCGGCTGCGACTCGAGCGTCGGGTCGGTGGCCACGAGATCGCGGTACCGCTGCTCAAGCGTGGACAGATGTTCTTGTTCCTCCGCAGCGAGCTTCTGAAAGATGGCGCGGCCGCGGACGTCCTTGGTCAGACTCGCCGCCCGCGTGTAGAACTCGAGGCCGCTGCGCTCGGTCTTGATGGCGATCCGAAGCGCGTCGCGCGCGAACACGCGCTCGGTGGTGGCCCCGTCGATCGTCGGGCCGCGGCCGACGCCGTCCTGGCAGTCCCCGCAGAGGCCGTAAATCTGCACGACCGTCTGCGCGGGCGTGAACCGTCGCACCGTCGCGACTTCCTCGACGAGCGCCTCGATGTCGGAGCTGAGGAACTCGGAGGATCGGTGGCACTTGTTGCAGATGAGATGAAAGTGCCGCGGGTGGCCGTAGGACGGCTCGTAGCGGGATCGGCCCTCGCCGAAGTCGACCTTGCGCGCGATGCCCGCCTCGACCATCCACTGCAGCGTGCGGTACACGGTGGCCCGTCCGATCCCGGGCGCGTGGCGCCGGACGAGATCGAACAGGTCGTCCGCGCTCAGATGCCCTTCCTGCTGCAGGAAGATGCGGAGAATCTGATCGCGCTTACTCGAGTGTTTGCCGCCCGCCGGGCGCAGGCGCGAGAGGTCGAGCGATTCGCGAAGCATCAGTATGGAAGAAGGGGCGGAGCGCCCCTCCCCGGCGTCGCAAGTTGTTCGGTAGTCTTCGGGCCTGCAGGCGCAGCGCGGGCCCGAAACCGGTGCTAATCGACGGAGAACGACTGGCCGCAGCCGCACGTCGACGTGGCGTTCGGGTTCTTGATCGTGAACCCGCCGCCGGTGATCGTGTCGACGAAATCGACCTCGGCGCCCTTCAGATAGCGCACGCTGATGGGATCCACGTACAACCTCACGCCGTGCGATTCGAAGATCTGATCGCCTGCGCCCTGCCCGTTTTCCTCAATCATCAGGCCGTACTGGAAGCCCGAGCAGCCGCCGCCCTGCACGAAGACGCGCAACCCGCTGCCCGACTTATTCTCTTCGGCGAGCAGCTCGGTGATTTTCGAGGCCGCCGCTTGCGACACGTTGATCATGTGGCTTCACTCCTGGAGCTGCCCCGCGGACAACTGATTACGTTCGATTATACCAAGAACATGATTGGTATACTGCCTGGCCGGGACGAACCTCAAGTCGTTGTGCCCCAGCCACATGCCGTACCTTCTGCCAATCCCCGTCACGCGTGAGGAGCTCGCCGAGGCGGCCGACGCCCGCTGGAGGGCGGTCGTCGACACCCGCCCCGAACTGACCACCGCGGTCGAGCTCCAGCGGCGGCTGCTGGCGCGAGTCATCGCCCTGAAGGAGACGATCGAGGCGCGCCCGCTGCCACGCCTGTCCTTGCCGGCGAGGTACCTCGCCGCCAAGCTCGCGCGCGGCGTGCCGGTCCTGGCCGGCGAACCGATCCCGATGCCGGTCAACGTGCTCGCCGCCACGCTGCTCGACCTGTGCGGGGAGCTGGCCGAGAGCGGCGCCGGCGAGGCGGCCGCGCACATCCGCACCGCGCTCGAGACCGGCAGCATGGACGCCGGCTCGCTGCTCGCGGCCTCGCTGGCGCGGGATCAGAACGCCATTCGCACAGGCGCCGCGCACCGGGGCCTGGCCGCCGATCTAGTGTGGCTCGTCGCCGAGCTGACGGTGGGGCCGTTCGTGTACCTGCTGCAGCGGACCCTGCTCGCGACCTCGGCCGCCGACCCGATCGACGACGCCAGGGACCGCGGACCGCTCGGAGCGGCACTCGACCGATGGACCTACGGCCACTGTCCCGCCTGCGGATCGTGGCCCGCGATGGCCGAAGCGGTCGACGGTCACCGCGCGCTCCGCTGTTCTTTCTGCTCCGCCGCCTGGGAGCTGCCGACCTACGCCTGCGCGTACTGCGGAGAGCACGGCGAGGCGTTTGTGACCGCGGCGCCCGACCAGGAGCGAAAGGATCGGCGCACCGAGGTGTGCAGTGCGTGCGGCGGCTACCTCAAGACGGTGGATACGCTCCTCCTGTCTCCGTTTCCGCTCCTCTCGATCGCGGATCTCGAGACGATGGACCTCGACATGGCCGCGATGGAGCACGGGTACCACCGGCCGCCGCTGAAAGAGTTCGCGATGAAACGCTGACCGTCACGCCATCATCGCCTCCAGGTGCCGGCCGGACTCCTGTTCGACGTCCCGGTGCAGGCTGTTGCCATGCGCGTCCATGGTGACGATCGCCGGGAAGTCCTTGACGGTCAGATGCCACATCGCCTCGGGCGTGCCAAACTCCATGAGCGACACGCCGTCGACGCTCACGATCGTGCGCGCGTAGAACTGCGCGGCGCCGCCGATGGCGTTGAGATACACGGCGCCGTGCTCCTTCAGCGCCCCGAGCGTGCGGGCGCCCATCCCGCCCTTGCCGATCACCGCGCGCACGCCGTACCGCCCGATGATGTCGGCCTGGTACGGCTCCTCGCGGATGCTCGTCGTGGGCCCGGCCGCGGTGACGCGCCAGCGGTCGCCGTCCTTCACGACGACGGGGCCGCAGTGATAGAGGACGGCGCCGTGGAGATCGACGGGCGGGTCGTGCTTCATCAGGTAGGAGTGGACGGCGTCGCGCCCGGTGAACGCGCGGCCCGAGATGAGCACCAGGTCGCCGACCCTCAGCGAGCGGACCTCGGCCTCGCCGAGCGGCGCCGCCAGCGTCACTTCCCGTCCCGTGCGCGCGAAGCCCGCCTGATCGAGCATCGGCACGATCGGGTGCGACGGATCGCGGTACAGCCAGCGGTCGATGGCGCCGCTGGACGCGTTCAACGACACGCCGAGCCGGCGGAACGCCCAGCAGTCGTACGCCACCGACACGAAAAACGACGCGGGGAGCCGATTGAGCGCTCCAATCTTGCATCCGATGAGCGTCACGTGGCCGCCGAAACCCATGGCGCCAATCCCGAGGCCGTTCACCGTCGCCATGATCGACGCTTCGAGCTGCGCCAGCCGCGGATCGGGGTTCACGTCGTCGAGCGTCCGGAACAGCTGCTCTTTCGCGTGGCTGTAGCCGGAGGTGCGGTCGCCGCCGATGCCGACGCCGACTGCGCCCGGGCCGCATCCTTTGCCCTGCGCGTTCCACACGGCGTGCAGAATCGCCTTCTTCACGCCGTCGAGCGTCCGATCGGCGCGCCCGAGATGCGGCAGCTCGACGGGCAGCGCGTACTGCGCGTTGGTGTTCTCGCAGCCGCCGCCCTTGAGAATCAGCTTCACCTCGATTTGGCCGCGGTCCCACTGCTCGAAGTGGATGATCGGCGTGCCCGGTCCGAGGTTGTCGCCCGAGTTCGTCCCGGTGATCGAATCGACCGAATTCGGACGGAGCTTGCCGCGCCGCGTCGCCTCGGCGACCGCCTCGCGAATCTGCTGCCGCATCCAGATCTGGTTGGCGCCGACCGGCGTCCTGACTTCGAACGTCGGCATGCCGGTGTCCTGACAGATGGCGCCCTCGGCATCGACGGCGAGATCGATATTCTGGGCGATGATCGTCAGCGCCTGCCCCGCGCGCGTGTCCGGCGGCTCCTGCTCGCCCGCCAGCCGCATCGCGGCGCGCACGTCGGGCGGCAGGTCGGTCGAGGTTCGGACGATGAGTTGCAGCACGCTCTCGAAAAATGAAGGCAGCATACGGGCAGTATACTTGCCAGAGGCTCGCAGTCCGGACCCGGCGACCCGGAGTCACGAGCCTCGAGCTGCGAGCCCCGACATGGCGTACCGTACAGAGCGCGACCCGCTGGGCGAGGTGCAGGTGCCCGCCAGCGCGTACTACGGTGGTCAGACGGCGCGTGCGGTGGAGAACTTCCCGATCAGCGGCCTCCGCGCCCACCCCGACCTCGTCACCGCCACCATCCTGGTCAAGAAGGCCGCCGCGGAAGCCAATCTTGCGCTCGGCCGGCTCGAGGCCGACCTGGCGCGCGCGATCATGCAGGCGGCCGACGAGGCGCTCGCCGGACGCTTCGGCGATCAGTTCGTCGTCGACGTGTATCAGGCCGGAGCGGGCACGTCGCACAACATGAACGCGAACGAAGTGCTGGCGAACCGCGCCGCAGAGCTGCTCGGGGAGCCGCGCGGGTCCTACACGCGCGTGCACCCCAACGATCACGTCAACATGGGACAGTCGACCAACGACGTGTTCCCGACGGCGACGCGGCTCGCGCTGCTGATGGGCGCCGGCCCGCTCGTGACCGCCGCGCAGGAGCTGGTCGAGGGGCTGGCCGACAAGTCCGACGAATTCACCGATGTGCTGAAGACCGGCCGTACCCATCTGCAGGATGCCGTGCCGATGACGCTCGGACAGGAGTTCGGCGGCTACGCGGAGTGCGTCCGACGCGGCGCCGACGACGTGGCGGCGGCGTCCGAGCAGCTGCAGGAGCTGAATATCGGCGCGACCGCGGTCGGCACCGGCCTGAATGCGGGCGAGGAGTACCGACAGCGGGTCGTCGACAATCTGCGTCGGTACACCGGCCTGCCGCTGACGCCGGCGCTCAATCTGTTCCGGGTGACGCAGAGCATGGGCGACGTCCTCGCGTATTCGGGCGCGACGCGACGGCTGGCGGTCGAAGTGGGCAAGCTCGCGAACGACCTCCGCCTCCTCAGCATGGGGCCGCGCGCGGGCATCGCCGAAATCGTGCTGCCCGCGGTCCAGCCCGGATCCTCCATCATGCCGGGCAAGGTCAATCCGTCGATCGCGGAAATGGTCAACCAGGTCTGCTTTCAGGTGATCGGCTGCGACACGACGGTCGCGATCGCGGCCGAAGCGGGACAGCTGGAGCTGAACGTGATGATGCCGGTGATCGCCTGGAACGCGCTGCACGCCTCGACGATCCTGCGGAACGCGCTGGTTGCGCTGCGCACGAAGTGCGTCAACGGACTGACCGCCGACCGGGCGCGCGCACGCGAGCTCCTCGATCGCAGCACCGCCATGGCCACGGCGCTCAGCCCGCACCTGGGGTACGCGGCAACGGCGGACCTGGCGAAGGAATCGATCCGAACCGGCCGACCCATTCGCGCGCTGGTGCTCGAACGAGGCCTGCTCGATCGCCGGCGGCTGGACCAGATCCTCTCGCCCGACGCCATGACCCGCGGCGGAATCGTCGGAGAGTCATGAGCCCCATCCTCCGGCAGGTGCGCAGCCTCGCGGCGACGTGCGCGATCCTCTGCGTCGCGGCGTGCCGCGCCGCCGGTCCGCCGCCGCCGAGTGGGTCACCCGGCGCCGCCGCCCCCAAGGCCGGGGCGGTTCGGCCGAGCCGCCTGTTCCCCGCCGCGGATCTCGGCCTCATCGAGCCGCCCGATCGGGATCAGTGGCAGCCGCCCGACCTCATCATGGACGATCTCGGCATCGCGGACGGCGCCGTCGTGGCCGATCTCGGCGCCGGCGGCGGATGGTTCACCATCCAGCTGGCGCGGCGCGTCGGTCCGAGCGGCCTGGTGTACGCGGTGGACGTCCAGGCGCAGATGATCGAGCAGGTGCGCCGCCGCGCGGTGCGCGAGCGTCTCTTCAACGTCCGCACGATTGTCGGCTCGGCCGCCGATCCGATGCCGGGCGGCCTCGATGTCGCGCTCGCCGTCAGCGTGTATCACGAGATGGCGTGCGCCCAGCGGCCCCGATGCGAGGAGCCGATTGCCGTGCTGAAGAACGTGGCACGCTCGCTGAAGCCGCAGGGGCGCCTGGGAATCGTCGACTTCTTCCCGGGCGACGGCGGGCCCGGCCCGGCGCCCGACGAGCGCATCGATCCGCAGATGATCATCGAGGCTGCGTCGCGGGCGGGCCTTCAGCTCACCGCGCGGAAATCCATCCCGCCGTTTCAGTTCCAATACCTGCTGGTTTTCGGCAAGGCGCCGGCTGCACGCGCGGAATGAACGACGTCCGCGCGGCCATCTCGATCGCGGGCAGCGATTCAAGCGCGGGCGCCGGCATTCAGGCCGACCTGAAGACGTTCGCGGCTCTCGGGGTCTACGGTGCGACTGCCATCACCGCCGTGACGGCGCAGAGCACAGCAGGGGTGACGGAGATATTTCCGCTCCCCGCCGATCTCGTCACGGCGCAGATCGAGGCCGTCGCCGGGGACATCACCCTGCACGCGACCAAGACGGGCATGCTCGCCAACGCCGCCATCGTCGAGGCGGTGGCCGCCGCGATCAAGGAACTCGAGCTTCCCCTGGTCGTCGTCGACCCGGTGATCCTGTCCTCCTCCGGCACGCCGCTGCTTGACGACGAGGGCGTTGACATGCTGCGATCCGAG
The DNA here is from genome assembly GCA_963807925.1 of uncultured Acidobacteriota bacterium. Lineage (GTDB taxonomy): Bacteria > Acidobacteriota > Vicinamibacteria > Vicinamibacterales > CAVVIG01 > CAWEDP01. Next base: position 452,435 of record CAWEDP010000001.1, on the reverse strand, counting down.
CTCCTGCCGCGAGCCGCCGTGGTCACACCGAATATCTCCGAAGCGGAAGCGCTGAGCGGCCACCGGATCGACTCGATCGAACAGGCGCGATCGGCGGCGGTGGCCATCCATCGGCTGGGCGCCTCGGCCGTCGTGATCACCGGCGGTCACGGACCGCAGGACGACGTGATCGACCTCCTGTTCGACGGGACGATGTTCACCGAGTTGCAGGCGCCGCGCATCCACACGCGGCATACGCACGGCACCGGCTGCACGTTCGCCTCGGCCGTCGCCGCCTATCTCGCGCTCGGGCACGAGGTGACCGACGCGGTGGTCAACGCGCAGGCGTACGTGTACGGCGCCATCGAACACGCCCCCGGAATCGGACGCGGCAACGGCCCGATCGATCACTTCTGGAGGTTCCGAGGAGCGGGGTGATGGACGTGCCCCGTCTTCCGTTCTCGTATACTGGACAGAGCATGGTCCCGCTGCTCGCGATTGGACCCGCGCGCCTGGATCTCGACCGGCTCGTTGCCGCTCTGTGCGGCTCGGCCGATGCGGCCGGGGCGGAGGGCGCCGTGGTCGCGTTCCTCGGGCGGGTCCGCCATCACAACCTGGGCCGGCAGGTGCGGTATCTCGAGTACGAGGCGTACGAACCGCTGGCGCTCACGGCCTTCAGGCGCATCGAGGCGGAGGTGGAGGAGCGGTGGCAGGGCGTGCGGCTTGCGCTGCATCACCGCACGGGCCGGCTGAGCATCGGTGAAGCCAGCGTCGCCATCGTCACCGCGTCGCCGCACCGCGCACACGCGTACGGCGCGAATCGGTACGCGATCGAGCGCGTGAAGCAGATTGCCCCGATCTGGAAGCGCGAGTTCTTCGAGGGCGGCGACGTCTGGATCGAGGGCGCCACAGCCGATCCCGCCGACGCCGACGCGCGCAACCGGGCAGAGCGGGCGGCATGCGGGTGACGGTGCGGCTGTTCGCGCGCCTGCGGGAGATTGCGGGGCGCACGGAGCTGACGCGCGAGGTCGAGCGTGGGGCGACGATCGCAAGCGTGTGGCGGCAGCTCGCTGACGAGTTTCCGGCATTCGGCCCCTACGAGCGGTCGATTCCGAGCGCGGTCAACGCGGACTACGCCCGAATGGATACCGAGCTTCGCGACGGCGACGAGGTCGCGTTCCTGCCGCCGGTCTCGGGCGGATGACTCCGGGCGGGTGTTTCGATGTTCGACAAACTGACGGCCACCGAGCAGCAGTACGAGACGCTTACGCAACTCCTCGGCACGGCCGAGGTGCAGAGCGACACGTCGGAGTACCGGAAGCACGCCAAGGCGCTGGCGGAAATCGAACCGCTGGTCGAACGGTTCCGCGAGTACAAGGCGGTGGTGCGGCACATCGCCGAAACCGAGGAACTGGCCGCGGCGGGCGATGCCGACATGCGCGAGCTGGCCCAGGAGGAGCTGAAATCGCTCGCCGCGCGGCGCGAGGCGCTCGTCGACGAGCTCAAGGTCCTGCTCATTCCCAAGGATCCGAACGATCAGAAGAACGTCGTGCTCGAGATTCGCGCCGGCACCGGCGGCGACGAGGCGGCGCTCTTCGCCTCGGAGCTGTTCCGGATGTACAGCAAGTACGCGGAGCGGCAGGGCTGGAGGATCGAGGTGCTCTCGAGCAACGAGACCGGCGTCGGCGGCCTGAAGGAGGTCATCGCGACCATCGAGGGACGTGGGGTCTACAGCCGGTTGAAGTACGAGAGCGGCGTGCACCGGGTGCAGCGGGTGCCGGCAACCGAGGCCAGCGGACGGGTGCACACCTCCACCGCCACCGTCGCCGTGCTGCCGGAGGCGGAGGAGGTCGACGTTCAAATCAACGACAAGGATCTCCGGATCGACACCTTCTGCTCGAGCGGCCCCGGAGGCCAGAGCGTCAATACGACCTATTCGGCGGTCCGCGTCACCCACATCCCGACCGGCCTCGTCGTCTCGCAGCAGGACGAGAAGTCGCAGATCAAGAACCGCGCGAAAGCGATGAAGGTGCTGCGCTCCCGCCTGTACGAAATGGAGATGCGCAAGCAACAGGAGGCGATCGCCAAGGATCGACGCAGCCAGGTGGGCACGGGCGAGCGGTCCGAGAAGATCCGGACCTACCACTTCAAGGACAATCGCATCACCGACCATCGGGCGAACTTCACCACCTACCGGCTCGAGCAGGTGCTGGACGGCGACCTGGCTGAACTGCTCGATCACGTGCTCGCCCACTACCAGTCCGAGAAGCTCCGCGACGCGACGGCGGTCTCCTGAGAGCGCGGGCCGGATGGAGCAGCCTGCGCCCGACGACCCCGCGATGACCATTCAGGAACGCGTCGGCGCGGCCCGGCTGATGCTGCGGAGCGCCGGCATCAGCGCGGCTGAAGCCGAGGCGAGCGCACGGGCCCTCGCCGAGCACGTGCTCGGATGCGACACGGCCGCGTACCTGCTGCGGGCTCCCGAGCCCGAGCCATCCGGCTTCGCGGAACAGTTCCAGGCCGCGGTGGGTCGGCGCGCGGCGCGCGAGCCGGCCGCCTACATCACCGGACGGCGGGAATTCTGGGGCCTGTCCTTCCAAGTCTCTCCCGCTGTCCTCATCCCACGGGCGGAAACAGAGCTGATTGTCGAGGCGGCGCTGGAGCTCGCGGGCGACCGGCGTGGATCCCTTCGCGTGGCCGACGCATGCACCGGCAGCGGCAACCTCGTCGTCGCGCTCGCTCACGAGCTCCCGAACGCGTCCTTCGTGGCGACCGACATCTCACCGGAGGCGCTGACGGTCGCGCGGGCGAATGCCGCGCGGCTCGGCGTGGCGGATCGGATCCGCTTCGTGCAGGCCGACGTGCTCGACTCGATCGATGGGCCCTTCGATCTCGTCGTCGCCAACCCGCCGTACGTGCGCGCGCCGGACCGTCCGGCGCTGCAGCCGGAGGTCCGGGATCACGAACCGGCCGTCGCGCTGTTCGGCGGGGCGACCGGCCTGGATCTGATCGTCACCGTCGTCGTTCAGGCCGCGGCGCGGCTGGCGAGCGGAGGCGCCCTGATCTTCGAATTCGGTTTCGGGCAGGACGACGACGTTGAACGAGTGATTCAGGCGCAGCCCGCGCTGCGCCTGCGGGCGCTCAAGCGCGACCTGCAGGGGATCGCCAGGGTGGCGGTCGCGCAGCTCGACGAAAGGCCGGCGGCGCATCCGGCGGATCCGGGCGTGCCATGATCGGGCGGCCGCCGAAGGGCGCCGCGGGGATCTCGAGATGACCGACTGTCTGTTCTGCAGAATCGTGCTCCGGCAGGTTCCCGCGTCGATCGTCTACGAAGACCAGCGCGTCCTGGCGTTCAACGACATCAACCCCCAGGCGCCGACGCACGTGCTGGTGATTCCGAAACGGCACATCGCCTCGCTCAACGAGGCCGGCGTCGAGGAGGATCAGATAATCGGCGAGCTGGTGCGGCGGGCGGCCGCCATCGCCAGAGAGCGAGGGCTCGCCGACGCGGGGTTCCGGACGGTCTTCAACACCAATCGGGAGGCGGGACAAACGGTGTTCCACGTCCACCTGCACCTGCTGGGAGGGCGTGCGATGCAGTGGCCGCCGGGGTGACCCTTTCCGGTCATTCGATCACGAGCGAGAGCTCGCGAAGCGAGCGGATCACCGGCACGCCGCGCGCCGAGAGGTCCCGCGTCTCTGCGGCCGGCGCGGGGGAACGCTGCAGCCACACCGCGCGCATGCCGGCGCGCAGCGCGCCTTCGACGTCCTGCCGGATGCTGTCGCCCACCATGACCGCTTCGTCCGCGGCGACGCCCGCCTGCCGGAGCGCCGCCGCGAAGATGCTCGGATGCGGCTTCAGGTAGCCGTGTTCCGACGACGAGACAGCGGCGGCGATCAGCCCGTTCAACTGAAAGTGCGCCTGGAACGACGTGAGGCAGCGATGCGAGTTGGAAATCAGGCCGATGCGGATGCCTCGCCCGGCCAGCGCCTGCAGCGCCGCCGGCACGTCGTCGTACAGGTCGAAGTGGTGGCACGCCGCCCACTCGTCGTAGATTTCGCGGGCGCAGCCCTCCACCGCCGGCCCGCGCCCGCCCATGTGCTCGATGATGGACCGCGTGTAGGCCACGAAGATCTCGGCGTCGTACGGCGCGTCTTCGGGACCGTCGAGCAGGGCGGCGGCGCTCTCCACCGCGTCCACGAACCGCTCCTCGTCCACCCGCATGCCGTGTCGTTCGCAGAACGCGCGGTACCCTTCGGCGCGGAACATCGGCCCCGGCTCGATCAGCGTGAAGTCGACGTCGAAGAACACGCCCCTGGTCATGTCACGCGGATTCCCGATATGGTCCGGCGACGACGATCGTGGCACGATCGGAGCTCAGCAGGCGCCGGGCGACGGCATTGACCTGGTCGAGCGTCACCGCTTCGAGCAGGGCGGGGAGGCGGACGTCGTAGTCGAGCCCGAGGCCGAAGAACTCCGCGGTCTGCAGGAACGTCGCAATCGCGGCGTTGGTCTCGAGCGCCCGCGGCATCGAGGCAATCAGATACTGCCTGGATTCCTCCAGCTCCCCCGCGTCGGCGCCGTCCCGGACGAAGCGCTCGATCTCCGCGTCGATGGACCCGATGGTGCGATCGACGTTGGCCGGACTGACGCCTGCCCGCACCGTCAGCGGCCCGGCGACGAGGTTCGCGTCGAGACTGCTGAAGGCGTAGTACGCCATCCCCTGACGCTCGCGAATGCTGTCGCCCAGGCGGCCGCCCATCGAATACTGCCCGAGAACGTTGTTCATGAGCGAGCACGCCTGATACGCCGGATCGATGCGCGCGAGGGCCACGAATCCGTACGCGATGTCGACCTGCGACTTGTTCATCATCGGAATGAGGTACCGCCGCCGCTCGGATACCGGAGCCGCCGGGCCGACGACGAGCGGAACCGGAGACGGGCGGGCCCAGCCACCGAACACGCGCACGGCGGCCTCGACCACGCGTCCGGCATCGACGTCGCCGACGACGGCCGAGGTCAAGACCGACGGCGCGAACCAGCGCGCGTGCAGCGCCGCCAGCCGGTCGCGCGTCACCGCCTCCACGCTCGCGATCGACCCCTTCGTCGGACGCCCGTAGGGATGGCCGGACCGATACAGGCATTCCATGAGCGTCTCGGACGCGCGGACGGCCGGGTTGTCGGCGTCCTGCCGGATGGCCGTCAGGACCTCGGCTTTCCGGATGTCGAGCTCTGACTGGGGGAACGTCGGCGCGATCAGGATGTCGCCGAGCAGCGCGAGCACGCTGTCGAAATCCTCGGAGAGGCACGTGCAGGCGAGTGACATGACATGTCGGGTGACGGCGGCCGACAGGCTGATACCGCGGCTGTCGAGATCCTCGGCGATGTCGGACGCCGACCGCGCGGCCGTGCCGCGGTCGATGACGCGGGACAGCAGGTGCATGGCCCCGACGGCATCGACCGGGTCGCACGCCGACCCCGCCCGGACCGCCAGATTGATCGTGACCGCGGGGATGGTTCGCGCCTCCTTCGCCACGACGACGACGCCGTTGGGGAGCACGGTCCGGGAAGGGGCCAGTCTCGTCACGTCGCCGAAGCGGACTCGAGCGGATTGAACCAGCCGAGCGTCCGGTTCGATGCCGACAGGACGCTCCGGGCCGTGTCGGCGACGGCATCGGGCGTGACCGCCGCGATTCGCGCCGGCGCCTGAAGGATATCGTCCGCGCTGGCAATCGTCTCGAAATATCCGAGCTGATGCGCCAGATTCGTCACGCTGTCGTTGTCGAACACCATTCGGGCCCTGAGCTGCGCCTTCGCCTTGGCGAGCTCCGGCTCGGTGAGACCGTCCCGCGCCACGCGCTCGAATTCCTCGAGCAGCACGCCCTCCACCGCCGACAGCGGCGTCCCGGCGGTGGAGGTGACCGAGACGGTGTAGAGGAACGGGTGCTCGGTCGGCAGCACGGCGCCGGCGACTGAGGCGGCCAGGCCCCGCTCCACCAGCGCGCAATAGAGCCGCGAGCGACGCTGCGGCGGCGGCGTCCGGAAACTGGACCACAGGTTCAGCCCCTTGGCGCCGGTCAATGCGGCGTCGAGCACGAGCAACGGGTAGAATCGCGCGTCGCCGAACGCCGGTGCGTGGAACGCCGCCTTCAGATACCCGGTCGTTCCTTCCCTGCGAATCGTCAGGCGCCGCTCGCCCGTCTGCTCCGGCTCGATCGTGCGCACGCGCGCCGGCTCGGGACCGGGCACGATGCTGCCGAACCTCGACCGGGCGCGCCCGAGCGCCTCGTCCGCGTCCACGTCGCCGACGATCACGAGCGTTGCGTTGTTCGGGACGTAGTGCCGCCGGTAGTACGCGTACAGATCGTCGCGCGTCATCGTGTGGAGATCGGAAACCCAGCCGATGGTCGGATGGCGATAAGGGTGCGCCTTGAACGCCGTCGCGGTCAGCTCCTGGTCGAGCAGCTGATCGGGATCGTTCTCCGCGCCCTGCAGCTCGGAGATGATGACGGTGCGCTCCGATTCACAGTCGTCGGGATGATAGAGGCAGCCGTCCATCCGCTCCGATTCGATGAACAGCATCCGATCGAGCGCGTCGCGCGTCGCGGTCTCGAGGTACGTGGTCTGATCGATCCAGGTGTAGCCGTTCCAGCTGCCCCCGAAGCGCTCGATGATGCCCTTCACCTGATCGCGCGGGATGTTGGTCGTCCCCTTGAAGTTCATGTGCTCGCACCAGTGCGAGATGCCGGTCAGGCCGGGCGTTTCGTCCTTCGAGCCGACGCGGTACCAGCACCAGACCGAGGCGAGCGGAGCGGTGTGCTCTTCCTGAATCAGGACCGTCAAGCCGTTGTCGAGCGTCGCGCGCCTGAGCATCGGATCATTATAAAATCGTCGGATACCCCGATGCCCGAGTGGAAAGACACGGTCAACCTGCCGCGCACCGACTTTCCGATGAAAGCGAGCCTGCCCACGAGCGAACCGGAGGCGCTCGCCCGCTGGGCTGCCATGGATCTCTACGGACAGATTCGGGCGCGGCGGCGTGGCGCGCCGAAGTTCGTGCTGCACGACGGTCCGCCGTACGCCAACGGCAACATCCACATCGGCACGGCGATGAACAAGATCCTCAAGGATCTGGTGGTCAAGTCGCGATCGATGGCCGGATACGACGCGCCGTACGTCGTCGGCTACGACTGTCACGGGCTCCCGATCGAGCTGCAGGTGGACCGGGAGCTCGGACCCAAGAAGCGCGACATGCCGGTCGCCGATTTCTGCCGGGCCTGCCGCGCCTACGCCGAGCGGTTCATCGGCACGATGACCGAGCAGTTCGAGCGATTGGGCGTGCTCGGCACCTGGGACGAGCCGTACCTGACGATGGATTTCAGGTACCAGGCGGCCATCACGCGCGCCTTCGGCCGATTCGTCGCGCAGGACCTCGTCTACAAGGGGAAGAAGCCGGTCCACTGGTGCATCCACTGCCGCACCGCCCTTGCCGAAGCGGAGGTGGAGTACGAAGAGCACTCCTCGCCGTCGATCTACGTCGAGTTCCCGCTCGCGCCGGCGAGCCTGCCGGAGCTCGTCGCGCGCGCACCGGCGCTTGCCGGCCGCGACGTGTCGGTGCTCATCTGGACGACGACGCCGTGGACGATTCCGTCGAATCTCGCGATCGCCTTTCACCCCGAGGTGGAGTACGGGGCCTTCGACGTGGACGGGCGAACCGTGATCCTCGCAACCGCGCTCGCGCCGCAGGTCGGCCGGGTGATCGGCCGCGCGTTCGATCGTCCTCTGGCGACGATCAGCGGCCGGGAGCTCGAGGGGATTCGCTTCCGCCATCCGCTGTACGAGCGCGACGCGATCGGCGTGCTGGGCGAATACGTGACGCTCGAGGCGGGCACGGGCGCGGTCCACACGGCCCCCGGGCACGGCGCGGACGACTTCGCCACGGGCGTCCGGTACGGGCTGGAGATCTACGCCCCGGTCGGGCCGGGCGGCCATTTCCTCGACTCGGTCGAGCTCTTCGGCGGGATGCGGGTGTTCGATGCGAACCCGAAGGTCGAGGAGGCGCTGAGACAACGCGGGCGCTTGTGGCACCGGCAGGCCTTTTCGCACCAGTATCCGCACTGCTGGCGCTGCCACAACCCGGTGATCTTCCTGGCGACCTCGCAGTGGTTCATCAGCCTCGACGCCGTCCGGCTGAAGCCGGACCGGGAACGGACGCTGCGAGAGGCCGCGCTCGACGCCGTCGATCACGCTGTGACATGGGTGCCGTCGTGGGGGCACGATCGCATCTTCAACATGATCGCGAACCGTCCCGACTGGTGCATCTCGCGCCAGCGGGTCTGGGGCGTGCCGATTCCGGCCGTGGACTGCGCCGCCTGCGGCGAGGCGATTGTGACCCCGGCGCTCGTCGAGCAGGCGGCCACCGTGTTCGAGCGCTATGGCGCCGATGCGTGGTACGAGCGCCCGACCGCCGACTTCGTGCCCGCTGACATGACGTGTCCCAGGTGCGGCGGCGCCTCGTTCGAACGGGAGATGAACATCCTCGACGTGTGGTTCGACTCGGGATCGAGCCACGAGGCGGTGCTCTCGGTGCGCCCCGAGCTGACCTGGCCGGCGGACATCTATCTCGAGGGCAGCGACCAGCACCGCGGCTGGTTCCAGAGCTCCCTGCTCGTCGGGCTCGGCACCCGCGGCCGGCCGCCCTACCGCGAAGTGGTGACGCACGGCTTCATCGTGGCGGAAGACGGCCGAAAGATGTCGAAGTCGCTCGGCAACTCGATCGAGCCGCAGGACATCATCAGGGAGAGCGGCGCCGACATCCTGCGCCTGTGGGTCGCGATGAGCGACTACACGCAGGAGATTCACCTGAGCCGCCAGATCCTCGCGCGCGCGGTCGAGGCGTACCGGAAGATTCGGAACACCGCGCGCTATCTGCTCGCCAACCTGTACGACTTCGATCCCTCCACCGACCGGCTGGAGGTCGGGCGCCTGGAGGAGGTCGACCGCTACATTCTGGAGCGCTACGCGGAGGTCGCGCAGCGCGTCCTCGCCGCGTACCAACGGCACGAGTACAGCGCGATCTTCCAGGCGGTCAACGCGTTCACCACGATCGACCTGAGCGCGTTCTACGCCGATGTCTCGAAGGACCGGCTGTACACCTTCGCCGCAGGCGCCGCGGAGCGCCGATCGGCCCAGACGGCGATGTATACGATCGCCGACGGGTTGACCCGCCTGATGGCGCCGATCCTGTCGTTCACGGCCGACGAGCTGTGGCGCTATCTGCCGGCCTCAGACGGCCGCGAGCCATCCGTGCACATGGCGACCTTTCCGACGCGCCCGGAGCTCGAGACGCTGCGCAACGCGGAGCTCGTCGAGCGGTGGACGCGATTGCTGGCCGTGCGGGATCGCGTGCTCGCGGAAATCGAGCCGCTCAGGAAGAACAAGCAGATCGGCAGCTCGCTCCAGGCGCGCGTCGTCCTCACCGCCGAGGGCCCCGAGTACGCGCTGCTCGACCGGCACCGATCCGATCTGCCGATGCTGTTCATCGTTTCGGACGTGGAGCTGCGCCGGGGCACCGAAGGCTCCGGCATGCACGTGGCCATCGGCCGGGCGGGGGGCATCAGGTGCGAGCGGTGCTGGCGCTACGTGCCAAGGGTGTCGGCGGATCCGACGTGGGCCGGGTTGTGCGACCGTTGCCAGGCTGCGCTGGCCGAGCCGGTCGAGCCGTGAAGCCGAGCTGATGGGCGACGCCACCGACGACGCGTTCGCCGCCGGACATCCGCGCGACGCACGGACGGGGATGGGCCGGCCGATGCGCCTGCGCCGCGTCGAAGTTCTGCTGCCGCTCGTGATCGTCTTGCTCGATCAGATGACGAAAGCGGCCGTGCGGGCGATGGTGCCGGAGCACATGAGCATCAACCTCATTCCCGGTCTCGTGGATCTCACCGACGTGCGCAATACGGGCGCGGCCTTCGGGTTCCTCAACGCCGTCGATTTTCCGTTCAAGACGGCTGTCATTGCCGTGATTGCGACCGCCGCGCTGGTCGGCGTCGGCCTGTACGCCGCCAGTCTGGGATCGCATCAAATCATCGCCCGGATCGGCCTCTCGCTGATCATCGGCGGGGCGGCCGGAAATCTCGTCGATCGGATTGTCACCGGCTCGGTGGTCGACTTCGTGGACGTCTACTGGCAGACGCACCATTTCTGGGCATTCAACGTCGCCGACTCGGCCATTAGCGTTGGCGTAGCCGTGATGATTCTCGATATGCTGGGAGCCGGCACGCATGCATCCAAGACTGTTTGAGATCCCGGCGCCGTGGATCGGCACCATCACGGTCTACACGTACGGCGTCCTGCTGGCCGCCGCGTACCTGCTCGGATTGAAGTTCGCGATGACTCGAGCGGCCACGCGCGGGCTCGACTCGGTCCGCGTGCTGGACCTCGGGATCTACATCATCATCAGCGCGCTGGTCGGCGCGAAGCTGCTGCTGCTCGTCACCGATTACCGGACGTTCCGCGCGGATCCTGCGGAACTGCTGACGCTGGCGCGATCGGGCGGCGTCTTCTACGGCGGCCTGATCCTCGCGGTGAGCGTGGCGCTCTGGTACATCCGCCGAGCCGGGCTGCCGCTCTGGACGACGTGCGACGTGTTCGCGCCGGGCATCGCGCTCGGGCACGTCGTCGGCCGCTTCGGGTGCTTCTTCGCCGGCTGCTGTTACGGCAAGCCGACCTCGGTGCCGTGGGCCATCACCTTCACCGACCCGTTCGCCGCGGCGAACGTGGGAACGCCGCTCGGCGTGCCGCTGCACCCGACGGAGCTGTACGAGGCGGGCGCTGAATTCCTGATCTTGATCGTGCTTCTCGCGACCGAGCGCAGGGGCCGGCCGTTTGCCGGGCGCACGTTCTGGTTCTACATGCTGTTGTACGCCGTCACCCGGTTCATCATCGAGTTCTACCGGGGCGACGAGCGCGGGAGCGTCGGCATCTTCTCGACCTCGCAGTTCATCTCGCTCATCCTCGTGCCGCTGGCGATCGGGATGCTCCTGTATCTGGGACGGCAGAAGGCGCCCGAGCCGAGGCGGGCGCGGAAGGCGGCCTGAGCGCGTACGGCGCTCTGCCTCCAGTGGCCTCCACACGGCACACGCTGAGCGTTCCGCCCGACGGCGGCGGCGGCCGCCTGGATCGGTTCCTGGCTCTGGTTGTCGCCAACCTGTCGCGGTCGCAGATTCAGCGACTGATCGGCGAGGGTCGGGTGCAGGTGGACGGACGGGCCGCGCGCGCCAACCAGACGGTGAAACCTGCCCAGCAAATCACAATCGACGTCCCGGCGCCTGTGGCGCCAGAGCCGCAGCCGGAGCCGATTCCGCTTCCCCTCGTGTACCAGGACCGCGACCTCGTTGTCGTCGACAAGCCGGCGGGCATGGTCGTGCATCCCGCGGCGGGACACGAGAGCGGCACGCTGGTCAACGCGCTGCTGCACCATGTCGACGATCTCAGCGGAATCGGCGGCGAGCGGCGGCCCGGGATCGTCCACCGGCTCGATCGGGGCACCTCGGGCCTGATGGTGGTGGCGAAACACGATGCAGCGCACCACGAGCTCGCGCGCCAGTTCCGCGAGCGCGAAATCGAGAAGGAATACGCAGCGCTCGTGTGGGGCCACGTTCAGGCGGGGCGCCGGATCGAGGCGCCGATCGGCCGCGACCCGTCGAACCGCAAGAAGATGTCTGCCAGGGCGCGACGGAGCCGCGAAGCGGTCACGCGCATCGTGCGCGCCGAGAGGGTGCACCCGATGGTGACGCTGGTCCGCGTCGCCATTCACACCGGACGAACACACCAGATCCGCGTGCACCTCAGCGCGATCGGTCATCCGATCGTCGGTGACGCGCTGTACGGCGGCGTCCACCGACGCGTGCCCGGCGATTTGCGAGCCGTCACGCATCTGCAGCGCCCGTTCCTGCATGCGGCCCGACTCGTCTTCCGCCACCCGGCCGACCGGCGACGCATGGCGTTCGAGAGCCCGCTGCCCGGGGACCTGCAGCAGGTCCTCGACGAGCTGAACGAGAGGCGGGCACCGGCATGATTGTGTTCGAGGGCCGCGTGTTCTCGGTCGACGTCGAAACGGTGCGGCTGCCGGACGGCCGCGAGCACCAGGTGGACACGGTGCGGCATGCACCGTCGGTCGTCCTGGCGCCGATGCCCGACCCGGATCACGTCATTCTGGTGGGTCAATACCGGCACAGCGTCGGGCGCAGACTGTGGGAACTGCCGGCCGGCGGCGTCGAAGACGGAGAGCCCGCCGACGCGGCGGCCGCCCGCGAGTGCGAGGAGGAGATTGCGCTGGCGCCCGGTCGCATCGAGCGCCTGGCCGCCTTGTTCCCCGCGCCGGGGTTTTGCGACGAGCAGCTCGTGTTCTTCCGGGTGTCGGAGTTACGGCCGCGCGCCGCCGATTCTCCGCACCGGCCCGACGCCGACGAGGACATCGAAACGCGCGTCGTGTCGGTGGCGGACGCGCGCGCGATGGTGGCGCGCGGCGAGATTGTGGACCTGAAGACCGCGTACTTGCTGACGCTGATCTGATCGCGCGCCCATCAGGCCGGCGAGGGCGGCTGGTACCCCCGCCCGCTGCGCACGTCGTTCTTGCCTTCGGCCTTCTTCTTGCCGCCGGCAGGCTCGCGACGGTCCGTCGACGCCGGCACCAACGCGAGCGCCAGCACCTCGTCGATCGTCGACACCAGATGGACCGTCATCCCCTCGCGGAGCTCCGGCGTCAGGTCCTCGTTGACGTTCTTGGCGTTCTGCTTCGGCAGGATCACCTCCCGAATCCCGACCCGGCGGGCGGCGAGGACCTTCTCCTTGATCCCGCCGACCGGCAGGATGCGCCCGGACAGTGTGATTTCCCCCGTCATCGCGACATCGCCGCGTACGGGACGGGCGGTCAGCTCCGAGGCCATGGCGGCCGTCATCGTCACTCCGGCGGACGGGCCATCCTTGGGGATGGCGCCCGACGGGACGTGGACGTGCATTTCGGCGTTCCTGAAGAAGTCGGGGTCGATGCCGTACTCGCGCGCGTGCGTGCGCAGCCACGACAGGGCGGCGCGCGCCGACTCCTTCATGACGTCGCCCAGCTGTCCGGTCAGCGTCAACGAGCCGGTTCCGGCCATCCGCGAGGCCTCGATGAACAGGACCTCGCCGCCGGCCGGCGTCCACGCGAGCCCGATTGCGACGCCGGGGTCCTTGGTGCGTTCCTCCATCTCCTCCTCGAGAAACTCGGGGGGCGCCGAGCATCTCGACCACGACGCCGGTGGTGATCTCGATGGGCGACTCGTTGCCCTCCGCGCGGCGGCGCGCGACCTTGCGGCACAAGGCTCCAATCTCGCGTTCGAGGTTGCGGACGCCCGCCTCGCGGGTGTAGCCGCGAATCACCTGGCGCAGCGCGTCGGGCGCGAACCGGATGTACTCGGGGGTCAACCCGTGGTTCTTCACCTGCTTCTCGACCAGGTGATCGGTGGCGATCTGCAGCTTCTCTTCCTCGGTGTAGCCGGCGATCTCCAGAACCTCCATCCGGTCCCGGAGCGCCGGAGGAACCGGGTCGAGGACGTTGGCCGTCGTGATGAACAGCACCTCGGACAGGTCGAACGGCACGTCCAGATAGTGGTCCCGGAAGGTGTTGTTCTGCTCGGGATCGAGGACCTCGAGCAGCGCCGACGACGGGTCGCCGCGGAAGTCGGACCCGAGCTTGTCGATTTCGTCCAGGATGAACACCGGGTTCTTCGATTCGGCGCGGCGGAGGCCCTGGATGACCTGTCCTGGCAGAGCGCCGATATAGGTCCGGCGATGGCCTCGGATTTCGGCCTCGTCGCGCATGCCGCCGAGCGAGACGCGGACGAACTTCCGGCCAAGCGCCTGCGCGATGGAGCGAGCCAGCGACGTCTTGCCCACGCCGGGAGGGCCGACGAAGCAGAGAATCGGCCCCTTGACGTCCTTGTTCAGCTTCCGGACGGCCAGGTATTCGAGGATGCGGTCCTTCGCCTTCTCGAGCCCCGAGTGGTCGGCGTCGAGGACGGCCTTGGTCAGCACCAGGTCGATCACTTCATCGGTGCGCTTGTTCCACGGCAGCGCGACGAGCCAGTCCAGATAGGTGCGCGAGACCGTGTATTCGGCGGCGGCCGGCGGCATCTTCGAAAGCCGATCCAGCTCGCGCAGCGCCTCCTTCCGCACCAGGTCGGGCATGCCGACGGCTTCGATCTTCTCGCCCAGTTCCTCGATTTCCTTCGTCTGATCGTCGCCTTCGCCCAGCTCTTTCTGAATCGCCTTCATTTGCTCGCGGAGAAAGTACTCGCGCTGGTTCCGGCCCACCTCCGACTGCACCTGCGACTGGATCTTGGACCCGAGCTCGAGGACCTCGAGCTCCTTGATGAGAATCCGGTTCAGATTGTCCATCCGGGCGCGGATGTCCAGCGTCTCGAGCACCTCCTGCTTGACGGCGGTGCTAATCGTCGCGAGCGACGAGGCGATGAAATCGGCGAGGCGCCCGGGCTCCGCGATGTTGGTGGCGAGCGTCTGCAAATCGTCCGACAGCAGAGGCGAGAGCGACACGACCTGCTGGAAGTTCGTCTTGATGTTGCGGGCCAACGCGTCGATCTCGAGCCGGTGCGCGTCGTTGGTGTCCTCGGCGACTTCGTGCACCTGGGCGCGCAGGTAGGGCTGGGTCTCCACGATCGCGTCGAGATTGAGCCGCTGAAGCCCCTGGACGATCAGCCGGAGGCTGCCGTCGGGGAGCTTGAACATCTTGTGGATGTGGGTGGCTGTCCCGACCGGATAGAGGTCGTCCTGGCCGGGCTCCTCGACCGATGCATCGCGCTGCGTGAACACCGCGATGAGCTTACCGTTGGCGATGGCGTCGTCGATCAGGCGGACAGAGCTCTCACGGGCGACGGCGAGCGGCATGAACGAGTTGGGGAAGAGCACCGTGTCGCGCAGCGGCAGCACCGGCAGCTCGGGCGGGATGGGGACCGGCCGGTCCGCGCTTCCGATGTCCTCCGGCTTCACGTTTTCGCTCTGATCGTGATCAGTCATGGCTTCTTCTTGTTAAGACTGACGATTGTAGATTGAAGATTCGATGACGAACGGGAAGATTCGCGGCCCGACAGAGGGCCACACTCCACGCGGGCGACGATGCCGCCGGCGATCGGCGCGCGACAACCTGAACAGGATCGGAGGGCCGGAAGGAAGGAAAAGGGGTCCGCGGCGGCGCGCGGACCCCTGTCGGCGCCTGAGGTTACATGTCGAGGAACAGCGACGAGGCCCCACGGCGCTGGGCCAGCTGCCGCTCGCGCTGCTGCGCAAGCTCCCGCGCCTCTTCGCAATCCTTGCACCGGACGGCGAAAGGCAGCGCCCGCAGGCGCTTCTCGGCAATTTCCGCCCCGCACTCGTAGCAGTAGCCGTAGTCGCCCCGCTCGAGCCGCGCCAGCGCGTCGTTCACCTTCGTGAGCGTCTCCGACTTCATCTGGATCAAGGCCAGCTCGATGTCTTCCTGGATGTCCGCCTCGGAGCTCTCCACCGCGTCGAGCACCTCGGTCAGCCTCCCGGAGAAGCCTTCGCTGCTGCGCACGTCACGCATCTTCTCCTGGACCTCGGCCTGGAGCTGGCTGCGCCGCTCGTCCAGCATCTTCTTCAGTTCGTTATAGCGCGTCCGGGCCATCGCTTCCCCGGCGGCTTTCTCGGTCTGCTTCATACTCGCCTTCCTTCCGTGCGCGTCAATAGCAAAAAGCTCGATATGATTGCGTGCGTTTATGCAAATGACCTGCCATCACGAACGTGCCCAGTCCTCAACGAATCTGCGTAGCGGAACGACGGATTCGGCCTCATCCGTCGACGGATGTCCCCTGACTCCGGCGCGTCATCCTCGCGGCGCGTCTCGATCGTGTCGATCCGCAAACTGTTGACCATAAAGATTTTGACTGCTTAACTCCGACGAGGGTTGACCGTTTGTTCAAATTGACAAGGGCTTAGACGCCCGAAACACTGAAACGGTTCTTGGGGGATCGGGGCTGTAGTTGTCCGCGAAAGGGGACGATCGACTCGTGCGAAAAACTGCCGCAGCTGCCGGGACTTTGTCGGGTTCCGACAAAACTGAAACCTAGTGCACGCAATTGTTCCGGCGCAGCGGGACGCGTCGTTCGGTGAGCACCTGCCCCGTGTGCGAGCTGCCGGTACGAAGCCACCGTTCGTAGAGGCGCAGCAGGTCGCCATTCGTGGTGCACGACGTCCGCTCGCTGACCTCGCTCAGCACGTCGACGAATGCCGTGAACTTCTCACCCAATTCGGCGAACACGGGCGACAACTGGTCGGTCTCGACGCGGCTGAGGGCGTGATAGGCGTGGCCGCCAATCGTCGCGTAGTAGTCGACGTCCACGAGACTGCGCCGGAGCGAATCGGAGAAGAACCCCGACACGAACAGCGACGCGTCGCCAACCTGTCTGAGCGCCGTCCGCTGGCGCGCACCACCCGATTCGAGCGCCTCCACCAGCCGGACACCCAGCGGCTCGTCGTCGCCCTCGGAGCGCTGGATGAAGTCCGAGAGCAGCCGGACGACGTAGAACGCGGTCAGCTCGCCAGCGTCGACGCGCTGGTTCACCAGAGCCCGATCGACGAGCTCCTTGAAGTACGCGACTGCGGACTCCTGACGAACCAACATAAGAGCCTCCAGGGCGCTTGTTGCCGGAGAATGCAAGGGACGTTCCGCCGGAATGTCTGGTGATTTTGCGCAGAATTATACAATAGCGGCATGGTGTGTCCCCTGTGCCGCCAACGAAAGGCGCGGCGCGCGTGTCCCGCGCTTCGCGAGCAGATCTGCACTGTTTGCTGCGGGACGAAGCGGCTGATCGAGATCGCCTGTCCCACCGACTGTCCCTATCTCGCGACGGCGCGCGAACATCCGCCGGCTGCGGCCGCCCGACGCCATCAGGACGACATGTCGAGGATCCTCCGCTTGACGCGCGACCTGAACGATCGCCAGTCCCGTTTGTGTGTGCGGCTGCTGACGGCCATCCGGACCTACGAGGCCCCGGAGCTGCACCCGGTGATCGACCAGGACCTCGCCGACGCCGCAGACGCGTTGGCATCAACGTTCGAGACGGCGGCCAAGGGCGTGATTTACGAACATCGTCCCGCATCGCTCGCCGCCGAGCGACTGGCCGCCGCGCTGAAGTCGGCCGTCGCGGAAGCGGAGCGAACCGGCGGCACGCCTTTTCAGCGCGATGCCGCCACGGTCCTTCGTCGCATCGCGGAGGCGGCGCGCGACGGCCAGCAGGCGGGGCCGGATCGCAAGGCCTTCATCGATCTGATCGCCCGCGTCGTCGGCACGACGAGGAGGGAATCGGACAAGGCGGCCGGGGACGAGGGCTCGCGGCTGATCCTCCCGTGACAGATTTGGTAAGCTTGTGGATCCTGAGTAGCCTCATCGATTGGAGCCGTGATGGCAAAGACATGTGAAATTTGCGGCAAGTCCCCCGTCGTGGGACGTCAGGTGAGCCACGCGCACAACGTGAGCTCCCGCCGATTCGAACCGAACCTGCAGGTCGTCCGCGCGATCGTCAACGGCGGCATCAAACGCCTGCGGGTCTGCACCCGGTGCCTGCGCTCGAACAGGGTGGTGAAAGCCGCGTGACCGGCGATGCCGGACGCGAACCGACCGGTGAGGGACGTGAAGACCGCGGTGTCGAGCGCCGGAGCGCCGAAGGCGGTGGGGCCGTATTCCCAGGCCGTCCGCGCCGGGAATCTGCTGTTCGTGGCCGGCCAGATTCCGCTCGATCCGTCGGGTCAGTTGATCGAGGGCGACGTCACGGTTCAGGCGCGCCGGGTCCTCGACAACATCGGCGCGATCCTCGAGGCAGCCGGGCTGGCGTTCGCCGACGTGGTCCGGACGACGGTGTATTTGAGCGACATGAACGATCTGGCCGCGATGAACCAGGTATACGGCACGTACTTCTCTGAACCCTACCCCGCGCGGGCGACGGTCCAGGTCGCCCGCCTGCCCCGCGACGTCAGAGTCGAAATTGAGGCGACGGCGGCCTACTGACGCCAGGTTCGTTCACGAGCACGCGGCGGCCCGCAGGAGCTGGACCCGCGTCATCGCGCGGCGCGTTCCACGTCGAGCACGCCATCGACCGCGCGCAGCGACTTGATGACCCGTTCCAGGTGTTTGAGGTCGCTGATTTCGACCGTCATGTCGATGCGGGCGTGGCGGTCCTCGTCGGTGTGTGCCTCCATGTTCTTGATGTTCGTATTGATGTCGGCGACGCGCGCGCTCACGGCCGCCAGCAGTCCCTTCCGATCCTCGACCTCCATCGTCAGCTTGACCGTGTAGCGCGACTCCTCGGTGCCCTTGTCCCACTCGACGTCGATGCGGCGTTCCGGGTCGTAGAGCAGGTTGACCACGTTGGGGCACGTTGCGGAATGGACCGACACGCCCTTGCCGCGCGTGATGTACCCGACAATCTTCTCGCCGCGAATCGGATTGCAGCAGCGTGCCCTGAACACCAGCAGGTCGTCGAAGCCGCGAACCTTGATCTTCTCTTCGCTCGCGCCCAGCACCCGCTTCACCGCTGCGGTGACGGGGCTTTCCGCCGGCTTCTCCCGCAGCGGCCGGTCGGACGGGACGAAGCGGGCGAGCACCTGTCTGGTGGACAGCTTGCCGTAGCCGATCGCCGCGAACAGCTCGTCGGTCTTCTGGACGTCGAACTCGGCGAGCACCCTTCCGAGCCCGTCGCCCTCGATGAGCGCCCGCGGATTGAGATCGAACTTCCGGGCGTCCTTCTCGAACACCTTCCGGCCGAGCTCGATGGCCCGCGCGCGCTCTTCGCGCCGGATGAGGTACTTGATCTCGTATCGCGCGTGCGAGGTGACGACGGCGTTCAGCCAGTCGCGGTTCGGCTTGTGACCGGCCTGCGTGACGATTTCGACGATATCGCCGTTCTTGAGGTGCGTGCGAAGCGGCACCATCTTGCCGTTGACGCGCGCGCCGACACACTGATGGCCGACCTCGGTGTGGATCGCGTACGCGAAATCGATCGGCGTGGCACCCCGCGGAAACGCTTTCACCTGCCCTTTCGGGGTGAAGGCGTACACTTCTTCGGGATACAGCTCGATTTTGAGGTTCTGGATGAACTCCTGCGGATCGCGGACTTCCTGCTGCGACTCGATCAGCTGCCGCATCCACTGGAAGTAGCGCTCGTCGCCCTGATGGCCGACCCGTCCCTCCTTGTACTTCCAGTGGGCGGCGATGCCCTCCTCCGCCATCCGGTGCATCTCCATCGTGCGGATCTGCACCTCGAAGGGCGTGCCCGACTCGCTGACCACGGAGGTGTGGAGGGACTGGTAGCCGTTGGGCCGGGGCATCGCGATGAAGTCCTTGATGCGGCCGGGAACCGGCGACCACGTCTGGTGGATGATCCCGAGCACGGCATAGCAGTCCTTGACGCTGTCGGCGATGATGCGCAGAGCGATGAAGTCGTAGACCTGCTCGAGCTCGATCCGCTGCCGTTTGAGCTTCTGGTAGATGCTGTACAGGCGTTTGATCCGCCCGTCGATCGCGAGCACCGGCACCTGCGCTTCCGCGAGCTTCGCCGAGATCGTGGCCTTCAGCTGTTCGATCTGTCCTTCGCTGGCGCGCCTCCGGCGATCGACCCTGATGCGGAGCGACTCGTAGTTCTCGGGCTCCAGATACCGGAACGCCAGCTCCTCGAGCTCGTTCTTGACCTTGCTCATCCCGAGCCGGTTGGCGATTGGCGCGTAGATGTCGCGCGTCTCCTGCGCGATCTTCAACTGGCGCTCCTCGGGCAGGTGTTTGAGCGTCCGCATGTTGTGGAGCCGGTCGGCCAGCTTCACGACGACGACGCGGATGTCGTCGACCATGGCGAGCAGCATCTTGCGGAAGTTCTCGGCCTGCCGTTCCTCGCTGGACGAGAACGGAATCGCGCTGATCTTGGTGACGCCCTCGACGACGTGCGCCACGTCGGGGCCGAACAGCTCGGCGATACGGTCGATTGTCGTCAGCGTGTCCTCGACCACGTCGTGGAGCAGCCCGGCGGCGATCGCGACCGCGTCCAGCCGCATATCGGCGAGCAGATCCGCGACGGCCAGCGGATGGATGAGGTACGGCTCGCCGGAATGGCGCACCTGTCCCCGGTGCTCGTAGGCAGAGAAGACGTACGCGCGTCTCAACAGCTCGACGTCGGCCTCGGGCGCGTAGGCCCGCACTTTTTCAAGGAGGCCCTCGAAACGAATCATCACCTTCGGTGTCTAACCAGTTGTCGGATGGCCACTTCTTCCATGATAGGGACCGTGCCGCCGCGGCGACAAGGGCAGGTCCCGAATCCTTGACTTGGGTTTTTTGGGTTCACTATACTGGCCCGGTTTCGGCCACGGCAAATTTCCTCGCCCGCCCAGACGGCGAACAGGATGCAGCCCGGACGTCGGGTGCCCGCAGTACGAGCGGCGTCACCTAACGGGTGTGAACAACAGGCGTACACAGCGCAGAAGGATCGAACATGCCGAGTAACTGGCACACACGCGGGATTTGGCGGTCCATCGACCGGCTTTGGACCGCCCGAGGCGGCGTCGACGGGCGGCTCGCGCGCGGCACATCGGTGATCGTCGTCGCCACGGCGCTGCTGGCGGCGGCCGGCTGCAGCAAGATGGGGCAGCTCAAGGCGATGAAAAACTTCAAGGAAGCCAACACCGCCTACCAGCAGCAGGACTACAAGAAGGCGGCTGAGCTCTACGAGGCCACAGTCCAGGCCGACCCGGAGCTCGCCTCCGCGTACCTCTACCTGGGCAACAGCTACGACAACCTGTACAAACCGAGCAGGAAGGGTGAAAGGGCCAACGACGAGCTCCTCGAAAAGGCGGTCCAGAACTACCAGACCGCTGCCGAGAAGCTGGCGGCCGCGCCGACCAAGGAGGAGAAAGACCTCGGCAAGCTGTCGTTGAAGTACCTGGTCGCCTCCTACGGCGCCGACAAGCTCAACGATCCGGCGCGAGCCGAGCCGGTCGTCCAGCGGATGATCCAGCTCGAGCCCGGCGAGCCCGAGAACTACTTCGCCCTCGCGAAGATCTACGAGGACGCCGGCGCCTACGAGAACGCGGAGGACGTCCTCCTGAAGGCCAAAGAGGCGAAGCCCTCGGACCCGGCCGTCTACATGACCCTCGCGGGGTACTACAACCGTCAGGGGCAGTTCGACAAGACCATCACTCAGCTCGAGGAGCGCGCCGCCCGCGATCCCAAGAACCCCGAGGCCCACTACACGATTGCGACCTTCTACTGGGACGAGGCGTTCCGTGATGCGCGGCTGAAGGACACCGAGAAGCGCGATTACGTCGAGAAGGGCATCGGCGAGATTGACAAGGCGCTCGCGATCAAGGCCGACTACATCGAAGCTCTCGTCTATAAGGGCCTCCTGCTTCGCCTGCAGGCGAACCTCGAGAAGGAACCGGCGAAGCAGCAGGCGCTCATCAAGGAAGCGACGATGCTTCGCGACAAGGCCGAGAGTCTCCGCAAGAAGAAGGCGTCCGGCGCCGGCGACTGACGAGACCCGGCACTCGAGCCACCACCCACGCCGCCGGCCTGCCGGCGGCGTTTTTTTCGTCCGGTCGCCGCCACCGGGGGCCCGCCGGCTGCCCGAACGGCGCCATCTGCCGACAGTTTTGTCGCGGCAGCGCCAGTTCCTTCAAAAAAGTCGGTCGGCACACACGCCCGCTCCGGCGGTTTGGATCCCCAGATCGCCGCCGCGCGCCCCGCCGCCAATTTGTTTCCGAAGTCGTTACAACCGCCCGCTAGAATACTCACGTTTTTCAACCGGAGCCTGCGGAAGCTCGTCGGATGCTGAGTCACGGGTGTTTCAGCCCGCGGCCTCCCGCGTGCTCCGGGCGGGCAGCGGCGAAGTCGCCGTGCAGGTCACGAGCGGCAACTGAGGAAGAAGAGGCGGCGAGAGCGTCCTCAACCCCTATTCAGGAGAACGTGCATGAGATGGACGAGAGTGTTGCGGTTCGCGTGCGCCCTGGCGGCGATGGTGATCGCACTGGTTGCGCCGCGCGCGCAGGCGCAGGGCGTGACGACCGGATCGATCAGCGGCGTCGTGACCGACTCGCAGGGCGGCGTCGTGCCCGGCGTCAACATTGTCGCCGTTCATGAGCCGTCCGGCACGCAGTACGAAGCCGTCACGCAGGGAGACGGACGATTCCTCATTCCGGCGGTGCGTGTCGGAGGTCCCTACAAGGTCAGCGCGATGCTGCCCGGATTCAGCACCGAGGTGAAGAACGACGTCTCGGTGAGCCTCGGCGTCTCGGCGGATCTCGACTTCAGCCTGAAAGTCGCGGCCATCGCGGAGGAAGTCGTCGTCGTCGCGACCACCGAGCCGGTGTTCAGCAAGAGCCACACGGGCGCGGCCACGGCCGTCCTGCGCGAGGAGCTCGCGGCGCTGCCGACCATTTCCGGGCGCATCAACGACATGGCCCGCCTGTCGCCCGAGTACAGCGGCAGCGGCAATCTGGCGGGCCAGGACAACCGGATGAACAACATCACGGTCGACGGCTCGTACTTCAACAACTCGTTCGGCCTTGCGGGCCAGCCGGGCGAACGGACGGGCGTCGCGCCGATTTCGCTCGAGGCAATCGAGCAGTTCCAGGTCAGCGTCGCGCCGTTCGACGTCCGTCAGGGGAACTTCGTCGGCGGCGGCCTCAACACCGTCACCCGCAGCGGGACGAATCTGTACGTGGGCTCGGTCTACCACAGGTTCCGCAATCAGTCGTTCGTCGGCAAGGAAGCCGCCGGACAGACGTTCAATCCGGGCACCTTCGACACGACCAACACCGGCGAATGGGTGGGCGGGCCGATCGTCAAGAACAAGCTGTTCTTCTTCGAGAGCTTCGAAAACCAGCAGGATACGCGTCCCCTGAACACGTTCGTCTCGAACCCCGGCGGCGTCGCGGCCGGCGGGAACGTGACTCGCGTGGCGGCGTCCGACCTCAACGGCCTGAGCTCGTTCCTCTCGTCGAAGTTCAGCTACGACACCGGCCCCTTCGACAACATCAGCAAGGACACCCCGGGCAAGCCGTTCCTCGTGAAGGGCGACTTCAACGCCAACAACTCGAACAAGATCACGGTGCGCTACAACATGCTGAATTCGAGCACACCTGTGAATCTCTCGAGCTCGTCGTCGCTCGGCAATCCCAGCGGCCGGCAGACCTTCAGCACGAACTTCCTGAACTTCGCCGGCTCGAACTACACCATTCTCGAGAACATCCGATCGGGCATCACGGAGTGGAACGCGATCATCGGCACCAGCATGTCGAACAACCTGATCGTGGGCTACACGCACCAGGACGAGAGCCGCGGCCAACTCGACAAGCTGTTCCCGTTCGTCGACGTCCTGGACGGCAACAACGTCGCCTACACCTCGTTCGGATCCGAGCCGTTCACGCCGAACAACGAACTGCGCTACAACACGTTCCAGCTGCAGGACAGCTTCACCAAGCAGAGCAAGAGCCACTCGCTGACCTTCGGCGGCGCCGTCGAGAAGTACCACTCCGAGAACGTCTTCTTTCCAGGCAAGCAGAGCGCTTACGTCTTCAACACGCTGGACGACTTCTATACCGACGCAAACGGGTATCTCGCCAACCCGACCCGGACCGTCTCCCCGGTCACGCTGAAGCGGTTCCAGGTCCGGTATCTGAACATTCCCGGGCTGGACAAACCGACGCAGCCGCTGGACGTCTGGTACTCGAGCGGCTACGTCCAGGACGAGTGGCGGCCGAGAGGCAACCTCACCGTCACGGGCGGCCTTCGCGTGGACGTCGCGGCCTTCGGCGCCACCGGCTTCGACAACCCGGCCGTCGACCCGCTCGTCTTCCGCGACGAGAACGGCAGCCCGATTTCCTACAACACCGGCGCGCTGCCGAAGAAGTCGCCGCTGTGGTCGCCACGCGTCGGCTTCAACTGGGACGTGAACGCCGATCAGAAGATGCAGGTGCGCGGCGGCACCGGCGTGTTCACCGGGAAACCGGCGTACGTCTGGATCTCGAATCAGATCGGGAACACGGGGATGCTGACCGGTCTGATTCAGGCGGACAACACGACCGCGTTCCCCTTCAATCCGAACCCTGATGCCTACAAGCCGGCGACCGTAACCGGCGCCCCTGCAGCCAGTGTCGACCTCGCGGTGACCGATTCGAATTTCAAGTTCCCGCAGCTGTGGCGGAGCAACATCGCCATCGATCGCCGGGTGGCCTGGGGCATGATTGGGACCGCCGAGCTCATCTACGGCCGAGACGTGAACGGCATGGCGTACATCAACGCGAATCTGCCGGCCGCGCAATCGGCATTCGCCGGCGTCGACAGCCGGCCGCGGTGGGTCGGCACCTCGTGCGGTTCACCCACGCCGGCGGCGTGTCAGAACCGCATCAACAACGCCGCCGGGAACCAGATCATCGAGAACATCGTTCTCCAGAACGAGAACATCGGCCGCTCGGTCACCTTTGCGACCAGCCTCCAGAAGGGGTTGAGAAACGGCGTCGCCTTCCGGGGCGGCTACAGCTACGGCAACAGTCAGAACACCATCGACCCCGGCTCCATCGCCGCCGGCTCGTGGACCGGGAATCCGATCGTGACCGATCCCAACAACCCGACGCTGGCCAACTCCTCGTTCACGCCGGGCCATCGCGTCTACGTCCAGGGCACCTACACGCACCAGTACTTCGGATGGGGCGCGACGACGGTGGCGGCGTTCTTCGATGCGCATCCCAACGTCGTCAGCGGCAACACCGCGACGAGTTATATCTTCTCGGCCGACATGAACGGCGACTCGGCGGCGAACGACCTGATCTACATCCCGAAGGATCAGTCCGAGATGAACTTCCAGGCGTTCTCGACCTTCACTGCCGCGGACCAGGCGGCCGCGTTCGACGCGTACATCAGCCAGGATCCCTATCTGAGCCAGCACCGCGGTCAGTACGCGGAGCGCAATGGCCTGTTCTACCCGTTCGTCAAGAGAGTCGACCTGAGCATCGTCCAGGACGTGTTCCACAAGGTCGGCGGGGCGCGCCACTCGGGACAGATCCGCCTGGACATCACCAACTTCGGCAACCTGCTGAATCACAACTGGGGCGTCGGTCAGCAGACGGTCCAGAATCGGATCCTGTCGCCACAGGGGGTCGATGCATCGGGCCGCCCGCTGTACCGGCTCGCCACGGTGAACACCGCTTCAGGGCCGGCTCTGATCAGTCACACGTTCCAGAGCACGGCCACCATCAGCGATGTCTACGTCATGATGCTGAGCTTCAGGTACACCTTCAACTGATTCGGACATCCATTCGCCGAACGCAAGAACGCCCGGCCGCCAACGGCCGGGCGCTTCTCTTTTGGGACGCGTCCGCCAGTCGATGGCGACCCGGGCCAGACCGATCGCGCGCGGACAGCGTCAGCCGTGGGCCGGCGTCAGCGTCTTCGCGAACAGGCTCGCGCCGGCGACGTCTTTGAGGGTCACTGTCAGCCCGCCGCTCGCGCCGTCGATGTCGACCTGCCCGAAGAACTGGAACCCGGCCGAGGGCGGCGCGTCGGGCCTCGGCGAGGCCTTCTGGAACACGACCGACGGTCCAAAGGTATCGTCCAGAGGATTGGGCCCGAAGCTGCCCGCGTTCAGGGGACCCGAGACGAATTCCCAAAACGGGTCGAAGTCCTCGAACTGCGCGCGGGCGGGGTCGTAGTAGTGCGCGGCCGTGTAATGGACGTCGGCGGTAATCCAGACCACGTTCCGAATGCGCTCGCGCTTCATGAAGCGGAACAGGTCGGCGAACTCGAACTCCCGGCCGAGCACCGGGCCGTCGCCGTTCGCCACGGCCTCGAACATCTCGCGCTGCTGGACATCCAGGCCGTCGTCGACAAGGAGCCCGATCGGCATGTCCGACGACACGACCTTCCACAAGGCCCTGGAGTCGCGCAGTTGCTGCTTCAGCCAGGCCAGCTGCCGTGCGCCCATGAAGGCGGTGTCGGCCCCGGGCCGCTCCTGGCGGTTGTAGCTGTTCGGACCCCGATAACTGCGCTCGTCGAGCATCAGGACATCGAGCAGCGGACCGTAGGGAATCCGGCGGTACACACGCGTGGGATCGCTCCGCGCGTGATGCCGCATCGGCGCGTACTCGAGGAACGCCTGCAACGCCCGGCCGGCGAGCACCCGGACGTTCTTCTCCGCGTACCGGACATCGTTCGAGAGGTCCTTGCTGTCCGACCAGTTGTTCACGACCTCGTGATCGTCCCACTGCCAGATCTGCGGGACCTCGGCCGAGAACCGCCGGACGTTCTCATCGAGCAGGTTGTACCGGTACCTCCCGCGGAACTCGTGCAGCGATTCGGCAACCTTGCTCGTCTCCTCCGTCACGGTGTTCCTCCAGACCGAGCCGTCGGGGAGCATCATGGCGGCGTCGATCGGCGAGTCGGCGTAGATCGTGTCGCCGCAGTGAATGAAGAAGTCGGGCTCCACTCGACGCATCGCCTCGTAGGTGCGCATGCCGCCCCAATCCGGGTTGATGCCGAAGCCCTGCCCGGCCGTGTCCGCGGACCAGACGAATCTGACGTTTCGGCGACTCTTCGGGCCGGTGCGAAAGCGCCCATCGAGCGGCTCCGACCGGGCGCGGCCGCCTGCGGCGTCTTCGAACACCGCCCGCACGAACAGCTGTCGATCGGCGGGGAGGCCCGTGAGATCGAGCCGCGTGATGAAGTCGTTTGCCTCACGCGCCACCGGTCCGCGGATCCGTACGGCATCGCTGAAGTCCTCGCGGAATGCACGCTCGAGGATGAGGCGGGCGGGTCGATCGGTGCGGCTCCAGACGATCGCGCGGTCGGCGAGGACGTCGCCGATTTGGATCCCGCATGGAGTCTGGGGGCGCATCCGCGGCGAGGTTGCGATCGCCGGCGCCTGGCGGACGGTTTCGCCGGCCCGAAGGGCCAGCGAGGCGCTTGTGGCGAGAGCACTCTGCAGGAACAGACGGCGCGAAAGGGAGCTCATGCCCGGCCCTGGCACGGGACTGGCCGAACCCACGAGCGGGTCTTCAGTTGCCGACGCCGCCGGCCTTGCGCATCCCTTCGGTGACGATCCCGACCTTTTCGACGCCGGCGCCCTTCGCCGCATCGATGACCTCGACGATGTCGCGGTACCGAAGCGTGCCGGCGCCGATGATGAACATCGTCTTGTCCTTGCGCTGATCGAAGATGTTGCGGAGCCGCGATTCGAGCTCGGCCAGCGGCACGTCCTGTTTGTTGACCGAGATATGCCTGTCAGCTGTGTACTCGAGCGCGATCTGGCTGATGTCGGGGGTGACATCGTTGGCCTTCTTGCTCTCCGCCGGCAGGTTGATGTCGAGCCCCTTCTGCGTGAGGGGCAGGGCCGCCATGAAGATGACGATGAGCACGAGCAGCACGTCGATGAGCGGCGTGATGTTCATGTCCGCACTGGCGTGCAGGACTTCGCCCTTGACGACCTTGTCTGCCCCGAGATGATGATGCGCGTGCGCCATTACTGTCCTCCCGCCGCGCCGCCCGGGCCCTTCTTCGGATCGGTGACCAGGCCGATGTCCTCGATGCCGGCCTGCCGCAGCTGATCCATGGTCGACATCACCGCGCTGTACTCGACCTCCGCATCGGCCTTGATGAGGATGACCTTTTCCTTCTGGTTTTCGAGCAGCTCGTTGATCTTGGTCACCAACTCGCCTTCCTGGACCGGCTTGGCGTTGACGTACACCGACTTGTTGGCGCCGATGGCGATCACCGTCTGGCCCTGGGTCTCGGGCTTGTCGACGGTGTTCGCGGCCTGGGGCAGCTGGACGCTGACGCCCTGCTGCAACAGGGGCGCGACGATCATCATGATGATGAGCAGCACCAGCATGACGTCGCAGAGCGGCGTGACGTTGATGTCGGACTTGACACCGCCTTTGGCGCCGCCGAGATCCATTGCCATGGGAACACTCCTCGGGTCTTGTCGTGGCCGGCTGTTACGCCGTCTTCTTGATGAAGTAGTCGACGAGTTCCGACGACGAGTTGTCCATCTCCACGTTGAAGTACTCGATGCGCCCGGTCAGGTAGTTGTAGAACCAGACCGCCGGAATGGCGACGACGAGCCCCAGCGCGGTTTCGACCAGCGCCTCCGCGATCCCGGCCGAAACGGCGCCGATGCCGCCCGAACCGCTGGCCGCGATGCCCTGGAACGCCGTGATGACGCCGACGACCGTGCCGAGCAGTCCCACGAAGGGCGCCGTGGAGCCGATGGTCGCGAGGGCCGAGATGCCCTTCTTGAGGTCGGAGGCGGTCAGCGCCGATGCCCGCTGAATGGAACGGCGGACGGTGTCCATCAGGTCCTCGCGACTCAGACCGCCGCCGCTCTCCTGCTGGAATTGGTACTCCTGCAGGCCGGCGAGCACGACCTTGGCCAGGTGGCTGTACCGGAAATTCTTCGACGACGAGATTGCAATCGCGTCTTTGAGGCGTCCCTCTTTCAGGTGCTTGGCCACCTGCGGCGCGTACATCTTCGACTGGTTGCGCGCCTGCGTGAACGTGAAGATGCGCTCGATCGCCACGCCGAACGACCACATCGACATGAAGAAGAGCACGAACGCCACGGCCTTGGCCACATACCCCATTGACTGCCACATCGCCATTAAATCCACGGTCCACCCTCCATCGATTACCGAAGTCGTCCAAATTCGAATCGTGTGACGCAGCGAACTTCTCGGCCCGATCAACCGTTTCTTATTGCAGTGTGAAGTTGACAGTCACCGTCATGATGACCGGCACCGGCTGTCCGTTGAGCGTCGTCGGCGTGTATTCCCACTGCTTGACGGCGTCGAGCGCCGCGGCGTCGAGCAGCGGAATCGAGCGCAGCACCTTGGCGTCAGTCACCCTGCCGTTGACGCCGATGGTCGCCTCGATGATCACCACGCCCTGCACGCGCGCCGACTGGGCGATCGGGGGATAGACCGGGTTGACGTTCTTGATGCGGTTGGGGGGCTTGATCGCGCCGCCGACCCGGACGGGCGCAGCGGGCGGCGGAGGCGGCGGGGGGGAGGGGGCGGGGCCTCGGTCAGGCCGCCGACAATCCCGCCGGCAACCCCTCCCACGACACCACCCTCGACGCCCCCGACGGCGCCTTTCACCTGCGATTCGACCCCGGTTTCGGGCTTGATCTCGCGGGGCGCCTCCACCGGTGCGGCCGCTGGATTCACCTCCACGATGGGCTTGGGCGCGATGGCCTGGGCCGGCGGCGGGGGCGGGGGCGGCGGCGGGGGCGGCGGCGGCGGCGCGGCGACGAACGCCATCATCGCCGGCGGCGTCGGGAGCACGTCAGCCGCCATCAGGGGAATCACGACGAGGGCGCCGATAATGCCGACGTGGGCGAGGATCGACAGCGGGACGGTATACCACTTCTTGCTGCCCACCTTGATCGACGGCTCAACCACATCGCCGAACATGTCGCGTGGCACGGATTCTCCTCCTCCGAAACGTCCCTGGACCCGACCGGCGAAGAGCGCCGATTATAGTCAGAGTGAAAATTTAGTGTCAACGAACGTTTCTAGCGTACGTTAGACACCAGAATGGCTGAAATGGCCCGGAACTGACATCTCTGATCCCCCGGCGCCTCCCCGACCGCCGGGCACCGCTCACGCCTTCACCGAACCAATCCGCATGGCGTAGAACGACCGCCACACGAACACCATCGAGAGCACGAAGAACACCCCGGCCAGCGTCAGGCTGAGCCCGGCGCCCGACTCCCGCGTCAGGTTCACCGCCAGCGACACCGCGAGCAGGCCGAACAGCGTCGTGAACTTGATGACCGGGTTGAGGGCCACCGAGGAGGTGTCCTTGAACGGGTCCCCGACCGTGTCGCCGACCACCGTGGCCGCGTGCAGGGCGGTCCCCTTCGCCTTCAGCTCGACTTCGACGACCTTCTTGGCGTTGTCCCACGCCCCGCCGGCGTTGGCCATGAAGATCGCCTGGAACAGCCCGAAGAGCGCGATGGAGATCAGATAGCCGATGAAGAAGAACGGCTCGACGAAGGCGAAGGCCAGCGTCGCGAAGAACACCGTCAGGAAGATGTTGAACATGCCCTTCTGGGCGTACACCGTGCAGATCTCGACCACCTTCTTGCTGTCGCTCACCGACGCCTTTTCGACCCCGTCCAGCCGGATATTCGCCTTGATGAACTTGACGGCGCGGTACGCGCCGGTGCTCACGGCCTGCGTCGCCGCGCCCGTGAACCAGTAGATCATCGCCCCCCCGGTGATCAGCCCCAGGAGGAACGGCGGGTGGAGAATCGACAGCTTCTCCACGTCGTGCGTCAGGTCGCCCGTCAGCGACATGATGATCGAGAAGATCATCGTCGTCGCGCCGACGACGGCGGTGCCGATCAACACCGGTTTGGCCGTCGCCTTGAACGTGTTGCCGGCGCCGTCGTTCTCCTCGAGGAGGTCCTTGGCCCGGTCGAACCGGACGTGGAAGCCGTACTGGCGCTTGAGGCTCTCGGTCACGCCGGGCAAGCTCTCGATCATGGAGAGTTCGAACACCGACTGCGCGTTGTCGGTGACCGGACCGTACGAGTCGACGGCAATCGTCACCGGGCCCATCCCGAGGAATCCAAAGGCCACGAGGCCGAACGCGAACACCGCCGGCGCGGCCATCAGGGCCCCCAGGCCGGTCGTGCTCACGAGGTACGCGATGCTCATCAGCGTCACGATGCTCAGCCCGAGCCAGTAGGCACTGAAGTTTCCGGCGACGAAGCCGGACAGGATGTTGAGCGACGCTCCGCCTTCCTGCGACGAGGTCACGACTTCCCTGACGTGGCCCGATTCGACCGAGGTGAAGATCTTCACGAACTCTGGAATGATCGCGCCGGCGAGCGTGCCGCACGTGATCACGGAAGACAGCTTCCACCACAGCGTGCCGTCGCCCAGATCGGGAATGAGCAGGTACGACACGACATAGGTGAGGACCACCGACACGATCGAGGTGAGCCAGACGAGCGAGGTGAGCGGCGTCTCGAAGTTCATCCGGTCGACGTCGGCGAAGCGGCGCCTGGCGACCGCCTCGTTGATGAAGTACGACAGCGCGCTGGCGATGATCATCATGATGCGCATCACGAAGATCCAGACGAGCAGCTGCACCTGCACGATTTCGCTGCGCACCGCCAGCAGGATGAACGTGATGAGCGCCACGCCGGTGACGCCGTAGGTCTCGAAGCCGTCGGCGCTCGGGCCCACCGAGTCGCCCGCGTTGTCGCCCGTGCAGTCCGCGATCACCCCGGGATTCCGGGCGTCGTCCTCCTTGATGTTGAAGACGATTTTCATCAGGTCCGACCCGATGTCGGCGATCTTGGTGAAGATGCCGCCGGCGATGCGGAGCGCCGCGGCGCCAAGCGACTCGCCGATCGCGAAGCCGATGAAACAGGGACCGGCGTAGTCGCCCGGGATGAACAGGAGGATCGACAGCATCAGCAGCAGCTCGACGCTGATGAGCAGCATGCCGATGCTCATGCCGGCGCGCAGCGGGATCGCGTAGATCGGGAACGGCTTCCCACGCAGGCTCGCGAACGCGGCGCGGGAGTTCGCAAACGTGTTCACGCGGATGCCGAACCACGCCACGCCGTAGCTGCCGCCGATGCCAATCAGGCTGAAGAGCAGGATGACCGGCAGCGTGACCGCTATCGACTTGCCGGCGATCGGCGCCAGCCAGCCGAAGTACAGCGCTGATGATCACGGCAATGAACGCCCACAGGATCAGGATGAAGCGGCCCTGGGTGATGAGATAGGTCTTGCACGTCTCGTAAATCAGCTCGGACACTTCGAGCATCGACGGGTGCACCGGCAGATTCTTGAGCTGCACGTACGCGGTCAGGCCGAAGAGCAGGCCGAGCGCGCACACCAGCAGCCCCCCCATCAGCAGCTTGCGGCCGTTGACGCCCCGGAATTCCGCGCGCGACATGTCGGGCAGCACCAGGTTCACCTCGCCGCCCGCACGCTCGGCGGCGGCCCCGGTTCGCGTCTCGACCGCCTGCGCCGCAGCCACCACGCGGCGCGGCGTCCCGAGGACCCCGCCCACCAGGACGATCAACACCAACGGGAGCGCCGCCTTCCACGGACGCTTCACTGCCTGCACGATCGCGCTCATGGCACCTCGTCAACCGCCACGCTTCGCCGGGCAGGTCGTCACCGCGCGACGTCCCCCTGCGGTCGAAGCGTTGATATGCACAAAGACTCGGATTATACCCGGAAGTCGCCGCGGTCGGCCTCTTTCTCGCGGCCGACGGTCCCGCGCACGCGCGAAGGGATCGCCATGCCGCCGGTCAGGAAGATCCTGATGCCTTCCTCCACGGTCAGATCGGGGAACGTCGTGCGATCCCGCTCGCAGATCACGATGTCGCCCAGATAGAGGTGATTGGTCGGCACGTAGACGGCCACCAGCGCCTCGGGGCCCTTCCCGCGATCGGCGGTGAACTCGCGGGTCAGGAACCCCAGCGCGTACCCGCGCCGGGCGTCCTCGATCATCACCACACGCTTGAACCCGTACTCGTTGTCCGGCGAGAAGGCGACCACGAGCTGCTTCACCGGCGCGTAGATCGTCCGGAAGACGGGCACGCGCAGCAGGATGGCCTCTCCGCGCTGCAGCAGCCGCTTGCCGATGACGTTGGTCGCGAACGCGCCCACCAGCAGCACGGCGACCGCGGTCGACGCGGTGCCCAGCCCGGGAATCCGGCGGCCCAGCACGCGATCGTAGAGCGGCGTGGTCAATCCGTCGACCACGTTGAAGATCCAGATGAACGCCGCGACGCTGATGAACAGCGGAACCAGGACGAAAAACCCGGCGATGAAGCTCCGACGGAGCCAGTGCATCACGTGTGGGAGGGAAGGGGCGTCGGCCGGACCGCGTGCTTCTCCGCGGGATCGGCCTTGGGGCGAACCGTGACCGTCGGCCTCACCGGAGCACCCAGACGAGCAGCGCCGTCCCGAGCACCACCCGATACCAGGCGAACGGCGCGAATCCCGAGCGCCGCACCACGGCGAGAAACGGCCGGATGACCAGAGCCGACGCGAAGAACGCCATGACGAAACCGACGGCGATCTCCAACGCCCGGTCGGGTGCCAGCTGATGCCGCACCTCGAGCAGATCGTGGCCGAACGCCGCCGCCAGCGTCGGGATGGCGAGAAAGAACGAGAACTCCGCCGCCGCCGGCCGGTCGACCGACGCCAGCATCCCGGCGACGATCGTGCCCCCGGACCGGGAGACGCCGGGAATCAGCGCCAGCGTCTGCGCGCCGCCGACCACGAGCGCGCGGCCCAGCGGGAGCCGGTCGGCATCGACGATGGTCGGACGCGGCCGAAGCCGCTCGACCACCAGCATCACGATCCCGCCGAGGACGAACGCGCTGCCGATCACGCCGAAGCTCGCGTAGAGCACGCGCTTGACGAAGGAGGCGAGCAGCGCCCCGGCGACCAGCGCCGGCACCGTCGCCACGACGATCATGGCTGCGAAATGACGGGCGCCGCGGTCGGAGGCGAACCCGGCGAGCACGTGGAAGATCTTCTCCCGGTACAGCCAGACGATCGCGACGATCGAGCCGAGCTGGATCATCACGGTGAACACGCCGCCCGGATCCTCGAATCCGAGGAGGCGCTCGCCGATCAGCAGGTGAGCCGTCGAGGACACCGGCAGAAATTCGGTCAGACCCTGAAGGGCGCCGAGCAGGGCCGCCTTGACGAGGGTCGGCACTTACGAGGCGCGTGCCTTTCGCTGCGGCTTCTGCCGGCGGGGCGGCTGCTGGGGCGCGGTCGTCGTCGTCGCGGCCGGGGCGTGCGCCGCCGCCCGCGTCGGCGCCGTGCCGCGCCACAGGCTCACGATCGCGGCCGCGATGAACACGCTCGAGTAGGTGCCCGTGATGATGCCGACGACCATCGTGAACGCGAAGCCCCGGAGCACCTCGCCGCCGAAGAAGTAGAGCGCGAGCGCCGTCAGCAGCGCCGTGCCGGACGTGATGATGGTCCGGCTCAGCGTCTGGTTCACCGACGCGTTGATCACGTCGCGCATCGAGTCGCGCCGCATCGACCGCAGGTTCTCGCGGATTCGATCGAAGATGACGATCGTGTCGTTGGTCGAGTACCCGGTCATCGTCAGGATGGCGGCGATGACGTTCAGCGTCATGTCGTACCGGAAGAACGCGAGGAAGGCGAACGTGATCAGGAGATCGTGAATCGTGGCGACGACGGCGCCGACGCCGAAGCTGAGCTGAAACCGGAACGCGAGATACAGCAGGATGCCGACGAGCGACAGCGCCGTGGCCCAGATGCCCTTGCTCTCGAGCTCGCGCCCGACCGTCGCGCCGACGATTTCGGTGCCCTGCGTGTGAAAGCCGCCGATCTTGCCCTTGTTGAGCGCCTGCTCGACCTTCTTGGCCTCGTCGCTCAGCGACGCGCCTGATTCGGATCCGACCGCCGGCACCCGGACCATCACCATGCGCTGCGACGGCTCGCCGTACGCCTGCACCACCGAGGTCTGCCCGCCGCCCGGGTAGAACCTGTCGAGGGCATCGCGCACCTGCTGCACTGACGTCGGCTGATCGAACTGCTCGATGACGACGGTGCCGCCGGCGAACTCGACGCCGCGCGGGATGCCCTTGGTCGCGATCGTCGCAAGGCCGGCGATGATGATGATCCAGGAGACGGCGATGGCGTGCCAGCGCCACCGGAGGAAGTCGTAGTTCGCGTGCTTGAAGATATGCATACTCAGATGCTCAGGGTCGCGACCTTGCGCTGCGACAGCTCCAGCTCGAAGAGCGTCTTGGACACGAAAATCGACGTGAACAGGTTCGACAACAGGCCGATGAACAGCGTGTAGGCGAAGCCGCGAATCGGCCCGGTCCCGAACTGGAAGAGGAACGCGCACGAGATCCCCGCCGCCACGTGCGTGTCCACCAGCGTCCAGAACACCCGGCTGAAGCCGGCGTTGATGGACGCGCGGACGCCGCGCTGCGCCGCGATCTCCTCCTTGATCCGCTCGAAGATCAGCACGTTCGAGTCGACGCCGATGCCCATCGTCAGCACGAAGCCGGCGATGCCGGGCAGCGTCATGACCGCACCGATGTACGCCATCAGGCCGATCAGGATCACGAGGTTGAAGACGAGGGCCACCACGGCGTTCACGCCCGAGAACCTGTAGTACGCGAGCATGAAGCTGATGACGAGCAGCAGGCCGACGACCGACGCGATGACGCCCGAGCGAATCGAGTCGGCGCCGAGACTCGGGCCGATCGTCCGCTCCTGCAGGTAGTCCATCCGCGCCGGCAGCGCGCCCGAGCGCAGGATGAGCGAGAGGTTCTGCACCTCCTCCTGCGTGAAGCTCCCCGTGATGCGGCCGTCGGCCGAGATGCGCGACTCGATCCGCGGCGCGGACTGCACGCGGCCGTCGAGGATGATCGCGAGCTGGCGGCCGATGTTCTCGCCTGTCACCTTGCCGAACCGCTGCGCGCCGTCGCCGGTCAACGTGAAAGACACCGCCGGCTGGCTGTTCTCGTCGACGGTCGGCCGGGCGTTCCGCAGATCCTTGCCGGTGACCGCCGCCGCCTTGCGAACGAGGTAGTAGACGGTGCCCGCCGTGTCGCCGGGTGCCGAGACGCCGGGCACGATGTCCATGCCGGTCGGCACCTGCCCGTTCACCAGCAGCGTCGCCTGGTCGGCCACCGGCCCCGTCTCGACGATCTTCAGCTCGAGCAGCCCCGTCGACCGGATGATTTCCTTCGCGCGATCGACGTCGGTGACGCCCGGCAGCTGCACCAGGATCTCGTCGCCGTTCTGGCCCTGCTGGGCGATGCTCGGCTCGTTCACGCCGAGCTCGTTGACCCGCCGCTCGATCGTCTCCCGTCCCTGAACGACGGCCTCCTCGCGCAGGCTGATCTGCACGTTCGGCTTCATCGTGAAGGTGTAGGTCCCGTTGGTGCCGGAGGTGCGGTCGAAGTTCGCCAGGATGTTCTGATCCACCGCCGCCTGCCGGAACGACGCGTCCTGCGCCTGCGGCACCCCCTCGACCCGGAAGTGCGTCGGGTCGGGCGACGTGAGGCTGCTCACCATGATGCCGCGCTTGGAGAGCTCCTCGCGGAGCCGCTCCATTTCGGTCTCCGTCTCGATCCGCAGGGCGTCGTCGGTATTCACGCGCAGGACGAGGTGGACGCCGCCCTTCAGGTCGAGCCCCAGCTTCAGCTGTTTCTCCATGAGGAACGCCGGCTGATGGATGCCGCGCCACGCGGCCACGATCGGATAGACCCCGACGCTCGTGAACACGATCAGCACGCCGACGATGGTGACGAGCTTCCAGCGAAGATTGTCCATGGTGTCCTGCCGTCCCCTCAGCCTGCGCGCTCGCCGGCCGCTTCCTGCACCGGCTCCTGACCCTGGTATCCGCCAATCGAGGCCCTGGCCACTTCGATTCGCACCTTGTCGGCCACCTGCAGCTGCACGGTCTGCTCGCCGAGGCGCGTGATCTGACCGTAGATGCCGCCGGTCGTCACGACCCGATCGTTGACCTTGAGGCTATCGAGGAACGTCTGCACCTTCTGCTGCTTCCGCCTCATGGGCAGCAGGATGATGAAGTAGAAGATCGCCAGCACGATGGCGAACGGCACGAACTGCACCCAGGCGTTCCCGCCTTCGGGAACCGCGCCCATGGCGAACAACGGAACCACCGCGTGCAGAGTCGTCATGATTCAGTGGCGTGGCGGGACAAGCGCTGACGAAATCGCAGCCTGAAACTTTCGAACCACCCAAACGATATAGCGTCCCTAATCCGTTTCATCGTGTCAAGGTAAAAGTGCAGGTTATGCAACGTGTTAAGCGAGCATGCCCCGATCTCGCGGGCGAGGAAGAGATGCCGCAGGTAGGCGCGGCAGAAGGTCCGGCACGTGTAGCACCCGCATGACGGATCGAGCGGTCCCCGGTCCTCCGCATATCGGGCGTTCTTGATGTTGACCGGTCCCACGCTCGTGAAGAGCTGCCCGTTGCGCGCGTTGCGCGTCGGCAGCACGCAGTCGAACAGATCGACGCCGAGCCCGACCGACTCGACCAGATCCATCGGCGTCCCGGTGCCCATCAGGTAGCGCGGCTGCGCGTCGGGCAGCGCCGGCGTCGTCTGCGAGACCAGATCGTGCATGACCTCGGGCGGCTCGCCCACGCTCAGGCCGCCGACGGCGTACGCATCGAAGCCGAGCGCGACCGTTTCGGCCGCGCTCTCGCGCCGCAACTCCGGATAGATGCTCCCCTGCACGATGCCGAACTGGGCCTGGCCGGGAGTCGTGAGGCGCGGCCCATCGACCGCTCCCGACCGGAGCTCCAGCATGCGCAGCTTCGCCCGCCGCGCCCAGCGCAGCGTTCGACGCATCGCGTCGTCGGCGGCGGCGATGTCGCAGGGGTAGGCGACGCACTCGTCGAGAGCCATCGCGATGTCCGATCCGAGGCGAGCCTGGACGTCCACCGCCGATTCCGGCGTCAGCAGGTGGGCCGCGCCGTCGAGATGGGATCGGAAATGCGCCCCCTCCTCGACAATCCGCCGCCGCGTCGCGAGGCTGAAGATCTGGTATCCGCCGCTGTCGGTCAGGATCGGCCCGGTCCAGCCGACGAACCGATGGAGGCCGCCGAGGCGGGCGATGAGCTCGTCGCCCGGACGCAGCATCAGGTGATAGGTGTTCCCCAGGAAGATCTGAGCCCCGAGCCCCTCGAGATCCCGGTGCGTGATGGCCTTGACGGCACCCTGCGTGCCGACCGGCATGAACGCGGGCGTCTCCACCACGCCGTGCGCCGTCGTCATGACGCCGCGGCGCGCGCGGCCGTCGGTGTGCGTGACGCGAAAGGCGAACGCGGGCTCTGACATGCGGGCGTGAACAAGTTTACAATTCCCTCCGGATCGCAACCCGCGCGCCGCGGCGCACGACCTGGACACCTCGGTTCGTTCCGTCCGTGATGGCGCGAGCTCGTGGCTGACCTCGGGTGAGCGGTCGGAGCGGACACTGGTGAAGAAGTTGCGTGTCGGCGTGATCTACGGCGGCCGATCGGGTGAGCACGAAGTGTCGCTCGCGTCGGCGGCGGCGATCTTTCAGAACCTCAATCCCGAACGGTACGACGCAGTGCCCATCAAGATCGAGAAGGACGGCCGCTGGACGCTGCCGCACCGGCCGCCGGCACTCGCGAAGGCCGCCGACGTCATCGCCGCAAGAGGGGAGGGCGCCAGCGAGGGCCGGGAGGCGCATCTGGTCGCCCATCCGGGCGAGGAGACGCTGCTCCGCATCGACCGGGCGGCCGCCACGCCCACGGTATCCGGGATCACGCTCGACGTCGCGTTCCCGGTGCTGCACGGCCCCTACGGCGAGGACGGCACGGTGCAGGGGCTGCTCGAGCTCGCCAACCTGCCGTACGTCGGCGCCGGCGTGCTGGCCTCCGCCGTCGGCATGGACAAGGCGGTCACCAAGCTGGTGTTCGCCGCGCGCGGGCTGCCGATCTGCGACTATCTCGTCGTGCTCGCAGCGCGACTGGCGGCGTGACGACCGCGCGACGATGCACCAGATCGTGAATCGCCTCGGCCTTCCGGTCTTCGTCAAGCCCGCCAACCTGGGGTCGAGCGTCGGCATCTCGAAAGCCAGCCACGCCACCGAGCTGCGGGCCGCACTCGAGCTCGCCGCCGCGTTCGATCGCAAGATCGTCGTCGAGGCGGCGGTGCCGAACGCGCGCGAAATCGAGGTGTCGGTCCTGGGCAACGACGACCCGCAGGCGTCGGTCCCCGGCGAGGTCGTGCCCTCGCGCGAGTTCTACGACTACCAGGCCAAGTACATCGACGAGGACTCGGACCTGATCATTCCGGCGCGGCTCACCGAGGCGCAGACGGCGGAGGTCCGCCGGCTCGCGATCGAGGCGTTCAGGGCGGTCGACGGTTCGGGCCTCGCCCGCGTCGACTTTCTGCTCGCCCGCGAGTCGAACGCCCTGTACGTCAACGAGCTCAATACGCTCCCCGGCTTCACGACAATCGGCATGTACGCGAAGCTCTGGGCCGCGACCGGCCTCGACTTCCGCCGGCTCCTCGATCGACTCATCGAGCTGGCGCTCGAGCGCCACGCGGACAAGCAGCACCTACGGACGAGCATGTGACCGCCGACGGTCAGCCGTCGCCAGGCGAGGGTCCCAGCGCAGCGGTCGCCGTCCGCGCAGGGGCCCCGACCCTCGGCCGGCCGGCTGCCGGACCGATGACGACGGCCGTGCTCCTCGCATGCCTCGTTGCGGGTGCGGTCCCGGCGCGCGCGGCGCTCACCGAAGCCTCGAGGCTGGCGCCTGTCTACGACACGATCCTCGACGCGCAATTCGATCGCGTCGACGCCCAGCTCGAACAGGCCTGTCCGCCGGCACCGGCCGAGGCGTGCTCGGTGCTGGCGGTCGTGTCGCTCTGGTGGCAGATCCAGCAGGCGCCCGAGAGCCGGCTGCTCGACGATCGCTTCAACGCGGTCGCCTCGGCGGCCATCGCCGCCAGCGACGCGTGGACCCGGCGCGAGCCCTCGCGCGGCGAAGCGTGGTTCTACCTGGCCGGATCGTACGCGCCGCTCGTGCAGTGGCGCGTGCTGCGGGGGCAGCGGCTCGCCGCCGCGCGCGAAGGGAAGAAGATCAAGGACGCGCTCGAGCGCGCGCTCGCGCTGGATCCCTCGATCGAAGACGCCCACTTCGGCATCGGGCTGTACCACTACTACGCCGACGTCGCCTCGACCGCCGCGAAGATTATCCGGTGGCTGCTGTTCCTGCCCGGCGGCGATCGCGCCAAGGGGCTGCGGGAGATGCTGCAGGCGCGCGACCGGGGGGTGCTCCTCAGAGGCGAGGCCGATTACCAGCTGCACCTGATCTACCTGTGGTACGAACACCAGCCGCAGCGCGCGCTCGCGCTGCTGCAGGATCTCGACACGCGGTACCCGAACAACCCGATCTTCCTCGAGCGGATCGCCCGCGTGCAGGAGATCGACCTGCACGATCGCCGCGCGAGCGCAGTGTCGTGGCGGATCCTCGCCGACCGCGCGCGCGCGCGACGCGTGCACGACGCGTCGGCGGTCGAATCGCTGGCGCGCGACGCGCTCGCCCGTCTCGGGGGCAGGTGACCATCGTGCGACACCCATGAATTTTTTGACTTTTTCGCGCGATTGTGCTTGACAGTTCACGTTTCTCGGCCATAATCTACATCTGGTATGAGGGTGGATAACTCAGGCCACCCCTAGTGAGATCGGGCGACCGGTTTCACCCTTCCGAGCTCGGCTGTTGGCGATTCAGATCATGTGGCCTGAACGCCCAACGCACGGAACCATCCGGAAGGTGCCACGACGCGTAGAGCGCCGGTCTCGGGGCGAGCGTGCCAGGCGGCAGCCACCTCACGGGCCCGGGAGCGCTCTCGCCAGCAATCCCTTATGAAGGGGGGGATAACGGACAATGGCGAAGAAAGCCAAGGGCGGGAAGAAGAAGGCCGGCAAGAAACGCTAAGCTGACCTCACCCGCGAAGGAAAAAGGGGGCGGCCGTCGCCCCCTTTTCAATTTGGCGACAGCGTCTGCCCGTCCCAGATCCGCACGCGCCGGATCGTGTCTCCAGGCTCCAGCGCATCGACGACTTCCATCCCGGCGACCACCCGGCCGAACACGGTGTACTTCGCGTCGAGATGCGGCTGCGGCGACAGCGTGATGAAGAACTGGCTGCCGCCGGTGTCAGCCCAGTCCAGCGCCATCCCCACCGTGCCACGCACGAACGGCAGCTCGCTCAGCTCGTCCCGGATCGTGTAGCCCGGGCCGCCCTCGCCGTCGCTGCGCGGATCGCCGGTCTGGACGACGAAGTCCTGAACGACGCGATGGACGGCGAGGCCGTTGAAGAACCCGGCCCGCGTGAGCTGCACGAAGTTCTCGACCGTGATCGGCGCCTCGTTCATCGCGAGCTCGATCTGGATGATGCCGCGCTCGGTCTCGATGTACACCTGCGTCGACACCTGCGGCGCGATCAGGCGTGGCGTCGCGTAGGCGTCGAGGGGAATGCGGACCGGCGCCGGACGAATGCGATGGGCGGGGTCGGGATCGCCCGGCAGGTTGAGCGCCCGGGCGAGCTCGGCGGCGCGCAGCCGCACCGCCCAGTCGCGGTCCCCGAACGCCCGTTCGAGCACCGGCGCCGCAGCGGCGGCGCCGTACTTGGCGAGCGCCGCCAGCGCGGCGGCACGCGCCGTGTACAGCGTGTCCTGCTGCCCGAAATCGTACGCGGCGGCGAGCGCCGGGACCGCATCCGGCGGCTTCAGCTCGCCGAGCGCGGTCGCCGCGGCGGCGCGGACCGGCGGGTCCTCGGCTTTCAGGTGATCCAGCATGATCGACGCGGCACCGGTCGGCGCGAGCTTCGCGATGGCGGCAAGGACCGGCGGAATCACCCGCTGATCCGTGTCGCGCAGCATCGTCAGCAGCCGCGGCAATCCTGCGTCCGCGCGCAGCGTCCCGAGGACGGTGGCCAGCCTGGCGCGCACGGTCCAGTTCGGATCGGCATCGAGGCCCGACAGCACCGTGACGAAGCCCTCGGGATCTCTGGCGGCGCTGGCGGCGAGCGCCGCCGCGCGAATCTCGGGCTTCGCGTCGCTGATGAGATCCAGCAGCAGGTCGGACGCCTCGGGCGCCTTGATGGTGGCCATGGCCGCGATCGCCTCGGTGCGGAGCGGCGGCGGCGCCGCGCGATCCTGCAGGATCTTGATGAGCGGCGCGGCGGCGGCGGGATCGCCAATCCGCCCCAGCGCGCGCACCGCTTCGATGGAGGTGGCGCGGTCGCCGCCGGCGACGAGCGGCAGCAGCAGCGGCACGGCCGCGCGACTCTCGAGCGCGCCGAGCCCCTTCACCGCGAACGCGCGCGTGTAGGGATCCGACTCGCGCGCCAGCGTCATCAGCGGCGCGAGCGCGCGCGGATCCTCGAGTCGCTGCAGCGCGTACGCCACGGGCCACCACCGGACCTTCGGTTGACCCGCTCCATCGAGGACCGCCGACGCCAGCGCGTCGTACGCCTTCAGCCGCACCAGCGCGAACACGCCGAGTCGAAAGGTACCGGCCGGCGAATCGCGCCGGACGTCCATGCCCTCGCCGGGCGGCTCGGCGAGCGCGCCCGACTGCATCGCCTGCGACACGAGCGAGGCAATCGGCGCGGCCGCCGCCGCATCGCCGATCAGTCCGAGCGCCTCCGCAGCGCTGCCCTGGACGATCGGCGACGGATCCGCGAGAGCCTCCACGAGCGGATTGCGCGCGCGCGGATCGTGGAGCAGTCCCAGCGCGAACGCCGCCATCTGTCTGACGTCCGCGTCGGGATCCGAGAGCAGCGGCACCAGCGGCTCGACGCCGTCGGCGAGGCCGACGCGCCCGATGGCGAGCGCCGCGCGCCAGCGCACGCGGGCTTCCTCGTCGCCGAGCAGACGCACGAGGTCGGCTGTCGGCGGGGGTGGGGGCGGCGGCGCCGCGACGGCCGCGCGCCCTCGAGACGGAACCGGCGCGGGCGCCGGCGCGGCCGGCGGCGCCGCCGGCACGGGATCGCGGAGCGACCGCTGATCCTCGAGGCGGAGGATCCACGCCATCTTCTGTTCGTAGGTCGGGCCGACGGGCTTGACCGGAGCCGGCGCCACGATCGGTTCGGTCGTCTTGCACGCGACGCCGCCGACCGCCAATGCCAGCACCAGGAGTACCCGAACGTTTCATCGAGGCCTCACGGGAGCGGGGACGTCGATCGCCGTGCTCGCCTGGTGACAAACGTGGAGCCACAGCACGTCTGCGGTCGGAGAAGGTTCGCCAGTCGCGATGATATCATCGGGCCGCCTTGCAGTTTCGCCACATCGCGCTCGAAGGCCCGATCGGCGTCGGCAAGACGGCGCTGGCCGAGCGCCTCGGCGCGCGACTCGACGCCACGATCGTCCTCGAAGACACCGAGAACCCGTTTCTCGCCGATTTCTACGGCGACAGGCCGGGCGCCGCGCTCCAGGCGCAGCTCTTCTACCTCCTCAGTCGCCATCGTCAGCAGGCAGGACTCCGCCAGCGCGATCTCTTCAGCCAGATCACGGTGTGCGATTACCTGTTCGACAAGGACAAGATCTTCGCGTACCTCAATCTCGACGACAACGAGCTGTTCATCTATCAGCGGCTCTACGATCTGCTGGCAGAGGACGTCTCGCCGCCCGACCTGGTCGTCTACCTCCAGGCGCCGACCGACCTGCTCGTGCGCCGCTTGAGGGCGCGGCCCGGCGACGCGGGCGACGACGCGTTGGTGCCCGATCCGGAGTACCTGCGGGAGCTCAACGAGGCGTACCACCACTTCTTCTTCCACTACCGCTCGACGCCCCTGCTGGTCGTGGAGACCTCGGAGTTCGACGCGAACGCCAGCGACGAGGCGTTCGAGGATCTCGTCCGGCAGATTCGAATGGCCGGTCCGGGCACGCGGTACTATGTGCCGAGGACGCGGTAACGACGGCCGGGGCCGACCGCTCGCGCGTTGCCCTGTCCCGGTCGCCCTGCTAAGCTCCCGCGATGGCCTGGTTCAAGAAGGCACGCACGCCGATGGCGACTCCGGAGAAGGCGAAGGCCAGCCGCGTCCCGGAGGGCCTGTGGGTGAAGTGTCCCGGGTGCGCGCAGATCATCTACAACAAGGACCTTGCCGCCAATCTCAGCGTCTGTCCCAAATGCGCCCATCATCTGCCGATGGGCGCGCTCGAGCGCCTGCGGATGCTCTTCGACGGCGGGTCGTGGACCGACCACGATCCGGACCTCGTCTCCACAGACCCGCTGCAGTTCACCGACACCAAGCCGTACAAGGAGCGGCTTGAGTCGTCGGCGAAATCGACCGGCCTCAAGGATGCCATCGTGGTGGCGTCGGGACAGCTGGACGGCATCCCGACGATCGTGGCCGCGATGGAGTACGGCTTCATCGGCGGCAGCATGGGCGTCGTCGTCGGCGAGAAGATCGCCCGTGCCGTCGAGCGCGCGATTGCCGGGCGCCTGCCGCTGGTCGTCGTCTGCCGCTCGGGAGGCGCGCGCATGATGGAGGGCACGCTGTCGCTGATGCAGATGGCCAAGATCTGCGTGACGCTGGCGCGCCTGGATCGCGAGCGGCTGCCGTACATCTCCGTCCTCACCGATCCGACGACCGGCGGCGTGACGGCGAGTTTTGCGATGCTCGGCGATCTCAACATCGCCGAGCCGAAAGCGCTCATCGGGTTCGCCGGGCCCCGCGTGATCGAGCAGACGATCGGCCAGAAGCTGCCCGACGGGTTCCAGCGAAGCGAGTTCCTGCTCGATCGAGGGATGCTCGATCTCGTCGTCGATCGCCGGGAGATGAAGTCGGTGATCGCCAACGCGCTGCGGTTCATGGGGGCGCGCGAGGCGCCGGCTCCCGCCGCCGTCGAAGCCGCGTTCCTCACCGCCCCGTCCGCGCCGTCAGACGACCGCTCGGCCCCGTGAGCGCCCGGGCCGTCGGGAGCACGCGTGG
Organism: uncultured Acidobacteriota bacterium; assembly: GCA_963807925.1. Classification (GTDB taxonomy): domain Bacteria; phylum Acidobacteriota; class Vicinamibacteria; order Vicinamibacterales; family CAVVIG01; genus CAWEDP01. The sequence continues at coordinate 407,877 of CAWEDP010000001.1, read as the reverse complement.
ACCCGCTTGAGTATCTCTTCGGCCTCGAACGCTTCGGCATCAAGTTCGGGCTCGACAACATTCGCACGATCGTCGAGGACCTGGGCCGTCCCGATCGCGCCTTCCAGTCCGTCCACGTGGCCGGCACCAACGGCAAGGGATCCGTCACCGCGATGGTCGACGCGGCGCTGCGGGCGGCGGGCCATCGATCGGGCCGCTACACCTCGCCGCACCTGGTCGATCTCACCGAGCGGTTCGTCATCGACGGACGCCCCGTGGCGCGCGAGACGCTCGTGGGCGTCGTGGCCGACCTGCGGGATCGCATCGACCGGCTGGTCGCCTCCGGGCGACTGCCCGGGCTGCCGACCTTCTTCGAGGTGACGACGGCGGCCGCGCTGGAGCTCTTCCGCCGGGGCGGCGTGGACGTGGCCGTGCTCGAAACGGGCCTGGGCGGCCGTCTCGATGCCACCAACGTCATCACACCGGCTCTGACGGCGATCACATCGATCGATTTCGATCACCAGCGATATCTCGGGGACACGTTGGCCGCCATCGCGGTGGAGAAGGGCGGCATCGTCAAGCCCGGCGTCCCTGTCATCGTTGGCCCGATGTCGTTCGAGGCCTTCGCGGCGATCGCCGCCGTCGCCGACCAACGGGGTGCGCCGCTCGTCTCGGCGTTGGAGGGGGTCACCCTCGAGCGCATCGAGCAGCCGCGCGGGGCACCGACGCTCGTCCGCCTGCGCACGCCGGACCGGGACTACGGACGCGTCACGCTGGCGCTTCGCGGCACGCACCAGATCGCCAACGCGGTGGTGGCCGTGCGGCTGCTGGAGGGCCTCGGCGAGCGCGGCCTGGTGGTCCCGCCGCCCGCGATCCTCGACGGCCTCTCGCGCGTGTCGTGGCCCGGCCGGCTCGAGTACCGGCAGCTGCCCGACGGACGCGAGGTCATTCTCGACGCCGCACACAATCCGGCCGGCGCGGCGAGCCTCGCCGCGTATCTCGCCGAGGTGTGGACCGACAAACCGCCGCTGGTGTTCGCCGTGATGGCCGACAAGGACGTGCACCAGATGTTCGCCGCGCTGCTGCCGGCGGTCTCGGCGCTCGTCGTGACGCGCTCGTCGACGGCGCGATCCGCCGACCCCGAAGCGCTTGCGGCAGCCGCGCGCGCTGCCGCGCCCGGTTTGCCGATCGTCGTCCGGCCCGCGCGTCGCGATGCGCTGTCGGCCGCGTGGGCGCGTTCGAGGCGGATCGTCGTCGCAGGATCGATCTTCCTGCTGGGCGACCTCATCAGCGACGGCGTTTGGTCGTGATACTCTGCGGGAGTTCCCCCGTTGCCGATGCGCGTTCCAGCCGTCCTGATTGCCGTCTGTGCGCTGGCCCTCGTGTCCGTCTCCCACGCCTTCGCGCAGGCGCCGCCGGGTGCGCCGCCCGCGCCGCCGAACCGGCCGCTGCCGCCCGCCACCGAGACGACGACGAGCGATTCGCGCCAGGTCATCAACAACAAGGACACGTACTTCCTCGGGCATGTCGAGATGCAGCGCGGCGACACGACCATCTTCGCCGACGACGTCCGGGTGTTCGGCGACACCAACCGGGCGGTTGCGACCGGGAACGTGGTGCTCGCGCAGGGCACCAACCGGATTGCCGCCGAGCGCGCGGAGTTCGACACCGAAACGCAGCTGGGGACCTTCTACAACGCGTACGGAACCGCCAGCGTGAAACCGCCGGTGGCGCAGGCGCGCCCCGGGGCCCCGCCGCCCCCCGCCGCCAGCCAGGAGACCGACGTCTATTTCTACGGCGACACGATCGAAAAGCTCGGTCCGCGCAAGTACCGGATCACCAACGGCGGCTTCACGACGTGCGTGCAGCCGACGCCGCGCTGGCAGCTGAGCTCGTCGACGGTCCTGCTGAACATCGATCACTACACGATGTTGAAGTCGGCGGTCTTCAGCGTCAAAGGGGTGCCGATGCTCTATACGCCGATCCTCTTCTACCCGACGAAGCGGGAGAACCGCGCGACCGGCATTCTGCTGCCCACCTACGGCACCTCGACACTGCGCGGCCAGTCGCTCCACAACGCCTTCTTCTGGGCCATCGATCGGAGCCAGGACGCCACGTTCATGCACGACTGGTACGCAACGACCGGACAGGGGCTCGGCGGCGAGTATCGATACAACTACGGCGGCGGCACCGACGGGACGATGGCGGTCCACTGGCTGGATCAGAAGGAGGCGACCTACACCTCGTCTGACGGCAGCACGAGCACCCTCCCGGCCGAGCGCAGCTACCAGATCCGCGGAAGCGCCAACCAGGGCATCTCGTCGCACTTCCGCGCGCGTGCGAACGTGAACTACTTCTCGAGCATCGTCTCGATGCAGACGCTGAACACCAACATCTACGACGCGTCGCAGAACACCCGGTCCTACGGCGGCAACCTCATCGGCCTGTCGAACGGCTTCACGGTCAACGGCACGTTCGATCACAACGAGTACTTCTACCCGAGCGCGTCGGCGGACGTGCCCGCCAGCTCCGTGCTCAATGGAACGTGGCCCAGGGTGAGCGTGAGCCGCAACGAGCGTCCGCTGGGCAGCTCGGACCTGTACTACTCGTTGGGCGGCGAGTACGTGTACCTGCTGAGGAACAGCATCACCGGAAGCGCGCTCGGCACGACCGAAGCCAACTCGAGCCTCGGCCGCTTCGACTTCAACCCGCAGATCCGGTACCCGTTCAAGAAGCTCCAGTGGTTCACCGTCAACTCGACCATCAGTTGGCGCGACACCTTCTATTCGCGCAGCTACGTCGTCAACCCGGACGGGTCCAAGACGCTCGTCGACGACAGCCTGAACCGCCGGTTCTTCCAGTTTCAGACCCAGATGCTCGGGCCGGTCTTCACCAAGATCTGGAGCACGCCGGACAGCAGCTACGCCGAGAAGTTCAAGCATTCCATCGAGCCGTACGTGAACATCGATCGGACGACGGCCATCGACAATTTCGACAACATCGTGCAGCTCGAAGGGGTGGACTTCATCGTGGGCGGCGCAACCCGGTACACCTACGGCGTCAACAACCGGTTCTACGCGAAGCGGCGCCCCCCGAGCGACAGCCCGACCCGAATCGGCCAGACGCGCGAGATCCTCGATGTGGAGTTCTCGCAGAGCTACTACACCGATGCGCGTGCGGCCCAGTACGACACGGCCTACTCGAGCAGCTTCACCGGGACGCCGCCGAGCAACTTCTCGCCGCTCCTGCTGAGCGTCCGGGCGCTGCCGACCGACCAGTTCAACGCGACCGTGCGCGCCGAGTGGGACAGCCGCTATCTGGCGCTGCGGACGATTTCGGCGACCGCGACCTACAACCTCAGCACGCTGTTCAGCGCCAGCGGGACCTGGACGAAGACCGGGTTGATTCCGGAGCTCCCGGGCTACAACGACCCGAACAACCTGCTGCAGGGCCTGAACGGCCAGACCAACGTGCACACCGCCGACAACCGGTTCGGCGGGATCTATTCGTTCAACTACGATGTCCTCCACCGCTCCATGATTCAGCAGCGGATCACAGGCTTCTACAACGCCCAATGCTGCGGCGTCTCGTTCGAGTACCAGACCTACAACCTCAGCGGCATCTCGTCGTTCGGCATTCCCGCCGACCACCGCTTCTTCATGTCCTTCACGCTCGCCGGCCTGGGCAACTTCTCGCCGTTCAACGGCGCGCTGAGCGGCGTCCCCCGCTGAGCCGCGCGATGGCCCACACGGTTCTCGTGACGGGAGCCGCCGGCTTTGCCGGCAGTCATCTGCTGGAGCTGCTCGCGCGCGAACGAACCGCGGACGCCGCCATCGTGGCCTGGCGCCGCGGCAGCGGACCTGCCCGCCTGGAGGGTCCGGGAATTTCCTGGCGCGGCGTCGACCTGATGGACGCGACGGCGGTGCGCGACGAAATGGCCCGCACCCGCCCGTCGATCGTCTATCACTGCGCCGGCGCCGCGCACGTCGGGCGGTCCTGGAACGACGTCGCGGCGACCTTGGCCACCAACGTCCGCGGCACCCACCATGTCATCGAGGCGCTGCGCGCCGCCGGTCATCCCGTGCGCTTGCTGATCCCCGGGTCCGCCATGGTGTACAAGCCGGCCGACGGCCCGATCACCGAGGATCACGAGCTCGTACCGCCGAGCCCGTACGGCCTGAGCAAGCTCGCGCAGGAGCTGCTCGCGGCGCGAGCCTCGGCCGGCGCGATTTCGGTCGCGCTGGGGCGGGCGTTCAACCACGTCGGGCCTCGTCAGGATCCGTCGTTCGCGGCCTCGGGATTCGCCCGCCAAATCGCGAAGATCGAGGCCAGCCTGGGTCCACCCGAAGTCCTCGTCGGCAACCTCGATGCGCGGCGCGACATCATGGACGTGCGCGACACCGTCCGGGCCTATCGAACCATCGCCGAACGCGGCCTTCCGGGCCGTCCCTACAACGTCTCGACCGGCCGCGCCTCGGCGATCGGCGAGATGCTCGACATGCTCGCGTCGCGCGCTCGCCGGCGGTTCCGGGTGCGCGTCGACCCGGCGCGCTTCCGTCCGAACGACCTGCCGTCGCTCGTGGGCGACTCCACCCGGCTTCGCCAGGAACTCGGATGGACGCCTGCCATTCCGCTCGCGCAGACGCTCGACGACCTGCTCGACTACTGGCGAGCGGAGGTGGGTTCGCGCAGCTGAGACGCGCTGCGTCCGCCGAACGTGCCGGGCGCGGGAGGCGGCCGCCCGCTCACAATATCGGCCGCACGCGCCGCTCGTTGGTTTATCGTGTGTCGAGGCCAGTGATGCGCGTCGCGCTTCACGCGGCGTCTGGAGGGTGGACCGCATGATTCGAAAGACGTACACGACGGTGCTGATGGCGCTGCTCGCGGTCTTCATGATCGCCGGGATCAGCGAGGCGGCTCCCAAACGCGTCGTGCAACACCGCGTCCGGCACTCGCGTGTCGTCAATCGACGGAAGATCGTGAAGAAGAAGGTCCGACACGCCCGACGCCGCTCGAAGGCCGCCGCCGCCAAGCGCCCGCGGGCGTCGACGAAGCCTCGATAGCCCCGTGTTCTGCTGCGGCCGAGCTTGACGCGCTCCGCCGCAGCAGCCATGATGGTGGCGAACAAAAGACGAAATATGGCCGCCTCATGGCTGAGCGCTCCGACCGGACGTTTCCGCTGTTCGTCGATTTCGCTCCTCGTCCTCCGACCACGCGTGACATCGCCGACGCGGTGAAGCGTGGCGGCACCGCCGCCCTGACCGAGGCGGAGCGGCGCGCGGACCAGGCCTCCTATCAGGAGGTCGTGTGCCGCTCGGCGCTCAACGCCGTCCGGGGCATGCCCTTCAAGTGGACCCTCAACGTCTACCGCGGGTGCACGCACGGATGTCACTACTGTTTCGCCCGCCGGTATCACGTGCAGTTCGAAATGAACGCCGACGACGAGTTCGCGTCGGTGATTCTCGTGAAACGGAACGTCGTCGACGTGCTGCGGAAGGAAGTCGATCGGCCCGCGTGGCGGCGGGAGCTCGTCGCGGTCGGAACGGCCACCGACCCGTACCAGCCTATCGAGGGACATTACCGGCTCACGCGCGACTGCCTTTCCGTGCTCGCCGCCGGCCGCACTCCGATCGGCCTCGTGACGAAGGGTCCGATGGTGGTCCGGGATCGCGACATCCTGCAGGAGCTTTCGCGCCAGGCGGGTGCAACGGTCTACATGAGCGTTCCAACCGTCGACGACGACGCGTGGCGCACGCTCGAACCCGGCACGGCGCACCCGCTGCAGCGACTCCGGGCGGTGCGCGAGCTGGTGGAGGCCGGCGTCAACGCTGGGGTGCTCATGGCGCCCATCGTCCCGGGCCTGTCGTCGTCTTTGGCCAAGCTCGAACGGACGATCAAGGCGATCGCCGATCACGGCGCGCGCTTCGTCGGGTGCAACGTCATGTACCTGCAGGAAGGCACGCGCGCGCATTTCCTGGGATTCCTCGAGCGCGAGTTCCCCTCCATGGTTCCGCGCTACGAACGGCTCTACCGAAACAAATATCCGCCCGAGAAGTACAGGAAGGAGCTGCAGGGTATGGTGCGGGTGCTGCAACAGCGCTACGGTCTGACACGGCGCGAGGAGGCTGGCGCGCGCCCGCCGGTCGAACCTGACGTGGCCCAGGCCGCACAGGTCGGATTTGCCTGGTAGCGGGCGCCCCCGACCGACCGCCGCCTGAGCCTACGCCACGCCGCCGTACGCGATGGCTTCGTTGACCTGCGCCATCCCGGCCGGCGCGATCTCCACCACGATCTGCGAGGCTTCCGCTCTGACGCGGAAGTGCGAGCCGTCGCGCCAGCGCTCGCTGAGGGGCAGCTTCACGCGCTGGTCGATCAGCCGCTTCAGGAAGCGCGCGCCGAAGGCGACGCTGTAGCCCTGCTGGACGATCAGTTCCAGGGCGTCCGCATCGACCTGAAGGGTCTTGCCGGCGCGCCCGAGCGTCTGCCGCACCTGCGTCAGGTAATGCTTCGCGATCTCGCGCACCTCGGCGTGCGTCAGCGGCGCGAACAGGACGACCTCGTCGATGCGGTTCCGGAACTCGGGCGGGAACCGCCGCTCCAGCTCCCGGAGAATCTCGCCCTGCACCTGCTCGACGCCCACCTGCTGCTTCAGGAAGCCGAGCGGGCTCGTCAGCTTCCGGAAAAGCTCGGATCCGATGTTCGACGTCAGGATGACGACGGCATCGCTCAGATAGACACGCTTGCCCCGCCCGTCGGTCAGCCACCCCTCGTCGAACGCCTGCAGGAACAGATTGAGGAGATGGGGACTCGCTTTCTCCACTTCGTCCAGCAGCAGCACGGTGTACGGATTGTCCCTGAGCTGATTGGTGAGGATGCCGCCCCGTTCGCTCCCGACGATTCCGCGGGGCATGCCGATCAACTTGTCGACCGCGGCCGATCCGTCCTGATACTCGGACATGTCCACGCGCACCATCTTCTTCTCGTCGCCGAAGAGGAACTCCGCGAGCGCCTTCGCCAGCTCCGTCTTGCCAACACCCGTGGGGCCGAGGAACAGCAGGACGCCGTCGGGACGGTCGAACCCGTCCTTGAGCGGTCCCTTGTTCAGAACGAGCCGATGCGCCACTGCCGACACGGCGTTCTTCTGGCCCACGACGCGGCGCTCGAGCCGCTCCTCGATGTCCTTGAACCGATCCGCGACGTCGCGGAAGACCATGTCCTCGGGAATCTGCGCCGCGTGGGAGATGACCGAGACGACGTCTTGCTTGCGGACTTCCCAGCGCTTGTCGATTTCGGCGCGGACGGCCGCGGTATCGAGCCACCCGATCACCTTGTCGGGGAGGTGGAGGTTGCGCATGTAGCGCGGCGACAGCTCGAGCGCGGTATCGACCGCATCGTCCAGCAGTCGGACGGAGTAGTTGCGTTCGAGTCGGGGACGCAGGTTGTACAGGATGCGCCGCGTTTCCTCGATCGACGGCTCGCGGACCATCACGGAACGGAACCGGCGGGCGAGCGCCTCGTCTTCCTGGATGTACTCCTTGTACTCGGTCAGCGTCGTCGCCGCGATCATGCGGATCTCGCCGCGCGCCAAGACCGACTTCAACACGTTGGCAGCATCGGAAGGGGCGCCGAGCGCCGAGCCGGCGCCCACCATCGTGTGCGCCTCGTCGACGAACAGGATCAGGTTGGGCCGCTCTTTCAGCTCGCGGATGACGTTCTGGATGCGATCCTCGAACATGCCGCGCAGCATCGTGCCCGCGACCATCGAGTTCATCTGCAGGTTGACGACCTGGCAGTCGCGCAGCCGCACCGGGACCGTGTCCGGCTCGTATTCGATCCGCCGGGCCAGCCCCTCGACGATCGCCGTCTTTCCGACGCCCGGCTCGCCGATGAGGATGACCGAGTTGGCGCGCTCGCGATGGCAGAGAATCTCGAGCACCTGCTGAATCTCGGCGTCGCGGCCGAACACCGGGGGCACCTTGTCCTGCCGCGCGAGCAGATTCAGGTTGGTGGCGAAGTGCTTCAAGAAGGGCGGCAGTTCGAAGCGCTTCTTGAGCCGCTCCTCCCGGAGCTCCATGTCGCGCATCCGGGTCGTCAGCCGCGACAACAGCGCGTCCGGTTCGACGCCGTGGCGCCGCAGGATCGACACCGCGACGCCCTGCGTCTCTTCGAACACCGCCGAGAACAGGTCGACGCCCTCGATGCTCTGACGCCCGGCGCGGCTGGCGTGGTGCAGCGCCAGCTTGAGCACCAGCTTCGTTGGCGCCGACACGCGCAGCTCGCGGCCGGCAAACGACGGCATCACGTGAAGCTGCTCCTCGATCGCCTGCAGGATGGTGTGCGGGTTCAACTCGAGATCCCGCATCACGTCGGCGAACGTGTCCCACTCCACCTGAGCGAACGACAGAAACAGAAGTTCGTTGGTCAGCAGCGCCTGGTCCCGGCGGCGCGCTTCGTCCACGGCGCGGTCGAGGATCCGCTGTGCGCTCTCTCCAATCTTGCTCGGCGAGATGTCAAGATCGTCAACCTGCACGTCGCGCCTCCGCTATCGAAACCAGCAGCAAGACATGGGCCACCGGGCGGCCCGGTAGCGGCGGCCGACAAAGGTTCGGCCAAATGACTGAGGCGAAGCGGGTTGCGTACTGCGGGGCGTGCGACGGCCTCACGCGTTGCGATTCAGCCAGACATTGGCAGGAAGCGGCGCCGCGAATCGACAGACCGGCGGGGGCAGCCAGCACGGCCGCCCGGGGCGGTCGACGCGCGCGACCCTAGCGCCGGGCCAGCGCCATCAGCGCCTCGATGCGGGATTCGGTGGAGGGGTGCGTGCTGAACAACGAGGTGAGTCCCCGGCCGGAGAAGGGTTTGACGATGAACATGTGGGCCGTGGCCGGGTTCGCATCGAGCGGCACGGCGCGCGTTCCGGCTTCGAGCTTTCGGAGCGCACTGACGAGGCCCAGGGGACTCCCGGCCAGGGAGGCGCCGCCGGCATCGGCGTCGTACTCGCGTGAACGGGAGATTGCCATCTGAATGAGCATGGCGGCGAAGGGCGCCAGGATGATCGTGACGAGCAGCACCAGCGGGTTCGCATCGTTCCGATCGTCGCGGCGGCCCATCCCGCCGCCCCAGAACATCGCGAATCTCGAGATCATCATGATGGCGGCCGCCAGCGTGGCCGCGACCGAGCTGATCAGAATGTCGCGATGCTTCACGTGCGAGAGCTCGTGACCGAGCACGCCCTCCAGCTCGTCGTCGTTCAGAATGCGCAGAATGCCCTCGGTGGCCGCCACCGCGGCGTGCTGCGGATTGCGTCCGGTTGCGAAGGCGTTCGGCGACGCATCGGGAATGATGTAGACGCGCGGCATCGGGAGGCCGGCGCGCTGTGCCAGCCGCGCCACCACCTGCGCGAGCCGATGGTCGGGGCCGACCTCCTGCGCGTGGTAGAGGCGAAGAACGACCTTGTCGGAGAACCAGTACGATCCGAAGTTGGTCAGCGCGGCGAAGATGAACCCGATGACGACTCCCTGCGATCCGCCGAGCAGGTCCCCCAGCAGGAGGAACAACGCGCTCATCACGCCGAGCAGAAGCGCGGTCTTCACGGTGTTAGCCATCGTTCTATTGTAGATGGACGCCCGGTGGGCCGGAGCGGTTCCCGCCGACGCTATAATTGTCGCATGGTGCTCGGAACCGTGCTGGCGGCAGCGCTCGCACTCGCGCAACAACCGGTCCCGCGCCCGTTCCCCGTGCCCGGGTCGTCGCCGCCGGCCACCTCCCAGCCCTCGCAACCGGCGGCACCGGCGCCGGTTCCGCCGCCAGGTGTTCCGCTGGCGGGCTCACAGGGTGCCGACGGGGCGCCGACCGAGGCGACGCTCGGCGTGCCGATCTATCCCGCCGCGCAGTTTCTGGGATCGTACGACGCGGGACGCGGGCAGCGGTTCTATCTCTTCGGTTCGGCCGCCGCGTTCACCGACCTCGTCACCTATTACCGCAACGCCCTGAAGCAGCGCGGCGAGCTGATCTTCGAGGTGCCCGCCACCCACGAGTTCGACGTCGGGAAGTTCCGGGAAGACACGATGGCGTTTCCACCCGGCGTGACCATCAAGGACTTTCAGAGCGCGATCTCCGAAGGGTACCCGAACCCCAGACCGGGCGGCCAGCCGGCGCGCTTTCGATCGATCATCCAGATCGTCCCGGTCACAGAACGGTAGAGCGCCGGCGTCCGCGCCGCGGCGCGCGTCAGCTCTTGATGGCGACGTACAGCTCGTTACGTCGGCGGAACTCGAGCGCTTTCTCCTCGATCCCCGCGGCCACGGCCTCGGGCTCGGCGAGCCCGTTCTCTCGCGCGTAGTCGCGGACCTGCTGCGTCAGCTCCATGCTGCAGAACTTCGGGCCGCACATCGAGCAGAAGTGCGCCACCTTCGCGCCCTCGGCCGGCAGCGTCTCGTCGTGGTACGACCGCGCGGTGACCGGATCGAGCGCGAGGTTGAACTGATCCTCCCAGCGGAACTCGAAGCGCGCGCGCGACAGCGCATCGTCCCACTCGCGGGCGCGCGGGTGCCCCTTCGCGAGATCGGCGGCGTGCGCCGCGATCTTGTACGCAATCACGCCCGCCTTGACGTCGTCGCGGTCGGGGAGGCCGAGATGCTCCTTCGGGGTGACGTAACAGAGCATGGCCGTGCCGTACCACCCGATCATCGCCGCGCCGATGGCAGACGTGATGTGATCGTAGCCGGGCGCGATGTCGGTCGTCAGCGGACCGAGCGTGTAGAAGGGCGCCTCGTCGCACCATTCGAGCTGTTTCTCCATGTTCTCCTTGATGAGGTGCATGGGGATGTGCCCCGGCCCCTCGTTCATCACCTGGACGTCGTATTCCCACGCGACCCTGGTGAGCTCGCCCTGCGTCTTCAGCTCGGCGAACTGCGCCTCGTCGTTGGCATCGGCAATCGAGCCGGGCCGCAGGCCGTCGCCGAGCGAGAACGATACGTCGTAGGCGCGCATGATCTCGCAGATCTCGCGGAAATGCGTGAACGTGAAGTTCTCCTGATGGTGCGCCAGGCACCACTTCGCCATGATCGAGCCGCCGCGCGAGACAATGCCGGTGACGCGGCGGGCCGTCAGCGGCACGTACCGCAGCAGCACGCCGGCGTGGACGGTGAAGTAGTCGACGCCCTGTTCGCACTGCTCGATGAGCGTGTCCCGATAGATCGCCCAGGACAGGTCCTCCGGGCGTCCGCCCGCCTTTTCGAGCGCCTGATAGATCGGCACCGTGCCGATCGGCACCGCAGCGTTCCGGATGATCCATTCACGCGTCTCGTGGATGTTCTTCCCGGTCGACAGGTCCATGACCGTGTCGGCGCCCCACAGCGTCGCCCACCGCAGCTTCTCCACTTCCTGGTCGATCGACGAGGACACGGCCGAGTTGCCGATGTTCGCGTTGATCTTCACGAGGAAATGGCGGCCGATGATCATCGGCTCGAGCTCGAGGTGCCTGATGTTGGCCGGAATGATCGCGCGACCCCGCGCGACCTCGCTGCGCACGAAATCGACCGGCAGCCCCTCCCGGACCGCGATGAACTCCATTTCCGGCGTGATCTCGCCGCGGCGCGCGTAGTGCAACTGCGTCACGCAGCCGCCGGCGGACGAGCCGCCCGCAAGCCGCGCGCGGACCCACGGCTCGCGCAGTTTCGGCAGCCCATCGGTGACGTCGTGACCCTGCGGACCGCTGGTGTCGTAGACGCGGAGCGGCGGTTCGCCACCCGTGAGCGCGATCTCGCGCATCGGCACCCGGACCTGCTGCGGACCGTCGATGTGGACTTTACGGGAACCCGGAAACGCCTGGCTGAACTCTGACATCCCGCCCTCCCGTCGCCGGTCTCAACCGGATCAGGTTCCAAGGGTGTGCTCTCAATCCCGCGCGTGATACCCCTGGCGGCCAAAGAGATCACTATATCGCGTTCGCGAACGCTCCTACCGTCCCAGGACGTGCAGCTCGTAGATCGACCAGTAGAACACCGGATCGCGCCCCAGCTGACGCAGGCGAATCCATCGCGTGCGGACGTGGGGGAGCGGGAAGGTCAGCGGCAGCTCCCGGGGATCCCGGACGGCCGCCGCGAAGACGGCGACTCCGACGCTGCCGTCCCACCGGATCGTCCACTGCCCTTCGTCCTCGGAGGTGTCGATGGCGAGGCTCCGCGGAGAATCGGTGGTCCGGCCGCCGAGCGTCATGGTCACTCCGTCCACGACCCTGGGCGCACCCAGATCGATCGTGACGATCTCGGTCCCCTGTTGCGGGCCGCTGTCCCACCGTGTCCGGGCGTCTCCGTCGACGGCCAGGGCCATCCGCGACTGGTTGACGTTGGCCGACACGCCACGGATGGGGAGGTGCTGGGCGGAGTCGAGGTCGGCCGGCGGCGTGGCGGCGCCGTGAAGCACGAACGCCTTCCACCCGTCTTCGTCGCCGAGCACCGTCGTCTGGGGGCGGCGCTCGAGCTGTCTGGTCCACGCCTGATCCGGATCGCGCGCGGTGTCGACGGCCACGACAATCGGCCCCCAGGCGGCGAGCGCATCGAAGATCTGCGGATCGTGGTTCGCCAGGCCGACGCTCAGCATGTCGTAGCTCGTCGGAAAGAATCCGCTGTAGCCGTTCACCACCGGCCGTCCGTGGAACATTCCCCGGTACATCGCCGCCACGTCGTCGTACAGGTTGCCGAGCGGGAGCTCCAGGACGGCCCCGGGCACCGAAAGGGATTCGAGCATCTTCAGACGGTGCGGCGGCGTCTCGAGCGGCATTTCGGCCAGCAACGTGTCGGCGAGCACGCCACCGATCACGATCCCGGCGATCACAACCCGGACGGCCCGGCCCCCGATCGCCGTGAGGCGCGCAAAGGTCATGGCGGCAACGACCGACAGACAGAGCGCGGCCAGCATGGCGAACCGCGCCGGCACCCGGATGGCGTCATAGCCGGGGAACGCCATCAGCAACCAGTACGGGCCGTGCTCCATGAAGGGCACACCGAGGAAATGCGGCTGCGGTCCGAAACACAGGAAGTACATCAACGCCATCGCCAGCGTGTAGAACATCAGCGTCGACCGCCGGCGCCACGCGGCCAGCACGCGCGGCAGCAGCGCCATCGCGATCGCGAAGAGGATGACGCCGATCCGCAGCGGTCTGCCGGCATAGCGCACCGACAGGAGCGTCAGGCGGCCGATGCGGATCGCCCACGGGCCGAACAGCATGGACGTCAATCCGACGCCGATGAAGAGCACCGACGCCGCGAGAAGCGTCTGAACGAAGGGAGACGGCCGCCGGTTCGGGTCGGCTTTCCACAGCCACCCGACCACCAGCAGCAGCACCAGGACCGCGGCCGTGACCCCGGGAAACAGCTCGCCTTCGGCCCGATGGAATCCCTGCACGTGCCAGAACCGGAGAAGCGGCGACGCGTCGAGGAGCGCCGTCACGTCGGCGCCGAACTCGTTGACCACGCCGAAATCGCGCTGGAAGTTGAGCGCCGCGTGCACCCTCCGGTACATCCACAGAAGCGGGACGAGCGGCAGCGATCCGAGCAGGAACGCCGAGGTCAGCTCCGCGAAGGTGCGCCACTTCGCGGTTCCGAACCACAACATCCAGACGCCGGCCAGAACCGGAAAGAACAGCAGGTAATAGCCGTTCGAGAGCGCCTGCATCAGCCAGGAGAGCGCAAACAGCGCGAGCCAGCGCCGCCTGCCGCTCGTCAGGTATGCGTGCGCGCCGAGGAGCGCGAGCGGCATCCAGTACGACGTCATCACCTGAATCTGCGGGAAGTGCGCGATACGAAACGGATGAAACCCGTAGATCAGCCCCGCGACGATTCCGGCGTCGTGGCGGCCCGTCAGCCGGCGGACGAGGGCGTGCGCGGCCAGCGCCGACAACGGAAACGTCAGGAGAAACGTGACGTTATAGGCCGTCATCGGGCTCCCGCCCAGCCATTGAATGGGATCGGTGAGGGGGGTCAGGCCGAGCAGAACCTCCGAGTATGCGAGGACGCCGGTGGACGGCCAGAACGCCGGCGCATTCCACCAGCGGGTGGTGAACGGGACCGCGTGCGCGTTCCACCAGAGAATCCAGGTGTTCAGCACCGGGTCCCCGGGATCGCTCGGGATCACGCTCGTCAGGCGGTTGGCCAGCGGCCACGTCTCGACGATCGTGTAGACGACGTAGCCGGCTGTGGCGAGCAGCCAGGGCACGGCGCGGCGCCAGCCGCCCGGCGCCGGCGATGCCGCGGCGGGCCCGGTCGCGGACGCCTGCGGATTCACGATCGGTTCCGTCCGGTGCACTCGAGCAGTTCGCGGCGCAGGCGCGTCGGCGCGCGCTCGATAGCATACCGGACGGTCGTGCGGGACATGGCACGGCCGTGGCGACCGAGATAACGCTCCAGGCTGGCGAAATCGGCCTTGCCGGCCTCGCGCAGGAGCCAGCCGACCGCCTTCTGAACGAGGTCGTTCTCGTCGCGGCGCAAGCGTCCCGCCACGTCGTACGCCACCCCGAGCGCGTCGGTCGTCGCCCGGTTGCCCGCGCGCCCTCGCGCCACCACCTCGATGCCGAGCTGTTTCGCCTCGAGGAACCGGTCGGCGCTGGGACGGTCGGCAAAGGCCATGGCTTCCTGGATCCGCCATTAGAGCCGGTGCGCCGCGTGAACCGCGCGAGCCAGCCGGCGCACGCCGGCGGTGCCGATGTTGTAGAACCAGAGGTGGACGTCGCCGCGGCAATACCGGCTCGCGTCGAGCGCGCCTGGCCGACGGGCCAGCCGCTTCAGGGCGCGACGAGCCGAAGCCGCCGCCGCGGCAGGCGAGCTCACGGGATCTTCCGCAGAATGAAGCATTTCAGGTAGTAGGTCTCGGGCACCCCGAGCAGGACCGGATGATCGCGCCCCTGCATCCGCTTTTCCACGACCGCGACGTCGGCCTGCGCGTCGGCGGCGGCGTCGGACACGATCTCGCCAAACAGCGCTTCATTCACGTGATACGAGCAGCTGCAGGTGATCAGGAACCCGCCCGGACGCAGCAACCGCAGCGCCCGCAGATTGATCTCCTTGTACCCGGCCCTGGCCTTCGGCACCGCCGCGCGATTCTTCGCGAACGCCGGCGGGTCGAGTACGATCGTGTCGAACCGCTCGCCGAGCCGCTCGAGGCCGCGCAGCTCGTCGAAGGCGTTCCCCACCCGCGCGTCCACGGCGACCCCGTTTCGCGACGCGTTGGCGCGAAGGCGCGCGACGGCGTCCTCCGAGATGTCGTACGCGATGACGCTGTCCGACCGGCGGCCGAGCGTCAGGGCGAATCCGCCGTTGTAGCTGAAACAGTCGAGCACGCGTCCACGCGCATAGCCGGCAGCCGCGGCACGGTTCTCCCGCTGATCCAGAAAGAGCCCCGTTTTCTGGCCGCGGCGCAGATCGACCTCGTACTCGATCCCGAGCTCGATCACGTGGACGCGCTCGGGAATCTCGCCAGCGAGCACGTCGACGCGGCGCTCGAGCCCCTCGAGGCTGCGTGCGCTCGGATCGTTTCTCGCGAGGATGCCGAGCGGCTGCAGCCGTTCGGCAAGCGCGCTCACGACGAAGGGGAGCAGCCGATCGGTTGCCTGCGACAGCGTCTGCACCACGAGATAGTCCCCGTACCGATCCACGACGAGCGAGGGAAGCAGATCGCCCTCGCCGTGGATCAGCCGATAGGCGGTCGCATCGATGGCCAGCGCCCGGCGGTAGTCGATCGCGGCGTCGAGCCGCCGTTCGATCAGCCCCGCCGCGTCGCCCGGCTCGGCGCCTCTCGCCAGCATCCGGATGGCAATCTGCGATCGATCGCTGAAACAGGCGATGCCGATCGCCCGCCCGCCGGATCCCCGCACCGCCACGATGTCGCCGCCGGCGGCGCGCACGTCGACAAGATCGCTGCGATACACCCACGCGTGTCCGCCGCGCACGCGCGCTTCTCCCCGCGACGTGATCACGACGGTCGGCGGCGATGTGGTCAAGACGACCCTATAGTACAATCGCTGGACCGTGCGCATCGCGATTGGCGCCGACCACGCGGGCTTTCTTCTCAAAGAACATCTGAAGCGGACACTGCTCGCGCTCGGCCATACGATCGACGATCAGGGCACCGACAGCGAAGCGCCCGTCGATTACCCGCCGATCTGTTTCAGCGTCGCGCGGGCGGTCGCCGAGGGGCGCGCCGACTGCGGCATGGTCTTCGGCGGAAGCGGCCAGGGCGAGCAGATTGCCGCCAACAAGGTGGCTGGAGTGCGCGCCGCGTTGTGCAACGATCTCTACACCGCGCGGCTGTCCCGCGAGCACAATGACGCCAACGTGCTCTCGATGGGCGGCCGCATCGTCGGCTACGGCCTGGCGGACGAAATCGTCACGGTCTGGCTCGCCACCTCCTTTCACGGCGGCCGGCACGCGCGGCGCCTCGCGCAGATTCGTGACGCCGAAATCCGGCCGGGAGCCTGACGCGTGAGTGGGGCTCCGATGTGGCGCACGCTCGCCGACACCGATCCGGAAATCGCGGCGGCCATCCGCAGCGAACGGCACCGCCAGAACGACGGCCTGGAGCTGATCGCGTCGGAGAACTTCGTGAGCCGGGCGGTCCTCGAAGCCGCCGGATTGGTTCTCACCAACAAGTACGCCGAGGGGTACCCCGGCCGCCGCTACTACGGCGGCTGCGAGTGGGTCGACGTGGTCGAGCAGCGGGCCATCGATTGGTTGAAGGCGCTCTTCGGCGCCGAGCACGCGAACGTGCAGCCGCACTCCGGCACCCAGGCCAACATGGCGGTCTACTTTGCGGTGCTCAAGCCGGGCGACACGGTGCTCGGCATGAACCTGGCGCACGGCGGTCACCTGACACACGGACACGCGCTCAACTTCTCCGGCCGGCTGTTCACGATCGTGCCCTACGGCGTCAGCAGGGCCGACGAGCGTATCGACTACGACGAGCTCGATCGGCTCGCCGACGAGCACCGCCCGAAGATGATCATCGTCGGAGCGAGCGCCTATCCCCGTGCGTTCGACTTCGCCCGCGTGCGCGCCGCCGCCGATCGCGTCGGCGCGGCGGTGATGACCGACATGGCGCATATCGCCGGCCTGGTGGCGGCTGGCCTTCACCCGACGCCGGTGCCGCACTCCGACTTCGTCACCACGACGACGCACAAGACGCTCAGGGGACCGCGGGGCGGCGCCGTGCTGTGCCGTGAGTCGTTCGCGAAGGAGCTCGACAGGAACGTCTTCCCCGGCCTGCAGGGCGGGCCGCTCGTCCACGTGATCGCGGCCAAGGCGGTGTGCTTCAAAGAGGCCGCGGAACCGGCCTTCGCCGACTATCAACGCCAGATTGTGGCGAACGCCCGGCGGCTCGCCGACGTCCTCTCGTCCCAGGGCTGGCGCCTCGTGAGCGGCGGTACGGACAACCACCTGATGCTCGTCGACGTGTTCTCAAAAGGTCTCACCGGGAAGCTTGCCGAGGCGGCGCTCGGACAGGCGGGCATCACCGTCAACAAGAACGCCATTCCGTTCGACCGTAATCCCCCCCTCGTCGCCAGCGGCATCCGCATCGGCACGCCGGCCGTCACCACGCGCGGCATGCGCGAGCGCGAGATGGAGGCCATCGGCGATCTGATTGCCCGCGCGCTCCGGACGCCGGAGGACGACCGCGCCCTCGCGATGATCCGCGCCGAGGTCGAGGCGCTGTGCCGGACATTCCCGCTGTACCCGGACTAGCCGGCGCCGCGACGCTGCGGCAGCGCGTGACCGCGGTCTTCGCGGCCGGCGGGCCGCTGGCGCGCGCGCTTCCGGGGTTCGAGGCCCGGCCGAGCCAGCGCGACATGGCCGCCGCGGTGGCCGACGCTTTCGACCAGGGCGGGATTGTTCTCGCGGAGGCGGGCACCGGCACCGGCAAGACCCTCGCATACCTGGCGCCGGCCATCCTGAGCCGACAGCGGACTCTCGTGTCCACGGGCACCAAGAACCTCCAGGAACAGATCTATTTCAAGGATGTCCCCGCGCTGCGCGACACGCTCGGCGTGCCGTTCACCGCCACCTGCATGAAGGGTCGCGCCAACTACCTCTGTCTGCACCGGCTCGACCAGCTCGTGGACCAGGCGGCGGAAGCCCCAGCGGGCGGCGATGTCTTCCTCCACATGGTCGCCGAGTGGTCGCGGACCACCGACATCGGCGATCGGGCGGAGCTCGAGGACCTGCCCGAGGATCTGCCGTTCTGGAAGGACGTGTCCGCGGCGGCCGAGACGTGCCTCGGCGCCGAGTGTCCGCGCTACGACGAGTGCTTCGTCACGCGCATGCGCCAGCGGGCCGCGGCGGCCGACCTGGTGATCGTCAATCATCATCTGCTGTGCGCCGATGCATCGGTGCGCCAGAACGCGTACGGCGAGGTCATCCCCGCCTGCCAGCACGCCGTCATCGACGAGGCGCACCAGCTCGAAGACGTGGCGACGCAGTACTTCGGGGTCAGCCTCAGCAATCATCGCGTCGAGGACCTCGCGCGCGACGTCGAACGGCTGATCGCCGCCGGCCACCCGGCCGACCGGAACGCGATGCTGGAGCTCACCAAGACGGTCGAGCGGCTCCGGGACCGGGCCCGGGCCTTCTTCACGGACCTGGCGCTTGGGCATCGGGGCCAGGGACGTCCGCGACAGGAGGAACGCGTCCGCGCGACCGACCGGACGCTGGCAGGCGCCTGCGACGCGGCAGCCCATCTGAGCGGCGCGCTCGATCTGCTGGAATCGACGCTCGCCCTGACGGCCCACCGCGCGGCGCCCGACGAGGCCGCGGACGACCGTCCGCCTGGCGCCGACGAGGTGAGAGCGCTGTCGCGGCGCGCGGGAGAAGTGCGCGACGACCTGCGCATGCTCGTCCGCGCCGGCGACGCCGATTACGTCTACTTCGTCGAGTTTCGCGGCCGGGGCGTGTTCCTGCGGGCCGCGCCGATCAACGTCTCGAGAATCATCCGCGAGGTGTTGTTCGACCGGTTCCGCACGACGGTACTGACGTCGGCCACGCTGGCTGTCGACGGCCGGTTCGATTACATCCGTGACAGGCTCGGGATCGCGCGAGCGTCCGAGCTCCGCCTGCCGTCCGAATTCGATTACGCGCAGCAAGCGATTCTGTACCTGCCGCCGCAGATGCCCGACCCGCGATCGCCGTCTTTCGCGATGGCCGCCGGACGCGAAATCGTCGAGATTCTCAGGCGCACCGAGGGGCGGGCCTTCGTCCTGTTCACCAGCTACTCGATGCTCCGCGAGGTCCAGGCCCTTGCCGAGACGACCGTCGACTACCCTCTTCTCGTGCAGGGCACGGCGCCGCGTACCCAGCTCCTGCGCCAGTTCCGCGAGACGCCGCATGCCGTCCTCTTCGCCACCTCGAGCTTCTGGCAGGGCGTTGACGTCGTCGGCGACGCGCTCAGTTGCGTCATCGTCGACAAGCTGCCGTTCGCCTCGCCGGCCGATCCGGTCACGGCGGCGCGGATCGAGGCGATCCGGCGGTGTGGCGGCGAGCCATTCGACGAGTATCAGGTTCCGCTGGCGATTCTCGCGCTGCAGCAGGGACTCGGCCGGCTGATCCGCCATCGCGGCGATCGCGGCGTGCTCGCGGTTCTCGACCCGCGGCTGCGCACCAAGGGCTACGGCCGTCGGTTCATGGCGTCGCTGCCGCCGGCGCCGGCGGTCCACGACCTCGCGCGCGTCGCAGCGTTTTTGGCAGACTTTAGGTAAACTACCCTTTACGCTTTTGTCGTAGCTTTCAGAGGAGGAAGGTCATGGTCCGCCGACACTACGGCCGTTCGGTCGGCACTATCTTCTGCGCGTTGCTCGCCACGCTCGCCTTGTCGCGGCCGGCCGGCGCCCAGGGCCTCGTGCAGGGCGTCGTGACCGACACGTCAGGCCAGCCGGTCGAGGGCGCCACCGTCGTCGTCGAAGCCGAAGGCACCAACCGCCACTTCGACATGAAGACCAACAAGAAGGGCGAGTTCCTGCAAATCGGCCTGTCGTCGGGCCCTTACAAGGTCACGGCCACAAAGGACAAGCTGACGGCTACCCAGAACGTCCGGATTTCGCAGGGCCGGCCCGCCACCGCGAAGCTCGTCCTTGGCGCCGCGAACTCCGCGGCCGAGGCGGCTGCCGTCACGGCGCTGCGCAAGGTGCTGGACGATGCCGTCGCCGCGTCCAATGCCGGCAAGTACGACGAGGCCATCGCCGGTTTCCAGAAGGCGCTCGAAGCGCAGCCTGCCTGCTCGGCCTGCTACTACAACATCGGCTACAACTACGAGAGGAAGAAGGACTACGACAACGCGGTCACCAACTACAAGAAGGCGATCGAGCAGAAGGCCGACTACGCGGAGGCGTACGCCGGCCTGGCCAGCACGTACAACGCGCAGCGGAAATTCGACGACGCGGCGACAGCCAGCGCGAAGGCGGCCGAGCTCGCATCGACGCTCAACGCGCCCGGTGGAGCCGCTGGCGGAGCCGACGCCCTCTTCAATCAAGGCGTCGTGCTGTGGAACGGCGGCAAGGTGGCCGAGGCCAAGAAGGCGTTCGAGTCCGCCATTCAGGCGAACCCGAATCACGCCGAAGCGCACTATCAGCTGGGCATGGCGCTCGTCAACGAGGGTAACCTCGCCGGTGCCGCCACCGAGTTCGAAGCCTATCTCAAGCTCGCGCCGGACGGGCCGAACGCCGCCACGGCCAAAGGACTCATCGCGCAGCTGAAGAAGTGAGTCTGTCCGCGCTCCAGGCCCGCTTGGCCGGCGTGCGCGAACGCATCGCGCGCGCCGCCGATCGGACCAGACGCGACCCCTCTCTCATCCGCCTCATCGCGGTTTCCAAGACGTTCGACGAGGCCGACGTCCGCGAGGCGGCCGACTTCGATCAACACGATTTCGGCGAGAACAAGGTTCAGGAGGCGCTTCAGAAGATCGACGCCACGCGGGATCTGCAGCTGCGGTGGCATCTCATCGGCCATCTCCAGACGAACAAGGCGCGAAAAGCGGCCGGGGCGTTCGATGTGGTGCACTCGGTGGACGGCGTCCCGATTGCGGACAGACTCGATCAGGCCGCGCTGGCGGCGGGCCGTCACATCGAGCTGCTGATCCAGGTGGATCTCGCGGGCGAAGCCGCCAAGCACGGCGCCCGGGAGGACGAAGTCTTCTCGATCGTCGAGGCGGCGAAAGCGTGGCGCAGCTCCCGGTTGACCGGTCTGATGCTGTTGCCGCCCGCGGTGGACAGCCCCGAAGAGGCGCGCCCGTACTTCTGCGCGCTCCGGTCGTTGCGCGATCGGCTCGTGGATCGGGGGGTTGCTTCGTCGATGGTGTCCGAGCTCTCCATGGGCATGAGCCACGACTTCGAGGTCGCGGTCGAGGAGGGGGCCACGCTGCTGCGCGTCGGCACGGCCATCTTCGGCACCCGCCCGGCACGCCTTCCGGCCTGAGCGGCTCCACCCGGGAGCTCTGTCGGCCATTGGTCCATCGGCCGATAAGCAAACCGGAGAAGAAACGCGCATGAACGTAAGCCCCCTCGACCTGCGAAATCAGCGTTTTCGCACCGGCTTCCGCGGCTTCGACCAGGTGGAGGTCACCTCGCTGCTCCTGGCCGCCGCCGACGACTACGAGCAGGCGCTCCGGGAGACCGACAGGCTCCGGCAGGAGGTCGCCCGTCTGGAGGCGCTGCTGGCCGAGCATCGCGAGCACGAAAGGAACCTGCAGAACACCCTGCTGACGGCGCAGCGGCTGTCGGACGAAATCAAGGAGCACGCGCGCGAGGAAGCGGCGCGGATCCTCCACGACGCGGAGAACCGCGCCACGCTGGTACTCGAGCAGGCCGAGCTTCGCGCCGAGGACCTGCAGCGCGACATCGACGGGTTGAGGCTGAAGCGGCGGCAGGCGGAGACCTCGCTCGAGTCCACCATCCTCGCGCTGCGCGGCACGCTGGACTACGTGCGCGAAAACGATCGGCGGACCGACGAGAAGATCCTCGTGCACCGCCCGCGGCAGCTCATCGAAGGGCTGGCGGCCGACGAGGCGCCGCGCGCGGCGAACCGGTGAACCGGGGCGCGCTGAGAGAGTGATCACCGAGACAGCGGCGGGCGTCGAGGTCGCCGTCCGCGTGATTCCTCGAGCGCGCAGGACCCAGCTCGACGGCACGCGCGGGGATGCGCTCCTCCTGCGGCTCGCGGCCCCGCCGGTCGGCGGCGCCGCCAACGACGCGCTCGTCACGTGGGTGGCGCGCACGCTCGGCGTCCCGGTCCGTGCGGTCCGGATCCTGAGCGGTGAACACTCGCGTCACAAGCGTGTCGCCGTCGAAGGCACGACGGCCGCGCACGTGAGGCGCGCGCTGAACCTGTAAAGGCCATGCTGATCGACGCTCCGCTGCGGGAGGTCCTGTCGGCGTTCGCCGCGGCCGCGCCGACGCCGGCGGGCGGCTCGGCATCGGCGCTCGCCTCGGCCGTCGGCGTGTCGCTCCTGATGATGGGCGCGCGCCTCCCGCGCGCGCGGCTCGACGCGAGCGACCGCGTGGTTCTCGGCGACGCCATTACCGCCCTCGGCCTGCTCCAGCAGCATCTCGCAGACGCGATCGACACCGACGCGTCCGCCTACGCCCGCGTGCTCTCCGCCCGCGACGCCGAGCGGCAGGAGGCGATCAGGGCGGCGACCGACGTGCCGCTGCTCGTGATGCACTGGTCGCTCGCGGCGCTGATTCTCGGTCCGACCGTCGCGTCCCGCTGTCGCCGGATCGCCCTGAGCGACGTCCACGTGGGCATCGAGCTCGTGGTCGCCGGCTTCGCGGGCGCGCGCTCGAGTGCCCTCGACAACCTCCGCATGATGCCGGAGGCCACGTCGGCCGATCAGTTGCGCGCGGACGTCCGTCACCTCGCCGATCGGGCGGCGGCCGCCGCGGCGGCGGCGCGGGAGGCGTCAGCGGGGCGATAGGGGACGGGCGGCGGGAATCGAGAAGACGTCCACGTGCACCGTGAACGGCCAGGAATAGCGGTAGCCGGGGAGCAGATCGATGGGCAGCTGGTACGAGGCGTCGACGAAGGTGTGGTTCCGATCGTCGCGCGCGATCGTCATCGCATCCTCGCCCAGGGGGATGTCGTAGTTCGAGGCCAGCTCCAGGACACGGGTCCGCAGCTCGGCCGTGCTTTTCTCCGCGCCGTACTGGGCGACCTGGGCGGTGGCGTCCTCGAACTTGTAGTGGCGCAGGTACGCGGAGCCGATCCGCCACGTCGCGTTCGCGACGAAGGCCGCCACGGCGAGCTTCAGCAGCAGCTTGATCATCCGGGCGGTCCGGATCACCAGATTAGCAGATGCCCGGTCAGCGAACCTGATGAAACATCCGATCCCAGCGCGTGCGCGTGAAGAAGTGTGCGAAGGTTGACGCCAGGCCGCGCACCGTGTCGGCTGCGTTCCCTTCCTGATAGTCCTCCCGATCGCCGGCGTACGACCAGTAGATGACGAGCGCTTTGCCCTTGATGTAGTCCCGCGGCAGGAACCCCCAGTAGCGGCTGTCCTGCGAGTTGTCCCGATTGTCCCCCATCACGAAATACTGATTCGCCGGAACGGTCACCGGTCCATATCGCTCCCGCACGTCGAACGACGTGATCTCGCGGAACTCCGAGGCCGTCGCCGCGGGCGTCAGGAAGTGCGTATAAGGTTCCGCCAGCGGCTTGCCGTCGATCGACACCTTCTTCTGGCGGATCTCGACCGTCTCGCCCGGCAGCCCGATCACCCGCTTGATGAAGTCGCGGTCCGGCTCCTCCGGGTACTTGAACACCACGATGTCGCCGCGGTGGACCGCGCGGACCGGCAGCAGCCGGCGCTCCAGCGCGGTGGCGGTGGGACCGAGCACGAACTTGTTGACCAGCAGATGGTCACCGATGAGGAGATTCTCCTCCATCGAGCCGGTCGGAATCTTGAACGCCTGCACGATGAAGGTGCGGATGAACAGCGCCAGGATGACGGCGATGACGATCGACTCGAAGTACTCGCGAACGGTCGACTTCTTGAAGGTGGCCACTACTCCCCTTCCGTTCCCATCTTGAGCACGGCGAGAAACGCCTCCTGCGGGATTTCGACGCGTCCCACCCGCTTCATGCGCTTCTTGCCTTCCTTCTGCTTCTCGAGCAGCTTGCGCTTGCGCGTGATGTCGCCGCCGTAGCACTTCGCGAGCACGTTCTTGCGCAGCGCCTTGACCGACTCGCGCGCGATGATGCGACCGCCGATCGCCGCCTGGATCGCCACCTCGAACAGCTGGCGCGGAATCAGCTCGCGCATCTTCGACGCCAGCGCCCGCCCCCGATCGTACGCCGTGTCACGGTGCACGATCACCGACAGCGCGTCGACCGGATCGCCGTTGACGAGGATGTCCAGCTTCACCAGCGGCGACGGCCAGTATCCGGTCACATGATAGTCGAGCGAGGCGTACCCCCGTGAAATGGTCTTCAGCTTGTCGTAGAAGTCGAGAACCACTTCGTTGAACGGCAGCTCGTAGGTGATCAGCACCCGCCCCGAGGACACGTACTCCAGCGCCTTCTGGACGCCGCGTTTGTCCTGGCAGAGCTGGAGAATGCCGCCGACGTGCTCGGCGGGCGTCATGATCATCGCGGTGATGACCGGTTCCTCGATCGTCCTGATCCGCCCGGGATCCGGCAGCTTGGCGGGGCTGTCGATCTCCTGCACCTCGCCGTCGGTCGTCGTCACCCGGTACAGCACCCCCGGCGCCGTCGTGACGAGATCCATGTCGAACTCGCGCTCCAGGCGCTCCTGCACGATCTCCATGTGCAGGAGCCCGAGAAACCCGCAGCGGAAGCCGAACCCGAGCGCCGCCGACGTCTCCGGCTCGTAGAAGAACGACGCGTCGTTCAGCCGCAGCTTTTCGAGCGCGTCGCGCAGGTCGGGATACTGATGGCCTTCGACCGGATAGAGTCCCGCGAACACCATCGGCTTGAGCTCCTTGAAGCCGGGGAAGGGCGTCGGCGGTCGGCCGCCCCGATTCGGTGACGGTATCGCCGATCTTCGCGTCGGCGATGTTCTTGATGTTGGCGACGAGGAAGCCGACCTCGCCCACGCCGAGCGCGTCCACCTCCACCGGCTTCGGCGAGAACACCCCCAGCTGCAGCGACTCGTAGATCCTGACCGGTCGCCATCAGGCGGATCTTCGTGCCCGCCCGAAGCACCCCGTCGATCACCCGCACGACGATGACGACGCCGCGATACGGGTCGTACCAGGAATCGAAGACGAGCGCCTTGAGCGGAGCCGTCGGATCGCCGGCGGGAGGCGGCAGGCGCCGGACAATCGCCTCGAGAATCGCCGGCACGCCGGTCCCCAGCTTCGCGCTGGCGAGAAGCGCGCCCGATCCGTCGAGCCCGATGATGTCCTCGATCTGACGGCGCGCCTCTTCGGGCTGGGCGCCCGGCAGATCGATCTTGTTGATGACCGGAATGATCTCCAGGTTGTTGTCGACCGCCAGGTAGGCATTGGCCAGCGTCTGCGCTTCGACGCCCTGCGACGCGTCGACGAGCAGCAGCGCCCCCTCGCACGCCGCCAGCGAGCGCGTGACCTCGTAGGAGAAATCGACGTGCCCGGGCGTGTCGATGAGATTCAGGACGTACTGCTCGCCCGGACGCGGCCGTGTAGTTGAGCCGGACCGGGTGCGCCTTGATCGTGATGCCCCGCTCGCGCTCCAGGTCCATCGCGTCGAGCACCTGCGCCTCCATCTCGCGCGCCTGGAGGGCCCCGGTGAGCTCGAGGAAGCGGTCGGCCAGCGTCGACTTGCCGTGGTCGATGTGCGCGATGACCGAGAAGTTGCGAATGTGCTGGGGGTCCACGGGCGGATGACTTCAATTCTGATCGAAACCTGCTGCGATCGCCAAGCGCGCCGGTGGCCGGGACCGGGGGCCCTCCGGTTCGCCTCGCCACGCGACCGATGACGCGCGACGCTAGCGGTCTTCGAGGGATCGATAGCGCTGCGGGTACTCGGGACCGATGTACTCGGCGCGCGGCCGAATCAGACGATTGTTGGCGTACTGCTCGAGCACGTGCGCCGTCCAGCCCGAAATGCGGCTGACGGCGAAAATCGGCGTGAACAGCTCGATCGGAACGCCCAGCGAATGGTACGTCGACGCGGAGTAGAAATCGACGTTCGCATTCAGGTTCTTCTCGGCCTTGACGAGCGCCTCGATCCGCTGCGACATGTCGAACCAGATCGGCTCCCCCGCCCGCTGGCCGAGATCGCGCGACATCTGGCGCAGGTGCGTCGCCCGCGGGTCCTCGGTGTGGTACACACGATGGCCGAATCCCGGAATCTTCTCCTTCCGCGCCAGCCTGGCCCGCACGACCTCCTCGGCCTTCTCGACCGGTCCGCCCGGTCCTATTTCGAGCAGCAGGCGCATGACGTCGGCGTTGGCGCCGCCGTGCAGCGGCCCCTTCAGCGTTCCGATGGCCGCGACGATCGCCGAGTGGATGTCGGTGAGGGTGGCGGCGGCGACGCGCGCCGCAAACGTGGACGCGTTCAGCTCGTGGTCCGCGTGCAGCACCAGCGCGACGTCGAGCGCGCGCGTCGCGAGGCCGCTCGGACGATCGCCGGTCAGCATGTACAGGAAGCTCGCCGCGTGGCCGAGCACCGGGTCCGGCTGCAAAGGTCCGCCACCCGCTGCCACCCGCCCCATCGTCGCCACGAGCGAGCTGATTTGCGCCGTGAGGCGGACCGCCTTGCGGGAGTTGGCCTGGGGCGAGTTGTCGCCGGCGTCCGGATCGTAGTGGCCGAGCGCTGAGGTGAGCGTGCGCAGCAGGTCCATGCTGTCGCTGCCCGACCCCGCCCGGGGCGACCCCGGGGCCGTCGGAGCCGCGCCGGGGAGCATGCGGATCAGGCGCAGAACCGGTTCGGGCAGCGTGCGGGCCGCCGCCAGCTGGGCCTGCAGATCGCCGAGCTCCGCGCGCGTCGGCAGTCGCCGGTGCCACAGAAGAAAGCAGACTTCCTCGAACGTCGCGTGCCGGGCCAGATCGTGGATGTCGTAACCACAATAAGCGAGCACGCCCCGATCACCGTCCAGATAGCAGATCGCGGAGGAGGTCGCGACGGTGTCCTCGAGCCCCGCTTTGGGCTTGGCGGCCGTTGTCATACGTCCATGATAACGGATGGGCCGTCGGACCGGCTGTCCGCCCGCCCCGGCGGACGGCGCGAGGCCGACCTGAATCGGGCGGATCAGTGGACCGTGGTCGAGAGGCCCGGCGTGGCCGGCGTGTCGGGCAGGCGCCCGTTCCCCTGCGGCCCCATCCGCGCGTACTGCAGGAACAGCCGCCCCCAGTCGGTCTGCTCGGTCCAGCGCTCGAACGCCCGGCGATCGAGCATCGGCCAGCGATAGAGGTCGTGATACACCTCGCTGGCCAGAATGAACCCGTTGACGAGCGGCGTATGGAAGAACAGCTTCTGAAAGCGCTTCAAGGGACCGAACCAGATCAGGTCGCCGCCGCCGAGCCGCACCAGATTCTTGCCGACGTGGAAGTGCCAGTTCTCCTGGGCGACGTCCCGGTCGCCGACGATCTCGATCTCGCGCGGATCGCCGACGCCCAGGCGATCCTCGTGCGCGAGGCGGATGTAGGGAATCGACAGCGGATCGAATCCCATCAGCTTCGCGGCAACCGCGTCGATCGCGACCTGATCGCTCGAGGCCAGCATCACGTTCTTGACCACCGGATGCATCGTGCGTGGACCCGGGCCGTTGCCGGCGGTCGTGCCGTCCATGATGGCGAACATCCCCGAATGGATCTCCCGCTGGATGGCGAGCAGGTCGACGAGCGTTTCGTGAATCCAGGAGTGCGTGTAGTGGCGCCGCGTGTTCAGCAGCCCCCCGAACGCGTTCTTCATGGCGCCCGTCGTCGTCGTGTAGATGTGGCACTTGACGGTCGGCAGGTGCACGATGTTCTTGCCCAGGAAGAAGTCGGGAATGTTGATGCCGTCGGGGAACACGCGGTCGAGCGCGCGCATCCGGGCCTTCGGGCGGTGGCGCACCCACTTCATGTCGTCCTCCTTGAAGTTGTAGAGGACGGGGACGTTGTACCGCGTGAAGATCGGCACGTAGTGATTGAGATCCTCGCCCTTGAAGGCGTTGGTCACCACGGTCTTGTTCTGGACGCACACCTGGTCGACGAAGCCGCGCCGCGCGAGCGCCTGAATCGTGCCCTCCAGCTGCCACGGCGTCGTGTTCGCGGCCGGAAACGGAAAGTGCCAGGAAATGTTGTCCTTCAGAATCGTGGTCTGCCCCGGCGCCAGCGCCTGCGATACGCCGGCCAGGTCGACGAGCCGATCGATGTCCGACAGCACCCGATCGGCGGTCACACGGAGAATGGCGACTGTGGACATCCTCAATCCCGCGTCGTTCCCCCGGCGACCTGCGTCTTGAGCACGACCGGATCGCCCGCGTACTGCTGCACCAGGGTCATCAGCCCGGTGTAGAGAAATCCGACCTGGAAGAGGACCAGGAACGGGACCGTGCCGTAGATCTCGTTGGCCAGCGCGTAGAACACGGTCCAGGTGAAGTAGAGCCCGAGGGCCAGCTCGACGAGCGGCTGCACCGCCACCGACTGGCGGTACTTCTTCCCGACCCACTCGTCGCCGTCGCCTTCGATCCGGTACTTCGGCGTGCGAGCGAACTCGCTGCGCATGTTGAACAGCGCCTCGAACACGGCCCGCGTGTTGTTGATCGACAGGCCGATGCCGACCGACATCAGGAACGGCACGTACTTGACGCGAGCCAGCCAGTCCCGGTGCACTTCGCGCTGGCACACCATGTAGAAATTGCCGAACGAGAAGGTCGCGGCGAAGAACAGCGGCACGTCGATGAGCAGCATCTCGTACCAGCCCATGTTGTAGCGGATCACCATGGACGGGAACATCAGCACCGACAGGATGCACATCAGGATGTAGTTGAAGTTCGCTGTCAGATGGAAGAACGCCTCGGCCTTGACGCCGAACGGCAGGCTCGATCGCAGGATCGTCGGCAGCAGCTTCCGGCAGGTCTGGATGGAACCCTTGGCCCAGCGATGCTGCTGCGACTTGAACGCGTTCATCTCGACGGGCACCTCGGCCGGGGCGATGATGCCCGGGACGAACACGAATCGCCAACCGCGCAGCTGCGCCCGGTAGCTGAGGTCGAGATCCTCGGTCAGCGTGTCGTGCTGCCACCCGCCCGCATCGTCGATCGCGGTGCGGCGCCAGACCCCGGCGGTGCCGTTGAAATTGAAGAACCGCCCGCCCCGATGGCGGCCGCCGTGTTCGAGCACGAAATGGCCGTCCAGCAGAATCGCCTGGATCTTGGTGAGCAGCGAATAGTCCTGGTTGATGTGGCCCCACCGCGCCTGGACCATTCCGACGCCGGGGCTGGCGAAGTGCGGCATCAGCCGCGTCAGGAAGTCGGGCGTCGGGATGAAGTCGGCGTCGAAGATCGCCACGAACTCGCCGCGCGCGATCTTCAGGCCCGCCTCGAGCGCGCCCGCCTTGAACCCGGTGCGATCGGCCCGATGGTAGTACTTGATGTCCACGCCGTCGGCCGCCCAGCGGTTCACGGCCAGGCCGGCAACCGTCCGCGTCTCGTCGGTGGAGTCGTCGAGGACCTGGATCTCCAGGAGCTCCCGGGGATAGTCGATGCGGCACACCGCGTCGATCAGCCGGTCGGCGACGTACATTTCGTTGTACAGCGGCAACTGGATCGTCACGACCGGCAACGGATCGAGCGGCGGCCCCGCCTTGGGCTCGTTGTCGCGGTACCGCATGTACAGATACACCAGGTAGTAGCGGTGCCAGCCGTAGACGGCGAGAATGATGAGGACGAAGAAGTAGGCGGCCAGCGTGAGCGTTTCAAGCGGCGTCATGGTTCACACGCGTCAGCGCGAGGCCCGGGGCGGACCGAACTCAGCCGCGCGACGAACGTCAGAAACTCTGACGGCACAATCGTTTGATAATACTGATGGGCCCTCACGAGGTCAACAAACCGACCCCTGCGGACACAATGACTCCCTCCGAACTTCGCTCGCTCCTCGACGCCGTCACGCGCGGCGCCATCGATGTCGAGGCCGCGCAGGCGCGGCTGCTCGAGGTCCTGCGTGCCCGACCGTTCGAGGATCTGGGCTTCGCCCGCGTCGATCACCACCGATCGGTCCGCCAGGGCTTCCCCGAAGTCGTCCTCGGCTTGGGCAAGACACCTGCCCAAGTGGCCGCGATTAGCGAGGAAATCGTTCGTCGCGGGTCTACGCTGCTCGTGACGCGCGCGGGCGCGTCGGTCTTCGAGGCGGTCCGCGCTGTCATTCCCGACGCTGTGTATCACGATGTCGCGGCCGCGATCGTCCTGAAGCAGGCCGACGTGGCCGGCGGCCGCGGCACCGTGGCCGTGGTCGCCGCCGGCACCTCGGACCTCCCGGTGGCCGAGGAAGCGGTGGTGACCGCCGATGTCATGGGCAATACGGTCGATCGGGTGTACGACGTTGGCGTCGCCGGCCTGCATCGTCTCCTGAGTGAACGATCGCGGTTGAATTCGGCCCGCGTCATCATCGTCGTGGCGGGGATGGAGGGGGCGCTGCCGAGCGTCGTCGCGGGCCTGGTGAGCGCGCCGGTGATTGCGGTGCCGACCAGCATCGGCTACGGCGCGAGCTTCGGCGGGCTGGCCGCGCTGCTCGGCATGCTCAACAGCTGCGCCACGGGCGTCGCGGTCGTGAATATCGACAATGGCTTCGGTGCCGCGGCCATCGCCAGCGCCATCAACCATTTGTGACCGTCCCCGACACGCGCCGCTCGGTTGGGACCATCGGCCCGCTGCTGTGCTCCCGGCTGGCATCTCCGCGGCTGGATCCGCTAGTATTGAGGGTTCCCGTCTCATCACGATCGGCCTGCGTTTCGCTTCTATGCACCCAGGGGCACTCCGAGCGCTCGAATTCGATCGAATCGTCGAAGCGGTGCGCCGGCTGGCGTTGACGCCGATGGGGGCGGAGCGCCTCGAGCATCTGACGCCGTCCACCGACGCCGCGCGCGTCGCCGAGCAGCTGAAGGCGACGACCGAGACCGTGCGGTACCTCGATGGGAACCCGCTCTTCCCGTTGCGCGCGTCGAGCGAGATGCCGGCCATCCTGACGGCGCTGGCCGTCGAGGGACGGCTGCTCGAGCCGCTGCGTCTGGTGGCGCTCGCCGACTTCCTGGACTCGGTTGACGAGGCGCGCGCGGGCATTCAGCGCACGCCGGGGGCGTTTCCGCTGCTCGCCGGCGCCAGCGGCGCGGCCGCGTCGTTCAAACGCGAGGCGGCGGCGGTGCGCGACAAGATCGACGCGGCGGGCGAGGTGGTCGACGGCGCCAGCCCGGAGCTCCGCTCGATTCGCGATCGCCTGCGGAAGCAGAAAGCCCGGTTGCGCGGCACGCTGGAGTCGTACCTGCGCGGCAGGGAAACCGCCAGGTATCTCCAGGAGCAGGTCGTCACCGAGCGGAACGGCCGCTACGTCCTCGTTGTGAAGGCGGAGCAGCGGCACGGCATTCCTGGGATCGTGCACGGAGCATCGGCCAGCGGCGCCAGTCTGTTCCTCGAACCGCTGAGCACCGTCGAAATCAACAACGACATCGTCGCGCTCGAGGAGCAGGAACTCGAAGAGGTGCGGCGCATCCTGCTGCAGCTCACCGACGCCTTTCGCGCGCGCGCCGGCGATCTGCAACGAACGATCGCCGCGGCCGTCGAGCTCGACCTCCGCCAGGCGTGCGCGCGGTTCTCCGCGATCGTCCACGGCGTGGAGCCGGCGCTTTCGCAGGACGGCGGGTTCGAGCTGCGGGCCGCGCGGCATCCGCTGCTCATGCCGGAGGTAACCGCGCTGCTGGACGACAGCGGCGGGGGCGCGCGTTCCGCGCACGGCCCGGTACCGGTCACCATCCGCATCGTTCCGCCGGCGACCTGCCTGCTCGTGACCGGCCCGAACACCGGCGGCAAGACGGTGGCCCTCAAGACGGCCGGTCTGCTGGCACTCATGGCGCAGACGGGGCTTCACGTGTCCGCCGCGGAGGGATCGCGGCTGCCCGTCTTCCGATCGCTCTTCGCCGATATCGGCGACGAGCAGTCGATCGATGCAAGCCTCAGCACGTTTTCCGGCCACATCGCCAACATCGCGGCGACGGACCGCCAGCTGTCGGTCCCCGCGCTGGTGCTCGTCGACGAGGTCGGCTCCGGCACCGATCCCGTCGAAGGCGGCGCGCTCGGCGTCGCGATCGTGGATCACTTCCGGCGCCGCGGCGCGACGGTGATCGCGACGAGTCACTACGACGCCCTCAAGACGTACGCATCGACCACCGCCGAAGTCACCGGTGCCGCGTTCGGGTTCGATCCGGACACCTTCGCGCCGACCTACCAGCTCGTGTACGGGACCGCCGGCCGCAGTCTCGCGCTGGAGATTGCCGGGCGTCTGGGACTGAACGCCTCGATCATCGCGACGGCGCGCCGAAATCTGACGGATCGCGAAGCGCAGCTGACCGAGCATCTCGCGAAGATCGACCACGACCTGCGCGCGCTCGAACACGAGCATCGTCTCGCCGCGCGCGAGCGCCAGACGCTCGAGGCCGCCGAAGCGCGCGTGCGCCAGCGCGAAGACGTCCTGCGCCAGCGCGAGGACACCTTTCGGACGCGTCTCAACGAGGAGCTCGAGTCGCAGGTGCGCCAGGCCCGCCGCGAGATAGACGATGTGATTGCGCAGCTGAAGACCAGGACGGTAACCATCGCCCAGCACGGCCCGGCGTCCACGGGAGAAACCGGTGCCGCGCGCGTCGACGCGCGCGCGGCCGTGGACGCGGTGGTCAAGCGGGCGATGGAGCCGGTGGCGACCGCGCCGGCGCCCCCCGAACCCGCGGGCTACGCGCCGGCCGTCGGCGATCGGGTGATGGTCGAGGCGCTCGGCATCGAGGCGACCGTGACCGGGATCCACGACGGGACCGCGGATCTGGATGTCCGCGGCAAGCGGATGCGGGCCAGCGTCCGCAGCCTGCGCGTTGTCGGCCACGCGGCCGCCGCCGCGCGGGTCAGCGTGAAGGTTCAGTTGCAGCCGCGCGACGACCAGCCCTCGGATCTGAACGTCATCGGCTGCACCGTGGACGAGGCGCTCACGCGGGCCGAACGGTTTCTCGATGAATCGATGCTGGGCGACCAGCGCACCGTGCGGCTGATTCACGGCTACGGAACAGGCCAGCTCAAACGCGCGCTGGCCGGCTTTCTGCAGCAGCACCCGCTCGTCGCACGCTTCGGGACGGCTCCGCCCGAGCAGGGCGGCGGAGGCGTCACGGTCGTGGAGTTGAAGGAGTAGACAGGCGACCGGCACCGTTTATCATGCTGTTTCCCCAGCAGTTTCTCGACGACCTGCGTCTCCAGGCCAACATCGTCCAGGTGATTCAGGACTACGTCACGCTCAGGCGGGTGGGCGGAAAATACAAGGGTCTCTGTCCGTTTCATGCGGAGAAGACGCCGTCGTTCAGCGTCGATCCGGACAAGGGCTTTTTTCACTGCTTCGGGTGCCACGCCGGCGGCGACGTTCTCAAGTTTCTGGAGCTCCACGAGAGAGTCGGCTTCCAGGAGGCCGTGCGGATGCTGGCCCAGAAGTTCGGCATCCCGGTTCCCGAGACCGTTCCGGGATCGAGCGAGCAGGCGGCGGGCGCCGCGAGCCTGCGCGAGAACCTCCTGAAGGTGCACGAACTGGCGGCCGCGTACTTCCGCGAGCAGCTGGCCGGACCGACAGGGAGCCGTGCCCGCCGGCAGCTCGACGACCGCGGCGTCGATGGGCCGACCATCGAGCAGCTCGGCCTCGGGTACGCGCCGGCAGGCGGCCTCGCGGCACGGCTCCGGGAGACGGGCGTTTCGGAGGTGCTGCTCCTCCAGAGCGGTCTCGGCGTCAAACGCGACGCCGGCGAGGTGGTCGATCGGTTTCGAAATCGCCTGATGGTGCCGATTTGCCGGGATACCGGTCCGGTGATTGCTTTCGGCGGGCGCGCCATGGAACCGGATCAGGTGCCGAAGTACCTGAATTCACCGGAAACGCCCATTTATTCGAAGGGGCGCACGCTCTACGGCCTCAGCCTGACGAAGTCCGCGATTCGGGAGCAGAAGTTCGCGGTGCTGGTCGAAGGCTACTTCGACTTCGCGCAGGTCTTCCGAACCCGCGCGGCCCCGGTCGTCGCCGCCTGCGGCACCGCCCTGACGCCCCAGCAGGCGCAGCTGCTCCGGCGATTCACGAGCAAGGTCGTCCTGAGCTACGACCCCGACGCCGCCGGGCAGGGGGCCGCGGCGCGATCCTCTGAACTGCTTGTGCGAGAAGGGTTTGAGGTGAACGTCGCGGTCCTGGACAAGGACGAGGATCCTGATACATTCATCCGCCGGCATGGCGCCGGTCGCTATCAGGAGCGACTGCGCAATTCGCAGCCGTTTCTGGAGTTCCTGCTCGACGCCGCCACGCGCGCGCACGATCTCAGCCGGCCGGAGGGCCGCCGGGCGTTCGTGGACGAGATGTTGCCCATCGCCCACTGGATCCCGGACCCCGTGGGGCGCGATCAGTTCGGCGACCGGATCGCCCACAAGGGCCAGATTACCGAAGAGGTCGTGCGCGCCGAAATCCGCAAGGCGGCGGTGGTGCGTCGCACGGCCGTCACCGATCGGGAACTGCCGTCGTTTGGCCCGGTGAAATACGCCGAAAAAGGCCTGATCTGGGCGTTGATCCATAATGCGTCGGCCGCGGTCGACGCGCTGGCCGAGCTCGATCCCGAGGACCTAAACAATCTGGCGGCTCCGGAAGTATTTCAAGTGGCGCGAAGCCTGCTACATCAGAATAGGGAGCTCGTACCATCGACGCTGCTCGAGCGTCTAAGTACCTGTGAACGCCCAGCTTGTCATCCGCATCGCCGCTTCCCCCACACCCCCGGCCCCGGCGCTCGAATGCGCCCGGGCGCTCCGCCGGATGCGGTGGGAGCGCGAGCGCGCTGCCATTCAAGGTGAAATTGACCGGCTGCAGGAGCTGGGAGCCGGTCAACATGGACATGAGATAGACGCACTGTGGCAACGAAAGAAAGACCTACTGCACCGGATCGAAAAGCTCACCTAGGCCGCGGGACCCACGCCGACGAGGCGCACGGACCGGGCGGGGCGGCGGCGCGCGGCGACGAGGCCGCGCTGTCGATCGAGGAGAAGTACGACGAAGTGCGGCAGCTCATCTCGATCGGCAAGGAGAAGGGCTATCTCCTGTACGACGAGGTCAACGAGCTCCTGCCGTCCGAGATCACGTCGTCGGACGAGCTCGACGATCTGTTCAATACGTTCGGCAGCGCGGGCATCGAGGTCATCGACTCCGACCACAAGTACCTGCGCGACGAGAAGGTGCTCGACCGGACGGGCGAAGGCGCCGAGGAGCTGGAGCTCGATCTCACGCCGGGCGCGCTCGACAAGACCAACGATCCGGTGCGCATGTATCTGCGGGAGATGGGGACCGTCCCGCTCCTCACCCGGGAGGGCGAGGTCGAAATCGCCCGGCGCATCGAACGCGGCAAGCTGGCGGTCATCAAGTCCATCTCGCGCACGCCGCTCATCGCCAAGAAGGTGATCGAGCTCGGCGACCAGCTCCACAGCGGGGATCGCACCATCCGCGAGCTCGTGATCTTCAACGACGAGGAGATCACCGACGAGCGCATCCAGGAACGCTCGCGCCAGGTGCAGAAGCAGATTGACGCCGTCCGGCGGGCCCGTGCCGGCTCGGAGAAGCTCGAGGAGAAGCTGCGCGGCACGCCGAAGGGCACGACGACGCGCGACAAGCGCAAGTACCGGCGCGCCCGCTGGGCGGCGATGCGGGCGCGGATCGAGCTGTCGCGCTACATCCGCAAGATCGAGTTCACCGAGCCGGTGAAGCGCCGCCTCATCGACGACATGAAGGACGCGGTCGACTCGGTGCAGCGCGTGCAGCGGGAGATCGAGGCGTCGGTCCGGCTGCTCAACCCGAAGAACAAGAAGCAGAAGCTCCGCGAGGAGGACCGCAAGAACCTGCAGCGCCAGATCAAGGAGTTCCGGCTCAAGCTCAAGGCGATGACCGACGCGCTCGAGCAGGATCCGGCGGAGCTGAAGCAGACGCTCGACACGATTCTCAGGGGCGAGTACCAGGCCGAACAGGCCAAGAAGGAGCTGGTCGAGGCCAACCTCCGCCTCGTCGTGTCGATCGCGAAGAAGTACACGAACCGCGGGCTGCAGTTCCTGGATCTCATTCAGGAGGGGAACATCGGCCTGATGAAGGCGGTGGACAAGTTCGAGTACCGCCGCGGCTACAAGTTCTCGACCTACGCGACGTGGTGGATCCGCCAGGCGATCACGCGCGCCATAGCCGACCAGGCGCGGACGATCCGCATTCCGGTCCACATGATCGAGACGATCAACAAGCTGATTCGCACCTCGCGGGCGCTCGTGCAGGAGCTCGGACGCGAGCCGACCTCCGAGGAGATCGCCAAGCGGATGGACATCCCGGTCTCCAAGGTCCGCAAGGTCCTGAAGATTGCCCAGGAGCCGATCTCGCTCGAGACGCCGATCGGCGAAGAGGAGGATTCGCACCTCGGCGACTTCATCGAAGACCGCCAGGTCGTCTCGCCGGCCGAAGCGGTCATCAACCTGAACCTGAAGGAACAGACCGAGTCGGTGCTGAAGACCCTGACGCCGCGCGAGGAGAAGGTGATCAAGATGCGGTTCGGCGTCGGCGACGGCAGCGAGCACACGCTCGAAGAGGTGGGTCAGAGCTTCGCCGTCACGCGCGAGCGGATCCGGCAGATCGAGGCGAAGGCGCTGAGGAAGCTGCGGCATCCCTCGCGCAGCCGCAAGCTGCGGGCCTTTCTCGAAGGGCGCACGTCGTGAAGGGGCGACTCGGGATGCTCAGAAGTTCGCGATTGTAAATTGTGAACTTCCAGCGTTAGATCAGAGCGGGCCCATAGCTCAACGGTCAGAGCCGCCGGCTCATAACCGGCCCGTTCCAGGTTCGAATCCTGGTGGGCCCATGTTCTTCCGATTGTAGAGTGCCGATGGCCGATTGGCGGTTGACCAGACGAGTGCAGGGCACACGCCGGTGCGGCGTGCGGCCGAGGAGCCCCGGTGCGCGAAGCGCCGGGGCTTTTTTGTTGGCATGAACGCCGATCTCGAACAGGTGATTGCGCTCCAGCGGCTCGACTCCGCCGCCCACGACGCCGAGCGCCGCCTGGCCGAGGAGCCGGAGCGCCGCCTGGCGCTCGACGCGCGACTCGAGCACGCGCGCGAGGCGGTGGCGTCGGCGAAGAATCGGCTGGCGGAGAATCAGGACGCGCGGCGCGCGGTCGAAAAAGAGGTCGCCGTCCATCAGGGCCGGCTGTCGAAGTTCCGCGACCAGGCGATGGAGGTGAAGACCAATCAGGAGTACCACGCGGTGCAGAAGGAAATCGCCTACGCCCAGAACGAGGTCAAGGCGCTCGAGGAGAAGGTGCTCGAGCGGATGCTGGAGGCCGACGAGCTGAACGCCGAGCTGAAACGCGCCGAAGCGGCGCTCGCGGCCGAGCAGAAGAGCGTGGACGCGGATCGCCGCGCGATGGCTGCCGAGCACGCCGATCTGAACGCGCTGCGCGACCGCATCTCGTCGGAGCGCGCAGCGATCGTCGCCGCCATGGATCGGGACGTCCTCGCGACGTTCGAGCTGGTCGCGCGCCGCCGTCACGGCGTCGCCGTGGCCGAGGCCCGCGACGGCATCTGCACCATCTGTCACGTGCGGCTGCGCCCACAGGTGTTCAACAACGTGCGCCGCAACAGCGAAATCATCCAGTGCGAGACCTGCCAGCGAATTCTGTACTTCGTCCCTCCGCCTCCCCAGGCAGCCGAGTCCGGCGCCGCATCGCCCCGGTCCTGACACCGAGGATTCCCCATGGCCTCCTCGCCAGTGATTGCGTACATCGACGGAGGCGCGCGCGGCAATCCCGGTCCTGCCGGGTACGGCGTGCGCATCGAGACGCCCGACGGCACCGTCGTCGACGAACTGGCCGAGTCGATCGGCGTCGCGACGAACAACGTCGCCGAATATCGCGGACTGATGGCCGCCCTCGAGTGGGCGCTGAGCCATCACTGCCCCGCGGTGCACGTGCGCTCCGACTCGCTGCTGCTGGTCCAGCAGATGCTCGGGGGCTTCAAAGTGAAACACCCGGGGCTCCGGCCCCTTCACGCGAAGGCGACGCTGCTCGCGAGCCAGATTGGCCGGGTCACCTTCGAGCACGTCGGGCGGGCGCTGAATGCTCACGCCGATCGGCTGGCGAACCGGGCGATGGATCTCCAGAGCGGACAAACCGGGCGGAACACCCCGAAGTAGGCGCAGGCGGCCGCGCGATGGCCTCGATGGCGCCCGACCGAGCGGTCAGTGCCCGATGAGGAGTTTGAATCGAAGCGCCACGCGACCGAGATCGCTCTCGCCGAATGCCGCGGAGATGCCGGTGTCGCCCAGCGCCTTGGGCAGCGATGTCCACTCGACTTCGCCCGCGGCCCAGAGCCAGCCGGCGATCGGCACTTCGACGCCGCCCACGACGTGGTATCCGACGTGTCCACCCGTGGCGTCGGCAAGCGTCGGCGCTTCCTCCTTCAGAGTCTCCCAGTCGATGCCGACGCCGGCGTAGGGGATGGCCTTGCGCAAGCGGGCGTCGCGGTATCCCACCGTCACCTCGATCGGCGTGACGGTGACCGAATCCACGATATCCAGCGTGTAGATCTGCGTGCCCGAGACGAGAACCCGGGACCCCGTCTTCCGGTATCGCTCGACGCTGGCTTGCACGAACGCACCACCCGGGAAGGCAACCTGGGCACCGGCGCCGTAGGTGGTCCCGAAGGCGCTCCCCACAATCGTCTCGAAGCTGTCGTGGGCATTGAACCAGCCGCCGCTCGCCTCGCCGAAGCCTCGAATCAGCGTGCGGCCGGACGGCTTTTGAGCGGGGGCGGCCGACGGCAGCGAGCCAACGAGCGCGACCGACGCCGCCGCAATCCACCCGCGCGGCCGTGACATGCCCGCCGGCGTGACGATCTGATACCAGGTGCCCTGCCGCGTCAGCACCTCGAGTTCCTGTCCGACGTCGACCACCCCAAGCACGACGCTGTCACCACGGGGCGATTCCAGGACGGGCGCGCGGCGCGTCACCCGCACCCGGGCCCCCTGGGCGGCCGCCGGCTCCGACATCAACGCAGTGAGCGCCACGAGCGCTGCCGCGACCAGCCATCGCGGACGACCGCCTCGGCCGAATTCGCCGCGCGCGCGTGTCATCGGCCACCCGCCGCCTTGCGGGTCTTGATCGAATCGACCGAGGTCCTGCCCGGAAGCGCGACAGCTGCCGGAAGGGCGGGTCCGGTCTGGCGATCGAAGCTCGCCACCGTCCTCCCGCTTCCGAGACCACCCTGATCTCCCGCGCCCGTGAACGATCCGGTCACGATCTGCGGGGTCCCGCCATCGTTGATACGAACGGTGTAGTTGGTCTGCGCAACCCCGCAATTGTCCCAATAGTCCACGCGAACCGTGTAGTGGCCCCTCGGCCCGCGTCCAACGGGCCAGGTGATGTTCTCGTTTCGAACGTGATCGAGCGCGCACGCGGCATTCGAGTCCAGGTCGAGCGTGCCTCCGCTCGCCGCGTTGGGATGGCCGTAGTAGATCTCCTCTCCCGCCGGATCCACAACGTGGAGATCGACGTCGCTGTCGGCGTCCCACGACAGCGTCACCTGCACGTCCCCGGTGCCGACCGACGTGACGGTCGTCGTCAGGCTCACGTACGGTCCGACGACGCCCGAGGCGTTCGCGACGGCGAACATCAGATCGAACTGGCCGAGCGGGATGGTCTGAGGAAAGGTGAGGAGGAGGGTGTCCGAGCTCTCCGCCGTCGGCAGTCTCACCTCGTAGTAACCGCCGATACCGCCGACGTTCTCCCCCGAGATGCCGAGAATCTTGCCGGCGACGAACATATAGATCGTCGTGAACGGCGCGCTGGCCGTGATGGCAACCGACAGCGTCCCGCCGTTGACCACCGTCTGGTTGGCGGAAGCGGACAAGTTTGGTCCGCCATTCGAGCCCGGCGCGGCGCCGGCCATACGAACACCCTGTCCGCTTCCGGCGACCATTGACGTGGCGATGTCCAGCAGGTCGAGCCCCTGAGCCGACGAGGGGGAGAGCATCGACTCGGAACTGTTCTGACAGCCACCGGCCGAGCAGCACAGCATCAGCACGGTGCCGGCGACCAACCCTTCGCGGCGCATCCAGGTAGGCAGCAAGTCGAACAATTATGCGCCAACTCCCGGGTTCGACGTACGAGCCGAGCGCGCGGGCTCTCAGACCGCCGCGCGGCGTGCCCG
Source organism: uncultured Acidobacteriota bacterium (assembly GCA_963807925.1). GTDB lineage: Bacteria > Acidobacteriota > Vicinamibacteria > Vicinamibacterales > CAVVIG01 > CAWEDP01. The sequence continues at coordinate 367,506 of CAWEDP010000001.1, read as the reverse complement.
GACGACGGCCGCGGTGCGGCCCGCCCTGGGGCCGTCGCGGCGAAAGCTGCAGAACACGTCAGGGTGGCTGGCCGTGCAGAGATCGGCAGAGAAGATGCGATCCTCGCGGACCCCCGCGGCGCGGAGCTGATCCCGGGCGGCGGTCCACAGGTCGAGGAACCAGCGTGGACCCTTGTCGGCTGATTGGCGTGGAGCGAGGGAGGGATTGTCCGGGAGAAAGACTGCATCAGAGGAGAACCAGCGTGCCAGATCCCAGGCGCTGAATCCGGCATCCGCGAACCGGTCGCGGACCTCTCCGCCCACTTCGTAGCAGCAGGGTCCGATTGCCGGTCCGATGGCGGCAAGGAGTTTGGAGGCGCGGCTGCCGAACTCGCCCTCGAGGGTTTCCACCGTCACGATCGGCGCGCGTTGCGCCAGGCCGCGCCACCCGGCGTGCGCCGCGGCCACGACCCCGGTCCGGGTGTCGACCAGCAGAAGGGGCACACAGTCCGCGGTCTGAACAGCGACGGCTGACTCGGGGTCGCTCGTCGCGATCGCGTCGGCGGCCGTGGACGGTTCGAACGCCAGCCCTGGCCGGTGGATCACCACGCTCGCGCCGTGGACCTGGCGCACCCGCCGTAAGTGCAATGCATCGACGCCGACGGCCCGTGCCACCTCCTCCCACCGACCGGCGTCACCCTCAGCCGTCGCGCCAAGGCGCCACCGACGCGTGGTGAACGCGTGGATGGCAAATGGTTCAAGTGGACGGCACACGAGCGTGGGCGTCGGACCGGAGGTCCACTCGAATGCCGCGTTGGGCCGCGGAAGCCTTTCAGGGCTCTCGGTCATATGCTTGGCCGGCTGGACGCTTCTACGGTGCTCCGATCTGGCCGTCTATCGCGCGGCTCCGGAACGTGGTACATCATGTACTCCGGCGGCGCGATCTTACAGACGCGATTTCGACGCGGCGGCTTCGAGCTCCGTTCCCAGGATGGCCACCATCATCGGCCTTGGCGTCGACGCGACGGACATCCCGCGCGTCGAGGCGACGATCGGGCGCTACGGCGATCGGTTTCTTCTACGCATCTTCACTGCCGGGGAGATCGCGTACTGCACGAGACGGCGGACCCCTGCCGTGCACTTTGCCGGGCGATTCGCCGCCAAGGAGGCGGCGATGAAGGCGCTCGGCACCGGCCGGTCGCGCGGCGTCCTGTGGCGGGACATCGAAGTGGTCCGGCGGAGCGGACCACCCGAGCTGCACTTGCACGGCGGCGCCGGCCGGCGGTTCGCCGAAATCGGCGGACGGTCGTCGCTGCTCACCATCACCCATTCACGGGATCTGGCGCTCGCCCAGGTGATCATCCTCGCCGACTGACGCAACGGCAGTTGGCCATCCGGCGCGCGCCGGCCGCGCCGTCCCCTTCCTACGGCGACGCCGCACGGTCAACTCCTCTGTTTACCGAGACTTGCGCCGGCGCATCCACACCGCGCCGTCCGGCAACTCCCTTGATGGACTCCGTCGCATCAGACCACAGCCGCCCACGGCGGGCGGCTGCGGCTGCTCGAAGGAGCGACTCCCAATGACCATCAAGATCACGCCGAACGACAAGGGGAACCCGCCCGGAAAGGTTGCCGACGCCGAGTTGCACTTCGAGGACGGCCCGCTCGAAGGCCTGAAGCTCATCGGATTTTCGATCTGGGAGCGTCGCGGCGGCGCGAACGGCCACAACGTGACGTTTCCCGCGCGCCAGGTACAGCGTGAACGGCGAACGCCGCAGCTTCGCGCTGCTGCGGCCAATCGTGGACGCCACGGCGCAGAACAAGATTCGCGAGCCTGATTCTGCAGGCTTACCAGGACTACGAAGAGCGCGCGGCGATTGCCACGTAAAGGCCGGCGCGGCGCGCTGATGCCGCAGGCTCGGAGGGCCGCCTCACCAGCGCCTCACTGAATCACCGGCAGCAGCTTCGTGTTCTCCTGCTCCCGCTTTGGCGGCAGCGTCCACTCGGCGCGCAGGCTCTTCTCGAATTCCGAGTGGAAGAACGCGCTCTTCATGCCGCCGTCGATGATCTCCCAGGGCAGCCATCGATCGTGGGAGCGGTCGCGGAAGATGAAGAAGTCGGCGTCGACGCCGGTCTCGGCGACCGCGGCGCGCCAGTTCTGTCCGTTGCGCTCGGCGGCCTCGACGGCGGGCGCGACGCGCCGATCGCCGAGCGACAGCAGCGCCTGGTAGTAGGAATGCCGCTCAGACTTGATGTTGAAGAAGACGTTGTCGATGTCGCTGGTGAGCGCGCGGAGCCGCTGGATCTTGCGATCGACTACGGCCGGATCTTCCATCGGCAGCCACTGGTAGGCGGTCCCGGGCTTCGGCACCAGCGGATTGACGCTGCCGACGATCCGGCCGATCTGGCCGCGCGGCCGCGCATGCTTCAGCATCCGGTCGCGCAGCTGCAGCGTCAGATCCCGAATCGCCACGAGGTCGTCGTCGGTCTCCGTGGGGAGGCCGAGCATGAAGTACAGCTTCAGGTTCTCGACGCCGGTGGCAAAGATCAACTCGGCACGATCGAGGATCTCGTCATTGGTCACGGTCTTGTTGATCACGCGGCGCAACCGATCGGATCCCGTCTCGGGGGCGATGGTGATGGTGCGCTCCCCGCTCTCGCGGAGCAGCCGGACAATCGCCGGCGTGAGATCGTCGAGCCGGAGCGACGCCGGGCTGATCGAGTAGCCCATCTCGTTGAGTCGCGACAGGATGCGCTCGATGTCCGGGTGATCGCAGAGCGCAATCGACACCAGTCCCACGCGTCGGGCGTGGGCCCGCGCGGCGACGGCCAGTTCGAGAATCCGATCGGTGGGAAACGCCCGCACGGGCAGATAGTTGTATCCCGCCCAGCAGAACCGGCACAGATTCGCGCAGCCGCGCACGACCTCCACGAGGAGGCGCGATCCAAACTCCGTATCGGGCGTGAAGATGCTGGTGACCGGCGGATCCACTGCCTCGGTGGTGCGGAGCGCCGCTTTTCGGACGGGGAACGGTGCGCCAGACGCCGCGGCAACGCCCGACAGCGTGTTGTCGTCGGCGTATTGCGGCTCGTAGAACCGGGGCACGTAGAACCCGCGCTCGGCGGCAAGGTGTCGCAGCAGATCGTCTCGTCCGGTAGCGGCGGCGTACGCCCGGTACAGCGCGGGAACGAGCACCTCGCCCTCGCCCGCCGCAATCACGTCCGCGAAGGGAGCCAGCGGCTCGGGGTTGACGAAGGTGACGGCCCCGCCGATGACCACGAGCGGATGACGATGAGTACGGTCGGCGGCGCGGAGCGGCATCCCGGCGAGGCGCAGCAGCGAGAGCACGTTGACGTAATCCCACTCGAACGACACCGAGAACGCGATCACGTCGAACTCGCCCACCGCCGTCTGCGATTCGAGCGTCAGGAGGGGCGCGCGCGACCGGCCGAGCTGCGCCAGCTCCTGCTTCGGAGGCAGGAAGAACCGCTCGCAGACGACGTCGTCGACCGCGTTGAAGAGGCGGTAGACCGTCTGAAAGCCGAGGTTCGACATCCCGACCCAATAGGTGTTCGGGAAGGCCAGCGCCACACGCAGCCGGTCGCCGTGCGGCTTGCGGACGAAGCCGACTTCCTTTGAAAGGACCGTCCGTGCGCGTTCCTGCTGTTCCCAGAGTGTCATGGCCGGAACACGGCACGCCGGCCGTCCGCCCGCTCAGGCTCTGGCGCCGACGCTCTCGAGTGCCGTGGATCTACCTACTCTACCATCGCCTTCGAGCGCGACCGGGGCCCACGACGGGCGGAGGCCGGTCAGCCTTCCTGGCGGCGGAGGAAGGCGGGAACGTCGAACGCCGCACTGGCGGCCTCGTCGGCTACGGCCGCCAGCTCGTCGGCCTCCACGCCGATCTGCAGCGGAAGCGCCCCGCCGCTCCCTGATGCCGAAGCGGCGGCGGCCAGCGGCATCTCGACCACGCGGCGTCGCACGGGCACCTGGCGCCGCAGCGTCAGGCGCTCGCCCGACGCGGCGGCCGGCAGCGGCGGCATCTCGACGCGCGAGCGCGCCGCGGTGTCGCCGTACTGCGTCGAGATCCACCGGCGTCTGGGCCGCGGAGGTCGCGGTCCTGGCGGGAGCGTACGCGCCGAACCCGGTCGCGATGACGGTGATCTTCACGCGTCCGTGGAGCGCGGGATCGACGACGGCGCCGAAGATGATGTTGGCGTCCTCGTCGGCGGCTTCCTGCACGATCGAAGAGGCCTCGCTGATCTCGACCAACGACAGATCCGGACCGCCGGTGACGTTGATGATCACGCCGCGGGCCCCGTCAACCGACGCCCCCTCGAGCAGCGGGCTCGAAATGGCCTTGCGGGCCGCCTCGACGGCGCGGTCCGGGCCTTCGGCGACGCCGGTGCCCATCATCGCCAGCCCCATGCCCGCCATGATGGTCTTGACGTCGGCGAAATCGAGGTTGATCAGCCCCGGGACCAGAATCAGGTCCGAAATGCCCTGGATCGCCTGCCGGAGGACGTCGTCGGCCGTGGCGAACGCCTCGATCATCGGCGTGGTGCGATCGATGATCGCCAGCAGCCGCTCGTTGGGAATCGTGATGATGGTGTCGACCGCGTCGCGGAGCGCCTCGAGACCGCGTTCGGCCTGGATCTGGCGCTTCCGGCCCTCGAACTTGAACGGCTTGGTGACGACGGCGATGGTGAGCGCGCCGAGCTCGGTGGCGAGGCTGGAAATCACGGGAGCCGCGCCGGTCCCGGTGCCGCCGCCGAGGCCGGTGGTGACGAATACCATGTCGGCGCCGTCGAGCGCCTGAATGATGTGCTCGGTGTCTTCGAGCGCCGCCGATCGCCCGATGTTCGGATCGGCCCCGGCCCCGAGTCCCTTGGTCAGCTTGCTGCCGATCTGGATCTTCACCGGCGCCTTGTTCGTTCTGAGCGCCTGAAGATCGGTGTTCGCCACCATGAACTCGACGCCGTCGAACCCGGCCGTGACCATCCGGTTGACGGCATTGCTCCCGCCACCTCCGATCCCGATCACCTTGATGCGCGCGGTCGGGCCGCCCTCCTCCTCGAGACGAAGCCGCAGGCGGCGCCCGTCGATCAGCGGTTCGGCGCCGGAAACGTCGTGCAGATCGGACATGGAGATGGCTCCTTTAGAAGAACTCTTTGAACAAACCGCGCAGGCGTCCCGCCATGCGCCCGAGCGCGCCCGCACCCACCGGGACGCGCGACCCCTCGCCGGCGGAATTCCTGTGCGCGTAGAGAACCAGCCCCGCGCCGGTTGCAAACGTGGGGCTGTTGACGTGATCGGCCAGACCGCCGACGCCGGTCGGGCAGCCGCGGCGAATCGGCAGGTCGAAAATCTGCTCGGCGATTTCCGGCATGCCGTCAAGGATCGAGCCGCCGCCGGTCAGCGTGATGCCGGAATTCAGGCTCTTCTCGTAGCCGGCGCGGCGGATCTCGTCCCACACCAGGTGGAAGATTTCCTCGGCGCGCGGCTGGAGCACCTCCGACAGAATCCGCCGCGGCATCACGCGCGGCCGGCGGCCGCCGACGCTCGCCACCTCCATCGTTTCGTCTTCGTCGATCATGGCCGAGAGCGCGCACCCGCATCTGCGTTTGAGCTTCTCCGCGTCGGGGACCGGGGTCCGCAGGCCGACCGCGATATCGTTGGTGAAGTGATCGCCGCCGATTCCGATGACCCCAGTATGCCAGAGGCTGCCCCGTTCGTAGATCGCAATATCCGTGGTCCCGCCACCGATGTCCACCAGTGCGACGCCCAGTTCCTTCTCGTCCTCGGTGAGCACCGCGTCGCTGGCGGCGAGCTGCTCGACCACCATTTCGGCGACGTTCACCCCGGCGCGGTTGACGCACGCCACGATGTTCTGCGTCGAGGTCTGGCTCCCGGTGACGATATGGACGTTCACCTCGAGGCGGGCGCCCGTCATGCCGACCGGCGCGCCGATCCCGTCCTGTTCGTCGACGACGAAGTCCTGCGGCAGCACGTGCAGGATTTCGCGCCCCGCCGGCAGCGACACCGCCTTGGCCGCATCGATCGCGCGGCGCACGTCCTCCCGCGTGATCTCGCGGTTCTTGCCGGCCACCGCGATGACGCCGCGGCTGTTGAATCCCTTGATGTGCGGCCCCGACAGCGCCAGGTGCACCGCGTCGATCTCGACGCCGGCCATCAGCTCCGCTTCCTCGATGGCCTTCTTGATCGACTCGACGGCGGCTTCCAGATTGACCACGACGCCGCGCCGGATGCCGCGCGATTCGGCGACGCCCAGACCGACGATGTCGAGCGCGTTGCCCTCGATCGTCTCGCCGACGACCGCCGTCACCTTCGACGTGCCGACGTCGAGCCCGACCAGATATCGTTCTTTTCGCGCCACTCGTCCTCCGCCTCGGCCGGCCGGACCGGCCACCCCGCTACCGCCTGGGCTTCGCTTTCGCTGCTTCTTTCGCCGTCGGCCGCACCGGCCGGGCCGCAGCCGCCGGCCGTACGGTACACCCGGCTGTCGAACCGCAGGTCCACCGAGTCGATGTCGGGAATGCGATCGCGCAGCGTCGGCGCCAGTTCCAGGTACCCCTGCAGATGCTTCAGGAAGCCGCGCTCGCCCAGCTGGATGACGGCCGGGTCGCCGCTCAGGATGACCGCGGCGTTGTGCGCGTCGCTGACGTCGACCTGCGACAGGCGCGTGGCGATGTCCGGACGCGGCTTGACCGCCTCGATGACGCGCGCGGCCAGATCCATCCGCGCCGGATCGGTGCCGCCGCCCTCGGTCGGCGCGGGCAGCCCGTCGATCACCGGCAGATCGAAGTCGGCGTACTGGGTCCGTACTCGTCGATGACGGTGCCGCGCTCGTCCACGAGGTACAACTGGTCGCGAAATCGGGCGATGCCACCCGGGTGCCGCTCGGTCACGACGATGTCGACCGTCGACGGCAGCGACCGGCGGAAATCGGCGTCGCGGATCCACGGCGACGACAGCAGCCGCCGCCGCCACCGATCGAGATCGGCGCGCAGCAGGCTCTCGCCACGCAACCCGGCGAGCACCGCCATGATTTCGCCGCTCGTCATACGCTGATTCCCGTGCACGACGATGTGATCGATCGCCAGCACGTGCGCATGCGCGGCGAGGCCGACGCCGCGATACGCCGCGTAGGCCACCAGCAGCGCGGCGATCCCGTGCTTGAGCCAGCGTCGCCAGGCGCAGAGCGCATGCCGCGGCCGCGTCGGTTTGACGTGCGCGCGTCGGAATCGCTTGTCGGCGGACACCGCCACCCGGCTCACGGCGCGGCCTCGCCCGGCTCGCCGGCAAGCGCGGCGATCAGACGGTCCGGAATCGAGCCGATCGAACCGGCGCCGAGCGTCATCACGACGTCCCCGGGCCGCGCCACGCGCAGGATCAGCGGGACGACATCGTCGAGCGCGCGCGCGACGTCCACCGGCACGGCGAGGCTCCGCCTGATCGCCGTCGCGAGCACGTCGAGCGTAACCCCGGCAATCGGCTCCTCGCCGGCCGCGTAGATGTCTGTGAGCACCACGTGATCCGCCCCCGCGAGCGCCGGGCCGAACGCCTCCAGCAGCGCCGCGGTCCGCGTGTACCGGTGGGGCTGAAACGCGACGACCACGCGGCGATGCAGGCAGCGCGCCGCCGCGAGCGCCGCCGCGATTTCCGCCGGGTGATGGCTGTAGTCGTCGACGACAAGGATGCCGTGGGGCTCCCCGCGGACGTCGAACCGGCGTTCGACCCCGCGAAAATCGTGAAGCGCCGACCCGATGCGGTCGAACGGGAGCCCGAGCTCGAGGCCAACGGCAATCGCCGCGAGGGCGTTCTGGAGATTGTGCCGGCCCGGCACGTTGAGGATCACCGGCCCGAGAACCGCCGCCTCGCGATGTCCGGACTCGCGGCCGCGCCGCGTGACCATCGCCTCCACGCCGAGCGGCGCGAGGACCACACCGGTGGCGGTCACCTCGGACGCGCTCGAGGCGATGCCGTAGGTCACGACCCTGCGCGTGATTCGCGGGAGCACCTCGGCGAGCCGCGCATCGTCGGCGCACGCGATCACGGCGCCGTAGAACGGGACCTTGTTGGCGAAATCGACGAAAGCCTGCCGCAGGTCTTCGAAGCCGCGGTAGTTTTCGAGATGCTCGTAGTCGATATTCGTCACCACGGCCATGGTGGGCGAGAGCGTCAGGAAGGACCGGTCGCTTTCGTCGGCTTCGGCGACCATCAACTCCCCGCGTCCAAGCCGTGCATTGCTGCCGAAGGCCCGCAAGCGCCCGCCGATCACCGCCGTCGGATCCAGACCGGCGCGCTCGAGCATGAAGGCGATCATCGAGGTCGTCGTCGTCTTGCCGTGGGCGCCCGCGACGGCGATGCTGAATTTGAGCCGCATCAGCTCGCCGAGCATCTCCGCGCGCGGAATGACCGGAATCTGGCGGCGCACCGCCTCGCGCACCTCCGGGTTCGTCGCCGGGACCGCCGAGGACACCACGACGACATCCGCATCGCCGACCGCGGACGGGTCGTGCCCCGCGGTCACGGCGATGCCGAGCGACTGCAACCGGCCGGTGATCGGCGACGGCCGTTCATCCGATCCGGAGACCGCGTAGCCGAGGTTCGCGAGCAGTTCGGCGATGCCGCTCATGCCGATCCCACCGATACCGACGAAATGCACCCGCCGCGTTTTTCCGAGCACGATGAGCCCACACCTGTCAGGCGGACCGTCCCGCCAGCTCCAGCACCCGATCCACGATGGCGCGCGCGGCACCCGGACGCGCCATCCGTCCCGCCGCCAGTGCCATCTCCCGCCGGCGGTCCGGATCCGCGGCGAGCGCGAGCATCCGCGCGGCCAACGCCCGGCCGCTCAGCTCCCGCTGCAGGAGCACCTCCGCGGCGCCCGCCGCAGCCAGCGCCTCCGCGTTCAGCCGCTGGTGATCGTCGGTGGCCGTCGGCAGCGGCACGAGAATCGCCGGCTTGCCGGCCGCAGTGATCTCGGCCAGAGTGGTCGCGCCCGCGCGGCAGACGATCAGATCGGCGCGTCGGACCCGGGCGGCCATGTCGTCGTAGAACGGCGCGACGTCGGCCGCCAGTCCCGCCTGCCGGTACGCGGCGCGGACCATGTCCAGGTCCCGCTCTCCTGTCTGATGCGCGAGACGGAGATTCGGGTGAGCCGCCAGCTCCGGCGCTGCCTCCACCATGGCCAGATTGATCGCGTGCGCGCCCTGAGAACCGCCAAAGACTAGAACCCGTGCGCCCGCGGATTGATCATGTCCGCTCGACTCCTGCCGGTCGGCGGTCTCGAAGAATTCCGGCCGGACCGGATTGCCGCTCACAAACGCCTTCGCGCCAAAGAATGCCTCCGTCGACGGAAACGTCACCGCCGCCGCGCGCACCACCCGCGCCAGCAGGCGATTGGTCAGCCCCGGCACGGCGTTCTGCTCGAGCACCATCGTGGGGACGCCGCGCAGCGCCGCGATCAGCACGACCGGGCCCGAGCTGTACCCGCCGACGCCGATCACGACGTGCGGCCGGCGCACCGACAGGAGCCGCCACGCGTCGACCGCGCCTGGGACGACCAGCGCCGCCCCTCGCAGACGGCCGATGACCGACTTGCCCTTCAGCCCTCCGCTGCGTATCAGATCCAGGGCGAACCCTTCGAGCGGCACCGCGCGAGCCTCCACGCCGCGGGCCGTACCCGCAAACGACACGGCGGCGTCCGGCAGTCGCGCGAGCAGTTCGCGCGCGACGGCGATGCCGGGATACACATGCCCGCCCGTTCCGCCTCCCGCCACCACGACGCGGAGGCGTTCGCGCTCCGCCATGTCGCCCATCACGCTCCCGAAGCCGCCACCCGTCGCTCGTGCTCATGCCGCCGACGATGCGTGCTGCGACACGTTCAACAGAATGCCCATGCCGAGCAGGTTGACGAGCAGCGACGATCCGCCGTTGCTGACGAAGGGCAGCGGGATCCCTTTCGTCGGCAGCAACCCGAGCACGACGCTCATGTTCACCAGCGCCTGTATCGCGATCATCGCCGTCAGGCCGAGCGCCAGGAGGGCGCCGAACCGGTCCGGCGCCCGCATCGCGACGCGGAGGCCGCGCCATGCGATGACGCAGAAGCACAGCACCACGGCGGTCGCGCCGGCGAGCCCGAGTTCTTCCGCGATCACCGAATAGATGAAATCGGTGTGGGGTTCCGGCAGGAAGAACAGTTTCTGGACCCCGTTCATCAGGCCTTTGCCCCACACGCCGCCCGTCCCGACCGCGATGAGCGACTGGATGATCTGAAACCCCGCGCCGAGCGGGTCGTCCCAGGGGTGCAGAAACGTCAGGAGACGGCGACGCCGATAGGATGCGCTGGTCGCGAGAAATGCGACCGCCGGAAGCATGCTGAGCGCCGCGCCGAGAATGTACCGGTAGTGGAGGCCGGCGGCGAACACCATCACCGCCGCGATCAGCGCGAGCGACATGGACGTCCCGAAGTCCGGCTCGAGCAGGATCAGCCCCACCAGCACGACGACGACGACGCCAATCGGGATGAGCGAATAGCCCAGCTCGTTGATGCGCTCCATGCGCCGCTCGAGCAGCGCGGCCATGAAGAAGATCGCGCTCAGCTTGGCCAGCTCGGAGGGCTGAATCCCGAGGCCGCCGACGGCGAACCAGCGGCGGGCGTTGTTGACGGGCGGGCTGAAGAGCACCGCGATCAGGCCGAGCATCGCGAGACCGAGAGACGTCCAGATGAACGGGGGCTCCCGGTACGTCTTGTAGTCGACCCGCATGACCAGTCCGAGGACCGCCATACCGAGCGCGCCCCACATGGCCTGTTTGGTCAGGAACAGATAAGGACGGCCGGTGCGGTTCATGGCCATGACCGCCGACGCGCTGTACACCATGACCATGCCGAGGCTCAGGAGGAGCACGGTCGCTATGAACAACACCCGATCGGATTTGAGCTTTCGAGCCATCCGTGTGCCGGCCCCCTACAGTCGGGTCATGTATCGCCCGAAACACTCCCCCGGGAACGAAGCGTCCAATTGCTCACGATCCGCGCGGCAATCCTGGACCCTGTTCGGTCCTGCAATCTGTAATGATGGTGAGCGGCCAGCAGTCATCAGTCGGTTTCGGGCAAAGGCACCAGCTTCGCAGGCCGGGGCAGCCTGCGTTCCCAGCAGCCGGTCCTTGACCGCGCACAACCGACTGACGACTGCTCGCCGCTCATCATCCGTCCGTCACGCCTCCAGGGCGGGCCGGGTCGGCCCGCACAACGTCCACGCCCGGCGACCACCGACTAACGACGACCGACCAGAGACCAGACAATCTCCTTGAACCGCCGTCCGCGCTCGGCGTAATCGCGGAACATGTCGAAGCTCGCGCATGCCGGCGCCAGCAGGACGACGCCGGAGGGCTTTGCCAGCTCGAACGCCTCTTCGATGGCGATCTCGTACGACGCCGCCTCACGAACCTCCACTGCGCCCTCGAGGGCCTCGCGAACGAGCGGCCGGGCCTCTCCAATCGCGACGACGGCCCTGGCGCGCCGGCGCAGCGGTTCGCGAAGCAGCCGCAGATCGCCTCCTTTGAACCGGCCGCCGATGATCGGCACCACACCGCGCTCGAAGCTCTCGATGGACCTCAGCGCGGAGACGACGTTGGTGGCCTTCGAGTCATTGACGAAGCGGACGCCGCCCGCCTCGGCGACCAGTTCCATCGCGTGCTCGAGCCCGGGGAACGCGCCGACGGCCTCCGTCATGGCGGCCGGTTTCGCCCCGGCGATTCGTCCCACCGCTGCCGCCGCCATGACGTCGTCGACCAGATGCGGTCCGATCAGGCGGACGGCATCAAGCGGCACGAGCCGCCCGGTCGCGGACCGCGTCCGGTCGACAATCCAGCCGTCCTCGGTCACGATGCCGTCCTCGATGCGGGCCGAGCGCGCGAACAGGCGTTTCCTCGCTCGTGCCTGACGCGCCAGCTCCAGCGCCGCCGGATCGTCGGCGTTGATCACCGCCCAATCGCCGGCCTGCTGGTTCTCGAAGATCCGCGCCTTGGCGCGGCCGTAGGCGTCGACGGTCGGGTGGCGGTCGAGATGATCGGGCGAGAAGTTCAGCATCACGGCAATCCACGGACGGAACGTGTCGATCTGCTCCAACTGAAAGCTGCTCGCCTCGACGACGTGCAGGGTGTCCGGCGTCGAGCCGACGACCTGCGCGCTGAGCGGGTCGCCGATGTTCCCGCCGACCGTGACCGCGAAACCGGCCGCCTTCAGGATCCGCCCCGTCAGCGCGGTCGTCGTCGACTTGCCCTTGGTGCCGGTGATCGCGATGAGGCGGCCCCGCAGCCACCACGACGCGAGCTCGATTTCGGCCACGACCTTCACGCCGCGATCGCGCGCGGCGGCCACCGCCGGTTGTTCGGGCGGCACGCCGGGACTGGTGACGATCAGGTCGGCCGACGTGAACGTCTCGGCCCGATGCCCCCCCAGCTCGAGGCGCACACCCTGCGCGCGGAGATGATCGGCCTCGCGCACCTCGGGTCGCACGTCCGACAGCGTGACCCGCGCGCCCTTGCCGACCAGCAGCGCGGCGGCCGCGATCCCGCTCCGCGCCGCCCCGGCGACCGTCACACGCTTGCCCTCCACGTCGACCGGCATGTCCAGCGCCTGCCCATCACCGCAACTTCAGCGTCGTGAGGCTGAACAGGGCGAACACGATCGCGGCAATCACGAACCGCGTGATCACCTTCGGCTCGCTCCACCCGATCAGCTCGAAGTGATGGTGAAGCGGTGCCATCCTGAACACCCGCTGTCCCGTCATCTTGAACGACGCGACCTGGATGACGACCGACAGCGCCTCGAGCACGAACACGCCGCCGACGATGACCAGCAGCAGTTCCTGCTTGATGAGAATGGCCACGGTCCCGAGCGCGGCGCCAAGCGCCAGCGACCCGACGTCGCCCATGAAGATCTCGGCGGGGTACGAGTTGTACCAGAGGAACCCGAGCGAGGCGCCGACGAGCGACCCGCAGAAGACCGTCAACTCGGCGACCGGCGGGAAATGAACGAGCAGCAGATACTCGGCGAGCACGCGATTGCCGACCACGTAGCTGAGCGCCGTATACGCCGCCGCCGCGATGGCGAACACGCTGATCGCCAGTCCGTCGAGCCCGTCGGTCAGGTTCACCGCATTCGATTCCGCCACCAGCACGAACACGGCGAACGGGAGGTACCCCCAGCCGAGATCCGGGATGATCCGCTTGAAGAACGGGAAGACGAGCCGGGTGTTGTAGAGGTCCTGTCGCTGGAGCACCAGCAACACGACGCCGACGAGCGTTCCGAACGCGACCTGCAGCCCCATCTTGTAGCGTGGCCGCAGACCGTAATGCGAGCGCCGCACGATCTTGAGGTAGTCGTCGAGAAACCCGATGCCGCCGAACCCGCTGGTCGTGGCGACCGCTATCCAGATGTAGGGATTCGTCAAGCGGGCCCAGAGCAGCGTCGGCACGAGCGACGCCGTCAGAATCAGCAGTCCGCCCATCGTCGGCGTCCCCGATTTCGCCCGGTGCGACTGCGGTCCCTCCTGGCGAATCACCTGGCCGATCTGGAATTGGCGCAGCTTCCGGATCATCCAGGGACCGAACGCCAGGCTGATCGCCAGGGCCGACAGGCTCGCCGCGGCCGTGCGGACCGTGACGTACTGCGTCACGTTCAGCACCGAGAAGTGGGTGCGGAGCGGGTACAGCAGGTGATACAGCATCAGCCGCCTCCCGCCGTCAACCGATCCACGACACGGTCGGCTCCCACGCCGCGCGAACCCTTGACGAGGACGAGGTCGCCCGGCCGCACGCGAGTCACGATGAGGTCGGCCGCCTCGTCGCTCGTCGCGTGGTACCGCACCGCGTCGGCGGGCATGCCCGCGGCGACCGCCGCGCGGGCGAGCGCGCGCGCCGCGTCGCCGCCGATTGCGTACAGCTCGTCGATCCCCGCCGCGGCCGCGTGACGGCCGACCGCCTGGTGCAGCACGATCGCCTGGCGGCCGAGCTCGAGCATCTCGCCGAGCACGGCGAGGCGACGCGACGCGGTTGGTTCGCCCGCCAGCACGTCCAGCGCTCCACGCGTGGCCGTCGGGTTGGCGTTGTAGCTGTCGTCGATGACGACGACGCCGTTCGAGAGGCGCAGGATCTCGCCGCGATGGGGGGCCGCCCGGAGCGTACGCGTGCGTTCGGCAATCGCCGCCAGCGGGACGTCGAACTCGATCGCCACGGCCGCCGCCGCCAGCAGGTTGGACAGGTTCCCGCGGCCGAGCAACGGGCTCGAGATGTCCGCGGCGCCCAGAGGCGTCGTCACGGTGGCCGTCACGCCCCGCAGCCCGCGGTCGACAATCGACGACGCAGCGACAGACGCCGGGCGCTCGATGCCGAACGTCACGAGGCGGCCGGCAAAGCCGCGCATCCGCGCGGCAACGCGATCGTCGTCGGCATTCGCCACCAGCACCGTCGCCGGGGTCGCCCGCTCCAGAATCTCCGCCTTCGCATCGGCAATCGCGTCGACCGAGTCGAAGAACCCGAGGTGCGCTTCGGCGACGTTGGTCCACACGCGGACGTCCGGCTCCGCGATCCGCACCAGCGTGCTGATCTCTCCGGCGTGGTTCATGCCGAGCTCGACAACCGCCACGTCGGGCTGCGCGCGCAGATCAATCAGCGACAGCGGCAGCCCGATGTGATTGTTGAAATTGCCGCGGTTGCGGATCACGCGATATCGCACTCCGAGAAACTCCGCCGTTATCTCTTTCGTGGTCGTCTTGCCGGCGCTGCCCGTAATCGCGACCAGCCGCGCACCCGACGCCCGCCGCACCTTCAGCCCCAGCGCCTGCAGCGCCGCGACGGTGTCCGCCACCTCGATGACGACGAGGTCGGTCGCGCGCGGCGCGCCACGCCCGCGGGCGACAACGACGCCGCCGGCGCCCGCCGCGACCGCCGCCGGCGCGAATTCCCCGCCGTCGTACCGCTCGCCCCGTATGGCGACGTACAGCTCGCCCGGGGCGATCGTCCGCGAATCGATCGACACCCCGGCGAACTCCGTGTCGCCGGCGCCCGATACGATCGTGCCCTCCATCGCCTGGCTCACCCACGTGCCCGTCAGGCGAAGACCGCCCGCCACCCCTACACGACACCCGAGTTCGACCGGCGCCGCGTCAGCGCTTCACGGGCCACCGCCACGTCGTCGAACGGCAGCACGCGGCCCGCGATCGCCTGGTACTTCTCGTGGCCCTTGCCCGCGATCAGGACGAGATCGCCCGGGCGCGCGAGCCCGACCGCCGTCTCGATCGCTTCCCGGCGATCGACGATCGTCAGCAGCCGCTGCCCGGCTGCCTTGCGGGTATCCGGCGTGAGGCCGCGGCACACCTCGTCGACAATCCGGGCCGGATCCTCGGTGCGGGGGTTGTCGGACGTCACGACGATCACGTCGCTCAGCCGCCCCGCCACGGCGCCCATCAGAGGACGCTTGGTTCGATCGCGGTCGCCGCCGCAGCCGAACACCGTGATGAGTCGACCGCGCGCCAGCGGACGCGCCGTCTCGAGCAGGTTGCGCAGCGCATCGTCGGTGTGCGCGTAATCGACGACGACCGTGACCTCGTCCTTCGCGGTGGAGACCAGCTGAAAGCGGCCCGGGACGCCGTCCAGGGCGCGCACGCCGCGTTCGATCGCCTCGGTCGCGATCCCAAGGGCCGAGGTCGCCGCCACGGCCGCCAGGATGTTGTAGACGTTCGGGCGCCCGACGAGCGAAGAACGGATCTGGAGGGTGCCACGCGGTGTTCGCGCCTCGAACGAGAGCCCCTCGAGCGAGATGGCGAGCGGACCGGCCACGACATCGGCCGGCCGGTTGAGCGCATAGGTCACCGGGTTGGCGACGCGGTCGACGAGCGCGCCACCGCGAGGATCGTCGATATTGACGACCGCCGGCGCGCCCGGCGCCAGCAGATCGAACAGCCGCTGCTTGGCGCGGAAGTACTCGTCCATGCCGGCGTGGAAGTCCAGGTGATCGCGGGTGAGGTTCGTGAAGATGCCGGCCGCGAATCCCATGCCGTCGACGCGGCACAGGGAGAGCGCGTGCGACGACACTTCCATCGCGCAGGCGCCGCAGCCCGCCGTGACCATGTCGCGAAGCATGCTCTGCACGTCCGGCGCTTCGGGCGTCGTCCGCGTCGCGTCGCGCACCTCGCCGGCGATGCGATACGCGACGGTCCCGAGCAGCCCGCAACGGATTCCCGAGGCCTCGAAGATCGCCGCGACGAGGTGCGCCGTCGTCGTCTTTCCATTCGTCCCGGTGATGCCGACGACCTGCATTTCCGCGCTCGGGTGCCGGTAATAGGCGGCCGCGAGCAGGGCCAGCGCGAGCCGCGCGTCGGCAACCGTCGTCCACGCCGCCGTGACCTCGGCGGGCGGAAGCTCTTCCGACACAATCGCCACGGCCCCGCGCTCGAGCGCCTGCGGGGCGAACCGCGTGCCGTCGGCGTGCCGTCCCCTGAGCGCCACGAAGACGTTCCCCGGCTCGACGACGCGCGAGTCGTAGACGATGCCCGTGACGAACCCGATGGAGGGTCCCGACAGGCTCCCGGCATCGGCGCGGACCAGACCGCGTTCGGCCAGCGCTGCGTGCAGGTCGGCCCAGGTCATGGCGTCAGCACGTCCGGCGAGGGTCGCGCCGGCAGCCGATCGAGCGTCACGCTGCACGCCGCCACGGCCTCGATCGGCGCGCCGGCCGGCGGATCCTGGGAGACCACGACGCCGTTCCCGCGCACGCGCGCAATGACGCCGAGCCGCGCGAGCGTCTGCGTCGCCTCGCGCGCGCTCAGCCCGTGGAGATCGGGAAGCACGTCCGAGGGGGTGTCCTCGATCGTGCTGGGGACGGAGGACGACACCGGAGACAACGCCGCCGGGACGGCCGGCACCTCCAGGTCACGGCGGGCCGTCAGCACAGGCGGTTCCGGATCGACGGTTCGCGGAATGCCGAGGTAGGGGAGCGCCGCCTCGGCGATCCGCTTGAACACCGGCGCCGACACGAACCCGCCGGTGTTCGGATAGGTCCGTGGAGAGTCGGTGACCACGATGATCGCGATGGCGGGGTCACGCGACGGCACGAAGCCGACGAACGACGCGTTGTAGTCGCTGGTCGAGTAGTGTCCGTTGACCAGCTTGGCGGCGGTCCCGGTCTTGCCGGCGATCGTGTACCCGGAGATCTGCGCCCGCGTGGCCGTTCCGTGCGGGTTCGCGACCACTCCTTCCATGATGCCCGTCAGCGTGGCGGCAGTCTCGGGACTGATCACGCGCCGAACCGTCTTCGGCACGACCTCGTATCGGCGGTTGTCGCGATAGACGGCGCGGATGACGCGCGGCTCGACGAGCCGACCGCCGTTGGCGACGGTGCTGACCGCCGTCACCATCTGCAGCGCCGTGACGCCGACCTGATAGCCCATGGAGACCGACGCGAGCGCGCTGTCGGTCCATTTGTCGGGATTCCACACGATGCCGGGGCTTTCGCCCGGGAAGTCAGCCGAAACCGGATGGCCGAATCCGTACAGCGAGACGAAGCGGCTGAGACGCTCCTTGCCGACCCGGAACCCGATCTTGATCGCGCCGATGTTGCTCGAGCGCACGATCACGTCGGTGAACGACAGGACGCCGTAGTTGTGGTGGCTGGCTTCGGTCACCGGTCTGGGACGTCCCGGAATGTGCAGGATGCCGGGATTGGTGTCGATCATCGTGCCGATCGGTATCACCTTGTCTTCGATGGCCGCCGACGCGGTCACGACCTTGAAGGTCGAGCCCGGCTCGTAGAGATCCTGAACGGCGCGATTGCGGCGATCGATCTCCGCGGAATCGGCGTACGAATTGGGGTTGAACGTCGGTTCGCTGGCCATCGCCAGAATCTCGCCGGTGTGCGGATTCATGATGATGGCGGTGCCGCCGAGCGCGCGCGTCGCGGTCACGCCGGCGTGCAGCTCGCGCTCCGCGACGTGCTGCAGGTACTCGTCGATCGTCAGTTCGATCGTCGATCCCGCCGTCGGCGGCTTCTCGAAGCGGCTGAACGCCTGCCGCTTCGCGTCGGCCTGCACCAGCACCTTGCCGCTCTGGCCGCGAATCCGCGAGTCGTACGCCGCCTCGAGGCCCGCCAGGCCCGCGTTGTCGATGCCGACGTACCCCAGCACGGCTGCGGCCAGCTCCTTGTTCGGATAGAACCGCCGGCTCTCCTTCATGAAGCCGACGCCGTCGAGATGCAGCGCCTCGACGCGCCGCCTTTGTTCCGGCGACACCTGACGACGTACGTACATGAAGGATCCGCGCCGCTCGAGGCGCACCGACAGCGTCTGGCGCTCCCGCTCGGTGCAGTCGCCGAGCGCCCCGCACAGATCGCCGAGCGCTGCCGCGGGATTCCCGATCTCGGACGGCACCGCGTAGATCGTGTCGGCATCGACGCTCGTGGCGAGCACGCGGCCCTGCCGATCCACGATGTCGCCGCGCTTGGCCGGAAGATCGCGTATCCGGTTCTGCTGGCTTTCCGCCCGCGCGACGAGATCCGCCCGATCCACCACCTGCAGGTACACCAGGCGCGCCTCGATGCCGGCGACCCAGATCGTCAGCATCGCGACCAGCGCGAGCACGCGCCGCCGGATCGTCGTCCGCCAGTCGCGCGCCGGCTCGCGCGGCGGCACCGGCCGTGCCAGGTCACGATGGAACAAACGAGGCCAGGACTTCAACGGCGTGCGACGACCGATGTGGCCGGGGGATCGGCTGGCGTGATGCGCTCGATGACGACCGCATCGTCGATCGACGGCGCGACCAGATGGAGATCCTTCGTCGCGATGGCTTCGATGCGCTTGGGCGACCGGAGCGTCTCGATCTCGAGGCGGTACTGCTGCGTCATCTCGTCCTGCCGCGCCTTTTCGCGCTGCAGCTCCTCGACCTGGTAGCCGTGACGCAGCAGCTCGAAATGCTGCCACGCCGAGAAGAGGACGATCAGGACCAGCAGGCCGGCGATCGCGCCAGAATTCCACAGCTCGCGCTGGCGCGCCTCGTCGACTTCGCGGACGATCGGGTTGTTGCGAACGTCCTTCTTGATGGCGTACTCGAACGGTTCCATGGGATCACCCAAGCTGCTTTCGCATGTGAGCTCCGACCCTCACGCCGGCGGCGCGGGCGCCGTCGGGTCGGGGTCCGTACGCTCGGCCGCCCGCAGCTTCGCGCTGCGGGAGCGGGGATTCCGCTCGCGCTCGTCCTGGTCGGGCGTCACCGGTTTCTTCGTCAGCACCTTCGAGAGGCCCATCTGCTCGAGGGCGCGAAAGGTGTGCTTCACGATCCGATCTTCGAGCGAATGGAACGAGATCACGACGAGGCGCGCGCCGGCCCGGAGTCGCCCGACGGCAGTTCCGAGGAAACGGTCGAGCCCGTCGAGCTCGCGGTTGACCCAGATGCGGATCGCCTGAAAGGTGCGCGTCGCCGGGTCGACGCGCGCGTACCCGCGCCGCGGGACCGCGCGCCGCACGATCGCCGCCAGCTGTCCCGTCGTCGAGATGGGCACTTCGCTCCGGGCGCGCACGAGGGCGCGGGCCACGCGCCGCGAAAACCGCTCTTCCCCGTACCTGAAGATCACGTCGGCGAGCTCCGCCTCCGCGGACCGGGCGATGAGATCCGCCGCCGTCTCGCCGCTGCTCGCGTCCATGCGCATGTCGAGCGGCTCGTCCCGCTGGAAGCTGAAACCGCGTCCCGGCGCCTCGAGCTGCAGCGACGACACGCCGAGGTCGGCCAGCGCGCCATCGATGCGCGCGACCCCGAGACGATCGAGCACCGCATCGAGATCGCGGTAGTCGGCGTGCAGGAGATCGACACGATCCGTCCAATCGGCGAGCGCGGCCCGGGCGCCGGCCAGCGCTCCCGAATCCCGGTCGAGGCCGATCACCCGCGTCGCGCCAGCCGACAGCAGCGCGTCGGCGTGGCCGCCGAGGCCCACCGTGCAGTCGAGGAACACGCCGCCGCGCTGCGGCCGCAGGTGCCGCACGACCTCGTCGGTGAGAACCGGCACGTGCGACGTCAAATGCCGTACCCCGCCAGCTCGCTGGCATCATCGTCGGAGTACGGCTCGCGCTGGAGCTTCGTGGCAAACCGATCGTGATTCCACACGTCGAGACAGTTGTACTGGCCGAGCACGTCGACTTCCCCGACCATCGACGCCGACTCGCGCAGGCGCACCGGAATCAGCACGCGGCCCTGCACGTCGAGCTCGCCGGCCATGCCGAAGTAGTTGACCCGGTCGAGAAACCGCAGCTTCGCCGGCAGCGTGCTCGGCACCGCCGCGAGCTTCTGCTCGAGATCGATCCACACCGGCATCGGGTAGATGCGGACGAACTCGCCCGTCACGCTCGTCACAAACAGCTCGCGTCCGTGCTTGCTTTCCATCAGCATGCGGAAGCTGTTCGGAACCTTGAGTCGGCCCTTGTCATCGATGCGCGCGGGTGCATTGCCCCTGAACACAATTTCTCTGGGCCCCTGTGGCCCATTTTTCTCCACCTGATTCCACGCCGATGTTAGAAAACCCGGGGTCCGAAGTCAACCGCAAAACTTCACCCATCAGCAAGTTACGCCTGATACTTTCGCCTTTCTCTCGTCTCGCGCGCGGGCTGGATGAGGGCTGCGGTATTCTTGACGCCCATGTTGCGGGCTGCCCTCATCGGCTTCGCGTCCACCGGAAAAAGCACGTTGTTCGAGTTGATGACCGGCGCGCGGGATCACGGGCGGATCGCCCACGGGCGGACGGAAACGGCCATCGGGATCTCGAAGGTGCCCGACGCGCGTCTGGATCGGCTGACCGCGATGTACAACCCCCGCAAGCGCGTGCCTGCGACCGTCGAGGTCGCAGACCTCGCCGCGCCCGGCGCCGAGGGCGTCGCCAGAACGCTCGTCGATGTCGCCGCCTACAAGAACGCGGATGCCCTGGTCCACGTGATTCGCGCGTTCGACGATGCGGCCGTGCCGCACCCGCTCGGACGGATCGACCCGGCGCGCGACGCCCAGGCGATGGACGACGAGCTCGTGCTGGCCGATCTGGGTGTCGCCGAGCGCCGGCTCGAGCGTCTCGGCAAGGACTTGAAGAAGATGCGCTCGCCCGAGCTCGAGCGCGAGCACCACGTCGTCGAGGCGTGCCGCGCGGCGCTCGAGGACGGCAAGCCGCTCCGGTCGCTCGATCTGACCGGCGACGATCTCAAGCGGCTGCGCGGGTTTCAGTTCCTGTCGGCCAAGCCGCTGCTCGTCGTCCTGAACGTCGACGAGCACCAGCTCACGAGTCCGGACCACCGGGCAACCGGGGTGGCCGGCGCGATCGACCGCGCGGGTCTCGGCCCGTTTCTCGCCCGCGCCGCGACCGCCGCCGCCGCCGTCTGCGCGAAGATCGAGCTCGAGATCGCGCAGCTGGATCCGGCCGATACCGCCGCGTTTCTCGCCGACCTGGGCCTCGCCGAATCGGGGCTCGATCGCGTCATCCGGGCCAGCTACGATCTGCTTGGCTACATCTCGTTCTTCACCGTCGGCGAGGACGAATGCCGCGCCTGGTCGATTCCGCGCGGCACGCCTGCGCAGCTCGCCGCCGGCGAAATCCACACCGATATCGCGCGTGGATTCATCAGGGCGGAAGTGGTCGCCTACGACGCGCTCGTCGCCCGGGGGTCGATGGCCGCCTGCCGGGAGCACGGCGAGGTGCGGCTCGAGGGCAAGGAGTACGTGGTGCGGGACGGCGACATCATCAACTTCCGTTTCGCGACATGAGGGCTGGACCCTGCGGTGGTCGAACGCGTGTCGAGTCGGTCGTGAGCGATGCCGTCGATTGAACGTGTCGTCGTCTGCGAGGCGCAGGTGCCGTTCGTGCGCGGTGGCGCCGAGCTGTACGTGGACCGCCTGATCGCCGAGCTGCGGGCCCACGGATTTCAGGCCGAGCGCGTGTCGATCCCGTTCACGTGGTACCCGAAGGAGCGACTGCTGGCGCAGGCGGCGGCCTGGCGCCTGGTCGATCTGACCGAGAGCAACGGCGAGCCGATCGATGCCGTGATCGCCACGAAGTTTCCCACCTACTTCGTCTCCCATCCGCACAAGATCACCTGGCTGCTGCACCAGTACCGCGCCATTTACGATCTCTGCGGAACGCCGTACAGCGAGTTCACGCACGCGGAAGCCGATGTCCGGCTGCGCGACCGCCTGATAGCGCTCGACGAGCAGGCGCTCGGGGAATCCGAGCGGCTTTTCACCATTTCACGCACCACGGCCGACCGTCTCGCGCGGTACAACGGCCTCGCCGCCCGGGCCGTGTATCACCCGCCGCCGCTGGCCGATCTGCTGCACCCGGGCGAGTCGGGCGACTACGTGCTGTCGGTTGGACGGCTGGAGGCCGTCAAGCGCGTCGACCTGATCGTGCGCGCGCTGGCGGCTGCGCCCGGCGTCAGGCTCGTGGTCGTCGGCGAAGGCCCGCTGCGGCGGCGCCTCGAAGAGGTCGGCCGGCAGGCAAGGGTCGACGATCGGATTGTGTGGGCGGGCGCTGTGTCGGAACCGGACCTGATCGCCCTGTACGCCGGCGCGCTCGCCGTCGTGTTTCCTCCGTTCGACGAAGACTACGGGTACGTGACGCTCGAGGCGTTCCTTGCCGCCAAACCGGTAATCACGACCACCGACGCCGGCGGACCGCTCGAGTTCGTCGAGAACGGCGTCACCGGACTCGTCGTCGAACCGGAGCCCGAGGCGGTGGGCGACGCCATCGCCCGGCTCGCGGCGAACCGCCGCGCGGCCGCCGATCTCGGCGCCGCCGGCCGCTCGCGCGCGCAGGCCATCACGTGGGCCGGCGTGATCGAGCGGCTGATGGGCACCGCCTGCGGCCGATGACCGACCACACGTCGATCGTCATTCCGGCGTTCAACGAACGCGACGCCATCGGGCCGCTCGTCGACCGCCTCCGCCACACCGCCTCGTGGCACGAGATCCTGGTGATCGACGACGGGTCGACCGACGGCACCGGCGATCGCGCCGCCGAGGCGGGCGCGCAGGTGATTCGCCATCCCTACAACAAGGGCAACGGCGCGGCCGTGAAGACCGGCATTCGCCACGCCTCCGGGCGGAACGTCCTGATCCTGGACGCCGACGGCCAGCATCGTCCCGGCGATGCGCAGCGGCTGGTCTCGCACCTTGACGACTACGACCTGGTGGTGGGGGCCCGTTCGAGCGCGTCGCAGGCCACCCTGGCGCGGCGCATCGGCAATCGGACGCTCAACCTCATCGCCGGTTATCTGGCCGGGCGCCCCATTCCGGATCTCACGTCGGGATTCCGCGCGGCCAGGCGCGAATGCCTCGTCGAATTCCTGCACCTGCTGCCGAACGGCTTCTCGACGCCGACGACGACGACGCTGGCGTTCCTGAAGGCGGGCTACAGCGTCCGCTTCGAGCCGGTCGAGGCCGCGACGCGTCAGGGCCGATCCAAGATTCACCCCGTCCCCGACGGCGCGCGATTCCTGCTGATCCTCCTGAAGATGATCACGATCTTCAGTCCGCTGAAGATCTTCCTGCCGGTCAGCGCAGCGTCGTTCCTGGTCGGCGCCCTGTACGCGGTCTGGACTATCATGACGCAGTCGCACGTGACGAATTCCTCGGTGCTCCTGGTCGTAACGAGCGTCGTCGTCCTGCTCGTGGGCCTGGTATCGGAACAGATTGCGGCGCTGCGTTTCGAGGGGCGCCCGCGATGATGCCGCCCGAGACGCTGGTGATGGTGCCCACCTACAACGAACGCGACAATTTGCCGATCGTCACCGCGGGGCTCATGCGCCACGCCAAGGTCCGCCTGCTCATCGTCGACGATCAGTCGCCCGACGGCACCGGGGATCTCGCCGACCGGCTCGCGCAGGAGTACCCGGGTCGCATCGAGGTGCTGCACCGGACCGGGCGGCGCGGCCTCGGCCGGTCGTACATCGACGGGTTCCGTGCGGCGCTCGCCGGGTCCGCAGACCTCGTGTGTCAGATGGACGCGGATCTGTCGCACGATCCGGCGCAGCTCCCCTCGCTCATCGCCGCTGCCGCGGAGGGCGACCTGGTGATCGGGTCGCGGTACGTGAAGCACGGGGCGATCCGCAACTGGCCGTTGCGGCGCCGGATTCTCAGCCGGTTCGCCAACCTGTACGTCCGCACCGTCACGCACCTCGGCGCGCGCGATTGCACCAGCGGCTACCGGTGCTGGCGCCGCGCCGCGCTCGCGCGCCTGCCGCTCGAACGCGTCGAGTCGGACGGCTATTCGTTTCTCGTCGAAACGCTCTTCATGGCGGCACGCCGGGGCGCGCGAATCTGCGAGGTGCCGATCACCTTCGTCGAACGGCGGCACGGCGAGTCCAAGCTGTCCTCGGCGGTCCTGCTCGAATCGGCGCTGATGCCGTGGCGGCTCATCGGGGCGCCGCGGCGTGGCTCGAGCGACTAGGCCGAGCCACCCACGCGGCTTTCATGCTAACGTCTAGCCTCTACCGATGACAGCTGCGGCCTCCCGGATTCCGCCGGGACTCAGTGTGTTCTTCCCCGCGTACAACGACAGCGGGACCATCGCGAGCATGGTGATCCGTACGGTCAAGGCCGCATCGGAGCTGACGGCCGACTTCGAAATCATCATCGTGGACGATGGCAGCGGCGACGGTACCGCCGAGATCGCCGACGAGCTGGCGCGCACGTATCCGCAGGTGCGCGCCGTTCACCATCCGATCAACCGGGACTACGGCGCGGCCCTGCGGACCGGGTTTGGATCGGCGACCAAAGAGCTGATCTTCTATACCGACGGCGACGCGCAGTACGACCCGGCGGAGCTGTCGCTCCTCTGGGCGAGCATGTCGCCGGGGACCGACGTGGTGAACGGCTACAAGATCAGCCGATCGGATCCGTTCCACCGCATCCTCATCGGCCGCGTCTACCACCACATCGTGAGCCTGCTGTTCGGCATCCGCCTGCGGGACGTCGATTGCGACTTTCGCTTGATGCGGCGGTCCATCTTCGATCGCATCGATCTCGTGAAGACGAGCGGGATCATCTGCGTCGAGATGATGAAGAAGATCCAGGACGCCGGATTCCGGATCGTCGAGGTGCCGGTGCACCATTTCCACCGCACCCACGGCCGGTCGCAGTTCTTCAACTATCGGCGTCTGCTCCGCACCGGCCGCGACCTGCTCGCCCTCTGGTTCACCCTCGTCGTGCGCCGGGAACACCTGCGATCCGACGTCCTGCCGCTGGCCAAGCGCGCCGCCGATCCGGCCAATCGCGTCTATCCCCGTCCGCCGCGCCCGTGACCGATCATCGCGCGTTCTACCGCGGCCGCCGCGTCATGATCACCGGCGGCCTGGGGTTCATCGGCAGCAATCTGGCACGGCACCTCGTCGAGCTCGGCGCCAAGGTGCTCCTCATCGATTCGCTCATCCCGGATTACGGCGGCAACCTGTTCAACATCGACGGCATCGCGGAGTGCCTGACGGTCAACATCGCCGACATCCGGCAGCAGAACACGATGAACTACCTGGTACGCGATCGTGACGTCATCTTCAACCTGGCGGGCCAGGTGAGTCACATCGACAGCATGCGCGATCCGTACAGCGACCTCGAGATCAACTGCCGAAGCCAGCTGACCGTGCTCGAGGCGTGCCGCAATTACAACCCGGAAGTCAAGGTGGTGTTCGCGGGCACGCGCCAGGTGTACGGACGGCCCGACTCCCTGCCGGTCGACGAATCGCACCTCGTGCGGCCCACCGACGTCAACGGGATCAACAAGGCCGCCGGCGAGAACTACCACCTGGTGTACAACAACGTCTTCGGCGTCCGGGCCTGCTCCCTCCGCCTGACCAACGTGTACGGTCCGCGCCAGCTGATCAAGCACGACCGCCAGGGATTCATCGGCTGGTTCATCCGCCTCGCCATCGAGGATCGAACGATTCAGATCTACGGCGACGGTTCGCAGCTGCGCGACTTGGTCTACGTCGACGACGCCGCCGACGCCTTCCTGCGGGCGGGGGCGAGCGACGCGTGCAACGGCGACGTGTTCAACGTCGGCGGCGACCGGCCGCACAGTCATCGCGCGCTGACCTCGCTCCTCCTCGACGTCGCCGGGAGCGGCCGCGTGGCGTACGTGCCCTGGCCACCCCAGAAGAAGACGATCGACATCGGGAGCTTCTACGCCGATTCGTCCAAGTTCGCCCGCACCACCGGCTGGACCCCGACCGTGCCGCTGCGCGAGGGACTCGAGCGCACGGTGGCGTTCTACCGCCAGCACTTCGATCACTACGTCGATCGCGCCGGGGGACCGGCGTGACCCCCAACGCCGCGCGCGTGCCCTTTCTGACGCTCGCGCCGGGCGAGGACGCCGCCGCCGTGCGCGCCGCCATCGACCGGGTGATCGCGCGCGGCTGGTTCGTGCTGGGGCCGGAGGTCGAACGCTTCGAGGCCGCCTTCGCCGCGGCCATGGGCGCGCGCCATGCCGTCGGCGTCGGATCGGGCACCGACGGCCTGACGCTGATTCTGCGGGCACTCGGCATCGGCCCCGGCGACGAGGTCATCACGACGCCGCTTTCGGCGGCCTACACGGCGCTGGCCATCGCGCTCGCCGGCGCGCGCCCGGTGTTCGCCGACATCGATCCCGTGCGCTTCACGATCGATCCGGCGTGCATCGAAGCCGCCGTCGGCCCGCGCACGCGGGCCCTGCTGCCGGTGCACCTGTACGGCCAGGCGGCCGACATGGCGGCGATCGCGCGCATCGCATCGAAGCACGGACTGGCCATCGTCGAGGACTGCTGTCAGGCGCACCTGGCGACCTCGGCGGGACGGCCGGTCGGCACCTTCGGCGCGGCTGGCGCGTTCAGCTTCTATCCGACGAAGAATCTGGGCGCCCTCGGAGACGCCGGCGCCATCGTCACCAACGACCGCGCGCTCGCCGGGCGCGTGGCGCGGCTCCGCAACGGCGGCCAGACCGACCGCTATCATCACGAGGAGCTCGGCTGCAATTCGCGGCTGGACGAGCTGCAGGCCGCCATCCTCTCGGCGCGGCTGCCGCGACTCGAGTCGTGGACCGCCGAGCGGCGCGCGCTCGCCGGCGCCTACCGCACGGCGCTCGCCGGCAGCGCGATCGAACCGCCCGTGGAGTGCGACGCCGGCCACGTGTACCATCTGTTCGTCGTCCGCTCGCGGAACCGGGAGAGGTTGCAATCGCAACTGGCCGCCGACGGCATCGAAACGCTGGTGCACTATCCCATTCCCCTCCCGCGGCAGGCGGCGTTCGCCGCCTTCGATCCGGCGGGCTGCCCGGTCGCCGAACGGACCTGCGGCGACATCCTGTCGCTGCCGCTTCACCCCGGGATGACGACCGCTGCGGTCGCAGCCGTCGCAGACGCCCTCCGGAAAGGACCCGATTCGTGCGAGCGTTGATTACCGGCGGCGCAGGGTTCATCGGCTCCCACCTGTGCGAGGCGCTCCTCGATGCGGGCCACCAGGTGCTGATCCTCGACAACCTGTCCACCGGCTCCATCGATAACATCGCGCACCTCAAGGGACGGCCTCTCTTCGAGTACTTCATCGACACGGTGGAAAACGAACCGCTGCTCGCCGAGCTGATCGATCGCAGCGACGTGGTCTTCCATTTCGCCGCCGCCGTGGGCGTCAAACTGATCGTCGAGCAGCCGGTTCACACGATCGAGACCAACGTGCACGGCACCGAGGTCGTCCTCAAGCACGCGAACAAGAAGAAGAAGCTCGTCGTCATCGCCTCCACCTCCGAGGTGTACGGCAAGAGCGACGACGTGCCGTTTCGCGAGGATTCGGATCTGGTCCTGGGGCCGACGCCGAAGCACCGGTGGGCCTACGCGTGCAGCAAGGCGATCGACGAGTTCCTCGCGCTCGCGTACTGGAAGGAGCGCAAGCTGCCGGTCATCATCGTGCGCTTCTTCAACACCGTCGGCCCCCGCCAGACCGGCCAGTACGGCATGGTCATCCCCAACTTCGTGCGGCAGGCGCTGGCCGGCGAGCCGATTACCGTATTCGGGGACGGACGGCAATCGCGCGCCTTCACGCACGTCACCGACGTCGTCGGCGCGCTGATCAAGCTCGTCGCCGAGCCGCGCGCGATCGGACAGGTGATCAACATCGGCACCAGCCAGGAAGTCTCCATCGGCGACCTGGCCCAGCGCGTGCGCGAGCTGAGCGGCTCGCAGTCCACGATCCGGTTCATTCCCTACGAGCAGGCGTACGAGTCGGGATTCGAGGACATGCCGCGCCGCCTCCCCGACCTCAGCAAGGTCGTGGGACTGATCGGCTATGCGCCGAAATACACGCTCGACGATATTCTCCTGAACGTGATCGAGTATTTCCGGAAGAAGTGACCGCCGGCCGACCCCTTGAGACGGCCGGCACCGGCACGTATACTCCTCGAATGGCCCCCAAACCTGCGCTCGTCGTCGTGATCGCCGCCCTCGCCGTCGCGGCCGCCCGACCCGCGTCCGCCGACGTCCAGCTCTCCATGCGGAACGGCCGCGTGACGATTGTCGCCAGCGGCGCGACGCTGCGCCAGATCATGATGGAATGGGGCCGCGTCGGCCAGACGCGCATCGTCAACGTCGAGCGCATTCCGGGCCCGCCGCTGACCATCGAGCTTCGCGACGTGCCCGAAGAAACGGCGCTGAAGATCCTGCTGCGGGCGGTCAGCGGCTACCTGGCGGCGCCCCGCGCGCGCGATGCCGGCCCGGGAACGTCCGTCTTCGATCGGATCATCGTGATGCCGACGCTCGCCGCCAGCGCGGCGCCGCCCCTCGCCGCACCGACACCGGCGAGCGCGCCGACCTTCCCGCAGCCCACCTACATACCGCCGCAACCGAGCTACGTGCCGCCGCCGGGCAATCAGGAAGCCGGGAGCCCGCTTCCGGGCGGACCCGGCGCCCGCAATCCGGTCTTCGTGTTCTCGCCGCCGCAGACCGGTCCGCCGGCCGGAGCGCCGATCGGCGTCGGAGGATTCGGAGCGGCCGCACCGGGGCAGCCACCGAGCGCTCCCGTCCTGCCGCCCGCCGCATCGTTCCCTGGCGCGCCAACTGCGCCGTCGCCCAACGGTGTAGCGATTCCCGGCATGGTCGTGCCGGCGCCGGCGCAGCCCCCGGTCCAACTGCCGATCCCTGCGCCGACGCCGCAGGGGTAGCCCAGCCCGTCTGGATCCCGCGCATGTCGCTGATGGAAGACGTGCAGGCCGCAATCACCGATGCCATGCGCAGGCAGCTCCCCGCCCGTTTGAGCGCGTTGAGGATGCTCAAGGCCGCGATGGTGAATCGCGAGGTCGAGAAGGGCCGGACGCTCGACGACACCGAAGCGCGCCAGGTCGTCGGCTCGCTGGTCAAGCAGCGCAGGGATTCAATCGAGCAGTTCGCCAGAGCCGGCCGTCAGGATCTGGTCGACAAGGAAACCGCCGAGATCACCGTCCTCGAATCCTATCTGCCGCCGGCCGCCGACGCCGCCGCCGTCGACCGCGCCGTTTCGGACGCGATTGCCGAGACTGGAGCGACCTCGCCGAAGGATATCGGTCGCGTGATGAAGGCGGCGATGGTCAGGCTCGCCGGCCAGACCGTCGACGGCAAGGCCGTCAACGAGCTGGTGCAGAAGAAGCTGAAAGGGTGATCGCCGCGGTACCGATGTTGCTGCCGCCGGTTCAGAGTTGCTCGCCCCGATGTGGTACGATTCGGGGCTACCGCGAGCCATGCGCCGCTATTCTTCGCGTTCTGTTTCCTCCTTCTCGTTCGGGCCCGGCCCCCTCTCGCCCGCGCTGAAGGCGCTCATCGGCGCCAACGTCGCGCTGTTCTTCCTGCAGCTGTTGGTGCCGATCGAGAGCGTGCTCGGACTCCATCCGCGCGACGTCGTGCGGTCGGGCTGGATCTGGCAGCTCGCCACCTACATGTTCCTGCACGGCGGCGTGCTGCACATTCTGTTCAACATGGTGGCGCTCTGGATGTTCGGGACCGAGCTCGAACAGATGTGGGGCACGCGCTACTTCCTGAAGTTCTACTTCGTCACCGGCGTTGGCGCTGCGCTGTTGACGGTTGTCTTCGCCCTGCTGCCGCTCGACGTCTCGCGACAGATCTATTTTGCGAACGTCATCGGCGCATCGGGGGCGATCTACGGGCTGCTTCTCGCCTACGGCCTGTACTTCCCCAACCGCCCGATCTATCTGTACTTCGTGCTCGCGGTGCCGGCCAAGATCTTCGTGGCCGTGATGGGGCTGATCGCGTTCTACTCGTCGATCGCGGGCGCGAACGGCGGTGTCGCCAACGCAACGCACCTGGGCGGCCTGCTGGTCGGCTACGTGTATCTGAAAGGCCGCCGCATCGACCCGCTGGCTGAGCTGAAGTACCGGTATCTCAAGTGGAAGATAAACCGCGTCAGGAAGAAGTTCGACGTCTACTCAGGCGGCCGCGCGAACGATTGGGATCGGCGGGTGCACTGACCCTCACGACCGACAACTCACAGCCGAATCGTCCCGAAGGAACCGCACGGTTGGCGAATCGGTAGATCGTGAATCGCAGACAGTTCACCGCCGCGCTGGTCGTCGGCGCCGCGATCCGTGCGGCGACGCTGACACTCCCGGGCACGCGCGACGTCGCGGTCTGGAAGATCTGGATGTACAACGCCGCGCGGCATTCGCCCGCGCGGCTGTACGGCGTCGGCGGCTCGCCGCCCGAACGCCGCGTGCTGCTGTTCCACGGCGCCGACACGACGGTCGACTACCCGCCGCTCACGTTGTACGAGCTGGCGGGAGCCGGTCGCGTGTATCGCCTCCTCCGCCCCTCCTTTCCCGACGATGAAGCGCTCGTCGCCGCGATCAAGATCCTGCTGCTGGCGTTCGAAACCGGCTTTCTCGTTCTCGCCTACCGGATCGTCGGCGCTCGCGCGGGGATCGCCGCCGCACGGTGGTCGGTGGTCGCGTACTGGCTGAACCCGGCGCCGCTCTTCGATGCCGGGATCCTGTGCTATCTCGATCCGCTGTTCGTGCTCCCGCTCGTGGCGTCGTTGCTGGCGGCCTCGGGCGGATGGCTGCTGGCCGCGGGACTGTTGTTCGGCTGTGCGGTGGCAACCAAGGCTCAGGCGCTCGTGGCCGCGCCCGCCCTGGCCCTCGCGGTGTGGAACGGCGGGCCTGCCGGCGGCCGTCCCCGCCGATTCGCCGTCGCAGCCGCGGGCGCCGTCGCCGCGCTGGGTTCGGTCGTGGCGCCGGTCGCGAAGGCTGGCGCGCTGGGGAACCTTCGCGCCGCGCTCGAATCGCTGACGCGCCACGACATGCTGTCGGGCAACGCGCCGAATCTCTGGTGGCTCGTCGGCTACTGGCTGCGCGCCTGGTACTCGATGGCAGACCTCGGCGCGTGGCGAGCCTTCACGATGCCGACTAGGATTCTGGCGATCTCACGCACCATCGAAATCGGCTATCCGAATCCGCGGATCGTCGGATCGGTGCTGACGCTCGCGGCCATGGCGTGGGCGCTCTGGACGGCCCGGCGCGCGGCGGACCGGTTCCTCATCGTCGCCGTCGGCGCCTTCCTCGTTCACGCCTATGCCACGCTCGCCGCGCAGGTGCACGAGAATCATCTGTTCGCGGCCGTGCCCCTTCTGCTCGTCGCGGCGGCCGTCCGCCCGCGGCTGCGGCCCGTGATGTGGACGCTCAGCGCGATCTTCGCGGTCAACCTGAACCTGTTCTACGGGATCAGCGAGGTACATCGAGGGATGGGCGGTGCCGCGGACGCTCACGGTCATCGACCTGTCGGTCGTGCTCGCCGTCGCCAACTGCGCGACGCTGGTGTGGCACGCGTTCGTGCTCAGAGGCGAATGCTCCACGGCAGCCGCACCGCGCCCACAGCCAGCCCCAGCGTAGAACCGAGCACCGGCAGCGCGCCGACCACGCGCCAGTGCAGCAGCCCGCCGCTGACGAACTCGTAGTTCAGCGCCATCAGGAACGCGACGAGCGCCGCCACCCGGGTCCCGAAACCCACGACGAGCGCGACGCCGCAGGCCAGCTGCGCGAGCGGCGTCAGCCGTGCGAACACGGCCGCTCCCGGGACGGCGACGGTGGCCAGATACGACTGCAGGAGCGACCCGGGCGGCGAGGCGTGCAGCCACCCTGCCAGCTGACGGGTCAGAATCGAGCCGTCCAGCAGCCAGCGGGTCTTCGCGATCGCCTGGCCGACCAGAAACACGCCGATCGCGATCCGGATCACGGCGAGGCCGGTCGCCTGCCGATCGCCCGTCA
This sequence comes from uncultured Acidobacteriota bacterium, assembly GCA_963807925.1. GTDB lineage: Bacteria > Acidobacteriota > Vicinamibacteria > Vicinamibacterales > CAVVIG01 > CAWEDP01. Next base: position 335,209 of record CAWEDP010000001.1, on the reverse strand, counting down.
TCACCGACTCCTTTCCGGCGCGAAGGCCATCGCGCGCAGCGCCGCGATCCGCGACGCCATCGGGGGATGCGAGGCCAGGAGATTGCCCCAGAATCCGTCCCGCAGGTTGACGCGCCGGCCGAGCGGGTCGGCGATGCACAGATGCGCGCTGCCGCGGTTGATCGCGCGGGTCGGCTCGACGGCCGCGTCGATCTTCTCGAGGGCGTGCGCGAGCCCCAGCGGATTTCTCGTCAGCTCCGCGCCTGACGCGTCGGCGAGGAATTCGCGCTGCCGCGACACCATCATCGCCAGCGCCTGCGCCAGGAACGGCGCGATGATGATCGCCGCAATCCACAGCACGAACAGGACGACGCCGGCGATGCCGCCTCCGCCTCGCCGGTCGTCATCGCGCCGGCGGGGAAGGCGGCCCCACATCATGCCGCGCCTCGCCCAGTCCGACAGCAGCGCGACGCCACCGACGAGCGCCGCGACGAGCGTCAGCACCCGCACGTCCAGGTTGCGAATGTGGCTCATCTCGTGGGCGACCACGCCCTGCAGTTCTTCGCGGTCGAGGGCGTCGAGCAGACCGCGCGTCACCGCCAGGGAGGCGTGCGCGGGATCGCGACCGGTCGCGAACGCGTTCGGGTCGGGATCCGGCACGACGTAGACTGGCGGCTTCGGCAGCCCGGCCGCGACGGCCATCTCCTCCACCACGTTGTCGAGCTGCCGGAGCTTGAACCGATCCTCCTCGGTCGCCGCGGCGGCGACCTCGGCGAGCGGCCGCGCACCGGTCGCCAGCAGGACTGCGCGGTCGCCGGAGAAGTAGCTGACCAGCGCCGACACCGACCCGACGCCGAGCGCCGCCATCGACCCGATCGGCACCGTACCGACGCCGCTCCCCAGGTAGAACGCATCGAAGCCGGCGCCGAGCACGAGCAGGAACGCCACGAATGTCAGGACGATGATCCAGGTCCGTCGCCGGTTCCTCGCCTGCTGTTCGTAGAGGTTCATCGAACCGCCCGGACCACCGGGCGCGCGAACGCCCGCACGGGGATCTCTCCTGCTCCGCGATCCTCGTGATCGTCGTGGTTCACTTCCGCGACAGGTCGACCACCGGCACCTCGCGATCGCCGGCGTCGGTGATCTCGAACAGCTCGGCCGGCGCGAACCCGAGCGATGCGGCGACGAGGTTGGCGGGAAACACCTGCTGCGCGATGTTGAACTTCGTCGCAACGTCGTTGTAGAACTGCCGCGCGAACCCGATCTTGTTCTCGGTGGAGGTCAGTTCCTCCTGGAGCATCTTGACGTTGTCGTTCGACTTCAGCGTCGGGTAGTTCTCGGCCAGCGCGAACAGCCGGCCGAGCGCGGCCGACAGCTGTCCCTCCTTCTGCGCGGCGTCCACCGGACCGGTGGCCGTCAGCGCCTTCGCGCGTGCGTCCATGACGCTCGTGAGCGTGTCCCGCTCGAAATCCATCGAGCCCCGGACGGCGTTGACGAGATTGGGAATGAGATCGTGGCGGCGCTTCAACTGCACGTCGATCTGCTTCCACCCGTTCGCGACCTGGTTGCGCAGCCCGATCAGCCGGTTGTACCCGAGCACCATCCACACCACGAGCAGGCCGACGAGCACCAGGATGACCACCGAAGCCATGGACGTGTCCTTTCCTCGTTACCGCCAGAAGTAGTCGTCGCAGTGATCGAGCCAGTCCTGGCGGATCGGGCTGAACACGTCGAGCTCGAACGTATCCTCGAGGGCCTCGGCCTGGTGTTCGACCGACGACGGAATGTGCAGCACTTCGCCTTCGCGGACGGTGATCTCCTCGCCGGCGACGACGAACCTGAGGGCGCCCTGCAGCACGTAGGTCATCTGCTCGCTGGGATGGGAGTGCAGCGGCACCAGGCATCCGCGCTTCAGGTACACCTGCGCGAGCATCTCGCGCTCGCCCGTCACGAGCTTCCGCGACACCATCTCGGTGACCTTTTCGAGCGCGATTTCGTCCCACCGGTGCAGTCGAACCGTCCGACTGTTCATGACTGCACGAGAATACACCATCGAGCCGCGCCCTCCCGGCCGGCGGCCGTCCTGCGCGCGCCCGGCATCGGCGGCGGGGAAAGGGCCGGATGTATAATTTTTCCGGGATGAGATCGGCTGTCATCAACGGGAGCGCGGCGTCCGCGCAGACGCTGTCGCGGCCGGACGCGACCTTCGAGGGACTCGATCGCGACGCGCTGCTCGGCGTCTATCGCACGATGGTGACGTCGCGCAGGCTCGACGACAAGGAGATTCAGCTCAAGCACCAGAGCCGGATCTTCTTCCAGATCAGCGGCGCCGGCCACGAAGCCATCCAGGTGGCTGCCGGTCTGGCCCTCAGGGCGGGCTACGACTGGTTCTTCCCCTACTACCGCGACCGCGCGCTCTGCCTGCAACTCGGCATGACACCGCTCGACATGCTGCTGTCGGCCGTCGGCAGCAGCCGCGATCCCAGCTCCGCGGGCCGCCAGATGCCGTCGCACTGGGGCAGCCGGCCGCTTCACATCGTCTCGGGCTCCAGTCCCACGGGGACGCAGGTGCTGCACGCCGTGGGCGCCGGCGACGCGAGCCTGATCTACGCGCACGTTCACGAAATCCCCGATCGCGCCCGGCAGGCTCACGAGGACGAGGTGATGTTCACGTCGCTCGGCGACGGCGCAACGAGCCAGGGCGAATTCTGGGAGGCGCTCAGCTGGACGTGCCTGCGCCAGCTCCCGGTGCTGTTCCTGGTCGAGGACAACGGCTACGCCATCTCGGTCCCCGTCGAATTCCAGACGCCTGGGGGCGACATCTCGCGCCTCGTCCGATCGTTTCCCGGTCTGCTGGTCGATTCGGTGGACGGGACCGACTTCCTCGCGAGCTGGCGCGTGATGCGCGCCAGCGTCGCGCACGTGCGCGCGCGCAAGGGGCCCGCCTTCGTGCACGCCCACTGCATCCGCCCGTACTCCCACTCGCTGTCCGACGACGAGAAGCTGTACAAGACGCCGGCGGAGCGCGAGGCGGAAAGACGCCGCGATCCCATTCCCACCTTCGCCGCCTTCCTCGCACGCGAGGGCCTCGCGACGCCTGCGGACCTGGCCGCGATCGACGAGGACGTCGATCGCGAAGTCAATGCGGCCGCCCTCGAGGCACTCCATGCGCCGCAGCCGGACAAGGACACGGCGGCGCTCTGGGTCTGTTCGCCGGACGTCGACCCGACGTCCGCGGCGTTCGACACGCGCGAACAGCCCGACGGCAGGGCCGAGACGATGGTCGGCGTGATCAACCGCACGCTCAAGGACGAGATGGCCCGCGATCCGCGGCTCGTCGTGTTCGGCGAGGACGTCGCCGATGCCAGCCGCCACGATGCGCTCGGCGTCGTCCCGGGGAAAGGGGGCGTGTTCAAGCTCACCCACGGCCTGCAGCGCCTCTACGGCGACGATCGTGTCTTCAACGCCGCGCTCGCCGAAGCCGGCATCGTCGGGCGGGCCATCGGCATCGCGGTGCGCGGCCTGAAGCCGGTCGTGGAGATCCAGTTCTTCGACTACATCTGGCCGGCCATGATGCAGATCCGCGACGAGATGACGATGCTCCGGTATCGATCCGGGAATGCCTTCTCGTGCCCCCTCGTCATCCGCGTCCCGATTGGCGGATACCTCCGCGGAGGCGGCCCGTACCACAGCCAGTCCGGCGAGAGCATCTTCGCCCACTGTCCGGGCGTCCGGATTGCCTTTCCTTCCACTGCACGCGACGCCGCCGGGCTCCTGCGTACCGCGATTCGCTGCGACGATCCGGTGCTGTTCCTCGAGCACAAGCACCTGTACCGCCAGACGTACAACAAGGCCGAGTACCCGGGCCGCGACTTCATGATTCCGTTCGGGAAGGCCCATCTCGTCCAGGACGGCACCGACGTGCTGGTCGTCACCTGGGGGGCGCTGGTGTACCGATCGATCGTTGCGGCGCACCAGGCGGAAAAACAGGGCGTCAGCGTCGCCCTTCTCGACCTGCGCACGATCGCTCCCTACGACTGGGACGCGATCGCCGCTCGCGTCAAGCAGACCAGCCGAATCGTCGTCGCCCACGAGGATCAGCTGACGTGCGGATTCGGCGCGGAGATCGCCGCGCGCGTGGCCGGCGAGCTGTTCGGATTCCTCGACGCGCCGGTCAGGCGCGTTGGAGCGCTCGACACGCCGATCGCGTACAACCCGACCCTCGAGGACGCGATTCTGCCCCAGAGCTCGGACGTCCTCGAGGCGATTCTCGAGACCGCACGTTACTGAACGACTTGCGGCCTTGCGGCTCTCCGGCACGGAGGCACGGTGGACCGGGACAGGGTGCCCGCGCGGCCGGTCGTGAGGAGTCTCCGCGTCTTGCTGCTGCTTGCCGGGGTCGTCGCCGGTGCGGCGGTCGCGCGCGCGCTCACGCCTGAAATCCTGCAATCCACCAGAGCCGTGCCGCCCGACATCGCCGGTCGGTTCAGAGATCCCGCCGGATTCCAGGAGGCCGCCTCGGGCCAGGCATTCGTGTTCGACCGGCGCGGCCATACCGTGTACGGCCTCGATCCGTCGCAGACGAGCGTCTGGCGGATCGTGGAGATCGGCGCCGAGCCGGGCCGCATCATCGATCCGACGGCCTTCTCGGTGGCACCCGATGGCACCTTCGTTGTCGCTGACGCGCCCAACAACCGGGAGCGCATTCAGATCTTCACGCCCGTGGGCTTCCGCATCGGCGGGTTCCTGATCCCGGGCCGGATTCGCCCGCGAGTGATGCTGAACAACATGGTGATCGGCGGGATCGGGTCGCTGCAGTACACCGGCACGGCCATCCTGATGTCGCAGCCCGATCAGGGCGGGCTGATCAGCGAATACACGTTGTCGGGTGCCGTGAACCGGCTGATCGGACCGCTGCGGCCGACGGGACATGAAGACGACCGTGATTTGCACCTCGCGCTGAACACGGGGCTGCCGCTCATCGACCCCACCGGCGGCTTCTTCTTCGTGTTTCAAACCGGCGAGCCGATGTTCCGGAAGTACGACGCGAAAGGCAAGCTGCTGTTCGAACGCCGCATCCAGGGCCGCGAGATCGACGAGGTCGTCGCCTCGCTGCCCAGCATCTGGCCGCGACGCCAGACGGCGGACGGCGAGTTGCCGGTCGTCACCCCGACGATTCGCGCCGCGGCGGTGGATCGGGCGGGGCACCTGTGGATCAGCTTTGTCGTGCCTTACACCTATGTGTTCGACGGAGACGGCGACAAGATCCGGGTCGTGCAATTCCGGGGCGCCGGAATCACCTCTCCAGCCAGCTTCTTCTTCGATCACCGCGGCAGTCTGCTCACCACGCCGGGGCTCTACACGTTCGAGCCGTAGCGACATCCACTAGAGTAGAAGGGTGACACCAGTCCGGTCGGTGGCGGTGCTCGGCGCCGGCACGATGGGCGCGCAGATTGCCGCGCACTATGCGAACGCCGGCGTGGATGTCGTGCTGCTGGATGTTGCCGAGGAGGTCGCGCGCGAAGGCCTGAAGCGCGCGCGGGCGGCCAGGCCCGATCCGTTCTTCACGGCGGATTCGCTGCGCCGCATCGTCACCGGCGGGCTCGATCGCGATCTGCCGCGCGTTGCGGATGCCGATTGGATTGTGGAAGCCGTCGTCGAGCAGCTCGACGCCAAGCGCACGCTCTTCGAGCGCGTCGACAGCGTGCGATCCAAGGGGACCATCGTCAGCTCCAACACGTCGGGCATTCCCATCGCGTCGATTGCCGACGGCCGGAGTGACGATTTTCGACGGCATTTTCTGGGCACGCATTTCTTCAATCCTCCACGGTACCTGCACCTTGTCGAAGTGATCGCGACCTCGGACACCGACCCGGCGGTGCGCGATCGGGTGGTGGCCTTCGCGGACCGGCGGCTCGGGAAGGGCGTGGTGCTGGCGAAGGACACGCCCGGTTTCATCGCCAACCGAATCGGGCTGTTCGCCGTCCTGCAGGTCCTCCGAGAGCTCGAGAGCGGCGCGTTCACCATCGAGGAGATCGATGCGATGACCGGTCCCGCGCTCGGCCGGCCCAGGAGCGCCTCGCTCCGGACGGCCGATTCTCGCAGGGATCGATCTCCTTGCGCGCGTCGCCCGTAACCTGGCCGCCCGGCTGCCCGCCGACGAGGAGCCGGAGGCATTTGATGTGCCCCCCCTGGTCGACCGGCTGATCGCAAAGGGATGGACAGGCGAGAAGTCCGGCCGCGGCTTCTACGCGAGGGACGGGTCCGAGATCCGAACGCTCGACCCGGTGGCGATGTCGTACCGCGAACGGAGGCCGCCGCGGCTGCCGTCGCTCGACGCCGGCCGCGAGGTTGAGGACGTCGGTCTCCGCGTCAGGACGCTCTTCCTCGGCCAGGACACGGTCGGCGGCTTTCTCCGCCGGACACTCGGCGCCACGCTGTTGTACGCCGCGCGGGTCGCGCCGGCAATCGCCTCTTCAATCGACGACGTCGACCGGGCGATGCAGTGGGGTTTTGGCTGGGAGCTGGGACCGTTCGAGACATGGGATGCGATCGGCATTCGCGACGTGCTCGATGCATGCGGGATACAGGCGCCGCCGGCGCCGGTCGCCGACATCGTGCGGGCGGGGCGCGACCGCTTCCGCGACGGCGCGGTCCCGCCCTCCTCCCCCGACGTGCAGCTGCTGCGATCCGCGCGCGAGCGCCAGCGGATCGTCCGGCGAGCTGCAGGGGCGAGCCTGCTGGATCTCGGAGACGGTGTCCTCGCGGTTGAGTTCCACTCGAAGATGAACGCGATCGGCGTCGACACGATTCAGATGATTCATGCCGGCCTCGAGGAGGCCACCACCAACTTCCGGGCGCTGGTCGTCGGCAACGACGCGCCGAACTTCTCGGCGGGTGCCAACCTGCTGTTGCTGCTGCTCGAGGCGCAGGAAGGCAACTGGGACGAGATCGATCTGATGGTCCGCGCGTTCCAGCGCGCGACCGAGGCGCTTCGCTATGCCGACGTGCCTGTCGTCGCGTGCCCGGCCGGTCTGACGCTCGGCGGCGCCTGCGAGATCGTGCTCCACTGCGATCGCGCCCAGGCGGCGGCCGAGGCCTACATCGGGCTCGTCGAAACGAGCGTCGGCCTGATCCCGGCGGGCGGCGGCACCAAGGAGATGCTCGCGCGGGCGGTCGGTGGCCTGCGGCCAGACCCTCGGATCGATCTGCTCCCGTCGGTACAGGGCGTCTTCGAGGCGATCGGCTCCGCGAAGGTGTCGACCAGCGCGGGCGATGCACGACGGCTCGGATACCTCCGGGCGGTCGACGGCGTGACGATGAACCGGGATCGCCTGCTCGCGGACGCCAAAGCGCGCGCGCTCGAACGGGTGTGCCAGGGCTATCGCAAGCCGTTGCCCGCCGCCGGCATCCTGGCCGGAGGCGACAGCCTTCGTGCCGCGCTCGAGCTGGGCGTGCACCTCGCGCGACGGGCCGACCGCATTTCCGATCACGACGCCGCGGTCGGCCGGGCTCTGGCGCGCGTGCTGTCCGGTGGGTCTCTGCCTCATCAGACGATGGTGAGCGAACAACACGTGCTGGACCTCGAACGCGAAGCGTTCCTCCAGCTCTGCGGCCAGCGGAAGACGCTGGAGCGGATTCGGCACACCTTGAGAACGGGCAAGCCGCTCAGGAACTGACGGGACGGGAGAGGGCCGGAGTGAACACGGTGAGCAGCACCAGCGTGAAGAGGTTCATCGATGTCGGGACCGGTACGCCGATCGTGCTGATTCCCGGCATACAGGGGCGCTGGGAATACCTGCAGCCGGCGATTGATGCGCTGGTCACGTCGTTTCGCGTGCTGACGTTTCCGCTTTCCGGCGAGCCGGAATGCAGGTTCCGCCTGGATCCCGCTTTGGGGTTCGACAACGACGCCCGACAGGTGCTCGCGACGCTCGATGCCGCGGCGGTCGACCGCGCGGTGGTCTGCGGAGTGTCGTTCGGCGGTCTCGCGGCGATTCGCTTCGCCGCCACCTGCCCCGATCGCACGAGCGCGCTGGTCCTGGTGTCGACGCCCGGACCGGAATGGCGTTTGCGGCCCAGACACCGTGTCTACTCGACGCTTCCGCGGCTGTTCGGCCCTGTGTTCCTGCTCGAGTCGCCGTTCAGGCTGGCGCGCGAGATCGCGGCCGCGCTGCCCGATTGGCGGACGCGGGGTCGCTTCGTGCGGCGGCAGTTGGCCGCATTGGTCGCCGCACGCTTGTCGCCCGCCCGCATGGCGGCGCGGGCCGCGCTCCTCGCGAGCACCGATATCGTCTCCGACTGCGCCCGCGTCTCGGCGCCGACCCTCATCATCACCGGCGAACGCGACCTCGACCGCGTGGTGTCGGTCGAGCGGACGCTGGACTATCTCCGCCTGATCCCCGGCGCGCGGCATCTCACGCTCAAGCAGACCGGTCACCTCGGGTCGATCACGGCGCCGTTGAGGTTTGCATGTCTCGTGCGGACGTTTACGAGCCTCGTGCTGCACACGTCCAACGGCGACACCTCCGATGCTGCGTGAAATCGCGGGGCCGGCCGGCCGACTCGAGGCGCTGCTCGATGAACCGCGTGTCGGGGACCGCGCGCCGCGGGCCGCCGTCGTCTTCGCCCATCCCCATCCGCAGTACGGCGGCACGATGCACACCAAAGTGGTGTACCAGGCGGCGAAGGCGCTCGGCCGCATCGGGTGCGCGGTGCTGCGGTTCAATTTCCGGGGAGTCGGAACGAGCGGCGGGGCGTACGCCGGCGGCGTGGGCGAAGCGGACGATTTTCGGGCCGCCCTCGGCGTCATGCACGATCGGTATCCGGACGTTCCGCTGTGGGCCGCCGGATTCTCGTTCGGCGCCTGGATCGCGTTGACCGTCGGCGCGGGCGATTCACGCGTCTCGACGCTCATCGGCGTCTCGCCACCGTTCGGCCAGTACGATTTCGGCGTCGTCGCGGCGAGCGCCAAACCCAAGTTCTTCATCCAGGGAGAACGCGACGAGCTGTGCCCGTTGAAGGACATGAAACAGTTCTACGCGCGATGTCACGAACCCAAGGAGCTCGTCGTGATCGAGGCTGCGGATCACCTGTTCGAGGGCAAGACGCTGGAGGTCGGCGACACGATTGAAGACCTCTTGAGCGACTGGTCAGGATGAGCGTACCGAGGACCACAATGCACGAAGCCGTCATCGTTTCCGCCGTTCGGACGGCCGTCGGAAAGGCACCGTCCGGAACGCTTTGCGGCACGCGACCCGACGAGATGGGCGCGAGCGTCATCGCCGAAGCCCTGCGCCGCGCGCCGGCTCTGGATCCGTCCGAGGTCGAGGACGTGATCCTCGGCTGCGCCATGCCCGAAGCCGAGCAGGGGCTGAACGTCGCGCGCATCGCGAGCCTCCGCGCCGGCATCCCGGTCTCCGCGTCTGCGGTCACCGTCAATCGCTTCTGCTCGTCGGGCCTTCAGGCCATCGCGTTCGCTGCGGAGCGGATCATGTGCGGGTTCTCGTCGGCTATCGTCGCCGGCGGCACCGAATCGATGAGCCTGGTGCCGATGGGCGGTCACAAGCTCAGTCCAAACCCGACTTTGATGGACCGCTTCCCGGATACGTATCTCAGCACGGGGCTTGTGGCAGAGACCCACGCGCGTGAGGCCGGCATTTCGCGCGAGGCGCAGGACGCCTTTGCGCTCCGCAGTCACGAGCGGGCGATCGCAGCGATCGATGCCGGACGCTTCGTGGACGAGATTGTGCCGATTCCGGCGACGGTGCTGGAAGCGCCGCCGGCGGACGCCGCGGACGGGGATGCCGGCTCCGGTTGGCCGGCTGTGGCGGCCCGGACACCGGTCGTTCGCACCCTCATGTTCGCCGTCGACGAAGGACCGCGCCGGGACACGTCGGCCGGCGCCTTGCGCAGGCTCCGGCCGGCCTTCCATGCCCACGGCACGGTCACGGCCGGCAATGCCTCGCAGACGAGCGACGGCGCCGCCGCCGTCGTCGTCATGTCGGGAGAGCGGGCGCGGGATCTCGGGATCGCGCCGCTGGCGCGCTTCGTGGCGTTCGCCACCGCCGGCGTCGAACCCGAGCGGTTCGGCATCGGACCGGTGCCCGCGATCGACAAGGTGCTGAAGCTGACCGGCCTGACGCTGGACCAGATCGACCTCGTGGAGCTGAACGAAGCCTTTGCCGCGCAGGTTCTCGCCTGTCTCCGCGAGCGGCCGATCGATCCCGGGCGGCTGAACGTCAACGGCGGCGCCATCGCCCTCGGGCATCCGCTGGGCTGCACCGGCGCCAGAATGACGACGACGCTGGTATACGAGATGAAGAGGCGAAACGCGCGATACGGGCTCGTGTCGATGTGCGTGGGCGGCGGCATGGGTGCGGCCGCCGTGTTCGAACGCGCATGACGACCGTACGCGTGCAAAGGGCCCGGTGCCACGCCGCCGCCGACCACGCCCCGCCGGTCGAAATGAGGTCGCATGCCGCTTTCCACTGACCGACCGATGCAGCGCGGAGGAGCGTGGCTCCTCGAGTCGATCGATCCCGATCAGGTGTTCACGCCGGAGAAGCAGACCGACGAGCATCGGCTGATCGCACGGACCTCGGCCGACTTCGTGCGTAACGAGGTTCTGCCCGCGCTCGATCGGCTCGAGCAGAAGGATTGGGCGCTGGCGCGGGATCTGCTGCGGCGCTGCGGCGAGCTCGGCTTGCTGGGCGTCGACGTTCCCGACGCGTACGGCGGCAGCGGACTGGACAAGGTGTCGTCGCTCATCGTGAGCGATCAGCTGTCGCGCGCCGCCTCGTTCGGCGCGACGCTCGGCGGCCAGGCGAACCTGACGGTGATCCCGCTGTATCTGTTCGGCACCGAGGAGCAGAAACAGCGCTATCTGCCGCGGCTCGTCTCGGGCGAAATCGTCGGCGCGTACGCGCTCAGCGAAACCGGATCCGGCTCCGACGCGCTGGGCGCCAGAACGCGCGCGACGCGCCAGGCCGACGGCAGCTTCGTGCTGAACGGCGAAAAGATGTGGATTACCAACGGCGGATTCGCCGACCTCTTCATCGTCTTCGCCAAGGTGGACGGCGAGCAGTTCACGGCCTTCATTGTCGAGCGCGCGTTCGGTGGCCTGACGAGCGGCAGGGAAGAGCACAAGATGGGCCTCCACGGCTCGTCAACCACGGCTGTGATGCTGCAGGACGTGAGGGTGCCTGCGGGCAACGTCCTCGGCATCGTCGGGCAGGGCCACAAGGTCGCGTTCAACGTGCTGAACTTCGGCCGGTTCAAGCTCGGCGCCGGCTGCAGCGGCGGCGCCCGGGAGGCGATCGGCGAGTCGGTCAGATATGCGGCCGCCCGCCGCCAGTTCGGCCAGCCGATCGCAAGCTTCGGGGCCATCAAGCACAAGATCGGCGAGATGATCGCGCGCACCTATGCGATCGAAAGCCTCGTCTACCGGACCGCCGGGCTGATCGATCGCCGCATCGACGAGACGCCGCACGTGGCGCAGGATGGCCGGGCGGCGCTCGCCGCGCTCGAGGAGTACGCCGTCGAAGCCTCGATTGCGAAGGTGGCGGGCAGCGAGACGCTCGATTTCGTGCTGGACGAGAACATCCAGATCCACGGCGGCAACGGCTACGTGCGTGACTACCCCGCGGAGCGCCATTTCCGGGACGCGCGTGTGAACCGGATCTTCGAGGGGACCAACGAAATCAACCGGCTGCTGATCGCCGGGATGCTGTCCCGGCGGGCGGTGAAGGGCACGCTGGGAGTCATCGCGGCAGCCAGGGCGCTGCAGGAGGAACTGCTGGCCGCGCCGCCGCTCGCGCCCGCCGACAACGGCGTGCTCGGCGCCGAGACGCGCGCGATCGACGGCCTGAAGAAGGCGACGCTGATGGTGCTGGGGCTGGCCATGCAGACCTACGGCACCGATCTCGCCGAGCAGCAGGAGCTCGTGATGCTGACCGCGGACATGCTCATCGACGTGTTCGGCGCGGAGAGCGCGGCCCTGCGGGCGCGGGCCGCCGCTTCCGCCGCCGACCCGCACCTGCACGCCGATGCCGCCCGCGTGGTCGTCAACGACGCCGCGATGCGGATCGAGATGTCGGCCAGACAGGCGCTGGCAGCCATGGGCGATGGCGATACGCTGAGGACCTGGCTGGCGGCGCTGCGCCGGCTGATCAGGGCGGCGCCGGTCAACACCGTCGTGGGGCGCCGCCGCCTTGCCGACGAGGCCGCGGCGCGACGAGGATACCCGTTCTGAGCCGCGCGACGGACGGCCCGCGCCGCTCGTGCGAAAATAGACGCGTGCGTCGTCTGCTTCCGGCCCTTCTGGCCATCGCGATCTCGGCCGCCTGCGGCAGCCGGCCCCCCGAGGATCCGAAGGACTACGTGGCCTCGATCGCGACGTGGCGCGCCGAGCGCGACACCGACTTCAGGAATGGATCGAACTCGCCGATCCCGGAGAACCGCCGCGACGAGCTGCTGCCGCTCGGCTATTTCCCGATCGATCCCGATTACAAGACGGCCGCGGCGCTGACGCCCGCCACCGATACCGCGGTGCTGCAAGTGGCGACGTCGACGGGAACGCTGCGTCAGATGCGCCGAGTGGGCACCCTCGATTTCTCCTTGAAGGGGCAGTCGCTCAAGCTGACCGCGTTCGTCGAGGTCGGCGCCCCGAACAACGACCATCTGTTCGTGCCGTTCAACGACATGACGAGCGGCACGGAAACCTATCCGGGCGGGAGGTACCTCGATCTGGATCGCAATGCCACCGGCCTCTACGAGATCGATTTCAACCGCGCCTACTTTCCGTACTGCTACTACAGCCCCACCTACGAGTGTCCCTATCCGCCGTCCGAGAATCGGCTGAAGGTGCCCATTCGCGCCGGAGAACGCTTCAAGGTCAAGGGGTAGCCTTGGCGCCTTCGCCCGCCCGGTGTGCGTCGTGGGCGTCGTGGCTCGAACGACCGGCATGATCCGCGCCGTCGTGTTCGATTTCGACGGCGTGATTGCGAACAGCGAGCCGCTGCACTTTTCCGCCTTTCGCGACGTCCTGGCCCAGGCCGGCGTGGCGCTGAGCGAGCAGGAGTACTACGCGTCGTACCTCGGGTACGACGATGTGGGCGTCTTTCGCGCGGTGGGAGGCGACCGGCGGCTGGCGTGGGACGCCGGCGCGATCGCGGCGCTTGTCGACCGCAAGGCCTTCCGCCTCGAGGAGCTCGAGCGGGAGCGATCGGTACTGTTCCCGGGCGCTGCGGCGGCGATCGAGCGGTTGACCCGCACCTACCCTCTGGCCATCGCCTCCGGGGCCCTGAAGCCGGAAATCCTGCGCGTGCTCGATCGCGCCGGGCTGACGCAGCACTTCGGGGCAATCGTGGCGGCCGGGGACACACCGGCGAGCAAGCCGGCACCCGATCCCTACGCGCTCGCCGTGAAGCGGCTGGCGGCCGCGGCGGCTATTCCGCTCGCGCCCGCCGACTGCGTCGCCATCGAAGATTCGCGCTGGGGGCTCGACTCGGCGAGAGCGGCCGGGCTCCGAACCATTGCCGTCACACACACCTACGACGAAGCGGCGCTCGACGCCGACCTGGTCGTCACGACGCTCGATGCCCTGACGCCCGAGAATTTCGCGAAGATCGAGCGAACCCCTGATCCAAGAAATTGAACGCCGAGGAATCTCAGGGATGAACAGTTGTGTCCCTGATGATTCCGCATAGTATTTCTAGGACACTGAAGCTGAACAGGCCCAGAGCCGAGAAGGGGATGGCGGGTGGCTGTCGCCTGTTCCCTCATACCTGATCGACCGCGTTGTGCGCCCTCGCAGCCACGACGTCCGTGAGCTCTTGAGCTCGAACCATACAGGAGGACTCTCAATGCAGTGGTTGAAAGCGTCGCTCGGCGTCGCGATCGCAATTCTGCTGACGTCTGGCGACGCTACGGCCCAAACGACCGGCACGATCAGCGGCCATGTCTCGGACACCCAGCAGCTCGGCGTTCCCGGCGTGACGATCACGGTGGAGGGCCCGAACCTGCAGGGCGGCCTGACGGTGGTCAGCGCCGAGAACGGCGACTATGTCGCGCCGCTGCTCCCCGCGGGCCCCTACACGGTCACGTTCACGCTGGCGGGGTTCGAGAAGCAGGAGAGAAACGTGACGCTCGCCGTCGGCCAGACGCTGCCGGTGGATGCGACGATGGGGCCGGCCTCGGTGAGCGAGAACGTGAACGTGGTCGGTTCGACGACCTCGGTACTGACCCAGACGGCGCAGGTGGCGACCAATTTCAAGCAGGACATGATCGCGATGCTGCCCACCAATCGCAGCATCGACGCGGACGTGCTCCGGGCGCCGGCCGTGCACCCGACCGGCCCCGGTGGCAACTATTCGATTGCCGGCGCTGTGTCCTTCGAGTCGCTCTACCTGGTAAACGGCGTGACGGTGAACGAGAACCTGCGCGGGCAGGCGAACACGCTGTTCATCGAAGATCAAATCCAGGAAACCACGATCTCGACATCCGGCATCTCAGCCGAGTACGGCCGATTCAGCGGCGGCGTGATCAACGTCATCACCAAGTCGGGCACGAACCTGTTCAGCGGGTCGTTTCGCGACTCGCTGTACAACGACAACTGGCGCGCGTATGTGACCGGGAACGCCAACTTCGCGCCGCTGGCCGCCGGCCAGCTGACGCCGAGCTGCAGCCCGGTCTCAGGGCTGAACGGGAACCAGATTCCCGATCCGCACTGCTTCGCCGCCGACGGTCCGACGGCCGGAACGGGTGGGACGCCCACGAAAATCGACGCCGTGGTGCCGCAATACGAGTACGTCTTTGGCGGACCGATTCTGAAGGATCGTCTGACCTTCATCACGTCGGGGCGCTTCATCACCCAGCAGACCGGGCTGACCACGGTGCAGCCGGTCAACCTCGCGTACACCGCCGAGGACAAGCGTCGGCGGTACGAAGGCAAGCTGACGGGGACGCTGACCTCCAACCACCGGGTCGAGGGCACCTACACGAAGGAGACGCGCGATCAGCTGAACAACACGTTCAGCACCGCCACCTCGCTCGACCAGGCCAGCCTCTACAACCGCCAGCTTCCGCAGGATTACTTCACCGGAAACTATCGCGGCATCCTGTCGCCGCGCCTCTTCCTCGAGGCACGGCTCACCGAGCGTCATTTCAGCTTCATCGGGAGCGGGTCGCCGTACACCGATCTCATCAATGGGACCCTTCTCATCGATCGGGCGCGCGGCAACCTGCGCTACTGGTCGCCGACCTTCTGCGGCGTCTGCGATCCGGAGAAGCGCGACAACGACGAAGAGCTGGTCAAGGGCACTTATTTCCTGACCACCAGGGACGGCGGGTCGCACGACATCATCTTTGGATACAACCGCTACAATGACAAGCGGTTCGCGAACAACCACCAGTCCGGCAGCGACTACCGCATCCTCGGGACCACCACCATCATTCGCGGCACCGGGCCCGACGCGGTGATCTATCCCCAGTGGCTCGTCGGGACCGCGGCGGGCAGCAACCCGACCGTCCTGCAGTACACCCCGCTCCTGGAGGGCACCGAAGGCACCAATTTCCGCACGCACTCCCTCTTCGCGAACGACAACTGGCGAATCGGCAGCCACCTGACCGCGAATCTCGGCGTTCGCTGGGACAAGAACGACGGCGCCAACGGCGCCGGTGACAAGGTGGTCCACGACAGCGCGTTCAGTCCGCGCCTCGGCATCGTCTACGACGTGAAGGGCGACGGCGTGCTGACCGTCAGTGGCAGTTTCGCCCGCTACGTGGCGGCAATCGCGAACACCATCGCCGACGGATCGTCGGTCGGGGGCAACCCGGCGGCCTTCCAGTGGGTCTACTCGGGACCGCCAATCAATCCCGACGCGGCCGCCTCGACCCTCGTGGACTCGGCGTCGGCCATCGCGCAGGTGTTCGCCTGGTGCAACGCCGACACCAACGGCATCTGCCGGCAGCCGCTCGCGGCGGCGTCGGTTCCCGGGGTCTCGCTGAGGATCGGCGACAACATGACCTCGCCGAACGTCATCGAGTGGGCGACCGGCGTCAGCCGTCAGCTCGGCCCGCGCGCAGTCGCCCGCGCCGACTACACGTATCGCAGCTATCGCGATTTCTACGTCGCCCAGGTCGATCAGACGACCGGAATCGTGGTCGATCCGTACGGCAACCGGGCGGATCTCGAGATTGACCACAACACGAACGCCCTGACGCGCCGGTACTCCGGCGTGACCCTGTCGTCGACGGTCCGCGTCAACGGGCGCACCGACGTCGGCGGCAACTACACGCTGTCGCGCCTCTGGGGCAACTTCAACGGAGAGAACCAGTCCAGCGGACCGATCACCAGCGGCATCCTCGCCTACCCCGAGTATCACCAGGACTCGTGGTTCATCCCCGAGGGCGATCTCACGGCCGACCAGCGGCACCGCGCCAGCCTGTGGGTCAACTACGGGGTGCCGAAGGTGAACGGGCTGACGGTCAGCCTGCTGCAGGATATCTCGAGCGGATCCCCGTACGGCGCCGCGGGCACGGTCGATGCGCGGCCGTTCGTTCCCGCCAGCGTCGCCGCGGCGTACGCCACGCCGCAGGGCGCCGCGACCGAGACCTACTACTACACCGCCCGCGATGCGTTCCGCAGCGACGGCACCAAGCGAACCGACCTCGCGGTCAACTACACCTACGCCATCAACGCCGGAAGCCGGAAGATCGATGCGTTCGTCCAGGCGCAGGTCCTGAACCTCTTCAACGTTCAGGATCTGTGCGGATGCGGCGACACGGTGTTCGCCAACGGCGGCAATCTGTCGCTCGAGCGGATCGGGCAGGGCATCGTGACGGCCGGACTGACCCGCTTCGATCCGTTCAACGTGACGCCGGTCCAGGGCGTGAACTGGAACTACAACGCCAACTTCGGCACGCCGCTGAACCGGTTTGCGTTCAACACGCCGCGGATGTTCCGCATGTCGTTCGGCCTCCGCTTCTGACCCGTCCGTTCACCCGACCCGCCGGGCGCGACGAGGCCGTTCCCGCCGCGCCCGGTGACCCTCTGTGGGCGGCGCGCCGTTCCGGGCAGCTCCCGAAGGCCACCCTCCTGTTTTTGGTACACTCTCGGGAGTGATCAAGCCGCAGCTGGTCCGCAGCTTCACATACGCGGCGCTCAGCCCCGACCCGGATCTCGCGGTAGCGGCGCTGATGATCGCGAGGATCGAATATCCGCGGCTCGAGGCCGGACCATATCTCGATCGGCTGGACGCCCTCGGCCGCGAGGCGCGCGTACGCGTGGCCGCCGCGCATTCCCTCCCCGGCGAGGCGCCGCTGGAGGTGGATCCGGATCGACACGCGCGCGTGCTGGCGCTCAACGACTACCTGTTCAACGAGCTCCGGTTCGTCGGCAACGAGCTCCATTACGGGGATCCGCGCAACAGCTTCCTCAACGAGGTGCTGGATCGACGGACGGGTATTCCGATCACGCTGGCGCTGCTCTACCTCGAGGTCGCGCGTCGCGCCGGCCTCCACGTCGAAGGGATCAACTTCCCGGGCCACTTTCTCGTGCGCTGCCCGGCGCCGCGCGGGCAGGCGTACTGGCGGGATCTGATCATCGACGCGTTTCACGGCGGCGCGTTGCTCTCCGAGGTCGCCTGCCGCGAGCTGCTGCGCCGCCACGAGGGCGACGACGCCGTGTTCGACTCGCTGCTGCGCCGACGGGCCACCAAGCAGCAGATTCTCGTCCGTATGCTGTTGAACCTGAAGCGCACCTACGTGCTGATGCGCTCGTTCCCTCAGGCGCGCGACGTCACCGAGCTGCTGCTGGCAATCGACCCCTCCGCCATCAACGAGCTGCGCGATCGCGGCCTGCTCGCCTACCACCTGAAGGACTTCTCGGCGGCGCTGCGCGATCTGCAGGCGTACCTCGAGCTGGCGGCGGCATCCGGCTGCACCTGCGACCGCGACGAGCACGACCAGATCTGGGAGCACGTCAAGACGCTGCGGCGCCGGGTGGCGTCCCTCAACTGACGCCGGAGCGGCGCCTCACAACGTCGGAAGGCGGCTGGTCGCGGCGACGCGACGCGCCCGTCAGCCGCCGGGCGCTACGGCGCCGGAACGCTCTGCGCGATCTCCGCGATCTCGCTGTACAGATACGCCGCCGCGATCACGCCGTTGTGGAAATTGCCCAGGTCCAGCTTCTCGTTCGGGGCGTGCGCATTTTCGTCCGGCAGCCCGACGCCGAACAGCACCGACGGCACCCCGAGCTCTTCCTGGAAGGTCGACACGACGGGAATCGATCCGCCCTCGCGCGTGAACACCGGCTTCCGGCCGAAGCCGCGCTCGATGGCGCGCGCCGCCGCCTGGATGTACGGGTTCTCGTACGACGCCATCCACGGTTTGCCGCCGTGCATCCGCGTGAAGGTCAGCTCCACCGTCTTCGGCGCCAGCTTCCGGACGTACGCCTCGAAGAGATCCGCGATCCTGTCCGGATTCTGGTCGGGCACCAGGCGCATGCTGAGTTTCGCCATCGCAATCGCCGGCAGCACCGTCTTCGCGCCGGCGCCGGTGAAACCCGACAACAGGCCGTTCACCTCCAGCGTCGGCCGCGCCCAGGTGCGCTCGAGCGTGGAGTAGCCGGTTTCGCCGGAGACCCTGGGAATGCCGAAGTCCTTCCGATACTTCTTCTCGTTGAACGGCAGCTGCGCCCACGCCTGCCGCTCCCATTCCTCGAGCGGCCGCACATCGTCGTAGAAACCGGGCACCTTGACGTGCCCGCTTCGATCCTTCATCTGCGCGATCATCTGCGCGAGGACGAATGCGGGATTGGCCACCGCGCCGCCGAAGACGCCCGAATGCAGGTCGGTGCTGCTGCCGCGAAGGTCGATCTGGCAGTACACCAGGCCCCGCAGGCCGTAGCAGATGGACGGCACGCCGCGATCGAACATCGACGTATCGGAGATGACGACGACGTCGGCCTGGAGGGCGTCCTTGTGGCCGCGGATGAAGTCGTCGAGGTTGGCGCTGCCGACTTCCTCCTCGCCCTCGAGCATCAGCTTGATGTTCACCGGAAGCCGTCGGGTCTGCGACAAGTGCGCCTCGATGGCCTTGAAGTGCATGAACACCTGACCCTTGTCGTCGGCCGCGCCCCGCGCGAACAGTTCGCCGTCGCGGACGGTGGCGTCGAAGGGCGGCGACAGCCACAGGTCGAGCGGATCCACCGGCTGCACGTCGTAGTGGCCGTAGAAGAGGACCGTCGGCGCCCCTGGAGCGCCGAGCCAGTCGCCGTACACGACCGGATTGCCCGGCGTGTCGATCAGGCGGACGTTCTGCAGGCCAATGTGCCGCATGTGATCGGCGCACCAGTCCGCGCACCGTTTCACGTCGGCCGAATGCTCGGGCAGCGCGCTGATGCTGGGAATCGCGAGCAGGTTCTTGAGCTCGTCCACGTGTCGCTCGCGGTTCACGTTCACGAAATCGATGACGTTGTCCATGCGTCCATCATAGATGGTGTCGGCAACGCCCGCGGCTGAGGTCGGCCGTTTCGACCGTAGAATACGACGTCGATGGGTGTCCCGCCGGCCGCCGAGGGCTTCACGCCGGACGAGGCGCGCGTGCTGGCTCCGTACTTCACGAACACGGACCGGTCCGTCTTCGGCCTTCGGAACCTGCCCGAGGTCGTCAAGGGCGCCCTGTTCGCGCGGTACTCCCGCTCCGCCAAGTCGCTGCGGCGCCTGTTCCTCGACGAGTTCGCGGACCAGGTGACCGGTGCGGTCGCGGAGGCCAGGGCCGATCTGGGGACCCAACGCGCGGCGCGGCTCTACGCACGGGTGCTCGGCGAGTACGGAGACGATTCGGTCGCACAGCTCGGGACCGCGCATCTCGCCTGCGAGGGCGTGTCCAATGTGCTGACGAAGGTCCTCGAATGGGGCCGGCTGATGGCGTACCTCGAGCAGTCGACGCGGTACGTGCCCTATACCGACCGCCCGAACGGGCGGTGGAAGTACCACGTGCCGGCGGAGCTCGACGGGTCGCCCCTGCGGCCGCTCTTCGTCGCGACGCTGGATCGCGCCTTCGACGTCTACGCGCGATGGATTCCGGCGCTCGAGTCGCACTTCCGCGCGAAGTACCCGAAGGCGCCGCAGGACGCCGACGGCGTGTACCGCTCGGTGATTCGGGCGAAGGCGCTCGACACGGTGCGCGGCCTGCTCCCGGCGGCGACGCAGTCCAACGTCGGGCTGTTCGGCACCGGACAGGCGTACGAAGCGCTCCTGCTGCGGATGCTGGCGCATCCGCTCGACGAGGTGCGCACGCATGCCGAGGCGATGCTCACCGAGCTTCGCCAGGTGATTCCGGCATTCCTCACCCGCGTCGATCAGCCGGCGCGCGGCGGACGCTGGGTCGAGTACCTGGCCGAGACACGCCGGGCATTCCAGCGGCACGCGGCGCCGATCGTCGCCGACGCGGCCGCCGAGGATCGGCCGGAGGTCACGCTCACCGATTTCGACCCCGACGGCGAGCTCAAGGTCGTGGCCGCGGCGTTGTACCCCGCCTCATCGCTGCCCGACGGCCAGCTCCTCGACCTCGCGCGCCGCCTGTCGCCCGACGACCGCGCGGCCATCATTCGCGCCTACACCGGTGATCGCGCGAACCGCCGGCACAAGCCGGGGCGCGCGTTCGAGCGCACGACGTATCGCTTCGACCTCCTGACCGACTACGGAGCGTTCCGTGACCTCCAGCGCCATCGCATGCTGACGCTGGAGTGGCAGCCGCTCAGCACGCGACACGGGTACACCGAACCGGCGGCCATCGAGGAGGTGGGCGCCGCGTCAGACTGGCGCGATGTCATGCGGCGGTCGCAGCAGCTGTACGAAGCGCTCTCGGCGCGCGGCCTTCGTGAGGTCGCGCCGTACGGGGTGCTGATGGCCTACCGCGTGCGCTTCTACATGGAACTGAACGCCCGCGAGGCGATGCACGTCATCGAGCTCCGCACGGCGCCGCAGGGCCACCCCGCCTATCGCCGCGTCTGCCAGCTGATGCATCGCGCGATTGCCGAGGTCGCCGGCCACCGGGCGATTGCCGACGCCATGCGGTTCGCGGATCATTCGCACGTCGAGCTCGAACGGCTGCAGCAGGAACGGCGCATGGACGAGAAACGGACGCGGCGACCCGACGACGACTGATGCCCGCGCGGGCGCCGGACGCCAGCCGCGGGCCCCTCAGTCCTTCGCCCAGTACCGCGAGTATTCGTCGAGAAATGTCAGCGATTCGAACGTCCGCATGCGGTCGAAGAACAGGACGCCATCGAGGTGATCGGCTTCGTGCTGTGCCACGCGGGCCGGGAAATCCTGCAGCGTCAGCTCGATCGGAGTGCCCTTGCGATCGAGCGCGCGCAGCTCTATCTCGCGGGCGCGCGGAACGCGGCCGCGAATGTCGGGAACGCTGAGACAGCCTTCCCACCCGTCGACGGTGTCCTCGCCGATCGGTACGATCTCGGGGTTCACGATCACCACCGGCTCGCTCTCGGCCTGATCGTCGTCAGGACCGAGCAGGGCGACGAAGAGGCGCAGGTTTTCGTGCACCTGCGGCGCCGCGAGCCCCACGCCGCGATACTCGGCCATCGTGTCGAGCATGTCGTCGATGAGCTTCTGCACGATCGCAGCGCGCAGCGCCGATCGGTCGAGCGGTCGCGCTCTGGTGCGAAGCACGGGATGCCCCATGCGCGCGACCTTCAGGATGGACATGGTGTCCGATTATATGCGTTTGATTGTCAGGTCGCTTGCGCCCATGATCGAGCCTGATGGACCCGCTTCACGCCCATGACGAAGAGCCTGGCTACCGCTTCTGTCCGCAGTGCGGCGGTGCGCTCGAGCGGCGGGTGCTCAAGGCTGGCGAGCCCGAGCGGCTGGTCTGCGCGGCATGCGGCTTCGTGTTCTATCTCGATCCGAAGGTGGCCGTCGGCACGATCATCAGGACCCCGGAGAAGCACCTCGTGCTGGTCCGGCGGGCGATCGAGCCCGGGTACGGCAAATGGGTGTTTCCGGGCGGGTACGTCGATCGCGGCGAGAGGCTGACCAATGCCGCGATCCGCGAGGCGCGCGAGGAGTGCGGCCTCGACGTCCGGCTCGACGGTCTCGTCAACATCTACTCCTACCCGGGGCGCGCCCCGGTCATCGTCGTCTACGCGGCGACCGCGATCGGCGGCACGCTGAAGTGCGACGACGAGTGTCTCGAGACGACCGAGTTCCACACCGATGCCATCCCGTGGACCGAGCTCGCGTTTCGAAGCACCAGGGACGGGCTCCGCGATTATCTCGAGGGCCTGTTGCACCCCGTGCGACTCTGACAGGTCCGACGCGCGGGCAGACACGCGGACAGAGGGACCCGATCCGCGTCGGGTTCAGGCGATGGTGACCTCGCCGGCCAGGTACACGTCCTGGATGGCGTTGAGCAGCGCGATGCCTTCCGGCATCGGCCGCTGAAAGGCCTTGCGCCCCGAGATCAGGCCCATGCCGCCCGCGCGCTTGTTGATGACGGCGGTCTTCACCGCTTCCTTCAGATCGCTCTCGCCCGACGAGGCCCCGCCGGAGTTGATCAGGCCGGCGCGTCCCATGTAGCAGTTCGCCACCTGATACCGCGTGAGATCGATCGGGTTGCCGGTGGTGAGCTTCGAGTAGACGTCCTTGTGCGTCTTCCCGAAGTTGAGCGCGGTGTAGCCGCCGTTGTTCTCGGGCAGCTTCTGCTTGATGATGTCGGCCTCGATGGTCACGCCCAGGTGGTTCGCCTGGCCTGTGAGGTCGGCCGACACGTGATAGTCGGCCTCTTTGGTCTTGAACGCCGCGTTGCGCAGGTAACACCAGAGCACGGTGCACATTCCGAGCTCGTGCGCCTGCTGGAACCTCTCGGTGATTTCCTGAATCTGCCGCTTCGATTCCTCGGATCCAAAATAGATGGTCGCGCCGACGGCGACCGCGCCCATGTCGAACGCCTGCTTCACGCTGGCGAAGCTGATCTGGTCGTACCAGTTCGGGTACGAGAGGAACTCGTTGTGATTCACCTTGAGCAGGAAGGGGATGCGATGAGCGTACTTGCGCGCGACGGCGCCCAGCACGCCGAGCGTCGACGCCACCGCGTTGCAGCCGCCTTCGAGGGCCAGCCTGACGATGTTCTCGGGGTCGAAGTAGAGGGGATTCGGCGCAAACGACGCGCCGGCGGAATGCTCGATCCCCTGGTCGACCGGAAGAATCGACACGTACCCCGTGCCGGCGAGCCGGCCGCTGTTCAGCATCGCGTGAAGGCTCGTGAGGACGCGGGTCGGCCGATCGGAGCGGGCGAAGACCCTGTCGATCGAGTCAGGCCCCGGCAGGTGGAGCGCGTCCTTCGGGATCGTCTTGCATTGATGGTCGAGGAGCCCGGCGTCGCCGCCGAGGATCTCCTGGAGCTTGTTGACGGTCTGCAGCACGGCTCACCTCGTCTCTTCCGCTTGCCGCGTCGCGTCCCCTTGCGGCGCAACCGCGTATGTTAGCACCGGCCAGCGAAACTCCTCCACCGTCGACGAGGTGACTGCCGCGGCGACCATCTCCGGGATCCTCAAGGTATGCTCCGCAGCCGCGATCTCGCTCTCACGGGCGCGCGTCGCCGGATGCCGTGGGGTGAACAGCTGACAGCAGTCCTCATCGGGGATGATCGAGATGTCGAAGGTCCCGATCGCCTGCGCCTGGGCGACGATCTCGTCCTTGTCCATGCCCACGAGCGGCCGCAGCACCGCCATCGTCGTGGCCGAGCCGATCAGCGTGAGGTTTTCGAGCGTCTGGGAGGCGACCTGGCCGACGGCTTCGCCGGTGACGAGCGCGCGGGCCCGCCACGCGCGCGCGAGCTGCTCGGCGATGCGCAGCATCAGGCGTCGATAGATCACCACGCGCAGCTCGGGCGCGACCGCCAGCAGCACCCGCTGCTGGAGCTCGCCGAACGGCACGAACACGACGCGGGCGCGCAGCTGATAGCGGGCGAGCAGCGCGCCGATTTCGCGCACCTTGTCCTGCGACGCGCGGGACAGGATCGGGTAGCTGTGAAAATGAATCAGCAGGACCGAGCAGCCCCGGCGCATCATCCTGTACGCAGCCACGGGCGAATCGATGCCCCCCGACAGCAGGCACGCCACGCGGCCGCCCGATCCGCTCGGCAGCCCGCCGGCGCCCGCCTCCTTGCCGAAGTAGTAGAAGGCGTGGTCGGACATCATCTCGAGATGGATCGTCAGCGCGGGATCGTCCAGGTCGACGCGCCATCCCTTCGCCTGCTTGATGCGTCCACCGACCTCTCGCTCGATCGCCGGCGACGTCAGCGGATACCGCTTGTCCGCCCGCCGTGCACTCACGCGAAACGACGACACGCTGGTGTCGCCGAGGTCGGTCAGGACGGCCGAAGCGATCCGGTCCAGGTCGAGCGGCACGCGTCCCGCGATCGAGAAGTTGGCAATCCCGAACACGCGCCCAATCCGCTCGCGCAGCGCGGGCCAGCTCGCAGGCACGCCGGCGGTGGCGTCGATCTCGATTTCGATTCGGCCCATGACCCCCCGGATCGATCGCGCGCCGCATCCCCCGAGCGCCATCCGGAGGTTGCGGACGAGGTGCTTGACGAACCAGGGGCGATTCCGGCCCTTGAGCGCCAGTTCCTTGTAGTGGATGACGACGGCATTCATGACTGGCTCAAGACACGTTCGGCCGCCCGGTGACCCGACAGCACGGCACTCTCGATCGTCGCAGGTAATCCGGTGTCGATCCAATCGCCTGCGAGGTAGAGGCCCGGAACCGGCGTCACGGTCCCCGGGCGCGCCGGCTGGCCAGGCGCGAGCGAGAACGTCGCGTGACGTTCGCGAACCACCGTCGATCGGACCAGCCGGGCCGACCGGACCGCCGGCAGCGCCTGGAGGAGCTCGCCGTGGGCCTCGGCGACCAGCCCTTGGTTCGGCAGGCCGGCGATCGCGTCCGCTCCGCTCGACACCAGCGACACATGCGACGCGCTCCCGCCGGCAGGCGTGCCCGCGTCGAACGCCCACTGCATGGTCCGGCCCGGCAGTCCGACCAACGGCTCGTCGAGCACCGGTCGGTCGAACCACAGATTGACCGTGACGATGGGCGACGACGACATCCCTCGTGCGCCATCGACGACGTGGCGGAGTGGGCCGGGGTCCGACCCGAACAGGTCGGAGACGCCAGTCCACGGCACGGCGGCAATCACCGCGCCCGGCGACCACCGATGGACGCCGCTCTCGACCGCCTCGACGCGTCGGTCGCCAAGTCGGATAACGGCGGGCGACGAGGAGCGCACCTCGCCGCGATGGCGCTCGAGGAACGCCCGCGCCGGTTCGGCGTACATCGCGTCCAGCGGACGGATCGGCAGTCCGATCGACGCCGCCCGCCAATCGCCCGTGAACATCCGCGCCAGAACGCGTACGAACGGCAGAGCGGCGGCGCGATCGGCCGGCTGGTTCAGTGCGGCCAGCGCGAGCGGCCGCCACAGCATCTCGCGCAGCCGCTCGGTCTGGCCGTGGCGGACCAGCCATTGTTCGACCGTCTCGCCCGGCGAGGCCGCCTGGCGCCGGGGATCCCGCGCCAGCTTCAGCGGCGCCGCCATCTGCAGCGCCGACAACCGATCGCGCCAGCTGAGTGCGTCCCACTCGAGGATGCCGCCGAGCAGGTGAAGAGGCGCCGGCAGCGGCGGGCACACCAGCCGCGAACGCGTTCCGTCACGATCGATCATGGTCACCGACAGGGTCGGTTGAAGGCGCATGAACTCGATCGCGCCGATGTCGCGGAGAAACGCGAACGTCTCGTCATAACACCCCAGAAGCACGTGCTGCCCGTTATCCACCAGCTCGCCGCTGGGGCCATCGGGAAACGCCGTCGCGCGTCCACCCAGACGCGCCCGGGCCTCCAGCACGAGCACGGACCGCCCCGATCGGGCGAGCCGGACCGCGGCGCTCAGTCCCGCAAAGCCGGCGCCGACAACGATCACGTCCGGGGTCACGCGATCGGACCCGCGGCGCCGGTCGGCCGTTTCGGCACGGCGGTCAGAAGCGCCATGACCACTGCTTGAGCGCGATGGCCGCCTGGGTGATGCGCGGAGGGCGAGCCCGCATGGAAAAGACGTCGTAGCCGGCGAGCTCGATTCGGTTCAACGTTTCGAAATATACGGCGCGCATGATGTCGGCCGCCACCAGTCGATGACGATCCTCCGGCGGACGAACGGCCGCGGCCCGCCGATAGAAATCGCGTGCCCTGGCGCACTCGAACTCGATGAGACGGCGCAGCGGTTCGGTCAGCATGCCGGCTTCGAGGGCGTCCACGGTGCACCCGAACCGGTCCAGATCCTCGAGCGGCAGATACACGCGCCCGCGCGCCAGATCGGCAACGATGTCGCGCAGAATATTCGTCAACTGGAGGGCCACCCCCAGGTTGAGTGCGTAATCGCGCGCCTGCGCGCTGCGGCAGCCGAAGATCTGTATACAGATCACGCCGACTGCGGACGCCACCCGCCGGCAGTACTCGTGCAGCTCGTCGAACGTTTCGTACCGCGTCGTGACGAGGTCCATCGCCACGCCGTCGATGACGTCTTCGAATGCGGCGCGCGGGAGGGCGAAGGGCTCGACGAACGGCCGCAGACGCCGGCCCTGGGGCGTGCACGGATCTCCTTCGCCGAAGGCTCGCGCGAGCTCGGCCCGCCAGAAGCACACGGCTTCCCGTCCGCGGGGCAGACCGCCGCCCGACCCTTCTTCGTCGACGGCATCGTCGACGGCGCGGCAGAAGTCCCACACGGCCACGATGGCGCGGCGCTGATCCGGCGGCAGCACGAGGAAGGAGTAGTAGAAGCTGGTCTTGCGTGCCATCGGTCAGGCTGCCGTGCCGCTCATGGGAGGCGACGTCCCCGCCGGCCGTTCTCGAGCGCGAGGTCCGGGGCCGCCCCCGACCACGTGAGAGCCCGCCAGAGGATCGGCGGCGCATCGCCGATACCGATCGTCGGGCGCCGGCTCAGCAGCTCGAACCGCGCGCGCGCCACCTGCCGCAGCACGCGCATGCCGCCGAGCCAGGTGAGCCTCAGCTCGATTCGCAGCCGGCCACCGACCTGGTCGCACACGGCGCGGCCGGCGGCAAACCTGTCCGCAGTGAACGACACGCAGGCCTCGATCGCGCGCGCCCATCGCTCGTCCAGGCGGCCAGCGACGAGATCGCGCTCGCAGGCACCGGTCCTCGACACGACCTCGGCCGGCACGTACAGCCGGCCGTGGCGCCAGTCGCGGCCGAAATCCTGCCAGAAGTTCGTGAGTTGCAGCGCCGTGCACAGCGCGTCGGACGACTGGTCGAGCGTCGCGTCGTGATATCCCGCCATTCGCAGCACCAGCCGCCCGATGGGATTGGCCGAGCGACGGCAGTAGTCGACGACCTCGCACCACGAGTCGTAGCGGGTGACCATGGTATCCTGACCGAACGCGCTGATCAGATCGTCGAACAGCCCCAGCGGCAAGTCGACGCTGCGAATCGAATGAGCGATTGCGCAGACGATGCGGCCGTCGCGATCGGCAGCCGGCGCGGACGCCGGATCCCGGACCGCGCGATGAAGGCGATCCTGCCATTCCTGCAGCCGGGCACGCCGCTCCTCGCCTGATGCGTCGCCCTCGTCCGCGATGTCGTCGGCGACGCGCGCGAACGCGTACAGGGCCGCCACATGGGGCCGCACGGCCGGCGGCAGCAGGCGCGACGCGACGGGGAAGTTCTCGTAGTGCGAACGCGCCAGGTCGGCACAGGCCGCGTACGCATCGGCGAGCGGGCCCGAGCGGGCAGACACCGGTCAGATTCTAGCATCTGGTCGTCCGGCCACCGGTGGCGACCGTTTCTTCCACGTCGATCGGCTGACCAATGACGCCACTGATTCCACTGACGGCCGCATGCGCGACATCGTCGCCGGCCTGATCGCCGTCGCGCTCCTGCTCGTGGCCGCCAGTCTCGCCACCACGTTGACCGTGTACCGGCGGCGGCGCCAGCGCCGCCGCGACTCCGAGCGGGCGCTCGGGCGCACGCTCGTGGCTGAACTTCCCGACGCCGACGACCTCGTGCTGTTCAGCGAAGACGCCAAGCGCTTCTACTACGGAGAGCGCTCGATGGACAAGGATCTGATCGTCGCGGTCCGAATCCTGGTCAACGGCATGCCGCTCGCCACCTATGGATCCGGCGAGCGGCCGGCCTCCGCCGCTGCCCCGCCGACCTTCGACGATCGGTCCGAGGGGATTGCCCGCGATCGGTGGGACGTCGCCATCGAGAGCGTCAACGGCACCACGGTCGTCGAGTGCGGCGCGATCCGGGAACGTGTCTCGCAGGAGCTGGCCCGCGCGGTGTTCGAGGCGGTGAAGGCGGAGCTGGAGCGCCGTGCCGGTGGCCGTTGATCGGATCGCGCGCGCCTTTTCAGCCTCACCATTCGACGTCGGCGATCCCGGCGCGCCGGTTGACCACGCGGGCCAGGACGAACAGGAGATCCGACAGCCGATTGACGTAGCGAACGACGACGCCCTCGGCGGGAGGCTGCAGCGACACGATCCGCCGCTCCGCGCGGCGGCAGACCGCGCGGGCCACGTGAAGGGCGGCGCCGGCCGGCGCGCCACCGGCCAGGATGAAGCGGCGGAGCGGCTCGAGCTCCTCCTCCGATCGATCGATCAGCTGCTCCATCCGCTCGACGTCGCCGTCGGTGACGACCGCTTTGGTCACGCGGGACGCGATGCGATGCGCCGGATCGGCCAGGTCGGCACCGACCGCGAACAGGGCGCGCTGGATCGCCATCAGCTCTCGATCCAGCGCCCGATCGGCCAACGAGGAGCGGACCAGGCCGATCCAGGCGTTGAGCTCGTCGATGTCGCCGTACGCATCCACTCGCGGATCGTTCTTGCGGACACGGGTGCCGTCGAAGAGCGAGGTCTCGCCCTGGTCGCCCGTTCGCGTGTAGATTTTCATGGGCCGATCATACGATGCCGAAATCGAAGACTCCGAAGACGCGGGCGATGGGCGTGCCGGCACCGGCCGCGCGCCGGCGATTCCGCCACCGCCTGCTCGCCTGGTATCGACGGCACGGCCGCGAGCTGCCGTGGCGGCATACGAGCGACCCCTACCACATCCTCGTGTCCGAGATCATGCTGCAGCAGACGCAGGTGGACCGTGTGCTGCCGAAATACCAGGAGTGGCTGTCGAAGTTTCCGTCGCTCGAGGCGCTCGCCGCTGCGCCGGAGCACGAGGTGACCGCCACATGGTACCCGCTGGGCTACAACGTCCGGCCCCGACGGCTGCACACCATCGCCCGCGAATCGGTCGCGCAGTACGGCGGCCGGCTTCCGGCTGACGAGCAGACGCTGCTCTCCTTCAAGGGTATCGGCGAGTACACGGCCGGCGCCATCAGAAGTTTCGCGTTTCGCGAGCGCGCGGCGATTCTCGACACCAACGTCGCCCGCGTGCTCTTTCGGATGTTCGTCGCGGCCGGCGACCCGAAACGCCATGCAATGAAGCGACACCTGTGGGCGCTCTCGGAAGCCGTCCTTCCGGCGCGGCACGTGTTCGATTTCAACCAGGCGTTGATGGATTTCGGCGCGATGGTCTGCGTCGCGAGGGCTCCCAAGTGCCTCGTCTGCCCGATGACCGCGGACTGCAAGGCGTTTCCCGTCACGCCGGATCCGCCGGCCAACGCCCCCCGGCGGACGGCGCGCCGGTGACAAGGCTCGTCGTCGCAGCCGCTGTCGTCGAGCGCGACGGACGCTTTCTGATCACCAGACGGCAGAAGGGCGTGCATCTCGAGGGCTACTGGGAATTTCCCGGCGGCAAATGCGAGCCGGGCGAAACGGTGCGCGCCTGCCTCGTCCGCGAGTTGCAGGAAGAGCTGGGCGTCGAGGCGGCCGTCGGCCACGAGGTCCTGACGACGTCGCACACCTACGCCGATCGGACGGTGGAACTGCATTTCCTCGAGTGTCGTCTGCTCGGCGATCCGCATCCGCTGGTGGGTCAGGACATGCGCTGGGTCCTGCGGGGCGAGCTCCCGCGCTTCGCCTTCCCGCCCGCCGACGAGGCATTGATCGCCCGGCTCACCGGCACCGCATCAGAAGCGGACGAAGGGCAGGTCGGTGACCGTCGCCCGCCGGCCGTCGACTGAAACCGGCGTCCCCGCCACGAGAAAGTCGCGGTGGAGGTAGGCAAGCGCGATCGGCCGTTGCAGAGCGGGGGATATCGCGCCGCTCGTGACGCGGCCGACAGCGCGGCCCTCGCCGGTCACCGCCGCGCCCGCCGGGGGCCGGTCGCCGGTCTCGAACGACAGCCCGACGAGCTTGCGCACCACGCGACCGTGCCCCCGGTGCAGGACACGGATGATGACTTCCTGCCCGACATAGCAGCCTTTCGACAGGCTGATCGCACGCGATTCGATGCCGGCCTCGAGCGGAATCGTCTCCTCGTCCATGTCGCGCCCGAAGATCGGAACGCCCGCTTCGATGCGAAGGGCGTCCGCGGTCTCCGCGTCGAGGGCCGGCAGGCCCGCGTCTTCGAGAGCGCGGCGAAGCGCCGGCGCCGCCGCAGCCTCGACATGCACGTCGAATCCCGGCTCGCCCGTGTCGGTGACCCGCGCCACGATCACCCGATGTCCCTCGAAGGTTCCGCGCCGGTTGCCATGCTCGGGCAACCCCGCCAGTTCCTCGGCGCCGGTGCCCACCCACGGGCTCACCAGGCGCGCCGCGTCGGGCCCGACGACGGCCGTCGTGACGAAGGAGTCCGTCGCGTCGCCGAGCTGCACGTCCTCGCTGAAGATGAACTGATCCAGCTTGTCGAGCATCGTCTGCAGCTGCGCCCGCGGCACGGTGAGCAGCATCACGTCGCCCAGCTCGTAGACGAACAGGTCGGCAATCATGCGGCCCTGCGCCGTCAGATACGCGGCGTAGCAGCCCTCGCCGGCGCTGAGCGCCGCAACGTCGTTGGTCAGCAGGCCCTGCAGGTACGACGCGCGATCGGCGCCCGACACGACAATCCGGCCCCGAGCCTGGCGATCGATCGCGGCGGCGCGCTGCCGCGCGTCCTGATAGTGGCCGGCTGAAACCATGGTGTTATGCTTCCTTGATGACCTGGGGTCATTGTAGTCGCGCCATCGTGCTGGCGACCGCGCTCGGATCGGCGGCCTGGGCGCAGCCGGCCGCCCCGCCGCCCGGCGCCTCCACGTTTCTCGTCCTCGTCCGGCTTGCGCAGGTCGGCACCGAAGAGGTCACCGTCACGCGATCGCGCGAAGGCTGGACGATCGCGGGCGCCGGACGCATGGGGCCGCCACTCGATTTCGTCACGCGCGTCCTGCAGATTCGGTACTCGGCCGACTGGAAGCCGCTCGAGCTGATGCTCGACGCGACCTCGCGCGGCCAGGCGCTCGGCATCCACATCACCGTGTCCGGGACCACCGCGACGACCCACATCAACAACGCCGGCCAGCCCGTCGATGCGACCCAGACAATCGACCCCGGCGCGGTGCTGCTTCCGAATCCGTTGTTCAGCGCCTTCGAGGCGGTGGCAGCCCGCCTCGCCACCTTCCCGGCTGGTTCGACCATCCCGGTCTACCAGGGCGGCGCCGCGCAAACGATCCTGCGCATCACCGGGTCGGAGAGCGAGACCATCCAGACGGTGGCCCGCGTGATCCAGGCGCGTCACGCACACGGCATCCTCGTCGCCGGCGGCGGCGAAGTGCCGCTCGAGGTCTGGGCGGAGGGGTCCGGACGGCTGCTGCGCGTCAGCATCCCGTCGCAGGGGTTCGAATACGTCCGCGACGACATCGCCGCGGTCTCGACCCGCCGCGTGACCATCTCGCGTCCGGGCGACGAGCAGGTCTTCGTTCCCGCCAACGGCTTCAATCTGGCCGGGACGCTCTCGCTGCCGGGCCGACCACCCGGCACCCGAAACGCCGCCGTCGTCCTCGTCGCGGGCTCCGGCCCGGTGGATCGTGACGAAACGGTCGCCGGCATCCCGGTTCTCGGCCAGCTCGCGGGTGCGCTGGCGGACGCCGGGTACGTCGTCCTGCGATACGACAAACGCGGCGTCGGGCAGAGCGGCGGCCGCGTCGAATCGGCGAGCCTGTCGGACTACGCCGAGGATTTGCGCGCGGCCGTCAAATACCTGGCCGGGCGGAAGGACGTGAACGCGAAGCGCATCGCGATCGTCGGTCACAGCGAGGGCGGCAGCGTGGCGCTGCTCGAGGCGTCGAAAGACGGGCGGCCGGCTGCGGTTGTCCTGATCGGCTCGCCGGGCGTGCCGGGAGCCGAGTTGGTGCTCACCCAGCAGAGGCGAGCGCTCGACCGCTCGAACCTGACGGACGCCGACAAACAGGCGCGCATCGACCTGCAGAAGAGGATTCACGAGGCCGTCATCACCGGCAAGGGGTGGGACGCGGTGCCGGCCGAACTGCGACGGCAGGCCGACAACCCGGAGTTTCAGAGCATCCTGCAGTTCGATCCGTCACAGGTGATGCCCAAGGTCCGGGAGCCGATCCTCATCGTGCAGGGGATGCTCGATACGCAAGTCGAGCCGGTGAATGCGGATCGACTCGAAGCGCTGGCCCGGAGCCGGAAGGGCCGGATGACCGACGTCGTCAGGATTCCCGGGGTGAACCATCTGTTCGTTCCGGCCGAGTCAGGCGAGGTCAGCGAATACGGGTCGCTGAAGGACAAGCACATCGCGCCTGCGCTCGCGTCGGCGATCGCGGACTGGCTGCAGAAGACGCTCGGCTCGAAGTAGCGGCCTCCGTACTATCATCTGCGCATGTGGATCCTTCGGGGCTCCGGCACCGGCGGTCGGCTGACGTTCCGGTTTCCCAGCGGCGCCGCCCGCACGATTGGGCGCGCGCAGCGCGCCGACTTCGTGGTCGACGCGCCCCTGGTCTCGCGCGTGCACTGCCGGATCGTCGCCGGCGACCGGGATCTGGCGGTCGAGGATCTGTCGAGCAAGAACGGGACGTTCGTCAACGACAGGCGGATCGAGAAGAGCCCGCTCGCGAGCGGCGACCGCTTGCGCATCGGCCGCATCGAGCTCACGGTCGAGCGGAGGGCCGGCGCCTCGGCGGCGTGATCAGCCGGCGAGAAACGGGTTGGTGCGACGCTCCTGCCCGATCGTCGTCGACGGCCCGTGGCCCGGATGGACCTCCGCGGCGTCGCCGAACGGGAACAGGACCGTCCGGATCGATCGGATGAGGGTGGCGTAGTCACCGCCCGGCAGGTCGGTGCGGCCGATGGATCCGGCAAAGAGCGTGTCGCCGACGAACAGGTGGATGCCGGGATCCGACGGGCTGCCGACCTGAAGGCACACGCCGCCCGGGCAATGGCCGGGCGTATGGTGCGGACGCACCTCGTACTCGCCGAACCGGATCACCTGGCCAGGTTCGTAGAGAACGTCGATGGGCGGCTGCGGCTCGACGGCGAGGCCGAACAGCGCGCCGTGGGCAACGGCATCCTCGTACAGGAACAGGTCGTCGCGATGCAGGTACACGGGCGCGCCAAGGACCCGCTTGGCCGCTGCCACGCCAGTGACGTGATCGACGTGCGCGTGCGTCAGCAGGATGTGACGGATCGAGAGCCGGTCCCGGCCGGCGTCGGCCAGCAACTGCGCCACCTCGTCGCCCGGATCGATGAGGACGGCCTCGCGCGTCTTCTCGCACCCGAGGACGAACCCGTTCTTGTAGAAAGGTGCGACCGCGCGGGTCTCAATTATCATGACGTATGGTTCTCGCCGTCGTAGACGACCTGATGTTCTCGTCGAAGATCAGGAGCACTGCCGGTCGCCTCGGCATCACCGTCAAGTTCGCCCGATCGCGCGAGGCGGCGCTGGCCGCGATGCGCGCGGAGGCCCCGACGCTCGTGATTCTCGATCTCGACACGGCGCGCGTCGACCCGCTCGGGACCGTCGCCGCGATGAAGACCGACCCCGCGCTTTCGACGATTCCGACGGTCGGCTTCGTCTCGCACGTTCGAACCGATCTCATCGAGGCTGCGCGGCGGGCCGGTGTCAATGACGTGATGCCTCGCTCGGCCTTCGCGGCGCAACTCGCGGACATCCTCGGGCGTGGGGCCGGGGCGTAGAGACCGTCGCGAACAGGTCGAACCGGTCGGTCAGCGCAGCATCCATACGAGCGCGACGATTGTCAGGATCGCAAAAAGCACGAGCAGAATCGACACGCCTGCGAAGCGCCGCCACTCCGATGTCGTCGGGGAGCCCGCGGCCGCCTGATCCTCCCGCGCGTCCAGCGTAACGGCGGCCGCGCGCAGTTGGGCCGCGATGGTTGCCGCCGATTGATACCGATCGTCCGGGTCTCTCGCCAGCATCTTCAGCACGATCGGGTCGAGCTCGGGAGGCGACGCGGGGTTGATCGCGCTCGGCGCCACCGGAGGCGCCAGCAGCACGTCGGCCGTCGAGGCGTTTGCCGAGGGCGGGATGAGCGGTGGCGGCGTGCCCGCCACCATCTCGAACAGCACGGCACCCAGAGAAAAGATGTCCGCCCGCCAATCCACGGGTGCCCCGAGCGCCTCCTCGGGTGCCATGTAGACCACCTGAGGTGAGGATCCCGCGTCGTCGCCCGCCACGTCGGCAAGTTGTCGGCGCTCCCGACCGGACGTCGTCCAGCGGGCGAGGCCGAAATCGACGAACTTCGCCATCCCCTTCGGCGTGACGATGATGCCGGCCGGATGAACGTCGCGATGAATCACGCCGGCCGCGTGTCCCGTCGCCAGCGCATCGGCCAGCTGGATGCCGTGATCGAGGGCGTGCCGCGCGTTCAGGGCGCGGCCCGCGATCAGCGTGCTGAGCGTGTCGCCGGGCACGTACTCGGTGACCAGAAAGAGCGTCTCGTCCTGCTCCCCCACCTCGTACAGGCCGGCGATGCTCGGGTGCGAGAGCGCCGCGACCTCGCGCGCGTCGCTCACGAGCCGCCGGCGGCGTTCGCCGTCGCCCGCAATGGCCTTGGCGACGATCCGCAGGGCCACGGTCCGTCCGGCGCGCGTGTCGCGCGCGCGAAACAGCTCGCCCAGATGACCGGCTCCGATCGGGCCCAGGATCCTGTATTGTCCGAGCGCATCGATCATGGCGTTGTATACGATCGTCCATCGTACATCGTGAACCCCTATCTTTCGCTGCTCCGCACGAACCGCAACTACCGTCTGCTCTTCGCGGGACAGGCCATCTCGCAGCTGGGCGACTGGTTCAACGCGGTCGCCGTCTACGCGCTCGTCCTCGATCTGACCGGATCGGCCACCGCGGTCGCCTGGATGATGATCGTCCAGTTCCTGCCATTCGCCCTCGTCGGGCCGATGGCGGGCGTCGTCGTCGATCGGGTGAACCGCCGAACGCTGATGATCGGGGCCGATATCGTCCGCGGTTGTCTGGTGCTCGGATTCCTGCTGGTCAAGCGGCCGGAACAGGTGTGGATTGCGTACGTGGTGATGGCGCTGACGGTGTCCGCCTCGGCGTTCTTCGAGCCGGCGCGCACCGCCACGATCCCGAATATCACCTCGTCTGAAGAACTGCTCCCTGCCAATGCGCTGTCCAGCGCCTTCTGGTCGGCGATGCTGGCGATCGGCGCGGCGGTCGGCGGGGTCGTGACAGCCGTGGCGGGCAAGGACACCGCGTTCGTGATCAACGCCATGTCGTTCTTCGCCTCGGGCATGTTCATCGTCCGCACCCGCTACGACGGGCGGCCTCCGGAGAGCAAGCGACCGGCCGGCCTCGCGACGCTGACCGGGTGGTCCGATCTGGCGGAAGGCTTCGGTTACGTCCGCCGTCACTCGCACGTCGCGGCGCTGCTGTTCGTGAAGTTCGGGTGGGGCATCGCCGGCGGCGTCCTGTTGCTCCTCACGATCTTCGGCCAGCGGGTGTTTCCCGTCGCCGGCAGCACGGCCGCCGGCATCGGCGTCCTGTATGCGGCGCGCGGCGTCGGCGCGGGCCTCGGACCGATCGTCCTGCGCTGGATGCTCGGACAGACGCCGGCCGCGCTCCGGCGGTCGCTCGGCCCGGCGTACCTGATCGTCGGCGCGTTCTACGTGGTGCTGGCGTTCGCGCCCACCCTGCCGGTGGCCGCGCTGGCGGTGCTCTGCGCCCACTTCGGCGGCTCCATCCTCTGGGTCTTCAGCACCGTGCTGCTCCAGCTCGAGGTGCCGGATCGATTTCGCGGCCGCGTGTTCGCGGCCGAGCTCGCGCTGGTGACGATCAGCTCGTCCGTGTCGAGCTACTGGACGGGGTTCGCACTGGATCGCGGCGGCTGGTCGCCGCGCGCGCTGTCGTTCGCGCTCGGCATCCTGTTCACCATCCCGGCCGTCATCTGGCTGACGATGCTGTCGCGATGGGAGGCGCCGCCCGTCGAAGCAACCCTGGAACCGGCGCCGGCCTCCGGGCAGGAAGAGATGCTCGAAGGGCGGGTCGGATAGCGCTCGCGCGGCACTCAGCGCGCCGGCTTCAACGTCTCCATCGCGCTCTGCACGAGCTGCTTCGCATCGTCGAGCTGCTCGAGGACGAGCGCGATGTCCATGCGCGGCCGCCCCGCAAAGCGCTCGCTGCGGCAGTAGACGGCGTGCTGGCCGACGAGCGCGAGCGAATCGGTCAGCAGGTCGAGCGCGACGGCGAGGCGCCCGCACGCACTGCCCATCATCGTCTCGTGGTGTTCGAGCGTGTCGCGGTGTTTTTCAAATACCGACATCAGACATCAACGCTTCCGTGCCGCGACGCGACCGGCCGCAGCATACTACTTCCGGGGAGGCCGGGTCGGCCGCAGTTCGACCCGGCTGGGGAGACTGCGGGCCGGGTGGCGCAGCAGGTTGATCACGACTTCGGCGACCTCGTCAGCCGACACCTTCCAGTCGGCGCCCTTCGCGCTGTCGCCGCCCATGAATCCAGTGGCGACCGATCCCGGCATGACGTAGCTGACACGGATATTGTCGTAGCGCAGTTCCTGCATCAGCGCTTCGCTGAACGCATTGAGGCCCGACTTCGTGGCGCAGTACGCCGCCGCCGTCGCGAAGGCGGACTTGCCGGCGAGGCTGCTGATATTGACGATGAAGCCGCCGCCGCGCTGCCGCAGGTGCGGAATCGCCGCGTGACAGACGTTGAAGACGCCGGTCAGGTTCGTGTCGATCACCTGCGCCCACTGCGCCGGCGTCATGTCCGCCACGTCGGCGAAGATGCCGACGCCTGCGTTGTTGACAAGGACATCGAGGCCCCCGAAACGGCCGACCGCCGCGTCGATCGCCCCCCCGACTTCCTCGTAATTCCGAACATCGGCCCGCAACGCCTCGACAGCGCCGGGGCCTGCCCGTTCGAGCTCGGGCCGCGCCGCGGACAGATGGGCGTCGTTCCGCCCCGTGATGACGACGTTGGCTCCTTCCGCCACCAGCGCGTGGGCGATGGCGAACCCGATTCCACG
The DNA here is from genome assembly GCA_963807925.1 of uncultured Acidobacteriota bacterium. Classification (GTDB taxonomy): domain Bacteria; phylum Acidobacteriota; class Vicinamibacteria; order Vicinamibacterales; family CAVVIG01; genus CAWEDP01. Next base: position 297,784 of record CAWEDP010000001.1, on the reverse strand, counting down.
CGATCCGCCGGTCACGAGGGCGGCCTTGCCGGTCAGCGCGTTCATACTCTCAATCCCCGGGTGCAGTCATCGGACCCAACCCCTGCTGCTCCCACGACCGATGGCCAGATGCGCATCGCCAGACGTGGGATGACCAATGACCAGACGATGAGCGTTTCATACAATAGCTCACCGATGCGCGACATCGCCATCATCGGTGCCGGCGCACTCGGCGGCGCCCTCGCTCATCTGCTGGCCCGGCGGAACGCCGCCGCGACCATTCGCATCGTCGACGACCATGGGCGGGCGGCCGAGGGTCAGGCACTCGACATCATGGAGGCGGCGCCAATCGAACAGTTCGCGTCGAGGGTGACAGGGTCTGCCAGCCTGGCGGCAGCGGGCGGGGCGGACGTCGTCGTTGTCGCCGATCGTTTCGGCGGCACGGAATGGCAGGGAGACGAGGGGTTGGCCCTGTTGACCCGCCTCCTCGAGCTTGCACCGTCTTCCATCATCCTGTGCGCCGGCGCCTCACAGCGGGATCTGGTCGATCGCGGCGTCCGCGAGCTGCACATCGATCGACGGCGGGTCATCGGATCGGCGCCCGAAGCGCTGGCCTCCGGCGCGCGCGCGCTGATCGCGCTCGCGCTGAATCGGTCGCCCGGAGACGTGGCCGTCACGGTGCTCGGAAATCCACCGGCCCACATCGTCGTGCCCTGGAACGACGCGTCGGTCGGCGGTGATCGGTTGACGAACGTCATCGATGATGCCGGGCGGCGACGACTGGCGGCACGGATTGCCGCGATGTGGCCGCCTGGGCCGCTCGCGCTGGCCGCCGTGGCGGGCAAAGCGGTGGACGCGATGCTGGGAGGAACGAGAACGGCGCAGAGCGCTTTCGTCGGACCCGAGACGGCGGGGGGCGAGCGTATGCGGACAGCCGCGCTGCCGGTCACGCTGGGACCTGACGGCGTCGACCAAATCCTGGTGCCGAAACTGAGCGTCGCCGATCAGGTGGCGCTGGACACGGCGATACTGCGCTGACGCGGAGCTTCAGACGGGCGCGGCCCAGCGCAGTGCCGCGTCGAAAGCGGGAGCACGGATCTCACGTGCCGTAGACCGGTCGATGCATACTGAGGCCGCCGGCAAAATCCGCCAGCTGCTTGCGCAGGATGAGACGGCCGCGGTGCAGACGCGACTTGAGCGTCTGGTCCTTCACGCGAAGCACGGCACTCGCCTCTTCGGTCGACAACCCCTGAAGATCTCGAAGTACGACGGGCGCCCGATAGATGACCGGCAGCGCCAGAATCGCGCCGAGCGCCCGGGTGCGCAACTGCGACCGCAGAATGCGTTCGTCGGCGCTCGATGACGAGTCGGCCGGTTCGCGCGGCAACGACCTCGATTCGTGTGCCTCGGTCATCCGCCGCAGCTGACGGTCGTCCTGCTGCATCCGCTGGTGCGACGCGGTCCGAACCCGCGACATGGCGGCGTTGAACGTGATCCGGTAGATCCACGACGACAGGGCGGCGTCGCCGCGGAACGTGCCGCAATTGCGAAACACCCGGTACAGCACGTCCTGCGTAATCTCTTCAGCGTCTTCCTTGTTCTTCAGATAGCGAAACGCCAGCTTGAAGATCTTCGTCCCGTACGACTCGACCAGCTCAACCAGCGCTGCCTCGTCGCCTGCCTGCAGACGCTCGAGCAGCGCCTGTTCCTTGGGGTCGCGCATGAATGTCCTCTCGATGCGGACAAGAACCCCTCGAGGTGGGCAAATATTCCCAATTCCGGCGGCTCGAGGAAATCAAACCGGGTGGACTGCGTCGCTAACCTACTGATTTTGGAAGAGATGTCCAGCCCCGACGAGCGTCCGATCGAACACCTCGCAGAACCTGGCCGCCAGGCGATCCTCCACGCTCCTCCGATCGACGGGCCGTCCCAGGAGCCGCGCGAGAGAGGTGACACCCCGATCCGCGATTCCGCAGGGCACGATGAGGTTGAAAAAATCGAGGTCGGTGGTCACGTTGAACGCGAACCCATGAGTCGTCACCCAACGCGCTATGCGGACGCCGATGGCGGCGAGTTTTTCCCGGCCGACCCATACGCCGGTGAGCCCCTCGATGCGTCCTGCGGCGATCCCGTAATCGCTGGCGACCCGAATCATCACCTCTTCGAGATCACGGACGTACCGGCGGACGTCGGTCCGATCCGGCTTCAAGTCGATGATCGGGTATCCCACGACCTGGCCGGGCCCGTGGTACGTCACGTCGCCGCCTCGGCCGGCTTCGTGAATGTCGACGCCACGCGTTCGCAGCTCTTCGATTGACGTGAGGATGTGGCTGCGCCCGCCGTCGCCCCGGGCGCCAAGCGTCAGGACGTGAGGATGCTCGACAAGGAGCAGCAAGTCATCGGTGCGGCCGTGCTGGCGCTCTTCGGCCAAGTGCCGTTGCAACGCCAGCGCGTCGGCATACGGCATCTGCCCGAGCCGCCGGAGTTCAATCTTCCGCGGTAGCCCAGTGCTCAAGCGTGTCTTTGACGTGCGACATGAACTCATCGGCCACAGCCCCGTCGATCAAGCGGTGATCGTAGCCGAGCGTCAGATATCCCATCGGGCGAATCGCGATGGCATCGTCGATGACCACGGGCCGCTTCTCGATGTGTCCAACGCCCAGAATCGCGACCTGCGGCTGACTGATAATCGGCATGCCGAACAGCGCCCCGAACACACCGGGGTTGGTGATGGTAAAGGTGCCGCCGGTAACTTCCTCCGGCTTGAGCTGCTTCGAGCGCGCGCGATTGGCGAGATCGCCGACGGCGCGACTGAGTCCGAGCAGGTTCAATTCGTCGGCCTTCTTGACGACCGGCACGATCAGGCCCCAGTCGAGCGCCACCGCCACGCCCACGTTCACGTCGCGGTGATAGACGACGTTGTCGCCGTCGATCGAGGCGTTGACGACCGGCACCGCCCGGAGCGCGTCGGTCACCGCTTTGATGATGAAGGACAGGTAGGTGAGTCTGGCGCCCGACCGTTCGTACTGGCCTCTCTGTGCTTCGCGGACCCTGGCGACGCGGGCGAAGTCGACCTCGAAGACCGAGTGCACGTGAGCCGAGGTCCGCCGGCTCATGACCATGTGCTCGGCAATCTTCTTCCGCATCGCCGACATCGGCTGCACGTCCCCCGGCGCCGGAGCGCGGGCGGCGGCGGGCGCCGCTTGCTCCGAAGCGCGTGGTTCAGCGCCCGGCGAAGCGGGTGCACTCGACACCCGTGGCGCGGCTGTCTTCGGGGCCGTGCCGCCGTGTGCCATGAAGTCGAGGATGTCGCGCTTGGTGACCCGTCCGGCAATCCCCGTCCCGGCGATTCGGGTGATGTCGATGTTGTTGTCCTTCGCGATCTTCCGGACGAGCGGCGATGACCGCTGGCGAATGCGATCCTCGACATCCTCCTCCGCCGGCGCCACGGCTGGGGGCGGCGGCGCCGGGACCGTCGGTGTCGGAGGCGGAGAAGGCGGCTGGGGCTCGTGGGCGGCAGCGCGTGCCGGCGCGTCATCGCCTCGAGGGGAGAGCGGCGCCGCGGGACGAGCCGGCGGAGAAGCCTGGGCCGGCTGCTCCCCGGCGGGCGCAATCACGGCGACGACGCTGTTGACCGGAACCGTCTCCCCTTCCTTGACCCGGATCTCGGCGACGACGCCAGCGGCCGGCGACGGAATCTCTGCGTCCACCTTGTCGGTCGAGATCTCGAAGAGCGGCTCGTCGCGCGCCACCTGATCCCCGACCTGCTTGATCCAGCGGACGATCGTCCCCTCGGCGATCGATTCGCCCATCTGCGGCATCACGACGTCGGTAGGCATGTCGCTCACTTCAGCAGTGACGACTCGCCCCTGGAGGTCGGCCACCAGGGCGAATCGTGACTGTCTTCACAGGTGGATCGCCGCACCGTGCACGGCGTGCGCCGCTTCGCCGATTGCTTCGGCCATCGTCGGGTGGGCGTGGATGGTCCGCACCAGCTCTTCCACCGTGCTCTCGAGGCGCAGCGCGACAGTCGCCTCGGCAACGAGCTCGGTGGCTCGCAGTCCGATCATATGGACGCCCAGCAGTTCGTCGTTCCTGCTCTCCGCGACGATCTTGACGAAACCTTCCGTCTCGTTCGCCATCTTGGCCCGCCCGAGGACCCCGAACGGGAAGACGCCGACCCGGACGTCGTAGCCGCGCTCCCGTGCTTCCGTTTCGGTCAACCCGACGCTGCCGATTTCCGGATCACAGTACGTGCAGCCTGGTACGTGATCGTAGTTGAGCGGCCGGACCGCCTGGCCGGCGGCCCGCTCGGCCGCGAGGATGCCTTCGGCCGACGAAACGTGGGCCAGCTGCGGGTGCCCGGGCGCGCCCAGTGTGATGACGTCGCCGACCGCCGAGATGCCCGGCACGGTCGTTCGATACTGTGCGTCGACCTTGATGTAGCCGCGCTCGAGCGCGAGGCCGACGCGTTCCGCGTCGAGTCCGGTGGTGACGGGACCGCGCCCGGTCGCGACGAGCAGGTACTCGACGTCAAGATGCTCGGTCGTGCCGCCGGCCAGTTGCACGTCGATGGCGACGAGGTCCGCTCCGGTCCGGGCCGACGTCACCTTCGCACCGGTGTGACAGACGATCCCCTGCTTGCGAAAGGACTTCTCGAGCTCGGCCGACACCGCTTCGTCCTCAACCGGCACCAGCCGCGGCAGCAGCTCGAGAATCGTGACCTGGCTGCCGAAGCGTCGGAAGATCGACGCGAACTCGACGCCGACCGCGCCCGCGCCCATGATCGCGATCGACTTGGGTACCTGTTTCAGGTGGATCGCCTCGTCGCTCGTGATGATGCGCTTGCGGTCGATGACGACGCCCGGCACGCTTTTCGGACTCGAGCCGGTCGCGACGATGATTTCGCGTCGCGCCCGCAGCATCTGCGCGTCGCCCTCGAACACCTCGACGCCGAGGCGCCCGGTGAGCCGCGCCGTCCCCTTGATCCAGTCGATCTTGTTCTTCCGGAACAGGAACTCGACGCCCTTGGTGATCCCGGCGACGATGCGATCCTTGCGCGCCTGCACCTGCGCCATGTCGACGCCGACGTCCACGGCTCCCGCGGCGCCCGCAGCGCCTCCGAGAGTGATGCCCCACTCCCCGGACTGCCGGACGATTTTCAGGGCGTGCGCGTGCTCGAGCAGCGCCTTGGTCGGAATGCAGCCCCACAGCAAACAGGTGCCGCCCAGAGCCTTCTGCTTCTCGACGACGGCGACCTTCATGCCGAGCTGGGCGCCGCGAATCGCCGCGACGTATCCACCTGTTCCAGCGCCCACCACGATGAGATCGTACTCGTTGGCCACGGCTGTTCTCGGTCCGGCAGCCCCGTCCTGCTGCGCGCTCGTCGCGGGAGCATCGACGCGTCCGAACATTCTTTCACAGTTTGTCGGCACCGCCGCGCGCGGGAGGTGTCGTCAGCGCTTGAGCGAGGACAGCGGGACGAAGGTGGCGGACCCGTCTCCGGGAGCGGGCTGCGCCGGTGAGGTGGTCGGTTCGAGGCGGTTCACTCGGGCCTGCAGCTGCCCGAGCTCGTACCGCAGATCCCAATAGGACTCCAGCACCCGCTCGAGGCGCTTCGTCGTCCGGCGCGTGCGTATCAGCGCAACGGCTGCGACCAGCAGAGCCACGCCCGAAACGGTCCACTGCATCATCGAGGCGCCCACCTTATCGAAGCGCTTCCGACGGTGTCAAGAACGGCGGCCGCTGCCACGCCGCTCGGCCGCCGCGCCTTGTATTCGCCTGCGCTGCCTGAGACAATGGCCGCGGTTTGGCGCAGGCCGCTGACCGCTTCATGGAACACAAGCCGAAGACCGTCCTGATCGTCGACGACGACGAGGGAATGCGTGACACGCTGACCGCGATTCTCAAGCGCGAGTACCGCGTGCTCCGGGTGGGGACGGGCGAAGCGGCGCTGCCGGTGCTGAACCGCGAGAACGTCGACCTGATGCTGCTCGACGTCCGCCTGCCCGGCATCAGCGGTTTCGAGGTGTTGCGCATCGTCAAGGAGAATTACAGCCTGATCGAGGTGCTGATGATCTCGGCGATCCACGAGATCGAGACGGCCGTCCAGGCGATGAAGCATGGCGCGTATCACTACATCACGAAGGACTTCGACTACGACCAGCTGCGATCCCTCGTGCGCAACGCCAGCGAACGGCAGGACTTGAACCGGCAGGTGCTGACCTTGTCCGCCCAGGTGGCGGACCAGACCGAACGCGAATTCATCGTCGGGCCGAGCAAGTCCACCCGCGACATCGTCGATCTGGTGCAGAAGATCGCGAAGCTCTCCGCGACGGTGCTGATTCTCGGCGAGAGCGGGACCGGGAAGGAGCTCCTGGCGCGGCTCATTCATCGCGAAGCAGGGGACGGGGACGCGCCGTTCATTGCGGTGAACCTCGCCGCCATTCCGCGCGAACTCGTCGAGAGCGCGCTCTTCGGTCACGAGCGCGGCGCCTTCACCGGCGCCCACCGCCAGCAGCTCGGGAAGTTCGAGCTGGCGTCGGGCGGCACGCTCTTCCTGGATGAAATCGGCGACCTGCGGCTGGAACTGCAGGCAAAGCTGCTGCGCGCGATTCAGGAGGGCGAGATCGAGCGGGTCGGCGGCAACAAGGCCATCAAGACCGAATTCCGCCTCATTGCGGCCACCAACGTGGACCTCGACAAAGCCGTCAAGGACGGCCGGTTCCGCGAGGACCTCTACTACCGGATCAACGTCATCCCCATCAAGCTCCCGCCGCTCCGCGAGCGCGCCGACGACGTCCCCCAGCTGGCCGACTTCTTTCTCGCCCGGTACAACGCCCGTTTCCGCAAGAACATCCGCGGCATCAGCGAGACGACGCTCGCGATGTTGAAGAAGGTACCTGGTGGCCGGGAAACATTCGCGAGCTCGAGAACCTGATCGAGCGCCTCGTGGCGGTCGGCGACAAGGAGTACATCGCCGAGGAGGACCTCCCGCTCGAGTTCCATTTCGCCCAGCTCGAACCGGCTGGCACGCGCGGCGCCAGCCTGTTCGAAGAGGCCACCAACACCTTCGAGCGCAATTTCATCCTGCGCGGCCTGGAGAAGTGCAGCTGGAACGTCACCAACACGGCTGAGTATCTGGGCGTTCCGCTGAGCACCTTGAAGTACAAGATGGACAAACTCGATGTCCGCCAGATTGCCAAGCGCCTGCGAGGCGCCTGAACGCGGCAGTCAAGAAATTGGCCTCGCGGCCAAGGGGTTGACCAGCGGCGCTTAATTCCTTGCAGCGTCGCGTGTAATCTGGATTTTCTCTGCCCTCGAGCGCTCCCGCCGGGCAATCCGTTGCCGCGCGCCCAAGAGGCCGGTGGACGCCGTAACTGCCCTCGTTGCATTTACTGCACTCTTTCTTGGCATTTTCTGCGACAGCTCGATATCGCCAGCTGTGGAATACGCGTTGCTATCGACTATGGCCGAGCTGCCTTATACAAAGATCGAAAAATGACCGTCCAGTCCTCGCTCTTCAATCTGCGTGTTCCGCTCCCCGAGCGCAACGAAGTGTTCCTGATGAACACGCTGACCGACGCCCAGATCCTGGTGACGACCGACGTGGCGGCGCTGCTCGAGCGGGTCAGCCGCCCCGAAGGGCTGCCCCTCGAGGGGCTTCGCGAGGATGAGCTGGAGGCCATCGAAACGCTCCGCGAGAACGGGTTCGTGGTCGGCGATCGCGCCGATGAACGCCGCCGCCTCGACGCGTACCTCGCAGAGGTGAAGGACGACGCCGCCGAGCTCCACGTGACGGTGCTGACCACGCTCCAGTGCAACTTCGCCTGCGACTACTGCTATCAGGGCGATCGCGACGACTACAACCGGTTCGCCGAGCGCATGACGCTCGAGACCTCGGCGCGTGTCGCCCGGTGGATCGAAAGCGAGCTGGATCGGGTGAGGCCCGAGCGTTTCGCGCTCTCGTTCTTCGGGGGCGAACCGCTGCTGAATCTGCCGGTCATGTACGACCTGGCGGATCGCACCTGGGCGGCGACCCAGGCACGCGGCCTTCGCATGAGCATCAGCATCATCACCAACGGACTGCTGATGACGCCCGCGGTGGTCGATCGCCTGCAGCCCCGCGGCCTGCGCAGCGTCAAGATTACGCTCGACGGCGACCGCGACGCCCACAACCGCATGCGTCCGCTGCGCGGCGGCCAGGGCACCTTCGACCGCATCATCGAGAACATCCGCGTGATCGCGCCGCGGGTGAAGGTGGCGATCGGCGGCAACTTCGACGAGAGCTCGGTCGAGAGCTATCCGGATCTGCTCCGATTCCTGAGCGAGCAGGACTTCGCCGACAAGCTCGCCAAGGTCAACTTCAAACCGGTCGTGCGCACCGACGTGCCGGCGCCCAAGGGCGTCCTTCCGCTCATCCCGATCGGCGCCGACGGCAACCCGCTCGGCGGCACCTGCATGACCGCGGTCGGCAAGGGCGGCGGCTCGGTCTGCGACTCGTGCGGCTTCCTCGACACCAAGATGGAGTTTCTTCGCCAGGAGACGCGGCGTCACGGCTTCTCGACACCGGACGGCGTCCACAACGGCCCCTGCCACGTGCATCACGGCAACGCGCACACCATCGGGCCCGACGGGTCGCTCTACGCCTGCCCTGGCTTCACCGGCGATCTCGGGCTGTCGACCGGCCACATCGACGGACGGACCGACGCACGCCGGGTCGAAACTCGCCGGCAATTCGATCGACTCAGTCCGTGGAAAGCGTGTGGAGATTGCGCGTTCATCCCGGTGTGTGCGGGTGGATGCGTAACGGCGTCACACACACAGCTTGGCGACATGAACCTGCCGACATGTCACAAGCCGGCCTTCGAATCGGCGCTCATCGCGCTGGCGCACGAAACCGCCAGTCTTGCGTAGGAGACTACAATGAAGATCAAGATTGTCAAGAAGGGCAACAGCCTGAAGCCGGTCCGAGGATGCCCCATTTTCCTGGACGAAGACATCTAACAACGCTCGTCGTTGATAGCAGCCGCAAGGCAACGATCAAGAGGAGCGTGAAGGCCAGCCCTGGTCACTGCCCTGTCGATCGGGCTGTCTCTCTGCCTCTTCCTCGTTGTCTCCGGCTGCGAACGGTGGTCCGACACCCGGACCTCGCGTGCACCCACGACACTGCGCATCGGCTACGGCCTCGGTGAGGGGCAAAGGCCCGACGTGGCGGTGCGCCGCGCCGCCATGAATATCGCGATCGAGGCGCTGCTGACCATTCAGCGCAACGGTCGTCCCCTCCCGCGGATGGCGGAAAGCTGGTCGGTTTCCGACCACGGGCGTCTGTTACGCATTCACCTGCCCCCGTCGCTCACGTTTCACAGCGGAAGACCGGCGACCGCCGCCGTCATCCGCTCCATTCTCCTGGCGAGGGCGCCGGCGGCGCTCGGGCCGATCTACTCCGACGTCCAGGAGATCCGGGCTCCGACGGATCGCGAGGTCGAGTTCGTCCTGCGACAGCCGTCCCCGTTCGTTCTCGAACGTCTCGACGACGACATCCCGTTCGCCGATCCCGATTCGCCGTCGGCGGGAACAGGGCCGTTCTACGTGTCCGGCCAGGGCCGCGAGATCGCGATGCCCGCAAATGCCGGCTACCATGGCGGGAAGCCGCTCATCGATCAAATCAGCTTCAAGCCATACTCGTCGGTCCGCGCGGCATGGGCCGACATGCTGCGCGGCCAGGTCGACATGCTGTACGACGTCGGGTCCGACGCGTTCGAGTCGCTCGAATCCTCGAGTCAGGTCAAGATCTTCCGGTTTCAACGCGGCTACGCGTACGTCGTGTTGTTGAACCTGCGAAAGCCGTATCTGAACGACGCCCGTTTTCGACGCGAATTGAACGCGGCCATCGATCGCTCCGCGCTCGTGGCCGAGGTGTTCAGAGGACACGGGATTCCTGCAGACGCCGCGATCCTGCCGCAGCACTGGGCCTTCGCGACCGACCTGCCGCGATTTCGCTATGATCCCCACCCCGTCGATGTCCGACACGTGAAGCCGCGCCTGAAGTGCCTGTTCACCGACAGCTCGCTTGAGCGTCTCGCGCTGATCGTCCAGCGGCAGTTGCAAGCCACCGGCGTCGATCTCGATATCGAGCTCGTGTCGGCCGAACAAGCCGTCAGCCGGCTCGTGTCAGGCGATTTCGACGCCGTGCTGGGAGACGTCGAGCTCGGGCCGAACCTCGCCCGCAGCTATCTGTTCTGGCACTCCGGGGCGCCCAACAACTGGGGGGGCTATGTCAACCCGGACGTCGACAAAGCGCTCGACTCGATTCGCCACGCCCCGTCTGACGACGCGTACCGAAACGGTGTGGCCGCCTTCGAGCGGGCGATCGTCGACGACCCGCCCGCCATCTTCCTGGCCTGGGGAGAGCGCGCGCGCGTCGTGAGCACCCGGTTCGAGGTGGCGCCGGATCCCGACAACGCCGTCCTGCGCACGCTGCAGCTCTGGCGGCCGGCCGAAGGCCAGAGGATGGCTCGTCAGAGTCAGAAGTAGAATCCTGGAAGCGCATGCTGCCGAGGACCCGCCACATCGCGACCAGATTCGCGCTGCTGCTCGCCGTGGCCGCCGTGGCCCCTCTGCTCGCCTACGGCGTCATGTCGCTCATTTCGCTGCAGCACGGCACGCACGATTCCATCGTCACCGGCAACCAGAACGTCGCCACGCGGGCCGCAGAGGAGATCCGCCGCTACATCACGACCAACGCGCAACTGCTGAAGGCGCTCGCCGCCGACCTGCAGGAAACCGGACTGACGCCCGATCAGCAGCAGACGATCCTGCGCAACTACGTGATCCGCTTCCGCGAGTTCCACGAGATCACGCTCTTCGAGGAGTCTGGCGCGGTGGTCGCCTCCAGCCGCATCGGCCCGCCGAAGCTGCAGATTCCCAGGGATCCGGCGTTGACGCTCGAAGGGGTCGCCATGTCGCCGATCCGCGTCGACGACGACCTGTTGCCCACGGCTGAGTTCGGCATCCATTTGACCCGGCTGACGCGCCCCTCAGGGTGGCTCACCGGGGAGTTCAGCCTCGAGGAGATGTGGCGGACCGTCGATCGCATCCGGATCGGCGAACACGGCTACGCCATGGTCGTCGCGCGGAATGGCCAGCTTGTCGCCCATGGCAACCCGGACAAGAAGGGGCTCGTCGCCTCCGGGCGCAACATGGCCGACCACCCCCTCGTCCGGGCGCTCCGCAGCTCGACGGGCGAGGCGCCGGTCTCGAGCGAGTACGACGACGAGGACAATCGGCACCAGTTGGGAGTGGCGGCGCGGATCACGCCGCTCGGGTGGACGATGATCGTGGAACAGCCGACCGACGAGGCGTATGGGACGGCCACGAGGCTCCAGCGACAGCTGTTCGCCGCCATCGCCGTGGCCCTGTTCGCTATCGGGGCGGCCGGTTACTTCTTCGGCCGCTCGTTCATTCGCCCCATCCTGGCGCTGAAAGCGGCGACGCAGACGGTCGCCTCCGGCCACTTCGAGGAGCGCGTGGACATCCGGACCGGGGACGAATTCTCGGACCTCGGCACCGCCTTCAACACCATGGCCGACAAGCTCATCGAGCTGCAGGAGAATGTGAAGCGGCAGGAACGTCAGGCCGTCATCGGCCGCATGGTCGCCGGCCTCGTCCACGATCTGTCGCATCCCATCCAGAACCTCGGAAACAGCTCGCGGCTGATCGTCCGCGACGATCTCGACAGCGATTCGCGACAGTCGATTCGGGCGACCATCGAACGCGAGCTCGACAACCTCAAGCGATTCATGGACGACCTGCGGAACGTTGTTAAGCCGCGGCCCGTGGAACGTTTTCCTCTCGAGGTGAACCGGTCGATCGCCGACATCATCGACGGCCTGCGGCTGGACGGCGAGCGGGTGGGTGTGACGGTCCAGGCGGAGTATGCGGCGGACACGCTCGTCATCGAGGGCGATCGGTTCGCGCTCAGCCGCGTCTATCGCAACCTGATCACGAACGCCATCCAGGCGACGCCGCCAGGAGGCCGCGTCCTGGTGACGACGGCCCGGGACGGCGGCCACGTGCAGATTCGGGTCGCGGACACCGGATCCGGCATCGCCGCGGAGCGGCTCAAGGCGATTTTCGACGATTTCGTGACGACCAAGCGCCGGGGACTGGGACTGGGGCTCGCGATCACGAAACGGATCGTGGAGCAGCTCGGCGGCACGATCGCCGTCGAGAGCGAGCTCGGCCGGGGCACGGCCTTCACGATGCGGTTCCCGGCGCGGGACGAAGCGACGGCCGTAGCCGCCGCCAGCTGACAACTGACGGGGCCGGATTTCCCGGCCTCGAGACTGCGGAACGGGGTACGGCCTGCTTCCGCGAGGTGGACTCTATGTTCCGCACCTTGCTCAAGACCGACCGCCTGGCTGTCAACGATCGGCTGCTGCCGATTCGGTACTTCGAGCTGCGCACCTTGCGCGGCGCGCGGCGCTACAGCGCGGAGATCGTCCTCGGTCCCGGCGACCGCATCATTCTCGACGACGACTCGATCACCAATCTGGAGGCGCGGACGGCGTGCCTGGTGCCGGCGACGCTCTACAGCCGGATGCTGGCCGGCAATCCGACGGCCGCGTGACCGCGCCGCTCGCGGTCGGATCGCGTGGGAGGCAGGGCCCTGTGAGCGCGCTGCAGCGGCGGGAGGACCCGCCGCTGCAGCGCGTCATGACGGTCACGTGATGGGGGGCCGAGGAACGGCCGTTACTTCCGTGGCAGGACGGCGTCCTTCAGCTGCTTTGCGATGCGCGCCTTGACGACCGTCTTCGCGGGAATCTTGATCGCTTCGCCAGTCGCCGGGTTGCGGCCCATCCGGGCCTTTCGCTTCTGCACCACGAGCTTGACCATCCCGGGCAGCACGAACTCGCCCGAGCGCTTCAGCTCTTTCTCGGCCAGCGCGGTCAGCTCGTCGAAGTAGTCGCGGGCCTGCGTCCGCTTCACCTCGAACTTCTCGGCGAACCACGAGAAGAGCTCCGATTTGCCCATCCTGCGGGCGTCTGCCATTGTCTTCCCCCTCGTCACGTGCGCGCGTGAACTCACCGACGATCGCCGCGCGCGCGGTCGTGATCGCGGTTTTCGGTCGAAAATCCGCCGAATGGTAGCGCGCGGCGCTTTCGGGTGTCAATCAGTCGCAGCACCAAAACCGCGGTTTTTCGGCCTCGAATGCTAGAATTCGTGAGGATGTCGAGCGCCAGGATCGAGACCTTTCCCAATCCGCGGCCCGAGCGCGATTACCAGATCGTCATCTCCTGTCCTGAGTTCACCTCGCTCTGTCCCAAAACGGGACTGCCCGACTTCGGGGAGATCCGCATCGCGTACGTGCCCGACACGCGATGCATCGAGCTGAAGTCGCTCAAGTACTACATCGTCGAGTTCCGGAACCGCGGCATCTTCTACGAGCACGTCACCAACCAGATCCTGGACGATCTGGTCGGAGCGATCCGGCCGCGCCGGATGACCGTCGTGGGGGACTTCTCGGTGCGGGGCGGGATCAAGACCGTGGTGACCGCGCTCTACGAGGGCCCGGCGAGGGCGGCAAAGAGCAAACGGCCACGGCCAACGACCGGCGGCGGCGAGGCCGGGCGAGAACGGCGGAGCGTGCACGTCAGACCGCAAGCAGCAGCCGCCAAAGGGAAAAGGGAGTAGTTGCCGTTCAGGATCCCGATCGGGCCCGAGCTGGACCTGCACGCCTTCGCCGCACGCGACACGGCCGCCGTCGTGGCCGACTATGTCGAGGCCGCCGCCGCGGCGGGGATCCTCGAGGTGCGGCTCGTCCACGGGCGCGGACACGGCGTGCAGCGCGGCATCGTTCAGGCGGCGCTCGATCGGCATCCGCGCGTGATCGAGTTCTGGGACGATACGGGCGCGCATCTCGGCGCCACCGTTGCCCGTCTGCAAACGCCATGACCGCGCGCACGCCCGCACCGCGGCGGCATGCCGGCAGAGCCGACACCGTCGGCCGCCTCCATCGGGTGGCATCGGTCACTGCCGTCGTGTGCGCCCTCGCGGGCACACGAGTCGCGGCGCAGGTGCCCTCGCCGGAATCGCAGTTCGGTTTTTCGATCGGCGCGGATCGCCAGATCGCGTCCATCGTGGAGATCGAGCGGTATTTCGAGCGGGTCGCCGCCACGAGCGACCGCGTCCGCATCCTCGATCTCGGCCGCACGACGGCAGGCCATCGCACGATCGCGGCGATCGTCAGCGCCCCGGAAAACACGGCGAACCTCGCCGAGATCCGCGCAGCGAACCAGCGGCTCGCGGATCCACGGACGCTGTCGTCGGGCGAGGCTGAACGCCTGGCCGCCACCCATCCGGCCGTCGTCGCGATCGGCGCGAGCATCCATGCCTCCGAAATCGGCGGCAGCCAGGCCGTGACCGAGCTGCTCTATGAGCTCGCCACCTCGAGCGACGCGCACACGCTCGACGTCCTGCACAACGTTGTCGTCGTCCTGATTCCGTCCCTGAATCCAGACGGCCATCGCCTGGTGACGGATTGGTACGAGAAGACAAGGGACACGCCGTTCGAGGGAATGCCGCTGCCTGGCCTCGATCACCCCTATGCCGGACACGACATCAACCGCGACGCGTTCATGATGAATCTCGCGGAGAGTCGCAATCTCGCGCGGTTCTTCTATGCCGGTTGGCATCCGCAGGTGTTCCTGAGCCTCCACCAGATGGGCACGAACGGCCCGCGGATGTTCGTGCCGCCGGTCGACGACCCGATCGATCGCAACGACGATCCGATGATCTGGAGAGAAGCCGCGCTGCTCGGCGGCGCGATGGCGCTGGAGCTGCAGCGCGACGGCCACCGTGGCGTGATCTCCGGCGCCCCGTACGACTACTACTGGCCCGGGTACGAGGATTCGGCCCCGCTTGGCCACAACACGGTGTGCCTGCTGGCGGAGACCGCCAGCGCCAGCCTGGCGACGCCGATCACGATCGCAGCCGAGGACCTGAGCTCGCCGCGCTCTTCGGTCAACGCTCCGGCGGTCGGGTTCCCGGATCCATGGCCCGGCGGCCGATGGTCAATGCGGGACATCGTCGAGTACCGACGTGAGCGCGGCGCGCGGACTGCTGCGGGCCGTATCGGCGTACCGCGATCAAGTGGTCGGGACCTTCTACGACATGGGCGCGCGAGCCGTCGCGGCGGGGCGTCAGGGAACCCCGTTCGCGTTTCTCGTTCCGCCGGATCAATTCGATCCGTCCGCCGCGGCAAAGCTCGAAGAGCTGCTGATTCAGGGCGGCGTCGAGATTCACCGCGCGGTCGAACCGTTTCGGGCAGGCAACCGAGACTACCCTGCCGGGACCGACCTGATCCTCGCCGCACAACCCTATCGCGCCTACGTGAAGACGCTGCTCGAACGGCAAATCTATCCGCGCCGGCCGCCGGCGCCTGACGCCGGGGCCGCCGGTCCCTATGACGTGACGGGGTGGACGCTGCCCGCGCAGATGGGGGTGGACGTGCGGCCGATCGATCGGCCGTTCGTGGTGCCGGTCGGATCTCCGCTCAGCGCCGCGACCGTGCCTGCCGGGAGCATCCGGGGCGATCGGCGGCCCTCGTACTACGTGGTCGACACCAGCGGCAACGCGGGCGCCCTTGCCATCAATCGTCTGCTCGCGGCCGGTGTCAGCATCGCGTCCACGTCCGCCACTCTGGACACCGAAGGGGCCACGTATCCCGCGGGGTCGCTCGTCATCGCCAACTCCAGGCAGGCGCAGGCCGCCATCGCCGATGTCGTGGCGAAACTGGGGCTTCGTGCCACGGGCACCCGACGCAAGCCGGCGGTTGCCGCGGCAGCGATAGGCGCGGCGCGACTCGCCGTCTACGCGCCGTGGACCGACAACGCCGACGAGGGGTGGACGCGGTGGATCCTCGACCGCTTCGAGTTCCGCTATCAGGCCGTGACCGACGCCGATGTTCGTGCGGGCAGCCTGCGCAGTCGGTTCGACGTCGTGATCCTGCCGTCGGCGCCATCCGACCAGCTCGTCTCCGGAAATCGCCCGGGCAGCGCGCCACCCGAATACGTTGGAGGTCTCGGCGAGGCCGGCGTCGCCGCGCTCGCCGCGTTCGTGCAGTCGGGCGGAACGCTTGTCTGTCTCGATCAGGCATGTGGGCTCGCCGTCGCGCGATTCGGCCTGCCGCTCCGGGACGTCGCCCACGAAGCCAGCAGTGACGACTTCTACTGTCCCGGCTCGATCGTCAGGCTGGATCTCGATCCACACGCACCGCTCGCACAGGGGATGCCCGCTCACTCGGCGGGGTTCTTCGCGTTCAGCGCGGCATACGACGTTCTCGACGAGAGCCGGGTCAACGTGATCGCCCGGTACGCGGAACGCGACCTCCTCGTCAGCGGGTGGCTCGACGGCGAAGCCGTGGTCGCGGGAAAGGCCGCCGCCGTCGAGGTGTCGGTCGGCGCCGGCCGCGTGATCGTCCTCGGATTCCCTGTCCAGCACCGCGGTCAGTCGCTCGCGACGTTCCGCCTGCTCTTGAACGCGCTCGTCATCCGTCAGTAGCCGTCGAAGTACCCGGCCCGGCGGCCGGCATCCGCCTTGCCGTCCAGATCCGTCGCATCCATGCGACGACCGATTTCCCGAGTGATTCTGGCAATCGGCTCGAACGTGCGGCAATTCCTGCCGCCGCCGGCCGTGCATCGCCATGCAGAATCCGCCCTCGACGCGTACTGGTGATGCCGTCGAGGTGCGCAGTCAGCGTTGGCGCGTCGTCGACGTGCGCGCGTACGAGGACTGCCGACTCCTCACGCTGGTCGGCATCGGCCGCGACAACAGAGGCGACGCGCGGCGGTTCCTTGTTCCGTTCGATCGAGTCGAGCCGCTGCGCCGGCGCTCCGCCGGTCGCATCGTCACCGGCGCACGTTGGCGCCGCGCGCTGCTCGCGCTCCTTGCGGACGAAGGGCGGGCCGACCTGTTGCGCGCGGCCCGTGACGCGCGGGTGGATCTCATGCCTCATCAGCTCGAGCCGGCAATCGCGTTGGTCCGGGGCCGCGGCACCCGCGTGCTCCTGGCCGACGATGTCGGGCTGGGAAAGACGATTCAGGCGGCGCTCATCGTCGCGGAACTGCGGGCGCGCGGGAGGGCCGATCGCGTCCTGATTGTCACGCCGGCGGGATTGCGCGACCAATGGCGCGGCGAACTTGGCGCGCGCTTCGGCATCGAGGCGGACGTCCTGACGCTTCCTGAAATGCGCCGCCGCATCGCGCAACTCCCGATCGGCATCAACCCCTGGACTACCTCGCCCGCGGCCATCGCGTCGATGGACTACGTGAAGCGGCCCGAGATCCTGCAGGCCGTCTGCGGCTGCCGCTGGGACGTTGTCGTGATCGACGAGGTGCACGGCGCAGGCATCGGAACCGAGCGGTACGAGGCGGTCGCCGCGCTCGCGCAGGCGGCGACCTACGTCCTGTTGCTGACAGCGACGCCCCACAGCGGCGATCCCGCGGCGTTCAGCGCGCTCTGCCGCATCGGCGCACTGGACGATCCGCTGCTGGTATTCCGCCGCACCAGGGAGCGTGTCGGCCTCGGCGTCGGCCGCCGCGTCCATACGATCGGCGTCAGATCCGGTCCTGCCGCAGCGCGCATGCACGCGCTTGTCGCAGGATTCGCCGCGGCGATTCGATCCGAGCACGATTCGCGCGACGCCTGGATTGCGCTGACGGTCCTCCACAAGCGGGCCTTTTCCGGGGCCAGGGCGCTCGAGCTGACTGTCGCGAGGCGGCTCGAGTCGATCGCCCTCAATCGCGACACGCGCCCTCGTCAGGCCCCGCTCCCGTGGACCGACGACGGCGGGGAGCTCGACGCGTCCGACGAGCCTCCGGACTGGCTCGGCGGCGCCGCGCTCGCCGATCCGGACCGCGAGCGGCGTCTGCTGCATCGACTCCTCGACGCCGCTTGCGCCGCGGCGAAGACCGACGGCAAGACCCGCGTGCTCGCTCGCCTGCTGCGCCGGATCCCGGAGCCCATCGTCGTGTTCACCGAGTATCGAGACACCCTTCAGCACCTCCGCTCGGTCCTCGCCGAGCCTGTGGCGCTGCTGCACGGCGGCCTGTCCCGCGATCAACGCACCTCCGCGCTCGACGATTTCACGACCGGGCGCCGGCGGGTTCTTCTCGCCACCGACGCGGCCGGCGAAGGGTTGAACCTGCACCATCGCTGCCGCGCGATCGTCAACCTCGAGCTGCCGTGGAATCCAACGCGCCTCGAACAACGGATCGGGCGGGTGGACCGGATTGGCCAGGATCGGCGAGTGCACGTGTTCCACCTGGTTGGCCGAGACACAGGCGAAGTGCGCGTGCTGGAACGACTCCGGGCCCGCGTCGCGCGCGCCGCGGCCGAGGTAGCCGCCTCCGATCCGCTGGACGACGATCGGCGGACGGCCCGACTCGTCGTTGACGGCACCCGCGTCGACGCCGCGGCCTCCGCGTTGGCCGACACCGCCACGTCCGACATCGCGCCGGCGCTCACGGAACTCTCCTGCACGAGCCCTGACCGGCTGCTCGTCGACGATTCTCGAGTCGGAGGGACACCGCGAAGCGGCGCGGCTGGCGCGCGCGCGGGCGATCTCGACCGCCGCCGACCCTCAGGTGCTCGGCGCGCTCGACCTCACCGGGCCGTGGCTGGCGCGAACGCGCAACCCGACGACGCGGGTGCGGCTGGGGTCGCGGCTCCTCGCCATCGTCAGAGTCGACGACGAGGACGAGTGTGGCAGCGTGTTGGCCCGGTCGCTCGTCCCGATGGCAATCGCAACGGGCGGATCGGTGCCGCGATCGGCTGGAGAGGTTCGTCAACTGCTCCAGAGCGCGGCGTCCCGGCTGCAACGCCTCGCCGAGGAGACGTGCGCGAGCAGGCACGATGCCGCCGCAGCGGCCACCCGGGCGGTGGAAGCGCGACGTCTCGAGCGTGAGCGCCGAATCGCCGACGCGCTGCCAGTCGATCGTGGAATGCCCCTGCAGCCCGGCCTGTTCGACCGGCGGGTGGAGCGCGCGTTAGGGGCCCGGCGTGAGACGCGGGTCGATAGAGCCGCGACGACCGTTTCGGCGACAGGCGTGGTCGAGCGACGGACGCGGACGCTGCTCCTTCTCACGACGTGAACGGTGCTGCACGGAGTTGGCGGACAGCTCGTCTCGGAAGACTTCCTCGAGCGCGAGTTCGCCACGCCCCTCCAGACGCATCGGCCCTCAAGTCTCGCGGCCGCGAGAAAGGAGCTGATCCGATGGCGCGTCTCGTGCCTGTCGCTCGGCCCGGCGTCTTCGGTCCGCGCCATCGCCGAGACCGCCGGGCCGATGTTGACGCACCTGGGATTCGAACCGCTCTCGCGAATCGAGATCCGGCACGACTGTGCTGCAGCAGTCGTCCGCTCGGCCGGCCGGGCCGTTGCGTTTGTTGCCGCGTCATGGGGCGATCGCCTGGATCCTCTCTGGCGTGTCGCGGTCACGACCGCCATCAGGGCGTCCGCACGGTGGGCGATTCTGTTCAACGGGCTCCAGCTCCGCGTCGTTGATCCGACGCGGGTGTACGCACGTCGCTTTCTGGAGTTCGATCTCGATCTCGTTCTGGACGACGAGGCGACGTTTGCGGTGTTCTGGTCGCTGGTCTCCGCGGGCGCCTTGACGGCACCGGGCCGCGCGGCCGCCACCGTCCTGCACGATGTCGTCAGTCGATCGGAGCTCTTCGCGTCCGGCGTGTCGCAGTCGTTGCGGCTCGGCGTCCTGGCGGCATCGGCCGACGTGATTGGCGCGCTGCTGAAGCCCTCGGCGCGACGGCGGGAGCCGCCGCCGCTCGGGGAAACCTTCGAACAGGCGCTCACCATCGTCTACCGCATCCTGTTTCTGCTGTTCGCGGAGGCCGGCGGGCTGGTCCCGCTGTGGCATCCGGTGTACCGCGACAGCTACAGCATGGAAGCGCTGCGATCCCTCGTCGAGCGTCCGCGCGCGGTCCGCGGATTGTGGGAGGCGCTCCGGGCCATGGCACGGCTGGCGCACGCTGGCTGCCGCGTCGGGGATCTGCACGTGACGCCGTTCAACGGTCGCCTCTTTGCCCCGCATCGCACGCCGCTCGCCGATCGGCCCGGGCTCGACGACGAAGCGGCGCGACGCGCCGTGCTGGCGCTCTCGACGCGGCCGGTCCGGTCCGGCGACGGCATCGAGCGAATCGCGTACCGCGACCTGGGCGTGGAACAACTCGGCGCCGTGTACGAGACGCTGCTCGAATACGAGCCGCGGCTCGTTGCGCCGCAGGACCGCCTGCTCCCTGGTAAGGATGCGCCGGCGCGTGGACCGGTCATCCTGGTCCGCGGCTCGACGGTTCGGAAGTCCACCGGGTCGTTCTACACGCCCCAGACGATTGCCGACTATCTGGTCCGGCGGACTCTCGGGCCGCTGGTGATGGATGCGCCCCCGGAACGCATCCTGCGCCTGCGCGTCGTCGATCCAGCGGCGGGAAGCGGCGCGTTTCTCGTCGCCGCCTGCCGCTACCTCGCCGACGCGTACGAAGCGTCGCTCGTGCGAGGCGGCGGCTGCCGCACGAGCGACTTCGGCGGGCGCGAGCGCGTGCTGATGCGTCGTGCGATCGCCGAGCGCTGCCTGTTCGGCGTCGACGTCAATCCGACGGCCGTGCAGCTGGCGCGGCTGTCACTCTGGCTGGCGACGCTCGCCGCCGATCGGCCGCTCACGTTTCTGGATCACCATCTGCAGGTGGGAGACAGCCTTGCGGGCGCATGGCTGAGCCATCTCCGCCATCCACCACGTGTGGGGCGCGGTCGCGCGACGCGTGGCGACGCCTCGCTCCCGTTGTTCGACGAAAGGGCGATCGCGGACGTCCTGCGCGACGCCTTGCCGGCCCGCTTCCGGCTGGCGGACGACACCGGTGATTCGATCGACGCCGTGCGACAAAAGGAGCGGTCGCTGGCCGAACTGAATCGCCACGACAGCCTGCTCAGCCGGTGGAAACGTGCCGCGGACGCGTGGTGCGCGGTGTGGTTTGCCGACGCGACCGGCACGCAGGTGCCGGCGTCGGTGTACCACGCGTTGTCGGACGCCATCTTGCACGGCCGCGGGCCGCTGCCAGACGCGACCGCCGGACGGTACCTGAACGCATCGGAATCGGTCGCGCGGGTGCGCCGGTTCTTTCACTGGGAGCTCGAGTTCCCCGAAGCGTTCTTCGCGGCGGACGGATCGCGGCTGCCGGACGGCGGATTCGACGCGGTGATCGGGAACCCGCCGTGGGACATGATTCGCAACGACCGGGCCACGAGTGCAGGCGCGCGCCGCGCCGATGCCTCGGCATTCGTGCGCTTCAGCCGCGAATCCGGGATCTACTCGGCGCAGTCGGAGGGTCATGCGAACCGCTATCAACTGTTCGTGGAGCGCGCCATCGCGCTGACCAGGCCCGGCGGCCGTCTGGGTCTCGTGCTCCCGGGCGGCTTCGTCACCGATCACGGCAGCGCTCGTTTGAGGCGCCGCCTGCTGGACGAGTGCCGCATCGACGCCCTCGTCGGCTTCGGCAACGAGCGCGGCGTCTTCCCCATCCATCGAAGCGTGCGATTCGTGCTCGCGACCGCGTCCCGCGGATTGCCGACCGATGTGATTGCGTGCCGGCTGGGGGAGCAGGACCCGGCCTCCCTCGAGGAGGTGGGGACCGAGCCGGCCTCCCGGTCGTCGTGGTTCACCGTTCGTGTCTCGCGTGCGCTCATCGATCACCTGTCTGGCGACAGCCTGACGATCCCGGACGTCCGACACCCGACCGACGTGGCCATCCTCGAGCGCGCGGCTTCGCTGTACCCGCCCCTTGGACGCGACGATGGGTGGCGCGCACGATTCGGCCGGGAACTGAATGTCACCGAAGATCGGAAGGATTTCCGACCTGCCCCGGGAGGGCTCCCGGTTGTCGAAGGCAAGCAGATTCGGCCGTTCGGTGTCGATCTCGGGTCGTCGCGGTTCAGCATCGATGCGCGCACGGCCCGCCGGCTCTTGGAGCCCGCGCGGTACGAGCGGCCCCGGCTCGCGTACCGCGACGTCGCGAGCGCCACGAACCGGCTCACGCTGATCGCGGCGATTCTCCCGTCCGGGTGCGTCTCGACGCACACCGTCTTCTGTCTGCGGACAGCGCTCGGGCTGAAGGCCCAGCAATTCCTGTGCGGCCTGTTCAACAGCTTCGTCGTGAACTACTTCGTGCGGATGCGGGTGACGACGCACGTCACCACAGCGGTCGTCGAGCGACTGCCGATCCCGCCGCCGGACGCCTGCCCTCGCGAATTCCGGCAGATCGCGGCGCTCGCGCGCCTGCTGGCGCGGGCTTCGAGCGACGCCGGATACGCGACGCTCCAGGCGCTCGCCGCCAGCGTGTACCGTCTGAGCGTCGACGAGTTCGCGCACGTACTCACAACGTTTCCGCTGGTGTCAGAGGAAACACGGCGGACGGCGCTCGCCTGCTATCAGGAGATGATGCGATGAGTCCGCAGAGCCACTCAGCCGTTGAGCGCGTGAACCCGGTGCCCGACGTTCCGGTGGCCGCCTCCCATCCGCGGAACGGCCGCGATTCGGCGATCAGCTCGCCGGAAAGCGGCGTGTCTGTCCCAGATAACGTGTCGCCTTTTCGACGGCCTTCTGCTCCGCCTCCTCGCGCGTGTCGCCGTCCGCCCGCGCGATCCGGGCGCCCGGATCGCTGTTGGCGATCGTGCAGTGATACACGTCGCCCAGCTTGAACGTCTCGATCGAGACCGGCCATCCGGCGATCTCGCGCTGCTCCCGTCTCAGCTCTTCCGGCTGCATGGCTGTTACGGCTTCTCCACGCGCGCGCCCACCAGGTTGCCCCACTCGGTCCACGACCCGTCGTAGTTGCGCACGTTCTCGAACCCGAGCAGGTACTTCATCACGAACCACGTCAGGCTGGAGCGCTCGCCGATGCGGCAGTACGCGATGACCGGCTGATCGCCGCCGATCCCCTGCGCGCCGTACAGCGCGTTCAGTTCGTCGAGGCGCTTGAAGGTGCCGTCGTCGTTGCAGTTCTTGCCCCACGGGATGCTCTTCGCGCCCGGGATGTGGCCGCCGCGCTGGCACGTCTCGGGGAGTCCCGGAGGCGCCAGAATCTCGCCGGTGAACTCCTGGGGACTGCGCACGTCCACGAGCGCCGCCGACCGCGTCTCGACTGCCTTCTGGACGTCGGGGAGGAAGGCGCGAATCGAGAGGTCCGGTCCGCTCGCCTTGTACGTCTTCGCGGGATAGGTCGGCTTGTCGGTGCCGAGATCGCGGCTCTCGCCGAGCCACTTCTTGCGGCCGCCGTCCATGATCCGGACGTCCTCGTGCCCGTAGATCTTCAGCTGCCAGAACGCCCACGCCGCGAACCAGTTGTTGTTGTCGCCGTACAGCACGATGGCCGTGCCGTTGTCGATGCCGTTGCGCCCGAGCAGCGCCTCCAGCTTGTCCACCGGCACGATGTCGCGGACGACGGTGTCGCACAGATCGGTCGTCCAGTTCCAGCCGACCGCGCCCGGCACGTGCCCCTGGTCGTACGCCGTCGTGTCGACATCGACCTCGACGACCCGGACACCGGTGTCGGTGGCATGTTGGGCGACCCAGTCGGTGGTCACGAGCACATTCGGAACAGTAGCCGTTGTCATGTCCCCTCCTGCCTTTGTCGATGCGGGACGGGCGGCGGCGGGCCGCCCGCGCACGTTACTCCACGGTCAACCCGTCATCATACCCGCCGCGCGCCGCGACAGTATATGCGCGACGGGTCGGGCGCCGGCATTCATCGGCTCACCCCGGGGTGCGACAGCACGCTCGTGTCGCCCGGATTGACCAGATCGGCTGCCGTCCATCCGTCGAGGTCGTACTCGCTCATGCAGTCGTCGGCGAACGCTTTCAAGCGATCGTAGGCGCCGGAGGCGACGGCGCCGAGCAGCGCGTACCTCCGGATCTCCTCGTGGCTTCCGCTGTAGTTGATCTCGTACAGCTCGTGCCGGCCGGCGAACTCGGTGCCGACCGCGTCCCAGAGCAGTTTCATCAGCTTCACCCGCGACACCGCGTCGGTACCGCCGGAGCCCCGCATGTAGCGATCGAGGTACTTGCGCAGCTCGGGTGTCTTGAAGTCCTGCACGTGCGAATTGAGATACACCAGACTGCTGGCGACCGATTTCTCGACGAGCGTCTTCAGAAGCACGTACGCGTCCGGCGCCAGCACCTGGTAGGCCGCCGCCGCCTCGGGGTCGGGCAACACGCAGCCGCCCGTCCACGGACTGGCTTTGGCCGCCATCGCCTCCGAGAGGCTCCACATCGCGTTCCGCCACGCGATGACCTCGCCGAGGATCGCCTCCACCCCTCGGAACGCCCTCACGCCGGTCATCTCGGTCGCCTTGATGAGGAGGCCCGTGATGAAATCGAGCTTCACCGCCAGCCGCGTGCAGCCGTGCAGCATCGCCCGAGGATGGAATCCGGTCTGCGGAAAGAAGTTGTTCGCCTTGTCGACGTCGGCGTAGACGAAGACGTTCTCCCAGGGCACGAGCACGTCGTCCATCACGAACACGGCGTCGTTTTCGTCGAACCGGCTCGACAGCGGATAGTCGAACGGACTGCCGAGGACCGCCGCCCGGTACTCGTTGGAGACGCGGCAGATCAGCTTCACACCCTCGGCATTGGTGGGGACGATGAACACGCAGGCGAACGCCTGGTCCTGCACCGGGATGAGCCCGTGGTGCGCGACGAAGGTGAAGTGGGTGAGCGCCGATCCGGTCGCCACCACCTTGGCGCCCGACACGCGGATGCCGCCGTCGGTCTCGCGCGTGACGTGCACGCACACGTCCGACGCCGCGCCGGAGCCGCCCGGGGCCGCGTGGCGATCGATTGGCGGATGGATGATGGCGTGATTGACGAACGGCACACGTTCCTGCGCGTAGCGGTACCAGCGTCGGGCGTTCCCGTCGTACGGCGCGCAGTACCCGGCGTTGGCGCCGAGGGTGGCCAGAAACGCCGCCTTGTAGTCAGGCGACCGTCCCAGCCAGCCGTACGACATGCGGGCCCATGCGGCGATGGCGTCGCGGGCGGCCACCTGCTCCGCGGCGCCGGTGGGCGCCTTGAGGTACCGATGCGTGAACCCTCCCCACTCGGTCGCCGTCGTCAGCACGCCGGCGCCGGTCGCGTGGTCCCGGTGCAGCGCGTCGTACAGGCGCGCGAGCATCCGCGCGCAGTTGCGGAACGCCGGATGCTGCGCGATGTTCCCGACACGTTCGCCGTAGATCCAGATCTCGCGACCGTCGTCGAGACTCTCGAGAAATTCCGCGCCGGTGTAGGGAAGGGTTCGCGTCACAGCGCCTCCAGTGGTGGCCCAACTTTACAACCGTTCGAACGGATGAATATAGTGGGCGCGGGCCATGAAGAGGCACCGCCTCTACGTCAACGGCGAGTTCGTCGACGCCACATCGGCATCAACGCTCGACGTCATCGATCCGGCGACCGGCGAGGTGCTGGCGCAGACACCCGATGCCGACGCCGCCGATGTCGGCCGTGCCGTGGACGCGGCGCGGGCGGCTTTCGACGACGGGCCGTGGAAGGATCTGACGGCGCAGGATCGCGGCCGGATCCTGTTCGCGCTCGCAAACGTGGTCCGCGAGCGCGCCGACGAACTGGCCGCGCTCGAAACGAGGAACAGCGGCAAACCGATCGTCGAAGCCGAGTACGACATCGCCGACGTGGCCACCTGCTTCGAGTACTACGGCGGCCTCGCGACCAAGATCCAGGGCGACGTGCTGCCGGTGCCGGACAACGCGATGAGCCTCGCGTTGCGCGAGCCGGTCGGCGTCGCGGGCCAGATCGTGCCGTGGAACTACCCGCTCATGATGGCCGCGTGGAAGATCGCGCCAGCCATCTGCGCCGGCTGCACGATGGTGCTCAAGCCGGCGGAGCAGACGCCGCTGACCGTTCTCGAGCTCGCGACGAGCTTCGCCGCCGCCGGCCTTCCACCCGGTGTGGTCAACATCGTGACCGGGACCGGCGGCAGGGCGGGCGCCGCCATCGTCGCGCATCCCGGGGTGGACAAGATCGCGTTCACCGGGAGCGTCGAGGTCGGCAAGACGATCATGCGGAGCGCTGCCGACGGGCTGAAGAAGCTGTCGCTCGAGCTTGGCGGCAAGTCGCCGAACATCTTCTTCGCCGACGCGGATTTCGACGCGGCGGTCGACGGGGCGCTCTTCGGCGTCTTCGTGAATCAGGGCGAGGTCTGTTCGGCCGGCAGCCGCATCCTCGTGCAACGATCGATTTACGACGAGTTCGTCGAAGCGCTGGTCGAGAAGACCCGGGCCATCAGGATCGGGCCCCCGCTGGACCGTGCCACGAGGCTCGGGGCGCTCATCAGCCGCGAGCAGCTGGATCGCGTGCGGCAGTATCAGGAGATCGGCAAGACCGAAGCGAAGCTGGCGGTCGGCGGCGGCCGCGCGACCGGCGCCGGCCTCGACAAAGGCTTCTTCGTCGAGCCGACGATCTTCTACGACGTCGACAACTCCTCGCGGATCGCCCGGGAAGAGATCTTCGGGCCGGTCGCCTGCGTCATCCCGTTCGACCGGGAGGACGAGGCGCTGAGGATTGCGAACGACACCCACTTCGGGCTGGCGGCGGCTGTCTGGACCCGGGACATCTTTCGCGCCTTGCGCACCGTCAAACGTCTCCGCGCCGGCATCGTCTGGGTGAATCACATGCAGCCGACCTACGTCGAGGCACCGTGGGGCGGCTACAAGCAGAGCGGTTTCGGCCGCGAGCTCGGCACGTGGGGCGTCGACGAGTACCTCAATGTGAAGCAGGTGTTCATCAACCTGTCGGAGGACCCCATCGGCTGGTACTAGGGTGAGCGGAACCGACATCGACCACCCGACACCGGTGCGCGAGCGCCGCCGGTGAAACTGGCACGACCTTGAGAGAGGCGTGCCGCTGGAGGCGTACATGACCTACTACGGCGGAAAAGAGCTGGCGGCGTCGTTCCGGACCGTTCGAAACAATACCATTCAGATTGCGACCGAGATTCCCGAGGGCAAGTACCAGGTACAAGGCGGCGCCCGACACGAGGAGCGT
The DNA here is from genome assembly GCA_963807925.1 of uncultured Acidobacteriota bacterium. Taxonomy (GTDB): domain Bacteria; phylum Acidobacteriota; class Vicinamibacteria; order Vicinamibacterales; family CAVVIG01; genus CAWEDP01. The sequence continues at coordinate 270,686 of CAWEDP010000001.1, read as the reverse complement.
TCACGAGATGCTCGTGCACATTGCGCTGGCCACGACCTTCGCCGACCACGCGCACCGCAACGGCATCACCAACATGGCCGCCGTCAATTTCCAGCAACTGGTGGCTGCGATGACCGAAGAGCAGGAGAAGCCGCGCACGAAAGCCGAGATTGTCGAGCTGCTTCGATCGCGGGGCGACGCGTTCGCGGCGTACCTCGAGGGCCTGAGCGACGGGTTCCTCGCCGAGCAAGTGACGATGATGCCCGGCGCGCAGCCGCCCGTGAAGAGCCGGTTCGAGATGCTGCTCGGCGCGAAGGAACACGAGATGCATCACCGCGGTCAGCTCATGCTGATCGAGCGCATGCTCGGCATCGTTCCGCACCTGACGCGGCAGATGCAGGAGCGGATGGCGCGCCTGCAGGCCGCGCAATCGCAGCGATGACCGCGGCCCCGCACATGAGGGATTCGGTCCACCGGAAGCCGGACGCCACAGGAATCAGCAGACCGGAGGCCGTCACGACACCTCCGGAGGTCTCGACACGTCGGGCAGTGTCGGTCTGTCCGGTCGTAGTGTCCGGCTGCCCGGTAGTGTCCGGCTTCAGCCGGACCCGCCGCCATGCGCGAGTCTGACGATCTCGACGCGCTCGTCACCGAGCTCAATGCCGGCGCGGTGCGGGCCATGGCGGAAGAGCACACCGCCCGCCTCAGAGGCTGGCTCGCGCAGGTGGTCGCGCAATCGGCAAGCGATCTGCTGCTCGTCGCCGGGGCGCCGCCGTCGATTCGCGTGTCGGGAGCCGTCGTGCCGCTCGCCGAGGCGCCTCTCGACGGCGAAGACATCGCGGAGGCCGTCGTCACGGCGCTGCCTCCGCACGCGCGCAAGGCGTTCCGCGACGGCGGAATCGCCGACGCGTCGTTCCGCACCTCCGATCTCGGGCGGTTTCGCATCAACCTGCATCGCGAGCGCGGGCGGGCCGCTGCCGCCATCCGGCGGTTGCCCTCCGTCGTGCCGCCGCTCGCCACCCTCGGCCTTCCATCGGGCGTGGAAGCGCTCGCGAAGCTGAGGCGCGGCCTGGTGCTCGTCGGCGGGCCGACCGGCTCCGGCAAGACGACCACGCTTGCCGCGCTCGTCGACGAGATCAACGCGAGCGACGCGCGCCACATCGTCACCATCGAGGATCCGCTCGAGTACGAACACCAGCACCGGCGCAGCGTTGTCGAACACGTCGAGATCGGCATCGACGCGCCGGACTTTCCCTCTGCGCTCCGCTCCGCGCTTCGCCAGGCGCCTGACGTCATCGTCGTCGGCGAGATGCGCGATCCGGAAACGATGCAGATGGCGCTGGCGGCGGGCGAAACCGGACACCTGGTGCTGTCGAGCCTGCATACGAACGACGCCGCGTCCACCGTCGCCCGCATCGCCGATTCCTTTCCGCTCGAGCGGCAGAACACCGTGCGACAGGAGCTCGCGATGGCGCTGGCGGCGATTCTGGTGCAGACGCTGGTCCCGAGAACGACCGGCGGCCTGGTCCCCGCGGTCGAACTGCTGATGGTCGGCTACGGCGCCCGGCAGCATATCCGCAGGAACGCGGTCCACCACCTGCACCAGGAAATCACGATCACGAGAAAACACGGGTCGTTCACGCTCGAGGAATCGCTGGCCGAGCTCGTCAAGCAGGGAGCGATCGATCGCCGCGAAGCGATGGCGCGCGCGGCACACCCCGACGAGCTCGAGCGGCTTGTCTGACGCACACACTCCGAGGTTCTCTGATGGCGACGCCGGGAAAAATCACCTACGCAACGATGAGTGCGGAACGGATGGAGGACCTGCATCGCGAGCTCGATGCGGCCATCGCCCGCGTGGAGTCGACCTTCGGCCGCACGTACCCGCTGGTCATCAACGGCCGGGACGTGAGCGCCTCGAGCGAGTTCGAGGATCGCAGTCCCATCGACAGCCGCATCCTGCTCGGCCGCTTCCAGCAGGCGGGGCGCGATCAGGTCCGCGACGCCATCGCCGCCGCCCGCGGCGCGTTCCCGGGATGGAGCGCGCGCCCGTGGCGTGAGCGCGTCGCGCTGCTGCGGAAGGTCGCCGGCGCGATTCGTGCGCGCCGCTGGGACCTGTCGGCGCTCATGGGCTACGAGGCCGGCAAGAATCGGCTCGAGTGCGTCGGCGACGTCGAGGAGTCCGCCGACCTCATCGACTACTACTGCACGCAGTTCGAGGAGCACACCGGCTTCTCGCTGCGGCTCGGCACGCTCGGATCCAACGAGGAGAATGCCAGCGTGCTCCGCCCGTACGGCGCGTGGGCGGTCGTTTCCCCGTTCAATTTCCCGCTCGCGCTCGCCGCCGGACCCTCCGGCGGCGCCCTCGTCGCGGGCAACACGGTCGTGTTCAAGCCGGCGTCGGCGACGCCGCTGCTCGGCTACGCGCTGCACGAAGCGATGGACGCTGCCGGCATGCCGCCCGGCGTCTTCAATTTCATCACCGGCGGCGGCGCGACGGCCGGGCAGGAGTTGATCGAGAGCGGCGGGATTGACGGCATCGTCTTCACGGGCTCCAAGGCTGTCGGCATGCACCTGATTCGCGACAACGCGATGCGGCCGGTCCCGCGGCCGCTCATCATCGAAATGGGCGGCAAGAACCCCGCGCTGGTGATGACGTCGGCCGACCTCGACAAGGCCACCGACGGCGTCATGCGGTCCGCCTTCGGCGCCCAGGGTCAGAAGTGCTCGGCCTGCTCGCGTGTCTACGTGAACCGCACGGTGCGCGACGAGTTCGTGCGGCTGCTCGTGGCGAAGACCAGGAACGTCAGGATCGGCAACCCGCTTCGTCGCGACGTCTTCCTGGGCCCGGTGATCAACGAGGAGGCCGTGAAGACCTACGACCGGGCCGTGCAGCAGGCGACGCGCGACGGCGGCCGGATCCTGACCGGCGGCCGCCGGCTGACCGAGGGCGACCTCGCCTACGGATACTTCGTCGAGCCGACGGTGATCGACGGGTTGCCCCCGGATCACCCCCTCTTCTTCGAGGAACTCTTCGTCCCAATCACGCTCGTGGGCGACGTCACCACGCTCGATGAGGCGATCGATCTGGCCAACGGCACCGAGTACGGGCTCACGGCAGGTATCTTCTCCGAGGACGATGGCGAGATCGAACGGTTCTTCGACCGCGTGCAGGCAGGCGTGACGTACGCCAACCGCCGGGCCGGCGCGACGACGGGCGCATGGCCCGGCATCAACTCGTTCGGCGGCTGGAAGGCCAGCGGTTCCACCGGCCGCGGCACCGGCGGTCCGTATTACGTGCAGCAGTTCATGCGCGAGCAGAGCCGCGTCCGGATCCGGTGAGTCTGGCCCGCTGGTCGCTGCCCGGTCGGCGCCGGGGAGGCCGGATGACCAGATGACCGCATCAGGCGTCTAACCGGGAGCGAGGTGCGTCATGCGACGAGGGATCGTGGCGTTCATCGGGGCGCTCACGCTCGGCACAGGCGGCACGGCCCGGGAGTTGCCGACCAGCCTCGGGGCGATTGGCGGATTCGTCGCGATCGCGAGCCTGCCGGCTCAGCAGCCGACCCCGCGCGACAGCCCGCAGGCCCGGCCGCCGGGGACGGCGATCCTCCGCGGCCGCGTGTACGCCGCCGACACCGGGCAGCCGCTCCGGAGGGCTCAGGTTCGCCTCATCGGCAACGGGCCGCCACCTGCGGCCCAGCCGCCGGAGAATCGCCTGGCCACGACCGACGCCGGCGGCCGCTTCGAATTCACCGCCGTGCGCGCCGGGCGCTACGCGATCAACGTCCAGAAGAGCAGCTATGTTGCCCTGCAGTGGGGGCAGCGGCGACCAACCGACGCGGGACGCCCTCTGGACGTGGCGGACGGGCAGACGATCGAACGGCTCGACTTCGGCTTGCCCCGCGGCGGCGTAATCACCGGACGCGTCCTCGACGAGTTCGGCGATCCGCTGCCGGACGTCCAGGTCGCCGCGCTGCGGTCGCAGATGATTGGCGGCGTGCGGCGCCTCCTCAACAGCGGCCGCACGAGCGGAACCAACGACATCGGCGAGTTCCGCATCTTCGGATTGCCGCCTGGCGAGTACTACGTGTCGGCAACCGTTCGCAACCAGAACGCGTTCGGCGATTCGGACGACCGGGCCGGATACGCGCCGACGTACTATCCAGGAACCGCGGACGTCTCGGTCGCGCAGAAGCTCGTCATCGACAGCGGCCAGACCATCAGCGACATCACCGTGCCGCTGTCGCCGACGCGAACGTCGCGGATTTCGGGCACCGCGGTCGACTCGCAGAATCATCCGCTCCGGGGGATCGTCCAGGCGCTTGCTCGCGGGCTCAACGTGGGACCGCTGCAGGTGCTCCCTGGACAGATTCGTCCGGACGGATCGTTCACGATCAACGGCGTCACGCCGGGCGATTACTCGCTGGAGGTGCCGCCCCAAGGCGGGCCGAATGGCGGGGCGTCGGAGCCGGAGTACGCGTCGGCCGACGTCACCGTGACCGATGGCAGCGACATCGCCGGCGTGCGGCTCGTCAGCGCGAGAGCGTCCACGGTTACGGGGCGCGTCGTGATCGGCGCGGTCGACGCCGGCGCCGTTCCTCCTTCGTCGCTCCGAGTCAACGCGACACCGTTCAATCCGGGCGGCATCGTCCTTGGCCCGTCGCCGCAGCCTGTCGCGATGAACGACGACTGGACGTTTCAGGCCAAGGCAAGACCTGGCGTGACGCGCGTGGCGATCATGGGTCTGCAGCAGCCCTGGAACGTGAAAGCGGTTCGGTACCGCGGGACGGACGTGACCGACACGGGCATCGAGGTGAAGGCGAGCGAAGATCTGAGCGACGTCGAGATCGAGCTGACGAACCGCATCACCCAACTGTCCGGACTGGTGACCAGCAGCCGTGGCGACGCGGTCGGGGATGCCTGGGTCGCCGTGTTTCCCCGTGATCGCGAGAAGTGGAAGCCGCCATCGCGGTCGGTGCGATCGAGCCGCGCCGGACAGGATGGCCAGTTCAGGATGAGCGGCCTGCCGCCCGGCGACTATTTCGCGGTGGCGGCCGAGAGCCTCGACCCCAACGACGTCACCGACCCCGATGTCCTCGACCGGCTGCAGGCGCGGGCGGTGCGCTTCTCGATTGGCGAAGGAGAAACGAAGGCGCTCGACCTGAAGGCCACGACGTTGCCGTAGCGAGGTGCCAGAACGCGTCGCGCGGCAATTCTTTTAACGTCCGGGCCGGACTTCCAGTCTAATTGCGGTATGCGAAGCCTTCTGGTACGGGGCGGCGGCATGCCGCTGCTGGCGTTGTTCAGCTGTGTCGTCCTGACGCACGCGGCGGACTCCGGGAGCCGCCCGGCCGACGGCGATCGGGCGATTGTTCACGTGCTGAACCGGATCGGGTTCGGTCCCCGGCCCGGGGATGTCGCCACGGTTCGCGAGCTCGGACTCCAGCGTTACATCGACGATCAGCTGCACCCTGAACGCATTCACGATGACGGCATGCCGGCGCGGCTCGCGGGTCTGACCACCCTCGACCTGAGCGCGCGCGAGATTGCAGAGCGATTCGAGCTGCCGCAGATGGAGGCCCAGCGTGAGCGGCGGGAACTGGCGGCCCGGAATGGAAACGACGCGCAGCCGCCGCCTCCGCCCACGCCCGAAATGCAACGCCGCAACAACCAGGTGCTGATCGAGCTGTCGCAGCAGAAAGTGCTCCGCGCCGTGTACACCGAGCGTCAACTCCAGGAAGTGCTCACCGACTTCTGGTTCAACCACTTCAACGTGGACGCGCGGAAAGGGCGCGATCGGTTCCTGCTCACCGAGTACGAGCGCGATGCCATCCGGCCGCGCGTCCTCGGCAGGTTCCGCGACCTGCTCGAAGCGACAGCCAAGAGTCCGGCCATGCTCTTCTATCTGGACAACTGGATGAGCGCCGATCCGAACGGTCCGCATCCGGAGGCGGCCGCCAATCCACCGCGCTTCGGTCGGAACGGATTTCCCGGCCGCCGGCCGTTCGTTCAGCCCCCGTTCCCTCCGCGCCCGCTCCAGCCGGCTCAGCAGAGGCGGGGGCTCAACGAGAACTACGGCCGCGAGCTGATGGAGCTCCACACGCTGGGCGTGGATGGGGGCTACACCCAGAAGGACGTCACCGAGGTCGCGCGTGCGTTCACCGGCTGGACGATTGCCAATCCGCTCCAGGGCGGGGGATACCGCTTCGAGCCGCGCCTCCACGATCCGGGCGAGAAGATCGTGCTCGGCCACCGGATCGACGACGGCGGCGAGCGCGACGGCGAGCACGTGCTCGACATCCTCGCGCGGCATCCGTCCACGGCGCGCTTCATCGCGACCAAGCTCGCGCGCCGGTTCGTGAGCGACGTGCCGCCGGCCGCGCTCGTCGACCGCGCCGCTGCCCGCTTCCGCGACACCGACGGCGACATCCGCGAAGTGCTGCGCACGATCCTGACGTCTCCCGAATTCCTCGCGCCGGAGACGGTTCGGGCGAAGGTGAAGACACCGTTCGAGTTCGTCGTCAGCGCGGTGAGGGCGACCGGCGCCGACGTTCAGGACGCGAGGCCGCTGGTGCGAGCGCTGCAGCAGCTCGGCATGCCGCTGTACCAGTGTCAGCCGCCGACCGGCTACAAGGACACGGCCGAGGCGTGGGTGAACAGCGGCGCGCTCGTCGCCCGGATGAACATCGCGCTGGCGCTCGCGGCGAATCGGATGCCGGGCGTCGTCATCGATAGCCGGCAGTCCTCGGCCGACGGTCAGGGCTTCGTGGACGCGATTCTCAACGGCGATCTCACCGAGTCGACCCGCGCGACGATCGCGCGAGCGACGACAGCGCCGCAGAGGGCGGCGCTGACGCTGGGGTCTCCGGAGTTCCAGCGTCGGTGAGGGGACCTCGGTAGTGAGGGGACCTCGGTAGTGTCCGGCTTCAGCCGGACGAGGATTCCGTAGTGTCCGGCTTCAGCCGGACCCAGGGGACGTCATGATCTCTCGCCGCATCTTTCTGAAAGACGGCGCCTTTGCGCTCGTCAGCGTCGGCTTCGCCCCGTCGTTTCTCGCGCGCACGGCATTGGCCCAGGGACGCTCGCTCCGCGCCAGGCAGTTGATCGCGATCTTCCAGCGCGGCGCGGTCGACGGCTTGAGCGTCGTCGTTCCCTTCGGGGAAGACGAGTACTATCGCGCCCGGCCCGGCATCGCGATCGACCGGCCGAACGCCGGCCGCGACGGCGCCGTCGATCTCGACGGGTTCTTCGGCCTCAATCCCCGGCTCGCCGCGCTCAAACCGCTCTGGGACGCGCGCCAGCTCGCCGTCGTGCACGCGTGCGGATCGCCGGATTCCACGCGATCGCACTTCGACGCCCAGGACTACATGGAAACGGCGACGCCCGGCGTCAAGAGCACCGACGATGGGTGGCTGAACCGGTACCTGCAGGTGGGGCGGAAGGAATCGACATCGCCGTTCCGCGCCGTGTCGTTGACGCCGGCGCTGCCGCGCATGCTGCAGGGGCGGTCACCGGCGCTGGCCATGAGCCAGATCGATCAGTTCGGCATCAGAGCCGGCCAGGCTTCCGACACGATCAATGCGTCGTTCGAGGCCCTCTATGCGTCGGCCGCCGATCGCGTCCTGAACGGAACCGCGCACGAGGCGTTCGATGCGATGAAGATGCTCAAGACGAGCGACCCCGCGAAGTACGAACCGGAACACGGCGCCGAGTACCCGCGCAGCGCGTTCGGGCAGTCGTTGAAGCAGATCGCGCAGCTGATCAAAGCCGACGTCGGCGTCGAGGTGGCGTTCGCGGACGTCGGCGGGTGGGATACGCACGTCAACCAGGGGGCCGCGCAGGGGCAGCTGGCCGGCCGTCTCAGCGATTTCGGCGGCGGCATCGCCGCGCTCACGACCGACCTCGGCGACCGCATGGCCGACGTCGTCGTCCTCACGATGTCGGAGTTCGGGCGGGCCGTCGCCGAAAACGGCAATCGCGGCACCGATCACGGCCATGGAAACGTGATGTTCGTCATCGGCGGCGGCGTGCGCGGCCGGCAGGTGTACGGGAAATGGCCCGGCCTGTCGCCCCAACAGCGCTACGAGGCGCGCGACCTCGCGGTGACGACGGATTTCCGCGATGTGTTCGGCGAAATCGTCGTGCGTCATCTGGGGGTCGGCGACCCGGCGCCGATCTTTCCCCGTTACGACATCCAACCTTCGAGGTTCCCCGGCCTCTTCGCGTGAGGTCACGCGCGACTGCGCGCCTTCTCCACAGCGCGGCGCGTGAACACGCGGATCATCGCGCGGCGATATTCCTCGCTGGCGTGCAGATCCGACGCGACATCCTCGAGATCGGCGTCGGCGGTCGCGGCCGCCGACTCGATCAGGCTGCTCGACAGCAGCTGCCCCGTCAGCACCGCTTCGACATTGGCCAGCCGCACGGCATGCGAGCCCGCGCCGGTTACGGCCACGCGTGCGTCGCGCACGACGCCGTCGACCATCTCGAGCGCGGCCGCGACGCCGACGATCGCGAACCGCGAGGCGCGCTGCTGAAGCTTGGCGTACGCGGCGGCGCGCACCGGCGCGAACCGCACGGCCGTGACGAGCTCGTCCGGCCGGAGGTCCACCGTGAACACCCCCTGGAAGAAGTCGACGGCCTTGACCGTGCGACCGCCCCGTGGCCCTTTGACGAGCACGTCGGCGTCGATCGCCAGCATGACCGCCGGGTAGTCGGCGGCCGGGTCGGCATGCGCCAGGCTGCCGCCGATCGTGCCGCGATTGCGCACCTGCTGGTCGCCGATGGCTGCCGCCGTCTCCGCGACGACCGGACACCGCTCGCTTAGGAGCGCCGACACGGCGATCTGGTGGTGCACGGTGCCGGCTCCGATTTCGATCTGTCCGTCCGCGTCGCGTAGGCCCGCCAGGCCTGGAATGCGGGTGATGTCGACGAGTACTTTCGGCTCGCTCAGGCGAAGCTTCATCAACGGCACCAGACTGTGCCCGCCCGCAATCACTCGGGCCTCGCCGCCCGCCGCCTGCAGCCTCGCAATCGCATCGTCCACCGACGCGGCGCGCTGGTACTCGAACGCGCTCGGAATCACGGGCGGCCTCCCTGGATGATCCGCCACAGTTTTTCCGGTCGCAGCATCATGTCGACGTGCGTCACGCCGAACTCGCTGAGCGCGTCGACCGCGGCCGCGACGATGGACGGCGTCGAGCCGAGCGTGCCGGCCTCGCCGACGCCCTTCGCCCCGAGGGGATTCAGGGGCGTCGGTGTGACGGTCGCATCGAGATCGAACCGCGGCAGATCCTCGGCGCGCGGCAGCGCATAGTCCATGAACGATCCGGTCAGCAGCTGGCCATCGCTGCCGTACACGACTTCCTCGATCAGCGCCTGACCGACGCCCTGCGCGAGCCCGCCGTGAATCTGTCCCTCGACCAGAAGCGGGTTGATCAGGTGTCCCGCATCGTCGACCGCGACCAGCTTGAGCAGCGTCGGCTCGCCGGTGTCGCGATCGATCTCCAGCATCGAGATGTGACAACCGAACGGATACGTGTTGTTCGCCGGCTCGAAGAACGCCTCTTCGCTCAACCCCGGTTCCAGCCCCTCGGGCAGCGGGACCGGCACGTAGGCGAACCGGGCGACCTCGGCGAACGACCTGCCCGCGCCGGGCGACCCGTTCACGAAGATGTGCTGGTCCTCGAACACCAGATCGGCCTCGGACGCTTCGAGCAGCGCGCCGGCGAACCTCGCCATCTTCGCCTTCACCTTGCCGCCCGCCATGTGCAGCGCGGTCCCGCCGACCGCCTGCGATCGGCTGCCGAAGGTCCCGATGCCCTGCTTCACGATCGCGGTGTCGCCGTGGTGAATCGTCACGTGCTCGATCGGCACGCCGAACTGATCGGCGAGCATTTGTGCGAACGTCGTTTCGTTGCCCTGGCCGGTCGGCGAGGCCCCGGTCGTCGCGCTGATGCGGCCGTCGCGTTCGACGGTGACCTGCGAATGCTCCCATCCGCCGCCCGGCATGATCGCCGACGGTCCGACGCCGCAGACCTCGACATACATCGCCAGCCCGAGGCCGACCAGCCGTCCGTCACGCTTCGCCGCATCGCGCTCAGCCTTGAGCTCGTCCCATCCTGCGTTCTTGAGCGCTCGGTCGAGCGCCTTGTCGTAGTCGCCCGAGTCGTAGACCGCGCCCATCTGCGTCTGGTACGGGAACTGGTGCGGCTGGATGAAGTTCTTCCGGCGCAGGTCCGCCGGATCCATCCCGAGCTCGCGCGCGAGCATGTCCATGACCCGCTCCACGAAGTAGGTCGCCTCCGGACGGCCGGCGCCGCGATAGGAATCGATCGGCGTCTTGTTGGTGAACACCTCCGTCACCGTCACGCGAATGGCGGGGATGTCGTACGTCGCGTTGGCCATCAGCATCGTCAGCGTCGGCACGATGGCGGTGAACAGCATGTTGTAGGCGCCGACGTCCGCGATGAGCCGGAGCTTGAGGCCGGTGACCCTTCCATCGCGCTTCGCCGCGAGGTCCACGTAGCCGATGATGTCGCGCCCGTGCGTGGTGGCGACAAACGCTTCGGAGCGATCTTCGATCCACTTCACCGGCACGCCGAGCTCTTTCGAGATCGCCGCCGCGACGTAATCCTCGGCATAGACGTTCACCTTCGCGCCGAACCCGCCGCCGACCTCCGGCGCGATCGCCCGGACCTGATCCTCGCCCAGACCGAGCATCGCCGCGATGCGCGTGCGCAACGCGTGCGGGTTCTGGGTGGACGACCAGATCGTCAGCGTCTCCTTTCCCTGCTCGTAGTGCGCGACGACGCCGCGCGGCTCGATCGCCGACGGCGCCAGCCGCTGGTTCACCATCCGCTGCGAGATGACGACGTCGGCCTCCGCGAATGCCTTGTCGATGGCCGTATCGTCGATGGGCCCGCCGCCGTGCCCCACGCCTGTCCCGCCGGGAATCAGGGCCACGGCGAGGTTGTTCGGGAAGTCGGGATGGATCACGGTCGGCCGGCCGGTCATCGCCAGCTCGGGGTCGACGACAGCCGGCAGCGGATCGTAGGTGACGACGATCGCGTCGACGGCATCGCGGGCGACGTACCGATCCCGCGCGACGACGACCGCCACCGGTTCTCCCACGTGCCGCACCACGTCCGCAGCCACCGCCCGATGAACGGGCGACGGGAACGGCGTGCCGATCGGCATCGGATCGACGAGCCCGGCGATCCGCGCGCCCGTGAACACGGCTTCGACGCCGTCCATCGCCTCCGCGGCGCCGGTCTCGATCGCGACGATGCGGCCGTGCGCGATGTCACTCCGCTTGAACGCCAGATGCTGCATGCCCGCAATCTTGACGTCGTCGACATAGGTCGCACGTCCGCGAATGAGGCGCGGGTCTTCCCGGCGCCTGACACGCTGGCCCACCAGCTTCGGCAGCAGCGGTGATGCGGCCATGGTCAACTCCTGCCGGCGGCGTACTGAATCGCGTTGACGATGTGCTGATAGCCGGTGCAGCGGCAGAAGTTGCCCGCGATGCCCTCGCGGATCTGGCGCTCGGTGGGAGACGGGTTGTCGTGCAGGAGATTGACCGCCGCCAGAATCATCCCGGGCGTGCAGTAGCCGCACTGCAGGCCGTGCTCTTCCCAGAAGCCTTCCTGCAGCGGATGCAGGCGACCCTCGGGTGCGAGACCTTCGATGGTCACGACCTCGGAGCCGTCGGCCTGTACCGCGAACAACGTGCAGGCCTTCGCGCTGCGTCCGTCGAGGAGCACGGTGCAGGCGCCGCACTGACTCGTGTCGCAGCCGACGTGCGTGCCGGTGAGATTCAACTGTTCCCGCAGGAAGTGCACGAGCAGCATCCGCGGTTCCACGTCCGCCGTCCGGCGTCTGCCGTTGACGGTGATAGCCACTCCCGCCATGGGCGCCTCGTTGTCGATGAAGAGCTCGAATAGCCTAGCGAAGCCGCACGCGCGCGGCAAGCGCGATTTCAGCGGCCGTCGTTGATACTCTGGAACGGTCAGCCCGACGACACACATGCGCCTTGCCGATCTCGCGACCCCTGCGGTGCTGGTCGATCGCCCGCGGCTCTTCGCCAACCTCGATCGCGTGCAGCAGCTTGCGGACCGGTCGGGCAAGCGGCTCAGACCCCACGCCAAGACCCATAAGGCGCCGGTCGTCGCGCGGTGGCAGATGGAGCGCGGCGCGTGCGGCATCTGCTGCGCGAAGCTCGGAGAGGCTGAGGTATTCGCGGCCGCCGGCATCGGCGACATCCGGCTGCCGTACCCGCTGCAGCCGATCAATGCGCCGCGAATGCTCGCCCTGATGGAACGGGCGTCGATTTCCACGATCGTCGACCACCTCGAGGTGGCGCGTGGCTGGTCCGACGCGATGCGGCACCTAGGACGCACGCTCGACGTCCTGGTCAAGGTGGACGTCGGATTTCACAGGTGCGGCATCGATCCGGAGGCCGACGCGCTCGCGTTCGTCCAAACGGTCGGCGCGATGAAGGCGCTGCGGCTGCGCGGACTCCTGAGCCATGCCGGCCACGGGTACCGGGCCCGATCGCCGATTGAGCTTGCAGAGATTGCCGCTCGGGAAGCCGAGATTCTGCTGGCCCTCCGCGATCGGGCGGCGAGGTCCGGCATCCCGCTGGACGAGATTTCCGTCGGCGCCACGCCGACGCTGCGGTTCAGCGCCGGTCTTGACGGCATCTCCGAGCTCCGTCCGGGCAACTACGTGTATTTCGACCGCACGCAGACGGTCCTCGGGTCCGCGTCGTTGGCCGAGTGCGCCCTCACGATCCTCGCGACGGTCGTGTCGAAGCCGGCCCGCGATCGCGTCGTCCTCGACTGCGGCAGCAAGTCGCTGTCTTCGGATCTGGCGCCGCACGCGTCCGGATACGGCGCCGTGCTGACCGCCGATTGCTCGGCGATCGACGACTCGCTCGCGATCGACCGCCTTTCCGAGGAGCACGCGACGGTTGCCGTGCGCGGTGCCACCCCGCTCGAACCTGGCGATCGCGTCCGCGTGCTCCCCAACCACGCGTGCGTCGTGGCAAACCTGGTCGACGAGGTCTGGCTGGTCGACGAAACGGGAGCCGTCGACCGCCTGCCCGTCGAGGCCCGCGGACGAATTGCCTGAAATGACCTGTTCCCCGCGTCCCGCCTTCGTGAGAAGATGCACGGACCGATGAGCGACAGGGATAAGCGGGAGATTGGCGACGCGCTGGGGTTGATCGAGACGCGCGGGCTGATTGGGATGATCGAAGCGGCCGACGCGATGGTGAAGACGGCCAACGTCGTGTTCGTGGGCTGGCAGAAAGTGGACGCCGGCCTCGTCACCGCCATCGTGCGCGGCGACGTCGGGTCCGTCAAGGCGGCGACCGATGCGGGCGCGGCGGCCGCCCGGCGCGTCGGCGAACTCGTCGGGGTGCTCGTGATTCCGCGACCGGCCGACGATCTCGAGAAGGTGTTCCCCATCCGCTGACGCGCACAGGGCGCGCGCGGACCAGATCGCACGCCCGCGTCACCTCGCCGGCCTCGTCTTCTTCTTCCGCGGCCGGCGCGCCCGGCCGCTCAGCTCCTTCAACAGCGCTTCGTCGCCGACGACGAGCAGCGGCTGCGCCGGTGCCCTCAGCAGGTTGAACACCTCACCTGCCGCCGTTCTCGCGTAGATGTCGCGCCCATCGGTGAGCAGCCGGACGTCGCTGCCACCGCCCGTCGCGTCGAACAGCCGCACCCCGAACTGCTCCTTCACAATCCGGACGACGGTGTGCAGCTGCTGGATCGAGAAGCCGTGGCGCCGCAGCTCGGCGAGCACCAGCAGCTCGAAGAGCTCGACTGGCGAATAGCGCCGCTCGGTGTACCCGCCCGCCGCGGTCCGATGGGGTGCGATCGCCGCCGTCAGCAGGTGGCTCGCGTCCCACACCTGCAGCTGGCGCGCCGTGAGGCCCGTCAGCGCCGCCACCTCACGGGAACTGTAGGTTCGCTTGAGGCGCATGTGCAGGCATTCGAGGACAGGCTGACGTCACGGCTTGCGCGCCCTCACCAGGTCGAGCCGGACACGCGCCGCTTCCACGGCCGCCAGCGACTCCTTCTGCATCTCGACCGCGGACGGCCCTTCGGTCGGGCTCGCGAAGGCGCTTCCGGCGATGGTGCGATGGTACGCGTGCTCGGCCGCCTGCAGCTCCGCGAGCGCAGCCTCGTGCTCGTCGTGCCACGCAAGCCACGTCCCGGCCCGCTCGACGGCTTCCTCGCGGCTCGCGCCGGCGCACTCCACGCCGTACGGTTTGCCGTCCCGCTCGGCGTGCGCCACCCACCGCCCGTCCCGTTCAACCGCAACGATCTGAGGAGCCACAATAGGGAACCGCGCAAAGCATCACAGGTGGCCGAACCGATCCGGAGCGAACGGCGCCAGCGCCGGATCGACGCGCCTGTCGATGATCGCGTCGGCGACGAGCCGGGCGGTCAACGGCGCGAGCAGCACACCGTTGCGATAGTGTCCCGTGGCGTAGATCAGGTTAGCCATCGCAACCGACGGTCCGATGATCGGGAGATCGTCGGTCGTGCCGGGTCGCAATCCTGCGCGAGCGGCGACGAACCCGGCCGTCCATGTGTGCGGTGCGATGTCGCAGGCGGCCTCGAGCAGGTCCCGCACGCCGGCCACCGTCGTCCGCTCGTCGAAGCCCGCCTGCTCCTCGGTCGCTCCCACGAGCACCGTCCCATCGTCCCACGGAACGAAATAGCAGCGCGCACTCCAGACGATCCGCCGGAGCCGCGGACCGTTCCAGGAGAGACAGAGCAGCTGACCGCGCACCGGGCGCACCGGCACGCGCCCGGCGAGGCCGTCAATCGCAATCAACCCCGACCAGCAGCCGGCCGCCAGGACGACGACGTCGGCCTCGACCGTCCCGCGATCGGTCTCGACACCCAGGTGTCGGTCGGCCTGGGCGATGCGGAGTACGCGCCGTGGCGCCAGCAGCTGCGCACCGTGACGCCGCGCCGCGCTGGTGGCGGCCAGCGTCAGCTCGGTGGCGGACACGAAGCCGTGAGCCGGGATCAGCAGCCCGCCGGCAACGTCTTCCGGCAGGTAAGGTTCTTGCTCCCGGGCCACTCGTCCGTTGACGAGCTCGGCGGCCACGCCGCGGCGCGCAAGGACGTCCGCGGTGTGGCGGAGCGCTTCGAGCGCCGTCTCATCGGTGGCGATGTCGAGGGTTCCGGTGCGGCGGTAGGTCACCGGCACGCCGCTGTCGGCCGTGAGGCCGGCCACGAAGTCGTCGTAGAGATCGAGGCTGCGGGCCGCCAATTCGAACAGCGGATGCCCTTCCTGCGCCTCGATGTAGGGCGCCAGCATCCCGGCCGATGCCTGCGTGGCGCCGAGTCCGACGCCGCGCTCGTCGATGACGTCCACCGACACGCCGCGGCGCGCCAGCTCCCGCGCGATCGCGCAGCCGACGATGCCGGCGCCCACCACGATGACATCGGTCGGTTGCGCCATCGCTCCGCCGCTGAATCTACATCGTTCGATGCGAAATGTCAGCGCGCGCGGCACCGGGCCGACTCGGCGGCGGGACCGGATCGCGCGCCGCGCACGCCGGAGGCGCTGTGGGGCGGGCGGCACGGCGGCACAGCAGAAGACGAAGGGGCGGCCACGAATGGACCATACGGGAACGGCACGACCGGCGGCGCAAAGACGAACGAATCGGTGACGGGATAGATGTAGTTTCCCAGGGCGTCGATGTCGTGATACGTGTTCGGACGCTCGGGACCGTGACCGACCATCACCAACAGCGGTCCCGGCGCCGATTCGGCGCGATCGGCGCGATCGGACGGGGCTGGCGGCGGCCCCTGTCGCCCGCTTTTCAGCATCGCGACCACGACCTTCTCGCTGACGCCCTCCCGCGTGAACGCAATGACCTGATCGGCATCGAGCGGGAAGATCGAATTGTCGCGCTCGATCATCGCGAGCAGGACGCTTTCCGCGACCCCGGCTTTCGAGAGCGCCAGGACATCCTGGACCGTCAATGCTGATGCAATGGCAGGCCACAACGTGAGCGTGAGAACCAGCGACAGCAGTCTGCGCATACCCACCTCTCCTCAGGAAGTGCAACCTGCCGGCCACCAGACCCGGCGACAAAATGCGGGAACCTGCTGCGCCAGCCGGAGTTGCCCGAATGCTCTCGCGTCAGGACACATTCCCGCGAAGGGGACATTCGTCGGTGTGCTCGCGATGGAGTAAACTCCCGATTCCTAAGAACCCGACAGAGTCGGCGCCACCGGTTCAGGTACGCGACTTGCGTTTGCGGATCGCGTCAGGTTCCAGGAGTTAACACAGCAATGTTTCCGAATCGCCTCGCGTTTGCCCTCCTCGCGGTCGCCTGTCTAGCCGCAGCGGCGGGCGGCGGCTATCTGGCTACGCGGCAGAATGCCGTGCCGGCCGTCACACAGGCTGCGGGCACCACCCCGCAGTCGCCGCCGGTGGCTGGGCCGGGGCCGCTGGTCGGCAGCGTGGCTCCCGAACCAGCAGCGTCGGTGCAGGACAGCCAGGACGGGGCGAAGAAACCGGTCGCGGCCGAGGCGGCAGTCTCGAAGGCCGCCTCGGAGCTCCCGAAGCGCGTGGACGCGCCTTCGCGCGCCGCGTCGGCGCAGAATACGCGATCTTCACGACCGGGCGCGATTGCCCTGCGTGCGCCCACCCCGCTACCCTCCATCGACGAGACGTGGCCGGTCAGCCCGGTATCGGCTCCCGCGCAGACGCCGAACGTCGGCGGATCTGGATCGGCGGCGCAGGCCGACCAGACGCCCGCGTCAAGGGAGGATCGAACCGCCGAGGCGCCGCGCGCGGCTGAACCGCAAAAGAGCAGTTTCGAAGAGCTCGTCGTCGGCGCCGATCAGGTTGTCGGTCTCCAGGCTGAAACGACGGTCACGAGCGAGCGGGCGCACGTGGAGGATCGCGTCGAGGCGAAAGTGACCCGCGACGTGCGGGTCCGCGACGCCGTGGCGATTCCGGCCGGGGCGCGCGCGCTGGGCACGGTCGTGTCCGTCGAGCGCGGCGGCAAGTTCAGTCAGCGCGCGCGGATTGGCGTCCGGTTCAACACGCTCGTGCTCGCGGACGGGACCGAGCTGCCGATCTCGACCGACACGATCTATCGCGAGGGCGACTCGCAGGCCAAGGAAAGCGCCTCGAAGATGACCGGCGCGGCGGTCGGCGGCGCGATCCTCGGCGCGATTCTCGGCGGCGGCAAGGGCGCGGCCATCGGCGGCGCCGTCGGCGCGGGCGCCGGGGCGGCCGGCGTCATGGCATCGGATCGCAGCCAGGCCACACTCCACGCGGGCGAGCCGATCACCGTCCGGCTTCTGTCGCCGGTGACGGTCACCATCGAACAGAAATAGGTCGGGTATGATGGGTCTCGAGCAGGAGGCTCCATCATGCGCCCACGACACGTCCTCACCGTCACCGTCGTCCTCGCGGCCCTCGCAACAGCGACGGCGCTGGCCCAGAACGTCACCAGAGAAACCGTTCCGGGCGTCACCAATTTCGCGCGGCTCGAAACGACCGTGGCCTGTGCGGGTGCGACCAAAGCGGACGCCGTCCCCGAAATCAAGAAGCTCGGGTTCGCCTCGATCATCGACCTTCGCGAGGCGAGCGAGCCCGATGCAAACATCGACGCCGAAGCGGCGGCGGCGAAGACGGCCGGCATCCGCTTCTACCACATCCCGTTCAACGGGCAGAAACCGGACCCGAAAGTCGCCGATCAATTCCTGGATGCGATCACGACGAGCGGGACCGAGCCGGCGTTCATCCATTGCTCGGCCGGAAACCGGGCGGCGGCGATGTGGATGGTCAAACGCCTGGTCGTGGATCACTGGGATGCAGACCGCGCGGCCACCGAGGCGACGGCGCTCGGCATGAGGAGCCCCGCGCTCAAGCAGTTCGCAATCGACTACGCGCAGACGCACAAACGGTAGCGCCGGGCCGCCAGCCCCCTATTCAATCCGCCACAGCTCGTTCCAGGTCTCGCCCTCGTCGCGGCTCTCGAGGGCGACGACGCCGTGCAGCGGGAACGAGGCGTCGGTGTCGAGGAGCAGCGACAGCAGTCGCGGGAGGTGGGGGAAGTGTCCAGCGACGAGGATGTCCTGCGACTCGCCGCGCAGCCGATCGCGGAACGCGGAGGGCGGATCGGTGGGTTGGAGATCCGCGGAGGCCGCGAACGCCGCCAGCGGATTGCAGGCCCGCCAGAAGGCCTGCGCGGTCTGCTTTGCTCGCAGTTTGCCGCTGTGCCAGACCACGCCCGGGCGCGCGCCGCGTGCGGCGGCGCCGGCCGCCGCACGATCGGCCTGGGCGACGCCCACGGCCGACAGCGGGCGCCGGCTGTCCACTTCCGGGCCGACGGCATCGGCATGATGGACGAGAAACAGTTTCACGGATGGGCGCTCGAGTCTTTCTGAGCGTCGCGCGCGTTGTCGGTCAGAAGCGCCGCCCCGCCTTCAGGATTTGTGGCCCGCGTAGTTCCGTTCGCCCGCCGGGACCCGCACCTTCAGCCGGTTCTCCGGCGGCGGCAGCGGACAGGTCGTGAATGGATTGAACGCGCACGGCGGATTGTAGGCTTCGTTGAAGTCGAGCACCGTCGTCCCGTCGGGCCGCAAGTCGCTGTACAGGAAACGCGCGGTCTCGTAGGTCTCGATTCCGCTCGTGCCGTCGCGGAAAATGAAATACAGCCGGTTCGGCCTGGTCGTCATCGCCCGCAGCCGCACCGTCTTGCCGTCGATGGCGAATTCGACGACGCCTTCGGTCTTGAACGTCTGCTCGTCCCCGAGCTGATTCGGAATTCTGACGTCCTGCGCCTGCAGGTCCCTGATGAACCGTCCGACGACCCGGTATTTCTCGTCGATCGGGAACCAGTGGAATCCCTGAAACGATCGCGCGATCTCGCCCTGATCGTCGCGCATGCGGATGGTGCGGCGCGGCCCGCTCAAATGGACCCAGAGCGCGAGGCCGTTCACCTGCACCTCGTCGGGTCCGTCCTTGTCCTCGTCGTGCTTGAGATCCACGGCGCTCGTGACCGCGCGGCCCCTCACCGTGACGACGACGCCCGGCTGCGGCTCGAATCGGACGCGCTCGCCGTTCAGCACGAACCGGCCGATTGTCGCGGGAGCGGTCCCGGGGAGGACGATCGCGTTCGACGCGGCGCTGCCGACGGTGTTCACGCCGGGCTTGAGCGAGAACAGCCCCGCCAGGCCGACGTATTCGCGGCGATAGTCCGCCTCGTGCTTCGCTCGCCACTTCTCGACCGCCTGCCGGTGCGCCGCATCAGGCGCCGCCGCGAAGCCGGCCGCCAACACACCGCCCGCCGCAAGCGTCAGCACGAGCACTCCTGCCGTCATAACATCCTTTCTTCCGCCTCGCATTGGGCGACAATTGGTAGCCGTTGGCCTCGCCCGGACCAGATTACCAAAATATCGACGCCCCCCGTGCCCGTGCGGGCGTCGGCGGCTGGCTGCTCGTGCTCTGCCTGCTGCTCATGGTCTGGCAGCCGGTGAACGTCGGACTGAGCGCATCGCGCGTGCTCGACTCGCTGGCGTTCCGGGGGGCGCCGGCCGTCCTCGTCCTGGCGCTGAAGCTCGTGGTGGCGGCGCTCGGCGTCGGGGCGGGGCTGGCGATGCTCGGGGGCCGGAGCGGGGCCCTGACGCTCGCCCGGATCGCGCTCGTGGCTGCGGCCGCCACCGACGTCTTCGTCGATCTCACGCCGTATTTCCCGTCCAACCGTGTGCCCGGTGAAACACCGGTCGTCGTGGCGGCCTCGCTCGCCTATTACGGCATCTGGCTGGTGTACCTCGCCCGCTCGCGGCGCGTGCGGGCAACCTTCACGGACGACTGACACATGGCTCGAATCATCGTCTTCGATGTCAACGAAACGCTGCTCGATCTCTCGGCGCTCGATCCCTGGTTCGTGCGCCTGTTCGGCGATGCCGGCGCGCGCCGCGACTGGTTCTCGACCGTCCTTCTGTACTCGGAGGTGGTCACGCTGGCGGGCCCCTACACCGCGTTCGGAGACATCGGACGGGCGGCGCTCGACATGATCGCCGCCGCGCGCGGCGTCAAGGTGACGTCCGCCGACGGGGCCGCCATCGTCGCCGGGATGAGGTCGCTCCCGCCGCATGCCGACGTCATTCCGGGGCTGCGGCGTCTCCGCGATCAGGGGTTGCGGCTCGTCACGCTCACCAATTCGGCGCCCGACGCGGTCCGGCGCCAGCTCGCGTCCGCGGGAATCGACGGCTTCTTCGAGCGCACCTTTTCGGTCGGCGCCGTGCAGAAATTCAAACCGGCGGCCGAGGTGTACCTGCACGCCGCCCGCGAGCTCGGCGTCGCGCCCGGACGGCTGCGGCTGGTCGCGGCCCATGCGTGGGACGTCTACGGCGCGATGCGGGCCGGATGCGCGGGAGCCTTCGTCGCGCGTCCGGGCCAGATACTCTATCCGCTCGGCCCGCAACCCGACATCGTCGGCTCCGATGTGATGGAGGTGGCCGGACAGATCATCGAGATCGAGACGGCGACACCCTCGTGAGCAGGGCTCATCCGACCGTCGGGCTCATCCGGCCGCCGCGCGATCGGTGATCTCCAGCCCTCGATCGATGACGGCAAACGCGTCCCGCAGCTGTTCTTCGCTGATGCAGAGCGGCGGGTTCGTGAAGAAGTAGTTCCACCGCACGATCGTGTAGAGACCTTCGTCGCGGAAGAATCCCGCCAGCGCCGCGGTCTCCGGCGATCCGCCGTTGAACGGCGCCATCGGCCGCCGCGTCCGCCGATCGCGAACGAGCTCGACGACGCCGAAGAGGCCGATGGACCGGACGGCGCCGACCGACCGGTGCCGGCGCTCGAGATCGGCCAGCAGATCCTTCATCACGCCGCCCATCCGGCGCGCGTTCTCGATCAGATGGTCGTCCTCGTAGACTCGAATCGTCGCCAGTGCCGCCGCGCACGCGAGCGGATGGCTGCCGTAGGTCAGCCCGCCATAGAACACCCGATCCTTGAAGAGATCCGCGATGCCGCGCCGCATGCCGACTGCGCCGAGCGGCACGTAGGCGCTCGTCAACCCCTTCGCCATCGTCATCAGATCGGGCACGACGCCCCAGTGATCGACCGCGAACCATTCTCCGGTTCGCCCGAAGCCTGACATGACCTCGTCGCAGATGAGCAGGATGCCGTACTTCGTGCACAGCTCGCGGACGCCCTGCAGGTAGCCGTCCGGCGGCACGAGAATGCCGTTGGTGCCGGTCACCGTCTCGAGAATGAACGCGGCGATCGTCGAGGCCCCTTCGAGCTGGATCACCTCCTCGAGCACGGCGAGCGCCTCGTCGGCCGAATCCCAACCCCGCTCGATGCCGTGATACGGATCGAGCACGTGCACGATGCCGGACGCAGCCGGTTCGCTGGCCCACCGCCGCGGGTCGCCGGTCAGCGAGATGGCGGCCGCGGTGGCGCCGTGATACGAGCGGTAGCGCGCAAGAATCTTGTGACGGCCCGTGGCCCATCGCGCCAGCTTCACCGCGTTCTCGTTCGCCTCCGCCCCGCCGTTGGTGAAGAAGAAGACGTCGATGTCGCCAGGGCACAATTCGGCGAGCTTCCTTCCGAGCCGGGCCCGCACCTCCGTCGCCATCGTCGGGTTGATGTACGCGAGGATCGCGGCCTGATCCTGAATCGCGCGAACGACGCGATCGTCGCCGTGGCCGATGTTGACGCACATCAACTGGCTGTTGAAGTCGGTGAATCGCTTGCCCTCCGGCGTCCAGAAGTAGATGCCCTTCGCGCCCGCCACCGGAATCGGGTCCACTGTGGACTGCGCGCTCCACTCGAACAGCGTGTGCGCCCGGGTCAACGCGATCATTTCGTCGCCGGTCATCGAGGGTCCTGGCACGTCCATCCCGTCACAGATTCTGCCATGGACCGATGAGCGCACGTCGGTTGATTCTGCGACCGTGTCGCGGCCGGCTGCCGCGCATGGCGGACGTCAGTGACCCGCTTCGCCTTTGAGCATCGCCTCGCGCTTCGCGAGGAACTCGTTCCCGGGCTTCCATTCGGGATACCGCCTGGCCTGAGCCACCCGGTATCCCGCCGCGAAGAACAACTTCAGATCCTCGCGCGCCCCGCTGAGATCCCAATCGGGCAACACGACGTCTGCGGGTGAGTGATAGCGATGTCGCGTGTAGTCGTCGCGGGCCCGCTGGCCGTAATCCGCCGGCTTGCCGATGCAGTCGACACCGGCATCGGGGTCCAGCGCGGGCACACCCGCCCTGGCGAAATTGAAATGATCGGAGCGGTAGTAGAAGCCCTTCTCCGGCTCGACATCGCCCCGGACGATGCGGCCCTGCTCGCCGGCGACCCCGCGCACGTAGTCGTCCAGACTCGAGGCGCCGAGGCCGACGAGGATGATGTCGCGCGTGCGGCAGTATACGTTCAAGCCGTCCATGTTGATGTCGGCCAGCGTCTTCGCGAGCGGATAGATGGGGTGGGTGGTGTAGTACTCCGAGCCGAGCAGCCCCTGTTCCTCCGCGGTCACCGACAGAAACAGGATCGAGCGCCGCGGCGGCACCGCCAGCCTCGTGAACGCGCGCGCGATTTCGAGCAGGCCCGCACACCCGATCGCGTTGTCCTGCGCTCCGTGGTAGATGCGGTCGCCATCGACCGGCGGACCGATCCCCAGGTGATCCCAGTGCGCCGTGTAGACGACGTACTCGTGGTTGACGCCCGGATCCGATCCTTCCAGCTTCGCGACGACGTTCCGCGAGTCGATCGTGCGGATCCTGTTGCGCAGGGTCATCGACGCCGTCACCCCGAGCGGCATCGGCCTGAAATCCCGCGACGCGGCCGCCCGCTTGAGCGCGTCGAAATCCTGGCCGGCCATGCTCAGGAGCTTCTTCCCGGCGTCCAGCGACACCCAGCCCTCGATGGCGGCCCGCGCCATGTTCCTGTCGGGCGTGACGAGGTCGAACTGTTCGGTGACCTTCCGCTGCACGACGTCGAACGGATAACCGGCCGGCCCGGTCTCGTGGATGAGGAGCACCCCGGCGGCGCCTTTGTCACGGCCGATCTCGTACTTGTAGGTCCAGCGGCCGTAGTAGGTCATCGCCCGGCCGCCGAACACCTTCGGATCCAGCGCGCTCGGATCGGCCGGATCCGGCACCGGCGGATCGTTCACGAGCATCACGAGGGTCTTGCCCTTGACGTCGGCGCCCTTGTAGTCGTCCCAGTCGAACTCGGGCGCGACGATGCCGTAGCCGACGAAGACCAACTCGGAGTCGTTCAGGCTGGCGCGTTCCGCCACGTGCTTCGTCCACGCCACGACATCGTCCCGCCAGGCGAGCCGCTCCTGCTGAGAGCCTTTTCTGAGGACGAGCGGCGCGCCGTCCGGCGTGATGCCGACGAGCGGCACCTTCTGCACGTATGTCCCGTCGGTGTTGCCGGGCTTCAGGCCGATTTTCTTGAATTGACCGATGAGGTACTGCACCGATCGCTCTTCGCCGCGGGTGCCTGGCGCCCGACCCTCGAGCGCGTCGGACGAAAGCGCTTTCGTGTGCGCCAGCACGGCGTCGGCATCGATCTCGGGCAGTTGGCCGATCGGAATGGGCGGCGTCCCTTCCAAAAGGACCTGTTCCGGGGTCTTCGGACCTGCGCACCTAGCGGCAGCCAGCGCCGCGGCCGCGACCATGGCCGGCAAAAGGCCGCGTGTTTTCATGATGGGACGATTATAGTGAGGAGATTGGCGTCCGGCCCGACGCCGGACGCCAGGCAGACCTGGACCCATGATCTTTCCTTCGCTGATCGTGATGCTGTCGATGCCCGCCGGTCCGGCGATTCCCCGGGGAGCAGCGCAAGCGGCCCCTTCGAACGCGACGATCACCGCCGTTCCGGGCATCAAGGTCGGCCACCATACGCTCGTCCAGCGGCCCACGGGTTGTACGGTCGTGCTGGCCGAAGCCGGCGCGACGACCGGCGTCGACGTGCGTGGCGCGGCGCCGGCCACGCGCGAAACCGACCTCCTGCGCCCCGGGAACCTCGTCCAGATGGCGCATGCGATTGTGCTGTCGGGCGGCAGCGCGTTCGGCCTCGACAGCGCGTCCGGCGTGATGCGCTACCTCGAAGAGCGGAAGATCGGCTTCGAGTTCGGCCGCTCGCACGTGCCGATCGTCCCGGCCGCCGCCCTCTTCGATCTCGGCGTCGGCGACGGCACAATCCGACCGACGGCGGACTGCGGGTATCAGGCGGCGCGCGCGGCGACAGCGGATCCGGTTCAGGAGGGCAGCGTCGGTGCGGGCGCGGGCGCGACGGTCGGCAAAGCGACCGGCCGCGGGATGAAGGGCGGGATTGGAAGCGCGGCCGTCACGCTGCCGAACGGCCTCATCGTGGCGGCCATCGTGGCGACCAACGGGTTCGGCGACGTCATCGATCCGGCGACCGGGCGGATCGTCGCCGGCGCGCGGAGCGCCGACGGCCGATCGTTCGCGGATGCGCGGGCGCTGCTGCGGGCCGGAGCCATCCGGTTCAACGGCCCGGGCCGGAACACCACGCTCGGCGTGGTCGCCACCAATGCGACGCTGACGAAGACCGAGGCGACGCGGGTCGCCGAGATGGCCCACGACGGGTTCGCGCGCGCCATCGTGCCGGTGCACACGCCGGTCGATGGCGACACCATCTTCGCGATGGCCACCGGCGCCCGGGCGGGAGCGGCCGACGTCGGCCAGATCGGCGCGCTCGCGGCCGACGTGATCGCCGAGGCTGTCGTGCGCGCCGTCCGACAGGCGACCGGCGTCGCCGGCATTCCCGCGCTCAGAGATCTCCGCCCGTAACGTGAACCTTCACCTCGTGATCCTGTCGAGCTACGCGCTCGGCCTGATGGCGCTGGGCTTGTGGATCGGCCGCCGTGTGCGCAGCGCCGCCGACTTCTTCGTGGCCGGCCGCCGGCTCGGTCCCGGCTTGATCTTCTCGACCATGCTCGCCGCCAACATCGGCGCCGGATCGACGGTCGGCGCGGCCTCGCGCGGGTACATCGGAGGCATCGCGGCGTGGTGGTGGGTCGGCTCGGCGGGCATCGGATCGTTGATCCTGGCCGTGTGGATCGGGCCCGCGATCCGACAGGCCGCCGAAACGCACGGATTTCGAACCGTCGGCGATTACCTGGAGCGCCGTTACAGCGGCAGCGTGCGCGCCATCGTCGCGGGAGTTCTGTGGATTGGATCGCTCTTCATCCTGTCGTCGCAGCTGACGGCGATCGGCTGGATTCTGAACGTGGTGGCCCAGATTCCGCGGCCGATCGGCTGCGTCATCGGAGGCACCGCCATCACCGTGTACTTCGCGGCCGGCGGGCTGCTGACGTCCGCCTGGGTGAACGTCGTCCAGCTCACCGTCAAGCTGGCGGGCTTCGCGGCGGCGGTGCCGCTCGCGCTGGCGTCGGTCGGCGGCTGGGAGGTCGTCAGACGCGTGCGCGTCGACGACCCGGCGTACTGGACGTTCTTTCGGCCCGATGCACCGGGGCTGATGTATCTGGCCCTGCTCGTCCCGGCGTTCGTCGTATCGCCCGGATTGCTGCAGAAGATCTTCGGAGCGCGCGACGATCGCGCGGTCCGCCTGGGCGTCGGCCTGAACGCGGCCGGCCTCTGCGCGTTCGCCGTCGTGCCGGCGGTGCTCGGTATCATCGCGCGCGTGAGGTTCCCGCGACTGGCGGATCCGAACCTCGCGCTGCCGTCGGTGCTGATGTACGGTGTGCCGCCCGCGGTCGGCGCCCTCGGCCTGGCCGCGGTCTTCTCGGCGGAAATCAGCGCGGCCGACGCGGTCCTCTTCATGTTGACGACCTCGCTGTCCCAGGACCTGTACAGGCGCTTCGTCAACCCGTCGGCCGATGATGCGCGGGTGCTGCACGTGGCGCGATGGACGACCGTCGTCAGCGGGGCGTGCGGTGTGACGCTCGCGATCGTGCTGGCCGACGTGATCGAGTCGCTGACGATCTTCTACACGCTGCTTGGCGTCACGCTGTTCGTTCCGATCGTCGCGGGCCTGTACGTGCCGCGCACGACGACGGGCGGCGCGCTCGCCTCGATTGGCGCCGGCATCGTCGGCATGATGACGGTCCAGACGTTGACGTCGGGGCGCGGGTTTGGGCTGCTGACGCCGGCGCTCGCGGGCCTGCTGGCCGCGGTCGGCGCATGGGTTATAAGCTTACCGCTGGCTTCCCCCTCCGCCCGATGAGCGACGAGACTCTCTTTCGACTCGACGGAAAAACTGCCGCCGTCGTCGGCGCCGGTTCGGGGATCGGGGCGGCCGTGGCCGCCGGCGCGTCGTCCATGGGCGCGCGCGTCGTCTGCCTGGACATCGACGGAGCCGCGGCGGCGGAAGTTGCGGCGCGGATCGGCGGAACGGCGGCGGCGCTCGACATCCGCGACGGCGCCGCCGTGGCCGGCGCGTTCGCGCAGATCGTGCGGGATTGCGGAACGCTCGATGTCGTCGTCTGCACGCCGAGCATCAACGTTCGGAAGCGGATTCTCGACTACACCGAGGATGAATTCGATCGGGTGATCGCTCTGAATCTCAAGGGGAGCTTCCACGTCGTCCAGGCGGCCGGTCGGATCATGACGAGGCAGCGGGGCGGCAGCATCGTCGTGTTCTCGTCGATCAGATCGCAGGTGGTGGAGCCCGGACAGTCGGTGTACGCCGCCACGAAAGCGGGCATCGTGCAGCTCGTGAAGGCTGCGGCGGCCGAGTTCGGTGCCTGCGGCGTGCGCGTGAACGCCGTCGGACCGGGGATCGTGGACACGCCGCTCACGAGCCAGATCAAGCGCGACCCTGCGTGGTATCAGGCGTACGCGGACAAGAGCGTCCTGAAGCGCTGGGCGTCGCCGGGAGAAATCGTCGGGCCGACGCTGTTTCTCGCGTCGGACGCCGCGAGCTACGTGACCGGAACCATCCTGATGGCCGACGGCGGCTGGACCGCGGCCGACGGGCGCTTCACGCCGCCGGGGATGTAGGGCAGAGGCCAGCGGGCCGGGCGCAGATGGCCGTCGTGGCCGGCCGCGGCCCGCCCTTGCGGAAAGGACGCTGATGGCGACGCATCGGATTGCGGTGATCTCTGGGGACGGCATCGGGAAAGAGGTGATTCCGGCGGGCATCGCGGCGCTTGAAGCGGTGGCGCGCGGAAGCGACGCGACGCTCTCGTTCACGGAGTTTCCATGGGGCTGCGAGTTCTATCTGAAGCACCAGCGGATGCTCGACGAGGACGCATTCGTGCAGTTGGCGAAGTTCGATGCGATTTACCTCGGCGCGATCGGCGCACCGCCGGTCCCCGATCACATCTCGGCCGGCGACATGATCCTGCCGCTGCGCAAGGTGTTCGAGCAGTACGTCAATCTGCGGCCGATGCGGCTGCTGCCCGGACTTGCGTCGCCGCTCGCCAGCCGTGGCGCGGCGGATATCGACATGGTCTGCGTGCGCGAGAACTCCGAAGGCGAGTACGCCGCCGTCGGCGGCCGCCTGCACGTCGGGACGCCTCACGAGATAGCGGAGCAGACGGCCATCTTCACCCGCCACGGCATCGAGCGCATCGTGCGCTACGCGTTCGAGATTGCGTCGAAGCGGCCACGGCGGATGCTGCAGAGCGCCACCAAGTCCAACGCGCTGCGCTACGGCATGGTGCTGTGGGACGAAGTGGCCGAAGGCGTCAGCAGGGAGTATCCGGCGGTCGCCTTCCGCAAGTACTACGTCGACGCGATTGCTGCGCGGATGGTGACCCATCCCGGCACGCTGGATGTCATCGTCGCGTCGAACCTGTTCGGCGACATCCTGACCGACCTCGGCGCCGCCATTTCCGGCAGCCTCGGGATTGCGCCCGGGGCGAACATCAACCCCGAAGGGAACCATCCGTCGATGTTCGAGCCCATTCACGGATCCGCGCCGGATATCGCCGGCAAAGGCATCGCCAATCCGATCGGCGCCATCTGGGCCGGCGCGCTGATGCTGGAGCATCTCGGGCACCGCGATCTCCACGACCGCATTGTCTCCGCCATCGAGCGGGTCGTCGCGAGCGGCAGGAGCCGGACGCCGGACCTCGGTGGCAGTGCGAAGACGACCGAGCTGGCGGACGCGATCCGGTCGGAGATCTGAAATACCTCGCGCCGATGGTGCCGCCGATGACCCCGCGCCGGGAGCCACCCTACGACCCCGATCTCTACGATCTCGCGACGTCGCCCACCTTTCGTGGCGACCTAGAGTCGTACCGGCGTCACGCCAGGAACTCGGGCGGGCCGATCCTCGAGCTCGGCGCCGGCACCGGGCGCATCTCGCTCGCGATCGCGCGGGACGGGGTATCGGTGCACGCGCTCGATGCCGATCCCGGCATGCTCGCCGCCCTTCGCCGGAAAGTCGCCGCCGAACCTGCGGCGGTTCGCGAGCGGGTCGTCGTCGTCGAAGAGGACATGCGCACCTTCCGCCTGGAGCCGAGGTTCGCCCTTGTCATCGCGCCGTTTCGTGCGCTCCTGCACAATCTGACCGAGGACGATCACCTCGCCTGCTTTCAGCGGGTCCGCGAGCACCTGCGCCCGGAAAGCCGCTTCCTCTTCAACGTGTTTCACCCGTCGCTGGAGTACATGGCGCAGCACGTTGGTCCGCTGGCAGGCGTCTGGCGCCTGGCGGGCACGTTTCGGCGCGAGGACGGGGGCTATGTCGTCCGTTCTGAGGCGAATCGATACGAGACGGTCCCTCAGCTCGTGCATTCGCACCACCGCTACGAAGAGTACGGCCCTGACGGTGTGCTGAGGCGAACGTTCCTCCATCGGCTGGAGCTCTCGTACCTCTATCCCGCAGACATCCGGCGGCTTCTGACGCGAGCCGGGTTTCGGACCGTGGAGATTGCCGGCGGGTTCGACGACCGCCCCGTCCAGCACGACACGGACGAGTTGGTTGTCGAGGCCGCGCCTTGACTGTGTAAGCACCAACAGGAGGACGTCATGAGCATCGTGAGTCGTCGAGTGGCGTGGGCCAGTGCCGTCATCTTCGCACTCAGCTGCGTTGCCGGCGCGATAGGAAGCGGAGTTGTCCCAGTCGCTGCAAGCCGAGAACGCACGCTGGGCGGAGCTCATTTCGCGCTTCGAGCAGCTGATCAAGAGATGACGTCGGACCCTTTCGGCGACGCGGCGGAATCGGGCAAGGCCGGGCGTGAATTCCGTGGTCGGAAATCAGGCCTTCGCGTTCCGGCTCGGCCGGCGTAGCATCGACAACTTGGCGGGGGCGACGCGTTCGCACCACACGGCCTTTACTCGACGATGCCCACAGACCCATCACCGGAGCTGTTTTTCGACACGATCTTCGCTTACCAGCGCTCCGCGGCGCTCCATTCGGCGATCGAACTCGACGTGTTCACCGCAATCGGCGACGGCGCCGGGACCGCAGCCGACATTGCGAACGCCTGCGGCGCGCCCGCACGCGGGATCCGGATCCTTTGCGATTTCCTGACGACGATCGGGTTCCTGGCGAAGACCACCGACCGGTACGAGCTGACGCCAGAGTCTCGGACCTTTCTGACCCGACGGTCGCCGGCCTATCTCGGCGGCACCGCCGCATTCCTCCACTCGTCGCGCGTGCTGGACGATGCCAGCCGTCTGACGGCGACGATCCGGCGCGGCGCCCCGGAGGCCAGCATGGTCGACGCCGACAACCCGGAGTGGGTGCGATTCGCGCGCGCGATGCGGCCGATGGTGATGCCGGCCGCTCACGCCATTGCCGACATCCTCGACGCCGCGGCGGCAGGCTCGCTGCGCGTCCTCGATATCGCCGCCGGCCACGGGATGTTCGGCATCGTCATTCTGCAACGCAATCCTGCCGCGGAAGTGGTGGCAGTCGACTGGGCGGCGGTGGTGCAGGTCGCGGCCGACAATGCACAGGAGATGGGTGTTGGCCCCCGCCATCGCACCCTCGCGGGCGATGCCTTCTCGGTCGACTATGGATCCGGCTTCGATGTCGTGCTCGTGACGAATTTCTTGCATCATTTCGACCGAGCGACCAACGTAGGGTTCCTGAAAAGGACGGCTGCGGCGCTGAAGCCCGGCGGACGCCTGGTCGTGCTCGAGTTCGTCCCGAACGGCGACCGCGTGACTCCACCGGCCGCCGCGAGGTTCAGCCTGACGATGCTGGCGAGCACGCCGAGCGGCGACACGTACACCTTCGCGGAGTTGCGGGGGATGCTCGCCGAGTCCGGCTTCACCGATGCGACCGCGCATCCGCTGGCCGGACCACAGACGGTCGTCGTGGCAACCAGGTCAGGGACCCGCCCGCAACAGCCAGGTCAACGGGCAAGGGGCCTGGCCAGCGAGCAAGGGCAGGGTGCAGGGGGCCAGGCCAACGGCCAAGAGCAAGGGGCAACGACGGCAAGGACCAACGGCAAAGAGTCAACAGGAGGAGCAGATGGCCAAGTTCCTGATCACGGGGTCGTACACGGTTGAGGGAGCCAAGGGGCTGCTGAAGGAGGGCGGGTCCAGCCGGAAGGCGGTCGTTCAGAAGTCGCTGGAGGGGCTCGGCGGCAGGCTCGAAGCGTTCTACTACTCGCTCGGGCCGAACGACATCGTCGTGATTTGCGACGTGCCGGACACCGTCAGCGCCGTGGGGCTGAGCCTCGCCGTCAATACTGGCGGCGGCGCACACGTCTCGACGACGCCGCTCCTCTCGGTGGAGGAAGTCGACGCCGCGTGCAAGAAGACGACGAGCTACCGGGCGCCAGGCGCCTGATCGGACGGCAGAACGTCTCTGCGCGCTCAATCGCGGCACGGCCAGTCGACCTCTGGCAGCAGCAGTCGACTTATCGTGCCGCGTGCAGCGTCAGCTTCTGCACCCGCCAGTTCGAGAGTTCGCCCACGAGCAACTCGTTCTCGGTCCGGCAGTCGATCGAGTTGACGAGGCCGAACTCCTTCGGCAGCTTGCCCGCCCGTCCAAAGCGGCCGACGACGGTGCCGTCGAGATCCAGCTTGTAGATCGCCGCGTCCTCCATGCCGTCCGGGTCGCCCGTATGCGCGACGTAGAGGTACTGCCGCGACCCGGGCGTCATGCAGATCGCCGTCGGCGTGCCGACGTTGCGGAACTCCTTCTCGAAGGTGCCGCTGCCGTCGAACACCTGGATCCGCTTGTTGCCCTCGTCGGCCACGTACACGTTGCCGCGCGCATCGATGGCGATGCCGTGGACGATGTTGAACTGCCCGGGCTGGCTGCCGCGCGAGCCCCACGACTTGATGTACTTGCCGCTCGGATCGTACTTGGCGACGCGCGCGTTGCCGTAGCCGTCGGCCACGTAGACATTGCCGGTGGCGTCCCATGCCACGTCGGTCGGCCGGTTGAAGCTCTCGCCCTCCGCGCCGGCGCCGGGCAGGCCGCCGCCGCGTCCACCGTCCCCACCCCGTCCGGCTGCTGGTCCGCCGCGACCGGCCCCATCGCCGCCACGTCCGGCGCCGGGCGGCGCGGGCACGACCGGCAGGCCCGCCGGCGGCGGCGTCAGCGGCAGCGCCGGCACGCGCAACGCCTCGGGCTTGCGGCTCAGAATCATCTGGACGTGTCCGTTCGGGTCGAACTTGATCACTTGCGTCGACATCTGATCGACGATCCAGATGTTGTCCTGCGGATCGACGCGCACCTGCTGCGCCTGCATCAGGCCGTACGCGTCCTGCCCGATTTCGCGGACGAACCTGCCGGAGCGATCGAACTGAAACAGCCGCGAGCCTCCGTGTGCGATCGCGCGCGAGGTTCCGAGCGTGATTGTCGGGTTGCCTGTGCGCGTGTACAGGAAGATGTCGCCCTTGGAGTTGGTCGCGACGCCCGCGGCCTCGCCCATGTGGATGTCGGTGGGAAACTTGAGCAACCCCGGGTTGGCGTCGAACGCGATCTCCGGCGGCTGCTGCGCCGACAGCGCAGCCATGGCCGCCACGGCCCACAGGAGGGTCAGAGTCGAGCGTACGGTCATGGTGCCCCCTCCCTACCTTGCGCGCGCCGTGCTCTGCGGCTTCGGCGCGCCGAGCTGTATCTTCTGCGCGCGCCACGCCGAAATCTCCGACACGAACAGCTCGTTCGGATTGCGGCAGTCGATTTCGTGGACCGTGCTGAACTCGCCGAGCGCCTTGCCGGCCTTCCCGAACTTGCCGACGATCGTGCCGTCGAGCTCCATCTTGTAGATCTCGCCCGTGATCGCCCAGGAGGCTGCGGGGTTGCTGTCCGGATTCGAATTCGACACGAACAGGTACTGGTGCGGGCCGGGCGACACGCAGACCGCCCAGGGGCTGCCGACGTTGTCGTAGGTGGCCTTCAGGTCCAGATCGTTGTCGAGGACCTGCACACGCGCGTTGCCGCGATCGCCGACGTAGATGTTGCCTTTCGCATCGGAGGCGATGGAGTGCGGCGTGTTCAGCTGGTTCGGCGCGTTGCCGCGATCGCCACCGAACGACTTGATGAACCGCCCGTCCTTGTCGTACTTCACGACGCGTGAGTTGACGTAGCCGTCGGAGACGAAGATGTCGCCCTTCGCGTCCCAGGTGACGTCGGTCGGCCGTCCGAACTTGTACTTCTCGGGCGCCGGCGCCGGCAGCGTGCTGTCGAACGCGCCGAGGATCGGCTCCGGCCTCCGGCCGAGCACCATGACGACGCGCCCCTCCGGGTTGAACTTGATCACCATGTTGGTGCCTTCGTCGACGACCCAGATGTTGTCCTGCGCATCGACGCGCACGGCGTGCGCGAACTCGAGCCCGTACAGCCCCTGCCCGATCTCGCGGACGTAGCTGCCGTTCTGATCGAACTCGAACAGCCGCGTGTCGCCGCTCCGCGTGTACACGAACACGTGCCCCTTGGAATTGGTCGCGATCCCGATGCCCTCGCCGAGGTACAGGTTCGGCGGCAGCTTGAAGAAGTTCGGCACCGAGGTGTGCGGGATCACCGGGACGTTCTCCGCCTTCGCCTTGGTTTGCGCGAACGACGGCCCGGTCGACACGAGCGCGAGAACGGCAGCGCCGGCTCCAAGGTGCAGGTAGCGCTTCATCGATGGCCCCTCCCGGATGGCTGAGCGCAATCTAGCCGACCGCCCGCCGCCCCGCAACCGGAGAATTCAAGGCCCGGCGGCGAGAAGCGGGGGAAGAAGCTGACAAAGTGTCGTAACATTTTGCCGGCAGGCTCATGGACGCTGAAACCCTGAAGGTGGTGGGGCAGGTCGCCGGCCTCGGCGGCATCGCGCTCGCTGTCGTCCTGTTCATCTTCCGCGAGGTCATCCGGAAGAGCGTCTTTCCCAATCTCTCCCAGCAGGAGGCGTATCGGCTGCTGCGCCTGGTCATCGTCTCGACGGTGGTCGTCGCGCTCGGCGGCGTGGGGGCCTGGGTCTACGTCAAGGCGCAGGACGGCTCCGCCGACACCTCACGCGCCGCCGGCAACGTCGCCGACTTCACGATATCGGGCCTGGTCACCGACTCGGACAACAACGGTCTCGGCGACGTCGAGGTGTTCGTCATCGGGTCGGACGATCACGTCCGTTCGAGCGAGTCGGGGTCGTTCAGGCTCCGCACCAAAGCGCCGGAGAACAGCGTCGTGAACGTCCGCGTCTCGAAGCCGGGGTTCAAGGCGATCACGGAAAGCGTGAAGCTTCCGAGCTCTGGCCTCATCGTCGCGCTCAACGCGATCGGCGTTCAGCCGACGTCGGACGGATCCGGCCGCGCCGCCGCCCCGCCGCCTCCTCCTTCGTCGCGGACCGGCCGCATCTACATCCGCTATGCCGGAGACTTTCTCCTGTGCAATTTGCTGCTGCGGTTTCAGATCGGCGACAAGGTCGTGACGCCAACCGGTAACTTCGTTCCGGTGGACGACATCCCCCTCGGCGATACCGCGTACCAGATCAGCGGCACGATCGCCTGTCCGACCGTCGGCGCCTGCGCGGCGCACGGGTCTGGCCGGCTGAATTTCAAGGCCGAAGGCAACTACAACGTCGTCTGGCAGAACACGACCTTCGGCGGCTGCGACGTGCGTCTGATCGGCCCGCAGTGATCGGGCGCACGGGCCCGGGACACCCGACCTGGACGCTGACTCCGCCATGCGCATCTGCGACGCTCACTTTCACTTCTTTTCGACGCGGTTCTTCGCGACGCTCGGAGGCGGCCTGACCGGCGCCGAGCCGTCGTCTTCGCACGGTGGCGCGCTCGAGATACTGGGCTGGGACCCGCCCGGTTCGCCCGAGCAGCTGGCCGACCGCTGGATCGCGGAGCTCGACGTCAACGGCGTGTCGCGCGCGGCGGTGATCGCCAGCGTGCCGGGGGATACCGCATCGGTTGCGACCGCTGTGGCCCGTCACCCGTCACGGCTGGTCGGGTTCTTCATGGTGGATCCGACGCTGCCCGACGGCGTCACGACGACCATCGCGGCCATCGACGGGGAGCGCCTGCGCACGATCTGCCTGTTCCCCGCCATGCATCGCTTCTCATTGCACGACGATCGCGTCCAGGCGCTGTTCGAGGTCGCCGCTGCGCGGCCGGGCACCGCCGTTTTCGTGCATTGCGGCGTCCTGTCGCTCGGCGTGCGGAAGAAGCTCGGGCTCGCCAGCCGGTACGACATGCGGTTCGCCAACCCGCTCGATCTGCACGCAGCGGCCCTCGCGTATCCGTCGGTGCCGGTCGTGATTCCTCATTTCGGTGCCGGTCTGCTGCGCGAGGCCCTGATGGTCGCGGATGTGTGTCCCAACGTGGTCCTCGACACGTCGAGCTCGAACAACTGGCTCAGATATCTTCCCGGCGTGTCGCTCGACGCGGTGTTCAAGCACGCGCTCGCCGTCGTCGGACCCGATCGATTGCTGTTCGGCAGCGATTCGTCGTTCTTCCCCAGGGGCTGGGTGAAGGACGTCTACGCGGCGCAATCCGCAGCGCTCGACGCGCTCGGCGCCGGCGACGATGTGAAGGCGAAGATCTTCGGCGGGAACTTCGATCGGCTCTTCGGGGTCCGTCCGGAGGCCCGTCCGGATGCGGGGCCCCCCGATTAGTCCCGCAAGACGGATCCAAGCAGCGGCTGCCCGGCGCGCGCCGCGACGCAGGCAAAGCTCACCAGACCGATCATGAGCGCCAGCGTCAGCGTGGTGGGCGTCGCCCACCAGGCCGAAAGATTCAAGGTCAGCGGCGGGCTGTCGACCAGATTGCTCACGAACGCCGCCGCCGCGAGCGCGAGCAGCCCGAAGCGGTAGATCACCAGCGTGATCAGCGACACCGTCAGCAGGATGGACAGGGTGTCCATCCAGTTGCCCGAGATCGCCAGCCCGTTTTCGCTCACGGCCGCCAGCACGGCGATGCCTGCCGGCACCACGAGCCACGGCCGCTTCAGCAGCAGCCGGAGCACGATGAACACCATCGCGACGGCGAGCGTGCTTTCGAGCGCGTTCACGAGCCAGTCGACCCATCGCGACACCAGCAGCGGCGTTCCAAGCAGCGGGCTCAGCGTGTTGCCGAAGGGCAGCATCGTAATTCGTCTTCCGAACGCGGACGGCAGCAGTCTCACGAGCTCGGCGAGCAGCGACGCTGCCCCGATCGTCAGCCCGATGAGGAGCTCGCGTCCGACGCGTGGATCCCGGACGCGCCCCGAGAGCACGCGCGTCCACCCGAGCAGGGCGTCGGGCCAGAATCGCCGCGCGTACGGCTCGATGGCGAGATACAGCACCCACACGACGGCGCCAATTCCGCACGCCAGATACAGGGCGCCAATGAGCTGACCTCGTTCGATCGCGGGCGTCGTGGAGTGTTTGGCGCTCAGGAGCTGTCCGCCGAAATTGATGATCGCCAACCCGATGGCCAGTCGCGCGGCGCCCCGATGGTCGGCCCGGCCCGCTCGAACGTTCTGCCGGGCGAAGAGCATCGCGCCGGTCAGCACCGCCAGCCAGATCCCGACGTTCACGGTGTTCGCGACCTGCTGCAGCAGGGTCCGGGCAGGCGGCACCATGCGCGTGGGACGGGTCCATGGCCAGATGATCTGAAACGACACCGGCCGGCCGCGGAACGCTGCCGCTTCCACACGAATGCGGAGATCGGGGCGGCCGGGCAGCGACCCCAGCCACGCCGCTCTCCGGTCCGCGAAATCGCGCGGCGTCCACTCCGGCAAGGTCGGCGTGAACGCGTCCAGGTCGAAGCCGGCCGCGTCGAACAGCGGCCGCCAGTTGGGGACGTCGGCCGTCGCCGGGCCGGCGCTCACCTGCGCGGGGACGCTATGGAACTCGACGAGGCGGCCTTCGGTGTCGATGAAGATCTGCTGCATCCCCGAGACGTTCATCGGCGGATCGACGGGCGAGACTCGTCCGGCGACGGCGACCGGAATGAATTCGCGCGGGCTCGTCCTGAGCCAGAAGTACACAGCGGCCGGCCAGCCGGTCCGCAACGGGTTCCACCAGGCCACCGGTCCGTTCTCCCGCTCCCATATCAGAAAGTCCTGCGCGAAGGAGAACCCGATCGCCCGATCGGCGCCCTCGACCTGGTACCCGACGGACCTGATCGTCTGAACCGCCCGATCGGTCAGCACGTCGAGCGGCAGGTTCATCGGAATCAGGCCGACCACCGAGCCGCGGGTGACGATGGCGACCGCCACCAGAAGCGACCCGACGAAGGCCGCCGCGAGGCCAAGCGCAGGCGCGACGGCCATCGCCTCGCTCTCGCCGGCCGCGACCAGCATCTCCGGCGACGGCGTTTCGCCGGCCGAGAGCGCGGCCGCGAGCGGGTCTCCGCCCGGCAGCGCCGCCGCCACGGTCAACGCCGAAGCGGGTCGCCGCTCCGGATCCTTCTCGAGGCACCGCAGGACGATGCGCTCGATGGCAGGATCGAGATCCCGCACGATCGACGAGGGCGTGGTGATGGTCTGCGTCTGCTGCAGCTGGCGCAGCTCGGGGATCGTCTTCGCGTCGTAGGCGCGCCGGCCCGTGAAGATCTCGAACAGAATCAGCCCGAGCGCGTAGATGTCGCTCTTGGCCGTCGCCGGTTGTCCGGCCAGCAGCTCCGGCGCCATGTACTGCGGCGTGCCCGCAATCGGCCCGCCGACGTCGGCGGCGGCGGTCGCTATGCCGAAGTCGGTGATGCGCACGTCGCCGTTTCCATCCAGCATCACGTTCGCCGGCTTCAGGTCGCGATGAAGAACGCCCTTTTCGTGCGCGGCGGCCACGCCGGCGCACAGCTGCCGCGCGATTTGCACGGCCTTGTCGGGCGGCATCCGCCCGAACCGACGCAACGACGTCGACAGATCCTCGCCGTCGACGTACTCCATCGTCAGGAAGCGGCGGCCGTCCGCCTCGCCCAGGTCGTACAGGCGACAGACGTTCTTGTGGGAGACCTGCCGCGCGAGCCGCAGCTCGTTGTGGAACTGCGCGAGCCGCGCGTCGTTGGCGGCCACGCCGGCCGGCAGGAACTTCAGCGCGACCGGCTGATCGAGCGTGAGATCTTCGGCCCGGTAGACCTCGCCCATGCCGCCGCGGCCCAGCAGCGCGACCAGCCGATAGCGGCCGGCGACGATCGCCCCCGGCGCGAACCGATCGGCTCTGGGCGGCGGCGTGGAGGCCGGCACGCCGACGGTGGTCGCGCCGGTTCGCGGATTGGCCGCGACGTCGTCCTGGTGGGCAGGCATGACCGAATCGACCGGTGGATCAATGAGCGACCGAGCGGAGATGCTCCCGAAGCAGGTCGCGGCCGAAGTCGCCGTTGAAGTCGCGCCACACCGAGTGAATGTGGTTGCCGTCGTTCTGGGAGTTGTCGTGCTCGATCAGGAACGTCGGGCCCTGGATGCGGTAGTAGTGTTTCTTCCCGCGCTCGATGTCGCCGGCCCACGCAAAGCCGATCTTCTCGAGGCCCGCCTGGCGGATGGCCGCTGTGCGCGCGGCGGCGATGTCGGCGGCCATCTTCGACGTGTAGGTGTCGATCACCTTCATCAGCATGTCGCGCTCGGCGGCTGTCATGGCGTCCGCCGTCAGGCCGACCGGCGCCAGCGGCGTGATCGCCACTTTGTTGGTCGTCACGATCTCGTTCAGCGCGACGTTCTGGATGACGGCCCGCGCGCGCTGTTTCTCGTCGAGCGCCAGCAGCAGCGCCCGGGCCGTGTCTTCCTGATCGCCGAGAATCCGCAGCCCCTTCTTCGGCCCCTCTCGCACCTCCGCCGGGTTCGAGCCGAACATCGTCGGCGAGCTCGCCACCATGGTGCCCTTCACGATGGTGAACTGCAGCGACACGTGATGCCCCTCGGCGCGCCAGCCCCAGGTCTCCTTCTTTGACGGCGTGCCGAACACCGAAAAGAAGTATCGGCCCGGATCGCGCGTCATGCCCTCGGCCGGCCCGCGCCCGCCGTCCCGGCCGCGCCGCTCGAGGTCGCCGAGAACCGTCTCGAGATCCATGATCGAGGTGGCCGTCAGATAGCCGCGCTGGCTCAGACCGGCCCTGAGGAGGTCGTGCGCCTTCTGACGCTGCACGGCGGTCATGTCTCTCACCATGAGCCCGTTGCGCGGAAACGCCTCGACCGGGATGAAGTTCCAGTGGAGACGCTCGGCGGAGTCGAAGGGAAAGGTCGCCTGCTGGCGCTGGTCGGCGGTCAGACTGTCGAGAAACGCCGTCGCGGCGTCGGCCATCGTGCTCGACGACCGTTCGGCGGCCACCAGGCCGCCCGTGACGGCAACGGCCAGACACGCACCGGCCAGCAGGAGACGAGGCGACGGCAGCCGCTTCATGGGAACCTCCACTCGGGCGGATTGTAGCAATTTACAAATCACAATCTACAATTTACAAAGGTGTGGTGGCGTCCGGCGGATTCCCCGTGTGCGCCCCGTAAACCGGCAACGGCAGCTGTGAAGTGATGAGACCTACCTGGAAGGGCTATCTCAAGATCAGCCTCGTGAACATCCCGGTGAAGGTGTATCCGGCCACCGACACGGGGGCGACGCTGAGCTTCAACCAGCTGCACGCCGAGTGCCAGACCCGCATCCAGCAGAAGCGCTGGTGTCCGCACTGCCAGCGCGAGGTGCCCGGCACCGACCTGGTGAAGGGATTCGAGTTCGAAAAGGGGCGCTACGTCGTCGTCGAGGACGAGGATCTGGACAAGGTGCGCGTGCCGTCGACGCGCGTCATCAACCTCGAACGGTTCACCGACGACCGGGCGATCGATCCGATCTATCTCGAGCGGCCGTACTATCTTGCACCGGATGGCGCCGTGGCGAAGGAGGCGTTCGCCGTCATCCGCGAGGGCATGAAGGGCAAGGCGGGGATCGGCAAGGTCGCGCTCTACGGCCGCGAGTACCTGATCAAGGTCCAGCCACGCGAGCAGGGGCTGGTCATGTATACGCTGCGGCACGCCAACGAGATTCGCAGCATGAACGGCATCGAGGAGCTGGCCGACATGCCGGCGGCCGTCAGGCCGGATGAAGTGCGGCTGGCCCAGCAGGTGATCGGCACCTTCGAGGGGAGCCTCGAGTTCGAATCGTATCGGGACGAGTATCAGGCCGGGCTGCGTGAGATCATCGACGCGAAGATCGAGGGCCGTGAGATCGCTGCGCCGGAGGAGGAAGCGCCCCCGAAGGTCGTCAACCTCATGGAGGCGCTCAGAAAGAGCCTGGACTCGATCGGTAGGTCGAAGAAGAAGCCGCCGCGGGACGTTCGGGTCGCTCCGGTCGCCCAGAAGAAGCGCGCCCGCGCGTAGCGCTCGTCAGCCGTTTCCGCCCCTCGCGACGGCCGGCCAGTCCACGCGGTACACCCGCACCTCCGGCAGCTTCTCGTACCACGGGTAGACGTAGGTCGCAGGCGAGAAGCGATGGAAGTGCACGTTCTCGCGGTTCTCGTACATCGTCTCGGGGATCTGCCGCACCAGCTCGATCCGGACTCCAGCGGCCGCAAGCTGACGCAGGATGCGCTCGCAGTCCTGCGTCCGGAAGAACGCCGGCCAGGCCGGCCGCCAGACAATCCATCGCACGCTGGAAGGGCCGAACAGGTATCTCGGCAGATCGTGCGCGCGCGCGGCCCTGTAGACGGGGAATGTGGGATCGATCTTCGCGCCCTGCGGCAACCCCGTGTCGTAGTAGAGCGCCTCCCAGGCGTAGTTCGTGATGACCACGTCACCCGGGGCGGCGTGCTCACGGAGGTACTCGCCGATGCGCGCGATCACGCCGGGATTCCGGCGAACGAGCGACTGCGCATAGCGCACGGTGGCGATCGGGAGCACGCGGTCGATTCCGCGCTCCGGCACATGGAACGAGACGGTGCTCTTCGGATCTCGCTCCGGCGCGCGCGGAGCCCAGAACGTCCAGGGCGTCGCGTCGCCGAGCCGGGTGCAGGCGAACACGACGAGCAGCGCCGCCAGGGCCGTCCGCCTCGAGCCGCTGACCCTCGCCATGAGCACTCCGGCCATGACGAGAGTGAGCGGGATGATGGCCGGCGTGTGGTGCAGCCCGACCACCCACATCATGTCTCGGGAGTGCGTGAGCGCCATGGCCCCTGTCTCTCCGAGGACCACGGCGGCGCAGCCGACCAGCAGCGGGCGCTCCTCCGGCGCGAACATGTCGCGCCGGCGGGGCCGTCGCGGCGTCTTGTGTCGATGTGGCCTCGCGGAAATGCGACGCCGCCCGAGGCGCAGCGCCACGTAGAGCGCGGCGAGGCCGACGAGCGGCGCGACCGACGCCCACTCGACCGCGAACTGCAACAGCCTCGGCAGAAGCGTGCTCGCGTCGGCGAGCGGCGTGACGTTCTGCACGTATCCGGCCTGCGACGCTTTGAGCCACGGCGCCGCGTACACCGCCACGACCGCCGCGGCCGGCCAGAACCAGCGGCGGGCGTCCGCAAACGGCCGCGAGAGCATCGTCGCCGCGCCAAGCGCCGCCAGCGCCGCCAGCCCGATCGGATGGGTGTGAAACAGCAGCAGGGCGATGCCAGCCAGGAGCGCGGCGCTCCGCCAGGAGCGGAGACGCAGAAACTGCCAGAGCAGGAGACAGGTCAGGAGCGCGTTGAACGAGTAGTTGCGCGCCTGTCGCGCGAACAGCAGGAACTGGACATTGACCACCAGGAGCGCCGCGGCGGACAGGGCCGCCGCACGGCTTCCGGCCACACGGAGCGTCATCGCGTAGACGACGAGGATCGTGCCGAGTCCGGCAAGCGCAAAAGGCAGCCGCGCGGACCACGGGGATTCGCCGAACACGGCGAACGATGCCGCTGCAGCGTAATACTGCAGCCACGGATGGCTGACCATGACGAACGAGCCGGTGAGGCGCTGTCCGTAGTCGGGCGCGACGAAGTTCAGGCCGTCCCACGCGACCGGCACGCCGTGTCGCAAAATGCTGCGCCCGAGCAGGGCAGTGTCGGCCTCGTCCTCCCAGAGGCGGTCCGCACCGAGATTGGTCAGCAGCAGGACCGCGGCCGCGAGCAGCAGCAGGACGATGGGACCGTGACGGCGCGCGAGCCGCGCGGCGCCCGGCCAGCCCGACCGGATGCGTTCCCCAAAAATTAGTTTGAACACAAACTAAAAGAGATGTAAGGATAGCACAACGGTTTCATAGCACAACGGTTTCCGATGGCGTCCAGGGATTTCCGGGCCGAGGGCGGGCGACGCGCCCGAAGAGCCCGCAGGCGGCAACGTTCCACGGTCCTCGCACGGTCGGAGTCCCGCGCCCGCTGGGCGGCCTGGATTCGGTTCGGGGCGCTCACCATCGCCGCGGCCGGCGTGCTGGCCTACGCCAACAGCTTCCGCGGCCCGTTCGTCTTCGACGATACGGAGTCGATCGTCCAGAACCGCCATATCCGGCATCTGGCGTCCCTCCAGGTCCTGTCGCCCGAACGCGAGAACCCGCTGGCCGGGCGTCCCCTCGCCAACATCTCGTTCGCCGTGAACTACGCGCTCGGCGGCCTCGAACCCGGCGGCTATCACGCGCTCAACCTGGCGATTCACATCGCGTGCGCGCTGCTGCTGTTCGGGATCATCCGGCGGACGCTCGACCTGCCGCGGCTCGAAGGGACGTTCGGGAGCCGGTCCGCTCCCATCGCGTTTTCCGCGGTGCTGGTCTGGCTCCTCCATCCGCTCAACACCGAAGTCGTGAACTACCTGACGCAGCGGACCGGCGCCTTGATGGCCTTCTTCTACCTGCTCACGCTGTACTCGCATCTTCGCGCCCACACCTCCACCCGCCCGGCTCGATGGCGCACCGCCTCGATTGCCGCGTGCATCAGCGGGATGGCGTGCAAGGAATCGATGGCTACCTCGCCGGTCGTGATCGCGATCTACGATCGCGCGTTCGTCTTCGACAGCTGGCGCGCGGCGATCGCGGCGCGATGGCGGGTGTACCTCGGACTGGCCGCCGGCTGGCTCCTGCTCGCCGCGCTGCTCTGGTCCGGCCCGCGCTCGCATTCGAGCGGCTTTTCCGCCATCGACGGCGTCGGGCCCTGGACGTACCTGCTGAACCAGACCGAAATCATCCTGAGGTACTTCAAGCTGGCCGTCTGGCCGCGGGGGCTCGTGATCAACTACGGCTCGGCCCAGGCCGTCACGCTCGGCGACGTCCTGCCGTCGTTCGTCGCGGTCTCCGCGCTGGCCCTCGCCGCGCTCGCGACGCTGCTGCGCCGCCCCACGCTCGGGTTCCTCCCGGCCTGGGTGTTCATCACGCTATCGCCCACCTCGAGCATCGTGCCGATCAACACCGAGGTGGGCGCCGAGCGCCGGATGTACCTGCCGCTCATCGGGATCGTGGTGCTGCTCGTCGTCGGCGTCATCACGCTATGGGATCGCCGCGTTCGCGCGGGCGGCCTTCTGAGCGCGCGGAGCGCGCGGCTGGCCGGCGCGATCGCGCTGACCGGCGCCCTGCTTGGCCTCGGCTGGGCCACGGTGCACCGCAACCGGGAGTACCGCTCGCCGCTGTCGCTCGCGCTCACCGTGCTCGAGCGACGCCCGAGCGGCATCGCCCACTATCTGGTCGGGACCGAACTGGGCAGCGCCGGCCGCCACAAGGAAGCGGTCGAGCACCTCGAGCAGGCGGTCGCGGAGGAATCGCGGGCCCGCTACGATCTCGGCGTCCAGCTCTTCGACCTGCGCCGGTTTGACGCCGCC
Organism: uncultured Acidobacteriota bacterium; assembly: GCA_963807925.1. GTDB lineage: Bacteria > Acidobacteriota > Vicinamibacteria > Vicinamibacterales > CAVVIG01 > CAWEDP01. Next base: position 227,630 of record CAWEDP010000001.1, on the reverse strand, counting down.
ATCCGGGAGCTCGATCGATTCGTCCGCGAGCATCCTCAGCTGCTCGAGGCCGTGCCGGCCCGCATCCTCATGGGACGGGCGTTTGCCATCACGAGACGCTGGCGTCAGGCCGTCGTGCAGTACCGTCTCGCCCTCTCGATGAGGCCAGGCGATCCGGAAGCGACCGGACTGCTGGCGAATGCGCTGTACGCGCAGCGGAAGTTCGCCGAGGCGATTCCTCTCTTCCGTCAGTACCTGGGGAGTCGGCCGAACGACGGCGCGGCCATCGGGCATCTAGGCGTGTCGCTCGTGGCCGCAGGCCGCACGGAAGAGGCGATTCCGATGTTTCGACGCGCCGTCGAGCTGCAGCGGGGCAACCACGCTGCGGAGCGGAACCTGGCGGCATCCCTGGTGGACACACGACGCTTCAAGCAGGCGCTGCCGCACGCCGAGCGTGCCGCCGCGCAGTCGCCGCCGAATGCCGGCGCGCTGGACATCCTCGGACTGGCGCTCGCGGGGCTCGGGCGGCTCGACGACGCCCGCGCGGTGCTGGCGCGCGCGCTGGCCATCGATGGATCAGACGCGGACATCCGGGATCACCTCGCCCGCGTCGACCTCGCCCGCCAGCCGAGGCGTCCGCAAGCGGAGTGAGCCGCGGCGGCAGGTTCTCTCCTACTTCGTCGCCGTGGCGTGCGCCAGCAGGACGGCCGAGCCGGGCGCCATCTGCTGGTAGTACCCGACGAAGCGCTGCGGCTCCGCAGCGTCGTACTTCGCCAGGTTCATCGCCCAGCGGAACGCGATCGGCTGATACCAGAGCTCGACGTCCACGACGAACGGGCCTTGTGCGTCGCCGACGGGGACGACGTAGTGGATCTGATCCCCGCCTCCCGTGAAATCCGCGTCGCCTTCCGCCGCGCCGTGCACCGCGATCTGGCTCTCGGCCGTGCCTTTGTCGAAGCCGTGCGGCAGCAGGCGGTTGTCCTTCACGTACCGAAGCGCCGTCAGCAGGCCCGTCGTCACCCGGCCGTCCGCGCCGACCATCACGCTTTCGTAGATCTGCACCTGATCCCCGCGCGTGATTTCAGTGTAGTGCGGCTCGAAGCGATTCGCGTCCTCGTCGTTGTCGTTGCCCACGATGGAGCCGTCGGGCCGCAGCGAGCCCGATTCGAACACCGTCCGGCCGCCGCGATCGCGCACGGTCACGTGCAGCCAGACGCGGCGGGACGGGTATGCGGTCGGCAGTTTGTGGCCGCCGAGATTCTCGACCTCGATGGCCGCTTCGAGCCGGTTGTCGCGCACGTCGACGCTCGGCAGGGTGACCTTCGCGGCCTCGGTCTGCAGATGCGCCACCGTACGGTTGGCCGCGGCGTCCATCTCCGCCGGCTGGGCAGCGACCGACAGGTCGACCCGGAACTTGTTGAGCATGCGCTGCATGAAGAAGTTGCCGCCGACGAAGGTGTGGCGCGACACGCCGGTGCGCGGCTCGCCGAACACGGTCGTGATGGGCACGTCGTCGGTCACCACCGGCATGTGGCAGGACTGGCAGGTGCGCTTCTCGTTGTAGTCGCTGTGCAACCACTCCTGGTACGGCACCTGTTCGGGCAGCTCGCCGATCACCTTGCCCTGTGCATCGAGCGCCTGCGTCAGCAGCGTATGGCACGTCGCGCACAGCTCGGAGGACCGGATCTGAGTCGCCTGGACCGGCTGAAAAGACGAGGAGGTCTTCATGACCGTCGTGTGGCCCTTGTCGACCTCGAACGGTCCGAAGATGCGCCGCTCGCCCGGCTGCGTCTTCTCGTCGACCTTGAAGCCACCGACGAAGCTCTGGCGCGTGCCGAGGTTCTGATCCGTAATTTGATGACATACCGAGCACGACACTCCGTCGTCGGCCAGCCGGTCGCTCAGCTTCGCCGGGTCTGGCGGAAGGTGTGCGAACGCCTCGCCCTCGCCCCCGGCGAGCCGCGCCTCGTAGCGCATCATCGGCATGTGGCAAATCGTGCACTCGTCCTGGATGGCCTTCAGCGCGGTCGGGTGATCGATCGTTTCGCGGCGTACGCCAGCCATCCAGTAGGGGTCGCGCCCCGCGTTGCCCATCATGCTCGTCCGCCAGTTGATACCGATCGAGATGTCCTCGCCGGTCGGGGTGAAGATTCCGTTGTGGCACGCGACGCAGCGGTCGGATGTCTGGAAGTGCGTGCCGTAGGTCTTGATCGCCGTGACGTCGACGACGTGCGTCGTCACAGGCGGCGCCGCCTGACGCGACTGGGCCCGCGTCACGACGATCGCTGTCGTCGCGAGGGCGAGAGCCAGCAGATTGGCCGCTGTCTTGAACATCCGCCTCCCCCTACCAGCCTTCGAGCAGACCGCCGTCGATCCAGTCCCAGAGAACGTAGAACATCACCTGCTTCTGGCGATCGGCGGTGTTGTTGACGGGCATTCGGAACCCGAGGCTGCCCAGGATGTGCATCCGCTTGCTGATGGGAATCTGGATCTCGGGCACGAGATCCCAGTTGGTGACGGCGCCGGTCACGAGATCGCGGTCGCCGATCACTTCGAGCATCGGCGACCATCGCCGGCCGAGGCCGCCCTCGGCCGCAAACGTCTTGCCGACCGCCGTCCGCAGGTAGTACGCGCGGGGCACGTCGTCAGGATGAGCGGGCAGCTCGACTCCGGTCTGCAGTTGCAGAAACGTGTCGGCGCGGAACAGCTGCCCGAAGGCCGCATAGGTCTCGAAGATCGTCGATTCGCCGCCGGTCCCGGAGATTGGATCGCCGGTCGGCACGGCCAGCTCCGCGCCTGCGCTGAGGATCGACCCCTTCTTCGGGCTGTGAAACAGCTTCTGCTTGTACCCGAGGGCGAGATCGCCGAACGAGGCGCCCCATTTGGCGCCGTTGTTGGTGAAATCGAACGGCGCGATGGCTTCGATCATCGCGCTTGCACCGATGCGGTGCTCGTAGCTGACGGTGGTGCCGATGCCCGGCGTGCCGCGCGCGTTGATCGATCCGCCCAGCACCGTTTCGTTCTCCGGAAACGCCTTCTCCGTCACCAGCGCCCGCGGCAGGTTGAGATGCCCGGGCGGCCAGGCGCCCTCGGTGCAGAAGCCGCGCAGGTAGTCGAGAACCTTGTCGATCTGCTCCAGTGTCAGCAGATCCTTGAATGACGGCATGATCTGCGAGAACGCGCGAGCCGGCCCTCCGTTGGTGATGATGGCCCGCCACTGGACGTCGGGCTCGGGCGTCGCCGTCGGGCAATCGGTGAAATCCGGGAAGGTCGCGGGGCGCTCGAACCCGGCCAGATTCGGCGACTGCCCCTTGCCGTCGGGACCGTGGCACGAGACGCAGCCGGCCTGATACACCTGCTTGCCGGTCTCCAGCTTCAGCGTGCTCGCCGCCGGCGGCCCGCTCGCCGGTGCCTGCGCCGCGAGCGTGACCGCGCTCACCACAAACAGCGCCGCCACCGCCGCGATCAGCCACACCGCAGGACGGCGCCGGTCATGCGGCGATCGCCGTCCCGTGCGCAGCCCGCGATAGAGCGGGACCCGGTACGAGATCGAGGGCATAGACTCCGACTGGAAAGCAGAGGACGCGTCGAATCGTTCCTGCCGCGCCTCCGGCGAAACCCCGCGATCGTACGGGAAGCGCCCGGCGCAGTCACGGTAGTGAAATCGAGATCCAGTATCGAGCGGCAGACAGGAACGCCGCCGAATGGCTACGACAGATAGTCGAGCAACTTGTAGCAGGCGCCGACGACCGGCAGGAACCACCGCGTGGCGCGATAGAGCGGAACGGGACGGAACGGCCGATCGAGCAGCGGACAGTCGGCCTGCTCCCCCGCCATGACGCGCGCGATCGTCGCGCCGAGATACGTGCCCATTGCGACGCCGTGGCCGCAGTAGCCGGCCGAGTAATGCGCCTCGCCGAACCGCCCCGCGTGCGGCAGCAGATCGCGGGTGAACGCGACGTTGCCGCCCCACGCGTACTCGATGCGCGTGGAGGCGAGCGACGGAAACACCCCGACCATGTCATGGTGCAGAACGGCGGCCGCGCGGCCGATGGCGTCGCCCTTCGGCCGCGCGAACTGCGCACGGCCGCCGAAGAGCATCCGTTGGTCGGCGGTCACCCGGTAATAGTGCAGGAAGTGCCTCGTGTCGAACACCATCCGCCGTTTCGGAATCAGCGCCGCCGCGTGATCCGCAGACAGCGGTTCGGTGGCGATGATGTAGCTGCCAATGGGAACGAGCCGACGCCGCAGCCACCTCGCCCCCTCGTCGGTGTAACCGTTGGTCGCCACAAGCAGGTCGGCCGCGGCCAGCGTTCCGCGATTGGTCGCGACCTTCCAGCGACCGTTGGCACGGCTCGTGGTCGTCACCGACGTGCCTTCCAGGTACCTGCCGCGCCGGCGCGGCACGCGGCGGCAGCCAGCTCGGTGACATACCTGGCGGGGTTGAGCGCGCCGCTGCGCTCATCCACCATCAGGCCGTGGTAGGCGTGCGATCCGATCTCCGCCTGCTGCTCCGCGGGCGGGACGACGTCAACGCGGTGGTTGAACACGCGCGCGAGCAGCGCCTGCTCTTCGCGCAACGCGGCAAAGTGCGACGGCTTGTTCGCCGCATCGAGGTGGCCCGACCGCACGTACTCGCAGTCGAGCCCTTCCTCACCGATGAGACGTTCGAGGGTCGCGATGGCCTCGATCGACGCATCGAAGAGCCGGCGCGCCGCCGGTTCACCGAAACGGGCGACGAGCGTCGCCGCGTCCAGCTTCAACCCGGTCAGCACCTGTCCGCCGTTGCGGGAACTGGCCCCCGACCCAATCCGATCGCGCTCGAGAACGACGACGGAGGCGCCGCGGCGGGCGAGGGCGAGCGCAGCGGAGAGACCGGTGTACCCGGCGCCGACGATCGCCACGTCGGTCTGGCCCGGCATTGCCGGCCCGCCCTGACGGGCGTGCGGGTCTGATGCGGGGCTGCCCACTCGGACGCCGGGCGAGTCCCACCAGTACCGGGTACTCCTTCAACGGAGGGCGCTCTGCAGCGGGTCGACCACCATGTGTGTCTGGATCGCGTCGAGGTGGAGCGCGCCGGCCCACCGGAGACACCCGACGGCAACCCCGAATCGAGCGGCCCGGAGCGTCACCACCCGTCATTGTAGCGGGTTGATCCGGGGCATCCGGTACGCGTCCGATCGCTCGGGCGCGCGCACCGATGGGCCCGTCCGCGCGGAATGAGGGGCGGCCGGAGTGGAGGCTCGGCGGCGTCCGACGAGGCGTGGAGCGTTCGTATATATTAATATCTCTATATGCCGCCGACGCTCCAGACCTTCAAGGCGGACTTCTTCCGCGCGCTGGCGCACCCGGTCCGCATCCGCATCCTCGAAACGCTCGGCGACGGCGACCGCAGCGTCCAGGAGCTGCAGCAGGAGCTCGGGCTGGAGCAGCCGGTCGCCTCTCAGCAGCTCGCGATCCTCCGCGCCAAGAACATCGTGAGCGCCCGCAAGGTCGGCACGACGGTGATGTACGCCCTGGGCGATCCCCTGATCGCGAAGCTGCTCGCGGTGGCCCGCGAAATCTTCGACAACCGCCTGGTCGACACGCAGAGCATGCTCAAGGAGCTGCGGCGCGAGGGGCGGCGCTGATGCACGCGCCGCAGGATCGCTGATGCAGTTGTTCTCCAAGATCTGGCGGACCGGCATCGCCACCGAGATGCTCCAGACCGTCGACCCTGCGGCCGTCGAGATCGGACAAGCACTCGACGCGCGCGTCAGGCAGCTCCTGGGGCGCGCGCTGGCGATCCGCGCGGTGGACGCCGGATCGTGCAACGGCTGCGAAATCGAGATCGCCGGGCTCGCCGGTCCCGTGTACGACATGGAGCGGTTTGGACTCCATTTCGTCGCCTCGCCGCGCCACGCGGATCTCCTGCTGGTCACCGGTCCGGTCACCCGCAACATGGAAATTCCTCTGCGCCGGACCTACGAGGCGACCCCGGCGCCGAAATTCGTCGTCGCTGTCGGCGATTGCGCGAGAGACTGCGGCGTGTTTCGCGGCAGCTACGCCATCGTCGGCGCCGTGCGCGAGGTCGTTCCGGTGGACGTGCAGATCTCGGGGTGCCCCCCGGAACCGGCCGACATCCTGCGGGGCATCCTCGAGGCCCTCGGGCGGTGGCCGGCGACCGCCACGTCGCGGTCGCGATCGGCGGCGTCGGCCGCGCCCTCCCCATGACCCTGGGACCGCTGGCGCTCGGCGTGATGGCGGCCGGCCTCGTCGGCGGCGGACTGGCAGCCGCGGTGATGCCGACCGATCGCGCCGCGCGATCCGCGACACTGGCGGGCGCCGTCATCGGTTCGTCCGGTGGCCTGGTGGCGGCGCTGACGGTGCTCCTGACCGAGAGTCGCCTGACCGTCGAGCTGCCGGCGCTGGTCGGGCCGGCCGGCGGCGTCGTGATCGACCTGGACCGCCTGGGCGCGCTGTTCCTCGCGCTCGTTGCCTCGTGCGGACTGCTCGCCGCCGTGTACGGCTTCCAGGTACTCGGCCGCGTACGACGGCCGTCGATCGCTCGGTCTTTTCGGCCTGATGTTCAACGGGTTTCTCGGGGGCATGAGCCTCGTGACGACGGCCGGGAACGTGTTCACGTTCCTGTTCGCGTGGGAGCTGATGGCGCTCACGTCGTATTTCCTCGTGATGACCGAGCCGGAGCATCCCGAGACGCGTGAGGCGGGCCTGTGGTACGCCGCCATGGCGCACGTCGCGCTGATCCTGCTGCTGCCGATGTTCCTGCTGATGGCACCGCGTGCCGACGCCACCACGTTCGCCGACCTGCGGCTCGGCGCGAAAGCGCTGTCGCCGCTGGCGCGCAACGGCGTCTTTCTGCTCGCGTTCGTCGCCTTCGGATCCAAAGCCGGCGTCGTGCCGCTCCACGTGTGGCTGCCGCGCGCGCATCCGGCCGCGCCGTCGCACGTCTCGGCGCTGATGTCGGGCGTGATGATCAAGCTCGGCATCTACGGGCTGCTGCGCGTGACGCTCGATTTTCTGGGCGCCGGCCCGGCATGGTGGGGCGCGCTGGTTCTCGTCGCCGGCTCGGCGTCGGCGCTCGCCGGCGTGCTGTATGCGCTGGCGGAGAACGACCTGAAGCGGCTGCTCGCGTATTCGTCGGTCGAGAACGTCGGCGTCATCCTGTTGGGCGTCGGCGCGGGGCTGGTGCTTCAGAGCTACGGCTTCCCGGCGCTCGCCCTGGTGGGCTTCGGCGCGGCGCTGCTCCACACGATCAACCACGGCGTGTTCAAGTCGCTGCTCTTCCTGGCGGCCGGCACCGTGCTGCACGAGACGCAGACGCGCAACATGGAGCAGCTGGGCGGCCTGGTGAAGGTGATGCCGCAGACGGCCGCGCTGTTCTTCGTCGCGGCAGCGGCCGCCGCCGCGTTGCCGCCGCTCAACGGCTTCGCGTCGGAGTGGATGATCTTTCAGGCGCTGCTGGCGGGCGCCGGCACGCCGCAGCCGACCGCGGCGATCGGCGCGCCGCTGGCCGTCGGCGTGCTCGCGCTGACGAGCGGCCTCGCCGCGGCCTGCTTCGTCAAGGCGTTCGGCATCACGTTTCTCGCCATGCCGCGATCCGACCGGGCCGCCCAGGCGCAGGACGGCCACTGGTCGGCGCGGGCGGTCATGGCGGTGCTCGCCGCCGCCTGCGTCGCGCTCGGATGGACCGCGCCGCGGGTGGCCGCGATGACCTACGGCGTCATCGGCGCCGTGTCGCCACTGACCGCACCCACCGGTCCTGCAGGCGCGGCGCAAGCCTGGCTCACGGCCCCCAACGGGATCGCCCGGGTGTCGCCGGTGCTCATCACGCTGCTCGTCGGCGCGGTGATCGTGGCGACCGCCGCCGTGCTCCGATCGCGAGGGTTGACGCTGCGGCGGGCCGACACCTGGGGCTGCGGCCGTCTTCATCAGACGCCGCGCATGGAATACACCTCGTCGGCGTTCGCCGAGCCGCTGCGGCGGATCTTCTCCGAGCTGTATCGTCCGAGCGAGGATCTCAGCGTCAGCGTCCATGCCGATTCGCCCTATTTCGTCCGCTCGATCACCTACCGCACGCAGGTGGTGCCGTGGTTCGAGCAGGCCCTGTACGATCCGCTGCTCGGAGGCGTGCGCCGGGTGGCCGGATGGGTGCGGCGGCTTCAGGGCGGCTCCGTGCACCTCTACCTGCTCTACGTCGCGACGGCGCTCGTCTGCGCGCTCGCGGCGGCCTGGTGGCTCCAATGACCAGCGACCTCGCAATCGGGTTCCAGACGGCGCTCGGAGCCGCGCTCGCGCCGCTGCTCGTCGGCTTCATCCGGTGGCTCAAGGCGCGCCTGCAGAGCCGCAGGGGCGCCCCGCCGTGGCAGCCGTACTTCGAGCTCGCGAAGCTGTTCGGCAAGGAGGCCGTCGTGTCGGAGACGGCATCCTGGATCTTCAGGGTCGCGCCGTTCGTCGTCTTCGCCACCAGCATCAGCGTCGCGGCGATGGTGCCCCTCGTCCTCGTGACGCCCGCGCCCTTCGCCGTCGGCGATCTCTTCGCCGTTGTCTACCTGCTGCTCCTCGGCACGTTCTTCCTCGCGCTCGCCGGGCTCGATACCGGATCGCCGTTCGGCGGCATGGGCGCGTCGCGCGAAATGACGGTCGTGGCCCTGACCGAGCCGACCGTCGCGCTGTCGATCGTCGCGTTGACGCTGAACGCCGGGTCGACGAGCTTCTCGCAAATCGTGACGCGGACGATCGCGCAGCCGGCGATGGCCCTCGGTCCCGGGCACCTGCTCGCCTTCGCCGCGCTGTTCATCGTGGCCCTCGCTGAAACCGGACGCCTGCCGGTGGACAACCCGTCGACGCACCTCGAGCTGACCATGATCCACGAGGCGATGGTGCTGGAGTACTCCGGCCCGTACCTCGCGCTGGTCGAGTGGGGCTCGGCGGTGAAGCTGCTCGTGTTCCTGGCGCTCGCGGCCAACTTGTTCGTGCCGTGGGGCATCGCGGTGGCGCTGGCGCCGGGCGCCATTCTCGTCGGCGCCGTGACGTTCGTGCTGAAGCTCATTGCGCTCGCCCTGGCCGTCGCGGTGCTCGAGACGCGCGTCGCAAAGCTGCGGCTGTTTCGCGTGCCCGAGCTGCTCAGCGCCTCGTTCGTGCTCGCGCTTTTGGCGGTCATGTCGACCTTTCTCGCGAGGTAACCCGGCGTGGACGATGTGTTTGCCCAGATTGTGACGCTTGGCGGCAGCGCCATGCTGCTGACCGGGCTGATCGTCCTGTGGCGCAAGAGCGTGCCCGCCTACATCGCCGCCTACCGCTGGCAATCGTGCCTGCTCGCAGGGCTGACCGCCGCTATCGGCTACTTCGGCGGCGAACGGCCGCTGTACCTGGGTCGCGCTGGCGCTCGTCGGGCTGAAGGGCGTCGCCATTCCCGCCCTGCTCCGCACCATGCAGCGGAGGTTCGGGAGCCAGGCGGAGGTGCGGCCGTACGTGAACACCGAGACGTCCCTGCTGGCCGCCAGCCTGCTCGTGGTGTTCGCGTACGCGCTCGCGCGACCCTGGATGATGGCCAGCGATCTGCCGACACGCCAGGGGCTGCCGCTCGCGACGGCGCTCCTCTTCGTCAGCCTCTTCATCATCGTGAGCCGCAAGAAAGCCATCACGCAGGTGATCGGCTTCCTGATGCTCGAGAACGCCATCGCGCTGCTCGCCGCGGCGGGCACCTACGGCGTGCCGCTCCTCGTGGAGCTCGGGGTCGTGCTGGACGCGCTCATGGGATTCCTCGTGATGCAGATTTTCGTGTACCAGATCCACGAGACGTTCGACTCGATCGACGTCGAACAGCTCACCCGGCTCAAGCACTGAACCATGGCGCTCTGGCTGCTGCTCGGCGCGCCGGTGTTCGCCCTGGTTCTGGCGATGGCGGTGCGGCCCTACCGGCGGATCGTCGGGTGGTCTGGCGTGGCCGCGGCGGCCGTGTCGCTGACGGCGGCCGCCTGGATGGCGCTGTCGCCCGCTGGCGAAGACGCGGGCGGCGGCGGGTCGGCCGGGCTGTGGCGCGTCGACGCGCTGTCGGCGCTGCTCGCGGTCTGCATCGGCCTGGTGGGCGTGTTGGCCGCGGCGTCCGCGCCAGGTCTGAGGCGCGCCGAGGCGCACGACGCGGCACAGACGCGGCGCTTTCACGTCTATCTGAACGCCTTCTTCTTCACGATGCTGGCGGCGGTCACGGTCCAGAACGTCGCGCTGATGTGGGTGGCCATCGAAGCCACCACGATCACCTCGGCGATGGCGATCCCGCTGCACCGCACGAAAGCGTCGGTGGAAGCCTCGTGGAAGTACATCCTGGTGTGCTCGGTCGGCATCGCGCTCGCGTTCGCGGGAACCGTTCTCGGGTACTTCGACTCGGTCGCGAGCGCCGGCCAGGTGCCGGACGCATTGAATTGGACCGTGCTCCGCCACGCCGCGCCGTCGCTTCGGCCCGAGCTGCTGCGCCTCGCGTTTGCGTTCCTCGTCGTGGGCTACGGGACCAAAGCGGGCCTCGCGCCGATGCACACGTGGCTGCCCGACGCCCACTCGGAAGCGCCTTCTCCGATTTCCGCCATGATGTCGGGCGTCCTGCTGGCGGTCGCGATCTACGCGATCGCCCGCTGGAAGGCGGTCGTCGACGCGGCGCTCGGCCCCACCTTCACCAACAACCTGTTGATCGGCTTCGGCCTGCTGTCGGTCGCCATCGGCACGTTCAGCCTGGTCATCCAGCGGCACTACAAGCGCATGCTCGCGTACTCGAGCGTCGAGCACATCGGCCTCGTCAGCGTCGCGCTCGGCCTCGGCCCGCTCGGCATGTTCGCCGCGTGGCTGCACATCGTCAACCACGCGATCGCGAAGTCGACGACGTTCCTGCTGGCCGGGCGCATCCTGCAGCGCTATCAGACCAGCGACATCGGCCGCGTGCGCGGGCTGCTGCGAGCCATGCCGCTGACGGGCGCGCTGTTCGCCGCCGGCATTCTGGCGCTCGTCGGGCTGCCCCCGTTCGGCCTGTTCGTGTCCGAGTTCCTGCTCGTGCGCGCGGCGGTGGACGGCCACCGCCTGTGGCTGGCCGCCCTCGTGCTGCTGCTGCTCCTGACGGCGTTCGTGTCGCTGCTGACGCACCTGAACCGCATGCTGTACGGCGATACACCCGATCACGTGGAAGTGGGCGAAGCGCCCGGATGGCCCGCCGCGGCGCTGGCGCTGCCGATGGGTCTGCTCGTCGTGCTCGGCGTGCTGCTGCCATCACCGGTGTCGGCGCTCATCGATCGATGCGTGACCACGCTGATGCCGCGATGACGGCGAGCTCGGTTCGGGACGCGCTCGACGGCGGCCGCGCCGGCATCGCCGACGTCTCGATGCCGCGCGCCAACGAGGTGCACGGCCGCTGCCGTCCGGACGGTATCGCGGGCGTGTGCGAGCTCCTGATCCGCACCTTCGGCGCCGATCTCATCGCCATGATCGGGGAGGATCGCCGCGGCACCTTCGTGGTGCACTACCTGTTCGCGCACCGGGCGGCGAACTGGTTCGCGCAGGTGTCGGTGTCGATCGAGTCGAGCCGCCCGGAGCTGCCGTCGCTGGCGTCGTCCTACTACCGATCGTCGCGGTTCGAGCGCGAGATCCGCGACATGTTCGGCGTCGTCTTTGCCGGCCATCCGGATCCACGCCCGCTCGTGAAGCACGCCTTCTGGCCCGGGGATTACTACCCGCTGCGAAAGGACGCCGCGACGCCGCCGTTCCGGGACCAGGGGCAACGGTTTCCGTTCCTGCCGGTCGGCGGCGAAGGCGTGTACGAGATCCCGGTCGGCCCCGTGCACGCCGGCGTGATCGAACCCGGCCACTTCCGCTTCAGCGTCGTGGGCGAAACGGTGATCGATCTCAAGACGCGCCTGTACTTCACGCACAAGGGCACCGAGAAGCTGTTCGAAGGACGCGAGCCGGACGCCGGCGTCGAGCTGGCGGAGCGGATCTCGGGTGACACGAGCGTCGGCCATGCGCTGGCGTACTGCCAGGCGCTCGAGGCTGCGGCCGGGATCGAAGTGCCGCCACGCGCGCGCTATCTCCGGGTACTGCTGCTCGAGCTGGAGCGGTTGTACAACCACGTCGGCGACTTCGGCGCGATGGCCAACGACACCGGATTCGCCGTGGCGCACGCGCACTGCTCCCGCGCGCGCGAGCAGCTGCTGCGGCTGAACAAGGCGGTCACGGGGTCCCGGCTGCTGCGCGGCGCCCTGATACCCGGCGGGCTCGCCCGCGACCTCGATGTCCCCGCGGATCTCGCCGAAACGGTGGCGCGCGTCGTCGCCGATTTCGACGAGACGGTGACCATCTGCCTCCGAAACACGCTGCTCGTGGATCGGCTCGAGGGGACGGGGACGCTCGATCGCGAGCGCGCCGACGACTACGGCGTGCTCGGGTACGTCGCTCGCGCGTCGGGTCTCGACCTCGACGCGCGACGGGACCATCCATTTGCCGCGTATCCGAGCCTGGAGTTTGCCGTGCCGGTCCATACCTCGGGCGACGTCAAGGCGCGGGCGGCGGTCCGCGTCGACGAAGTCCACGAATCGGCAAGGCTGCTGGCGCAGGTGATGCGTCAGCTTCCGGCGGGCCCCTGTCGCGCGAGGCCGGGCAGCCAGCCCGCGCGCGGACCGGCGTTCGGCATCGTGGAAGGGTGGCGGGGCCGGATCGTGCACTGGGTGGAGGTTGGCCGGGACGGGCGGCTCCAACGGGTGAAGATCGTCGATCCCTCGTTCTTCAACTGGCCCGCCCTCTCGCACGCGCTCGAAGGCAACATCGTTCCCGATTTTCCGCTGTGCAACAAGTCGTTCAACCAGTCGTATTCCGGCAACGATCTGTAGCCGGGGCTGGCCACCGCGCCTTCAGCCCATGTGCGCGATGATCCCGTCGCCGAACTGCGTCGTGCTGACTTCGGTCGCGCCCTCCATCAGCCGGGCGAAGTCGTAGGTGACGCGGCGGCTGGCGATGGCGCCGTCCATCCCCTTGATGACCAGATCGGCGGCTTCGGTCCATCCCATGTAGCGGAACATCATCTCGCCGGACAGCACGACCGATCCCGGGTTGACCTTGTCGAGATTCGAGTATTTCGGGGCGGTCCCGTGCGTCGCCTCGAACACCGCGTGGCCGGTGAGGTAGTTGATGTTGCCCCCGGGAGCGATCCCGATGCCGCCCACCTGCGCGGCAAGGGCGTCCGAGAGATAGTCGCCGTTGAGATTGAGGGTCGCGATCACATCGAACTCGTTCGGCCGGGTCAGCACCTGCTGCAACGTGATGTCTGCGATCGCGTCCTTGATCAACACCTTCCCGGAGGCGAGCGCCGCCTGCTGCGCGCGGTCGGCGGCCTCCTCGCCGCTGGCCGCCCTGGTCCGGGCCCACTGTTCCCACGTGTAGGTCCGGTCGGCGAATTCCCGCTCGGCGAGCGCGTAGCTCCAGCCGCGAAATCCGCCCTCGGTGAACTTCATGATGTTGCCTTTGTGCACGATGGTCACGCTCTTGCGCCCATTGGAAACCGCGTACTCGATCGCGGATCGCATCAGCCGTTCGGTGCCTTCCCTCGAGACCGGCTTGAGGCCGATGGCGCTCGTGTCGGGGAACCGGATCTTGTCGAACGACTTCGGGAACTCGCGCCTGAGGAACGCCATCACGCTCTTGGCGCCCTCCGATCCGGCCTCCCACTCGATGCCCGCATAGATGTCTTCCGTGTTCTCACGGAAGATCACCATGTCCACCTTCTCCGGACTCCGCACGGGCGAGGGCACGCCCCTGAACCAGCGGACCGGCCGCAGGCACACGTACAAGTCCAGGATCTGTCGCAGCGCCACGTTGAGCGATCGCACGCCGCCACCGACGGGCGTCGTCAAAGGGCCCTTGATGCCGACCAGGTAATGGCGGAAGGCATCGACAGTCTCGTCGGGAAGCCAGCTCTTCGTCTGGTCGAACGCGCGCTGCCCCGCCAGCACCTCCTTCCACAGGATTCTCCGTGCGCCCCCGTACGCCTTCGCCACCGCGGCATCGAAAACCCGCACGCTCGCGCGCCAGATGTCCGGGCCGGTCCCGTCGCCTTCGATGAACGGGATGATCGGACAGTCGGGGACCCGCAGCTTGCCGTTGCTGATGCCGATGGTGTCGCCATGCGTGTGTCCGGTCGTTTCCATTCCGCCTCCAGATAGAGTCAGCCACGACCACGTGTCGCTCGATGCGCGCCGGCTTCAACGGACCAGGAGCAGCGCGGTTCGCGACGCCGCCGCCTCCGGCGAGATCGCATACGTATAGATCGCGAGGGCGACGAACAAGCCGTCCAGAACCCGCCGCATCCACCGCGATCCCTCGCTCGTCGTCAGGCGACAGAGCAGGAGACAGACGAACAACTCGAACACGCCGCGCTCGCCGCTCGGCAGATGCCGCCAGATCTTCGAATAGTTCAGCGACACGGCGACGAGGCCGTAGATCGCCGCCGCGGCTTCGAGGGGACCCGGCCGCGCGATGAACAGCCCGACGCCAACGCCTGCCGCCGCCATTAGAAGTACTGGAAAAACCACTGCTGCGGCAACTTCCGGGGCGGCCTGGGTCTGCAGGACGCCCGCGCGCCACAACTGGCCCAGCCCCGCAAGCGGCAGCGTCAGATCCGCCGGATTCGCGAACAGCGAATGCCAGCCGAACGCCGGGAACAGCCGTGCCGCGGCAAAGAGCCGCCAACCGGCCGCGGGCGCCACCGCCAGCGCCAGCAGGCCGGCCGATCGCCGGGCACGAAAGGCGGTGGCGACGACGAGGGCGCCGAGGAGCACCAGCCCCGTTTCGCGCACCAGCAACCCTGCCGCAAGCGACAGGGCGGCCCACCCGAACTGCTCCGCCCGCCAGCAGGCGAAGCCGACGACCATGGCGCAGGCGGCGAGCGCCTCCGGCAGGCCGAACAGCAGCGACGCCGCGAAGCTCGGAATCGCCAGATACACCAGCCCCGCGAAGACCGAGACGCCCGAGCGCGACGCGACCGCGCCGGCCGCCGCCCCGAGGCCGGCGTGCGCCGCGACGATCAGCCACATCATCACGGCCGGGAATCGCTCCGACGAGCCGCCGGCGACGAGACGCGTCAGCGCGCTGAACCCGATCCGGCCGTACCGGTACGGCGGATCGTCGATCGCGTCTTGATAGCGCCGGGGGTCGTCCCGAAACCGGCTGAGCAGCGGGTCGAACGCCATCAGGTACATGAACTCCCCGTCATATCCCTGGTCCCAGAGCACCAGACGGTCGACCTGGCCCGACCCCGCCAACACCTCGGCCCTGGCCGCGACGTCACGTGAGAGGTGGAGGAAGCCGCTGTAATTGCCCCCGTAGGTGGCCAGCGTCTGGAGCATCATCGACGCGAAGAATCCCGCCGCCATCAGGCCGACGCACACGATCGGAAGGTGACTGCCCGCCCGCGCGGCAAGCCACGGCTTGATGATTCGTTCGGCCATCCACGCGATTCTCGGAGCCGCCAGAGCCACCAGCGCCAGCGCAAAGGTGCGCTCGGCGAGAACCACTCGATACGAAGTGACGAGGCCGGAGACGGCGACGGCCGCGAGGAATCCTGCCGCAGCCAAGAACGCCAGCGCCGGCATTCGAGGCCGCGAGGCGCTCCGCGGAAGCATTCCGACCAGCAGAAGCAGCAGCGCCACGAGAACGACGGCCGACGGCGCCGGATGCGGGAACGACCGGTCCGGGCGCAGGACGACGAAGTTCAGCAGCCCGCGCGAGAACCCCGCGACGTCGACCAGTTCGCTGCGGACCGGAGTGAACGCCGGCGACACGTTGGCGTGGAAGACCCACACGCCCACGCTGGCGAACGCCACCCAGGGCCGGTCCCAGTCGCTCCTCGTCATCGCGTGGCAGGAGAGGGAAGCCGGACAGGCAGGCAAGCGTCAGGCGGCGAGCCGCTTCTCAAGACGGATCTCGTCGCGGACGGGAATGCCCGCGAAGCCGGCGACGACCTGGTGCGTGTGATCGATGATGCTGTCGGGGACGAGCTCGATCAGGCGATAACCCTTCCGCTGGTAGAAGTACAGCGCCGGCAGGTTGTCGTTGGTCGTCGAGACGACGAGGCGGCCGAGCTTCAGGCGGCGCGCCAGGAGCTCGGCCTCGGCAATCAGGTACCCGCCGACGCCGGACCGCTGCCACATCGGGTCGGTCGCCAGCGCCACCACGTGCAGCGCGTTCCCGTGCAGGCGGTAGGCGAGCGCGCCCGAGGGCGCGTCATGCAGGACGGCGACGAGCGCCGGCATCTGGTCGATGTCCATCACCTCGCCGAACGCCACGATCTTGGTCCGGCCGAAGTCCTGCTCGAACAGCTCGCGGGCGGCCACGCGGTCCGACTCCGTCGCCTCGCGCACCATGACCGGCGGCAGATCGAGATGCGGCCGGCAGGTGCACACCACCTGGACGTGCGCATCCTCCCAATCGACGAACTTGCCGCACCTCGCGCATCGCAGCACGGCCGGCTTGGCGCCGAACTGATCGGTACTCATGTTGTGGTCCTCGGCCGCAGAAGCCACCAGATGACGAAGACGAACGCGACCGCCACGGCGCCGAACGTCGTCGCGAACAGCCACAGCGTATGGTACAGAATCGATTCTGTCTTGATCCTCGCCTCGAAGGCGAGCGGCTCGCCGCGGACGCGGTCGAGCAGAGGCTGCTCCCAGACGAGGATGTTGCCCCGCTTGGGATTGCCGGCCCCCGCGTTGTGGTCCACGATTTCGCTGGGGAGGTGGAGCCGGAACGCCACGAGCTCCCGGCCGTTCCACCCCGCCTTTGACGCCGGGGCGGGCGTGGCATGTCCCACCGTCTGACGGAACACGTACACGTCGCCCTCGCGGTGAAAATCGTAGGTCGACCACGCGAAGGGCGCCGCCTTCCGGAGCTGGCGGATGTCCCGCACATCGAGACGCACGTGCACGAAACGGCGGCCGGCGCGCCGCGACGTCGTCGGGCTCGCCGTGACGCGCGTGACCGGGCTGGTGTAGAAGGCGCGGACGGCATCGCGGTCGAGCGGGGCGCCTGGGCTGGCGTCGAAGGACGCGCCGCGCAGCAGGTCGAGCGCGGCGATCGACGCGTGCACGTACACCGTCGCCGAGCCGTCGAGCGACAGGTAGATTTCCTCTTCGTATTGGTACTGCCGAAAGAGTCCGCCGGCACCGGAGCCGCACGAGGTCGACGCGACGATGGCGGCCGAGACGGCCAACGAGATGCTGAAAGATCTAGGAATGCAGATTTAAGATTGTAGATTGGATCGACGAATGAAATGAAGGCGGAAGTCCTGTACCTCATCGACGGCAGCTCGCAGATGTACCGCGCGTATCACGCGCCGGTGCGCACCGCCGACGGCGGTCTGCTGCGCAACGCCAAGGGCCAACCGACCAACGCCGTCTACATCTTCGTCACGATGCTGCGGAAGCTGATGAACGAGCACAGGCCGCGGTACATCGCGGCGTCGTTCGATCTGCCGGGTCGCACGTTCCGCGACGACCTGGCCGCCGACTACAAAGCCAACCGCGCGCCGATGCCCGACGAGCTCGCACAGCAGATTGCCATGGTGCACGCGGCGTGCGAGGCGCTGGGCGTCCCGATCGTGAGCTCGGCGCGCTTCGAGGCCGACGATGTCCTCGGCACGCTGGCGACCAAGGCGGCCGCGGCCGGCTTCGAGGTCGCCATCGTCACACTGGACAAGGACTTCTTTCAGCTCGTGGGCGACGGCATCCGCGTCTTCAATCCGCGCGAGGACGGCACCTGGTTCGACGCTGCCACGGTGGCCGACAAGTTCGGCGTCCGCCCCGATCGGGTCGTCGACGTCCTGGCGCTGATGGGCGACACCATCGACAACATCAAAGGGGTGCCGGGCATCGGCGACAAGGGCGCGCGCGAGCTCATCGCGGCCTACGGCTCGCTGGACAACCTCCTTGCGCACGCCGCCGAGATCAAGAACA
Organism: uncultured Acidobacteriota bacterium; assembly: GCA_963807925.1. Lineage (GTDB taxonomy): Bacteria > Acidobacteriota > Vicinamibacteria > Vicinamibacterales > CAVVIG01 > CAWEDP01. The sequence goes on along the minus strand of CAWEDP010000001.1, from coordinate 209,667 downwards.
AACGGTATCGCGAGGGACTGCTCGCGCACGCCGACGATGCCCGGCGGAGCCAGCAGCTCGCGCGCATCCGAACCGACGTCCCGGTCGACTTCGTCCCCGCGGCCGTCGAGTACACGGGCGGCTCGCGCGAGCGCGCGTTCCAGATCTTCAACGATCTCGGCTTTCGCAGCCTGGCGAAGGAGTACGCGCCAACCGCGCAAACGACCGCCAAGACGTACCGGGTGGTGAACACGGTTGCGGCGGTGCAGGCGCTCGCGGATCGGCTCAGGAGCGCCGGCGCCTTCGCGCTGCGGGTCCTCGCGGATGGGCCGCTCGCGATGCGGGCAGGGATCGTCGGGCTCGCCTTTTCCACGGCCCCGAGGAGCGCCGAGTACGTGCCGATCGGACACCGCGCGCTCGGGGAAGCCGGCTGCGTTCCGGTCGATGCGGCGCTCGACATCCTGCGGCCCGTGCTCGAGGATCCGTCGCTGGCGAAGACCGGGCACGACCTGAAATTCGATGCTCTCCTGCTGGCCCGCCACCGCGTGTCGCTCTGCGGGCTCGACCTGGACACCATGCTGGCGAGCTACCTGGTCGACGCGACCCGCTCGGAGCACCGGCTCGAGGATCTCGCGCTCGAGCACACGAGCTACAAGGCGCTGAGCGAGGAGGACGTCTGCGGCCGCGGCGCCAGGGCGGTGTCCCTTGCCGACCTGCCCGTGGAGGCGGCGCTCGACTACGCGGGCGAGCGCGCCGATCTGGCGGGCCAGCTTGCGCCGCTGTTCAGGACGCTCCTCGCGAGCGAGCAGCTCACGGCGGTGTACGAAGGCCTCGAACGGCCGCTCGTCCCGGTGCTGGTCGACGTCGAACGCGCGGGCGTCCGCATCGATGGCGCCACGCTGGCGGCGCAGTCGCAGAAGCTCGAACAGGAGCTCTCGGCGTACTCGGCGAAGATCCACGAACTGGCCGGCGGCGCGTTCAACATCGGTTCGCCGAAACAGCTGGCTGACGTCCTGTTCGAGAGGCTCCAGCTCCCGGTCCTGAAGCGCACCGGCACCTCGCGCGCCCCGTCCACCGCCGTCGAAGTGCTGGAGGAGCTCGCGCTCGCGCACGATCTGCCGCGCCTGATCCTGGAATGGCGCGCGCTGATGAAGCTGAAGGGTACCTACATGGACGCGCTGCCGCAGCTCGTGAACCCGGAGACCGGGCGCGTGCACACCTGCTTCAATCAGGCGGTGGCGGCGACGGGGCGGCTGAGCAGCAGCGATCCGAACCTGCAGAACATTCCGATCAAGACGCCGCTCGGCCGCGAAATCCGCCGCGCGTTCATCGCCGATCCGGGCCACCTGCTGATTTCCGCCGACTACTCGCAGATCGAGCTGCGCGTGCTGGCGCATCTGTCGGAAGACGACACCCTGATCGAGGCGTTCCGCCGAGGCGAGGACATCCACGATCAGACCGCGCGCAAGGTGTTCGGCGACGACGTCGCCATCGATCCGCACCGGCGGCGGGGCGTCGCCAAGATGATCAACTACGCGCTGCTCTACGGAAAGACCGCGTTCACGCTGTCGAAGGACATCGGCGTCACGCCGCAGGCGGCGCAGGAGTTCATCGACTCGTACTTCGCCGGCTTTCCGCGGGTGCGCGCGTTCATCGATCGGACGCTCGAGGAGGCGCGCGCCAGCGGCGTCGTGCGCACGATGTACGGGAGGCGCCGGCTCGTCCCGGAACTGAACAGCCGGAACGGCCAGATTCGATCGGCGGCCGAGCGCGTCGCGGTCAACCTGCCGATTCAGGGCACCGCGGCCGACATCATGAAACGCGCGATGATCGACCTCCACGCCGCCATCGCCGCAGTGCCGGAGGCGCGCATGATCCTGACCGTGCACGACGAGCTGCTCTTCGAGGTGCCCGAGGACCGGGCCCCCGCGCTCGCCGCACTCGTGCGGGACCGGATGGAGGCCGCCGCGCCGCTGCGCGTCCCGCTGATTGTCGACGTGGGAATCGGCGCGAACTGGAAGGATGCCAAGAGCTAGGGGGGGCCGACGACGAGCGCATGGCGCACGAAGCGTCCGGTGTCACGGACGCTCGGTCGCCCACCGTTGCTTGAACTGCTCCCACTCTTCACGCAGTGTGTCGGGCGGCTGGGCGAGCACCCGTGCGCGCTCGGCGACGAGCGCGTCGAGCACGAGCCGGTCCAAATCGGCGCGCAGCGCGGCGGCGCGATCGCCTGCCAGCGGCGACCGCACCCAGCCCGCTTCCGCCGCGTCCCACGCGCTCTGCAAATCGCCCTGACCGCGTGCCGCGGCGGCCAGCCAGTACATGGCGGCCGCGCTGCCCACGGTGGCGCCGAGCTCGGTCTGCATCCGACTGCGAATGCGATCGTAGATAGCGCGCTGCTCGAATTCGCCGCGCGGCCGGGCGTCGCGGTCGAGCGCGCTCGCCCACCAGTCGATCACCCGTTCGCGCTCGGCGCCAGACAGCGGGCCGTTCTGCTCGAGCGCCGACCCGAACATCTCGGCGGCGGCGCCGAACGAGCCGTCCAGATAGAGCGTCTCGCCGAGGCCCACGATGTACTCCGCGCGCTCGCGGGGCGTGAAACGGACCGGATTGAGGCGCGTCAGGCGCTCCCGCGCCGCCGCGAGATCGGCGGCGGCGTTCTCCTCGCGGAATCGCTCGACATAGGCGCGCGCGGCGATCAGATCGGCGCTGTCCGCCCGGCCGGGCGCCGTTCGCGCCTGGCCGGCGGCTGCAACCGCTTCTCCCCACCGGCCGTCGTTGTACAGCTCCCGCGCCCGTGCGAGCGGGTCGCGGTCGTCGGCGCCGACCCGACGGCTGACGGCGATCAGCATCAGCAGCAACAGGCCGGTCCGGCGCATGGGAGGCGATGGTAGCACAGGAGGCAATTGAATCTAAGTGCCTCATCCGTCTGCACTTACGCTTTGGCGTTTACGCTTTTGGTACAATGCCCGCGATGAGTGAACCGCGGGTCGTGCCGCGAGCCGAGCACCCGATCTCCCGCCGCGACATCGATCCCGATGCGCTGAAGGTTCTCTACCGGCTCCACCAGTTCGATCACGCCGCGTATCTGGTGGGCGGCAGCGTTCGCGATCTGCTGATCGACCGCCATCCCAAGGACTTCGACATCGGCACTTCGGCGCATCCCTACCAGGTCAAGAAGCTGTTTCGGAACTGTTGGATCATCGGACGACGCTTTCGGCTGGCGCACGTGCGATTCGGTCCGAAGGTGATCGAAGTGGCGACGTTCCGTCGGCAGGTCGCCGCGGGTGAGGAGGTGGTCCAGGACGGTGTCCCCGCGCCGATTCACCACCACGGCCCGCCGGACGAGACTGAACAGGCGGGGGCCCACGGGCATGGACTCGAGGCGCCGGATCATCTCATCCACCACGACAACACCTTCGGCACACCGGAAGAGGACGCATTCCGCCGCGACTTCACGATCAACGCGCTGTTCTACGACATCGCGACGTTCTCGATCATCGACTACGTCGGCGGTCTCGAGGATCTCCAGGCGCGCCTGGTCCGCGCGATCGGCGATCCCGAAGTGCGGTTCCGCGAAGACCCGGTGCGCATGCTGCGTGCGGTCGCGCTCGCCGCGCGCCTCGACTTCACGATTGATGCGGCGAGCCTCGCCGCCATCCGCGCGCGGCGCCACGACATCGCGCGCAGCTCGCCACCGAGACTGCTCGAGGAGCACTACAAGATCCTGCGCGCGGGCGCTTCCGAGCGGACGTTCCGGCACCTCGCACACCTCGGGCTCCAGGAGCCGATCTCCGGGGAGCTCCACGGAGGCACCGAGGCGCTGTGGCGGTCGCTGGCGCGAGTCGACGCGTACCGCCGGCGCTTCACGTCGACGCCCGAGGCGCTGACCAACGCCGTGCTGCTCGGCACGCTCCTGGTGCCATTGGGACTGATGGAGGGGCCATCGCGCGGTCGCGCCGACGGCGAAGAGCAGACCGTCGACGGCGATCGGCGCCGCCGACCGCTCCCCCGGCTCGGCACGCTGCCGCTGGCGCGGCGCGACATCGAGCGGCTGCGGCAGCTGCTCGGCCTGCAGCGCCGCCTGATGGACCTCGGCGCACCTCCACGGGTGAAGCTCGCGGTCACCCGCCGCAGCGTCTTCCGCGAAGCGCTGACGTGGCTCGAAATCCACGGCGAGCTGCCTCAGGTGGTCGCACACTGGCAGACGATTGCCGGCGAGCCGTCAGCCGAGCAGGTGCCCGACCCGGAACGCCCGGTCCGGCGGCCGCGCAGGCGCCGGCGTCGGCGGTTTCATCCGACGCCGCACTGATCGTGTCGTGTGACTCGTGGAGGCCGCCAGGATCGCCGGGACCCTGACCGTCCGGAGGGCGCGAGGCGGGGCGCGCGAAGCCTCGCCCGTGATCGAGAACGTCCGATCAGGCCGCGATTTCCTCGATCGTCTTCGACGGCTTCGCCAGGCGGCAGGCGATGAGCAGCTTGATGATCGGCCACGCAGGATCGATCTCGCTCGCCTTGAAGCTGAACTTCGGGCTGCGGGGGAATCCGTGGTGGTTGTTGTGAAGCCCCTCGCCGCCCGTGAACAGCGCGAGGAAGCGAAGGTTCGTGGCGGTGTTGTTGAAGTTCTTGTAGCCGACCGAGTGGCAGAGCCCGTTGATCGAGGACGACAGGACGAACACATACATCACGGCGTGAATCGTTGCCGCCAGCAGCGCCCACCCGATCCCGATGATCGCGCTGAGTGCTGCGGTGCCGATCAGCAGGCCGGCCAGGCCGTGGTTGAACAGCGTCCGATCCCACCAGTCTTCCTTGATGTCCCGCGCGTAGCGCTCGACGACCTCGGCGTTCTTGGCTTCCTTGATGTAGTGGAAGACGTTACCGAGCTGCACCGACCAGAATCCCATCAGCATCGGGCTGTGGGGATCGCCCTCCTCGTCGGTAAAAGCGTGGTGCTTGCGATGAACCGCCACCCACTCCCTGGTCGCCAGCCCGGTCGTCAGCCACAGAGCGAACCGAAACGCCCACGACACGGCCGGATGCAGTTCGAGCGCCCGATGCGTCGCGGATCGATGGAGATAGATCGTCGTGCTGAAGACCGCCACCTGGATGAGGACGGTGGCAACGACGAGGCTGATGATCAAGGAAGACAACACTCCGCTACCCTCCGAAGAAACCGGAATTTCGGGAAGATGCCCTGTTACCGGGGATGGATCGCCGACCGAAACACGCGATTGTACCACGGAACGACAGCACCGGCGTGCTCTATTCGCGGCCGGGTAGTGGGTCAGTTTGAGATCCGCTGAGCCGCTAGGCTCGGTTGGTTCGTGCCACAATGAGGCATGCCTTCCCGAGCAAGCAAGAATAAAGTCGGCGGGCGTGATTTTGCCGCCGTAGCTCGAAACGTCGTTGAGCAGGCCATCGGTGAGCGTATGGACGGCTCGCCTTTACCCGCAGAACCGCCAGACACACGAAACCAGGCGGCAGTGGCGCTATCGAAGTTGGGCGCGGCAAAGGGCGGGCAGACGAGGGCCAAGAAGCTCTCCAAGGCCCGTCGCCTCGAAATCGCCAAGAAGGCAGCGAAAGCCCGCTGGGGCGGCTAGTTGTCGTCCTCGTCATCGACGTCGTCAGGCGGGTTATCAGACCATTCCGTCGGCATCTTCGAGTCCTGCAACGCCTGCTCGAAATTGAAATCCAGCTGATCGATTGTCGCGCCGAAGATGTTGTTGTCGTTGTAGGACTCGCGATCAACATCGATCTGTTCGACGCGTTTGTATGCCCATGTTCGCCGGAGCTTCAGTCCCAGTTCAACCCTGTCAGGCTCAGTCTGGAACAGCGGGAAGTATCCGTACTTGCGATTGCCTGCATCGTCGGTGTCTGTCACCGGAACAGCCAGCAATGCTCGGTACAGGTACGTCCCTGTGGATCAATCATGTAGCGGTGCCCAAGATGGCGAGAGACGCGGCTCCGCAGTTGGGCGCGAGGATTTACGGGCTTTGGCTGGTAGATCCCCGTATCGAAGGCCCAATCGACAACTCGTGCGGGATCGACCATGCCGGTCTCTGAGAGTTCGTTCGGATGCTTCTCAATGAACTTATCGAACAAGAAGGCGATCTCTTTGTCGCTCTTGTTATGAATCTTCGGTGTACCGAGATCCACCATCGTTGCTTTCTTCTTAGCCATTCTGCCCTTCCTCCTAAACCGACGGACTCAGTTCTCGACCCCAACCATCTGTCAACGCGGTATCGATCACGAACTTTCTGATCTTCACGAGAAAATCTCGGTGTGCGCTATAGCGCAGTTCGCCGCGATGTTGAAGCTGACCAACAATGACGCCGGGATGCATCTTGATGCGATGAGCGAACTGGACGATCTTCGCTCCGGCGTAAAAGGGCGTGGTCCGCCGTACAAACGAGTCCATCTCTGATTTTGGAATGAGGGCATCGGCAGCTTGTTCGTTGGCCCGTCGTTCTACCTCATTGTCGGAGACAGCGACGACGATGCCGTTATCGCTTTCGTGGAGCAGATTGACGTCGACTGAATATGCGTCCCTGTTTCTCACGTGCATGCACTCGTGCATTACAGTGAACCAGAAGGCGTCGATTCGGTCCCAGCGCCCGGATACGGCAATGACCGGAGAATCATCAATCCAGAAGGCTGCGCCGTCGACCTTGGCATCCGGCAGCGGCTCCACGATCACAAACCTAATACCGTAGTACGCAAGGATCTCAGATAGCCGCTCAGCTTCCTTCGGGTACATCGCCAGTTGACGGAGCTTTCGGATCGCTGCTGTCATGCGTGAATCGTCGTAGGCGGCTACAACAGGCAGATGTTCAGCCAACTGCCGGGCGCGAACGCACCATGCCCTCTCGGCTGGCGTCAACTTCGCTAGTGGCTCGCCCCGCAACGTGGCGACGCTGAACAGCGTGTCACTGTCCAAAGAACCACCGTAGAACCGCTCAAGCTCAGTCTGAAGGTCTCTAGTTGTCTTCGTTTCCCTGATCCAGCCACGCCGCTCCATGTCGCGCACAGGCGCAAAGCCGAAGAGCTTGGCGCGTGTCTCCACATCGGCAGCATCGGTTGCGACTAGCGACAACTGATGCGCTGCGTTCCACTGCATCCACTCAGCAGGGTCGTTGCCGAACGCCGCGCCTAACGCGATGGCCATGTCTGGCGAGATGCCAACCTTGCCAGTGAGAATCCCGCTGAACTGACTCCGGGCGAAGCCGGTGATGTCGGCTAGCTCGGTGATCGTCCAGGCACGTCCATCGAGCATCTGTCGCAGCATCTGACCTGGGTGCGGGGAAGGGTTTTCACCAGCCACGACGGCAGTATACTGACATAACATATTAACGTCAAGACGACACTACAAACTGATTGACAAACCTTGCTTGAGTAAGCATAATGGTCACTATGAACAGGCTTAGCACAGCAGACCGGGCGCCAGTGGTAGCAAGCCTTGTGGAGGGCAATAGCATCCGGGCCACGGTCCGCATGACGGGTATCGCCAAGAACACCGTGACCAAGCTAATCGTGGACCTCGGCGCGGCGTGCTCGACCTACCAGGACAAGGCCATCCGTGGCATCCGGTCCAAGCGCGTCCAGTGCGACGAAATTTGGAGCTTCGTGGGCTCAAAGGAAAAGAACACTACGCCAGAGAAGAAAGCGGAAGGGCGCGGCGATTGCTGGACGTGGACGGCGCTAGACGCCGATACGAAGCTGATGATCTCGTTCCGCCTGGGCGACCGGACGCTGGCGACGGCTTACGACTTCATGCACGACCTTGCGGATCGTCTCGCTAATCGTGTGCAGCTCACCACAGACGGCCACCGGGTCTACCTAGAAGCCGTTGAGAGCGCGTTTAACGAGGACATCGACTATTCGATGCTCAACAAGGTCTACAAGGCCAATCCCGAAGGGCAGACCCGCTACAGCCCTGCCAAGTGCATCGGCTGCACATCGCAAACGATCACCGGCAATCCCGACCCGATGCACGTCTCCACGTCCTACGTTGAACGCGCCAATCTGACCATGCGGATGTCGATGCGCCGGTTCACCCGACTGACCAACGGATTCTCCAAAAAGCTGGAGAACCACGCGGCGATGGTGGCCCTATACTTCATGTACTACAACTTCGGTCGGGTACATCAGACGCTCCGTGTGACGCCAGCGATGGAAGCCAACATCGCGGATCACGTCTGGAGCATTGAAGAAATTGTGGGGCTGCTATCTGAAGCGTGAACTGGCGCCGCGATCGAAAGGCTCGAAAATGAACGCTCTAACGAAAACAGGGGCACTTGTGTCTCTGTCGGTTGCTGTGTTGGCGACTGGTCACGCACGTGCGATGGAAATCAGAGATTTTTACAAAATGGCAATTCAGGATCGTGCTGAATTTACGGCGGTCCTTGTTGGAGCGGCAGAAAAGGCTTTTAAAGACGAGGGCAGGTCGGATCTTGCCGCACAGGTCGACAAGCTGTTTACCACGACGTTGCCAGGTGACGCTCATACGATAGGGTCAGTTGAACTCGTTAAGAATTTGGGGCGAGCGAATGTTGCCGACGCGGAAAGGGCCGCGAAAGATCCAACTGCTCAGCGGGTTTTAGCTGAAGTTGCGATGATCGTGACCCTGAAACAGAACGGCATGGAACTATCGCCTGATTTCCTGAAGATATTCATGGCTGAGACCAGCACTTTCAAACCGAAATTTCCGCAAATAGCAAACTGACCCACTACCCGCGGCCGGCTCAGCCCCGCCGGCGCTCGAATTCCTGCATGAAGGCCACGAGCGCCTCGACGCCGGCTTCCGGAAACGCGTTGTAGATGGACGCCCGTATCCCGCCGACGGCCCGGTGGCCCTTCAGGCCGTCGAAACCGGCGGCGGCGGCCACCTCGACGAACTGCCGTTCAAGGGTCTCGGTGGCCAGCCGGAAGGTGACGTTCATCAGCGAGCGGTCGCCAACCGCCGCCGTGCCTCGGTAGAACCCGGTTCGATCGATCTCGCGATAGAGGATCGCGGCCTTGCGCCCGTTGGCGCGCGCGAGGGCGGCGAGACCGCCCTGCGCGAGAAGCCACTGCATCACGAGACCGAGGACGTAGATCGCAAAGGTTGGCGGCGTGTTGTACAGCGATCGGTTCTCCGCCTGCACCGCGTAATTCATCATCGTCGGCAGCGAGGCCTTTTTCGCCGCGGAGCGGCTCACGAGGTCGTCGCGGATGATGACGAGGGTGACGCCGGCGGGCCCGAGGTTCTTCTGCGCCCCCGCGTAGATGAGCGCGTGCCGCGCGACGTCGATGGGACGGCTGAACAGGTCCGACGAGGCATCGCTGACGAGCGGCACGTCGCCGACCTCCGGCGGCCCCTTGTACTCCGTGCCTTCGATGGTGTTGTTCGACGTGTAGTGCACGTACGCGGCGCCGGCCGACAGAAGAAGCTCGGCAGCGGCCGGAATCCGCGCGTACTGCTCGGCCCGCGTCGACGCGGCCACGTGCACCCGTCCGACCTTGCGTGCTTCTTTGATCGCTTTGTCGGCCCACGACCCGGCGTCGATGTAATCGGCCACCGCGTCTCGGTCGAGCAGGTTCATCGGCACCATCGAGAACTGGAGGCTCGCACCGCCCTGCAGGAACAGGACGCGGTAGTCGTTCGGAACGCCGGCCAGGGCGCGGACGTCGGCCTCCGCATGCGCGAGCAGCGACTCGAAGGTGTCCGAGCGGTGGCTGATTTCGAGAATCGACATCCCGACGCCCGGCAGCGCGAGGAGATCGCGCTGGACTTCCTCGAGTACCGGGACCGGCAGGACGGCGGGCCCCGCGGCGAAGTTGAAGATGCGGCCTGTCACAGGCATTCACACATCCGTTTCACGAAACGCATGACGAACACTCGACGTCACGGAGCACTTCCGGCGAAGGGATGTTCGAGTCGCCGCGCCTGCGTGACGAGCGATCGTCAAATGAGATGGATCAACAATCCGTCCCTCAATTTCGGTTCGAACCAGGTGGACTTCGGCGGCATGATTCCGCCGGCGTCGGACACGGCCATCAGGTCGTCCAGGCTGACCGGGTAGAGGGAAAAGGCCACCGCCGCCTCGCCGGCGTCGACGAGCCGCTCGAGCTCCGTCGTCCCGCGCGCACCGCCGACGAAATCGATTCGCGCGTCGGTGCGGACGTCGCCCACGTGCAGGATCGGCGCGAGCAGACGGTCCTGGAGGATGCTGACGTCGAGCGCGCGAATCGGATCCGCGGCGGCAGGCGGGTCGATCGGGCGGAGCGTGCTCCAGCCGCCCTTCATGTACATCGCGATTGCTCCGCGGCTTGCCGGCGCCGCCGGGCCCGGCGCGATCGTGAAGCGATCGCCGATCCCCGCGAGGAACGCCGCCGGTGACAGGGAGCCGAGGTCCCTCACGATGCGGTTGTACGCGAGGATGCGCGCCTGATCGTGCGGAAACGTCACGCCGAGGAACGTCGTGTAATCCGCCTCGTCCCCGAGCGAGGTGCGCGTGATGGCCGCGTCGCGGATGCTGTTCCGCGCGCGGGCAGCGCTGGCGACGCGATGATGCCCGTCTGCGATGTACAGCGTCGGAATGCGATCGAACGCGGCGACGAGCCGATCGCACAACCGCGGATCGATCCGCCAGACCGTGTGGCGAACGCCGTCAGCCGCATCGAAATCGAACAGCGGCGGCATCCGCATCTGCCGCGCCGTGAGATCGTCGACCATCGGATCCGCCCGGTGGACGAGAAAGGCGGGACCGGTCTGGGCGCCGAGCGCCAGCATGTGGCGGGTACGATCGTCTTCCTTGTCCTTCCGCGTGCGCTCGTGTTTCCTGACGGCGTCGCGGTCGTATTCGTCCAGCGAGAAACAGCCGGCGATGCCCGCCTGCCGGTGAGGCCCGACCGACAAGCGGTACACATACAACGACGGAGCGTCCTCGACGACCAGCGCCGTCTTCTTGAGGCGATCGAAATTCTCGGCGGCACGCTCGTACACCGCGTCGCCGTACGGGTCGGTGCCCGGAGGCAGCTCGAGCTCGGCGCGGGAAATACGCAGAAACGACAGCGGGTTGTCGCGAGCCAGCGCGCGGGCCTCGTCGGTCGTCACGACATCGTAGGGAACCGCCGCCACGCGCGGGGCATCAGCCGGGTGCGGACGGAGCGCCCGAAACGGTCCAACGATGGCCACCGGTCAAATGTAGTGCAAGGGTTCCCGCGGGGCCATCGGAAATCGGCGCCTCACCCGGCACGTCGCAACCGCCGATGCCGCACGAGCGGCCGGCCGGCGAACGTGCGTTGACCGACGACGCGACAGTCGTTAGAGTCCGCAGGAGGAGGGTCGTCCGTGGCCAATCGTGCATCGCGCGTCGCCGCGTCGCTGCTCTTGGCGCTCGTCCTGAGGCTCGGCGCGCAAGGGGTCGACAAGGTCGATTTCGACGCCCTCTACCGCATCAAGGAAGAGGCGCTTCAGCGCTCTCGCATCATGGAGACGACGAGCTATCTGACCGACGTGTACGGCCCGCGGCTCACCGGCTCGCCGGAAATCAAGGAAGCCGCCGACTGGGTCCGGAGGACGCTCGAGAGCTGGGGGCTCGTCAACGTCCACGTCGAGCCGTTCAGGTTCGGCCGCGGCTGGGACAACGAGCGATTCGTCGCGCTCGCCCTGACGCCGCGTGCCTATCCGCTCATCGGCTATCCGCGAGCGTGGACGGCCGGGACGCGCGGACCGATGCGCGCCGAGGCCGTCGTGGCGGTCATTCAGACCGATCGCGATTTCGACACGTGGCGCGGCAAGCTGCGCGGCAAGTTCGTCCTGACCTCGCCGCTACGCCCGGTGCCGGCCCGGTTTCGGCCGCTCGGGAGCCGGTTCACCGATGCCGAGCTCTCCGACCTGTCGCGACAGCCGGCCGCGCGCGGACGGGGCGGTGCGCGTGGTGGCGGACAGAATCCGCAGGAATTCGCCCGGAGGCGCGTGCAGTTCTGGGTCGATGAAGGCGTCGCGGCGCTGCTCGAGCCGAGCGCCAACGGCGACGGCGGAACGATCTTCGTTCAGGCGGCCGCCAACGTGACGCGCGACCCGAAGGCGCCGCCCCAGCCGCCGCAGGTCGTGCTCTCGGTGGAGCAGTACGGCCGAATCTTCCGGACACTCGAGAAGCGGATTCCGGTCACGCTCGAGCTGGACATCGCCAACAGGTTCTTCGACGCCGACCTGAACGCCTATAACATCGTCGCGGAGCTGCCGGGGAGCGACAAGGCCGACCAAGTCGTGATGCTCGGCGCGCACTTCGATTCCTGGCATGCGGGAACCGGCGCCACCGACAATGCGGCGGGGGCGGCCGTGATGATGGAAGCGATGCGCATTCTGAAGGCAAGCGGCGTCCGGTTGCGCCGGACCGTCCGCCTCGCGCTCTGGAGCGGCGAGGAAGAGGGCCTCCTCGGTTCCGCCGCCTACGTGAAGGATCACTTCGCCGATCGCCAGACGATGGAGCTGAAGCCCGAGCATGCGAAGCTCTCGGCGTACTTCAATGTGGACAATGGAACCGGGGCGATTCGCGGCGTGTATCTGCAAGGCAACGAAAGCGTCGGGCCGCTGTTTCAAAGCTGGATGGAGCCGCTCCGGAACCTGGGCGTGACCACGCTCGCGATCAGGGGGACCGGTGGGACCGATCACACGTCGTTCGACGCGGTCGGGCTGCCTGGCTTTCAGTTCATCCAGGATCCGATCGAGTACGACTCACGGACGCACCACTCCAATCAGGACGTCTACGAGCGCGTTCAGTCCGAGGACATGATGCGCAACGCGGCCATCGTCGCGTGGTTCGCCTATAACACGGCGACGCTCGACGAGCGTCTGCCGCGCAAGCCGCTCCCGAATCCGCCTGAGGGGCGCGGACGCGGCCCACAGTAGCCCGGCCCGGTTAACCTGTTTCGATCAGACGCGATCGTACTGTTCCGCCCAGCGCCGCAGCATCTGCTGGCGCTCGCGGACCTCGGGCGCCTCGTCGAAGCGATCGATCGCCCACGGCAGCCGGAACGTCCAGTTCGCGCCGGTGACGGTGGCCGGTTCGTTGATGCGGTCACGCGAGCCGAAGACGTCCTGGACCGGCATGAGAGCCAGGGTTGACGGCGACGCGTACAACGCCTCGATCAGCACGTCGCGGACGCGGCACGGGTCGGCGTCCGCGAGACCAGCGCCGCCTGTGAGCCGCTGCACGGTTGGCATCGCGCCGACCTTCTCCCGCTCCTCAGCGGAAGCGCGCTCCCACCACACAAGGAGAGGCTCGGTATCGTGCGTGCCCGAAGTCGCCACCGACTGCTGCGGATAGTCCATCGGGTCCCGGAACGGCTGTCCAGCTCTGTGCCAATATCGCTCCCACCGCAGCACCTTGAACCCCGGGACGCCGAGCCGCGCGAGAGACGCGCGCACGAAATCGGGCACGGTGCCGAGATCCTCGGCAATGATTTCCGCGCCGGTCGCACGAAACAGGCCGAGCAGCCGCTCCCCGAGCGCCGCCTGGTCGCGCTCCTCCGAGGGTGAAAAGAACCCGACGCCGCCGCCGCGCGGCCGGGCGTAGGTGCGGTAGAAACCGACCAGGTGATCGATGCGATACCCGTCGAACAGGTCGGCGCTCCGGCGCGCGCGCTCCCGCAGCCACCGGAAGTCCTGGGCCGCGATCACGTCCCAGCGATACGCCGGCATGCCCCAGTCCTGTCCGGTGGCGCTGAAGGCGTCGGGCGGCACGCCGACCGAGGCGTCCAATCGGAACTGATCCTGCCGGGACCACACGTCCGCACTGTCGCCGTCGACCATGAACGGCAGGTCGCCGAAGATGCTGACGCCATGGGCGTCCCGGCGCGCCTGCTGCCACTGCTCGTCCGCCACCCACTGCAGAAACTGGTGAAACAGCACCTCCGAGGACAGCTCTCGCCGGATCCGATCGATGGCGACCGGCTCCCGGGCCTGGAGCGGTGCCGGCCATTCCGGCCACGGGCGCTCCCCCTGATGGCGGTGGATCGCCCGAAAGAGGGCGTAGTCCTCGATCCACCAGGCCTGGGCGCCGAGAAACGCCCTGAAACGGCCGGCCCGATCGCCGTCACGGCACCACTCGATCTCGTGAAACCGGGTGAATGCCCGGCGGAAGGCGCGCTCCTTCAAGCGCCTGACCGTCCCGTACCTGGATCCGCTCGGCGCGGCGTGCCTCCTCGAGCAGCCCCCGCTCGTCGGCGCCAAGGGCGCCCTCGCCACCGGCATCGGCGAATTCGGGCACAAGTCGAAGGGAGATGAAGATCGGATCGATGGCCATCGCGCTGATGGCCGAGTAGGGCGACTGCTGACCGGGCGCCATCTCGTTGACCGGCAGCAGTTGGAGGACGCGCACGCCGGCCCCGGCGAGCCACGCCGTCAGGGCCGTCAGGTCGCCGATCTCCCCGATGCCCCAGCTCGCCGAGGATGGGGACGCGAAGAGCGGCACCAGCAGACCCGATCGTCGAGCGGTTCGAGCGTTCACCGAGCTCCCTGCTTCAAGCGTCATGCCTTGTTCGCCACGTGCGACAACACCCGCTCCGCGCCTTCGAGGAACGTCCGCCCCGGCGGCAGCAGACTCAGAATCAGGAAGGATTCACGCGGGAAGTCGAAAAAATAACCGGGATGCACCAGGACGCCTTCCTCGGTGAGCAGGTTGACGACGAGTTCCTCTTCCGACTCGAAGGTGGGCACCTGAAGGACGGCATACCATCCCGCGTCGGCGCGCAGGAGGCGGCAGGACGGCGCGGCGCCGACGAGCTCCACGAGACGCCGATAGTTGGCGCGCACGCGCGCGGCAATCTGGGAACGGATCGGCGCTCCCCGCTCGAGGAGCGCGGCGGCGGCGAGCTGGACCGGCGTGGCGACCGACAGATAGGTGTCGCTGACGACCTCGAGGCGTGCCATGGACTGGGAGACGAGCGGCCGCGGGCCTGCCACGGCCATCCACCCGAGCTTCAGCTGGGGCAGCCCGACCGACTTGGACAAGCCGCCCAAGGCGAACACCAGCACATCGTCCCGCGTCAACGGGGATGCCCCGCCGGGCGGGACGGCCGCGTCGAGCGGGTAGTCGGCGAACACCTCGTCCGCGACGAGCGCGATGCCGCGCGGCGCGCTCAGCCCGGCAAGACGCGTGAGCTCGCCCTCGGTGACGAACGATCCGGTCGGATTGTTCGGGTTCACCATCAGCACCGCCCGCGTTCGAGGCCCCACGGCGCGCTCCACGCTGTCAAAGTCGATCGACCAGGCGCCGTGGTACTCCAGTTCGTAGGCACGCGGCACGACACCGTCGAGCGCGGCGAGATGATCGAACAACGGATAGCTCGGCCGCGGAACCAGAATCTCGTCTCCCGGCGACGTCAGGAGCTTGAACAGCAGCGAATACGCGTCGCTCGTGCTCGCCGTCAACGCGATCGCCTCGGGATCGACCTCGACGCCGCGTCGAGCGTACTCGCGTGCGACGGCGCGACGGCCCTCGGGAAGGCCGAGCGGCGCGGGCACGTATACCAGACCGCGCGGGTCGGCGAGCGGCGCGAGCAGGTCGCATGGATAGTCGAAGCCCGCTCGTGTCGGGTTGGATTGCGTGAGGTCGACGATCGGCTGGCTGGCGGATCGCCGCGCCTCGAGCGCGCGCGCGATCCGGTTGGGGCGCAGGTCGGCCCGGAGGCGCGGCGTCATCGCCGACACGACGCGCCACCGATTGGATCCCGGCACCCGTCCGAGCGAAACTGCCGCACCGGGATCATTTCCGAACCATCCAGACAGGCGTTCCGCTAGCGCAGGCTGCGGGTTGCCGCCGAGTACTCGAGCATCTGACGGGTCAGATCCATCGGATAGGAGATGGCCACGTCGGTGATCTCGCCGGCGGCGTTCATCGACGGCTCGAGCTTCGGCATGACGAACCCGGTGTACGACGGCAGGTCGAGGTGGTCGACGCGCGCGACGACCTCGTCGCGCAGCTTCGGGTCGAAGTGCACGCCGTAGGTCTCGAACAGCTGCTTCGCCGCCGGATAGTCGCCTTCCGCCTTGATGCGCTGCACTTCGGCGAGCAGCCGGCCGACACCGTCGTGAAACGCTGCCGGATCGCTCATCACGTAGAACGTCTTGCCATCGCGCATTCGCACGTCGATGGCCTTGGTGTGGGCCATCAGCCAGCGGACGACCATCTGGCGGTTGCGCATGTGGTCTTCCTCGATCTGCGTCCCCTGCCGCACGCGCCGCAGCTGTACGAGGGCGTTCCGGGTGTACGCCTCGTATTCCGTGCGGACGATCTCGTCGTGGTCGGCATCGTTCACGAGGCCGAGCTCGACCAGCTTGCGGTCCGGCAGGAAGTACAACGCGACGAGATCGGCCCGCGCCTCTTCGAGCGCCGAGTACTGCTCCTTGAGCACCGCCGCCGGATTTCCGTTCAACCGATCGGCGATCTTTCCCGATGCGTGACCAATCACCTCGTGCATGTCGGTCGTCAGCTCACCGGCCAGGGCATTCCACGTCGCGGCGCGCGCGGCTTCCGCCGGCGTCCACGAGAATTCACTGCGGAACTCGGGCAGCGTCGACTTGTCGTACGCCTCCGAGACGTTCGTCAACGACACCGACTTGCTGCCGTAGCGCTCGCGCACCTTCTGATCGTTCGGCAGGTTGATCCCGACCGGCGTGATCGGCCCGGAATCGCCCGTTTCGATCACGATGTCGATCGCGTTGGCGGTGATCCCCTGCACGCCCTGCTTGCGGTAGGCGGGATCCCAGGGCATCCGATCCTCGAACCACTGCGCCTCCTGCGCCAGCTTGCGGATCCCCGACGTCTTCTCCTGATTGACGTAGAACACGAGCCCCTCGTACGACCCCTTGATCCCGCGCGCGTCGAGATACACCTCGATGAAGCCGTTGATGGTGTCGACGGGAGACGCCTTGTCGCGGACCCACGCGATATCGTACGCCTCGCGGTCGCTGGTGTCGCCCGTGCGGTAGAACGTGATGAGCGCCCGGAGCGCGGCGGCCATCGGCTCGGAGGCAAAGGGAATGGCGGCCTGAAGGTGCTCGACGATGGCGGCGATCTGGGTCGAGTAGCGTCCGCCAATGCGGTAGACCTCCTCGACGAGACGGCCGTTGGTCCTCACCAGGCGCGAGTTGAGCGGGTGCCGTTCACGGAACCCTTCGAGATCCCGCATCGCGACGCCGGCGTACAGGTTGTTCGCGCTCGCGCTCAGGATGTCCTCTCCAGGCGGCGGCGTCTTGGCGGTGACGGTCGGATCGACAGCGGGATCGAAGAAGGCGGGCCTCAGCCGCTCGAGCAGCTGATCGAGCGATTCGCCGCTCCTGGTCGGGAATGACGCGCCGTTCTTCTCCGCGGCGTGGGCGGCCGCGTTCAGCGCCTCGGGTGTGCACTTCAAGACGAACTTCCGGGCGGTCAGGTTGTTGAAAGGCCCGGTGTTCAGCCAGAACAGCTTCGTGTAGCGCTGGATTTCCGCCAGGGTCGCGGGGGCCACGCCACCCGGGTGCGTCACGATCGCCTCGATCACGTCGCGCATGTCCAGATTGTGGACGTACCGCTGGTCGTAGAAGATGTCGCGTCCGGCGAGCGCGGCCTGGTAGAGATGCCAGATCAGCGTCTTCTCGCTGAGCGGCAGCTGCCTGAAGCCGTCCGCATAGATCTGCACGACCGCGGCATCGTCCACGCGTTCGAGCAGATACCTGCGTTCTGCGGCGGCGACCGGGGCCGCCGCCGGCGGGCTGCCGGCCGTTGTCGCGCTGCTCCCGCCCCCGCACGCGCCCGTTCCAGCGAGTATCATCACGAGGATCATCCTTCGCATAGGCATCTCACACGCTCTAGGTCGCACTCGCGGCAACCGCCACCTAAATGCTCGCCCGCTGGGCCGTCCCTGATCAAGAGGGCCTGTCACAGCGGCAGCTCCACCGTCTCCAGATACTTCGCGACCTGAACCGGCCAGCCCGGTTCCCGGGCGAGGCGCGCGCTCAGCGTCTGAAGCGCCACCGGCTCGCCGTGAACCAGGTAGGTCGCCGCCGGCGGACGGGCAAACCCTGACAGCCAGCGAACGATCTCGCCCGCATCGGCATGCGCCGACATCGAATCGATCCGATCGATGCGCGCCGCGACCGGAATCTGCCGGCCGTGCATCTTGATCTGCCTGACGCCGTCGCACAGCAGCCGGCCGCGAGTCCCTTCGGCCTGGAAGCCCACGAACAGGACCGTGTTGTTCGGATTCGGCAGACCCTCGGCCAGGTGATGCAGGACCCGACCTCCCGTCGCCATGCCGCTCGCGGCGATGACAATCGCCGGCCGCGACGCGGCCGCCAGATCCGCCGATTCCTGTGGCGAGGCCACGACGGTCATCCGCGCCGTGCCGAACGCGCACGCCTCGCGATCGCCGGACCGCATGTCGGGGTCCAGCTCCTGGCAGCGGCTCGCGTAGAACTGCAGCGCGCCCGCCGCCATCGGACTGTCGACGTACACCGGGAGCAGCGGGATGCGCTTCGCCTGTTCGAGGAGCTTCAGCCAGTACAAGATCTCCTCGACGCGGCCGACGGCAAAGGAGGGGATGATGATGCGGCCGCCGCGTTGCACGGTCTCGTTGATAATCGCCGCCAGCCGGGCGCCACCGTCGTCGGGCTCGTGCAGACGGTCGCCGTAAGTGGATTCGACCAGCAGCACGTCGGCCTCGGCGACCGGCGACGGATCGGGCAGCACCGGCCGGCCGTAGCGCCCCAGATCGCCGCCGAACAGGATCGTCTTCGCGCCGAGACGCACGCGCGCGAACGCCGATCCGAGCAGATGGCCGGCGTTGAGGAACTCCACCTCGAGCCCGGGCACGACGGGCACCGGCCGCTGATAGCCGACAGGCTGAAGGAGCGTCAGCGCCCGGGCGGCATCGAGCCCGGTGTACAGCGGCAACGCGGGCGCGTGTCTGGAATAGCCCTTCCGGTTGGCGTGCCGCGCGTCCTCTTCCTGGATGTGCGCGCTGTCGGGCAGCACGAGCGTACACAGATCGCGCGTCCCGGCAGTGCAGAAGACCCGTCCTCGAAACCCCCCGGCGACCAGACGCGGCAGGTATCCGCAGTGATCGAGGTGTGCGTGGGTGAGGACCACCGCGTCGATGCGCTTCGGATCGACGGAGAGCGCGGCCCAGTTGCGTGCGCGCAGCGCCTTGAGGCCCTGGAACAGCCCACAGTCGACGAGCACGAGATGATTCCCGTGGGCCAGCAGATGCTTGGACCCGGTCACCGTCCCCGCGGCGCCAAGAAACGTCAGTGTCGGCACTGGAGCCCGCGCGTCCGCCCGTCACGACCCGCCATTCGATGACTATACTGGAGGTCATGCGGTTCAGGTGGCGTTCGGCTGTCGCGTCCGGGCTGCTGCCCGTCACGCTTGTCGCGTTGGCAGTGCCTGTCCTTGCACAGCGGAAGGCGCTGACCCTCGACGACATCTACGACCCCGCCAAACGCGTCAGCTTCAGCGGGGCGCCGCCACCCGAGATACGCTGGATCGACGGCACGCACTACGCTGTGGCGCGCGGCGGCCCGAACGGCGCGGACTGGTACAGGGTCGACGCCGCGACCGGCGCCGAAGCGCCGCTCTTCGACGCCGCGAGGATGGAATCCGCGCTCGCCAAGATGCCGGGCGTCAGCGGTGACGAGGCCAGGCGCGCGGCCCATGCGCGCGAATTGATCTTCGACGATCGCTACACCCAGGTTCTCACTCGAATCTCCGACGATCTGTTCGTGTACCTGGCGGGCCCGGACCGGGCCGTCCGCGTGAGCGACGCCCCCGGCGCCGAGGAGCACGCGTCGTTCAGCCCCGACGGCGCGCGGGTGGCCTTCGTTCGCGCGAACAACCTCTATGTCTCCGACACGGCTTCCGGACGGGAGACCGCGTTGACATCGGACGGCGCCGACAAGATTCTGAACGGCCGGCTCGACTGGGTCTACGAGGAGGAAATCTACGGTCGCGGAAAGAACCAGGCCTACTGGTGGAGTCCGGATTCGTCGGCGATCGCCTTCCTGCGCCTGGACGATCGCCCGGTGCCGTCGTATCCGGTCGTCGATCACATTCCGTACGAACAGACCGTCGTGCAGTGGGAGTACCCGAAAGCGGGGGATCCGAATCCGATGGCCAGACTCGGCGTCGCCCGCGTTACCGGCGGGGCGCCCACGTGGATCGACACGTCCGCGCACCCTGCCGCCGACGAGCTCGTCGTTCGCGTGAGCTGGTCTCCAGACGGCCGGCGCGTGATCTACGCGCTCGAGAACCGCACGCAGACATGGCTCGAGCTCAACAGCGGCGACGCCGCGACCGGCGCCTCGACAACGCTGTTCAAGGAAACGACGAAATACTGGATCAGTTCCGAGGACGTCGATCCACCCACGTGGCTGCCCGACGGCTCCTTCCTCTGGCTGAGCGATCGCTCCGGATGGCGACACGTGTACCGCTACAAGGGCGACGGCACCCTGGTCAATCAGGTGACCCATGGCGCATGGGAGGCTCGCACGCTCCACGGCGTCGACGGGGACGGGTGGCTGTATTTTTCGGGCACCGAGCGCTCGGCGATTGGCGGCGACGTGTACCGCATCAGGCTCGATGGCACCGGCCTCCGGCGATTGTCGACGGCCGAGGGGACGCACACGGCGGAGTTCAGCCCGTCGTTCGCCTTCTACACCGACGTCTGGAGCACCGTCACCACCCCGCCGCAGGTGCGGCTGCACAGGAGCGACGGCACCGAGGTTCGCGTCATCGCGGCGAACCATGTCGCCGCACTGAGCGAGTACCGGCTGTCGACGCCGCAATTCCTGGAGGTGAAGACGCGCGACGGCTTCGTCATGGAAGCGATGATGATCACGCCGCCCGGTTTCGACCGGTCGCGCCGCTACCCGGTCTATCAATTCACCTACGCCGGGCCGCACACGCCGCAAGTGAGGAACAGCTGGGGCGGATCGGAGTACATGTTCCATCAGCTCCTCGCCGAGAAAGGCATCATCGTCTGGGTGTGCGACAACCGGACGGCGAGCGGCAAGGGCAGCGAGTCGGTATGGCCGCTTCGCGGGCGATTCGGCGAGATCGAACTGCGCGACATCGAGGACGGCCTGACCTGGCTCAAGCAGCAGCCATTCGTGGACCGGTCGCGAATCGGCATCCACGGCTGGAGCTACGGCGGCTACATGACCAGCTATGCGCTCACGCACAGCAAGAGCTTCGTGATGGGAATCGCTGGCGGGTCGGTCACCGACTGGCGCGACTATGACACGGTCTACACCGAGCGCTACCTGGGCACTCCGCAGGACAACCCCGAGGGGTATCGCAAGAGCTCGCCGCGGTTCAACGCGGCCGATCTCAGCGGCGCGCTGATGCTGGTTCACGGCACCATCGACGACAACGTCCATCTGGCGAACACGCTGCAGTTCGCCTACGAGCTGCAGCGCGCGGAGAAACCGTTTCAGCTGATGCTCTACCCCAGGTCGCGGCACGGGGTCACCGATCCGGCGCTCGTGAAGCACCTGCGCGCGACGATGCTCGACTTCGTCGTGCAGCATTTGAGGCCGGGAACGGCGGACTGACGCCATGGCCGCCTACCTCGACTCCGTGCCTCTCTCGGGCATCATCCGGATTCGCGACATGATGTATTCGGTGCCGAATCCCTTCCGTCTCGATCAGGGCGACGTGAGCTTCGACGCGCCGGACACGGTGAAGGCCGCGATGGGCCGGGCGTTGGCCTCCAACCGGACGCACTACCTTCAGACCAACGGCGTGCCGCGCCTTCGCGAGCTGATTGCGGCGAAGCTGCGATCGCGAAACGGGATTGCGGGCGCCGACCCAGAGCACGTGCTCGTCACCAACGGGGCGATTCACGGCCTCTATGCGCTCTTCCAGGCGCTGCTCGAGCCGGGCGACGAAGTCGTCGTCCCCGATCCGGTGTGGCCGCCGACGGCCGGCAACATCCTTGCCGCGCACGGCAGTCTCGCCCCGAGCCCGCTGTACGAATCGCGCGGTTGGCGGTTCGACCTCGACGAGCTCGAGTCGAAGATCACCCCGAAGACCCGGGCGCTCTACGTCAACTCGCCGCACAATCCCACCGGCGGCATGCTCACTCGAGCCGACCTCGAGCGGATCGCCGGGATCGCGCGGGAACGGGACCTCTGGATCGTGTCCGACGAGGCGTACGAGGACATCGTGTTCGAAGGCGAGCACGCCAGCATCGCGTCGTTCCCGGGGCTCTACGACCGCACCATCCCGGTGTACACGTTCAGCAAGTCGTACGCGATGACCGGCCTCCGCCTCGGATACCTCGCGATTCGGGACGCCGCGCTCCGCGAGCGCACCAAGAAGGTGACGTTCTTCACCACGAGCAACGTCGCGTCGGTGGTGCAGTACGGCGGGATCGGCGCTCTCGAGGGATCGCAGGCGTGCATCGAGGCATTTCGCACGGAACTGCGCGCACGACGCGACCTCTTCTATCGGGGCGTCGCCGAAGCGGCCGCCGGCGTGTTCGCGGGCGACCCGCCTGCCGGCGCGTTCTACGCGTTCCTGCGTATCGATCCGGGCTGGCACGCCGACACGGCGGCCGGTGACAACCGGTCGCTGTCGTGGAGGATGACGGAGTTCCTGATCAGAAACGGCCGGATCGGCTGCGTCCCGGGCGTCGATTTCGGCGCCAACGGCGAGGGGTACGTGCGGTTCTGCTTCGCGCGCGAGCGTGCCGAGCTCACCGGCGCCCTCGACTCGATGCGCGGGCTGTTTCGCGCCGTCGAAGCGAGGTGACGCGGCCCGTGCGCGCCTCCGCGTCGCACCAATCGCGCCGCCTTATCGCGGGTTGACCGCCCGATAGGCCCTGACGAACTGATCCACGAATTCGTTCACGCGATCGGTCACCCCTGCCCGGAGGCGATCCGCGCCGGCCAGGCCGAGACGGCTCACGCTCCAGGTCGGACACTGCAGCGGCGTGCGCGTCTGAACGGTGCGCGGCAGCGTGATCTCCTGCACCAGCGACACCTCGACATGGTACGGGTACGGCAGCGAGGGCCCCGGATCCGCGATGGTGACGTGCACGTACAAGTACGCGTCGGCGTCGGGCGTCAGGGTGATTCCAGCCTGACGAAGGCGGCGCTCGGCGTCGGCCTGGATCGCCGCCGAGGTCAGCCCGGTCGCGGCGGCAACCGACGACAGATCCTCCACCACGACGCTCATCGTCGACAGACCGGTCAGGCTGGCCCGTTCGTTGGCCGAATCGTTTCCGGCAGCCGGCGCAGGGCGCCATGTCACGAGAAGCAGGAGGGCGATCGAAAGGTTCCGCATCGGCAAGGTCCTCGTGTTCAGTCGGCATGCCGGGCTCACGCCCGCTTCCTGCCGAGCTCGGATCGTCACCGCAAGTGCCGCCCGCCGTCGATGCGCACGGTCTCGCCGGTCATGAAGTCGTTGTCGAGCAGGGCGAGCACCGCTTGCGCGATGGTCTCCGCTCCGCCCCATCGTCCGAGCGGCGTCGCCTGTTTCACCGCGTCGCGCTCCTGCTCGGTCATCTCAGGCGGCGCGACGATCGGACCAGGCGCGATGGCGTTGACCAGGATGTTGTCCCCTGCCAGCTCGAGCGCGAGCGCTTCGGTCAGCGCGATGACGCCGGCCTTGGCCACGTAGTACGGCAGGAGTCCCGGGTAGCGGGGACGGCCGCTGGCCGCCACCCAGTCGCTGAAATTCACGATGCGGCCGCCGCCGCGGGCGCGCATGTGCGGCACGGCCGCGCGGGCGCAGAGAAACGCGGCGCGCAGATCGACGTCCGCCACGGCATTCCAGTCACCGACCGACAGTTCGTCGAACGGCTTCTGCAGGTAGACCGACGCCATGTTGACGAGGACGTCGACACTGCCGAACCGGCGCGCCGTCTCGTTGATCAGCGACTCGCAGCCCTCGGGCTGCGAGAGATCGGCCTGGAGCGCCGCGGCGCGGCGGCCGGCGGCGTGCACGCGGCCGACGGCGTCCTCCGCTTCGACGCGGGAGCGACTGTAGGCGAGCACGACGTCGGCGCCGCGCGAGGCGAGCGCCACGGCGACCGAGCCGCCGATGCGTCGGGCGCCCGTCAGGACGGCAATGCGATCGCTGAGATCCACAAAAAAAGGGCGGGCCGTTTGAGACCCACCCACGCGATCCTCCGGGTGAAGCGGTGCGGGGGGTCCGCCCGAAGGCGGACCTCACCGGCGCGCGCTAGTAGGCGAAGGCGCCGATGTACGAGGAGCGCCGATTCGGAGAGCTCCATTTCGTGCCGAGCGTGTCGCCCGAGTACACGTGCTCTTCGGTCTGGCTGAGCGTCGCCTCGGTGACGGACGCAAGCGGCTGGAACCACAGCATCGATCCGCACGTCGGGTCGTGATCCACGTGGCGGTTGACGTTGAGCGCAACCTGGCTGGTGGCGACGTCGATCCCCTCCGCGGACTCGGTGAACTGGATCGGGGCCGAGGTGACGTTCACCACCGTGCCGACGTTCCCCTTCGCGAGCGCCGTTGCCATCGCCACCAGCGCGATACGCTGCGCGGCGTTGGCGCGCTCGTCCACGACCAGGGCCGATTTCACGTGGGCGCGCAGCCCGCCGATTTCGTGGATGCCCAGATTGCGGTCGCCCGACAGGGCGGCGACGACCGAGAGGCCGTCGAGCGACACGCCGTTGAACGTGCCGTGATCGACCTTCCACGCGAGCACGGCCTGCCTGCCGACCGTATCGGCTTCGCTGCTCATGATGCAGGCGCCGGTGAACACCTCGGCTGTCCGCGCCTCGACGTATTTGCCGCTGATCGACGTCCCCGCGAGCAGGGACGATCCGGACAACCCGATGACGGCCGCCATCACAACCATTCGTGTCTTCATTTCAGACCTCGCACAAGGGACCAGGATAACAGGGCCAGGGCCGCCGGCCAAGAGCAAAGCCCGAGGTCAGTGCCTGCAGCAGGCCCGGTCGCCCTGACAGAAGTCGGGGTTGGCGGGAATGCCGTCGGGACCGATGCCGGTCTGGGTCGCAGCGCACCAGTATGCCGTCGACGATGCCGAGGTGTCGTAGCAGTTCGACTCGCTCGGATCGGGCGACGTCATGACGTACATGCCCTTGTGCCGCAGGATGAGGCAGTGGACTCCGAGGGTCAGTTTGGGAGAGACAAGGTGTTCCATGATTGAGCCTCACGAGATGTGGAGACGGAGCGCCGGAGCCACGACCTCCCCCACCACGTCAAACCGTCTGCAGTCCCGCGGCACGCATGACGGCGCGCTTCACGGCCGCCTTCGCGATCTGGATCTTGTACGCGTTGCCGCTCAGCGGCTTGGCTGCCTTGACGGCGGCTTCGCCCGCGGCGGCCGCCGTATCGGCGTTCAGCGGTTTGCCGACCAGCGCACGCTCGGCGTCTTCCGATCGCCAGGGCACCGGCGCGACCGCGCCCAGGACCACGCGCGCCGACCGGATCGTGTTGCCGTTCATGCCGAGAACGACAGTCGTGAACGCCAGCGGCCAGTCGCGCGATTGCTTGTAGCGGACCTCGTAGTGCCCGTGCTTGACGTTTCCCGGCGCCGGCAGCATGACGTGCGTCAGCAGCTCATCGTCGGCGAGGACGTTCTCCTTGAGCACGTTCTGCAGCGTCGGCAGCGTGAAGTACTCCGAGGCGTCGATTTCGCGCGGGCCGTTCGGTCCCACCACGCGGAAGCGCGCGCCGTACGCGACGGCGGGCACGGCGAGACTCGAGGGGTGCACGATGTGGCTCGGACCGTCGTTGCCGAAGATTGCGTGGTACTGGTTTTCGCCGTCGACCGCGAAGCAGCGCGATCCGCCTTTCTTGAAGCAGACGAACTCCTCGTTGCGGAAGTACCAGCAGCGCGGCCGCTGGTTGATGTTCCCGCCGACCGTGCCCTGATTGCGGATTTGCGGCGTGCCCACCAGGCCCGCCGCGTCGGCAAGCGCCGGATACAACCGGCGCACCTGGGCATTGGCCGCCAGCTCCACGATCTTGACCCCAGCGCCGATCTTCAGGCCGCCGCCCGGGTTCGGCGCGATGGTCGCATCGAGCGCGCCCTTGACGTTGACGATGGCGTCGGGCTGGGAGATGTAGTCCTTCATCCGCGCCAGCAGGTCCTGACCGCCTGCGAGCGCCATGACCACGCCGTCGCGCCGGAGCGCGGTCACGGCGTCCTGTTCAGAGGTCGGATTGATGTACGCAAAGGCCTTCACTGCGTGCCTCCTGCCTTCTCCTGCTCGATGGCCTGCAGAATCTTGTGCGGATGCAGCGGCAGGCTGCGCACCGTGGCGCCCGTCGCGTTGCGCACCGCGTTCGCGATGGCCGCCGACGTGGACACGGTGGGCGGCTCGCCGATGCCGATCACGCCGCGCGATCGGCTTTCGGGCGTGTCCACCAGCATGATGTCGATCTTCGGGATGTCCGACATCCCGGCGATCAGGTACCACTCCATGTTCGGATTGACCATCTGGGCCGTGTTGCGATCCAGCAGGCGATCCTCGAAGAGCGCGAAGTTCAGCGATCCGATGACGCCCCCGTACACCTGGCTCTCGGCAGTGAGCCGGTCGACAATGAGCCCGCAGTCCTGCACCGTCAGGACCCGATTGACCTTGACGACCCCGGTTTCGATGTCGACGTCGACCTCGGTGAACTGCACGCCGCTCGTGCCGCTGCTCGACAGGCCGTCCACCCATTCACCGTCCACGGCAATCGGTTCGGTGCCAATCTGCTTGCAGGCGTCCTTCCACGACAGGCCTTTGGACGCCGTGCCCTTCACCTGGATCCGGCCGTTCACCGCTTCGAGCGCGTCGGGCGAGACACCGAGCGCAGGCGCAACCTTCGCGAACAGCGCTTCGAGCGCCTTGGCGGCCGTCGCGCGGATCGCCGGCATGACGCTGGCGGCCGTCGTGCTGCCCCCCGACGCGCCGGAGAACGGATAGATCGTGTCGCCGATGTCGGCCTTCACCTCGCTCATCGGCAAGCCGAGCGTCTCAGCCGTCACCAGCGTGACGATCGTGCGCGTGCCGGTGCCGATGTCCTGCGTGCCGCACTGCATGACCACGCTGCCGTCGGAGGCGATGTCGCAGTGCGCGCGCGACCCGCGGCCGCCGCCGCCCCAGCGGTGCGCGGCGCAGCCCATGCCGGTCTTGATGGGCCCCGACTGCGCGTCGCCCGTCTGATGCCGCTTGTCCCAGCCGAACGCCTTCGAGCCGATCGCGAAGTACTCCTCCCACATCTGATCCGCCTGCCTGGCGGGCAGATTCTTCGTGCGGAAGACGATCGGATCCATCCGCACGCGGTCGGCGAGCTCGTCCATCAGGATTTCGGTCAGGAAGCAGCCCTGGGGATGTCCCGGGGCGCGCATGGCGCGCTGCAGGCCGGCGTTGATGTAGACGTCCTTGTGCGCGCGCCGCCGGTTCGGAAAGTTGTAGATATAGGGCAGCGGGAAGTTCGAGGTGGCGCCGGCGCCCCCGGTTCCCCAGCTCTGCGCGTCGAAGGCCACCAGCCTGCCGTCGGCGGAAACGCCCGCGCGGATGTGCGCCGTGGCCGACGGGCGATTGCCGACCGCCAGATGCTCTTCCTTCCGGTCGAGCATCAGCTTCACCGGCACCTTCGCCTGCTTCGCGAGCTGCGCGCAGATGAGCCCCTCGGCGCCGATGTTCGTCTTGCTGCCGAAGCCGCCGCCCATGTACTGCGAGATGCAGCGGACGTCGGACTGCGGGATCTTCAGGCCGTCGGCAAACTGCTGCCGCGAGGCGTGGACACCCTGCGTCGAAATCCACGCGGTCAGCTTGTCGCCGTCCCACTCGCACACCGTGCCGTGCGTCTCGAGACACGCGTGCGTGATGACGTGCGTGGAATAGGTCTGTTCGACGACGTGCGCCGCCTGCTTGAAGCCGGCGTCGATGTCGCCGGTCTCGTCGCGGTTGCCCTCGCGGGTGTTGCCCATCGCGAACACCTTCGGCGCGTCGGGCGCCATCGCCTGCTCCACGTTGGCGAAGTGCGGCAGTTGCTCGTACCGCACCCGCACCAGACGCGCGAGGTCGGCGGCATGCTCCTCGGTGTCGGCCGCGACGGCCGCGACTTCGTCGCCCTGGAACAGCACCTCGGTGCCCGGCTGCTTCCAGACGAGCGCGGCCTTGAAGCCCCGCGCTTTTTCCGCTTCCGCGGTATCGACCGCGACGACGCGCGCGTGCGCGAGCGGGGAGCGGATGATCCGGCCGTAGATCATGCCCGGCCGCTTGATGTCGTAGGTGTACTTCGCGCGGCCGCTGACCTTGTCCGCCGCGTCGAGGCGCTGCACGCGCGTCGTCAGCAGCGTCGGCTTCGCCGGCCACTTGTACTTGTCTGGAATGCGGGCGGCCGGCGGACCCCCGCGACCCCGTCCGCCCGGGGGCTGCGGCCCCGGACCCTGCTGCGGCGGAGCCGCCTGCGGATTCTGTGGATTAGGCACGGGCCACCTTCGCTTTCAACGCCGCTTCCATGATTCGGACGAACGTCCCGCAGCGGCAGATGTTGCCGTCGAGCCCCTTCTTGGCCTGCTGCAGCGTCGGATTCGGAGTGCGTTCGAGGAGCCCCACGGTCGCCATCACGAACCCCGGCGTGCAGAAGCCGCACATCAGACCATCGGTGTCGACGAACGCCTGCTGCACCGGATGCAGCGTCGGCCCCTTCGCCAGACCGTCCACGGTGCGGACCTGCTTGCCCTGCACTTCAATCGCGAGGGTCGAGCACGAGTAGACGGTCCGGCCGTCGACGATCATCGTGCAGGCACCGCACGCGCCGCGATCGCACACGCGCTTGTTGCCGGTCAGATCGGCGCGGTCGCGGATCGCGTTGAGCAGCGTCACGCGCGGCTCGATCCGCAGATCGACTCGCTTGCCGTTGACCATCAGGGTAACCGGCACCTCGCCCGGCCCGACCGCCGACGGTCCGCTCTGCGCGGCCACCTCCGGGACGGCCACCGTGGTCACGGCGGTCGCGAGGCTGCCAACGCCTGCTGTCTTGAGGAAGTTTCGACGACTGACGTTGACGCGGTCGTCTCTGGATTCGTCTTTCGGAGCCATCAGGAAGCCCCCATCAGTGGTGAGCGGACGATTCAGAACAGTGTGAGCCTGGTCCGCGCCGCGAAGGCTAGCACGTTTTTTCGAGGATATCGACGAGCTCTTTCAGCGCCGCCAGCTCCAGCTCGGCCGCGTACAGGATTGCGCGGCGCTCCTGGAGGCTCGGGGCGGCCGGCTCGCCGTCGTTCTCCAGACGGACGCGTCCGTCCTCTGTGACCTCGACGACATACGCGTCCATCGGCTCGACATAGAGTTTCATGGGAATGGACCGTCTCGGCCAGGCGCGGGCGTCAGACCCCGGCAGCGGCCCCCGCGCGGGCGGCGTCCTCGACGCCGACGACAATCATCGCGGTCGGGCTCGCCTCCGCGGCGCCGCCGTACGCGTACTCGACGTTGATCCCGGCGTCCCGGATGAGCCGGAGCGTCGCGGCGAGCGACCCCGGCGTGTTCGAGGTGACGATCGCGAGCACGTCGCGCTCGGTCACCTGATGATGATGCTCCCGGAGCGTCGCCGCCGCGTGCACGTGGTTGTCGACCACCAGCCGCACCTGACCGCCGCCTTCGACAGCCAGAGCGGCAATGTTGACGTGTTCGTCAGCGAGCAGGGCGCAGACACTGCCGATCGCCCCGGGGCTGTTCGGCAGACGGAGGTTCAGTTCGATCCGAATCGCCATAGGCTTCGAAGCCTACCAAAACCGGCGACTCCGGGGAACTCAATCTGCCGCGATGGATGCCACGGGAAGGACGTCGGGTGACGCTGATGCCGGGCGGGCGGAGCAAGCCGAGACCGCCGAGAGGTCATCGGACCAGGACTCGGCGGACTCGGCGCGTGGGAACGGCAGTCGCTTAGGTGAGGACCTTGATGACGACGCGGCGGTTCTGCGCACGGCCCGCCTTCGTCTTGTTCGGCGCCACCGGCTTCTCTTCGCCGTAGCTGATGACGTTCATCTTGTGGAGCGGAATCTGGTGCTGCTCGTACAGATACCGCTTCACCGCCTCGGCCCGCTCGAGGCCGATGCGCTCGTTGACCTTGTCGGTGCCGACGTTGTCGGTGTGTCCTTCGATTTCGAAGTAGGCGCCCTTGGGATCCGCCTTGATCTGGTTGATCAGCTCGTCCAGCTTCGCCTTGGCCTCGTCAGGCAGGTCCGTCTTGCCGAACTTGAAGTTGCCCTGATCCTCGCTCAGCACCACTTCGTAGATCAGCCGCTTGGACGCCTTGTCCACGGCGTCGGCTTTCGCGCCGGCCGCGCTGGCCGCGTTCGACGCGGCGCTGGCGGCCGTGGCCGCGTCGTTGGCGGCGGTGTGCGCCACCTGCGCGGCCTGTGCCGCCTCGCCTGCCTTCTGATCGACTTCCGTGATGCGCCCCTCGTTGCGGCGCGTCCGCTCCTGCGTCTCCTCGAGGGAGCGGTTGGTCGCCTCGATCTTGTCGTTGACCTCGCCGACGCTCGTCCGCACGAACTTCTTGGTGGCGCACCCGGCACCGCTGATCGCCATCGCCGCTATCGGAACCGCCACGAGAAAACTACGCATGTTTCAGACCCTCCTTAGAACGAATTCGGGCGAGATTGCCCGACCATATACCCGTTACGGGCTCGCACGACGAGGTCCTTGCTGCGCGCGCGGACCACGAGCGGATGCCAGCCCGGTTGGCCGCTCGATTCGAACGCGATGAAGGTACTGATGGCGAAGCTCCTCGACCAGCTGCCGCGCGGCCAGGCTCCGCTGCCCGGGTGCGCTGGCGATGAACACGCGGCCGCCGGTGAACACCGCGAGATCGTCGAGCGCTCCCGTCAGTCGCGACCGGCCCGGCTGGATCGTCGATTCGATCCTCCAGCGGGTTGTCGATGCCCTTCACGATGCCGAAGATGTAGACCGGCACGTCAATCCCGCTCGCAATCGCCGACACCTGCGGCGCCGTCAACTGGCTTGCCGTGTCCTCGCCGTCGGTCAGCACGACGACGGCGCTGCGACGACGGCCGCGATGGGCCGATCGCCGGGCCGTTTCGGCAATCGCGTCGTGCAAGGACGTGGCGCCGAACGGCCGGATGGTCGACATCGACGACGGCAGGTCCTTCAGACCGACCGTGAACGGGACGACTTCCTCGAGCCGCGTATCGAAGGCGTAGATGGCCACTTCGTCGCGCGTCGGATCGAGCCACGCGAGCACATGCGCCGCCGCCTCGCGGGCGTCGGCGATCTTCGACCCCATGCTGCCGCTCACGTCGAACAACAGCGCCACGCTGATGCCTTCCGACTCGTGGCTGAACTCGATGATCCGCCGCGGCACGCCGTCGTCGAGCACTTCGAAATCGCCCATCGCCAGGTTGTCCACGAAGTGTCCTTTGTGGTCCCGCGCAATCGCGCTCACTCGAACCAAATCGACCGCCGACTTGAACGTCGCGACCGGTCCGGTCTGCCCCAGGGCCGCCGCCGCTTGCATCACCAACCCTGCGACGCCACTCATGATGAGCCAACCGCGGATCATCGCTGCCTCCCGATCCAAGTATCTTGCCATCTCTGTAACCTATTCCAATTATTGTACTTGTCTCATCAAGTTCGACTCAGGCTGCCCGTCGGATCGACCCGTTTCGAGTAATATTTGCGCGGTTCGACGCGGTTGGACGATTTGGGGGTGTGTAAAAGGTGCACAGCGCCCGGATGGATCGCACATCACAGAACAAAATGTGTAACCCACGATAAGATCGGTCCGTGTCCATCACTAGTGAATCCTCGTCAGCCATACCTGTTGCCGGCCGCATCCACCGCTTCTCCTACGCCATCCGGAATATCGTGGTGGAGGCCAACAAAGTTGAGGCGCAGGGCACCCGGGTGCGGTACCCTGAACATCGGAGATCCGGTCGCCTTCGGCTTTCAGACGCCGCCGCACCTGATTGCCGCCGTCGAGCGCGCCCTGCGGGACGGTCACAACGGATACGGCCCCTCGGCGGGAATTCCGGCCGCGCGCGACGCCGTCGCCCAGGAACTGACCGGCCGCGGCCTTCCGATGACGCCCGATCGCGTCTTCATCACGGCCGGCACCTCTGAAGCGATCGAGCTCGCGCTCAGCGCACTGGTGGATGAGGGCGGGGACGTGCTCGTGCCGATGCCCAGCTATCCACTCTACACGGCGGTACTGGCGAAGCTCGGCGCCCGGGCCCGCTACTACCGGTGCGACCCCGAGCTCGGCTGGGCGCCGAACCTTGACGACCTTCGCGCGCTGGTCACCCCCGCGACCCGCGCGGTCGTGGCGATCGATCCGAACAACCCGACCGGCGCGACCTACTCGTCCGCGACGCGGCGCGGGCTGCTCCATTTCACCGAGCGACATGGACTGGTGTTGCTGGCTGACGAGGTGTACGGCGACCTTGGCTACGGCGGGCCGCTGCCCTCCATCGGCAGCCTCGATCCCGACGCGGCGATCATTTCCTTCTCGAGCCTGTCCAAGGCCTACCTCGCGCCGGGCTGGCGGACCGGCTGGATGGGCATCGGGCGGTCGCCCCGGCTGCACGATGTGGTGGCGGCCGTGGCGAAGCTGGCGGACGGCCGGTTGTGCAGCACCGTGCCGATGCAGTTCGCGGTGGCCGCGGCGCTCGGCGGCGATCGATCCCATCAGATCGCCTTTCGCGCCGCGTTGCAGACGCGGGCGACGCTCACCGCCGCGCGCCTCGGCTCGATTCCCGGGGTGACGTGCGTCACCCCGACGGCGGGGTTCTACGCGATGCCGAAGGTGAGCCTTCCCGCCGGCAAGACCGACGAAGACTACGTGCTGGCGCTGCTGCGCGCCACCGGCGTGCTCTGCGTATACGGTTCGGGATTCGGGATGGCGCCCGAGGACGGCTTCTTCCGGGTCGTGTTCCTCGCGTCGCCGGAGGAATTGTCCGACATCTACGACCTCCTCGCGGATTTCACGTCGCAGTACCTCGCGTGACCGACGTCGAGTTCACCCGGCGCATGACGCGGACCGTGTTCACGGTGGCGGCGGCCGCGATCGGGGTTGGCGTGCTCTGGGCCGCGAGATCGGCCGTCATGCTGATCTACGTGAGCACGATCGTCGCGATGGGGCTGGCGCCGACGGTCCGTGTCCTGGAGCGGCCGCGTCAGGTGTCCCGGACCTTCGCCATCCTGTTCGTCTACGTGAGCATCATCGCCGTGCTCACGCTCGCCGGTCTCGCCGTGGTGCCGCCGCTCATCGATCAGGCCGGCGAGCTCTGGAGCCGCACGCCGCAGGCGTTCAACGAGCTCCAGGGCTTCCTGATCCGGCACCACCTGATGGCGCACGAGATCACGATTCAGGAAGCGGTGCAGAATGCGCCGGCGGGCACTGGCGGCAGCGCCATCACCACCGTAGTCCAGGCGCTGTGGGGCCTGGTCGGCGGCGTGTTCGGCCTGGTCACGATCCTGATTCTGAGCTTCTATTTCCTGGCCGAGGGAGAGGCGCTCTTCGGCCACCTCACGCGATGGTTTCCGGCCGGCTCGCGCGCGAGCGTCGCCGCGGCCGGACGCGAGAGCGCCAAGAAGGTCGGCGCGTGGCTCAGCGCCCAGCTCACGCTCGCCGTGGTCATGGGGCTGTTCGCCGCCATCGGCCTGTGGCTGATGGGCATCCGCTACTTCTATGTCGTCGCGCTCATCGCGGCGGTCGGCGAGACCATTCCGATTGTGGGACCGATCGTGGCGGGCATTTCGGCGGTGGTCATCGCCCTGAGCGCCTCCGCCAAGCTCGCGCTGGCCGTGGGCGTCTACTTCCTCGTCCTCCATCAGCTCGAAGCCAACGTCCTGGTGCCCAAGATCATGGAGCGGCGCGTCGGCGTCAGCCCGGTCACGGTGATCGTGGCCTTGCTCATCGGCGGCGAGCTCTGGGGACTGGTGGGCGCCATTCTCGCCATTCCGACGGCGGCCATCCTCACGGTGACCCTCGACGAGCTGACCTCCCAACGTGCAACGTGAGCACGCCGCGTTTCACCGCTCGCCTGTCGTGCGCGCCTGTCTCGCGTACGCGGTCCTCACGGTCGCTCTGACATGGCCGCTCCTTCGGGGGATCGCACGCGATGTGCCGTCGGACTTCGGCGACCCGCTCCTGAACACGTGGATTGTCGCCTGGGACGCCGAGCACCTGCTGCGCGCCGTCACCGGCCACCCTGGCGCGCTGCAGGAGGACCTGGAACGCCAACATCTACTATCCGCATCCACTGGCGCTGGCCTACTCCGAGCATCTGACCGCGCAGGCCCTGCTCGTGCTGCCGGTGTACGCGGCCACGAAGAATCCCATCCTCTGCTACAACGTCCTCTTCCTGCTGACGTTCTTCCTGTCCGCTGTCGGCATGTTCCTGTTCGTCCGCGCGCTGACGGGGTCGGCGGCCGGTGCGTTTCTGGCCGGCATCGCCTTCGGCTTCGCGCCCTATCGATTCGGCACGATGCCGCACGTGCAGGTGCTGTCGTCGATGTGGATGCCGCTGGCGCTGTTCGGATTCCATCGATTCCTCGAATCGCGCCGCACGCTGCCGCTGGCCGGCGGCGCGGCCGCCTGGGCGGCGCAGAACCTCTCGTGTGGGTACTACGTGCTCTATTTCAGTCCGGTGATGGCGCTGTACCTGGCGATCGAGATCACCCGCCGACACCTGTGGAGCGACCGTGCGCTCCTGGCGCGGGCCGCGGCCGCGGTGACGGCGGTCGGCGCGGCGACGCTGCCGTTCCTGCTGCCGTACTGGCACCTCCGACAGCTCGGCTTCAGCCCGCGGTCGCTGGCCGAAACCCGACGCTTTGCCGCCGACACGCTCTCCTACCTCACCACGGAAAGCGGCCTCCGGCTGTGGGGACGGATCGTCCGCGCGTGGCCGCAGCCTGAGGGCTACCTCTTTCCCGGGTTCACCATCGTCATGCTGGCAGCCCTTGCCTCGGTTCAGCTCTGGCGGCAGGCGGGGTGGTCCTCGGCGGGCCGCGCCCGATTCGCTGCGCCCGTTCTGACAGTCCTGCTGACGCTGGCGTGCGGCATCTCCCTCGCCATCCTGTTCGGCTGGTCGCTGCGCGTCACGGTCGCCGGCATCGATTTCCGATTGACCAGTCTCGGCCGTGGCGTGCTGGTTGCTGCAGCGCTTGCCCTCGCGCTGGTGGCGATCTCGCAGCGCGCCCGTTCGGCGGCGCGACTCTGGTTCGCCTCGCCCGTCAGCACGCTGTGCATCGTCACCTTGTTTGCGTTTGCGATGTCACTGGGGCCCGACATCCACGCGCGGGCGCGCCCGGTCGAGGACTGGAACATCTACGCGCTGTTCTATGATCACGTGCCAGGCTTCGACGGCCTGCGCGTGCCGGCCCGCTACGCGATGATCGTCGCGCTCGGCCTCGCCGGGCTGGCGGGGATCGGCGGTGGGGGAATCGCGCGGCGCCGCCATGGCCCGCTGATGGTCGCGGTAGCGGCGGCGCTGATGACAGCCGAGGCGTGGGCCTCGCCGATCCCGATCAACGTCACTTCCGCCGAATACACGCAGAGCGGACTCGCCCCCCTTCCGGACCACCTGCCGGCCCGGGCCGAGATGCCGCCCGTGTATCGCTTCGTGGCCACCCTACCGCCATCGAGCGCGCTGATCGAGCTGCCGTTCGGCGAAGTGGCGTTTGAGATACGCTACATGTACTTCTCGACCCTGCACTGGCGCCCGCTGGTGAACGGGTACAGCGGAGGCGCGCCGGACCTCTACGGACTGTGGGCCGAGCAACTCAGGGATCTGTCGCGGCAGCCCGGGCAGGCATGGCAGGCAGTGATCGACTCGCACGCCACCCACCTGATTGTCCACGAAGGCAGCTACCTGGGGGAGGCGGGCCCCCGAACCAGCGCCTGGGCGGTCGCCCACGGCGCACGGGAGGTGGCGGCGTTCGGCTCGGATCGCATCTTCGAAGTTCGGTGACACCGCACGGTCCGTCTCAAATCGGTATGTGCAGTCTTTCTGCGGATACAGCGGTTGCGGCGGCTTTCGGTTTTTTCCTCGCGATACCGGATCTGAACTGCGTACCATGCAGTAGAAGGACATGAGGGGACAGGGCAGAACGCTCACGATCATGGGCAACCCGCTTTCTCGCGTCTACAGGCGGTGGGACACGCCGCGAAGCGCGTTCGGCGACCTGGCGGTTCTGGGGTTCGTGGTCGTCCAGTGCCTCGATGGGGCGTTTACGTATCTTGGCGTGCGCATATGGGGCCCGGGCATCGAGGCCAATCCGCTCGTCAGTTCTGCCGTCTCCGCCGCCGGTCTCGGCGCCGGACTGGCGGGAACCAAGCTCGTGGCGATCGGCTTCGGCATGCTCCTCCACCTGCACCGCGTCCACAATCTGGTCGCGCTGTTGACGGCCATCTATCTCGTGGCCGCCATCGTGCCCTGGGCCACGATCCTTCTCACGCAGTGACGCTGGGGGAAACCCCCATCTCGCCCTCTCCGCTCTCCCAGTCTCCTCATATACTGGCTGCGCGATGAGATCCGATCCGCTGGCATTTCTGTCGGCTGAACTGGACGAGCTGAGAGCCCAGGGCCTGTATCGATCGCTCCGAATCCTGTCCGACGCCCAACAGGCGACGACGACCGTCGATCACCAGCGCGTGGTCAACCTCTCCTCGAACAACTATCTCGGTCTGACCACGCACCGGCGGCTGCGGGAGCGCGCGCTCGACGCGATGGCACGGTTCGGCGTCGGAACCGGGTCGGTCCGTCCGATCGCGGGCACGTTCGAAATCCACATGGAGCTCGAGCGGAAGCTTGCGGCGTTCAAACAGACCGAAGCCGTGGTCGTCTTTCAGAGCGGCTTCACGGCGAACGCGGGCACGGTCTCGGCCGTGCTCGGCAGGGACGATGTCGTCGTTTCCGACGAGCTGAACCACGCGAGCATCATCGACGGCTGCCGCCTCAGCCGTGCCGTCATCAAGGTGTTCCCGCACCGGGACACCGATGCCGCGCGGACAATCCTGCGGGCTCTGCCCGCCTCACAGCGCAAACTGCTCATCACCGACGGCGTGTTCAGCATGGACGGCGACCTCGGGCCGCTGCCCGATCTCTGCGCGCTGGCGGAGGAATTCGGATGCATCATGATGGTGGACGACGCGCACGCGAGCGGGGTGTTCGGCAAAAACGGACGCGGCACGGTCGACCATTTCAACGTGCACGGGCGGGTGGACATCCAGGTTGGAACCTTGTCGAAGGCGATCGGCGTGCTCGGCGGCTACGTGGCGGGGTCCCGGGCACTCATCGACTATCTGTGTCACCGCGCCCGGCCGTTTCTCTTTTCGACGTCGCATCCTCCGGCCGTGGCGGCCGCGTGCATCGCGGCCATCGACGTGCTGCTCGAGGAGCCGCAGATCATCGATCGGCTGTGGGAGAACACGCGATTCTTCAAGGGCGGGCTGCAGGCGCTCGGGTTCGATACCGGGTCGAGCGAGAGCCCGATCACGCCGGTCATCGTCGGGGACGGGGCGCTGGCGATGGCGCTCTCGGATCGCCTGTTCGCCCAGGGGGTGTTCGCGCAAGGCATCGGTTTCCCGACCGTACCGCGCGACAAGGCGCGCGTGCGCACGATTGTGACCGCCACGCATCGTCGCGAGGAACTGCAGATGGCGCTCGACGCCTTTGCCCGGGTGGGCCGGGAATTGGGGATAATCTGACGAGGTCGCGCCAGACCTGAAGGCGATGGCAGAGTGAAGACCCGGGTGTTCGGTCTCGCGTTGGCGGTGGCGCTCGTCGCGGCCCTGAACGGCCGTGGCGGCGCCGCGGCGCCACAGAGCCCCGCCGAAGGCGACGGCGTCGGCGCGCTCCTGCAGCGTCTCGAGCAGGTGGCGCAGAGCGGCCGGCCCGACGAGTACGTCGACCTGCTGACGGAGAGGGCAGACCGCGCGGAGGCCGATGAGTTCGCGCGCTCAGAGTTTCCGGCGGGCGTGACGCGCGCTGTGGTGCGCGAACGCGATCGCGAGCCGCTCCGGGGCACCCTGCCGGGCGACGGGTACCGGCTGTCGTTGGACGTGTTTATCGAGTTCGCGGCGCGGGCGCGCAGCGAATCGTGGCGGCTCGACGTCAAGCGCGCCGGCGGGTCGGCGGCCGACGACAGTTGGCGCATCGCCGCCCAGCAGCGGCTCACGCCGGTCCAGAACCTGTATCGCCTGTCGCTCGATCCCATGAAGCAGTTCGAGGCCCGGGATCTGAAGATTGCCGTCGAAGACCTCGATCTCGTTCTCGCCGAGGGATCGCTCTTCGTGGTGGACAGCGCCGAGGGTCCGACCGGCGTGCTGCTGCTCGGCCGCGGCGATGTCAGGTTCGAGCCGACGCCGGAGATCGAAAAGGGGCAGCTGAAGATCTTCTGCGGTGCCGCCACGCTCCAGACGCGGTTCGACGCCGCCTACCTGCGGATGAATCCGCAGGACGTCGCCGCGCTCGTGGATCTCGACCGGCTCGAGCCGCGGCCGGTCGACTCGCGAGACATCCGTCGCGCCGAGGAGGTCTTTCGCGAGGAGGTGTCGAAATCCTATTCGGTGGACATGAGCGATCTGAGCCGCGAGCTCTGGTCGATTCTGCCGGCCCCCGGCGACTTCCTCGCCGAAATTCGCACGCCGCGGTACGACACGCTGACCTACGTGCGGTCGGGCAACGAGCCCGAGGACATCTCCTTTTTCGATCGCAAGCGGCGCCACAACATCTCGGTCTATGCCTCAGAGGCGAACCGTGCCCGGTTCGGCTCCGCCTACAACGAGGACGACCTCGCCAGCTACGACGTGCTCGGCTACGACGTCGACGTGTCGCTGACGCCCGATCGCCTGTGGATCGAGGGGCGCGTCCGCCTCCAGCTCCGGGTCCTGGCGACCTCGCTCAACTCGATCACGCTGCGGCTGGCCGAACCGCTGGTCGTCCAGTCGATCGGCAGCGACCTGTTCGGCCGGCTGCCCGGGCTCCGCATCCACAACCAGAACACGATTATCATCAACCTGCCTTCGACCCTGCTGCGAGACGACGACCTGCTGCTCACCGTCGCGTACGCGGGCCGGCTCGAACCGCAGCGGGAAGACGCCGAGGCGGTGCAGGGGGCGCCGCGCGCGCCCCAGGGCATTGCCCCCGACGATGGGATGCCGGCGTTCCAGCCGGAGCGCAGCTATCTGTTCAGCAGTCGCAGCTACTGGTATCCGCAGGCGCCGATCACCGACTACGCGACCGCGAGCATCCGCATCACCGTCCCCTCCAATTACGACTGTGTCGCCAGCGGCACGCTGGACGCCGGGTTCCCGATGGCTACTACCGGCCGCGAGGGGGGCCAGTCCCGCAAGACGTATCTGTTCACGACGTCCCAGCCGCTGCGCTATCTCGCGTTCGTCGTCAGCCGCTTCACGCGTCTCGATCCGACGACGGTGACGCTGGACGACGGAGGGACGCTGACTCTTACCGTGCAGGCCAACCCGCGCCAGGTCCGGCCCGCACGGGAGCTGGCCGAGCGCGCGGCCGAGATCCTCCGGTTCTACGACTCGCTCATCGGCGAGGCGCCGTACCCCGCTTTCACGCTGGCGCTGCTCGAGAGCGATCTGCCGGGCGGCCACAGCCCGGGATTTTTCGCCGCGCTCAACCAGCCGCTGCCGAACACGCCGTTCGTGTGGCGGAACGATC
This sequence comes from uncultured Acidobacteriota bacterium, assembly GCA_963807925.1. GTDB lineage: Bacteria > Acidobacteriota > Vicinamibacteria > Vicinamibacterales > CAVVIG01 > CAWEDP01. Next base: position 170,008 of record CAWEDP010000001.1, on the reverse strand, counting down.
CGGCGTCGTTCGACGATTTTCCCGAGTTCTTCCTCGCGCACGAGATCGCGCACCAGTGGTGGGGGCAGGCGGTCGGCTGGCGCAACTACCACGAGCAGTGGATCAGCGAGGGCTTCGCGCAGTACTTCGCGGCGCTCTATGCGCAGCACCACCGCGGCGAGGAGACCTTCACCGGCGTCCTTCGCCAATTCAAGCGCTGGGCGATGCAGCAGTCCGATCAGGGCCCGATTCGTCTGGGCTATCGGCTGGGACACGTCCGCGGCGACAGCCGCATCTTCCGGGCGCTGGTCTACAACAAGTCGGCGGCGGTGCTGCACATGCTGCGGCGGCTCGTCGGCGACGACGCGTTCTTCACCGGGGTGCGCCGGTTCTACGCCGCGTCGCGCTTCAAGAAGACGGGCGCCGAGGAATTCCGCGCCGCGATGGAGTCGGTGAGCGGGCGGCCGCTCGCCCGGTTCTTCAATCAGTGGATCGACGGGTCGACGCTGCCGCGCGCGAAGGTCTCGTCCCGGATCGAGCAGGGCGCCGGCGGCGCGCGCGCCGTGATTCACGTCGAGCAGCTCGGCGAAGTCTTCGATTTTCCGCTGACGGTGACGATCACCTCCGCCGATCGGCAGGAAACCCAGGTCGTCGTGCCGGTGGGCGACCGGATTGTCGACGTGCCGATCCCGCTCGCCGGCCCGGTGCGCAGCGTCGACATCAATCGCGACGACGGCACGCTGGTGGAGTTCGTGAAGAACTGACACGGCGCAGCCCGACCGTCGGCGTGGTGGCTCCTCTCGGGGCGCGTGGCCCGTGTCGGAACCCCGTTTTCATGGGGTATGATCGATCCGCATGGACACCGTCACGCTGACGATCGACGGCCGATCGGTCACGGTCGAGAAGGGCAAGACCGTGCTGCAGGCCGCGATCGAGAGCGGCATTACCGTCCCCTACTACTGCTATCACCCCGGCATCGGCATCGACGGCTCCTGCCGAGTCTGCGTCGTGAAGATCGAGAAGATGCCGAAGCTGCAGACGTCGTGCTCGGCCGTCTGCGCCGACGGCATGGTGGTGAGCACCCGATCGCAGGACGTGATCGACGCGCGCGCCGGCGTCTTCGAGTTCCTGCTCGTCAACCACCCGCTCGACTGCCCGGTGTGCGACAAGGGCGGCGAGTGTCCCCTGCAGGACTTCTCCTACACGTTCGGTCCGGATCAGAGCCGGATGGATTTTCCGCGCCGCGTGTTCGACGGCGAGGGTGTCAGGGGCGACGTCGATTTCGGTCCGACCCTGATGCTGAACCGGCAGCGCTGCATCCTCTGCACGCGGTGCGTGCGGTTCATGCGCGAGGTCGACAGCGACGCGCAAATCAACATCATCGACCGCGGGTACGGCAGCGAGATCGCGACCTTCCGCGAGGAGGGCGTCCACTCGCTGCTGTCGGGCAACCTGATGGACGTCTGCCCGGTCGGCGCGATTACCACGAGGGACTACCGCTTCAAGTCGCGTCCGTGGGACAACCCGAACGCCGTCGATACCATTTGCACGCTGTGCGCGAAGGGCTGCAGCACGACCGCCTGGCTCAAGGCCAAACCGGAATGGGCGAAGGGCTCGCGCCTGATCCGCTTCACGCCGCGCCTGAATCCGGAGGTGAACGGCTACTGGATGTGCGACATCGGCCGCTTCGACTATCACTGGATCGAAGGCGACGACCGGCTCCAGCGTCCGCTCGCGCGGACCCGACAGGGCACGCAGGAACCGGTGTCGTGGCGCGAGGTCACCGCCGGGCTCTGCGATCGGCTGACGGCGGCGGGCAGGCAGAATCCCGACAGCGTGCGCTTTCTGCTCTCGGCCCACGCCTCGCACGAAGAGCTGTTCCTGTTCCGCCGGATTGCGGACGAGCTGATCGGCAGCGCCGCGGCCGTCTCGGTCAGCTGGCGGCACCGGCCGAAAGCGCAGCCCGAGCGCGCCAGGTTCAGGGTGCCGGCCGTGGATGCGCCCAACGTGAACGGCGCGCGGCTGTTCGGCCTCGTGCCGGGCGAGCCGGCCGACCCGGTCGCCGAACCGGATCTCGGCGCGCTCAAGGACGCCGTCGCCGCCGGCCGCGTCTCGGCGCTCTACGTGTTCGATCCGGGTCCGGACGGATCGATCGGCGACACCTCGTGGATTCTGGACGCGAGATCGCGCGGCCTGCTCCCGCTGCTCGCCGTCCAGGGCGTGCTCATGACGCCGCTCGCCGCCGCCGCGGACTTCGTCCTCCCCGGTGCGGCGTTCGTCGAAAAGGAAGCCGCCTACACGAACGAGGCCGGGCGGCTGCAGGGCGCGACCCGCGCGATGAGGACGCCGGGCGACGCCATGGAGGACTGGCAGATCCTCGTCAACATCGCCACGGCTCTGGGAATGTCGTGCGAGTACACCGCGCCCGCGCAGATCCGGAGCGACATTGCGACCCGCCACGCCGATCGACCGGAACTGTCGCAACTCCCCGCGCTGGTCTTCGGGCGCGTGATGGCCGCGCAGCACTGGCTGCAGGCCTCCAATCCGTCGGAGCGCTGGAAATGGGATTTCATGTTCCAGGATCTGCCGCCGGTGAAGGGCGCGGTGGATCCGAGTGCGCTGCCGCTGCCGACCGGCGCCATCCCCCTCAAGGAGCTGAAGTAGCCCTGGACTTCATGCGGGCATGACCAGCCGGCACCTCCTCGTCTCGCTTGCCCTGGTCCTGACGGCGCCGGCCCTCGCCGCCGCCCAGTTCGTTCGTCCCAGGGCCGACGTGGCCGCCGTCGTCGAACGTGCCGCCGTCCCGGCCGGCGACCGTGCCCGCGTGGCGCTCCAGGTCAGTCTGCCCGAAGGGCTGCACGTCCAGTCGAACAGGCCGCGCGACCCCTCACTCATCCCGACCGAGCTGAGCGTCGAGGCGCCGGCCGGCGTCACGGTGCGCGAGATCGTGTATCCGCCGTCGAGCGATCTCGCCTCTGCCGGATCCGATCAGCCGCTCGCGGTGTTCGAGCGGGCGTTCACCATCGGCGCCGAGTTGACGATTGCGGGCACGGTCGCGCCGGGCGAGGTCAAAGTTCCGGTGCGCCTGCGCTATCAGGCGTGCGATGCCCAGGTGTGCTACGCGCCCGCCACCGCCGCCGCCGAGTGGATTCTGGACGTCGTGCCGCCGGCAGGGGCAGCCGGCGCTCCGCGCCACCGGGATCTGTTCGCGGCCATCGACTTCGGGCACGGCGAAGCGCCGGCGGCCTCGGGGGCGGCCGCCCTCCGACGCCCGGCGGCGACTCCGATCGCCTCGGACGCCGATGCGTTGACCGCGCTCGATCGCTTCGAGGTGTCCACGACGCCGACCGGGGGCTATCTCGGAACCGACGAGTTCCTGAGATTCGTGCGCAACGCGGAAACGGGCGTGAAAGAGCGCGGATGGTTCGAGGGGCGCGGGCCGCTCGCGATTCTGCTCATCGTCTTTCTCGGCGGCCTCGCCTTGAACCTCACGCCGTGCGTGCTGCCGATGATACCGATCAACCTGGCGATCATCGGGGCCGGCACCCAGGCGGGATCGCGGGGCCGGGGATTCCTGCTCGGCAGCGTCTACGGCGCGGCCATGGCGCTCGTCTACGGCATCCTCGGCGTGATCGTCATCCTGACGGCGGGTACCTTCGGCACGATCAACTCGTCGCCATGGTTCAACGTCGCGATCGCCGTGCTGTTCGTCGTCCTCGGACTGGCGATGTTCGACGTGCTGGCGATCGACTTCTCGCGATTCTCGAGCGGCTTCCGCGCCGACGGCAAGAGCCGCGGCACGGTGGTTCTGGCGTTCGGCATGGGCGCGGTCGCGGCGCTCCTGGCGGGTGCCTGCGTGGCGCCGGTCGTCATCCAGGTCGTGTTGTTCTCGAGCAGCCTGTACGCGACCGGAACGCGGGTCGCCCTGGCGCTGCCGTTCTTCCTCGGCATCGGCATGGCGGTGCCGTGGCCGATCGCCGGCGCGGGCCTGGCCGCGCTGCCGAAGCCGGGGGCGTGGATGGTGCGCGTGAAGCAGGCGATGGGGGTCCTCATTCTCGCGACCGCCGCCTACTACGGTTATCTCGCGTACGAGCTGATGTCGAGCCGCTGGGTCGACGCAGGGGCGGTGGCGTCGAGCGTGCAGGAAAAAATCAAGGAAGGGTGGCATCCCTCGCTCGGCGAAGGCCTCGCCACCGCCGAACGCGAGGGCAAGCCCGTACTGATCGACATGTGGGCGACGTGGTGCAAGAACTGCCTCACCATGGACCAGACCACGCTCGCGAGCCCCGGGGTGAAGGCGGCGCTTGCGGGATACGTGAAGATCAAGTTCCAGGCCGAGCAACCCGATCAATCGCCCGCCAGGGAGATCATGCAGCGGTTCGACGCCGTCGGTCTCCCTACTTACGTCATCCTTCGACCGAAGTCCGCCGGCACATAGCGCGGCGCGACAGGATTCGGCGCGAGCAGCGCGCGGAAATCATGATACCCTGCGGTGCGATGCGCATCGCTTTCGCTGCCCTGTGCGCGATCGCTCTCGCCGCCTCCGCCGTCTTCATCGTCTCTTCCGAAAAACAACTGGCTGTCACCCGCGGCGCCCTGCGCGACTTCGACGGCCGTGCCCGCGAGACCGCCGGCGTACTCGCCGACCTCCGCGCGGCGCAGCAGGCCTACGTCGCCGTCGGTCAGGGAACGGACTACTGGATGCCGAAGGTCGATGCGCTGTCGCAGACGGTCGGCGGTGCCCTGGCCGCGCTCCAGCACTCGGCCGGGAGCGTCGCCGCCAGAGCCGCAATCGCCGACGGCCAGATGGCGGCCGACAATTTCGGCGAGCTCGATCGCCGCGTCCGCGGCTACCTCAACTCGGGCGCCCAGCTGATGGCGGCGGACATCATTTTCACGGAGGCCGGCGAAGCCGCGGTGACCGCGGCCCAGGCCGTCGACAAAGCGAGGACCGAAGAGCGGACGGCGTTCGAGCGGCTCGAGGTCGCGCGCCGGACCCGGGAGGTCGCCGCGGCGGGCGGGACGGCTGCGTTGATGCTCCTGACGATTATCGGGCTGGCCGCGGGTTCCGGGCGAGGTTCAGCCCGCGAAGCGGTCGTCCTGCCGGCGACTGAGCCCTCGGCGGCGGCAACCTCCGCCCTGCCGGACGACGACTTTCCGATGAGGCCTATCGCGCCGCCGGTCGACGACGGGCCGCCGCCCGCGACACCCGCGCAGCCGATTCAGCCCGCGCAGCCGGCCTTGCCGCGAACGCTGGAGGTGCTGACGTCGGTGGCCGCGCTCTGCACCGACATCGGCCGCGTGAGCGATCCCGACGAGCTCAGGACGCTGCTCGGTCGCGCCGCGGAGCTGCTCGATGCAACCGGCATGATCCTCTGGCTGGCGAACGACGCGGGCAGCGAGTTGCTGCCGGCGCTGGCCCATGGGTATCCGCCGGAAACCATTTCGCGGATTCGCGCCGTGCCGAGCAGCGCCGCCAACGCCGCGGCGGCGGCCTACCGGTCCGGCACGCTGCAGATCGTGAGGTCGCGTCCCGGCCTCTCCAGGGGCGCGCTCGTGGCGCCGGTGTTCTCGGCCGACGGCTGCATCGGCGTGCTGTCGGCCGAAGTCCGGGACGGCGCCGAAGCCTCGGACGCCGTGCCGGCGCTCGCCGCCATCATCGCGGCGCAGTTCGCCGCGGTCGTGGCCGCCGCACCCGGCCAGGCAGACGCCCGCCGGGCGGGTGCCGCCGGCATGTAGCAGGCGCGTGGCGCGTCACCGCGACGCGGCCGCCGGCCGCGTCGCCCCGCGGCGCGTCTCCCACTAAAATCGGTGTCGATGGCCAAAACGCACGCCCGCACCGGCGACCTCAAGGCGCAGGTTCTGGAGCGCGTCGAGCGCGACCGCGTCAAGTTCATGCGCCTGCAGTTCACCGACGTGCTCGGCACGATCAAGAACGTCGAGATTCCCGACCGCCAGTTCGAAGACGCGGTCAACGGCAGGATCATGTTCGACGGCTCGTCAATCGAGGGCTTCGTCCGCATCGAGGAATCCGACATGTACCTCCGGCCCGATCTCTCGACGTTCCGCGTGTTCCCCTGGGCGGGGCCGTCGGGCGAGAAGGTCGGGCGGATGATCTGCGACATCCACACGCCCGAGGGCGCGCCGTTTGTCGGGTGCCCGCGGACGACGCTCAAGAAGGTCATCGCCATGGCGGCGGCGCGCGGGTATGCGATGAAGGCGGGGCCGGAGGCCGAGTTCTTCCTGTTCCAGACGAAGAACGGCATCCCCACGACTGAAACGCATGACGCGGCGGGCTATTTCGACCTCAGTCCGGTCGACATGGGCGAAGACGTCCGGCGTGAAATCGTGTTGGCGCTCGAGGCGATGGGCTTTCACGTGGAAGCCGCCCATCACGAGGTCGCGCCGGGCCAGCACGAAATCGACTTCCGGTACGACGACGTGCTGACCACGGCGGACAACATCAGCACGTTCCGGTTCATGGTGAAGAACGTGGCGATCCGCCACGGCCTGCACGCCACCTTCATGCCGAAGCCGATCTACGGCATGAACGGCTCCGGCATGCACACCCACATGTCGCTGTTCGCAAACGGCACGAACGTCTTCTACGATTCCAAGGCGCCGCGGCAGCTGAGCCAGGTATGCCTGAACTACATCGGCGGCGTCCTCCGGCACGCCAAGGGGTTCTGCGCGATCACCAATCCGCTCGTGAACTCCTACAAGCGGCTCGTGCCGGGCTACGAGGCGCCGACCAACATCGCGTGGTCTGAGAAGAACCGGAGTCCGCTCGTCCGCGTACCCGCCGCGAGGGGACGGGCCACCCGCATCGAGCTGCGGATGCCGGACCCGGCGTGCAATCCTTATCTGGCGCTCGCGGCGATGCTGCGATCGGGCCTCGACGGCATCGACCGCCGGATCGACCCGGGACCGCCGGTCAACAAGAACATCTTCGCCATGAGCCATCGGGAGCGGCGGCACCTGCGGATCGACGAGCTCCCGGGCAGTCTGAACGAGGCGCTCGACGAGCTCGAGAAGGACGATCTGATGCGCGAGTTGCTCGGCGATCACCTGTTCGATCATTTTGTCGCGGCGAAACGCGAGGAGTGGCTCGACTACATCAAGCACGTGTCGCCGTGGGAAGTCGAGCGGTATCTGGAGATGTATTGACGGTCGGCGGCTGTCGGCATCGATCGGCAGCGTCGGCGAGCGCGGGTTCACGTGGATAAAGGTCGTCTGGAAGCATTCAGCGACGGGGTGGTCGCCATCCTGATCACCATCATGGTGCTCGAGCTGAAGCCGCCGGTGGGCACCGACTGGCGGGCGCTCGGTCCCGTGGCGCCGCCGTTCCTGACCTACGTCCTGAGCTTCGTCTTTCTCGGCATCTACTGGAACAACCACCACCACATGCTTCAGGTCACGCACAAGGTGGACGGCGCCATCCTGTGGGCGAACCTCCACCTGCTCTTCTGGTTGTCGCTCGTGCCGTTCGTCACCGGGTGGATGGGCGAGAACCACTTCGCGCCGCTGCCGACGGCCGTGTACGGGGCCGTGCTGCTGCTCTCGGGGATCGCGTACAACATCCTCGCGTACCTCATCGCGCGGCACCCGTCCAACACCCGTCTGGCCGACGCGATGGGACGCGACATCAAAGGCAAGGTGTCGCTCGTCTGCTATGCGATGGCCATTCCCGCCGCCTTCGTCGAGCAGCGGGTCTCCGATGCCCTCTACGTCCTCGTCGCGCTGATGTGGCTCGTGCCGGACCGCCGGATCGAATCACGGTTGTAGAGCGCGTCCGGCGACGCGGCTTGTCCTCCGTGGTGGAGAACCGCGTCGCCGACTCAGGACGTCGCCGGCGCCGCGCGCCGTTTCTCAAGGGTTTTCGGGCACCGATCGCGGGCACGCGATTTGATGCGATCCGGAGCGGTCGCGTCGAATCACCGGAATGCGTAACTCAGGCAGGCGCTGGCATCGCCGCATTCCGTCGGTTGTCTCACCGGTTCGGCGCGGCCGCCTTCCAGATTCACACTTGACAGTCACAGCGCCGGGGCGATGTCACGTCGCCGCAGGGCCTGCGCTCCGGTCCTGCAACGTGTCGATCGTGATTGCCGTCAGACCGTGATTCTGACGACGACGGCTGTCATGTCGTCGACTGGCGCCGCGTCGGCCCGGAACTGGTGCAGCGCCTCGAAGATCGCGTCGATGATCTCGCGCGACGCGAACGCCCGGTGCGCGGCCACGACCTCGAGCAGCCGCTGGTGCCCGAATTCCCGCCCGTGCGAGTCGCGCGCCTCGTGGACGCCGTCTGTGCAGAACACGAAGAGGTCTCCGGCCGTGAGGTCGAACGTCACCTCGTCGTATGACGACCCGGCGAACGATCCCAGCGGCACGCCCGGCAACTCGACCTGCGCGACGGTCGCGCCGGCCGCGCGAATCGGGTACGGCAGCCCGGAGTTGGCCATCGACATCGTGCGCCGCTTCAAGTCGAACACCGCGTAGGTCAGCGTGCAGTAGTACTCCTCGAGCTGCCGCTCGTGGAGAATCGTGTTCATCGACGCCAGCACGCCCGCCGGACTCGATCGGTCGGGGGTGAAGCGCCGGCGGAAGGTTCGCGATCGCACCAGCTCGCCGACAAACGCGCTGTAGAGCGCCGCCGGGACGCCCTTTCCCGAGACGTCGCCGACCGCGACGATCAGGCTGTTCGGCTCGGGCGACAGGAAGTCGTAGAGGTCGCCGCCGAGCTCCCGCGCCGGGGTGAACCGGGCGGCCAGGTCGACGCCCCGCATGCGCTTCGGCAGCTCGACCGGCAGGAGCGCCGCCTGCACGCGCTGCGCGAAGCGAAGCTCCTTCTCCAGGCGCACCTCGTTGTGGCGAATCGTCTGGTAGAGCCGCGCGTTCTCGATCGCGACCGCCGCCTGGCTGGCGAGCAGCGCCAGCACCTCGACGTCGTTCTGGTCGAACGCGTCCAGCTCGGGACTCTCGAGGTCGAACACGCCGATGCACCGGTCCTTGACGAGCAGCGGAATCACCAGCTCCGATCGGACGTCGGGCACGACCTCGATGTAGCGCGGGTCGACCGAGACGTCCGGCACGAGCACCGGCTCCTTGTGCAGCGCGGCATAGCCGACGAGCCCCATGCCGATCGTGACGCGGGGCCACTCCAGCCGCTCCCCGTAGCGCACCGCCGTCTTCATCACCAGCTCGCTGGTGTTCTCGTCGACCAGGATGATGCCGAACGTGCGGTAGTCGATGACGCGGCGGGTGAGGGTCGCCAGGCGCGCCAGCAGCTCGTCCAAGTCGAGAATCGCCGCGACTTCGCGCGAAATCTCGGCGAGCACCTCGAGGGTGTCCGCGTACCGGCGCTCGCGCTCGAACAGCCGCGCGTTCTCGATGGCGACCGCCACGTGCGCCGCGAACTGGCGCAGCACCGCTTCGTCGGTCTCGGTGAACTGCCCCGCCGTGTCGCTGAGCAGGTTCAGCGCGCCGATGACTCTTCCCTTCCGCCGCAGCGGCACGACGAGCTCCGCCTGCGATCCCGGAACCGCTTCGACGTAGCGGGGGTCGGCGCGGACGTCGTTCACGAGCAGCGGGTGCCCTTCCGCCACCGCGGCGCCGACCAGCCCCTGCCCCACTTTGACGTGCCGCGTGCGCGCGCTGTCCGGATAGCCGATCGAGTACGCGATGGTCAGCGTCTCGCCGCTCTCATCGAGCAGGTACGCGGCGAATGCCTGAAATTTCGTCAGGCGCGCGATGAGCTGCGGAATTCTCTGCAGCAGATCCTCGAGGTCGAGGACCGAGGTCACCTCGCGCCCGAGCGCGAACAGCGTGGACAGCGCCTCGATGGCCGTCACGCGAGCGTCGATCGATGGGGGGGTGGAGGTGTCGGACACGATTGACCAGTGAGAGGAGACAGTATAATTGACGTTCCCTGATGGAACTCGGACTGACCCTGCCGCTCGATTACGCGGCGATCGAACGCATCCTGCCGCACCGCTATCCGTTCTTGCTGGTCGATCGCATCACCGAGCTCGAGGTCGACAAGCGGATCGTCGGCATCAAGAACGTGTCGCTCAACGAGCGCTATCTCTCGCTGTCGGCGGACGGCGCCCGCGTCCTGCCCCCGACGATCCTGACCGAAGCCGTCGCGCAGGTCGGCGCGATCATGATCCTGGCGAAGCCCGAGAACCGTCAGCGCCTCCCGTTCTTCGCCGGGATCGAGCGGGTGCGCTACCGCCGGCCGGTGCGGCCGGGCGACGTGGTGGAGATCGAGGCGACCGTGCTTCGTCTGCGGAGCCGCATGGGACGCCTCCAAGGCATCGCCCGCGTCGGTGGCAGTGTCGTCGTCGAAGGCACGATGACCTTCGCACTGGGCCCTGCCCACGGCGAGCGGACCGCTCGGGGCGGCGCGCTGTGAGCCGAGCCGTTCGGCGAGGAGCTCATCGATAGACCGAGCTCGGCCGGGCCCAACAGGCGCCGGCGGGCCCGACGCGTGGCATCCCGGTTGCAGCCCTCCCGCGTTCGAGGACTGGAGGCACCCATGTTGGAAACGATTGCGATCATTCTGATCGTGCTGTGGCTGCTCGGGATCGTGAGCGGGTACACGCTGGGAAACTTCATCTACGTGCTGCTGGTCGTCGCGATCATCCTGTTCCTGGTGCGACTGATCAGCGGAAGAACCGCCGTCTGAGGCCTGCGCGTCGACGCCGGCGATGCGAAGCGGTTTGCCCCAGCCCGCTCGCGCGCTCGGCGTCGACACCTCTCCCTTGCCCGTCCGGGCGACGATGCCGCCACTCAACCGACCAGACCGGCGACTTCGCGGGACCGATGAACAGCAGCGCGGGCCGGCGGCCCGCTACGCCGCGTGTTCGTGCGTCAGGCAGACACGGTTCCGGCCGAGTTGTTTCGCGTGGTAGAGGGCCGAATCGGCGCGCCCGATGAACGCGCTGACGTCCGTCTCGACGGCGTCGGACGCAGCGACGCCGAAGCTCGCGGTGATGTTCACGACGTCGGCCGACCAGGCGATGGGCCGCTGCGCGATCTCGCGTCGCAGCATGTCCGCGACCTGGTACGCGCCCTCGACCGGGGTGTCCGGCAGCAGGACGAGGAACTCCTCGCCGCCGTACCGGCATTTGAGATCGCTGACCCGGAGCAACTCGCCCATCCTCTGTCCGACTGCAGCGAGCACGGCGTCGCCGCACAGGTGGCCGTGTTCGTCGTTGAAGGCCTTGAATCCATCGATATCGAACATGATGAGCGAGAGCGGCATGCCCGTCCGCCGCGCGCGCCGCAGCTCGACCTCGATCCGTTCGAGCGCGTGCGTGCGATTGAAGCAGCCGGTGAGGCCGTCTTTCAGCGCCGATTCACGTTCGTGCTCGAACAGACGGGCGGTCTGGAGCGAAATGCCCAGCAGCGTCGCCGCCGTGATCACGACGCGCTCCTGCGATCCGGTACGGGCGCCCGCTTCGGAAAGGCCGAGGAACCCGACCAACTCTCCGCCGGCCCCCATCGGCCACCACGAAATGCCGCCGGCGGCAATCGCCTGACCGTCGCGCCACGCATCGCCCGTCGCGACTTCGAGCAGCCGCGGTGGCATGTCGAAGCGGGTCCCGAGGCCCGCGCCCGGCCGGCGCGGGTCAACCAGCACCTGCCACGCGTCGCGGCCGGCCAGCACGACCCAGGTCTGCTTGGTGCCGGTCAGCCCTTCGACGTGCTGGAGCACGACGTCCCGAATGGCCGTGACGTCGAGCGACCTGGCCAGCGCCTGTCCGAACGCGACCAGCCCTTCCAGTTCGTTCGCCCGGGTCTCGGCTTCGCGGCGCTCGGCGTCGGCGGCTGCGGCTTGACCCCGCGCCTCCTGACGCTTGCCCTGGAGGTGGAAGAGGAAGACCACGGTGAGGATAATGAGGGGCAGCAGGAGCGCGACCCCGGAGTGCTGCTCGACGTCTCGCGCGAGATCCAGCAGCTCGCGCACCTGGCCCGAGAACACGACCAGGAGCGCGACGACGAGGCCGGCCAGAAGCGGCCGGTCTTGGCGGCCCATCACATTCATCGACTGCGCTCCCGGCGCGGCCGGCTGCGCCGGCACACGCGGTAGAATGGGTTCTTCATGTCCAAGCCGTCTCGAAAACGTCCCCAGCCGCCGTCAGGCCCGGAGCCCGATCCCCGACCGCGGAGCCGGACGATCGCAGCAGTCGCCATGGCCGCCGTGGCGGTCGTCGCGATCGCGGCCTTCGTGCTCATGCAGAACGACCGGGCGGATCAGCCCGCCGCGACACCAGCGGCGCCTGGATCGCCGGCATCGGTACCAGCCGCCGCACCGGCGGCGGCCAGACCGGACGCAGTGCCGGCGGCAGCTCTCAAGCCGCATCCCCAGAAGGAGTACCCGCCGCTCCAGCTGCCCGGATACCCCCTCGGACGATCGCCGGAGGTCATCACGGCCGCCTACAAGTTCGCCGCGGAACACCCGGAGATCCTGACCTACGTGCCCTGTTTCTGCGGGTGCGAGCGCAGCGGCCACCGCGGCAACGAGGACTGCTTCGTGAAAGCCCGGTCGGCCAACGGCGACGTCGCCGAGTGGGAACCTCACGGCATGGAATGCAACGTGTGCCTCGACGTCGCCACGCAGGCCATGCAGATGTACTCGTCGGGCGCCTCGGTCCGCGACATCCGGGCGGCCGTCGAGCAGAAATGGGCGGCTCAATCCGCGCAGATGCACACGCACACGCCGACTCCCGATCCGCCGAAGTAGACCCGCGCCGTGGAACGACGCGCGGCGGCATTCGCGCGACTGTTCGATGGCCTTCAGGAGGGGGTGTACATCGGAACGCTCCGGCCCGGGGCCTCCTCCACGCTGGCGGCAAACGCGCATCTCAAACTGATGTTCGGCCACGCCGGTGAAACGAGCGATGCCGACGTCCGGCCCTTCGATCCCGACCGATTCGTCGACGCGAATGCGCGCGAGGCGCTGCTGACCCGCCTGACGGTGGACGGCTCGGTTTCGGATTATCTGCTGCGTCTGCGGCGCGCCGACCAGACGCCGATGTGGGTGCGGCTGACCGCCCGCGCGGAGAAGGCGCGCCGGTCGGGCGTGCGCCTCGAAGGCATCGTGCGCGACGTGACCGATCGCAAGAAGGCCGACGACGAGACCCGCGACATCTACGCGCAGCTGCTGCAGACCGAGAAGATGGCGGCCCTCGGGCAGACGATTTCGGGCGTCGCGCACGAGCTCAACAACCCGCTCGCCACGATTCTCACCTGGGCCGAACGGCTGTCGCAGAACCGAACCCTCGACGCGTCGCTGCGACGGGGCCTCGGCGCGATTCTGAGCGAGTCCGAGCGCGCGGCGCGCATCGTCGGCAACCTGCTGACCTTTGCGCGCAAACAGACCACCCGCGCGATGGTCGACCTCAACGAGGTGACTCGCGAGACGCTCGCCCTGCGGTCGTACGAGCACCGGCGCGCGAACATCACGATTGTCGACGGGCTTGCCGCGGGCCTGCCGCCGGTGTTCGCCGACAGCTACCAGCTGCAGCAGGTGCTGCTCAATCTGATCATCAACGCCGAACAGGCGATGATGTCCGCCCACGGCCGGGGCGCGCTGGTCGTGCGCACGTGGCACGACGCGGCGCACGAGTCGGTCGTCATCGAGATCAACGACGATGGGCCCGGGATCGCGGAGGACGTGCAGCCGAGGATCTTCGACCCGTTCTTCACGACCAAGGAGGTCGGCAAGGGCACCGGCCTCGGCCTCACGGTGGCGTACGCGATCGTTCAGGAGCACGGCGGCCGCATCCGTCTTCAGTCGATCCCCGGTTCCGGCGCGTCGTTCTTCGTCGAGCTCCCGGTTGGCGGCGCCGCGCTTCCGCAGACACGCGCCGCGCACGCGCGGTCCGGTTCCGCGCCGGTCGCTCCCAGCGGCGCTGCCGTCCTGATCGTCGAAGACGAAGCCGCCCTGGCGGAGGCGGTCAGCGAAGTGCTGCGCGAAGCAGGGTACGTCGTCGATCGGGCGGCCGACGGCGAAGAGGCGCTGACCAAGACGGGCGCGCGCCGATTCGATCTCGTGATTTGCGACCTGAAGATGCCGAAGGTCGACGGCCGGACGTTCTATCGGGCGCTGGCCGGCGCCGCGCCCGACCTGGCGCGGCGTGTGGTGTTCGTGACGGGCGACGTCGCGGGCACCGACGCCGAGCAGTTCCTGCGGGAGACCGGCTGCGCGTGGCTTGCCAAGCCATTCCGGCTGGGCGATCTGCTCGCCACGGTTCGCAACTGTCTCCACTGACGTGCCCTCGTCGGGCGCTCAGCGAGCCGCGGCCATGGCGCGGCGGTCGCGGGTCACCTTGATGGCGGGGCGCGCCGCGACGCGCTTCGGCCGCGCCGCGTAAGGCAGCACCACCGCCGGCGATGCAGCCGTCTCCTTCCGCGAGGACGGCTCGGCTTTCGCCGTACGGGGCTTCGGCGCAAACGCCACCAGCGCCTTGCGCATTTCCGCCATCTGCTGCGGCCCCAGCTGCCCGAGGGCTTCACGGAGACGCCGGATGGCTCGGGCGTGCAGCTGCGACACGCGCGATTCGTTGACGCCAATCTCGGCGCCAATCTGCTTCATCGTGACTTCGCCGTAGTAGTAGAGGCTGATCACCTTTCGCTCGCGCCACGGCAGCGCCTCGATGGCGCCGCAGATGCGCTCGCGGATTTCCTGCTTCTCGTAGGCGGCGTCGGGCGCATCGGGCTCGGACGGCACGAGAGCGGCCGGCAGCGCCGTTTCGTCGACATGATCGCCGCTGGCCAGCGGGGACGTCGACTCGATGGTGTTGATCCGCACGATGGTGCGATTCAGCCGCTTTTCGTCCGAGCCGACGCGCGCAGCCAGATCGGCGACCGAGGGTTCATGGCCCAGCTCCCGGCGGAGCGCTTCGCGCGCCGCCTCGAGCTCCCGGCGCTGGCGTCTAACGCCACGCGGCCATGCATCGCGCCGCAACGCGTCGATCATCGCGCCGCGCACGCGGCGCTCGGCAAAGGTCTCGAACTTGATGCCGCGATCCTCGTCGAACCGGTGCGCGGCGTCGATCAAGCCGAGGACGCCGTCCTGCACCAGATCGCCCAGGTCGATGGAGTTCGGCATCGAGGCCGCCATCCGGCGGGCGAGCGCCTCCACGAACGGCAACCCGGCGACGATTCGGTGATTCTGGTCGATAGCCACGGTCTCGGGTTGCATGTGATCTCCTTGCGGCGCTCGCGGCGTCCGCCTTGGCGGCCGTTTCTTCGACGGCCGGCGCTGGCCTACAAGGCAACGGAAGTACCAGTGGCTGAGGCCGGGCAATGCGGCACACGTGCAGAAGCACGCAACGTGCTGTAGTTGTGGCACTTAATTGTTCCGGGGAGGAGCCGGCCGGTCGCGGCCGGATCGGGCCGACGGGCGTGATTCCGTCAAAATGTTGACGAATCAAATTACCGATTCGTCATCGACGGAGCCGGCTATTTACGATCCTGTGTTGCGAGACGAGGGTGGCGGTGCGTGAATTTCCCGCTGAATTTCTTTGATGGTCGACAACGCGTCGAACGCCGCTCCGACGACTTGCGTGGCGCGCGCCCGATCGGCGTCGTCGCTCGCCTTCGCTTCGAGAAGTTCCGCGAGCGCGACGATGACGCCGAGATGGTTGTTCAGGCGGTGAAAGAGGAGTCGCAGGGCGGGGGATTCATCCATCAGACTCCTCGCGGTCCGATTGTATCGTGGCCGACGTCATGACACGCGGGTGCGGCCCTCCTCCCACACGGCGTCGACGGCCGGTCGCTCCGCAGCATGCGGATCGCGCCACAGCGTATCGACGAAGATGCGAACGGATCCGCCGGCGGTCCTGACGTACTCGAGCTTTCCGCTCGAGAGCCAGTTGTAGATCGTGCGGCGGCTCACCCCGACCAACTCACACGCCTTCATGATTGAAATCGTTTTTCGTTCCACGGGCTGCTCCCCCTTCGCCTTCGTATATCGGCGCGGCTCGAAGCCGCCTGCAGAGGTCCTTGGCCATGGCGCGCGGAAACGCTGGTTTGAACGCCGCGGCGGTGTCAAAATGTTGGCGCTCGCCGACATGGCCGATTCCACCAAGCACCTGCTCCTCGTCGACGATGAAGCGGCGCTGCGCGAGGCTGTCGCGGAGCAACTGCGCGACCGCGGCTACGCCGTCGACGCCTCCGAGTCCGGCGAGGCGGCGCTCGAGCGGCTCGCCGACTTCGCCTACGACATCGTCGTTGCCGACCTGCGTCTGCCAGGAATCGACGGATCGGCGCTGGTGGAAGCCGCCGTCGCCCGCTATCCCGACATCATCGCCATTGTCGTCACCGGCTTCGGGACGACGAAGGATGCCGTGGACGCCATCAAGCGCGGTGCGTGGGATTTCGTCAGCAAGCCCTTTCAGATCGACGAGCTGCTGCATGCGCTCGATTCGGCGATCGAGCAGCGGCGGCTCAAGTCGGAGAATGCCTATCTGCGCGCCCAGCTCGAAGAGCGGTATCGCTTCGAAGGCGTCATCGGCAAGAGCCGCGCGATGCGGCACCTGTTTCAGCTGCTCGAAACGGTCGCGCCCACCAGCAGCACGATCCTGATCACGGGCGACACCGGGACCGGAAAGGAGGTCGTCGCCCGCGCGATTCATCACAACAGCCCGCGCCGCATGTTCCGGTTCGTCGCGCTCAACTGCAGCGCAATCCCCGAATCGCTGCTCGAGGCCGAGCTGTTCGGTCACGTGCGCGGCGCCTTCACCGGCGCCGTCGGCAACCGCCAGGGCCGTCTGGAACAGGCCCACAAAGGTACGCTGTTCCTCGACGAAGTGGGAACGATGAGCACGGCGCTCCAGACCAAACTGCTCCGTGTGCTCCAGGAGCGCGAGTTCGAGCGGATCGGCGATCCGCACACGACAAAGGTCGACGTGCGCGTCATCGCCGCCACCAACAGCGACCTGCGGAAGATGGTGGCCGAGGGCGTGTTCAGAGAGGATCTGTTCTACCGGCTGAACGTCATTCCGGTGCCGCTGCCATCGCTGCGCGAACGGAAGGAAGACATTCCGCTGCTGGTGCAGCACTTCCTTGAGCGCCTGTCGCGCGGCGCCGCTCCGGGGCGCGCGACGGTGACCGTCTCGCAGGGGGCGATGCGGCATCTGATGGCCTACAGCTGGCCGGGAAATGTCAGGCAGCTCGAGAACGCCATCGAACGGGCATTCGCGCTGAGCGGCGGCCGCTCGCAGATCGAGCCGGCGGACCTGCCCACCGAGATTCAGGCAGCCGAGGAGCCACGGCTCGCCTCGATCATCCACTTGCCGGACGAAGGCGTCGATCTGGAGCGGGTCGTCGACAGCATCGAGCGCGAGTTGATCGAGCGCTCGCTGGAGCGCACGCAGGGCAATAAGGGGCGGGCGGCCCGGCTGCTGAACATGAAGCGGACGACCCTTGTGGAGAAACTGAAGCGCTGGGAGAGAAAGCGGGTCAGCTGAATGCCGCCACGTTACGCATACTGGACCATTCTCATCGACAACGGGCCGACAGCATTTCGGGCTCGTGACCGAGAAGAGCTGCTCCCAACGGTCGCCCAGCTCCGCCGGACGAACCCAAGTGTCGAGGTCAAGTGGTTCGCGCGCGGCAAATTATGGGATTCGCCAGAACAAGAGCGGTTCGCCGCGAGACTGCCTCGGATAAAACGGTCGCGCGACTGGCGGCCCGGAGGTACCCACAAGGACCCGAAACAACGGTTCAAGCGCCGGGATCGCGCGCCTCGACCGGGGAAGGATCGACCGCTCGACAAGAGCGATCGGGACGCATCCGGCGAGCGCAAGGCACGGCGGTTTCGTGAGAACCAGAATATCGGTGGGCGATCGCCCCAAGGTCAGAACCGACCTCCACCACCTCAACGACGAGACGATCGGCGTCGCGGCACAGGACGTGGACGTGGCGGTTCTGGCAAATAACCGAGCGTGACGGCTGTGTATTCTCACGTCGTCCTGCTCAAGCCTCTTGCGACTCTGACAGACGAGGGACGCGAGCGCCTTGTTGCGGCCTTCGAGCACGCCCTTCGCCATATCCCGAGCATTCGGGGAACCTACATCGGGCGGCGAGTCAAGCTGGGCACGGCCTACGACGCGCAGATGCCGACCTCTGTCGAGTACCTGGTCACGCTGAATTTCGATGACGAGGCCGGCTTGCGGGATTATCTGGCGCATCCCGCACACGAGGCGCTCGGTGCGCGCTTTTCTGATTCGCTCGCGGCCGCGCTGGTATTCGACTTCGAGCCGGTGGACCTGGCGGCGCTGCGTACCCTGCGCTAGCAAAGCGTCACGCTGCGGCGGTTCGCGCCAGGCGGGGATGCCCAGGCGGCTAGAGGGCGGCCTGGCACGGACCGGCTGTATCGACCAGCCGCAGGAAGAACGTGTCCACGATGTCCTGAAGCGCCTGAATGGATTCGGCCGTGTTGATGACGTTTCGCAGGTGCGACCCGTTGTCGAGGCCTTTGGTGTACCAGGACCCGAGCGCGCGCACCTTGTTGACCACCCACCGATCGTGACCGATGGCTTGCGGCGCTGCGGCAGGCGCCTCGCCGGCGCCAGGTGCGCGGTGGCGAAATCCGCTCGGCTCGTGTACGCGCTCCTGGCGCAGCAACTCGACGTATTCGAGCAGAAAGCGTCCCCGGTCTGCCCTCGTCACCTCCCGCGGCGGGCGTCCGGCCGCCAGATCGGACGCCTGCGCGAGAATCCACGGATTGCGGAGCACGCCGCGGCCCACCAGCACGCCCTCGACCCCGCTTCGCCACCGCGCCACCACCGACTCGGCGTCGATACAGTCGCCGCTGCCGAAGACCGGCACGCCAAGCGCCTCCGCGATTTCGTGGACCAGAGTCCAGTCCGCCGATCCCGAATAGCTCTGGGCCGCGGTCCGGCCATGGACGGCGATCGCGGCGGCGCCCGCATCCTCGACCATGCGGGCGAGGGTCGGTGCGTTCTTCAGCGTGTCGTTCCAGCCGGCGCGCATCTTGACCGTCACCGGGATGCTGACAGTCTTCGCCATCGCCGACACGATGGCCGCCGCCTGTCTGGGCTCCCGCATCAGGCTGCAGCCGGCATTGTGCTTCGCGATTTTCGGCACCGGACAGCCCATGTTCACGTCGACGATGTCCGCGCCCATGCCTTCGACGATCTGGGCGGCGGCGGCCATGGTCTGCGGGTCGCCGCCGAACACCTGGATCGAGACCGGCCGTTCCTCGTCGGTGTACTCGGCGTACTCGAGCGTGCGATCGATGCCGCGAACCAGCCCCTCCGAGCTGACCATCTCGGTGACGACGAGCCCGCAGCCGCCATGCCGCTTGACGAGACGCCGGAACGCCGAATCGGTCATGCCGGCCATCGGGGCGATGGCAAACGGGGACGGCAGGCGGACAGCGCCGATCTTCATGCGTTCCTTTTCCCGAGCTCACAGGCGACGCCGGCGAGGCTGGTACCGGCTTGCAGTCGGCTGCGTCCACCTCGACGCTGACCGCCTGGCCGATCAGATCCACCGACAGGACGAGACTGGCGCGGCGCGTGTCCTTGCGCAGCAGGCGTCCCACGACACTGCGCAGCGGGCCGTGCACGACCTCCACCAGCATCCCTTCCCGGACCATCGGGCACGGATCGTATTGCAGCTCGCTGGCGATAAGGACGCGTATGCTCTCGAGCTCGTAGTCGGGGATGGGCGCCGGCTTGCCTTCGAACGACACGATGCTGACGACGCCGGTGCACTTCAGAATCGGCAGCGTGTCGGCGGCGTCGAAGCGGGCGAAACAGTAGCCGGGGAAGAGCGGCCAGTCGATCTTCTTCTTGCGATCCTTCCAGCGGCTCCAGCGCGTGACCGTCGGCAGGAAGGCGTCCACCTGCTTCCGCTCGAGCTGATCACGGACGGTCTGCTCGTGCCTCGACCGAGTCCAGATGGCGTACCACTGAGGCGTGCCGGAAGAGGCTGGCATGTCAGGCACTGGCGGACGCGGCGCTACGGAGTGGCGGGCTTGGCCTGCGCGGCCATCCCCTCCTCGTAGGCTTTCTGCACATCGGCATTCTTCCAGTCGATGATGGCCTCCGATTTCAGCTTCGTGAGGTACTTGTCGAGCTCGTCCTTCCGCTTCCCCGTGAAGACACGATCGTTGATCTGTTCGCGCGCCTGCTCGAAGGGCATGGTCTCGGCGGGCGTGACGGTCTCGATCTTGAAGATCTGGTATCCGCGATTGGTCCGGATGACCGACGTGATCTCGCCCGCCTTCATCGGCTCGATGATGGTCCGCAGGTCCTGCGATAGGTCGGTCAGGTTCAACGGCCCGATCAGCCCGGCGTTGGCCCGGGAAGGCGCGTCGGAGGAATCCTCCGCGAGCGTCATGAAGTTGTCGCCCGCGACGGCGCGCGCGCGAATCTGGTCGGCCCGGGCCTTCGCGGCCTCGTCCTGCGCCACGGTCAGCCCGGTGTCGTTCGGCACGGCGACGAGGATCTCGCGCAGCGTGACGGTCGCGGGCGTAGTGAACTCGGCGAGATGCTCCTCGTAGTACTTGCGGGCTTCGTCCTCGGAAATCGCGATCTTGCCGAAGATCTCGGTCTGCTCGACCCGCTGCACGAGCATCTGCCGCTCGAACTGCCGTCGCAGATCGGCCATCGTCATGTTTTCCTGCTTGAGCGCCGCCTGGAACTTCTCGTCGGTGTCCAGCTTGTATTCCTTCTTGATGTTGTCAACGGCGACCTTGAACTGGTCGTCGGTCAGCTTGTAGCCCAGCTCCTTGGCGCGTTGAATGAGCAGCATCTCGGCCACCGCGTCCACGAGGATCTGCGGCGTGATCTGCGCGAGTTCCTTCTTCAGCTGCTCGTCGCTCGGCTCGCCCTGCAGGTTCTTCTGGCGAAGCGTGGCGACCTGCCGGGCCTCGAGGTCCGTCTTGGTGAAAATTTCGCCGTTCACCTTGACGAGTATCTGCTCGACGACCTCGGCCCGCACGGCCGAGCTCGCCAGGAGCACTGCGATCACCACGGCCGGCGGGACGAACAGGCGGCAAATCTTGATCATAGCAAACCCTTGTGGTCCAATATCTTATCCTTGATCGAGCATCTCACTCAACAGGCCGCCCACCCGCTCGAAGACGCCGCCCGGCGCGCGCGGATCGTCGCGAGCGGGCTTGAGGATTTCGGCTTTCGAGAAGCCGGGCGTGATTTCGGCTTCGCGCGCGCGGGCGATCCACCAGCTCGGGGCCGCGTGCGCGTACCTCGAGGGGCCGCGGCGGGCGGGCGGCCGTGGCGCCGCCGGCTCGAGCCGATGGGGCGTGCGCTCGGCCTTCGGCGCGGCGGCGGCGCCGTCCAGGTTCAGCTTGAGGGCCGCAGGCGGGACGAGCGCGAGGTCGGATCGCCGCCGCACCAGCGACACGAGCCACACGGGATCGATCGTCGCCTGCGGTCTGAACTTTATGACGACGGTACGCGCCTCGCGGTCGATGGTGTCGATGCCGAGCCGATCCGCCATGACGCGGATGCGCCCGTAATCGGCCAGGTTCAGGACCGACTCGGGCAGCGGCCCGTACCGATCCGCCGCCTCCTCGAGCACGCGATCGATCTCGTCGTCGCGCCGCGCCGCCGCGACTTTCCGGTAGAGCATCAGCCGCTGGTTCATGTCCGGGACGTAGTCGGGCGCAATCCGCAGGTCGACGCGCAGGTTCACGGTGGCGCGGACGTCGTCCTCGAGGTCTTCGCCCTTCAGCTCGCGCACGGTCTGCTCGAGCAGCTTCATGTACATCTCGAACCCGAGCGCTTCGATGTGCCCGCTCTGCTCGCCGCCGAGCAGCGTGCCCGCGCCGCGGATTTCGAGGTCGAGCGCCGCCACGCGAAAGCCGCTGCCGAGGTCGCTGAACTCCTTGATCGCGGCGAGCCGCTTCTTCGCGATCGGCGACAGGCTGTCCTCGGGCGGGATCAGCAGGTACGCGTAGGCCGGGCGATCCGATCGGCCGACCCGCCCGCGCAGCTGATAGAGCTGCGACAATCCGTAGCGGTCCGCGCGGTTGATGATGATCGTGTTCGCGTTGGGGATGTCCAGCCCGTTCTCGACGATGGTCGTCGCGAGCAGCAGGTCGAACTTCCGATCCACGAAATCCAGCATCGCACGCTCGAGCTCGTCCTCGCCCATCTGCCCGTGGCCGACCACGATGCGCACTTCCGGGACCAGCCGCTGGACCAGGGCGCCGATCGAGAAGATCGACTCCACCCGGTTGTGCACGAGGTACACCTGGCCGCCCCGCGCCAGCTCGTTGCGCACCGCCCGGGCGATCACCTGCGCATCGAACTTGACGACGTTGGTCTGAATCGACAGGCGGTCCTTCGGTGGCGTCTCGATGATGGACATGTCGCGGATACCGATGAGCGACATGTTGAGCGTCCGCGGAATCGGCGTCGCGCTCATCGTCAGCACGTCGACCTTGCGTTTGAGCTGCTTGATCCGCTCCTTGTGCGCCACGCCGAACCGCTGCTCCTCGTCCACGACGAGCAGGCCGAGATCGCGAAAGATCACGTCCCTGGACAGCAGCCGGTGGGTGCCGACGATGACGTCCACCTTGCCGGCTTGGAGGTCGGCGAGCGCCTGTTTCTGTTCCGCCTTTGTCCGGAAACGGCTCACCATCTCGATCCGGACCGGGAATCCGGCGAAGCGCTCCTTCAGGGTCTTCTGATGCTGGAACGCCAGCACTGTGGTCGGCGCGAGGAAGGCCACCTGTTTGCCGTCCATCACGGCCTTGAAGGCGGCGCGCATGGCGACCTCGGTCTTGCCGTAGCCGACGTCGCCGCACAGCAGGCGGTCCATCGGCGTCGGCGACTCCATGTCGCGCTTGATATCCGAGATGGCGGCCCGTTGATCCGGCGTGAGCTCGTACTCGAAGGCGCTCTCGAACTCCTCCTGCCAATGCGAGTCGGGGCTGAAGGCATGTCCCGCCACCGCCTTGCGCGCGGCGTAGAGCTTGAGAAGCTCTTCGGCCATATCGCGCATGGCCTTCCGGACGCGTGACTTTGCCTTCTCCCACGAAGTGCTGCCGAGCCGATCCAGCGACGGTCGCGCGGCGCCGGTGTACTTCTGCACGAGATCGAGCCGTTCGACCGGCACGAACAGCTTGTCGTCTCCGGCGTACCGCAGCTCGAGAAACTCCTGCACGCTGTCGCTGGCCACGCCGATCTGTTTCAGGCCCACGAAGACGCCGATGCCGTGATCGACGTGCACGACCAGATCGCTCACCTTGAGGTCCCGGAGGTCGGACAAGAACGCCTTGGTCGCCGACCGCCGGCGGTCGGGCGAGCGCCGCTCCTCCTCGAAGATGTCCGCCTCCGCGTAGATCTGCAGGCCCGCGGCCGGCAGGCGGAAACCCTGCGAGAGCGCCCCGGTCGCGACGAGCACAGCCGCGTAGCGCGCGTCCTCGGCGCGTTCGACTGGCACCGCAAAGACGTCGTATTCCTTGAGCAGCTCGATTGTCCGCTCGGCACGGCCGGCGGTCGCCGCGACGAACAGCGTCGTTTCGCCCTCGTCGCGCCGACGGCGGATGTCGGCGACCCAGTCGGCGACCCTGCCGTGCTGGGCGATCGTCGGCTGCGAGCTCACGTGCACCGAGGGAAGGGCGGTCGTGGCGGCGGCCGGCGCCGCCGAATCGTCACTGAGGCCGAGCGCCGAGAGCTCGGTGCCCTGGTCAAGGCGCTCGACGATCGACGGCCAGTCGTCGAACAGCTCGTCCGGCGCCAGGGGGCGTTCCTTGCGGTCGAGCGCCTCGTGATAGCTGCGGGTGAGCTGCTCGAACCGCGCCGCGCCGTGCGCGTCGATCTCGTCGCGCTCAGATGCGATGATGCGGCTGTCGCCCGACAGGCGCACGTAGTCGAAGGCGGTGGCCGACCGATCGCCCAGGACGTCCTGCAGCGGCACGATGACCACCTGGTCCACGGGCTGAACCGATCGCTGGCTCGCCGGATCGTAATGGCGCAGCGACTCGATCGTGTCGCCGATGAACTCGAGCCGCACCGGCTCGGCTTCGCCGGCCGGAAAGACGTCCACGATTCCGCCGCGCACCGCGAATTCACCGTGCTCGTCGGCAGGATCTTCGCGGGCAAAGCCGGCGTCGATCAGCAGCTCGGCGAGATCGGCGGGAGCGATTTCCACCCCCGGCTTCAGCTCGAGCGCAGCCCCCACGAGCCGGGAGGGCGAGCTGATCCTGGGCAGAAGCGCCGCGGCCGAGGCGACCAGGACACGCGCCGCGCCGGTGCCGACCGCGTGCAGCGCCCGCGCCCGCACCGAGGTGACGCCCATGTGCGGCGCGAGCCCACGGTAGGGGTCGATTTCGTGGGACGGAAAGGGCAGCACCGACCGTTCGGCAGCCGTTTCCGACAGGCCTTCGATGGCCGACAGGAAGAACGTGACGTCGCCGGTCGTCTGTTCGATGTCGGCGTCAGTGGGCACGATGTACCACACGACGCCCTTGGGCAGCTTCTGTGCGGCGGATGCCACGTACAACGCCTTGGCCGACGGCGTCAGGCCCGTGACTCGCCGCCCGGGCACGTCCATTCCGCTGCGCGCAATCGCCGCCTTGAGCAGCCCCCGGAGATTCAGCGAGGTCGACGTGGTGACCAAAGCTTTCACCGCCCGAAACCACCAGTGTACCGTATAATTTCACGCGATTCTCGATGAGGTGTGCCGTGAAAACCAGAATCCTCCGTTTGGCCGTCCTCGCTGTCTTCCTCGCATTCCCGGCGCAGGCATTCGCACAGGCCAAGATCAAGGTCGCGATCTGGGAATTCGAGAATCACGCCGAGACGCACTGGTGGTTCTTCAAGGACATGGGGCCGGCTGCCCGCAACCAGATCGACACCGAGTTCTCGGAGAACAAGGCGCTGTCGGACAAGTTCAGCGTCATCGAACGCGACAAGCTGAATCTCGTCCTCAAGGAACAGAATCTCGGGTCGAGCGGCGCGGTTGATCCCGCGACGGCCGCCAGAGTCGGCAAGATCCTGGGCGTGAAGTACATCGTCCTGGGGGGCATCGACAAGTTCAACATCGACAACACCCATGGAGCCCTGAAGGGATTCGGCGGCAACGTACGCCAGGCGAACGTCACGATCAACCTGCGCTTCATCGATTCCACGACGGCCGAGCGCGTCATCTCGATCTCGGCCGACGGCGAAATCCGAAAGGGCGGCGGCTTCATCCCCGGCGCGAGCGGCGGAAAGGATGCCGAGTGGGGGATCGCGAGCGAAACGATTCAGAAGGCCGCCAAGGCGGTCGTCGCGAAGCTCGTAACCGGCGACTACCTGGCCCGGATCGGAAACGCTGCCGCGCCGGCCGGCGGACTCGAAGCGAAGATCATCCGCGTCGACGGCAACAAGGCCTATATCAACCAGGGCTCGGCGGCCGGCCTCAAGGTGGGCGACAAGTTCAACGTCTACGATCCCGGCGAAGCGTTGATCGATCCGGATACCGGCGCGAAGCTGGGATCGACCGAGAAGCAGGTCGGAACGGCCACGGTGACCGAAGTCCAGGAGAAGTTCGCGATTGTGCAGGTGAGCGGCGGCACGGTGACCACGAAGTACACCGTGCGCAAGCCGTAGCTCGCCTCGCGGCGCGGCTTTTCCGCGCTACCGGGCGCGCTGGCGCGAGACGAACTCCTTGACCCGATCGGCCAGCCCTGACGCGATGAGCCGCGCGCGTTCGGTGGCGCGCTCGCTGCCGACGCGTTGATCGAAGCTGAAATTGTCGACGCTCGGCATCGCGACCACCTCGCCCGATTTCGTGGTCTCACCGCTGAGCAGGACCGAATACGTGCGCGTGGCGAACGTCTGCCCGAACTGTCGATCGACGTTCTGCTGGACGACGTCGACCTGGGCCGAGACCTCCACGTCCGCGGCGTTCGCGCGGCGGACACTCGTCAGACCCGCATTCCCGAGCGCCTCGTCAACCGCCGTGCGAAGCGGATTGCAGATCTCGGTCGGCCCCGCACATCGAAAATAGACCGCCGGTTTTTCGGGAAGGGCCGCCGCCGCGGGCGACTGCGGGACCGGCGCCGCCGCGCGAGAGGGCACCGGCGGTGGTACCGCAGCCGAGCGGGCGTTCGCCGTGGCTGCTGTCGACGGTGGAGTGGGCGCCGCCGCCGGCGAGGCTTCCCGGCGGCCACCGCCGGCCGCTCGGCCCGGAAGAGCCGCAGACAAACGGCCGGAAGTCGTCGGTGGTGTCGCCGCCGGAGGCGGGCCGGCCGGTGGCGGTCCAGTCGCCGGCTTGGACGACGACGACGCGGTGCCCGAGCCGGGTCCATTCGCGTCGGTCTCGCGCGGCAGCGTCGAGGCTGCCGGAACATCGGCCGGCCCGCCCTTCGCGGCTGCGTCGGTCGGGGACGATGACGCTCGTGGTTGACCCGCGACGGAGCTTCCGCTGGCCGCCGGACTCGGCGTCGTTTCGACCGGCGCCGTCGCCGGTGGAGCAGCCGCGTTCGCGACGGCTGGCGAGGTGGTTGCGCTCCCCGTCGCTGCCTTCGATCCCGCCGATGCTCCCGGCCACCCGAAATTCAGGTAATAGGCTGCGCCGAGCGCCGCGACGATACCGACGACGAGCACCGCGATGACAGCAACCGACGCCGTCGGCGATTGACGCGCCGCGACCGGCGCAGGCGCGCTCGGCCCAGCCGAGACGGGAGCCAAAGAGGGCGCCACGGTCGGCAGCGCGGTAGCGGTCGGCAACGCGGTAGTCGCAGCCGTCGCCGACGCGGCTTGCGGCCCGGCCGCGGCGACTGTCGTCTGTGCGCCGGTTGTGGCTGCGGCGGCGTCCGCTCCGGCAACCGGCGGCATGACGGGCGGCGGCGGGGTATGGCTGCGGCCGATCGGAACGGTGACGTCGGGCGGAGCCACCGTTCCGGTCGCCCGATCGAGAGCGGCGGCGAGCTCGTCGGCGCTCTGGAACCGGTTGGCAGGATCCTTCTGCAGCAGCCGCATCGCCATGTCCTCGAGCGCGGCAGGAACGACCGCGCCGGGCGTCCGAAGCGACGGCGGGGTTGGCGGTTCCTTGATGTGCTTGATCAGGATCGCGGGCGTCGAGGCGTCGTCGAAGGGGACGTTGCCGGTGAGCATCTCGTACAGAATCACGCCGGCCGAGTACAGGTCGCTGCGGGCGTCGATCGCTCCGCCCGACGCCTGCTCGGGAGACATGTAGTGCGGCGTCCCGATCGGAAAACCCGTCGAGGTGAGCTTCGTCGCTTCGTCGAAGGTCTTGGCAATCCCGAAGTCGACGAGCTTCACCTGCTCCCCGCCGTCGTCGGTGCGGGCCAGCATGATGTTGTGGGGCTTCAGATCGCGGTGAATGATCCCGTGACGATGCGCCGCCGCTAGTGCCGACGCCACCTGCCGCATCACCGCAATGGCGCGGGCAGGCGACAGTCCATGGCCGCGCTCGATGGCGTCTTTGAGACTCGGGCCGTTCACGAACTCCATGGCGATGTAGAGCGTGCCTTCCGGCGTCTGCCCCAGGTCGTGGACGGCGACGATGTTCGGATGGTTGAGCGCGGTTGCCGCGCGGGCTTCGCGCTGGAAGCGGCGGACGATCTCCGGTGACGTGCCGAGCTCCGGATTGATCAGCTTGACGGCAATCGTCTTCCCGAGCATGACGTGCGTCGCCCGGTACACCGCGCCCATTCCGCCCTGACTGAGGAACGCATCGAGCCGGTACTTGCCGTCCAGTACCGCTCCAACCCTGGTCACCAGCGTCGACGCATGCTCGATGACCGCCCCGTCGTCGGGACATAGGCGGGTACTCGACGTGTAGCGCTTGCCGCATTGCGGGCACGGAGTGGTCTCGACTTCAGGAGCCATACGGCCGCGATGCTAGCATGCGGCGGCGGCCCCGCTCCAGCGCTACTCCGGCTCGGGGAAGCGCACGTTCAGAGAAAACGTCCAGCGGTGCGGAGGCCGGTAGATGCCGACGTCGCGGATTCGCGATTTCACGCGGAACGTGTAGAGCAGCCGGTGATAGTCGTACGGATAGCCGTCGCGCTTGTGCACGGCGAGATCGACCTTGTAGGTGCCCTCCACGAGATCGAGGCTGTCGATGAGGAACGTCGCCTCCGCGTCGCCGTCGAGGCAGCCGGGGTTCATTTCCTCCAGATAGGTGTTCGTCCCATAGCAGCAGACGCCCTCCGCGTTGAACAGACCGACGCCGAAGACGAAATCGTCGACCGGCTGGTGGGCGCGTACGCGCATGCGCACGGCGAGGGAATCCCCGGTATGGAACACGTGCGACGGGTTCCCCTCGCGGTCGAGGAAGGCCACGTCGGTGATCTCGACCTCTCGCGCCCCCCAGCGGCCTTCGACGGCCCGGAACGCGTCGGAGGGCAGCTCAGGGCGTCCCGGGCGAGCCGATTGGCGTCGGTCGCCGGCCCGGAACGCATCGGCCGTCGGATCCGCGGGATGGTCCGCCCGGACGGCTTCCCCGTCGGTCGTTGACGCCCGCGCGTGCGGTGCGGCCGCCGGCTGACCGCGGCTCGCGTCTTCCACGGCCTTCGCGGTCGCGTGGGCGAGGAGTCGCTCTTCGCCCTCCTCCACCTTCGTCAGATAGGCGCCGACGACGCGTTTGGGATCCCCGTGCGCCTGGACGGTGCCGCCTTCGAGCCAGACCGCCTCGTCGCAGAAGCGCTCGACGAGGTTCAGCGCGTGGGTGACGAGGAGAATGGTTCGATTGCGTCGGCGGAACTCCGCGAACTTGTCGAGACACTTGTGGGTGAACCCTTCGTCCCCGACCGCGAGGACCTCGTCGACCAGGAGCACCTCGGGATCGACGTGAATCGCAACCGCGAAGCCGAGCCGCATGTACATCCCGGAGGAGTAGGTTTTGACCGGGGCGTCGATGAATTCGCGCAGCTCGGCGAAGTCCACGATCTCGTCGAAGCGATCCTGAATCTGGCGCTTCGTCAGCCCGAGCATGATGCCGTTGATGAACACGTTCTCGCGGCCGGAGATCTCGGGATGGAAGCCGGCCCCGAGCTCGATGAGCGCCGAGACGCGGCCCTGCACCGTGACCGTACCGCTCGTCGGCTTCGTGATGCCCGCCACGAGCTTGAGCGCCGTGCTCTTGCCGGATCCGTTGCGGCCGATGACGCCGTAGGTGGAGCCTCTGGGCACGGTGAAAGAGACGTCGGTCAGCGCCGGAAACACCTCGTCGGGCTGCAGGTCGCGCAGGAGGCTCCGCTGCAGGAGCGCGCTCTTCAGCGTGGCGAACTGCCGGCCGCTGTACCGCCGGTACACCTTGGAGACGTGGGCGAGCTCGATCGCAGTCATGGTGCGGCCGCTGTGCGCAACGTGCGGCGAGGGTGCCCGGCCCCGGTCATACCGCCTCGGCAAACGAATCGCGCAGCCGATCGAAGATCCAGTAGCCGCCGAGGAACAGCACGACCGACGCGCCGCCGAGCGCGAGCAGCCATTTCCAATGCCCGATCTGGCCGGGATAGAACAGGATTTCCTGGTAGGCCACGATGACGTGGGTCATCGGATTGAGGTCGAGCACGCGCTTGCTGAGGCCCGGGGCCGACTGGATCGAGTAGATGATCGGCGTCGCGAAGAACCACAGCGTCAACAGATTCGACAGGATATCGCGCAGATCGCGAAAGTGCACCGTCAGGGCGGCCAGCACGAGCGCCAGCGCGATCGTGAAGAGGAGCTGCACGAAGACGGTCACGGGAAACCAGATGAGATCCAGAGCGTCGGGCGGATGGCGGTAGTAGACGAGGAACGCGACGAGGATCGGCAGCCCGAGGAAGAAGTGCACCATGTTCGCGAGGACGTTGACGATGGGCAGCACTTCGGCCGGAAACAGCACCTTCTTGATCAGGTTGCCGCCTGAAATGAGCGACCCCGACGCCTCGATGAGCGAGGACGAGAACCACGTCCACGGAAGAATGCCGCAGAACATGAACAACGCGAACGGCTCGATTTCCTTCGGGTGGAGCCCCGGCATCACCACGGTGAAGACGAACGAGTAGATCGTGAGAAGGAGCAGCGGGTTGACGAACGACCAGAAGAATCCGAGCACCGAGCCGCGATACCGGGCCTTCAGCTCGCGCGCGACGAGACTCTGGATCAGGCCGCGATAGCGAACGAGCCGGAGGAGGTTCTCGTGCAATTTACGAACGGATTCGGGCCCGCGCCGCCACCTGGAGGCGGATGAGCGACTTCATCAGCGCGATGCGCGCCCGCTCGGCGTCGATCTCCATCTGCGCGGACGCGAGCCGCTGCTCGGCGCGCTGTCTGGACGCCTCGGCGCGCGCCACGTCGATCTCGTCGGCGCGCTCGGCGAACTCCGCCAGAATCGTCACCCGGTCCGGCTGCACTTCCGCAAACCCGAACGCGACGGCCAGATACCTCCGCTCCGATCCCTGTCGGTACGACAGCTGCCCGACCTGCAGTGTCGCGAGCAGCGGCGTGTGCCCGGGGAGCACACCGAAGTAGCCCTCGGCGCCCGGGATCTCCACCTCGTCGACCGGCTCGCTGACGAGCATCCGGTCGGCCGACACGATCTGCAGCTGAATCCGCGTCGGGAGCGCCATCTCACGCCGCCTGGCGCTTCTTGAACCGGTCCACGACGTCGTCGATCGTGCCGACCAGGAAGAAGTCCTGCTCCGGGATCTCGTCGTGCCTGCCCTCGACGATTTCCTTGAACCCCCGGATGGTATCGCCGATCGTCACGTACTTGCCTTCGAGCCCGGTGAACTGCTGTGCGACGAAGAAGGGCTGCGAGAGGAACTTCTGGATCTTGCGCGCCCGCGAGACGGTCAGCTTGTCGTCCTCCGACAGCTCGTCGATGCCCAGAATCGCGATGATGTCCTGCAGATCCTTGTAGCGCTGCAGGATCTGCTTCACCTGCCGGGCGACCCCGTAGTGCTCGTCGCCGATGATGCGCGGGTCGAGGATGCGCGACGTGGAAGCCAGCGGGTCGACGGCCGGATAGATCCCCAGCTCGGCGATCTGCCGCGACAGGTTCGTCGTCGCGTCCAGGTGGGCGAACGTCGTCGCCGGCGCGGGATCCGTGTAGTCGTCCGCCGGCACGTAGATCGCCTGCACCGAGGTGATCGAGCCTTTCTTCGTCGACGTGATCCGCTCCTGCAACTCGCCCATCTCCGTCAGCAGCGTCGGCTGATAGCCGACGGCCGACGGCATCCGGCCGAGCAGCGCCGACACTTCCGAGCCGGCCTGCGTGAACCGGAAGATGTTGTCGATGAACAGCAGCACGTCCTTGCCTTCGCCGTCGCGAAAGTACTCCGCCACGGTGAGCGCCGACAGGCCGACGCGCAGCCGCGCGCCCGGAGGCTCCGTCATCTGGCCGTAGACGAGCGCCGCCCGCGACTTGGCCGGATTCTCGATGTCGATGACGCCGCTCTCCTGGAACTCGAGCCAGAGGTCGTTGCCCTCGCGCGTGCGCTCGCCGACGCCGCCGAACACCGACACCCCGCCGTGCTTCAGGGCGATGTTGTGAATCAGCTCCATGATCACGACGGTCTTGCCGACGCCCGCGCCGCCGAAGAGGCCAATCTTGCCGCCCTGCAGGTACGGCTCGAGCAGGTCGATGACCTTGATGCCCGTCTCGAACATCTTCAGCTCGGTCGATTGATCTTCGAGCGACGGCGGCGCCCGGTGGATCGACCAATGCTCCTTGGCCTCGACGGGACGGTCGGGGAAGTCGACCGGCTCCCCGAGCACGTTCATCACCCGCCCGAGCGTGCCGGGGCCAACCGGCACCTCGATCGGATGGCCGAGATCGGCCGCCTTCATGCCGCGCTGCATCCCGTCGGTCGGCTTCATGGCGACCGCGCGCACGCGGTTTTCGCCGAGATGCTGCTCGACCTCCGCGATCACATCGAGCGGCGGGGCGCCGCCCTGGCCCTCGGAGACGACGCGCAGCGCATTATAGATTTCGGGCAGGTGGCCGGCCTCGAACTCCACGTCGATGACCGGCCCGATCACCTGAACGATCCTTCCAACGTGATGGTTGTCTGCCATACTTTGTCTCGCAACCCGGCACTCGGCCGGGCCCGATCCCGGCTCGGTCCGTGGCGTCCGCCTATAGGGCCTGTGCTCCCGAAACGACCTCGATGATCTCGCGCGTGATGGCCGCCTGGCGCACCTTGTTCATGTACAGGGTCAGCGTCCCGATCATCTCCGCCGAGTTCTTCGTTGCCGTGTCCATCGCCGCCATCTGCGCCGCGAAGAACGCGGCGTTCGACTCGAGCAGCGCCCGGTACACCTGCACCTCGACGTAGCGCGGGAGCAGCTGATTGAAGATCTCCTGCGGCGACGGCTCGTACAGGTAGTCGGCGTTGGCCCCATCGACGCTGCTGGCGGCCACCGCCATGCCGGCCTCGACGTCGGCCCGCGCAATCGGCAGCAACTGGTCGACGACGACGCGCTGGGAGATGACGGACTTGAACTCGTTGTAGATCAGCATCACGCGGTCGACTTGTCCAGAGGTGAACGCCTCCACCGCGGTCCGGGCGATCCGGCGGGCGTCGTCGAAGCGCAGGCGCTGAAAGATGCCGACCTCTTCGAACAGCGCGGCGAACCCGCGGCGGCCGAAGAAGTCGCGCCCCTTGCGACCGACCAGGCCGAGCACCGGATGCGCCTGTTCCAGCACGACGGCGCCGCCCGCCTTGATGATGTTGGTGTTGAAGCTGCCACACAGCCCCTTGTCGGCGGTCACCACAATCGCGAGGGTCCGGCTCTCGGGGCGCTGCTCGCGGCGCTCGAGCAGGGGATGGATCGACGGATCGACCCGACCCGCGACGCTCGACAGCACGCGCTGCATCTGTACGGCGTACGGGCGCGCGTTCACGATTCGCTCCTGAGCGCGGCGGAGCTTGGAGGCGGCGACCATCTTCATGGCCTTGGTGATCTGCTGCGTATTCTTCACCGCGCGAATGCGCCGCCGGAGGTCGATTAAGGACGGCATCCTAGCTAGCTAGGCGGCCGCCGCCCTGCGGCTCGAGAACTGCGTCGCGAACGTCTTGACCGCTTCGTCGAGCGCCCCCTTCAACGAATCGTCGAGCTGCTTCTTCCCGGCGATGCCGGCGAACACCTGCGGGTGGCGGCTCTCGATGTACTGGTTGAGCTCGGTCTCGAACCTGCTTACGTCAGAGACCGCGACATTGTCGAGGTACCCGTTGTTGGCCGCGTAGATGATCGCCACCTGGCGCTCGACCGGCAACGGCTCGTACTGCGGCTGCTTGAGAATCTCCACCAGGCGCGCGCCGCGGTTCAACTGATCCTGCGTCGACTTGTCGAGATCGCTGCCGAACTGCGCGAACGCGGCAAGCTCGCGGTACTGGGCGAGGCTGAGCCGCAACGTTCCGGCAACCTGCCGCATCGCCCGGATCTGGGCCGAACCGCCCACCCGCGACACCGAGTTGCCGACGTTGATCGCCGGCCGGACGCCCTGGTGGAACAGATCGGATTCGAGGAAGATCTGACCGTCGGTAATCGAGATGACGTTGGTCGGGATGTACGCGGAGAGGTCGCCGGCCTGCGTCTCGATGATCGGCAGCGCCGTCAGCGATCCGCCGCCGTGCTGCGCGTTCAGCTTGGCCGCCCGCTCGAGCAGCCGCGAGTGCAGATAGAAGACGTCGCCCGGATACGCTTCACGGCCCGGCGGCCGGCGCAACAGGAGCGAGATCTCGCGATAGGCCTGCGCGTGCTTGGACAGGTCGTCGTAGACGCACAGCGCGTGTCGGCCCGAATCGCGGAAGTGCTCGCCCATCGTGCAGGCCGAGTACGGGCTGATATACAGGAGCGGCGCCGGATCGGCCGCCGTGGCCGCGACGACGATCGTGTAGCGCATGGCGTCCGCTTCCTCCAGCGTGCGGACCACCTGCGCGACCGTCGACTGCTTCTGGCCGATCGCGTTGTAGATGCAGATGACGCCGGTCTCCTTCTGATTGAGAACCGTGTCGATCGCGAGGGCGGTCTTGCCGGTCTGCCGGTCGCCGATGATAAGCTCTCGCTGGCCGCGGCCGATCGGCACCATCGCGTCGATCGCCTTCAAGCCGGTCTGGAGCGGCTCCCTCACCGGCTGCCGGTCCACGACGCCTGGCGCCAGCCGCTCGATCGGCGCGTATTGCGACGTGGTGATCGGCCCCTTGCCGTCGATCGGCTGTCCCAGCGCGTTCACGACGCGTCCGAGCATCTCGTCGCCGACGGGCACCGAAATGACGCGGCCCGTCCGCTTGACGAGATCCCCCTCCTTGATTTCCCTGAATTCCCCGAGCAGCACCGTGCCCACGCTCTCTTCTTCGAGGTTCAGCGCGATCCCGAAGACGCCGTGCGGGAACTCGAGCATCTCGCCGGCCATCGCGTGCTCGACACCGTGCACCCGCGCGATCCCGTCGCCGATTGAAATGACGCTGCCGACCTCCGCCACGTCGACATCGACCGCGTAGCTGCCGATCTGCTCGCGGATGATCTTCGAAATCTGGTCAGCTGTGATGTCCATCTCGTGTCCGCCCTTCTCGACGCTCGGGCTCCTGATTCGCGGGTCGGGACTCGTGGCTCGGGGCTGCCGGCCTCCGTTGCCGCCCGCCCCTCGTCACGCCCCCTCGGCCAGTCGCGTTCGCATCCGTTCCAGTTGATGCGTCACGCTGGCGTCGTACACGGTGCCGCCGATCCGCGCCACGACGCCGCCGATGATCGACGGATCGACGCGCGACGAGACCGTGACCGTCTTCCCGGTGACCTGCGCCAGCCGCCGCTCTATCTCGTGCGCGCGCTCCGGAGACAGCGGCGCGGTCGTGGTGACCTCCGCGCGCACGACGTGCCGGTGATCCAGCAGGCGTTCCAGGAACGCGGCCACCAGATCGGGCAGCACGACCAGCCGATCGCGCTCGGCGAGGAGCGTCAGGAGCTTCGCGAGCGGCGGCGCGAGGCCGAGCGCGGCGGTCAGCTCGCCGATGGCGGCGCGCTTGCGCGCCGCCGGGACCGCCGGATTGAGCATCACCCTCGCGAGCGCCTCGTGGTGCCTGAAGAGATCGAGAACCCACACCAGTTCCGTCTCGAGGCGATCGAGATCGCCGCCCTCCTTGAGCGCCACGTCGAACAGGGCGCGGGCGTATCGGTTGGCGGCGGCTCTGGTGGTCATCTGAACCGTTACCGCCGCTCTGCCGCCGCTCGCATTCGAAGGGCGGCGTGCGCGCAGAGGGGCGTCTTGTCGGCTTGACCGTCTGCGCCTGTGCAGACGGGGGAGCTTGCGAAGAGTTTCACAAGCAACCCAACTTTATACCATTCTCACCGTCCGACGACAACCAGAACGCCAGGACGGGGCCGCTCGACCCGCCCGATCGGCGCCGCGCGAACGCCGGCGCTCGCCAGCCTGCCCGCCACCCCATCGGCCGCGTCCGGTGACACGGCAACCAGCAGACCACCCGACGTCTGCGGGTCGAACAGCACCGTGACGAGCGGGGAGTCGAGGCCGGCCGCATACGCGACGCCGCCGCCGAAGTATTCCTGATTCGAGCGCAAGCCCGCGGACCGGTTGCCGGACAGGAGCGCCGTCAAGCCGGCGAACACCGGCACCGCCCCCAGGTCGATGCTCAGCGTCACACCGCTCGCCCGCGCGATTTGGGTCGCGTGTCCGATGAGCCCGAACCCGGTGACGTCGGTCGACGCGTGCACGACGCCCGGGTCCAGGGTCTGCAGCGCCTCCGAGGCGGCGCGGTTCAGCGTCTGCATCGACGCCACCGCCTCCCGCTGAAGGGCGGCAGGCGCTCGATCGAACTTGATGGCGGTGCCGACGATGCCCGTGCCGAGCGGTTTGGTGAGGAACAGCACGTCGTCGGGACGCGCGCCGGCGTTCGAGAAAATGCGCGCCGGGTCGATCGCGCCCGTCACCGCGTACCCGAACTTGATTTCCTGATCCTGGACCGTGTGCCCGCCGAGCAGCGCCACGCCGGCTTCGCGCAGCTTGTCGAACCCGCCCTGAAACACCGCCTCCATCGTGCCCGGTTCGAGCGTGTCCTTGGGAAAGCCGGCGATGGCGAGCGCCGTCAACGGGCGGCCGCCCATGGCATAGACGTCGCTCAGGGCATTGGCGGCGGCGATCTGGCCGTACGTGAACGGATCGTCCACGATCGGCGTGAAGAAATCGACCGTCTGCACGAGGGCCGGCCCGCTCTCCCACCTGTACACACCCGCATCGTCGGAGGTCCGAAAGTCGACGAGGACCCGGTCGTCAGCAATCGCGGGTATGACGCTCAGCACCTGAGCGAGCTCGCCGGCGGCGAGTTTGCTCGCTCAACCGGCGCAGGCGACCATCTGCGTCAGACGCTTGGCCACTGGCCTCCTTTCCCGCGCGGCCCCGGGACTGCGCGCGCGTCCATGATGCCCCTTCCCCGATTTCCAGTCCTCAATGCCGAATCACCAGTCCCCAATGGTCAACTCACACCTGCCGCTCCCTACCTTCCCGATTCCGTCAGCCGATCAAAGATCCGTATCAACTCGTCCTCCGACACGAAATCGATTTCGATGCGGCCGCGCGTCCCGCGTCGCACGATGCGCACGCGGGTGCCGAGGGCAAGCCGCAGCCGTTCCTCGGCCGCCCGGGTATGGACGTCGCCCGGCGCCGAGGGTGCGCCCGGTTGCTGAGGGGAGTGGCGCTCGGAGGTCTTTTTCACCAGCGACTCGGTCTCGCGCACCGACAGACGCCTGGCCATCACGTCACGCGCCACGCGGCGCTGCTCGTCTTCGGTCGAGAGCGCGAGCAGCGCCCGCGCATGACCCATCGACAGCCCGCGGCCCGCGACTTCGGCGCGCACCTCCTCGGGCAGCTTCAGCAGGCGCAGATGGTTGGCCACCGTCGCGCGATCCCTGCCGACGGCGACCGCGATGTCCTCCTGCGTCAACTGGAACTGGTCGGCCAGGCGACGGTACGCGAGCGCCTCCTCAATCGGGTTCAGGTCCTCGCGCTGGATGTTCTCGATCAGCGCCATCTCGAGCAGCGAACGCTCCTCGCCCGACGCCACGTCGCGAACCACCACTGGCACCCGGAGCAGACCGGCCTTCATGGCGGCGCGCCAGCGGCGTTCGCCCGCGATGATGTGGAAGCGATCGCCCACCGGGCGGACGACGATCGGCTGGATGACGCCCTGCGCCTTGATCGACCGCGCGAGGTCGTCGAGCGGGCCATCCTCGATCCGAACGCGCGGCTGAAACTGATTCGGGACGAGGCGGTCGATGTCGACTTCCGCGGGGGTCGCTGGCGGGTCGGGCGCGTCCGGGATGAGCGCGCTCAGACCTTTTCCCAGGGCCGGTCGTTTCTCCATGTGAGCTGTCCGGTTCAGGAATGGACCGCGACGCGATCAGGCTGCCGTCGCGGCGCGACGTTCCAACACTTCGCGCGCAAGCGCGACATACGCCGCGGCGCCGCGCGATTTGACGTCGTAGAGAATCGCCGGCATGCCGTGGCTCGGCGCCTCGCCCAGCCGGACGTTGCGCGGAATGACCGTGCGAAACACTTTCTCCTTGAAGAACGCGCGGACGTCGCTCGCGACCTGACTGCCGAGATTCGTGCGGTCGTCGAACATGGTGAGCAGCACGCCCTCGATGTCGAGCGATGGATTGAGCGCAGCGCGCACGCGGCGCAGCGTGGCGACCAGGTCGGCGAGACCCTCCAGGGCGAAGTACTCGCAGTGGAGCGGAATGAGCACCGCGTCGGCCGCCACGAGCGCGTTGAGCGTCAGCAGGCCGAGCGACGGCGGACAGTCGATGAAGATGTAGTCGAAGTCGGGCCGCAGGGGGGCCAGGACGTCGCGGAGCCGGGTCTCGCGATTGGGAAGGCTGACCAGCTCGATTTCCGCCCCGGTCAGGTTGCGATCGGCGGGCATGAGCATCAGGCGATCGACGGCGGTGGCCAGCAGGAAAGCCCGTGGGTCGGCGACCGGAAGGGCACCGGTGAGGGCGGTGTAGACGGTTCCGGCCGCTGCGCTGCGATCTTTCTGGCCGACGCCGCTCGTGAGATTCCCCTGCGGATCGACGTCCACGAGGAGGATGCGCTGGTCGGCAAGGGCCAACGACGTGGCGAGGTTGATGGCCGTGGTGGTCTTGCCGACGCCGCCCTTCTGATTTGCGATGGCGACTATCTTGGGCATTCGACCAATCTCGTGTCCTTTTTCGCGGGCTTCGACCCGGCGGTTAGAACGATACGGTCATTCGTTCCTGTCGTCAATCTACGAGATGTTCCACGTGGAACGATCGGTAATAATATAGTTGGCTAAGTTAGCGGCCTCTCAGCCGCCCGGCTTCCAGTATCGCGAATCTGATAGGTTCCAGGGAAGCGCTTTTCGTAAAGGGCTGCAATCCGGACCAGGACCGCGCCATAATCTGCGGCTGTCCAGGCCTCGTTGAGCCAGGAGAACGGGAACCCGCCCTGGTTCGTGGCCTTGAACCTCAGTAGGATAAACTCATCAAAGGCTGGCCGGGCGAGCTCTAATAGCCGCCTGGACGTCTCGTCTGAGGCTTCTAGGGCCCGTTTTGGTGTCCGTTCGACCGGAAACGACCGCATTCCCTCCATCCCCGTCCATCGCTCCGAGTAGTTGACGGCTGCGAATCCAACTGTGATCGCCTGGGCGCTCTTTTCCTTCAGCGTCGCGGCGGAGTTTGTAAGGTCAGTTATGACCCGGTCAATCTGTTTTAGGTGAGCCGTTGCGATGATCTTGAACTCCGCGCCAATGTGCGTCAGGGCGACGCTTCCCTGCCGGACGGTGAAGCCCTTCACGGCCACGGACACCGAGCCAGGGACCACCGCCCCGAAGGTGCCATCCCCACGCCTGACGTCGACCCCTTGCGTCGTGCCGGACACGTTCACAACGCAGGCCCCACTCGCTACGCGCTGGTTGAAGGTTTGGGAGTCGCCGTGATCGTATAGGTCCTCGTACAGGTGAGACGCGACGTAGTTCCCGAGGGTCGAGGATCGATGCTTATAGACGGTGCCATGAAACAGAGCTTGGAAGGCCGCGAGCAGCTTGAAATTGATAGGAGCTGACACTACTGAACGCTGGAGCGCTCGAACATTATCGTGGCGTTTGCAGGCAGCGCAAGGGGATTAAATCGCTCCTGCCCCGCTTTCCAGTACTCCTCAGCAATCTCAAAGCCGATGCTGCTCCGCTTCGTCTCGATGGCCGCTGCCGTGGTCGAGCCCGTCCCGAGGAACGGATCGAGTACGACGTCCTCGACATAGGAAGACATTCGAATCAGGCGAGACGCTAGGGCCGTCGGGAACGGCGCCGGATGGCCACTGCGCCTGGACGCGCCAGAAATATCAGTCCATACCTGTCGCATGGCGGCATCGTAGTCTGCCGGCGGAAACAGACTGCCCGCGCGCTGGAGTGGCGTGGGCTTCCGGTAAGGGCCGTGTTTCTTAAGGCGCAGGATGAACTCGACGTCGTTCTTGACGACGCCGTTCGGCTCGTATGGTTTCCCGAGCGCCGCGCCAGAGCCGCCCATCTCTGTCGTCGCATTGGCAATCTTGTACCAAAGAACGGTTGCCAGACCCTCGAATCCAAGGCGGCGACATTGGACGAGCAGATCCGCATGGAGCGGAATCACTTCGTGCTTGCCGAATCGACGCCGTGAACGACAGACGTCCCCGACGACGATACAGAGGCGCCCGCCTGGAATCAGAACGCGTAAGCACTCTGCCCACACTTTGCCGAGTTCGACCAGGAATCGCTCGTAGTCATGAACATGCCCGAGCTGGGCGTCCCCATCGACGTGACTGGACCAGATCAAAATACGGCGGCGACGTGACGACCAAATGTACGGACTCGTCCTTGACGGAGTGCATGTGCCGGGCATCCCCGAGGACGATGCGATGCGATGTCTTGAACGGATCGAGCGCAATGATCTTGCGGTGTGTTTCCAGCTTCGACTTAACGGACGGCTCGCGGCCGTTCACATTGACGATGCCCGCCGAGGCGATCTCCCGCAACGCGCTATTTCGCGGCACGGTGAGCACCCTTCCCAAAGTACGCGCGCAACGCATCCGCGACCAGGGCGCCCATTTCGCGATCCGTCTCGGCGGCTGCAATGCGCAGTTGCTTGTGTAGGGCTTCAGGAATCTTGAACGAGGTTGATTTCATCGGTTCCGCCGTCGCGCGTGGCTTGCGGGCCATAAAAAGTACAGAATTATGGAACTATGGAAGTACATAATTCAAGAAGTAACGTACTTCCAGAATCGTAATTGTACGCTATTAGCGTGACAGGCCGGGTCTCAGTGTGAGGCCGCGCCTGTGGTTCCAGGCTGGAACGTGCGGTGCGGCAACGGACTCTTGCCGCCCGTGTAGGCCCACTTCCCAATAGCGGTCATGTCGGTCCAGAGATGGTCCCGGTGGGGATACGCGACCGTCAGCAGAATACCCACCAGGATTGAGGCAACGGACCATCCGGCCGTATGGATCAGTCCTTGACGCTGAAAGCGCCCTGTTTGAGCCTGCTGAGCGGCGCGGACGATGTGGTCCTCAAACACTTGAGATAAGACAGTCAAACACTCATAGGCTTCAATGAATTGTGCGACTCCGGCCTCCCACCGAGGCGTCCAGGCATTGATCGTTTTAGCCGCCCGGCCACCTTCTCGCAATCTCGCGATCGCCGCAAACTTTGTGTCGATTTCGGCGAGTGTCATCACGCCGGGAATAATCGTCTCTATCTCAGGACGACTCAAGACTTCGGCCTTGTATCGCTCGTAGAGCGCCCTAACTTTCTCGGTTCGTGCGGAGACTGCACGTTCGTACGGTTCGAGCGCTGCTCTCCGAAGATGCTCGAGCGCGTTCGTCAGTTGGTCGCGTTGTTCGCTCGGAGTGGCATTGTCTGACTGAAGGCACGTAACAAAGTGGCTCAGCGCGTCTCGTTGATTCGTAATTGCGATGCCGATTCCGCTCTCCCCTTCATTGATCTCTAGGAAGTAGTTCGCTTTGTCCGCTTGCGGATAGCAGTCCTTTAGGACCTTCAGGAATTCCTCAAGGACCTCCCGATCAACACCGCAGATCCTCTCTGAGGACATTCACCACCGCCCACAAAACAACGGCCTTTGGGAAAATCGACTTCCCCAAAGGCCGCCGCGAATTTGCTGACCGTGTTTATCGGGTGAGTTATCGGATAAAGCTGCTCAGGAAATCGTTGATGCGGGCTTCGCTTTCTTCGATTTCGGCCTCGCTCCGCACCGTCAACCCAACGGTCGAGTAACCGCCCAAGTTCGATCCGATCGTGTATCTAGCGGTGCGGTACAATTTCTTCACACGCTGATCGTGGATGTACTTCACCGTGACTTCTTCCGGCTTCACCCCGTCCTGCTTGGCGATCAGGTCGGTGAGCAGCTTGTCGAGCTTCGACGTTGTCCGGTCTGCCGCGGGCGCCGCGGGTAGAGCTGTGGTCATCGGTCTCCTCGTCGCCAGTACGCCAAAACGGCAATGCTAGCAGTACTTGGCCCGTCGCGTACCTAGCCAGTTCACGCTATTGCGAGGATGTTGCCAAGCGCTGATCTGTCGTTTTGGCTGACAAAACAAGTGACAATCAGTCACCGTGTCGAATAGGCGCCAAACAGTGTTGATCTATTTGGGCCACATACACCATATATTGCGTACCGTAGGGTGCCAGGCGGGGCAAGTCGATGATCACTTGCGAAAAGCCGCAAGTCAAGTAAATTCAGAATGGGTATGGCTTAGCGGGCTTTTATTCCGATCGTGGCGCGTCTTCCTAGCGCGGCGGGCTTTCTTGTAGGCGGCTTCCCTCTTGTCGAGTTCAGCCTTCGTGACGGTCAGCACGCGGCGCATGGTGCCGTCAAACTGGTGGGCGGCTTCTGGGCCTTCGCGAAACTCCGGGCGGCCGTGGTCAGAAGCCATGAGGATTCCTCATGGCGACAGTGTAGCAGACCGGGATAGCCCGGCCACGATGTTCTGTGGCCGAGCGTCCCCACGGCCTTACCTGCGTGCGACGATGGCGGGCCGAGGCTTGTGCGGGAATTGACATCCCCGACAAGTTTTCCGCCGTGGTAGTAGGCCCATAAGCGGGCCTCCTTATCAGAGCCGCCCCCGATGAGATGCTTGACTCCCCGTCGACGTGCTGACAACAATGAACGAACGGCGTCAGTAGTCGGCGGTTTCGCCAGCATAGGCCAGGGCGACCCGCGAATAGCCTTCCGGGGTTCCGTGCTACACACCACGGGCCCCGGCCTCACCACGAGCACGACGAACAAATTGCTGGACAGGGACGAACGGCGGGCTTAGGATGGGGATACCTTTTCGATCCCATCAGCCCGTCGCATTACAGGAGCCGCCCGCCAAGGCG
The DNA here is from genome assembly GCA_963807925.1 of uncultured Acidobacteriota bacterium. Taxonomy (GTDB): domain Bacteria; phylum Acidobacteriota; class Vicinamibacteria; order Vicinamibacterales; family CAVVIG01; genus CAWEDP01. The sequence continues at coordinate 127,682 of CAWEDP010000001.1, read as the reverse complement.
GCTCTTGTCGTTTCTGTGCCTTCTCTTCGCTGCCCTACACGGTAGCGCGTACGAGGACTCAGGTCAACCCAATATGTAGACGTAAGTCCTTTATTTTGTAGGGCGTACGACCAGTACGACGACTATTTTATGGGTGCTCGGGTACGATGCGGCCAGTCGGGAGGAGCCGCCACGCGCCATGTGCGGGACAGGCGTAGAGACGAGTATCGAGAGGTTTCCCGCCCTCGCTGGTGACACTCTCTAGGTAGACGAGCGCCAGCGGGCACTTCGGGCAAGTGCAGCGGGATTTGAGGGTCTGGCATCGTGCGTTTCCTCCCGCGCCGCCGACGCACCAGAATGCGCCCGGCGCTCTCGTTTCAGGCGACAGCTTCCTTGCCGGTGAGTTGATCGAACATCACGCGCTTGCCGGTGACATGCTTCAGCGTGCGCGCGAACCGGTCCGCATCCGTCGTCTTTCGCTGATTGAACCGGAACGCTTGCTCATCCAAGTAGCGGAACAGATGGAACGGCTCGACGCTCACGTAGGTGCCCTTGATCGCACGCTTCAAGAGGCTCCAGTAATTCTCGAGGCCGTTCGTGTGGATCTGCCCGTCCACGTACTTCTCGGCATGGTCAATGACCTTGTGCTGGTAGTAAAGCCCGAGGTCTCGATACGACATCAGCGCGTCCGTGTAGACGGTCGTCCCGTCCGGCACGTTCTTGGCGATTTCTGCATGCAAATGATGCTTGCGGGTGTTCTGGACGACCTTCGTCCGCACGCGCGACGCCTTCTTGTCCGTGGTGCGCTCAAGGAGGCCCATCACAACGACCTTGCCCGCGAATGCGCCGCCGCGCCCGACCTTGACCGACCGCTTCTTGCGTGGGTGCATGTTGCGAGCCTTCCCGCCAATGTAGGTTTCGTCCACTTCGACTTCTCCGCCGTCAGTTCCCAACGATCCGCCATCGTCGCCCTGCATCGCCAGCCGGATACGGTGATTCATAAACCACGCGGTTTTCTGGGTCACGCCGAGCGCCCGCGCCAGCTCATAGCTCGAAATCCCGTTCTTGCAGTTCGAAATTTGCCAGACGGCCAGGAGCCAGGACTTGAGTGGGATCGGGGAGTCTTCAAAGATGGTCCCAACCTTCACCGAGAACTGCCGCCGAGCGTGCTTTTTCAGGCACTCGAACCGGCGCTGATTGCTGAGGTAGCGAGGATTCGGCTCGTTGCAGATCGGGCAGGTGACGACGCCATCAGGCCAGCGCATCTGCACCATGTAGGCATGGCACCGGTCTGGGTCGGAGAAGAACTCGATGGCCTCTTGCAGCGTGGCTGGCGTATCCATGCCCAAGAGGATACAGGAGTTAGTATAGCTTAGTCAAGTATAAAGAATAGAAGGCGTAAGTAGTGTTCCACGTGGAACTTAGCCAACTATATTATTGCGGAACGATCCTGGCTGGTGGCACAGGTCAGACCGCACGGAACCTGGATAGAACGGCTGCCTGCTGTGGAATCAATGGTGTGCTGTCGATGTGTTGAAAGCCGGTGAGGTCGGCTTGTCCTGCAACAGCAGCGGCCCGAAACAGAAGCAGCTCGCCTCCGGTCGTCAGAAGTCTTCGAACTGAATGGATGAGCTGCGGGTCCACTCGTACGGCTCGGACAGTGACCAGCGTTGCCGAGTTCGCGTAGCTGGCATCCTCGGCGACAGTCTCAATTCGCTGATCGAGCACGACTGTCTGATCCATCTTGAGGTCTCTTACCAACTCGCGAAGGAAAGCCGCCTTTCGAGAACGGGACTCGACCATCGTCAGACTGGCCGACGGCTGGACGATCTTCATCGGCAGCGCAGGCGACCCACCACCAGATCCAACATCGAACCACGTTGCAGAGCTCGGCATCCGTCGAGCGGCGAGCGCAGGCTCCAGAATCAATCGGTCCAGCATCATGTCACTGATGGGGCTCAAGGGGAGGGCCGTCAGATTGATTCGCCGATTCCATTGCTTCAGCCGCTCGAAGTACACCTCGAGTTGCAGGGCCGCCTCCCGCGGAATCTCAACGCCGTGCGCTTTGCCACGCGAGAAGAGCCGCGTGATGAACACCGACTCGCTCACGCCGGTTGAAAGCGACCGAGGTAGGAGCCGAGTACGGCGACGGCCGCCGGCGTCACACCGGGAATTCTGAGAGCGTGACCGAGCGTATCCGGCCGGATCTGAGAGAGCCGCTCCACGATTTCACGCGACAACCCCGGCACGCGCCCGAAAGGAAAGTCAGGGGGAATGCGGCGACGCTCATCGCGTTTCGCGCGGGCGATTTCTGCGCTCTGCCGCTTCAAATAGCCTTCGTACTTGATGGTTGTCTCGACGCTCGCAATGTCGATGACGGCATCGGCTGGCGAAATGTCAATGGGAATCGACGCCTCTCGCGCGAGCTGCGTGAGATGAACATCCGGCTGCTTGAGCCGCTGAAGAGCGGTCTGAGTAGTCCCGGTGGTTTCGATGCGAACGAACGCTCGGCCCAGGACGTCGAGATTTCGCGCCAACCGCTCCTTCCGCGCAATGAATCGTGTCCATCGCTGATCGTCTACGAGTCCGAGCTCGCGTCCCCTCGGCGTCAACCGCAGATCGGCGTTGTCAATCCGAAGAATCAGCCGATATTCCGCGCGAGACGTGAACATCCGGTACGGTTCGAGGCACCCCTTGGTAATCAGATCGTCGATCAGGATGCCAATATACGCTTCGTCCCGGCCAAGGCGGAGATCTGTCAAGAATTTGACGCTTCTGGCCGCGTTGATTCCGGCCATCAGCCCCTGGGCTGCCGCCTCCTCATAGCCGGACGTCCCGTTAATCTGCCCCGCGAGATAGAGTCCGCCGAGCCGTTTGGCCTCCAGTCCCCGCGTGAGCTCGGTGGGTTGGATGAAGTGGTACTCGACCGCGTACCCCGGGCGCAGCACCACGGCATCGGTCAACCCGGGCAGGGCATGAACGATCTCCTCCTGGACTTCGCGCGGGAGGCTCATGGAGAGACCGTTGACGTAAATCTCCGGCGCTTCCAGACCTTCCGGCTCGAGAAAAATCTGATGTCGTTCCTTGTCGGGGAAGCGGACCACCTTGTCTTCGAGCGACGGGCAATACCTGGGCCCGACGCCGCGAATCTGGCCGTTGAACAGAGGCGAGCGGTCGATGTTGCGTTTCACGAGCTCGTGCACGCGAGGCGTTGTGTAGAGCAGATGACAATCGACGTGCGGCCTGACGATCCCGTCGGTGACGAAGGAGAAGGCGACCGGCGGATCGTCGCCCGGCTCGCGCGCAAAGTTGCCGCGCCGGACCTGTTCGTCGAACTCGATGCTGCCGCGATCCAGTCGCGGCGGCGTCCCCGTCTTCAGGCGGCCCCATTCGAAGCCAAACGTCTTCAGCGACTCAGCCAGCTCGGTCGACGGCGGCTCGCCGAGTCGCCCGGCGGCGCGCCGCTCGGGGCCGATGTGAATCAGCCCGTTCAGGAAGGTGCCGGTGGTGATGATCAGGCTCCGGCAGGAGTAGGCGTCTCCGCCTTCGATCTCGATCCCCACCACGCGGCGTCCCGATGCCAGAATCCGGCCGGCGGGACCGACGATCCATTCGACGTTGCAAAGCGCTTCGAGCTCCCGCTTCACCCACCGGCCGTAAACCCTCTTGTCCGCCTGCGCGCGAGGCGACCAGACGGCGGGCCCACGACTTCGATTGAGCAGCTTGAACTGGATACCGGTGGCGTCGATGGCGCGCCCCATCAGGCCGCCGAGAGCGTCGATCTCCCGCACGAGATGTCCCTTCGCCGTCCCGCCGACGGCGGGATTGCACGGCATCTCGGCAACGGTGTCCCGCGACAGCGTGCAGATCGCCACGCGCACGCCGAGCCGCGCGGCCGCGTGGGCCGCCTCGCAGCCGGCATGGCCGGCGCCAATCACGATGACGTCGAACGAGTCCTTCATCGAACCGGCATCACTTGCCGATGCAGAAGCTCGCAAAGATGTGCGCGAGCAGATCTTCCGGGACACGCTTTCCGCAGATTTCTTCGAACGCCGCCCGCGCCTCCTGCAGGTCGGCGAGCACGAATTCCTCGGACAGCCGGCCGGCCGCTCCGGTGATTCCCTCCCGCGCGCGCGCCAGCGCCTCGCGCGCGCGCTCCACCAGCGCAAGGTGACGCACGTTGGTGATCCCGGGACGATCGGCGGGCTCATCGAGGTCGAGATCGAACGCCGCCAATATCGCGCGCCGCAGTTCCGGCAGTCCGTCTCCTGTCTTCGCCGAGACCGGGATCGCCTCGCCGGCGCGCCACGCGCACGGCAGGTCGGACTTGTTTCCGACCATCACCCTCGTCGATCCGGAGGTCTCCTTCAGCACGCGCGCGTCATCGTCGTCGAGCGGCGTCGCTCGGTCGAGGACCACCAGCACCAGATCGGCGGTCGTTCGCGCCGCTCGCGCCCGCCGGATACCTTCGCCTTCGACGATGTCGGTCGTCTCTCGAAGGCCGGCGGTGTCGACGAGGGTCATCCGCAGACCGCTGAAATCGACAACCTCGCTGACCACGTCGCGCGTCGTTCCGGGAGCTTCCGTCACAATGGCGCGGGACGACCCGACCAGGGCGTTGAAGAGGCTCGATTTCCCGACGTTCGGCTTGCCGACGACGGCGACCACCAAACCCTCGCGCACGATGCGTCCGCGCGCGCCCTCGGCCATCAATCGGTCGGCGCGATCGATCAGCCCGTCGAGCTCGGACGCTACCGCCGCGCCGTCGACGAAGTGATATCCCTCCTCTGGAAAATCGATGGAGGCTTCGAGCCGGGCCGTCAGATCGAACAGCGCGACGTCAATCGCGCCGATCTTCTCGGTCAGCGTGCCCTGGAGCTGATCGAAGGCGGCGCGAGCCTGCAACGGCGTGACGGCATCCACCAGATCGCCGATCGCCTCGGCCTGCGGCAGATCGATTCGTCCGTTCAGGAACGCGCGAAGCGTGAACTCGCCCGGCTCCGCCAGGCGAGCGCCGGCCGCCACGGCTGCCGCGACGATGTCGCGCAATACCACCGGACTGCCGTGTGCGCTGATCTCCACCACGTCGTCCCCGGTATAGGAGGCCGGACCCGGGAAATAGATGGCGATGACGCGATCGATCGCGAAGTCTGAGCGTCCCGAGCGTGACCGCACGCCGGACGTGGCGGCGGCGGCGTGAGCGGGCTTCGTGCGAACCGTTGTCAGCGTGGCATATCTGGGACGCAGCGCCTCCGCACGGCCGACGAGCTGACCGGCGACGTGCAGCGCACCGGCTCCGCTCAGGCGGACAACGCCTATCCCCCCGCGTCCGGGCGGCGTCGCGATCCCGACGATGGTGTCGGAGGGCGAGAACACGAACAGGCGTCAGGCCTCAGTCGGGAGTCGGTGGGCAGTCGTCCGCAGTCCACGGTCGAAGGTCTCGCGCACCGACCCGCACACGATTGACCGCTGACCGATCGTCCACCTGTGACTGCACGGCTGTGCTCTGCTATTTGCGCGCGGAGATCAGAACGGTCTTGGAAAAGGCGTCGCCAATCGACTCGGTCGTCGCGCCCGGTATCTCGGCAACGGCCATGTGAACGATCCGGCGTTCGTACGGATTGAGCGGACCGAGTTGCTGATCCAGCCCGGTCTGCTGGGCTTTTTCCGCCAGCAGTTTCGCCATCTGCCGCAGCTCGACGTCCTTGCCCTTGCGATACTGCAGCGCGTCGACGAACACGCGCTTGTCGTCGGCAAACCGTCTCCCGAAGGCCATGTCCACGACGTGCTGCAGCGCCTTCAGCGGTTCGCCTCTGTGCCTGACCAGCAGTTCCGCCTCGTCTCCGCCGATGTTGATGCGCGGGCCGTCCGAGGTTTCGTCCACGGTCAAGGTCGTCTTCACGCCGAGCGCCGCGGTGAAGCGATCGAGAAAGGCGACGACCGGCTGGGTGAGATCATTGGTCATGGAAGCCACCTGGGACATCGACCTGATCCCGCCATTCGGCATCCTGGTCCGGCCGGATCGACGGATCCCTCATTGTTTGCCGCCCCCCACGCGCTTGACGCGCCGCTCGGCAGGGGGACGCACCGTGCGAACTGCCGGCGGACCGATGAGATAGTTCGTCAGGTACTGCTGTCCGATCCCGAGCAGGTTGCCGGCCAGCCAGTAGACCGCGACGCCCGCCGGCGCCCACAGAAACATCGTCGTGAAGACGATCGGCATGAACATCATCATCTTCTGCTGGGCGGGGTCGGCGCCCGCCGGCGCGAGCCGCTGCTGCCACACCATCGAGACGCCCATGACGACGGGCGTGATGTACAGCGGATCGTGCGCCGACAGGTCGTGGATCCATCCGAAGAACGGCGCGCCGCGCAGCTCGATGGCCGTCGACAGCAGCGCGTACAGCGCGTAGAGCACCGGCATCGTCAGCAGCATCGGAACGCAGCCGCCCGCCGGATTGACGCCTCGCTCACGGTACAGCGCCATCAGCTCGGTGTTCATCTTCTGTTTCGCGGGGTCGGTCGCCTTCAGCTTCGCGTAGCGATCCTGGATCGCCTTCACTTCTGGCTGCAGCTGCTGCATCTTGCGCATCGACACGTTGCTCTTGTGCCGCAGCGGAAACATGATGGCGTTGATGATGAACGTGAGAATGATGATCGACCAGCCGTAGTTCCCCACGTAGCCGTTGATCCACTTCAGCGATCGGAGCAGGGGGACGACCAGGACGGCGAACATGCCGAAGTCGATCGCCTTGACGACGTCAGGCCCGATCGAGGCGAGAAGGTCGAAGTCCTTCGGACCGGCGAAGAATCTGATCGGCGCCTCGACTGCCTTCGGCTCCAGCGAATAGGCGACGAGATCCCGGCCCGGGTCCTTCGAGTTGGGCGGCGGCGGGATGGAGACCGCCTGAAACGCGATCTTGCTCGGACCGGGGAACAGCGCCGTCGTCATGAAATAGTTGTCGTCCACGCCGGCATACCGGAAGTCGCCTTCGTAGGTGGGCTGCGTGGCGAAATCCTTCGGCGCGAGCCGCCGGACCTTGCCGTCCTGATAGAGCAACCCCTCGGGTTTCTTGACGTACCGGCTGACTTCCCCGATGTCGCCCACCGCAGGTCCCCACGCGATCGCGAAGGGCAACGCGCGATCGGGCGAGCCTTCGCGCACGACGCTCGCCTGAAACGTCACGATGTAGCCGGTCGGATCGACGTGGAAAGCCTTCTTGACGTGAAGGCCCGAGCTGTCGCGATAGTCGAACGACAGATCGACGGCCGACTGCGTCTCGCTCGCCGCACCGTCGCCGCCACTGACCTCAAACAACGCATCGGTCATCGTCCGATTGGCGTCTTCGTCGGCCGTCTTCAGCGTGAACGGCAACGGCTGCGATGGCAGATCGACGACGAGCTCCTGCGGGTGACGGTCCTGATCCAGATAGCGCTTCAGGCGCCAGCTCTTCAGACGGGCGCCGCGGTTGGTGAACTGCGCAATAACGTCTCCGGTCTCCACGCGGATGGTCCGTTCCTCGGGGGCGCCGGTAATGACGGCTGCTGCCGGGGCGGGCGGCGGCGGCGGTGCCGTCTCGGTGGCAGGAGACTCACCAGGTGCACCACCGGCCGGGGGGGTGACAGTCGGGGCCGCCGCCGGGGCGGGCGCCACGGCGCTTGTCGACGACCGTGCCGGCGCCTGCTTGGACGGCACCGGCTTGACGACCAGCGCCTGCCACAGATAGAGCGACAGAAAACAGAGAAAAATGGCGAGAAGAACGCGCTTTTCCATTAACGGCAATTACGGTTTGGCTGGTACGGGGTCGTGGCCGGCGGCGCACAGCGGATGGCATCGCGACAGCCGCCTGGTAGCCAGCCACGACCCGCGAATCACCCCGTGCATGGCGATGGCCTGGGCCGCATAATCGGCGCACGATGGCAGGAACCGGCAGGACCCTGCAAAGTATGGTGAAATCAGCACCTTGTACGCACGAAGGACCGCCAGGGCGAACCGGACGCCGGGCGACCGGGGCTCACCGGGCGGCGAATCGGCGTTCGAAGGTGGTTCGGTAATCGGCTTCAAGGGCAGTCAGGCTGGCCGCGAGCAACTCGCGCCGCGGGACGACGACCACGTCAAATCCGTCGGCGAGTCTGTTCCGTCTGAAAATCTCTCGTATCAGTCGTTTGGCCCGATTTCGCTGAACCGCGCCGCCGAGTTTCTTCGTCGCCGCAATTCCCAGCCGGCCCACCGACTGCTGGTTGGGCAGGACGAACATCGTGCTGTAGCGCCCACGAATCCGGGTGCCGCGCTCGTAAACCCGCTGGAACTCGACGCGACGCCGAATCCGCGCGGAGCGTCGAAAGACCTCGTCCGCTCGCCGTCCGGCCCCGCCACTCACCTGCGCTTGCGGCACGCGCGGCGTGTCCTACTCGCTGCTGACGGTGAGGCGCTTGCGTCCCTTCGCCCGGCGGCGCTTCAACACCAGCCGCCCGTTCTTCGTGCTCATTCGCACCAAAAACCCGTGCGCTTTCTTTCGCCGGCGGATGTTCGGCTGGAACGTCCGTTTACCCTTCGCCATCGCGTCGTGCTCCCTTCACCCGCCAACACGCGCCCCAAACCGCAGCGAAGGCGATGAATCGAACTGTCAATGGTAGTCAAGCCCTTCGGGATGTGTCAACGATTCAGCTTTGTGTTACAGTCTCCCTCCTTCACCAGCACGCGCAATCCCCGGCGACCACATGCATCTTTGGTCTGGTCCCAGAGTTTTCCACACCTGTGGAAAAAACTGTGGAAAATCGCGGCTTTTCGAAAACGCCTGTGATTCTGGCCCGATCTGGTGCTGCTTTCCGCTATGGCGAAAGGCTGGAGCCCATGAGAATCCGAGGTTTTCCGAACCGATGCGCGGTGTGAGCTCAGCATATTGGGCCGTCGGAGCAGGCGAAACTCGACCAAAGGCGGGTTTTCTCAACAAATGAACGCCTGGGAACAGGTGCTCGCGCGGATTGAGACCAAGGTGAACCGGCACTGTTTCTACACCTGGTTCAAGCCGACGGCGTTCTTGAGCGAGGACGCCGGCCAATTGACGATCCGTGTGCCGAGCGCAATGTTCAAGGATTGGCTGACCAGGCACTACTCGGGCGTCATCAGCGAGGCGATGGGAGAGGTCAGGAAAGGCGGGCTGGCCGTCACCTTCGTCTGCGATCAGCCGGCGGAATCCGCCACGGGCATGGCGCCGCTTCCGCTGGGCCGCGTGGAGGCGGCCGCGCTCGACGCGAGCGACATCCCCGCGTCTGCCGGGCGCGGCGCGGCCGGACTGAACCCCCGCTACACCTTCGACACCTTCATCGTCGGACCCTCGAATCAGTTCGCTGACGCGGCGTGTCGCGCGGTCGCCGAAGCGCCGTCGCGTTCGTACAACCCGCTGTTCATCTATGGTGGTGTCGGCCTGGGCAAGACGCACTTGATGCACGCGATTGGCCAGTACGTCCTCCGGCACGACCGCGCCGTCAAACTCACCTATATCTCCGCCGAGCGCTTCATGAATGAGATGATCAACGCGGTCAGATACGACCGCATCATCGACTTCCGTGAGCGCTACCGGACCGTCGACGTCCTCCTGGTCGACGACGTGCAGTTCATCGCGGGGAAGGAGGGGACGCAGACCGAGTTCTTCCACACGTTCAACGCGCTCTACGATTCGCAGAAGCAGATCGTCATCAGCAGCGACTGCCCGCCGCACGAGATTCCATCGCTCGAAGACCGCCTCAGGTCGCGGTTCGAATGGGGACTGATCGCGGACATCCAGTCGCCGGACCTCGAAACCAAAGTCGCGATTCTCAAGCGCAAGGCGGAAAACGAGGTTGTGCCGCTCCCCGATAACGTCGCAATTTACATCGCGGGGAAGATCAAGTCCAACATCCGGGAGCTCGAGGGATCGCTCATCCGCCTCATCGCCTATGCGTCGCTGACGGGCCAGGAGATCACGCTGACGCTCGCGCAGGACGTGCTCAAGAACATCATCGATCACGACGACCGCGCGATCACGATCGAAATCATCCAGAAGTCGGTGTCGGACTACTACAATCTCAAGCTTGCCGATCTCAAGTCGCGAAACAACTCGAAATCGATTGCGATGCCGCGGCAGGTGGCGATGTATCTCTGCAAGATGCTCACGCACGCGTCGCTGCCAGAAATCGGACGGAGCTTCGGAAACAAGCACCACTCGACGGTCATTCATTCCATCCGAAAGATCGACGAACTGCGTCAGAAGGATGGAAATTTCAACACCGTCCTCAACACCCTGCTCGACGGATTCCGCTAGGAGATCGGCGTTTTCCACACGCGTCCACACCGCCGCCCTAACCGGGCTGTGAACGCCCTTTCGAGCCCGATCGACCGCGTCGCGATGCGCGGAGCAGGTTACAAAATTTGCACAACTTAAATTATTGATACGAATGGAGTAACGTCCATACGTCGCTTTTCAACACACCCTCTTATCCGTTATACTTTTCTATTCTCGAATCTCTCCTTGTCTATAGGGGATCGCGGGTGCAACCCCCGCCCACTTCGAGGTCAGCACTGTCATGGAAATCGTCGTCAAGAAGAACGACCTTCTGCGAGAACTGCAACTTTTCCAGGGAATCGTCGAGCGCAAGAACACGATTCCGATCCTCGCCAACGTGCTGCTCGAAGCGCAGGGGACCACGCTCAGCTTCCTTGCCACCGATCTGGAGGTCGCGCTGCGCAGCCGATGTGACGCGAACGTCATCAAGGGAGGGGCGCTGACGCTGCCCGCGAAGAAGTTCTACGAAATCGTCAAGTCGCTCCCCGACAACAGCGACATCCGAATCGCCGACGACAAGAACGGCGTGAAGATCAGCGCGGATCGGTTCGATTCGCGCATGCAGACGCTGCCGCGCGAGGACTTTCCGACGCTGCCCGAAGCGGCGGCCGGAGGAGGAGCGCTGCTGCCGCGGGCGGCGCTGAAGGAGATGGTCTCGAAAACGCAGTTTGCCATCACGGGAGAGGACACGCGGTATTTCCTGAACGGGGCGCTCTTCGTGATGCGGGCCGACTCGATGAGCCTCGTGGCGACCGACGGGCATCGACTCGCGCTCGTCACGGTGCCGAGGAACGGCAAATCGGGGAAAGCGGATCAGGAGGAGCGGCCGATTCTCCCGAAGAAGACGCTCGGCGAACTGGGACGGCTGCTGTCGGAGGCCGACGGCGACATCCAGTTCGAGCGCGGCGAGAATCACCTGTTCTTCAAGGTGGGTGAGCGCACGCTCATCTCCCGGATGATCGACGGACAGTTTCCGGCGTACGAGCGCGTCATTCCGAAGGGCAACGACAAGCACATCGAGTTCGACCGCGATCGTCTGACGAACGCCGTGCGGCGCGTGGCGCTGCTGTCGAACGAACGATCGCGCGCCGTGAAGTTCCTCATCGAGAAGGGGGCGGTCGAGATCACCTCGAGCAGCCCGGATCTTGGAGAAGCGCACGAGGTTCTGCCGGTCGACTATGCTGGCGCGCCGATGCAGATCTGCTTCAACGCGCAGTATGTCCTCGACTTTCTGGGCGCGGTCGGAACCGAGACCGTGTCGCTGGATCTCAAGGACGAAGTGAGCCAGGCCGTGGTGAAACCGGTCGGCGCCGAGGGGTACGACTACACGTACGTGATCATGCCGATGAGGGTCTGACTCTTGCCGGGGGTTTCGAAGCCGGGACAGGGACGAACCGAAGCCGTGGAACACATCGATCCGACCACAGGCGGCAAGCCAGACGCTCATCTGGGCGACGACTTGACGGGCCGCGGTCAGGTGGCCGGCGCCAACGGTCACGGGACCGAGGCCGAGGTCGCCGACTACGGTGCCGACAAGATCAAGGTGCTCGAGGGCCTCGAGGCGGTCCGGACGCGGCCGGCGATGTACATCGGATCGACGGGCCCGTCCGGGCTGCACCATCTGGTCTACGAAGTCGTCGACAACTCGATCGACGAGGCGCTGGCCGGGTTCTGCGATCAGATCAACGCCACCATTCACATCGACGGGTCGGTCACGGTCATCGACAACGGTCGAGGCATTCCGGTCGACCAGCACGCCAGCGGCAAATCCGCCGCAGAGGTCGTGCTGACCGTTCTCCATGCCGGGGGCAAGTTCGACAACGACAGCTACAAGGTGTCGGGCGGACTCCACGGAGTGGGCGTGTCGGTCGTCAACGCGCTCTCGGAAACGCTGGATCTGGAGATCTGGCGCAACGGGCGAGTCTATCAGCAGGTGTACGAGCGGGGGAGGCCCACCGGCGACCTCGAGATCACCGGCACGACGAAGCGGCGGGGCACGAAGGTGACCTTCAAGCCCGACGCCGACATCTTCGAGACGACGGTGTTCAGCTTCGACACGCTGGCGCAGCGGCTGCGCGAGCTGGCGTTTCTCAACGGCGGCATTCTCATCACGCTGGACGACGAGCGCGACGGCAAGTCGCACAAGTTTCACTACGACGGGGGCATCGTCTCGTTCGTGCAGCACCTGAACAAGAACAAGGCCGCGGTGAACGAGAAGCCGATCTACATGCGCGGCGAGAAGGACGGCATCGAGGCGGAGATCGCGCTGCAGTGGAACGACGGCTACGCCGAGACGCTCTATTCGTTTGCCAACAACATCAACACCCACGAAGGCGGCACGCACCTGTCCGGTTTCCGGTCCGCGCTGACGCGGACCATGAACGTCTACGCGTCGAAGAACAATCTCGCGAAGGACCTGAAGGAAAGCGTGAGCGGCGACGACATCCGCGAGGGGCTCACCGCGGTCATCAGCGTCAAGATTCCGCATCCGCAGTTCGAGGGGCAGACCAAGACCAAGCTGGGCAACACCGAGGTGAAGGGCATTGTCGAGGCCATCGTCAACGACAAGCTCGGTGCGTTTCTCGAGGAGAATCCTCCCGTCGCGCGCAAGATCATCAGCAAGGCGGTCGATGCCGCCCGCGCGCGCGATGCGGCGCGCAAGGCGCGCGACCTGGTCCGGCGGAAGGGCGCGCTCGACGGGAGCTCCCTGCCGGGAAAGCTGGCCGACTGCCAGGAGCGCGATCCCGCGCAGAGCGAGCTCTACATCGTGGAGGGGGAGTCGGCCGGCGGATCCGCCAAGCAGGGCCGCGATCGTCGATTCCAGGCGATCCTGCCGCTCAAGGGAAAGATCCTCAACGTCGAGAAGGCGCGGTTCGACAAGATGCTCGGGAGCGACGAGATCAAGACCATGATCGCCGCGCTCGGGTGCGGGATCGGCGCAGAGGACTTCGACCTCTCGAAGCTGCGCTACCACCGCATCATCATCATGACCGACGCGGACGTGGACGGCTCGCACATCCGCACGCTGCTGCTCACCTTCTTCTACCGCCAGCTGCAGAGCGTCATCGACCATGGGTTCGTGTACATCGCGCAGCCGCCGCTGTTCCGAGTGAAGCGCGGCAAGTCGGAGACCTACATCAAGGACGAGCGGGAGCTCGAAGCGTTCCTGATCCGGCGCGCGGCCGAAGCGCGTGTCGTGCGGATCCCGTCGATCGGCATGGAGATTGCCGGACCCGAGCTCGAGAAGTTGCTCCACCGCATGATCGCGCACCAGAAATTCCTCGGCACGATCGAGCGCCGCGGGCATCCGCGGGAAATCATCGAAGCGCTCGTTGCGGCTGGCGCCGATCGGGCGTATTTCGGGGACAAGGATCGGCTCGACAGCCTTGCACAGATGCTGACCACGGCGACGCGCTCGGTGACCGTCCAGCGTGACGAGGAGCACAACCGGTATCTGCTGCAGGTCGAGGATCGCTCGAACGGTTACCCACGGCATCACACCATCGGCGTCGACTTCGTCACCGCCGGCGAGTACCGCACGCTGCTCGCCAACCGTCGCGAGATCCCGGTCTTTGCCGGCGAGATCGTCGTGTCGTCGGTCGGTGAGAGCGCCGACGAGCCGCCCGATGCCCCGACCGCGGCGGCCGACGGCACGGCAATCGGCGGCGCGCCGCTCGACGAGGCGACCAAGTTGGCCGCCGAGCCGAAGGAGGCCGCCGGCGGCCGCACGCCCGGGCGGTCGCAGGAGAAGGCGGCCGACGTGCACCTCCGGTCGCTCGACGAGTTGGTGGGCTATTTCATCGGCGCCGGCAAGAAGGGCGTCGCCATCAACCGCTACAAGGGCCTCGGCGAGATGAACCCGGACCAACTCTGGGCCACGACCATGGATCCGGCCGTGCGGACGCTGCTCCAGGTGCGCGCCGAGGATCACACCGAGGCCGACCTGATGTTCACGACGCTGATGGGCGACCAGGTCGAGCCACGCCGGAAGTTCATCGAAGACAACGCGCTCGACGTCAAGAACCTCGACGTCTGACAACGTACCGAATGCGCGTGGAAGGGCTGCGTGTACCGTGCACACTGCGCGCGGCACGGAGCACCCATTAGAGAACCATGACTGACTTCGCCGCCGCTCAGCACCCGGTCAACATCGAAGACGAGATGAAGCGCTCGTACATGGATTACGCCATGAGCGTCATCATCGGACGGGCGCTCCCTGACGCGCGCGACGGCCTCAAGCCGGCGCACCGTCGCGTCTTGTACGGCATGAAGACGATGGGGCTCGCCTCGACGCGGGGCTATCGCAAGTGCGCCAAGATCGTCGGCGAGGTGATGGGCAATTTCCACCCGCACGGCGACGCGTCGATCTACGACACGCTGGTGAGGCTGGCGCAGGACTTCAACATGCGCTACCCGCTGGTTGACGGCCAGGGCAACTTCGGATCCGTCGACGGCGATCCGCCGGCGGCGATGCGCTACACCGAGGCGCGGCTGCAGGCGCTTGCCGACGACATGATGGCCGATCTCGACAACGAGACGGTCGATTTCACGCCCAACTACGACGAGACGACCGAAGAGCCGACCGTGCTGCCGGCGCCGTTTCCGAATCTGCTCGTCAACGGCTCCGCCGGCATTGCCGTCGGCATGGCCACCAATGTCCCGCCGCACAACGTGCGAGAGGTGATCAACGCCTGCGTCTGGCTGATCGAGAACACGTATCTGGCCGCCGCCGCCGAGCCGTTGTCCACCGCGGAAAAGCTGCGCCAGTTGATTCGCCTCGTGCCGGCGCCGGACTTTCCGACCGGCGGCCTCATCGTCGGACGGCAGGGCGCCGTGCAGGCGTACTCGACGGGACGGGGCTCGGTCCTGATGCGCGCGCGATCGGTCCTCGAGACCAGCCGGAAGGGCGACAAGCAGTCGATTGTCGTCACCGAGATTCCCTATCAGGTCAACAAGGCGAAGCTGATCGAACGCATCGCGGATCTTGTGCGCCAGAAGACAATCGAGGGAATCGCCGACCTGCGCGACGAGTCCGACCGAGAGGGGATGCGGATTGTCATCGAGCTGAAGCGGGGCGAGGTGCCCGATGTCGTCCTGAACAACCTGTACAAGCACACCCAGCTCCAGCTCGGGTTCGGCATCATCATGCTGGCCATCGTCGCCGGGCGGCCGAAGGTGATGACCCTGCTCGAGCTGATCGAGACCTTCGTCGACTTCCGGCGCGAGGTCGTGCGGCGGCGCACGGAGTTCGAGCTGCGGAAGGCCGAAGCGCGGTACCACGTGCTCGAAGGGCTCAAGATCGCGATCGATCACCTGGATGCGGTCATCGCGCTGATTCGCGGATCGAGGACGGTTCCGGAGGCGCGCGACGGGCTGATCGCCGGCTTCGGCCTCACCGCGATACAGTCGCAGGCCATCCTGGACCTGCAGCTCCAGCGCCTGACCGGTCTCGAGCGCCAGAAGATTCTTGACGAGCTCGCCGAGCTGCTGAAGACGATCGAGCGGCTGCGCGCCGTCCTGGCGAGCGATCGCCTGCTGATGCAGATCATCGTGGACGAGCTCCGCGCGGTGCAGACCGGCTACAGCGACGATCGCCGGACCGAGATCGTCGACGCCAGCGGCGAGCTGAACATCGAGGATCTGATCGCCGAGGAGGACATGGCGATCACGGTGAGCAACACCGGCTACATCAAGCGGACCGCCATCTCGACCTACCGCAACCAGCGGCGCGGCGGCAAGGGACGCATCGGGATGCGGACGCGCGACGAGGACTTCGTCAGCTCGCTGTTTGTCGCCTCGACGCACGCCTACATCATGATCTTCTCCGATCGCGGCCGGGCGTACTGGCTCAAGGTCCACGAGATTCCCGACGTCGGGCCGGGCGGCAAGGGCAAGGCGATCGCCAATCTGGTGTCGATGGAGGAAGGCGAGCGCATCGCGGCGATGGTCGCCGTCAAGGAATTCGATGACGACAAGTTCGTGGTGATGGGCACGCAAAAAGGCGTCGTGAAGAAGACCGCGCTGTCGGCGTTCAGCAACCCGCGGGCCGGGGGCATCATCGCGATGGGCGTCGAGGAGGGCGACGCCGTGATCGCCGTCCGCGTCACCGACGGCGGCGGCGAGATCTTCATCGGAACGCGCGGCGGGATGGCCATCCGGTTTCCGGAACGCGACGTGCGTCCGATGGGCCGGACCGCGTACGGCGTGCGCGGGATCACGCTGCGCGACGACGACTACGTCGTCGCCATGGAAGCAGTCGCGCCCGGCGGCACCTTGATGAGCGTCACCGAGCGGGGCTACGGCAAGCGGACCGAGATCGACGAGTACCGCGTGCAGTCGCGCGGCGGCGTCGGCGTCATCAACATCGGCACCTCCGACCGCAACGGGGAAGTCGTCGGCATCGCGTACGTGCAGGACGACGACGAGATGTTGATCATCACCCAGCAGGGCATGATCATCCGGCTGCCGGCCAACGACGTTCGTGCCATCGGCCGCGCCACGCAAGGGGTCCGGCTGATCGAGCTCGAAGGCGACGATCGGGTCGTGTCGGTCGCTCGGCTCGTGGAAAAGGACGAACCCGACGCGTGAAGCGGCATGGGAGCCCGGCTCGTCCCGTTCGTCATCGCCGCCCTGGCGCTCTGTTTCGGCGCGGCCGCCTGCGCCCCGTACGGCGCCGAGCGGGCGCTCGTCGAACGATTCTTCGCAGCCTCGCGGCTTCGCGACCGCACCGCGCTCCGGCAGATTGCGACCACCATCTTCGAGCCCCGCGAACAGGGAACGGTCACGGATTTCACGATCGTCGCCGTGACCGATCCGGAGACGTCCGGCGGGGGCGTCGTGTCCAAACGGGTCACGGTGACGGCCCCGGTCCGTTTGCCTGACGGCCGCACCGCTCCCAGGCGCATCGTCCTGCTGCTGCAGAAGCGCGA
Source organism: uncultured Acidobacteriota bacterium (assembly GCA_963807925.1). Lineage (GTDB taxonomy): Bacteria > Acidobacteriota > Vicinamibacteria > Vicinamibacterales > CAVVIG01 > CAWEDP01. Next base: position 110,449 of record CAWEDP010000001.1, on the reverse strand, counting down.
TCGCTGGATCGTCACGGGATTCGCCGTTTCCTGAAACGCGCTCCGGCGTTCGTTGGTCCACCGTCGGGACGCCCGCGCCCGGGTCGGCCGAAACCCGCCAGTACCGCCGACCGCATGTCTGTTACCGGTTTGTTACGGGCCGGCGCTGAACCCTCCAGCGGCATCGGTTGAAACGACGACGGCCGACTGGCACACTTGTCGCGCCGTGGACTCCGCAGCGCGATCTCCAGGATGGCTGAACGGCGGCACACCGATCTCGGTGCTGCTCGTGCTGCTCACGCTCGTCCCGTCAGCGTGCGTCCTGTGGTTCATGAACGAGGCGATGACCACGGAATCCTCGTCCGCGCGGCAGCGGGTGCTGGAGGCGTACCGTGGCCAACTGCGACTCGTGAGGTCGCGGCTCGACGGTGTCTGGCGCGCGCAGGCGGCGCGGCTGAACGTCGAGGGCGGCGCCGAGCCTGGCTTCGCACGCCTGATCACCGGCGAGGGCGCCGACGGCGCCGTGCTGCTTGCCGGCGACGGCAGCGTGGCCTATCCCGCGCGCGAGACTCGACGTGACCTGCCGGCCGCCGACCTCGAGAGGCGCGTGGACGCGATCGCGAACCTCACGCTCGAGGCCCGGGCAGCCGACGTGACGACGGTCGCAGAGCGCCTCAACGACTATACGACCCCGATCGCTGCAGCGACGCGGCTGGCGCTCATGGACCGGCTCCGGCGGCTGGCACCGAACGTCTCGCTGCCGACGCAGGCGGCGCTGCACCTGTCGATGGATCTCCTCGACGCCGAACGTCCCGCGCCGGCGGCGGACATCCTGCGTCAGACCGCGCTGCACGACGTCTGGGCGCTGAGGTCGGCGAACGGTCGCGTCATCGGTCTGTACCGGACCGGGCGCGTCGAGGAGATGATGCACGATTTCCTCCACGAGATCTCGCCGGCCGGTGTCGTCTTCATCGCCTATCCGCCCGATGAGCGCGCCGATCCGGACGCGATTGCGGCCGGCCCGTGGCTCCCCGGCTGGCAGCTGTCATTCGTGCCGCTCGACCTCAGGCCGGTCGACGACCTCGCCAGGCGCCGACGAACGGTCTACCTGTCGGTCGCGCTCCTCGGCGTCGCGGTCATCACGGCCGTCGCGGCGGCCGCCGGAGGCGGCGTACGGCGTTCCCTGCAGCTCGCCCGGCTCAAGACGGATCTCGTGGCGGCGGCATCGCACGAGCTGCGGACGCCGCTCGCGTCGATGCGCATCCTGGTGGACGGCCTGCTCGCCGACGAGGTGATCGATCCGACCAAGGCGCGCGACTACCTGCAGTTGCTGGCGTCGGAGAACGCGCGGCTCGGCCGGCTCATCGACAATTTCCTGACGTTCTCCCGCCTCGATCGGCGACGTGGCCAGTTCGTGCTCGAGCCGGTCGCGCCGACCGCCATCGTGGACGCGGCCGTCGACGCCATTCGCGACCGGATGCCGTCGACCGTCGCGCTGGAGCTCGATATCGAGGACGGCCTGCCGTTCGTGCGCGCCGACATCGAGGCGGTGGCCACCGCGCTCGTGAACCTCCTGGACAACGCGCTCAAGTACACGCCCGTCGAGAAGCGCCTGGCGATTCGCGTGCGCCGGGATCGCGGCCGATGCGTCTCCTTCGCGGTCACCGACAACGGCATCGGGGTACCGGTCGCCGAGCGACGGCGGATTTTTCGACGGTTCTACCGGGTGGACCAGCGCCTGTCGCGGGAAACGAGCGGCGTCGGGCTCGGCCTGAGCATCGTCGATCTGGTTGTTCGCGCACACGGCGGGCGAGTGCGTGTGGACAGCGAGATGGGCTCGGGAAGCACCTTCGCGATCTCGATTCCCGCGATGGCGAAGGGCGAGCGGGCGTGAGCGGAGAGCGGGTGCTCCTGATCGAGGACGAGCCGGCGCTGGTGCGCGGTCTGGGCGACGTCCTCCGGGCCAACGGCTTCGCGGTCACCGTCGCGACCGACGGCGAGCGTGGACTCGACGCCGCGTTGGGGAATCAGGCGGATCTGATCCTGCTCGACCTCATGCTCCCGAAGGTCAACGGGTACGAGATCTGCCGTGCGGTCCGCGTCCAGGGCATCGACGTGCCCGTCCTGATGCTGACTGCCAAGAATCAGGAGCAGGATGTCATTCTGGGCCTGAATCTCGGCGCGGACGATTACATCACGAAGCCTTTCCGGGCCGGCGAGCTGTTGGCGCGGGTGCGTGCCGTCCTTCGTCGCCGTGCCGCGCCGGCTTCGCCGGTACGATTCGGCGAATGCGAGGTCGATTTGGTGGCCCGCACGGTCCGGCGCGGCGGCGCGATCGTGGACCTCACGGCCAAGGAGCTCGCGATGATGATCTACCTGGCGAGCCGGCCCGATCGGGCGCTCCCGCGCGATGTCATCCTTGATGGGGTCTGGGGCAATGCCGTCTTCGTGACGCCGCGCAGCGTCGACCGCTGCATCGCCACGCTGCGCGCCAAGGTCGAGCGCGACCCGCGTCGTCCGGCCCATATCCACACGATCCGCGACGTCGGATATCGGTTCGAGCCCGGGTGAGGGGGATCCGACGGGTAACAAACCGGTAATGTCGCCGGCCGATACTGCCCCGCAGAGGAGGATCGACGATGCTCAGAAGTCTGGCTTGGGTCACTCTGTGTGTGGCGACCGCGGGAACCGTCGCGTCTGCCCACCACTCCTACGGCGCCTACGACCGTGAGCGGAAGGTTGCTGTCGCGGGCACGCTCGAGCGCATCTCGGTCGGCAATCCACACACCATTCTGGCCGTGCGGACCGACGATGGAACGCTGTTCACCGCCGAATGGCGTGCTGCGTCTCAACTCCAGCGGTCCGGTTTCGACGCCGGCATGCTCGCCGCCGGCGATCGGGTGATCGTGACGGGGAGCCCGGCCCGCGATGCCGACGCGCACCGCCTGGCCCTCGTCACCGAGGTCCGTCGCCCACGGGACGGGTGGCAGTGGTCCCTGAGCGGCGTCACCGTCCTGAAGGACATCGGGCGTCGTTGACCCACGGCGCCTGCGCGCGGATCACGGTGTGCCTCGGGCACCGGCGCACGGGCCCCGCGACAGCCCTCGCCTGACGACTCGCGGTCCGGTCGTCAAGCCGGCTCCAGGCGAGCGTATCGGGCTCTCAGCGTCTTCTGGCCGACGTCGGCGAAGCGCACCACGAGCTTGGTGTCGTCGTGGAGCGCTTCGACGCTGAGCACGGTGCCGACGCCGAACTGTGGATGGCGGACCTTCATGCCCAGGCGCAACGTCATTCCCGGCGACTGATCCTCGTCCTCGTAGGCATAGGAGGGCGTCTCCTCCTTGACGTGCGTTCCGCGCCCGCGCCGCCCGTACGGATCGGTCCTGAAGTCGTAGTGTGGAAAGCGGCTCTGATAGGACGGGGAAGCGTAGGATGGCGCCACCGCCTCGACCAGCTCCGCCGGGACCTCGTCGATGAACCGCGACGGCTCGCTCGCCTGGTATTCGCCGAAGACCCGCCGGCGTGCCGCCCCCGTCAGCACGAGCCGTGAACGGGCCCTGGTCATGCCTACGTAGCACAGCCGGCGCTCCTCTTCGAGCTCCTCCTCGTCGTCCTTCGATCGCGAGTGCGGGAACAGCCCTTCCTCCAGCCCGGCGAGCACGACAACGGGAAATTCCAGGCCCTTGGCGCTGTGGAGGGTCATGAGCCAGATGCGGGCATCGCGCGCGCCCTGCTCCTCGTCGACGTCGGACAGGAGCGACAGCCGATCGACGAATCCGCCGAGCGACGGCTCCGCGTCGCGGCTCTCGTACTCGCGGGCGGCCGACACGAGCTCGGCGAGGTTCTCGATGCGTCCCTCCGCCTCCTCGCTGCGTTCGTCGCGGAGATCCTGGAGGTAGCCGCTGCGATCGAGCATCTTGCCGATGGCAATGGACACCGGGTCGGTCCGCGCGATGTCGGTGAGGCTCACGATCAGATCGCGGAAGGCGGCGAGCGACGCGGCGGCGCGTCCGGCGAAGCCGCCACCCTCGACACCGCGAACGATGCGCGCCCACAGCGAATTGGCCGCCGCGGCCGGCGCCAGGCCCGCAGCGAGCAGCGGCAGGTCGTCGGCCGTCGCCGGCGCGAGCCGCTCCACCGCCTCCATCACGCCCTTGCCGATGCCGCGGGCGGGGACGTTGATCACCCGCCGCAGGCTCACGTCGTCGTGCGGGTTGATCACGAGACGCAGGTAGGCGAGCGCGTCCTTGATCTCCTTGCGCTCGTAGAAGCGCACGCCTCCAACGACCTTGTAGGCGAGCCCCTCCCGCATCAGCGCGTCTTCGATCGTGCGCGACTGGGCGTTGGTCCGGTACAGGACGGCCACGGTCGCGTCCACGTCGTCGGCCAGCGCGCCGCGCGCGGTCCGCGTGATGAAGTCGGCCTCGTCGAGGTCGTCGGTCCCGCGGTAGTACACGATGCGGGCGCCGCCCTTGCGCACCGTCCACAGATGCTTGTCCTTCCGGTTGCGGTTCTGGCCGATGACGGCGGACGCGGCGTCGAGGATGATCTGCGTGGAACGGTAGTTCTGTTCCAGGCGGACGATGGTCGCCTCCGGGAAGTCGTGCTCGAAGTCGAGGATGTTGCGGAGGTCGGCGCCGCGCCACTTGTAGATGGACTGATCCGGATCGCCGACGACGCACAGATTGCGGTGCACCTCGGCCAGCCGGCGTATGAGCAGGTACTGCGGCCGGTTCGTGTCCTGATATTCGTCCACCATCACGTGGCGGAACTGCCCGGCGTAGGTGGTCCGCACCCGCTCGGAGCGTTCGACGAGGTCGACCGTCTTCAGCAGGAGGTCGTCGAAGTCGAGCGCTGAGCTGTCCTCGAGCGCGGCCAGGTAGTAGCCGTAGATCTTCGCCATGTACTCGTCGCGACGGTTCCAGCCGGCTGAAGCGGCCATGGCGTCGGGCGTTTCCATGCGATTCTTCGCCTGACTGATCCGCGAGAGGGCCGCGCGCGGCTGCACGAAGCTGTCGTCGATGTGCAGTTGCTTCAGCGCCTGCTTGACGACGGTGAGCTGGTCGGACGAATCGTAGATGACGAAGTCGCGCGACAGCCCGATGGCCGGTCCTTCGCGGCGCAGCAGCCGGGCGCACAGCGAATGGAAGGTGGAGACCCACATGCGGCTGCAGTCGGCGCCGAGCAGCGCTTCGACCCGCGCGCGCATCTCTTCGGCCGCCTTGTTCGTGAAGGTGACCGCCAGCACCTGGTCCGGGTTCGCATGACCGTCCCCGACGAGGTACGCGATCCGGCTCGTGATGACCCGGGTCTTGCCGGAGCCGGCGCCGGCGAGGATCAGCAGCGGCCCCGTCGTGTGCAGAACCGCCGCGCGCTGTTCGGGATTGAGGGTCTCGAGAAAATCCAATCCCCTATTCTACCGTCACCGACTTGGCGAGATTCCGCGGCTGGTCGACGTCGCAGCCGCGGCGCACGGCGATGTCGTAGGCGAGCAGCTGAAGCGGAAGCACCATGACAATCGGCATGACGAGATCGGGCGCCGGCGGCACCTCCAGGATCACGTCGCGCGCGGGGTCGAGAATCGACGCGAGCTTGGTGTCGCCGCGGGTCGTGAGCGCAATCACCGATCCGCCGCGCGCCTTCACTTCCTGCATGTTGCCGATCATCTTCTCGAAGACACGATCCACGGGCGCCAGCGCCACGACCGGCATGCGCTCGTCGATGAGCGCGATCGGCCCGTGTTTCATCTCGCCGGCGGGATACCCCTCAGCGTGAATGTACGAAATCTCCTTCAGCTTCAGTGCGCCCTCGAGCGCAATCGGGTAGTGAATGCCACGGCCCAGATAGAGAAAGTCCTGACACGCGTGGAAGCGGGCGGCGATCGCCTCGACCTCGGGGGCGAGCTTCAGCGTCTGCTCGAGGAGTTGCGGGAGCTGGAGCAGCGCGTCGACGTGGGGCCGGGATGCGTCGAGCGACAGCGTCCCGCGCACCTGCGCGATCCGAAGGCCCAGCAGGTGCAGCGCCACCAGCTGCGAGGTAAAGGCCTTGGTCGACGCGACGCCAATCTCCGGCCCGGCGTGGGTGTACACCGTCCCGTCGGTCTCCCGCGTGGCCATGCTGCCGACGACATTGCAGACCGAGATGCTCCGGGCGCCCTGCCGCTTGGCCTCCCGGAGCGCCGCGAGCGTGTCGGCGGTCTCGCCCGATTGCGTGATCACGATCGCCAGCGTATGGGGCGCCACAATCGGGTGGCGATAACGGTACTCGGAGCCGAAGTCGACCTCGACCGGCACGTGCGCGAGCTGCTCGATCAGGTACTTGCCGATGAGGCCCGCGTGCCACGAGGTGCCGCAGGCCAGGATCGTCACCCGCTCCACCGCCGCCAGCTGCGCCTCGGTGATCGTCATCTCCTCGAGAAAGACGCGGCCGCTGTCCTGAGAGACGCGCCCCAGAATCGTCTCGCGGGCGGCGGTCGGCTGCTCGAAGATCTCCTTCAGCATGAAGTGCTTGTAGCCGGCCTTTTCGGCCATGATCGGGTCCCAGAGCACGCGCTGCGTCGCTTTCGAGACCTGTCGGCCGAAGAAGTCGGTGAACTGCACCCCGGAGCTCGTGATGACGGCCATCTCCTCGTCGCCCAGGAACACGACGTCGCGCGTGTGGCTCAGAATCGCCGGGATGTCGGACGCGACGAAGAACTCGCCATCCCCCAGTCCGACGACGATGGGCGGTCCGTTCCGGACAGCGACAATCTTGCCGGGATCGTCGGCCGAGATCAGCACGAGCGCGAAGAGCCCGCGCATCAGCATCAGCGCCCGCCGCACTGCGTTCTCGAGGCCATCGCCGGTCATCTCGCGCTCGACCAGGTGCGCCACGATCTCGGTGTCGGTCTCGGTGACGAACGTGTGGCCCTGCCCCTGGAGCTCGTGCTTGAGGTCGAGATAATTCTCGATGATCCCGTTGTGCACGACCACGATCTTGCCGGTGCAGTCGCGATGGGGATGCGCGTTTTCCTCGGTCGGCCGGCCGTGGGTGGCCCATCGCGTATGCCCCACGCCGTAGGTGCCGGCCAGCGGATGGGACTCGATCACGTCCTCGAGGCGCGAGAGCTTGCCGGCGCTCCGCCGCAGCTCGACCTCGCCGTCATGCACGACCGCGACGCCGGCCGAATCGTAGCCGCGGTACTCGAGGCGCCGCAGTCCGTCGATGAGCACCGGGACGACTTCCTTCGGTCCGATATAGCCGATGATTCCGCACACAGGAGGCCTCTCTGCAATCCACACTTCACAAGGGACGGTTTACCAGAGCGCGCGAACCGGCGGAGCACCAACGACGCCACCCGTGTAGATGGTGCATGGAAAATCGTGAATCACGTGTTCTCGCTCTTCTGGCGCTGTTTCCGCTTCTCCACCCAGCCTTCGACGATGCGCTGCTTGCCCGCGCTGACCGCGAGCGCGCCGGCAGGCACGTCTTCGCGCACCGTCGTGCCGCTGCCGATGTAGGCGCCCGGACCGACCGTCACCGGCGCGATCAGCTGGGTGTCGCTGCCAACGAACGCGCCGTCCTCGATGGTGGTCCGCTGCTTCCTCTCGCCATCGTAGTTGCAGGTGATGGTGCCGGCGCCGATGTTGACTCGCTCCCCGACCGTGGTGTCGCCAAGATAGGTCAGGTGCATGGCCTTCGACCCGTCGCCGAGCACTGTCTTCTTCAGCTCGACGAAGTTGCCGACACGCGCGCCCGTGCCGATGACGACCGCCGGCCGCAGATGCGCGAACGGCCCGATGCGTGCGTCCGCCTCGACGCTCGAATCGGTGATCACGCAATGGTCGTTCACGACGACGCGATCCGCAATCCGCGAGTTGACGATGCGCGTGCCGCTGTGAATCTCGCAGCCGGCGCCGATCGTCGTAGTGCCCTCCAGCGACACGTTCGGGTGCAAGATGGTGTCCCGTCCGACGACGACGTCGCGGCCGACGTAGGTCGTCGCCGAGTCCTCGATCGTGACGCCGGCCGCCATGAGCGCCTCGTTCGTTCGCGTTCGGACCACGCGGCTCACCGCCTCCAGCTCCGTGCGGCTGTTGATGCCGCGAATCTCGTCGGCGTGCTCCACCGTGAAGGCTTCAACACGTCGGCCGGCCTCGTTGAAGATGGCCACCAGGTCCGGCAGATAGTACTCGTCTTGTGCGTTGTCGCTCGCGATCCGCCGGAGCGCGTCGAAGAGCCCGTCCAGTGCGAACGCGTAAATCCCGGCGTTGATTTCCGGGATGGCGCGCTCGGCCGGCGTCGCATCCCGCTCCTCGACAATACGTGCAATTCGCTCGCCGCGGCGGACAATCCGGCCGTAGTCTCGCGGATCCGATACCCGCGCCGTGACGACGGTCAGGGCGGCGCCCGTGCTGACGTGGTGTTCCACGAGCCCACTCAAGGCTTTGGCAGACAGAAGCGGCACGTCCCCCGAGAGCAGTACCAGTGTCCCCTGGGCGCTCCCGAGCACGGACTCCGTCGCCAGGAGCGCATCGCCCGTGCCCCGTTGTGGCTCCTGAACCACAAAAGTGAGACCTTTGTGGTGCGAAAGGGCCGTCGTGAGGGTCGCGGCTTCGTGGCCGACGACGGCAACCATGGTCGAGGGACGGAGGGTCGCCGCGGCCGAGAGGACGTATTCGATCATCGGCACGCCGGCCACGCGGTGCAGAACCTTAGGCCAAGCCGAATTCATCCGGGTGCCCTTGCCTGCCGCCAGAATGGCCACGTGCAGTGCCGGGCTCACAGCGTGTGTCATGTGACAACATTCAGGGCAAGGCCCTGGCGTCGATCGGACGGAAGGGCGGTCGAATGCCCAAATTACCGGCCATGGTGCGCCGAGTCGCTCATCAGATTATCGGTTAATCGGTCCCTGCCTAGCGGCCCAACCGCGACGGTTTCAGGGCTCGGCGCCTGTCAGACCGATTGGAAGGCGCCTCGATCGCCGCTCGGAACGAGTCGTCGCCGTGCAGCGGCTCGAGATCCGGATCGGTCCTGGCCAGGGCACGGTTTTCGGGGTTCACGGCAATCGCCCGCTCGAGATGGGCCACCGCTTCGGCCAGTTCCCCTCGCTGTGCGTGCGCGACGGCCAACATGTACAGTGCGTGGTCGTTGTCGGGATCTTCATCCCGGACCAGATGAAGTTGCGAGATCGCTTCGTCGTAGCGGCCGCCGTTGATGGCGAGGGTGGAGGCGAACAACCGTTCTTCGACCGTCTGCGGAGCGATCGGCTGCCGCGAGGCCTGCCGCTGGCAGATGTTCAGATACAGCCGGACCCGTTCGTGGAGCTCTTTTTCCTCGGGATACTGCTGCAGGACCGACTCAAAGGTCTCCTCGGCGACGCGATACTCGTGGCGCTGGAGTGCTTCCAGACCACGTTCGTACAGGGCCACCGCTTCGAAGTAGGTCGATCGCCGCGAAGGCTGAGCTGGGGCTGACGCCGCGGTCGCCACCCTGGGCGGCGGCCCGGTTGGCGTCGTTGCGGAGCCATCTTTGCCCTTGGTCGATTTGGATGGTCGGTGCTGCTTCGCCATCAAGCTCCTGCCGGGCGAAAACGTCAGGGGAAGGCTCGGTAACGTAACAGAACCATGAAACGCGGTCAAGGGACCGGCCGCCCTGATGACCTCATGGTCGAAGCCGCGCGACTCAACACTTATTTATCGGTCATAGACCAGAATTCTTAGCCTGTTCGATGGCTTCATAGATCGAATTCGCACCGACACCGTATTTTCTGGCGAGCTTGCCAATCGCCTGGCGTCGTGTCAGCCCAGCATGTTCGGTCATAAGGCCAAATTCGTGCGCCATCTGTTCTGGCCTAACGGCCAGAGCCGGCAAGTCATCTGTTGTATGCCCTATTTCAACGACAATTGTGAACTCGCCGATCGGCGACGCCAGGAGAGGCAGCACCTCCGAGATCCGGCCGCGAAGAAACTGCTCGTGGATCTTGGTCATCTCGCGACCCACGACCACCTGGCGATCGCCGACCGTGTTCAAGAGGTCGTTCAGGGTCCGGACGATGCGGTGCGGCGCTTCGAAAAATACGGCCACACCAGGCACGTTTGCCAACTTGGTTAACCACCGCTGATGATCGGCCGGTTTTGTGGGTGGAAAGCCCAAAAATGTGACCGAATCACTTCCGAGCCCGGATGCAACGAGCGCGGCCAGGGCGGCACTCGGTCCGGGAACGGGCTCGACGCGGACGCCGGCCGCGATGGCCGCCCGGATCAGCCGCCCGCCGGGATCCGACAGCGTCGGTGTTCCCGCATCGGACACAATCGCCACATGATCCCCCTGCGCCAGGCGACCGAGGAGCACGGACGACTTGTGGGCTTCGTTGTGCGCGTGCAGGCTCGTCATCGGGGTCGCGATCGCGTACCGGGCCAGCAGATGCTGTGTCCGACGCGTGTCTTCCGCGGCGATCACCGCAACCTCGCGGAGAATCCGCAGCGCCCGAATCGTGATGTCTTCGAGGTTGCCAATGGGAGTGGCGACCACAAACAGAGTGCCGGACATGGCGTGTGATCGGGGCGGGTGGGCGGAGTTTATTGTACCATTGGCGGATCGGGATCGACATCACAAGCTCAGCCCTGACAAATGATTGCTTCCGAACCGTTGCCGCACTTCATCGATGATCTGCTCGATTACCTGCGGGAAACGCATCCCACGCAGGCGACGCTGGACGGGGTCCACACCTACGACGACCTGCTCGAGGACTTCGGCGCCCATGCGATGGACGGGGAAGCCCATGCGCTGGCGGGATATCTCAGACGGCTGGCCGAGATCAACGCTGACGGGTTGACGCCTGTCGAACGGCTCGAGCATCGGATGCTCACCGCGCACCTCAAGGGCCGGATGCTCGAGTTGGAAGAGATCCGCAGCTGGGAAAAGAACCCGCAGGTGTACGCGGAGCTGCTGGCGGCGAGCCTGGCCGGGCAGTCGCTCTTCACCCACGCGCCCGCGGAGGAGCGGGCGCGCCGCATCCTGTCGAAGCTTCGGCAAGCCCCGCGTCTCCTTCAGGCCGCGCGCGACAACATCAAGGACCCGCCGGGCATCTTCGTCAAGGTCGGCATCGAGACCATGCGCGGCGCCCAGAAGTTCATCGATCAGGAGCTGCCCCGCGCGTTGTCGATGGTGGACGACCTGCACCTGCTCGGCGACCTCGCGGACGCGCAGACCGAGGCGTCACAGGCGATTGGCGGCTACGTCGACTACCTCGAAACCGACGTGGCGCCCAGGGCCCGCGCCTCGTTCCGGCTGGGGCGCGATCGTTTCGAGCGGAAGCTGAAGCTCGAGGAAGGCATCTCGGTGTCCCTCGACCACCTGCTGAACATCGCCGATCGCGAGCTCAAGGCGACGCAGGACGCGTTTCGCACGCTGGCGGGCCGTCTGAACGGCGGCGATCCGCTCGAGGCCTGGGCGAGGGCGAAAGCGGAGCATCCCGCGCCCGGCGGGCTCATAGATGCCGGTCGCCAGCACGTCGACGAGCTCGCGACGTTCATCCGACGCCACGACCTGATCTCCATCCCCGACGCCGAGCCGATCACGGTCGCCCCGACGCCCGACTTCTACCGCTGGTCGTTTGCCAGCATGTGGACGGCCGGACCCTTCGAGACCAAGCCGTCGCCCGCGTACTACTACCTCACCGACGTCGATCCGTCGTGGCCGCCGGATCGCCAGGAAGAACACCTGCGCGATTACAACTATCCGACGCTCTGGTCGATCTCGATCCACGAGGTGTATCCAGGCCACTTCCTGCAGGCGCAGCACCTGCGCAAAGTCGAGTCGAAGGTTCGCAAGTCGATTCTGTTCGCCCCGGCATCGTTCGTCGAAGGCTGGGCCCACTACTGCGAGCAGATGATGGTGGACGCCGGGTTCGGCCGCGACAGCCATCTCGTCCGGCTGGGCCAGCTGGCCGAGGCGCTCATCCGTCTGGCCCGCTTCATCGTCGGGATCAAGCTGCACGCGGAGGACATGTCGGTGGAGCAGGGGATGCGGTTCTTCCGTGACGAGGCGTTCATGGAGGAGGGAAGCGCGCGCCGCGAGGCCGAGCGCGGCACGTTCGACCCGACGTATCTCGTGTACGCGGCGGGAAAGCTGATGCTGCTCAAGCTGAGGAACGACTACCGGCATCAGGAAGGCAAGGCGTTTTCACTCCGCGCCTTTCACGACACGCTGCTCGCCAACGGCGCCGCGCCGTTCTGGCTGCACCGTCAACTGATGCTCAAGGACGACAGCGGCGAGGTCATCGAGTAACGTGAGCGCGGTCACACAGGTCTGAGCGAGATGCCACTGTACCAGTACGAGTGCGACCTCTGTCACCACCGGTTCGAGATCATCCAGAAGCTCTCCGATCCGCCGGCGGATCGCTGCCCGAAGTGCGGCGGCGCGGTGCACAAGATGCAGTCGGCGCCGGCGTTTCAGTTCAAGGGCACCGGCTGGTACGTGACTGACTACGCGAGGAAGGACGCGGCCGGCGGAAAGTCCGAGGCGGCCGCCAAGCCGGACGCCAAGGAATCGTCCGGCGACGCCGGAGAGAAGAGCGACAAGAGCGACAAGCCGAGCGCCGATGCGGCCAAGGCCGCGGCATCGACGGCGTCCACGCCCTCGACAACCAAGAGCACGTAGCGCCTACCGTTTGCTCGCGAGCGCCTCGAGATCGAGCGAAGCCAGGTACTCCGAGAACTTGCCGGCCAGATCCGGCCGGCGCAGCGCGAAGTACACGACCGCTTTGAGGTACCCCAGCTTGTTCCCGGTGTCGTGGCGCACCCCCTTGACCTCGCAGGCGTAGATCTTCCGGGACTTCAGCAGGTGGCGCAGACCGTTGGTGAGCTGGATTTCGCCCGTCCGGTCGCTCTGGGTGGCGGCGAGCGCGGGGAAGATGTCCGGCGTCAGCACGTAGCGTCCGATGATCGCGAGATTCGACGGCGCCTCGTGGCGGGGCGGCTTCTCGACGAGGTCGCGGACCAGGTAGACGCCTTCACCCATCTCACCGGCCGGCGCCGGATCGATGACGCCGTAGTTCGAGACCTCGTCGGGCGCGACCCGCTCGACCATCAGCACCGGTCCCTCGACGCGATTGAAGACGTCGATCATCTGCTTGATCGCCGGCGGCTGGGCGTCGATCACGTCGTCGCCGAGGATCACGGCGAACGGCTCATCGCCGACCAGTGCGCGCGCCACCAGCACCGCGTGGCCGAGGCCGAGCGGCTCCCCCTGACGCACGTAGGCGAAGTCGATCAGGTTCGAGATCTTGCGGACCTCCTCGAGCTGTTCGCGCTTGCCGCGCGCTTCGAGGAACGATTCGAGCTCGACCGAGACGTCGAAGTGATCCTCGATCGCGTTCTTGCCGCGTCCCGTGACGAGAATGATGTTGGTGATGCCGGACGCGACCGCCTCCTCGACGCCGTACTGGATGATCGGCTTGTCGACGAGCGGCAGCATCTCCTTGGGCTGTGCCTTGGTGGCGGGAAGAAACCGCGTGCCGAGGCCGGCGGCCGGAAAGACGACTTTGCGAACAGCAGCCACGGGCGGATCGTAGCAGATGAGGCGAGGGCGGCGAAGCGACATGTAGAATGGTCACGTCCAGGCGGGCCCGGCGACGGGGCCACTCGAGGAGGCATGCTCGATCCAGCGTTGGTGCGCGATCAGGTCGACCTGGTCCGAAGCGGTCTTCGCAGCCGCGGTCTCGACGCCGACAAGGTGCTCGAGGAGATCGCGACGCTCGAAACCATCCGGCGCCGGTTGATCCCGGAGGTCGAGGGGCTCAAACGGCAGCAGAACACGTCGGGCGACGGGATCGCGCAAGCCAAGCGGCGCGGCCTCGACACGACGCCGATCCAGGAGGCGAACCGGGCGCGCGCCCAGCAGATCAAGCAGCTGTCGATCCAGGTCGACTCCATCGAGCATCAGCGGAACCAGGCGCTGCTCCTCCTGCCGAACCTGCCGCACGCGAGCGTGCCGGTGGGCTCGAGCGCCGCGGACAATCGCGAGGTACGCCGCCACGGCGAGCCGCGGCGGTTCGACTTCGAGCCGCAGCCGCACTGGGACCTCGGGCCGGCGCTCGGGATCATCGACTTCGAGCGGGCGACCCGGATCGCGGGCGCGCGCTTCAGCGTGCTGAGCGGAGCCGGCGCGCGGCTCGAGCGCGCCCTCATCAATTTCATGCTCGACGTGCATACGCGTGAACACGGCTACCGCGAAATGGAGCCGCCGTTCCTGGTGAACGCCGCGTCGCTGACCGGCACCGGCAACCTGCCGAAGTTCGAAGCCGATCTCTTCAAGATTGCCGGCGACTGGGATTTGTACCTCGTGCCGACGGCCGAGGTCCCGCTGACCAACCTGCACCGCGGCGAGATACTCGACGGACGGGATCTGCCGATTCGCTACACCGCGTACACCCCCTGTTTCCGCAGCGAAGCGGGATCCTACGGCCAGGACGTGCGCGGGCTGATCCGGCAGCATCAGTTCGACAAGGTGGAACTGGTCAAGCTGACGACCGCCGAGCAGTCGTACGACGAGCTCGAAGCGCTGACCGTCCACGCCGAAGAGATCCTGCAGCGGCTGGAACTGCCGTACCGCACGATGCTGCTGTGCACCGGCGACCTGGGATTCGCGTCGGCGAAGACCTACGACATCGAGGTGTGGCTGCCCAGCCAGCAGACCTACCGGGAGATTTCGTCGTGCAGCAACACCGAGGCGTTTCAGGCGCGGCGCGCGAGCATCAAGTACCGCGCCGGCGGCACCGGCAAGGCCGAGTTCGTCCACACGCTGAACGGGTCGGGCCTGGCGGTCGGCCGCACGCTGGTCGCGATCCTCGAGAACTATCAGGAAAAGGATGGCTCCGTGACGATTCCGGCGGCGCTCGTGCCCTATATGGATGGGTGCGAACGGATCGGGCGCGGCGCCTGAAAAGCGGTGGTGTTGCGGCGGCGCGTGGGGCATAATGCCAGCCCTTTCCCCGAGCCGTCAGAAAGGTCGGTTCCATGGCGATGATTGAACGCGTCAAGAACATCTGTCTGACCCCGTCCACCGAGTGGTCCGTCATCGAGGGCGAGTCGACGCCGCCGGGCGCGCTGCTCGGCGGCTACGCGGCGCCGCTGGCGGCCATCGGCGCGGTCGCCGGCTTCATCGGCGGCTCGGTCCTCGGGCGGACCATTCCCTTCATCGGCACCTACCGGGTGCCGCTGGCGACCGGCCTCGTCGTCGCCGTGTTCACGCTCGTGATGGCGGTCGTCGGCGTCGCGATCCTCTCGGTGATCATCAACGCGCTCGCCCCGACCTTCGGCGGCCAGCAGAACTTCGGCCAGGCGGTGAAGCTCGCCGTCTATTCGTACACGCCCGCATGGGTGGCGGGCGTTCTGCAGATCCTGCCGCTCCTGGGCATCCTGGCGATCCTTGGCGCGCTGTACGGGCTGTACGTGATGTACGTCGGTATGGCGCGCCTGATGAAGTGCCCGCAGGAGAAGGCGCTCGGCTACACCGCCGTCGTCGTGGTGTGCGCGATCGTGCTGAGCATTGTGGTGACGTCGGTGGGCGCGGTCATCGGCGGAGCGGCGCTGATCGGATCGGGGCAGCTCGCCAGTGCGATCGGCGCACGGAGCGGCACGCCGTCGTCGGCTGCCGATGCCGACGTGCAGTTTGACAAGAACAGCCCGCTCGGCAAGCTGCAGGAGCTCGGGAAGAAGCTCGATGAGAGCAACAAGAAGATCGAAGCGGCGCAGAAGGCCGGCGATCAGGCCGGCCAGGCGGCGGCCGCCTTCGAGGGGCTCGGCACGCTGCTCGGCGGCGGCAAGCGCGTCGAGCCGATGTCGATCGACGAGCTGAAGCCGTTCGTGCCCGACACCTTCGCGGGCCTGGCCAAAACCGCGAGCAGCGCCGAGAAGAACGGGATCGCCGGCCTGATGGTCTCGAAAGCCGAGGCGACCTACGGCGAGGGCGACAAGGCCGCCACGCTCGAGATCAGCGACACCGGCGGCATCAGCGGCATGATGGCGCTCGCCAGCTGGGTGAACGTCCAGGACGAGAAGGAGGACGACAACGGCTTCGAGCGCACCCAGCGGCAGGGCGGCCGGATCGTCCACGAGCGCGGATCGAAGAACGGCGGCACCAACGAGTACGGCATCGTGGTCGGCGACCGGTTCATGGTCAGCGCGAAGAGCCGCAGCCTCGACGTGAACCAGCTCAAAGCGGCGGTGGGGTCGCTGAATCTCGCGAAGCTGGAATCGATGAAGGACACCGGCGTCCAGAAATAGCGGCGCCGGGTCCACCTCCGGCAGCTGGTGTCGATTGGGTCCCGCTCCGATCGACAACAGGGTGCCTCTCGCCGCACGGTGCGGCGATCGCATCGAGCGCCAAGCTCGGAAAGGGCCCCCGCATGAGCAGCGTACGCGTGCTGGTCGGGACGCGCAAGGGCGCGTTCGTGCTGACGTCGGATGGAACGCGCAAGACGTGGGAGACCAACGGGCCGCACTTCGGGGGCTGGGAGATCTACCACATCAAGGGATCGGCGGCCGACCCGAACCGTGTCTATGCCTCCCAGAGCACCGGCTGGTTCGGCCAGCTGATCCAGCGCTCGAACGACGGCGGCGCAACGTGGGAAGCCGTCGGCAACACGTTCGCGTACGACGGAGTGCCGGGGACCCATCAGTGGTACGACGGCACGCCGCACCCCTGGGAGTTCAAGCGCGTGTGGCATCTCGAGCCGTCACCGACCGATCCCGACGCTGTCTATGCCGGAGTCGAGGACGCCGCGCTGTTCCAGACGACCGACGGCGGCCACACGTGGCAGGAGCTGCCGGGCCTCCGCGGCCACCGATCCGGTCCACACTGGCAACCGGGGGCCGGCGGGCTCTGCCTGCATACGATCCTGCTCGATCCGGCCAGCCCCCGACGGATGTTCATCGCCATCTCCGCCGCCGGCGCGTTCCGGACGGTTGACGGCGGCCGGACGTGGGAGGCCATCAACCGCGGGCTGCACTCGAAACACCTGCCGGATCCGACCGCGGAGGTGGGCCACTGCGTGCACCGGATCGCCATGCACCGCGCGCGCCCGAACGTCCTGTTCATGCAGAAACACTGGGACGTCATGCGCAGCGACGACGGCGGCGACTCGTGGCAGAAGGTCAGCGGCAACCTGCCGACCGATTTCGGGTTTCCGATAGACGTCCACACGCACGAGCCGGACACGGTTTACGTGGTGCCGATCAAGAGCGACTCCGAGCACTACCCGTTGGACGGACGGCTGCGCGTGTTCCGCAGCCGGACGGGCGGCCATGAATGGGAGCCGCTGACCAACGGCCTGCCGCAGCGCGACTGCTACGTCAACGTGCTGCGCGACGCCATGGCGGTGGATTCGCTCGACGGGTGCGGCGTGTACTTCGGCACGACCGGCGGCCAGGTATACGCATCGGCCGACGGCGGCGACAACTGGACCGCCATTGCGCAGAACCTTCCCTCCGTGCTCTCGGTCGAGGTGCAGACGCTCCCATGATTCGCGTGGAGCTGCCTCCGCATCTGCGGACGCTCGCGAAGGTCGGCGGCGAGGTGGAGCTCGAGGTCACCGGTTGCGCGACGGTCGGCGCGGTGCTCGACGCGCTCGAGGCGCGCTATCCGGTGCTCTGCGGGACGATCCGCGATCAGGTCACGCATCGGCGGCGCCCGTTCCTGCGGTTCTTCGCCTGCGAGGAGGATGTGTCGCTGCAGTCGCCGGAGGCCCCGCTGCCCGAGCCGGTCGCCAACGGGGCCGAGCCGTTGCTCGTCGTCGGCGCCCTGGCCGGAGGCTGAGGCATCGCGGGCGCGGGGGGCGACGCGCGTCGGCGCCTTCAGGCCAGGTGGTATACTCCGCGCATTCTGCGTGATCCATGGCGCCACTCAAGATCAAGATCATCGTCGGCAGCACGCGTCCGAACCGTTTCAGCGAAAAGCCGGCCCACTGGATCTTCGGCCTCTCGAAGACGCGCACCGATCTCGACGTCGAGCTGCTGGACATGCGCGACTATCCGCTCCCGTTCTTCGAGGAAGGGCTGCCGCCGGGCGCCGCGAACGACAGCTACACCAATCCGGTGGTCGTGCGCTGGCGCGACAAGATCAAGGAAGCCGACGGCTTCATCGTCTGCACGCCCGAATACAATCACGGCTACCCCGCCGTCCTGAAGAACGCGCTCGATTACGTGTACCTGGCGTGGAGCCGGAAGGCCGTGGCCTTCGTCAGCTGGGGCGGGCACGCCGGCATTCGATCGGTGGAGCAGCTTCGCCTGGTCGCGATCGAGCTCGACATGGCGCCGATCCGGTTCGCCGTGCATCTGCCGACGCCGCCGTGGCTGGTGAAGGACGTGTCCGAGATCGATACCGAACCGGCGCGACATGCCGCCGGTCTGATGCTGGATAACCTGACGTGGTGGGCCGCCGCGCTCAGGACCGCCCGCAACCCCGCCTGACGCTGCCGTATCCGACGATCGCTCCGCGCTTCTGTCGGCCGGCAGTGTACAACCGGCCGCCCTCGCCACGAAAACGTTGACTCGAAGGTCGGCGTTCCCTAGAATCCTGCAGCTCTTCGTTTCCACGTAAGTCGTTATATCAGAAGGGTATACGTCACATATCCAAGCGGTATGGCGCGGTGACCGCGTACACGCGCGCTGAACGGTCGGTGGTGAAGGAGCCTCTATGAACCGTGCGACGAAGATGAAAATACTGTTCGCGCTCGCGTGGCTGTCGATCGTGCCGGCGTCGGCGTTCGCGCAGGCCACTCTGGCTGGAGTCGTCAAGGATGCGTCCGGCGGCGTGCTCCCGGGCGTGACGGTGGAGGCGACCAGTCCGGCCCTGATCGAGAAAGCGCGCTCGGCGATCACCGACGGCACCGGCCAGTACCAGGTGGTCGATCTGCGGCCGGGACTCTACACCGTCACCTTCACGCTTTCCGGCTTCAAGACGGTGCGTCGTGAGGGTGTCACCATCAGCGGGGCCGGCGCCATCACCATCAACGCCGAACTGAGCGTCGGCGGGGTGACCGAGACCGTCGTCGTGCTGGGCGAGACGCCGATCGTCGACGTGCAGACGACGCGGCACCAGGCGGTGATCGAGAACAAGACGATCAACGAGCTGCCCATCGCACGCGGTTACGGCGCCATTCTCGCCGCCGTGCCGACGCTCCAGGGCGCCGGCGCGAGCTCTTCGTCGTCGGTCAACCCGAGCTTCTTCACCGTCCACGGCGGTCCCGCCAACGAAGGCACCGTGCAGCTGGATGGTCTGAACGTCGGCGCCGCGTTCAACGGCGGCGGCGTCTCGGGCAACGCGTACGACACCGCCAACGCCCAGGAGCTGCAGCTCGTGCTCTCCGGGGCGTTGGGCGAAGCCGAGACCGGCGGGCCACGCCTGAACATCGTGCCGCAGACCGGAGGCAACAGCTACAAAGGGACCATCTTCGGAACCGGCGCGGGCAAGTGGGCGCAGGGGAGCAATCTCGACGACAAGCTGCGGTCGCAGGGAGTGACCGAGGCGGCGGCACTCATCAAGCTGTGGGACGCCAGCGCCGCCCTGGGCGGCCCGGTCAAGAGGGACAGGCTCTGGTTCTTCGGCAACTACCGCGACGAAGGGAATCACACGGACATTCCCGGCGGGTACGCGAACCTGTACGCGGGGGACCCGACGCACTGGGACTACGCGCCCGACCCGAACGTGAAGGCCCGGACGGCGACCTCCAAGACGATTGCCTCGGTGCGTCTGACCACGCAGGCGACGCCCCGCAACAAGTTCAGCTTCTACTACGACTATCAGTGGGACTGCGATCAGGGAGGGATGAACAAGTCGGACGGCTGTCGGCCGCGCGGCGACAACTGGGTGCCCGGCACGGTGTTCGGCGCCGCGTTCTCGCCCGAAGCGAACACGAACTACTGGGACGCGCGCGAGATCATCTCGGAGGCGACGTGGTCGTCGCCGGTCACCAGCAAGCTGCTGCTCGAGGCCGGCTATGCGACGTTCGTGAGCCACTGGGGCTGGATGAAGCAGCCGGGCGCGCTGACCAACCTGGTGCAGATGACGAGCGTGGTCCCGGAGTTTCGCATCTACCGTGGGGTCGACAACATCATCGACAACACGCAGAACCCGAACACCTGGCGGGCCTCGGCGACCTACGTCACCGGCGCGCACAACCTGAAGTTCGGCTACAACGGCGCCTATCACGTCGAGCAGACGACCGATCTGTCGAACGAGGCCGGATACGTGCTGACCGATCTCGGGTTCCTCGCGCCGGGTCTGTACTCCGCGACCATCCGGATTGCCCCGTGGCAGCAGAGCAACCGGACCGAGTATCACGCGGTGTACGCCCAGGATCAGTGGAGGGTCGGGCGGGCGACGCTCCAGGGTGCGCTCCGGTACGACCGGGCGTGGAGCTGGTTCCCGGCCGAACACAACGGCGCGCCGCAGGCCGGCGTGTGGAACGCCGCCCCGATCACGTTCGCCGAGACCAGGGGTGTCACCGGCTACAACGACATCTCGCCGCGCGCGGGCCTGGCGTTCGACCTGTTCGGCACCGGAAAGACGTCGCTGCGGGTGAACGTCGGGAAGTACCTGCAGAGCGCCAACAACCAGGAGAACTACACCGTCAGCAACCCCGCCCTCGACGGCCGCAACGGCCGGCGCGGGCCGAACTTCCAGACCACGGCTTCCCGTACCTTCGTGGACCTCAACGGCAACCACGTCCCCGACTGCAACATGCTCGATCCGAACCCGAACGGCGAGTGCGTCGCGCCGGATCTCGGGAACTTCGCGAACCCGAACGCGCTGACGCTCGTCAACCCGGACGTCCTCCACGGCTGGGGCGTCCGTCCCTACGACTGGCAGTTCGGCGTGTCGGTCCAGCAGGAGATCTTCGAGCGGACGTCGCTCGAGGTGGAGTTTGCACGGCGCTCGTTCTACAACTTCTTCGTGTACGACAACATCAACCTTCAGGCGAGCGACTTCCAGTCGGTCTCGGTCACGGCTCCCGTCAACCCCAACCTGCCGAACGGCGGCGGCAACGTCCTTCAATACAACGTGGTCAAGCCGGACGTCAACGCCACCAACATCCAGAATCGCTACACGTTCGCGAGCGACTACGGCGACTGGACGAATCACTGGAGCGGCGTCGACCTCGTGCTCAACTCGCGATTGCGGGAGGGCCTCGTTCTGCAGGTCGGATCCAGCACCGGCCGCGCCATCGTCGACAATTGTGCGGTGGCGGCGAAGGTGCCGGAGCTGCTGAACCCCGCGCTGACCAACCCGTCGCCCTTCACGTCGAACATCTATCAGCTCGCGGATTCGTGCCGCAAGGTGGAATCGTGGCAGACCCAGGTGCGCGGCTTCGCCACCTATACGGTGCCGAAGATCGACGTGCTGCTCAGCGGCATCTTCCGGTTCCAGCCGAACGCCACCTTCGGCGCCGGCGCGACGCCCGAAGGCAACAGCACCGGGCTGTCCGCCAACTACGCGACGCCGACTGGACAGACCGTGAACCTGCTGGAGCCGGGACAGGTATTCGGGCCGCGCATCAACCAGATCGACGTCCGGTTCGGGAAGATCGTGCGGTTCGGGGGCACGCGCGCCAGCATCGCGCTCGACCTGCTCAATCTGTTCAACTCGAATACCGGCACCGCGTTCCAGCAGAACTACGGCGACGGCTCGGGGTACCTGACGCCGACCACGATCCTGAACCCGCGGTTCGTCAAGTTCAACGTGACGATTGATTTCTGACGCCGGCCACCCGGGACGCCCCCTCGTCCCGGGTGTTACGCTCAGACGTGTTTCCAGTGCGACCTGCGATCGTCCTGGCCGTCGTCGCGGTCGCCGGCTGCCGGGCGGGGCGATCGGGAGAGGCGCCGGGCGGGAGCGATCGCCCGGCGCCCGTCGAGTGGTTCGTCGAACGGGCCGAGGCGGCCGGCCTCGACTTCACGCACTTCAACGGGATGTCCGGCGAGTTCTACTACCCGGAGATCATGGCGCCCGGCGTCGCGCTGATCGACTACGACAACGACGGCGATCTCGACGTGTACGTGACCCAGGGCCAGATGCTCGGCGCCGGCAAGACGCTGGCCGACGCCACCTTTCCGCCGCGCGGGCCGCTGCGGGACCGGCTGTTCCGCAACGACCTGACAGTGGGCGCCGACGGTACGCGCGCGCTCCATTTCACTGACGTCACCGAGGCGAGCGGCATCGATCTGCACACCTACGGCATGGGCGTCGCCGTCGGCGATGTCGACAACGACGGCTTTCCCGACATCTACCGCACCGGGCTCGACGGCGGCGTGCTGCTGCACAACAATGGGAACGGCACCTTCACCGACGTGACGGCGAAGGCCGGCGCCGCGACGCGGGGCCGCTGGAGCGTCTCGGCGGCGTTGGTCGACTACGATCGCGACGGGTGGCTCGACCTGTTCGTCGGCAACTACCTGATCTACGACACGGCTGCGGACGTGCATTGCCTGAGCGTGACCGGCCGCCGCGATTACTGTCCGCCCAACAGCTACCGCCCGCAGCCGAGCCGGCTGTTTCACAACCGGGGCAACGGCACCTTCGAGGACGTCACCGCCCGGGCGTTCGTCGGCGGCGCCTTCGGTCCCGCGCTCGGCGTCTCAACCGCGGACTTCAACGGCGACGGCTGGATCGATCTCTACGTGGCGAACGACGGGCAGCCCAACCAGCTCTGGATCAACCAGCGCGACGGCACCTTCCGGGACACGGCGTTTCTCGCGGGCGCGGCCGTCTCGGGAACCGGCCAGGCCGAAGCGAGCATGGGTGTGGACGCCGGCGACTTCGACAACGACGGCGACGACGACCTGTTCGTCACCAACTGGCTCGATCAGATGAACGTGCTCTACGTCAACGACGGCGCCGGCAATTTCGAGGATCGGCGGGCGGCGTCGGGGCTCGGCGCGCCGAGCCTGGCGAAGACGGGATTCGGCACTGCGTGGTTCGATTTCGACAACGACGGCTGGCTCGATTTGTTCGTGGCGAATGGCGGCGTGGCGACGATCGAAGCGCAGGCGCGCGCGCGCGATCCGTTTCCGCTCCGGATGACGCCGCAGCTGTACCGGAACCGTGGCGACCGACGATTCGAGGATGTGTCCGGGCGTGCGGGGTCGCTGTTCCGGGCGGCCGACGTCGGACGCGGCGCCGCGTTCGGCGATCTCGACAACGATGGCGACACCGATATCATCGTCGCCCATGCGAGCGGCCGGCTGCAGCTGATCGTCAACAACGTGCCGGCGTCGCTCGGGACGGCGCGGAACCACTGGCTCGGGCTCCGGCTGGTCGGCGCCACGGCGCCGCGCGACATGCTGGGGGCACGCGTCGAGATCCGCCGTTCGGATGGCGCCGCGCTCTGGCGCCGCGCGCGCTCGGACGGCAGCTACGCGTCGGCCAACGATCCGCGGGTGCTCGTCGGCCTCGGCGGGTCGCCGGCCGCTCCGCGCATCCGCGTGCTGTGGCCTGACGGCCGGCGCGAGGCGTGGGCGGAAGTGGCGATCGATCGATACACGACGCTGACGGAAGGCACCGGGCGGGCCGGATCATGACTCGCAGCGCGGTGGCGCAGGGCAGCGTACGTCAGGGGAGATGCGCGCATTCGGCGGTCGCGGCAGGAGAGGGCGGGGTGTCGGTAGTGTCCGGCTTCAGCAGGGCGGTTGTGCGGGTAGTGTCCGGCTTCAGCAGGGCGGTTGTGTGGGTAGTGTCCGGCTTCAGCCGGACCGTCGCGTTCCTGTTGCTCGCCGCATCGCTCGTGTCGATCGCCTGTGGGCTTGGCAACCCTCGCCCGCATCTCCTGCCGGTGTCGCTGCCTGATGTTTCGCGTGTCGATCCGGGCGTCCAGACGCAGACCCGCGAGCGCTACGCCGCCGTCACGCACAAACTCGCGGACCGCGCGACGCCGCTCGGCGAACTCGGCGACGCGTACGGCGCCCTGGGCATGGTCCTTCAGGCGGCCGAGTACTACGACGCCGCCGAACCGGCGTACCTGGACGCGCAGATGCTCGCGCCGGCCGAGATCAAGCTGGCCGTATTACCTTGCGGCTCTGTACAAGGCAAAAGGCGAGACGGCCAAGGCCGAAGCGGCGTACAAACGCGTGCTCGAGCTCCGGTCTGATGACCTGGCGACGCTCATCTGGCTCGGTCGCCTGTACCTCGACCAGGGCCGCACCGACGCCGCCGAGCCGTTGTTTTCGCAGGTGCTCGCGCGGGCGCCGCGCACCGCCGCCGCGCTCGCGGGGCTTGGCCGCGTGGCGCTCGACAGGCGCGATTACGCAGCGGCCGCCAGGGACTTCGAGGATGCCCTCGCGGCCGACCCGGAGGCTGAGAGCCTGCACGCGCAGTTGGCCGCCGCGTACCGTGGACTCGGCCAGCTGGACAAGGCCGAGCCCCACCTGCGGCAGTGGCGCAACCGCGACGTGGACGTACCGGACCCGCTGGGGCAGGACCTCGATCTGCTGCTCGAGAGCGGACTCTCGTACGAGCTGCGCGGCGTTCGTGCTTTCGAGGCTCGCGACTGGAAGACCGCCGAGGCGTTCTTCCGCAAAGGTCTCTCGCTCACGCGCGACAACTCGTCGCTCTCGCGATCGCTTCACCACAAGCTCGGCACGGCGCTCGTGCTGCAGGGCAAGGTGGACGCCGCCGTGGCGCAGTTCGAGGAAGTCGTGCGGCTCGCGCCGGCAGAAGGAGCCGACGAATCCGCGTCGAAGGCGCACTACAGCCTCGGCATCATGGCGGAGGCGAAGGGCCGGCACGCCGAGGCGCTCGACCACCTTGGCGCCGCGGTGCGATACCAGCCCAACTACGTCGAGGCTCACCTCGCGTTGGCCGACGCGCTCCGTCGCAGCCGCCGCTTCAGGGAGGCGCTCGCGCAATACGACGAGGCGATGGCCATCAATCCGCGCTCGAGCCCGGCGCGGCTGGGTCACGCGCTCGCCCTCGTGGCGCTC
The DNA here is from genome assembly GCA_963807925.1 of uncultured Acidobacteriota bacterium. Classification (GTDB taxonomy): domain Bacteria; phylum Acidobacteriota; class Vicinamibacteria; order Vicinamibacterales; family CAVVIG01; genus CAWEDP01. The sequence goes on along the minus strand of CAWEDP010000001.1, from coordinate 85,511 downwards.
GGCCGCGCGGCGCAGGCCCGCGACTGGCTGCTGGACGCGACGATGGTGTACCCGGATCGCCACGAGTACTCGATTGCGCTGGCGCGGCTGCTGGCGGCCTCGCCCGACGATCGCGTCCGCGACGGCCGGCGGGCGCTGGCCATCGCGGACGCGCTGCTCAAACAGCAGAAGAGCACCGACGTCGGCGAAGCCCTGGCGATGGCTCTCGCCGAGCTGGGCGACTTCGAGCAGGCGGTCGGGATCCAGCGCGGCATCCTCGCGGCGGCCGAAAGGGCAAAGCTGACCGCGTCGGTCCAGCGGATGACCGACAATCTGCGCCGCTACGAGCACCGGCAGCCGTGCCGCCAGCCCTGGCCCGACGATCAGCCGCTCGTGCTGTCGGAGTCCCCGGCCGGCTCCCTCGCGATCGCGCCGGCGCGCTGATCACGCCGGGATCAGTCGGCTCGCGTCGCGCGTCGCTGGGTTGGGTCTTTCGAGATCGGGCGGACGTCACCGGTTCCCGATCCGGCCGGATACGGCTGCTGCGTCGAGCGCCGGAATCAGCGCTGCGGCGTCGCGAACGGCCTTGACGTCGAAGCCTTCCGTGAACCGGCCCAGCACGCCGTTGACGAGCGCACGGGCGGCGTCCGCCTCGCCGCGATCGCGAAGCAGGGGCGCCAGCGCGGTCGCGGCTCCGAGCTCGAGGAAGAGCGCCCGCTGTCGTCCGGCGATTGCGATGGCGTCCCGAAAGCTCGTCTCGGCGCCGGCCGCATCGCCGCGCGCCAGCAGCAGCTCGCCGCGCCAGCGGCGCGAATCCGACGCGAAGTAGCGCTCGCCAGTCCGCTCCTCGAACACGAACGCCTCGTCGATTGCCGCCAGGCCCTCGTCGAGGCGACCGGCGTGCAGCAGCTGTTCCGCGAGAATGTTCAGGAACGCGGTTCGTGACGTGTAGGAATTGATGTCAATCTGACGGGCGAGGGCGGCCTGCAGCTGCCTGATGGCCGTCTCGCGATCGCCGGCGTCGCCGATGCCCCAGGCCTGGAACGCGAGGCCCCACTCGACTTCCTGCACCAGCCCGATCGCCCGGCACAGCTCCAGCATCTCGGTCGAGATCTCGAAGAGGCGGTCGCGGTCCTGCCGCAGGATGCAGACGTGCTGCGCGATGCAGAGGGCGAACGCCAGGCTCACGGGCTGCCGCTGCCGCCGGGCCATCGCGATGGTCTCTTCCGCGACGTCGCGGCCGCGATCGATGCGTCCGAGCAGCGACAGCTCCCGCGTCCACAGGCTTCGGCCGATCATGCCGGGATCGAGCCCGAACACCTCGACGTAGGTCTGATGCCGATCCGGATCGTAGAGCGTCGCGCAGCGCTCCAGCATGGCCGCCGCCTGAGAGGTCTCGCCGAGAAACTCGAGCGCGGCCCCGAGCATCTGCGTGGCTGCCACGACGAACATCGGCGTGCCGAGCGCCTCTGCGCGCCGCAGGTTGTCCTCGCACGCCATCCGCCACGTGACGAGGTCGGAGCGGACCCCCTGCACGAGCGTGATGCCCCAGCGGACCGGAAACGCCTTCTGCTCGTCGCCGGCCCGCTCGAGAATCTCGAGCACGCGCACGTAGATCTTCTCGACGCTCGGCGCTGCCCAGCCTTCCGCCGCGCGCAGGCACGAAGCCAGCGCGACCTGCAGGCCAATCTCGAGCTCGGTCCGCTCGGGCTCCGTGTTGACACCGTTCAGCGCGTCGAGACCGCGGCGCACCAGCGCGACGCCCTCGCGGAAGGCGAACAAGGCGATCTGATGCTGCGCGGCGGCCAGGAACCAGCGGGCGGCGCCGGCGAAATCGCGCGCGAGCTCGAACAGCAGCGCCAGCTCGGACGCGCGGCTCGGATCGTCGCGGCCGTAACGGGTCTCCAGCGACCGGGCCACCTTGCCGCTCGTCGCCGCGCGACGGGTCGGCTGCAGCGATCCGTACAGCACGTTCTGGTAGAGCACATGGACGAACCGGTAGCGCACGGTCAGCGACCGGTCCGCGCACTCCTCGGTGCCGACGATCTTGATCAACCGGTGCACTCTGTCCAGGACGTCCAGCCGCTCCTCGACCTCTGCCGCGTCCACACCGAGGACGTCGCTCAGCACGATCGAGTCGAACTCGTGCCCCTGCACGCTCGCCGTCGTCAGCAGCCGGCGATCGACCTCGTCGAGCCGGTCGATCTTGCGCGCTATCGTGCTTCGAACGGTCTCGGGCAGCTCGCGCGCCACGTCGGGGATCGAGCGCCCGAGCGTCCAGGCGCCGCTCTTCTGGTCCTGGACGATGACGCCGCGATCCCTGAGGTAGCGCAGCACGTCGACCATGAAGAGCGGATTGCCTTCGGTCTTCTCGTGAATCAGGCGGCAGAACTCGTCGGGCAGCATGTGTCCGGCGAACTCCAACGCCAGGTAGCGCTCGACGTCGGCGAGCGTCAGGAAATCGAGCAGCAGCTCGCGCAGGGTGCCGTGCGTCAGAAGGTCCTGCCGAATCTGCACGAACGGATGCTTCGCGATCAGCATTTCCGACCAGCGGTAGGTGACCACGACCAGGATCCGGAGATCGCTGAACCGCTGGGCGAGGTAGTTCAGGACGTCCACCGTCGAGATGTCGGCCCAGTGCAGGTCGTCGAGGAACAGCACCAGCGGGCGGGCGCGCGACACGGCCTCGAAGAATCCCGCGAGCTCGCGCTTCATGCGTTCTGGGGACGCCGCTTTGGTGTCCTCGCGCAGATCCTCCGTCGAGCGGTTGTCGCCAGCGAGCGTGCCGACGTGGACGTACCAGGTGGGCGCCAGCGTCTTCATCAGGGTCGAGAAGCCGCCGACCGTCTCGCCGTGCAGCAGGTCGTCGAGCACCTCGAGCACAGGCAGGTACGCTTCGGCGCCCGCCAGCCGCTCCGAGCAGCGCCCCCGTGCGATGACCGGGCGGTGGGGCCCGAGCGCGATCTCGGCGAGCACGTCCTCGACCAGGCTCGTCTTGCCGATCCCGGGCTCGCCCGCCACCGCCGCCATCAGACCGCGGCCTGACACCGTCGCGTGGAAGGCGTCGACGAGCGCGCGCCGTTCGGCGGACCGGCCGACGGTGTGGCGCGCGGTCACCGCCCGCGGCAGGGCGGCCGCCACCTCGTCGCCGGCCATCCGGTCGAGCTGTGCGGCGACCTCGACGGCGGTCGGCCGCGTGGCGGGCTCCTTGGACAGCATCGCCATCACCAGCGTGTCGAGGGCCAGCGGCACATCCGCGTTCACGCGCGAAGGCGGCACCGGATGCTCGTGGAGGATGGCGTTGAGGACCATGACGGTCGAATCGGCGCGAAACGGACGCCGCCCCGTCAGCATCTCGTAGAGCACGATGCCGAACGAGAAGATATCGGCCGGCGCGACGGCGGAGTGTCCACTGGCCTGTTCGGGCGACATGTACACGCACGTGCCGAGCAGCGTCCCTTGCGCCGTCTGCTCGGCGGGCATGAAGGTCGGCGCCGTCGAGACCGAGTCCGGCAGGATCATCCGCGCGAGCCCGAAGTCGAGCACCTTCACATAGCCGTCCGGACGGACGACGATGTTCTCGGGCTTGATGTCGCGGTGCACGATGCCGGCCGCATGGGCCGCTGCCAGCGCCTTCGCGAGCTGCTTGCCGTACTGCACGGCGCGCTCGACCGGCAGCGGTTCGGTCAGCACCATCCGCAGCGTCGGGCCTTCGACGAGCTCCTGGACCATGTAGTACTGGCCCGAGGAGGTCTGACCGATCTCGTGAATGGTGACGATGTGCGGGTGGTTGAGCGCGGAGGCGGCGCGCGCCTCGCGCAGGAAGCGCTCGACCCGCTGCGGGCTTTCGCTCTGCGCGCCGTCGATGACCTTGATCGCCACGAGCCGATCGAGCTGCGGATCGCGGGCGCGATACACCTCCCCCATGCCCCCGCGTCCGAGCAGGGCCTCGATCGTGTAACGCCCGAGCGTCGTGCCAACCATTCGGCTCAGAAGTCTTCCAGGACGAGGACCTTGCCGATCTGCATCTTGCCGCGGAACAGTCCCGTGCCGGGCGATGTCGGCGTGGCCGGCGAGATCGGCGGCGCCTGCGCGACGATCGGAAGCGCGTGATACGGGTGCAGCGCCGACGCGCCGGTGAACGAGAGCGCGCCGCGGCCGCCCCAGAACGTTCCCTCGGTGAGCACCCACTCGGTGTAAATCAGCTGGCAGACGGCCGGCTTGTACGGCGGCGCGCTCGACGTCGGATCGGGGATGACGCGCAGCGAGACGTACGGGAGCGGCAGCGCCTGCAGGTTCGGCGGCAGCGCGCGCTGCTCGACGATCTTGACGAACGGCTGCAGCTCGCCGGTGCAGATGCGCAGGCCCTTGGGCGCCTCCAGCGTGCCCAGCCAGACCGGGCCGTCGATCACCTCGACATGGCCCAGCTTCTTGGGAAAGCCGCCGATCTCGCGGCCGGCGGCCATGGCCATGTCGTTGGTCACGTGGAGACGGACGGCAAACGCCACGCTGGAACTGGCGCCCGCCGGCATCGACCCGCGGTAGGTCGCGGCAATCACCTGCGCCACCTCGTTGTAGGCGCCGACGTTGCTGTACCCATACCGCGCGAAGACCACCTGCGCGGCCGCGAGCGCGCCGGTCGTGTCGCCCGGCACCGGCGCCAGATCGAACTGCGCCGGCAGCAGCTTCGCCGCCGCGGCGGCGGTGGTCACGTAGGGAAAGAGCAGGATGTCGACGTCTTCGTACTCGAGCGGAAACGGCTGGTAGAGCGGCGCGTCCACCGGCACCGAGTACCCGAAGCCATCCTTGACAAGCTGCCCCGCTGCCGCCATCCGTCGCCCTCCGGTTGTGCGAGTGAGCCCTGACGATACGTCACGCGTCAGGCCAGTTCAAACGAAAAGCGGCGGCTTGACAGGGTGTCCGTCGATTGATCATCATCCGCGGACGACTGTCAATCCGTCCCCGGCTCGGCCCGGCGACTCGGGGCTCGACGATGAGATTGCCCGCCTGATCGCGGCGAGCGTCGAAGCCGGCGCCCGTTCGGGCGGCCTGGTACGCCGCGATGCGCACCCGAAGCACCACGGCATCGTGCAGGCGCTGTTCACGGTCGGCGCCGACGTGCCCGTGGCGCTGCAGCACGGCCTCCTCGCTTCACCGGCGACCTACCGGGCGTGGATCCGCTTCTCGAACGGCGCGCCGCTGCCGCGGCCCGACGCCAGGCCCGATCAGCGGGGAATGGCCGTGAAGCTCGTCGACGTCCCCGGCGACAAACTGCTGGACGATCAGCCGCTCGCCCACGACTTCGTCCTGGCGAGCGCGCCGCGATTCTTCATTCGAACGGTGAAGGACTACGTGGCGTTCACACGATGCGCCGTCAGGCCGCCGGCCCTCCGTGTGCTGACCTTCTTCTTCGGATGGAATCCCCTCCGCTGGCGGTGGTACGAATTCTCGGCACTGCGATCCACGCAGAGGAGGACGGCCGACCTGCTCGCCACGCGCTACTGGAGTCAGACGCCGTACCGGCTCGGTCCGCACGTCGTCAAGTATTCCGCCATCCCGACCTCGTCCGGCGCGCCGCGTCCGGCAGGGGCGTCCCCGCACTATCTGCGCGACAACCTGGCGGCCCGCCTGCGCGCGGCCGATGCGACGTTCGACGTCGCGGTCCAGGTGCGGACCGATCCCGACGCCATGCCGATCGAGGATGCGACCGTCGAATGGAGCGAGCAGGCGGCGCCGTTTCAGACGGTCGCCACCATCCGGATTCCGGTGCAGGAATTCCAGGGCGCCGACCAGATGGCATATGCCGAGTTCGTGTCGTACAGTCCGTGGCATGCGCTGCCCGCGCACGAACCGCTCGGCGGCGTCAATCGTACCAGGCGTGTCGTCTATCTGACGCTTTCGTCGCTGCGACATCGGTTGAACCGGACGCCGCAGGTCGATCCGCCGCCGATGACGATCTGAGGAGCGCGCGTTGCACAGCTGACCGCCGATCGACCGGACGCCGGGGCGACGTCGGCGGGTCGGCACGTCGTGACGGCCCATTTGAACGTATTTTGTGAGGAGACTTCTGTGGTCGTGCCAACCAGTCGACGCCCCCGCCGTATCCTGCGCGTGGTGGGGCTGCTCGTCCTTGCCGCCGCGATGATCTTTGCCGCCGCGGTCGTGTGGGTGCTGTGGCCCGTCGAGAAGAACCTGCCGGCGCAGGGGGCGTACCCACCGCCGCCGTCCGGGAGCAACGGGCTGACCGCGGAGGAGCGACAGCAGGTACCTACCATCTCACCGAGGGTGGCGAGCTGTTTCCGATGGCCTGGCTGCTCGCGCTGGAGCAGCAGGTCCCCGACGCCAGCGGCCCTCCCGTCTATCGGCCGTTTCTCGACAACGTCGAGCGATTCGGCATGCTGCCCGATCCGCCGAGCCGTTACAACCCGTACGGCCTGCCGGTCGGCGTCACGATTGGCTACGACCAGGTGAGCGGGTTGCAGATGATGGGCCTCAACTGCACCGCCTGCCACGTCGGCGAGCTTCACTACAACGGCCGCGCCGTTCGAATCGACGGGAATCCGAACCTGTCGTTCATCAACGCGTTCCTCACCAGCATGTTCAACGAGATGTCGGCGACGGCGAAGGATCCCGCGCGGCTGGCGCGCTTCGTCGATCGCCGCCGCCGCGTCAGGCTGGTGGCCGTCCCGGATTTCCCGATCGTCGAGAGAGAGGACGTGCCCCCGCCCAGGGGCGATCCCGAAGAGACGCTCGACAGCGGAGTCGGCGGCCTGGAGCGCGTCTTCGGCGCGGTGCGCTCGCTGACGACGACGAACCGGCACCTCCTCGAGCAGAAGCTGCAGAACATGCGGACGCTGCAGATCGTCCAGCAGGCGATGGCGCTCGCGCCGGTGGACGGCTACGGGCGCACCGACGCGTTCGGCATCGGCCGCAATGAGCTGTTCGATGCCTTCCGAAGCAAGGAGTACATGAGGGGCGTCAACCTGCTGGCTCCCGACGCGCCGGTCAGCTTTCCGCACCTGTGGGGGATGTGGAACACCGAATGGTTCCAGTGGGGCGCGAGCACGAACTCGGTGATTCAGCGGAACATCGGTCAGGCGCTCGGCGTCGGCGCCGCCTACGACCCGGACCACGGGTACGCGACGACGACGCGGCTGGACCACCTCTACGCGATGGAGCGGCTCTCCTACAAGCTGAAGCCGCCGGTCTGGCCGGCCGACCTCTTCGGGCCGATCGATCAGGCCAAGGCGGCGCGCGGCAAGGCGATATTCGATCGCACGTGCGCGCTGTGCCACGAGACGTTCACCAAGGCTGGGCCCACGCACGAGCTGAACGAGTATCAGCTGTTTTCTCTGAGCGTCGTCGGCACCGACCCGAACGCCGCCATCAACTTCGAAAAGAACGTGATGACGGCGGCCGGTCCCGAGACCTTCGGCCTGGCTGCATTCGGCGCGGTCGACCAGGTGCGCATGGCGTACTACCGGACCCACAACATCAGCGACGAGACCCGGCGGAAGTGGGAGGACACGGCGCGGCGCGGCGATCGCGTCGAATTCCGCGCGCCGCTGCTGCAGTACGACAAGTATCCCGACACGGCGCGGCACGGCGTGTACCGCGCGAAAACGCTCCGTGGCATCTGGGCGACGGCGCCGTTCCTGCACAACGGATCGGTGCCGACCATCTACGATCTGCTGCATCCGGCGGCCGAGCGGCCGCGGACCTTCGCCGTCGGCACGCGGGAATACGATCCGCAGAAGCTCGGGTACGTCACGGCCGGCGACCGCTTCGTCACGCCCGCGCACATGCAGCCGTTCACGCTCGACACCCACCTGCAGGGCAACTGGAACACCGGCCACGAATGGTGGTTCTATCCGGATCTCACCGACGACAACCGCTACGAGATCATCGAGTTCCTGAAGACGTTCACGGGCGACGGCGACTACGTGTTCACGCGGCCGCCTGCTGCGACGCTCCCCGACGACGTCAGAGCCCATTTCCCGCTGCCGCCGAAATGACCGGGCCGCCTCCGATCGCGATCGGCCGCGTGCTGGACGACGAGTACCGCCATCTCCACGGCGGCGCCGAGCCGGGGCCGGTCGGCGCGGGTGAGGTCCTGCGGCGGCATGCAACGGCTGCGCACGCGGCACTCTGTCTGTCGGGCGGCGGGGTGCGCAGCGCGAGCTTCGGGCTGGGCGTGCTCCAGGGGCTCGCCCGTGCCGGTGTGCTCGGGTCGTTCGACTATCTGTCGACCGTGTCCGGCGGCGGCTACGTCGGCGGCTGGTGGTCGACGTGGCGCGTCCGGGCCGCGAAGCGTCACGAACCGGAGCCCGCGGCCCAACTTGCGGAGCCGGCGGAGCCGGGACCGCTCACGCGGTTGCGTCGGCTCATCAAGTTCCTCGATCCGCGCACCGGGCTGCTGTCGGCGGACGCGTGGACGCTCGGCGGCACCATCCTGCGGAACCTGCTCGTCAACTGGATGGTGCTCATTCCGTTGATCGCGGCGGCGGCGATGGGGCCGCGGTTGTACATGGGCGTGCTGGGGCTGCCCTCGCAACCCGAGCTGGTCCGCCGCGCCACGCTCGACTGGTGGTATCTGCACGACTGGGCCCCGATCGCGGCGCTCATTGCCGTGGCCACGACGTATGCCGCGGTCGAGCTGCCGAGTCTGGGCCGTCGATCCCACGGGCTTCCGAGCTTTCTCGCGTGGTTCCTGACGCCGGTGCTGCTGCTGCAGTTTCTGTCTTCCGTGCATCGCTACTGGGCGTGGAGGTTCGGCGACGACCCGCCGCTCAGGGCCGAGATGCTGATGTCGGCCGCGGCCATGGTGTTGCCGTGGATGATCGGCGGCGCGATGAGCAGCCGGTGGTGGCGGCCATGGACGTGGCTCGCGGCCGCCGCCGTCGGACTGGCGGGACGATTCGCCATCTCGTCGGCGCACCACCTGCTCAGCGTCCTCGCACAGGACGATCCGCAGGTGTTCGTATCCGTCGAGCTCCCGGTCTCGTTCGCGCTGCTGTTCCTGCAGTTCACCGCGTTCATCGGTCTCGCGAGCCGTGACATGAGCGACGAGGACCGCGAGTGGTGGGCGCGCGCGACGGCCTGGCTCCTGATCGTCGCGGGCACGTGGCTGGTGGTCGGCGGCGTCGTCATTCTCGGACCGCTGGCGCTCGACGCGGCCGTGGACCGCGCGGGAATCTCCTCCCGGGCGGCGCGCGCGGCGCTCGGCCTCTTCACGCTGCTGGCGGGCAGCGCCGCGAACGGAGCGAGGGCGCCGAAGCCGGGCGATTCACCGGCGGTCGGCCGGATCCGGACGCTCGCGTTCCTGGCGGCGGCGCCGGCCATTGCCCTTCTGCTCGTCGTCCTCGTGTCAGACGCCAACCGCATCCTGCTCGTGGCCATCCACGATCTGGACCTCGTCCACGAGCAGAATCATCCCGTCGGCGCGTCGCTGCCCGAGGATCTGCTGCTCGTCGGCGGACTGCTCGCGGTCGGACTGGCACTCGGCCGCGCGATGTCGCTCAACCCGTTCTCTCTGCACGCCATGTACCGCGATCGGCTGGTGCGAACCTTCCTCGGCGCGTCGCGCTCGCGCGACGGCCGAGCCCGTTCACCGGATTCGATCCGGACGACGATGTCGCGCTGGCGGGACTGGCGGCGAACCGACGGCCGCTCCACGTCATCAACGCCACGTTGAATCTTGTCGCGGACAACCGGCTGGCAACCATCGAGCGCAAGGCGGCCTCGTTCACCTTGTCGCCGCTGCACGTCGGATCCCGCGACGTCGGCTACCGCCCGGCCTCCGCCTACGCCGGCGGCATTTCGCTCGGCGAAGCGTTGACGACGTCGGGAGCGGCGGTGAGCCCGAACATGGGTGCCGGCTCTTCCCGCGCGCTGACGTTTCTGCTGGCGGTGTTCAACGCGCGGCTGGGCGTCTGGCTGGGCAATCCCGGAGCGCCAGGCGATGCGACCTGGACGCGAAAATCGCCGGCGTTCGGCCTCGGCGCGCTGCTGAGCGAGGCCGTGGGCCGCACGAGCGACAGGAATCCTTACGTATACCTGTCGGATGGCGGTCACTTCGAGAACCTCGGGCTGTACGAGATGGTCTTCCGCCGCTGCCGGTTCGTCATCGTCAGCGACGCTGGAGCGGATGCGGAGTATTCGTTCGGCGATCTGGCGAACGCGATCAGACGCATCCGGCTGGACTTTGGTATCGAAATCGACTTTCCGAATGGCGTGCGCATCGGACCGGCGGACGGACCGCTCGGCGCACGATGGGCGGCGGGGACGATTCGCTACTCCGCGATCGATCCGTTGATGGAGGACGGCATCCTCGTGTACCTGAAACCGGTGCTCGTGGGCGACGAGCCGATCGACGTCGCCAACTACGCCAAGGCGCATCCCGCCTTCCCGCAGCAGTCGACGGCGGAGCAGTGGTTCGACGAGGAGCAGTTCGAAAGCTACCGGATGCTGGGATGGCACACGGCGGTGTCGCCTTCTCGCCATCGGCGGTACGAGTCGGCGGGCGATCTGTGTCTGGCGGTCCGCGAGCAGTCTCTTGAACGCGCGGCGGCGCCGCGATCCGTAAAAGAGTTGTGATGCCCGCGGCGTTCCAGCGCGACGTGATATCAACCGGAGGCAGAGGCGCCCGGACCCTCCGCCGCCCGCGCGGATTTTCGGTCGTGTGCGCGTGGCATCATTCCTGCTCGATCGCGGCCGACATCATGCCGACGACTCGAGCCACCGTTCGGCCGAGGCCTGTGCGCGCCGCCGCCGTCGCTCCCACCGGGAACGCGAAGCCTCGCCGGGCGGGGTCGCGTCGCTGGAGGGTGGCGATTGCCGTCCTCGCGACCATGGGGCTGCCGTCCTCGGGCCGGGCGTCGCTCGGCGGAGACGAGGCGTCCATTGTCAGCGATCAGGTGCGCCTCCAGGGCGCGGTGATGCGCGTCGTGCCGGCGGGCGACTACACCGTGCACGAGATTCAGTCGGCTGCGGGCGTGACGATTCGCGAGTACGCCTCCACGTCGGGCCGCGTGTTCGCCGTCGCGTGGGAGGGGCCGTATCAGCCCGACCTCGGCCAGATCCTGGGAACCTATTACGCGCGGTTCCAGCAGCAGGCCGAGCGGATCGAGCGGCCGCGAAGGAGCCGCGGCGTGCTGCTGATCGCCGACGCCGACTTCGTGGTGCAGATGAGCGGGCACCAGCGGGCGTTTGCCGGCCGCGCCTACCTGCCGGGGTCGCTGCCTCGCGGCGTGAGCGCAGCAGCCATCCGATAGCCAATCGAGATGACCCGCGGACTGATCCTCGTCGGGCTCCTGCTCGCTCAGAACGTGGTGATGCCCGATTGCGGCCCGCAGAACACCGCCGCGGCGGGCAACGTTCAGCCGATTGCCGTCAACTCGGGGCCGGCCGACAACTACCTCAACGGCCTCTTCACCTCCGTCACGCTCTGCGTGCCCGGTCAGAGCTCGAGTTGTCAGACGATCGACGGCGTGCTGGTCGACACCGGATCGACCGGAGTCCGGATTCTCGCATCCGCGCTGACGCTCTCGCTGCCGCAGCAGGCCGGCGCGGCCGGCCCGATCGCCAACTGCGGAGAGTTCGCGGACGGCTACACGTGGGGTCCGGTCCAGACGGCTGACGTCAAGCTCGCCGGCGAGCAGGCGAGCTCGGTCCCGATCCAGGTGATCGGCGCGCCCGGATTCGCGCAGGCTCCGCCGGGCTGCTCCAGCACCGGGCCCGCCGAGAACACGCTCGACACGCTCGGCGCCAACGGCGTCCTCGGCATAGGCCTCTTCCGGCAGGACTGCGGCTTCGCGTGCGTCGTGGGCGGCACGTCCAATCCGGGGGTGTACTACGCGTGTCCGGCGCCGGGATGCGTGCCGACGACCGAACTGCTGACGCTGCAGCTGCAGAACCCGGTCTGGATGTTCCCGACCGACAACAACGGCACCGTCATCCAGTTGCCCGCGGTGGCGCCCGCGGGCGCCGCGTCGATCAGCGGCACGCTCACCTTCGGGATCGGCACCCAGAGCGACAATGCGCTCAGATCGGCGAGAGTCTCGACCACGGACGGTGCAGGCAACTTCACCACCACATACGGTGGTCGCTCGTACGGATCGAGCTACGTGGACTCGGGCACCAACGGGTACTACTTCCTGGATGCCGCAACCACCGGCCTCCCCTTGTGTCCCGACACCGCCGACTTCTACTGCCCGGCGTCGGCTGTGATGTTGTCGGCGGTCACCTTAGGCGCCAACGGCACCTCCACGCCGATCGGTTTCACCATCTCGAACGGCGATGTACAGTTGAACAATCTCGCGTTCTCGGTGTTCGGAACACTCGGCGGACCGAACCCCGGCGGCTTCGCATGGGGCCTGCCGTTCTTCTTCGGCCGCACCGTGTTCACGGCAATTGAGAGCCAGTCCACGCCCGCGGGCGCGGGACCGTACTGGGCGTACTGATCGCGGATGGTGACCATGGACCAGGCTGGGCCTCGCGCGCGCGGCACACTTCGAGCCACCGCCCTTCTCGCTCTTGCCATCTGCGCGACCGGTCTTGCGGCGGAGACCTCGCTCACCCCGCCCAAGAACCGATATACGCCGGACGAGGACGTCGCGCTCGGCCGGCGTGCTGCAGCCGACACGGAACGCGAGCTTCCGATCCTGCGCGACGATGACGTCACCCGGTATGTGCGGGGCGTCGGCGAGCGTCTGGCGGACGCCATTCCTCCCGAGCTCCAGCACCCGGAATTCCAGTACACGTTCAAGGTCGTGGACGTCAAGGACATCAATGCGTTCGCGCTTCCCGGCGGACCGATGTACGTCCACCGCGGCATCCTGGAGGCGGCGCACACCGAAGGCGAGCTTGCGGGAGTCATGGCGCACGAGATGAGCCATGTGGCGCTGCGTCATGGGACCGCGCAGGCCACGAAGGCCGAGCGGTTCGGCTTCGGCCAGCTCGCCGGCCTCGTCGCCGGCGCGGTCGTGGGCGGGAATCTCGGGTCTGCCATCGCGCAAGGGTCGCAGCTCGGCGCCGGCGCCGTATTCCTGCGGTTCAGCCGCGACTACGAGAAGCAGGCCGATCTACTCGGCGTCCGTGTGATGGCCCGCGCCGGTTACGATCCACGCGATCTGGCGCACATGTTTCAGACGATCGAGCAGCAGGATCGCAAGGCGCCGCCCCAGTGGCTCAGCGATCATCCGAATCCGGGCAACCGCGTGCAGTATATCGAGGAGGAGGCGGATCACCTCGTCGTCGAGCACCCGCTCGCCGCGAACGACGCCTTCGCCGAGACGCAGGATCATCTCAAGACGCTGCCGCCGGCGCCGACGCTCGCGGAGGTGGCGCGGGCCCGGAGCTCCAGACGCCGGCGCTAAGAACGCCGGCGTCCCGCCGCGACTGGAGGCTTCAGTCCAACGGCGCGCTGTTGTATCCTGTCACGCGCTGGAATCGGCATCCGCTCATATCCCGCGCCCGCCGGGTGTCTGGAGGACGTGTTTGTGCCTTCGAAGGGCAGCCTGACGATCGCGTTCTGCGTGCTCGGGTCGGCGCTCGCGGCACGATCGACGCTGCCGGCCGCCTGTACGTCACCACGAGTCCGGGCGTGCAGGTGGTCACAAGAAGACGCTGTTCATCCTGGCGCGCGGCACCAAGGACGCGGCGGGCAACGAGGTGGCCAATGAGGCACAGGTGTACTCGACTGGAATGGTTGCGCAGGACGACAAGGTCCGTGCGAAGTAGGGCATCACGCGCCGTCGATCGGAGAGGGGAGATGCGTCACATCCTGACCGGTGCGATCGTCGCGTCGCTGGGGCTCGTCGTGCCGTGTCTCGTCGCGTCGGCCCGCGCGCAGGCGGCACGGTCCGGCGCGCAGGCGCCGCCCGTGCAGCTCGGCGCCCTGGCGCCCGCCAATCTCGCGAAGCCCCGGCCGAAGCCGCCGTTCGATGTCACGGGAACGTGGCAGCACGACGGCCGCGCGAACACCTGGCACTTCGTGCCCGACACCTTCAAGCTGACGCCGGGTGCCCAGGTGCACTACGACCGCGGCGTGCAGGCGCTGAAGGACGGGGGCGTGTACCGCGACGACGTGGGCCAGTGCTGGCCCGCGGGCATGCCGATGATCATGACCCGCGTGTGGCCCATCGCCATGATCCAGATGCCGACGGCCATCTACATGGTCAGCGCGTTCGAGAACGCGCTGCGCATCATCTATCTGGACGGCCGGCAGCACACCCCCGAGGACGAAGTCGTGCGCACCTTCAACGGCGAGTCGATCGGACGCTGGGAGGGCGACACGCTCGTCGTGGACACGAAGTACTTCCCCGGCCATCACCACTGGATGGATCAGGGCGGCGCGTCGATTCCCGCCAGCGAGGATCTGCACATCGTCGAGCGATTCAGGATGGTCGGCGACGGCAAGCTCGATGTCGAGTACACGATGACCGATCCGAAGAGCTGGGAAGGCGACTGGAAGATGACCAAGACGTTCACGCGGCGCGACGGCGCCGATATCAGCGAAGTGGAGTGCCTGCCCGATCTCAACGAGCATCTTCCGGCAACGACGTCGAAGAGCAACGTCAAGTAGTATCGGGACGGGCCGGCCTGCCGGCAAGGAGAGGGATCAATGAAGCGTTCACTCATCGCGTGCGCCGCCGTCCTGACCATGCTGATGGCCGTCTCCCTCGGCGCGCACCATTCGCCGGTTCTGTTCGATCGATCCGTGAAGAAGACGCTGACCGGCACGGTGACCGAGTTCGCCTGGATGAATCCGCACGCCTCCATCCAGCTCGACGTCGTCAACGAGAGCGGCGTGAAGGAGCGATGGGGCGTCGAGATGGGCAGTCCGAACTCCCTGGTGAAGAGCGGCTGGAAATCGACGCTGCTCAAGGCCGGGGACAAGATCACCGTCGTTGTCAATCCCTTGAAGAGCGGTGAGCGCGGCGGGATCTTCGTGTCGCTGACCCTCGCCGACGGCCGCACCTTCGGCGGCCGGCCGACGGATTGACGTCGCCCCGTGCGACGTCCGCGTCGCCTGAGGCCTCTCGTCCCGGTACGCTTGTTGCGCATCCTCTGGTCCGGTTGGCCGAATCGTCGGATTTCCGTCGGACGAGGGGGTGCAGCATGCGGAATCTACTACGGACGGGCGCAGGTGTGTTCCTGTTGACCGCGGCGCTCGTGCCCGCGGCGCTGGCGAGCCGCGGCGACGCGGCGCCGGCGGTGCAGCAGGCGATCGTGACCTTCACCGAGGCGACGCGAATCGCGGACGTCTTCGTGCTGGGGCCGGTCCTGATCGTTCACGACGATCGCATGTACCTGGGCGAACCGTGCACGACCGTGTACCGGTTCGAGCCCGGTGTCGGTCCGCGCGAGATTCTGACCATGTTCGCGTGCAAGCCGAGGAACGCCGGCCCCGCGGACAAGTTCACGATTCGAACCGAGCGCGATCCGATGGTCGGCTGTCCCGTCGTGACCGAGTTCCAGTTCGCGGGCGACGCGGAGGCGCACGGCGTGCCGCAGGTGTTCGATTGAGCGGACGGTGCCTGCCGAGGGAATGACCAACACCGCCGGGTGCGCCAAGGGATCTTCAGCGGGGCGTTCCCGGCGGACCGGCGCCGGTCACCTCGAGACGCTGAACACGTCCTCGTAGGTGCGGATGCTGCCGTCGTTCACGCGGGCCAGCGTCTCCTCGATCGACGCAAGGACGTTTGGCAGACGCATCCCGAAGCCGCCGCCACGCACGCCTCCGCTGACCGATCGGATGAAGGTGCTTGAGGGATCGAGCGGCAGCATCGCCACGTTCTCGTAGAACTTCCGCCAGCCGCCGTTCTGATTGGCGGTGATCTGGAACAGATACCGCTCCACGTTGGACAGGTAGAACGCCGCGACGATCGCGTTGTGATCTTTGACGTACCGGCCGACGGCGCGCAGCGCCTTGTCGCCGCCGAAGTCGCCGGTCAGCGGCACGAGAAGGTTGCGCCGCTCCAGATCGCGCATGAACAGGTAGTTCGCCTCGCTCGCGAGATAACTGCGCTTCTCCCCCTGCCGATCGCTCGCGGTCATCAGCTGCATGTAGGTCGGCATGCCGCCGCCCCGCCCGAATCCGACGCGGCCGGCGCCCGAGTTGTAATTGAGCTCGGGGCCGAACTCGTGAAAGACCAGGTAGACGTGCTCCAGGCTGGCCACGTCGTCCTCGGTGAGCGCGAACCGGTGCTTCTTGAGGAGCAGTTCCTCGATGTCCTGGACCGTCCTCCGGAACGCGTCCTCGTCGTTGGGCATGCGCGCGTACGCGTTGAAGAGTTCGTCGGCGGTAGCGGTCTCGTCCACTCCTGCCGGACGCTTGCGGCCGAAGAGCCGCGACAGGAACTCGACCCGGTTGGGCGACAGCTCGAACAGCGCCTTGTACATCAGGTGCTCGACCAAGTTCTGATGCCTGATGTCGAGGATGAACGCGATCCGCGGGCGAACGGCCGCGATGTAGGTGAAGTTCTGCTCCGGCCCGACGCCCAGGTAGACCGCGTCGCGCGGCGTCGTCTGGATGAGGCGCGGGATCACCGCCTGAAAGCCGGTCTCGTTGGACAGGAAATTCTCGGACTGGAACTCGCCGCCCGGTTCCGACAGCTCACCGACCAGGGACCAGAACGCCTCGTCCGACAGCTGCGTCGGCAGCGTGTCGGCCGCGCGGACCAGGGGTCGTGTCCAGACGAAAACGATGGCCATCGCGGCGGCCGCGAAGACGGTCGCGCGCCGGACGGCCCGGCGGATCGAGCTCGAGGTGGCATCCATGGCCCTGAGAATACCATCGCCGCTCTCCACGGCCACCAGCGGTTTGGCTTGTGGGCCGGCCGGCAGGTTGTCATCCCTTTTGCCAGGTCGTTGTCGCGCTTTTTGCAGGTTGTTGTCGCGCTCGGGCCCGGCGGCCTGTACCATTCTGAAAAGGGGGCTTATGACGCGGCGTCTTCTCGCGGTCTCCGTGGTCGTGGCGAGTCTGGCGATTCCTGGGGCGGTTCGGGCCCAGCAAGGGGCGCCGCTGCCCGCTCCACCCGCGGGCGCGCCGGAGAGCGCCCCGCTGCCGTCGCCGCCGCAGGTGGCGGCGAGCTATGCGCCACAGGAGCTCGATCGGATCGTGTCGCCCATCGCGCTCTATCCGGATCCGCTCCTGGGGCAAATCCTGACGGCCGCAACCTTTTCGCCCGAGATTCCGGACGCCGCGCGGTGGTCGGATGAGCACCACTACGTGCCGCCGGCGCAGCTGCCGGCGGCAATCGCCGCCGATCGCGTGCCGTGGCAGCCGAGCGTGCAGGCGCTGCTCCCGTTCCCGCAGGTGCTGTCCATGATGGCGTCCGACATGCCGTGGACCGAGGAGCTCGGCGCAGCCTTTCTCGAATCGCCGGATCAAGTGATGGACGCGGTACAACGGATGCGGCGGGCCGCCTACACCTACGGGTATCTACGCTCGAACGCGCAAATCGTCGTGCGCCGCGGGCCGTTCATCGAGATCCTCCCCGTCGACCCGGGCTACATCGTCATGCCGTACTACAACCCGGCGATCGTGTTCGCGCCGCCGCGTCGCGGCGTGATCGTGGGCGGCGCGATCCGCTTCGGCTTCGGGATCCGTCTCGGCGCGGTGTTCGCGCCGTGGGGATGGGGCACGACGCGCTTTGTCTGGGGCGAGCGCCGGCTCATCGTCAACGGTGCGCCCTGGGGGCGGCGCTGGGCCAACCGCGCGGCCTACGTGCATCCATTTCGAGCGGTTCCGCGCTACGCGCCGGCCCGGCGCCCTGCCGATCAGCACGAGCTGCACGAGCGCAGCCAGCGCGAGCGCGAAGCGGAACAGCGCGGCCGCCGGCCCGCGGAAGAGCACGGCCGCGCAAACAACCAGCGCGGAGGCGACAACCGGCGCAAAGACAACGGCCGAGGATCCAAGGAAGGGGAGGACAATCGACGCCGGTAGGTGAAACGCCGCAGTCTGGGCGTGCGCCTGCGGTGTCGATTGCGTTCGCGTTTCAGGTGTCGATCCGCTCGGTCTTCCCGGCGAAGTACGCTCCGTAGACCACGAGCGCAATTCCGACGGCGAGCGAGAGGATCCCCGGCACCAGATGAGCGTGGAAGCACGCCCACACGCCAAACCCCGCCGAGACGACAATCGCTGCGGCGAGAAACAGCAGATGAAACGATCTCAGCGATAACATGGGCGACCGTCTTTCATGTCGTGGCCAAGCGACTCAATCGCAGAGCCGACAATCGAGCGGTGCAAGTCGTACGCCAGGCCGGCCGAAAGCCGATGGCTATCGACGCGCCGACGTGTCCGCCGCCTCAGACGCGCTGCCAATCCCGTTTGCGCCGGCCGTCACATCAGTCGCACGTCGCCCTTGAAAATCGTGAAGACCAACGCGATGTCGAGCACGGCGACAAACGACGAGAACATCGCGTGGATGGGTTGATAAGGCACGTAAGGGAGCGCGACTCGTCCCGCGAGCCAGAGCAGCAGGAACACGCCGGCGTGCCTGGAGCCGAGCTCGCCACACGCCAATCCGTACAGCAGCAGCCCCCAGAACATGAAGTGCGCGATGAACGCGGCCACCACCGGCGAGCCGGCCATGTGCTGTCGTCAATGCGGGTCGAGCCCGCGTCGGGGTTCGGGCGACCGTCGGGTCACCGGAGGTCTCAACCGACCGCCGCAGTCAGCGCTCCGAGTTCGAGCCGGGCCCGGTCCCGATCGGAAAGCGCCGTCGTCGCCTCCCGTCCTTCGAGCTCGTGGTCGACCATGCGCGCGAACTGAGAGGCCAGGATGGTGGCGAGAGCCAGCGCCCGGCAGGAGCGTTCGGCGCCGTCGCGCAGTTCGATCGCGAGAACCCCTCCGCACCCTGCCGCCGTCATCAGGGGGACGACCAGCGCGCCGGGCGATCGACTGCTGCCGGCGAAGACGCGCGGCTGGGCCAATCGGAAGGCGGTCGCGGTGGCGTTGTTGGCGTCGCGGGCCACGGCGGGCACTCGCGAAAGGACCTGGTCGGGATACCCATGAGCCCATGCCGGTCGCAGCCGCTCCAGCTTGGCATCCCACATCCAGACGACCACGCCAATCGCGTCGAGGATCCGGGCGGCCTCCTGAAGGAGCGGCGAGAAATCGTCGGTCCGCCGCGCCTGGCCGAGCCTGGTGGACAGCTTCGCCAGAGACAGCAGGTCGCGCTCGGCGACTGACGGCGATTTCTCCTGTCGGGCGCAGTCGGCCGGCGGGACTCCGTCGAGAGCCGCTGTCGTCGGCTGCAGAGCGGGCGCCTCTCGTGCCGTGGGCGGCGGCGGCGGCGTCCCCTGCGCTCGTGGATTCGCGACCGAGGAATCTGATGCTTGCGCCGCGTCGGTCCGCGTGCGCGTCAGAAGCCCCGACGCCGAGCCAATGAGATAGCGAAGACGCATGGGAGGCCTCGCCTGCCCTCGTGTCGCCCCCGCGGCTGCCGCAAGCGAGGGGACCGGCGCGACATCAGCCGCCGGATCCGGATAGAGCTGCAGGAATTCATCCACGACCGGATCCGGCTCGAGGCCAATGGCGCGAGCATATGCCTTCATGAAGGCGCGTCGGAAGATGCCCGTCGGCCACTGCGACACGTCGCCCCGCTCCATCGCCTCGAGCAGCGACTGTTTGATCTTGGTTTCCTTCGCGATCGTCGCCAGCGCGACCTGTCGCCGTTCGCGTTGCTGGCGCAATCGAGCGCCGAAGCTTTCAGGCATGACGCACCCCTCGCGAGCCCACTCCCTGCAGCGAGAAAGAAGTTCTGGTTGAAAACGCAGGCGACTGTTTACGACCCCTGAGGGATGGTCAACGCACAGCCTCGGGCAAGGCCGCCCCATGCGATGAAGGGTCGCAAACCTTCGAGCGAGAGTAGCAAGATGCGCGGCGCAGTTCAACGGCTGATGCGGCAAAAAAGCGTGTTGGTACTCAGCCGTAGCGGGTCCGTGGACGTTCGGGGCACCGGACCGCCCGAGGAGGCATCGGAAACGGCCCCCGGCGCCGCCCGGCGTCCCCGACCCACGAGCCCTCGACACCGGCTGTCAGCGTTGAAAGAGGGAATTGGTCATGATAGGGTTCGCCGCAAGGAGCAGCTCATGTCACGACCGACTCGTCCGACGCTGACCATCGCGATTGCCGCGGCGGCCGTGGCCCTCAGCGCGAGGACGACGATCGGGCAATTGCCGATCCCGGTGCAGGGACAACGCGGCGCCGACGCGGGGCCGGCCCAACCTGGTCAACGGGGACAACGCGGCCCCGGAGGACGCGGTCAGCGGGGGCAACCGGCGCAGGCGCCGGATCCGCCGCCGGTGGTTTCGCCGGTTGCGGCCGCTTCGCCGGAAATCACCGGGCCCGGCAAGTTCTACGAAACGCTGATGGAGCTGAAGCCGGGGGACGATCTGGCCCACTTCAAGTACGTCACGAAGGAGTACTTCGTGTCCGGCACGGCGAACGGCCAGCCGTACAAGACACGGATCGTCATCCGCAAGCCGGCCGACGACAGCAGATTCAGCGGACTAGTGCTTGCCGAATCGATGCACCCGAGCGGCAATCCCTGGATGTTCCATTTCACCCACACCTACTCGATGACCGAAGGCCACATCGGTCTGGAGATCCTGACCAGCGCCACCCAGGGATTCACCGAGTTCAATCCGGCACGCTACAAGGGCCTGTCGGTCGCCAACGGGCAAGCCAGCGAAATCATCGCCCAGGTGGGGGCGCTGATTAAGTCCCGGCAGACGGACAACCCGCTCGCCGGCCTGACCGTCCGCAAGATGATTCTCACCGGCTCGTCGGCGTCGGCGGGCGTGGTTGTGAACTATCTGCCGACGCACATGGTGCAGCGGCTTGCGGACCTGAAGCCCATCTATGACGGCTTCATGCCGACGAGCAACGGCGCCAATCTCCGGATGGTCGACGTGCCGATGATTCAGGTGCCGACCATGCGCGAGACGATGAACGGGGCGACGACGCGCGCCGACGGCGATGTCCCCGGCAATCAGTTCCGGGTGTACGAGTTCGCCGGAATGGCGCATATCGATTCGCGCGACGCCGTCGCCTATTACCCGGACCCCTGCAAGCTGCCAATCAGCCGGTTCCCGATGGCGGCCTACATGTCGGTGGCGCTCGACCATCTCTGGCAGTGGCTCGACAAGGGGACGATTCCGCCGCACGGCGACCGGATCTACATGGACTACAACACGGAGGGCGACGGGTCGCTGATGGCGCTCGACGAGGTCGGCAACGTCAGGGGTGGGATTCGAACCACCTATGTCGACGTGCCGACCAGCAAGATCGGCGTACCCAATTCGGGCGCGGAACCGCCGATCAAGAATCCGCATCCCTTCATCGCCGCGCGGGGAGAGGCCGCTCAGAACCAGCTATGCGGTCTGGCCAATTACCAGATTGCCTTCACACAGGACCAGTTGAGAAAGCTGTACAAGGACAAGAAGAGCTACCAGGCGAAGGTCCGGCAGCGGTATGACGAGCTCATGAAACAGGGCTGGGCGCTCCCGGTCTACCGATCGGTCGTCCTGGGCGATGCGGCCAAAGTGGACTTCTGAGCTTCGGGGGCTGGCGATCGCCAGCCTGCTGGTGGCCTCGAGCGCGTGCGCGCGCGCGCGCCCGCCCGAAGCGGCGCTCCTGCACACCGCGACGATCAAGGACATCATGGACGCCATGGTCGATCCGAGCGCGGAGTTCCTGTTCGACTCGGTGGCGATGATCGCCGACGAACATGGGATCACCGAAAAGGCGCCGCACACCGACGAGGAGTGGCAGGAGGTCCGGCGCCGGGCGATTCTGTTGCTCGAGGCGCCCAATCTCCTGGTGATGAACGGCCGGAAGGTTGCCCAGCCCGACGAGCGGTCCAGCAATCCCGACATCGAGCTTCAACCGGCGCAGATTCAGGCGCTCATCGACGCCGATCGCCCCCAGTTCATCGACCGCGCGCACACGCTTCAGGACGCCGCCATGATGGCGTTGCGGGCGAGCGACGCCCGCAACAAGGACGCGCTCTTCGCCGCGTGCGACCGACTCGACAAGGCGTGCGAGAACTGCCACCTGCACTACTGGTATCCGAACGACCAGAGGGCGCAGGAAGCGGCGCGGCAGCGCTAGGCCGACGCGGTGCTTGGCCCGCCTCACTTCGGCAGAAGATCCTCGATGTCGACGCCCGGATCGGCGGTCGAGGCTCGTGTGGTCGTGAACCCGATCCAGCGGCCCGCGAAGATGATGCTGATCCACAGCAGCAGCGACAGGGCGGCGACGGTCCGGCCGGCGGGCGGCGCCGCCCGATCCCGGTCCCATCGATCGATCGACCGTGCAGCGGTCAGGTCGAACATCAGCAGGTTGATGCCGGAGAGCGCGAGCAGCCCCATCTTCGATCGGAAATAGAAATTGTGATAGTAGACGCCGGCGTTCGTGATGAACATCAGCGCGCCGGTGACGACGCTCAGGCCGAACGCCGCCCACGTCCACTTGAACGTATCGGCCGCGACTCGTGAGAATGGCCGCCGCGTCGACGCGAGGCCCAGCAGGCGCAGGTCCACGATCGTGATCGTGCCGAACACCATCGTGAGGCCGAGCACGTGGAACGATTCGATCAGCGGGAACAGGTACAGGGAATTCCGAATGCTGGTGGCGAGGCGAGACGCTTCAAGCCATCCGAGCAGGCCGGTGACGCTCATTCAGGCTCTCGGCGACATCGACCACGATCCCCACACGTGGTCGTAGGCGATCAAGCGGCCGAGAATCACGATACACACCCAGATCAGCAACGTCAGGATCGCCAGCGACTTGATGCCGGGGCGGTTGACGAGCGACGATTCCCAGGCGCGATCGTGCGTTCTGAGGGCGATGTGGAGGGCTGCGGCGATACCGACCCCGACCGAGACGAAGCCCATCTTCAACCAGAACGAGAACGCCAGCAGCTCACGCGCCGGCTCGCCGATCACCATCACGCCGCCGGTCGCGAGCAGCACGCACAGCGCCCCCGTCAGCCACGGGCCGAACCGGCGGGTGGTCTCACCGATCGTCTGATCGCGTCCCCCCCATCCGAGAATGCGGAGATCGATCATGAACACCGACGCCAGCGCCACGCCGATGGCGACGATGTGAATGGACTGGATCGTCGGAATCACCCACTCGTGACTCTGAACGGCGACGCTGACGGATGTTTGTGAGAGCCACTCGGCGAAATGGTGCACGGCCGTCCCCTGGGTCCCCCGTTGCCCGCGATCCGACGTGCGGCTAGAACGTCGTGCCGCCGAGGATTTCGGCGCCTTCGACCGAGTCGCACTGCTTGCCGGGCGCGGGCACTTTGTCCTTCGGGCACTTGGCCAGCGCGCCGACCCTGGACCCGTAGTTGTTGCCGTCCCGCAGCGGGTTGAGCCTCACGCTGAAGATCGTGCCGGCGGGGAAGCTGCTGACCGTGATCCCCTGCGCCGCCACCGCGGCCGCGCCGGCCATCTCGACGCCCCAGGTGATCGGCTTGCCGTCGGCGCCGCGAAGCGGCTTGTTGTCCGGGCCGAGGGGCACGAAATGGATTTCGGCGTGATTGGCCTGGGCCACGAATCGGGTGACGACGCCGGTGAGGGTGAGCGTCTTGGTCTGATCGTACATGGCGAACGAATGATGTGCCAGGGCCGGCGTCGCCAGCGGACCGGCCGTGAGAACTGTCGCCAGAGCGGCAACGGCGCCGAGCGTGCGTGTCTTCATTATCTGCTCCTCGTACTCCTACTTGGTTTTTCCTTCGAGCTTGTCGAGGACAGCCAGCGCGTCTGCAGGAAGATCGTCATCGGGCTTGTCCCAGCCCGCCTCGAAATACTTCTCCCAGTTCTGCGCCCACGGCCGCCCGTAGTAGTCGATGAATCGCGGATCGCTCGCGGTCAGCTGCGTCGGCCGGCCGTTGGTGTTGCGGAGGTTGCTCAGGCACTCGATGTAGGTGTAGCGCCGGTTCGGGTCGTCCATGCGCGCCTGCCGAGTGAAGCGCATGACGTTGTGCAGCGGCGCCACGAAGGCTTCGGGATCGTAGATCGTCGTGTCGAGCGACAGCCCCGCGAAGGCCCCGTTGGCATCGTATCGCGGCGTGAACACGTCGATGGTCTCAATCGAGCCGCTGAACTCGAACATCGAGTGCGAGAGCGTCCAGGCCTGGACGTTCGCGGTCCATGCCACCAGCGTCGTCCCGTTCCAGAATCCGACCGTTTCGCCGTACCACTGCGGCACCTTCTGCACGTGGCTGCGTCCGATCAGCACCTGGCGCAGGAAGTTGGCGGCGACGCCGGAGATGAACTGCACCTGGGTGGGCGTGACGAGCAGCTGGAAGTTCCCGCCTCCCGACGCCTGCGCCCACCAGCGCAGGAATCCTTCCGGATAGCAGAACGACGCCTCCCACTGCGGGGCGTTGTCGACGCCCTCGTGATAGTTCATCTGGACCATCCGCTTCTGATACTCGGGCGTGAGCAGCGACAGGATGGTGCTGGTCTGGTTGACGGTCCCCCACATCCATTGCGAGCTGGCGTCTTCGGCAACACGGCCGTACCAGCCGTCCCAGTCGGGCAGCGTCTGCCGCGTGTAGACGGTGGGCCCGCCCGCCGCCTTGGCCTGCGCCATCAGCGCCTCATAGTGTTGCTTGGCCGTCTTGTACGGGTACGGGCTCAGGATCTTGTCGCGCGGGTAGTCCTCGCTGCAGTCGCCCCACGACGCCGAGGTCGGCGGGTTGTTGCCGATACGGCGCGACGTCCAGATGTCGGTGATCTGCCGCGGCGTGTTGCAGCGGAAGTACCGCTGGTCCAGCCAGAGGGCCTTGTCCTTGTAGAAGTTCTTCGAGCTGAAGAGATCGATCGGCAGCGCCTGCATGCCCGCCGGCGGCCCGGGAAACGTCGGCGTGTTGGCCCGGCCGAACCCCCGACCGCGACCCTGGCCCTGGACGCCGGGCGCTGCCCCTTGCCCCCTCGCCTGAGCGGAGGCGGTCGAACCAAACCGCGCCACGCCGCCGAGGGCGGCGAGCGTAATCGCCACCAAGACGAATTTCGCCTTCATTTATGACTCCCTGATGGTTGCGGCGGGCAGAAACAGCATGCGCATGATACGCGGCTTCAGCCGTGCCGAACAAGCAGCCCGCCGGACAGGCGCGGCAAGCGCGCGACCGCTGAGACGCGGTAAACAGAACCGGCTGTCATCTCCCAACTGATCCACGGAATCGCCGGCCGGCCCTGGCTGCAGCGGGTGCAGACCTTTCATGTTCCGATTGGAGGCAGCCTCACGATCCGAGAGTACACCGGAGTCCTCATTTTTCTCACGCTGACCCTCGGTAGCGCAATCCCGGCGGCAGCCGTAGAACGCGCGCCCGTGGCCTCGTCGACGGCGGCCATCCAGGCCACGGCGCCCACAGCCTCGTCCACACGTCGTATCCGGAGGGCTGGCCACCGAGAACGGCACCGGCGTGTCCTCACCGGCGGCGCGGACGTGTTCTTCGACACGGTGCCGAGGCTGGGGGTGAGCGGCGCCCTCGAGTTCACCTCGAATGGCGATGGCGGCGCATGACTACCTGAAACAGGGGACGCGTCGCGCCGCGACCGGGTTGACTCCCTGCGCAGGACGGGGCAGAATCCGCGCGGACACGTCACGGCGACGCGATGTTCAGCGCCGCCATCCCCATTTGTCGGACGTAATCTGCGAGGCCCGAATGACTGCCCATGAACTGGTCGTGCTGTGGAAGCGCCATGACGGCTTGCGGTGCGTCGCGCTGAAACCAGAAACGCGCAAGAGCGCCCGTGCGCGGCAGTGGGAGCTCCGCGTCACGCGCCTGGGGCGGATCATCAAGCGGGAGATTTTTCCAGGATTCCGAGCCGCGATGCATGCGGCACAAGTGTGGCGGGCGGATTTCCTCGTCGAGTAGTTTCCACCCCGCAGACCTACGACGCCAGCGCGGTGATGATTGGCGCCGACACCGCCCGCTGCTGCGCAGCGTACGCGGCGACCGCCAGATGACGGCCGAACAGGGTGCTTCCGTACAAATCGATGAAGGTGTCCAGCTTCTGGTCGAACGCGCGGCCGTCATCGATCCCGTGCGTCGTGGCGCTCCCGAGATAGGTGCCGCGTGCCTCGTCGAGGTTGAGGGCCAGGCGGTCGACGACGGTGGACGGCGACATGCCCGATCGAACGTCGGCCGCGTGCGCCGATTCCAGATCCTGGAGCAGCTGCGCGGCGCAGTCATCGAGCGTTGAATCGCTGCTCGTCGACGGCCCGGCATCCGTCTGCGCCACCTCGCCCGAGGCTCGAGCACCGGACACGCGTGCGGGCGCCGCCGCGGCCTCGCGGGTCAGCGCGTCGATGTGCTTCTTCAGGTCGGCGATCGCGCCGCGAAGCTGCTGGTTCTCTTTCGCCTGCCGATCGAGCGCGGCCAGCACCTCGTCGAGCGTGGCCTGCGCCCCGGCCATGCAGCCGGCGGCCGCCTGAATGGCGTCCGGGGTCCGGGGTCTGGCGGCGTCCCAGGCTGCAAGAGCGCGCAATTCCCTGCCGTTGTGCGCGGCCGATTCGGTCATGTCTGTTGCCTCTCTAGGTCGTATCGGCCCCAGGGCGGGAGACATGATTGCTATTATTGGCGCATGAAGCTCATGGCGATCCACGTGATGGCGGCCGTGGTCGCGCTTTCGGCCCAGTGGCTGCGGACCCCGGCCCCGAACATACCGCGCACGGCCGACGGCAGGCCCGATCTCGGTGCGCCCGCCCCGAGAGCCACCGACGGTCGTCCCGACCTCTCCGGCGTATGGATGCCGAACAGCAGAACGCTGCAGGATCTCGCCATCGGCGCCGAGGGCGGTGAGGTGCCGTATCAGCCGTGGGCGGCGCTGCTGGTCAGGGAGCGGGCGAACGGGGCGCGCGGCAAGGACGATCCGGCCGCCTCTTGCATCCCCGGAATGCCCAAGCTCATCGTGCTTCCCTATCCGTACAAGATCATCCAGGGGTCGGGTGTCACGGTGATCCTGTACGAGGGCTTCACCACGTTTCGGCAGATCTTCACCGACGGCCGCGAGCTGCCGGCCGATCCGCAGCCGTCATGGCTCGGGTATTCGGTCGGCAAGTGGGACGGCGACACGTTCGTCGTCGAGACGGTCGGCGTCAACGCGAGGACGTGGATGGACAACGCGGGCCGACCGCACAGCGACGCGCTGCGTACGATCGAGCGCTACCGTCGCCGTACGTTCGGCGCGATGGACGTCACGCTCACCATCGACGACCCGAAGGTGTACACGCGTCCCTGGACTGTCGATGCGGGCCCTTCACGGCTGGTCGTCGGGCAGGATCTGCTGGAGTACGTGTGCACCGAGAACAACAAGGACGTCGAGCACCTTTTCGGCGACGGCCGGAAGTAGCGTCGCACCGCCACGTTTCTCGCGAGGCTTGACAACAATTGCCGGTCGGCGCCGGCCGCCTGCCGGGCGCTTCCCAGGACGGCGCGCCGTTGCACGGCGGCCACCGTGGCCGTGTTCTTGCTCTGATAATCCGCGAGATCGCCGCGACTGCCCTGCCAGATAGCGGCGCATGCACGTCAATGCGGAGACCGCGGATCCGGAGCGTCGGCGGATTTACGCTGATCGAGTTGGTGATCGTGGTCGCCATCATCGGGATCGTCGCGGCGATGGCGGTGCCCGGACTGCTCCGCGCGCGCACTGCGGGCAACGAAGCGTCGGCGATCGGCTCGCTGCGGGCGATCCGGAGCGCGCAGGCGGCGTTCGCGTCCAGCTGCGCCGCGGGCGCCTATGCGATTACCCTCGAGGATCTCGCCCTGCCTCCCTCCGGCAGCAGCCAGGCGTTCATCAGCCCGGACTTGAGCGCCAACGGGGTGATCAAGAGCGGCTACACGATGACGGTCGCGAAAGACGGTGCGCCTGGTGTGTCGGACATCCCGTCGGTGACGCCCTGCAACGGCGCCGTCGGCGTGTTGGCGAGCTCGTTCTTCGCGAAGGCCGATCCGGTGACGCCGGGAGCGACAGGGACCCGGTATTTCGCGACCGATACGAGGGGCGCGATCTTCTACAGCGCCGCGGCCATCTCCAATCCCATCACCGTGACGACCGTCGTGCAGTGACGCGCGCGGCGTGACCGCTGCACCACCTACTTCGCGCGCCCCATTACGCCTCGAGCGATCATCGGCAGCCTGTAGATCGTCGCGGCGGTCTGCTGCGGCCCCTCGCGAATCGGCTGACCGTTCGCGTCCTCCGCGCCGGAGCCGACGACGTAGAGCGTCCTTCTGTCGGGACCGGCGAATGCCGTGCTGATGACTCCGCGCGGCGTCGGAATGAGGCCCAGATACTTCCCGGCGCTGTCGAACACCTGCACGCCGGCGTTGGACGTCACATACAAGCGGCCCTGCGAATCGACGGCGCTCCCGTCGCCGTTCCCCGTCTGCAGCGTCGCGAAATCGCGGCGGTTGGCCAGCATCCCGGGCCCCTTCACGTCGAAGGCGACGACCGTCCCGGGCATCGGCCCCCCGCCGTTGGTGACGTACAGGATCGTGTCATCCGGGCTGAACACGATCCCGTTCGTGCGGATGTTGTCCGCGACCACCGTGACCGTCCCGTTCGCGCTCGCGTAGTAGACGCAGCCGGACGTGAAGTACGCGCCGCCGTGGCTGTCGGCGGCGAGATCGTTCGGTCGCACGCTCAACCGCGTTCCGTCCGGCCACTTGTCCGCGACCGTGTTGCGCGCGGGCGCGAGGATCGTGATGGCGTTCACGATCGAGGCCTGGTCCGGCTTGGTCGATCCGGGCCGCTCGGTTCGGTGCACTCCGTAGAGTTGGCCCTTCCGATCCATCGACAGCGAGCCGATGCCTTTCGCATTCGCCACGTACACGGACGGCTTGTCGTTCTTGTCGATCCTGAGGACGGCGTCGTAGTCTTCCTGCGCCACCAGCGCGCTGCCGTCCTTGTCGGCGAGGATGCCGTCCGCGCTGTTGCCGCCCTGCTGCCAGATCTTCGTCCACGTCGCGCCGGCGGCGACCACTCCTGGTATCGCGGTGACCGTGACGTTGCGCGGGATCGGCTGCGCCGCCGGACCCCGTCCGGCCGGCTGGCCCGCGCCACGACCGCGTGCGCCGCCGGCCTGGGCCGCAGGCTGCGCGGCCGGCGTGCACGACGGGAACGGCCCGGCGTCCTGAGCCTGCACGCGGCCTGTGGCGATCAACGATGCGTACGCGAAGGACGAGAGCAGGAACGCTGTCTTCGATCTCATACGGCCTCCGGAGAGCGTTCGGATCGCGCGACTCTTCCGGTCCAGGTTATATCGCAAATGAACCTGACTTGGCACCCGATGCCTGCGGCTGCGCTTCGGCCTGGCCGAGTCGGACACGCTGAATTGGGGGCATGCAACCTGCAACTGCCGGAGAGACAGGAGGAGTGATCATGCGAAAGCTAGGAGCGGTGATGGCGGTGGCGATCGTCGGGATATGGCTCACGTCGCCGGCGCGGGCGGACGAGTCGAACAAGCTCACCTACCTGACCTTTTCTCAACCGATCCACCTGCCCGGCGTCACGTTACCAGCAGGACGGTATCGGTTCGAGCTTGCCGATCCGGTGGAGAGTCGGCGCGTGATCGAGGTGCAGAACGATGACGGGACCCGGCAGCTTGCCATGTTGCTCACCGTCCCCGACACCTTGAGCGAGCCGGCCAAGGACGCGGTGGTGTTGTTTGGCGAGGAGCCGGCGGGTGAGCCGGAGGCCGTCCAGGCCTGGGTGTATCCAGGTGAACGGGTCGGCTACGAGTTCATCTACCCCCACGATGAGGCCTTGCAGATTGCAAGCGAGCATCACACCTCGGTGCTCTCCCGATCCGGTGAGACCATCGAGCGCATCGACGAGAACGGGCAGCGGGTGCCCGGCGTGGCGAAGTGACCACCGGAGCGACGACAGGCGAGGCGGCCGCCCTGCACGACGCGACCTGGCATCGGCGTTGCGGTTCCGGACCCGAGCCCGCGAATTCTTCGGGTTTTCGACGATCGTGATGCGGGAATGGTCGACATTTCCGCGCCGGTCGGGAGAATTCCGCACGATGCGGGCGGAAGGGACCCGGCGATGGAGACGAGCGACTCTGGCAGCGGTCCGGCCGACGAAACGCACGGCCGCGGCGATTCTGAATGCGTCTGGAAGTGCGCCAGAGGGCGGACGCGACTGGCCTGTCAGCTCCGCAGTCACCGCGAGGACGAGATCGAGGTCGAGGTCGTCCGGAACAACCGCTTGTACGGCACTTACCGGTTCGCCCAACGGGTAGCGGCGCTGGCGTTTGCCACGCGGCTGCTGGATACTTTTTCGGCGAACGGGTGGCTGACGACCTGATCTCCCTGGCGCGTCACCGGGTCGGGCGGCCGTCGCGATAGAATCGGCGGCACGTCGGTCAAGGCGGCAGGAGGTCTGATGCGCGGCAACGACCAGGTGATTGCGAAACTGAACGAGGCGTTGCGTGAGGAGCTCACGGCCATCAATCAGTATTTCGTTCACGCCGAGATGTGCCACAACTGGGGCTACCACCGATTGGCCAGTTTCATCCGGAAGCAATCGATAGGCGAGATGAAACACGCCGAAGAGGTGCTCGAACGGATCATCTTTCTCGACGGGATACCGAGGATGGAGCCGCTGCCCTTGACGATCGGGTCAGACGTTCAGGCGCAGCTCCAGAACGACCTCGACCTCGAGTTGAAGGCAGTGGTCATGTACAACGACGCCGTTGCGACGGCGAGAGACGCCGCCGACAACGGCTCGCGCGAGTTGTTCGAGCGGCTGCTCAAGGACGAGGAAGAGCACGTCGACTTCCTCGAAACCCAAATGCACCAGATCCGGCAGCTTGGGTACGAGCGGTACCTGACGCAGCAGCTCGACGGCGACGACGACTAGCCAGCCGGTCGGCGTGCGCCACGGCGGCTCCCTGGCGGGTCCCGCGGGCGGCGGACCCTGCCGATTGCGTTCGACGGCCCAGTCCGCGTATCCTCACCTCGCATAAACAAGGAGAGGCCTTCATGCGCGCTCTGAACACGGTCGTCGGGACCTGCCTGCTCGCCAGCGCCATCGTCACTGCCCAGGCGCCGGCGCCCAATCCCACGAACAAGACCGGCGTGATCGGCCTGATGCACGCCATCCACTCGACGAACGACGTCGCCAAGACGCTCGCCTTCTATCAGGCGGTGTTCGGCGTCAGTGGCCAGGTGCGGCCGTTCCAGAGCACCGGGCCGCAGATTCTCACGAACTCGCCCGGCGCGACGCTGCGCGTGGCGATGACGCAGCTGAAGGGCGGGTTCAACTTCGAGCTGACCGAGTTCGGCAACCTCGAGCGTCAGTTGAACAAGCAGCCGGAGATCGGGGATCCCGGCGCGCCGATGATGAAGATCCTCGTCCGCGACCTCGACGCGGTCGTCGCGGCGGCCAAGAAGGTCGACGCGCCGTTCGTCACCAAGGGCGGCATGCCCGTCATGGCGCCGACACCGGTCGGCAACGCGAAAGCGATCATCATGCGCGATCCCGACGGCTACTTCGTCGAGGCGATTCAGGGGAAGCCGGAGGCCGATTCGCCGGAGGGCCCCGTCATCGGCGCGGTCATGGGCCTCACGGTCGGTGACATGGACGAGTCGCTCAAGTACTGGAACGGTCTGCTCGGTCTCGACCTCGAAGCCGACAAGAGCTTCTCGAGCGACGCCGCGATGCTCAACCTGCTGGGTCTTCCGACGGGCGCGTCGTACCGCATGGCCGGCGGCCTCATCTCCGGAAGCAAGGCGCGCATCGAGTTCCTCGAGGTCAAAGGGGTGCCGCGCAAGCCGTTCGACCTCCGCGTCACCGACGCCAACGCCTGCGGCATGGCGCTCCGAATCGGCCACATCCGCGATCTGCTCGCGAAGATCAAGGCGCAGAACGGACGCGTGCTCTCGCGCAACGGCGAGCTCGTGGAGTGGAGCGACACGATCCGCAACGTGTTCGTGAAGGACCCGAACGGACTCAACCTCGAGCTCGTCGGCAGCGCGGATCCGAATCTGTAGGCGCCCCGTATCGCCGAACATACTTGAGCCATGCCAACGCTGTTCCCCAGCTCCGAGCCTCCGAGCGTCGGCCCGGAATCGTCTGTGGCGATGATCATCGTGGCTCTGTTGTTCCTGGTGGCGGTGGTCGCGTTCTATTTCTACGCGACGTGAGAAGGCGCGGGCGCCCTGTCATGCCGCGTCGAGCCGGCCCATGCCCTCGAACGACCGCCCCGTTGCCGTCGTCACCGGTGCGTCGAGCGGCATCGGCCTCGAACTGAGCCGACTTCTCGCCCGCGATCGCTACGACCTCGCGATCGTGGCGCAGCATGCCGGGAAGCTTGCCGAGGTCGCGCGCGATCTGGCGACCGGGTACGGCGTGCGCGTCACCCCAATCCCTGCCGATTTGAGCGACCCGGCCTCGCCACGCGCGATCGACGACGAGCTGCACCGCCTGGGATTGAGGCCGGATGTGCTCGTCAACAATGCCGGCTTCGGCCTCCGGGGATCGTTCACCGAGACCGATCTGGACGAGCAGCTGCGCATGATCCGGGTCAACGTCAGCGCCTTGACCCACCTCACCGGCCTCCTGCTCCCGGGAATGGTCGAGCGCCGGCGGGGACGCCTGCTCAACGTGGCGTCGACGGCGGCCTTCCAGCCCGGGCCGCTCATGGCGGTCTACTACGCGACCAAGGTGTACGTGCTGTCGTTCTCGGAAGCCCTCGCCAACGAGACCGCCGGCTCGGGTGTAACGGTGACCGCGCTTTGCCCCGGCCCGACGGCCACGTCCTTTCAGCGGCGCGCCGGCATGGAGGGAACGCGGCTGTTCTCGGGCAGCGTCACGGACGCCGCGGCCGTGGCCCGGGCCGGCTATGCGGGCCTCATGCGTGGAGTCGCCGTCGTCGTCCCGGGATGGCGGAACAGGCTTTTCGCCCAGATCGTCCGGGTTGCGCCGCGGCGCATGGTGCTCCAACTGGTGCGTTCGCTGCAGGAGCGGCAGACCGGCTGACGCTCATGAGGGCGTCGAGCGGTCCGTGGCCGTTGCGTCCGAACCCTCGTCGCTGCCTCGCCGCCGCCACATCCAGCCGACGGCACTGAGTGCGGCAAGGCCGAACGCGCCGCCGGTGAGCCATCGGCGCGTCGTCGACCATGCAGGCGACTCCGCGGAGCTGCCGGACAACAGCCGCCGGTAGACCTCAGCCTGCTCGGTCTGGGCCTCGGGCGGCCGCTGCCGCCGTTCCGAGGCCGGGATCCACCGGCTGATGTACGCGAACGATTCCGAACTGCAGGCCGGGCACTCCACCTGATCGTGGATTTCCTCACAATCGAGGCACATCCGGGCGGTACGAAGCTGCATGGCTCCAAGTGTCCACCGATTCGGAGCGGCGTGCGAGCTCGACCGTCACGGCAGGGTTCGCGTCCGCCGGCCGGAGTCATCTTCGCGCGCCAGAGGCGAGTGGAATCGGCGTCAAATCACCCGAGCCGCGTGATATGAGTGGAGATGCCGGTCCTGCCAAGAAGGGAGTCCGCATGACGCGATGCCTCGTGTGCGGAGCGTTCGCCGTGTGCGCGTTGGCTGGCGCAGTCTCTGCGGCCGGTCGGCAGCAGCCGGTGTTCCGGGGGACCGGCGATGTCGTCCGGGTGTTCGTCACCGTGACGGATCGCGACGGCCGGCTCGTCACCACGCTGCAACAACGCGACTTCGACGTGCGCGACAACGGGAAGCCGCAGCCGATCACGCAGTTCGACAACACGCCCCAGCCCGTCCGGCTGATCGTCATGCTGGATGTGTCCGGCAGCATGGAAGGCAACCTGCCGCTGCTGCGCGCGGCCACGGCCCAGCTCTTTGCGCGGCTCCGCCCCGACGACGTCACGCGACTCGGCTCGTTCGGTCACGAGATCTCGATCAGTCCGTCCTTCACCCACAACCTCGACGATCTCCAGAACGCGCTGCCGGACAGTATTGCGCCCGACGCGCCGACGCCGCTCTGGCGGGCGATCGACGACGCGCTGAGCGCGTTTGGAGACGCCAGCGGCAAGCGCTCCGTCATTCTCGTGCTGAGCGACGGGAAGGACACCGGTCCCGTCAGCTTCCGCGAAAAGTGGGTCAGCCAGGCCGAAGTCATCGACCGCGCTCGCCGGGACGACGTGATGATCTATGCGGTCGGGATGCGGAGCAGGAGCACGCGGGCGAGAGTGCCCGCGGCGGGCCCCGGCGGCCTGCAGGCGATGCTGCTTGCCGACATGCCCGACCCCGGCCTCGCGCGCGTGGCCGAAGAGACCGGCGGCGGCTACATCGAGATTCGGTTCGGCCAGGATCTCGGGCAAGCTTTCGCCGGTGTCGCCGAGGAGCTCCACAGTCAGTACCTCCTCGGCTTCGCGCCGCCGAAACGCGACGGCAAGACCCATGATATCGGCGTGAGACTCGACCAGAGCCGTCTGAAACCGCGCGCGCGGAAGAGCTACCTCGCGCCTTCCTCGTAGCGGTTCAGGACCGGCCCGCGCGGGCCGCCGCGAGGATGTTCGGTACCGCGTAATTTCCTTCTTGGCACGCGAATTCGAGCACTGCCTCGCGCTCGTTCCTCGTCAGCGGCATGGCAAACGTCCACGCCCGCGTCCACGTGGCCGGATCCTCGACTGTGACGCTCCACTCGATGTTGTCGGGCGCGCTGGGGGTGAAGCGTTCGATCAGGCGGAGCGTCGCGGCCTTGGCGTTTCTGAACGTGCTCCGGTCGGTGAAATTGGTCGTCTCGACCACCAGCGCGTCACCCTCCCAGTGGCCGCGCGCGTCGCCCATCTCCAGTTGAATGCGTCTGCCGAGGTGCGGACGCCCGTCGAGCGGGATCACCCGGGCATCGTGAATCAGCTCGTAGCGGATTGCGACCAGCCCGGGCGCCTGGAGGATCTGGTACGAGTTGCCCAGGATGTGCGGCATCATCGCGCCGGGCAGTCCCCGCGTGACGCATCGTTCCCACAAGGTGAAATCGTCGGGGCCGTCGAAGGGGCCCTCACCAAAACTGCTGGCGGTTCGCACCCGCTGATTGAAGACGCCGTTGATGCCGGTATCGAGCGTCGGATCGGGCGGCCCGAGCCGCCGCCGCGCCTCCGGCGTCCGGGGGGGCACTCTGCCTTCGGGCGGATCGACGATCAGCCACGCCCGACTGCCTTTGGTGACCTCCAGGGAGTCGCGAAACTGGGAGGGCCCCACACCCGCGGGACGACCGAGCACCTGGCGTTGCCGCTCTTCAAGGACACGGGCCAGTTCGGCGCCCGTCACTTCGTCCGCGCGGCGCCCGACGAACTGGTCCGGCCGTTCGAGCGGCGTGCTCTGCTCGTACTTGTTCGTGTAGGTGCCCTGCAGGTCGGGATCGCCCCAGGGAGTACGGGGCACTTTCCAGGGCTTCGACGCGATCGAGGCCGGCGGATGGCGCTGCGCAGCGAGTGGCAGCGTCGCGAGCGCGATGCCGGCGAGGAGGCCGGCCGATCGAAGTCCTCGCATCGTGGGTTCCTCCCGCCGAGGCCTATGATGCCACGGTCAGTCCGCCAGCCACGGGCGCATCAGGACGTCGCCTCGATCACGCCGCCAGGACGCCGAGGCGGCCGGCAGAGAGCCTGACGAGCTGGGCGCGCGGTCATCGCTTTGGTCGGCGACCCGACAGACGGCGGCCCCATCGGAGAGGCATTTGTGTAAGGCGATGGCCGGCGCCGAGCGCCTCGACGATCTTCTCCCCCAGCCGATGCAGCGACCGGTGGTCGCTCTGCACTCGACGACGAAGGGACACGCGCGGCCTACGCGTACGCGCTGGCCGCGGCGGGCTTCGAGGTCACGACGTACGAGCAGGTCGTCGCGCGTCAGGGGGAAGCCTGGGCGCCGCGCCCCGACATCATCGTCGCCGACGTGTGGCGCGGAAGCCGTCACGGCTGGATGTTCGTGCGGAAGCTGAAAGAGGACCGCCGTACGTCCGAGATCCCCCTGATCGCGGTCGCCGCGGACGCCGAGGTCGCGACGTGCCAACGCGCGCGGCGTGAACGCTGTGCCGCGGTGTGCCTCAATACCTGCCCGGTGGACGTGATCGCGTCGGGCGTGCGCGCCGTGTTCGACCGGCTCCGATAGGCGGCACGGCGGCGCATCGGGCGCCGGCCGGACTGCCGCCGCGCCTCACCCCTGGTCTGCGAGCCGCACGTTCTCGCCGCGCGGACCCTTGGGGCCCTGGCCGCGGTCGAACGTGACCGATTGCCCTTCGCGCAACTCCTCGAACGGGGTCTTGCTGCAGGCCGAGCGGTGAAAGAAGTACTCGTTGCCGTCGGTCGCGGCGATGAAGCCGAACCCCTTCTCGTTCAGACGTTTGATCGTTCCATTCAGCGTCGGCATCGTCATCCCCTCCAGATCGTGGTCGGTTGGAACTTCCTGCTACTGGGTGGCCGATTCCAGGGGCTCGCCTGGCATCCGGAGATCCGGCATTGGTCGGCCCAGGAAGAGGCGCCGGCACGCGAGGCCAATCCACCGCGCCCATCGCGTCGATCGCTGCACCCGCGCGCTGTCGGTCGCGATGCCGGTGTTCGCGTACATCTGGCGGTACAGCTTCGAGATCAGGACGAACGCGAGCCGCGCCCGAAAGGTTTCGACGACCCGCGATCGGCCCCACACGAGCTTCCAGCTGTAGAACCGATCCCAGGCGTGCTGCGTCCCGACGCGGATCTCCTCGAGCGACATGGTCGGGTGCGGCGAGTAGAGCTTCGGCCGGCGTCCCTCCGGGATGAGCCAGTGCTGCGTGATGGGGACCCCGTCGACGGCCGTGCCGCGGTTTCGTTCCTCCGCCGCCCACTTTTCGAAGTCCACCGTGCCGGGGAACGGCGTCAGCAGTACGAACTGCGCGAAAGTGAGATCCGCCTGTTCGGCGAGCGCGACGGTCGCATCGAAGGTGGCGGTCGTGTCGCTTTGCAGCCCGAAGATGAACGAGCCGAGGACGTGAATGCCATGACGGCGGAACGCGCGCAGGCGCGCGACGAGCTCGTCGCCGGCCAGATTGAAGCCCTTGTAGACGTCCTTCAGGCCCTCGCGGGTCACCGATTCGACGCCGACCAGCGCGCCCAGGATGTTCGCGCGCTTCATCGCGTCCAGAAACGCGGGATCCTCGGCCGCCTCCATCGTGATCTGCGTGTAGAAGACGAGGTCGTCCGGCAGCTCGGCCAGCCGCGTCATCAGGGCAAAGCGCTCTTCGCGCAGCGCCTCGAGCTCGCGCAGCCGCGACGGGTCGGATCGGCGCCTCGCCATCGCGAGATCGTCGAACGTGACGGGGTAGAAATTGTCGTCGGCCAGCGCGATGAAACGGAATCCCAGACGCCGGAGCTCGACGATCTCGCGGACGACGCGATCGACGCCGCGCTGTCTGGGCTCCTGACCGTCGGTGCGCCACACCGAGCAGAACGAGCAGTGCTTCGGGCAGCCGCGCACGGTCTGCACCGAAGCCCACATGTAGCGTCGCTCCGGCAGCAGATCCCATCGTGCCGCCGCGAACTGATCGGCGTCGACGCGCCCGCCGTCGTACCCGACCAGCGGCCGGCCGGCCAGACAGTCCTCCACGACGCGCGTCCAGATCAGATCGCCGTCACCGCGCACGATCGCGTGCGCCGCGCCATGAACCGCCGGTTCATCGGGAAACAGCGTGGCATGGATGCCGCCGAAGACGACCCAGGCGCCACGCCGGCGGGCCTCGCGTCCGATCGCGTACCCGCGCAGCGCGTTGCCCGTGTGGATGCCGATGCCGACGACATCACCGGCGGCGATGGTGTCGAAATCGAGCGGATCGAGCGTCTCGTCAACGATGTGCGGATCGCCCCAGCGGCTGCCGGTTGCCGCGGCGAGCACGTACAGCCATCGCGGAGTGATCACGGCGACGCCGAAGGACTTCGTGCTCGGGTTGACCAGATGAACTCGGGCCATGGGCGTGCTTCCCGCTCAGGTCCTACCAGCGCGGTTCGGAGCGGCGGCGAGGGCCGCCGCGGCCGTCTCCAAAACCGCCCGAGCGCTCGGGCTTCGGCCGCGCTTCGTTGACGGTCAGCGCCCGCCCGCCGAGTTGATACTCGTTGAACTCCGAGATGGCCTTCTGCGCTTCTTCGTCCGTGCTCATTTCCACGAACGCAAAGCCGCGGGCGCGCCCTGTCGCCATGTCGCGGACCACTTTCACCGACTCCACCGCCCCCGCGCGCGCGAACAGATCCTGAAGCTCGCTTTCGCCGGTCTCGAACGGCAGGTTTCCGACATAGAGCCTTCGACCCATGACACGTACTCCTTTGTCGCAATCGCGACGCTCCCGAGCATCGGAATCGACGCCGGGTGGATGTCGTCTCGTAACAGGCTGGACTTCAGGAGAAGCGAGTCAGGAGTGGCTCGTCACGCCAAAGGCGGCACAGGAGGCGGCAAATCCAACGGGAGAGTCTATCACGGAACAGCGACCCGTGCCGGGTGGTGTATAGTGGTTCCCGTCCGACCGCACTTGAGCCCGCCAGCGTTCGAGCAGTGCCCCCCTCCGGGTGCGCGCCGACAGGCCCACTTCGGCGCCGAGTGGCGCCCGCCCGTCAACTTTCGCTGGCAGGAGATCGAGATGACCTTGAACATCACGCCGATGCGGTTCGCCGGCGCCTCGCTCGCGTTCGCGACTCTGGTCACGGCCGGCGCCGTGGCCGCCGGTGCGACCCTGTTCACGACCGCGTTCATCCTTGCCGCCTGCGCGACGCCTGTGGCCGTGATGATGATCCTCGGATTCGGCGG
Source organism: uncultured Acidobacteriota bacterium (assembly GCA_963807925.1). GTDB lineage: Bacteria > Acidobacteriota > Vicinamibacteria > Vicinamibacterales > CAVVIG01 > CAWEDP01. The sequence continues at coordinate 46,751 of CAWEDP010000001.1, read as the reverse complement.
GCGCCCTTTGACGGTCGCCGAGCTCCTGCATGCCGTGAATACCGAAAAGGAGAGGAGATCCTGAGGTCCCGATGACGTATCGATTCACTCCCCAGTCGCCGGTGACCTCGGACAAGCCGGTCGCCCCGCCGCCCACGCTGTGCCCGGCCTGCGGCTCGCCGGCGATCGCCACCGCTGCGAAGAAGCCCGACGAGGAAAGTTACTGGCGATGCCGCACGTGCGGCGACGTCTGGAACCCCCTGCGCCGGGCCCGCGGGCGATTCGGCCGTGCGGTGTGAGGGCAGCGGCCCGCACACCGCTCCGGATGTCAGAACGGCTGCGTCAGCCAGGGATTGACGGTGACGCCGCTGCCCTCGACCGTCGAGCAGCCGTGCGCCCCCGGACCGCCTGAGCACTTCCACCAGTTGCCGGTCGCGCTGACGCTCCCGGCGTCGATGTTGTCGATGCCCACGTCGCCGAGGAACGAGTTGAAGTGCGCATTGACCGTGCTCGAGCCGTCCGTCGTGTTGATGCCGATGTCGATGCCTTCCCGCCTGAAGACGTTCTGAGCGATCACGATTCCTGTGAGCGGCACGACCGGGCTGAAGATCGAGATGCCGGTCGGAACCGTGGTGCCCGGGTCGCCGTCCGGGCCGTTGCCCGCTATCTGGTTCCCGATGATCAGGTGGTTGTTCAGGCTCTGAAACGCTTCGTGCGTGTGCAGCGCCACGCCCGGCAAGGCATTGTCCGTCAGGATATTGTTCGCGACCACGTTGCCGTTGTTCTGCGCGCCGGGAGGGCCGGCGAAGAGGCCGACGCCGGCTCCCTCGCCCGAGATCAGACCATTCCGCCTGACCGTATTGTTCACGACGGTGATGTGGTAGATGCCCACCGAGGGATCCGTCGGTGCGGGATTGAAGTGATGCGAGGCGATGGTGATCCCGCAGTCGTACGGGTTGTCCTCGACGACGTTGTCCGAGATCAGATTCTCGTAGTTCGGCCCGGTGTCGTCGCTGATCAGAATGCCGCCCGCGTTGTCGTGGACGAGGTTGTTGGACACAATCGAGTGATGGACGCCGCTCAGGTGGATCGCTTCGCCGCAGTCGAATCCCTCGCCCATCTGGAAGTACGGCGGCAGCGGCGGGCACTCCAGGGCGACGGGATCGAGACTCCGGTCGTTTCCGATGACGTGATTGTTCGACACCGTGACGTCGGACGCGTTGGTCACCACGATGCCCTGCGCGTCGGCGTTCAGCACCGTGAACCCGCTCACGATGACGTGGGCCAGGCCGGCGTTGTTGTAACCGTCGACGTTCACGCCGTTCAGCAGGCCGGTGGCGTCGATCACCGTGTGCTCCGGCTTCTCGCCGAGCAGCGATAGCGGTTTGGCGATGACCACATCCTCATGGTAGGTGCCTTTGGCGACGCGAATGACGTCGCCCGGGACGGCGGCCGCCACGGCGGCGCCAATCGTCCTCGAACAGCCGTGTCTGCCCGCGCTGTCGACGCACAGGTCGGTGGCCTGCACGCTGCCGCAGCCGAGAACGATCAGGCCGATCGCGGCAAGACAGCGACCGGCGTTCTTCCAACAACCAACGTGTCTCATCTTGTCTCCTCGGGAAATGGCCGGGCTTCGCCTGAGGCTGCGACCGGCGCAGTGGTTGAAGTGGCCTGCTAGGGTTGAGAGCGCTCGATCAGCTCGAGAAACAGGTTGTTCGGATCGCGCACCACGGCGATGCGGATGGCGCCCAGGGTCGCGGCTTCCCCGTCGGGCGACATGACGGCGGCTCCACCGGCCTTCAGCGTCTTCAGCAGACCGTCCAGATCGCGCACCATCAGTTGGATCATGGCCATGCCGGGATCCTGCACGCGGGGACTGAGCGCCTTGCGCTCGACGTTCCTGAACTCGATGAGCGTCATCGCCGCGGAGGTGCCCGGCACCTGCAGCCGGCTCTGGCGGAACTGGGCGCCCGGCGCGCCGGCGGTTTCGGCCATCAGCCTGTTGTCGTTGAACGTCGCCGCGACGTTGGCCTGAAAGCCGAGCAGATCGCGGTAGAAGGCCACGCTCGCGTCCGTGTCGCGGATCGCCGCTTCGAACCCGGCCCGAAACACGCTACCTGCGGTCTCGGCCGCCGGTGCGGGCAAAACGTCGGGTTGACCGAGCTCGATCACGAAGCCGTCGGGATCCTGAAGAAAGACGTTACGGCTGCGGCCACCGATGGCGACCGGCGCGCCGGCGGCCGTGATCACTCTGGCGCCCGCCTTCTTCAGGCGCGCCAGCGTTGCGTCGATGTCGCGCACCGACAGGGTGAGATTGGCCGCGCCGGGATCCTGGAACCGCGGCGACACCGGCTTCCGATCGATATTCCGGTACTCGATCAGCTCCACGCCCATCGAGGATCCCGGCACGTCGAGGACGGCGTAGCGTGTCTGCGCGCCGGGAACATTGGCGGCTTTCTCGATGGCGGGAATCACCTCGAACGGCCGCGCGGGCGCGGCGAGAGCCAGGCCGAGCCCATCGTGGTAGAAGGCGATCGCGCGGTCGAGATCCGCGACGATGTGGCTGAAGTTGCCCATCCCCACGATATGCGAGGGGGCGGGGCCGTCGGTCTGCGGCGCCGCCAGAAGCGATCGGTGGATGCCACCACCGACGACGACGAGTGCGCCAAGAGCCGCAAGACTCCATTGCCTGCGCATGACCTCGCTCCCTCCCGTGCGAAAACCAGAGCGGCGACCGGCGTCAGTCTATCCGAATCTCGAGCATCGGATCGGGCGATTGCAGATCCGCCCTGACCACGTCTATGCTTGCGGCCTTCATCATGAGGGGGGCGCATGGTTCGACGTAGGCCTTCGGCAAGCGGGACGCGGACTCGGTCGGCACGCCCTACGCGGGCCCCCGCGCGCCCGTCCCATCCTCCGCGCTCCGCGCGCGGCCACAAGCTCAATGCGCTCCCCGACACGGTCGATTTCCGCGACCGCATGTACGTGCCGACGTTGGTGGAGGTGCCGACGATGATCGACCTGGAGGCGTATCGAGCCCTTCAGGTCCCGATCCTGGATCAGGGGCAGGAGGGCGCCTGCACCGGCTTCGGGCTCGCGACGGTGGCCAACTATCTGCTGCACCGTCGAGCGGTCGTCCCCGACACCGCCTGCGTCAGTCCGCGCATGCTGTACGAGATGGCCAAGCGGTATGACGAATGGCCCGGCGAGGATTACGACGGATCCAGTGCCCGCGGCGCCATGAAAGGCTGGAACAAACACGGCGTGTGTGCGGCGGAGTACTGGGAATACGATGAGACCAAACAGAACCCCGGCGCGTTTGCCGAGCGGTGGTCGAACGCCGCCCGCCGTCCCCTGGGCGCGTATTTCCGGGTGAACCACACCGATCTGGTGGCGCTGCACAGCGCGATCGCCGAAGTCGGCGTGCTCTACGCGACCGCCAGCGTGCACACCGGCTGGGATCGGGTGGCGAGCGACGGCGTCATCGCGCCAGCCACGAAGATCACCGGCGGCCACGCCTTCGCGGTGGTCGCCTATGACGAGCGAGGCTTCTGGATTCAGAATTCCTGGGGCCTCGACTGGGGCTTTCACGGGTTCGGCCACATCACCTATGACGACTGGCTCGCCAATGCGAGCGACACCTGGGTCGCTCGGCTCGGGGCCCCCGTGCTCCTGGTCAGTGCGCAAACGACGGCGGCGGCGATTGGAGGGACCGCCAAAGGGTCGCAGAGCTACGTGTTCAGCGACCTGCGGCCGCACATCGTGTCGCTCGGGAACGACGGGACGCCACGTTCCGACGGCACCTACGGCACGAGCGCAGAGGATATCGCCACGCTGTTCGACACGGACTTCCCGCGGCTGACGGCCAACTGGAAGAAGAAGTACGGCAAACGCCGGCTGCTGTTGTACGCGCACGGCGGGCTCGTGTCGGAAGACTCGGCCGTCCAGATGGTCGCAGACGATCGGGTCCCCCTGCTGCAGGCCGGCATCTACCCGGTGAGCGTCCTCTGGCATACCGACTATCTGACGACTCTCCGCGACATCCTCCAGGACGCCCTGCGCCGCCGGCGTCCGGAAGGGGTGCTGGACAGCTCGAAGGACTTCATGCTCGACCGCCTCGACGACGCCCTCGAGCCGCTGGCGCGGATCGCCAGCGGCCGGCTCGAGTGGTCGCAGATGAAGCAGAACGCCATTGCGGCCACCGCGAGCGTCGCAGGGGGGGCGCGGCTGGTGGCCGGACGCGTGGCCGCGCTGATGAGCGCGGATCCGGGCCTGGAGATCCATCTGGTGGGACACAGCGCCGGCGCGATTCTCCTCGGACCGCTCGCGCAATTGCTGACGGCCAGAGGCCGGATCTCGACCGGGCTGCTGGCGGGATCGGACGGGTTCGGCCGGACCCTCTCCAGCTGCACGCTGTGGGCGCCGGCCTGCACGATGGCGTTCTTCAGGCAGACCTACTGGCCGGCGATCACGGGCCGGTCGTTGCGGCGATTTTCGCTCTTCACGCTCGGCGATCAGGCGGAGCGCGACGACGATTGCGCGAACATCTATCACAAGTCCCTTCTCTATCTCGTGAGCGACGCGTTCGAGGACCCCCCGCGAATTCCCCTCGTCCGGGACGGCGTGCCGATCCTCGGGATGGACAAGTTCGTGCGGCAGGATGCCGAGCTCGTCACCCAGCTCGGGCGCAATTGGGTGCGGGCGCCCAACGCGCTTCCGGTTGGATCGCCCGATGCGAGCGGTGCGCGTCGTCACGTCGACTTTCACACCGATCCCGCAACGCTGCAGGCCACCCTCGCGCGGATGCTCGCGGGCGACGCGGTGGCGAGCGCGCGCGCAGGTGCGACGCCGACGCGTCGGCACTCGTCGGCGAGCGTGCTGACCGCACGCCGGCGGGGCGTGGATGCGGCAAGCCGCGGGTGATACGATGAATCGCGTTCAATTTCTCCGGCCGCTGGCGATCGTGCTGGCGGGCGCCAGCGCAGGCGCGATGTTCTACGTCGGGCTGTACCAGAGCCGGACGATCGGGCGGCTGTGGTGTCCCGTGAACGGCGCCGGCTGCGAAGCGGTGGCCGACGCGCGGTTTGCCCGCCCGTTCGGCGTCCCCGACGGCTACATCGGCGCCGCCCTGTACGCGATCATGCTGGCGCTGCTGTTGGTGCCTGGAGACATCGGCGCGGGAACCGTGCTCTTCGCGCTCGGCGTCCTGGCAGTCGGGGCGAATGCGATCGGCGTGTACGACATGATCAGGCTCGGGGCGTTCTGCACGTATTGCCTGCTGACCAGCGCCGCATCGCCTCTGCTGCTCTGGGCGCTCTGGCGCCTGAGGTAACCGTGGCGGTCGAGACACACACGCGGAAACGCGACGCCGATTACATCTTCAGCGAGCTGACACGCAGCATCTGCCCGAACTGCCGTCGCGTGATCGACGCGCACGTCGTCTTTCGTGACAACAAGGTCTACATGCGGAAGCGATGCGCGGCCTGCGGCGAGTTCGAGGCGCTCGTGTTCGGGGACGCCGACGCGTATGTCGCCAACAGCCGGTACAACAAGCCGGGCACGATTCCGCTGGCGTGGGGCGCCGACCGCGAGCACGGCTGTCCCTACGACTGCGGGCTGTGCCCCGATCACCAGCAGCACGCCTGCCTGGGGATCATCGAGGTGAACAGCGGCTGCAACATGAACTGTCCGCTGTGCTTCTCGACGGCGGGCAAGGGATTCAGCCTGACGCTCGAAGAAGTCGAGGCGATCCTCGACGATTTCGTGCGTACCGAGGGGGTGCCCGAGGTCGTGCAGTTCTCGGGCGGAGAGCCGACGATTCACCCGCAGATCATCGATTTCGTGAGGGCCGCGAACGCCCGGGGCGTCCGCTTCGTCATGATCAACACCAACGGACGGCGCATCGCGAACGACGAGGCGTTCGTCGCGGAGCTGGCCGAGGTGAAGCCGGCGTTCTACTTTCAGTTCGACGGATTCGAGCGACGGACGGGGCTCGCGCTGCGCGGCGAGCCGGACGTTGTCGACGAGAAGATTCGCGCGCTCGATCGTCTCGCCGCCGCCGGTCTGAACGTGACGATCGTCCCCGCCATCGAGCGCGGCGTCAACGAGCACGAGATCGGCCGCATCGTCGACTTCGCCGTCGGCCATCCGGCAGTCCGCGGCGTCAACTTCCAGCCGGCGTTCCACGCGGGGCGGCACCTCCGTCACGATCCGATGCGGCGCATCACGATTCCCGACATCCTGGAGAGCATCGCCGGCCAGACGGGCGGCCGCTTCCTCGTCAGCGACTTCATTCCGGTGCCGTGCTGCTTCCCGACGTGCAATGCCGTGACCTATGCGTTCGTCGACGGCGATCAGGTGGTCCCGCTGCCGCGGATCGTGAACGTCTACGACTACCTCGACTACCTCGCCAATCGGGTCGTCCCCGATTTCGGTCTGGAGATTCGGCGCGCGCTCGAAGGACTGTGGTCGTCGTCGTCGGTGGCCGGGTCGCAGAAGTCGGCGGACGATCTGACGCTCGCGTGTCAGGCCTGCGGACTGCCAGCCGCCGCCACGGTGGGCGACCTGGCGACCCACATGATGATGATCATGGTGCAGGACTTCATGGACCCGTGGACGTTCAACCAGAAGAACCTGATGAAGTGCTGCAAGGAGATCCTGCTGCCCGGCGGCAGGCAGATCCCCTTCTGCGCCTACAACTCGGTCGGCTACCGCGAGCAGGCCCGCGCGCAGCTCGAGGCGATGGAGCCCGAGCGGCAGCGCGCGCGCGCCGAAGGGCGCCGGTACGAGCCGTCGCCGATCCGGTTCTCGTTCGAGGGTCTCCACCCGTGAGTGCCGGCGCGGACGCGATCAAGTCGTGCTGCGCGCGGCTGTACGAAAGCGATCTCGTCGCGCGCCTGCTCGGCGACTCCTTCCATCCCGGTGGCCTCGGCCTGACCGAGCGGCTCGGCCGCCTTCTGAACCTCGGTCCCGACAGCCACGCCGTGGACGCCGCCTCGGGCCGCGGAACGAGCGCGCTGTTCCTGGCGCAACGATATGGCTGTCGCGTCTCGGGGTTCGACCTGAGCGCTTCCAACGTCGAGCGGGCGCGGGGCGAGGCCGTCCGGCTGGGGCTCGCCGACCGCGTCCGCTTCGAGCAGAGCGACGTGGAGCAGCTCCCGCTGGCGGACGAATCGGTCGATGCCGTCGTCTGCGAGTGCGCGTTCTGCACCTTTCCCGACAAGCCGGCGGCCGCCCGTGAGTTCGCGCGCGTGGTGCGGCCCGGCGGGCGCGTCGGGCTCAGCGACATCACGCGCGCGCCAGGAGCGTCTGAAGGTTTGAACGATCTCCTCGCATGGATCGCCTGCCTGGCGGATGCGCGCGACACCGGCACCTACGCGGCGTGGCTGGCCGGCGCGGGGCTGACCGTCGCGGCCGTCGAGCCGCACGACGAAGCGTTGCAGCAGATGGTCACGGCCATTCAGGGCCGGTTCCTGGCAACCGAAATACTGGCCGGTCTCCAAAGAATCGAACCGCCGGCGTTCGATCTCGACGCCGCCAGACAGATGGCGCGCCACGCGCTGGCTGCCATCGAAAAAGGCCGGCTCGGGTACGCCATCGTGACCGCCGTCCGCGAACGCTGACCGATCTGTCATCATCCGCCTGAGGGCGACAGACGTCATGAACAAGAGAACCGATGCGCGGTTGGGACGGCCGGCCGACGAGAACATCAGGGCGGTGGCGCGACTGCAGGAGGAGGCCGCGCGAAAGCGCTCCTTCACGGAGCGGTTCGGGGACGCGGTCTCGGCGATCGCGGCGCGCGAGAGCACCGTCGTGGCGCACGTGGTCTGGTTCGTCGCCTGGATTGCGCTGAACACGGGACGCATCGCCCGCCTCGAGCCGTTCGATCCCTACCCGTTCACGCTGCTCACCACGATCGTGAGTCTGGAAGCCATCTTTCTGAGCCTGTTCGTCCTGGCCAGTCAGAACCGATTGACCCACGAAGCGGATCGACGCGCCCATCTCGACCTTCAAGTCAATCTGCTCTCCGAACAGGAAATGACCATGGTGCTGCGGATGCTCGGCGAACTGTGCGAGCATTTCAACCTCCGCACGACGATGGCGTCGGCGAAGTATCGAGAGCTGGCCCGCCGGACGGACGTCGGTGAGCTGGCGGAGCAGCTCGACGCCAGGCTGCCGCAGGACGGCAGCGCCGACGGCAAACGGTGAGGCGCTTCGAGTGAACGGGAAAAGACAGGTCACGTGCGCGACCTGCCGTTGTTGGATGATGACGTGCGGAGCCGAGGTGCGTCGAGAATCGATCTCGTTGCCTTCAGCTGCCCGTCTCCTCGAACCTCAGCTCGTGAGCTGCCTGGCGCGTCGATAAATGGCCCGGATCGATCGAAGGTGACGAAGGCGGTGGGTATTACAAGAACCCAAGGCGCTGGTCGTCGAAGCGATCGAGGTTGGGAAAGATCGCCGGCAGGTCCGCATCGCCGACGCCGTACCACGACGCGAGCGCGGCCGCGTATTGATCGACGGCGGTCGTCGGAATCCAGCGTCCGCGCGCGGCCGATCCGCTGTCGGTGTCGTCCGGGCCGTCGAGCGCCAGCTCGGGGTACCGGCCGTAGAAGTCGGTGCCGTGGACGGCGGCGCCCATGACCAGATGGTGGCCTCCCCAGGCATGATCGGTCCCGGCGTTCCCGTTCGGCCGGAACGTGCGCGCGAAGTCGCTGAGCGTAAAGGTCGTCACGCCATCCGACACTCCGAGCTCCAGCGTGGCGTCGTAGAACGCCGCCATGGCATCGGCGAGCTGCGTCAGCAGCCCGGCCTGGGTCGCCGCCTGGCCGTTGTGCGTATCGAAGCCGCCAAGCGCGCAGAAGAACAGTTGTCGCGGGAGTCCCACCGCGGTCTGGTTCAGCTTGATCATCTGGGCGACTTGTTGGAGCTGCGATCCGAGCGACGTCGCCGGAAACGTCGTGGTCAAGGGGGGCACCGACGCGAGCAGCTGTGCGTTGTCGACGGCCAGCGACATGGCTCCGTTCGCGGCGCCGACCAGTTGATTGCCTCCGTCCTGCTGCAGCAATGCGACGAGCGCATCGTGACGGGCGGTCGCGGCCGCGCTCGAGTCGAAGCCATTGAGCTTGAACGCCTGTCCCGGCGTCAGCGCGAGCGGCTGTCCCGACACGGCGGCGGTGAACGGCGTGAGCCCGGCCACGGTGACCATGGCCGGGAACGTGGATGCGGCGGCGATGCGGTCGACCGTGCGTCCGCCCCAGCCGGTGGCGCTCGGGCCGGTGGAGACACAGGTCTGCCATTGGCCCTGCTGGTCGGAATGCGAGAACAGATTGAGTGGAATGGCGGCGTTCCCGCCGAGGTATTGCGCGCGGGACACCGGTTCGACCAGCGGCCCGACATTGCACGCGACGGCGAGCCGTCCCCCGTCCCACAGGGGAACGAGAGAGGCCAGCCCCGGATGGAAGCCGAACGCGGCGCCGGCGCTCGGCGGCGCAATCGGCAGCAGCGTGTCGCGAGCGATGTTGACGCCGGTGTCGACGCCCCGTACAGCCTCGTAGGCCGCGTAGGCGTCCAGCGGGACGACCATGTTGTTGCTGTCGTTGCCGCCGAACAGGAAGACGCAGACCAGGGCGCGGTACCCGCCTGCTTGCGCGTACAGATTGACGAGGCCGAGGCGGTGCAGGGCGAGGGCGGCCGCACCGCCGCCGCAGCCGTGGACCAGGAACGTTCGTCGGCTGATCGTCATTGTTGCACCTGATAGAGGGCTGAGGTCATGACCAGATACGCCGCCGTCTTCACGCGCAGCAGCGTGCTGCCGGCCGGCACCACCCGCACGGCGCTGATGATCGTATCGATCATCGGCTGCGGCATCGCCTGATGCAGCAGCAGCCCGTTCAGTTCCGACACCAAGGTCTCGGGTTGTCCCGCCAGGGCGACGAGCGGCGTCAGATCGACCTTGGTGCCGAGCGGCCGGTCCGTACCGTTTGCCGCGATCGAGCCCAAGATGACCGTGTTCACGAAGTTGGCCCTGGCCAGCGCACTCGACGAATCGTGCAGCTTGAACTCCGGACCGAGCAGGCCGTTGGTGCCGAAGACCCGGTACCCGGGCGGATAGAAATTGAAGACCGACGGTGCGCGGAACACATCCTGACCCATCGACGCGGCGTACGAGTTCACGACGCCGTCGCTCGTCGGGTGGAACGCGCGGAGCACGCGCGCGATGAAGAGGGCGGGCTCGGCCAGGTGTCCGTACGTCGTGTCCCCTCCGTGGTCGCCGCGCGCCTCCTCGTCGACGAGGATGGCGCGAACGACCGCCTTCAAATCGCCTCGCACGCCCTCGCCGTCGTCGTCGAAGACGTTCGCGATGCGCGCGACGTAGGCCGGGCTCGGATTGCTCGTGACCAGGTGCTGGATGAGCTGCTTGCAGATGAACGGGGCGACGTTCGGATGGTAGAAGATGTTGTCGAGCGCGGCCTCGAGATCCTGGCGCGCCGACAGCCCGGCAGCCACGACGGCGCCGCCGAGCAGGTGCTTTTCGTCGGTGTCGTGATCCACCTCGCTCCCGCGGCTCACGCGCACCACCATGGGATCCCGGTAGTTCGGGATGCCACTGCCAAAGGCCGGCGCCAGGATCCACCCGGTGAACACGCGCGCGAACTCTTCGATCGTCGGCTGGTCGTAGGTCGGAATCGTCGCGCCCTGGGCGTCCCGCACCGGCGTGCCATCCTGGTTCAGTTGCACGAGCCCGATTGAAAACAGCTGCAGGACCTCGCGGGCGAAGTTCTCGTTCGGTTTCACCCCGGTCGTCGGGTTGAACTTCTTGTTGTTGAGCACATTGAGGTAGCTGCCCATGGCCGCGTTGAGCGTCACGTCCTCGAGCAGCTGCCGGAAATCACCGAACGCGTCCGCGTAGAGCAGCTGCTGGTACGGCTGCATCCAGCTCGCCAGGCGGATGTTCGAGTTGACCGCCGAGACCACCAGGATCTGGCCGAGGGCAAACGCCACCCGCTGGCGGAGCTGATCGGAGCCGAACAGCGCGTTCGTGAAGAAATGCCGCTGCAGCAGGTACATCGTGTAGTTCTCCCGCTGGCAGGCGCCCGTGCAGTCGGCAGGCCGCGTCGAGGGCATCGGCGGCAGGTCGGGGTACGGGTCCATGGCGGCGTCGAATTGTTCCGCCAGGAACCGATCGGTCCCGACATCGTCCACGTGCAACACGAGGTCGGGCGTCGGGCCGAACGTCACCTGATCGAGCAGTCTCACGGTGTCGGGCCAGTAGGCCTCGAATCCGATCGGAGTCCATGACTGTTGACCCCGGAGCCGACTTGTCCCAACCCCGGAAACGAGAAGGGCTCCCGCGACGATCGCAGCCAGATGGACGCGCGCAGTCATGTCGATCACTCCAGGTGGCTTACTTTACCGTCGGGCTTCGACGTCGGCAATACCCACCTTACTTACTTACTTACTTACTTACTTACGATAACCGATGAGCTTCAAGCCTGCGGCTGACCGCCGTCTCGTATAATCCACACACGCCCGTTCGGCACGGAGTCGACGGCCCGGATTCGACATGGTCCCAACCGCTGCAATTCCGCCGGCCGGTCCGCCGTCCCCGCTGGGCCGGTGGCGCGTGTGGCACTCCTCGGCCGTCGTCCTCATCGTGGCGATGTTCGTGTACATGGCGACCCGGCGGCCCTGGGACATGTACCACTCGTGGCTCGTCACGATGGCCGTCCTGGCGATGTTCACGTTGATCGTGGGTCACGGCGTGACGGGGGTGTGGTTGGGCGCGCTCGTCGACGAGCGCAATCGCCTGAGCCTGTCGCGCCTCCAGCTCGTGATCTGGACGGTCCTCGTGGTCTCCGCGTTCGGGACGATGGTCGTGGGCCGTCTGGCGAAGACGCCACAGACCGAAGCGGACATCGTGGCCGCCATGGACATCGCGGTACCGTCCACGATCTGGATCCTGCTCGGGATCAGCACGACGTCCTTCATCGGTTCGCCGCTCATCAAGAACGCCAAGAAGGACGCGGACCTCGCCCTCTCGCCCGAGCGGGAGACGAGGCTGCTGCGCGCTCAGGGGAAGAATCCCGCCGCCGTCGATGTCGAGGGACAACTCGTCAAGAACAAGCTCGTTGCCGACGCCACGCTCGCCGATCTGTTCATGGGGGAGACGGTGGACAATGCGGGCCATCTGGACGTTGGCAAGCTGCAGATGTTCTTCTTCACGATCCTGCTGGTGATGGCCTACGCGTTTTCGATCGGCGCCCTGTTGCGCCGCGCGCCGTACCCGACGTCGCTCCCGGACATCGGGGAGGGGATGCTGCCGCTGCTCGGCATCAGCCACGCCGGCTATCTGATGAGCAAGGCCACCTCGTCGGCGCCACCCGCGCCCCCAAACTAAACCCCGGCGCCAACGCGCGCCGGAGAACCCGTGCTGTTCAGGTAGACAAATCGGCTGTAACGGACGATAGTTTGAGGTCCAAGCGTGGCCGGTCACCGCCGGGCCGAGCTGTCTGGAGCGGCCGGGCGGCGCTGCCGTTTTCGCAGCACCCCGGCATCGACGTCGTTCGACAAGGAGGTCACATGCAGAAGTGGCTGACGTCGGGTGTCATCCTGGTCCTGTTGCTTCCGGTGGTCGTTCGGGCTCAGCGTGGTCGCGGCGCACCGCCGCCGCGGGGCGTCGCGGGCCACGGCGTGCTGGTGCCGGGATGGTGGGCGAGGCTGGACGACAAGAGCCAGCGCACCCAGGCGTTGAGCTTCGAACCCACGACGGCCGGCTTTCACGTGAAGACCGGCCCCGCGTCGATCTTCTGGGATCCGCAGCAGACCGTCTCCGGCGACTACACCGTGAAGGCCACGTTCATGCTCGACAGGATGCCGCAGTTCGAGGAGGGTTACGGCCTCTTCATCGGCGGGACGAATCTCGACAAGGACACCGAGCGTTATACGGCCTTCATGGTCCGCGAGGACGGCCGATACCTGGTCCGGGTGCGTGACGGCGCGGTGATGAAGAACCTCACCGGGGACTGGATGTACGAGCCGGCGATCACGCGGTTCGATGCCAAGAAGACGCTGTCGAACGCGCTGGCCATCCGTGCCGACAAGGACACGGTCACCTTCACGGTGAACGGCCACGACATCGTCACACGGCCACGCGCGGAGCTCCCGGCGGTCGGCGTGGTCGGACTGCGCTTCAACCGTGGCCTCGAGCTCCGCGTGGAGGGACTCGCCGTCGAGAAGCCGTCGAAAGGGTAGGCGACCCTTCAGGGCAGGATGTGCAGGTTGGTCGGGACCGACGGCCCCGAACCGGGGCAGCTCGGGCTGCTGCTGCCTTCGACCGTGCAGGCATACGCGTGCAGCCAGACTTCAAGGGTGGTGTAGCCGCCAGTCCCGCCGTCGCCGTGCGGATTGGCCGGCAGCGTCAGGGCTCGAGTGTTGACGGTCAGAATCGGGTACCCGCCGACGTCGCTCGGCTGTGAGATGAAATCGCCCGTGCGGTTGCTGACGTTCTGGACGATCCGGGCATCCACGGCGTCGCGGTCGGCCGGACGCGCGCCCGCGTTGGCGAGAACCGTCGTTTCGACAGAGGCCGAGGGGAGCAGCGTGTACCCCGACGGGAGGGGCGTCTGCGGCGGCGGCGACCCGACGTTCGGGTCGTAAGGCAACAGATTCGCCTCCTCGTACAGGTTGGCGCCGAGGTCGGCCAGCGTGTTGTCGGAGCGGTAAATCGTGTTCCCGGGTGGCGCTCCGTAGGCGTTGGAGTAGACAAACAGGTAGCCGGGATCGCTCGGGGAGCTGGCCGTATCGGGGCCGGCGATGAAGCGGTTGCCGACGGCCGTCGATGTCCACGGCGACGTGTTGTTCCCGCCGTCGTAGTTGGCGTAGAAGAAGCCCCACGGCCCGTGCCACTGGTAGACGAGGTTGTTGACGAGGACGGTTTGGGTATCGCCTTGCGAGTAGGGGTTGCGCTCGAAATTCGTCGAGAAGAGCGTCTGCCCCACGAAAACAGTCTTCGATCCGGCGGACATCAGGATCCCATGCCCGTTCCCCAGTCCGCCGCCGGTGCACCCCGCGGAGCCGGGCGCCTCATAGAGCCCCTCGGCGGCGATGCTGCGCCAGACCGACGCGTTGGTCGGCTGGCCGTTGGTTCCGTTGAACGCGAGGTTCTCGTCCTGCGCCCAACTCAGGCTCATGTGATCGAACACGATGTTGGCCTGGTTTCCACCGGCGACCTGAATCCCGCTGGTGCACGTCGTGCCGCCGGGCCTGATGCGGAGATGCTGCATCAGCACGTCGTGCGTGTTGATCAGGAACATCGCCTCGGACGATCCGGGCACCATGCGCACGGTAATCCCGGGTGACGGGGCGGTTTGCCCGGCGACGGTCAGGCACGGGCTGTTCACGGTCACGTCGGAACTGAGGTCGATGTAACCGCTGATCTCGAAGATCACCACGCGCGGGGTTGTCGCCTGCAATGCCGCCCGCAGCGATCCGGTCCCGCTGTTGGCAAGATTCGTCACGCGATAGATCGTCGGAGTGGTCCCGCACGCGTACGCCGCTCGCGTCGTCATGCCGAAGCTGTTGGGCGCCCCTGGAACGACTGGAGGCGCCGCCTGCGCAGATCCTCCCCTGTCTTGCGCAATTATCGCGACGGCGACGCTCGCGATCAGCGTGACCCGGAAAATTCGTCGCATGGTTCCTCCGGCAAGCGCAAATCTGAACTCTACACGATCTTCTTCGCCTCGTGTGGGGCGAAGGCCGGGCGCGGTCCGCCGTGCAGCGGCCAAACCGATGAGCCGTGAAGGCCGACCTCGTTTCGAAACCACGTTTAGGTATACTGCCCGTTCCGGACGGTATTGCTCAATCGGGCCAGGGCTCGAGATGGAGACAGACGTGAACAACGGTGTCACAACCCGAAGGACGGCCGGCTGGCGCCTGGCGGTCGCCGTGGCCCTGGCCGTGTGCGGGGCGCTCTCCACCAGCGCCGCCGAACCGGAAACCGGGCTCGACGTTGTGAAGGTTCGGAAGAACTTCTACATGATCGCCGGAGGGGGTGGAAATGTCGGTGTCCAGATCGGCTCCGACGGCATCGTGCTGGTCAACTCGGGAGCTGCGGCGGCATCCGACCAGGTGCTGGCCGTCCTCAAGAAGCTGACCGACCTGCCTATCCGGTACATCATCAATGTCGACGCCGGGGCCGATTTCGTCGGCGGCAACGAGAAGCTCTCCAGGGCCGGTTACACCATCTTTACCAACGCCCTCGGCAACGCGGCCACCCTCCGGGCCATGACCAACGGTGGCGGGGCCTCGATTCTTTCGCATGACAGCGTCCTGCGCAGGATGAGCGCCGGCGCGAAAGAGGCGTATCCGAGCGCCGCCTGGCCCACCGAAGCGTTCTTCACCCAGCGCAAGGCGCTGCGCATGAACGACGAAGGGATCGAAGTGCTGTACCAGCCGGCGGCCCACAGCAACGCCGACAGCTTTGCGCTGTTCCGCGGATCCGACGTGGTCGTCACCGGCGACATCATGGACACGACCCGCTTCCCTGTGATCGACCTCGCCAACGGAGGAAGCATTCAGGGAGAAATCGACGCCCTGAACCGATTGATTGACCTGACGATTGCGCCGACGCCGTTCATCTACAAGGATGTCGGCACCTACGTGATTCCGGGCCACGGCCGCCTCTGCGAGCAGATGGAGGTTGTCGACTATCGCGACATGGTGGTGACCATCCGTGACGTCGTCGCGGATCTGATCAAGCAGGGAAAGACGCTCGATCAAATCCAGGCTGCCCGTCCGGCGTTGCCCTACGAAACGCGATACGGATCGTCAACGGGGGCATGGACCACCCACGCGTTCATCGAGGCTGTCTACAGGAGCTTGAAGGCTACCAAGTAGAAGGACACGAAAGCAGTCATGACCGACCGACGTTCACGCGCGAGGTCTGTGAAGGTTTCGCTCGTCCTGGCGGGAATGCTCGCCACGCCCCTGGGACTGTTCGCGCAGCGCGGCGGGCGCGGGGGAGGGGCCGCCCTGCCGCCGCAGACCGCCAAGGCGGCCGCGCCCGTCGATTTGACGGGCTACTGGGTGTCCGTGGTGACAGAAGACTGGCGCTATCGCATGGTCACACCCGCGCGCGGCGACTACCAGGGTGTCCCGATGACGCCCGCGGCCCGCGCGATCGCGGACACGTGGGATCCTGCGAAGGAGGAGGCGTCGGGTGAGCGCTGCAAGTCGTACGGTGCGCCCGCGCTCCTGCGGGTGCCGGGGCGCCTTCACATCACGTGGCAGGACGAGCAGACGCTGCGGATGGATACCGACGCCGGCGAGCAGACGCGGATCTTTCATTTCGGGAACTGGAAGCCGCCGGCGGGGCCATCCACGATCCAGGGCGACTCGGTGGCCGAGTGGCAGGGCGGCGGGCGGGGCGCCACCGACGGAGCGCTGCACGTCACGACCTCCAACCTCAAGGCCGGGTTCCTGCGCAAGAACGGTGTTCCCTACAGCGAGAACACGAGCCTCACCGAATACTACGAGTTGATTACCGAGCCCGACGGGTCGCCGCTGATGGTGGTGACCATCATGACCACCGATCCTGCATATCTGCGGCAGCCGTTCGTCATCAGTTCCCAGTTCAAGAAAGAGCCGGGCGATGCCAAGTGGCATCCGACGGCATGTTCGGCGACGTGGTAGCCGGGCCGCTCATTGGAGTTTCACAGATGACTCGCACGAGAACGATGCTCGCCCTGGTGCTGTTGCTGGGCTCCAGCACGCCGATGCTGGCCGAAGTGGACCTGTCGGGATCCTGGGCCTCCATCAACCACGAGGATGCGCTCGAGCGAGGCGCAGGGCCCCACCCCGACGACTGGGCGGGGCTTCCGTTCAACGAATCGGGCCGGGCGAAGGCGTTGAGCTTTTCGCAATCCATCATCTCGATGCCCGAGCGCACGTGCTGGTTTCAAACCCAGTGGCATATCGCCGCCGGGCCGTTCAGCCTGAGGATGTGGGCCGTCCCCGATTCTCTCACCGGGAAGGTCCTCGCCTGGATGATCGGCGCATGGGAGACCCGGGCGCCCATGACCATCTGGATGGACGGGCGGCCGCATCCCTCGAAGAATGCGCCGCACGATCAAACGGGCTTCACGACGGGCGTCTGGAACGGCAACGAGCTCATCGCCACCACGACTCATTTGAAGACCGGGTACATGCGGCGGAACGGCGCGCCGAGCAGCGATCAGGCCACCATCACGACCCATTTCCGGCGTCACGGAGACCTGATGACCCTGACGTTGTTCATGGACGACCCGGTTTATCTGACAGAGCCCTACATTCTGACGCGCTCCTACAACCTGAGCCCCAATCCCGTTGCCATTGGCGGTCCGCCGTGCATCGTCGGAGACGAGGGCGTCGAGTCGGGCAGGGTCCCGCACTACCTTCCTGGACAGAATCCGTTCGTCGATGAAATGACCAAACGCTACGGGATTCCGGCCGAGGCGGCGATGGGCGGGGCGGAAACGATGTACCCGGAGTTTCGCGAGAAGATCAAGGGCAAGTTCGTCCGTCCAGCCAAGTGCACGCTGAACTGCGGCTAGTCGCGGGCGTGGGCCTCCACGCCGGCCGCCTCCTGACGCGCCTCGCGTTCGCCGGCACGCTGACAATGACGGCGGCGTGTGCGGCAACCAGCTCGATCGTGCGGGATCGGCCCGCCGTCGGACCGACTCCGATCGCGACCTGCCCCGTGTTCGTCATGTGGCCGATGACCGCGCCCGCCGCCTTTCAGGGGAACGTGGGCGTACGAACCTGGGACGTCGAATCGATCTTCGCCAACAGGATCGTCGAGGTGGTTCGGGAACAGTGTCCGAACAGCGAGATTGTGCCGCCCGCCCCCCAGTCGCCATTCGCCGGCATTCCGGAGTACGTGGCTGCGCTTGGCGGCACCGGCGTGACGGCGTTCGAGCAGAGGGCGGCGGCGGCCGCCCGAGACCGGGGCGCGGCCTTTCTCGTGGTGCCGACGATCCGACGATGGAATCAGCGGCGGACCGACGATCCGATCGGCGCCTTTGTTCCACCCCACAACAGCATCGACGTGTCGGTTCGGCTCGTGCGCGTGCAGAGCCCCGCCCTGGCCGGGCGCGTCACCTTCGCGAATCGATCGCGCGTGACGTTGAATCAGGGCGCGGCGCGCCTGCTGGACGACAGCTTCCGCGCGGCGCTGCGCGAGCTGTTGTGGGATGGTGCTCCTTCGGTGAACCGAGGAATCAGGGACGGACCGTGAGCTCCCACAACACGGCAAGCGGCATTTCGTCGACGGTCGCTCCATACCCGACGACCTGACCGTTGGCGTTCAGGGCGGCCGCGGAGCTCACGCTGCCGCCGAGCGTGCCGAGCTCGACCATCCCGCTCGCTGCCGTCCACAAGAACGCACGCGGAGCTCGCGAGTCCGAGCGTGTGCTCTCGCCCACGACCTGGTCCCAATCGTTCACCGCGGTCGCCATGCTGTAGGTTCCGCCGAGGGTGCCGAGATCGAGCATCCCGCTCGCTACGGTCCACGAAAAGGCATGCTGGACGGTCTGGGCGGCGTCGATAAACGTGACGCCAACGACCCGACCGTGCGCATTCACGGCGGCCGCGTGACTGGGGTGACCGCCGAGCGAACCAAGATCGACCATCTTGCCGGCCCTCGCGGTCCACAGGAACGCGTCGCCCGTCGCGACGTCGTCGCCCACCACCTGGCCGCTGTCATTCACGGCGTTCGCCCGGCTCGCGCCCGGAAAGCGGTCGAAGTCGCGGAGGACGCCAAGATCGACCATCCCGCCTTTCGCGGTCCACGAGAACGCGTGCTCCCCCCTGGTGGCGGTCGCGCTGCGGCCCACGACCTGGCCGGTCGCATTCACCGCGGCCGCGGAGCTGGTGCCGCCGCCGAGGGTGCCGAGATCGGCCATTCCGGACGTCGAGGTCCACAAGAACGCGTGCTGCCGTCCATCGGGAGTGTCGCTGAGGCCCACGACCTGGCCGCTGGCATTCACCGCGGTCGCGAAGCTGGAGCTGCCGCCCAGGGTGCCGAGATCGACCATCCCGCCGGTCGCGGTCCACGAAAACGCATGCTGGACGACATGACGGAAGTCGATGTAGCTGTAGCCGACGACCTGGCCGGCGTCGTTCACGGCAATCGCGGAGCTGGCGCCTCCGCCGAGGGTGCCGAGATCGACCATCCCGCCGGTCGCGGTCCACGAAAACGCATGCTGTGTCGCGATGTCGCAGGCCTGGACAGCGCTGGCGCCAACGACCTGGCCCCCGGCGTTCACCGCGGTCGCGACGCTGCAGCTGCCGCCGAGGGTGCCGAGGGCGATCGCCTCGAAGCTCACGCCGTCCGCGCGCGTTTGCGTGGAGGCGCGCGCGGTGCCCAGGAGAGCCATCATGACGAGCGGAAGGAGCACGCATTGACCGCCGGCATCACATGAAGACTTCGCTCCTGTGGCGGAACGAGTGGACATGAGGTCTCCTGTCTCAGTGCGGTCACAGTTGACCGCAAGTGCGCAACTATATACGCAGACAATCGCGTCACGGTGGCCCACCGGGTTTCCGACGGATTCGCCGGGCCGCGTCTGCCGGCGCCGTCGTTGTCGAACACCCGCAGGTTCCCTTTCCCGACAGGCCCTCCGCAAGAGTGGCTGTTGCGCAGACGGTTGAATCGGTCGCCACAGGTCTGCGCAGGGCCGGTTCTTGCAGCATTCACTCACGCGGCGGCCCGAGGTGCCGGAAATCCGGCACGTCGGGAACCCGGATCGGAGCGGACCATGATGCGCGCAATCGCTCGCGGGAGTCTGGTGCTCGTCCTGGCGCTGATGCCCTGCGCGCTCTTCGCGCAACAGTCTCCCGGCAATTCGTTGCGGGGGCGCGTCACCGACGACACCGGTGGCGTGCTGCCGGGTGTCACGGTGGAATTGCGTGCGGAAGGCGCCGCCCCCCAGGAAGCGGTCACCGACACGGCCGGCGAGTACGCCTTCCGCAACGTCATGCCGGGCCGCTATCAAGTGGCCTTCACCTTGATCAATTTCGCGTCCATCCTGCGTCGCGACGTGAAGATGAGCACCGGCGTAACGCAGGTGGACGCCGTGATGCACGTATCGCTCAGCGCCGAAGTAGCGGTCGTGGGCAAGCGCACGTTCTCGAATCTGGCAGACATGGATGACCCCGAGGAGAACCTGGTCGGCGTGGCGCAGGCCGCCAGTCAGGGCGCGATCACCGCGCGGCAACTCGAGGTCCGCCCGCTGCTGCGCGTGGGCGAGGTGCTCGAGACGGTGCCGGGCATGATCGCGAGCGCGCACGCGGGTGGCGGAAAAGCGAACCAGTACTATCTGCGGGGCTTCAATCTCGATCACGGCACAGACTTCGCCCAGACGATCGTGGGCATGCCGGTGAACCTCCCGAGCCACGCCCATGGGCAGGGGTATCGGACATCAACTTCATGATTCCGGAGCTGGTGGCCGGTGTGCAGTACCTGAAGGGCCCCTATTACGCCGACCAGGGCGACTTCACGACGGCGGGCTCGGCGAACACCAATTACGTGACGTCGATCGATCGCCCGCTTCTCCGGGTCGAGCTGGGCGGTCAGGGCTACGATCGGGCGCTTCTGGCCGGCTCGCGCAGACTGCCGCACGGAGACCTGCTCGCTGCGCTCGACGTGTCCCATGCCGACGGTCCGTGGGTGCAGCCCGACCGGTACCAGAGGGTGAACGCCGTCATCCGCTACAGCCACGGCGACGCAGTCAACGGATTCACCGTGACCGGGATGGGCTATCACGGCGGCTGGAACTCGACCGATACGGTGCCCGAGCGGGCGCTCGCCACCGGGTTGATCAGCCGCTTCGGAACGCTCGACGCAAGCGACGGGGGCCACAGCTACCGCTACAGCCTCTCGACTGACTGGCAGCGCGGATCAGGCTCGTCGCTGACGAAGATCACGGCGTACGGCATCGGGTACGACCTGGCGCTGTTCTCGAATTTCACGTTCTTCCTGAACGATCCCGACAGGGGCGATCAGCACGAGCAGGCGGATCACCGGTTCGTGACCGGCGGACGAGTGGTGCACACGCGACAGAGCCGGTGGCGCGGCCGCGCCATCCAGAACACCGTCGGCCTGCAGGTGCGGAACGACGACATCACGAATCTCGCCCTGTATCACACGGCCGCCCGTGCTCGCCTGTCCACGAGCAGCCAGGCCACTGTGCTCGAGTCTACTGGCGGCCTGTACGAACAGAACGAGATTGAGTGGGCGCCGTGGCTCCGATCGATGGTCGGCCTGCGTGCCGACGCCACACGATTCCGCGTCGAGGACCGACTCGATCCGCTCAATAGCGGCACCACAACGGCCGGGATCGTCAGTCCGAAGGGCGGCCTGACGCTCGGCCCGTGGGCCAGGACCGAGTTCTACGTGAACGCCGGCGAAGGCTTCCACAGCAACGATGCGCGGGGCGCCCTCGCGATCCGGGACTCCTACGGCACCCCGGTCACGCCGGTCACCCCGCTCGTGAAGGCCGGGGGCGCCGAGGTGGGCCTTCGCACCGTGGCCGTGCCGCATCTGCAGACCACCCTGACTTTCTGGATGCTGCGGCTCGACTCCGAGTTGACGTGGGATGGGGACACGTTCGGGTCGGTGCCGAGCCCCGCGAGCAACCGCAACGGCGTGGAATTCGCCAACTACTACAGTCCCAAACGGTGGCTCACCTTCGACGCCGACGCGGCGTGGTCACAGGCGCGATACCGCGACCCCAATCCCTCCGGTCAGTACGTGCCCGAGGCGGTCGGCACGGTGGTCTCGGCCGGTGTCACGGTCGACAATTACCATCGGACATTCGGCAGCGCGCGATGGCGCTATTTCGGCCCGC
This sequence comes from uncultured Acidobacteriota bacterium, assembly GCA_963807925.1. Classification (GTDB taxonomy): domain Bacteria; phylum Acidobacteriota; class Vicinamibacteria; order Vicinamibacterales; family CAVVIG01; genus CAWEDP01. Next base: position 24,888 of record CAWEDP010000001.1, on the reverse strand, counting down.
GCGCGCTCGTCGAGGACGACTCCCAGCGATCGAAGGCGACGAGCCTCTTCGAGCTGGAAGCGGGCTATCAGCTGGCGAAACGGCTGCGCGTGACCGGCGAGGTGTTCAACCTGTTCAACAGCGCGGTGAGCGACGTGGACTATTACTTCGAGTCACGGTTGCCGGGCGAGACGCTCGTCGGAGTGGCGGACGTGATGACCCATCCTTCGCCGTCGCGTTCCGCGCGGATCAACCTCGCCGTCGGCTTCTAAGCAGGCCGGCGTTCTTCCCGGCGGACAAGGCGTCCCGCGGTCCTGGCGGGTTCGCGCACCTTGACGCACCGCTTCCCTTGACGCACTGTTTCAAACCTGACACGCTCCAAAGCTCATCCGTTTCAAGGCTACCAGCTTGAGCCGCCGAACGTCTGACCGGGCGCAGCCGCCGCAATGACGCGCCGGAGCCACTCCATGGCCGCGGCTGCTGTCATGTTGGTTGTCGCGACGGCGCGATTCGCTTCCGCACGACGCGATGGTGATTTGGCATCACGCACGGCTGCCTTTGCGGGGAGCGGGACGTGGACGACGGCCACGAGTCCGCCCGCTCCGGTGTCGAACTGTCTGCTCCTGACAGACGGCACTGTGATGTGCCAGCGGGTGTTGACGAACCAGTGGTACAAGCTCACCCCGGACGCACGCGGCAGCTATGCCTCCGGGACGTGGAGCGCGCTGGCGCCGATGCAATCGGGGTACGCGCCGCTCTATTACGCCTCCGCGGTCCTGCCCGACGGTCGCGTGATCGTGGAAGGCGGCGAATACAACTGCGACCCGGTGTGCACCTCCGTCTGGCAGACACAGGGAGCCATCTACGATCCGGCGTCGAACGCCTGGACGGCCGTGAGCCCACCCTCTGGCTGGACGACGATTGGCGATGCCATGGGCATCGTGCTCGGGGATGGAACCTATTTTCTCTCGGACTGCTGTTCGAAGAGGACGGCCAAGTTCAATCCGGCGAGCCTCACCTGGACGCCGTTTGGGACAGGATTCCAGGGCACGACCAACGACGAGGCGGGCTGGGTGCTTCTTCCCGACAATTCGCTCGTGACCGTCGACGTCACGCCTGCTGGCACGTCGGCTTCTGAACGATTCGACCCGACCACAGGCGTCTGGAGCAGCGCGGGCCACACTCCCGTGTCGCTGGCGGACAACGCGGACGGCAGTCGCTCGTTTGAGATTGGCCCCGGCGCCTTGCGCCCCGACGGCACCGTGTTCGTCGTGGGCGCGAATCCAAATATCGGCACGCCGTGCTGTGCCGGCTCGGCGCATACGGCCATTCTTGATACCGCGACCGGCAACTGGGCCGCCGGCCCCGATCTTCCGAACAGCGACGGTGGCAACGATGCGCCCGCTGCCGTCCTGCCCACTGGCAATGTCCTGATACAGGCAGCTCCGCCCGCGTCGGCGGCGAACGTGTTCGGGACGCCAAGTCGCTTCTATGAATTCGATGGTTCGACCATCACCCAGGTCGCGTCCCCGCCGAACTGCGCGCCGACGTGCGACTACCCGTCGTTTGCCGGCGGCATGCTCGTGCTCCCGACGGGGCAGGTGCTCCTGACCGTTCAATCGGGCGTCGTGCAACTCTACACGCCGACCGGCGGTTCGCCTGCCGCGTGGGCGCCGACGATTGCCAACGCGCCGGCCAGCGTGGTACCCGGGGGCACGTACACGATCAGCGGCACCCAGTTCAACGGTCTGACGCAAGGCGCCTATTACGGTGACGACCTCCAGGCCGCGACGAACTACCCGCTCGTCCGCTTCACCAACCGGGCCACGGCTCACGTGTTCTACGCCCGGACTCACGATCACTCGAGCATGGGGGTCGCGACCGGTCACGCCATCGTGAGCACGTCGTTCGATGTGCCCGCGGACATCGAAACCGGCGCGAGCGATCTCGAAGTCGTGGTGAACGGCATCCCATCCACCGCCTCGGTCGTCCAGGTGGGATCGACGGGGCCGATTTCGGTCGCCGTGCAAACCAACCCGTCGGGCCGCACGTTCATGGTGGACGGGACGCCGTACAGCAGCGCGCATACGTTCTCGTGGACGGCGGGAGCGAGTCACACCATCGCGACCACGGCGCTGCAGAGCGGGGGAGCGGGGACGCGGTATGCGTGGAGCAGCTGGAGCGACGGAGGGACGATCAGCCACACCGTGACCCCGGGTGCCTCGACGGCGTACACCGCGAACTTCACCACGAAGTACCAGTTGACGATGAGTGCCGGCACCGGCGGCACGGTGACTCCCGCGACCGGCTACTACACCGGTGGCCAGACGGTCCAGATCTCCGCGGCGCCGGCCGCGGGGTACAGCTTCAGCGGCTGGACCGGGACGGGGGTCACGTCGTACACGGGAACGGACAACCAGGCGACCGTGACCATGAACGGGCCGATCGCGGAGGTGGCGGCCTTCACGCCAACCATCTCGGTCACCGTGCAGACGAGTCCGTCGGGCCGCACCTTTACGGTTGACGGAACCTCATACGCCAGCGCCCAGACCTTCTGGTGGATCGCTGGGGCGAGTCACACGGTCGGGACAGCCTCACCCCAGAGCGGGACGACAGGAACGGAGTACGCCTGGAGCGCGTGGAGCGATGGCGGGGCGATCAGCCATGCGGTCTCGCCGATCGTCGCCACGACCTACACGGCGACGTTCACCACGCATCTCAGCGTTCCGCGCGTGGTCGCAGGGGATTTCGACGGCGATGCAAGAAGCGACCTGACCGTGTTCAGACCCGCGACGGGCGCCTGGTACTCGGCCCTGAGCGGCGGAAGCGCGACGGCGACCGCGTGGGGTGCGATCGGCGATGTCGATGTGGCAGCCGACTACGATGGCGATGGCAGGACGGACATCGCGGTGTTCCGGCCGTCCACTGGCGCCTGGTTCATCCTGCAGTCTGGCACCGGCATGGTGCGCGTGGACTCGTGGGGCACGAGCGGTGACATCCCGCTCGCCGGCGACGTGGACGGCGATGGCAAGGCGGATCTGGTGGTCTTCCGGCCGGGCACCGGCGCATGGTGGATCAAGAGATCCACCGGCGGCTCCAGTTCCTTCGCGTGGGGCAGCAGCGGGGATCAGCCGCTCGTCGGCGATGTCGATGGTGACGGCAAGGCCGATCTGATCATCTTTCGCGCGGGCGCCTGGTACGTGCTCGAGTCCGGTGGCGCCTCGAAGGTCGGTCTGTGGGGAACGTCGGGCGACATCCCGGTGCCCGGCGACTTCGACGGCGACGGCAGGACCGACCTCGCCGTGTTCCGGCCCGGCACCGGCACCTGGTGGGTATTGCAGTCGAGCGGCGGCACGCTCAGCGCCGGGTTCGGGACGGGCGGCGACATCCCGCTGGCCGGCGACCAGGACGGCGACGGCAAAGCCGACTTCCTGATCTTCAGAAATGGCGCCTGGTACTCGATGTTCTCGGGTGGTGGCAGCGCCGCCGTCGGGTTCGGAACGGCCGGCGACGAGCCGATCGGCCGATCGCCGGGCCCGTAAGGCCGCCCGGCTCGACACACTCGCGCAGCACCACTGCCGGCCCGGCCCTCAATCGCCCGAAAACGTCAGTGCAAGCCGTGTTGCCAGGCGATGAACAGGCTCTGCCAGACAAAGAAGTCGTCCATCGTGACCGCGCCGTCCTGGTTCATGTCCATCCGCCGGTCGATGACGTCGTGAGCGGAGCGGCCATGCTCGATCGCAGCGAGCAGAGCCGTCCGGTCGCTCGCGTTCAACGTGCCATCGTCATTGAAATCGCCCCGCAGCGGGTTGAATCCGATGACGATCGGGTCGTGGTCCGACGCGGCGAACTCGTGGGGCGCATAGTAGGCGATGCGGGCGGCGGCGCTCTTGAGGCTGCTGCCGAGCGCCTGGAGCGCCGCCGGCTCGTCGGCGTTCACATGGAGCTCCGCCACGGCCTTCACCAGCGGCAGCGCCGCCAGGTTGACCAGGGCGTGGTCGAGATATCCGGCCTGCGACCCGAAGTTGTAGGAATAGGCGCCGTCCCCGAGCAGAAGATCGATCAGGTTCGTGTACGCGCCGCTCCCAACGAGCGCCTGAATGGGATCCTCGCCGAAATAGGCGTTGAAATCGCCGATGAGAACGGATCGGCGACTGGCGCCTGCCGGATCCCACGTGGGATTGCCGTCCAGCCACGTCGCAATGCCGTTCGCCATCGAGAGACGCATTCCATTGCAGTTGCCCTGATAGAGATCGTCGATGCCGGGGCCGCACGCCGAGCCCTTCGAGCGGAAGTGATTGACCACGACGGTGAAGGTCTGTTGCTCGGGATGGATGCCGCCGGCCGGCCTGAAGGTCTGCGCGAGCGTCGGGCGATTCTGATCGTGTTGATAGTACAGCGCGGCAGGACCGACCGGCGTGACGGCCCCGGCGTCGTAAACGAGGCCGCTGCGGATCGCGTCGGTGCCGTTGTCGGCGACCGCGTTACCCGCTGCGATGTTGGCGATATCGATCGTATCGAGATATCGATAGTTCCTGCCGGTGGCCGCAGCGAGTGCCGAGGTGAGGTCGGCGATGGCTGCGTTGGTATATGTCCCGCCATCGGTCTGACCGTTGGCGAAATTCTGGAGCTCGCTGAGGCCGATGACGTCGCCCCGCGCCCGGCCGAGCTCTGCCACGATCTTCGCGCGCTGGTGAACCAGTTCGTCGTCGGTCGCTGCGCCCCGACTGCCCAGGGTCGTGAAGAAGTTCAGGACGTTCGCGCTGACAATCCGGAAGCGCGCGCCTGCGGCGGCGGCCACGACGGCGGTGTCCGGACGCGGATTCGGCGCGTTCGAAAACGTCACCGGAGAGGTTGGCTGGATGCGATAGGCGCCGAAACGATCGTCAAGAACACCAATCAGCGGAACGGGTGGGTTCTCGCCGTTCGGGTTCACGAGAGCCCCCACACGGAGCGTGTTCGAGTCGCTCAGACCAGGCGGTGGATAGGGGGCGACGGTGCCGCCGTTGATGTTGGCGTTTGAGAGCGTGCTGCCGTCGTCCAGAGCGATTCGGCTGCGGCTCGCGAGGTCGGTCGCGGCGGCCCACGCTCCGGTGGTCCCGACACGCTGCGTCGGCTGATAGAGAACGCGCGGAGCGAGATCGACCTGGCCGAACTGCCCGAGGTTGAAGGTCCCGGTGACGACAAGCGGCTGGCTGAAGCGGACCAGCATGCCTTCGTAGCGTTCCCATTGAGACAGCTCGTCGATCGGAAGCATGACGTCGACCGGGGCGGGCAACGGGTTGCCCGCGCTGCACGCCTGGACGCTGGAGACGCCGCTCACCTCGGTGAGATGCGAGATGGCCGATCCGGTGCTGGACGCGAACTCGGCGACCGTTCCACGCACGCGGACCCGGTCGCCGCGAGCGACCGCCGTCGAGCTGAAGACGAACGCGCCTTCCGACGTGCCCGGATTGTCGTCCTGCTCCCCCGCAGGCGCTTCGACGTAGAAGCCCGAAAGCGCGTCCGATCCTTGAAAGTCCGCCACCACGACAGCCTCGACGTCGACGGTCTGTCCGGTCAGCCGACTGAGCGGTCCGGACCCCTGAATGGAGCTGACCGGCGTCGCCGCTGCCCCGCAGCTGTCGTTCAGAGGAAGCAGAACGGTCAGGTCGATGCTGAACGGCGAAGTGCGGGCTCGATCGTCGGTCACCGTGCATGCCAGCGGCGCGGCGCCGAGAGACGCTCGAGCCGATACCTGCGCGGAGTAGGCGAAGGTGGCGCCGGTCGTCGGCAGGATCTGACGGCTCGATCCGCCAATCGGGCCGAGGTCGCACGCCACCTCGTAGCTCTGGGAGGACGGATTGAACCCCGGCGAGATCGCGCCGCTCAGCGTCACGTCCTGCCCGGGGCCCGCCGGATTCGGGGAAGCCGATCCTGTCGCGGTTGGCGGGGTCGGATCCGAAGAGAAGACAGCCGTCACGCTGACGTTGTCGATCGCGACGCCATCGTCGGAGCCGGTCGTGTCCGTGTCCGTCCACCTGAGCCAGATCGACGAGCCGGGATTCACCGACAGGCTGGCGATCGTGCCGCTGATCGAGGCGCGGCACGCAGGGGCGTTTCCGTCGGTCGCTCCCGTGGCGTTCAGACAGGCATTTCCGAGAGAGGCGAAGTCGAGCACGGCCCCCTCGGTGAACGTTCCCGTCGTCAGGTCCGTGGCGTCGGTGCTGTAGGAGAACGTGAGGCCGTCGCCGACCGTCGAAGCGCCCCCGCGGCGCCACATCTCGCCGTCAAATGAGATCGCGAGCGCCACTATGGGGCCGGAGCCATTGTTCGTGAACCGTGCTCCGTAGTGGACGGCCGTGACGCTGCCGCTGCCGACGCTGCCCAGCGCCCGGTCGCTGTCGGCCGCCGCGCCGAAGCTGTAGGCGCCACCGCCGTTGCTCGATCCTGTGCCGACGACATACGCGCCGTCTGCCGCGGTGCCGGTTCCGAGCTCTGTCAGGTACCAGCCCGCAGGCAGCAGCGTGGAAGGGGAACCGCTGCTCGACAGCGTATTGAAGTCCTGGACGATCGGGCTGCTGCTGAGGATCGCGATGGATCCCGAACCTGACGCGCCTGAGGCACCCACGGCCACGATGGCAGCGACGAGCGCCAGGGGAAGAAGAAGCAGGTGGATGCGGGTCACTCGATTGTCCCTCTCTTAACCCGATGCGAAGGCATGATAAGGTTTTCGTGAAGCCCGTGCAGGGTACCAGTCGATCGCGACAGCGCTGTGACGCCACGGTGAACCTCCCGAAAATGCTACCAACGTCTCCACCAGGCCCGCCGCATCGTCTACAATCCGGACTGATGCACGGTCGATGAGCTTGGAGCCGACGTGCGGACGAATCAGCTGAGGACGGCGATAATGCTCGCGGTGGCGTTTGCCGTCGCGCCGGCGCTCGAGGCGCAATGGCCGCCGTACTCCACGCCGGGCGTTCCGAGGACGCCCGATGGCACCCCCGATCTGACGGCCGCGGCGCCGCGGACGGCCGACGGGAAGCCGGATTTCTCGGGCATCTGGATCCGCGGGGACGGGCAACTCGGGCCCGCGGGCGGCGGCACCGTGCCCGGTCCACCGCCCTTGTTTTCGATCGGACCGCCCGTGACGACGTTCAGGGACGCCGGCGCCAACATGAAAGACGGTCTGCCGCTCCAGCCCTGGGCCGCGGCGCTGGTGAAGTCGCGCAAGGCTGAGAACAGCAAGGACAACCCAGACGCGCACTGTCTGCCCATGGGCATCATGCAGTTTCACAACCACGGTCAGCCGCGACGCATGATTCAGGCGCGCGATCTCATCGTGATCGTGTACGAGGCCAACTACGGCCTTCGGTCCATCTTCATGGACGGCCGCTCCCTGCCGTCCGACGCGCAACCGTGGTGGTACGGGTACTCGGTCGGCCACTGGGAGGGCGATGCGCTTGTGGTCGAGACCACCGGGTTGCGCGATGGCGGCTGGCTCGACATCGTCGGCAATCCGCTCACCGATGCGGCGAAGATCACCGAACGGTTCCGGCGGCCGACCTACGGCACGCTCGAGATCGACGTCACGGTCGACGACCCGAAGGCGTACACCCGGCCGTGGACGGTCCGCGTGAACCAGCGCGTCCTGTTGAACAGCGAAATGATCGAGTTCGTCTGCCTCGAGAACCAGAAGTTCGAATCGTTCCTGAACGGGCGGCACTGACCATGGCTCAGCGGTCCACGACAGAACGGCGTCTCCGGGGCCTCACCGCGCATTGCCTGATGTGTCTGTGGCTGGCCATGGTGCCGGGTGTATCGGCGGTGGGGGTGGCACGGCCGGCGCCCGGCGCGCCGATGGCGCCGCAGGGGACGGCCTCTCCAGCCGACCGGCAACGCCAGGCCGACATCGAGCGGCGGCTGTCGAAACTCGACGGCCGGTTCGTTGTGGAGGTGCGCGGCGATGTCGTGACGCTGTCTGGCACCGTCCCCAGCGTGTGGTGGAAGCAGGAGGCCGTCAAACGCGTTCTCGATGCGGGGCACGTCGCGTCGGTCGTGGCCGAGGTGACCATCGACAGGGCCGAGAGCGACGCGGCGCTCGCCCGTGCGGTCGTCGATCGCATTCGCAAGTACGACCGGTACACCGTGTACGACGATATCCAGGGGCGCGTGCGCAATGGAGTCGTGACGGTCATCGGCGCGGTCACCGCGCCGGAGAAGCAGACCGATCTCCTGGAACGGATCGGCAAGGTGCGCGGCGTCCAGGACATCGACAACAAGCTGGAGGTGCTCCCGGTCTCCGAGCCGGACGATCGCCTGCGCGTGCTGATTGCGAGCGCGATCTATCGCGATCAGGCCTTCGAGAACTACTCGATGGTCGATCCGCCCGTTCACGTGATCGTGAGCAACGGGCACGTCACCCTGACGGGCTTCGTCGACTCCGATCTCGAACGGATCAAGGCGGAGAGCATCGCCCGGTCGTTCTCCGGTGTGCTGGCGTTCGACAACAAGGTGCAGGTCGTCGGCCGGCGTCGCTGAGCGCGCGATTCACGATTGCGGGACCGGGCCCTTCGGCTTCAGTGCCCGACCTTGATGTAGCCCCAGCCGGCTCGCTGCTTGGCGACGATTTCGCCGATGCCGTCAGGCACGACCCCGACGTTTGGCAGCAGCTGACTCTTGTCCACGCGCTGGTTCTTCATCGCGATGGCGCAGACCCTGAAGCTGGCGTGCGCCGTCCTCATGGCCTCCTTGACGTCCGACTCCCGGGCGCTTTTCCCCGAGACCACCAGATCCAGACCTCGCCCGTACATCACGACTTCCATCTCCGTGTCCGGGTTCACCGAAGAGACTTCCTTGATCCACCGCAGGACCGCCTGTTGATCCAGCGGATCCTGGCTGGTCAGGTCGAACACGACTTTGTACGGCCGGGGTTGAGGCGACTGAGACCACGCGCCGGTCGCGCCCAACGTGAGAACCGCGAGGCAGGCGAGAGACAGAATCGATTTCATCGTCATCCTCCCCGCGCGATGTTGACATATTTCCAGGCGCACGGAGCGACGCTCCGTTGCGCTACCGCCCGGCCGGCGCCCGCGAATCGACTCACGGATGCCGGAGGAAGACGTGCTGCAGCCGGCGGCGGACATCCGGCCAGAATTCCTCGCACTCGTAGGCGATCGCGTTCCACATGACCTGCGAGCCGATGCGGGCCGTCGTGTCGCCAGCCGAGCGCTGGGCCGCCGGATAGTAGATGTCCGACAGGAGGCCTGTGACCGTGTCTCCTCCGATCAGCGATATGTTGAACGCCCGACGGCCATCGTGCTGGGACCGCGTCAGCACGGTGCGGCTTGCGGCGTAACCCGCCCGGTGCAGAACACTGCCGGTCCCGCGCTCGAAGTACCGCGGGTCCTGGTGGAACACTGCCGGGAAGATTGCCGTCGTCATGAAATTGCCAATCGTATTGTCGGAGAGCGACGTCGCGTAACGCTTCCAGTAGGTTTCCGATGGTTGGCCGACTCCGAGCGAGGCGACCACTCCGACGAACGGAAACACGTTCCTGTCGAACGACTGGTCCACCGCGAGGGCGAACATGTCCTTCCTGGCGACAGGACCGAAGGGCGCGTTCGATTCGACCGTGGCGGCACCTGGAAGCACACCGAAAACGCGACCGGCTGTCCGGGCGGTGCGGGGTGGGTCCGCGCCGTCGTCGGTTTGCTGCGCGAAGGCGCCGGGCGCGCACGTCAGCGCGAGCGCGACGGTGGCAATGCCGATGTGAATCCGTGAATGCAAAGGGACCCTGTCCTGCCGACCACAGCGGCGCATATGTCGAGACCCAGAAGGGCCAGAAACGAATCGGCACCTTCCGAGCAGGGACTGGTATTCTTGGCACGACGGTAAGGGGTAAACGTTACCGAGAGGTGACGCAGTTGTGAAAAGACTGCGGCGACCGGTCGCCTCCGTCGAAGAACCCACGCGGACTGACGCAGATACAAGGTGGGCGCCATGCGATACGCACTCCTGGCCACGCTGGTTCTGGTGCCGGTCACAGCCTTCGCTCAAGCGCCGCCGCCGGCTGCCGCCTGCGAGCGTCTGGCATCGCTCGTCCTGCCGAACGCGACGATCGCGAGCGCTCGGATGGTCGATGCCGGCGCGTTCGAGCCTCCCCCGACGCCGGCCGGCGGCGGCGGCGCGAGCGGCCCCGTGGGACCGGCGCCGATTCCGGCGATTCCCGGTCGGGTGACTGGAGCCACCGCAGGCCTGGGCCTCGGATACAACGGGGGACGTCCGCTGCCGCGGTACAGCGAGCTACCGGCGTTCTGCCGCGTGACGGCGGCCCTCAAGCCGTCGCCCTCGTCGGACATTCGAATGGAGCTCTGGCTTCCAGCGGCCGCGTGGAACGGACACTTTCGCGGCACCAGTCCCAACGGCCTCGGCGGCAGCATCAATTACACCGCGATGGGCGTCGGGCTGCGAGACGGCTTCGCGGTCGCGAGCACCGATACCGGACACGTGGGCGGCAGCACCGCGTGGATGCTCAACCCTGAAAAGGTCACCGACTTCGCCGGTCGCGCCATGCACGAGACGACCGTGGTCGGCAAAGCGCTGGCCGCGGCCTACTTCGGCACCAGTCCGCGGTTCTCGTACATGATCGAGTGCGGAGGCGGCACGAACGCCGCGATGCACGAGCTCCAGAAATACCCGGCCGACTACAACGGCATCGTGATCGGCGGCTTCGCCGCCTACCTGACGCGTCAGATCTTCGGACAGATGTGGGCCTGGCTCGCGACGCACCAGGACCAGACCAGCGCCATCCCGGCGGCCAAGCTCCCGGTCATTCACGATGCCGTCCTGGCGAAATGCGACAGGCTCGACGGCGTCAAGGACGGGCTGCTCGAGGATCCCACCCGCTGCACGTTCGATCCGGGGGAGATCGAGTGCCGCGGCGCCGATGCGCCGAACTGCCTGACAGCCGCCCAGGTCGCTACGGTGCGGAAGCTGTACGCCGGACCGAGAAACCCGCGTACCAACGAGAAGATCCACTCGCGACTCTATCGGGGGAGCGAGCTCGATTGGGACTTCTTCATCGGCTCCGCCAATCCAATCGGCATCGCGACCGGCACGTTGCGCGACGCCATCCTGAAGGATGCAACCTGGGACTTCCGCAAGACGCCCATCGACTTCGATCGAGACGTCGCGCGTGCCGACCAATCCGACATCGCCCGGGTCAACGCGTTCAACCCCGATATCGCCGCCTACCTGGCGCGGGGAGGGAAGCTGATCCTCACCGGCGGATGGAACAACGCGCTCGTGCCGCCGGAACCGATCGTCGACTACTACACAAAGGTGGAGGCCACAGTCGGCTCGCGCAGCGCCCGAAACGGCGTGCGGCTGTACATGATCCCCGGGATGAGCGAGTGCAACGGCGGGCCCGGCACCGACACGTTCGACATGCTGGCGGCGATGCGGCGCTGGGTCGAGCGGAATCAGCCGCCGAGCGACATCATCGCGTCGCGGGTGGAGAACGGCAAGGTCGTCCGCACGCGTCCCCTGTGCCCGTATCCGCAGGTCGCCACGTATGAGGGGGCGGGCAGCACCGACGAGGCGGCGAACTTCGTCTGCCGCTGACGAGCGGTTGCCTGCAGCGCATCGCCGTCGCATCACGCTCTGCCTGTTCGTCCTCGCCCTGGGAATCGACCTCGGCGCCGGCATCTGCGAAGCGAGAGTTGTCGTGCCCCATTGGGCCGCCGGTGTGCCCGACACCCTTGCCGGCAATCCGCTGAAACCGCGCCGGGCTGGTGCGATCGTGCGGCGCTACGAACGATACACGCCGCAGCGTTCAGTTGAGCTGTGTCGCGCGCCAGCCCCGCGCAAATCCTCGTCCAAATTTCGTAGGGTGGTCGGCTCGATAATGATGCGGGTGAAGTCGAGATGAGTTCCACCAGGGTGAGCCGCTCCGAAAGCTAACCGTCAGCGCGCGGCAGGACGGCGCGCGCCCACAGCCACAAGGCGTGCGACGCCGTCTCGATCGGACGAGCAGCGCCAAGGCGTTAGAAACAGGGTTGGATTTGGGATGACGGTCTGGCGCGGGGTGGCTTGCTAGCAGTAGTGTATCTGGGTCTGGGCTCCAGGAGGCGGAGACGCATCCGCCGCCAGCCGTTCGAGCCAGCTTGATCGGAAAGGTATCCGGCCCGAAGCAGTACGTTGACGGGAGGTTGCACATGTCATGGATTGATATTCCTCAGAGTCACGTGGCGTTCGGTGTGTTCGCGGGGTCGTCCGCCGGTGCTACCGTTGCGGTTGCACCTGGCGACCTCCCGTTCCTCAGATACAAGCTGATCAGCGCCGACACAGTCGTCGTCGACTTTCGAATTGCCAAGGCGTTCTTCCATCCAACGACAGCCGTCATCACAGGAATCACGATGGGACTGTCAGTGCCGTTTGGCAGTCCCTATTTTCCAACGCTCGGCGCCCCGAACTTTTTCATGGACGCGGGGCAGAGCTATTCGAACGACTGCGTGCTCGTGCCCGACCCAGGGAGCCCCACGCACGCGCCGGGCTACGTCGCGGTGCTCAACGAGTCCACACACAAGGTCGTGCTGCTCATCAGCAGCATTCCTGGCTACAGCGTCAATGCCTCGCAAACAGGCGTAACCGGTGCCTTCGGCCAGGTGACGTTCGAAGTAATCCACAAAGACTGATTCACTGCACCCCGCTCGCTCGCCCCGGCGCATTGCCGACGCGCGCAACGGCGTAAGATCCGATTGTCCGAGCTCCGCCGCGTGCGTTGAATGGCTCGGTAAACCCTGGCGACGACGCCTGATGGGCTCCTAATGGTGGACTTTCAGGATGGGCTCATCGGGCCGGCCACCTTGAACGATCGCGGCGCCATCATTGCCGCTCTGCTCGATCTCGATGCCGCGATACTACTCACCCGCATCCGGCCAGTGCCAGATGAGCTGCTCGAACCGCCGCGTCGGTGCGCTCGCGATGTGGCTCGCACGCGCTGTTGCGCGGGCCCCGCGACGGCGCCGAGTCGGTGGACACCACGCGCGGAACAATTGTGGAATTTGCCCGGTGGTCGGTGGACCACAAGCGACGTCGCGTCGGCCGCAGTGGTAGCAAGGTGCTAGTGAACACAGTCCGGCGGAGACAGGCCGTCCGGGCGATGCAGATCCAGCCTCGGATCGGCCGTGAAGAACAAGCCGTAGTCGGGAATCGTCGGCATCCATCGCCCCGTTGTCGCCGGTGCCTCAACCGACCACCGCAGCGGTAGCATCGACGTGGTGTCAATCCACAGCGACTGCGTCATGCCTGCCGGCAGCGGCCCTGCGGGCCGCGCTCCCGCGTGCAACGCCCATGGAGCGGCAAGCGCGCGCGCCGTGCGCCCGTTCATGTCGCGTAGCGCACCGGCCTGCGCCGCAATGGTGCCGTCGAGCATGTCGAACACCGGCGAGAGCGGCTCGATCGCCCCGCGAGCGTGCGCCGACGCCGTCCACTGATCGTCGGTGCTGCGGTGTTCGTACACAATCACCAGCTCGCCGTCGCGGACGCTTCCGTCACATTCTCGGGCGCGCTGGCCCGTGTATTCGGTCAGTGTGATCAGGTCCACATGCCCGCCCTGCTGCTTCTGGGACTGTGCGCTCGAACCGTCGCTCCGGCTCGACGCGCTGCCGGCCACGACGAACATGTCATAGGCGCTGGTGGTCCGGACGAATCGCGGCCGACCGTTGGGTCCCATCAGGATGTCGAAACCAGATCCGCCGGCGACGAACGCCAGCCTGAATGTCTTGCCGGCGGCTGCCGTGCGCACCCCCTCGAGGACGACCGGAAGTTCTGCCGGCAGCAGCGGCCTGTCGCTGTTCAGCAACTCACGGGCGCTCGGGCTCAGGCGCTGTGCGTCCGGCGTCGGCGATCCGCGGAAGGTCGTCAGGAGAATCGCGACCACTGCCGCCGTCATGCGATTGCGCCTCATGTTCGATCAGGCTGCGGACAGGATAACAAAACGGTACCTCATTCAACGAACGCCGCCTGCTGGTGCCCGGGCGGTATTCCTATCGCACGTTACGGCTATAGTGGTGCGGCGGAGGGTTCACGCCGGCGTGCTCTGACCCTGTTGGTTGCACTTTGGCTACACGAGGCGACCAGCAGGCGGCGATAGGTGAGCGAACCGAGCGAATTCAGGCAGGATTTCGACGCGGAGGGATGGCCGAGTGGTCGATGGCGGTGGTCTTGAAAACCACTGAACCGGGAAACGGTACCGGGGGTTCGAATCCCTCTCCCTCCGCCACACTTAACTGCTGATGTATAAGCACTTATAGTCTCGACAAGTTTTACCGTTCCAAAAACGTACCCTTCGTGCTATAGAGAGGCGTGCTCCAGATCTACCGGCGTCACTACCCGCCGTGCCGTTACAAGTCCCGACGCTATCGCCGCTGTCCGTGTCCGATCTGGGTGCAAGGGTCCTTGGCCGGCGAGTGGATCAAGAAGTCGCTGGGCGTGACGTCGTGGGAGGCGGCGACTGATCTCGTGCGCGGCTGGGAGTCGGCTGGAGGCATTGGTCAGCAGCGACGAGAGATTCCGTCAGTCGCCGATGCCATTAACAAGTTTCTGATCGATGCTGAAGCTCGCGAGCTGAGGCCAACGTCGATTCGTAAGTATCGCCAGTTCCTCGAGAAGCAGCTGCTGCCTTTCGCGGAGGCAACAGGCAAGACGCGGCTGCACCAGTTGGACGTCGAAGCGCTTCGCGTGTTTCGATCCACGTGGAAGTTCAAGCCCAGCACACAGCAGAAGAAGCTCGAGACCATGCGGGGCTTCTTTAGATTCTGTGCTTCGGCGGGCTGGATCCCAACCAATCCCGCCCCGGCTGTGAAGTTGCCAAAGGTTCACCAGGTCCCCACGCTGCCCTTCACCGATGACGAATTCAACAAGTTGCTGGACGCGTGTGACCGCTTCCGCGGAAACGGACAACGGCTCCGCGCGCTACTTCTTCTCTTGCGCCATTCGGGCTTGCGGATTGGGGATGCTGTGGGCTTGAAGCGAGAGAGGATTGCCGACGGCAAGGTATTCCTGTACACGCAGAAGACCGGAACCCCGGTGCGGATTCCGCTACCCGTTCACGTGCGCGAGGCGTTGAAGCTGCTGCCAGGAGGAGACTATTTCTTTTGGTCGGGCAACGGTGTCGTGAAGTCGGCAATCGAAGACTTGCGCAGAGGGTTCTACGCGCTCGCCAAGCTCGCCAAGGTGAAACACGCCCACTTCCACCGCCTGCGCGACTCCTTTGCGATTGGGCTGCTCGAGAAGGGTGTTCCGATCGAGAGCGTCTCCGTGCTGCTCGGCCATACGGACGTCAGGATTACGTCGAAGCATTACCGACCCTGGGTGAAATCCCTGCAGGACAAGCTCGAGGCGGACGTTCGTAGTACCTGGTCCTAAGCGAGGTGTTGAGACAGGATCCCGACAAGTTAGTCACGTGTGTAGCCGGCGCCGGAGCAGCTTGCTCCTGGGCTCGCCGGCGTCAAGGCGCCTCGCGTTGCTCGGCCCCTTCGGGCTTCGGCCTTGACCCCGTCTGCGCCCAGGGAGCAGAACGGGCGTTTGTCGCCGGCTACCACGGAGAAGGTGAGCAGCCAGTTGCCTGAGATCAGTCGGTTCTTCGGGATTGTCATTCGGATGTTTGTCGAGGCAGGCGCGGTTCATCACACCCCGCATTTCCACGCGTATTACCAGGAGCACGCCGCCGTCTTCGGCATTTCCCCGGTTGAGATAGTCGCTGGAGACCTGCCGCGTACGCAGCTTCGGCTTGTCGAAGCCTGGGCCGAGCTGCATCAAAGCGAATTGCGACAGGATTGGGACCGGTTGCAAGCCGGTCGTGCCCCGGTCCCCATTGCGCCATTACAATAGAGCCATGAGTCACCCGATTTACCGCGTGCAAGCCTTCGAGCACGTCGGGCCCTACACGCTTCGGATTGTGTTCGACGACCACACGCAACAAGTTGTCGACTTCAAGCCGGTGCTCGCCGGCGAACTGTACGGACCGCTCAACGATCCTGCGCTGTTCAACCAGGCGCGGCTCGACCCCGAAGCACGCACACTCGTCTGGCCGAACGGCGCCGACTTCGATCCAGCAATGTTGCACGACTGGCCGGAGATCTGCGGCGAGCTGGCGAGCCGCGCCGCGTCGTGGGATAAGGCGATCGCCTAGACGACCACACCGAGGGTCAGATCTGACCCTCTCGGCTCAGACCCGGTGGCTCAGAACTGACCCCACCGCCTGCAGCGATCCTAGATTTCCTCCAGAAGTCCCCGCACGTCAGCTTGTCACGTCTTTTGCTCAGGACCAGCTGCGCCCGTACTGACGGACCAGACACGATGCCTGCCGGCGACGTCACGTTCGAACGCCATTTCTCGGTCGACGAGCTGTCGGAGCTCTGGGGCATGAGCGATGACTTCGTGCGCCGTCTGTTTCTGCGCGAACCCGGCGTCGTCGTCTTTTGTCACCCTCGACCGGGACGCCGCGTCTATCGCACGTTGCGCATTCCGGAATCCGTCGCACACCGGGTTCATCAGCGCATGCAGAAGGTGTAGCCGATGACTGCATCGGTTGACGGTCGCGGTCGTGGCCCTGAATGTGGTATTCTGTATTCGCGAATCGCGAATAACGAATGTCACAGCCCAGCCTGCGGCCCCAGGACGTCCTGGTTCTCGTGAAGCTCCTGAGCTATCAGGGCCCTCGTCCGCCCATGGCTCAAATGGGCGTCGATCTGTCGATCAGTTCCTCCGAGGTTCACGCGGCCCTCAAGCGGTTGGTTCTGTCTCGGCTGGTGTCGAGCGATGCGGGTGGCCACCGTCCCCAGCTCCAAGCCGTGGAGGAGTTCCTCGTGCACGCCGTGAAATACGCCTTTCCGGCGAAGCGAGGCGAAGTCACTCGCGGTGTCCCGACCTCTTATGCCGCGCCGCCCCTCAACAAACAGATCGAGCCTGGCGCCGAGTTGCCACCAGTGTGGCCCTTTTCCGAAGGTCACCAGCGAGGAGTCGGTATCGAGCCGCTGTACAAGACGGCGCCCGCCGCTGCCCTGCGAGACCCAATTCTCTACGAGATGCTGGCACTGATTGATGCGCTTCGTGAGGGTCGCGCCAGAGAGCGCAGGTTCGCGGAGAAGGAATTGATCGAGCGTGTCCGACGCCAGCTTTACAAACGCGCAGAATCTCTACCTGCTGAAGTCCGCCGCTAGGTGGAACCGCTCCAGGCACGGTCGAACATCACGCCCAGTGTCGAGAGCGGGTCGCCTGGTCGTGGGCGGTGACGCTGGCCGGTCGATGAATCGCCCATCGACCTGCGCGCGTAGGGGGTGGATCGCGAGGCGAATCCAGGCCCGAGACGGATCGCTCGTGCCCGGACGCGCGTCCACCGTGATGCGCGGTCGGAAGGCGGTGTCAGCACTCACCTGAAACCGCGTAAATCTGGACTTTCGTCGTCGTAGGGTTCTTCGTTCTTCTCTTCAGAAAAAAAAGAGGATGGCTGTGGGCGCTCGTGGGAATCTCGCGTTCTTCAGCGAGATTTCCAAGCAGCGGTGGGCGCGTTCTGTGCGTCCACGGCTGCGGCAGCGTCCACAGCCTCTTCGTTGAGCCAGTACGGGCGGCTCGCGTAAGCTGACAGCCGCGGCGGTTGAAGGTGAGGGCCTGGAGCTTGGACCTCCAGACCCTCGGGTGACCGTCTCGATGCTCCGACGGACCGATCCGGTCGTCTCTCTTGTGCCACGGTTTGCGAGCCGTGTCCAGTCGAAGCGGGCTGCCGCTCCGACGTCGTGGACACGCCGCTTCGCCAGAAAGTGTGTCGTCGCTGCAATGGTCTCTTCGCGATCTGCGCGTCCTGCGATCGCGGCCACGCGTATTGCTCACCGGCGTGTCGTCTGGCGGCCCGGCACGCCTGCGTCCGCGCCGCGCGCCAGCGCCATCGGCGCAGTCCTGAGGGGCGCCTCGATCATCGTGATCATCAGCGCGCGTACCGCGCCCGCGTGAGGGATCAGACTTCCCGCCCTGTGGCGTCGATTGACACACTGCCTGCGGACACGACGACGGATCGGGTGCCGACCGCGCCTCTGGCAGGTGCGTTGCGCTGCATGGTCTGTGGCCGGGAAAGCGCCGGGCTCCTTCCACCGCCCTGGCGGATCCGTCGCGTGTCCCCGGAGACGCGCCATGATCACGCCCGAGCAGCACGCCGAGATTCGTCGGCTCTATTACGGCGAGCACTGGAAGGTCGCGCACGATACCCGGACCGTCCGACGCGGCACCTGCCGAGCGAGTGCGCTGGATCCGTATCTGCCGTTCATCCACGACACGTTGGCGCAATATCCGCGGCTGCGCGCCACCCGGCTCTTCGAGATGGTGCGCCCCCGCGGCTACTGCTTATTCCGGCCATCGTGAACGGGCATTCCGGGCATCGTGATCACCGATTCCGGGCAGGCCGATCACTCATCGGAGCGAAGCGACGACGGCAGTTCGTTCTGTGCGTCTCTTTTAGCGAGTCGCGTCATCTTACGCATTTGTTCTTCGTTCGTAAAACACGACGGCCTGTGGACCGTTGTGGGCGGCGCGTTCTGTGCGCCGTCCAACGAGCTTTGGGGGTGATCCGATTCGGTGGACAGTTGATCTGAGTGGTTTTGTTCTTCGTTCTTCCTCTTCGTCAGAGAAAACAATGATCGATGTGGAGGCTGTGGGAATCTCGCGTTCTTGGCGAGATTTCCAAACCCCTGTGGGCGCGTTCTGTGCGTCCACAGGGGTGGCAGCGTCCACATCGTCTTCGACGTCGCGAAAAGTTTCAATGGCGTGACGACCTCCGGGACCATGCGCACAGCGAAATTGAGGATACCGGAGTGGCGACCCTCCTCGAGAAGGTTGCTCCTGGGGCATCCTGGACGGTTTGTGGATCCCGCTGATCCTCGCGATCGCGCGGATCACGCACAGTGCTCCTTCCCGCGGCCAGAGCGGAACTGGCGCTCGAACTCGGCGGGACTGACGTAGTCGAGGGTCGAGTGCCGCCGTCGGGTGTTGTAGAACGCCTCGATGTAGTCGAACAGCTCGCGCTTGGCCTGGCCGTGGCTCGCGAACTTGTCGGCGAGCTCGGTCTTCAGCGTCGAGAAGAACGCTTCCATCACGGCGTTGTCGTAGCAATCGCCGGTCCGGCTCATACTGCACGTGATGCCGTGTGCCGTCAGGCGATCCTGGTAGTCCTCACTCGCGTAGGTCGATCCGCGATCCGAGTGATGCAGCAGCCCCGTCTCGGGACACCGGCGGTTGAGCGCCATCGTGAGCGCGGCGAGTGCCAGGTGCCGATCATTCACCGCACTGATCGCCCAGCCCACGACGAACCGCGAGAAGAGATCGAGGATGGCGGCCAGGTAGAGTTTGCCGCTCTCGCCGATCTTGAACTCCGTCGTGTCGCCGACCCAGCGCCGATTGGGGGCCTCGGCCGTGAACTCCCGATTGAGGAGATTGGCCGCGACCGGCAGATCGTGAGCGCTGTTGGTCGGTACAGACGAACCGCTTCGACTGCCGCGCTTTCAAGCCCTCCTCTTGCATCAATCGGATCACACGCTTCCGGCTCACGTGTTCGGCGTGCTCCTCGCGGAGATCGCGGTGTATCCGTGGACTGCCATAGCTTTGTTTGCTGGCGTCGAAGGACGTCCGGATGAGCACCTTCAGCCGGCGATCCTGCTGCCGCCGCGGCGATTCCGGTCGCCGGCGCCACGCGTGGAACCCGCTACGCGTCACGCGCAGACACCGGCACAACAGACTGAGCGAGTGGTGCGCCTTTTCCGCTGCGATGAACTGGAACCTCACCGCCGCTCGTTCGCGAAGAAGGCCGCCGCCTTTTTTAAGATCTCCCGCTCTTCCCGCAGAATCCGGTTCTCTTTCCGGAGGCGAGCGAGCTCCTCGCGTTCAGCTGTCGTCAACCCCGTCCGCCCGTTCGAGCGGTCCGCCTGGGCGCGCTTCACCCACTCCCGCAGCGCCGTCTCGGTCAAATCGAGATCGCGGGCGGCGGCGCCTACGGTCTTGCCCTCGTCCAGCACCAGCCGCACCGCCTGGGCCTTGAAGTCGTCGTCAAACCGCCGGCGCGGTCGCCGGCTTTTCGTCTCTTTGGCCATTCGGGACATCGTATCCACCTTTCGGAAGATGTCCACGAAACCGGATCAAGCGCACTTGTGGGAAACGCGTCCTGTGCGTTTTCCACAGCTCGGGCACGGTCCACAGGCTCCTTTCGGCGATCCACGACCGCCCAGGATGCCGCAGGCGCGACGATCGCGAGCCCGGCCGACCGATAGCATGCCCCACAGGCGCGGCGGACAGTGCTCATGATGTTCCCTTTGGACTGCGCCGTGTCCCCGGGTCGCGCATGGTCGGCCCCTTCAGCGTCAGCCGATGCGCGTGATGAATCAGCCGATCACAAATCGCATCGGCGACGGACGGCTCGCCAATGGCCGCGTGCCACGCGGTCGGCGGCAGCTGGCTGGCGATCAGCGTCGAGGCCCGTTCGCTCCGATCTTCAATCACCTCGAGCAGGTCCCGGCGTTCGGCGTCGGTGAGCGACGCGAGCAGCCAATCATCGATCGCGACGAGATCGAGCTTCGCGAGTTTCGCCAGGAGCCGCGCATACGATCCGTCGCCGCGACTGACGGCGAGTTCGTGCAGGAGCCGCGGCGCCCGGACGTAGGTGGCCGTGAAGCCATGGCGACAGGCGCTCTGCACAAACGCCGACGCCAACCACGATTTCCCGATCCCGGTCGGGCCCGTGAGTAGGAGATTGGCGTGATCGCGAATCCACCCGCCGGTGCCGAGGCTCAGGACCACCTCGCGGTGCAGTCCCCGCGGCGTACTGAAATCGACGTCTTCGAGTGATGCGGGATACCGCAGCTTCGCATTTCGCAAGCGCTGGGCGAGTTTCCGTTGCTCGCGCGCGGTCCATTCGGTGTCGACGAGCAAGCCGAAGCGGTCGTCAAACGCCAGCTCGGCGTACTGACTGGCGCTCCGTTGTTGATCAAATGCGGTGGCCATCGCCGTCAGGTGCAAGGCGTGGAGCTTCTCCATCGTGGGGTGCGTCAGCATAGGTCTCCTGTTCTGCGTAGTAGGCCGCCCCCCGCACATTCTCGTGCGTGATCGCGAGGCGGGCAGGCGCGGGCTCCTCGAGCGGGAGCCGATCCTGCTGGTGGATCAGAATGTGTTCGACGGTGCGATAACGATAGGAGCGCAGCCGCTCGGCGCGCAGACACGCCGCTTCGAGGCGCGCGGCGCCATGCACGCGTCCGAGTCGCATGAGCCCGAGACAGGCGCGGTAGCCCTGCTCCGGATGCGGGCGCCCGGCGAGAATGCCCGCCGCCACCCGGCCCGTGGCCGGACCCGTCTGCTCGGCCCAGGCGATCAGCCGGGACGGGGTCCATTCCGCATGCGCGCGGTGCGACCGCGGCATGTGCGCGATCTGCGTGGACGCCCGCCCGCGGCCCGTGAGTCGCTGGTGGGACGCGACGCGTCGGGTGTTCACGATCACCTCCACGGTGGTGCTCGTGAAGCGCGCCTCGACGTGCTGGTGCACCAGGGTGTAGGGCACGCTGTAGTAGTTGTGATCCACCTCCACGTGATAATCGATGTTGACGACACAGGGTTTCCATTCCGCTAGCTCATAGCGCGTCGGGGGCAACGGGCGGAGCGCCGGCCGATCGAGTTGCTCGAACAGCGCGCGCCGACTGATGCCGAGGACCTTCATCAGGCGGCCATTGATCACGGCGACCCGCTCGCCAATCGCGGCATTGAGCGCGGCGAGATCGAAAAAAGTCCGATGCCGCAGGGCGGCGAGGACCCAGCGTTCGGCGATCTGGACACTGACCTCGACTTTGGCTTTGTCTTTGGGCGCCTGGCTGCGCGCCGGAATCACCACGGCGCCGTAGTGCTGCGCGAGTTCGGCGTACGTCCGGTTGACCTCGGGCTCGTAGCGATTCGGCGTGGTAATGCCGCTCTTCAAATTGTCGGGGACCCAAATCGCGGTACTGCCCCCGAAGGCGTCGAGCATCCGCCGATGCGCGTCGACCCACGCGGCCAGCTCCTGCGTCCGCGTGGCCTCGGCATAAATCAACCCACTCGCACCGAGGACGCCGACGAAGAGTTCGACGACCACCACCTCGCCCGTCGTGCCGTCGACCAGCTGCGGCTTCTGCCCCGCGAAATCGACGAAGAGCTTTTCGCCGGCGAGATGGACCTGGCGCATGGACGGTTTCAGGGTCCGCGCCCAGCACCGATACCGCTCGCAAAATTGGCTGTAGCCGTAGCCGCTCGGATGCGCCGCGCGATACTCGAGCCAGAGCAGGGCGAGCGTGACCCCGGGTTTCTTCCGTTCTTGGTGCAGCTGGCTCCAGTCGGGGACCACCCGATCCCGGGCCGACGGGACCGCTGGCCGCGCAAACAGGCATGCTTCCAGCCCGGCGTCATCGAGATCGGCGGGCAGGGGCCACGACAGGCCCGCGGCCGTCGCGCGCTGCAAATACCCGGTGACCGTCCCCAGCCCCATCGCACACGCCTGCGCGACCGCGCGGTGGCTGAGCCCGACGTCGTATTTCAGGCGGAGTAGTTCACGGAGTCGTCTCATCAGTAGCCTCGTGGCTGCCATCCAGGACCTTCCTTCGGGGGAAAAGATCCCAGGATCGCGCCGCTACCGACGAGCGTTCAGCTTGGCCGGAACCGGTGTGCACGATCACCGGAATCCGTGTTCACCATGGCCGGAATCGGCGTTCATGATGACCGGAATCGGTGTTCAGCATCGGTCGGAATCGGTGTTCACGGTCGACTGGAATGGGTGTTCACGATGGTCCGGAATACGCAGCTACATCGGATCGGTCGTGCAACTGCGGCGGATCGTGCGGACGATCCGCCCGGCCACGCCGCCCCTTGTTTATCGCCGCTTGACGACGCTGATGGCTGAAGAGGCCCAGATTGACTGGGGCGCTTTCGGGTCCATCCGGATCGGGCGCGGTGTCCGACCGCTTTCCGGCTTCGTGATGGTGCTGTCGTACTCGCGCGCCCTCTTTGCCCTCTTCACCCTCGACCAGACGCTCGAGAGTTTCCTGCGCGGCCACGTCGAGGCCTTTGACGCGTTTCGTGGCGTCGCGCGCACCCTGGTCTACGATAACCTTCGCAGCGCCGTCCTGGAACGGGCCGGCACCGCGATTCGCTTTCACCCCCGCTTGCTCGAGCTCGCCGGGCACTATCACTTCGCCCCGCGGCCGTGCACTCCGTACCGCGCCAATGAGAAGGGCAAGATCGAGCGACAGATTCACTACCTGCGCCAGGCGTTCTTTGCGGCCCGCACCTTCGCGGATGTCGACGACCTGAACGCGCAATTCCGCCGCTGGCGCGAGGACATCGCGCACCAGCGGCCCCATCCCGAGCAACGCGATCGGAGCGTGGCGGACGTCTTCGCCGAGGAGCAGCAGCGGCTCTTGCCGCTGCCGGCACATCCCTTCGAGACCGACGTGATGCGGACCGTCACGTCCGGCAAAACCCCGTATGTGCGCTTCGATCGAAATCACTACTCGATTCCCCACACGTACGTGCGTCGCCTCGTGACGCTGCTCGCGAGTGCCACGACCGTCCGCGTGATCGCGGGCACGGAGGAGATCGCGCGGCACGCCCGCAGTTACGACACCGGGCAGACGATCGAGGACGAGGCGCATCTGGCCGGCCTCATCGCGGCGACCCGACACGCCAATCCCTCGAGCGCGCGTGACCGCCTCCGCCTCGCCGTCCCCGTCGTCGCGACGCTCTTCGAGCGCCTGGCGGCGCGGGGGGAATCGCTCCGGGTCCACACCGCGCGGCTCCTCGGACTCCTCGACGACTACGGCCCGCAGGAGCTCGCCGCAGCCGTGACCCAGGCGCTCAGGACTGACGCGCTGGGTGCCGGCACGATCGCGCACGTGCTCGAACAACGGCGCCGGCAACGGCGACAACCGCCGCCGATCCGCCTCGTGCTGCCGGACCATCCCGGCGTGCGCACGCTCGACGTCACGCCTCATCGCCTGGAGAGCTACGATGCCCTCACCCGACCCGATCCCGACGACGCTGAGTGACCACCTGCGCCAGCTGGGGCTCGGCCACACGGCCGCTGAACTCAACGATTCGATTGCGCGCGCCACGCAGAAGCGCTGGAGCCCCGTCGTGCTCCTCGAACAGCTCGCGCAGGCGGAGCTGACGGCGCGCCTGCATCAGCGCGTCGAGCGCCGGCTCCACGACGCTCGGCTCGGCCGCTTCAAAGCCCTGGCCGATTTCGAATGGACGTGGCCGACGCAGATCCATCGCCCGACCGTCGAGCGCGTCTTCACGCTCGACTTCCTGGCCCAACGGGAAAACGTCATCATCGTCGCGGCCCACGGGCTGGGCAAAACGCTGCTCGCCAAGAATCTCGTCCACCAGGCGATCCTCGCCGGCCACTCCGCGCGCCTCGTCACGGCCGCCGATCTGATCCTCGACCTGACCAGCCAAGACACGGCACGCGCGCTCCAGCGGCGCCTGCGCACCTACCTCCGCCCCAGCCTGCTCGCCATCGACGAGGTCGGCTATCTGGCTTATGACGCGCACGCCGCCGATCTGCTCTTCCAAGTCGTGAGCCGTCGCTACGAGGAGAAATCCCTGGTCATCACTACGAACTTAGCCTTCAAGCAATGGGACACGGTCTTCCGAACGCCGCCTGCGCCGTCGCCTTGATCGATCGGCTCACGCATCACGCCGAGATCGTCACGATCGAAGGGGAGTCCTATCGCAAGCGGGAAGCCGAGCAGGCGCAGAAGGCCAGGCACGCCCAAAAGTCGCCGAAGCCGAAGTCGTGAACCCAGGCTTCATGACAGGCCGCCCAGCGTCGGTCCAGATTTACGCGGTTTTACGTGAGCGGCGACA